>LR732705.1 GCA_902506565.1 Burkholderiales bacterium 8X | reverse complement strand
TCTCGTAGAGGTAGCTGCGGGCCTGGCCGTCGGCTGCGGTTGCAGTGCCGAGGTTGCCGCTGCTGTCGTAGCCATAGCGAACGGCGCGGCCACCGCTGGCGTTGACGCTCGCAAGGCGGTCCTGTGCGTCGTAGTCGAGCCGCAAGGACTGGCCGAACGCGTTGGTGACGGTCACGAGCCGGCCGGCGGGATCGTAGGAGTAGGTCGTCGACCAGCCGCTGCGCTGGGTATGGGCGACGAGACGGCCATTGGGATCGAAGCGCCGTACGCTATCGTCATCGACGCTGCGGTAGGTCCAGCTCCCGTCCGGCGCACCTTCGAGGACGTCGCGTCCCAGTCCCGGGTTCCAACGCGCCTCGCCTGGACGCTGGGTAAAGACGCGCACGCGTTCCGGCAGCAAGAGGGTGACGGTCGCGGGAAGCACCGACGCGGGCGCGTCGCCCTCTCCGTTCAAGAGCGCGCCGTCGGTGCCGGGCGTTCCGGGAACATGGCGCAGGATGGCAGCATGGTTGTGAGTCCAGAGGCTGCCGAGATGGGCACTTTGCTCCAGGCCCAGGCTGTTGCTGCGGTAGGTGCGCGCGAAGACGAGGGGGTGGCTTCCGGTGTCGGCGAGGTCGACTTCGTGGCGCAGCTTCTCGCCGGTGGCAGGAAGGATCGGCTGGCCTGCGAAGAGGCCGTCTTGCTGCCGGCAGGATGGAGGGTGAAGGTCGGCGCGCAGCGGCGGCGGGGCGGGTCGTCGACACTGGTAACTACCATCGGGCAGGTCGTGGCGGCTCCAGCCTTCGTTGCAGCCGAGGATGCGTTCCCGAATGGCAACGAGACGATAGGGAAGCCCGCCGGGCCGCACGCATCGGTCGGAACCTTCGGAGTAGCGGGTCCTGCCGGTCACCTTCGCGAAGTTGATGCTCTCGATGCCATGCTCGATGGTGGTCGCGATGTTCCAGCAAAGCGAGGAGCTGTAGTTCTCGCCGGGCTTGCTCCAAATAGGCGGGTCTGCCTCGGCTGGGCAGTTGGTGACTGCGGCGCTGTAGCAGGCGGCCCTGTCCTGGATGTCCTGGTTGCTATGGATGTTGGCCCAGTTGCAGCGCGCCTGGTAGTTGCTGAGCCAGACGAAGGCGCCCGCTTCGTCGCAGAGCGCGTACTTGGTGTCGACGACCTGCGGGCTGCTGCACTCCATGGTGCCCCCGTCAGCAAGGCAA
>LR732704.1 GCA_902506565.1 Burkholderiales bacterium 8X | reverse complement strand
GCCCCGCCCGCCCCGCCGCCGATGCTGACGATCGATCGGCTGGTCGAGGGCGCGCCGATCGACAGGCGATGCGGCGTGCCGCCCTGGCCGCCGCCACCGCCGCCGCCGCTCGCGCCCGAAGCATTCGCGCCGGCCGCACCCTCGAATCCCGGACCGCTGAACGCAGGAATGAACGACGCATCGCCGAGCGCTGCGTTGGTGGCTCCGCCGTTGCCGCCGGCGCCGCCGGAGACGCCGGCCGGACCACCGCCCGCACCTCCGACACCGGCGCCGCCGATCGCCGAAAAGCCGGCGCCCGAGCCGCCGTCGCCGCTGCCGAAGGACGAGCTGCCCGGCAGGCCGGCGAGGCCGTTCGGCGCGTCGTCGGTGCCGCCGGGTTGGCCGACCAGGCTGCCGCCCGCCGCGCCGCCGGCACCGCCATCGGCCCATGCCGGCATCGACGCGAGCCATACCAGCGACCACACGACCGCGCGAGCGACCGTCGATGCGAGGGACGACGATGAAGCATGGCCGCGCGCGGTTTCGGGCGCGACGCGTCGCTCGCCGGTGGCCCGATGGAAGACGACCCGATGGATCCGATTCATGGTGTGGTTCCTGCCTGAATGACGAAGACCGCATCAGGATGCGATCGCCACTCGTGCAGCAACCAGGGGCCGCGAGAAACGGAGACAAAAACACGGCCACGGGTCTAGACCCTCGGCGCTAGAGACTTGCGCATTTCGCCGGTCGGCGATGCGCCGCCACCGGCCATCGCGCTAGGGCTCGTCGAGCCGAACAAAGGTTTGGCGAACCGCTCGGGCTACCAGCGAACCTTGATGCCGAGACTGCCTTGCAGCGACGACTTGACCCTGGCATCGCCGCCGGACGCAGCGAGCTTGCCGACTTCGCCGTACACGCTGGTGCTCGGGCTGAGCGCCAGCGTGAAGCCGCCCGCCACTTCGGTCGAGGTGCCGCCCGCCGGCGCATCGAGCGTGGTCGCACCGACCGCTTGCGGCGAGAAGCGCGCGCTGTCCTTGCCGGAGGGCTGGCGATAAACGTTGAGCCGTGCGTACGGCTGCAGCACGCCGGCGCCGGTCGCGATCTCGCCCTTGATCCGAAGGCCCGCCCGGATGGTGATGCCGCCCTCGCCCGCCACGCCGACCTGCGCGCCGGTCAGGTTGAAGTCGTCGAAGCGAGAACGTTGGTGAATCAGCTGGAGCTGCGGCTCGAGCTTCCAGCCGGGTGCCACCTCGAAGGCCTTGCCGACTTCGAGCGAAGCCAGCAGCGACTTGCCCTTGCCCTCGACCGATGCCGAACCGACCGGCTTCAGGCGGAAGCGATGACGCCCGGCTTGCAGCACGGCTTCGGCATACCAGCCCTCGGGTCCGCTCCAGTCGACGTACCCGCCGACGTAGCGGTTGCGCAGGTCGTTGGTGCCGGCAGGCGCGCCTTCCTGCCCGCGCACGAAGCCGTCGACCTGCAGGTCGCCATCGAGCTGGCCGACGTAGACGCCGGCCTTCCACGCGCCGGCTGCCCAGACGTCCGTGCCGGCCTGGAAGCCGCTCAGCCGACCCTTGCTGCGCGTGGACAGCGTGCCGCCTTGCTGGATGGTCGGGTCGGTGGTGAGCACGCGGCCCCAGGCCCTGCGTGCGCCGATGGTGTCGGCGCTGGCGGCGGCAAGGGTGGCCGAGCCTGCATCGGTGCTGTCGTCGCCCAGGCGCTGGCGGTTGGCGAGGATCGAGAGATTGGCTTGGCGCAGCTGCGACGGAAGCGCGACCGCGAGCGATGCCTCGGGGCGATAGCTGGGTCGCTCGACGAAGACGATCCGGGCGCCGACGCCTCCGAGTCCACCGCCGATGCCACCACCGAGGCCTCCGTCGAGGCCGCCACCGTTGCCACCGCCACCGCCACCGCCAGCGCCGCCTCCGCCGTCCCCTCCACCAGCTCCACCGTTACCCGCCCCGGGCGTACCACCGGGCGGCGTGGTGATCGGAGGGCCCGGGACGACCACCGGCACGCCCTCGGTCGAGCGCAGGTACCAGTTCTCGCCGGCACCGCTCGCATCCGCGGCCGCGAGCCGGTAGACGTAGGGCCCTGCTGCGACCGTTCCGGCCAGGCCGAAGGCGCTGCGGGTGGTCTGCGCCGTGGTGGTGGCGCCGTTCAAGGCGCTGATGACCTCGATGCCGTTGCCGGTCGTGAGGGCACCGAGTCCGCCGAGGTTGACGATCTGCAGCGAGGTCGTGCCGCTGGCGCTGGCGGCGGGGCCGTCGAGCACGAGACGGTCGGAGGCCGAACTGCTGTCGCCCAGTGCCGTGCCCAGTCGCAGCACGCCGTTATTGCCGACGTACGCCCCGGTGACGGTCAGGCGTGCGCCGGGCGCAGTGCCGGGTAACGAAACGACGCCTGCATTCGTCAACGACGGAAGGCTTTGCGCGAACCCGGCGATGTCCAGCGTCGCACCTGCCGCCACCGTGTGGGCGGAACCCGTGCTGAGACTTCCCGCAGCACCCGCACGCAGCGTTCCTTCGGCCACCGTCGTGGCGCCGGTGTAGGTATTCGCGCCCGCCAGCACCAGCACGCCGCTGCCGATCTTGCTCATGTCCGCGGCACCGGAGATGACGCCGGTCAAGGTGGAGGTGAAGGGGCCGCTGTCGATGAACGGATCGTTCGTGCCGGTGAAGAAGATGTTGTTCGCGAGCGTCAGGCCTCCGGCGGCGAAGCCGAGCGTCGTGCCGTCGTCCATGTTCAGCACGCTCGTGCCCAGAGCCGTGTTGGAGCCGACATTGACGCGGCCCTGCTTCAGGGAGAACGGCATCGAGAAACTGCTGGGTCCGTTGAGCGTCAAAGCGCCGGCACCTTGCTTGAGGATGAAGTTCAGCGGCCCCCCGGAAATCGAGTTGTTCATCGCGCCGTCGGTCACCTGGTTCAGCACGAGGTTGCCCTGGAGCGCAATCGGGCCGCTGCCGAAGGAACGGGAGTTGCCCACCAGCGTTCCTTCATCGACGAACGTGCCGCCCGTGTAGGTGTTGTCCCCGCTGAGCGCCATGGCGCTCGGGCCAAGCTTGCGGAAGAGGCCGCTCCCCGAGATGGCATTCGGGAGCGTGGGCAGAAAAATCGAGATGCCGCTGATGGTGAACATCAGTTCGGCGTTGTTGACGATGGCGCCGCTACCGAAGCTGTTCATCCCGCCGGTCAGCACGCCTTGCTCGATGACCGTGCCGCCGCTGTAGCTGTTGATGCTGCCGAGGGTCAGTTCGCCGCCGCCGAACTTGACCAGGGTGCCGGTTCCGCTGACCAGGTTGTCCAGGCGCCCGGGCGCCGTATCGGCTCGGACCCGCAAGGTCGCGTTGTTGTCGATGGTGCCGGTGCCGAAGCTGGTGCCGGTGCCGCTCAGGGTGCCGCCGCCGACGACGGTGCCGCCGGTGTAGGTGTTGGTGTCCGCGATCGTGAGTTCGTTGGCCCCGAGTTTCGCGAGCACCCCCGTGCCGACGATGGGGCCCATGATCGTCATGCCGCTGGCTTGCGTGTCGACGAAGGCGATTCCGTTGTTGACCAAGACCGTTCCGAGGTCCAGCCCAGCCGCCGTCGGGCGGATATCGGCAGTGGCGAGCCGCGCGATCGTGATCGATCCCTGGATGGAAGACCCGGGCCGAAGCTCCAACGAGCTATTGCCTCCCGCGAAAAAAATGGCGTCCGGTGTTCCCACCAGCGACAGCCCGGGAACAATGCTGCCGCTGTTGAGGATGCTTGCGCCGGTTGCGACGATGCCTTGGCCGCCGGAAGCGCTGACCAGAACTCCGCCTGGCCCGCCGTTCCCTCCGACGATGCTTCCTGAGTTGTCGAGCGTGGTGCCCGGGCCGAGAACCGCACCCGCACCACCTCGGCCGGCGGGCTGAAACGCCTGGTTCAGAACGCCGCCAGTGCCCCCGCTTCCACCCGTACCTCCCCGCAGCTCGACCCCACCCAGCACCGTTGCCGTTCCCGTACCACCCTGAACGATCCCAGCGCCGCCATCACCTCCGAGACCTGGGTAGCCACCGCGATTTGGCGCATCCACCGAACCGAACGACCCTCCGCCGCCCGCCCCGCCATTGCCGCCAGTGATGTTTGCGCCCAAGGTTGCGGCACCTCCATTGGAA
>LR732703.1:4492862-4782374 GCA_902506565.1 Burkholderiales bacterium 8X | reverse complement strand
GAGGTAGCGCATGAAGCGCGCGTGGTAGATCGAGCTGATCGGGCCGATGCCCATCGAGCCGGTCGGGAACTGCCAGAAGTCGGGCATCAGGTAGGGATGCGGATAGCTCGACAGGCCGCGCGCGCCGTGGCCGTTGCCCGAGGCGAAGGCGGGCGCGCTCAGCTCCTGGCGATAGTGCAGCAGGTCGTCCTCGCCGAGCCGCCCTTCGAGAAAGGCGCGGGCATAGACCCCGGGCGAGCTGTGCGGCTGGAAGAACACCAGGTCGCCGCCGTGGCCGTCGCTTCGCGCATGGAAAAAATGGTTGAAGCCGACTTCGAACAGGTCGGCCGCGCTCGCGTAGCTCGCGACATGGCCGCCGAGTTCGCCGTACGCCTGGTTGGCGCGCACCACCATGGCCAGCGCGTTCCAGCGCATCAGCGAGGCGAGCCGCTCCTCGATGGCGAGGTCGCCCGGAAAGGCCGGCTGCGCGTCGACCGCGATGGTGTTGACGTAGGGGGTCGCGAGTTCGGGCTGCCAGCCGATGCGCTGCTCGCGCGCGAGCCGGGCCAATTCGTCGAGCATCCAGCGGGCCCGCTCGGGGCCGCCGGCCGAAAGCAGCGCGAGGAAGGCGTCCCGCCATTCGGCGGTCTCGGCCGGGTCGGCATCCCTCGGCTGCATGTCGACCAGCGCCTGCAGCTGGTCCTTGGAAAGTGGGGCGTTCATGCCTCCACTTTAGGGGGTTCGCGCCGATCGCGAACCCGCAACGCTACCTAGACGCCGGTATTGACCGAGCCGATCTTGCCGCCGTCGTTGCGCGTGATCACCACCGTCGCCGAGCGTGGACGGGCCGTGCCGCCC
Source organism: Burkholderiales bacterium 8X (assembly GCA_902506565.1). Lineage (GTDB taxonomy): Bacteria > Pseudomonadota > Gammaproteobacteria > Burkholderiales > Burkholderiaceae_C > Variovorax. The sequence goes on along the minus strand of LR732703.1, from coordinate 4,781,537 downwards.
TGCGGCCAGTGGCTGCCGAAGAGCGCCGGGTTCGCGATGTTGGCCGCCGGCGTGGTCTCGCCCGGATGCTGGATGTTCACGAAGAGCGCGCGGCCGTCGCCGGATTCCGCGATGCCGGTGATCTCGCAGTCCTTCGGCCCGACCAGGAAGCGGCGCAGCTGATCGGTGCCCGGCACCTTGCCGACGAAGGTGCCCTGGGTCCGGGTGGTGGCGCCGCTCGCGTTGGTGATGGTCTTGGCCCCGCCGTCGCCGACCTTGCCCGGAAGCGCGGCCAGCATCATGCAGTTGGTCACGTCGGTGTAGGCGCCGTCGTCGGTCTGGAGCCACAGGAGGCCCGAGCTGGCCTGGCTGAACCACATGCCATCGGGGCTCGAGAAGTCGTTCTCGGCCGCAAGCTGCGAAATGTTGATGTCCGGCGATGCGGTGGCGCGGGCGCCGAACAGGTAGACGTCCCAGGTGAAGGTCAGCGCCGAGGCGTCGCCGCCGGCATCCGCGAAACGGACGACGTGGCCGTTCGGGTTGCCGGTCTGCGCCGTGGCCGCCGCGCCCTTCGGGTCGTTGTAGAAGCGCGGGTTGGCCGCGTCGGTGGCGGCGATCGGGCGCGAGGCCGCGTTGGTGTTGGTGAGGGTGACGTAGACCTCGCCGGTCACCGGGTTCACAGCGGTCCACTCCGGGCGGTCCATCTTGGTCGCGCCGGCGGCATCCGCGGCCAGGCGGGTGTTGACCAGCACGTCGGCCGCATCGGTGAAGGCATAGGCCACGTTGCCCGAGGTGATGCCGTTCACGCCGAGCTTGATCTCCAGCCAGTTGCCGGTGCCGTCGGCGTTGAAGCGCGCGACATACAGGCGGCCGTCGTCCAGGTACTTGTCGCCGGCCGCGATGCCGCCGGTCGCGTCCGCCGGATCCCAGTTGCGGGTCGAGACGAACTTGTAGATGTACTCGTTGCGCGAGTCGTCGCCCATGTACCAGACGAGTGGCTTGCCGGCGATCACGCGGCCGAGGCAGGCGCCTTCGTGGCCGAAGCGGCCGAGCGCGGTGCGCTTGCGCGGAATGCTCGTCGGCGCGAACGGATCGATCTCGACCACCCAGCCGTAGGTGTTGGCCGCATTGCGATAGTCGGCCGTCGCGCTCGCGCCGGTGACCTGGGTGTTCCAGCGGCCGTAGAGGTCGTCGACCGTGTCCGGCGTGACCGTTGCCCACAGTTCGCGGCCGGTGTCCGCCACGCCGTAGCGCGCAAAGGATGCGATTTCCTTGGCGCTTCGGTTCGGGTTGTCGGTGGCGACGATGCGGCGGAAGTAGCCGGCCCAGTTCTCCTCGCAGGTGAGGTAGGTGCCCCAGGGCGTGCTGCCGTTGGCGCAGTTGTTGACCGTGCCGCGGACCTTGCTGCCGTCGGTCGAATACTTGGTCTTGAGCAGGTCGCTCCGGGCGGCCGGACCCGAGAAGTTCATCTCGGTCAGCGTATGGATGCGGCGGTTGAAAGTCGAATCCTGCTTGTAGCTCCAGGTGCTGCCGCTCTTGGCGACCTCGACCACGCTCACGCCGTGCGCATAGAACTCGCGCAGCACTTCGTCCGCAACGGTGCGGGTCGCCGCCGCGCCGGTGCCGACGATGGTCTGCCCGGTCGGGTGGAGGAAGAGCGGCGTGATGGCTTCGTGGTTCATCGCGAGCAGGCCTCGCGAGGCCTCGGTCGGGCTCCACTTGTTCGCGGCGTCGATGCCGAAGAAGGTCATGCCGTCGTGATGGTCGCCGGCGCGCCGGTCGAAGGTGGCGGCCGGGTCGGTGCCGTCGTTGGCATAGGCCGCGACGCCGGTCGCGATCGGATCGCCGAGCCGATAGAGCACGCTCGCGGTGTAGCCGGCCGGAACGGTCACGACATCGGCCAGGCTCTTGGCGACCGGCTCGAACTCCAGCTTGGCGACCGCGGGTGCGGGCGCGGGTGCAGGGGCGGGGGCCGGGGCGGGTGCGGGCGCAGGCGCCGCGACCGGCGGGAAGGCCGGCAGTCCGCCGCCGCCGCTTCCACCGCCGCCGCAGGCCTGCAGCAATGCCGCGCCGGCGGTGCCGAGGCCGAGCCCGAACAGGCCGCGTCGGCTCATCCGATGCGCGATCAGGTCGTTGAAGGAAGGGTTGTCGGTTTCGTTGTGGCCGATGTCGTCGGGGTCGACGATGGCGCCGCCGTTTTGCGGAGAGACGTTCATTCGCGGGATCTTTCAGGGGGGTGGATTCGACCCCCGTACCCTAAAAGCCGAATGTGACGCGCCCAAGTCACCTGCCGCGGTCAGCGCGCCGGCAGGCCGCCGATCAGTTCGCCGGCTTCGGCCAGAGCACCCAGAGCCGCAGCGGCTGGTTGACCCGCGCGGCGAGCCGGCCGGCCTCCGGCCCGGTGCCCGCGAAGTAGTCGGCACGGACCGCACCGACGATGGCGCTGCCGGTGTCCTGCGCGACCACCAGCTTGGCCATCGGCGCGGCCGGCCCGGGCGAGGCGAGCCAGACCGGCGTGCCGTAGGGAATGCTCTCGCGATCGACCGCGATCGAGCGGCCAGCCGTCAGCGGCACGCCCTGCGCGCCCACCGGCCCGGCCGCAGAGTCGATGTCGGCGAGCGGCTCCTCGCGGAAGAACACGTAGCGCGGATTGCTCCAGAGCAATTGCGGCAGGCGCTGCGGGTTTTGCGCGACCCAGGCCTTGGTGTCGTCCGGCCACAGGCTGACCTTGGTCGCGCCCTGGCTCAGGAGCCATTGCTGCACGCTGCGGTAGGGCTGCTCGTTGGTGGCGGCGAAGGCCACGCGCACCATGCGCTGCGAGCCGTCGGCCTCGGTGATCCGAAGCCGGCCGGAGCCCTGGATGTGCAGCATCAGCACGTCGATCGGGTCCGCCAGCCATGCGATCTCGCGGCCGCGGAGCGCGGCTTGCGCCTGGGGCAGCGTGTCGATCTGTTCCCGGGTGAACCAAGGCTGGCGCGCCACCAGGCCGAGGGGCGTCTGGTAGAGCGGAACCGAATGCGTGGCGGTCGGCCGGCGCGAGGCTTCGAAGACCGGCTCGTAGTAGCTGGTGAGCTTGCCTTCGCTCTGCCCGTTGAATGCCTCGACCCGGTACGGCTGCAGCCGCGCCTGCATCCATTGCCGCTGCTCGTCGGTCTCGGCCAGGGCAAGCTGGCGGACCTCGCGGCACAGCGGCGCGAAGGCCGCGTTGGGACGGGCGCAGTTCGCGATCAAGGCCGACCAGGCCTCGTGCAGCGGGTCGTCGTTGAAGCCGGGCAGGTCGGACCAGGGCACCGGCACCCAGCGGCTCTTGGGATGATTGAGCGAGCCGGTCAAGGGGCCGAGTTCGCGCGGCGGATTGGCCGTAGGGGGCGGCGCCGCCGGCGGGCTCGATGGCTGCTGGTTGCTGACCGAACAGCCGGCCAGCGTTGCTACGATTGCGATTCCTGCCAGCCACCGAGGTCCGAATTTCATGGGTCTGATTCTGCTTGAAGCCCTCGCGGCCGGCGTCCTGCTGGTGCTGATCGTCTGGTGGACGATGTTCAGCGGGCGCAAGGGCGGCGAGCTGCACGATCGGAAGCCGACCGATGACGAGAACGGGCAGGACCCGACCCCGCCACCGAAGTAGGGCATTCCTGTAGTGCGACGCGGCGCTCTCGTGTAGGCCGGCGCTCCTGTTGCTTCGAATTGGATAGCGCCCTTGCGAGCGGCCATGAGGCCTTGCCGTGGGTCTCTCGATTCGCGAAGCGCTGCCACCGGACCCGAAACAGCCGATCGCTCCCTCACCGGCGACCATAATCTTTCGCTCGTGACATCTCTCTCTCGAAAGGACACCTCATGAGAAAAACCATCCTCGCGATCGCCAGCACCGCGGTCGTTCTCACAGGCTGCGCCGGCATGAGCGACACCCAACGCAACACCGGCATCGGTGCCGGCATCGGCGCCCTCGGCGGTGCCGCCATCGCCAGCGGAACCGGCGGCCGTGCCGGCACCGGTGCAGCGGTCGGCGCAGCAGCCGGCGCACTCGGCGGCTACCTCTGGTCGCAGCGCATGGAAGCGCAGAAGCGCGAGATGCAGGCCGCCACCCAAGGCACCGGCATCGCGGTCACCCAGACGCAGAACAACGAACTCAAGCTCGCGATCCCGAGCGACGTGTCCTTCGATACCGGACGCTCGGCCATCAAGCCGAACTTCGCGCCGATCCTCAACCAGTTCGCGAACGGCCTGCGCAACAACCCGTCGGCCGAGGTGCGGATCATCGGCCACACCGACAGCACCGGCAGCGACGCGATCAACAACCCGCTGTCGGTCGATCGTGCGGCGAGCACGCGCGACTACCTGATCGCCCGCGGCGTGCCGCAGCAGGCTTTCCGCATCGAAGGCCGCGGTTCGCGCGAGCCGATCGCCGACAACGGCAGCGAAGCCGGCCGGGCGCAGAACCGGCGCGTCGAGATCTACGTCGGCGAGCGTCCGCAAAGCTGAGGCGCTAGATCTCTCGCAGCAGGTTCGCCAACTCGACCGCGGACCTGACCTCCATCTTCTCGAAGACGCGTGCCCGGTGGACCTCCACCGTGCGCACGCTGATCGAGAGCTGCTCGGCGATCAGCTTGTTGGGCAATCCCTCGACCACGCGGCGCATCACCTCGCGCTCGCGTTCGGTGAGTTCGTCGATGCGGCGCTTGAGCTTCTGCCTGCGCTTCTGCGCCTCGATGGCGCGCAGCGACACGCCCAGCGCATGCTCGATCCGGTCGACCAGCGCGTTGTCCGAGAACGGCTTCTCGCAGAAGTCGAAGGCGCCGCGCTTGACCAGGTCGACCGCGGTCGGCACATCGGCATGGCCCGTCAGGAAGATGACCGGCAGCGTGTCCAGGAGGCCTCGTTCGGCCAAGCGCTCGAACAGCACCAGGCCGCTGGTACCCGGCATCCGCACGTCCAGCAGCAGGCAATGCGGCTGGTCGTTCAAGGGTGACTCGGCGAGCCGCTGCTCGAACTCCTCGGCGCTCGCGAAATGCTCGCTCACCAGCCGGCGCGAGCGCAGCAGCCAGGCCAGGGCCTCGCGCACGCTGGCGTCGTCGTCGACGATGAAGATGAGCGCATCGATCAGGGGTTGCATGCAGGGCGTTCTCAATGAATGGGTGCGGCTGCGGGCAGCGTGAACCTGAAGACCGTGCCGCGCGGCTGGTTGGCTGCGAACAGCAGCACCCCGCCGTGCTGCTCGACCACGGTGCGGCACAGGCTGAGGCCGAGCCCCATGCCGTCCGGACGGGTGGTGAAGAAGGGCGTGAAGAGGCGGGCCTCGACTTCCGCGCTGATGCCGCAGCCGACATCGGCCACCGCGAACTCGAGCCAGGCCCGCGCATCGCTCGTGGCGCCGCCGATCGGGTGCGCGCGATGGACCCGCAGCGACAGCGTGCGGCCGCCGAGCCCCGGCATGTCCATCGCCTGCATGCCGTTGCGCGCCAGGTTGAGCAGCACCTGCTCGACCAGCGTGCGGTCGCACAGCACGTTCGGCAGCCGCTCCTCGACCTGCAACTCGACCCGCACGCCGAGCTTGCGCGCCTGCAGCCGCACCAGCGGCAGCACCGCCTCGATCAGGAGTTGCGGCGCGACCGCCTCGCGGGTCCGGTCGCGCCGCCGGACGAAGTCGTGCACGCTCCGGATGACCTGGCCAGCCCGCTCGGCCTGTTCGGCGATCCGGCTGATCGCCATGGCGACCTCGCCATTGCCGGCGGAGGCATGCTCGGCCCGCAGCAGGTTGAGCGAACCGTTGGCATAGCTCGAGATGGCGGCGAGCGGCTGGGTGAGTTCGTGGCTGAGCAGCGAAGCCATTTCGCCGACCGTGGCGAGCCGCGCGCTGGCCTGCAGCCGCTCCTGGCTGGCGCGCGAGATCTCCTCGATCCGGCGCTGCTCGCTGGTGTCGATGAAGGCGCTCATCCAGCCGGTCTGCATGCGCTGCGCATTGAGCAGCGGCGCCTCGAAGATCAGCACCGGAAAGCGCGAACCGTCCTTGCGCATGAAGACCGACTCGAAGCCCTCGCGCGGCGGCATTCCGCCCGCGAGGCGCACCGCCTGGCGATGCTGGTACTCGTGCGCCAGCTCGGTCGGCCAGTAGGGCGCCTCGTTGCTGGCGTTCATCAGTTCTTCAGGCGTGAAGCCGACCATCTCGCAGAAGGCCGGGTTGACGTAGGTGATGCGGCCCTGCATGTCGCGGGCCCGCAAGCCGGTGATGACCGAATCCTCCATCGCCTTGCGAAAGGCCAGCGATTCGGCCAGGTCGTGCTCGGCCCGCAGGCGCCGGCGGGAGTCGCGGGCCAGCAGGATCAGCACCGAGACCAGCGCGATCGAAACCGCGGTGACCAGCGCCGTCAGCAGGTTGGGGAACACGTCCGGCGCGGCGCGCCAGCCGTCGACCCGCAGCATCAGCGCGGCGCCGGGCAGGTCGATGAGCTGCTGAGAGGTGAAGACGCGGGTCCCGGTGCGGCGCTGCGCACCGATGGTGGCGAGCCGGGTGCCGTCCGCTTCGGTAAAGGACACCTCCTGGCCGCGGCTCAGGGTCGGGGCCGCGAGTTCGGTCAGGAGGTCGCGCAGCGAATAGGTCGCCACCAGGTAGCCGCCGCGCTCCACCGGCAGGCACAGCTCCATGACTTCGAGGCCGCCGCCGGGTTCCATCGGAACGTAGTGGCTGCTCGAATAGGCGGGCGAGGCGAGCTTGCGGGCGGCGGTGCAGGCCAGCGCCACGTCCGGCTGCTCGGCGCCGCGCTCGATGTCGTCGAAGATGCGGCGGCGGTAGGGCGTGTCGATCGCCGCGAGCGGCTGCATCGCCGCATTGCGCCATTCGAGCCGCAGCCACTCGCGATGCTCCCGCAACAGCCCGGCGGCCTCGATCGGCCAACGCTCGGCATCGACGCCGACGGCCAGGGAGGCACGCAGGCTTTGGATGTTGCGCTGCAGCCCGCCGCGCAGATCGCCGACCGCATCCGCGGTGTCGCGTTCGAGCGCGTTCTGCACCTGCTCGACCTCGTGGCGCCCGGCCAGCCACACCACCGTACCCAAGAGCACGACCACCAGCACCGCGAGCAGCAGCCACAAGAACCACCGCTGCCAGGCCGAGTGCAAGCTGCGCAGGAACGCCAGCCGCAGGAAGGCGCGGCGCAAGACCTGGGTGACCGGCGGCGCGAGCGCGGCCATGGCTCAGAGCACGCGGTGCGACAGCGCCGGCAGCTGGGTGCGGGCGCGTGCCACCTGTGCATGGTCGAGTTCGCCGATCACCACGCCTTCGCCGGTCGCGCGCTGCGCCACGATGCCGCCCCACGGGTCGACCACCAGGCTCTGGCCCCAGGTGGTGCGCCCGTTCTCGTGGGTGCCGCCCTGCGCCGGCGCCACCACCCAGGCCAGGTTCTCGATCGCGCGGGCGCGCAGCAGCACCTCCCAATGGGCCTCGCCGGTGGTGCGGGTGAAGGCGCTCGGAACCAGCAGCAGCTCGGCCCCTTGCGCGGCCAGCTGGCGGAAGAGCTCCGGAAAGCGGAGGTCGTAGCAGATGCTCATGCCGATGCGCCAGCTGTGCCCGTCACGGGAAGGCAGGTCGAAGCAGGTCGGCCGGCTGCCGGGCGCGATGACGCGGCTCTCGTCGTAGCGCTCCTTGCCGTTGTCGAAGCGAAAAAGATGGATCTTGTCGTAGCGCGCGACGCATTCGCCGGCTGGCGAGAAGGCGAGCGAGCTGTTGAAGACATGCTGTTCGTCGCCGGCTTCGAGCGGCAGGGTTCCGCCGACGATCCAGAGCCCGAACTCGCGTGCCGCATCCGCCAGGAAGCCCTGCACCGTGCCGGCGCCGGGGGTTTCGCGCAGGCCCAGCTTGTCGGTATCGCGCGCGCCCATCGTGCAGAAATACTCGGGCAGCACCGCCAGTTCGGCACCGGCCCGGGCAGCCTCCGACAAGAGGGCGTGCGCGCTCGCCAGGTTGGCTTCGCGGGCGATGGCGGAAACCATCTGGATGGCTGCGACTTTCATGACTTCACCTCGATCACACCTTCAATACGCGTCCATCAGCGAACCAATGGCCCGTTCGGCTCGACCTGCGCCTCGGGCACCGGCTTGCGCGGCACCTTCGCGACCTTCGGGTCGTCCCAGGTGCCGTCGATCTGGAACTGCTGCGTGGTGGCCGCGATCAACGGCCGGCTCAACACCATCTGCGCGAGGAACGCGCCGAGGCCGATCGCCGGATTGATCGCGGTCGCCACCAGGGCCGCGGTGCCGGCGTTGATCTCCGGCACCACCACCACCTTGAGATCCTGCGTCTCGCGCGCGATGTCGGCCGAGCCGTCCATCAGCACGGCGGCATTCACGCCCTTCATCTGCAGGTTGTTGGTGCTGGCCACGCCCTGCGAGATGCGGGCGTCGCCGCGCACGAAATCGAAGGTGAAGCCCTGGCTAAAGACATCCCGGAAATCGAGCGTGAGCCGGCGCGGCAATGCCTGCAGGCTGAGCACGCCCAGCAGCTTGGCGATGCCGGGTTCGGCCTTCAGGAACTGGCCCGAGCCAACGTCGATCTGCAGCTGGCCGCCGAGGCTCGGATAGTCCATCGACAAGGGCGAGCCGCGCCAGTCGACCTGGCCCTCCAGCCGCCCGCGTCCACGGCGGATCACGTCTTTCATGCCGAAGCGGGACAGGAGCGATCCGGCATCGGCGATGTCGAGCTTGAAGTCCATCGAGGTGCGGCGCTGATCGCCCTTGCCGGGCGCCGCGGCCCAGCTGCCCTGTGCGCTGAAAACCCCGTCCGGATTGGTGAACACGAGCTTGTTGAGCCGCCATTCGCGGGCCGCGCCGCCGCGGTTGACGGCGTCGATCTCGGCGCGTCCGAGCCGCCGGCCGAGCAGTTCGAAATCGTCGACCACGACATCGAGCGCGGGAAGCGTATCCGGCTGCTCGTCGAGCAGGGACTCGACCGCGGTCGCGCTGCTCGGCGCGATCACCAGCCGGGCCAGGCGCGCGTACAGGCGGCCGGCCTGCGTGTGGCGGTATTCCGCATAGCCGCTCAGTTCGCGTGCGTCGACATTGGCGCGCCAGAGCGTGCCGTCGCGGGTACCGCCCAGCACCACGTCGTGCAGCGTGCGGCCGCCCACCTGCAAGCGCTGGGCGCGCACGGCCAGCCGGGTCGGCAGGTACGAGAGCGCGTCGTCCGCGCTGCTCGCGTGCTCGACGGCTTCCGGCGGCTTGCCGGTGGTCTCGCTGAACAGCGCCTGCCAGGCCGGCAGGTCGAGGTCGCCGATCACGATGTTGGCCAGCACGCCGCGCTCGGGCGCCGGTGCCGCTTCGCCCGGGCCGAGGCCGACGGCGATGCCGCCTCGCAGCACCTTGGCCTCGGCCTCCGAGATGTCGCGCACGTACGAGGCGGAGCCGACCCGGCCGAGCTCGATGGTCAGGCGGTCGTGCAGCAGCGGCGCCGCGCCGGCACGGGCTTCGCGCAGCACGATCTTCTTGTCGATCGAAAGCGGCATCGCCTCGCCGGCGGTCTTGCCGAGCGGTGCCGGCAATTGCAGCGCCAGGCCTTCGAGGCTGCTGGCCAGCGACATCTCGGCGGCGCCTTCCTTGACCACCACCGAGACCGTGTAGCCGGTGCTGCCGCTCGCCTTCTTGGCAAGATTGGCCAGCCAGTCGATCTCGCCGCTCGCCCGGAGCGCATCCGCGCTGGCGGTGCCTTGCGCACGCAGGTTGAGGTCGTGGTTGACGCCGTTGAACCTGCCGCCGCCCTCGACCCGCATCGGCCCGCCCAGCACCCGCGCCTGGACCTCGGCGAGCGAGAAGCCGGCTTCGGTGAAGTTGAGCGTGCCGCGGGCCTGGGTGAGAGTGGGCGCGCCGGGCACGAACTGGATCTCGTTGTCCGCCAGCACGACGCTGGCCGCGAGCTTCGCCTTGTCCATGGCGGCCAAGGGCAGGTCGAGCTTGAGCCGGTAGTCGCCTCCGCCGGTGGCGCGGACCTTGGCGAGCGCCGCGCCGGCCTCGCCCGCGATCGGCGCACCCGCCTTCAGCACCTCGCCGAGCGGACCGCGCGCCTGCACCTCGAGCTTGAGCAGCGCCTCGTGCGCCATGTCCGGTATCTGGGCTTCCGCCTTCAGGACTTCCACGCCCTGGGTGCCGGCCAGCTGGCCGCGTGCATTGCGCACCTGCATGCCGGCTCGCTCGAACACCAGTTCGCCCTGCAGGTTCTGCAGGGCCGGCCAGACCTTGCCGGGCGTGTGCGCCGGCGGCACGTACGCATAGGTCACGCCGGAGACCTTGGCGGCGATCCGGAACTCGCCGGTTCGCGGATCGGTGAAAGGCATGTCCCAGAGATCGCCCCGCACCTTGAAGTCGACGATGCTGGCGCTTCCCTTCTGCACCGCATCGCGCACGTAGTCGCGGGTGTCCTTGGGGATGTGCAGCGGCAGGTAGCGAAACACGCGGGTGCCGTCGGCACGGCTGAGCTTGCCCTGCAGGTCGAGCACGCCCGGATGGCGCGAGCGGCTCGGCGAAGTCGCCGGATCGCTGGTGCGCCAGCTCGCCACCGCCTCGCCCTCGGCATCGGCGTTGGCGAAGCGGAGGTTGGCGAGGTCGACCTGCAAGGCCTCGCCGTTCTTCTTCCAGCTGACCTGGGTCGCGAGCCGCTCGACCGGCACCACGGCCTCTTCGAACACACCGGGCAGGTCGAGTGCGCCGTTGGCGATCGCGACGGTGGCCTTGCCGCCCGACTGGTTGGCATCGAAGTCGATGGTGGCGCCGCGAAGGCCGGGCGTGCCGACCGGGACCTCCGGCTCGCTGGCCGCAGCCACGCTCGGAGCCGGCGCGGCCGGGCTGCGCGAGCCGGAATTCGCAGCGGGCGGCGGCGACTTGGACGATGCGGCCTTCGACGCCGCGGTGCCGGTCGAGCCGTTGGCCGTTGGCCTAGGGGCCGAGGGCGAGGGCGAGGGCGAGGGCGAGTGCGAGGCCGAGGCGGTCGACGCCCCCGCCTGCGACGCGATGCTCAACCGGCTGACACGGCCGCGCATCTGGTATTTCTGCGCCTCGTCGAGCGAGCCTTGCCAGCTGCCTTCGATGCTCTCCACGAGTCCTTGCGGGCGATAGTCGTCCAGGAAGCGATGCTGCTTTTCTCCCAGGGGCAGGCGATCCGCAATGAGCGCGATGGCCGCCAGGTCGAGCCGGTCGGCACGCACCGCGCCGCCGCCCGAAGTGCCTTCCTTGCCGAAGACATGCCGGAACCAGAGGTTGCCGCCGGGCCAGCGCTGGCCATCGGCGGTGTCGAACTGCAGGCCGGTGGTCGAGAACTCGAGCGCGTCCTCGTCCTTGCGTCCGGCGAGCCGACCGGTCAGGTTGCGCAGCACCAGCGGCTGCAGGTCCTTGCCGAGCGAGGTGTCGACACGGTTCAGCGCCAGGTCGGTCGTGCCGCCGAGCACCTGGCCGTCCTTGACGTCGATCCAGGCTCGCAAAGCGCCGCCGCCTTCCCGGATGCGGGCATCCAGCTGCACGTACTGGCCGAGGCGGCTGACGTCGATGCGAGGGAGTTCGGCATAGGCCTCGCCGTCCCAGCTGCGCCAGTTGCCGCTGCGCACCGACAGGAGCGGCTGGCGGAACTGGCCACGCAAGGTGAAGCGATCGCCCCAGCCCTCCGGCGGCGTGGCATCGAGCCGAAGCGAATGGCTGCGCGACCCGTTGCGCGCGACGAAATCGACATCGCGCAGCAGCAGCGGCGGTCCGCTCCGGCGCTCGTCGACCCAGCGCAGCATGCCGGCGCGCACGACGAACTCGCGCTGCGCGAAGAACCAGTCCGCGCCGCGGTTCTCGCCGCTGGTCTGCGTGCCCATCTCGAGCCCGGCGACATGCAGCTTGCCGGCCGCATCGAGGCGGACCTCGGCGCTCGGCCGCTCGACATAGATCTGCTCGAAGTTGAGGCGCCAGATGGAGCGCGGCGAGACGCTGGCGACCACCCTTTCGAGCTTGAGCGCCTCGCGCTGCTGCGTGTCGAGCAGCACCACGTCGCGAAGCTCGATGGTGGGGAACAGACTGGTCGAGGTGGCGGTGACCGAACCGATGCGAACCGGCACGCCGATCGCCTTGCTGGCCTGGGTTTCGAGGGCGACGCGGTAGTCGCCGATTCGCGGCACAATCCAGCTGTGTAGGACAGCGACTGACAGCCCGAGCAGCAGCCATGCACCGATCAGCAAACCAAGCAACCAGCGCGCCGCAACAGCGGTCATCTTGAGCACACGTGATGGGGATGTCGTCGTGTCGTTCATTGAGGCTCGCGCTGTGTCAGGAATTATGACCGCCAGCTTCCCACCGGGTTCCCTCCAAGGCGATGCTGCCGGCAGCGCGGCAGCCACCGGGCCGCTCTCGAAATACTCGCGATTCGTGCAGCGACTTCATCGCCGATATGCCGGCGACCTGCACCTGCTTCCGCCCGGCGAGCCGGTGCGGCCCCACATGACCGAGGCCTACCAGGCCCTTCGCCAACGAGGCGAAGAAGTCGGCGCGGCCTTGCGCATCGTCCGGCAGCTGGTCATGGAGCGGCTGATCGACCTCGACTGCAACCGGCAGGCACCGCTCTCGGTGGTGACCCGCGCGGTCACCGAACTCGCCGAGTTCGCGCTCGATGTCGCCTGCCGCGAAGCCTCGGCCGAACTCGAGGCGCGACACGGCGCACCGATCGGCATCGACGGCACGCGATCCCAGCTGTGGATCGTCGGCATGGGCAAGCTCGGCGCGCGCGAACTCAACGTGTCGAGCGACATCGACCTGATCTATCTGTACGACCACGACGGCGAGACCGCCGGGGATGCGCAGGGTCGCTCGCGCCTCGCCAACCAGGAGTTCTTCTCGCGCGCGGTGAAGCGCATCTACGCGCTGGTCGGCGACACCACCGAACATGGCTTCGTCTTTCGGATCGATCTCGCGCTTCGGCCGAACGGCAGCTCGGGGCCGAGCGTGGTGTCGCTCGACGCGCTCGAGGAATACTTCCAGGTGCAGGGCCGCGAATGGGAGCGCTTCGCCTGGCTCAAAAGCCGGGTGGTGGCGCCGCTCGCCGTGGTCGAGGATCGCTCGGCCCATGGCCTTCGCAACGTGGTGCTGCCGTTCGTGTTCCGCCGCTATCTCGACTACAGCGTCTTCGATGCGCTGCGCGTTCTGCACCGGCAGATCCGGGAGCAGTCGGCAAGGCGCAGCGCCGGACGCCCCGAGCGTGCCAACGACGTGAAGCTCTCGCGTGGCGGCATTCGCGAGATCGAGTTCACGGTGCAGCTGCTGCAGGTGGTGCGCGGCGGGCAGTTTCCGGAGCTTCGAACCCGCTCGACCCTGGGCGCGCTCCAGCGCCTCGCGCGTGCCAACCTGATGGCGCAGGAGGCCGCCGATGGCCTGGCCGCTGCCTACGACTTTCTTCGGCGGGTGGAGCACCGCATCCAGTACCTGGATGACCAGCAGACCCATGTGCTGCCGGTGAACGACGACGACCTGCGCTGGATCGCCCAATCGCTCGGCTATCCCGACGCCTGCCCGTTCCTGCACCAGCTCGACCAGCACCGCGAGTTCGTCGCGCAGGAATTCGACAAGCTGCTCGGCGGCACCAAGCCCTGCACCCGTTGCAACGGCGGCGCCCCGGCGCCGGCGGCCGACCTGTCGGACCTGCTCGCGTCCTTGCCGCCGGCCTTCGCCGAGCGCATCGGCCACTGGCGCGACCATCCGCGGGTGCTGGCTCTGCGGGACGACACCCGCACGCGCCTGCGCGAACTGGTGCGGCGTACCGCCCTCTGGCTCCAAGAGCCGGATGCTGAAGGACCGGGGCAGATCGCCCATCATGTCGATGCCGCGCTTCGCTGGGCCGACTGGATCGAGCCGCTGATGCGCCGCGAGAGCTACATCGCGCTGCTGGTGGAGCGGCCGGCGGTGCAGGAGCGCTTGTTGCGGATCCTGGGCTCGGCGCGCTGGCCGGCCCGCTACCTGGTGCAGCATCCGGGCGTGATCGACGAACTGGCCAGCGACGAGATGCTGGCCGGGCGGTTCGCTGCCGACGAGTTCGAGCGCGAACTCGAAGACCGGCTTCGCTCCCTGCGGCGTACCGGCGAAGACGACGAGGAACGCCTGCTGAACCTGCTGCGCCACGCGCACCACGCCGAGCTGTTCCGGACGCTCGCGCGCGATGTCGAAGGCCGCATCACGGTCGAGCAGGTGGCGGACGACCTGAGCGCGCTGGCCGACAGCGTGCTGCGGGTGACCGCACGCTGGTGCTGGCCGCACCTGCGCAACCGGCACCGCGAGACGCCTTGCTTCGCGGTCATCGGCTACGGCAAGCTCGGCGGCAAGGAGCTCGGCTACGGCAGCGACCTGGACATCGTGTTCGTCTACGACGACGAGGACGAGCGCGCCAGCGAGGTCTACGCGGCCTTCGTGCGCAAGCTCATCAATTGGCTGACGGTCAAGACCCGCGAAGGCGACCTGTTCGAGATCGACACGGCGCTGCGGCCAAACGGCAATTCGGGCCTGCTGACCACGAGCTTCTCGGCCTACGAAAAGTACCAGCTCGGGCGCGGCAGCAACACCGCCTGGACCTGGGAGCACCAGGCCATGACGCGGGCTCGCTGCGTGCTGGGCGATGCCTTGCTCGCGCAACGCTTCGACGGGGTTCGCGAAGCCGTCATCACGGCCGAGCGCGATCGCGCCGCGCTCAAGGCCGAGATCGTCGCCATGCGCAAGAAGGTCAGCGCCGCGCATCCGGTCAAGCCGGGGCGATTCGACGTCAAGCACAGCCCGGGCGGCATGGTCGATGCCGAGTTCGCGGTGCAGTTCCTGGTGCTGGCCGAGGCTGGCCGCCATCCGGAACTGATTCCCAACGTCGGCAACATCGCGCTGCTGCTGCGCGCCGGCCAGGCCGGCCTGCTGCCGAAGGACATCGCGGACGCTGCAGCCGCAGCCTACCGGGAGCTGCGCCGAGTGCAGCATCGTGCACGGTTGAACGAGGAGCCGACGCAGGTGCCCCTGACCCAGCTGGCCGCCGAACGGAAGGCGATGCTCGCGCTATGGGAGGCTACCTTTGACTGACTGGCGCGGTCGGGTTGCCGGCGCCTGCATCGCCGTGTCGTTGATCGCGGTGCTTGCGGGTTGCGCGAGTGGTTCGCGCGGCGGTCGCGACGGACCCGGCGCTCGCACGCCTTCCGGCCTCGATCGCACGCCCGACGCCGAGCCCCGCGTCGAGCCGATCCGCGGCGCGGGCGGCACCAGCAAGCCGTATGTGGTGGCCGGCCGCTCGTACGTTCCGATCACCGACGACAGGCCGCTGCGCGAAACCGGGCTCGCATCCTGGTACGGCAACCAGTTCCACGGCCGTGCGACCGCGAGCGGCGAGGCCTACGACATGTACGCCATGACGGCCGCGCACAAGACGCTCCCGCTGCCCAGCTACGTGCGGGTTCGCAATCCGGCCAATGGGCGCGAGGCGATCGTCCGGGTCAACGACCGCGGGCCGTTCCATGACGACCGCGTGATCGACCTCAGCTACACGGCCGCCTTGAAGCTCGACCTGTTGCGCGGCGTGGCGCCGGTGGAGATCGAGCGCATCACGAACGAGGATGTGCGAACCGGCGCCTGGCGCCGCGGCGGGCCGGATGCGACAGCCGTGGCGCAGGGCGCGGCGATCGGAGGAACGACGGCATCGGCGCAATTCGGATCGGCAAGCGGCTTTGCCTCGACTTCGATTGCAACTTCGACCCCGATCGGAGCCGCGGGGCGAATGCCGGCGGAGGACAACGCTGGCAGCGGCAACGGCACAGTCGTGCCGATGGCATTGACCAGCCCGGTGGTCGCGGCACCCCGCGCCGAGGTCCGCGACCTGGAAACGCTTGCACCCTTGGCGCCGGCCGAACCGCCTCGGAGCTCGCCGGCCACGAACGCCGGATCGGCCATGAGGAACCCGGCGACCTCGAGCACCGCGACGGACCCGCCCATCGCTTCAGCCTCGGTGTCTTCGACGACATCGACGAGCGCGATGGCTTCGACGATGACCGCGACTTCGCCTTCCGACACCTCTCGGGCACTCGGCGGCTACTGGGTCCAGCTGGGTGCGTTTTCGCAGAAGCAGGGCGTCGAGCGCCTTCAGTCGCAAGTGGTGGCGACCATGCCCGCACTGGCTTCAATGCTCAACGTGTTCGACGAGCGCGGCACCTATCGGTTGCAGGCCGGGCCCTACGCGTCTCGCGACCTGGCGCGCGACACCGCGGAGCAGGTGCGCAACGGCCTGCAGCTGGCGCCCATCATCGTGGAGCGGCGCTAGCGCGCTAGCGGCGCGCTGGCTCAGGCGCCCTGGTAGGTCGGCGCCGGGCCGAGCGTGCTGGCGATTTCCTTGCGGTACCGGTTGAGTTCCTGCACGGTCTTGAAGCTGCGGTTCATCAAGAGGCTCAGGTTGTGCAGGATGCGCTCGCCGACCTTGCCTTCCCAGGTCGCGTCGAACTTGATCTGCGTGTCGAGCCAATGCTCCAGCCAATCCGGATCGGGCATGCGGCTCTGGATGGTGTCGTTCGGGAACAGCGCCTTGTTGACGTGCAGGTTGGTCGGGTGCAGCGCCTGCGCCGTCCGCCGAGCGCTCGCCATGAGCACGCCCACCTTGGTGAAGGCCGAGCGCGCTTCGTCGCCGAACTTCTCGAGCGCCCGCTTCATGTAGCGGAGATACGCGCCACCATGGCGAGCTTCGTCCTGGCTGAGGGTGGTGTAGATGTGCTTGATGACCGGCTCGGTATGCCATTCGGCCGCGCGGCGATACCAATGGTTGAGCCGGATCTCGCCGCAGAAATGCAGCATCAGGGTTTCGAGCGGCGGCGCGGGATCGAAGTCGAACCGGATGTCGTGCAGTTCCTGCTCGGTCGGCGCATGCTGCGGGCTGAAGCGCTTGAGGTATTCCATCAGCACCAGCGAATGCTTCTGCTCCTCGAAGAACCAGATCGACATGAAAGCCGAGAAGTCGCTGTCGTGGCGGTTGTCGCGCAGGAACATCTCGGTGGCCGGCAATGCAGCCCACTCCGTGATGGCGTTCATCTTGATGGTCTGCGCCTGCTCGTCGGAGAGCCGAGTCGGATCGAAGGACTGCCAGGGAATGTCCTTGTCCATGTCCCAGCGGACAGATTCGAGTTGCCTGAAGAGTTCCGGGTAGAGCATCGATGTCTTTCTGAAGCAGTAGATTTTAGTCATGCACTCAGCCTTGCCATTGACAAAGGCGCGATGATCAGCGTAGGCCGAGTGCCCAGTGCGGCTTTATTCGACTCTTTCATTGGAGAAGCAGACCATGAGAATCTCCTTCGGAACCGCAGTGTCTTTGCGCGCTGGCGGCTATCTGCTGGCCAGCCTGACCTGCCTGACAGCGGCTGCACAAGGGTCAACTTTGACCGGCGGTTCGCCATCCGGCGTGGTGCCAGCCGCCGCGACTACCGCAGTGGCCGGCGACCCGGCGAGCTGCCCGCCCATCCTTCGTCACACTTTCGCTCGCCTGCAGGACGAGAAACCGCAGCCGCTGTGCCAGTACGCCGGCAAGGTGGTGCTGGCGGTCAACACCGCGAGCTTCTGCGGATTCACGCCGCAGTACAAGGGGCTCGAAGCACTCGACCAGAAGTACCGGGCGCGCGGGCTCGTGGTGCTGGGCTTCCCGTCCAACGATTTCTCGCAGGAAGCCGGGAGCAACAAGGAGATCGCCGACTTCTGCGAAAGCACCTTCGGCGTCAAGTTCCCGATGTTCGCGAAGTCCTCCGTCCGGGGCGCGGATGCCAATCCGTTCTTCAGGCAGCTGGCCCAGCAGACCGGCACGACGCCGAAGTGGAACTTCTACAAATACCTGATCGGCCGCGACGGCAAGGTGGTGGACGCCTATTCGAGCATGACCGCGCCGGACGACCGGGCCTTCATCCGCACGCTCGAGAAACAACTCAGCCAGAACTGAGCCGCGCCGATGTCTTGAAACACATGTTTACCCGCACATCGGGAACCGCGCGGCGATCCTGCTGCTCCTAACTGACGCTGCAGCGCAAAAAACTGGCGCTGCATCATCGGTTTTCATGTTGCGAGGTCTTCGGGTCGATACGTCGGCCGGATGAAATCCCGAGGCGATTCTTCTCCTCCTCCCTCCTCCTCCTTCGCACGGGGCGCCTCGCAACATCTTTATATGGATGAGCTTGCCGATCGGGCAAGCTCGAAAGAAGCGGGGAGCTCTTCGCTGCGCACACGAAAAAGCCGCCCTCGGGCGGCTTTGCGAGACAGGCACCAGGCGCCGCTCGGGATCGTCGATTCGGTGATCGACTACTTGGGAATCGACTACTTGGGGATCGACGGCGCGGTTTCCGCGAAGCTCGGGCGAAGCATCAGCTTGTCATAGAGACGGCCGAGATTCGGATGCTGGGCACGCCAGTCGATTTCCGGGAACCGAACGCCGATCCAGCCGATGGCGCAGCCCACGGCGATGTCCGCCAGGCTCAGGTGGATGCCGGTGCAAAAGGGCTTGTCGGCCAACCCCTTGGCCATGGCGGCGATGCCGCCCTCGACCTTGCCGCGCTGCCGATCGATCCACGCCTGGCTGCGCTCGGTGTCGGCACGCATTCCCCAGGTGGCTTCCATGCGCCAGAGCACGCCGGCGTCCATCACGCCGTCGGCCAATGCCTCCCAGGTCTTGACTTCGGCCCGCTCGCGTCCGGGCTGCGGGATCAGCTTGCCGACCGGCGACAGGGTGTCGAGGTACTCGACGATGACGCGCGAATCGAACATCGCCTCGCTGCCTTCCATGATGAGGCAGGGCACCTTGCCGAGCGGGTTGGAGCTGGCGATGGTGGTGTCGGGGGACCAGACGTCCTCGATCACGAATTGGTAGTCGAGCCGCTTTTCGGCCATGACCACGCGCACTTTCCGCACATACGGGCTGGCAGCGGATCCGATCAGTTTCATTCAGGCTCTCTCCGGGGGGAAAGTCGTCGTTGTAGCGGCCGTCGATTCTAGGGGAAGCGCGGAGGCAGAATCACGCCCGGCATCTGCCAGGGAGAAGGAAAGAAAACATGGACATCGAAGCTTCGGAGCCGACTGCGAGCGAACGCCATCCGATCGAATTCACCGCGAGCGGCAGCGAATACTTTCGCATCTGGATCGTCAACCTGCTGCTGATCGCGGTGACGCTGGGCTTCTATCTTCCGTGGGCCAAGGCACGGATGATCGGCTACTTCTGCCGCAACACCTGGGTGGCCGGCGACTCGCTCGACTTCCACGGCGATCCGCTCAAGATGCTGCGCGGCACCTTGCTGGCTGGCGCCTTGCTGGCCGCCTACACCTTCGCCGGCAAGTTCTCACAGATCGCCGCCCTCGCGGCCCTGGCGGCGCTCGTGGCGATCTGGCCTCTCCTGCTGCGAGCCAGCTTGCGGTTCCGGCTGGCCAACACCAGCTGGCGGGGCTTGCGGTTCCGCTTCACCGGCGACGTGGCCGGTGCCTACGGCGCGATCCTGTTGCCGCTCGCGCTGCTGCTCGTGCCCTTCGCTCTCTTCGGAACCTTGGCAGACGACACGCCGTCGGGCGAAGACGGCATCCTGAAGATCGTTCTCGGGGCCTTGATCGGCATCGGCACCGTGGTCTTCATGTTCGGCTTTCCGTATTTTCTGTGGCGGCTCAAGAAGTACCAGCACGATCACTACGTGCTGGGCGAGATCCGGACGCGGATGGGCGGCGACCTTGGGGTGCTCTATGGGCTTTTCATCAAGACCCTGGGGCTCGCGATCGCCACGAGCCTGGTCATCGTGGCCTTCGTGGTGGCGATGTTCCTGACCGGCAACGCGGGCGGCCGTGCCGTGTCGGTAGGCCGCGTCGTGGTCGTGCTGGTCGCATTCGGCGCCTTCAACATCCTGATCCGGAACTACCTGCTGGTGCGCTTGCACAACTTCTGGTGGTCGAACACGCGCGCGCCGGAGTTGAGCTTCGAAAGCCGGCTCTCGGTGCGCCGCTTCTTTCTGCTGCAATCGAAGAACATGGCGTTGATCGTCCTCACGCTGGGCCTCTACTGGCCCTTCGCGGTGGTCGCGGTCCGGCGCGCCAAGCTGGAGGCCTTGACGGTCGTCACCGCCGTCTCGCTCGACCGCATCCATCGGGTCGCGGGCAACGAGGACCCGGGTGCGACCGGCGAGATGGCGGGCGAGTTGTTCGACATCGACATCGGACTGTGAGCGGGGCCATGCACACGCAAGCGGTCGTCCATGCGCGCTACTTCGACGGCGCCTCGAGCCGGCCGCATTCGGCGCGTCTGCGGATCCAGGACCACCGATTGATGGTCGAGCCCACCGATGCTGCCGGCTTCGAAGCCTTCGAGCTGCCGACCCGCGACGTCCGCTGGCCGGAACGAACCCGGCACGGCGGGCGCATCGCGCAGCTCGCCGGCGGTGCCAGCCTGCAGGCGGTCGACGTGCGCGACTGGGACGAATGGATGGGCAGCTGGAGATCCGAAAGCTGGCCGGTGCGCCTGCAGCAGAGCTGGCGCGGCGTGCTCGGCGCCCTGCTGGCGCTGGTGGTCGTGCTGGGCTTGCTCTACGAACTCGGGCTTCCGGTCGTTGCCCGCTACGCCGCCGATCGGATTCCGTGGCAGACCGAAGTCGCGCTCGGCGAGCAGGTGCTCGAATCCATCGACGGGTCGCTGCTCGAGCCCAGCAGGTTGCCGCTCGACCAGCAGCAGCGGATTCGAAGCGGCTTCGAGAACATGGTCCGGGCGAGCCATGCCGAAGACGCGCTGCCTGCAAAGCTCCTGTTCCGGCGCGGTGCGAAGGGCCTCGGCCCGAACGCGATGGCGCTTCCGGGCGGCACCATCGTGCTGACCGACCAGCTGGTGGAGCTCATGCCGAACCATGCCGGCGCGGTGCTCGGCGTGCTGGCGCACGAGTTCGGCCATGTGCAGCACAGGCACGTGATGCGGCAGGTGGTGCAGGCATCGGCGCTGGGCGTGATGGCATCGATCGTCTTCGGCGATTTCGGTGCGCTCATCGGCGGCGCGCCGGCCTTGCTCGCCACGCTCGGCTACTCGCGAGACCTCGAACGCGAAGCCGACGCCGAGTCCTTGCGGATGATGCGTCGCGCCGGCATACCGCCGCGCAGCATGGTCGACTTCTTCGAGGCGATCGAAGCCTGGCGCGACCGGCAGCCATCGGTCTCGCGCGATGCATCGGTGCTCGACATCGCCTTCGCCTCGCATCCGGCCACTGCCGAGCGCATCGCCTTCTTCGGCAATGCCGAATGAAGTCGCCGCCCGGGCCGGCGCCTAAAATTCGGGCATGAGCCTATCCAGCGTTTCCGCACTCTCTCCCCTCGACGGCCGCTACGCAGCCAAGCTTTCCGCCTTGCGGCCCCTCATGAGCGAACAGGGCTACATGCATCGGCGGGTGCAGGTCGAAGTGGCGTGGTTCATCATGCTGTCCGACTGCGGCTTCGCCGAGTTCAAGCCGCTTTCGTCCGGCGCCCGCAAGTACCTGCTGGGCCTGGTCTCGAAATTCTCCGAAGCCGATGCGCTCGCGATCAAGGAAATCGAGCAGAAGACCAATCACGACGTGAAGGCGGTCGAGTACTGGATCCGCTCCAAGTTCGAGGCCCGTCCCGAACTGCTCGCCGTGTCCGAGTTCGTGCACTTCGCCTGCACCAGCGAGGACATCAACAACACCAGCCACGCGCTCCAGATCCAGGCTGCGCGCGAGAAGGTGATGCTGCCCGCCATCGACAACCTGGTCACGATGCTGCGCGGCATGGCCGAGCGCTTCGCCGAGGTCTCGATGCTTTCGCGCACGCACGGGCAGACCGCCAGCCCGACCACGGTCGGCAAGGAACTCGCCAACACGGCCGTGCGCCTCGAGCGGGCGCGCGAGCGAATCGCGACGCTGCCGCTCCTCGGCAAGATGAACGGCGCGGTCGGCAACTACAACGCCCACATGGCGGCCTGGCCCGACTTCGACTGGGAAGCCTTCGCCCGCAAGGTGGTCGAGACGCCGGCGCCGACCGGGCTCGGCCTGGCCTTCCAGCCCTACAGCACGCAGATCGAGCCGCATGACTACATGGCCGAGCTGTTCGACGCGGTGGCGCGCGCCAACACCATCCTCATCGACTTCGCGCGCGACATCTGGGGCTACGTGAGCCTCGGCTATTTCAAGCAGCGCCTGAAGGCCGGCGAGATCGGCTCGTCGACGATGCCGCACAAGGTCAACCCAATCGACTTCGAGAACGCCGAGGGCAACCTCGGGCTCGCCAACGCCATGCTGCGGCACCTGAGCGAGAAGCTCCCGATCAGCCGCTGGCAGCGCGACCTGACCGACAGCACGGTGCTGCGCAACATCGGCGTGGCCTTCGGCTATGCCACCCTGGCGTACGCCAGCCTCGCGACCGGCATGGGCAAGCTCGAACTGAACGAGGAGGCGCTGGCCGCCGACCTCGACGCGTCGTGGGAAGTGCTGGCCGAACCGATCCAGACCGTGATGCGGCGCTTCGGCATCCAGGGCGCCTACGAGATCATGAAGGACGTGACCCGCGGCAAGTCGGTGACGGCCGAGGCGCTGCATGGCCTCATCCGCTCGCTGGCCATTCCGGACGCCGAGAAAGAACGCCTGCTGGCCATGACGCCTGCGAGCTACATCGGCAAGGCGGCCGAGCTGGCGCGGCGCGGCTGATGGCGCTCAAGTCCACCATCTTCAAGGCGACGCTCGCCGTGGCCGACATCGACCACGGCTACTACGCGGACCATCCGTTGACGCTCGCCCGGCATCCCAGCGAGACCGACGAGCGGATGATGATCCGGCTGGTGGCGCTCGCACTCAACGCCTACAAGCTGCAGAGCGTGTGCGACGGCGACGGCGTGCTCGGCTTCGGCCAGGGGCTGTCGAACCCGGACGACCCGGACGTGTCGCTGCGCGACTTCACCGGCCGCACCCGGGTCTGGATCGAGGTCGGACAGCCCGAGGACAAGCCGCTCGTCAAGGCCTGCGGCAAGGCGGACGAGGTGCTGCTCTACACCTTCAGCCACTCGGCCGAGATCTGGTGGAAAAGCATCGAAAACAAGCTCGCACGGCTGCAGAACCTGAGCGTGTTCCGGGTACCGGCCCCGGCCTCGCAGGCACTCGCCGAGCTGGCCCGGCGCAGCATGCAATTGCAGGCGACGGTGCAGGAAGGCGGGCTGATGCTGGGCGACGGCGCACGCAGCGTCGACATCGAACTGCAGCGCTGGAAGTAAGACCGCGGCTCAGGCGCTCGGCATCATCAGGCCGCACTGCCAGCACTGCTCGAAACCGCCTTCGACCAGCTCGCCGCAGCTGCAGTGCCACCGGCGCTGGGGCCGATGCTGCAGGTCGTGCAGCAGTCGCTCGGCGAGCGCGAACTGGGCCTCGTCCTCGATCCAGAGCTCCGGCAGGCATTGGTCCGGCGGCAACTGGCCGGCCGCCGCGCCGAGGAACTCGCGCTGGATCGAGACCTCGACGCCCTGCTCCCGCAATTCATGCATCCAGAGCGTCGCGATCGCGAGGTTCGGTGCTTGGACCAGGCGGCGCATCGCAATGCAGCTTATTCGGCAGGCGGCCGGTCGGCCTCGGCTTCTGCAGCGTTGGGCCTTCGCTCCGCCTCGTGCGCGCGCTCGGCGTACTTGTTGAAGCGCCAGGCCGTGTCCTGCATGCTGATGCGGCGCCAGGTCGCCCGCTTCTCGGCCGGCGTCATCGCAGGCCAATGCTGCACCTCGTCGAAGCTGCGTCCGCAACCCTTGCATTCGTCGTCACCCTGGCTGGTGGAGCAGATGGCGATGCAGGGCGTATCGGGCGTGGTGCCGTACCACTCGAGCCACGCGTTCCAGGCTTGCTGCGGAAAGCCGACCTCGTCGACCTCGTCCTCGTGGTGGAAGACCATCAAGGCATAGACCTCGGCCAAGGCGCGCAATTCGGGCGCCAGCGTGACACCGTCGGGAGACGGTTTCCGGTCGCGCCAGTAGTTGATAGCGGCCTCGATGTCGGTGATGTGAATGGCGGCCATGGTTCGAGCAAAAGCGAGCCGGCATGATAGACCGGCAAAGTCCCGCAAAGACCGAAGGTCTTGTTAGCGCTATCCCTTCGATAGCAGCCGAGGCATACACAGCAAGGCCTGCAGAAGCGTTTTGCTTGAGCCGCTGTCGCGCGAGGTTGCCTCATCGCTCCGACCGATGGTTTAATTTCGGCCACGAAGGGGAGTAGTTCCCGTCCGTTCCTTCCACCGGAATGGGCATCGCCAGGTCGTCAATACGAAGCACAACACTTCCGGCCTGTCGGGCAGCATCCATGCTGCCGAGCAAGACCTTTGATGAAGAACCCGTGCGGTTCGGTCAAAGCGATTGCGTGTCCCGGTCTCGCCGGGATCCCTCATTCCGTCGCTCCATCCGACTTGCCCGGGAAGAGGGCATTCGTACAGAGGACACTATGGAACAGTTCATGACCCCAGAGTTCTGGGTCGCCGTCGGTCAGATCATCATGATCGACATCCTGCTGGGCGGAGACAACGCGGTCGTCATCGCGCTGGCCTGCCGCAAGCTTCCACCCGACATGCGCACCAAGGGCATCCTGTGGGGCACCGCAGGCGCCATCGTGCTGCGGGTCGTGCTGATCTTCTTTGCGCTCACGCTGCTCGCGATTCCCTTCCTGAAGCTGGTCGGCGCGGCGCTGCTGCTGTGGATCGGCATCAAGCTGCTGGCGCCCGACCATGACGAAGGCCACGGCAACATCGCGGCCAGCGACAAGCTCTGGGCCGCCGTCAAGACCGTGATCGTGGCCGACCTGGTGATGAGCATCGACAACGTGATCGCGATCGCCGGCGCCGCCCAGGGCGCAGGCCAGGCGCACCAGATGCCGCTCGTGATCTTCGGCCTCGTGGTGAGCATCCCGATCATCGTGTGGGGCAGCCAGCTGGTGATCAAGCTCATGGACCGCTTCCCGATCATCATCACCATCGGCGGCATGCTGCTCGGCTGGATCGCCGGAACCATGGCGGTATCCGATCCGGCGGTGGTCAATCCATTGGCCTGGGAATGGGTGCCGAAGCTTCCCCAGACCGACACCGTGCGCTACATTGCCGGAATCATCGGCGCCGTGCTGGTGCTGATCATCGGCAAGGTCGTGGCAATGCGCCGCCAGAAGGCGCAGCGCGCCGTCGCCGCCTGATCCGGATCGCGGCAATCACCACTCTCGACAACGACATCAAGAAGGAGCAGCCATGGAAAAGATCATTCTTTATGTGGACGACGCGGCCTACGCCCGGCAGTTCCTGGCGAACCAAGCGCCAGCAGCCGCCGGACCCGGTGCCCGTCATTGGGTGCTGGTGGCCTGCCCGCCGCGCATGACGCACCGGATCAGCAAGTGGGTCAGCCACAGCGCCCGCGAGAACTGGCGCAGCAAGTGGTTCGTCAAGGTGCAGGATCAACTCGTGCCCTTGCTGCAGGTCGAAGGCGGTACGGTGAACCCGGTGCTGGCCAAGGGGCCGCTTCCCGAACTCACCCAGCGCCTCACCCTCGAGCACGGCACGGCCCGCGTGGTGGACGCGCGGCGTCCCAAGATCGGCGTCGATCTCGAGCCGGTCGCCAAGGGCACGACGCCGGCGGGCCAATCGACCTGGGCGCTGCCCGGCGCGATGCTCGGCATGGGCGCCCTGCTGGTGCTGGCGAACGAGCTGTCCGAGTAGGCGGGCCCGCCTCGCATGCGGCTGGTCCTCAAGTGGCTGCTGAGCGCGCTCGCGCTCCTGGCGGTCACCTATCTCTACAGCAGCGGCGTCCAGGTGTCGAACTTCGGTTCGGCACTGATCGCCGCCGCGGTCATCGGCCTGCTCAACATGGTCGTGCGGCCGGTGCTGGTGGTGCTGACCTTCCCCGTCACGATCGTGACGCTGGGACTCTTCTTGTTCGTGATCAACGCGCTGCTGTTCTGGGCTGCGTCGGGCTTGTTGCCCGGCTTCCAGGTGAACGGCTTCGTCGCCGCGCTGATCGGATCGCTGCTCTATTCGCTGCTCGGCGTGCTGATCGAGACGGCACTCGAAAGCGTCTTCAAGCGATCGTAGGTTCAACGGCGGAGCGGCCGTTCCAGCGATTCAGCGCAGCGGCGGCTCGGCCGCCTGCTCCTTCACCAACGCATCGACCGCCCGCGCGCGGGTGTCGATGATCGAGGCCTCGTAATGGTCGATCGGCATGCCGCCCGGCCCCGCCGAGCCGCTCCGCATCAGCTCTTGCGCCGCCTTCAGCCGATCGCGCGCGCCCGGAAAGTCCAGCAGCGCCACGTTGGCTTCGGCATCGGCCCGGATCGCCCGCAAGCTGTCGTTCTGCGAGCCGTACAGGTTGGCCAGCGTGCGCCATGCGGTCGCGTCGCGAGGATGCAGCGCCACCCAATCGCGCAGCGGCGCAACCATGGTCGCCGAGCCTCCGGTCGCGGCGGCGGCTTGTGCGGCCAGCAGCATCTCCGGCCGGGTGCGCGCCTTGGTGTCCAGCAGCTCGGCTGCCTTGGCCGGCGACCTGGCAGCCAACTCGATCTCCGCCGCCAGCAGGCGGGCGAGCCGTGCCGCCCCGGCATCGTCCGCGGTCCGTTTCGCCAGTTGCTGGGCGAGCGTGCGGGCCTGCTTGAAGTCACGCAGCTCGCTCGCCGACAAGGCCGCCGCGTACAAGATGCCGGCCTGCTGCGCAGCTGAGCTTCGCGCGAATTCGCCGCTGTCGGCTGCGTTGATCCACAGTCGCAGCAGGTCGACGCCCGGCCGCGACAGCACGCGGGCGCGGGACGCGATCATCGCGTGGTCCATCGCGAGCGGCATCACCGGCGCGGTGCCGGGACGGAACTGGAATCGCCCCTGCATGTCCGAAATGCGTTCACTGTTGAGCGGGTGGCTGCGCAGGTACGGATACGAGCCGTTGTCGTTCAGGCGCGAGGCGTACTGCAGCTTCTCGAACATGGCGGCGGCGCCCTGCGGCGCGTAGCCTGCCTGCGTCATCACGCCGAAGCCGACCCGGTCGGCCTCGCGCTCCATGTCGCGCGAGAACGAAAGCTGGTTCTGCATGAAGGCGGCCTGGCTGCCCATCAACACCGCCTGGCCGGCGTCGGGGCTGCGGCTCTTGCCGGCGGCGATCATGCCGAGCACCATGCCCGCCAGGAGCAGCGGCATCTGCTTGCTCTGCTTGGCCATCATGCGGGCGATGTGGCGCTGGGTGACGTGCGACAGCTCGTGCCCCAGCACCGTGGCCAGTTCGTCCTTGCTGCCGACCACCGCGATCAGGCCGAGATGCACGCCCAGGTAGCCGCCGGGCAGCGCGAAGGCATTGATGCTGCGGTCGCGGCCGAGCATCACGGTCCAGGCGAATCGCTCGTCCAGCTCGGGTGTCAGGTCGCCGCGGGTGCGCGCCGCGGCCAGCAGCCGCTGCCAGATCTCGTCCACGTACTCGGCCAGCACCGGATCGTCGATGAAGTCCGGGTCGCGGTAGATCTCGCGGGCGACCTGGTCGCCGAGGCGGCGCTCGGCGCTCGCGGTCATCTCGGCACCGTCGCCCATGCCGGGCAGGATCTGGGCCGGCGCCAGGGCGGGCTGCAGGGCGAGCTGCGCCGCAACCAGGAGGCCGGCGCCGACGCGCAGGGCTCGGGCACGAAAGCGCTGTCCAGGGTGATCGATAGAGCGGTCGCCGAGGCGGGCGCGAACAGGGAGCAGGAAGGGGGGCTTGGCGGTCAAATCCGGCGTTCCTCATCGGCATCGGGGCTCGTATGATGCTCGACTCCACGGATCGTTCAACCATGAGCTCTCTCACCCATTTCGACAAGCAGGGCCAGGCGCACATGGTCGACGTGGCGGGCAAGGCGGCGACCCACCGGGTGGCGGTGGCGACCGGCCGCATCGTGATGCAGAAGGCCACGCTGGCGCTGATCGAGAGCGGCAGCGCCAAGAAGGGCGACGTGCTCGGCATCGCTCGCATCGCCGGCATCCAGGCTGCCAAGAAGACCAGCGACCTGATCCCGCTCTGCCATCCGCTGGCACTGACCCGCGTGGCGGTGAATTTCGTGATTTCGGATGGGGGCCTGCCCGAGGTGGAATGCACGGCCACGGTCGAGACGGTCGGCCCGACGGGCGTGGAGATGGAGGCGTTGACCGCGGTACAGGTCGCGCTGCTCACCATCTACGACATGTGCAAGGCGGTGGACCGCGGCATGACGATCACCGATGTGCGGGTGCGCGAGAAGCATGGGGGCAAGTCCGGCAGCTGGGTGGCCGACGACACTGCCGCGGATTCCGACTGATCCGTACCACTCGCGTGGACAAACCTCGTCCTTGCGTGCAATAGCCGACGAACTCGGCTTCGAGCCACATCCCGGTGCGCTCCGTTCGGCGCCTGCGCTTCCTATAGTTCCAGCTCCCTCACAGCGCGCATCGCGCGGCCCCTGGAGCACGCATGACCAAGACCCTCGCCGTCGGCATCATCGCCGCCGTCCTGACATCCAACGCCTTCGCCATCCGGCTCAACGACCAGGTGCAGCTGATGTCCGAGGAAGGTCGCCGCGGCTTCATCGCGCTCCTGCTCAAGAAAAGCGGATCGGCCTGCACCTCGGTGCGGCGCACGTTCTACCAAGGCTCGATCGATGCCAAGAGTTCGGTCTGGAACGCCGGCTGCGATGCCCGCAACAACTACGCGGTGGTCTTCCAGGACGATGGCTCCAACACCACGCGAGTGCTGAAGTGCTCGGAACTGAAGAGCATGGGTGCGCCGGCGGAGTGCTTCAACAAGTTCTGACGCGTCGTTGATCAGCGCGACAGACCGGCTCCGCCGCTCTGCCCCGACACCGCGGCGCCTCGATTGACGGGCGCATAGCTCACCTCGATGGTCATGCGACTCGGCACCGGCAGGCCGAGCCGGCGGCCGGGTTCGAAGCGCGCCTGCCCGAAGGCGGCGATGGCCGATGCATCGAACAGGCCCGGAGGTTGAGCGCTGATCACTTCCACCCGATCGACCTTGCCGTTTGCGCCAATCGAAAGACGCAGCACCACCACGCCTTCCTGCAGCCCTGCTTCGGGCGGGTAGATCGGCGAGACGTCTTCGAGCAGCGAGGGCGCAGTGTCGAGCTCGGAGCGTGAGAGGTAGCTGGAGGTGGTCGCAGAGGTCGCCCCTGCCTCGGCAGGCTTGGCTGTCCCAGAAAGCTCGGCGGCCTTGCCCACCCGCTCGGGAAAGCGCTCGGCGGACGATGCCACGCGCTGTGCGTGTCTCGGTTCCAGCTCGACTCGTGCCGCGCCGCTTTCGGTCTCGACCGTCGACCCTCGCTCGACCGCAGCGGACTTCTGCAGCTGCGGCGTCGCCTCTCGCACGGCACCTTCGCTCGCCGAGGTTGCCGTTGCCGTTGCCGCTGCCGCTGCCGCTGCCGTGAACTTGGCGGCCGCCGAATCCTGCACCCAGTACGCGCGAATCACCGACCGGTCTGCGCCTGCCGGCCGAGAGCCCGACGCCCCCTGCATCACGCCGATCGCCACCGCCAGGTGGAGCCCCACCGATCCGACCACCGCTGCCGACAGCGCGCGGTCATCCATCCGCCAGCGCCTCACTGCACGATTTCGCGCCAGCTGATGCGCTTGCCTTGCGGCGGCGGGCTGCCGACGTGGAAGCGCTTGAGCACCTTCACGTCCTCGCTGCCGACGCCCAGGTCGTAGTAGCCGTCGCCGATGCGCACCGCGCCGCGGCCGACCACGATCGAGTTGGTGTAGTACGGCACCGAGGCCACGCCGTCGGGGCTGGTGGCCACCGGTTCGCCGTTGATCAGGTTGACGTAGTTCAGCCAGCTCGAACCGCCGATGGCGCACAAGGTATCGCTCGGCACGTTGGTCGCGAACACCAGCGTGCCCAGCAGGCTCTGCATCTCGACGTTGACCCGCTCGCCGCTGTCCGGCAGGTCGATGTACCAGCCGTTCGCGCTCGAACAATCGCCCACGGTCGCCGCCGCGCAGGCGACAGTGCGGGTGGCGCTCGCGCCGGTGCCGGTCTGCGTCAGGCGCAGCGGCTTGAGCGCGGTGCGCAGGTTCGAATACACGGGCGAGGTGGCGCTCAAGCCGTCCTTGATGCCGTAGACCGTCTGCGCACTGGTGTCGACCAGGTCGACCGAGGCCAGCAGGCGCCCCGTGCCGACCAGCACCATCGTGCTGCCGCTCACCTCGGCGAGTTCGACCCGCGTGGTGATCGGCTGGGCCTTGCCGCCCGAGTCGCGGGCCGTGCCCAGGAGCGTCGCTTCGCGGCCGGCCGGCGCGATGATGTCGTTGATGTCGAAGCGCCAGATGTTGCCCAGCATGTCGCCGCCGTACACGCGCTGCGCGGTGTTGTCGTAGGCCATGTTGTTGACGAAGAAGTTGAGCTCGGCCAGGTTGCTCGGCGTGCCGGTGCTGCCGACACCGGTGCTGATGCGCGAGATCATCTGCCCGGTGATCGCGTCCAGCACGAAGAGGTAGCCGCGGCCGTCCGAGCCCGAGGCCGTGACGTTGTTGTAGCCCGAGTTGACGATGACCACCCACTTGCCGTTGGTGAGCTTGGTGATGATCGGCCGGCCGAAGCTCAAGCCCATGTTGCAATCCGCGGTGGCGCCGACCGGGTTGCTGGCGCAGGCGCCTTCGCTGAATTCCCACATCGGCGTCGGCGCGGCCGGGTTGGTGATGTCGAGCGCGTAGTAGCCGCTGCCGCCGGCGCCGAAGCCGCCCACCAGGATCGAGCGCCAGCTGTCGGTCGCGCTGCCGCGCACGTCGCCGGTCACCGGCGAACCGTCGACCGTAAAGATGTGCTTGTCCGCATAGTTGGCATCGGCCAGCTTCCACAACTTGGACATGGTCGGCGTCGGCACGTAGGCCCAGGCCTCCTGGCCCGCCTTGAGGTAGTTGGGGTCGGTCGCCTTCTGCGGCGCATAGAAGGCGTGCAGCATGCCGTCGTTGGCGCCCACGTAGACCATCGGCGTGCGGTCGGCATTGGTGGTCTTGAAGTTCGCGTAGCCGGGGTCCTGGTAGTTCAGCGACGGCGCCCGCACGTAGGCGGCCTGCGAATGGACGATGTCGCCGAGCACGTGGGTGCGGCTGCGATAGAGCTTGTCGATCTTGTTGGTGGCGAAGCCTTCGAGACCGCGCTGGCCGCGCAGGAAGTTGACCAGGTTGGCGCCGCGCGAGGCGGTGCGCTGGTCGACCGTGCCGGCGGAGCCGTCGGTCATCAGCGGGTACTGGCTCCAGCCGGCCGGGCCGCCGAGCACGTTGGCATCGCTGAAGTAGCTCTGCAGCGCGGTGGTGAGGCCGCTCTTGGCGCTGCCGCTGCGATTGCCGTCCGAGCCGCAGGCATAGCTGTTCCAGCTGAAGTCGATCTTGGCGCCATTGGCCGGGTTGCGCGTGAAGATCGTGCGGTTGTCGCACTCCAGGCCGGTCGCGAGATCGAGCGCCGTGCGGGCCGACCACTTGATGCTGGTCGACACGGTCTTGTTGGCGAGGTCGATCTCCTGCGCCTGCAGGTCCCCGGTCCATTCCGAGCTCGTGAAGCTGCCCGAGTAGACGAAGTTGTCACCGGAGATCGGCGCCAGGTTCGAGGTCGCCGCACCGGCGCCGGCGCCGGCTTGCGCATCGATGCCGGCCAGCGCGTCGCGCAGGCCCTGCACCACCGAATCCGGATCCTTGGCGCTGAAGAACTTGCCGCGGCCGTTGACGGCGGTGTGCCAGTAGTCGTCGATCGATTTCGGGTCGTTGTAGGCAAGCGGTCCGAGGTTGGCGCTGGTCGGCCACACCGGCCAGTTGAGCGCGGGCGTGTTCTCGTAGCTGCGGATCTTCGAATAGTCGCCGCTCAGCGCGCTCTTGTAGTCCGGGCGGAATTCGAGCTTGCCCGAGACACCGAGACCGAGCACGAAGGTGGTCATGTGCTGCCAGGGCGCGCGGTCGTCCTCGGCACCCGAGCCGAGCTTGGGCACGTCGTTCTTCGAGACGTCCGGATTGGTCGGGTTCGGCCGCAGGTCGGTCACGTAGTAGTACTGCGCGACGTCCGCCAGCGAGTTGATGCTGCCGGCGATCGCCTTGCTGGTGTCGACCGTGCCGAGGCAGGGCCAGCCGGTGCAGCCGTTCGGCATGCCGGCGGTGGACTGCTTCCAGTCGGTGGAGGTGTCGATGAGCGGCGGGGATTGCGGCGCGACGTAGCAGATGCCGCCGACGTCGGTCCAGTTGGTGTCCACCGGCGTTTGCGACACGCCGGTACCTTCGATGACTTCGCTGCCGCTGACCATCGAGGTGGTGGTGATGGTGCGGGTCTTGGTCTGCACCTTGACGCCCTGGATCGGAGCGCAGCTCACGGTCTGGAAGCCGTTGCTTCCGCTCGGCTGCACGGCCGTGCAGCTGGCCACCTTCTCGGGGCCGACCACCTCGGGCGTGCAGACCGTGGTGATGTTGCCCGCGTCGGTGCCGGCAGCGCACGAACCCACGGCCACCGGCGGCGTGGTCACGGTGCTGCAGCTCACCACCGGCTGGACGCCCAGCGGGCTCGGTGCGCAGGTGCCGGCCGGCACGGTGGTCGATACGTCCACGCTGTTGCAGGTCTTCTTGACGTAGAAGTTGCTGCCGCTCGGCGCGATGTCGGTACAGGTCGTGCCGATGGCTTGCTGCGTCGGCGCCGTGGTGTTGGTGTTGCAGCTCGTGACCTTCTTGGTGGTCGCGTCGGTGCCGGGCGTGCAGCTCGCGACCGCGGTCGGGCCGGTGTTGACGTCGTCGCAGGTGGTGGTCACGCCGTTGGCGTCGGTACCGGGCACGCAGGTGCCGGGGGCGACGTAGGTCGGTCCGGTGGTCGCGTTGTTGCAGGTGATGCGGGTCCAGCCGTTGTTGTTCCTCGCCTGCTGCGCATTGCAGGCACCGACGCCGACGTTGACCGTGTTGGAGCTCGGCGTGCAGACGGTGGAGGTCCAGTCGTTGCCGTTGGTCGCGTTACGGTTGGTGCAGCTCCCGGGGTCGACACGCTGGACGGCGCTGTTGTTGTCGGTGCAGACCGTCTTGACGAAAGTGCCCGTGGTCCCGTTGTTGTTGTTGCAGCTTTGCACCGGCGTCGGCGTCGTCGGGCCGACGATGTTGCAGGTCGTGGCCTTCCAGCTGCTCGCCGAGGTGGCGGTGACTTGATTGCAACTGCCAAAGCTCACGTTCGTCGGGCCGGTCGTCTCGCTGGTGCAGGCGATCGTCGTATAGCCGTTGCCGTTGTTCGGGTTCTGCGACTGACAGGTGTTCGGCGCGACCGCCACCTTCTGCGTGTTAAGCGTGCAATAGGTGCCGGCGTTGTTGCTGCAGGCCTGCACGTTGGTGGGCGGGCCGTCGACCGTGCGGCAGGTCTTGGTGACCCACGAGTTCTGGGCGCTCGCGGTGACGGGCGTGCACTGGGGCACCGCCACTTCGTTGGTCGGCTGGCTGCAGGTGATGACGCCCGGGCCGGTGCTGTTGGGGGTGCAGGAAGACACCGCCACCGTCGACTGCGGCACGATCACGCAGCTGGTCGTGACCGCGCCGACGGTCTGGTTGGTGCAGCTCGCGAGCGGCACGGCTTGCGAGTTGACGGTCGTGACGTTGGTGCACTCGGTGGCGGTCAGGCCGTTCTGGGTCGTCGGGCCGGAGGCGGCGCACGAACCGTTCGGCGTCCAGGCGGAAGTGGTCGGATTGCAGGTGGTCTCGACGAAGCCGTTGGTGCCGGACGCGGGCTGCGCGGCGCAACTCGCCACGAGCGTGGGTCCGGATACCGGCGTGCTGCCGCAGGTGGTCGTGGTGTAGCCGTTGTTGGCCGTGGGGCCGGAGGCGGTGCAGGAAGCGACCGGCACGTTGTTGTTGTTGACCGGCGTGCAGCTGGTAGCGGTGTAGCCGTTCGAGCCGTCGGCCGCTGCGGTCCCGCAGGATGCGGCCGCCGTCGGACCGGTGGTGACCGTCCGGCAGGTGGTGGCGGTGTAGTTGTTGTTGCTGCTCGCGCCCGAGGCCGAGCACGAGGCCACCGGCACGTCGGTGGTGGTGGCGGTGCCGCAGGTCGAGGTGATGTAGTTCGGCGCGCTCGCGGCTGCGGACGAGCAGCTCGCGACCGGCGTCGAGGTGCTCGACGGCGTGCAGGTGGTGGTGATGAAGGTCGAGCTGTCGGTGCCGCCCGTGCAGGAGCCGACCAGCGTCGGCGGCGTGGTACTGGTGCTGCAGGTGACGGTCAGGTAGCCGTTGCTGCCGTTGCCGGTCTGCGGCGAGCAGCTGGCCGCCGGCGCCGGGCCGGTGGTGGCGGTGTTGCAGGTGGTCCAGACGTAGCCGTTCGACGAGCTGGCCGAGCTCTGCGCGCAGGAGCCGGTCGGCGTCGGCCCGTTCAGGGTCGGCGCATCGCAGGTGCGGGTCACGTAGTCGTTGCCGGCCGCGGCGGTCTGCGGGCTGCAGGCCGCAACCGGCGTCGGGCCCGTCACCAGGCTGATGCAGGTGATGTCGCCGCCGTTGGTGCACGAGGCGACCGGCAGCGTGCGTTCGGTGCGGCCGTTGTACTCCAGCCATTGCTGGGTGCGCTCGGCTTCGCGGCGGGTGCTGACCTGCAGCACCGAGGTGCTGCGCACCGGCTGCGTGGTGCTGCGCATCACCGTGGTGTCGGTGCGGCGCAGCTGGCTGGTCGAGGCCAGTTGCTGCGAGGTGCTGCGCAGGGTCTGGGTGGTGCTGGCCGTGGGCGTGCGCTGGCTCTGGAACATCTGCACGGTGCGCTGGTCGCGGCGGACCTGGGTCATCAGCGCGTAGCTGCTGGTGGTCTGCAGGTTCTGCGAGGTCTTCTCGTAGATGGTGCGGGTGCCCTGGCCGAACCACGTGGTGGTCTTGAAATCCTGGCGGGTCGACTGCGTCTGGTACTGCGTGCTCGACAGGCGCTGCCTGGTCTGCTGGGTCTCGGTGGTCGTGGTCTGGGTCGGCCGCGAGGTGCTCATGCGGCTTTGCGCCGTCGACATGTAGGTCTGCGACAGGGTGAAGCTCAGGCTCTGCGAGCGTTGCACGACCTTGGTGGTCGAGGAGCGCATGACCGAGGTGGTCCGGTAGTACTCGTTGGTGTCGCAGGGCGTGTAGCGCGATTGCTCCAGCCGGTTGACGTCGGTGCGGCTGCCCGAGGTCGAGCCGTCCCAGATCGGGCGATGCGAGTACTGGTTCGGGTTGTTGCGGTCGAGGCTGCTCTTGGGCGTCAGGTTGCCGTCCTGCTGGCCGACCAGCGTGACGCCGTCCAGCCCGACCGGGCCGCGGGTCTCGGCCGCAGTGTTCCAGTAGCCGTCGGTGGTCATGATGGTGAAGTTCTGCTGGCAGCTGTTCTTCACCGGATCGGGCGTCATGCCCTGGTTGATGCCGTCGAAGCGGCCGGCGTAGTGGCGGCCGACCCGGGCCAGGCCTTCGCGCGCCGGCGACGAGCCGTCGGGCTGCTGCTCGAACACCTTCTTGAACCACAGGCCGCGCTGCACCGTGTCGAAGTCCTGGATCGCCAGGTACTTGGAGGCGGCGACGCCGCTTTCGGCATTGGTCGAATCGTTGAGCGGATTCATGCTGACCACGCCGACCCGGAAGCGCTCGGTCAGCGGGTTGAAGGCCAGGCTCACGCTGCTCTTCACCATCGCCATGCGGGTGCGGTAGTACGTGTACCAGATGGCGAAGTTCTGCCGCTCGTCGGCGCCGGCCGGGCCGGTGCCGGAGGCTGCCGTGACTTGCTTGCGCCTCCACTGGCCGCCGCTGCTGGTGGCGGTCATCAGCGAGGTCGGCGTGCCACCCGCCGGGAACAGGACGGCTTCCTGGTCGGTGCAGGGCGCCGCGGAGTAAGCCAGTGCCGGCGAAGCGTTCGAGCCGTTGACGAACTGGTAGTAGTAGGCCGGTTGCTCGGCATCTTCGGCGCTGTTGGCGACCGACAACTGGCGGGTGTTGCGGTCGTAGGCGCGGAACTTGGCGCCGAGGTCGACCGTGGTGGTGTTGGTCGCCGAGTAGGTGTCGTAGCGCGCGCCGGCGAAGGCCGGCATCGGCAGGAACGCGCCGGATGCGTCCTTCGGCAGCTGGTAGAGCTTGCCCGGGTCGTAGTAGAGCGAGTTGCACTGCGCGCTGCGATAGCCGACCGACAACGTGTACTGGCTCGGCGGCTCCAGCTCGTCCGGCATGTGCGTGAAGCCCATCGAGCGCGACGTGTCCATCAGCAGCATGATGTTCGGCTTGGGCGTCGACTGGCCGACGCCGGCAATCGGCACGTTGGCCAATTCGGTGGGCGCGGCGACGGCCTGGTCGAGGGCGATGCCCGTCAAGACGAAAGCCGCGGCGAGCGCGGCGGCGGCGGTTCGATGAATGCGGGGCATGTTCTTCTCCTCCCTCAATACAAGATCACCTGCACGTAGCTGACGGTGGCGCGAGGCCCGTCGACGCGTGAGGTGATTCGGTAGTACGGATAGCCGGTCGGGCAGGCCGCGCCGCTGGCGCCGGCACCGCCGCCGCCACATCCGAGCGCGTTGCCGGGGTCCGGAATCGCGCACTGTTGTCCGGGTCCGGTGGTCGGGCCGGCCAGGCTGCAAAGCCGATGGATGACGTAGCGGACCCGGTTGCCGGTGCCGTCGTCGGTCGCGACTTCCTTGGCCGCGTTGGTCGCGTCCCAGTTGTAGGTCTTGGGGTCGAAGGTGGCGTTCCAGCTCGCGAAGTAGGCGTTGCCGGGGCTGTCGTCGTCGAGCGGAACCGCGCTCGCGCCGAAGGTCATGAGATAGGCCCGGCCGGCCTCCACGCCGAGGTCGCCGAGCGAGGTCGCGTTCTGCTTGAAGCCGATGTTGCCGGCCACCTCGACGCCGGAGCCGGTCGAGCGCAGCATCAGGAGGCCCGCCAGCATCATCACGACCAGCACGACCAGCGCCACGATCAGCACCACGCCGCGCTGGGCGACGGGGCGAGCGCGGCGGCTCTGAAGCGAGCGGCGATGGCCTGGCGAGGCCGGCAGGGCGGGCCGGCCGCCCGAAGAGAAAGCTGCCGTCATGGCGCGGTCCCCCAGATCATGTTGCGCAAGGGCACGATGCCTTCGTAGACCCGGTAGCGGTAGTTGCGCCAGTTGTTGGCCGCGGCGGCGCCCGCGATCGCGGAGCTGCCCGAATCGGCGGTCTGGTCGACGTTCTTGAGCACGAAGGCGCCGTTGGCCCAGGTGGGCGCGGTCGGCGTCACGGCGGTGGACACGCCGCCGTTGGTCACCGGGCGCTCGAACTGCTTGCTGCGTACCAGGATCGCGAAGCGCACCGCCAGCACCTTGGTCCAGTCGGTGGCGGCGGTGGTGGTGTCGGTCCACTCGCCGACCTCGACCATGCCGTTGGCGTTGGCGTCGATGCCGTATTGCGCCTTGAGGCTCACCACGTCGGACGACACTTCGACGGCGCCGGTGTCGTCCTCGTTCAGCCAGTTGAAGCGGCTCAGCGTGCCGGTGAGCGGGTTCGCCTTCCAAACGCTCAAGACCGGCGACGGGCCGAGGTTGAACACCCGGCCCTTGGTGAAGAGCGTGCCGGTGCCGCCGACCTTGTTCATGGTCGAGTTCTTGGCGACGCCGCCCGCGCCGATGTAAGTCTTGCCGGCCTCGTGCTCGATGGTGAAGGTGTCGGCGATCGAATAGCCGGTCACCTCGAGCAGCTCGCAGTTCATCGGCGTGTTGCCGGTCATCAGCACCCGGTCGCCCAGGTTGAAGCCCTCGCGCGACTTGAGCGTCTTGGTGATGGCGGCCGCGCCGGTCACCGGCTGGCTGGCGACGAAGTAGGCCGAGTTGCCGTAAAGCACGCGGATCTCGTCCGGGCCGTCGTCCGCGCCCTTGGTGATCTGCACCGGCCGCAGCGCGAAGTTGAAGCTGTTGCCGGCCGAGCGTTCCGTATTGAAGGCGCCGACGGTGCAGCCCATCACGTCGTTGGTGGCGGTGCCGAAGCCGTAGCCGGCCAGCCGCAGGTCGCGGTCGAGCGTGAACTGCGCCAGCGTGCCGCTCATCTGCGCGCCGCTGCCGGAGGTGGCGGTGCGCTTGCGCGATTCCCAGGCCGTGAGCAGCTGCAGGATCACCAGCACGCACAGGATGCCGATGGCCACGCCGACCATCATCTCGATCAGCGAAATGCCGCGCTGCGACTGCGCGCGCGAAGAAAGCGATGGGGTCGGGGCTGCGCGCATGGCTAGTTCACGAAGGTCGCGAGCACGTGCTTGCGAGGAACCGGATTGGCCGGCACCTTCCAGCAGACCGTGACCGTCAGCTTGTTGAAGCCGGCCGGATCGGTGTCCACCCGCACCTGCTGCATCGCGGCGGTCGCGCCCGGCAGCTTGAGCGCCGCCGTGCTCCAGGCCGTGACGGCCGGCAATGCGGAGACATCGCCCGAGAAGTTGCAGGCATCGCCGCTCGGCTGATGCCTGAAGGCCAGCAGCGAGGCCTTGAGCGATGCCGCGCGGGTTGCCGCGTCGAGGCCGGTGACCCGGTCGACGTTGAGCCAGGCCTGCTGCGCCACCTGCCCGGCGATGGTCGCCGCCAGGTTGCGGTATTCGGCATCCGATTGAGCCGCGATGGTGCGGGCGCTCACGCCCACCATGCCGAGGATGCCGATCGCGAACAGTGCGATCGCGACCAGCGCCTCGATCAGGAAGAGGCCGCGCTGGTGCGATGCGCGGGCCGCGCGCGATGCACGCCCCTTGAGGTTGCGAGCGCGAGCGAGGCCTTGCCGGCCGCGCGACGAAGCAGAGGTGCCGAAGGCAGTGCGGGAAGAAGCCATGGTCAGCACTTCCGGGTATCGCCGATGGCGGTGACCGCCGGATCGCACAGGCGGGCCTGGCCGCCGCGGGACACCACCACCTTCAGGCAGCGCGCGGCGCCGCTCGGCGCGCAGAAGTCGACTTGGAACGGCGCGCCCGAGAGCGCGCCGTAGGGCGTGAAGGCCACCGCGCCGGACGAAGCGACCAGCGTGGTCGAACTGCCGCCGGCAGGCCGGCCGCTGCCCTCGGCACCTGACTTGCCCTCGATGAACAGGTGGGATGCGGTGCTGGAAGGCGGCGGTACCTGGCGAATCAACCAGTTCGGGCCGGTGGTGGTCACGCCGGTGGTGTCGACGCTCGCCGGCGTCGGCGCCTGGTCGGTGAACACCAGCTCGACCGTCGCGTTGCGGCGGATCGCCTCGGTGCGGGCCTTCTGCATCGCGGCGAACACCACTTCGGCGGTGCCGTGGATCTTCGAGTTCTCGACGTACTGCGACATCGAGGGCACGGCCAATAGCGACAGCAGCACCATGACGCTGACGGTGACCATCAGCTCGATCAACGAGAAGCCTTGCTGCCGGGCTGGGCGAACGGGGCGGCGGGTCAGCATGATCCGTCCTTGCGCAGCACCCAGCAGGTCGAGGTGGCCGAGGCGCCGTTCCAGCCGGTCGGCAGACCCGTGGTTCGCCGGGTGCCGTCGGTTTCGAGCGTGTAGACGAAGTTGGCCATCGTGCCCTGACCGGTGGCGGTCACGAGGTAGCTCGCGGCCGTCTTTTCGCAGCCGAAGTTGAACGAGGTGGTGGCCGTGGGAATCGGCGCGATGGTGCCGGCAGCGCAGGCGCCGGTGTAGTTCCGGTTGTCCTGGAAGTACTGCTCCATCTTGACCCGCATGTCGGCCAATGCAGACACCGCTTCGGTAATGCGGCCGCGCTTCACGTAATCGCTGTAGCTCGGCAATGCGACAGCGGCAAGAATTGCAACCACGGCCACCGCGATCATCAATTCGATCAAGGTGAAGCCGCGCTGCCGACTCGACCCGCAACGTCGGCTGCGGGACGACTGGTCGGTGCAGCCTTCGCGGAGCTTGAACCCGTTCTCCGTTGTTGCTTGGCGTTGCGGCATGGTGTTAGTTCAGTTTCAAATTGTTAACTTTCATTCTAGGGAGAGGAGTTAATAAATAGTCTTAAACGCGTGTGAACTAGTTGGACGTGGTTGTCGCTTTGTTCGCGCTAGACCGCTTTGGCCTGCCGGAATGCCAACTAATTGGCTTACATGGTCGAACAGGGAATTGCAACGCTCCCCATGGTTGAGTAGGAATCGTCTGACAGCTAGTTGTCTTCGAGCCGGCCTGATGTCCACTCGCTGTACGCCTCCGGAAAGGCTCGCTCGAAGCGCTTCGAGAGCGCGGCCGCCTCGTCGGAGAGGCCCAGGAGCCGTGCACTTTCGATCGCCTTCGCCAACACCCGAGGCTCCGGCGAAAAATGCAGGACCCGGGTTGCCAGGCGATGCGTCGCCTCCGCGTTCGCCGTGGTCACCGGCGTGAGCGCCAACCGAGCGAAGTCCTGGTAATCGGCGAAGAGCCAGGAGGGCCCCAGCTTCTGCAGCGTGTCGTCGCGCCAGCGCGCCAGACGCTCGTCGCGTGCGACGTAGAGCTGGCTGACGCGCGTGTAGTCGAAGGCAGCGTAGGCGATGGCGGCGAGGATCGCGGCGGCCGTGGCGGCTGTCACGGCCTCGAAAGCCGAGCCCGTCCGTGTCGGCGCACGAGCCCAAAGCACCCCGAGCGCCACGCCGAACACCACCTGGAAAGGTCCATACCAAAGCGGATATTCGAGCAGGCTGTGCAGCAGGATGACGCCCAGGACGCCCCAGGCGAGCAGCCGGTCCGCATGGCCCTCCCGCCAGGGTCGGCTCGCCAGCACCAGGAGCCCGAAGCCGCCGCAGATCAGCAAGGCCGCCGGGACACCGAGTTCGACCGCGAGGTGCAGCGGCAGGTTGTGCGCGTTGTCCAGGATCTCGGCAAAGCGAGGCTGCCGATCGAAGAAGGTGACGAAGTGCGCGTACTTCAGTTCGCCCCAACCCCAGCCGATCCACGGATGGACGGCGATCAGGTCCAGCACGTTGCGCCACAGCACCAGCCGGCTGTGCGTGTCGGGGCCTTCGCGCAGCCGGTGCAGCATGCCCTCGACGCCCTGGGTCGCCAGGAGCGGCAGCAGCGTGGCGGCCGCGAAGTAGAGCGCGATGGCTGCGACGGCCCACACGGGATGCGGCATCCGATGAGGCAGGCGAGATCGCGCTTCGCCCTTGCTCGCGACTCGTCGTTCGCGCCAGCCGATGAAGGCTGCGATGCCGGCAACGAGAAGCAGTTGCAGGAGCCCGGTGCGCGAAGTCGATGCGGCCGAGGCGACGACCAGGACGACGGCGGAAGCCGCGACGAACCAGCGGTGGCCGCTCGCGCGCCCGACGTGGCGACTCGCGTGCAGCCACAAGAGCGCGATCATGGCCATGCTGATCAAGCTGGCGAACTGGTTGCGCTGGCGGAGATTGCCGTGCGCCTGACCGACATCGGGCGCGCTGGCAAACGGAACCAGCGCATCTGCCAGGCCGTAGTACTGGAAGAGCCCCAGCACGCCACTCGCGAGGCCCGCGACGAGCAGGCCCCAGGCCCAGCCGCCGACGCCGACGCCGTCGCACCCCTTGCCGCGCTGGTCGCCTTCGCCAGTCGGGCCGGCCGCACTGCGCACGGGATGGCTGCTGTTCGCGCCGACCATGCCGGCGCCGGCGCAAGCCGACAGGAACACGACGACCACCGACAAGGCGGCCGGAAGCGTGGCCGACCAGCCCGCGCCGCGGCCGCAGAGCAGCAAGAAGATGGTCGACGCCAGCCACGCAGCAAGCCGCGGGGCGATGCTGGCCCGAGGCGCCAGCAGCCACAGTCCGACGGCGCAGGCCCACGACATCAGCAGCTGCCAGACATTCACGGACGGCCCGGCGGTCAGCGGAAACAGGAAGGGCAGCGCGGTCGGGACCACGTATGCCCAGGCATTGGCAGGCAGCCCTGCAGCGGCAGCGCGCACGTTCACTCCGGGAGATTTGGCGCTGGCATTCTGCCCGGCGGCGGGCCGCGGCGATTCGGCTGGCGATCGCTCGCCAGTGCTAGAGCGATCCGTCCGCGCCGGAGCAGGCCGCGTCGGTGCTCGAGGTCGGCGTGCAGACCCGCACCCGACCGGTCACCGCCACCTTGAGCCGCCGGGTCTGGGTGCTCGCCTGCGCGCTTGCGACATCCGATCGGCTGAAGCTGATGGTGGTGTTGCTCGCCGCGCTGCCGCCGGTGCGGCGAAGGAAGCCCGAGCCGTCGTACATCAGGTAGCTCGCGCCGGCGCCGGTGCTCTCGGTCACGGTGATGTAGCTGGGCAGCGCCTCGCGGGTCTGCACGATCTGCTCGCCGGCGGTGTAGGCACCGTTCAGGTCGCTGTCGACGAAGACCTGCCAGCCGGTGTTCCAGCCGGTGGCGGCGACGGGCGTGACCACGGCGAAGACATTGCGCTTCATGGCCTCGGTGCGGGCGGCGTTCAATGCCGAGGCGAGCGAGTTCGCGGCCGAGGTCAGCTCGGCATTGCGCTGGAACGAGACGAAGCTCGGCGCCGCGAGCGTCAGCAGGATCGCCAGGATGGCGATGACCACCAGCAGCTCGATGAGCGTGAAGCCGCGCTGCGCGGCACGCCAGGCGCGGCTCATGGCCAGCAAGCCTTGAAGTTGGTGCTGGCCGCGGTGCCGGTGCAGGACTTGGTGCCGGTGCTGAGGATGCGCAGGCTCCCGACCAGCGGATCGGATTGCGTCGGCGTGGCGGTGAGCTGCACGCAATCCTGCAGCGACAGCGTGCCGCCAGAAGGATTGGGACAGGCTTCGGCGCTCAGCCAGTAAGGCGGGTTGGCGCCCGACTCGCCCGAGAAAATCTTGAAGGTGCTCGCCGCGCTCGCCGGCGAGGTCACGCCGGCTGCATTGCTGAAGTCACGGTAGATGTTGCGCTGCGTCATGTAGCGCTCCTGCTGCTGCATCAGCTCCGCCAGCGCCGCCCTCGCTTCGGCTCGCCGCCCCTTCAGCACCGAATCGCGATACGACGGGTAGGCCACCGCAGCCAGGATCGCGACGATGGCCACGACGATCATCAGCTCGATCAAGGTAAAGCCACGCGCCACCGCACGCAGCCGAGGATCGATCGTCGTCGACCTCATGGCGTCGCCCTCTTCAGTTGCTGGTAATTGTTGATGCGGCGCCAGCTCAGTCGGCCGGTCACCGAATCGAAGGCCACCTGCGAGGTCGACTGCGAGCTGATGCCGGTCGAACCCTGCAGGATGATCTGCCCGGTGGTGGTGGTGGTGCGCCGGCCTGCGCTGTCGCTGTCGGTGAAGGTCGCCGCGCCCACTTGGAGCACGAAGGGCTGGCCTAGCACGCCGACGGTCGAAGCCACGAACTGGCCGTTGCCCGATCCGATCTTCACCTGGTACTGGTAGCCGCTGCCGCCCGCGCAGGCATTGCTGGTGGCCGCCGGCGGCTGCAGGGTGCCGAAGATGATCGAATCGCCGAACACGCTCGCGTTGCTCACCTGCCGCTCGGCCGCATTCGGGAAGTCGACATACCAGCCGGAGCGCTGGGTGGTGTCGCCATCGGTCATCGGCCTGCCGTAGCTGAAGTTCGGCACCGTGATGGTTCGATTGGCGGCATTGACGCTGCCCAAGGCCAGCCGGCCGCGGCCGCTGATCACGCTGCTGCCCGCGGTGCTGGTGTCGAGCGTGGGCGACTGGTTGTCGTAGAGCGTGTAGAGCGACTGGCGCTGCGTGGTGGCGGCGACCACGTTGTCGCTGGTCTCCAGGTACTTGCCGGTGCCGAAGGACACGATCTTCGAATCGTCGGGGCCGAACACCAAAGTCGGCGCCATTGTGATCGGCTGCACCACGCCGGTCGAATCCTTCGCGATGAAGAAGGGCACCGGGGTCGAGCCCGACTTGAAGGCCGAGAGCGAGGACATGTTCCACGAGGTGGAGGCCACCTTGGTGAAGTCCATCTTCCACACGTTGCCGTGCAGGTCGCCCGCATAGATGGCCGCGACTTCGCCGACCGGCCCGCCGGTGGCGGAGAACTCGGCGACGCCCGGCGCGAAGGCGGTGGCGGTGGTCGCGTTGACCGGCAGCGAGATCTTGAAGTAGTTGTTGTTCGGGCTCCAGGGCGTGTTGCCGGCCTTCGACAGGTCGAGCAGGAAGATCGCCGGATTGCCGCTGGTGCTGGCCCGGCCATCCGCCGCCGTGTTGTTGACACCGCTCGCGACCACCGCGAAGTACTTGTAGGTCGCGACCGGGGCGGTTGGCCCGCTGGTGCGGAACTTCAGGATCTGAGGACGACCGATCACGTTGCCCATGTCCGGGTCGTCCGCATCGGTGAACTCCCACATCACCTTGTCCTTGTTGAAGGCGGTCGGGTCGGTCACGTCGAGCGCGAACACGCCCTGCCCGCCGGCGCCGGTGCCGCCGACCAGCACGGTCTTCCAGGCGCTCCCGACGTAGGCCTCGGCCACCGCCGGGGTCGCGTCGACATAGCTCTGGTGCAGCGACGAGTTGTAGGTCGGGCTCGCGAGCATCGAGAGGCGCGGGCCCATCCAGCTCGGGATGTAGGCGAACAGTTCGCTGCCGGTGTCGGCGTTGAAGGCATGCAGCATGCCGTCGTTGGCGCCGACGTAGAGCGCACGGGTGCGGTCCTTGTTGGTGTTGTAGAAGTTGTTGTAGCCGGCGTCGGTGATCTGCGCGTTGGGCGCGCCACCCAGCGCCACGCCGGAGTTCACGATGTCGCCGAGCCGGCTGTTGCGCTTCCGGAAGGTGCTGCCCTCGAGCGAGCGGTCGCCGCGAATGAAGTTGAGGCGGGCCTCGCCGACGCTGTCGGCATCGGCGGACGCCGTCGGGCTGGCCCTGCGCAGCTGGTTCTTGAGCGTGCCGTTGCCGCCGCCTTCGATCGTCGCCCAGGTGAAGTTCGAGGCCGCGCCATTGGTGCGGGTCACGTTGCCGACCACGATGTTCCGGCTCGACACCAGCATCGCGTCGAGCTGCGCCGCGGCC
This sequence comes from Burkholderiales bacterium 8X, assembly GCA_902506565.1. GTDB lineage: Bacteria > Pseudomonadota > Gammaproteobacteria > Burkholderiales > Burkholderiaceae_C > Variovorax. The sequence continues at coordinate 4,736,742 of LR732703.1, read as the reverse complement.
GACCATTGCTTGGTGGCCGCCGTGCCCACGGTGACCACGTTGTTCGCGCCGACCGACACCGGGTAGGAGATCAGGTCGCCGCTCCAGCTGGTCGGATCGAACTGCGCCTGGTAGATGTAGCTGCCGGCCGAGGTCAGCTGCTGGGTCGAGATCGCGCCGCCGCCGATGCTGCCGCCTTGCGAAGCGATCGCGGCGAACATGTTGTCGAGGGCGGTGAGCACGCTGCGCGCGCTGCTCGACAGGAAGTAGTTGCGCGGCTCGCCGGGGTTGCCTTCGGCTTCCCAGCTGGAGTTGTCGAGCGTGCCGGCGGTCGACAGGTACGGGTTGCCCACGCCGCTCAGGTCGTTGAAGCCGCCGTACTTGCCCGCGAGGAAGAAGGGCGTGCCGTGCCGCGTGTTGCGGTTGTTGTTGTCGCCGTATTCGTTGACGTCCAGGATGTACGTCTTGACCTTCATGCCCGGCCGCTGCTTGGCCGGCGCATCGGTCCAGCCGGTGCCGCGGATGTCGTGCGTGTTGGCCCAGTAGGCCATGCCCGCCATGAAGAAGCCGGCCTTGTCCGAGAACTGCGCCGCCGCCAGGTTGCCGAAGTTGCGCGGCGCGTTGGTGCCGGAGCCGTTCGGGTTGCTGGTGTTGCGGCTGATGCCATCGTCGTCGATGTAGCTGGTCGTGGCATTGGCCTCGAACGAGCCCACCACCCGGGTCCAGTCGTAGAAATTGGGCTCGTTGCCGGCCAGGTTGGCGGCGCGCGCTCCGTCGTAGCCGTCGGTGTTGCTGGTGTTGCCCGGGATGTACTTGTCGTAGTGCGTGTTGACGTCGCCGATCACGACGATGTTGTTGCGCAGGCACGAATAGTCGCGGGTCCGGGAGCCGCCCGCATGCGGGTCGGTCCAGCTGGTGTAGACCGGAAAGCCGTCCTTCATCGCGTCGGTCATGCCCGAGGTGGCATCGGGCGTGGGCGGCAGGCCCTGCACGTAGCGGAGGGCCTCGTAGTACAGCTCGCTCACCGGGTCGTAGACCTTGTAGTTGCCGATGGTCGTGCCGGTGCGCCCGAACTGGTTCAGGTAGTTGATGACGCCGCTCTTGCCTTCGGCCGTCGCGCTCTCGGGGTTGACCGTGAAGACGCCGGTGTTGAGATCCCATTCGACCTTCGGGTTCGATGCGGTCTGCAGCGTGCCGGTGTCGTCGTAGTTCTTGGGGCCGACGTACTTCATCGGCGCGCGCAGCACGCCGCCGTAGCGCTCGACCCGGCTGTCCATCAGGTAGCCGAAGGCGGCCACGCGCAGGCGGTCGCTGTACTTCTGCAGGTTGCCGGTCGGCTTGTAGTTGTTGTTGGGGTACTTGAGGCAGAAGTTCGTGCGCGGGTCCTGCAGAGTGCCGCCGGAGCTTTCGCAGACCTGCACCCGGGTATAGAAGAAGCGGTCGCTCGAAAGAACCGTGGAGCCATTCGCCGTGGCGCCCACCGGCGTCCAGCCGGTGTTGTCCGGTCCGATGTAGCAGGCCTTGACCACGCCGCCCAGCGGATCGCCGAAGACCGCGTTGCTGCAATTGATGCCGTTCGACGCCGAGACATAGCGCCAGGAGGTCAGCGTGCCGTACGCCACCCGACGAACGCCCGAGAAAGTACAGACCTCGTTCTCGCCCGCGCAGCGGCTGAAGCCGATCAGCGGCGGAAGGATGCTGCTCGTCACCGTACCCATCTGCTGGGTCGAGCCCACCGTCACGCCCAGGTTGGCGTTGTTGGCCGGGTTGTCGCAATTGCCCTCGATGCTGGTGCCGAAGTGGATGCGGTTGAGGCAGTTCGAAGCCACCACGTCGCCGGTCCACGTGCCCACCAGCGCGGTCGGCAATGCACCCGCGACATAGGCGGCCCGAAGGCGCTTGGCCGGGAAGTTGTTGCCGTTGTAGAACGATCCGTTCGAGCGGTCGAGCACCGCGCGCTGCAGCACCGTGAGGTTGGCTTCGTCCACGATGCGGTCGCCGCCGGTGAGGCCCAGGCGCAGCACGTCGATGGCCGAGCTCGATGCCCAGTTCAGGTAGTTGCCGCTGAAGCCGGCGCCGTTGCAGGCATGGTCCGTCGCGACGCCGCTGCGGTCGAAGCGGCGGTAGTCGGGATTGGTGTGATTGTTGTAGACGTAGCAGCTGTCGGCATCGAAGTAGCCGATGTACTCGTTGGTCGGCAGATAGGTATCGTCGACCGAGCCGCCGTTGGTGTACTGCGCGCCCACGGTCGGGAACTCGACCGACAAGGCCAGCGACAGGGTCGGCTTCTGCGAGGTGCCCACCGCGTAGAGCGGCTCGGATGCGAGATCGACCGTCTTGAAAGTGGAAGGCGTGGTCTGGCTCACCGCGATGAACGACAGCGCCGCGGCGGCCGGCAGGATCGCCGCGGCCAGCCAGTGGCGATGGAGCCAGCGGCCGATGGCGCCGATCGACTTCGACGCCCATCCGGCGGATGGCTTCGCGGACGACGCCGGCGATGAAGAACCGGAAGAGGGTTTGCGCGCAAAAGGCATATCAGGGCTTTCGGTAGAGCATCTGCACGATGGTCTGGATGTCGGTACGCGGCCCGTAGCCGATCGCGGTGACGCGGTAGACGAAACGCTTGGCGGCGCCGATGCGGGCGTCGCCATAGGTCGAGGTGTCGGGCACGGCCTCGATCAGGTAGCGCGGTGCCTGAGCCGGCATCACGCTGGTGAGGCCCGAGGTGTTGGCTGCGAACGAGCGGCCGGTGAACTCGCCGAACTCGGCGGTGCGGGTGCTCGACAGGTCGATGTCGAGCCAGACCGGCTTGCCCGCCGCGGAAGGCAGGCACAGGCCCTTGCTGTTGCCGGTGTTGCCGCAGCCGGCCACGAAAGCCATTTGGTTGCCGGTCGCGAAGGCGCTGGCGCGGGCACTGGTGCCGGTACCGGCGCCGAGGATGTCGAACTCGGCGTCCGCGAGCGTCGTCTCCGCGGCCTGGGTCGCGACCTGCGCATCGCGATCGTTGCGCGAACCGCGCTCGCCCATGATCGCGACCTGCGCGCCGACTATGCCGACGATCGACGCGATGATCAGGATCATCAGGACGATCATCAAGGAGAAGCCGCGCTGCGAAGCTTGTAAGCCGCCGACCGAGCGGCCGCGGCGAGGCGCGTTGGGCGCTGGTGCGCAGGCCGCGGCGGATGTCGAATGGGTTGAAGGCTGCATCACCTTAGAGCCCCTGCGTGTTGTGAAGGTAGATCGTGAGCGTCACGGCCTGGCGCAGCCGGCCGTCCGTCTGTGCTGCGAACTGGCTGCCCTTGTCGTTTGCTGCGTTGACGAAGGTCGTGCCCAGCGGATACATCACGGGCGTTGCCGATTCCTGCGCCGAGTTGCGCGGACCGCGCAACACCATGCCGATGCGAAGCGACCGCACCCGGCTCCAGTTCTCGCGGGTAGCCGCGGCGTTGCCCGCCACTGCGAGCTGGTCGGCCCGCAGGTACTGATCGGGCACCGAGTCCGGAATGTTCGATGCGCCTGGCGCCGTGTTGGCCACCACCGCATCCGTGCCGTACAGCACCTGGAAGGTTTCCACGCCCTGCACCAGCGGCTGGGTCGTGAAGGTGCCGGCCGCGCTGTTGGCGTTGGAGCTGCACACCAGGTTCGGCTCGCCGTCGACGCCGCGCTGCACATGGAAGATGTTCACCAGCAGGTCGGCCTTGGAAGTCGGCGGCGTGGTCTGGCTGACGCCGTTGCAATCGATCATCGTGCCGTCGGTTACGCCGGAACCGGGGAAGGTTTCGCTGCCCTGGTAGCGGACCACCAGCACATCGCTGCCGTTCGCGCAGGCGGTGTCGGTGGAGGTGGTGCAGCCGAGCGTGGTGGCGGTGTCGCGGTTGTTGGTTGCGGCGAACGGCGCGGTGGTGGCGCTCATCACTGCATTGTTGAAGCCTTCGATGAACGGGGGCGGCGTGGTCGCGCCGGCGATCGAGATGGCCGAGCTGCGGGTCTCGATCGCGTGTTCGAAGGTCTGGTAGCCGCCTTGTGCGGTGATCTTCTGGATGATGTCGACGGCGAAGCGGGCGTTGTCGCGCAGCTGGCCGCCAGCGTCAACGGTGGTGAAGCCGCGGCGTGCCACGACGAGGGCGGAGACTGCGGCCAGGACGACCAGGGTGCTGACCACGAGGGCCACCATCAGTTCGACCAGCGTGAAGCCTCGTTGAGCGCGATGTGAGCTCGTCGCAGCTCGCCGACGTTTCGATGAGCCGACCTGGCGGGCAAATGTGATCACAGGCTGTTCCCCACGGTGACCGGCAACACCACGACCGGTGCCACGCCCGTGTCGCTTGCGCCTTCTAGCGCAGCCGTGCCGACGGCGGCGCGATTGGTGGAACCACGCGTCCAACCGATCTTGACGTTGACCACGCCGCCCGTGTTGCTGCAGGTCCATTGCGGCTTGCCGGCTGCGTCGAAAGGGGTGGCGTCGAAGCAGATGACGACGCGGGCGCCGGGGAGTTCGTTCGCGACCCGGGCCAGCCAATCGGCTACGTCTGCGGTGGCGACTTGCTTGGTGGTCGTGCAAACGGCGCTGAAGCAGTTAGGAGAAGCGGCGGTTACCGTGCCTGTGAAGTTGGATTGCAGGTAAGGGTTGTCCGTCGCGTTCGTCAGGATGGAGACCTGCTTGTTGCCGCGCATCATGTCGCCCATTTCGGAGGCCAAGCGAACGCCGGATGCCTGTAGGCGCGCTTCGCGATTGGCCTTGAGAGAAGCGCCCTGCAGGCCGACCATGCCGAGGAGACCGAAGGACAGCACGACCACGGCTACCAGGACTTCGATCAGGGTGAAGCCTCTTGCTTGAACGGGCGGGCGGCGCGACATCATGAGTAGGTTCGGCAAAGAATCTGGCAAATTGTTGTTGCTGAATCTTAGGAGCCTCATCGCTCGAGAAGTTGCCGCTCAGCCCCGACGGAGGACCGTTCGCCGTGTTACAGGTAAAGTGTTAAATAGTTCACACTTGACCAGACCATAGGATTACCCAGCCCGGCATGGGCCCACTGAAAAGCATTATTTCAAAAAACGCGCACGGCGGCGAAGCTGCTTTTCGGTGTCTCGGAAAGATCGAAGATTAAGATTTCCATTTATGAAAGGAGGGGGATCTTTTTATCTTCGATCCGGGAAACAAACACTAGGTAAACGAAGGCCTAGCTGTAGTATCCAGTGTACTAATTGCGCAAACCAATAACTTTTTAAATATAACAATTCGTCCAAAGCAGACCTACCGTCCTCGCCTAATTGGCAGCACATGGCCAAACTAATCGCACGCGCTGGCAGACTCTTACAATTACTGAAACATGGGTGTTTGCAAACGAAAAAAAGCCGCCCAAAGGCGGCCTTTTTCGTGTGCCTCAGGGTTAGTCGCGGCACGAACCAGGAAGATACTTGACTGGCAGGGGGTTAGTTGCAGCAACGCCACACTTCCAAGCAGCAACGTTCTTGCCACCTGCCGTGGTACCAACAACAGCGGTCGCAAATGCGGCATCCAAGAAGGGAGCCAACCGAATCGCATTGGCGGTTGCGCTAGTGCTTCCCCCTAAGGCAGCAGCATTGCCGACAACGGTGATGACGCCATCGGCGCTTACAGCCAACGAAGTCACATACTTGCTAGCAGTAGTGGAGCATGCTTCAGGAAGCTTGGTACTCACGTCAGCCGAGCTTGCAGTCGAAATGACCTCCGTCACCGAAGTGCGGCAAGACGATGCAGCCAGAACCATTTCCGAGACCTTGGCACGGGTCGTGTAATCCTGATAGGCGGGCAATGCAACAGCAGCCAAGATACCAATGATCGCCACGACGATCATCAACTCGATAAGGGTGAAACCCTTTTGCACATTACGTGCGATAGAACGACGGTTCATTCACAGACTCCATTAAGTTGAAGGGACCGAGGAAGTCCCCCGGCGCTCTGGAGTTCTGCAGTTACTGTGCCATGCAGAGCCCGCACCACCCGGCCCACTTTAGCGAGGATTTCTTCACACCTAAGTTCGCACGAGTGACCAATTTGGGCCAAGGCGATTCAGGTAGGTGACATTCCTCGTCATCCGGCTCAGTCAAAGCTCCAAGACTGTCGCCGCCTCTAGCCAACGAATGTCCCACCGCGTCCCATCCGCTCCGAATTGACCGATCTGGCTCATGATCTCCGCGGTCTCCGCAGGCTTCGTATGCGTGATGTAAATCGGGTAGCTGGACGCCGGATCCATCTGCGCCAACTCCCCCGCCAACGTGCCAGGCGACAGATGCAGGCTCCGCTGCGCCAACGCCTGCTCGCGGTTGCTGAACGCCGTCTCGATGACCAGCATCGCGACCTCGATCTGGTTGATCCTTTGCCAGAACGCCGAATTACGCTCCGTATCCCCGCTGAACACCCAGCTGGCACGCGCATCCGTGTGCCGAATCGCGAAGCCGCAGGCCGGCACCGAATGCACCGCCGGCAGGACCTCGACATGCTTCTTCATCCGCGATCCGAGGCTCAGTTGCTCTCCGACCACGATGTCGTGAAAGCTGACGAAGGGCGCTTCCCGGCTCGGAATGCTCGCGAAATCGGGCCAGATGACGTTGTTGAAGACATGCGCCCGCAGCGCCTCGATCGTGGCCCGCAGGGCATGAACCCGCAGCGGCTTGGCCCGGCGGCTCGCCACGGCGTCGAGCATCAACGGCAGCGCAGCGACATGGTCGAGGTGGGAATGGGTCAGCACCACGTCGTCAATGGCCGCCATTTCCGCGAGAGTGAGGTCACCGACGCCGGTGCCGGCGTCGACCAAAAGGTCGTCATCCACCAGGAACGAGGTCGTGCGGCAGTTCTTGGCGATCGCGCCTGAGCACCCCAGCACACGCACCTTCATATGGAAGACCCTTCTTTGGCGCCCGAAGGCCCTGACTTTGTTCGTTGTTCGATGGTGCGGCCGACTTCGCCGCGCGGGCCCGGTCCTTCTTGCTCTTCGACCAGGCGGGTCGTCGAGGCTAATCGCTCGGCGTGGACGCGGTAAAGGACTTTATTGGCAGGCCCTTCGAGCAACCGAGCCAAGCCGTGCCGGGCGCCCGCCGCGTCCTGGCTGCGCAAGGCTGTGACGACCTCACTCCAGATCGCCAGTTCTTCGCGCAATTCCGTCGCGGCAGCGTGTTGCGCGCACCGCGGCGTGAAGATCTGCACGCTCTCGGTCTTACCCTTGACCTTGACCGAGTCGAGTTCCTGCCAGACATAGTCCGAAGCCGCTCGGCGGGTCGAGGCGGTGGCGACGACGTCGAAGCCGTAGCCCGCGCCAAGGCCTTCGATGCGCGAAGCCAGGTTGACCGCATCGCCGACCACGGTGTAGCTGCGCCGCAACGCCGAGCCCATGTCGCCAACGCTCATCAGTCCGGTGTTGATGCCGATGCCGACCCGCACTTCGGGCAGGCCGCTTGCCCGGTGCTGACGGTTGAGTTCCTCGACTTCCGAAATCATCTCCAGGGCCGCACCCACGGCCAGGGAAGCATGGTCCGGCGCCGCAACCGGCGCGCCCCAGAAAGCCATGACGCAGTCGCCCATGTATTTGTCGACCGTGCCGCGGTGCTTGCTGATGACCTGGGTGAGCCGGCTGAAGACGGTGTTGAGGAAGGCTTGCAATTCCTCCGGCGCCAGTCGTTCGCACAAAGGCGTGAAATCGCGCATGTCGCAGAACATGACGGTGAGTTCCATGCTCTTGGCACGCATGTCGTAGCGATGCGGGTCGGCGCGCATTTCCTCGACCAACTGCGGCGGTACGTAGGTGCCGAACAAGGCCGCGAGACCGCGTCCGGCGCGTGCCTCGACGAAGTAGCCCCAGCCGAGGCTGAGGACCACGGTCGCGAAGCCGACGGCCAATGCACAGGCCAACGGGAGGATCAAGCCCGCACTCGTGTAGAGCCACAGGTCGAGGCCGACCAGCGCGGCGAGGAGGACCACCGAGAAGCCGATGGCGCGCACCAAGGACAACCGGGCCAGCGCAAGGGCCAACAGCAGGCCAGCCGCAACGCTGGTCAGGAGCTCGTAACCCGCGGCGTAGTCGGGAAGCCGGGGCAGGCGACCGTCGAGCAGGCCCGATATCAGGTTGGCGTGTACCTCGACGCCTGGAAAGGCGCCATCGACCGGCGTCGGCCGAAGGTCTTGCAAACCCGGCGCCGAGGTGCCGACCAGCACGATCTTTTCGGCGAGGGCGGCATCTTGCAAGCGCCCATCGAGGACATCCGCCGCCGACAGGTAGCGGAACGATCCACCGCGCGGGCCGCCGGGTCCGCGAAACGGGATCCAGGCACTGAAGGACTGGTCGACCGGGATTCGAACCAGCTCCGAGCCTCTGGCGATCACCAGGCTTTCGACGCTCGCTTTCGCGTCGGTTGCTCGAATCGCTCCACTCGAGCTTCTTGTGCCGCTTTTGCCACGATTGCTGCCTGCGCCGTCGGTGTCGCCGGAGCCTCCGCCGGGTGCCAGCACCGGCAGGAGTGAATTCGGTGCGCCCATCCCCAGCCGGTAAACCGCAAGGGCCAGCGATTGATGCAGGGAAATCGCCCGGCCTTGCCCCTGGTCGGCCGAAGCGGGTCGATCGAGCCGAGCCAGCAGGGGAACCGAGCGCACGACGCCGTCGGCTTGCGCCTGCAGCACGACATTGACGAAGCCCGCGGTGGCAGCTGCATTCGCAATCGGCGCCACGCCGGCGCTGTAGCCGTTCCACCGGCTGATCGATGTCGATGCGAGCTCGACCGGGTCGATCGCCGAAGCGGGCGGCGGCAGGGCACCAGCGGCGCGCGGCTCCGCGCTCTGCGTCAGATAGAAACCCAGCGCGACCGGCCGTGCCCCGAGCGCACGAGCGAAAAGCCCGTCGGTGTCGAGTTCCGTCGTGTATCGCTCGATCAGCGGTCCCAGTTCGGCCTTCGCATCGGCGGATCCGGCAGCCAGCCGCCGCAGTGCCTCGATCGGCGAACTGGCGTCGCGCTCGATGAAAAGCACGTCGAACCCCAGCGCGCCGACCTTCTGCCGGTCGAAGAGTTCGTCGGTCAGCCTGGCGAGCTTGTCGCGCGACCAGGGCCACTGCCCGTGTCGCTGCAGGCTGGCTTCGTCGATGTCGACGATGACGATCCGTGGGTCGAGGGTGCGCGGCATGGTCGCCCGCATGCGCACGTCATAGATGTAGAGGTCGAGCCGGTCGAGAACCGAGAGGCGCCAGAGCCCCGAGGCATGCAGCACCGCGAAGAGCACCGGCACCAGCGTGACGGCAATGCGCAGCAGGTGCTTTCGCAGGCCGGTCAAAGGAGATCCGGTCTGCGCGGGGCGCGATCAATTCGAGACGAACTGCATCCGGGCGCCGGCCAACTCGATGAGGTCGCCATCCTGCAAGGCGACGGCGTCCTTGCCGAGCGGCTCGCCGTTGAGGAGGGTTCCGCCGTCGATCGGCTGCACGACGTAGCCATGCACGCGGCGGGTGACGGCCGCCACGGCGAGGCCCGGCTTGCCGATGGTGGTGACGACCTTGCTCAATGAAAGCTCGCGCCCGACGCCGGTGCCCGAGAGCACGCGCATGACCGCGACGCCCGGCGTTCCCAACGGCGTGTGCTGGGTCGGGTCGGACGTGAGCGGAATGGCGTCGTGCGTGTGCGAACTGAGAGCCGCTGCTCCGGCCGCGACGCCCATGAAACGGTCGCTGGCGGATGTCGACGATGCAGCCGGTGCGGCGCTCGCGACCAGGTAGCGAATCTTGTACTTGCCGACCTCGATCACGTCGTTGTGCTCGAGCGCCTGTTTCTTGACCGACCTGCCGTTGACGTAGCTGCCGTTGGTGCTGTTCAGATCCTCGAGATAGACGTCGTCGCCGAGCATGTGCAGCACCGCGTGCTCGCCGCTGATGGCGAGGTTGTCGATCACGATGTCGTTGTAAGGACGCCGTCCCAGGGTGGTACGGTCCTTGGCGAGCGTCACCTCCTTGATGACGACCCCGTCGATCGACACGATCAATTTCGGCATGGCCGGCTCCATCTCGTTCTTCGAATCATTGCGCTTTGCGGGCGGTGCAATGGACGCAGCTGCATCATTCAGGCTTGAGGCCGGGGCTCGTCCTGGCAGCCCCGTAGGCGAGGACAACCGAAATGTTGTCGCGCCCACCATTCTCGTTCGCTGCCGCGACCAGGATCGACGCCTTTTCGGCCAGCGCGCCATCTTGCAGCAATAGCGTGAAAATCTGCTCGTCGCTCACCATCTCGCTCAATCCGTCGGAACATAACAGGAAAAGATCGTCGACCTGAACGTCGTGTTCGTGCAATTCGAGCTCGACGTGCCGCTCGATGCCGAGGGCGCGCGTGACCAGATTGCGGTGCGGAGACTGGGCTGCTTGTTCGAGCGTAATGGTTCCGGCGTCGAGTTGTTCCTGCAAGAGCGAATGGTCTCGGGTGAGCAGTTCGAGCTGCCGGTCGCGCAGCCGATAGCAACGCGAATCGCCGATGTGGCCGACGATCACGCGCTGCGGCGCAAAGGCCGCCAGTACCAGCGTCGTGCCCATGCCCTGGAGCTGGGTGTTGGCCACGCCGGCTTCGAGGATGGCGGCGTTGGCCTCGTCGGTTCCGGCCTGCAGCGCCCGGCGGATCGCCCGCGGGTTGGCCTGCGGGCCGGCATGCGCGAGCCAGCGGCCGAAGCTCGCCTGCAACAGCGCAATGGCCATGCCGCTCGCCACTTCGCCGCCGTTGTAGCCGCCCATGCCGTCGGCCAGGAGCGCGAGGCCGAGCGGCGCGTCGATGGCGATCGTGTCCTCGTTGTTCGCCCGAATCCTTCCAGGATCAGTCAACGCCGCGAAGTCCCAGGAGATGGACGCGGTATCGGAAGAAGCTGAAACGCTGGAAGTCGCCATTGAGAAGGAATCGAGTTGAGGCGGCGGCTAGTGGGCCGCCGCGTGCGAGCGCTTTTGCAGCAGCCGGCCCACGGCCACCACCAGCACGGCACCGGCCGCGGCAGCCGCGTAGTGCAGCCACGGGTTGGCAACGAGCACGTCCCGCAGGACGACATCGCTCACCACCGTTTCGCCGCCGACCCAGCCGATGAGGGCTGCGCCGAGGGTGATGATGATCGGGAAGCGCTCCATGAGCTTGATCATCAAGGTGCTGCCGAAGATGACGAGCGGAATGCTGATCGCGAGGCCGAGGATCAACAGCACCATGCTGCCCTGCGCCGCGGCGGCCACGGCGATGACGTTGTCGAGGCTCATGACGAGGTCGGCCAGCAGGATGGTTCGGACGGCCGCGAACATGCTGCCGTATTCCTTGCCTTCGCCATCGCCTTCTTCTTCTTCACTGAGAAGCTGCACGCCGATGTAGAGCAGCAGCGCGCCGCCGACGATCTGCAGGTAGGGCAGCGCCAGCAGCTTGGCCGCGACGACGGTGAGCACGATCCGGAGCACCACGGCCGCACCCGAGCCGAACAGCACTGCGGTGCGCTGCTGGTGCGGGGGAAGCGAACGGGCAGCCATCGCGATGACCACCGCGTTGTCTCCCGAAAGAATGATGTTGATCCAGACAATTTTGATGAGGCCGATCCAGAAGTCGGCAGTTTGCAGGTATTCCATGTCTCTGTTCCACTGTTATGTATTGAAAAAGCGCTCGCAATGTGAATTGCGAGCGCTTCGTTCTTGTGTGGTGAACCAAGCCGGTGAAGATCTTAGATAAGAGCTTTGAGTCGCTTGGCCAATTCCGAAAAGTTGCGGGTCACGGTAAAGCCGGATTCCTCCATGATGGCGAGCTTGGCCTCGGCCGTGTCGGCACCGCCCGAGATCAGCGCGCCGGCGTGGCCCATGCGCTTGCCGGGAGGCGCCGTGACGCCGGCGATGAAGCCGACCACCGGCTTCTTCATGTTCTCCTTGCACCAGCGGGCCGCGTCGGCCTCGTCGGGTCCGCCGATCTCGCCGATCATGATGACGGCGTCGGTCTCCGGATCGTCGTTGAAGGCCTTCATCACGTCGATGTGCTTCAAGCCGTTGATCGGGTCGCCGCCGATGCCGACCGCGCTCGACTGGCCGAGGCCGATCTCGGTGAGCTGCGCCACGGCTTCGTAGGTGAGCGTGCCGGAGCGGCTCACCACGCCGATGCGGCCCTTGCGGTGGATGTGGCCCGGCATGATGCCGATCTTGATTTCGTCCGGCGTGATGAGGCCGGGGCAGTTCGGGCCGAGCAGCAGCGTCTTCTTGCCGCCGGCGGCTTCCTTGGCCTTCATCTTGTTGCGCACTTCGAGCATGTCGCGCACCGGAATGCCCTCGGTGATGCAGATCGCCATGTCGAGGTCGGCCTCGACCGCTTCCCAGATGGCGGCAGCGGCGCCGGGTGGCGGCACGTAGATGACGCTCACGGTGGCGCCGGTCTGCGAGGCGGCTTCCTTGACCGAGCCGAAGATCGGAATATCGAAGATCGACTCGCCCGCCTTCTTGGGGTTGACGCCGGCGACGAAGCAGTTCTTGCCGTTCGCGTATTCCTGGCACTTCAGGGTGTGGAACTGACCGGTCTTGCCGGTGATGCCCTGGGTGATGACCTTGGTGTCTTTGTTGATGTAGATCGACATGACTTCAAATCCTTAAGCGGCCGGGGCCTTGGAAACTGCGGCAACCACTTTCTGCGCCGCATCGGCCATGGTGTCGGCACTGATGATCGGCAGGCCCGAGTCGGCCAGGAGCTTCTTGCCCTCTGCCTCGTTGGTGCCCTTCATGCGGACCACGAGCGGCACCTGCAGGTTGACCGCCTTGCAGGCTGCGATGACGCCGGTGGCGATGGTGTCGCACTTCATGATGCCGCCAAAGATGTTGACGAGGATTGCCTCGACGTTCTTGTTCTTCAGCATGATCTTGAAGGCTTCGGTCACCTTCTCGGGGGTGGCGCCGCCACCGACATCGAGGAAGTTGGCTGGCTCGCCGCCGAAGAGCTTGATGGTGTCCATGGTGGCCATGGCGAGCCCTGCGCCGTTGACCAGGCAACCGATGTTGCCGTCGAGGCTGATGTAGGCCAGGTCGAACTTGCTGGCCTCGACCTCGGCCGGGTCTTCTTCCTCGAGGTCGCGGAAGGCGACGATCTCGGGATGGCGAAACAGCGCGTTCGAGTCGAAGTTGAACTTCGCGTCGAGTGCCTTGATGTTGCCGTTGCCTTCGAGAATCATCGGGTTGATCTCGACCAGCGAGGCGTCGGTCTCCATGTAGATCTTGTAGAGCTTCTTGAAGATGTCGACCGCCTGCGGCCGCGAGGCCTCGGGTACGCCGATGCCGGCCGCCAGCTTCTCGCCCTGCGCATCGCTGAGGCCGACGGCCGGGTCGACGTAGTCGGTGATGATTTTCTCGGGGGTGGAATGCGCCACTTCCTCGATGTCCATGCCGCCCTCGCTCGAGACGATGAATGCGACCCGCTGGGTCGCGCGATCGGTCACGGCCGAGACGTAATACTCTTTCTTGATGTCGGCGCCGTCTTCGATCAGGAGGCGGCGGACCTTCTGGCCTTCGGGGCCGGTCTGGTGGGTCTTGAGCTGCATGCCGAGGATTTCGCCGGCGAGCTTCTTGACCTCATCAATGGAGCGGGCCAGCTTGACGCCGCCGCCCTTGCCGCGGCCACCGGCGTGGATCTGGGCCTTGACCACCCAGACGGGGCCGCCGAGCTTCTGGGCGGCTTCGACCGCCTCCTGCACGGTAAAGGCCGGAATGCCTCTCGGCACAGGCACACCGAAGTCGGCAAGGATTTTCTTGCCTTGGTACTCGTGAATCTTCATGAGGGTGTCTCGCGGAAACGGGGTTGAGAGCAGCGGTATTCGAGAGTGTCCCGGGCAGATTGGGTAGGACCAAAAGGGGACGGCGAATGACCGCCCACTGTATCATGGGGCGCTCCGCGGATGGCTCTGGCTGGCTGCGGTCAACACGTACTTTCCATAGGCTGCAGAGGTCTCCATGCCCAAGGTTTTCATCGACGGCGAAGCCGGCACCACCGGCCTCCAGATCCGCGAGCGGCTGCAAGCCATGCCGCAGGTCGAACTGATCAGCATCGCGGCCGATCGCCGAAAGGACCTGGACGCCAAGCGCGAACTGATGGCGGGTGTCGACCTGGTGGTGCTCTGCCTTCATGACGACGCGGCGCGCGAGTCGGTCGCGCTCATCGACCAGCTGAGCGGCAAGAAGCCGAAGATCATCGATGCATCGACCGCCCACCGAACGGCGCCCGGATGGGTCTTCGGCTTTCCGGAACTGGTGCCGGGGCAAAAAGAAGCAGTTGCCGCGGCCGATCGGGTCGCGAACCCCGGCTGCTATGCCACCGGCGCCATCGCGATCGTGCGGCCGCTGGTCGATGCCGGCCTGCTACCGCCCGATTTCCCGATCGCGCTGCCATCCGTGAGCGGCTATTCCGGCGGCGGACGGGCCATGATCGAAGCCTACGAAAGCGGCAGTGCGCCCTTGTTCGAGGCCTACGGGCTGGGCCTCAAGCACAAGCACATTCCCGAGATCATGAAATACACCGGCCTCACCCGTCGTCCGGTGTTCGTGCCTTCGGTCGGCAACTTCAAGCAGGGCATGCTGGTCCAGCTTCCGCTTCATCTCGACGTGCTCCCCGGCAAGCCGACCGCATCCGATCTCGAGGGCGCGCTGCGCACGCACTACGGCAAGAGCAACACGCCGGAGCAGTTCGTGAAGGTGCTCCCGCCCACCGAGGACGGCAAGCTCGACGCACTGGCGCTGAACGACACCAACGACCTGGAGATCCGCGTGTTCCCGAATCAGGATCACCACCATGCGGTCGTGATCGCAAGGCTGGACAACCTGGGCAAGGGTGCGAGCGGAGCGGCGGTTCAAAACCTCAAGCTGATGCTCGGCCTCTAGGCCTCGCCGCTGGGAACGGCGGCAGTTCAGGTGCTCGGACGGGTGGCGCTCAAGCAGCCCGATCATGCCCGACGGCGCACCAGTCACCGGAAGGCCATGTAGATAGACATCTCGGTCGAGATGCTCCACGACACTTGAGTGAAATCCGGACGGCTTCAGCCCTCGTCTTCCGCCGGATTCTTGAGTACCCGGGCAGCGATGGCGCCCGAAAAGCCCCGCGTCATCAAGAAGCGAATCTGCCGCGCCCGCTCCTTGGCGTCCGCGGGCGGATCGCCGAAGCGGCGGCGCCACAACGCAAGCGCCCGCTCCAGTTCGCTCGCCTGGAGCCCCGAAACGGCGCTGGCGATCGCGTCCGGCGCGATTCCCTTCTGCTGCAGCTCCTGCCTGACCCGCAGCGCGCCGAGCTTCGGCGCGCGCTGATGGACGACCGAGGCGACGACCCGGTCTTCGCGGATGAAGTCCTTGGCCTCCAGTTCGTCCAGGGCGCGGGCGAGGGCGCCGGGCTCTTCCTCGTGCCTGGCGAGCTTGCGTTCGAGTTCCGATCGCGAATGCTCGCGCTGGCTCAGCAGACGCAAGGCCCGACCCTTGAGCGAGGGCGCGCCGAAAGCCATGGGCTGGCGTTACTTCTTCTCGGCCGGTGCCTTGTCGCCGGACTCCGCCGACTCGGCAAGCAGCGGAATGCCCAGCGATTCGCGCACCCGGTTCTCGATTTCGCGCGACAGGGACGGGTTCTCGCGCAGGAACTCGCGCGCGTTGTCGCGGCCCTGCCCGATCTTTTCGCCGTTGTACGCATACCAGGCGCCGGACTTGTCGACGATCTTGGCGGTGACGCCCATGTCGATGATCTCGCCCTCCCGGCTGATGCCTTCGCCGAACAGGATGTCGAACTCGGCCGTCTTGAAGGGTGGAGACACCTTGTTCTTGACCACCTTGACCTTGGTTTCGTTGCCGATGGCCTCGTCGCCCTTCTTGATGGTTCCGATGCGACGGATGTCCAGCCGCACCGAGGCGTAGAACTTGAGCGCATTGCCGCCGGTGGTGGTTTCCGGCGAACCGAACATCACGCCGATCTTCATGCGGATCTGGTTGATGAAGATGACCATGCAATTGGTCTTCTTGATCGTGGCGGTGAGCTTGCGCAGCGCCTGGCTCATCAACCGGGCCTGCAGGCCGGGCAGCGAATCACCCATTTCGCCTTCGATTTCGGCCTTGGGCGTGAGCGCGGCGACCGAGTCGACCACGATCAGGTCGACCGCGCCCGAGCGGACCAGCGAATCGACGATTTCGAGCGCCTGCTCGCCGGTGTCCGGTTGGCTGATGAGCAGGTCGGACAGGTTGACGCCGAGCTTCTGCGCATATTGCACGTCGAGCGCATGCTCGGCGTCGACGAAGGCGCAGGTGCCGGCCTGGCGCTGCATCTCGGCGATGACCTGCAGCGTGAGGGTGGTCTTGCCCGAGGATTCGGGGCCGTAGATCTCGATCACGCGGCCGCGGGGCAGTCCGCCGACGCCCAGGGCGATGTCGAGGCCGAGCGAACCGGTCGATACGACCTGGATGTCCTCCAGCGCCTCGCCTTCGCCGAGCCGCATGATCGTGCCCTTGCCGAACTGCTTTTCGATCTGGGCCAGGGCTGCTTGAAGCGCCTTGGCCTTTTCGCTGCTGGGGACCGAGATGCTTGCGCCCTTGACGATTGCGTCCATTCGAAAAACTCCTTGAATATCAGTTGGTTGTGACAGCTTCCTGCTATCGGCTATAAAGCATTGGCTGGATGCTTGAACAGTAGTGTAGAGGCGGGATCTGTCCGCGCAAGCCGTTTTTTAGTCAGTTTGCTTTACTATCCGGCGATGTCATTCGAACACCGCTCGGACACCGACGACTGGCGCCAAACGCACCTCGGCCGATTGCTCGGCCACGCCATGCGGCGTTTCGACGAACGGGTGTTGGTATTGATGGCGCACGACGCGGAGGTACCGCTCGCCTTGTCCAACCTGGCCGCCCGTTCGCAGGTCAGCGCCGCCCACATCCACATCACGCGGCACCTGGGCCGGAATGGTTCGCGCCTGACCGAACTCGCCGAGCGCGCCGGCATGACCAAGCAGGCCATGGGCGCGCTGGTCGAGCAATGCGAAGCCTGGGGCCTGGTCACGCGCGGGCCCGACCCGCTCGACGCCCGGGCCCGGCAGGTGCGCTTCACGGCGGATGGATTGGCCTGGCTCGAAGCCTTCAAGAACGCGGTGGCGCAGGCCGAGGCCGAGTTTCGTGCCAGCGTCGGCGACGAGGTCGCCACCGTGGTAACGATCGGTCTCGAGGCCTACGCCGCGGCCTAGAATTCCGCCCGGGAGGAAGTACGACGGCCATTCGAGGCCGCGGCGCCGGAGTGGAATCCATGCGAATACTGATTGCCGAAGACGACCAGGTGCTGGCCGATGCCCTGCTGCGCAGCCTGCGCACCTCGGGCTCCGCGGTCGACCACGTGGCCACCGGTTCGCAGGCCGACGCCGCCCTGATGACCAACAGCGAATTCGACCTGCTGATCCTCGATCTCGGCCTTCCCAACCTGCACGGCCTCGAGATCCTCAAGCGCCTGCGCGCACGCGGCTCGCAGCTGCCCGTGCTGGTGCTGACCGCCGCCGACAGCGTCGAGGAACGGGTCAAGGGCCTCGACTACGGCGCCGACGACTACATGGCCAAGCCCTTCTCGCTGCAGGAACTCGAAGCCCGAGTGCGTGCCCTGACCCGCCGCGGGATGGGTGCCACCAGCAATGCGATCAAGCACGGACCGCTGGTGTACGACCAGGCGGGGCGGGTTGCGACCATCGACGGCAAGATGATCGAACTCTCGGCCCGTGAACTCGGGCTGCTCGAAGTGCTGCTCCAGCGCGCCGGCCGCCTGGTCAGCAAGGATCAGCTGGTCGAACGGCTTTGCGAATGGGGCGAGGAGGTCAGCCTGAACGCGATCGAGGTCTACATCCACCGCCTGCGCAAGAAGATCGAGAAGGGTCCGGTGCGCATCGCGACCGTGCGCGGGCTCGGCTACTGCCTCGAGAAGATCGCCTCCTGAAGCACCTCGGCCAGCCACGCCCAGGCATACAGCGGAGCGTTCGAACGCGGTGAAACTCTTCCAGCGCGCACAGCGCTCCCTGTTCGGCGAGATCCTCGATTGGATGCTGACGCCGCTCCTGTTGCTGGTGCCGGTGAGCATCGGCGTGACCTGGCTGGTGGCGCAAGGCATCGCCAACGCGCCTTTCGATCGAGCACTCGAATACAACGTTCAGGCGCTCGCCAAATCGCTCGACCGCGCCGACGGGCAGAAAGAGCTGACGCTTTCGGCAGCCGCACGCGAGATCCTGCGCGCCCACGATGCCGACAGCGTTTTCTACCAGGTGATCAACGACGGCAGCGACGAGGTGCTCGCCGGCGACCGCGACCTGCCCTATCCGCATGCCGACGAACTGCCGGCGCCCGGCATCGTCTACCTGCGCAACAGCGAGATTCAAGGCAAGCCGGTCCGGATCGCCTCGCTCTGGATTCCCGCACAAGGCCCCGACGCGTCCCGCACCTTGCTGCAGATCGCAGAAACCCGCGAGAAGCAATCGGTGCTGGCGACCGAGATCATCAAGGGCGTGTTGCTGCCGCAGTTTGCGATCCTGCCACTGGCGGTGCTCCTGATCTGGCTCGCGCTGGTGCGCGGCATCAAGCCGCTGTCGGTGGTCGAGGCGCGGATTCGCGAACGTCGGCCGGGCGACTTGAGCCCGCTGGACGAATCCTCGGTGCCGCTCGAGGTCGTGCCGCTGGTGCTGTCGGTCAACGAGCTCCTGAACAAGCTCAACGATTCGATCGGCACGCAGAAGCGCTTCCTGGCCGACGCCGCGCACCAGCTCAAGACGCCGCTCGCGGGCCTTCGGATGCAGGCCGACCTGGCGCAGCGCGAGGGTGCGAATGCCGAGGAACTGAAGAAGTCGCTCAAGCAGATCGGCCGCGCCAGCGTTCGCGCCACCCACACGGTCAACCAGCTGCTGTCGCTGGCACGGGCCGAGAGCAGCGGCGCCAGCCTCGGTCGCCAAACTTGCGATCTGGCGCGGCTCACGATCGAAGTCGTGCGCGAGGCCGTGCCGCGCGCCTTCGAAAAGCGCATCGACCTCGGCTACGACGGCGCCGAGGCGGGCGCGCCCGGCGTGAACCTCGACGGCAATCCGACGCTCCTGAAGGAACTGCTGCGCAACCTGGTCGACAACGCGATCAACTACACGCCCTCGACCCCGGCGCAACCGGGCGTGATCACGGCACGGGTGCTCGGCGACCCTTTCGGCCGGATCATCGTGATCCAGGTCGAGGACAACGGCCCGGGCATTCCGGAAGCCGAGCGCGAGCTGGTGTTCCAGCCGTTCTACCGGGTGCTGGGCAACGAGGCGGACGGCTCGGGCCTGGGGCTGCCGATCGTGCGGGAGATCGCGCGGCAGCATTTCGCGACCGTGACGCTCGAAGACGCGCACCCTGGGCAGCATCCACCCGGCACGCGGGTGAGCTTGCGATTCGACGCCAATCTTCATCCGGAGCCTGGCTGAGGGCGCGTGGCGAACGGCGGGTGCCTACGGCTACGGCTACGGAAAGCGCCGCAGGCCCAGCGCATTGCGGTGTGCGAACGTCCGGCCATCAGCGCGGCGAGGACGCTCCTGGGCCAGAGCCGGCAGGCGGCTCGGCAACGATCTTGAGGGCTTGCGGCCGGACCTGCTGCTCGACGCGATGCGGCTCGCGCTCCGCGAACCGTGCGGGCAGCAGGCCGAACATCGCGAATGCGCCCTGCGACCACGCGAAATAGCCGAGATTGAGCACCACCAGGAGAAGAACGGCCGCGCGAAGCCAGAGCAAAGGACGCGGCTTCGGCCCGCCTTCCGGATTCGGTGAGGTCTCGGCGGTACCGAGGCCGGTCGTGGGTTGATCGAACGGGCTCACGATGGAAGCTCCTTCCTTGGCCGAACGCTGAGCTCGCCGCTTGCGACTTCCTTCAGGCCCTGCGGGGTGCGCAGCAACAGCTCGCCGCCCCAGGCGACTCCTTCGCAGACGCCCCGGCTGCCATCGCTCAGCTCGACCTCGCGCCCGAGCAGGGCGTCCCGCTCGGCATAGCGGTCGGCAAACGCGGCGAAACCGCGGGCGCCGAAAAGCTGCAGGTCGTGCAGCAGCGGAACGGCGAGTGTGCGCAACAGCTCGCCCGGCGAAACATCCGGACGCCACTCGTGCAGCCAGGCCGGCGAGGTGCGCAGATCGGCCGCTTCGCGCGGACCGAGGTTGATGCCGATGCCGACGATCAGGTAGCGGCCCTCCTGCCGTGGCTGCGGCGAGGCGGTCTCGATCAGGATGCCGCCGAGCTTGCGGTCTCGCACCCAAAGATCGTTCGGCCACTTGAGCGAAAGCCCGATCGCCTTGGCCGGGTCGATGCTTTCGGCGACGCTGACACCGGCAGCCAGCGAAAGGCCGGACCAATCGCGCGGCGCCATCGAAAGGCCGATGGAGAAGGTCAGCGACGAGGCATCGTCGGCCGAGCCGCTGTGCCATGCACGGCCGACGCGGCCCCGCCCCGCCGTCTGCCGGCGCGCGACCAGCACGGTCGGCTGGAGGCGGCCATCGCGGGCACGCCGCATCAGCTCGCTGCTGGTCGAGTCGAGCTCATCCGCGATCTCGACCTGGAGCCCGGGCTGGACGTCACCGCAAGCGGCACGGATCTCGTCCTCGAACCAGGGCGCCGCCATGGTTCACGCCCGCTTTTCGGCGAGTTCGCCGCTCGCCCGGTCGAGACGGTTGCGCAAGGTGGCCGAAGGTTCCTGCGAGGCAATGCGCTTCTTCTTGATCTTGTCGCCGTCCTTGGCTGCCTTGCCCGGCTTGGTTCCCTTGGCGCCCTTCGCGCCCTTCGCGCCTTTTTCGGCGCTCTCGGCCTTGGCCGCCCGCTTGGACTTGCCAGCCTTGTCGGCCTTGTCGGCCTTCCGAGCTTTCTTCTCGGCCTTGCGCTCGGCCTTCTCGACCGACTTGCGCTTCCTGTCGTCCTTCTTCGCCTTCTTGCCCGACTTGGGTGCCAAGAGCGTCCCGCGACAGCTCTCCGAGCCGCACCAGCACGGAAACTCCGCCTTGAGCTTCGGGGTGTACGGCTCGTCGATGATCAGGCCGTAGTCGTAGTTGAGCTCTTCGCCGGCCGCGATGTTGCGCAATGCCTTGATGAAGACGCGGCCGCCCGTTTCATCGGCTTCGCAGTTGGGGTCGCAGGAGTGGTTGATCCACTTCGCCGCGTTGCCATCGACCTTGCCGTCGATGACGTGTTCATCGTCGATGTGGAAGTAGAAGGTATGGTTGGGCTGGGCCGGATCGTGCGGATGGCGGCGGAGCGCTTCTTCCCAGCTGATGACTTCGCCCTTGTACTCGAGCAGGGTCTCGCCCTCGGCGATGTCCTGCAGGGCGAAGACGCCGCGGCCATGGACGCCGGAGCGTCGGGTCTGGATTCGGCGGCCGCCGGAACTGGGGGATTTGGATGCCATCGCCGAAGTCTGATAGTTTGAATATGCACACATGCGCGCGTGCGTGCACGCGAGAGCGGCAGATTGTAGAGGTGGGTTCGCGCCCCCACCTGGCCAGTTAACGGCGCTTCGGGCGCAGCGGCGAGCCGACCCCAGCAAGCCGCAACAGACGATCTGAGAACGGAACAAGTTGATGAAGACATTGGTAATCGCGGAAAAGCCATCGGTGGCCCAGGACATCGTCCGCGCGCTGACACCGGTGGCGGGCAAGTTCGACAAGCACGAGGACCACTTCGAGAACGAGAAGTACGTCGTGACCAGCGCGGTCGGCCACCTGGTCGAGATCCAGGCGCCGGAAGAATTCGACGTGAAGCGCGGCAAGTGGAGTTTCGCCAACCTGCCGGTGATTCCGCCACGCTTCGACCTGAAGCCGGTCGACAAGACCAAGTCGCGCCTCAACGCGGTCATCAAGCAGGCCAAGCGCAAGGACGTCACGCAGCTGGTCAACGCCTGCGACGCGGGCCGCGAGGGCGAGTTGATCTTTCGGCTGATCGAGCAATATGCCGGCGGCAAGGCGCCCCTGGGCAAGCCGGTGCGCCGGCTCTGGCTGCAATCGATGACGCCGCAGGCCATCCGCGACGGCTTCGATCAATTGCGCAGCGACCAGCAGATGCAGGGACTGGCCGACGCCGCCCGCTCGCGCTCCGAGGCCGACTGGCTGGTCGGCATCAACGGCACCCGGGCCATGACGGCCTTCAATTCGCGCGACGGCGGCTTCTTCCTGACCACCGTCGGTCGGGTGCAGACGCCGACCCTTTCGGTGGTGGTCGAGCGCGAGGAGAAGATCCGCAAGTTCGTGAGCCGCAACTATTGGGAAGTTCACGCGAGCTTCCAGGCCGAGGCGGGCGCTTATCCGGGCAAGTGGTTCGATCCCAACTGGAAGAAGCCGCCGCCCGGTCCCGACGGCGTGCCGGACCCCGAACTCCGCGCCGACCGCATCTGGAACGAACGCGATGCACAGGCCGTGGCCGAAGCCGCGCGCGGCAAGCCGGCGACCGTCACCGAAGAAAGCAAGCCCACCACCCAGGCCTCGGGCATGCTGTTCGACCTGACTTCGCTGCAGCGCGAAGCCAACAGCCGGTTCGGCTTCAGCGCCAAGACCACGCTGTCGTTGGCGCAGAGCCTCTACGAACGACACAAGGCGCTGACCTATCCGCGAACCGACTCGCGGGCGCTGCCCGAGGACTACCTGCCGGTCGTCAAGGAAACGATGGGCATGCTGGCCACGAGCGGCATGAAGCACCTGGCTCCCTTTGCCAAGCAGGCGCTCGAAGGCAACTACGTGAAGCCGTCGAAGCGCATCTTCGACAACAGCAAGGTCAGCGACCACTTTGCGATCATCCCGACCCTGCAGGCACCGAGCGGTTTGTCCGATGCCGAACAGAAGCTCTACGACTTCGTGGTGCGGCGCTTCCTCGCGGTGTTCTTCCCGAGTGCCGAGTACCAGGTGACCACCCGCATCAGCACGGTCGAGCACCAGGGCGCCAGGTATCCGTTCAGGAGCGACGGCAAGGTGCTGGTCAAGCCGGGCTGGCTCGCCATCTACGGCAAGGAAGCCCAGGACGACGAGAAGGAAGACGACAAGGACGGCAAGCGGCTGGTGCCGGTCAAGCCCGGCGAGGTGGTGCGAACCGAATCCGCCGACATCAAGGGCCTCAAGACCCGTCCGCCGGCCCGCTATTCCGAGGCGACGTTGCTGGGCGCGATGGAAGGCGCCGGCAAGACCATCGACGACGACGAGCTGCGCGAAGCCATGCAGGAAAAGGGTCTCGGCACGCCGGCCACCCGCGCCGCGATCATCGAAGGATTGCTCGCCGAAAAGTACATCCTGCGCGAGGGCCGCGAACTGATCCCGACCGCCAAGGCCTTCCAGCTGATGACCTTGCTGCGCGGGCTCGGCGTCGAGGAGCTTTCCAAGGCCGAGTTGACCGGCGAATGGGAATACAAGCTCGCGCAGATGGAGCACGGCAAGCTGACCCGCGAAGCCTTCATGCGCGAAATCGCCGAGATGACGCAGCACATCGTCAAGAAGGCCAAGGAATACGACCGCGACACCGTGCCGGGCGACTACGCGACCCTCGGGACGCCGTGCCCCACCTGCGGCGGCGTGGTTCGCGAGAACTACCGGCGCTACACCTGCGTCGGCAAGCCGGGTCAGGAGCCCTGCGGCTTCTCGTTCGGCAAGTCGCCGGCGGGGCGCACCTTCGAGGTGGCGGAAGCCGAGCAGCTGCTGCGCGACAAGCAGATCGGGCCGCTCGAAGGCTTTCGGTCGAAAGCCGGCTGGCCCTTTACCTCGGAGATCGTGTTGAAGTTCGACGAGGAAGCCAAGAACTGGAAGCTGGAGTTCGACTTCGGCGACGACAAGAACGCGGACACCGGCGAGATCGTCGACTTCGGCGACCAGACGCCGCTCGGGCCCTGCCCCAAGTGCGCGGCACGGGTGTTCGAGCATGGCAGCAACTATGTCTGTGAGCGCTCGGTGCCGACGGTGGAACAGCCCACGCCGAGCTGCGACTTCAAGACCGGCAAGATCATCCTCCAGCAACCGGTCGAGCGCGAGCAGATGCAGAAACTGCTGGCGACAGGGAAGACGGACCTTCTGGACAAGTTCGTGTCGATGCGCACGCGGCGGGCTTTCAAGGCCTTCCTCGCCTGGAACAAGGACGAAGGCAAGGTGAGCTTCGAGTTCGAGCCGCGCACCAGCAAGTTCCCGCCGCGCAAGACCTTCGCCAAGGCAGCGCCCGCGCCGGCTGCCAAGAAGGCCGGAGCGAAGACCACCGCCGGCGCCAAGGCCACGAAGCCGCCGGCGAAGAAGACCCCCGTCGCGAAGGCGGCAACGCCCAAGGCGCCCCGGAAGCCCGGCGTCGGCCTGAAGCCGAGCGATGCGCTCGCCGCTGTCATCGGCGCGGAGCCGGTGGCCCGGACCGAGGTCATCAAGAAGCTGTGGGACTACATCAAGGCCAACGGCCTGCAGGATTCGGCCAACAAGCGGGCGATCAACGCCGATGCCAAGTTGAAGCCGGTGTTCGGCAAGGACCAGGTCACGATGTTCGAACTGGCGGGCATCGTCGGAAAGCACCTGGGCTGACCGCCTCGGCCCTTCGAAAAGGATTGCGAATGAAGAACCTCGGACGACTTCTCCTGGCCAGCTCGGCCTGCGCGGTCTGCGTCTTCGTGCTCGGCTGTGCATCGCGCGGGACGGACGACGGCCGTGCCTCGGGCGGCGCATCGAGCGGGATCACGGTGTTCGGCACGGTCGACGCCGCGGTGAGCGGAACGCGCAACAAATAGCGGCGCGCGCCGCGGCTCAGCGCCGGAGCAGCGCCTGCCGCAGCAATCGCGCGGCCCGGTCGCGGAACTTGCCCGGCGCACGGCGAAAGGGCCCGCGCGGGCTGACCCTGGCGGTGGCGCAAGCCCACAGGAAATCATTGAGGATCGGCGTGTCGTCGACCGTCTCCGGGTTGCCGTAGCGGTGGAATTCGGGATGCCATTGCGTGGCCGCGATGTAGCTGCGCCCTTGCTCCGGCTTGCGCCGGATGGCTTCCGGCACTTCGTCCGGAAGGCTCCATGCGTCGACCTCGAACCCCGGCGCCAGGTCCTTCACGCCCTGGTGATGGATGCTGTTGACCCGAGCCGTGTCGAGGCCGGGATAGAGCCTGGACAGCCGCGAGCCGGGCCGGATCGCCACCTGGTGGAAGTTCTGGTCGTAGGCGACCGGGTCGCGATGCCGCAAACCCTGCGGATGCTGCGCCTCGATATCCTGGTAGAGCGTGCCGCCGAAGGCCACGTTGATCAGCTGCAGCCCGCGGCAGACGCCGAAGATCGGCTTGCCGGCCTGCTCGAAGGCCTCGACCACCGCGAGGTCGTACAAGTCGCGAATCCGGTCGCCGGCCCATGCTTCCTTGAGCGGCACCTCGCCGTAGCTGCCGGGCCAGACATCGGCGCCGCCATGCATGACCACGCCGTCGAGCCACTCGGCGTAGTGCGACAGCTTGGTGTCGCCGCGCGCGGTCTCGCCGGTCGGGCAGGGCACCATCACCACCATCGCGCCCGCCGACATCAGCCAGTGCGCGATCGACTGCTCGACATATTGCAAGGTCTTGTTGGTGAACAGCGATCGATCGGGGTCGGCATGCTGGAAGCAGGCCGACAAACCGATCTTGAGTCGGGCGGAGACGGGTTGTGGCATTGCGATCGGTGCGGATGCGCGGGGAGCGCGTCGCTCGGTGGACAGTAGAGGTCATTGTGGAACGTTCGAGCCGGGCGCACGGACTACCGGCCGCCCCGGGCATTCGTCGGACAAGGTCTCGGCGCTAGGATGCGGCTTCGCGAAAGTCCGGAGACACGAGCACCTCATGAGAACCATCCAGGGTCCCGCCATCTTCCTGGCGCAATTCGTCGGCGACCAGGCGCCTTTCAATTCGCTCGACGCCATCGCCGGCTGGGCGGCCGGCCTCGGCTACAAGGGCGTGCAGATACCGAGCTGGGACGGACGCCTGTTCGACCTGCGCAAGGCCGCCGAAAGCACCACCTACTGCGACGAGGTGCAGGCGACGCTCGCTCGGCACGGGCTGCGCATCACCGAGCTGTCGACCCACCTGCAGGGGCAGCTGGTGGCGGTGCATCCGGCCTACGACCTCGGCTTCGACGGTTTCGCGGCGCCGGAAGTGCGCAACGACCCGGTTCGGCGGCAGAAATGGGCGGTCGAGCAGCTGATGCTGGCTGCCAAGGCATCCTCGAATCTCGGATTGAAGGCGCATGCGACCTTTTCCGGCGCGCTGGCCTGGCCGTACCTGTACTCGTGGCCGCCGCGGCCGCCGGGGCTGATCGAAGAAGCCTTCGACGAACTCGCGAGGCGCTGGCTGCCGATCCTCAATGCATTCGACGATGCGGGCGTCGACCTCTGCTACGAAATCCATCCGGGCGAGGACCTGCACGACGGCGCGAGCTACGAGATGTTCCTGGACCGGGTCGGCCAGCATCCACGTGCTTGCCTGCTGTACGACCCGAGCCATTTCGTGCTGCAGCAGCTCGACTACCTGGCTTATATCGACCACTTCCACGAGCGCATCAAGATCTTTCACGTGAAGGATGCGGAGTTCAACCCGACCGGCAAGCAAGGCGTCTACGGCGGCTTCCAGTCGTGGATCAATCGTGCGGGGCGGTTCCGCTCGCTCGGCGACGGACAGGTCGACTTCAAGGCGATCTTCTCGAAGCTGGCGGCCTACGACTTCCCGGGCTGGGCGGTGCTCGAATGGGAATGCTGCATCAAGCATCCCGAGGACGGCGCGCGTGAAGGCGCGGCCTTCATCGACCAGCACATCATCCGGGTCGCCGATCGCGCCTTCGACGACTTCGCGGCCGGCGGCGTCGACCGGGCGGCGAATCGGCGAATGCTCGGACTGGATCCGGCCGGCGCGGCCTAGATGCCTGCCGGCTTGCGCAAGGTCTGCAACCGGTCGACGGCGCGAATCGTGATCTTGCGGACCTCCTCGCCTTGCTTGACGGTCAGCTCGACATCCGCGTTCGGCTCGGAGCGCGCCCAGATCTGCTTGTAGAAGGCTTCGAGGGTGTTGACCTCGCGGCCGTCGACCTCGAGCACCAGGTCGCCCGGCTTCAATCCGGCTTCGAGGGCCGGGCCCTGGCGATCGACCCGCACCACCTGGATTCGCCCGTTTTTCTCGGACGACGACACGCCAAGCCAGGGCCGGCTGCTCGCCCGGGTCTTGCCGGTCGCCTGGAGCTCGCCCAGCACCGGGCGGAGCAACTCCACCGGCACGAACATGTTGCCTGGCAGCACGGTATCGGTGCCTGCCGCCTCCAGCACCAGCAGGCTGCCGATGCCGAGCAGCTCGCCGTCTCGATTGAAGAGCGGCGCGCCGCTGTGGTTGCCGACCGGCGGACTGGTGAAAAGC
The DNA here is from genome assembly GCA_902506565.1 of Burkholderiales bacterium 8X. Taxonomy (GTDB): domain Bacteria; phylum Pseudomonadota; class Gammaproteobacteria; order Burkholderiales; family Burkholderiaceae_C; genus Variovorax. The sequence goes on along the minus strand of LR732703.1, from coordinate 4,709,415 downwards.
GCCGACTCGATGAAGTATTCCCAGTAGCCGGAGAAAGGCCGCATGCCGACGAACTGCGTGAAGGCGACCTCGGTGCCGGTGCCGCTCCCCATCGCCACCAGCAGGGGTTCGCCCTGACGCAAGCCGCTGCCGCTCGCGAGCGGGACCGGCTCGATGCCCACCAGCCCGACCAGCGGTCGCACCAGGCCGAAGCCGGTCGCCGTGTCGTAGCCGACCTGCCGCGCGGGAAGGCGGCGATTGTCCTGGGTGACGATCTCGATCGTCTCGGCTTCGAGCAGCAGGTAGCCGATGGTCAGGATCAGGCCATCGCTGCCGATGACCACGCCCGAGCCCGACCGGCGGACGCCGAGCGATTCGGCGGAGGTGGCGCCCTCGGTGGCGGTGACTCGCAACGCCACGACCGCATCGCCCGCACGCTTGAGCGCCCGGACCTGTGCAGCCGGCGGCTCCTGCGGATCCTGGGAAAGCGCGGGTGGCGGCGTTGCCGGCACGGCGGCGAGCGACGATGCCGCGAACGCGATCAGCAGCGCCGAGCTGGCCAGCCAACGCAGCCACGGACGGCCTCGGTCGATGTGCCCTCCGCTCGCGGCCCCGACACCCGAAACGCTCGCATGCAACATGACCTGCTCCTGCTACCCGCACTCGACGCCAAGGCTGTGCTGCCGACAGGCTCCCGGCCGACAGCCACGACCGAGCCGACCATTGGCGCGCCGACCGCGCATGCAGCCTGTAGGAAGAACCTGCTACAGCAGGTGGGTGAGCCCGCTTCGCAGCGAACCCGTGCAACAAATATGCCGGCTGGGATAGAATTCAGGGTTCGTTTCGACTTTCGACGATGCATCTCGTCTTCTGCCGGCCGACCTGGCTGACCCATCCAGGTCCTCTTTTTCAAGAGCCGGCACCCGCCTCGTGTGGGATGCGCCAGAGATTTCCTCTCCAGCGCCAGATCGCCGCTACTGCCTTCGTACTTGTGGAAGCGATTCGAGCGCATCGTCCCCTTCGGTGGGCGCCAAATCCGAAGACGGTGCGCGCACTCTTACCTTTCTTTTTCAGCTGAATGCGGCGCCGTGTTCGGCCAGGCTTTGACCAACATCAATCAACAGAATATTTCGGTGGGCAAGTACCTTGTTTCGCCACTCGTCAAGGATCTGGACGAGGGCGGCTTCGCTGCCTCGGTCTCGATCCGCTCCGGACATGGCAAGGGCACGCACGACCGCATCATGCGCCTGACGCCCCATTTTGCGAACCGCGCATCCGCCGTACGCTACGCCATCGAGCAGGGACTGCAGTTCGTGCGAGAGCGAACCCTGACTGCGGCCCATCCCAAGCAGCTTTGTTTTTCAAGCATCCCGACAAACTTTTCGAGGTAATACATGCCCAAGGAAGAACTGATCGAAATGAACGGAGCGGTGACCGAAGTGCTGCCCGATTCGCGCTACCGGGTCACGCTCGACAACGGCCATCAACTCATCGCCTACAGCGGCGGCAAGATGCGCAAGCACCACATCCGGATCCTGGCCGGCGACAAGGTCTCGCTGGAGCTCTCGCCGTATGACCTGACCAAGGGCCGAATCACTTTCCGCCATCTCGAGCGGCGCGGCCCGCCCCCCACCAGTGGCAACAACACCCAGCGGCGCTGACCAGCCTCCCGGCAGCACCGGCGCAGCGACCGATTTCGACTCGCTGCCGCTCGCGCCGGCGGTCCGTGCCAACCTGCAGCGGCTCGGCTACCTGCAGATGACGCCGATCCAGGCGGCCAGCCTGCCTCATGCACTGCTCGGCAAGGACCTGATCGCCCAGGCCATGACCGGCAGCGGCAAGACCGCCGCGTTTGCCCTCGCCCTCCTCGCCAACCTCAACGCCCGCCGTTTCGCCGTGCAGGCCATGGTGTTGTGCCCGACGCGCGAGTTGGCCGACCAGGTCTCGACCGAGATCCGTCGCCTGGCCCGGGCCGAGGAAAACATCAAGGTCGTGACGCTCTGCGGCGGCATACCGCTTCGAGGCCAGTTGTCGAGCCTCGAACATGGCGCGCACATCGTCGTCGGCACGCCCGGCCGCATCATGGACCACCTCGATCGCGGCAGCCTGACGCTGGATGCACTCAACACGCTGGTGCTCGACGAGGCCGACCGGATGCTCGACATGGGCTTCTTCGAAGACATCGTCAAGGTCGCGGCGCAGTGCCCGAAGGAGCGGCAAACGCTGCTCTTCTCGGCAACCTATCCCGAGCAGATCGGCCAGCTCAGCGCCCGCTTCATGCGAAGCCCGGTCCGGGTCACGGTGCAGGCGCAGCACGCGCCGGGCCGCATCAGCCAGCGCTGGTACGAGGTCGCGCCCGACCAGCGCCTGCATGCGGTTAGCCTGTTGCTGAACCACTTCCGCCCGACCAGCACGCTCGCCTTCTGCAATACCAAGCAGCAATGCCGCGACCTGGTGCAGGTGCTGCAGGCGCAGGGCTTCAGCGCGCTGGCCTTGTTCGGCGAACTCGAGCAGCGCGAACGCGACCAGGTGCTGGTGCAGTTCGCCAATCGAAGCTGCTCCGTCTTGGTGGCCACCGATGTCGCGGCACGCGGCCTCGACATCGCGCAGCTCGAAGCCGTGATCAACGTCGACGTGACGCCCGACCCCGAGATCCACATCCATCGGATCGGCCGCACCGGCCGGGTCGGCCAGCAAGGTGGCGGCGAGGGGCTCGCGCTCAACCTGGCCAGCATGGACGAGATGGGCAGCGTCGGCAAGATCGAGCAGCTCCAGGGCCGCGAGTCCGAATGGCATCCGCTTTCCGAACTCGAAGCCGCCGGCGACAAGGCTCAACCGCCGATGCAGCCGCCGATGGCCACCTTGCAGATCGTCGGCGGCCGCAAGGAGAAAATTCGCGCAGGCGACGTGCTGGGCGCCTTGACCGGCGAGGCCGGCTTCAGCCGGGACCAGGTCGGCAAGATCAACGTCAACGACTTCTCGACCTACGTGGCGGTCGATCGGCGCATCGCGCGCGAGGCGGTCCACAAGCTTTCCACCGGTCGCGTCAAGGGCAAGTCCGTCAAGGTGCGGCTGCTCGACGATGTGGCTTAATGACGGCCTCTTTCGTTTTCCATCATCCACCCACCTTCACCAATCGAGTTATCCATGCCTAAAGAATTCCGTACCGAGGCCGAGCGCAAGGCCACCCCGAGGCCCGTTCCGATGCCCGGCTTCACGCCCGCTCGCAATGGCGGCGGCCAGAAGATCAGCCTGGAGCGCGGCACCGCGACTCGCAGCAAGAAGAACCCGGGCAAGCGCCCCAAGAGGGGCGGCTGAAGCCCTTCAAGCGCTTCCTGGTGGGCCGTCTCAAGCCCATCGACTCGTCGAACGCGCCCTTGCCGGCGCGTTCTTGCTTTGTGAAGGTCGCCCACGGCGATCCTGCCGACCCCGCCAATCCCGCCAACCCGCCAACCCGCCATTTCCTCGATGTCAGACGACTACCAGGTGGACATCCCGCCATCGTTCTTCGCGGTCTACACCAATGCCCGCGGGCGGCTGACCGAGCCGCTGGCGGAGGTGCGAGCCCGCTACGACGTCTGCGAGGACCTGGCCAACATCCTGGTGCAGCAAGCCTTGCTGCTCCACCACGCCGAGCTTCCATCCGAGAGCGGCATCCTGCAGAAGATCCATGCGGGGCTTTCAGCCGCCGAGTCGGGCGTGACACCGGCGGAAGCCGCGTGGATCGTCGAGCGGCTTGCCGAGCTGCTGAACTGGCGCTGTCCGGTGCTCGAAGCGAATCCGCCCGCGGGCGATGACGCCGCCGGAACGCCAAGCGGCGGCTGACACGTTTCGCGCCGCGGCCCTCAGCGCCGCGCGCCATGTCCTGACGACGACCTGCCGCCGTGGCAAGGAATATGCATTCGTCCCGAAGCCCATTCCAGAAAGCCCGCCATGCGTCTCCAAGCCCGATGCCAGATGACCGTCGAAGCCGCCGACGACTGTCCGCTGGTCGCCATGCTCCGTCCCCGCAGCGGCGAAGCGCAGTGGCTGGTGCGGGAGCGCTACGAACTCCACCCTTGGGTGCCGACCACCGAATACGTCGACAACTACGGCAACCTCTGCCAACGGCTCACGGTGCCGCAGGGCGAGATGCAGATCGAGGTCGAGATCGAAGTCGAGGCCGAGGAGCAGATCGCGGTCGAGCCGACCGCACCGGCCACGCCGATCGAATTGCTGCCCACGGACACGCTGCTCTACCTGCTGCAAAGCCGCTATTGCCCCTCCGACAAGATGGAAGACCAGGCCCGCGAACGCGTCGGCGATGCGCAGCCCGGCTATGCGCAGGTCGAAGCGATCCGCTCGTGGATCCACCAGACGCTCGAATACCGCTACGGCGTGAGCGATGGCAGCACCGACGCGCTGGACACCCTCGGCCATGGCGCCGGGGTCTGCCGAGATTTCTCGCATGTGGGCATCTCGCTCTGCCGGGCGCTGCGCATACCGGCTCGCATGGTCGTGGGCTACCTTCATGAACTCGACCCAATGGACATGCACGCCTGGTTCGAGGCCTTCGTTGGCGATCGCTGGTACACCTTCGATGCCACCCAGGATCGCCCGCGCGGCGGCCGGATCGTGGTGGCCTACGGCCGGGACGCGGCCGACGTCGCCTTCCTGTCGAACTATGGGCCGCTCGAGATGAAGGAGATGAAGGTCAGCGTCGAGCGGCTCGACTGAGGCGGGCGCCCCAGTCGGCAGGAAACGCGAGCTGCAGTGCCGACGAAATCTGACACAGCCTGACCGGAGCCGCCCGCCGCCCGGGCATGCGCCTAGAGTTCTCCCCGCATCGCATCCAGGGAGAAAACATGACCACCCGACACCAGGCCTACGTCACCTCGCTCGAACTCGCCATCAAGACCATGGACGCCATCTTCATGCGGCTCAATTCGGCCGAGGCGGTCCAGCCGCTCATCCCGCCCAAAGACCTCTGGGCGCTGCCGCCGGCCTTTCGCACCGTGGCCGAACGCGCGGAACTCGCCAACTACGACGTGGCCGCCGACCAGTGGAGCGCACGCCTCAGCTTGATGGCCGCCTGGGAAGCACTCCATGCCGCCCGCCGGCTGGCCGAGCTGCGCATGTCCGCGAACAACGCGCCGGTGCAAGACTGGATCCAGGCCGCCGCCACCGCCCGCGAAGCCGCGCGGCTCGCCAAATGCGCCGCCGTGGCCATGGCGGAAGGCGCCGGCTACGCAGCGCTGGCCGCGCGTCAGGCCGAGGCGTCCAGGAAGGTCGCCGCCTTCGCCTGAAGATCGAGCGCGAACTGCCCGAGCAGGGCGTGGTCCATCGAGAACGCAAGGGTCGTCGCGCCCACGCGCATCAGCACCATGACCTTGCCGGGTTCGCCGTGCATCACGCCCATGGCGGTGGCTTCGACCGGCCGCAGCGACAACGTGCCGTCCGCCGGAAAGTGCCGCGGCAGCTTCTGGACCTCGGCCGAGGCCAGCGACACCTTCGACAACAGGTGCATGAACTTGCCGATGTCGGCGACCGGCGCCTCCAAGGGCACCGGACCGGCTGCGGTGCCGATGTCGACCCTGAAGCTCACGCCGTCTTCCGATAGCGCGGCATTGCTGAGGCCGGTGAACTTGCCGATTTCCATGCGTCGTCTTCCTGTACGAATACGGTCGCTGCCCGCTCAGCGGGCGCTGCGGACACGGGTCTCGCCGCCGGCGGCAAGATCGTCGGACTGCTGCGATTCGCCGAACGGCGACTGGCGTTCCCGCGCCTTGGCATCGATCTGGCGAGCCGCGAGCTGGGCCGACATCTCCAGCTTCTTGAGGTCGCGCTGGCTGAGCGACTCGTTGGCTGCGGCGCTGAAGCAGCAGAGCGTGCCGTAGACGCTGCCATCGTTCAGCACCACCGGCACGCTGAGATACGAGCCGACCGGAAACGGCGGTTGCGGCAATCTTGCCGTCGCAGGGTCCGTCGCGAGGTTGCGCACCATCGGCGGCAGGCGGCCATCCACCACCCGCTGGCAATAGCTCAGCTCGAGCGGGTCCGATTGACCGGGCTCGATCACCTGCTTGCCCGGCGCGGCTTCGACGCGGCGGTAGACGCGGCGGCCGTCGACGAACTCGGAGACGAACACCACGTCCATCTGCATGTGCTCGCGCAAGAGGCGCAGCACTTCGGGAACCGAACGGTCGATCAACTCGTCGCTCGCCTCGGCCGTGGCAACGAGCAGTTCGGAAACGCGCACCTCGAAGGCATCGGGGGCGTAGTCGTTGTCGAGGGGCAGCATCGGGTCTCCTTTTCTGGCGTGCAGCTTGCCATCATCGCCGTTTCGGCGCGGCTCGAAGCGCCGATCAGCGAGGGCTTTGCCCGGCACTTGCAGGCGCTTGACCAGCGCGCCCATCGACGCGGATCCGCGGCGGTTCAAGCTTTCGCCTTTTCGGCATTGCGCTTGCGCGTGGCCGCGGCCTTCTTGGCGGACGCGGAACGCTCGGCGGCGGTGCGGTTGGCCGATGCGGCCCCGCCGCGATGACCGCCCTTGCGCGCCGGCGCATGGTTTTCGGCCTTGCCGCGGCCCGAGCCGCTTTTCTTGCCGCCGCCGGTCTCGGCATTGACGGTGGCCCAGGCCCGGCGTTCAGCCTCGTCCTTGGGCGTTCCGCGCTTCTCGTAGCCTTCCTCGATGTGCTCTGCCTGTCTCTTCTGCTTGTCGGTATAGGCCGACTTGTCACCTTTTGGCATGACGCTCTCCTTCGACTTGGAAAAGAAAGCTTCATGGTGAAAGAGCCCGCATCGGCCGATGGGTAGGTGCTTTGGATCGATCCGCGTCAGCTCGTGCCCTTGCGGAGCCGACCGTTTTTCACCTCATCGAAAGTTCCGATATCGATTCGTGCGACGGTTGCGCTCGCGACCGCGCGACTCCGCCTGCGCCAAGCACCTCTGCAGGCCTACACCGGCTCGCCAGAGGATGGACTGGGATCGACGATCGAATCCACCCTTTCAAGAAACAGGAACCGTCCATGAATCGACCACTCGCGATCAAGATCTTCAACCCCGACAGCGACGTCCGGATCGACCGGGCCGCCAGGCGCTGCGCAGCGGTGCTCGCCATCGCAGCCCTGGCCGCGGGGGCTGCGGTCGCCCAGCCGTCCGGCAATCCCAAGGGCACCTCGGCGCCGCCGACGAGCGAGGTCGGCAAGGCGCCCGAAGGCGCGTCGCGGCGCGGCGACTCGGCCGCAGCGCGGTCGACCACCGAGCGCCAGACCAACCCCGGTTCGCCGCAGGCGAGCTCGGGCGGGCTTCGCACGCCGGGCAGCGGGACGGCCGGCGGCCTCACCGGCCGGCAGCCCGGCAACAGCGAAGGCCCGAGCGGCGCGCGGCCGACCAATCAACCTGCGGCCGTCGACAAGGCGAAGAACTGATCGCCTCAGTCCTTGCGCTCGGCTTCCTCGTTCTGCGCCGCATCGGTGCCGATGTCCGGGATGCCCGGGTAGCCGGCCGGCTTGTTCGCCTCGCGGCCCTGCCGGCTGCCGTCCATCGGATCGTCTTGTCCGATCTCGCGGTTCTGCGCGAGGTTTCGGCCGCTGGCATCGCCGCGATCGCCCAGGCGGGACTCGGTGTTGGTGTCGCTGTTGGTTTCGGGGGGCGTCGAGCGGGTGTCATCGGACGGCATGGCTGATCCTTCGATTCGGTTGTGGATCGCTGCAGGGTCCCGGTTCTTTCGCTGTGCGGAAGCCGGCAGGCAGGTCGCATCGGCGTAGGTCCGGTCGCATCGGCTTCGCGCGAGACCGCTGCCGGAACTTGGCAACGCCTTTCCGGCAGCGGTCTGGCGCAGCTTCCTACAGCCGCCCTGCAGGATCGGGCCTAGCTTGACGACATCAACCCGCGGAGCGTGGCGAATGTCTCGCCCGTTCCAAGCACAGGGAGACGCTCATGAGCACCGAACCCGACACCAAGAAGCCCTTTCCGTTCCCCACTGCCGAAAAGCACGACGACCCGCCGCTGGAGGCCACCAAGCCGGTGACCGAGACGCCCACCGAAGACGCCATCGACCATGGGGTGGAGGAATCCTTTCCTGCAAGCGACCCGGTCTCGGTCACCGTGACCAAGGTCAAGACCGACGGCCAGAAGAAACCCGACTGACGCTGGCTCAATGGATTGGATCGATTACCTTCAATGGCCCGCCATGGTGCTCTCGATCGCAGCGGCCTGGTACGTGGCTTCGACCTCGGACTTTCGGCGGCGGCTGGGCTTCTGGCTGTTCCTCGCGAGCAACGTGGTGTGGACGGCCTGGGGCCTCTACACCGACGCCTACGCGCTGATCGCATTGCAGTTCATGCTCGCGGCGATGAACATCCGCGGCGCCTACAAGACTTCGCGCGAGCTCGCTCGCGAAAGCTGAACCCATCCGAACGGTCGGTCGCTATGCCGACCGAGGCGGGCTCTCGAGGCTGGACGATGGTGCGGCCACCACCTGCCACCATGTCGGCAGCAAGCGCCTGATCTCCGGCCGCGCAAAGCGATCGTCCAGCAGATAGAGCACCCCCACGTCCTGCTCGGTGCGAATCACACGCCCGGCCGCTTGCACCACCTTCTGCAAACCGGGGTAGAGGTAGGTGTAGGCATGCCCTTCGCCGAACAGCGCCTCCATGCGCTCACGCGCCACCTCGTTGGCCGGGTTGAACTGCGGCATCCCGAGACTCGCGACGAACGCGCCTACCAGCCGATCGCCCGGCAGATCGATGCCCTCGCCGAATGCGCCGCCCAGCACCGCGAATCCGATGCCGCAGCCACCTTCGGCGAACCGCGCGACGAAGGCCGTTCTTTCGGATTCACCCATCCCCCGAGCTTGTCGCCAGCACGTCACATCGGGATGCCGTTGGCCGAAAGCGTCCGCCGCGGCCTCCAGGTAATCGAAGCTGCTGAAGAAGGCGAGATAGTTGCCCGGCCGCCGGCGGTACTGCGCTGCGATTAGATCGACCAACGGATGGAGCGAGCGCCGGCGGTCGCGCCATCGGGTCGACAGATCGGTCGCCACGCGCACGCGCAATTGCTCGCTTCGAAAAGGCGATGCGACCTCCAGCGTCACCGTGCCTTGCGGCAGGCCGAGCATGTCCTGGTAGTAGTCGAACGGCGCCAGGGTGCCCGAGAAGCAGGCGGCCGAGTGGCAGGATTCGAAGCGAGGCCTGAGGAAGGGCGCCGGCACGAGGTTGCGAATCGAGAGCTCGAAGCCGGCCGCGGCGCTCGATCCGCTGCTCCCCGCCGCGTCGCCGCCCGGCCGAAGCAGCGCCTCCAGCACCGAATGCCTGCCGAAGCTCTCGGCCAGCCGCGCAAACCGCAGCGCATCGAAGAAGAAGCGCTGCAGCGCTTCGGCAGGCGGTGCGGCCAGTCCGGCGAAATGTTCGGCGAGCACCGAAACCGATTCCTGCAAGGCCCGCAGCCAGCGCTCCGGCAGCTGTTCGTGGACCTGGTAGGGCTCTTGCTGGTCGCGCTGCAGTCGCTGCCATTCGCGATCGAGTTGGCGGAGCGCCGGCTTTGCCGCCGCCGGCACCAGCGGCAGCGCCTCGGCGAGGCCTCGAAGGCCGAGCTGGGCGCTGTACATGCCGCGCGCACGATCCAGCAGGTTGTGGGCCTCGTCGACCAGCAGCGACACCCGCCACTCTTCCTCGCGGGCCCAGGCGTACAGGAAGGCGCTGCCGTCGAAGTAGTAGTTGTAGTCGGCCACGACCACGTCGGCCCAGCGCACCATTTCCTGCGCCAGGAAGTAGGGGCAGACGTCTTGCTCCCGGGCCACTTCGCGAAGGCTCGCGCGATCGAGCCAGCCGGCGTCGATGGCTCGGGCGCGGGCCGCCGGCAGCCGGTCGTAGAAGCCCTTCGCGAGCGGGCAGGATTCACCGTGGCACGCCTTGCCGGGATGCTCGCAGACCTTGTCGCGGGCCGCCAGCTCGAGCACGCGAAGCGGTGCCCGCCCGGCTGCGATGCGGCGCAAGCCTTCGAGGGCGAGCGCACGGCCGGGCGTCTTGGCGGTCAGGAAGAAGATCTTGTCGATGCGCTGCGCGGGCACGGCTTTCAGCAACGGGAAGATCGTGGCGACCGTCTTGCCGATGCCGGTCGGTGCTTGCGCCAGCAGGCAGCGGGCGCTCGTGGCCGAGCGGAACACCGCCTCGGCCAACTCGCGTTGGCCGGCGCGGAAGTCGTCATGCGGAAAAGAAAGGGTGGCGAGCGCCGCTTCGAGCCGATCTCGATGGGCTGCTTCCTGCGCCGCCCATGCCGAATACCGCTCGCACAGCTCGCGAAAACCCTCGCCGAGCGATTGGCGCGTGACGCTTTCGGCCAGCACGGTTTCCTCGCTGGAGACCAGGTCGAGATACACCAGAGCGACCTCGATGCGCTCGAGCCCGTGGCGTTCGCAGAGCATCCAGCCGTAGGTACGCGCCTGCGCCCAGTGCAAGGCTCGATGGTTGCTCTTGATGGCGTCGAAGTCGCCGCGGAAGGTCTTGATTTCCTCGACCCGCCCGCGCTCGGCGTCGAAGCCGTCGGCACGGCCGCGCACGCGCAAGGCGCCGTGGCTCGAGCTCAACGAAACCTCGCTCTCGTAGCCGGCGCCGCGGCGGCCCTGCACGAAGCGATGGCCCGCCAGCCCCTCCTGGGCGCTCGGCGCCGGGACGAAACGCAGGTCGAGGTCGCCGGCCTTGGCAGCGAAGGCGCAGAGGGCCTTCACCGATACCGACATCGCGGCCGCCAGAGGACCGTTCGACGGCACCGGTGCCGCTTCTTCGGCGCGCAGGTCTGGCAAGAGTGCTACGGACATTCGGATCGCATGAATCTGGATGAATATACAGCGCAGCCCGAATCGCGAAGCCTGCGGATACGTGCATCTCCGCGCGGCCGGCGCGGCCTTGGACGACAGCCGACCAGCGCCCTCCGTCGCCTACTCGCCGGCGAACGGCCAGGCCGCTTCGCTTCAACCCCATTCGACGAACCCACCGCAGGAGAAACCATGAGCCCAACCCAAGCGCCGAAGGACCCGACCACCGATATCGGCGAACAGCACCGCAAGGTCCAGCGCGAGCAGGACGCCAAGGACCGTGCGTCGGCGGACGAATCCAAGTCCGAGGAGGCGGTGCAGGCCGGCCATCGGCCCGAACCCGAAAACCCGATGCCGGCCCAGCACCTCGACAAGCCCGGGCTCGAGGCCGACATGGACCTGCAGCCGCGCTTCATGGCGACCGGCTACCTGGGCAGCGGCAAGCTGAACGGCATGGTCGCGCTGATTACCGGCGGCGACTCCGGCATTGGCCGCGCCGTGGCCATCCTCTATGCGCGCGAGGGTGCGGACGTGGCGATCGTCTACCTGGCCGAAGAGCAGGTCGATGCCGAGGAAACCCGGCGGTGCATCCAGGCCGAGGGCACCCGTTGCGTGCTGATACCCGGCGACGTGCGCGATCCGGCCTTCTGCCGCCGTGCAGTCGACGAGACGGTGCAGGCCTTCGGCAAGCTCGACATCCTGGTCAACAACGCCGCCTTCCAGCTGCATGCCGCGTCGATCGAGGACATCACCGACGAGCGGCTGGAGCTGACCCTTCGCACCAACGTGTTCGGTTATTTCCAGATGGCGCGCGCCGCCGTGCCGCACCTGCCCAAGGGCGGATCGATCATCAACACCGGCTCGGTCACCGGGCTCGAAGGCAGCTCCGAGCTGCTCGACTACTCGGCGACCAAGGGCGCGATCCACGCCTTCACCAAGTCGCTCGCGAGCAATCTGCTGGACAAGGGAATCCGCGTGAACGCGGTGGCGCCCGGACCGGTGTGGACGCCGCTCAACCCGGCCGACCGCCCCGCGGAGGAGGTCAAGTCCTTCGGCAGCAAGACCGACATGAAGCGCCCGGCCCAACCCGAGGAACTGTCGCCGGCCTATGTGTTCCTGGCGGCGCCGAGCTGCGCCAGCTACATCACCGGCATCGTGCTGCCGATCACCGGTAGCGTGGGCGCTGTTTGAGCTGGCGGCGCTGGCGCTTCTGCAGGGTGTTGACGATCGCCGAGGTGATGGTCACGGCGCCGAACAGCACCACCTGCCGCACCAGCGACTGCGTCGCCCGGTCGACCCGTCGGCCGAGTTGACGCTCGGCCTCGGCGATACGGCCGAGCCGTTCCTGCTCGGACTCGCTGGGCGCCGTCCGGACCATGGCGATCCCTGGGCCGCCGCCCTGCGTCACGCGGTCGGTGCCGGCCTTGTCTTCCTGCGCCTTGGCATCGGTCGCGGCCACCGCCTTGGCACCGGCCGCCGAGCCGTGCGCGCCGGCGTACACCTTGGTGAACTCCGCGCCGAGCAGGAAGATCTGCGCCGCGTAGTAGACCCAGGCCACCAGCAGCACCAGCGAGCCGGCCGCCGCGAAGGATTCGTTGACCCCGCTCTTGCCGAGGTAGAGGCCGATGGCGGTCTTGCCGATCTCGAACAGCACCGCGGTCACGATCGCGCCGATCCAGACGTCGCGCCAGGCGATGCGGGCGGTCGGCATCAGCTTGAAGATCAAGGCGAACAGCACCGTCATGATGCCGACCGAGATCACGATGTTGAGCAGGTGCAGCAACGCCTCCCAGCCCGGCAGCAGCCCACCGAACCAGTTGCCGAATGCGGAAAGCCCCGCACTCACCACGAGCGACACGATCAAGAGGAACGCCAGGCCGAGGATGAGGCCGAACGACAGCACTCGCGACTTGATCACGGCCCAGATGCCCGAAGGCTTCTCGCGCTCGGGCACGTGCCAGATGCGGTCGAGTGCGCTCTGCAGTTCGGCGAACACCGTCGTCGCGCCGACCAGCAGGATCACGGCGCTGATCAGCCCGGCGATGAGACCCTTTTCCGGCTCGTCTGCCGCTTTCAGCATCGCCTCGACCGCGCTCGCGCCTTCGGTGCCGACCAATCCCGATATCTGCGCGACGATCTGGCCCTGCGCCGCTTCGCGGCCGAAGAGCGCGCCAGCCACCGCGATGATGATCACCAGGAGCGGTGCCAGCGAGAAGATGGTGTAGTAGGAGATCGCGGCGCCCATGCTGGGCGCGTAGTCGTCCACCCAGGCCGACACGGCCTGCTTGCAGAGATCGAAGAGTTTCTTGAGATTCATGGCAGCGCTGCTCGCGAGCTTGTGGAGGGACCGTCGGGAATTGCAATGTGGCCGTGCATCGGCCCGGCAGCTATGCGCCAACTCTGCATGTTGGGGTAGGCGCCGGCCCACTCGGCGGCAGAGCGCATCCACGCATCCGACCGACGAAGAGCCTCTTGAAAGCGCGCCGGCCGCTCCTAACTCCTTGCCGTGGGGGCGCAACCATCGTCCGGCGCCCCGCCCAACCAACGGAGGTATTCGCCATGTACAGATCCCTTTTCCCCCGCGACGTCTTCGCCGAGATGGATCGCCTGCAGCGCGAGATGCAGCAGGCCTTCGATCTGACGCCCACCATCCGCGGCCTCGCCCGGAACGGCTTTCCGGCCGTGAATGTCGGCGGCACCCCGAAGTCGATCGAGATCTATGCCTATGCGCCCGGCGTCGACCCGGCCTCGATCGAAGTGACCCTCGAGCGCGGACTGCTGACCATCTCCGGCGAGCGCAAGAGTTCGGTCGAGCCGGGCGGCGCCGCCGACAAGAAGACCGCGGTTCACATCAACGAACGCTTCAACGGTTCGTTCCGCCGCGTGATGACCTTGCCCGACGATGCCGATCCCGAACAGGTCGAAGCCAGCAGCAAAAACGGCGTCCTGCACATCAGCGTCCAGCGCCGCGCCTCGGCGCAGCCGCGCCGCATCACCATCCAGTGACACCTTTCAAGCAGAGAGGAGCGACATCATGAATTCCCAGCAAACCCCAGCGCAGACCCAGGCCAGGAACCAGACGCCGGCCACGTTGCCCGAGCAAGGCGCGGCACGGCCCGCATCGAAGACCCCGTCCCGCTACAGCGAGACCGCACTGACCCCGCCGGTCGACGTGATCGAGGATGCGAACGGCATCACGCTCTACGCCGACCTGCCCGGCGTCTCGCGCGACAAGCTGTCGCTTCAGGTGACCGGCGACACGCTGACGATCGAGGCCGAATCGGATCTCGACCTGCCGGAAGGCCTGCAGTCCAGCCACACCGAGGTCGGCCTCGCCCGCTTCCATCGGGTCTTCACGCTCAGCAAGGAGCTGGACACCGCCAAGGTTTCCGCCGAGCTGGCGCATGGCGTGCTGCAGCTTCGGATACCGAAGGCCGAGCAGGCCCAGCCCCGCCGCATCGAGGTGCGTACCGCCGCCTGAAAGTAGACTCGACGAGCGCCGGCCCATCGGGTCGGCGCTCTCCCGTGTCTGCCCCCTTGCACTGTCGCACCATCGCACCATGAAGATCGCCGCCAACACCGTCGTCAGCCTCCGCTACAAGCTGGTGGACGCCACCACCCGCCAACTCATCGAAGAGAGCAAGGATCCGATGGTCTACCTGCACGGCGGCTATGCGAACACCTTTCCGAAGATCGAGGAAGCCCTCGAAGGCCAGGAGGTCGGATTCGCCACCACCCTGCTGCTCGCGCCCGAAGATGCGTTCGGTCCGCGCGACGAATCGCTGCTGCAGACCATTCCCAAGACCCAGTTTCCGCCCGGCGTGAAGGTCGGCGGCCAGCTCGAGATGCGCGACAACCAGGGTCGTCCCCAGGTTTTCACGGTGACCAAGATCAAGGGGCCGCAAGTGCTGCTGGACGGCAACCATCCGCTCGCCGGAAAGTCACTGCGGTTCGGCCTGACCGTGACCGAGGTCCGCGCCGCCAGCCAGGAAGAAATCGACCATCGCCACGTTCACGGCGCGCACGGGCACCATCACTGAAGCCGCTCGCTTGTGCCGAGCGGCAGCGCGGCCATCGATTCAGTACTCGGCGAGCAGAGGCGCCTGGCCCTTCGAACCCTGGGTGAATGCCAGCGGCGCGATCGGGCTTTCGCCATCGACGAGATCGACGTCGCCGAGACCGATCGACAGCGCCTCGGCATCGGTCGGCAAAGTGGTGGAGGGCGGCGCGATGCTCGGATCGAGATCGGGTGGAGGCGTTGCGATGGGCATGGAAGGTACCTTTGGACGTCATTCTTTGCCGACCCTTTTCGAGCGCTGTAGTCCTGAAACGCGCATGCTTGTCTTTCGATGTCCTTCCCCGGCGCCTCCGAATGCCACTTCGGCAGAGCGCCCCGGGGTTTGCGACTGGTACGGCTCCTTGAACCACGATTGCCATGAATCCCTCGACCTCGCAACAGCCCGCTCGCTCGAACCCCGATGGCGCCGCCATCCTTTCCGTCCAGGCACTCGGCTTTCCGTGGAAGACCGTCGACCCGTTCCTGTTCTGTGCCTATCACGACGACGCATACCCTCGCGGCAATCCCGACATGGGGCCGGATGCGCCCCTCGCCGGACGTGATCTCGGCCAGGACTTCAGCCGCCGCAATGGCTGGAGCATGTACCACGGCACCACCGTGCCCGGCTTTCCGGCGCATCCGCATCGCGGATTCGAGACGGTGACGATCGTGCGCAAGGGCTTGATCGATCATTCGGACTCGCTCGGCGCGGCCGCGCGCTTCGGCGGCGGCGACGTGCAGTGGCTGACCGCCGGCCGCGGCGTGGTGCATTCGGAGATGTTCCCGTTGCTGGATGCCGCTCGCGACAATCCGCTCGAACTCTTCCAGATCTGGCTCAACCTCCCGGCGCGCAGCAAGATGGCGCCGCCGCATTTCACGATGTTCTGGTCGGAGACCGTTCCGCGGTTCGTCGCCGCGGACGCCGAGGGCCGCAAGACCGAGGTGGCCAGCATCGCCGGCCGAATCGAGAGCACCGAGCCGGCCGCCGACACCGTGAACCCGCTCGCCCCGCCGCCCGACTCCTGGGCCGCCGCGCCGGATGCCGACCTCGCGATCTGGACGCTGCGCATGGAGCCCGGGGCCTGCTGGACGCTGCCCCCGGCCCGGGGCACGGGCACTCGTCGCACCTTGTACTTCTTCAAGGGCTCGTCGGTGCGCATCGACGGCCAGGCGCTCGATGCGCATGCGGCGATCGAGCTTCGGGCCGACCGCCCGGTCGAGCTTCGAAACGGCGCCGACACTGCCGAGTTCCTGATGCTGCAGGGCCGGCCGATCGCCGAACCGGTAGTCCAGTACGGCCCCTTCGTCATGAACACCCAGCCCGAGATCGCAGAGGCCATGGCCGACTACCGCCGCACCGGCTTCGGCTCGTGGCCGTGGCCGGATGCGGCGCCGGTGCATGGGCGCGGCGAGTCGCGCTTCGCCCGCTACCCGGACGGGCGCGAGGATCGTCCCACCGGCACACCGTCCGAGCGACAGTCGCCCGGCTAGAGGCCGCGCTCGACCATTGCGAGCAGCTGCACGGTCAGGCCCTCGACCTGCGGCTCGGAAGCTCCGCGGAGCGGCCCGTCGATCAGGAGCAGCGCCATGCCGTGCACCGCGGCCCAGGCCAGGAACTCGGCGTTCGGCCGCCGTGCCTCGGGCAAGGCGCCCGCGGCCACGAGCTGGTCGAGCGCATCGCCCAAGAGCCGAAACGGATGCAGCGGCCCCGGCGCCGAGCCCTGCAGGCCGGCCGCCGCGTCCGGCTCGGCGTGGATCGGTCCGAAGGCCGTGCGGAAGAGACCGGTTTCCGTCTGTGCGAAGCGAAGATAGGCACGGCCCACCGCGCGAACCGCCGCACGCGCCCGCTCGCGGCGCGTGCCCGTGGCGGCGCTCGCTTCCACCTCGGCCCGCATCGCGAGACCGGCGGCCAGCAGCGCCTCGTCCTTGACCGCCAGCAACAAGGCCTGCCGGCTCTCGAAATGGCGATAGGCCGCGTTTGGAACCACGCCGACTCGCCGGGTGGCTTCGCGCAACACCACGGCATCGGGGCCGTCGGCGCGAGCCAGCTCGACGCCCGCCAGGATCAAGGCCCTCCGCAAATCGCCATGGCGATAAGTGCTGCGAGCGGCGGCAGGAGGCGGTTGCGACTTCGACACGACAGGATCCGGTTTGATGTGGACAGCGTCCAGCATCCGATGGTATCGTTTGTGGACGTTGTACACAAAGCAGCTGGGAATCATCTCCCTCGACCCCTTCCACATCCAAGGAGTGCCGCATGGCGAACAGACAGATCTTCATCAACCTGCCGATCAAGAACCTCGACCGTTCGGTCGCCTTCTTCACCGCGCTGGGCTTCGGCTTCAATGCGCAGTTCACCAATGCGAGCGCCACTTGCATGATCGTCGGCGAGGGCAGCAGCTACGTCATGCTGCTGGTCGAGGATTTCTTCAAGGGCTTCACCAAGAAGCAGATCGCCGATGCCGCGAAGACCACCGAGGTCCTGATCTGCCTGTCGTGCGAAAGCCGCGAGGAAGTGGACGCGCTGGTGGCCAAGGCGGTCGCGGCCGGCGCGACCACGCCGAACGCCGCGAACGACCATGGCTTCATGTACCAGCATGGCTTCGAGGATCTGGACGGCCATCTCTGGGAACTCGCGTACATGGACATGAGCGCGATGCCGCAAGCCTGAACCATCGTCTCGTCGGCCGGAAAGGATCCACCATGCAAGTTCAGCCCTACCTCATGTTCGACGGCCGCTGCGAAGAGGCTCTCGAGTTCTACCGGCAAAGCATCGGCGCCGAAATCAAGGCCCTGATGCGCTTCAAGGACAACCCCGATCCCTCGTCCCAAGCCGGATGCCAGCCGGGTGCCGCGACCGACGACAAGATCATGCATGCCAGCTTCGTGGTCGGCCAGACCGAGATCCTGGCCTCGGACGGGCGGGCGATGGGACGCCCGGTGTTCCAGGGCGTTTCGCTCGCCCTGACGGCCGACGATGTCGCTTCGGCGGAGCGGCTCTTCGGTGCGCTGGCCGAAGGCGGACTCATCGAGATGCCGATGATGAAGACCTTCTTCTCGCCCGCATTCGGCATGGCGACCGATCGCTTCGGGGTTTCCTGGATGGTCCTGGCCGAGCGCTGATGCCGGGCCACGGTCGTCGCTAGCGATACGGCGGCAATGCGGCACGGACGATCTGCAGCAGATGCCCCATGGCGTGCCGGGCAGCCTCGAAACCGAGCGGCTGGTAGAGCAGCTGGAGCAGGCTCCGCCTGATCTCGGCTTCGAGCGCGGCGGCATCGAGCGAATGCTCGCCCAGGGCAGCTCGCAGGATGCGGTCGATACCCCGCACCAGATCGACATGAACCGCCTCGTCGGCCGCGCTCGCGACCGGCGCCGCGGCCTGCTGCAAGCCCAGCCGGATCGCCCGGTAGAAAGCCTCGAGCTGCGGATCGCCTGCCAGGCCTTTGGGCACCACGAGCCGATCCTGCGCGTTCATGCGGCTCTCGAACTCGCTGAGGAGCGCGTGGCGAAGCCGCGGATGCTCGATCAACGAATCGGCCCGCGCGAAGGTCGCCTGGAGCTCGGCCGAGAGGCTCTTGCGCTGCCGCGGATCCTGGATCGCGCGGACCGACACCGACCACTGCAGGCGAGCGCCGATGAGGTCGGCCTCGCTTCGCAATTGCTCGTCCGGCAGGTCGCGCGCACCCGCGGCTTCGGTCCGGTGCACCAGGTAGCCATCGACGCTCTTCGGCTCCCGGACGATCTGTGCCGAGACCGATCGGTCGATCAGCGCCTGCACCGGCAAGTCGTAGGGGTTGGGCGGCGCAGGGGCCCGTGACGGCACCGACCTGTAGAGCCCTTCCAGGTCTTCGACGTCGAAGCCGGCCCGGGTGATGGGCAGCAAACCGCCATGCAGGTCGGCTTCGAGCCGCTCGTAGGCACGCAGCGCCACGTCCAGCTCCTTCAGCACACCGCGATAGTCGACCAAGAGGCCGTGCGACTTGTGGTCGTGCAACCGGTTGACCCGGCACACCGCCTGGATGAGGCCATGTCCTCGCAGCGGCTTGTCGATGTAGAGCACGGCATTGCGGGGTTCGTCGAAGCCGGTGAGAAGCCGATCGACCACGATCAGCAGGTCGGGATCGCCGGCGGAGGCGAAGTCGCTCAGCAGCTGGCGCTCGAGCGGGTCCGGCAGGGCGGCCTCGCCACGCTGCGGTGCTTGTTGCTGCTTCCACCATCGGCGTACCTCGGCTGCATCGGACGAGTCGCGCTCGGGTTGGCCCTCGGCTGTGCCCGGCGGCGACATCACGATCGCGCTCGTGACCGTGCCGCAGCGATCGAGCTGCGCCTTGAGGCGGATCGCATCGAGCTTGGAGGCCGTGGCGACCTGGCCCTTCAGGCCGAGCCCCGGACGCTTGAAGTGGGCTTCGAAGTGCTGCGCGATGTCGATGGCGATCGCGCGCAGCCGCTGCGAAGGGCTTCGCATGCCGGCGCGCTTGACCTGCCGGGTTTGCAGCGCATCGCGCTCGGCTGGGTCGAGCGTCGAAGTCAGCTCGGAAAAGCCGTCGTCGACCGCAGCGTCGTCGATCGCGAGTTCCGGCAGCCGTTCCTCGTAGAGCAGGGGCGCGACCACTTCGTCGCCAACCGCCTGGCGCAAGGTGTAGGCATGCAGGATCGGACCGAAGGTGCCCGCCAGCTTCTCGCCGTGCAGCAGCGGCGTTCCGGTGAAGGCGATGCAGGCTGCTCGCGGCAGCACCTTGCGCATGCGGGCATGCAGCTCGCCGCCGTGGCTGCGATGGCATTCGTCGACCAGCACGACGATGTCCGGCGAGGTGTTGCGGCATTCGGGCAGGCGCGAGGCGGTGGCGAACTTCTGCACCAGCGCGAAGGTGATGCGCTGCGAACCCCGCCCGATTCGCCTGGCGAGGTCGCGGCCGGTGCTGGCCCGGCCCCGCTCCGCATCGCGCGGCAGGGCAGGCGTGAAGCCGAGGGCGCCGCTCGTCGCGAAGTTGCGCGCGAGTTGCTGCTCGAGATCGAGCCGATCGGTCACCACCACCAGCCGCAGCTGCCGAAGTTGGACCGATTGAAGCAGCGCCTTGACCAGAAAGACCATGGTCAGGCTCTTGCCCGAGCCCGCGCCGTGCCAGACGACACCGCCCTCGCGCCGAAGGCCCTGCTGGCCCTGCTGGCCCTGCTGGCCCTGCTGGCCTTGATGGCCTCGATCGCCTTGATCGCCGACCGGCGTACTCCGGCCGACGTCGGCATGCTTCTCGTCATGGCCATCGGCCGCACCTCGGCTTCGGTCCGCGTCCTTGCCGGCATCACCGAGCCGCGCCAGGATGGCCTTGACCGCGAAGTACTGCGGGTGTCGCGCCACGATCTTGCCGGCATGGCGATCGAACAGGATGAAGGTTCGGATCAGCTCCAGGCAGCGTGTCGGCGCAAGCAGCTCGCGCAGCAGGCTCGCCGCCGCGTCGTCGCCTTGCGCGAACCGTTGCTCGCGCTGCTCCGCTTGCTCCTTTTGCTCCTCTTGCTCCTTTTGCTCCTCTTGCTCCTTTTGCTCCTCTCGCAGCTCCTCTCTCGGCTCCCGTCGATGCCATCGCGCCCAGAAGCGCGGCGGCGTCAGGGTCGTGCCGTAGCGGGTTTCGCTCCCGGCCAGCGCCACCAGGATCTGCGCATAGACGTAGAGCTGCGGTATCTCGCCCTCGCGCTGGTTCCGCAGATGCAGCTCGATGGCTTCCTGCGCCGCCTGGCGCGATGGTCCGGGCGCGGCAACTCGATCGATTCCGGCTGCAGGAAGTTCGGGCGGTGGCTCGACCACCACCAGAGGAATCCCATTGACGAAGCCGACGAGCCCGACGCGATGCTCACGGGTGCCGACGCCGTTCTGCAACGGCAGCATCTCGGCCAATTCGAAGCGATTGGCGGCGACGTCTTCCCAGTCGATCAGCATCACGGTCGGCTGGTACTTGTTGCCGTCCGGCATGAATTCGGTGACGCTGATGCCGTAGGCGAGCTTCGCATGCAGGCGTTCGTTGGCAGCCAGCAGGCCGTCGCCGAGCCCGAGCGAAGCGAGCTCGCGAAGAACCTGCTCGATGGCGCCCGGCGACAGCCCGTAGGCCGCGCCCTTGTAGAAGAACCGGCGCCGTTGCAGGACCTCGATCAGCCGCGGGCGCAGCAGCAGCTCGCGGGACGACTCGCGCAGCTGTGCGCACTCGTCGGCCCGAAGCAGCTCCCAACCGCAAGCCCGCAGGAGCTCGCGTGCGGCACCGACGCCGGCGGACTGTGGGCTGCGGCCTTCTTCATGCATGGCCGAGATCGTCGCCGAGTTCCCGCAGGCACGAGGCCAGGTGGTTCTCGACGTCCTCGAGCTGCTGCTTCAGCTGCGCTCGCTCGGATCGGAGTTGGACCAGATCGACGCTCTCCTGCTGCCCTGCGGTCTGGACGTAGCGCGAGATGTTGAGGTTGAACTCGTTGGTCTCGATCTCGTGCAAGGACGCGAGCCAGGCGAACTGGTCGACGCTTCGCCGGGCGGCGCAGGTCGAGACGATGCGCTCGATGTCGCTGCTGCGCAGCCGGTTCTGGTTCTTGCCCGCCTCGAAGCAGCGGCTCGCGTCGATGAAGAGAATCTTGTCGTCGCTCTTGCGGCTTCGAAAGACGATGACGGTCGCCGGAATGCCGGTCCCGTAGAAGAGCTTCTCGGGCAAGCCGATCACGGCGTCGATGCAGTTGTCGTCGACCAGGCGGCGGCGAATGCGAGCCTCGGCGGCGCCGCGGAACAGGACCCCGTGCGGTACCACGACCGCCATTCGGCCCTTGCCGGGCTTGAGGGTCTCGAGCATGTGCAGGATGAACGCGTAGTCGCCCTTGGTGCGAGGCGGCAGGCCGCGCCTGAACCGATGGAAGGGGTCGCGGTCGGCGCGCTCGTAGCCCCATCGTTCGGCGCTGAAGGGCGGATTGGCGGCGACCACGTCGAAGCGCTTGAGCTGGCCCTCGGGGGTGAGGAGTTTCGGATTGCGGATGGTGTCGCCCCACAGCAGCCGATGGTTGTCCTCGCCATGCATGAAAAGATTCATCTTCGCGAGGGCCCAGGTGCTGCCGATCGCCTCCTGACCGTAAAGGGCGTAGAAGCGCCGGCCGGTGCGCTCGCGAACCAGTCGTGCGCACTGCAGGAGCAGTGATCCCGAACCGCAGGTCGGATCGCAGATCTCGTCGTTCGGCTGCGGGTCCATGAGGCGGGCCATCAGCTCGGAGACGTCGGGCGGGGTGTAGTACTCGTCGGCCCGCTTGCCGCTTGCCAGCGCGAACTGCCGGATCATGTGCTCGAAGGTGTTGCCGACGAGTTCCATGTTGACGACGCGACTCGGCCGCAGATCGAGCTCGGGCCGGGCGAAGTGCTCGAGCAGGTAGCGCAGCAGCTCGTTTCTTTGCTGGGTCTCGCCGAGCTTGCCGGAATTGAAGCTGATGTCCTGGAACACGCCATTGAGCTTGGCGCGATTGGCGTCTTCGAGGGCATGCAGCGCACGGTCGAGGCGTTCGCCGTTGCCGGGCTCGTAGCGCGCCGCATGCAGCGCATGGAAGCTGGCCTCGGGCGGCAGCACGAAGCGCTGGTTCGCCATCAGCTCCTCGATCAGGCCCGGCTCCGCGGCGGCGTACTGGCGCTGGTACGACTCGAGCTGATCGTTCCAGGTGTCGGTCACGTACTTGAGGAACAGCATCGTGAGGACCGGGTCCTTGTAGTCGCTCGGATCGACGCTGCCGCGGAAGGTGTCGCAGGCCGCCCAGGCGGCCCGGTCGAGGCTTTCCTGGCGCACGGTGGGCGCGGTCATTCGGGGTCCGCCTTCGACGGTGGCTGCGGGCTTCTCGGGCTGCCTTGCTCGCCCAGGGCCTCGGCGATGGCGCGCATCTCCCGTTCGCGGTTCTGCACCAGGCGTTCATGGATCGACCGTTCGTGCCGGACCAGTTCGGCCAGCGCCACGATGCGCCGCTGAACCTCGATCGACGGAATGGCGACCTGCAAGGATTCGAGCACCGGCCGGCGCACGCTCAGCTGGCTGGAGCCCTCGGCAGAACGCTTGAGTTGTCGCTGGAACGGCCCCTGGTTGAGCTGCCAGGCGAGGAAGCCGCTTTGCACCGTGACGCCCGGCTTGATGCGAAGGTGGAACAGGTGCGGCCCGCAGACCGTGCGCTCCGGCGGATTCACCACCTGGACCGCGAAGAACCGGGTGCCGCGCGAAACCAGGACCAGGTCGTCGTTGCGCAGCCAGTCGGCATTGCCGCGGCCGCCGAGTTCGCAGCGAAGCACCGTGTTCCAGCTGAGGCCGAGCAGCGGGTCGAGATCCTTCATTTGCACCGCCCACACCGTGCCTTCTGCAACCGCGTCGACGCCGCCGCGGAATGGATAGCCCGCTTTGACACCCACCAAGCTGCCCAGCTTCAAAAACGATGCATCAAGCTTCATGACGCCCATCTTAGTTGCGAAGCGTTACCCGATGTTGCAAACTGCAGAGCCGCGGCGAGCCAACGCGCGGACCAACAGAACACCAAGCGACAGGGAGAACCCTCCATGGGGTATGAAGTGGACTTTTTCGCCGTCCGCGGAAGCGGCGCGGCCGCAGCCGTGCGGTGGGGCGCCCGCGATCGGTACAGCGTCCTGATCTACGACGGCGGCCGGGCCGAGTCCGGCCTGCAGCTGGTCGAGCATGTCCGCCGGCGTTACGACACCGATCGGGTCGACTACGTGGTCAGTTCGCACCTGGCGCAGGACCACACCGACGGCCTTGCCGTGGTGCTGCGAAAGCTCAAGGTCGGCCAGCTGTGGATGCACCAGCCCAGGACCCGGGTCGGGCACTCGGAACAGGAACTCCATGTCGACGTCCTGGCCCGGATCGCCCGAAGTCGCGGCATCCCGATCCACGAACCCTTCCAGGGCAGCCTGATCGGTCCGTTCACGGTGTTGTCGCCGTCGCGGGACTGGTATCGCGAGGAGCTGCTGCCGGCCTTCGGTTCGCGCGTCGGACCGTGGCGATCGAAAGGACGCGCGCTGGACCACTGCTTCCGGTGGGCCGCCTTCTGGGCGGCACGCCAGCTGGGCCGGGAATTCCTGCCGCGGCGCGCCATCACCTCGGCGGAGGATGAAGCGAGCGCGGTGCTCTATGCCGAGTTCGAGGGCCGCGGCATGCTCTTCAGCGGCCGCGCCGGCGTGCGGGCCCTCGAAGGCGCGTGCAGCTACGCGGAGTCGATGAACATCCGCCTCGCGCAAAACCTCAAGCTGCTGGTGCTGCCCGATTCGGGGAACATCGACAACCTCTCGGGCGAACTGCTCGACCGCATGGTCGGCGAGCGGCTGCCCGACGGGCATGCCGAACCCGAGCGCACGGCCTTCATTTCGCTCTCGGAGCGCGGCCGACCGCTACCCCACCTGCTGGCCGAGTCGCTCCGGCAGCGCGGCATGACCGCCTTCGCCACCGAGGGACGGCACCTGCAGCATGTCCACGACATGCCGGAGCGCAGCTGGCGTCCGGCGCGTCCGCTCGATTGAATGCGGCCCGGCTTACTTCGAGACGACCCGAACCATCTCGAGGCACTTGTTCGAGTAGCCCCATTCGTTGTCGTACCAGCTCACCAGCTTGACGAAGGTACCGTCGAGCGCGATGCCGGCTTCCGAATCGAAGATCGAGGTGCGCGCGTCGCCGCGGAAGTCGGTGGCCACCACCTTGTCCTCGGTGTAGCCGAGCACGCCCTTCATGGCGCCTTCGCTCTGCGCCTTCATTTCGGCGCAGATTTCCTTGTAGGTCGCTTCCTTGACCAGTTCGACCGTCAGGTCGACCACCGACACGTCGGAGGTCGGTACGCGGAAGCTCATGCCGGTCAGCTTCTTGTTGAGTTCCGGAATCACCACGCCGACCGCCTTGGCCGCGCCGGTGCTCGACGGAATGATGTTCTCGAGGATGCCGCGGCCGCCGCGCCAATCCTTGTTGCTCGGGCCGTCGACCGTCTTCTGGGTGGCGGTGGCGGCGTGCACGGTGGTCATCAGGCCGCGCTTGATGCCCCATTTGTCGTTCAGCACCTTGGCGAGCGGTGCCAGGCAATTGGTGGTGCAGCTCGCGTTGCTCACGATGGCCTCGCCCGCGTACTTGGCGTGGTTGACGCCGAAGACGAACATCGGCGTGTCGTCCTTGCTCGGCGCCGACAGGATCACCTTCTTGGCGCCGGCATCGAGGTGCTTCTGCGCGGTTTCCTTGGTGAGGAAGAGACCGGTGGATTCGAGCACCACCTCGGCGCCGACCTCGTTCCACTTGAGGTCGGCCGGATCGCGCTCCTGCGTGAGCCGGATCTTCTTGCCGTTGACGATGAGCGTGTTGCCGTCGACCGCGATGTCGCCCTGGAAGCGGCCGTGTACCGAGTCGTACTGGAGCATGTAGGCGAGGTAGTCGGGTTCGAGCAGGTCGTTGATCGCGACGATCTCGATGTCGTCCTTGAAGTTCTGCACCGCCGCGCGCAAGACGTTGCGGCCGATGCGGCCGAATCCGTTGATACCGAGTTTGATAGCCATGTGCTTGCTCCTGGATGATGAAAAAACGAAAGGAAGAGCCGATCAGCGCCGCAATGCCGCCTCGACGGTCGCGGCCACGTTGTCCGCCGTGAATCCGAAATGCTCGAAGAGCACGCCCGCCGGTGCCGACTCGCCGAATCGGTCGATGCCGACCACCGCGGCGACGCCGTACTTCCACCAGCCGTCGGTCGAACCCATCTCGACCGCGATGCGCGGAATGCCTTCGGGCAAGACCTGCTTCTTGTAGGCGACCTCTTGCCGGTCGAAGGCGGTGGTGCTGGGCATCGAGACGACCCTCACCGCGATCTTCTTCGCGGCCAGCAACTGCTGTGCCTTGAGTGCGAGCTGCACCTCGGAGCCGGTGGCGATGATGACCGCCCGCAGCTTCGCGCGCCGGCTACCGGCCACCGCCGGCTCGGACAGCACGTAGGCACCGCGGCTGATGTCGCCGAGCTCGGTCTTGGGCGCATAGGCCAGGTTCTGGCGCGACAGCAGCAAGGCGGTCGGCCGGTCGGCGTTCTGCAGCGCGACCGCCCAGGCCACCGCGGTTTCGGCGGTATCGCCCGGACGCCAGACGTCGAGGTTGGGAATCAGGCGCAGCGACGCGGCATGCTCGATCGACTGGTGGGTCGGGCCGTCTTCGCCGAGCCCGATCGAGTCGTGCGTGAAGACATGGATCACGCGGCGGCGCATCAGGGCCGCCATGCGGATCGCGTTGCGGCTGTAGTCGCTGAAGGTCAGGAAGGTGCCGCCATACGGAATGAAGCCGCCATGCAGCGCGAGGCCGTTCATGATGGCCGCCATGCCGAACTCGCGAACGCCGTAGTTGATGTGACGGCCGACGAGGCCGTTCGGGTGCTGCTCGTTGCCTTCGCTGCGGACCACCGCGCCCGCATCGTCGAAGCGGAGGTTCGGCGTGCTCTTGGTGTTGGTGAGGTTCGAGCCGGTGAGGTCGGCGCTGCCGCCCAGCAACTCGGGCAAGGCTGCGGTGAAGGCTTCGAGCGCCAGCTGCGAGGCCTTGCGCGAGGCGACGCCTTCCGCCTTGGTGTGGGCCGCGACCACCGTGTCGAAGGCGAGCTGGTTGAAGTTCTTCGGCAGCTCGCCCTTCATGCGGCGGACGAATTCGGCGGCCAGGTCGGGATACTGCCGCTCGTAGGCCGCGAAGCGCTCGTTCCATTCGGCCTCGCGTTCGGCGCCCTTGGCCTTGGCGTCCCATTCCTCGTACACGGCCTCGGGCAGCTCGAAGGGCTGGTGCGCCCACTGCAACGCGGTGCGGGTGAGGCCGATCTCGTCGGCGCCGAGCGGCTCGCCGTGGGCCTTGGCGGTATTGGCGCGATTCGGGCTGCCCTTGCCGATCTGGGTCTTGCAGATGATGAGCGTCGGCTTGTCGCCGCGGTCCCGCGCCTTCTCGATGGCTTTCGAGACGGCCTTGACGTCATGGCCGTCGATCGGGCCGATCACCCGCCAGCCATAGGCCTTGAAGCGCTCCTCGGTGTTGTCGATGAACCAGGGCTTGACCGGCCCGTCGATCGAGATGCCGTTGTCGTCGTACAGCGCGACCAGCTTGCCGAGCTTCCAGGCGCCGGCGAGGGCCGCGGCCTCGTGGCTGATGCCTTCCATCAGGCAGCCGTCGCCAAGGAACACGTAGGTGTGGTGGTCGACGATCGAGAGGTCCTGCCGATTGAACT
Source organism: Burkholderiales bacterium 8X (assembly GCA_902506565.1). Taxonomy (GTDB): domain Bacteria; phylum Pseudomonadota; class Gammaproteobacteria; order Burkholderiales; family Burkholderiaceae_C; genus Variovorax. The sequence continues at coordinate 4,682,359 of LR732703.1, read as the reverse complement.
CGGCCGCGAGCAGCTTCTCGGCCAATGCGAAGCCGACCGCGTTGGTGATGCCCTGGCCGAGCGGTCCGGTGGTGGTTTCCACGCCGGGCGTGATGCCGACTTCGGGATGGCCGGCGGTCTTGCTGTGGAGCTGGCGGAAGCGCTTGAGCTCGTCCGCCGGAAGGTCGTAGCCGGTGAGGTGCAGCACCGCGTAGATCAGCATCGATGCATGCCCGTTCGACAGCACGAAGCGATCGCGATCGGCCCAGTGCGGATTGAGCGGGTTGTGCCGAAGGTGCTCGCCCCACAACGCCACCGCCATGTCGGCCATGCCCATCGGCGCGCCGGGATGTCCCGAGTTCGCAAGTTGAACGGCATCCATTGCCAGCGCGCGGATCGCGTTGGCCATCAAGGCTTGGTTGGCCATCGGCAGAGGCTTTCTAGGGAGCTGAGAAGGACCGCGGATTTTAGCGGGGCCGCTCGTCGGGCCTATGCCGAAAGGCCAAGCGGCCGAGCGGCAACCGGGCTGCTAGAGTGCCGCCCATGCAAGGCCTCCACCTGACCGCCGACCTCCACGACTGCCGCTGTTCGCGGCGCTGGCTGGTCGATGCGCACGAACTGCTCGCGACCTCGGTCGAGCTCGTACGCGCCGCGGGGCTGCAAGCGGTCGGCAGCTTGTCGCACGCATTTCCGGACACCGCGCAGGGCAGCGGCGGCGTCACCGCGACGGTGCTGCTGGCCGAATCGCATCTCTGCGTGCACACCTGGCCCGAGCAGGCGGGCGTGACGCTCGACATCTACGTGTGCAACTTCAGCGCCGATCATTCGGACAAGGCGCGCGCACTGCAGGCGGCGCTGGAGGCGTTGTTCGAGCCGCAGCGGGTCGAGCGCCATGCGATCGAGCGCGGTGCGCTTCGCTCGCCGGCTCGCCCGGCGGACCTTTCGGGCGGCGCGGGCGTGCCGGCCACCGCGAATCTCTCCAACCTGGCGAACTTCGCGCATGACTGAGCAACCTGCGAGCGCCGCGGGCGCCGGCCACGCACTGCTGCTGGCCGCCGGCCGTGGGGAACGCATGCGGCCGCTCACCGACACCTGCCCGAAGCCGCTGCTCGAGGTGCGGGGCAAGCCCTTGATGCAATGGCCGATCGAGGCCCTGACCCGCGGCGGCTTCGACACGATCGTGATCAACACCGCCTGGCTCGGCGACCGCATCGCCGCCCACTACGGCCACAGCCGCGAATGGACCCCGGCCCAGCGCACCACGTTCCGCTATTCGGACGAGCAAGCGGACTTCGGCGGCGCCCTCGAAACCGCGGGCGGCATCGTGCGGGCGCTGCCGCTCTTGCGGGACATCTTCTGGGTCGTGGCGGGCGACGTGTACATGCCGGACTTCGTCTTCGAAGCGCAGGCGGTCGAGCGCTTCGCTCGTGGCGGCAAGCTGGGGCATCTGTGGCTGGTGCCGAATCCGCCGCACCACCCGCGCGGCGATTTCGGCCTGTCGAGCGAGGGCCTGGCAACCCAAGGCGATGGCGTGGGCACGGCCGATCGCCTTACCTTCTCGACCGTCGGCCTCTACCGGCGCGAGTTGTTCGAGGCGCCCTTCTGCGACATTCCGCCCGGTAATCCGCAAGGCGTCCGGGCACCGCTCGCGCCCTTGCTGCGTGCAGCGATCGATCGAAGGCAGATCGGCGCCGAGCGCTACACCGGCGCCTGGACCGACGTCGGCACGCCCGAGCGCCTCGAAGCGCTGAACCGCTCGGTTGCGGATCGCTGACCAGGCCCGCGCCGGGTGCCGTTTGGCCTGCCCCGCGAGCTCAAAAAAAGGCCCGCGCAAGGCGGGCCGGAACTTGGAGAGCTGAAACCGACGGCCGTTCAGGGCACGTTCGAGGCGTTGATGTGGAACGGCTTGCCCTGGAAGGCGAAGCTGCCGCCGAACTCCAGATCGACGCCGCCGGTGCCCTGCACCGGGCAGCCGCCGGGCGGCTGGCAGGCCCACTGGCTGCCGCGATCGGCAAAGATCACCGGGCCGTAGCGGTAGTTCGCCAGCTTCTTGCCGTCGTAGTCGGCCACGCTCATGGTGTTGCCCACGTTCGCAAAGTTGTCGATGTCCTCGGCTGCGATCGGGTCGACCAGGCGGGAGTCCCGGAGTTCGCGCACCACGCTGCCGCTGTTGCCGTCGGCCGCGAAGCGAACCCACTGCACCTTGCGGTCGCCGCGCGAGGTGACGATCACCTGACGGTTGATCGACTCGATGTTCGAGTCGTTCGGCTCGCCCTTCGAGATGGCGAGCGAGGTCGGGTTGCGACCCACCGCGACGCGGCCCTTCTCGGCGATCTGCGCTGCGCTGCCGGTGGCGCCGCTGCTGCCGCTCGCGTAGCCGCCCAGGTCGAAGATGCGGACCGATGCCTGCGCGGCGCCGCTTTCCTGGGTGGCGACCCAGGCGCGTGCCGGGCTGCCGTACACCGTGGTGCGAACCGCCGTCGGGCGCTGGTCGAGCGTCACGGTCTTGATCACCGTCGGCATCTGCTGGGGCGCGTTGGCGAAGGTGTGCGGCCACTGGTTGTCGGCCTGACCCAGGTTGGTGAAGGTGCTGGTCGAGCCGCTGCCGAAGTAGACGTTGTTGACGTAGTTGAAAAGCGGCTTCAGGTCGACGAAGGTGACCTTCTGCTCTTCCTTGGACACCACCACGGCGACGCCGGCCTTGGCATAGCGGCCGTTGTTGGCGCCGCCGGCCGCGAAGGTTCCGCGCTTGTTGCCGTCGGTGAGCGGCGTCATCTGCCGACCGATGAACGCGCCGCCGCCCGCGACGGTCGCGAACTGGTCGAGCCCGGTCGTGACGGCGACTTCGGTCGGCGCCTTCATGTCCGGCAGGTCGACGTAGCCCAGCACCTTCATGAAGGCGATGTTGCCCATGTTGGGCAGGCCCGGGTAGGTTTGCTCCCACTCGTTCCACCACTCGTAGGTCGGGCCACCCGGCGTGCAGCCGTCGCAAAGCCCGGCCAGCGCGACCACTGCCAGCTGGCCCTTGACGGCAGCGGTGTCCCAGACGGTGACCAGCGCGAATTCGCTGTTGTTGGTCATCGCGATGCTGGTGGGAACCTTGTTCGCCGCCAGCTTCACGGTCGCCCGGTTGTGCGCGGTGTTGCTGCCGGCGGTTCCGAGCAGGCCGTTCTGGAATGCCACCACCGACGACGAACAGAAGCCGACCCGGCCGCCGCAGCGTGCCGCAGCCACCGGCCGGGACTCGCCATCGGTCGACAGCTGGCCGTCGACCTTGTATTGCGCGATCGTGAAGCTGTCGAGGCCACCGTTGGAGTTCGCTGCAGCCTGGTTCTGCCAGGGCAGCTGCGGGCTCTGCGAGAAAGTGTTCAGTTCGAAGGCGCTCACCTGCAGGTCGCCGACGCCGACCCGCACCGCCGGGTTGTCCGCCACGAAGGTGACGTTGGCCTGGTTGGTCGAGTAGAGGCCGGAGGAGCCGGGGTTGTTGACGCCGTCGCCCGGAACACGCGGACCCCCGACCTGCCAGGTGGTCAGGCAGTTCTGGCCGCTGCCGTTGCAGCGCGAAACGTTGTCCGTGCGCTTGAAGAGAGTGGGAACGCCTGCGGTCGAGGCGTTGTAGGTGGCCGCGCTGGGGCCGTAGCGGTAGTTGAGGCCGCCGTCCTTGCTCATCTGGCTCGCAGTCGCCTTGTAGGCCGCGGCGGACACGGTGCCGGCGCCATCGACGACGCTGTTGACGACAGCCGGGCTGCCCGCCGGCGCGACGACGCCGGTCGAAGTCGTACCGGCCGAGCCGGCAGAGCCGGTCGTCGAGGGTGCAACGGCCGCAGTCGTGGTCACTGCGCTCAGGTCGGTGGCACCGAAGCCACCGAAGCCGCCACCGCCGCCGCCGCTACCACCGCCGCCGCCGCCGCAGGCGGTCAGCGTTGCTGCCGCAACCGCAGCCAGCAACGCGCTTTCATATACGAATTTCAACAAAAAGCACCTCCAAGATATCAAGGTGCGTATTTAAGCGTGGGACCTGTCCTACGCGCAAATGCTCTTTCATTTGCTTTCGTTATGTTTTATTCCTACCTAGGCAGGCGGTTACAAACCTCATGCATAGTCACCAGATGACAACCAAACCCTACGCCGCCCGTCGCGCAGCCCTGGCTCGGCAGATCGGGCCCGACGGCGTCGCGATCATCCCGACCGCGCCCGAGCGCCAGCGAAACCGCGACAGCGACTTCCTTTACCGGCACGACAGCTACTTCTATTACCTGACCGGGTTCACCGAGCCCAACGCCTGGTTGATCCTCACCGGCCAGGGCCAATCGACCTTGTTCTGCGCGCCCAAGGACCTGGAGCGGGAGATCTGGGACGGCTATCGCCTCGGGCCGGAAGCGGCGCCGGCCAGCCTGGGCGTGGACGAGGCCTTCGCGGTCGGCGAACTCGACCTGCGGCTTCCGCGCCTGCTCGAGAACAAGTCGGCCGTCTGGTATCCCTTCGCCACGCACAAGGGGCTGGAGACCCGGGTCGACGGCTGGCTGTCCGCGGTGAGAAGCCGGGTGCGATTCGGCGCGCTGTGCCCTGAGCAGCAGCGCGACCTCTGCGGCCCGCTGGACGAGATGCGGCTCGTCAAGGATGCGCACGAGCAGGACGTGATGCGCCGTGCCGCACAGATCAGCGCCGAGGCGCACGTGCGGGCGATGCAACTCTCGGCGCGGATGCTGCGGGAAGGCAAGGACGTGCGCGAGTACCACCTCGATGCGGAGCTGCTGCATGAATTCCGCCGCCAAGGGTCGCAATACCCGGCCTACGGCTCGATCGTCGCGGCCGGCGCCAATGCCTGCGTGCTGCACTACCGGGCGGACACCGCGCCGGTCCGGGACGGCGAGCTGGTGCTGATCGACGCCGGCTGCGAGCTGGACGGCTATGCGAGCGACATCACCCGGACCTTCCCGGCCAACGGACGGTTCAGCGGCCCGCAGCGCGCGCTCTACGACCTGGTGCTCGCCAGCCAGGATGCGGCGGTGGCGGCCACCCGCGCCGGGCAGCGCTTCAACGATCCGCACGACGCGACCGTCAGGGTGCTGGCGCAGGGCATGCTCGACCTGGGCCTTCTCGACGCCAACCAGGTCGGCAGCCTCGAGGACGTGATCGAGAAACGCGCCTACTTCCCGTTCTACATGCACCGCACCGGCCATTGGCTCGGCATGGACGTGCACGACTGCGGCAGCTATGTCGAGCCGAGCCAGCTCGGCGAAACCAGCGAACGCAAGGATCCGCTGTCCAACGAGCTGATCACGAACCGGCCCAGCCGAATCCTGCGGCCGGGCATGGTGCTGACGATCGAGCCGGGCATCTACGTCCGGGCCGGCGAGGGTGTGCCCGAGCAGTTCCACGGTATCGGCATCCGCATCGAGGACGACGCGATCGTGACCGAGTCCGGCTGCGAGCTGATCACGCGCGGGGTGCCGGTCGACGGCGACGAGATCGAAGCGCTGATGCGAGGCTGATGCGAGGTTGATGCGCGGTTGATGCGCGGTTGATGCGCGGTTGATGCGCGGTTGATGCGCGGTTGATGCGCGGTTGATGCGCGGTTGATGCGAGGCTGATGCGCAGCTGATGAGCGGCTGGAGGTTGGTGAGGACCAGGCCGGTTGGAGCTGGTCGGGTCGGAGCTGGTCGGAGCCGGTCAGGTCGCGGCCCATTCCCCGGCCAGGTGGCCGCGGGTGAACGCCTCCTCGAAGATCGAGTAGCCTGACCAGTCCCCATGCGCGAAGGCCAAACGGCCCGCGGTGATGCGCGAGTGGATGCCGAGCCGCGCGAGCGTGCCGGGCGAAGGAATCGCCATCGCATGGCCGTAGCGCGTGATGTCGATGCGCGTCGCGAGGGCCGGCAGGTCGGGATGCGGAATCGACAGCTCGGCCAGCATCTCGTCGCGCCAGCTGCTCCACGGCCGTTCGAGCAGCTGGCGCCGGGCATCCGTGTCCTGGTCGCCGTTGCCGTTGCCGTTGCCGTTGCCGTTGCCGTCGCCACCGGCACTGCCGCTGCCGTTGCCGTCGGCTGGCAGCGCGACGTCGGTGCCCGGGCCGAGCGCCCGGTACCAGGAAAGCACCGTCGGCCCCGGCGTCGGATCGAGCGACTGATGCCGTGCGTCCACCCAGCCGAGCCCGCGCGCGCCGTAGAGGACGTTGTCCCAGGCCGGCGCTGCGCCCGGCCCGACGGCCAGCGGCGCCTTGAGATGAACGTTCGCGACGAGCCACGGCGCATGCCGGAGTTGCCCGGCGGCGGAAACCAGCGCGGCCGGCGGGCCGTGGACCACGCGCGCGGCCACGAAGGTCGGCAGCGCGACGATGCAGCGATCGGCGACCCAGCGGCGGGTTTGCCCGGAGGCGAGGTCGAGGCTTTCGACCTCGACCTGGCTGCGGGTATCGACGATCTGCGTCACCAGCTGCCGGACCTGCAGCCGATCGCCGAGAGGCCGGGACAGCCGGCGCGTCAGCCAGGCGTTGCCCTCGGGCCAGGTGAGCACGGGTTCGGTCTCGGCTTCGGCACTGGCACCGGCAGTGACATCGGGCGCGCCGTCGCCGGGCGCGCGAAAACCGTGGCGGGCCGCGAAGTAGTGCAGGCCCGCCCAGGCCGACACGTGCGCCACGCCGGCGCCGTAGTCGTCGCGGCAGCAATACGAGAGATACCAGCGCAGGTGCTGGTCATCGAGGCCGCGCTGGTCGAGCCACCGGCCGAAAGGCAGCGCGTCGAGTTCGAGCAAGCCATCGAGCCGGCTCGCCCGCAAGGTCGGTATCCGGAACGGCAAGGCGCGGCGCACCGCCTCGACCTCGGCTGCGAACCGGCGATATTGGTCGCGCGTGGCGGCGCCCACGTCGCCCTGCGGCAGCAACGAGTCTTGCCAGGCGCCGCGAAAGAAGAGGCGCTCCTGAGGGCTGTGGCAAAGATGCCGCTCGTCGTAGCGCCAGCGTCCCGAGACGCGGCTGCGCAAGCCGAATTCCTCGAGCAGGTCCTGCACCTCGTGGGCATGGTCGCCCGGCACCGGCAGGTAATGCGCACCCAGCGGATGCGCGATGCCGCCGATCGCGCCGCCGCGGCTGTTGCCTCCGGCCTCGGCCTCGAGATCGAGCAGGCAGAAATCCTCGATGCCGGCCAAGCGCAGGCTGCGGGCTGCGGCCAGGCCGGCCACCCCGCCGCCGGCGATCAGCACCCGGACCCGCCGTGCCGGTCCGCCGGATGCCGCTTGCCGGCCGCCGAACGGTTGCCGCAGCCGGTGCCCGCTTTCGACGTCGATGCCGGCAAAGCCTCCTTCGATCGGCGACCGCGAATCGCAGCCGGCGAGCGCCGCCGCGCCGGCCATCGCCCCCAGGAATTCGCGCCGCTTCATGCTCAGTGCCCGGCGACCTTGCCCCACTCGCGCTCGTAGGTCGACACCAGCGCCTGGTTCGACAGGCGCTGCACGTCGGCAGGCACGCGCGACATGTCGAGCGGAAAGTCGAAGAGCAGCGGAAGGGTCGAAGCCGACAGGAAGCGCAAGCCCTCGGGCAGCGCGATCGGCAACCGGTACGGCCGGCGGCTGGCGATGACGAAGCCCCACTCGCCGAAGCTCGGGACGTGGGCGTGGTACGGGGTCGCGGCGAGGCCGACCGATTCGACCGTCTGCACCACAGTCCAGAAGCTCTTGCGAGCCACCAGAGGCGAGGTCGTCTGGATCACCGCATAGCCGCTCGCGGCCAGGCGTTTGTCGAGCAGGGCATCGAAGGAGTTGGTGTAGAGCTTGCCGATCGCGAAGTTGGTCGGGTCGGGGAAGTCCACCACGATCACGTCGAAGGTCTCCGCCGGTTCGGCCTGGAGCCACTGGAAGGCGTCGGTGTTGACGATGCGCAGCTTGGGGGACTTGAGCGCGCCGCCGTTGAGCGTGGACAAGGTCGGGTGCTCGCTGAAGAGCCGTGTCATGTTCGGATCGAGCTCGACCAGCGTCACGCTCTCCACCGAGGGGTACTTCAGGATCTCCCGCACCGCCATGCCGTCGCCGCCGCCCAGCACCGCGATCCGCTTCGGCGCGCCATGGGCCGCCATGACCGGATGCACCAGCGCCTCGTGATAGCGGTATTCGTCGCGCTCGGCGAACTGGAGATTGCCGTTCAGGAACAGTCGATGCCCGGCGCTGCCCTGGGTGACGACGATGCGCTGGTAGGGCGAGCTGGCGCTGAAGACGATGCGGTCTTGGTAGAACTTGTCCTCGGCCACCGTGGTGATCCGATCCGCCAGCAAGAAGGCGCCGGTCAGTGCCGCCAGCGACAAGCCGCAGGCGATCGCATGGGCGCCCACATGGCGAAGCTCATGGCGGAAGAGCCACAGCGCCCAAAGCGCCACTGCCGCGTTCATCAGCCCGAAGAGGAGCCCCGTGCGGATCATGCCGAGCTCCGGCACCAGGACCAGCGGGAAGGCGATCGATACCGCGAGTGCGCCGAGGTAGTCGAAGGTCAGTACCTGCGAGACCAGGTCTTTCAGCCGCACGTTGCGCCTGAGGATCCGCATCACCAGCGGGATCTCCAGCCCGACCAGGGTGCCGACCACCAGCACCAGGCTGTAGAGCAGCAGCCGGAAGGCGCCCGGGATGTAGGCATTGGCAATGAAGAGCAGCGCCGGCAGCGCGCCGCCGATCAAGGCCACCAGCAACTCGATGCGGAGGAAATGCGCGGGCAGCTGCCGCTCGAAATAGCGCGACAGCCAGGAGCCGATGCCCATCGCGAAGAGATAGGTGCCGATGACGGTGCTGAACTGCAGCACCGAATCGCCGAGCAGGTACGAGCTGAGCGCCGCCGCGCTCAATTCGTAGACCAGGCCGCAAGCCGCCACCACGAACACGCTGGCCAGGAGCGCGATCTCGACCGGGCGCGCGGCCGGGGCCGCGGCCAGGGTGGGCGGCGCGGCGGGGTTCATGGCCTCAATGGATGGCCGCGGCGACGATGATCGAGACGCCGAGCGCCATCGCCGCCACCACCAGGCCGAGCGCCACGTTGCGCTTCTCGACGATCTCTAGCCACAGGTTGTAGGGCGTGATCTTGTCGATGACGACGAAGCTGACCCAGAACACCAGCACGCCGATCAGCGCATACACGAGCGAACCGACGATTGCTCCGGGCCGTAGCCATTCAATATCGAACATGGGGATCTCCGGGGTTGAACATCACTTGTGGCTGCCGCCGCTCGAGTAGCCGCCGTAGGAGCCGCCCGAGGGGAACCAGCGGCCGCTCGAACACCTGCACGAACCACTGCCGCTACCGCTGGCCTGCTGCGGGCTGGCCCAGGAGCCGGTCGGGCCGGCACTCGGCCGGGCTGCGGCGTCGTTGCAATTGCATCGGTTGAGGACGACCAGCAGCACGACGATCACCAGCAACACGATGAGGATCGTCCCACAGCCGAACCGCGAGCCCAGGCTGACCGGCAAGGCGTCGGCGCGCTTGAACATCTCGCTTTTGGCGGACAGGCCGAAGGCTGCTGCCACGGTTTTCGCATCGAGCTTGCGACCGGCCGACCAAGTGAGCTCGTGGGTCGAGCGCTCCATCGAGAGCAGGCCGTTGGCGTTCTCGAAGTCGCGGTTGAAGGTCTTCTGGCCGCGCTCCACCTTCCAGTAGAACTCGCCCAGCACGTAGGTGGTTTCGGCGTCGTAGGCATAGGTCTGCTTGTAGACCTTGCCGAGGTAGGTGGCGCGGCTGCCGTTCTCGGCCATGCGCGGCGCGCCGGTGGTCGGCTGCACCATGCTCCAGCCGTCTTCCGCATCCACTAGAAAGCTGAAGCCGCGCTTCTTGTTGAAGAGCAGGTATTCGTTCCAGCCGAAATGCTCGTCGTCGCCGGGCGCCACGCCCATGCGATGCTGGAAGCCGACCACCTGCCACTCGGTGCCTTGCAGCTGGGCGGTGCTGCCGATCTCGATGAGCGGGCGCACCGGTTCGTTCTGGGCTGCATGCCGGAGTTCGCCGCCGATGCCGTCCGAGATGTCGATGATGCTTTTGCAGGATCCGCAGGTGACGCTCTTGCTGTCGGCGAGGTTGAAGCTGACCGGCGCGCCGCAGTTGGGGCAGCTGAAGCTCCGGCCCGTCACCTCTTTTTCGGAGTCGCTTCGAAGGCCGGTGAGTTCGAGGTCTTCGAGCCGCACCGCATGGCCGAGGTAGGCGCCGGGCGTCGGGCTGTCGTAGTCGAGGCTCAGCACCTCGCCGCGCTCGTTGCGCGCTTCGACCACGGCGAAGCGGCGGCCCAGTTCGGGCATCCGCGGCAGCTCGCCTTGCGCCGAGACCAGGGCCACCTGTTCGTTCGAGGTGACGGTGTAGGTCTGGCCGTTGAAGGAGGTGGTGGCGCCCACGCGCAATGCGTCGGCCGGGGGCGCCGGGCGCTGCAGGGCCAGCGGCTCGGCGAACACGAAGGCGCCGTTGTCCTCGCTCAGGATCGCCGTGCGCTCTCCATCGATGGATGCGATCCACTCGGTCCAGTGCCCGCCTTCATAGCGGTATTGCAGCCGGCCGACCAGCAAGAAGCTCTGGTTGCGCCAGCGCCCGGACGCGAACAGCTGGAGCGGGCTGAAGTCTTCGAACAGCTCGGCCATCTTGCCGATGCGTGCCAACGCGTCGCCCTGCCGCACCACGGTGCTCTGGCAGTAGGAACAGACGGCGAAGGTCGACTGGGCCGAGCGGAACTCGACCGGCGCGCCGCACCCTGGGCAGGGGGCGCTGTAGCTGCGCTGCGATGGAGGTTGGGTGGCCACGAAAGGCGACGAAAGGTCTCGGGTCCGGCCGCCGGCCTACGCGCCGACTGCGTTGCAGCGCGGGCTGCGGCGGCCGGGGGCCCTCAGACCAGCTTCTTCAGCAGGTCCGCCTTCTTGGCGTCGAATTCTTCCTGGGTGAGGATGCCCTTGGTCTTCAATTCGCCGAGCTTCTCGAGCGTTGCCATGATGTCGTTCGCGCTCACCTCGGCAACCGTAGGCGTTTGCTGCGCGGCAGGCACCGCCGCCTGCGCACCGCCGGCCGCGGGGTTGAGGCCCTGCGCCAGGTTGTTGGCCAGCACCTGGCCGATGGTCAAGCCGGCGCCCAGCCCCAGCGCATCGCCGACCACGCCGGAGCCGCCGCCATTTGCGCTGCCCTCCGCGAACTTCGGGATGGCCTGCGCCGTCTGGTATTGCATGAACTTGCCCATGTCGTTGCCGACCATGCCCATGCCGATCTTCTGGTCGAGGATCTTCTGCAGCTCCTCGGGCAGCGAAAGGTTCTGGACGGTGATGGCTTCGAGCTTGATGCCGAGCTTGGCGAAATCGGGAGCCAGTTGGCCGGCGAGCGCTGCTGCGAACTCCACCTGGTTGGCAGCGAGATCGAGAAATGGAACACCGCTGGCAGCGATGGCGTCGCTGATGTTCTGCAGCACGAGGCCCCGAAGCTGCCCGTCGAGCTCGGGCACGGTGTAGGCCGCGCGGGTGCCGGAGATCTCGGTATAGAAAAGCTTGGGATCGGCGATGCGATAGCTGTAGTTGCCGAAGGCCCGGAGCCGCACGGCGCCGAAATCCTTGTCGCGGATGGTGATCGCCTGGGGCGTGCCCCAGCGCTGGTCGATCTGCTGGCGGGTGCTGAAGAAATAGACGTCGCTCTTGAAGGGCGACTCGAAGAGCTTGTCCCAGTTCTTGAGGTAGGTCAGGACCGGCAGCGTCTGGGTCGTGAGCTTGTACATGCCGGGGCCGAACACATCGGCGACCTGGCCCTCGTTGACGAAGACCGCGACCTGGGATTCGCGAACCGTGAGCGACGCGCCGTTCTGGATTTCCATCTCGGCCATCGGGAAGCGCCAGGCGAGGGTGCCGTCGTCATCCTCGGTCCACTGGATGATGTCGATGAACTGTTTCTTGATGAAATCCATCAGCGCCATGGTCACTCCTCGGATGTTTTTGTACGCGCGGGATATTGCCACAGCAGGGCCCCGAGCGACACCTCCGATCACATTCCGTGAACTTCCAGCGCCGGCTTTACGGCGAAGGGGCAGGTCTAGAATCGCGCCCCCAAGAACAAGCGTTTGCCCCGGAGCCAAGGTACATGTCCGATTTGACCTCCCCGATCCCGACGCCCGAAGACAAGCGCGCCGAACTGCGCCGCGCCGCCCTCGAATACCACGAGCACCCCACGCCCGGCAAGATCGCCATCGCGGCCACCAAGCAGATGGTCAACCAGCGCGACCTGGCGCTGGCCTACTCGCCCGGCGTCGCGTTTCCGTGCGAGGAGATCGAGAAGGATCCGGTCAACGCATTCAAGTACACCGCGCGCGGCAACCTGGTCGCGGTCATCACCAACGGCACGGCGGTGCTCGGCCTCGGCGACATCGGCCCCCTGGCCGCCAAGCCGGTGATGGAGGGCAAGGGCGTGCTCTTCAAGAAGTTCGCCGGGGTCGACGTGTTCGACATCGAGATCAACGAGAAGGACCCGGCCAAGCTGGTCGAGATCATCGCCTCGCTCGAACCGACCTTCGGCGCGATCAACCTCGAGGACATCAAGGCGCCCGACTGCTTCTACGTGGAGCGCGAGCTGCGCAAGCGCCTGAAGATCCCGGTCTTCCACGACGACCAGCACGGCACCGCCATCACGGTGGCGGCCGCCATGCTCAACGGTCTCAAGGTGGTCGGCAAGGACATCGGCCAGGTCAAGCTGGTGGCGTCCGGCGCCGGCGCCGCGGCGCTGGCCTGCCTCAACCTGCTGCTCAAGGTCGGGCTCCGGCGCGAGAACGTGTTCGTCACCGACCTGGCCGGCGTGGTGTACGAAGGCCGCACCGAACTGATGGACGACGACAAGCGGCAGTACATGCAGCCGACCTCGGCGCGCACGCTGGACGAGGTCATGGGCGATGCCGACGTGTTCCTCGGCCTGTCGGCCGGCGGTGTGCTGAAGCCGTCGATGGTCGCCAAGATGGCGCCGCGCCCGGTGATCTTCGCGCTCGCCAATCCCACGCCCGAGATCACGCCCGAGGAGGCGCATGCGGTCCGGGACGATGTCGTCATGGCGACCGGCCGCACCGACTATCCGAACCAGGTCAACAACGTCCTGTGCTTTCCGTACATCTTCCGCGGCGCACTCGATTGCGGCGCGACCACCATCACGGACGAGATGGAAGTCGCTGCGGTGCACGCCATCGCCGAACTTGCGCAGGCCGAGCAGAGCGAGCGGGTCGCCGCTGCCTATGTCGGCGAGAAGCTGAGCTTCGGACCCGAGTACCTGATTCCGAAGCCCTTCGACCCGCGGCTCATGATGAAGATCGCACCGGCGGTCGCCAAGGCCGCGGCCGAGAGCGGCGTGGCGGTGCGGCCGATTGCCGACCTGGATGCCTATCGCGACAAGCTGCAGAGCTTCGTCTACGCGTCGGGCACCACGATGAAGCCGATCTTCGACGCCGCCAAGCGAGCGTCGCGCAAGCGTGTCGCCTTCTGCGAGGGCGAGGAAGAACGCGTCCTGCGCGCCGCGCAGATCGTGGTCGACGAAGGCATCGCGCGGCCGACACTGATCGGGCGGCCGGCGATCATTGCCCAGCGCATCGAGAAGTTCGGCCTCCGGCTCAAGGAAGAGCTGGACTACGACATCGTCAACGTCGAGCACGACCACCGCTATCGCGACTTCTGGCAGACCTACCACCGCATGACGGAGCGCAAGGGCACCACCGTGCAAACCGCCAAGATCGAGATGCGCCGCAGGCTGACGCTGATCGGCGCCATGCTGCTGCACAAGGGCGATGTCGACGGCATGATCTGCGGCACCTGGGGTACCACGACCCTCCACCTGCACTACATCGACCAGGTCATCGGCCGTCGGCCGGGCGGCTGCCCGAGCACGCCGCAGGACGTACCCATCTATGCCTGCATGAACGGGCTGCTCCTGCCCGACCGCCAGGTGTTCCTGGTTGACACCCACGTCAACTACGACCCGACCCCGGAAGAGCTGGCCGAGATCACCACGATGGCGGCGCTGGAGATGATGCGGTTCGGCCTGAAGCCGAAGGCAGCCCTGCTGTCGCATTCGAACTTCGGCAGCAGCGAACTGCCGAGCGCCGTCAAGATGTGCCGCACGCTGGCCTTGCTGCGTACGCAGGCACCCTGGCTCGAAGTCGATGGCGAAATGCACGGCGACGTCGCGCTCGACGGCAAACTGCGCGCCGCGGTCATGCCGCACAGCGCACTGGCAGGCGATGCCAACCTGCTGGTTTTCCCGAACATCGACGCCGCCAACATTTCCTACAACCTGCTCAAGACCGCGGCGGGCGGCAACATCGCGATCGGCCCGGTGCTGCTCGGTGCGGCCAAACCTGTGCATATTTTGACTGCGAGCGCAACCGTCCGTCGCATCGTCAACATGACCGCATTGACGGTCGCCGACGCCAACGCCGAGCGCTAGCCGCCTAGTACGCAAGCGGGCACTAACTTCTTTTCGCCGTTCGGCGCTTGGCATCTTGCTTATTTATTAGGCACACGCTTGCTATTTGTGTGCGTCTGGTGCACACTTTCGGGCTTGAATCTGCGGGTTAACCCCAAGGTTCGCCTTTCGCTCCGCCCTCGCTCTTTTCTGCTGGATTCCATGGCGGCATTCGCCTCGATCACGTCTTCTGTATGCAAGTTAGCGTTAACTGCTTTATTGCCGTTGATGCTCTTCAACGAAGCCGATGCTCGCGAACAATGGCGCCGACCCTTCCAGCCGGTTGAAGACGCGGTAACGTTCGCCGAATTGCCGGCAGAGGCCCGGCAGACGTACCAGGCGATCTTGAGTGGAGGCCCGTTCCAATTCGACAAGGACGGCTCGGTGTTCGCCAATCGCGAGCGCCTGTTGCCGGCCGAGCGGCGCGGTCACTACCGGGAATACACGGTGGCGGCTGCGAATTCGGGTCGGCGTGGAGCGCGGCGAATCGTTTGCGGCGGCGTACCCAGGGTTCCCGAAACGTGCTGGTATACGGCAGATCACTATGCGAGTTTCAAACGGATCAAGCAATGAGCAGTGAATTGGATTGGAGTGGCGCAATCAAGCGTCCTGAAGACATGACAACGACAACCATGGAAAGGCCCGCGGAGATGACGTTATCCCTTCGTGCCGTGCGGCCGAACATCGTGCAGTCGATCCGCGCATTCCGCGTGAACGACTTGCAAGAGGCGGCGCACGCAGCAGGCCAGCACTTCCTTTATGCCAACCTGGGCAATGCCCAGACCAAGCAGGACGTGCTGGACTTGATTGCACAGCAGTTCACTTTCCCGCAGCACTTCGGCAAGAACTTCGATGCGCTGTACGACTGCATGACGGATCCCCTGCACAAGTCGGGCCCGCAGCCCGGCTTCATCGTGGTCCTGGAGCAGATTCCGGCCAATGCCAAGTTCGACAAGGAAGCGCGCGAGCAGCTGCTCGACGTGTTTCGGGATGCCGCGGACTACTGGGCGGATCGGAAGATACCGTTCAGGTGCTTCTATTCTTTTCTGTAGCCCGTTCTGCACAAGCTAGCCAAGCAGAACGGGCTAACGAGGCTCAAGGTGATGCCGCCGCTTCGGCCGGCATCGAAGTCCAGGCGGCCGATCCGGCTGCCGAGAAAATGCCGACCGACAAGTTGGTGGACGTCTCGCCTTTGGCACTGCGAATGAGCAGTCCCTTCAACGCCGGATACTGGTTGGCCGCGGCCTGACCGGTTTCAAGCAACCCGTGAGAAGGCGGCGCTCGGCGCCGCCTTTTTGCTGATCCCTTCGTTCGTGCATTTCGCCGCTCAAGCAGCCGGGCCGACCGGCTGCTAGCCCGGCGCCGCGCTGCCGACCGCTTGCGCGAGCGCGACGAATTCCGCCACGGGCACTTCTTCTGCACGCCGCTGCACGTCGAATGCCCCTTCGTGGCCACGCGCCGCCAGCCACTTGCCCAGGCTGTGCCGCAGCAACTTGCGCCGCTGGCTGAACGCCACCTGCACGATCTCGCCGAGCAGTACGGCATCGACCTGCGGCACCTGTGCCAACGGCACCATTCGCACGACCGCGCTGTCGACCCTCGGCGGCGGGTCGAAGCTTTCCGGCGGCACGAACAACACTTCGGACATCTCGTAGCGCCACTGGAGCATCACGCTCAGGCGCGAATAGTCCGAAGTGGCCGGCGCCGCCACCATCCGGTCGACGACTTCCTTCTGGAGCATGAAGTGCTGGTCGGCGATTCGCCGGGCGAATGGCAGCAGGTGAAAAAGAATCGGGGTTGAGATGTTGTACGGCAGGTTACCGACCACCCGCATCGCCGCCGCCGGCGGCTGCACCAGGCGATCGGCCAGTTGATCGAAGTCCACCTTCAGGACGTCGGATTCGATCACCTCGAGCTGCGGATGGCCGCGAAGCCGCTCCGCCAGATCGCGGTCGAGTTCGATGACGGCCAGGCGCCCGAGCCGCTCCACCAGCGGCTGGGTCAACGCGGCGAGCCCCGGCCCGATCTCGACCATCGCATCCCCGGCCTTGGGCGCGATCTCGCGAACGATGGCGTCGATGATTCCGCCGTCCGACAGGAAATGCTGGCCGAAGCGCTTGCGGGCAACGTGCTTCAAGGCAGCAGCGTCCGATGGCGAGGAAGATCGTGGCTCAGGATTGCGGCGGCTCCCGGTACTCGATGTAGGCGCGGGCACGGGTTTCCTGGGCCCAGGTGCTGAAGGCCTCTTCGAGCTTCTTCTCGCGCAATTCGGCGCGTGCGGTTTCCCGTTGCTCCGCCTGGCTCAGCTTGGAATCGCGGCGGGCCACGACCTGGATCAAATGAACGCCGAAGCGCGAGACCAGCGGTTCGCTGATCTGGCCGGGCGCCAGCCGGTCCATGGCTTCCTCGAATTCGGGCACGAATTGACCCGGCCGGGACCAGCCCAGGTCGCCGCCCTCCTTGGCGCTTGCGTCCTGCGAGTTGTCGCGCGCAAGGCCGGCGAAGTCGGCGGTGCCGGACTGGATCCGCGTGCGGAACTCGTTCAACTGCGCCACGGCCTGCGCGGTGGAGCGCTTCGGATCGTTGCGAAGCAGGATGTGGCGCACCTGCGTCTGCGTCACGACCGCATCGCCGGCACCCGGCTGGTTCTTGGCCAACAGCTTGAGCACGTGAAAGCCGGCGCCGGACCGGACCGGGCCGGCGATGCCGTTGACCGGCGTGGTCTTGATGGCCTCGACGAAGAGTTCGGGATAGCGATCGGCCCTGCGCAGGCCCAGCGCACCTCCGCCGACCGCGCGGTCGGGCGCATCGGAGCTTTCCTGCACCAGCTTCGAGAAGTCTTCGCCCGCCCGGGCGCGAGCAGCCAATTGCTGAGCGCGTTGCTGCAAGCTCGCGATCTGCGCTTCGGTGGCGGTTTCCGGTACCGCCACCAGCAGCTGGGCAATGTTGATGTTGGGCACGGCGTTCGCGGCCGAGCCGGAGCGCTGGTCGCGAATGAACTGGTCGACCTCGACGTCGCTGATCTTCACCTTCGATTCGATTTCGCGGTCGCGCAGGCGGGTCAGCAAGAGCTGGTCGCGAAGGTCGCTTCGAAACTGCTGGTTGGTCAGGCCCTCGGCCGCGACACGGCTGCGCAACTCGACGACGCTGATCTGGTTCTGCCGTGCCACCGTCTGCTCGGCCTGATCGACCGCCAGGTCATCGACCTTGATGCCGAGTTCCTTGGCCTGCTGCAGCTGGGCCCGTTCGTCGATCAGCCGCTCCAGCACCAGCTTGGTGAGTTCGGCGCGCGGCACCCGGGCGGCTTCGGCGTTTTCGCGCAGCAGGCGCTGGACCCGTGACTGCACCTCGGTGTTGGTGATCGGCTCCGAATTGACCAAAGCGACGATGAATTCGGCCGGTCGCTGCGCCGTGCTGGTCGGGGCGCCGGCACGTCCGGCATCGGCCGGCGGCGGCACGATGCGCGGCCCGGAACGCATGATGTCGGTGATGCCGGTACCGGGGCGGAAACCCTGTGCGCCCACGGTGGCCGCGGCTGCTGCAAGGCAGGTGAAGCCAAGGATCGAACGGATGTTTTTCATGGCGAAGCTCAGTCGTAGTTGGTGAAGCGGCTGGGCGCCGTGAAGGGCTGCCGCAGCGGCTGATACCGTTGGATGTTCTGTGTCAGCGTCCGCTTGGGACTCGCGCCGACACTCGCGAAGCCCACGAATTCGAGCTGGAACATGATTCGCGTACTTGCTGTGACCTGGCCGGTGGTGATGCGTTCCAGCACGACCCGGCCGATGTAGCAGCAGCCGTCGTATTCGACACCGAGCACGCCATCGGTCAGCTTGCGGTCCTGCAGGCTGTAGTTGAGCCGGCCGACCGCATACCACCGACCGCCGCCCTCGCCGCGTCCAGGGCCGAGGTCCTTGCCCTTGTCGCCCCACAGGTCGTTGATCGGCCACTGCCAGCTGACGTCGAGCGACTTGTTGCCGTTGGCGGCTCCGGGCGCTGTTTCGTCCTGGTAGCGATAAGCCGCGCTGATGTTGCGGTACGAGCCCGGGTTGTAGCGGGCGCTGATCGCGTTGCGCACCGACTTGCGTTCGTCCGGGTTGTACTGGATGGTGGTGTCGACGCTCCACTTGGGCGTCCAGTTGATCTGGGCGCCCATCAGCACGTCGCTCAGCCGGTCGCTGATCGGAAGCGTGGTGGGCAGCGTCACCCGCTGGTCGCTGAAGCGCAGCCGCTGCGCGATGCCGAAGCGCGCCGCCTCGGCGCCGGAGACCGGATCGATGAGGCGCGAGGTCACGCCCAGCGTGAGCAGGTTGCTGTCAGAGATGCGGTCATGGCCCGAGAACGCGTTCTCGGTGTAGATGGTCGCGAAGTTGAAGTCGTAAGCCGCCGAGTCGTAGACCGGCAGCTGGTTCTGGTTGCGGTACGGCGTGTACACGTAGAAAGCCCGCGGCTCCAGCGTCTGCCGGAAGGCGCGGCCGAAGAAGTTGGCGTCGCGCTCGAAGATCATGCCGCCGTCGAGGCTGAAAGTCGGCACCACCCGGTTCGCGGAGGTGGCGCCCGTCGCGAGCGGCGCCTCGAACTGGTAGGAGGTTGCGTGCAGCTGTACCTTCGGGATCAGGAAGGTGCCGGGCGTGAGAAACGGCCGGCTCAAGCTGGCCAGCCCGAAGACCCGTTCGCCGTTCGGCTGGCGCTGCACCACCGGGTCGGCCTGGAAGCGCGAATAGTCGGCATTGAACGAAAAATCGAAGCCGTTCCAGTCGTAGCGGTTGTAGTTGGCCGTGATCTGCGGCAGCCGGTCGTAGGGCGGAATGATCGGCGCGTCGGCGTACTGCAGCGTCTGGTACTTGAGGACCCGCGCGGAGCCGCTCCAGTCGCCCTTGCTCCAGCCGAGCGAGGCATCGCTCGAGAGCAGCCGCGTCGTGAGGGTCGGCGTGCGGGTGAAGTCGCGCCAGTAGTCGTCGTCGCTCACCCGGTTGATGTTGAGCGTGGCACCGAGCGAATCCAGGCCGAAGGGCTTGGGATCGAGGGTCTGCGAATGCTGCGTCCAGATGCCCCAGCGCGAGCGGTTGCGCAAGGTGTCGGTCGGCATGATGTCGACCCGGGCCTGTCCCTTGTACTTGTCCTCGAGATAGCGGAACTCGGTACCCAGGTTGATGCCGCGCTTGCTCATCAGGTTCGGGTAGAAGGTCGCGTCGCGGTTGGGTGCGATGTTCCAGTAGTAAGGCGCCGTGATGTCGATGCCGTTCACGCTGTCGACGCCGATGGTGGGCGGCAGGAAGCCGCTCTTGCGTTCGTTGCTGAGCGGGAAACTGAAGGACGGGAAGGCCGGCGTGCTGATGCCCATGAAGCTCATGCGCGCGTTGGTCGCGGTGCCGACGCCTTCCTCGGTGTCGGTGGTCAGCGTCGCGGCGCTGAGCATCCAGGCCGGCATCCAGCCCGGGTAGTCCTCGCGGCGGCAGGTGGTGTAGGTGACCTGGCGGGCCACCGACACGTTGCTGTCGACGAAATCGATGCGCTCGGCATCGCCTTCGCCGCCGCTCGCCAGCAATCGGTAGCGCACGTTGCTGAAGAAGCCTTCGAAGGTCTCCAGCTTGAGCTGCAGCTCCGGGCCTTCGTACACGTTCCCGGCCTGGTTCACTCGCACGTTGCCGCGCGCCTTGGCCAGGTCGTCGGGCTGGTAGTACTCGAGCCGATCGGCCCGGATCACGGTGTCGCCGCGCCGCAGCGACGCCTTGCCTTCGACGATGGTCTCGAGATCGGGCCGGCCCGAGATGCGGTCGCCGTCGACGAAGCTCGGCAGGCTGCCGCGCTGCGTGGGCGGGATGGTTTCGGTCAGTTGCGGCGACCGCTTGAGCGCGAGCGGCGCGTCGAAGCCGGCGTCCTGCGCGGCGGCGCCGTGCGCGTGCAGCAAGGCGAGCGACAGCACGGCCAGCGGCAGGGGCGGGTGGCACCGACGCCGGACGGCTCGGATCTGATCAGGCATCTGCAAGAAACAAAGATCGTCGAGAAAGGGATGGCCGCGGCACGGAGGATGTCGATGAACCGTTCGGGTGCGGTTTGTAGAATCGCGATTATCCATGACAGCCCTTCCGACAACGACCCGCAGCGTCGCGGCCCGCGACGCCACTGTCACCTGGAGCGATCCGGCCCGAGGCGCCGCCTACGAGCGGTGGATCGAGGGCATCGCCACCCGCCACGGGCTGCTCCCGGCCAGCACCCGGCTGGCTTCGGCCGATGCGAGTTTCAGGCGCTACTTCCGGGTCGACCTGGCGGCCGGCGGCTCGTCCTTGATCGTGATGGACGCTCCGCCGAGCCATGAGGATTGCGCGCCTTTCGTCAAGGTCGCGCGGTTAATGAAGGATGCCGGGCTGCGCGTGCCGGAAATCCTCGAATGGGACGCCGCCAACGGCTTCCTGCTGCTGGACGATCTCGGCCAGCAGACCTTGCTGGCGGTCATCGACCCTGCTTCGCCGGATGCCGCTCGGCCGTACTACCTGCAGGCGATCGACGCCCTCGTTCTTTGGCAGCAAGCCTCGAAGCCGGACGTGCTGCCCGCCTACGACAGCGCGCTGCTCGAACGAGAACTGGCGCTTTTCCCCGATTGGTACCTCGGTCGCCACCGCGGCATCGCGATCGAAGGCCGGCTCGCCGAGCGCCTCGAACGCAGCTTCAAGCTGATCGTTCAGCACAACCTCGCGGCCGCGAGCGTCTACGTGCACCGCGACTTCATGCCGCGCAACCTGATGGTCTCGAGCGAAGGTCCGCTCGGCGTGCTCGACTTCCAGGACGCGGTGTACGGCCCGATCACCTACGACATCGCGAGCCTGATGCGCGACGCGTTCCTGAGCTGGGACGAGGAGTTCGTGCTCGACATATCCGTGCGCTATTGGGAGCGTGCGCGCAAGGCCGGGCTGCCGGTCGACAGCGACTTCGGCGCCTTCTACCGAGGTGTCGAATGGATGGGGCTGCAGCGCCACCTCAAGGTCGCCGGCATCTTCGCCCGCCTCACGCTTCGGGACGGCAAGCCGCAGTACTTGGCGGATGCGCCGCGCTTCATCGGCTACATCCGCGCGACCGCGGCCCGCTATGTCGAGCTGACACCGCTGCTTCGCGTCATCGACGAGGTCGAGGACACCGCGCCGGCCACCGGTTTCGCCTACGGAAGAATGTGACCGCGCGCTTTCATTGCGCGCTCAGGCTCGCTCCGGACTGCTCGCTCGACCTGCCGCCCGGCGCCGCGCGCCATGTGCAGGTTCGAAGGCTCCAGCCGGGCGACGCGGTGATCCTGTTCGATGGCTTCGGCGGCGAATACGACGCGGCGATCGAACGCATGGGCCGGAGCGACGTGGCCGTCAAGGTGGGCCGGCATCGGCCGGTCGAGCGCGAGGCCGCGCGACCGGTGCATCTGGCGGTCGGCATGCCGGCCAACGAGCGAATGGATTGGCTGGTCGAGAAAGCCACCGAGCTGGGCGTCGCCAGCATCCAGCCGCTGGTGACGGCTCACGGCGTGCTCCGCCTCGCCAACGAACGGGCGGACAAGAAACGGTCGCACTGGGAGGCGATCGCGATCGCGGCCTGCGAACAGTGCGGACGCAACCGCATTCCGGTGATCCATCCGGTGATGAGCTTTGCCG
Source organism: Burkholderiales bacterium 8X (assembly GCA_902506565.1). Classification (GTDB taxonomy): domain Bacteria; phylum Pseudomonadota; class Gammaproteobacteria; order Burkholderiales; family Burkholderiaceae_C; genus Variovorax. The sequence goes on along the minus strand of LR732703.1, from coordinate 4,660,327 downwards.
CCTGGATCGATGCGACGGCGGGCAACGACGCCATCGGTGGCAGCGAAAGCGCAGCGGCTGAAAGTGCAGAGGCGGAAGGCGCAGAGGCGCAAAGTGATCGATCGGCCGGCGTCGATCGATACCTGCTCAGCCTCACGCCGGGTGCGCTGCCGCTTGCCGAGCTTGCTTCCGGCGCCAGCGGCCGCAGCGCATCGCCCGCATGGGTGCTGAACGGACCCGAAGGCGGCCTCAGCGCCTCCGAAGAGCAGCAGGCCATCGACAAGGGCTTCCGTCCGTCGACGCTCGGCTCGCGCGTGCTGCGCGCAGAGACCGCGGCGCTGGCCGCACTGATGCTGCTGGTCTCGACATTCGAGCTTGGCGCTCCGAACCTCGAGCGGGGGCCTGAATGAATCGCCACCTCTGGCTGCTGGTCGCCTGCCAGGGCCTCTTCCTCACGAACAACGTCGCCTTCATCGCGATCAACGGACTGGTCGGTCTTTCGCTCGCGCCGCTCGGCTGGATGGCGACGCTGCCGGTGATGGCCTACGTGGTCGGCGGCGCGTTGGCGACCGCGATCGTGGCGCGCACGCAGCAGCGCTTCGGACGTCGTCGCTCGTTCCAGATCGGGCTCCTGGTGGCGGTCGGTTCTTCGCTGCTGTGCGCTTTTGCGGTCTATCACCGCCACTTCTGGCTGCTGTGCTTCGGAACCCTGGTGGCCGGCTACTACGCGGCCAACGCCACCTTGTACCGATTCGCCGCAGCCGAGCTGGCGCTGCCCACGGCGCGGGAAAAGGCCGTGTCGCTGGTGATGGCGGGCGGACTGCTCGGCGCGGTGTTCGGTCCCAACCTGGCCGCCTACACCCGCAACCTGTTCACGGTGCCGTTCACCGGCGCCTATGTCGCGCTGTCGCTGGTGGCCCTGTTCGCGATGGTCTTGATGAACTTCATCGAATTCCCGGCCGCTCCGCGAAAGGCCGGGTCCGGCGCGGGCGGTCGCTCGGTGGCCGAGCTGGCGCGGCAACCCGCGTTCGCGATCGCCGCCATGGCCGGGGCCCTGGGCTTCGGCGTCATGAACCTGCTGATGGCGGCCACGCCGCTCGCAATGCAGGTCTGCGCGCTGCCCTTCGAGGACGTGGCGCTGGTGCTGCAATGGCATGTGATCGGCATGTTCGCGCCCGGCTTCTTCACCGGCCACCTGGTGCGCCGGTTCGGCGAACTGCCGGTGATGGGCGTCGGCCTGGCGCTCAACCTGGGCTGCATCGCCATCGCACTGTCGGGCGTCGACCTGCACCAATTCGTGATCGCCCTCTTCCTGCTGGGCGTCGGCTGGAACTTCCTTTTCACCGGCAGCACGACGCTTTCGCTCAAGGCCTACGCGCCGGAGGAACGCGATCGTGCCCAGGGTGCGCTCAACTTCTGCGTCTTCGCGACCCTGGCGCTGACTTCGTTCGCCTCGGGCCTCCTGGTGACCACGCAAGGCTGGCGGCTGCTCAACCTCGGTTCGTTGCTGCCGGTCGTGGCGATCGGCATCGGCCTCGTCTGGTTGGCGCGGCAACGAGCGCGGTCGGCACCCGCAGCCGGCGCCTGACCGGCCCGCGACGCCCGGCTGTTCCCGTTCTCGCGTTCTCGCGTTCTCCCGTTCAGGCGGTCGCCGTGGCGGTCTCGGCCCGGTGCGCCGCGGGAAGCGCAGCGATGACCTCCGCCACCGCGGCGGTCAGCTTCTTCGCATAGGGCACGTGCAGGAACTCGTTCGGGCCATGGGCGTTGCTCTTGGGGCCGAGCACGCCGCAGACCATCATCTGGGCCTTCGGGAAACCCTGGCTCAACATGTTCATGAGCGGGATCGTGCCGCCCTGCCCGATGTAGCCGCAGCCGGCGCCAAAGTGGGCGCGGGACGCTGCATGCAGGGCTTGCTCGAACCAGGGCGAAGTCTCGGGCGCGTTCCATCCGGTCGCGCCGCCGCCGCCTTCGAAGGTGACCTTGGCCTGGTACGGCGCGTTGTCCTCCAGCAGCGACTTGAGTTCCTGCACCGCGGCATCGGCATCCACCAGGGGCGGCAGGCGCAGCGACAGCTTGAACGCGGTGTAGGGCCGCAGTACGTTGCCCGCATCCTTCAACGCGGGAAAGCCCTCGGCGCCGGTCACCGACAGCGTGGGCTTCCAGGTGCGATTGATCAACGCCTCGACCGGGTCGGTGGTGGTCGGCAACGCGAAGGTGGTGGAGCCGCCGCAGTCGTAGTGGGCCCACGGGAACCGCTTGTAGACCTCGTCGCCCAGGATCGCCGCGGTGGCTTGCGCCTGCGCCAGCCGCTCGGCCGGCACCTCGCAATGGAAGCTCGCGGGTAACAGGCGGCCGGTCTTGCTGTCCTCGAGCCGATCGAGCACCTGCCGCATGATCCGGAAGCTCGAAGGCACCAGGCCCGAGGCGTCGCCCGAGTGAACGCCTTCGGTCAGGATCTCGACCTTCAGGGTGCCGCTCGCCATGCCGCGCAGCGACGTGGTGAGCCAGAGCTGGTCGTAGTTGCCGGCCCCCGAATCGAGGCAGATCACCAGCCCCACGTCGCCGAGGCGGGCGCGCAAGGCATCGACGTAGGGCAGCAGGTCGTAGGAGCCCGATTCCTCGCAGGTCTCGATCAATCCCACGATGCGCGGATGCGCCGCGCCCTGCGCCTTGAGTGCCTGCAGCGCTGCGACGCTGGCATACACCGCATAGCCGTCGTCGGCGCCGCCGCGGCCATAGAGCAGGCCGTTTTCGTACTTGGGGGTCCACGGACCGAGATCGCTGCGCCAGCCGGTGAATTCCGGCTGCTTGTCGAGGTGGCCGTACATCAGCACCGTCTCTGACATCGCCGTGCCAGTGGCCGGGAGCTCGAAGAACAGCACCGGCGTGCGGCCTTCGAGACGGACGATTTCCAGCTTCAGCCCCTCGACCTTCTGCGCCTCGACCCAGTTCGCCGCATTGCGCAGCACCGTCTCGAGATAGCCATGCTCGGCCCATTCCTTGTCGAAGCCGGGCGACTTGGCCGGAATGCCGATGTAGTCGGTGAGCTGGCGGACGATGTCCTTGTCCCACTGGTTCGAGACGTCGGCAAGGGCGCGCTCCGCGTCGAGAAGACCGACGGGAAGCTCGCGGTGGAGGGGTGCGTTCATGGGGATCTCCGCGAAGGTGGAAGCTGGACGATTATGGTTCGCGGGCCCGGGAGGCCACGGGCGTTTCCGCTAATCTTGACGCCGGCGCATGGCCGCAACACTGGAGCCCGACTTGAGCAAGAAGACGACCCGGATTCGAGCAGGCATCGGCGGCTGGACCTTCGAGCCCTGGCGGAGCAACTTCTATCCGGAGGGCTTGCCGCACAGCCAGGAGCTGCGCTACGCGAGCTCGAAGCTCACGGCGATCGAGGTCAACGGCACCTACTACAGCACCTTCAAGCCGCCGACCTTCAAGAAGTGGCACGACGAGACGCCGGACGACTTCATGTTCTCGCTCAAGGCCTCCCGGTACTCGACCAATCGCAAGGAGCTGGCCGGCGCCGGCGAGTCGATCGCGCGCTTCGTCGAAAGCGGCATCGAGGAACTCGGCGCCAAGCTCGGGCCGATCGTCTGGCAGTTCATGCCGACCAAGGTCTTCGACGCGGAGGACTTCGGCGCCTTCCTCTCGTTGCTGCCCAAGAAGGCGGGGAGCCGTGCATTGCGCCACGTGCTGGACGTGCGGCATCCGAGCTTCATGTCGCCCGAATACCTCGCGCTCGCGCGCAAGCACAAGGCCGCGACGGTGTTCACCGATGCCGAGAAGTTTCCGTCGTTCGCCGATTGCACCAGCGACTTCGTCTACGCGCGGCTGATGGAAGGCCAGGCCAGGTTGAAGACCGGCTACTCGTCCGAGGCGCTCGATACCTGGGCCCGCACTGCGCAGGATTGGGCGGCCGGCAAGAGCCCTTCGAAGCTGCCCTACGTCGATGAAAAGAAGGCGCCTGCCAAGGCGGCCAAGCCGCGCGACGTCTTCGTCTTCTTCATCAACGGCGCAAAAGAAAGGGCACCCGCCGCGGCGAGTGCCCTGATCGAGCGCCTGGCCCGCACCTGAGATGCGGGCCGCGCGCCGGAAGCGGTGGCGACCGGTGCGTGCTCAGGCAGTCGCTGCAGCGGCGGACGGCGTGGCCGATGCGCCGGCCGGCTTGGCCGAGGGGCCGGAGGTGCCGAAGGTGATCTCGCCCGACAGTTGCCCGCCTTCCTCGATCACGATCTTTCCGTAGCGGATCTTGCCGGTGACCTTGCCGGTCGAATGGATCACCAGGCGTTCGCGCACCGTGAGGCTGCCGTCGAACAAACCGCGAATCTCGGCGATGTCGATCTCGGCCGAACCCTTGAAGGCGCCCTGCTCCGCGATCTGCATCACGCGCGAATCCATCGTCGCCTCGACCAGGCCTTCGACCACCAGCGTGTCGCAATCGGTGATCTCGACGCCCTTCAGCTTGATGTTCGGTCCGACGGTCAGCTTGCTGCCGCCTTCCTTCGGTGCCGGGGCGGCTGCGTTGCTCACCTGGGTCGCCAGGTTGGACGGCGTTACCGGCGTGCCGGAAAGATTGGTGCCGGAGCCGACCAGGGGCGCGGGGCGGGAGGTGAGTGAATCGGTGTCGCGCTCACGCTTGCCGAAGAAAGGGGACTGTGTGGCCAATGGGTAGCTCCTCAAAAGGTCTATCGTATGAACGGCGTTACGGCCGGCGGCACTTCATTGCGCAAGAAGCGTAACCGGATACGTCGATGCGTTACCGCTCTTGGAACTTTCCGGCTAAGGCCTGCGAGGTTCGACAATCCGCGCGCAGCGACGAAACCCCCATGATGAATCACAACAGCCCACCTTTTCAGTCCGAAGTCGAAGGATCCACCGCCGATTTGATGCTGGGCAAGCCTGACAAGGGCTGGCGCCGCGATCTTTATTCGATCATCTTCGAATCCGATTCTCGCGCCGGCAAGATCTTCGACCTGCTGCTGATCGCAGTCATCGTCGCCAGCGTCACCGTGGTGATCCTCGACAGCGTGCAGGCGGTTCGCCTGCGGGTCGGCCATGTCTTCGGCGTCCTCGAATGGGTGTTCACCGGGCTCTTCACGATCGAATACATCGGCCGCCTGGCCTGCGTGAAGCGCCCCTTGCGCTACGCGACGAGCTTCTATGGCGTGATCGATCTGCTGGCCCTGCTGCCGACATTCCTGATCGCGCTGGCGCCGGAGTTCGCCTACCTGATCGATGTCCGGGTGTTGCGGCTGCTGCGGGTGTTCCGGATCTTCAAGCTGTCCCGCTACTCGGTCGAATACCGCGCGCTGGTCACGGCGGTGGCGGCCAGCCGGCGCAAGATCACGGTGTTCGTCGGCTTCGTGATGCTGGTGGTGCTGGTCATGGGCACGCTGATGTACGTGGTCGAGGGGCCGCCGCACGGCTTCACCAGCATTCCGGTCGCGGTGTACTGGGCCATCTCGACCATGGCCACCGTCGGCTTCGGCGACCTGGTGCCCAAGACCGACCTCGGGCGCGCGATCGCCTCGGTCATGATGCTGCTCGGCTGGGGCGTGCTCGCGGTTCCCACCGGCATCGTGACCGCCGAGATGGCCAGGCGAGGCCCGGACGACGGCCCCGCGGTGGCGATCGCCGGCCGTGGGGTGCTGGCGTTGTCCGCCGACGGCTCGAATACCGGTCATGGCGACAGGGCCGTGCCCGGTGACGATTGGCAGCCCTCGTCGTCGCAATCACCGAATGCGTCGAACTCGATCGATTCGACGAGCTCCCGCCGCCGCGCATCGCTGGCCGCCCGCCGACGCGCTGCGCTGCGCGAGCGCGTGCGAAGCCGCTAGCGCCAACGACGCCTAGCGCTCGCGTTCGAACTTGAAGACCGCGGTACCTGCCGCGAGATTGGGCAGCCGACGCACCATGCGGCCTTCCTGCAGCCCGAAGGCCTCGAGCACGCGCAGCCGGTTCTTGACGGCCAGCGCCTCGAAGTCCTTGAAGGTGCCGACCCGGATGTTCGGCGTGTCGTACCACTGGTAGGGCAGGCGGCGCGTCACCGGCATCCGGCCGCGCAGCACGCTGAGGCGGTTCGGCCAATGGGCGAAATTCGGAAAGGCGACGATGCCGGCACGGCCGACCCGCGCGGTCTCGCGCAGCATGACCTCGGCATTGCGCAGATGCTGCAAGGTGTCGATCTGCAGCACCACGTCGAAGGAGGCATCGTCGAACATCGCGAGCCCCTCGTCGAGATTGAGCTGGATCACGTCCACGCCGCGGCGGATGCACTGCAGCACGTTGCCGTCGGCGATCTCGACGCCGTAGCCGCTGCAAGCCCGCTCGCGCTGAAGAAAGTCGAGCATCGCGCCGTCGCCGCAGCCGAGGTCGAGTACGCGCGAGCCCTCGGGAACCAGCGCCGCGATGATTCGCTGGGTGGCCTGGTCGCTCACGGCAAGGACTCCTCGGCCGCGATCCGCTCGAAGTACGAACGCACCACGCTCATGTAGCGAACGTCGTCCAACAGGAACGCGTCATGGCCGTGCGGCGCGTCGATCTCGGCGTAGCTCACGCTCCGCCGGTTATCGAGTAGCGCCTTCACGATCTCGCGGCTTCGGGCCGGCGCGAAGCGCCAGTCGGTGGTGAAGCTGACCAGGAGGAACTGGGCCCGCGCCCGTGCCAGCGCCGCCTTCAGGCTGCCGCCGTGCGCCCGTGCCGGATCGAAGTAATCGAGTGCCCGCGTGATGAGCAGATAGGTGTTCGCGTCGAAGTATTCGCTGAACTTGTCGCCGTTGTAGCGCAGGTAGCTCTCGATCTGGAACTCGACCTCCTGCGTCGAATACCGGAAGTCGGCTGCGCTTTCGCTGCTTCCGGCGGTCGCGCCTTCGACCGCGTCGCGCAAGGCCCGGCCGAACTTCTCGTTCATCAGGTCGTCGCTCTGGTAGGTGATGTGGCCGATCATTCGGGCGATGCGCAGGCCCCGCTTGGGCACCACGCCGTGCTCGTAGAAGTGGCCGCCGTTGAAGTCGGGGTCGGTGACGATGGCCCGCCGCGCCACCTCGTTGAAGGCGATGTTCTGCGCCGTGAGGCTGGGCGCGCTCGCCACCACGACCGCATGGCGGACCCGCTCGGGATACTGCAAGGTCCATGACAGCGCCTGCATGCCGCCGAGGCTTCCACCCATCACCGCGGCCAGACTGTCGATGCCGAGCGCGTCGAGCAGGACGGCCTGCGCATTCACCCAGTCCTCGACCGTGACCACCGGGAAGTCGGCGCCGTACATCCGGCCGGTTGCCGGATTGACATGCATCGGCCCGGTCGAGCCGAAGCAGGAACCCAGGTTGTTGACCCCGATTACGAAGAAGCGCCGGGTGTCGACCGGCTTGCCGGGTCCGATCATGTTGTCCCACCAGCCCTCCGATCGCGGCTGGCCTTCGTAAACCCCGGCGACATGATGGGAAGCGTTGAGCGCATGGCAGACCAGCACCGCGTTGTCTCTCGCGGCGTTGAGTTCGCCGTAGGTCTCGTAGGCGAGCGAGTAGTCGGAAATGGCGTGGCCGCTCTGCAGGGCGAGCGGCCCGGGAAACATGAGCGACTGTGGAACGGCAACCAGGGACATGGGCGAAGAAAAACCGGTCTCGCCAAAAACGAGCCGGCTTCGGCCACCGTCTTTAGCAGGATTTGTAAAGCGCCCGCAAGCTGGAGCAAATCGGCGCTGCCAAAGTATATGCGTGCGTCCGCGAGGCTCGGGCAGGGGGCCGACAGACCGGCCCGGTCAGGCATCTAAGTAAGCAAGCACTAGCTCAAAAGCGCGCTCCTACGCTAAAGAACGTCGCCCCGACGCCGCGTATTCCTTGCCTGCTTTTTCGACTTTCAACCATAATGCACTCGCCTCCCTTCAAAAAGATTCAGGGTGGAGGTTGCTTGGTGATCGGTCAGTTTCGCGCAACTCGTCGGCTTGCACGCTTGAGTGGTGCTTCCGGGACTCCATCGCTTTCTTCATGTGTTTATAGGAGTCCCAACCATGGGCAAAAAACTGTACGTCGGCAATCTTCCCTATGAGTTCAGCGACAACGACCTCCAGGAAAAATTCGGCGAGTTCGGGGCCATCACCAGCGCCAAGGTCATGAACGACCGCGAAACCGGCCGTTCGAAGGGCTTCGGCTTCGTCGAGATGAGCAACGATGAAGAGGCCGCGGCCGCCATCGCCGCCATGAACGGCACCAGCCTCAAGGGCCGCAACATCGTCGTGAACGAAGCCCGTCCCCGTGAAGATCGTCCGCGCACCGGCGGCTATGGCGGCGGCGGTGGCTACGGCGGCGGTGCCGGCGGCGGCGGCGGATATGGCGGTGGCGGCGGCTACGGTGGCGCGGGCGGTGGCGGTGGTGGCTACGGCGGTGGCGGTGGCGGTGGCGGCTATGGCGGCGGCGGCGGTGGTCGCAGCGGCGGTGGCGGCGGCTACGGCGGTGGTGGTCGCAGCGGCGGCGGCGGCGGTGGTGGCGATGGCGGCTTCCGCAGCCCCTACGGCGCCGGTCCGCGCGGCGGCGGCCGCGGTGGCAACCACGGCGGCGGCGGTGGTGGCGGCTACGGCGGCAACAACGGCGGCGACAACTACTGAAGCCTGCGACAGCGCATCGCGCTCCGCGCTTCCGGCAAGAAGGCTCCCTCGGGAGCCTTTTTCAATGCGCCGGCCGAGACGGCATTCGAGCGCTCACTCCCCGATCCGCTTCTTTCGCCCTCGGCCCTGCATCAGCCGGTCGAACAGGCCGTTCGGCAGCAGCCGCAACAACTTGGCGACGATGCCCATCTGCCATGGAATGACGCGATAGCTGACGCCATCCTCGATCGTCCGGAATGCCCGGTCGGCGAATTCGACCGCGGACAGCAAGAAAGGCATGCCGTACCGATTGCCCTGGGTCAGCGGCGTATCGACATAACCCGGGCAGATCGTGACCACCTTGACGCCGGAGGACCGCAGCTCGCCGCGCAAGCTTTCGCAGTACGCGACCACGCCAGCCTTGCTCGCGCAGTAGCCGCCGTGCCCGGGCAGGCCGCGGATTGCCGCGACGCTGCCGATGCCCACCAGCCGGCCGCTGCCGCGACTCGCCATCGGGCCGACGAAGGCATGGAAGGTGGCGGCGAGCCCGATATTGTTGGTGGCGAACAGCATCGCGAGGACATCGATATCGCCGCGCTCGGCGGTGTCGATCCCGATGCTGATGCCGGCATTGGCGATCACCACGTCCGGCAGCCCCTGCGCCGCGATGCAGTCCTTCGACGCGGCCACGATGCTGTCGATGTCGGACACGTCTGCGCCGTAGATCCGATAGCGCTCCGGGCGCAACCCGCTCTGCTGCGCCCAGGTCTCGATTTCGGCCGTTCGGCGCGCGACCAGCGCGAGGTCGTAGCCCGCCTCATGAAAGCGCATCGCCAAGGCCTGGCCGATGCCGCTGGAAGCGCCGGTGACGAAGACCAGTTTCTTCATCGCCGGGTCCCTTGCGGCGGAACGGCCGACGACGGATTGAGCTGGCCACGGACCCGGCCCTGCAGGTTGGCGACGCCGCTCAGGTTGTCGTAGTCCAGGTTGTCGGCGGTGAACTGGTTGTTGCCGCGGATCAGGGTGACCGGCTTGTTCGACTTGACCCGCTCGGTGTCCAGGAAGGCATGCAGGAACTCGCCGCGGAACTCGAGCCGCGGCAGCGGCGTGCCGTTCGGCGCGGTGGCGGCCTCGCGGATGACCACGGCATTGCCGAAGAGCTGGATCTCGGTGCCGTCGCCGTTCGACAAGCCGCGATCGGCGGTCGCCCGCGTGACGAGCCCTTCGGGCGAGACCGAGCGCACCCGGACCTTGTCGACCTCGACCGTGTCGTTGTCCGGATAGTGGCGGCCCTCGGTGCCGAAGAGTTCGCTGCGAAGGTCGCCGCTCGGCAGGAAGTTCTTCACCACGAAGTTGCGCATGAAGTAGTCGGGTTCGTGCCTGGGCTCTTCCTTCGCGGTCGGCTCCAGGAGCTTGGGCGCATTGCGCACCAGCCAGTAGGTTCCGAGCGCGAGCGCGGCCGTGAGGATGATCGGCAGGTAGATCGAGACCCGATCGAAGCCGTCCCGCAGAACTCGCCAGAAGCCCGTCATGCAACGGTTCCGCGGGCGCGCTCTAAAAGCCGCCGATAGTGCCCGCCGGCCGCGAGCAGCAGGTCGCAGAACTCGCGCGCGGCGCCCTCGCCGCCCCGGGCCGCGGTGACGTGATGGGCCATGGCGCGCACCTCGAGATGCGCATTCGGCGGCGCCGCGGCGAAGGCCGCGCGGCAGAGCACCGGCAGGTCGGGCCAGTCGTCCCCGATCGCGGCAACCTGCGACCAGCCGAAGCCCAGGTCGGCCAGCATGGCCTCGGCTGCGGGCAGCTTGTCCTCGGTGCCGTAGCGGACGTTCACGATGCCGAGCGCCGCGAGCCGCAACCGAAGCGGCGCCGAGTCGCGGCCGGTGATCACCGCCGGCAGGATGCCGGCCTGCTGCAACAGCTTGAGGCCGTAGCCATCGAGGATGCTGAAGCGCTTGAGCGTCTCGCCCTGGTCGCTGAAATAGACCCCGCCATCGGTCAGCACGCCGTCGACATCGAAGAACGCGATGCGCACGTCCTGCGCGGCCAGGAGCGTCTCGGCCCGGAACTGCGCCGCCGGCATCAGATGACCTTCGCCCGCATCAGGTCGTTGATGGTGAGCGCGCCCACCAGCAAGCCCGAATCGTCGACCACCAGAACGCTGGTGATGCGGTGGTTTTCCATCAGCTCCGCGGCCTCGGCGGCGAGGGCCTCGCGGCCCAGCGTGCGCGGGCCGGCGTGCATGACCTCGGCCGCGGTCAAGGCCCGGAGGTCGGCACCGGTCTCGACCTGGCGCCGAAGGTCGCCGTCGGTGAAGATGCCGATCGCCCTGCCCCGGTCGTCGACCACCGCGGTGGCGCCGAGGCCCTTGGCGCTCATCTCGCGCATGATTTCGCTCAAGCTCGCGCCGGGCGCCACCCGCGGCACATCGTCGCCCGAGCGCATCACGTCGCCGACATGGGTCAGGAGCTTTCGACCGAGCGCGCCGCCCGGATGCGAGCGCGCGAAATCCTCGGAGCCGAAGCCGCGCGCATCGAGCAGCGCCACCGCGAGCGCGTCGCCCATCGCCATCTGCGCGGTGGTGCTGGCCGTGGGAGCGAGGTTGAGCGGGCAGGCCTCCATCTCGACGCCGCTGTCCAGCACGATGTCCGCATGGCGTGCCAGCGTGGATTCGAGGCCGCCGGTGATGGCGATCAGGGGGACGCCCTGGCGCTTGACGACCGGGAGGATCACGGTGAGCTCTGCCACCTCGCCGCTGTTCGAGATGGCGAGCACCAGGTCGACCGACTTGATCATGCCGAGGTCGCCGTGGCTGGCCTCGGCCGGATGCACGAACATCGCCGGCGTGCCGGTGGATGCCAGCGTGGCCGCGATCTTGCGGCCCACATGGCCGCTCTTGCCCATGCCCATCACCACGACCCGGCCGCGCACCTCCAGGATCCTGGCGACCGCCTCGACGAACGAAGGTCCGATGCGGTGGGTGAGGCCGAGCACCGCATCGGCCTCGATCCGGAAGGTGGCACGGGCCCGCTCGAGGATCGCGGAGGCCTCGACTTCGATGCGAGGCGAGGACGGCGCGGGCGCTAGCACGGGGGCGGGGCGGGAACTCATCGCGGGATTTTATCGGCCGGGTCGATGGCGCATTCAGTAGCATCCCCGCCATGTCGTCTTTCGATCTCACGCTCATGTACCTGCTGGCCGCGGTCGTGGGCGTGGTGATCTGCCGCTACCTCAGGCTGCCGCCGATGCTCGGCTACCTGCTGGCCGGCGTCCTGATCGGCCCGCACGCACTGGCGCTGGCGCAGAACTCAGAAGGCATCCGGCATCTCGGCGAATTCGGCGTGGTGTTTCTGATGTTCGTGATCGGCCTCGAGTTCAACCTGCCGAAGCTGCGGGCCATGCGCCGGCACGTGTTCGGGCTGGGCCTGCTGCAGGTGACCCTCACCATGACCGTGGCCACCGGCGGCGCCTTGCTGATCGCCGACTGGCTGCCGCCGGCCTGGGACCTCGGCTGGCAGACGGCGCTGGCCCTATCGGGCGCGCTCACGATGAGCAGCACCGCGATCGTGGTCAAGCTGATGTCCGAGCGGCTCGAGCTCGAATCGGCGCATGGCCGCCGGGTGATGGGCGTGCTGCTGTTCCAGGACCTGGCCGTGGTGCCGCTGCTGGTGCTGATTCCGGCCCTCGGCGCGCCGCCGGAGCTTCTCTTCAAGGCGCTGGCGATCGCGCTGGTCAAGGCGAGCATCCTGGTCGGACTGCTGCTCTACGGCGGCCCGCGCGTGATGCGCTGGTGGCTGACGCTGGTGGCGCGCCGACGCAGCGAGGAGCTGTTCATGCTCAACCTGCTCCTGGTCACGCTCGGACTCGCGTGGCTGACCGAGCTGGCAGGCCTCAGCCTCGCGCTCGGCGCCTTCGTGGCCGGCATGCTGGTCTCAGAGACCGAGTTCAAGCACCAGGTCGAAACCGACATCCGGCCCTTCCACGACGTGCTGCTCGGCCTCTTCTTCATCACCATCGGCATGTCGCTCGACTGGCACATCGTGGTGCAGCAATGGGCGCTGGTCGGCGTGTTGCTGGTGCTGCCGCTCGGCTTCAAGCTGCTCCTGGTGACGCTGCTCTCGCGCGCGCTCGGCGCCACCGCGGGCGTCGCGCTTCGCACCGGGCTCTACCTGGCGCAGGCAGGCGAATTCGGCTTCGTGCTGCTGAACCTGGCGCAAGGCAACGAGCTGCTGCCGCCCTGGCTCGCCAACCCGGTGCTCGCGTCGATGGTGCTGTCGATGCTGGCGACGCCCTTCATCGTGATGTACAGCAACCGCATCGTTCGCAAGCTGGTCGCGAGCGACTGGATGCAGCAGTCGCTGCAGATGACCTCGATCGCCCGCAAGACCATCAACACGGCGCATCACGTGATCATCTGCGGCTACGGCCGATCGGGGCAGAACCTGGCGCGCATCCTCGAACGCGAAGGCATCCCTTATCTGGCGCTCGACCTCGACCCGGATCGTGTGAACCAGGCGGCGGCGGCGGGAGATTCGGTGGTGTTCGGCGACGCGGCGCGCCTGCAGGCCTTGATGGCGGCGGGCCTCGCCCGAGCGAGCGCCGTGGTGGTGACCTACCTCGACGTGCCGGGCGCGATGAAGGTGCTGGCCAACATCCATGCGCACGCGCCGCAGGTGCCGGTCATCGTTCGCACGCAGGACGATCGCGACCTGGAAAAGCTGCAGGCGGCCGGCGCGGCCGAGGTCGTGCCCGAGGCGATCGAGGGTTCGCTGATGCTCGCGAGCCATGCGCTGGCGCTGGTCGGCGTGCCGATGCGACGCGTGATCCGCGTGGTGCAGGAACAGCGCGACGCCCGCTACAACCTCTTGCGCGGCTACTTCCACGGCGCGGACGACGACAACGCGGACGAGATCCATCACGAACGGCTCAACAGCTTCACCCTGACCGAAGACGCACGCGCCGTCGGGCAGCCGCTCGCCAAGGTCGCGCTGCAGGCACTGGGCGTGCGGGTCGCGAGCCTGCGGCGCCGCGACGGCAAGGTGGCGAGCACCACCGACGAGACCTTGCTGGCGGATGGGGACACGCTGGTGCTGTCAGGCAAGCCGGAGGCGCTGGCGCTGGCGGTCGACCGGCTTCAGCGCGGCGGGTAAGGACGGCTGGTGGCCGTGGCCGTGGCCGTGACGATGTTCATGGCTGTGGACGTGGCCGTGGTAGTGGCCCGTCTTCACGCGATGCGTGAGAAGCAGGTCGTCACGGCCTGCAGCCGCCCCGAGGCTTTCGGCCGGTCAGCCCGCCAGACTCGGATTGCGCTTTTCCTCGTCGATCTGCTGTTGCTGGCGAACCGCCTCGCATTGCGCATGCGAACGCGAAACCGCTTGCGCGCACTGATCGACCAGGCAGCGAGAGCGTGCGAAGAAGCCGCGGCCGGCGCAGGCAACCGTCGGATCGACCGGAGGGGGCGGCTCGGCGGGCGCGACCGGCAGCGATACCTGTACCGGCTGCACGGTCGGCGGCGGTACCGCTGCTGCCGTGGACGGCGCGGACGGCGGCGTCTTGCGCGACTGGCGGGCGCTTGCAGCCGACGGCTTGACGGAAGCCGGCTTGGCGGGCGTAGCCTCGGCAACCGCCGATCCTGACGGGGGTTCGACGCGGGGCGCTGACGCCGGCCCGGGCAGGAATGGCGCCTCGGCGCTCGGGCCGGCAACCAAGGCTTCGCGGCCGGCGGGCGCTGTCGGCGTGGCGACCGGCAACGCCGCACCCTGCAGCAATGGCGGCGGCGACGCGGGGCCTTCGAGCCGCGCCGCGACCGGCGCAGTCGCCGGCGAAGCGGCCGGCTCGATCGGCGGTGCGATGGCGATCGGCGCGGACGGCGGACGGCTCGGCGCGTCGTCCTTCGTGTTGAACAGATAGGCGGAAACCCCCACCACCATCAACACGGCGGCGATCGCTCCGATGCGGGGCCATGTGGAAGGCGGTGCAACGGACGATGCCTTGGCGGCGCCGACGCGCTTGGGCTGGCTACGGACCTCACGCGCCGCATTCGCAGGCACCGATGGGCGCAGCGCATCGCTCGGCTCGAACGCTGCGCGGGAGCCAAGCGAGGGGGAGTCGAGCGCAGCGGCGGTCGGCTCGAGCGGCACCGGATCGGAGAGCAGAAGTTCGGTCACCGGCCACTCGTCCGTCGAAGGGCTCGGGCGCGTGGCCTCGGCCCTGGTCGATCGGACCGGCTGATCGACAGGCGGCAAGGCCGACGGGCCCGCAACCGGCGCCGAGGCCGCCGCGGGCCTGACCGACACCGCTCGATGGGGCGAGTCCGCCAGGTTCTCGCCGGCCGACACCGGCCGACGAGGCGAATCTGCCAGGCTCTCGCCGGCCGATCGCTGGCTGCCGGCGCTGGGTGCGACAAGGCTTGCAGCGGAACCCGCAATGCCGTGGCCGACAGCGGCGGTCGGCACCGCTTGTTCGGACAAGGCGGCGTGGTTTGCAGCGAGGCCTGCATCCGGCGCGACCGCCGACAGCCGGCCACCGCAGCTCTTGCAGAATTTCGCCCCGTCCCGACTCGGCGTCAGGCAGGACGCGCAGATCACAGCCATCTTGATCCCTCCAGGCTCGAACCGATCGATCGATCGATCGATCATTGATTTGCCGCCGAATCCGGCAGGCACCACCACCGCTCAGGTCACGGCGACCCGCTTCGGCTTGTTCACCATTCGCTTGGCGATGACCGCGCCCAGCGCCAGGGTCAGTTCGACCGCGAGGCCCGGTTGGCGATTCGCCATTTCGGCAAAGCGGATCGCGGTCAGGCGCCAGACCCGCGCCGCACCGGTCGCCACCACGTTCGCCGAGCGCGGCAGCCGCGAGAAGAAGGCGCCCTCGCCGACCACCGATCCGGGATTCAGGATGGCGAGCCGCATCTGGCCCGACTCGCCCACCACATGCACGCTGAGCGCGCCGCTCTCGATGAAGAACAGGGTGCGATCGTTCGCGCCCTGGTCGATCAGCACCTGCCCCGCCGCGAGGTCGAAGGGTTGCAGGTAGCTGGCGACCAATTCCCATTGCTGCGCATTGAACATCGGCGCAAAAGCGTCGTAGCTCGTGTTCTGGGTGATGGCGCGGCAAAGCCCCTGGATGTTTGACATGGTGTGTGCCCCGTGATGGTCCGCAGTATCCGCGATCCCCCAATGCGTCACGGTGTCGAATCAAAAATGCGCCAGGTCGGTGGATTACTTGCCGATGCAAAAACGGGAAAAAATCACGCCGAGCAGATCGTCTGCGCCGAACTCGCCCGTGATTTCGTTTAAGGCGCTTTGGGCCAGGCGCAATTCCTCGGCGAGCAGGT
Source organism: Burkholderiales bacterium 8X (assembly GCA_902506565.1). Taxonomy (GTDB): domain Bacteria; phylum Pseudomonadota; class Gammaproteobacteria; order Burkholderiales; family Burkholderiaceae_C; genus Variovorax. Next base: position 4,644,425 of record LR732703.1, on the reverse strand, counting down.
CGAGCGGCGGCGCCGTCGACGCGAGCCAGGTGGACGCTTCCTCCAGGTGCAGGCCGACCCGCTGCAAGGCGTCGACATGCCGGGCTCGCGCGAGGTAGGTGCCCTCGGGCAGGGATTGCCAACCCGCCAGGGCCAAAAGGCGCTGCCGAAGAGCCTCGATGCCGGCGCCGGTCCTGGCGGAAAGCAGTAGCTGGTCGGCGCGGTGCTCTAGGGCATCGGCGTTCGGCGCCTGCGGAGATCCCGACGTGCTCGACCGGTCCGGCACGTTCGCCGCGTTCGTCGCATCGCCTCCGTCCCCTGGATCCACCGCATCCATCTTGCTGCCGATGTCGACCACCGGCACCTGGGCCGACAGCACCGCCTTCAAACGCGCTTCGATCAGCGCATCCGCCTGCGCGTACACAGGATCGCCTGCCCGCGTGAGATCGTGCAGAAAAAGCACGGCGTCGGCTCGATCGATCTGCTCCCAGGCCCGGGCCACGCCGATCTGCTCGACTTCGTCCACGCTGTCGCGCAAGCCGGCGGTGTCCACGACATGCAAGGGCACGCCCTGGATCTGGATGGTCTCGGAGACCACGTCGCGGGTGGTGCCGGCAATCGAGCTGACGATCGCCAGCTCGGCGCCCGCTAATGCGTTCAAAAGCGAACTCTTGCCGGCATTCGGCTGGCCTGCGATCACCACCTGGATGCCATCCCGGAGCAGCGCACCTTGCCTGGCTTTCTGCTGCACCTCGGCCAGCGTCGCTGCGATGCGCGCGAGCTGGCCGGCCGCATCGGCCTGCTGCAGGAAATCGATTTCTTCCTCGGGAAAGTCGAGCGTCGCCTCGACCAGCATCCGCAGCTGAATCAACGCATCCCGCAGCGCATGGATCTCGCCGGAGAACTGGCCTGCGAGCGATCGGCCGGCGCTCCGGACCGCGGCCTCGGTGCTGGCATCGATCAGGTCGGCGATGGCCTCCGCCTGGGCCAGGTCGATCTTGCCGTTGAGGAAGGCGCGCTGGCTGAATTCACCGGGCTCGGCGATGCGCAAGCCTGCAAGGCGCGCCCGGCCGGTGGAAGGATCTCGCTCGGCGGCTGCCTGCAGGCATCGGCTCACCAGCAACTGGAGCACCACCATCCCGCCATGCGCCTGCAGTTCGAGGACGTCCTCGCCGGTGAATGAGCGCGGGGCCGGAAAGTAGATGGCGAGGCCGTGGTCGATCGGCGCCCCGTCCGCATCGAGGAACGGCAGGTAGGTGGCCTCGCGCGGCAACAGGTTGCGGCCGCACAGGGCGAGGATCAACGGCTCGAGCCCGCGACCCGAGATCCGGACGATGCCGACCGCGCCGCGCCCGGGTGCAGTCGCGATGGCGACGATCGGATCGGTGGCGCGGACGAGCATGCCTGGGCGACTACTTGCCCAGCACCCCGAGCCGCTTGTTGATGAACCATTGCTGCGCGATGGACAGCACGTTGTTGGTGATCCAGTACAGCACGAGGCCGGCCGGGAAGAACACGAACATCACGCTGAAGGCGAGCGGCATGATCCACATCAGCTTGGCCTGCATCGGATCGGGCGGCGTGGGGTTGAGCCAGGTCTGGAAGAGCGAGGTCAAGGTCATCACGATCGGCAGGATGAACCATGGATCGGGCGCGGACAGGTCCTTGATCCACAGGATCCAGGGCGCATGGCGCATCTCGACCGACGACAGCAGCACCCAGTAGAGCGCGATGAAGACCGGGATCTGGATCACGATCGGGAAGCAGCCGCCCATCGGGTTGACCTTCTCGTCGCGATAGATGCGCATCATCTCCTGCTGCATTTCCTGGGGCTTGTCCTTCAGGCGCTCGCGCATCTCGGTGATCTTCGGATTGATCGCCTTCATCTTGGCCATGCTGGCGTAGGCCTTGGCGTTGAGCCAGTAGAAGGCAGCCTTCAGCAGCACCACCAGCGCCACGATGGCCCAGCCCCAGTTGCCGAGGATGCCGTGCAGCTTGTCGAGCAGCCAGTAGAGCGGCTTGGAAATGATGGTGAAGATGCCGTAGTCCTTGACCAGCTCGAGCCCGGGGGCCACGGCTTCGAGCGTTTTCTCGGCCTGCGGCCCGACGAAGAATTCGGCGTCGATGGCCTTGCTGCCACCGGCCGGCACGGCGCCGGCGGGCGTGATCATGCCGACTGCATAAAGGTTGTTGTCGACCTTGCGCGCGAAAAGCTCGCGCGGGATGCCGTTGCCGAGCAGCCAGGCGCTCGCGAAATAGTGCTGGACCATCGCGACATAGCCGTTGGTCGCTTCCTTGACGAAGTCGGCCTTGTTGTTCTCGATGTCCTTGAACTCGACCTTCTGGTACTTCTTGGCGTCGGTGTAGACCGCCGGACCGGTGAAGGTCGAGTAGAACGACGACTCGCCCGGCGGCTTGTTGCCGTCGCGCACCAGCTGCATGTAGAGCTGCGGCGAGACCGGTGCGCTCCCGGTGTTGACGATCTCGTGACGCACCGCCATGTCGTAGGCGCCGCGCTTCAGGGTCCAGGTCTTGATCAGCTTCACGCCGCCGACGTCGGCCGATTCGAAGCGCAGCACCAGTTGGTCCGCGCCTTCCTTCAGGGTGCGATCGCCGGTCATGGTCATCGGCGTCTTGTGGGTCGGATAGCTGCCGCCGATGAGGCCGGTCTGCGCCACGTAGAAGCGATTGGCGCTCTGGTCCATCAGGACGAAGGGCTTGTCCTTCTCGGCGAGGTCGTCGTGCTGGATGAATTCGCTTTGCACCAGCGAACCGCCTTCGGTGTCGAAGGTGAGCTTGAGCACGTCGGTCGTCACGACGATGCGCTCGGCCGCGGCAGGCGGCGCGCTCGTGCCACCGGGCACGCTGGCCGCCGATGCCGCCGTGCCGGACGCCGAGCCCGAGGCCGAAGGAACCGCATTCGAGCCGCTCGCCGGAACCGCTTGCGAACCGCCGGCCGTGCCGGTCGCTGCGCCGTTGCCGTTGTTGTTGGCCGGGGCCGTCACCGGCGGATGGGCGGACGGCAGGAAGGTCGGCTTTCTTCCGTTGAAGACCTGCCATTGATCCCACAAGAGGACCAGCGAGAAGCCAAAGATCACCCACAGGATGGTGCGGCGGATATCGTTCATGAAGAAGACTTCTTGTCGTCGGAAGAAAGAAAGGAAAAAAGCGATGTGGCCCGCCAGGATGCCGGTGGCACCGGGTCGTGGCCGCCCTGGCACCAGGGCTGGCACCGAGCGAGACGGTGCAGCACCAGGTAGCTGCCGGCTGCGGCGCCATGGCGTTCCAGAGCCTCCAGGGCATAGGCCGAGCAGGTGGGCTCGAAGCGGCACGAGGCGCCGAGCCAGGGGCTCAGCAGCAGTCTGTAGCCCTTGACCGCGGCGATCAGCAGGCGCTTCATGGCGAGCCCGGCGGCGCGTGCGCCCTCGCCGCTGCACCGGCTCGCTCGAAGAGCTGGGTCAATTCGACGCGAACTGCCTGCTTGAGCCGCTCGGAACTGGCGCTCACGAACTGCTTTCGATCGAAGCCCGAGCGCAGCCGCACCACGTACGCAGCCACCGGCAGTGACGCTTCGTAGGCGCCGGCCAGGTTGTAGATCTGGCGCTTGATGGCATTGCGCGTCACGGCCCTTCGCGCCCAGCGCTTCGGAACCATGGCGCCGAGCCAGGCCTCGTTCACGGAGAAAAGGGGTTTGGCGGGACGGGCCTGCGGCCGATCCGAATCGAAAGGGGCATCGGCACTGCCGGACGGCAGATTCGCATCGGCAGCCGGCGCATCGAGCGAGCACCGGTGCAAAACGAAATGCCCGCTTCGAGCCAAGGTTGCACCTTTGAGGACCGCCTGGAATTGCGTGCGGGTCTTGAGCCGCTGCATGGGAGCCGGACGCAATGCGCTGCGCGTGGGTGCAGCGACTGCGTGACGATGAGCAACGCTGGCCGGTTGCCGTTCAGACTGCCAGGCGCTTGCGGCCCTTGGCCCGGCGGGCGTTGATGACGGCGCGACCGCCGCGGGTCTTCATGCGAACGAGGAAGCCGTGGGTACGGGCGCGGCGGACTTTGGAAGCTTGATAGGTGCGTTTCATGACGATTTTCCTGAGGTGGGCCGAATTGCTCGGCTGCCGGACGACCCCCGAAACACACAAAGCGGCTTTCAGGGAAACCCGCGATTATCGCAAAGTTTCTGGAAGCCACCAAAACGCAGCCATGATCGGGTCGCCCAAACCGCGATTTCGGGGCCTGCCGAGCGGTGTGGATAAGGTTTTGACAAGTTAGAATCCGACGCGCATCGCGGGTGCACCTATCCACAATACAAAAGACGAATGATGGCCGAGGGACAACCCCCATTTCAAAGCACCCATGTCCTCTGAAGGCATCGGTGACAGCCTCTGGCAGGCCTGTGTCGACCAACTCGCGCAGGAGCTTTCCGAGCAGCAGTTCAACACCTGGATCAAGCCGCTCAACGCCAAGGTCGCGGACGATCTGTCGCGCATCACGGTGTTCGTCGCCAACCGATTCAAGCTCGACTGGATCCGGGCTCAGTACGCAAGCCGCATCGCCTCGATGGCGGAGAAGCTCTACGGTCACCCGGTGATCGTCGAGTTAGCGCTTGCTCCGCGGGAAGCCGTCGTCAGGCCGATGTCCTTGGCCGTCGTTGCCGAAACGGACGTGCCGCGTGACGTGCCCGGCATGGGTGAGGATCCAGCCACCGCCGCCTTCAAGAACCGCCTCAACGCCGGCCTCACTTTCGATACCCTCGTCGAAGGTACCGCCAACCGCATGGCGCGTGCCGCGGCGATGCACGTGGCGGGCACGCCGGGCCACCTCTACAACCCGCTCTTCATCTATGGCGGCGTCGGCCTCGGCAAGACCCACCTGATGCATGCGGTCGGCAACCGGCTCCTGGCGGACCGGCCGGATGCCAAGGTTCTCTACATCCATGCGGAGCAGTTCGTCTCGGATGTGGTCAAGGCCTACCAGCGCAAGACTTTCGACGAGTTCAAGGAGCGCTATCACTCGCTCGATCTGCTCCTCATCGACGACGTGCAGTTCTTCGCCAACAAGGATCGAACGCAAGAAGAATTCTTCAATGCCTTCGAGGCCTTGCTCGCCAAGAAGTCGCACATCGTGATGACCAGCGACACCTATCCGAAGGGGCTGGCCGACATCCACGAGCGGCTGGTCTCGCGCTTCGATTCGGGCCTCACGGTCGCGATCGAGCCGCCCGAGCTCGAGATGCGCGTCGCCATCCTGATCAACAAGGCGCGCGCCGAGAACGTCGAGATGCCGGAGGAGGTCGCGTTTTTCGTGGCCAAGAACGTGCGCTCCAACGTGCGCGAGCTCGAAGGGGCGCTGCGCAAGATCCTCGCGTACTCGCGCTTCAACCAGAAGGAGATCTCGATCGCCCTGGCGCGCGAGGCGCTGCGCGACCTGCTGTCGATCCAGAACCGGCAGATCTCGGTCGAGAACATCCAGAAGACGGTGGCCGACTACTACAAGATCAAGGTCGCCGACATGTATTCGAAGAAGCGGCCGGTGTCGATCGCAAGGCCGCGCCAGATCGCGATGTACCTGGCCAAGGAACTCACGCAGAAAAGCCTCCCGGAAATCGGCGAACTCTTCGGAGGACGCGACCACACCACCGTGCTGCACGCGGTGCGCAAGATCTCCGGCGAGCGGCAGCAGCTCACCGAGCTCAACCAGCAGCTCCACGTGCTCGAACAGACCTTGAAGGGCTGACCGATGAATGACGCACACATTGCAGCGGTCTGTCAAAGCACAAGGTTGGGGACAGTTGTTGAACAAGATGATGCTTATCCACAGGCTGGGGCATCGGCCCCAAATTGTTCGCCTTGCGTGCCTTCGCCGAAACACGGCTGCACACAGCCAGCGGGACGCCGCAAGTGACTGTCGCTGAACGCGAAAATGGTCCTGTCCACAGAAACGGGCCACCCTTATCTATGACTACTAATTTGAATTAAAGAAAGTAAGGAAGAGGAAGACATGATCGTTCTGAAGGCAACCCAAGACAAAGTTCTGGCCGTGCTGCAATCCGTGGCCGGCATCGTGGAGCGGCGCCACACCCTGCCGATCCTCGCCAACGTGCTGATCCGCAAGACGGGCGGCCTTCTGCAACTGACCACCAGCGATCTGGAGATCCAGATCCGCACCCATGCCGAACTCGGTGGCGACGAAGGCAACTTCACCACCACGGTGGGCGCCCGCAAGCTGATCGACATCCTGCGCACCATGCCGTCCGACCAGACCGTGACGCTCGAATCCAGCGCCACCAAGCTGGTGCTGAAGGGCGGCAAGAGCCGCTTCACGCTGCAATCGCTGCCGGCCGAGGATTTCCCGCTGGTGCAGGAATCCGCGAGCTTCGGCCCGGTCTTCAGCGTGCCGCAGAAGACGCTCAAGGCCTTGCTCGGCCAGGTCTCGTTCGCGATGGCGGTGCACGACATCCGTTACTACCTGAACGGCATCCTCTTCGTCGCCGAAGGCAAGCAGCTGAGCCTGGTGGCCACCGACGGCCATCGGCTGGCGTTTGCCTCGGCCACGCTCGACGTCGACGTGCCGCGGCAGGAGGTGATCCTGCCGCGCAAGACGGTGCTCGAGATGCAGCGGCTCTTGTCCGATGCCGAGGGCGCGATCGAGATGCAGTTCGCGAACAACCAGGCCAAGTTCGGCTTCGGCGGCATGGAGTTCGTCACCAAGCTGGTCGAGGGCAAGTTCCCCGACTACAACCGGGTCATCCCGAAGAGCCACAAGAACTCGATCACGCTTGGCCGCGTGCCGCTCCTCGCGAGCCTGCAGCGCACCGCCATCCTCACCAGCGAGAAGTTCAAGGGCGTGCGGCTCAACATCGAGCCGGGCACCTTGCGCATCGCCTCGAACAATGCCGAGCAGGAAGAAGCGCAGGACGAGCTCGACATCGACTACGGCGGCGACGCCATCGAGATCGGCTTCAACGTGACCTACCTGATCGACGTGCTGGCCAACATGGGGCAGGACATGGTCAAGCTCGATCTCGCCGATTCGAACAGCTCGGTGCTGATGACGATTCCCGAGGACGATGCCTTCAAGTACGTCGTGATGCCGATGCGGATCTAGCGCAGGCCCTCGACGAGGGGAGAGAACGAAAACCGATGAGTGCCGAGAGAGAGAAACACCTGATGAGCGAAAACGACAAGCCGGCCGCGCCGCACACCGAACCGGTCTACACGCCCGAGATCGAGAACGCGATCCCGATCGAAGTCACCCCGCCGGACACCTCGTATGGCGAAGGCTCGATCACGATCCTCGAAGGGCTCGAGGCGGTGCGCAAGCGCCCCGGCATGTACATCGGCGACACCTCGGACGGCACCGGCCTGCATCACCTGGTGTTCGAGGTGGTCGACAACTCGATCGACGAGGCGCTGGCCGGCCATTGCGACGACATCGTGGTCACCATCCACACCGACAACTCGGTCTCGGTGGTCGACAACGGCCGCGGCATCCCGACCGGCGTGAAGATGGACGACAAGCACGAGCCCAAGCGCTCGGCCGCCGAAATCGCACTCACCGAACTGCATGCCGGCGGCAAGTTCAACCAGAACAGCTACAAGGTCTCGGGCGGCCTGCACGGCGTCGGCGTGAGCTGCGTCAACGCGCTCAGCAAGATGCTGCGGCTCACGGTGCGACGCGACGGCAAGGTCCACGTGCTCGAATTCAGCAAGGGCTTCGTGCAGAACCGGATCGTCGAACAGGTCGGTGGCGTCGAGGTTTCGCCGATGCGCGTCACCGGTGAAACCGAGAAGCGCGGCACCGAGGTGCACTTCCTGCCGGACGACGAGATCTTCAAGGAAAACGCCGACTTCCACTACGAGATCCTGAGCAAGCGGCTGCGCGAACTCAGCTTCCTCAACAACGGCGTGCGCATCCGGCTCCTGGACGAGCGCACCGGCAAGGAAGACGATTTCTCGGGTGCAGGCGGAGTCAAGGGCTTCGTCGAGTTCATCAACAAGGGCAAGACCGTGCTGCATCCGAACGTGTTCTACGCGTTCGGCGAGAAGCCGGCGGACACCTACGGCGGCATTCCCGGCACCCACATCGGGGTCGAGGTCGCGATGCAGTGGAACAGCGGCTACAACGAGCAGGTGCTCTGCTTCACCAACAACATTCCGCAGCGCGACGGCGGCACCCATCTCACCGGCCTTCGTGCGGCCATGACGCGGGTCATCAACAAGTACATCGAAGAAAACGAGCTGGCGAAGAAAGCCAAGGTCGAGGTCACCGGCGACGACATGCGCGAAGGCCTTTGCTGCGTGCTGAGCGTGAAGGTGCCCGAGCCCAAGTTCTCCAGCCAGACCAAGGACAAGCTGGTGTCGAGCGAGGTGCGTGCGCCGGTCGAGGACATCGTCGGCCGCCTTTTGGGCGACTACCTGCAGGAGCGGCCGGCGGATGCCAAGATCATCTGCGGCAAGATCGTCGAGGCCGCCCGGGCTCGCGAAGCCGCGCGCAAGGCACGCGAGATGACCCGCCGCAAGGGCGTCTTGGACGGCATGGGCCTGCCCGGCAAGCTGGCCGACTGCCAGGAAAAGGATCCGGCGCTCTGCGAGGTGTACCTGGTCGAGGGCGATTCGGCCGGCGGCTCGGCCAAGCAGGGCCGCGACCGTAAGTTCCAGGCCATCCTGCCGCTGCGCGGCAAGATCCTGAACGTCGAGAAGGCGCGCTACGAGAAGCTCCTGACCAGCAACGAGATCCTGACCATGATCACCGCGCTCGGCACCGGCATCGGCCGCGCCGGCGCCACCACGGCGGGCGGCGGTGCCGACGACTTCAACGTCGCCAAGCTGCGCTATCACCGCATCATCATCATGACCGACGCCGACGTGGACGGCGCGCACATCCGCACGCTGCTGCTCACCTTCTTCTATCGGCAGATGCCCGAGCTGGTCGAGCGTGGCCACATCTACATCGCGCAGCCGCCGCTCTACAAGGTGAAGGTCGGCAAGGAGGAGCAGTACCTCAAGGACGCGCCGGCGCTGGACGCCTTCCTGCTCAAGGTGGCGCTCAAGGACGCGAGCGTTTCGACCGGCGGCAGCGAACCGACCATCTTGAGCGGCGATACGCTGGCCGAGCTCGCGCGCAAGCACCAGCTGGCCGAGGCGGTGATCGCCCGGCTCGGCGTGTTCCTCGATGCGGCCGCGTTGCGCGCGATCGCCGACGGCGTGTCGCTCGACCTCGACACCACGCCCGCGGCCGAGGCATCGGCGGTCGAATTGCAGAAGAAGCTGCGCGAGCTCAACACCACCGGTGCACCGGCCGAGGTCAGCAGCGAGTTCGACACCCGCACCGACAAGCCGCTCCTGCGCATCAGCCGCCGGCACCACGGCAACATCAAGAGCAGCGTCATCACGCAGGACTTCGTGCACGGCGCCGACTACGCGGCCTTGGCCGAAGCCGCCAAGACCTTCCGCGGGCTGCTCTCCGAAGGCGCCGTCGTGCGCCGGGGCGAAGGCGAGCGCGCCAAGGAAGAAAGGGTGGCGGACTTCCGCGAGGCGATGCGCTGGCTGATCGGTCAGGCCGAGCACGCGACCGCCAGGCAGCGCTACAAGGGCCTCGGCGAGATGAATCCCGAGCAGCTCTGGGAGACCACGATGGACCCGAGCGTGCGCCGCTTGCTGCGGGTACAGATCGACGATGCGATCGAGGCGGATCGGGTCTTCACGATGCTGATGGGCGACGAGGTCGAACCTCGGCGGGAGTTCATCGAGATGAATGCGTTGCGGGCGGCGAATATCGATGTTTGAACGCGCTTTTGAACACGTGAACATCTGACGGCGCAGCGTACCGACTTATCAGACGGAAGAGTCGGACCGAAGCACGTGAGCTGGAACGGCCGGCTCTGCGCGAGCTTCAACAAAGTTGCACATTCAACGGAAGATGCCGGTGCCGCTTCGTCTAAGACGGCTGGCGGAGCCCCGCCGATTTGCTGGCAGTCTCCACCATAGTCGTGCGTGTAGCCGTCAGGTGTGGCGACTGCTCCCGTACTGTACGCAAGCTGAGACGGGGCGTTCGCCTTGACCGCATAGCCGATCACACGCCGCCGCTGACGCGCGCAACCAGTCGGAGGTCGTAGACGTTGCTTGATCAAACTTGATTTGCCATGCTTGTTGCTGCACAATCTACCGGCTATGCACAAAGTCATCCACAGCGACAATTTGAAGCACGCGTTGCAAGCGCGCGGGTGGACACAGAAAGAGCTGGCGATCGCGCTGGAGGTGACAGGACAAGCTGTCACCAATTGGCTCAAGGGGGTTGATTTCCCTCGCCCTGAAAAGCTACTCAAGCTGGCCACAACCCTGCAACTGAGTTTTGCTGACCTCGTAGTCAACTCGACCAAGGACCAGCCCATCATTGCGTTTCGCAAAAAGGGTGCTTCCAAGACGACGGACGGGCATGTCCAGAAGGCAATTGCCATGGGCTCGCTGCTCAAGCCCTTAGTGCCATTTCTATCCGAACTGCGCTCCTTGCGAGTCCAGATTCCATCGCCAACCACACAGTACGAGATGCTTCAGGCCGTGTCGTCAGAGGTGCGCACTCGCATTGGTCTAGGCGGTCAGGCAATCCTCTCATATGAGCATCTCATTGGCGAATTTGAAGCGAATGGCGCAGTCATCGTGCCGGTGATGTGGGGCGAAAAGCAAAATCACAAGAATGCGTTGCACATCCTGTTGCCGCAGGAGAAAGTGACGTTTATTTTTTTGAATCTGGACACTCGAATAGAGGACTTCAAGTTTTGGATGGCTCATGAATTGGCGCATGTCTATACACCTGACTTGGCCGGTACGGATCAAGGTGAAGACTTTGCAGATGCCATGGCTGGTGCGCTGCTGTTCCCAAAGTCTTTCGTCGAGGTCGCCTATCCTCAAGCCGCTCGACAGAGTTCGGCAGCCAGCGAGATCCGAGAGCTGCAGCGGCACGCCAACGCGCACAGCATTTCGCTGTTCAGCGTGTTTCGCGAGATCAACAACTACGCCCAAGCTCACGGTCTACCAGCGTTGCGCAGCAAGGAGAGTGACATCCATGCAATCCGCAATAGTCAGCGTGGCAAGCTCGTCAGCGAAAGCCTGTTCGCGCCGCTGCCGCCGGAGCCAGCAGCTTACGTCGCAGCTGCTCAGAACGTGTTTCGCAGCGGCTTCTTTCCAGCGCTGCAACGCATGGTGAAGAGCAAGGGTACTGGTGTGGGATATGTGCAGCAAATCATGGACATTTCGATGCACGACGCGGTGGCGCTTCACTGGGAACTTAGCCATTGACGCTGGTTCTGCTTGATACCAATGCCTACCTCCGCTTGGCTAAACGTGTGAGGCCGGCGGTTGGCATCAAGTTCGGACAGAAGGGATACGTGCTGACCGTCCACAAGTCGGTCGAGGACGAGGTCCATCGCAATGCACGGTTGCGCGCGACCTATCCCTGGTTCGACGGCCACGAGTTCGCGAGTGAACGACTTGCCAAACAGATTCGCCTGAGTGAGGCCGACAAGGCCAGCGTCCAAGCGGCACAAAGCGTGCTGCACGGGTGGGTCCTTGCGGACCCGGAGCGCTACACCTCCAAAGGCCGGTCTCCGCCGAGCGCGACCGATTGCTTTCTGCTGGCACTCGGCCAAGTCAAGCCTGCCATCGTGGTGACGGATGACCTTGGCATGCACGTCCTGGCGAACGAATTCGGCATCTTTGTCTGGCACGGTTATGAGCTTCTCGAAAAGCTGCGGTCGGCCAAGGTCGTCGATCCACCGTTGATCAGAGAAATTTACCAGTCGCTCGAAGCCAACGGTGACTACCCGAGGACTTGGCAGGAAGCAAAGCACACCGTCTTCTTGAGGATCTTCGGCCCCAAGTGACGTTCATGGTTTTGACAGGGGAGCGGATGAGCGACGCGAATGAAAAGAACACCGAGGCCAGCGAGCTTGCCGGCTTGATCGCCACGTTCACTAAGTACGGAACGCTGCTTGTTGGCGGGCTGTGTCTGCTCATGTACAGCAATGAGATTGGACAATTTCCTGAAGGGATCAGCCTTGGCGAGGGGCTGGCCTTCTACCTTGTTTGTGCAGGCTTCTTAATCGCGTATTCGCTCTACGTGAATCTGCACAGCGACCGGATACCTGCTCCTTGCATGGCCGGCGCGGGTGTTGAGCCGCATCTTGGTGCGGCAAGCGACTTTGGGCAGAAAGCGAGTCGGTCAGGTGATGCTGAATGCCGACTTCTCGATCATGTGGAACCTGCCAGTAATTGCGCTCGGCATCGCCGGGCTGGTTGGTCATGCAATTTTCATCTACTACAGTGCTCAGCCAGCCCACACCGCCTTGTTTCTCGTGGTGCCTCTCGCCCAAGGCGCTGGCCTCGTGTGCCTGCTGCTCGTGACGCGGAGGAAACAACACTTCGAGTCCGGAGTGTTTTTGCCGGGATATAGCGACCGATCGATCATGACCGAGCGCAAAGAGGCTGTCACCGCGCGTCGTGGTTTCTTCGTCTGGCTGATGATCGTGCCATTTTGGTTGGCACCCGAAAAGTTGTTCTTGGTCGATGCAGCGTTCAAGCTTGCTCAATTAAGGAAAGTTGGCGCAACCGTGCATGTCAAAGCGCCTTGGTCTTTGCGTGTGGCGCAATCCACCCTGCCGCAATCGCAGAGTTTTCTCGGTGCCGAGTACGTCGAGTTCAAGAAAGTGAACGTGCTTCTGCGTTCGGTCGGGCAAAAGGTTGTCATCGAACTGCCCAGCGCTTTGGGCGTTGCGCGGCTTTCGATTCCGACGGACGCGATCTATGTCGAGTAGTCGAAGCTTAGGGGCGCGGCATCTGAATTCTTTCTGCAGTGCTGTCACGTTTTGCAGTTTCTTGAGCCTTAGAAGCGCTCGTGTGAGACAGAACCCAAGAGAGCCGTTGTCCTGCAGGCAAGGATTCTCGATGCTCCTCTCGGTGCTCTTGTAAGGCAGCAGATCCGCACGCCCCCGCGTAAACGCTAGTCCGAGCCCGAGTCTTGCTAAGGAAGAATTCATTCGAATGGCTTCTTCAGCAAGGACTGCAGGCAAATGGACTTCTTCCGTCTCAGGCGTCGTTCGGCGGCGTCGGCACTGACCTTCGCCCTGGCGTGTGGCTTGGCCGCATTGGCCGCATTGGCCGCCACGGGCGCGCAAGCTGCGACCAACCCGCCGATCCGCGTGGCGGACGGCATCGAATACATGTGTGGTGGCAAAGGCGGCGAAGAAGCGGCCTTCATGCGCACCGTCGCGCCGCGATGGGCGGCTGCGCTGGAATTCGGTGTTCTCCGGGCGGCTGCCGGCGAAGTTCCGGGCGAGATCCAGGTCCTCGTCCGGGAGCGATACACCGGGCATCTCGTGATGCAGGCCGCGGTCGAGGCGCCAATGATGCTGGCGCGGCTCGAACCCGGGGCTTACGAGGTCGAGGCGACGCTGGCCGGGCTGACGCTGCGCCAGCCACTGGTGGTGTTCGGCGGGCTGTCGAGCAAGGCGGTCTTCACCTGGCCTTCGAACGTGGATTTCGCGAACGCCGGAAACGGGCGGCGCTTGCCGGAGCAAACGGCTTCGGCACGTTTGCCGGAATAGCTCGGCTGGTCGGCGCGCAGGTGACTTGACCGTCGCAAGGCGCATGGGCTTTCGATTCCGCTGAAGTCGGCCAGCCTCTCATTCGCCGGGTGCCCATCTTCAATCGCCGGTCGACGGTCGACGGTCAACGGTCAACGGTCAACGGTCAACGGTCAACGGTCAACGGTCGGCGGTCGCCGGTCTGTGGCATGCCGGGGCGCTTGCCCTGTCGCAAGCAGACCTTCCAAGCCGCTGCCATAGTGCGTGGCACGCGCCGTGATGCGTGCGGCACGGCCCTTGCGGGTCGTTCGGCATCCTGTCTCGTGCCACGCGTGGGATGCACTTTGCGTGGGGTTCGTGCCTTGCGCCTGATGCGCCTGCCCCGATTTGATTCATTCGCTTGTTCCCTGGGCTTCCATGCCGCTTCGTCCCTTGATCGTTCTCACCTCCCTGCTGCATGTCTACCTCGGCCTGCGCTTGCTGCCCGCACTCTTCGGGGGCTTCGGACCGGTAATCGCCGTGCTGCTGGGCGCCGCATTGGTGCTGTCGGCTTTCACGATGCCGCTGCCCTTCGTCGGCGCACGCTCCCATGGCAAGCGGGTCGCCGCCGGGTGGGCTTGGATCGGCCTGGTCAGCATGGGCTGGTTCTCTTCGATGTTCGTGCTGACCGTGCTCCGCGATGTCGGCTTGCTGGTGGCATGGATCGCCACGCTCGCCGGCGGCGTGTCGATCGACTGGCCGCGTTGGCAGGCGCTGAGCGCCGCGGCAGTGCCGGTGATCGCGGTCACGACCTCCCTGATCGGTTTCTTCAATGCCCGGCGCACCGCACCGGTGGTGCGGGTCGACGTGCCGATCCGCAACCTGCCGTCGGCCCTGCATGGCTTCACGATCGCGCAGCTGAGCGACATTCATGTCGGCACCACGATCCGGCGCAACTACATCCAGCGAATCGTCGATGCGGTGAACGAGCTGCGGGCCGACATGGTGGCGATCACGGGCGACCTGGTCGATGGCACCGTCCCGGAGCTGCGCGAGCACATCGCGCCGCTCGGCGGCCTCAAGGCGCGGCACGGCACCTTCGTGGTGACCGGCAACCACGAGTACTACGCCGGCGCGCACGCCTGGATCGACGAGCTCCGCCGTATTGGGCTGCGCGTGCTGCTCAACGAGCACGTGGTGCTGCAGACGCTGGACGTGAAAGGCGCGCAGAACGACGAGGAAGTGCTGGCCAGTGCCCTGGTGGTGGCCGGCGTGACCGATTTCACTGCCGTTCACTTCGATGCGTCCCATGCAAGCGATCCGCACCGGGCGGTGCAGGGCGCGCCGGCCTCGGTCCACACGCGGGTTCTGCTCGCGCACCAGCCGCGCAGCGCGCCGGCCGCCGCCAGCGCCGGCTATCAGCTCCAGCTTTCCGGCCATACGCATGGTGGGCAGTTCTTTCCGTGGAACCTGTTCGTGCCGCTGCAGCAGCCCTTCACGGCGGGGCTGCACAAGTTGCAGGAGATGTGGGTCTACACCAGCCGCGGCACGGGCTACTGGGGTCCGCCGAAGCGATTCGGAGCGCCCTCCGAGATCACGCTGCTGCGGCTGATGCCGGAGGGCGCGCCGGCTGGCTGATGTCGAAGATCGCCGGCAGCGCAGCGGCTGACAGCTGCTGGCATGGTCCGGTGTCGCTGGGACGGCCGAGGGCCGCCTGCTGTCAGCGCTCCGGCGGCGTCGCCAGCGAAAGCCGCTTGGCGTTCTCGGTGGTCTTGCTCAGGATCGGCTTGATGCCGCGCTGCACGATGCGGGCACCGGCACTCGAGATCTGGCTCAGCGTCGCGGCCGAGCGGTTGGCGGCTTCCGCGATCGCGTCGACATGGGACGCCAGTTCGGCGGGATTGGCATTCGTGCTCAGAGCCACCCAGGCCGAAGCGCCTGCCACCCACTGCCGGGCGGCCCGATTCATGAGGGTGAATTGCGTGGTGTGAAGCTGGTTGGCGATGGCCGCGCTCGACTCGCCGGCGGCCATCAGCTTTTCGTGGCTCATCAGCTGGATCTCGGCCAGGTCTTCCGGCGATGGGGTCAGACCGTGGCGCGCCATGCGCTGCATCCGATGCTGGATGACCGAACCCGAGCTGAGCCACATCTCCTGGGTCTTGAGGGCCACGTCGAGCCACAGCATCAGCGGGTTGAAGAAGCGCGGGGACGAGGGATGCGACATGGAGCTTGAAAAAAGGGCGAATGACTTCGGTGAAGCCACTATAGCGACGACGGAGCATTCATGCTGCACTGCAACATGGTTATTGACTATCGCGATTCTTCAGCGCTTCAAGTGCTTGCTGGCGAGCGACAGGTCTTCCAGCCACTGGGCGTAGTTCTGTTCGTGGCCGGCCGGGTCCGCCCGCAGCAAGGCGGAAGGATGCAAGGTGACCAGCACCTGCCGCCCCTGCGCGTCGGTGTGCCATTGGCCGCGTTCTCGCATGACGGCCACCGGGCGGCCGAGCAGGGCTCTCGCGGCGGTGGCGCCGAGCGCGATCAGCGCCGTCGGCTTGACCTGCTCGATCTCGCTTTCGAGCCAGTGCAGGCAGGCAGCCACCTCGCGCTGGCCCGGCGTCTTGTGCATCCGCCGCTTGCCGCGCAGCTCGAATTTGAAGTGCTTGACCGCGTTGCTGACGTAGAGCCGGTCGCGCGACCAGCCCAGCTCGGCAACGGCGCGGTCGAACAGCTTGCCGGCCGGTCCGACGAAAGGCCGGCCCTGAAGATCCTCCTGGTCGCCCGGCTGCTCGCCGACCACCATGATCGACGCACCGACCGGTCCCTCGCCGAAGACCGACTGCGTGGCGTGTTCGCCGATCGGGCATTCGCGGCATCGATCGGTGAGCTTGCCGAGCATCGCGAGCGCCTCGACCGGATCGTCCGGCAGACGGAACTCGGTGGAGGGCTGGCGAGGGTCGGCGGGATGGGAGGGCAGGGACGTGTGCTGGGACGAGGGCGCGGACGTTCGCATGAAGGTCTCCTCGGCAAGGTCGGCTTCGGCGCGTACCGGGATTCGCCTGCGCGGCACCGTCGCCGGCGCCTCGATCATCCGGGCCTGCCGCTCGGAGGCTTCCATCGACAGCGGCGAGATCAGCTCGGCTTCGGGCAGGTTGTGCCAGTACTTGCGCGGCATTTCCTTCTGCATCATCGAAAGCTTCAGGCGCGCCGGATTGAAGATGTGGCGGTAGTAGGTGAGCCACAGCGATTCGCCCGCATCGGCCGGTGGCGCCTGGTCGCGGCTCGCGCCGGGACCGATCTCGAGTTTTTCTCCGTCCCAACGGATGCTGCGCTCGGGTGTGAGGATGGCCCACCGCATCTGCGTGAAGCGACGCACGAAGAAGGGCGCCACCGCCTCCACGATGTGATGGTCGGGCTCGAACCAGGCGACATGGAGCGGGCCGCCCTCGCTTTCGGCATCGAGCGTCCGGAAGCGCACGAAGGCCTTCATCTTGTGCATGTCGCGACGTACCGCCTGCGCCATGTGCTGGGCCCGCACCCGGTCGGCATCGAGCGGATCGCGCCGAAGTCCCGGCTCGTGCACCAGGCGCCAGAGCAATCGATACAGCAGGCCGAAGCGATCCGGGTCGTTGTGCAGGATGACGGTTTCGCACAGCGTGAGGAACGATGCCGGCACCACCAGGTTCATGCTGGACGCGTGCGTCCCGCCATTGCGAGGAGCGGCAGCCGCCGACTCGTCGTCGCTCGCGAACAGGTCCTCGGCCGCGCCGACGCGGCTGTGCCAGGCGACCTCGTCCGGCGGGGTCAGGCGGGTGAGAAGACGGCGTGCTTCGTTGCGAAAGCCCGGCCAGTCGGTCTCGCTCGCGAGCGTGACATGCTGCTGCGACATGCGGACGACCGTAGGAGTCGCCTCCTGCCGGCCTTGTAGGCGGTCACGCGGAAAAGAGCGAGGCTTGTACCGGCGCCGGCTTGAACTGGGTGGCGAAGTCGGCGCTGTCCAGCGCCTTGCCCGGCCGATGATCGTCGACCTCGACGAAGGGCATCACCTTGCGAAGCGGCACGTGCAGCCGCCGAAGGTCGTCGCTGCGAAGCCGGCGGACGCGCCGCGCGGCCATCATGCGATCGACCGCCTTCACACCCAGGCCCGGCACCCGCAGCAGCATCTCGCGCGGTGCGCGATTCAGATCGACCGGGAAGCGCTCGCGGTGCGCGAGAGCCCAGGCCAGCTTCGGGTCGACCTCGAGCGACAACATGCCGCCGTTCGCGCCCTGCGGAACGATCTCGTCGTGGCCGAAGCCGTAGAAGCGCATCAGCCAGTCGGCCTGATAGAGACGATGCTCGCGCACCATCGGCGGCGCCTTGAGCGGAAGCGAAGACGACGCATCCGGAATCGGACTGAAGGCCGAGTAGTACACCCGTCGCAGCCGATAGGAGCCGTAGAGATTGGCGCTGGTCGCGAGGATGGTGCGGTCGTCCGCGGCATCGGCCCCGACGATCATCTGCGTGCTTTGCCCGGCCGGTGCGAAGCGCGGCGCCTTGGCGCGGCGAGGCGAGCCCTTCGGCATCGAGACCACCTTCGGCGATTCGGCCTCGATCGATTCGGACTTCGCATCGTCGATCTGGACCCGAAGTCGCGCCATCGATCGGCGGATGGCCGGTCCGTCCTTCTCGGGCGCGAGCTCGGCAAGGCCCTGCTCGGTCGGCAGCTCGATGTTGATGCTGAGCCGGTCGGCGTAGCGGCCGGCTCGTGCGAGCAGTTCGGGCGAGGCGTCTGGGATGGTCTTGAGGTGGATGTAGCCGCGGAAGTCGTGCTCCTCGCGCAGCACCCGGGCGACCTCGACCACCTGCTCCATCGTGTAGTCGGGGTTGCGGATGATGCCGGAGCTGAGGAACAACCCCTCGATGCAGTTGCGCCGGTAGAAGTCGAGCGTCAGGGACACCACCTCGTCGACCGTGAAGCGCGCGCGCTCGACGTTGCTCGTCACGCGATTGACGCAGTAGAGGCAGTCGTACTGGCAGAAGTTGGTGAGCAGGATCTTGAGCAGCGAGATGCACCGGCCATCCGGTGCATAGCTGTGGCAGATGCCCGAGCCTTCGGTCGACCCAATGCCGCGGCCGCCGACCGAGCTGCGCTGGCTGGTGCCGCTGGAGGCGCACGAGGCGTCGTACTTGGCGGCGTCGGCCAGGATGGCCAGCTTCTGGTGGATGTTCACTGTACGAATTTACAGCGATGGGTATAACCCGGCGGGTGCAGGGGTCGACGACCGGCGAGGTGCAGATCGACTACGGCGAAGGCTGCCCGGAAAGCTTCTGCAGCGCCTTGCGTTTTTGCCGCGCCCGCCATTCGGCCCGCAGATAGGCCACGGTCGCGATCATCAACGGTATCAGGTAGTAGACGGCCCGATAGGCCAGCAGGGCCCCGAGCAGCCGGCCCTGCGTCACCTGGTGCGACAGCAGCGCGACGAACACCGCTTCGAGCACGCCGAGCCCCGCCGGCACATGCGTGATGACCCCGGCCACGGCCGCCACCAACAGCACCGCGAGCACCTGGTGGTAGGCCAGCTGCTGCTGGAGCAGCACCCAGATCACGCCGCCGATCAAGGCCCAGTTGGTGCAGGACATGACCAGCTGCAGCAGCGCCATGCGAAGCGACGGGATCTGCAACTCGTGCTTGCCCACCCGTAGCACGCGGCGCCGCGAGAAAGCGCACATCGCCAGGTAGGCCGCCGCGACGATGACCAAGGCCACGCCGAGCAGACGAAGCCCTTCGTTGTCGATCTTCCAGCTCGGCGGCAGGCTCATCGGCCACACGGCGAATGCGATGCCCGCCACCACCAGGTAGCCGAACCAGTTGGTCAGCATGCTGAAGCCGAGCACCCGGGTGATGGTGCTGTTGCCGAGGCCGAGCCGCGAATAGAGCCGATATCGAAACGCGACGCCGCCGACCAGCGAGCCGAGGTTCAGGTTGAAGGCATAGCTGATGAAGGTCACGCCCATCACGCTGCGGGTTCCGAGCCGATGCCGCGTGACATGGCGGCCGAGCAGGTCGTAGGTGCTGTAGAGCGCGAAGCTGCAGGCCGCCAGGGCGGCCGCGCCGAGCAGGTTCGGCCAGGGGATCTGCGACATCGAGTCGAGCACGTCGCTCCAGTCGATGTTGCGGGCCTGCTCCGCGATCAGCCAGGCCACCAGGCCGAAGAAGATCCAGGTGCCGATCCGCTTGACCCGCGGCCACCAGGGCGACCCCGCGCGACCTGCCTTGGCCGGTGGCACCACGGCACTGCTCGGGGTCGATGCCATGGTCAGGCGGCGGCGTCGGTCTGCGTGGCGCCGCTGCCGCGCGGCTCGGGCGCCGCCAGCGGCTTGAGCTTGGGCGCATGCCGCGGCAGCCAGCCCACCCAGGATGGATACCAGCGCAACAGGTGGAAGATGAAAAAGCTGCGCACCAGGCGCCAGGCGCTCCACTCGCTGAGGTCGTCCGTGTCGATCTGCTTGCACTGGTGCCGGATCAGGTGGTCGAGCCGTTCGCTCAGCACCTGGTTGAAGCCCCTGTCGCGAATGATCACGTTCGCCTCGAGGTTGAGCGACAGGCTCAGCGGGTCGAGGTTGCTGGAGCCGACCGTGCTCCAGTCGTTGTCCACCACCGCGACCTTGCCGTGCAGCGGCCGGGCGCAGTACTCGTGGATGTGCACGCCGGCATGCACCAGGTGGTGATAGAGCATGCTGGCCGCCACCTTGACGATCGGCATGTCCGGTTCACCCTGCAGGATCAGCCGCACGTCGACGCCGCGACGCGCCGCGCGCCGCATTTCCTTGATGAGGCGGTAGCCGGGGAAGAAGTAGGCGTTGGCGATCACGATGCGGTGCCGGGCGCTGCGGATGGCCGCCCGGTACTGGCGCTCGATGTCGTTGGTGTGGCGGCGGTTGTCGCGGGTCACCAGCTTGACCTCGGCTTCGCCGACCGGCGCGACCGAGTCCTGCTGCGCGGCCTTGAGCCGCCTTCTGAACCAGCTCGGCCCCTTGCCGCCGACCGCGATCGCATGCAGCACGAAGCGATGGATGTCGGCCACGATCGGCCCATGCAGCTCGACTGCGTAGTCCTGCTTGCCCTTCGGACCGAAATCTTCGAGGTGATCGGCGGAATAGTTGATGCCGCCCACAAAGGCGGTGCTGCCGTCGACCACCACCATCTTGCGATGCATGCGCCGGAAGATGTTGAGGCGCTGGCCGAAGACCCGGCTGCCCGGATCGAACACCCGGACCTTGACGCCGGCCGAAGTCAGGCCTTCGAGGAACTCTGGCGACAGGTCGGGCGAGCCGAAGCCGTCGATCATGAGGTCGACCTTGACGCCGCGCAGCGCCGCCTCGCGCATCGCCGCATGCAGCTGCACGCCGACCTTGTCCTCGAACAGGATGAAGGTCTCGACGATGACTTCGCGCTCGGCCGAGCGAATGACTTCGAACACCCGCGGGAAGAACTCTTCGCCGTTCTCGAGCAGTCGGACCGTGTTGCCCGGCACCCATCGGTTGAGGTAGTTCATAGCTGGATCTCTGCCACCAACGGCGCATGGTCGGACAAGTGCGACCAAGGCCTTCTCGGCAACACCACCGGCGAATGCACGCCGGCGTTTCGCACGTAGATGCGGTCGAGCGAGAGCAGCGGGAAGCGCGAAGGGAAGGTCTTGGCCGCCTTGCCGTGGGCGCTCAGGAACACCTCGCGCAGCGCAGCGCCGTCTTCGAGTACCGAATGCGCGCGACCGCGCCAGTCGTTGAAGTCGCCGGCGACGATCAGCGGCGCATCGGGCGGCACCTCGTCCCGCACGATGTGGCACAAGAGCTCGAGCTGCTGCTGGCGATGCGCCTCGGCCAGCCCCAGGTGGGCGCAGATCGCATGCACGTCGACGGGCCGGCCGGGCAGCCGCAGCACGCAATGCAGCAGGCCGCGCTTCTCGGGGCCGGCGATCGACACGTCGTGGTTCTTGTGATGGACGATCGGAAACTTCGAGAGCACCGCATTGCCGTGATGGCCCTTCGGGTACACGGCGTTGCGGCCGTAGGCGAACTGCGGCCACATGGTGTCGGCGAGGAACTCGTAGTGCGGGGCCTCGGGCCACTTCTCGACCTTGCGCGAATGA
The DNA here is from genome assembly GCA_902506565.1 of Burkholderiales bacterium 8X. Classification (GTDB taxonomy): domain Bacteria; phylum Pseudomonadota; class Gammaproteobacteria; order Burkholderiales; family Burkholderiaceae_C; genus Variovorax. Next base: position 4,622,760 of record LR732703.1, on the reverse strand, counting down.
CGCTCGTGCGTCCCCAGCACCTCCTGCAGGAACACCACGTCGGCGCCGACGGTGCGGACCGCCTCGCGCAGCTCCGGAAGGATGAACTTTCGATTGAGCGCAGTGAAGCCCTTGTGGGTGTTCACGGTCATCACCTTGAGCGAGGTGGGGGTGTGGGTCGCGCCGGGCGCGGGGGAGGAAGGCTTCACGACGAGGTTGTACGGCCGAGCGACAGCCGGGGCTGTAGGAGCTTGCCAACTCATGGCTTGACTGTCGAGTCGCGGTGGCGCGCTCCTACATGCAGGCCGTCCGAATCACCACACTCGACCGGAAAAAGCCTTCTACGGTGACTTCAGGGCTCGGCAAAACCGGCTCGTCCGATTTCTGAATCCCATCCATCCATCGAACGCAAGGAGACCACCATGAAGCAAGGATTGATCGCAAGCACCGTACTCGCAGGCCTGATTGGCATGGCCGGTGCTGCCGGTGCACAAACCACCTCGATGCCCGCTCAGCCCGACCCGGCCAAGGGCGGACAGGCCAGCACCAAGACGCCGTCAGGCGTGGCGAACCCGACCCAGCGGCCGGACGGCACCAACCCCGCATCGCGCGAAATGGTCAAGTCGGAGGCACGTGCCGAGAACCGCAGCCCTGCCAACTCCATGGTGCCGAAGGGCGAGGCCAGCACCACCACCAACAACCAGCCGAATGCGACGCCGATGACCGGCGCTATGACCCGTACCGAAGTCTCTGCCGATGCGCGCGCCAACCGTTCGCCGCAGGCCGGCCAGAAGGGGGAGCGGCCGGACGTGCCGACCAATCCCAAGGACAAGACCGGAACGCCGAAGTAAGGAAGCTCTTTCTTCGAGCACGTGACAAGGCCCGCTGCGTCGAGAGGCGCAGCGGGCCTTTTGCGTGACGGACGTCGATGGCGGCGATTCGATCCGAGCCGCCGCCCGCCGACGAGGTCAGCCCTTCATCGGCGCATCGGCCCGATGTTCCATGCCGTGATGCCGTCCATGCCGATGCCCCGGTCCGAAGCGCATGACGGATTCGGCGTCGAAGGTCTTCTGTTGCTCCGGCGTCAAGGCTGCATAGAACGTGCGGGTCGCCTCGATCCGCTTGGTGAAGCGGGCGCTGCGCTCCGCCTGGCGGGCCTGCATGCGTTCGAGGCGTTCGGGCGTGCTCAGCTTGGCCATTTCGGCGCGGTGGCCGCGCAGGTTCGCACCGTCCGGGCGAGCCGGCGGCTGGTTGGCCGAAGCGAAGCTGGACCAGGCCGACTCCTGCTGCGGCGTGAGCTTGAGCTTGTCCTTGAGGGCTGCCATGCGCTGGGCGCGGTGCGCCTTCATGCGCTCGAATCGCGCGGCGCGATCGGCGCGGCCATGGTGGTTCGGCTTTGCAGCCTGCGCATTCGGCGCACCGACCTGGGCCTCTGCCGCCGGCGGCACCGGCGCGGTCAACGGGCCTTGCGGCGCCGCTTGTGCGAAGGCCGACGAGGCGAAAGCCGTGGCCATGAGCCCGGCAAGAAGGAGATGGTGGCGAGACTTGATCATGAACGTGCTTCCTTTCGAAGAAGCCTGCCATCGATCGACAGCAGGTGAAAGCGAGTGTGGAAGCCGTCTGTAAAAGCTCGGTGAGCGATGCGTCACCGCCGGTAAAGATCCGATGAACACGACCCGCGAACGAAGTCGCTCGGGCCGACCTACTTCGGCCGCGGCTTCGGCAGATTGCGATCCGGCGGCTTCAGCCGCCGCGCCCGAAGCTCGCCGACCGCGCAAGCCACCGCGCGGGCCACGTTGCGGGTTTCTTCCTGCACCGCCAGGTCCTTGTCGAGCGTGTCGTGGCTCGTGGCGTAGGGCTCGTAGTAGCCGATGTAGCGATCGAGCCGCGACTGGGTACCCGCATCGATCAGCCCCATCCAGTCGAGCCAGTCGCACAGGTTCCGGCGCACGCTCTCGATACCCGCCACGTCGCCATGCACCACCACGCCGTAGGTGCGCCCGTCGAGATGCTTCGGATAGCCCCAGCCTTTCAGCTCCAGCGCCTTCGCCTCCTCGGGCTTCTTGCCGTGCGTGGTGGTCGGATCCGGATTGCCGCCATCGGCGCAGACCAGCCGGTCGATCATCAGCTTGAGCGGGCTGGTCGCCTGGTACCAATGGGTCGGCGTGAAGAGGATGACGCCGTGGGCGGCGGTCCAGCGTTCGTAGATCTCGTTCATCCAGTCGCCGGTCTGCCGGAGCGAATGATTCGGGTAGCAGCTGCACGGAAAGTGGCAGAGCGGCATGGCGGTCGAGACGCAGCCCTTGCACGGATGGATCCGGCGCCCGTATTCGGAGGTCAGGAGGCTGAGGTCGAGCACGTCGGTCTCGATCCGCTTGCGTTCGAGTTCTTCCTTGGCGAGCTGCAGGAGTCGATGGGTCTTCGAGTTCTCCCCCGGGCAGGTGCCGTCATTGCGCGGCGAGCCGTTGATCAACAGAACACGCGAGGGCGTTTCGGCCTTTGACCAGGCAGCCCGCGCGAGGTCGATGCGCTCCTTGGCTTCGATCCACTCGATCGAGAGGTCGTAGTCGGGGTCGGCATAGCCCGGGCCGGCCTTGCGCGTTTGTGGTGACTTCCGGCCCTGGTCGTAAGCCTCCCAAGCGATGGCCTCGAGTCGACTCAGCGCCTCGCCCTCTTGCTTGAAAGCCGGGTCGAGGAAGTCGTCCATGAATCGTTCATGGAATTGCACGCGACTGATGTGGCCGGGGGACTGGCCTTTGCGGACTTCTGTCATGCAATGCAATCTATGAGGCGCGGAAGAGTTGTCGGGTGGCTTTGACGTGCCGTTGTTCGGTAGGTGGGCGCCTTTGCGTGTTGTCTGTTTGGCGGCTGTGTTGGTTGGAGCGTTTGTGCGGAGGGGGCAGCGGTGGCGGGTGGCGTGCCCTCTGCCTCCAGACGTCACCGGCCCTTCGGGCTTCCCTGCGGTGCTCGCGCCAGGTGGGGTCCGCGCAAACTCGCTTCGCTCAAACACGCGCGGCCCTGATCCACCTGTCACTCCGCTCCTCGGCGGTGACTCGACTTACGGCAGAGGACACACCACCCACCACCGCCGGTACGCCGTCGGTGATCTACGAGGACAGCCAACAGCCAACAGCCAACAGCCAACAGCCGACAGCCGACAGCCAACAGCCGAACGCAGGACACCGAGCCCGGGTTTGCACGGCCAAGCTGTCTTGCCGGCGGTCAGAACACCCGCAAAGGCCGTTGGTTTCCTTGTCGAAGGTATGCGCGTCTTCCGAACACCCGAATAGCCCGGTACGCGGTGCGGGCTGGGCGAGCCCTCTGCGCGTGCCGAGGAGCGCAGTGTTTCGCGGATCAGGGCCGCATGCTGTTTGAGCGAAGCGAGTTCATGCGGACCCCGCGAAACGCGAGCACCGCAGGTTGCCCCGAGCGAAGCGACGGGGTCACGCGCAGTGGGATCGACCGGACCGTACCGCGTACCGGGCGGACCTCACTAGCGAACGCACTTGAGCCCGAAGACTGAACAGCCAAAAGTTATGAAGGCGCAGCAAACCTGGCCGACTCCAGGTTCTTGATCAAAGCATCCCGCTGCCCGCGCCCTACCCCCCGCAGACCTTCGACCACCGCCTTGGCCCGCGCCACGTCCACCTGCCCCGTGCTTCGCCAACGATCCAGCGCCACCTGCGGATTCGTCAGCATCGTCGCCAGCCACACCGCCTGGAGCGGCTCGAGATTGCGCGCCGGCCGCTTGAAGTAGCGACGCGCCGCCGCCTCCGCGCCGCAGATGCCAAGGCCCCACGGCGCGTTGTCCAGGTACAGCTGCAGGATGCGGGCCTTGCCGAGGGTCTGCTCCATCTCGGTTGCGTACAGCAGTTCGCGCAGCTTGCGCTCGGCGCTGCGCTCGCTGCCGGTCACCAGGAGGCGCGCCAGCTGCTGCGTGATCGTGCTGCCGCCGCGCTCCACCTGCCCGGCCTTCTGGTTGCCTTCGAGCGAGGCCAGCATCTCGACCACGTCGAAGCCCGGATGACTGAAGAAGCGCTGGTCTTCCGCGGCCACCACCGCGCGGGCCAGCCAGCTGTCGGTGGCGAGCCGGGCCGGCGGGCCGCAGCTGCTGCGGGCGTTCAGCATCGCCTCGGTGCCGAGACCCTGCACTTCGAACTGCGAAATCTGTGGCTGCACCGAGTAACGTCCGGAAGGCAGCCCGAGCTGCACCCGCGCCTCCAGCGATCCGTCGATGCGGGCGCGCTGCAGTTCGGGAATCGACGGCGCCAGCGCGGTGTACCAGCGGGCGATCGGCGCTTCGGCGACATGGATGTCGAGCTGCAGTGCCTTCTGCGTCAGGCGGCCGTCCCAGCGGGCGCGCAGCAGGTTCTCGCCGCCGTCGCTCGCCGTCGCGCTCGGTGCCGTGGCGGCGGGCAAGGCTTCCAGCATGCCGTTGAGCGTGCCACCGTCGCGCCGGGCCGTCAGGCGGAGACGATCGAGCCGGAGCGGCTCGGTGCCCAGCGACGGCACCTGGACCGCGCAAGGCGCGCAGTCGAGCTGCAGCGTGTTGGATGCCTCGTTCCAGCCGACCTGCACCGGGCCCTGCGGCGTATCGAAGCGGCGGCCGGCGAACCACGGCGCGAACCACGATGACGTGGCCAGGCGCAGCGCGGTGGGGACGCCGATCTCGAGCGTGGCCGGCCCGACCTTGAAGCGGGCGGGCCACTCGTCGGCGCTCGGCGCCAGCGCGATCTTCAACACCAGCACCAGGGCCACCAGCGTGGTCAGCAGCAGCGCCAAGGCCGCGAAAAGCAGGAAAAGCAGCGCCTTCTTCAAATCCGTCTCACTCGATCCTTCGGGCCAGGGTCAGAGCTTGCCACGGTCCGGCGGAGCGGCCGCTGGCCGCCGCCCAGTACCAGGCCGAAGTATCCGTAAAAGCAACACCCTTCGCATCCACGATGCGTTCGCAGACCCGCAACTTGCGGCCGGCGGCATCGACCGCGACGAAGCAATGCCAGAGCCGCTCGGCGGCGTCCCGCTCCAGCCGCTGCTGCTGCAGGCGATAGCCGAGCGCGCGGTAGCAATCGGCAGCCGGATGCAGCATGCGGGTCGGCTCGAGGACCTGGCGGAACACCAGTGTCTCGCGGCCGTCGGTGAGCCGCGCCAAGGAGCCTGGAAAGCGGTCCGCGAAACGCTGCTCGACCGCGGAGAGGGCGAGCGGCCGGAGCGGCAGGCCGTCCCAGGTGGCCGGCCATTCGTGCAGGGCCGATGCCGAAGTCGAAGCCGCCCGCGACGAGACAGCCGGGGACGAGGCGGACGTCGACCGGATGTGCAATGCCGAGGCCAGCGACCAGGTCAAGCAAAGCGCCATGGCCAGCGCGAAGAAGGCCTTGTGCAGGATTCGGTTCGCAAACCGATTGGCGAACAGCTGCTCGACGCCTTCCGCCAAGTTCGCGAAGCGGGCCGTGATGCTCATGGTCGCGGTCGCGGTCGTCCAACGGTTCGCGGGGAGCCTGGCGGTCATGACCGAACTCCTCGTCCCGCCGGCAAGCGTCCGCGGGCCGGATCGGCCCACGCAGCGCAGCCGGTCAAAGCCGAGCTCGCCTCGCGCGGCGATCCGCCCAGCCCCATCGCTTTGGCGATGCCGACACAGACCAACGCCAGCAGGACCAATCCGATCGCATCGTGCAGCCAAGGACTTGCCGGATGCCCGGCGCCTTCGAACGCCACCAGCAGGCTGTTGCGAAGCACGTTGCCCGTCAGCACCAGCATGCCGACGGCGGGCAGCCGTGCCGCGAAGCTCCGTCCGGAGCGTTGCAGCCAGAGCGCCACCACGCAGGCGGTGAAGTAGCCGAACCAGGCCATCTGCACGCCGGAGCACGGGGCGTCGACGATGATCAATCGACCGTCGACCAACAGCGTATGACCTTGCCGGGTCACCTCGAAGGCCGGCGCCAGCAACCAGCGGCTGGCCTCGGCAGTCAGCACGCGCAGCGGATAGCCGGCATAGAACTGCAGCGACGACAGCAGGGGCAGCGCCAGCACCGCCAGCCCGATGACCGGCGCCGCGGCGACGCTCCGCGGAAGAAAGGCCAGCAAGCCGCAACCCATCGCGGCGACGGCCAGCAGCGCGGCGGCGAGCGGCATCGCCGGCGGCAGCGCGCCGACGCCGGTGGTGGCCACCGTGGCCGCCACGCTCGCCACCGCTGCCAACGCGAGCCAGCCGAGGCTGGGCGATGGCCGCAGGCTTTTGCGATGCGTCCAGGCCACGGCCAGCAAGGCGGCGATCGCCAGCAGGCCGAGCGGATCGTCCGAGCCGTCCTGCATGCGCTCGGCCATCCAGCGCCAGGTCGGCCACAAAGCCGCTGCCTGCAGCGCCAGCCAACCGGCGGCCGGTGCGCGATCGAGCCCGATGCCGCGATCGATCAGCCGAGGATGGGTGGCCGCGAGCCGCGAGAGGTCGAGAAAGAAGGCATTCGACATCGAGATCTCCTCAGGCGGTGAAGCGGCGTTCGTCGCGCCGGCGCGAGCGACGGCGAATCATCGCCAGCATCGAAAGCACCACGGCGATGGCGCCGAAAAGCTCCGGCTCGGGCGTGCTCGGCACCTCGGCACCCAGGCTGCCGCCGACCGCGCGTTCGTCCACGCCGTGGGGCAGCGGCTGCGGCTGGTCGACGGTGGCGCCGGTGGACGGCGCGGTGTTGCGTACCCGCTGGTCGACCGCGATGAAGCTGGTGTACGAGGTCAGCAGGCCGTAGCGCAGGCCCAGCTCGGTGATCCGGCCCTTCAAGGCGTCGCCGCCTTCGAGCGCTTCCTGGTCGCCGAGGCTTTCGATGCGATGCCGCGCCCAGAGCGCCCGCAAGGCGGAGCCGGTCGCATCCGGCCGCGCCGCATCCTCGACCTTCAGCACCTGGCGGTATGCGCCGGCTGCACCACGCCCTTCGAGCACCAGGCTCCCGCGCGCTTCGCCGCGCCACTTGCCGAACACCACGACCGGGCGTTCGGCCAGCACGTCGGGCAGCGCCGCGGGCTCGACGTCGTAGGCGTCGAAACCTTCGAAGCGCGCCTTGACGCCGGTCAGGACCGGCGACTCGATCATGCGGCGAAAGCGCGCCGCCTCGGCCGGCGCCTGGATCGGATCGGTGAGCACGAAGGGTTCGCCCCGGCCGGCACGCGCCAGGCCTTCGATCAGGTGGCGATTGACCGAGCTGCCGATGCCGAAGGCGAACAGGTTGGCCTTCGACAGGTTCTTGCGCACCAGCTCGAAGGCTTCGCGCTCGACCGTGACGTAGCCGTCGGTGACCACCACGACCGTGCGCGAGACCTCTTCGGCCTTGGGCTCGGCATAGGCGCGCTTGAGCGCCGGGATCAGCTCGGTGCCGCCGCCGCCGCGGTAGTCGGCGAGCGTCGCGAGGGCCCGCTCGATGTTGGCGCGCGTGGCCGGCACCGAATGCGGCGCAAGCATCTTGTTGCTGCCCGAGAACAGCAGCACGTTGAAGGTGTCGCTCGGTCGCAGGCCGCCGATCAGCCGCTCGAGCATGGTCTCGGCGGTATCGAGCGGAAAGCCGTGCATCGAGCCCGAGATGTCGACCACGAAGATGTAGTCGCGCGGCGAGATCGCGCTGGCCGCGACCGAGCGGGGCGGCTCGATCATCGCGAGGAAGAAGTTCTCGGGGTTCTCGCCCTGGCCGCGGTAGAGCATCAGGCCCGACTCGATCCGGTCGCCGGCCAAGCGCCAGTCGAGCACGAAGTCGCGGTCGTTCGCCGCCTGCGGGGAGGGCGCGAGGGCGATGTCGGCGCGGCGGTCGCCGTCGCTCTGGCGCAGCTCGATCGGGTGGGTCGCGGAACGCACGTCATGCACGCCGACCGGTGCCTGCAGCGCGACCTTGATGCCGAAGGCGGCCGGGCTCGGCGCGCCGGCTCGCAAGGTCGGCTGAGCCACCCAGCGCGCCGCGCTGTTTTCCGAAGCCGGGCTGTTGTAGCGCGGCCCGACCACGGTGGGGAACACGAAACGATAGCTTCCGGCCTGCGGCACCAGGAGCTCGGTGTAGCGCAGCTCGACCTTCACGTCGTCGCCCGGCAGGATGTTGGCGACGTTCATCTGGAACACGTTCGGCAGGTGCTGCTCGAGCAGCGCCGCGGTCTTGCCCTCGTCCCGCGCGGCGTCGTATTCGATGCGGGCCTGCTGCTTCTCGCGGATCTGCGCGGTGACCAGGCGATCGCCGAGGCGCACGTTCAGGCCGCCGACCGCGGCCCGGGTCGAGCCGGGGAACACGTAGCGCGCCTCGATCGGGCGGTTGCCCTCGTTGCGGTAGTGCTGCGTGACCGTGACGTCGGCGATCACGCCGGTGACCTTGACCTCGACCTCGGTGCCCTTGAGCGGCAGCCGGTCGAGTGCGGGATCGTCGCTCCTGACGAAGAAGTACGGGCTCTCGGTGGCGGCGCGCGGCGCGGCCTCCTGGGCATGGAGCGGCCGCGCCAGCACGAGCAGCACGAAGCTCGCTGCGGCCAGGCAGGTGGTGGCGAGCCACAGCCGGGCGCCGGGTCGGCTTGAAAGGCGTGGCAGGTGAAACATTCGGGTCGCTCGCATGGCGGCAGTCCTTTTCGGGAAGTCGATCGGTTCGGTTGGTGGATGCGTTCGCGAAGCCGCGATGGCGCACCGGTCCACTGTCGAATCCGCCGGAGAAGACAATAGGAAGCCGCGGCGAAGGCTGGCGGAAGTCCGAGGCGGTGCTGCCGGCTTGTGTGAACTCCGTGTGAAGTCGCGGGTTACAGGACTTCACACGCCCTTCTGCCAGCCGCGCGAGCATGGGTGCCACATGACCGACGACGAAAAATCCTCTTCTTCCAAGCAAGATCCCTGGGGCGACGGCCCGATCCGGCCCGGCGGAACGCCGCCCGAGCGCAAGGCGCGAGTCCGCTCGAATGGCGCAGCCGCTGGCAGCAAGCCTTCCCGGCTCCGGCGCATCGCCGTCTGGGGCGGCGCGGCCGCCGCCGGCACGGTGCTGGCCCTGGTGCTCACCGCCGGCATCGGCTATGCGCTGATCTCGCCCAACCTGCCGGACATCTCGTCGGTCGCCGACTACCACCCCAAGCTGCCGCTGCAGGTGTATTCGTCCGACGGCGTGCTGATCGGCGAGTTCGGCGAGGAGCGGCGCACGCTGGTGCCGCTGGCCTCGATTCCGCTCCAGATGCGCAATGCCGTGCTGGCCGCCGAGGATGCGCGCTTCTACGAGCACGGCGGGGTCGACATGCTCGGCCTGGCGCGGGCGCTCGTCGCCAACCTCGATGGCGGCCGGGCCCAGGGCGCATCCACCATCACGATGCAGGTGGCGCGCAACCTGTTCCTGAGTTCGGAACGCACGTTGACCCGCAAGGCCTACGAAGTGCTGCTGGCCTACCGGCTGGAACAGCGCCTGAGCAAGGACCAGATCCTGGAGATCTACCTCAACCAGATCTATCTCGGCAATCGTGCCTACGGCTTCGCCGCCGCTTCCGAAACCTACTTCGGCAAGCCCTTGCAGCAGGTCACGGTGGCCGAGGCGGCGATGCTGGCGGGCCTCCCGAAGGCGCCCGGCACCCGCAACCCGATCGCCAATCTCGAACGTGCCAAGGAGCGGCAGCGCTACGTGATCGACCGCATGAAGGAGGCCGGCTTCATCCGCGCGGACGAGGTCGCTGCCGCCAAGGCCGAGTCGCTGAAACTGAAGGACGCGGCCGACCCGAATCGGCTCCATGCCGAGTACGTGGCCGAGACCGTGCGCCAGCTGATGCTCGCGCAATATGGCGACAGCACCTACACCCGCGGGCTCAAGGTGACCACCTCGCTGGTGGCCGACGAGCAGGCGGCCGCCTACCGGGCATTGCGCAAGGGCATCCTCGACTACGAGCGGCGCCAGGTCTACCGCGGCCCCGAGGCCTTCATCGAGTTGCCCGCGGATGCGCGCGAGCGGGACGATGCGATCGACGAGGTGCTGTCGGAGCATCCGGACGAGCCGGACATGATGTCGGCGGTGGTGCTGTCGGCCAGCGCCCGCGAGGTCGAGGCGGTGCGCGCGGATGGCGAGGTGTTCAAGATCAGCGGCGCCGGGCTGCAGGCGGCGCGCTCGGGCCTGGCAGCCAAGGCGGCGCCCGAGATCCGCGTGCGCCCGGGCGCGGTGATCCGCGTCTCGAAGACGCCGAAGGACGCATGGGAGATCACCCAGCAGCCGGAGGTCGAGGGCGCGCTGGTCGCGCTCGATCCGCGTGACGGCACGGTCAAGGCGATGGTGGGCGGCTTCGACTTCGAGAAGAACAAGTTCAACCATGTGACCCAGGCCTGGCGGCAGCCGGGCTCCAGCTTCAAGCCCTTCATCTACTCGGCCGCGCTCGAAAAAGGCTTTGCGCCCGCCACCGTGGTCAATGACGGCCCGCTCAGCTACCCCTCCGCCACGCCGGGCGGCGCGCCCTGGGAGCCGAAGAACTACGACGGCACCTTCGAGGGACCGATGCCGCTTCGCCGTGCGCTCCAGAAGTCGAAGAACAGCGTGACCATCCGCATGCTGGATGCAATCGGCGTGCCCTACGCGCAGCAATGGGTCGGCAACTTCGGTTTCGCCGCCGACAAGCATCCCGCCTACCTGCCGATGGCCCTCGGCGCCGGCTCGGTCACGCCGATGCAGATGGCGACGGCGTACGCGGTGTTCGCCAATGGCGGCATGCGGGTCGCGCCGCTCCTGGTGACGCGCATCGCCGATCACCGCGGGCAAGTGCTGTTCGAGGCGCCCGCGCCCGCGATGGACGAGACCCAGCGCGCAATCCCGGCCCGCAATGCCTACGTGGTGTCCAACCTGCTGCAGAGCGTGGTGCGGGGCGGCTCCGGCTCGCGCGCCTACCAGGTGCTCAAGCGCAACGATCTCTACGGCAAGACCGGCACCACCAACGATTCGATCGACACCTGGTTCGCCGGCTTCCAGCCGTCGCGGGTGGCGGTGGTCTGGATGGGCTACGACACGCCGCGCAAGCTCGGCGACCGCGAGACCGGCGGCAGCGTCAGCCTGCCGGTCTGGATCGACTACATGCAGGCCGCCCTGAAGGGCGTGCCGGTGGCCGAGCTGAAGGCGCCGCCGGGCGTGATGATGGCCGAAGGCGAGCTGTACTACGACGATGTCGGTCCGGGCCGCGCGGTGGCCAGCCTGGGGGTCGAACTGGAGCCGATCGTGCCGACGCCGGTGCCGGGCGCGGAGGCGTTCGGCGGCAGTCCGCCGGCGGAAGCCTATGCGGTGCCGCCGGCGGGCAACGAGCCTTCGCCGTCAGCGCCTTCGCGCAATCGCTTCTTCGATTTCTTCCGGTCGCGCGATTGAGGTTGAAGAGCCGGCGCCCGATGTCGGTCGCCTGCGTTCGGCGGCTTTACGGGTCGGGCGGGTTCAACCGCCGATCGGCAGCGTGAACGATGCCAAGGCGCCGCCGCGCGGCGCATTCGAAAGCGCCACCTTTCCGCGGTGCAGCTCGGCGATCTCCTTCACGAAGGCGAGCCCGAGCCCGGTGCTCTTGCGGCGGGTGTGCGGCCTCGCGAGCGAATAGAACTTCTCGAACACCTTGTCCTTGGCGAACTCCGGCACGCCCGGCCCGTGGTCGCGCACGCTGATGCGGGCGCGGCGGCCTTCGACATGCAGCGCCAACACCACCTCGGCATTGGCCGGCGAGAAATCGAGCGCGTTGTCCAGCAGGTTGCTGACCGCGCGCCGGAGCAGGAACGGGTCGCCCTCGACCTGGGCCTCCTGCTGGATCGCGACGACCAGGCGAATGCCGCGCAAGCCCGCCGCATCCCGCGCACCGGCCGCGAGTTGCTGCAACAGCGGCGCCAGCGCGACCGGCTCGCTGCGTTCGAGCGCGCGCTGGGCCTCGAGCGCGGTCAGCTCCATCATCCGGTCGACGATCTCCTGGATGCGTTCGGTCTCGTTTGCGATGTTGGCGAGGAACCGTTCGCGCTCCGGCTGCGGCATCGCGGGTTCCTGCAGCAGCTCGGCGGCACCGCGGATCGCGGACAGTGGGCTCTTGATCTCGTGGGTGAAGGTCTGCACGTAGTCGGCCACGTAGTTGCGGCCGGTGAGCGCATCCCGCACTTCGCCGAGGCTGCTGCGAAGCGTGTCCACCATGCGCCGGACCATGCGCCCGAGCCCCGGCGGCTGGCGCTGGCTGCGCAGCCAGCGCAGGTAGTCGGTAATGAGGCCGAAGGGCCGCACCAGCCAGATCGACACGATGATCGCCAGCACCAGGAGCGCGAGCGCCGAGCCGACGCCGACCCAGATCGTGCGGGCCCGCGCGTCGATCACGAACTGGCCGAAGCTCTGCACCGGCTTGCCGACGCTTACCACGCCGACGATCTCGTCGTTCCATCGGACCGGCGCCGCGGCGTACATCACCGAGGTGGCCGGATCGCTTTCGATGTCGCGGGTGGTGCGGGCGCCGTACAGCCCGGCCAGCGAGCGGCTCACGTCGCTCCAGCGCGAGAAGTCGGCGCCGGTGTGGCGGCCGAGCGAGTCGAAGAGAACCCGGCCGCGGCGATCGGTCACGTACATCCGGAGTTCGACCCGGCGCTTGTGCAGGTTGTAGATCTGCGCCGAGAACGCGCGCGCGTAGACGCTCCTGAAAAGCGGCTCGAGCCGCGCGGTGTTGATGGCGCCGGCGATCACGTCCTGCTCGACCAGGCTGGCCATGAGCTGCGAGGTATCGACCAGCGACTCCTCGGCGGATTCGCGGTAGCGCGGGTCGATGTCCGCGACCACGCTGTACAGCAAGAACGCGATGCCGATGCCGTAGATCAGCAGGATGCCGATGAAGATGCGGGTCCGGCGCGTCATGCGTGCGGCTTTTGGCCGGGCTTCATGTCGACGCGGGAAGGTCTTCGTTGAGCGCGTAGCCGGTGCCGCGCAGGGTGCGGATCGGCTCGACCTCCGGCGCGATGGCACGCAGCTTGGCGCGCAGCGTCTTGACGTGCGCATCGACGGTGCGATCGAAGCTGTCGCTCGCGTCGTCCCAGACCTGTTGCAGCAGCTCGTCACGGGTGAAGACCCGCCCGGGGCGTTGCACCAGGAGGCGCAACAGGCCGTATTCGTAGCGCGAGAGTTCGAGCGGGCGGCCGTAGTAGCGGATCTGCATGCGCTCGGTGTCGAGCTGGAACGGTCCGCGCTGCGAAACAGGTGCCGAAGCCGGCGCAACGGTGTCGCTGGACGAAGGCGGGGACGAAAGCGAAGGCGGCGTCGCGCGATCCATTCCGTTCGACGCGCCCGCGTCGGGTTCGTCCGCCATTTCGCCGTCGGTCCGGCGTGCCGTGCGCCGCAGGATGCTCCTGACCCGCGCCACCAGCTCGCGCGGCGAGAAGGGCTTGGCGACATAGTCGTCCGCGCCGAGTTCGAGCCCCACCACGCGGTCGATCTCGTCGCTCCGGGCCGTGAGGAACAGCATCGGAACGGCCGCGGCGCCGGGCAGCGCTTGCAGCCGCTTGAAAAGCTCGAAACCATTCATGTCCGGAAGGCCGACGTCCAGGATCGCAAGTGCCGGCGGCTCGGCCCTGAACCGGGCGATCGCCTCGGCGGCGGTCGGGCACCACACGGGCAGGAAGCCGTCGGTCTCGAGCACGTAGCGAAGCGTGTCGGCGATCGCGGATTCGTCTTCGGCGATCAGGATCCGGGGCTTGGGTGGCATGCCGGCGATGGTAGCGCCCGGAACCTTTGGCGCCGAGGCGGAACGAACCGGGCCGAACCCCGTAGGAGAACCGATCCCATGACCCCTGTCGAAACCCAGGCCATCGTCAAGCTGAGTCTCTTGGCCGCCTTCGCGGATGGCGACAAGCACGACCGAGAACGCGACGAAATCAAGCGCATCGCGGAGGGCCTGTCGGATTCCGGCGGCATGAATCTGCCGGCCTTCTGCCAGGACGTGTTGATGAAGCGGGTATCGCTCGCCGAACTGGTCGCGGCCCTCGAAAGCCGGGATGCGAAGCAGCTGGCCTACGAGATGGCGGTGTGCGTCTGCGATGCGGACGGTACGCAGTCGGAGACCGAGAAGCGCTTTCTGGCCGAAGTGCGAACCTTGCTCGGTCTCGAAGCGGCGGCGGCGGAGCGGTTTTCGAAGGATGCTGAATCCATGGCTTCCGCGCCGCTCGAGGTCTTGCCGGCGGTGACGGCTGCTGCGGCCGGCGTGGCCGGCTCGGCGATGGTGCCGGCAGCAGCGACCTCGCCCGCGTCGCTGCCCGCCGCGGCCGCCAGGCCGCTGGTCGACGAAGCCGTGCTCGACAAGTCCATCCTCGATGCGGCCATCCTGAACGGCGCGCTCGAGCTGCTACCCGAAACGCTCTCGACCATGGCCATCATCCCGCTGCAGATGAAGCTGGTCTACGGCATCGGCAAGGCGCACGGCTACGAGCTCGATAGCGGCCATGTGAAGGACTTCCTGGCCACGGTGGGCGTCGGCCTCACCTCGCAATACCTGGAGCAGGCCGGGCGCAAGCTCCTCGGCGGGCTGCTCGGCAAGGTCGGCGGCGGGCTGCTGCGCGGCCTCGGCAACCAGGCGGTGAGCTCCGGCATGAGCTTCGCGGCGACCTATGCGCTCGGGCACGTGGCCAAGCGCTACTACGCCGGCGGTCGAACGCTCTCCACCCAGATGTTGAAGGACACCTACGCCAGCGTGGCGCAGGAAGCCCAGGGCATCCAGACCCGCTACCTGCCGGCGATCCAGGAAAAGGCCCGGACGCTGAATCCTTCGCAGGTCTTGTCGATGGTGCGCGGGCGCTGAAGCGTCCGGGCGGGCGGCTCGGCCTCGGCTACACCAGGTCGAAGCAGCAGCCCGCGTAGTAGGGCTTGTCGCCGCCGTCGACGAAAGGCACCTCGATCGGCTTGCCTTCGTTGCGCCAGACGTCGCGGCGCTTGTAGCCCGACGCGGTGAGCTCGGCCAAAAGTTCGTCCTGGTGCTGGATGCGGTACGGGCAGACCGCGAAGCCGATGCTGTTGAGCGTGAAGAGCGTGCGCTCGGGATGCACGGCGGTGGTGTTCAGGATGATGCGGCGCGGCTTGACCGGCAGCGCCGCGATGATTTCCGCGATGCGGGTCGGCAGGTACTGGAGGCTGCCCGAGGCATAGAGCACGTCATAGCCGCTCGCCGCACGAAAGTCGGTGCAGAAGTCGAGTTGGGCCGTGGCGCCGCGCTCCACCGCCAGGGCCTGCCCGGTCTTGGCGACGCCGGGCACGTCGCACACCGTCCAGCGCAGGGCCGCCGGGTAGTCGAGCATGCGGCGGAACGCGTAGTACTTGATTCCGACATGGCCGCCCAGGTCGAACACGGTGCGCATGCCGGCGTCCAGCGATCGACCGAGCCAGAACAGCGCCGGGTAATCGTAGAAGTAGACCTGGTGGCTGTAGAGCGTCTTGGCCGCTTCCTCGTTGTCGTAGCCGATCGCCTTGCTGGGCGGCGCACCCGCCTCCGCGGCTGCGAAGCTTTCGAAGGACCCCATGAAGAGGTTTTCCTCGACGTTGTCCATGAACTTCCGGCGGTAGGCGGACTGGCGCATCGAACTGGGCAGGATGGACGAAAGCATGGCGATTCAGGTCGGTCTAAACGGTCCTCGCATTTTGCACTTTGAAACAAAAAACACAACTTTAGTGTTCACTTCGGCTGCGAGATCGCAGCTGTGGTGAGCACTTTGTCGCTACTGGGCCTTGTATCCCGCGTTCTCGATCGCTGCGACGATGTCTTGCCGCGGATGTTCGCTGAGGACATCGACATGCCCGGTTTCGAGATCGACCGTCACCTGGGCGGAGGGGTCGATCGTCTTGACCGCGTCTTGTACGTTGTCGACGCAGTGGCTGCAGCTCATGCCGGTTACCTGGAATTTCTGACTCATCGGATGCTCCATGTCGAGGTTCTGAAAATCGCGCAGCCCGCCGAGGTCGGCAAGCTGCACGTTCGGTCGTCGCCGGCAGCCGCTCGCGAGCGGTCCCGGCGATCCCATCAATGGTCAGGCCAGCGCCGGGTAGTCGATGTAGCCCTCGGCGCCGCCGCCATAGAAGGTGTCCTTGTCCCATTGGTTGAGTTCGGCCCCTTCGCGCAGGCGCCTCACCAGGTCCGGGTTCGAGATGAAGGGGCGGCCGAAGGCGACCAGGTCGTCGCCTTCCTGGAGCGCCTGTTCGGCCAGCGGGCGGTCGTAGCCGTTGTTCACCATCCAGGCGCCCTTGCCGCCGGCCGCGCGGTAGGCGGCGCGCAGCGCTTCGTAGTCGAACGGCCGGTCCTTGATTTCGCGCGGCCCGCCGGTGGCGCCTTCGATGACGTGGACGTAGGCAAGGCCGAGCGGCCCGAGCTCTCTGACCACGTAGTCGAAGAGCGGCTGCGGATCGTCGTCCTGCGCATCGTTGGCCGGCGTCACCGGCGACAGGCGGATGCCGGTGCGGCCGGGTCCGGCGGCTTCGGCGACCGCGCGGGTCACTTCGAGAAGCAGGCGGGCGCGGTTCTCGATGCTGCCGCCGTAGTCGTCGGTGCGCCGGTTGCTGCCCGACTTGAGGAACTGGTCGAGCAGGTAGCCGTTGGCGCCGTGGATCTCGACGCCGTTGAAGCCGGCGGTCTCGACCGCGTTGCGCGCCGCGGCCGCGAAGGTATGGACGATGCCGGGCAGCTCGCTTGCATCGAGCGCGCGGGGCGGCGAAGTGTCGACGTACTCGGCCTTGCCGTTCTTGATCAGCACGGTTTTGGCCTTGGCCGGAATGGCCGAGGGCGCGACCGGCGCACCGCCTTCGGGCTGCAGGTCGACATGCGAGATGCGGCCGACATGCCAGAGCTGGACCGCGATCTTTCCGCCGGCCTCGTGCACCGCGTCGGTGACGCGCTTCCAGGCGTCGAGCTGCTCGGTGCCGTAGAGGCCGGGCACGTCGGAGTAGCCCTGGCCCTGGTGGCTGATGGCGGTGGCCTCGGTGATCAAGAGCCCGGCGGTGGCGCGCTGCGCGTAGTAGGTGACCGCGATGTCGGGCGGGATGGCGTTCGGCGAGCGATTGCGGGTGAGCGGCGCCATGACGATTCGGTTGGCGAGTTCGAGGTCGCCGGCTTTCAGGGGGTCGAAGAGAGTGGTCATCTGGATGGGTTGGATCGATGGGGCGATCGCCGATGGGCCGATCGCAAGACAAGCGCTGCTTGATGGCACAAGGCTAATCGCAAGCTCGGCGACCTGCTTGTCGTCGGGTTCTCGTCCCTCTGGTAGGTGCATGGCGCATGCCGCAGAATGATTCGCGCCGATGACGACCCTCCAAGCCGCGAAGAACGACCCGCCGAATCCGCTCTGGATCGCCTTGGCGCTGTCGATGGGCGCGGCGGTGTCGCTCGGCATCACCCGCTTCTCCTACGGCTTGTTGCTGCCGCCGATGCGAAGCGACCTGGGCTGGAGCTACGCGCTGGCCGGCGGCATGAACACGGCCAACGCGGCCGGCTACCTGCTCGGAGCGCTCGGCACGCCGGCGCTGATGCGGCGCTTCGGCGCGGCGAGGCTGCTGGTCGCCGGTGCGCTGCTGGCCAGCCTGTTCATGGCGGCGAGCGGCTTCTTCGTCTCGGCGCCGGCCCTTCTGGTGCAGCGGCTGCTTGCAGGTCTTGCCAGCGCCTGGGTGTTCGTGGCCGGTGGCCTGCTGGCGGCGCGGCTCGGCGAACGGGAGCCGACCGGCGCGGGCTTTCTGCTCGGCATCTACTACGGCGGCACCGGGTTCGGCATCACCTTGTCCGCCTTGCTGGTGCCGCAGGTGCTCGAGGCGGCGAGTTCCGTGCCGCACGGCTGGGCCTGGGCCTGGTGGGCGCTCGCCGCTGCCAGTCTCGCCGCGACAGCGGTGTTGTGGCGGGCGGCGCGATCCTTGGAGTTGGAGTTGGAGGGGGATGGGCGCCAGAAGGCAAATCCGGCGCTTCGAGTCGTCGCGGCGCCACCACCGCGAAACCAGGGCCTGATCCGACCGTTCGGCTGGGCGCTCGCCGGCTATGCCTGCTTCGGCACCGGCTACATCGGCTACATGACCTTCGTGATCGCGTTGCTGCGGGAGCAGGGCGCCCGGCCGGGCGACGTCACGCTCTTCTATGCCTTGCTCGGCGTGGCCTGCGTGCTGTCGTCGCGGCTCTGGGCCGGCTTGCTCGACCGGTATCGCGGCGGGCAGCCGCAGTCGGTGCTGAATGCCTTGCTCGGCATCGCGACCGTGTTGCCGGTGCTGAGCCCGGCCTGGTGGTCGACGATGGTCTCGGGCTTGCTCTTCGGCGGCGTGTTCCTGTCGGTGGTGGCTTCGACCACGGCGCTGGTGCGCCACAACCTGCCGCGCGAGCGATGGGTGGCCGGCATCAGCGTCTTCACGGTGGTGTTCGCGCTCGGACAGATCGTCGGGCCGACCGCGACCGGCTGGATCTCGGACGGCGCGGGCGGGCTCGCACGCGGGCTGGTCTTCTCGGCGCTCGCGCTCTGGATGGGCGCCTTGTTGGCATCGAGGCAGAAGCCTTTGACGCGCCCGTCGGCGGGATGAAAGAGGCGTCGAGTTCGAGGCGAGCGAAGGATGATGACATCAGCGGCATCAGCGGCATCAGCGGCATCAGCGGCATCAGCGACATGAGCGACGCGAGCGGCATCAGCGGCGAACCCGGCGAGGCCCATCGCGCGAGCGGTGCGAGCGAACCCTCCCCCGAATCGCTCGACGGCGGCTTCGAAGGCCTGCAGCCGCAACGCGCATTGCCATCCCCGCTGCGGCACCTGGTCGTGGTGCTGGGCGACCAGCTCAGCCCGACCAGCGTCGCACTCGAGCGTTTCGATCCCGCCCGGGATGCGATCTGGATGGCCGAGGTGCGCGAGGAATCCGAGCATGTGCCGAGCACCAAGATGCGCACCGCCATCTTCTTCTCGGCGATGCGGCACTTCGCGCTCGAGGTGCAGGCGCGCGGCTGGCCGCTCGCCTACCGGCGCATCGGCAGCCACGATTTCGCGACCCTCGCGGATGCATTGGCGGATGCGATCGCGCGCCACGCGCCCCAGGCGGTGGTGATGGTCGAGGCCGGCGAATGGCGCCTGGAACAAGCCATCGCCGAATGCTGCCGCGAGGCCGGCGTGCGGCTCGACCAGCGCGACGACCTGCACTTCCTCGCCTCGCGATCCGAATTCAGGGACCATGTCCGCGGCAAGTCGCGGCTGGTGATGGAAGCCTTCTATCGGCGGATGCGCGAGAAGCACCAGCTGCTGCTCGATCCCGCCGGCGGTCCGGCTGGCGGGCAGTGGAACTTCGACCACGACAACCGCGGCGCCTTCGGCCGCGCCGGGCCGGGCCTGCTGCCGCGCCCACCCAGCTTCGAGCCGGATGCGGTCACGCGGGAAGTGCTGGCGGACGTCGAGCTGCATTTCGGCGATCACTACGGCAGCGCCGAGCAGTTCGACTGGCCGGTGACCCGCGCCGACGCGCTGCTCGCGCTCGAGGACTTCATGGCGCATCGGCTGCAGGACTTCGGTCGCTTCCAGGATGCGATGTGGACGGACGAGCCCTTCCTGTACCACGGCCTCCTGTCGTCATCGCTCAATCTCAAGTTGCTCGATCCCCGAGAGGTGATCGCGGCCGCGGTCGCCGAATGGAAGGCCCACCGGGCACCGCTCGAGGCGGTCGAAGGCTTCGTGCGTCAGATCCTCGGCTGGCGCGAGTTCATGCGGGGCGTCTACTGGTGGCGGATGCCGAAGCTGCTCGAAGCCAACGTGCTCGGACACGAAGCCGACCTTCCGGGCTGGTACTGGACCGGCGAGGTGCAGATGAACTGCATGCGCCAGTCGATCGGCCAGACGCTCGCGCGCGGCTACGCGCATCACATCCAGCGCTTGATGGTCACCGGCAACTTCGCGCTGACCTTCGGCGTGGCGCCTTCGCAGGTGCACGCCTGGTATCTGTCGGTGTACGTGGATGCGATCGAATGGGTGGAGTTGCCGAACACGGTCGGCATGTCGCTCTTCGCGGACGGCGCCCGCTTCGTGACCAAGCCCTATGCGGGCGGCGGCGCCTATATCCGGCGCATGAGCAATTACTGCGACAGCTGCCGCTACAAGCCGGGTGTTCGAAGCGGCGAGGGCGCATGCCCGATGACGGTGATGTACTGGGACTTCGTCGCTCGCCACGAGACGATGCTGAAGGCGAACCCGCGGACCGTGATGATGACCCGCAACCTCGAGCGATTCGGCGAAGCGGATGTCGCCGCGATCCGGCAGACCGCCGCCCGCATGCGCGAGCGGCCGGATCTGCTCTAGGGCGCCTGTCGCTTCAGGAGCAGGTTCGGGCGCAGGTTCAGGTCAGGCCGCGGCAGCCTTGGCGTCGGCCTCGGCCTTGAGCGCGGCCTGCACGGCCGGACGTTCGCCGACACGGGCATGCCAGGCTTGCACGTTGGGATAGGGCGCGAGGTCGAGGTTGGTCGGCTTGGCCCAGTTGGTGACGGTGAACAGGTAGGCATCGGCCACGCTGAAGTGTTCGCCCATCAGGTACTCCTTGTCCTTCAACTGGCCATCGAGCCATTGGTAGCGGGACTTGAGTCGGGTCTGCGCGATGGTCTTGGCTTCTTCGGGCATGTTCGGGTTGAACATCGGCGAATAGCCCTTGTGCATCTCCGTGCCGATGAAGTTGAGCCACTCCTGCAGCCGATAGCGCTGCAGGGTGCCGGCGGCCGGCGCGAGGTTCTTGGCGGGCGCCAGGTCGGCGATGTACTGCACGATCGCCGGGCCTTCGCGCAACCGCGTGCCGTCGTCCAGTTCGAGCATCGGCACGTAGCCGAGCGGATTGATCTCGTAGTAGTCGCCGCCATCGGCCAGCTTGTGGGTCTTGGTGCTGGCCATGACCGGCTCGAACGCGAGACCGGCCTCGTGCAGCACGATGTGCGGAGAAAGCGAGCAGGCGCCGGGCGAGAAATACAGTTTCATTCGATTGCTCCAGGGTGAACGGGTTTGTTGTGTGTGGATGAATGCGGGTCGATGCTAGCGGTTTCGAACCCGTCCCGTTTTTGTCCTACGGCTCGAAAGGCGTGGCGACTATCCGGAACAGCCGGGTGCATTCCTATGCTGGGCTTCAAGGGGCGGATGGCCGTCTCGACAAGGAGCTGAGCATGTTGAAGTACGCGATCATTTTTGCGATCGTTTCGCTGGTGGCAGGTGCTTTGGGCTTCGGCGGCGTGGCCGCAGGCGCAGCAGGCATCGCGAAGGTGTTGTTCGGTCTGTTCCTGATCCTGGCCGTGATCTTCCTGGTGCTGGCCGCATTGGGTGTCGGCGCGGTGAAGAAGGCGATCGACTAGCCAGGGTAGCGGGTCTCGCACTGCGGGGACCGCGCGGCGCGATCGGCGCCGATCGATCCGACAACCATGCCGATGCGGTGCCTCCGGGCGCCGCATCTTTTTTGTGGCCACCTCTTTTCTGCCGGTGACGAAGCCGGTTCATCGCCATGCATTTCTCGACCATCGAAGCGCAACTGGACTACGAAGTCCGCGCGCCGGCTCACATGCTGCTCAACATCGAAGCGGCACGGAGCGGATCGCAGGCGGTGATCAGCGAAAAGCTCACCATCGAGCCGCCGGTGAAGCTGCAGGCCTTCTGCGACGAATCGAGCGGCAACCGTTTCTTCCGCTTCGACGCCGCGCCGGGGCCGCTCCGCATCTCGTACAAGGCGCATGTTCAGCGCGCCCAGCCGATCGTTTCGCCGGACCTCGAGGAAGTGCCGGTCAACCGGGTTCCGAACGAACTGATCCACTATCTGATGCCGACCCGGTACTGCGAGTCGGATCTCATGTCGCGCTGCGCGCAGCAGCTTTTCGGCGACTTGCCGCAGGGCATCGGACGGGTGCAGGCGATCGTCGACTGGATCTACGAAAGCATCACCTACGAGCCGGGCAGCAGCGTGTCGACGACGACGGCGCGCGAAGTGTTCGTCGAGCGCGCAGGTGTCTGCCGCGACTTCGCGCACCTCGGCATCACTTTCTGCCGGGCCTTGAACATCCCGGCGCGGCTGGTGGTCGGCTATGTCTGGTTCAGCGAGCCGCCGCAGGACTTCCATGCGGTGTTCGAGGCGTGGATCGGCGGCCAGTGGGTGCTGTTCGATCCGACGCGGATGGCGCCGGTGGATCGGCTGGTGCGGGTCGGCACCGGGCGCGATGCCAAGGACGTCGCTTTCTGCACGATCTTCGGCCCGGTGCAGATGACCGGGAAGAGCCTGGTCGTTCGGGAAACGCAGGATGAATCGTTGTCGCCTTCGACCACGCCCGAGCCGAGCGGGCAATTGGTCGGCATCGAAAAACCGGTGCCGGTCGCGGTGACCGGTGACAGCGATCCGGAGTCGTCGGCTCATACGCTGAGCGCGACGGATTAGTACGGCGAAACGGCGCGGCGGATTCACGCGCCGGATTAACCCGCCGGATTAACCCGCCGGATCAACGCGGCGGATTAACGCGGCGGATTAGCAAGACGGTTTAGCACGGCGGATCAGCGCAACCGATCAGCGCGGCGGGTCAAGCCGAAAGAGCGCGCCGGGCAGCGCTGCCAACTCCGCGCTTCGTGCCCACCCGGTCGGCAGGCGGATGCTGCTATTAAAACAATAGCGAAGATGCTAGGCTGGTTAAGGATTTGCGGCGCCGTTGCCATGCAGGGCCATCTGCCGAACGGCCCTGCAGAGCCTGGCATCGGTGGATAAAATCGATGCCCCTCATCGCAGCCGGCGCAGGCGCGCAACCATTCATGCTCTATCCCGAAGAATTCGACGTCATCGTCGTTGGCGGCGGCCATGCCGGAACCGAAGCGGCCTTGGCATCGGCGCGGATGGGCGCTCGAACCTTGCTGCTGACACACAACATCGAAACGCTCGGCCAGATGAGCTGCAACCCGTCGATCGGCGGGATCGGCAAGGGCCACCTGGTGAAGGAAGTGGATGCGCTCGGCGGTGCGATGGGCATCGCGACCGACGAGGCCGGCATTCAATTCCGCATTCTCAATTCGAGCAAGGGCCCGGCGGTGCGTGCCACCCGGGCGCAGGCCGATCGAATCCTCTACAAGGCGGCTATCCGTCGGCGGCTCGAAGATCAGCCGAACCTGATGCTGTTCCAGCAAGCCGTCGATGACCTCATGATCGAAGGCGACAAGGTCGTGGGCGCCGTCACGCAGGTCGGCATTCGATTCCGCGCGCGAGCAGTGGTGCTGACCGCCGGCACCTTCCTGGATGGGCGAATCCACGTGGGTCTCGACAACTACCAGGCGGGGCGCGCGGGTGACCCGCCAGCGGTTTCGCTGTCTGCGCGCTTGAAAGAACTCAAGTTGCCGCAGGGAAGGCTCAAGACCGGCACGCCGCCTCGCCTGGATGGCCGAACCATCGACTTCGCCAAGTGTGTCGAGCAGCCTGGTGATGGCATGCCGGGTGGCAGCGAGACCTTGCCGGTCTTCAGTTTCATGGGCAGCGTCGACATGCACCCGCGACAGGTTCCTTGCTGGATCACGTCGACCAACGCACGCACCCACGAGATCATCCGATCGGGTTTCGATCGATCGCCGATGTTCACCGGCAAGATCGATGGCGTCGGACCGCGCTATTGCCCGAGCGTCGAGGACAAGGTCAATCGGTTCGCGGACAAGGACAGCCACCAGATCTTTCTCGAGCCCGAGGGTTTGACCACGAACGAGTACTACCCGAACGGCATCTCGACCAGCTTGCCTTTCGATGTCCAGCTCGATCTGGTCCGGTCGATGCAGGGGCTTGAGAACGCGCACATCCTTCGTCCGGGCTATGCCATCGAATACGACTACTTCGACCCACGCGAGCTCAAGAGCAACTTCGAGACGCGGGCTATCAAGGGCTTGTTCTTCGCCGGGCAGATCAACGGCACCACCGGCTATGAAGAAGCGGCGGCCCAAGGTCTGTTTGCCGGCTTGAATGCAGCCCTGCAGTGTCGGGGCGACGAGCCGTGGCTGCCGCGGCGTGACCAAGCCTATATCGGCGTGCTGGTCGACGACCTGATCACCAAGGGCGTGACCGAGCCGTATCGCATGTTCACCAGCCGCGCAGAGTTCAGGCTGCAGCTGCGGGAAGACAACGCCGACATGCGCCTGACCGAAGCAGGCCGAAAGTTGGGGCTTGTGGAGGATGCTCGCTGGACCGCGTTCTGCCGAAAGCGCGACGATGTTTCACGTGAAACAGAGCGGCTGAAGTCGGTCTGGGTCAACCCGCGCAATCTTCCGCCTGAAGAATCTGCGCGGGTACTCGGAAAGGCCATCGAACGCGAGTACAACCTGGGCGACCTGCTGCGGCGCCCTGGCGTCAGCTACAAGAACTTGATGTCGCTGGACGGCGGCAAGTACGGGCCGATGGTCGAACTCGGCGAAGTCGAGATCGAGCAGATCGAGATTGCTGCGAAGTACGCCGGGTATATCGGCCGCCAGCATGACGAAGTCGAGCGAGCCTCTCGACTGGAAAGCCTCAAGCTTCCTGCGGATCTCGATTACAGCGAGGTCTCTGCGCTCAGCTTTGAAGTCCGCCAAAAGTTGAACAAGCATCGACCCGAAACGCTGGGACTCGCTTCGCGCATTTCCGGCATCACGCCGGCTGCCATTTCGTTGCTGATGGTGCATCTTCGGCGCCACGGCAAAGGCCTTGGAATGGATGCCGCCGCGGTGGCCACCGAGGCGCAGCAAGCCGAATGAGCGACGTCGAGCGTTTGCGATCGCGCGGTGAAGCCCTCGGACTTCAGCTGAGCGAGCTTCAGCTGGAACAGCTGCTCGCCTTCGGCAAATTGATACTCCGGTGGAACAAGGTCTACAACTTGACCGCCTTGCGTGACACGGACTCTGTGCTGAGCCATCACCTTCTCGACAGTTTGGCAGCAATGCCACCGCTCGCGCGCCAGTTCGCCAGCGCGGGCGACTTGCTGGACGTGGGTTCGGGCGCCGGCTTGCCGGGCGTGGTCATCGCGATCATGCGACGAGATTTGAACGTGACTTGCCTGGATGCCGTGGCAAAGAAGGTGGCGTTCGTGCAGCAGGTAGCTGCCGAACTTCGCTTGGAAAATCTCCGCGCGGTTCATGAGCGGGTCGAGGCACACCGAGGCCAGTACGCGGTGATCAGCTCGCGAGCGTTCGCGTCGCTTGCGGATTTCTTCGATGGCTCGCGACACCTGCTTTCCTCGGAAGGTTGTTGGATGGCGCTAAAGGGCAAAGTACCGACGGACGAACTCTCCGGTCTCGGCAGCGGCATCGATGTGTTTCACGTGGAACAACTCGATGTTCCTGGGTTGGACGCAGCGCGCTGCATCGTCTGGGCGCGAAAGCAAGAAGGCGAATGCGGCGCTGAACCGCTGGCTTAGACTCGATCCCTCTTGCTTCAAGGTTTTCCATGTTCGGCATTGCTGACTACGGCGCGTTCGTCGCTGCCATCATCATCTTCCTGGCGATTCCCGGGCCGGGAAACCTGGCGCTGATCACGTCGACTGGCAAAGGCGGCATCCGCGGTGGCTTGGCGGCCACGTTGGGCGTGATCGCAGGCGATCAGGTGCTCATGTGGGCTGCGGTTGCCGGCGTGGCAGCGTTGCTGGCGGCCTATCCCGCTGCATTTGCGGCCGTGCAATGGCTCGGTGCCGGCTACCTGGCTTGGCTTGGGTTCAAAATGCTCACCGCCAAGCCCGGTGCCGCGCCGATCCTGAACATTCGTCCGCGGCAATACTTTCGGCAAGCGCTGCTCATCACCCTGCTGAACCCAAAAGCCATTGTTTTCTACATGGCGTTCTTTCCGCTCTTTGTCGATCCGGCGCGTCATCAAGGCTTCGCCACCTTCGCCTTCATGGCGGCGACGATTGCAGCGCTCACCTTCGCCTATGGTTTGCTCGCCACGCTCTTGACCTACTTCCTGGCCGAGCGGATGCGCGCCAATCCGCGGGTTCGATCCACGCTCGAGAAGCTGGCCGGCATCTTTCTGATCGGCTTCGGCGTCAAGCTCGCCGTCTCCCGCTGATGGCCAAGATCTTCTGTATCGCCAACCAAAAGGGCGGCGTCGGCAAGACGACCACCACCGTCAATCTGGCGGCAGGGTTGGCCAAGGTCGGACAGCGCGTGTTGATGATCGACCTGGACCCGCAGGGCAACGCCACCATGGGTTCGGGCATCGACAAGCGGCAACTCGAAACCACCGTCTACGACGTGCTGCTCGAGTCGGCATCGGTTGCCGAGGCCTCGGTCCGGGCAGAAAAGTGCGGCTACGACGTGCTCGGAGCGAACCGTGAACTTGCTGGCGCCGAGGTCGAAATGGTGGCGCTGGACCGCCGTGAAAAGCGCCTGAGGACGGCTCTGGCGGTTGCCGGTGCCGACTACGACTTCATCCTGATCGACTGCCCGCCGAGCTTGAGCTTGCTGACGCTCAACGGGCTGTGCGCCGCTCACGGGGTGATCGTGCCGATGCAGTGCGAATACTTCGCGCTCGAGGGGCTGACCGACCTGGTGAACACGATCAAGCAGGTTCATGCCAACCTGAACAAGAACCTGCAGATCATCGGTCTGCTGCGGATCATGTTCGATCCGCGCATCACGCTCCAGCAGCAGGTAAGCGACCAACTCAAAAGCCATTTCGGCGACAAGGTCTTCGACACGCTGATTCCTCGCAACGTGAGGCTCGCCGAAGCGCCGAGCTACGGTTTGCCGGGCGTGGTCTTCGACCCGGCGGCCAAGGGTAGTCAGGCTTTCGTGGCCTTCGCGGAGGAACTGGTGCGCAAGCTCCCGCCAGCCAGCGCGTTTGCAAGCTTGTCGGCTTCGACCGCGGCACCTGCATCGCCACCGGTGCGAGCACCGGCACCGGCACCGGCACCGGCACCGGCACCGGCACCGGCTTCAGGTGCGCCTGCGGCGATTTCGCCCGCCCGCGGCCCGGCAGGGCAGTCACGCAGTGCCGCCACGCAGCGCCTGGCCCCGTCGGTGGAATCACAGCCGAAAGCCCCCGCCAGCTCGCCGCCGGCCACGCCGATCTTCACGCTGCAAAGCCCCGACGGCGAATGAATGAGACGCGCCACGTGGGGCAGCTGACCACCATCCTTCAACTACCCGGCTGGCAGGGCAGCGAGCCCGGGCATTGGCAAAGCCGTTGGGAGGCCATCCACGGCGATCGGCGCGTCGAGCAGCACGATTGGGTTCGTCCGCTCCGCGGCGATTGGTGCGCCCGGGTCGAAGAAGAAATCCTGGCTGCGCCCGGTCGTGTGGTGCTGGTCGCGCACAGCCTTGGCTGCCTGCTGGTGGCGGCCTGGTCTGCTCATTCGGCCCATACCTCACGGGTCGCAGCGGCCCTGCTGGTGGCGCCGGGCGACCTGGAACGCGACGACCTGCGCCAGATGATTCCCGGTTGGGCACCGATCGAGCGCCGGCCGCTGCCTTTCCAGAGCCTGCTGGTCGCGGCGAGCAACGATCCCTACTGCGCCCAGGACCGATCGCGGGGGATGGCAGCCTCATGGGGCTCGCGCTTCGTCGACGCCGGCGCCCGCGGTCATCTCAACGCCGACTCCGGCCTCGGAGACTGGCCCGAGGGCCGTGCCCACCTGAACGAATTAATGGAAAAAGAATGACCGTCATGGCAACCAAGAAACCCAAGGGCCTCGGCCGCGGACTCGAAGCCCTGCTGGGCCCGACCTATAGCGGGCCGGACGCCGTCGCCGGCGCCGAGCCCTTGCCGATACCGAATCCCACCTCGCTGCGCCTCGACCAGATGGTGCCCGGCGTCTACCAGCCGCGCACCCGGATGGACGAAGGCGCGCTCTACGAGTTGGCCGAGAGCATCAAGGCCCAGGGCATCATGCAGCCGATCCTGGTGCGGCGGCTGGACGCGGATCTGGCGGATCAGAAGAACGCCGAGTTCGAGATCATCGCGGGCGAACGGCGGTTCCGCGCCGCCAAGCTGGCCGGCCTGGATACGGTTCCGGTTCTCGTCCGCGACGTGCCGAACGAAGCGGCGGCCGCCATGTCGCTGATCGAGAACATCCAGCGCGAAGACCTGAACCCTCTTGAAGAAGCTCAAGGCCTGCAACGCCTGGTCGGAGAGTTTGGGCTAACTCACGAAAGCGCGGCTCAAGCGGTCGGCCGGTCGCGCAGCGCTGCGAGCAACTTGCTCCGGCTTCTCAACCTGGCCGAGCCGGCGCAGCAGATGCTGATGGCGGGCGACATCGACATGGGTCACGCCCGGGCGCTGCTGTCGCTCGACAAGGGCACCCAGATCACGGCCGCGAACCAGATCGCAGCCAAGAAGATGTCGGTGCGCGAGGCCGAGGCGCTGGTCAAGAAGCTGGCCGCCGAATTCAGCCTGGTGCCGCCGAAGCGCACCGCCGCCGAGTCGAAGTCGCGCGACCTGCAGCGGGTCGAGGAAGAACTCGCCGATCTGCTGGCTGCCCGGGTCGAGGTTCGCGTCAAGAAGCGAAGCAAGAAGGGCGGCAAGTTGACCGAGAGCGGCGAACTCGCCATCCATTTCGGCTCGCTGGAGGCGCTCAACGGCCTGATCGACCGGATCCGACAAACGGCATAGGCCGGGGCGGCAGGCCGGCTCCTGCTTCCGTTCGATTGGCGCCGCAAGACACGGCGCCTAAGCTCGAAGGCTGTTCTATCCAGCCTTCCAAGCCGCATCGAAAAGGGGCCATCATGCCGACCATCCGCCGTTCCACGAGCCCTGCGCTCGCATCGATCGCCCTCGGCGCGGCCTTGCTGGCCGGCTGCCAGACCACCGACATGCAGATGGGCAGCCAATCCGCCAAGACGGTCGCCACCGGCAGCGCCGCCGGAACGGCTTCCGCCAACACCAGCAGCAGCCTCGAACGCTGCGCGGCGCCGCTCGGCACCGTGTCGCTCATCGAGAACCAGTCGGCCGGCTGGTACACCATTCTTCGCAACGAATACCGTCTGCCGCCGACGGCCAACCTGCTGCGCCTCCTGGTGCAGCAATCGAACTGCTTCGTCGTGGTCGAGCGCGGTGCGGCCGGCATGAACGCGATGTCGCGCGAACGCCAGCTGATGCAGTCGGGCGAGATGCGCCAGGGCAGCAATTTCGGCGCCGGTCAGATGGTCGCCTCGGACTACGGCCTTTCGCCCGAAATCGTCTTCAGCAACCAGAACGCGGGCGGTATCGGCGGCGGTCTGGGCGGGCTGGTCGGCGGGCGCTACGGCGGCGTGATCAGCGCGGTCGGCGGCAACCTGCAGACCAAGGAAGCCAGCGCGCTCCTCACCTTGATCGACAACCGCTCGGGGGTCCAGGTGGCGGCATCCGAGGGCAGCGCCTCCAAGACCGATTTCGGCGCCTTCGGAACGGTGTTCGGCGGCTCCGGCGGTGGTGCGCTCGGCGGCTACACGAATACGGCGCAGGGCAAGGTGATCAGCGCCGCCTTCATGGACGCCTTCAACCAGATGGTCGTCTCGCTGCGCAACTACAAGGCGCAGACCGTGCAGGGGCAGGGGCTCGGCGGCGGCGGCAGGCTTTCGGTCGACGGCGCTGCGCCGCCCTCGCAGACGTCGGCGCCGCAGCCGGTGCCGGCATCGACGCAGCCGCGTCGCAACCAGAAGAAATAACGCCTGTCGACTGGGGGACGGCGCTGCCCTACGCGGCGCCCGACCGCAGCAGCGGCTTCGAGGCGCGGCGCTCGGAACCGTCGGCGCGGTCGCTGCCGACGGCGCGGTCGCCGCGGCTAGACCGTGAAGATCTTTCCCGGGTTCATGATGTTCTTCGGATCGAGCGCCCGCTTGATCGTGCGCATCATGTCGATCGCGCCGGCGCCGGCTTCGGTCACCAGGAAGTCCATCTTGTGCAGACCGACGCCGTGCTCGCCGGTACAGGTGCCTTCCAGTGAAATGGCCCGGCTCACCAGCGCCACGTTGAGCCGCTCGGCGCGTGCGCGCTCGTCCGCATCGTTCGGATCGATCAGGTAGCCGAAGTGGAAGTTGCCGTCGCCGACATGGCCGACCAGGAAGTACGGGATGCCGCTCGCGTCGGCCTCGGCAACCGATTCGAGCAGACAGTCCGCGAGCCGCGAAATCGGCACGCAGGTATCGGTCGAAATCGCGCGGCAGCCCGGGCGTGACTGGATCGCCGCGAAGTACGCGTTGTGCCGTGCGGTCCAGAGGCGGGTGCGCTCCTCGGGCGTGCTCGCCCACTCGAAGGCATTGCCGCCATGGCCGTCCGCGAGTTCCTGCACCACCTCGGCCTGCTCCTTGACGCTCGACGGCGAGCCGTGGAATTCCATGAGCAGCATCGGCTCCTCGCGCAGGCCCAGCTTGGCGTAGGCGTTGACCATGCGGACCGTGTTCACGTCGATCAACTCCACCCGAGCGATCGGCACGCCGAGCTGGATCATCTCGATGGTGGTACGCACCGCCGCCTCGATGCTCGGGAAGGAACAGATCGCGGCCGACACGGCCTCGGGCAACGGATAGATGCGCAGCGTGATCTCGGTGATGACGCCGAGCGTGCCTTCGCTGCCGACCATCAGTCGGGTCAGGTCGTAGCCGGCCGAGGACTTCTTGGCGCGGGTGCCGGTGCGGATGGCTTCGCCGCTCGAGGTGACGACCTCGAGGGCCAGCACGTTCTCGCGCATGGTGCCGTAGCGCACGGCGTTCGTTCCGCTGGCGCGAGTGGCGGTCATGCCGCCGATGGAGGCATCGGCGCCCGGATCGATCGGAAAGAAGAGGCCGGTGCTCTTGATCTCCTCGTTGAGCTGCTTGCGCGTCACGCCAGGCTGCACGGTGACGGTGAGGTCGTCCGCATTGACCGACAACACCCGGTTCATGCGGCTCACGTCGATGCTGATGCCGCCCTGCACCGCCAGCAGGTGGCCTTCGAGCGAGGAACCGACGCCGAAGGGGATCACCGGCACCTCGAACTGGCTGGCAAGCCGCACGGCCTCGGCCACGTCCTCGGTGCTCTCCGCGAACACCACCGCCGAAGGAGGCGGCGCGTCGAAGGACGACTCGTCGCGCCCGTGTTGCGTGCGCACCGCGAGCGCCGTGGAACAGCGGTCGCCGAAACGGCTCTTCAACGCATCGATGAGCGCATCGGGAACCTCGCGCAGCGCCAGCTCGGGCGTGAGGTGGGAGAGGACGGTCGGGGCGTTCATCTTTGTGTCTCCTGGAGGGGTCTAACATTCTACGAACCGAACCATTCACCAAGGACCCCATGGGTAACCGCCTGACACAGATCGCAACCCGCACCGGCGACGACGGCAGCACCGGCCTCGGCGACAACACGCGGGTCTCCAAGGACAGCCTTCGGGTGCATGCGATGGGCGACGTGGACGAGCTCAATTCGCACATCGGGCTTCTGCTGTGCGAGCCGATGCCGGAGGCGCTGCGAGAGCTGCTGGTCGAGGTGCAGCATCAGCTTTTCAACCTCGGCGGCGAGCTGTCGATGCCCGGCTACACGCTGCTCAAGCCCGAGGCATTGCTGCAGCTCGACGAGGCGCTCGCCGAGCACAATGCGGCGCTGCCGCGGCTCGCCGAATTCATCCTCCCGGCGGGTACGCGGGCGGCTTCGCAAGCGCATGTCTGCCGCACCGTCGCCCGCCGTGCCGAACGGGCGGTGGTGGCCTTGGGCGAGGCGCAAATCGTCAACGAGGCACCGCGGCACTACCTCAATCGGCTGAGCGACCTGCTGTTCGTGCTGGCCCGCGTGCTCAACCGGGTCGACGGCGGCGACGACGTGTACTGGAAGAGCGAACGCATGGCGCGAAGCGGGTGAAGACGGCTTTACCTTGCTTCACCGCGGCCTGACAGAGCACGCGGCTGCGCGATACATCGGCCTTCCACACTGGACTCCTCATCAACGCAAAGGAGTTCAGGATGATCAAGACCCAACGCATGGCAGCGGCCGCCGCGGCGCTCGCGATGTGCATGGCAGGCAGTGCCTTTGCACAAGACCGCCGCTTCGACAACCACGGACCGGACCGTCGTGAACATCGCGAGATGCGCGACCATCGCTTCGACCATCGGGACGACGCGCGCCGCGGCGGGCCCGACTTCAGGGACGGCCGCTTCGCCGACCGTCGTGGCGCCTATCCCAACCCACATGCCGAGTGGCGCCGCGGCGGCTACGTGCCGCGCGAATACCGGGCTCGCAACTACGTCGTGACCGATTACCGCAGCCACCGCCTGCAGGCGCCGCCGCGCGGCTACCAGTGGGTCGGCGTGGGCGGCGACTACGTGCTCGCAGCCATCGCCACCGGCCTGATCGCGCAGATCATCGCCAACCAGTAAGTCGGCAAGAGCCGCAACGACCGCAACAGCCGAAGCTCAGGTTGCCGGGGTCGACATCTGGGCGCACACGTTGCGCCCGGTGATCGTCAAGCGCAGCCCGCCGCCATGCCATTCGAGCCAGTTCAGCTGCACGTACGCATCGATGTCGTCGGTGTCGATCAAGCCGGCTTGCCGATGCTGGAGCAGGTCGACCGCGGCGGGCAGCGCGATCCGGAGGCGCTCGCGTGTCGCGATCTGCTCGGCCTGCGCCTTCGTGGCGGTTTTTTGGATGGGAGGCGTTGGCATACCGGATGGCGTTCCGTTGGTGGCGAATCCGGCCAATATACGCCTTGCGGTCCGGCTGCCAAGCGCTTTTCTCGCCTCGGGCGAAGGCGCCGGGGCCGGGCGCGACAAAGGGCCGTCTGCCGGCTACTTGCGTGGCGTCTTGAGCAGCTTGCCGACCTCGTCGACGTTGTCCTGGATGCGCTGGCGCACCACGTCGAAGGCCTCGGCTTGCGACTTGGCCGCCAGTTCGGAGAGTTCGCGGATGTCGTTCAAGGCCTGCTTGAAGGCCGCCTTGCCCATCGCGTCGAGCTTGGCGATGTTCTCGCGCGGGTCGGCGGTGGTCATGCCCTTGACCGTGCCCTGCCAGTCGAGGATCGACGCCTTGAGCATCTCGGTCTGGCGCTGAACCAGCGTCTGCAGGCCCTGGTAGGACTTCTCGTTCGCCTGCATCAGCGCCTCGAGGTCCTTGCGGCCGCTCTGCAGCAGGGCACCGGCAGCGCCGGCCATCGGCAGGTTCTGCATGCGCTCCGCCATTCCCTCGGCCATGCCGCGCAGCGGCTTGACGAAGGCCTCCTGGGCGCTGGCGAAGGAGTCGGCGGCTCGACCGGCGCCGGTGGCGTCGGAAGCGGTGGAACGGGACTTTCCAGCGGTGCTGGAACTCTTGTCGTCGGAGCTCGTCTTGCTGCTGCTTCGGGTGGCCATGGTTCGCTTTCTCCGGAGGGTGGTGGAGGCGCCACGATACGCGCACACGGCGTGTTAGCCAAAGCGATGGAAACCCGCAGAAGGGGTCTCGCCAGGCGCGAGGGCGAGCGCTACGGAGGCAGGGTCGCGCTGCGCCCGGCAGCGCCTAGCGAGCGGCTCAGCGCGCCGAGAGCGTCGCGCCCGATTCGGGCAATTCGATCTTGACTTGCAGCACGTCGAGGTCGTCCTGCTTCTCGAGGTTGACCTTGATGTCTTCCGCCTTGATCGACACGTACTTCGAGATCACCGCGATCAGTTCGCGCTGCAGCTCGGGCAGGAAGTCCGGGCGCTTGCCGCCCAGGCTGCCGCGCTCGTGCGCCAGGATGATCTGCAGCCGCTCCTTGGCCACGCTGGCCGTCTTCTTCTTCTCGCCGAGCAGGAATGTGAGAAAGGACATGCTTACCTCGTGCCGAAGAGCCGCTTGAACAAGCTGGGCTTCTCGGCTTCGATGAAGCGGATCGGCCGGTCTTCGCCCAAAAAGCGGGCGACCACGTCCATGTAGGCCTGCGCGACATCGCTTTCCTTGTCGTGGATCGCGGGCACGCCCTGGTTGGAGGCCTGCAGCACGCTCTCGGATTCGGGAATGACGCCGATCAGCTTGATGCGCAGGATGTCCTTGATGTCGTCCAGCGACAGCATCTGTCCGCCCGCGACCCGGTTCGGGTTGTAGCGGGTGATCAGGAGATGTTCCTTGATCGGCTCGCCGCCTTCCTTGGCACGCTTGGTCTTGGAGCCCAGCATGCCGAGGATGCGGTCCGAGTCGCGCACCGAGGACACCTCGGGATTGGTGACGATCAGCGCCTCGTCCGCGAAATGCATCGCCATCAGGGCGCCGGTCTCGATGCCGGCCGGCGAATCGCACACGATGTAGTCGAAGCCCTGGTCGGCGAGGTCCTTCAGGATCTTCTCGACGCCTTCCTGCGTCAGCGCGTCCTTGTCGCGGGTCTGGGACGCGGCGAGCACGTAGAGGTTGTCGCACTGCTTGTCCTTGATCAGCGCCTGGCTCAGGTTGGCCTCGCCCTGGATCACGTTGATGAGGTCGTACACCACGCGGCGCTCGCAGCCCATGATCAGGTCCAGGTTGCGCAGCCCGACGTCGAAGTCGATCACTGCGGTCTTCTTGCCTGCGAGCGCCAGCCCGGAGGCGAAGCTTGCGCTGGTGGTCGTCTTGCCGACGCCGCCCTTGCCGGAGGTCACCACCACGATTTTGGCCATTGCATTCCTTCTTCCATCAAGTTGTTGGGCCGTCCGGCCAGTTGATTCTTTCGCATCGCCGCGGATCGCCGCCGTCGGCGCGCTCGCTGGGCGCCGCGCTGCGTTTCGGCCGGGTGACGTTTGCCGGGTGTGCCGTCGCTGCTGGGTCATCGCATCAGATCGGGGTCATCAGGATCTTCTTGCCGTCCAGCGAGATCTGGGCGGGCTTGCCGGCGATCTCGGCCGGCAGCGCCACCTCGGCGGTCCGGTAGATGCCGGCGATCGCCACCAGCTGCGCTTCCATGCAGGTCGTGAAGATGCGGGCATCGGCATCGCCTCGCGCGCCGGCGATCGCCTTGCCGCGCAATGGCGCATACACGTGGACATGGCCGTCGGCGATGACCTCGGCGCCGAAGTTGACCACCGCGGTCACGATCACGTCGCCGCCGCGGGCATAGACCTGCTGGCCCGAACGCAGCGGCCGGTCGATCAGGAGCGTGCCGGCCGCCGGCAGCTGGACCTCGCGAATCACCTGGGGCGCTTCGGGCGGCGCTTCGGCGATGGGCTTGGGCGCCGGGCTGGAAGGCATCGCGGTGATCGAGAGGCCCGCCTCGCGCGCCGCCCGGTGCTGTGCATCGGTACCGCCTCGGACCGCGATCGGCTGGGTCTGGTAGTGCGCCAGCAGTTCGCGCAGCAGCGGGAAGTCGATGTCGGCATCGGCCTCCGCATCGTCCGCGCCGAGCTGCGAGAGATCGATCACGACCGGCTCCTGCTCGAAGAAATCGGGCGAATCAGCCAATTGCGCGTCGAGGGCCTGGGCCAGCACGTGGAGGTCTGCCGTCTTCAGGATGACGGCGATCAGAGGCAGCGTCGCGCTCTTGAATTCGAATACCGCTCGGATGCGCGCGGCGGGTGCATCGGCCATGGATTTGAGGGTTGCGAAAAGCGGTTGAGTCTAACGGCCGCAGCGCGGCGGGCCGTGCCCTGCCGAGCCAAGGCAGGGCACGAGTTGCAACAGGTTGCAAACTTTGGCCGTCATGCAAGACGCGTCAGGCGTTGCGCGCACGGCCGAGCAGGGCGTAGAGCAGGATCGCGCCGAAGGTCGCGGTTCCGATGCCGCCGAGCGCGAACTGGCCGAACTTGAGCGTGAAGTCGCCCGTGCCGATGATCAGCGTGATGGCCGCCACGATCAGGTTGCGGTTCTGCGAGAAGTCGACCCGGTTGTCGACCCAGATCTTGGCGCCGGCGACCGCGATCAGGCCGAACACGACGATGCTCACGCCGCCCATCACCGGCAGTGGAATGGCCTGGATCAAGGCGCCGAACTTCGGGCTGAAGCCGAGCAGCAGGGCGATCAGCGCCGCGGTCACGAACACCGCGGTCGAGTAGATCCGGGTCGCGGCCATCACGCCGATGTTCTCGGCATAGGTGGTGACGCCGGTTCCGCCGACGCTGCCGCTCACGATGGTCGCGACGCCGTCGCCGATGAAGGCCCGGCCCATCAGCGGGTCGAGGTTGCGGCCGGTCATGGCGGTCACGGCCTTCAGGTGGCCGAGGTTCTCGGCGACCAGGATGATCGCCACCGGCGCGATCAGCAGCATGGCGCGGCCTTCGAACACCGGCGCGGTGAAGAGCGGCATGCCGAACCAGGCCGCGTTCGCGATGCCCGACAGGTCCATCGGCTTGCCCATGCCGAGGCCGTTGGTCAGCAGCGCGTAGATCACGCTCGCGAGCAGCAGGCCCATCAGGATCAGGAGGCGCTGCAGCATGCCGCGGGTGAACACCGCCACCAGGCCGACGCAGACGAAGGTCACCGCCTGCATCCAGGCGTCGAAGTTGCCGGCCGCCATGTTCTTGATCGGCACGTTCGCCAGGTTGAGGCCGATCACCGCGACCACCGAGCCGGTCACCACCGGCGGCATGAAGCGCTCGATCCAGCCGGTGCCGACCGCCTGCACGATCGCGCCGATCAGCATGTACAGCACGCCGCAGGCGACGATGCCGCCGAGCGCCACCGCGATGTTCGGGTTCGGGCCCTGGCCGCCGTAGCCGGTTGCGGCGATCACGACCCCGATGAAGGCGAAGCTGGAGCCCAGGTAGCTCGGCACCCGTCCGCCGGTGAGCGCGAAGAAGATCAGCGTGCCGACGCCGCTCATCAGGATGGCGATGTTCGGGTTGAAACCCATCAGGATCGGCGCCAGCACGGTGGCGCCGAACATCGCGATCACGTGCTGCACGCCCATGGCGGCGGTCTGGGGCCAGCCGAGCCGTTCGTCCGGCGCGACCACGGTGCCGGTGCCGGCGCTCACCGGGCGCCAGCGGGGAAAGTAGGAGCCGCTCATGACCCGGCCTTCTCGGCGACCACCGCCATGGTGATGCGCGAGACGCAGGTGGGCTTGCCTTCGTCGTTGGTCATGTCGATCTGCCAGACCTGGGTGGTGCGGCCGCGGTGTACCGGCCGCGCGATGCCGGTGACCCAGCCGCTCGAGGTCGGGCGCAGGTGGTTGGCGTTGATGTCGAGCCCGACCGCGCGCCGGCCTTCGGCTGCCGAGTAGTGCGCGCCGCAGGACCCGAGCGTCTCGGCCAGCACCACCGATACGCCGCCGTGCAGGATGCCGAAGGGTTGCACCGTGCCCTTGCGCACCGGCACGCGGCCGCGGATGAAGTCGTCGCCGATCTCGAGGAACTCGATGCCGAGCGTTGCGACCGCGGTATCGATGTGGGTCTTGGTCAGGATCTCGATCGAGATCTCTTTGGTCCAGATGGGCGCCATGCAATCTTCTCCAGGATGGGGGTACAAAACTATAGCGACTGCCTGCCTTTGCCTCGGCAGGCTAAGCTCCCCCGGATGAAGCCCGCCGCCCGCCGCTGGATTGTCGGCATCGCCGCTGCTGCGGCCTTGCTGGTCGCGGTGTTCGCATGGCTGGTGCATCGCTATGTGCCGAGCGACGAGGAACTGGCCCGGCGGCTCAGCGCCGGCTTCGAGGAGCGCTCGGGCATCGCGTTGCAGGTCGGCTCGGTGCGCTGGGCGCTGCGGCCGGTGCCGGTGGTGGAGTTCGAAGGGCTCGCGACCGGGCAGGCCGAGCCGATCACGGTGCGGCGCGTGGTGGTGCATCCGCGTCTTTCGGCGCTGTGGCAACGAACGATCTCGGTCGATCGATTGGAGATCGAAGGCGCCGTGTTCCCGCGGGCCTCGGTGCGCGACTTCCGCGGCCGCTTCAAGGGCGATCCGGCTTCCGAAACCCAGCCCTTGCTCGGCGGCGACTGGAAGCTGGCCGAGATCCCGCTCGACCGCCTGCAGCTGCGCGATGTCACCTGGATCGACCGGCGCGGCATTGCGCTCGCCTACGACGCCGACGTGCAATTCGACGCAGCTTGGCGGCCGCGCACGGCCGAGATCTCGCGGGTCGGCGTCACGCCGGTCGCCCAGGCCCGGTTCGAGCGGGACGGCGAACAGGACCGTTGGCGGGTCTTGATCGACGTCGGTGGCGGCACCTGGAACGGCAACGCCGAATTGCGGACGCTCGAAGGCGGCCGGCTGCGGGCCGAAGGCCGGTTGTCGCCGCAGCAGGTCGACATCGGCGGATTGACCGGCGCCTTCAAGCGCAACAACTCGGTGGCCGGGCGCTTCAGTGGCGAAACGCTGCTCGAGTCGGAAGGCGACAACCCCGGCGACCTGGTCCGCAACCTGCACACGCGCACCCGATTCAGCGTTCGCCCGGCGACCCTCAAGGGCTTCGACCTGCTCAAGGCGGTCAGCACGGCTGGCACCGACCGGAGCGGCCAGACCGTCTTCGACGAACTCTCGGGCACGCTCGAGACCCAGTCGAAGGACGACGGCATCGTCATCCGCTACACCGGCCTGCGTGCCCGTTCGGGCCTGCTCACCGCCAGCGGCAGCGCGACGGTCTTCAATCGGCGGCTCGACGGCGAGGCGGCGATCGACGTGGTCGACGGGCTGGTCGGCGTGCCGTTCAAGCTCGGCGGCACACTGGACAAGCCGCAGTTCTCGCTCACCGGCGGCGCCGCTACTGGCGCCGCGATCGGCACCGCGGTGCTGCCAGGCGTGGGCACGGCGATCGGGGCCCGCATCGGGCAGAAGCTCGAAAAGCTGCTGGACGGCGACGACGACCAGCAGAAAAGCCGGCCGCCGGCTCGCCCCAACCGTTCGCGGCCGAGAGCGCCTTAGCCGGTCGGCGCCCGCCTCCTCACCCGAAAAGGGTCCGACGGCCGCCGATGAAATCGCACTGCGGGCGCGGCAAACCCCGCCGAAACCTGCAAAACGTGGAATTTCGAACAATCCATGCGTCTTCATGGGATTTTTCGGCGGGCCGGACCCTCCTGCGAACGTCGGCCCGGCCGATATCAGGAGGATGAACCCACGGACCGCGCCGACAGCTGCCCAAAGCCCTGCAGAAGCCACGGCCCAAGCGCCGTACAAGATCCAGATTCGTGAAGGCTGCACCATCGTCTACGGCAACATGCCGCTCGGCGCATTCCTGAAACTCATGCGCGAGGCCCAGGACACCGACCTGCTGGACGCCAGCGCCGCGCGAATGCTCGGCGCAACGGCCGTGATCGGTCCGCGCGACGGGCTCGTGAACATCCGGAACCAGGCTTCGACCTCGGCCACCACCCGCGTCCGGGCGCAACTCGGCGGGCTCGCGCGCCGGCTCGACGCAGACGCGGTGCGCTGGCTCGCCACCGGCGACCAGGGGCTTTCGAGCCTGGCGCTCTTCACCTTGCTTTCGGGCATCCGGCCGCCGCACCACGGCAGCGACGCGCTCGACCTGCCGTCCGACGCGGGCGAGCTGCGCCAATGCAGGTTGATGCTCGAACAGGTGCCGTCGCTGCGCCCCCAGATGGCGGTGCTGGCCGGCCGAACCCGCGAGCCCGAAGTCGCTGCCTGGGCCGCCTTGGCGGAATCATGGGACGACCTTTGCCGCCAGATGTCCCACGAGGTCCCGGACTGGCGCCAGGGCGTCGATCGTGCGCCGGCCGTGAACGCCATGCTGGCCTGCTTTCACCAGCTCGCCACCGAGGCTGCGGGACGCGGCCAGTCGTTGCGGATGGGCCTGCGGCCGACCGTCGGAATGCCGGCGGCTTCGTCGATCGCCGCGAACCGCGGTGCCGGCGCCGCTGGATGATCGGTCGACCGGCAGGACGCCTCGCGTGCGCCGTGCGGTGCCGTGCTTTGCCGTGCTTCGCCGGTCAGGCGATGCTGAGGTACTTCTTGACCGCGGCGACCCCGGTGCCGGCTGCGGCGACCGCCGAGCGCAGCTTGGCTTCGCTCACGCCGAGCGTGTGGGTCCAATAGCGCAACTCGTGGGGTTCGTTCACGTTGATCCGGGACCGGTCCTGCGGGCCCCGGTTG
Source organism: Burkholderiales bacterium 8X (assembly GCA_902506565.1). Taxonomy (GTDB): domain Bacteria; phylum Pseudomonadota; class Gammaproteobacteria; order Burkholderiales; family Burkholderiaceae_C; genus Variovorax. Next base: position 4,582,990 of record LR732703.1, on the reverse strand, counting down.
CTCAAGTCGTCTGCCATGTCTGTCTTCCTTTTCGAATCGCTCGATGCCGGTCGGCTCCGGCGCGTCGCGCCAGCATTCCCCGCCTGCCGCGCATCGCAGGCCGGACCCCGCCGCACCGTCGATAAGGACATGGCCGACGCGGCAGATCGGCCGGTGCCCGACACCGTGCTCCTCGGCGACCTCGGAAGCCAGCCGCGACGGGCCTGTCGCGAACGAGGTCTGCCCGCGAATCGGAGTTGCGACGACAGCCGAAACGGGTACGCTCAAGGGTTGTCGATCAATTCGCGTTCCACCGAGACGATGCAAGGTTCAATGAAGAAGATGCCGGCGGCGAAGGCATGAGTCAGTCGCCGATCAGCTTGTCGAGCGTCAACCTCGACAACTGCGACCAGGAGCCGATCCACATTCCCGGCTTCATCCAGCCGCACGGCGTGCTGCTCGCCTTCGATGCGAAGGGCGTACTCACTCATGCGAGCCGCGATGCTCGCAACCTGCTCGGCTCGCTGCCGCCGCTCGGCTCGATGCCAAGCGCCAGCGAACTCGGCGGCGGCGACGCGCTGGCCCTGGCGTTCGAAGGCATGTGCCGCGATGCCGCCGACGAAGAAGAGGTGCCGCCGGTGGCGCTGGAGCTCGAAATCGGCGAGGCGCCCGGCGAACCCACCCACGACGTGGTGCTGCACGCCTTCGACGGCCGGGTGATCATCGAATACGAGCGCCGCGCACCCGGGCAGGATGCGCTTGCCAGCTTCGCGCTGCTGGCGCACCGCGGCATGGGGCGGCTGCGCGGCCGCCGCGACATCGGTCCCATGCTCGAAGAGGCGGTGCGCACCGTGCGCGAGATCACCGGCTTCGATCGCGTGATGGCCTATCGCTTCCATCACGACGACAGCGGCGAGGTGGTTGCAGAGACGGTGGTTCCCGAGCTCGACCCGTACCTTCATCGCCGCTTTCCCGCCGCCGACATCCCGGCGCAGGCGCGGCGTCTCTACATCATCAATACGCTGCGCTTGATCGCCGATGTCGGCGACGCCCAGGTGCCGATCGAGGCGCTCCCGGGCGACGCCACGCCGCTCGACCTGAGCCACGCGGTGCTGCGAAGCGTGTCGCCGATCCACATCGAGTACCTGAAGAACATCGGCGTGGCGGCCTCGATGAGCGTGTCGATCGTGGTCGGCGGCCGGCTGTGGGGCCTGATCGCCTGCCATCACCGGACGCCCCACCGCGTGCCGTTCGCGATCCGGATGGCCTGCGACGTGCTGTCGCAGATGGTCTCGTCCTCGGTGCAGACCGCGTTGGAGCGGGCTCATGCCGCGCGTCGTTCGGCCGCGGCCGACCTTCGCACCCGGCTGGTCGACGTGGTGCTGCAGAGCGAGGACGCGGCCCGCGAGGTCGGCGCGCTCGGCTCCGAGATGCAGCAGGTGATCGCGCACGACGCCCTGCTGTTCGCGCATTCGGGCAAGCAGACGATGCAAGGCGAGCTGGGCCCGCCGGCGGCGCGGGCGCTCCTGAAATGGATCGACGAGCAGCCGGACGACCTGCTGTCGAGCTGGCGCCGCGACGAATTGCCCGAGCCGCTCCGGCGCGAACTCGATCCCTTTTGCGGCGTGCTGGCACTGCGCTTCGACCGGATGGGGCACGGCGCGCTGGTCTTCCTTCGGGCCGAGCAGACCCATACCGTCACCTGGAGCGGGCCGCTGGCCAAGGCGGTGCGCGTCGGCCCGCTCGGCACGCGGCTCACGCCGGGCGGTTCCTTCGCCGAATGGCGGCAGGAAGTCGCCGGCACCGCGGTTCCGTGGGACGAAGCCGATCTCTCGATCGCGCGGCAGATGCTCGACGAGCTCGGCCGTGCCACCGCTGCGCGCGCCGGCGAGATGGAGCGGGCCCGGGCGCGGCTCCTGGCGGTGCTCGGGCACGACCTGCGCGATCCGCTCCAGACCATCAGCATGGCGGCCCGCATCCTGGAGCAGGGCAATGCCAGCGCCCGGGTCGGGCAGCGCATCGCCGCCTCGACCGGACGCATGGGCCGGCTCATCACCCAGGTGCTCGACATGAGCCGCTTGCATGGCGGCCTGGGGCTCGGCTTGCAGATCGCGGACCATGACCTGGCCGCGCTGGTACACAGCCTGGTCGACGACGCCAAGATGGCGCATCCCGACTTGTCGATCGAGCTGCGTCTGGCGCCCAGCCTCCTGGTGCCGATCGACGCCGACCGGATCGCACAGGTAGTCGGCAACCTGATCAGCAACGCCCGCCATCATGGCCAGCCGGGCGAGCCGATCGCGCTGGCGCTCGAAGAAGGCAGCGACGGCCACGCGGTGCTGGTGGTCTCCAACTTCTCGGAGCCGATCCCGCCCGAGGTGGTCAAGGTGCTGTTCGAGCCGCTCAAGGCCGGCTCGATGGGCAACTCTCGCAATCCGAACGGTCTCGGCCTCGGGCTCTACATCGCCGCCGAGATCGTGAAGGGCCACCAGGGCCGCATCCACTACGGCTACGACGATGCGGGCCGGGTGTCGTTCACGGTCGAGCTGCCGTTGGCGAGGCCGAGCGACGCGAGCAGGCCGGGCGAAGCGGCCGGCTGATCATCCTTCGACACGCCGAGGCCGTTCAGGACGATCGGCGCGGCGCAGGCTTGGGCGCCGGCATGCCGACCGGCAGCACCACCTGCGCCGAGGTCGAGGTCCCTTTCGCATCGACGAAGTGGAAGGTCATCGGCACGCTCGATCCGGCCGGCAGCGGTTTCTTCAAGTCGAACAGCATCACGTGGTAGCTGCCCGGCCGAAGCTCGATCGAACGCCGCGCCGGCAGCGGAAAGCCGCCTTCCACCGGGCGGCGCTGCAAGGTGTCGCCTTCGATCCGCACGATGTAGATGCCCGTCTCGCCGGCCACCGGCGAGTCGATGCCGACCAGCCGGCTGCCCATCGGCGCGCTGAGCTTCATGTAGGCGGCGGTGGTGTGCTGGCCCGGCACCGTGGGCCGGACCCAGCCGTCCCGGATGTCCACCGGGGCGACGCCGGCCGGCAGCACGTCCAGCCTCGGCGCCGGCCGCACCAGCTTCTCGCCCGCCACGTTGCCCGGCACCTCCGACCACTCGATGCTGCCGATGTCGCAGCCCTGGAGTGCGTGGAAGTACAGCGTGCCGGGTGTCCGCATGACGCGGCCGCGCAGCACGAACTCGCCGCGCTCGTTGCCCACCAGCACCGCCTCGGGCGCCACCGCGGTCCAGCGCACCTTGCCGCGGCCGATCCGGAGGATGTCGACCCGCCAGCCCTTCGGCGCCTCTGCACCGAGCACCTCGAAGCCCGGCGGGATTCGCACGGTGAGCGACGTGGTGAATCGCGCAGTGCCGCAGGGCCGCTCGATCTGGAAGGCCGCATCGTGCTCGGAGCCCGCGGTGGCGCCTCCGAGCGGCAGCCGGACCGAGGCGCTCGCCGTGCATGCGGCGGCGATGGCAAGGCAAACGCCGGCGCCCACGGTCCGGCCGTAGAAGAATCTTGTTGTCCGACGCATTGCGCCTCCCTGGTTCGAGCCTCCGGATGGCGGCTCGCCGTTCGTCGGCTGAACTGTAACTGCAGCCGCCGCTAGCGCTGGAGTCGTCGCAAGGCGCTGAAGTGCCGCAGCGCCGCCTGCGGCTTGCCGAGCCGGTCGTAGAGCGCCGCCACGTTGTGATGCGCATCGGCCAGGCGCGGGTCGAGCCGGAGGCTGGCCTCGTAGCTGGCGATGGCCGCCTGGTCGTCGCCGGCATCCTCGAGCGCGACTGCGCGGTTGTAGTGGAGGAGCGGCTCGTCGGGGCAATGGCTCACGGCCTGCTCGTAGAGGGATGCAGCCTCCCCCGCACGGCCGGCTTCGCACCACATCGCGCCGAGATTGAGATACGCGTCTCGCAGGTGCGGATCTGCCGCCAGGGCGTCGCGATAGGCCTGCTCGGCGGCCTCGGCATCGGTGCTTTCGAGTGCTTCGCCCAGCAAGAAAAGCGCTCGGGCATCCCGCGGCCCCGGCTCGGCCTCGGCCGCGGCGCCAGGGGGAGGATCGGCTTGCGTCGATCGAAAGGCGAACACCGACCCGGGCGAGGCGCCGACCTCGAAGTCGATCAGCATCTGTCCGGACTCGGCCGCCCATCGGGACGGCGCATTCGCCTCGCGCACCGCGATGGTGTCGCCGACCGCGCTGATGCGAAGGCCGGCCAGCGGCATTTCCTCGGGCAGCGTGGCCTTGAGGCGGGCGAGCGCACGCAGGATCTTGCGGGACGAGATGTGGGCGGCCTGCAGTTCGTGGGCCGTCCGCAGCAGCACGATGTCCCTGAAAGAAAAGCGCCAGGCATTGCGCGCACCGCGCGCCGGCTTGACGAAGCCGAGTTCGATCAGGCCTTCGATGGTGCGCCGGGACAGCCCCAGCATCGCCTGCACGCTGCGCAGGCTGTGCGCGCCTTCGGGCAGCTCCTCGCTCACGTCACTTCTTGGCAGCTCGTGCGCGCACCGGTTGCGGGCTGGCTTCCTCGATCTTCGGCGCCCGCCTGGCGCCCTTGCGCTCGGTCGCGACCAGCGGGCTCACCGTGCCGCCTGCCGCCTTGGCGGGCGCTGCCTTGGCGGGTGCGGCCACCTTCTTCGCGGCTGCCTTGGCCGGCGTGCGCGAGAGGCTGGCACGCAGCATCTCGGCCAGGTCGATGACCTCGGCGGTCGGCGAATCCTCGGCATGTTCCACGGCAACGATGTGCTTGCCCTCGATCTTGGCGTCGATCGCGGCCAGCACGCGCTTCTTCTCCTCGTCCTCGAACATCGTCGGCTCGTAGCTGTCTTCGGAGATCTGGTCGATGAGCTGCAGTGCCAGCTTGAGTTCGGCCGGTGACGGCGTGAGTTTCTCGATCTCCAGGTCCTTGAGAGAACGCACCTCGTCCGCGTACAGCAATTGCTGGAGCACCAGGCCGTCTTCGCCGGCACGCACCTGCACCACGTACTGCTTCGACTTCCAGGCCCACTTGGCGAGCGCGCATCTCCCGCTTTGAAGCATCGCTTCCTTGAGCAGGTTGTAGGGCTTGCCGCCGCGCTTGTCGGGCGCAAGGAAATAGGCCTTGTCGAAGTAGATCGGATCGACCGCCTTCTCCGGGATGAAGGTCACGATCTCGATCGCATGGCTTGCGCCTTCTTCGAGCGCCTTGAGTTCGTCCGGCTGGAAGATCACGTAGCGGTCCTTCTCGAACTCGTAGCCCTTCACCATCTCGGAACGCGGCACCACCACCGTCGGGTCGCGCTCGGACACGTATTGCTGCTTCACGCGCGAGCCATCCTTGGCGAGCAGGTTGAAGCGCACCGTGGCCGAACTCTCGGTGGCCGAATAAAGCCTTACCGGGATCGACACCAGGCCGAAGGAAAGCGAGAGCGAGGCGATCGAACGTGCGGCCATGGGGTTCCTCGATGCGTTGGTATGGACGGCCATCCGGCGGGATGCCGGGGGACTGCGGGAAGCAAGCGGACTCTGCCTTGGGCAGCTTGCCATTGTTTGCGCCGGCAGGAAAGAGGCCGGCGCCGCGCTCGCTGCCTGCCGTGGTTTCGGCGCATCGCGGCAACGCCGCACCGCCGCACCGCACACCGACTCCTGCTGCTGAGGTAGGCCGATTCCGGCAACACCTTGCGCCATCGGCTGTGAACTCGCGTGCATCACCGTTCGATCCTCGTTTCGAAGGGGTCCGGCTTCACGCGGCGAGCGGTGCCGGACTCATCCGTTTTCTTTCATCCCAGGAGCAGTTTCAATGGCCACCGATACCGATCAAGACCTCGCTTCCAACCAGGCCGCCGGCGGCCGTCGACCACTCGCCATCGTCACCGGCGCCTCGAGCGGCATCGGCTTCGAACTTGCGCGCTGCTGCGCCCGCAAGGGATACGACCTGTTGATTGCGGCCGACGAACCCGAGATCGAGACGGCCGCCGCAGCGCTTCGCGGCGAGGGCGTCGAAGTGCGTTCGGTCCAGGCGGATCTCTCGACCGTCGAGGGCGTGGACCGGCTCTACGCAGCCATCGAGCGCCGCCATGTCGATGCGTTGCTCGCCAATGCCGGCCGCGGCCTCGGCCACGGCTTTCTCGACCAGGACTTCGCCGAGGCGCGGCTGGTGGTCGACACCAACATCACCGGCACGATCTACCTGATCCAGAAGGTTGGCCGCGACATGCGGTCGCGCGGGCAGGGACGCATCCTCATCACCGGATCGATCGCGGGCTTCATGCCCGGCAGTTTCCAGGCGGTCTACAACGGCACCAAGGCCTTCCTGGATTCGTTCTCGTTCGCGCTGCGCAACGAACTCAAGGACAGCGGCGTGACGGTCAGCTGCCTGATGCCGGGGCCGACCGACACCGAGTTCTTCAAGCGGGCCGACATGTTGGACACGCAGGTCGGACAGGACGACAGCAAGGCCGATCCGGCCGAGGTCGCGCGCATCGGCTTCGAGGCCATGATGCACGGCGAGGGCGACGTGGTCGCTGGCTGGAAGAACAAGATGCAGGCCGCCTTGGCCAACGTCACGCCGTCCTCGGTGCTGGCGGAACAGCATCGCAAGATGGCGGCACCGGGCAGCGGCGATGGGCGCTGACACGCTCCGGATACTGGAACCGGACTCAGCCGGAATGCCCGATTTGGCGCGCGCCGCCATGCGCCCTAGCCCTACATGGCGAAGCCCGGGGCAATCGGAGGCTGAACGCATCCAACCACTTTTTCATCCTGGAGTTTTCATGAACCAACACGCATCGAAGTTCGAACGTTTTTCCCGTCGCAGCGCCCCGGTGGCCGGTGCCATCGCCTTGCTCGCGGCCATCGCCTTCCAGCCGGTCGCGGCGCAATCGAGCTCGGGTGGCAATGCGGGAAGCGCGGCCGGAAGCGGCATGAGCGGCGGAACGGGCGGCACCGGTGGCGCGATGAGCAGCGGCTCGGGTGCGGCATCCACCGCATCGGACAGCAAGCTCAATCGCGCCGACAGCGGCATGCTGCGCGATATCGCGCAGGCCAACATCGCCGAGATCGAGACCGGCAAGGTGGCGCTCGAGAAATCCCAGAGCGACAAGGTCAAGAAGTTCGCGCAGATGATGATCGACGATCACACCAAGGCCCTCGGCGAAGTGCAGACCCTCGCCCAGAGCAAGGGCGTGAAGCTGCCCGACAGCCCCGACATGAAGCACAAGGCCGTGATGGTCGAGTTCAAGGCGCTCAAGGGCGACACCTTCGACAAGCAATACATGAAGCAGGCCGGCGTGGGTGACCACAAGAACACGCTCGAACTTCTCAAGAAGACCCAGTCGAATGCCAAGGACGCCGACGTCAAGGCCCTCGCGAACAAGATGATCCCGGTGGTCGAGGCCCACCTCAAGCACGCCCAGAGCGGCGGCGCGATGTAATCGCCTTGGCCGTCCGGCGCGGCTCGGACGGCTTCTCGCGCCTTCGACTGCCGCAGGAGCCGCAGTCGAGGCAATCGCAGACTTCCAGCAGCCTGCCACCCGGCGCGTCGCAATGGAGGTCGCAAGGGACCTCGCAGGATCCTCGTTGCAAGGGCGGCACGGCCCGCCGCATCAAGGCCTTGCGGGGTGGATGCGCTTCTCGATAAACCTCGCTGCAGCGACCGAGCCGTAGCCGCAGCACCGCCATTCCCTTGAGGACGCCGTAGCGCCGGACCGCTCGCAGCCCGAGCGCGGAGCAACTGGCGCTGCCCCGATGCACCCGGTGCGCGCAACCGAATCCCTTGCTCGGCGAGATCGCCCGTTGATAGAAGCGGATGGCGGCCAGGACGATTGCTTTCATCGGCGGTATTTCATCGGCGGGGTTCAGCGGCCGGCGCCGCTCGTTGATCTGATCAATTGTCGCTAGGCCGGCTTGCTGCGCGATCGGCGCTTGTGGATGCCTGGGCATGCTGGCACATTCGGCGGCTCAGGGAGGGTCGGCAGTGCCGGCCAACGAGCGCATGAAAAAGTTGTGGCTATTGGCCGTGGTCGTCGTGGCGGCATGGTGGTTTCTGGTGGGCGGACGAAAGCTCGATACGAGCGACGTGACGGCTTTTTTCGACCAGTTCGAGGCCGCCGCGCTCGACCGGCAACCCGAGGTCTTGTGCAACATGCTGGCCCCGGAGTACGCCGCACAACCCGGCCCGACCGTCGGCGAGATCCATCCGCTTCGGTCCTCCTCGCGCGAGGATGCCTGCAACGCCTTCCGCCGGCTCTTCGCCGATTGGGCACGTCGGACCGACCGAGAGGGCGCGGCGCTCCGAATCGTCGGCAGCTACAAGATTCATTCGATCCAGTTCGGCACCGGCAAGCGCACCGCCATCGTCCAGGTCAGCAGCCGGCTCGGCCTCGCCAATGCGCCGACGCAGCTCGAGTTGCATGGCGTGAGCACGATCGTCCGCCGGAACGGCAAGGTGCTGCTGCTCAACACCGAGTTCTCGAATGGGCCGCCGGGTCCGGCGGCTGCGGCTCCGCCGGTCAGGGCACGCATCCGGACCGGCTCGCCGAGCGGCTGAGCCGAAGGTCGGCGGTGTCGGGCGCGCTTCGCGCTCGGCCTCTTGGAGGTCTCGAACCGCAGACCTTCAGACCCCGAGCAGGTCCTCGAGCACCGCCGGCTCGGCAACCAGCTCTTGCGACGCGCCATGTCGAACGATGCGGCCCTTCTCCATCACCACGGCGTGATCGGTGTTCGCGAGCACCTTGCGCCAATCGCGGTCGACGATCAGCGTGGCGATGCCGCTCGAGCGAATGCCGGCGATCACGCGCCAGATCTCCGCGACGATCAGCGGCGCCAGGCCTTCGGTGGCTTCGTCCAGGATCATGAGCCGCGGGTTGGTCATGAGCGCCCGGCCGATCGACAGCATCTGCTGCTCGCCGCCCGAAAGCTGCTGACCGCCATGCGACAGGCGTTCAGTGAGCCGCGGAAAGGTCTGCATCACGCGATCGAAGGTCCATTCGCGCCTGCCGTCGATGCCGGCACGCGCGCTCATCACCAGGTTCTCGCGTACCGACAAGTTCGGGAAGATGCCACGGCCCTCTGGCACGTAGCCGATGCCGCGCCGCGCCATCTTCTCGGGCGGCCAGGCAGTCACGTCCTGCCCGTCGAGCAGCACTCGGCCGGAAGCCGGCCGCACATAGCCCATCAAGCTGCGGATCAGCGTGGTCTTGCCCATGCCGTTGCGCCCGAGCAGGCCGACCGAGCGGGCGGCAGGCAGCTCGACCTCGACGCCACGAAGGATGTGGCTGTCGCCGTAGTAGGTGTTGAGGCCTTCGATCTTCAGCATGCTGCGCCTCGCTGGTGGAGCTTCATGCGCCTTCCCCGAGGTAGGCGGTGCGCACTTCGGGATTGGCGCGGATCGCCGCCGGGTCGCCGGTCGCGATCACGGTGCCGTTCACCATCACGGTGATGCGGTCGGCGATGCGGAAGACCGCGTCCATGTCGTGCTCGACCAGCAGGATCGCGTGCGATGTCTTGAGCCGGGCCAACAGGGTCAGCATGCGCTCGGTTTCCTCGGCGCCCATGCCGGCGAGCGGTTCGTCGAGCAGCAGCACGCGCGGCCGCGTCGCAAGGCACATCGCCACTTCGAGCTGCCGCTTGGCACCGTGGCTCAAGGTGCCGGCGATGCGGCCGGCCATCTCGGAGAGCCCGGCGGCTTCGAGCGCCTCGCGCGCTGCGCCGTTGCTCGTCCCGCAAGCCGCGGAAGCTTCCCACAGCGCCCAGGCGCGGGGCGTCGCGGCCTGCGCGGCCAGCCGGCAGTTCTCGAGCACCGAGAACTCCGGGAAGATGGTGGTGCGCTGGTAGCTGCGGCCGATGCCGGCCCGGGCGCGCCGGAACTGCGCGCGGGTGGTGATGTCTTCGCCGTCGAGCGCGACCCGGCCCTCTGAGGCAGCCAGCTCGCCGGACAGCATGTTGATCAGGGTCGACTTGCCGGCGCCGTTGGTGCCGATCACGGCATGCACCTCGCCGAGCCGCAGGTCGAGGTCGACCGCGTTCACCGCGACCAGCCCGCCGAAGCGGCGCGTGAGCTTCTCGACACGGAGCAGGACCTGGTTCGCCGGGTTCATGCCGCTCCCTTCGGCGACAGCCGCGCCGCGATGCCGACGATGCCCTTGGGCAGCAGCGCGACGAACGCGATGATCGCGAGGCCGAGCGTCAGCTGCCAATGGTCGGCCAGCGGCCCGACCAGCGCATGGGTCGACAGCAACTCCTTGAGGAGCGTGAAGGCGACCGCGCCGATCACCGCGCCGCGCAAATGCCCGAGCCCGCCGAGGATGATCATCAGCAACACCTCGCCCGAGTTGTGCCAGGCCAGGAGCTCCGGGTTGACCACGCCATCCCGCGAAGCCACGAGGAAACCCGCAAGACCCGCCAGCGCGCCGGCCAGCACGAAGGCGGCCAGCTGGTAGCCGTACACCGGAAAGCCCGCCGCCCGCATGCGCTGCTCGTTCACGCGGATGCCGGCGAGCGCCGCGCCGAAGCGCGATCGGCGGATCAGCGCCAGGAGCGCATAGGTCAGCACCAGCGAAGCCAGCACCAGGTAGAACTGCACCGTCTGGTTCTCGAGGTCGAGCGTGCCGAGGGTCGGCCGGATGTACATGTAGATGCCGTCGCTGCCGCCGCCGATCGCGGTGTCGTGGAACACGAAGAACGCCATTTGCGCGAAGGCCAGCGTGACCATGATGAAGTACACGCCGCGGGTTCGAAGGCTCAGCGCGCCCACCGCCAGCGCATAAGCCGCCGCGCAGCCCATCGCCAATGGCAACAGCGTGAAGACCGAACCGCCGTCCTTGCCCGAGCCCAGCACCGCCGCATAGGCTCCGATGCCGTAGAAGGCCGCATGGCCCAGGCTCACCAGCCCGGTCATGCCGACCAGGAGCTCGAGGCTGAGCGCGAAGATCGACAGGATCATCACCTTGACCACCAGCCCGCTCAGGTACGGCCCCAGCATCGGCCCGAACACCGCCAGCGCCACCGCGCAGATCAGCGGCAGCCAATAAGAAAACTTGTTCATGCCGCGGCTCATCGCTTGATGAGGCCTTCTGGCCGCCAGATCAGGATGATCGCCATCAGCACGTAGATGCCCATGCCGCTCAGTTCGGCGAAGAACACCTTGCCGAAGGTATCGACGAAGCCGACCAGGAGCGACGCCACCAGCGCCCCGGTGATCGAGCCGATGCCGCCGATCACCACCACCACGAAGCAGATGATCAGCACGCTCGCGCCCATGTTCGGATATACCGACGACATCGGCGCCGCGATCATGCCGGCCAGCGCCGCCAGCGCCACGCCTGCCGCGAACACCACCCGATACAGCCGCCGGATATCGATGCCGAGCCCGCGCACCATGTCGCGGTTGCTCGCACCGGCGCGGATCATCATGCCCAGCCGGGTGCGATTGACGACGTAGTACAGCCCGAGCGCCAGCAGGATGCAGGCTGCCGAGGCGAAGAGCCGGTACCACGGATACGTCATCAGGCTTCCGAGCGCGAAGCTCCCTTCGAGCCAGGGTGGTGCCTTCACGCCGTGCACGTCGTTGCCGATCAGGATCGAGCGCAGCTCTTCGAACACCAGGATCAGCCCGTAGGTCATCAGCACCTGCTGCAGGTGGTCGCGTTGATAGAGAAAGCTGAAGAACGCCCATTCGAGCAAATACCCGAACACCGCAGCCAGCACCACGCCCGCCACCAGCATCACGATGAACTGGTCACCGAACAGCGGCGACAGCGCGAACGCCATGTACGCCCCGATCATGTAGAAGCTGCCGTGCGCCAGATTGATCACGCCCATGATCCCGAAGATCAGAGTCAACCCCGAAGCCACCAGGAACAACAGCAACCCGTACTGAACCGAGTTCAGGCACTGAACCAAAAACGTACCAACGTCCACAAGACCCCTTCATAGTCAGCTGCAGACATGCAGCATTCACGCCAGCAGCAAAAAGCCGCTAAACCGAAGCACCACAGACAGCGCAAGGCGCCGCCTTTGACCAGCGACCCGAAGCACCCCAGAAAGCGCTGGCGTTAACCAGCGACCCGAAGCACTTCAAGCCGCGCGAAGCGCCGGCTTTGACCAGCGAACCCCGCGGAACCGGCTCAGCCGGGCCGCTGGGGTTGCCCCCGGTAGGGGGTGGAGAGCGACACGAAGTGCGCGAGCCTGGGGGCGAGCTTTACATCCTGCATCCACGAGCAGGATCGGCCAAGCCCTTCACCGCCACGCCAACCACCTTGTTCTCCTTGCCGTCCACCTTGCGCAGATAGACGTCCTGCACCGGGTTGTGCGACTTGCCGACCGAGAAGGTGCCGCGCGGGCTGTCGATCTTCGCCTTCTCGATCGCGGCGGCGAACTCCGCCTTCTTGCCGATGTCGCCCTTGGTGGCCGTCAGGCCGATCGCCAGCATCTGAGCCGCGTCGTAGCCCTGCACCGCGTACACGTCCGGCTGCAGCTTGAAGGCCTTGGCATAGGCCGTGCGGAACGCGTTGTCGCGCGGCGTGTTGAGGCCGTCGGCGTAGTGCAGCGTGGTCAGCATGCCCTGGGCCGAATCGCCCTGCGCGTCGAGCGTGCCGTCGGTCAGGAAGCCCGGGCCGTACAGCGGAATCGTCTTGTTGAGGCCGGCCGCCGCATAGTCCTTGACGAACTTCACCGCCCCGCCCCCCGCGTAGAACGAGTACACCGCATCCGGCTTGGCGGCAGCGATCTCGGTCAGGAGCGCCTGGAACTCGACATTCGGGAACGGCACGGTGAGCTGCTTGGTGACCTTGCCGCCGCCCTTCTCGAAGCCTTCCTTGAAGCCGTTGACCGACTCGTCGCCGGCCGCGTACTTCCAGGTGATGGTCATCGCGGTCTTCTTGCCTTCCTTGGCCGCGACTTCGCCCATCGCGTAGGCCGGCTGCCAGTTCGAGAACGAGCTGCGGAAGATGTTCTGTGCGCACATCGGGCCGGTCACCGCATCGGCGCCGGCGTTCGGCACGATCAGCACGGTGCCGCTTTCCTTGGCGGCCTTGGCCATCGCCATCGCCACGCCCGAATGCACGGTGCCGATGATCACGTCGACGTTGTCGCGCTTGATCAGCTTGTTGACGTTGTCGGTCGCCTTGGCCGGATCGGACTCGTCGTCGACCTTGATGTACTCGATTTCGCGGCCGCCCAGCTTGCCGCCCTTTTCCTCGACATGCAGCTTGAAGCCGTTTTCGATCGCGACGCCGAGCGCGGTGTAGGTGCCGCTGTACGGCAGCATGAAGCCGACCTTCAGCTTGGGCTGCGCCTGCGCGTGGCCGAGGCTGGCGATCGAGGCCAGCGCGAGCGCGGTCAGCGAGATGCGTGCGATGCGGGTGCTCATGATTTCTCCTGGGAGTTGATGAATGAAATGGTCGCCACTATCGCCGTTTCGGGCTGGTCGCGATGCGGGGAATGCCCGCAGTCGAGGATCTCGAACAATCGGGTTTGCGCCACTTTTCGCGCAATGCCGCGGATTTGGTCGAGTGTGCCGTACTCGTCGTCCACGCCCTGGATGGCCAGCACCGGGCAACGGATATCGCCGATCTCGCCTTCGATGTTCCAGCCCCGAAAAACCGGGTCGAGCCAGGCGCGGTTCCAGCCCCCGAAGGCCGAGTCGACATCGTCGTGATAGCGGCCGAGGCGTTCGGCCAGGTTGCCGTTCTCGTAGGCCTTGCGAGCCTCCTCGATGTTGGCCACCGTGACGTCCTCGACGAAGATGTGCGGCGCCATCGCGACCAGCCCGGCCAGCCGCTCGGGAAAGCGGGCAGCGAACAACAGCGCGATCGAGCCGCCGTCGCTGTGGCCGAAGAGCCAGGGCTTCTCGCCCGCGGCGACCGCGTCCAGGAAGGCCGGCAGCACTTCCCACGCCTGCCGATGCATGAAGTCGATGGTCCAGCTCTCACCGGGTGCGCGCGGGGTCGAGCGGCCGTATCCAGGGCGCGAAAACACGATGCCCCGAAAGCCGCCGGCATCGCACAGCCGCCGAGGAAAGTCCTTCCACATCGCGACCGAGCCGAGCCCTTCGTGCAGGAACACCACGAGCGGCGCGCTGCTGCGCGCCGAGAACCCGATCCGCTGGTATTCGATGCGCACCGGCCGGCCTTGCCAGTCGATGTCGGCGAACTCGATGGCCACGTCGGCGTCGCGGGTCATGCGCAAGACCCCGTCCCGGCGCGCGGCCGCGGTGCGGCAGCCGGGCGCCTCATGCGGGCGCCTGCGCCTTTTCGCGCTCGCGCAGCCGAAAGCGCTGGATCTTGCCGGTCGCGGTCTTCGGCAGTTCGTCCACGAACTCGATGTAGCGCGGGTACTTGTAGGGCGCCAGGCGTTCCTTGACGAAGCCCTTGAGCTCGTCCTCGCCGACCGACTGGCCCGCCTTGCACACCACGTAGGCCTTGGTCTTGGTGAGGCCGTCCGCGTCCTCCTTGCCGATCACCGCCGCCTCGAGCACCGACGGATGCTGCATCAACGTGGCCTCGACCTCGAAGGGCGAGACGTAGATGCCGCTCACCTTCAGCATGTCGTCGCTGCGGCCGGCGTAGGTGTAGTAGCCGTCGGCGTCGCGCGAGTACTTGTCGCCGCTCTTGGTCCAGCCGTCCTTGAAGGTGTCGGCGCTCTTCTCGGGATTGCCCCAGTACATGAGCGCGCTGCTCGGACCCTTGATGTAGAGGTCGCCGACCTCGCCGTCCGCCACCGGCTGGCCGTCCTCGCCGCGCAGCTCGATCGCATAGCCCTCGACCGGCTTGCCGGTGGTGCCGTAGCGGATGTCGCCCGGACGGTTCGAGATGAAGATGTGCAGCATCTCGGTCGAGCCGATGCCATCGATGATCTCTGCGCCGAAATGCTGCTTGAAGCGCTGCGCGATCTCGCCCGGCAAGGCTTCGCCGGCGGAGGAGCACATCCGGAGCGCCACGTCTTCGCGCTTCGGCAGCGTAGGCGAGGCCAGCATGCCGGCGAAGCCGGTGGGCGCGCCGAAGAACACGGTGGGCTTGCAGCCCTGCACGCCGCCGGTCCAGCGCTTGAAGGTGGCATCGGGCGTCGGGCGCTCGGCCATCAGCAGCACGGTGGCGCCGACCGAGAGCGGAAAGGTCAGGCCGTTGCCGAGGCCGTACGCGAAGTAGAGCTTGGCCGCCGAGAAACAGACATCGTCTTCGGCGAGGCCCAGTACCGGCTTGCCGTAGAGCTCGGCGGTCCACCACGGATTGCCGTGCGTGTGGACCGTGCCCTTGGGCTTGCCGGTCGAGCCGGACGAATAGAGCCAGAAGGCATGGTCTTGCGGCGTGGTGAGCGCGGCGCGCGGCAGGGCTTCGTGCGAGGCGATCGCCGCCTCGATGTCCTGCGCGTTGTTTGGCAGGGCGCCCACGGGCTGCGACACGATCAGGTGGCGCAGCGAGTTCGGGCCTTTCGAGCGCGCCTCTTGCAGGGTGCCGAGCAAGCTGCCCGAGACCAGCGCGGCGGTCGCGCCGCTGTGCTCCAGCATGTAGGCGTAGTCGTCGGTGGTGAGCAGCGTGTTCACCGCCACCGGCACCACGCCGGCGTACAGGCCGCCGAGGAAGCTCACCGGCCAATCGGTGCCGTCGAGCATCAGGAGCAGCACCCGGTCTTCGCGCCGTATGCCGGCTGCCAGCAGCGCGGCGGCCAGACGGCGCGCGCGTTCTTCGAGTTCGCCGTAGCCGAGCGTGCCGCGATCGTCGACATAGGCGGCCTTCTCGGCGCGCCCGCGGTTGAGGGCGAACAGGTGCTCGGCGAAATTGAACTGGGTGGGAAGGCTCATGTTGTCTCCTCGAAGCACGCTCAAAGGCCGAGTTGCGCGAGCACCGCCGGGCTGGCCTGCACGGCGCTTCGGCGGTGATAGAAGTCGAGCGCGCGCAAGCCGCCCAGTTCGGCGCCGCCGCCGGCACGGCCCGGCCCGCCGTGCAGCGACATCGGCATCACGTTGCCGTGGCCGGTCTGTGCATTCGCGACATCCGGCGTGACGACATGCACCCGACCGTTGCTCGCCGCGAGCTGCACCGCGGCCTGGCCGAGCGCCGCGGCGTCGGCGCCATAGAGCGAAGTCACCAGCGAGCCCTGTCCGCGATGGGCGAGTGCCAGCGCATGCGCGAGGTTCTTGTAGGGCAGCAGGGTGGCGACCGGCCCGAAGACCTCGATGTCGTGTACGCCGTGCGCCGAGTCGGCATCGCGCGCGCCGAGCAGCACCGGCGCGGCGATCGCAGCCACGGCAGGGTCGGCATCGATCCAGGGTTGCGAGCGGCCGTCGTGCAGCACCTCGGCATGCGCCGACAGGGCGGCAAGGCCTGCCTTGACCGCATCGAGCTGCGCGCGGCTCACCAGCGAACCCATGCGGACGCCCTCGTTGCGCGGGTTGCCCACGGTGATCTTCGAAAGCTTGGCGCCGATCGCCTCGGCCGCGCTGTCGTACAGCGCCTCCGGCACCAGCACGCGGCGGATCGCGGTGCATTTCTGTCCCGACTTGACGGTCATCTCGCGCACCACCTCGCGCACCAGCTGGCCGAAGGATTCGCCATCGGCCGCGGCATCGGGCATCAGGAGGGCGGCGTTGAGGCTGTCGGCCTCGATGTTCACGCGCACCGAGCGCTGCGTGACCGCGGCATGCGAGCGAATGGTGGCGCCGGTCTCGGCCGAGCCGGTGAAGGACAGCACGTCGAAGCCCTCCAGCGCGTCGAGCAGCCCCTTCGAGCTGCCGCAGATCACCGAGAGCGCGCCGGCCGGCAGCACGCCGGCATCGACCACGTCCTTGACCATGCGCTGCGTGAGCCACGCGGTCGAGGTGCCGGGCTTGACGACGACCGGCACGCCGGAGAGCAGGGCGGGCGCCGCCTTTTCCCACAAGCCCCACGAGGGGAAGTTGAAGGCGTTGATGAACAACGCGAGGCCCGGCGTCGGCACCTGCAGGTGCTGCGACATGAAGACCGGCTCCTTGCCCAGCTTGACCGCGTCGCCGTCGCGCAGCGCCCGCACGTCGCCGAGCGCGTCGCCCCACCTGGCGTACTGGCCGAGCGTGAAGATCGCGCCGTCGATGTCGACCGCCGAATCGTTCTTGACGGTGCCGGCGTTCGCGGTGGCGATGTCGTAGTACGCGTCGCGATTCGCCTGCAGCACCTTGACCACCGAGGCGAGCAAGGCCGCGCGTTCGCGGTAGGTGAGCGCGCGCAGGGCGGCGCCTGCCGAGTTGCGCGCGAAGCGGAAGGCCTCTGCCAGGTCGAGGCCGGTCGAGTCGACCCGCACGAGCTCGGTGCCCAGCACCGGATCGAGGAGGGCGGTGCCTTCGCCGCTGCCCGCCTGCCAGCGGCCGGCCATGTAGTTGGGAAGAAGCTCGGTCATGCGGCGGCCCGGGTGAATTGGATCTGCCCCTCGGGCAGCAGGTAGAGGATCAAGGCCCGGCCCTCGGCCACGGTCGGATGGTGCGCGGTGCCGGCGCCGTAGACGCACCAGCCGGCCGGGCGGCCGTCGAAGGTGGCACCGGGCTCGAGCGGCATGATCAGGTCAATTTCGCCATTTGGATGGGCATGGTGCGGGCCGGCCAGGTCCTTCATGTCGACCACGTCCACCGAGAAACGGTGGAGTGCGTCGTCTGCCTTGAAGACTCGCCCGTAGCGAATGCCGCCGCCTTCGCGGTCGCACAGCCAACCCTCGGCCACGCCCTCGATGCAGGCCTGCTTGAGGCCGTCGTAGGTCGGGCTGCCGGGGCCGTGCCGCTCGTTGAGCCAGCGGTCCAGCTGGTCGTCGAGCGGCCGCCCTGCAATTTCGGCGGTCAGCCCGGCGAGCAGTCCGTGGAAGCTTTCTTTTGACATCGTGAGGTCCGGTCCTTCGGTGAAAGGAAACTTGCGGCAAGACGGCATGTGCAGTATCTTGCTTGCGGATGAACGATAGCACCGGACGCGACAGTGTCAAGCAATATAGTGCATATCTGGTGTTTACCCTGAGCCGCCGGCCAGGACCGAGGGATCTTCAATGAACGAGCAAGTCGGCGCGCTGGTCGCGCCACCCGAGGCCGAGGCCTCGCCGAATACCGGCTCTGGCCCGAGCCCGGGCGCTGCCGCGGTCGAAGGCGACGAGCCGAAGAACCCGCTCCTGGCCGCCTTGGGCGAACGCGTGCGCAACCTGCGTGCGCGGCGCGGCCTCACGCGCAAGGCCGTCGCCAAGGCGGCGGACGTTTCGGAGCGCCACCTGGCCAACCTGGAATACGGCATGGGCAATGCGTCGATCCTGGTCCTGCAGCAGGTCGCGACCGCACTGCAATGTTCGCTCGCGGAACTGGTCGGCGACGTGACCACCAGCTCGCCCGAATGGCTCCTGATTCGCGAGCTGCTGGAGCGCCGCGGCGAGGCCGACCTCCGCCGGGCGCGCCTCGCGCTCTCCGAGATGCTGGGCAGCACCTCGCAGGATCCGGCACGTGGGCGTCGGATCGCGCTGGTCGGCCTGCGCGGCGCGGGCAAATCCACGCTCGGTCAGATGCTGGCCGAGGACCTGGAGGTGCCCTTCATCGAGCTCAGCCGCGAGATCGAGAAGGTGGCGGGCTGCAGCGTGCGCGAGATCCACGACCTGTACGGCACCAACGCCTATCGCCGCTACGAACGGCGGGCGCTCGAGGAAACCGTGCAGATCTACAGCGAATGCGTGATCGCGACCCCGGGCGGCATCGTTTCGGACCCGGCCACCTTCAACGAGCTGTTGACCCATTGCACCACCGTCTGGCTGCAGGCGGCGCCCGAGGAGCACATGGGCCGCGTCGCCGCGCAGGGCGACACCCGGCCGATGGCCGCCAGCCGCGAGGCGATGGACGACCTGCGCCGCATCCTGAGCGGCCGCGCCGCCTTCTATTCGAAGGCCGACCTGAGCGTCGATACCTCGGGTCGCACGCTGTCGCAGAGCTTCGAGAAGCTGCGTTCCACGGTTCGCGAGTCCTTCGGTCAGCCCGCCTGAAGGCCGCGCCGATGTTCTTCCGTTCTTACATCCTGTGGCTTGACTCGCGAGAAAACATGCAGCATGATGCATGTCCCCGCTGCACCTGAATGCACTTTGCATCATCCCAGGAGACGACCGATGACCGAAACCGCTGAAGCCATCAAGGCGCCCGACCGTGTGGACTACCGCACCGACCCGACCCAGTACAAGCACTGGAAGCTCAGCGTCGAGGGCGAGATCGCCCGGTTGTCGCTGGACATCGCCGAAGACGGCGGCATCCGCCCCGGCTACAAGCTCAAGCTCAACAGCTACGACCTCGGCGTCGACGTCGAGCTCAACGATGCGTTGAACCGCATCCGCTTCGAGCATCCGCAAGTGCGCTCGGTCATCGTCACCAGCGCCAAGGACCGGATCTTCTGCTCGGGCGCCAACATCTTCATGCTGGGCGTATCGAGCCACGCCTGGAAGGTGAACTTCTGCAAGTTCACCAACGAGACCCGCAACGGCATGGAAGACTCGTCGAAGCACTCGGGGCTCAAGTTCCTGGCGGCAGTCAACGGCGCCTGCGCCGGCGGCGGCTACGAGCTGGCGCTGGCCTGCGACGAGATCGTGCTGGTCGACGACCGCTCGTCCTCGGTCTCGCTGCCCGAGGTGCCGCTGCTCGGCGTGCTGCCCGGCACCGGCGGCTTGACCCGGGTTACCGACAAGCGGCATGTTCGCCATGACCTGGCCGACATCTTCTGCACCAGCGTCGAAGGCGTGCGCGGACAGCGTGCGGTCGAATGGCGGCTGGTCGATGCGATCGCCAAGCCGGCGCAGTTCGCCTCGGCCGTGCAGGAGCGCGCCGCCGACCTGGCCAAGGCCAGCCTGCGGCCCGGCGCCGAGCAAGGCGCCAAGGGCGTCGTGCTGACCCGCCTGGAGCGCGAAGACGGCGCCGACAGCCTGCGCTACCGGCATGTCGCGGTCGACATCGACCGCAGCCGCCGCACCGCGACGATCACCGTCAAGGCGCCCACCGGCAGCCAGCCGGGCGATATCGCCGCGATCGAAGCCGCCGGCGTCGACTGGTGGCCGCTCGCGATGGCGCGCGAACTCGACGACACGATCCTCAACCTGCGCACCAACGAGCTGAACATCGGCACCTGGCTGCTCAAGACCGAAGGCGACGCACAGGCGGTGCTCGCGAGCGACGCCACCATGCTCGCCCACAAGGACCATTGGCTGGTGCGCGAGACGATTGGCGCGCTGCGCCGCACCCTGGCGCGGCTGGACGTCTCGTCGCGCAGCCTGTTCGCGCTGATCGAGCCGGGCTCGTGCTTCGCCGGCACGCTGGCCGAAGTCGCCTTCGCCGCCGATCGCGCCTACATGCTGGCGCTGCCCGACGATGCCGACAAGGCGCCGAAGATCGCGCTCGACGAGTTCAACTTCGGCTTCTTCCCGATGGTCAACGACCAGAGCCGCCTGCAGCGCCGCTTCTACGAAGAAAGCGCACCGCTCGAAGCCGCACGGGCAGCCGCGGGCAAGCCGCTCGATGCCGACCAGGCGCTCGCGCTCGGCCTGGTCACCGCCGCGCCGGACGACATCGACTGGGACGACGAGATCCGCATGGCGATCGAGGAGCGTGCGGCCATGTCGCCCGACGCGCTCACCGGCCTCGAGGCCAACCTGCGTTTCGCGAGCCAGGAAAACATGCTGACCCGCATCTTCGGCCGACTCACGGCCTGGCAGAACTGGATCTTCAACCGCCCCAACGCCGTCGGCGAAAAGGGTGCGCTCAAGGTCTATGGCACCGGCGAAAAGGCCGGCTTCGATCTGAACCGCGTCTGACGCCGCGACCAACCAAGGAACAACGATGAGCACGATCAACTACAGCGAGAAGATCCCCAACAACGTCAACCTCGGCGAGGACCGCACGCTGCAGCGCGCGCTCGAAGGCTGGCAGCCGAACTTCATCAACTGGTGGGACGACGTGGGCCCCGAGGGCTCGACCAACTACGACGTCTACCTGCGCACGGCGGTCAGCGTCGACCCGCAGGGCTGGGCCCAGTTCGGCCACGTGAAGATGCGCGACTATCGTTGGGGCATCTTCCTGAATCCGGGCGATGCCAACCGCGAGATCCATTTCGGCGACAACAAGGGCGAGCGCGCCTGGCAGGACGTGCCCGGCGAACACCGCGCCAACCTGCGCCGCATCATCGTCACGCAGGGCGACACCGAGCCGGCATCGGTCGAGCAGCAACGCCACCTGGGCCTGACCGCGCCCAGCATGTATGACCTGCGCAACCTGTTCCAGATCAACGTCGAAGAAGGCCGCCACCTGTGGGCGATGGTCTACCTGCTGCACAAGCACTTCGGCCGCGATGGCCGCGAAGAAGCCGAGGCGCTGCTCCAGCGCCAGTCGGGCGACGTGGACAACCCGCGCATCCTGGGCGCCTTCAACGAGAAGACGCCGGATTGGCTGGCCTTCTTCATGTTCACCTACTTCACCGATCGCGACGGCAAGTTCCAGCTGTCGGCATTGGCCGAGAGCGCGTTCGATCCGCTGGCGCGCACCACCAAGTTCATGCTGACCGAAGAGGCGCACCACATGTTCGTCGGCGAAAGCGGCGTGTCGCGCGTGCTGTCGCGCACCGCGGCCGTGATGAACGAGCTCAAGACCGATGACCCGCAGAAGGTGCGTGCGGCCGGTGCCATCGATCTCGGCACCATCCAGCGCTATCTGAATTTCCATTACAGCGTGACCATCGACCTCTTCGGCGCCGACCAGTCGAGCAACGCCGCCACCTTCTACAGCTCCGGCCTCAAGGGCCGCTACGAAGAAGGCAAGCGCACCGACGATCACGTGCTCAAGGGCCAGACCTACAAGGTGCTGGAGGTGCAGAACGGCCAGCTGCTCGAGAAGGAAGTGCCGATGCTCAATGCGCTCAACGAAGTGCTGCGCGACGACTTCATCAAGGACTCGGTCGCCGGCGTCGCACGCTGGAACAAGGTGCTCGAGAAAGCCGGCATCCCGACCCGCCTCACGGTGCCGCATAAGGCCTTCAACCGCCAGATCGGCGCACTCGCCGGCATCAAGATGTCGCCGGATGGCCGCGTGGTGAGCGAAGCCGAATGGGACGCCAAGAAGAACGAATGGCTCCCGACGCCTGACGACTTCGCCTTCGTCGCCTCGCTCATGGGCCGGGTGGTCGACCCGGGCAAGTTCGCGGGCTGGATCGCGCCGCCGGTCATGGGCATCAACCGCCAGCCGGTCGACTTCGAATACGTGCGCTTCGGCTGAGCATCGATCGCCGCCGCAGGGAGGGCTCAAGGAGAACAACATGGAAATGGTCGTCGAAGCCAACGTCATCAACCAGCATCTGATCGACCCCGAGATCTGCATCCGGTGCAACACCTGCGAGGCCACCTGCCCGATCGGCGCCATCACGCACGACGATCGCAACTACGTGGTCCGCGCCGACGTGTGCAACGGCTGCATGGCCTGCATCTCGCCCTGCCCGACCGGGTCGATCGACAACTGGCGCAAGATGCCGCGGGTGCGCGCCTATTCGATCGAAGAGCAGCTCACGTGGGACGAGTTGCCGGCCGAACTGCCGGCCGATCAGCTCGAGGCCGAACTCGGCACGGCGCCAGGCGATGCCGTGGCGCCGGCGCCACCCAACGTGCCGCAGCCGGCGAGCGAGGCGGGCGAGCCGGTCTTCAACTCCGCGCAGTACGGCGCCACCACGCCGCCCTGGTCGGCGGCGCATGCGTACACCAACCTGCATCCGCCGAAGAGCCCGACCACCGCCACCGTGGTCGGCAACTTCAACTGCACCGAGGCGGGCTACGAGAACCAGACGCACCACATCGTGCTCGACTTCGGCACCATGCCCTTCCCGGTGCTGGAGGGACAGTCGATCGGCATCGTGCCGCCGGGCGTGGATGCCAACGGCAAGCCGCACTTCGCGCGCCAGTACTCCATCGCGAGTCCGCGAAACGGCGAGCGGCCGGGCTACAACAACGTATCGCTCACCGTCAAGCGCGTGCTCGAGGATCACCAGGGCCGGCCGGTCCGCGGCGTTGCCAGCAACTACGTCTGCGACCTGAAGGTCGGGGACAAGGTGCAGGTGGTCGGACCCTTCGGCGCGTCCTTCCTGATGCCCAACCACCCGAAGTCGCACATCGTCATGATCTGCACCGGCACCGGCAGCGCACCGATGCGCGCGATGACCGAATGGCGGCGGCGCCTGCGCAAGAGCGGCAAGTTCGAAGGCGGCAAGCTGATGCTCTTCTTCGGCGCGCGCACGCAGCAGGAGCTGCCGTACTTCGGTCCGCTGCAGACCTTGCCCAAGGATTTCATCGACATCAACTTCGCGTTCTCGCGCACGCCCGGCGCGCCGAAGCGCTATGTGCAGGACGTGATGCGCGAACGCGCGGCCGACCTGATCGAGATGCTGAAGGACAGTCACGCGCACTTCTATGTGTGCGGCCTGAAGAGCATGGAAGAAGGCGTGGTGCTCGCGCTTCGCGATGTCGCTGCCGACGCCGGTCTCGATTGGGATTCGATCGGCGCTGCGCTCAAGCGCGAAGGCCGCCTGCATCTCGAAACCTACTAGATGAAGTTCGCCGACTTCTACCCGGGCCAGGTCATCGAGGCCGGGCCCTACCTCGTGACCGAAGACGAGGTGCTGCAGTTCGCCAAGGCCTACGACCCGCAGTGGTTCCATGTCGATCCTGCCTTGGCGGCGGAAGGCCCCTTCGGCGGGCTCATCGCGAGCGGCTGGCACACCGGTGCGATGGCCATGCGGCTGGTCACCGACGCGGTGCTGGCCGGCTCGGAGTCCTTCGCATCGCCGGGGCTGGACCATATCCGCTGGCCGAACCCGGTGCGGCCGGGCGATGCGTTGATGCTGACCGCGGAGGTGCTCGAGGTGCGGCGCTCCGAGAAGCGGCCGACGCTCGGCATCCTGCGCTGGCGCTGGCGCATGTCGAACCAGCGCGAGCTCCTGGTGCTGGAGCTGGAAGCGACCAGCTTGTTCAAGCTTCCGGCCGGCGACTGACGGACCCTGGAGGGCCGAAGCCGCGCCGGCCCTGCTCGCGCCGAAGCAGTGCACCAGGCGGATGGTATTGCCGCTGTGCCTTCCTAGGATGAGTGTCATCTTCGACACCCAGACAGGAACAGGCCATGGATCCCGACTCGAAAAAGAACGCCGGGCGCACGCGCGGCAGCAAGGCCGTCACGCAGCCGCCGCATACGGAAATCTCGGAAGGTCTGGCCCAGCGCGAGCTGCCGCCGGAGGGCTACGAACATGCGAAGTTCCCGGTCGAATCGGATCGAACGTCCGACGGGTACGAATCGATAGCGGGCGAGCAGCCGCCTGCCGACGCGGTCGAAGTGCGCAAGTCCAAGGAGCCGAAGCCGGCGGACCCCAAGGCCGCGGCCGAGGCCGAGGAGGCGAAGCGCTTCGCGGCCTACGAGGCGAAGCAGAAACGCAAGGACGCGGAGTCCGGCGACAAGACCGCCGATGCCAAGCCCAAGGCATTGATCGCATCGTCGGGCACGGTGACATCCGGCGTGCAGCATCCGCCGTCGGCGGCGGTGCCTTTGGCCGCCGGGGCGCCTGCCAAGGCTGCGGTGGTCTTCGCACCCGAACCGGAGCCGGAAGTCGACCCGGAAGCCGCGAAGCGTGAGCGGGCCGCGCGCCTGGCGGCGGTCGATAGGTTGGCGCGGGAAGACGAGGAAAAAGACCGACCCGAACGCGACAGGCAGAGGATTGCCGAGGACCGGCTGATCGCGTCGATCGAGGCGCGCGACCGCCAGCAACCCGATCGCTCCGGATGGATCCGCGAGGAAGATGGTTCGCGAACGAGATCGTTCGAGCCGAGTGCGTCGAACGGGCTGGAGCTGCCGGCTGGCCTGTTGTCCGCGACCGGCGATGCCCACGAACAAGCCACCTTGAAAGAGGCCTGGGCGAACGTGGTGGCGCTCGACAAGGGCTATGCAAAGGATCTTTCTCGCAATCGCAACGCCATGTCCGACTTCGCGCAGCAGGTGCTGTCGGACCTGCGCGCCGGTTCTCGACGCGTGCAGGAGGCAGCATCGCCCGACGATTCGGACCCCGGTGGATTCGAGTCGTTCAAGCAGGCGGCGTTGGCCGCGCGGAGAACGCAGTTCGAGTGCGAGAGCCCGGAGCAAGCCCACAAGGTCTTCACGGACCCCGTGCTGATGGACGATTGGGAGATCGCCCAGATCGATGAGATCGAGATGGCATATGCGTTGGAGATGAGTCGGCTCGGGAGCTAGGCTTTCGGGTGAATGACCCGATCGGGTCATATCGGGATCGCAATGGCAGTCCTAGAATTTCCGAGCCGAAACAAGGGCGGGCTCTCTTATCCCAGGAGTCCGTGCCTCCTCCCTACGGCTCTTCCGCAAGGAAGATTTTTCTGGCTTCTTCGGGAGCCATTTTTTTTGGGCGGGTGGGGGACGGGGTTCGAATTGTTTCTTGGGTTATCGATGAGCGCTTTTGTCTTCACACGTTGTTGAAGGGCAATGGATGAGCTGGCGAATCGCCTGCACAATGCGCCGGCCTCTCTGCGTACAAGCTTGTCACGGCTGGCGAGGGGTCAAGGGATGAGAGATGAAGAACGACGGAGGGCGTGCGGCTTGCACGCTGGAGGATGGGCGCCGCGCTTCGCGTGATTGCTTGAGGCGCGGTGTCGCGGGCTGTTGATGGTCTCGCTGATCTCGGCCGTGGCGGCGAATATCTTCTAAATGCTCCTGTTAATTGCTTGGCTATGTATGTCGTTAAGCTGAATTTAAGGAGAGAGCCATTGACACATATGCAAGTCCTCGAGGCTGATGCGCGACCAAAATACCTTGCAAAGTCGCTTGCGCCTTGTGGTGCGTCTACCGTGCGAGTTCGACTACGACAAAATGAGGTAAGCTTTTTTGACCGACAATAAAATCACGGAGCTCAGGTCATTCTTGGATGGCTATTTTCATCAAGATTGGGATTTGGAGGCGTCTGAACCGGATGGCGCGATTCTCAACTATTTGAATAGCAAGCCTTGTTCCTGCGAAGTCGAAAGAATCATTGACTATCTGCACTGCTGCATCGACGGACCGAAAAGCGATGCTGAAATCGAGCACGAGCTACACAAGTTAGGTTGCTGCTATCAGCCAAGCGCGGTTGGAATCAACGTGCGTGATTGGTTGAGACACATTGTCGAATTACTTCGTAGTCGCGAATTGGGCAATCTCCAAACCGCCTTTTCAGGATTGATGAAATGAAGCTTCTTGGAAGTCGCACCGAGAATCAGATCCGCGATGACTTAATTCGTTCTAATATCGCGCTGCGCGACAACATTGATGGACCGCTGAGCGAAGCATTGCAGAGTAGTGGTATCCCGGTTGTTGATGCGTTGGTCGTCAACTGGGTGCATGAACAAGCAGAGGACATTTACTTTGTTCTTCTCTCTGATATTGAACTGCTCCTTGTTCAAGTTTCGCGATTGAAACTGCCGGTGAAGATCGACCGAATTGGAGTCGAAAGCTATGGAAGGAACTTGACCAAAGTCCAGCGACTGAAACTGACTGTGGCTCTTGATCTATAAAAAATAAGCCGTCGGTTAAGGGGCTCAACCAATGCTAGGCAAGACCATTCGGCGGCCGTCATGGGGTTGGCGCCGGTCTTCCGGGGAATGCTTCCCAAAGGATGGTCCGACGACAAAATCATGCACAGCATCTCCGCCATTTGCTACACATCCACTGTCTACGACACGCGCCGGGCAAGGCGGAGATGTGTTTGTCCGTGGAATAAGGGAGGATGTCGAATTAGAAGTGCTGATTCGTCGAGGTCAAATCTGGACTGGATACCCTGTTAACGTGCCGAGAAACCCGTGAATCTTCTTGAAGCCTACTTAGGTCGCGCGCGAGGACTACTCGCATCTCTTGCTGCAGTGGTAACCGAAGCAGAACAAGAAGAGGTCTCGTTCTTGATCGATCATGGGGAACCGGCCGAGGCACTCCGGGTTCTTGCTTAGATTCTTGCAGAAGAAAATAAGGAGGTACCACCATCGGTGTTCAAGGCGATAAGGGAACTGACCGAAGGTGTGGTTGATGACGCTGACCTACCACAAGATCTAGGAAAGTTTCTCCAGGGCTCCGAGGGCAGTGCATCGCGGGGATAGAGCCATCCACCCGCCTGCGCTGTAATCGACCGGTCAGCGCCTCGTCCACCCGGAGCGCAGCATCCAGATCAAACAAACAGGGAGCGCGGATGGACTCGGTTTCAATCTCGACCATGTCGAGTCTTTTGGCCATGTTCGCCAGCCTCTCCGCCGTGCTGGTCCTCGGCTTCGTCGGACTCAGGACCCGATCGATGCATCTCCCGATGTATCGGCTGTGGCGCTTCTTCCATGGCAATGATGTCGTCAGCGATTTCGAGATCCAGCGGCTGGTCGCGAGCGCCACCAATCTGATGCATTTCCGCTCCATGTACGGCATTCGGGTGGACACGCTGGCGCAGTGCCACCGCCTGATCGCATGGGCGCGCATGCATGAGGTGGAGATGCCGGCCGTCGCCGCATGCGGCGAGCTCTTCGACCCGATTCATTGCCAGTTGCGCGAGCGTTTGCCGACGGTCGGAAGAAGGCTCGCGCTGGCCGTTTCGACGCTGCTGGCCATCGCGCTGTTCTCCGCGGCCGTCATGGCGCTGTTTTCACAGACCGCCCTGGTCCGGTTCACGTCGGCGTCCGAGCAGCGTTACTTCCTGCTCGGCTCAGACGCAGCAAGGCCGCTGTGGTCGATGAGTCCTTCCGCCTCCCGCTTGCAAGGCCCGGATTGCGGCAAGCCGCTTGCGGCGGCCGGGCCGCAGGCCGCGAGCGGCTTCACACCCGAGGAGCGCAACATCCTTTGCAAGGTGTTCGAAGACCAAGCGCAGCTGATGGCAACGATCGATCAGGCCTTGTTCGCGCAGCGGTGGCTGCTCGCCGGCTGCGCCTTGCTATTGATCTTCTTCTTGAAGATGTCGACGACGGCCTTGCGCAGCATCGCTGCCGCCGAAGATCTGCAACGCCATCTCACGAGAAGGCTGTTGTTCGTCAACGCCAGTGACGCGGTGTCGAGTGCGTCCTCGGCGTCGACGTCCGGAGCGTCATCGCTGCGCAGAACTTGCTAGCGTCTCCCTGCGAAGCGGGGTGGCGCACGGAACCCGCGGCTCCAGTAGGTCATCCTGCAAGAAGCAAAGCACCTACATCCGCTTGCGCGAGCCGCCGCCAATCGACTCCATCGCAGCTGCGAAGGTACCGGTCATGACAGCAGCTCGATACGTCGTTTCCATCGCCGGCCAATTGCTCTACTTCGATGCGGAAAAGAACCCGGTCGAACCCTTTCCCGACAAGGCGGGCGATCGCGGCGCAGCCGGTGCTTCCGAGGCCAAACCCGCGGTCAAGCTGGTACCGCCCGATCAGCACCCGGCGGCCGATCCTGCTTGGGACGAGGCCTTGAAGCAATTTAGCGATCGAGACCGCGCATCCGCCGAGATCAGCGACGTGATCGGCAACTCGCCGCAATAGGTACCTGCGACGACGCGCCTCATGACTCGCGTTGCCGAAGAAGGAGCGCCCGCGCCCGCCGTCGATGACGCCACGTTGCCGCCGCTCGCTGCGTCGCGCCCTGCCGCCACTTCGATCCCGAGGCGGATTGACGACTTGCCAGGCCCTCGCGGCTGGCCCTGGCTCGGCAATGCGCTCCAGATCGAGCCGCAGCGGCTGCACCTCCAACTCGAGTCCTGGTGCAAGGAATTCGGTCCGTACTATCGGTTGAAGCTCGGGCGCCGCCACCTGCTGGTGGTGGGCGATCACGTGGCGGTGGCCGCATTGCTGCGCGACCGCCCGGAGGGCTTTCGCCGCACGCCGAGGCTCGAGGCCATCGGCGCCGAGATGGGTCTCAAGCCCGGCCTCTTCGCTGCGAATGGCGACGACTGGCGCCGGCAGCGGCGCATGGTGATGGCCGGCTTCGACCCGGCCCACATCCGCGACTACTTTCCTCAGCTTC
The DNA here is from genome assembly GCA_902506565.1 of Burkholderiales bacterium 8X. Classification (GTDB taxonomy): domain Bacteria; phylum Pseudomonadota; class Gammaproteobacteria; order Burkholderiales; family Burkholderiaceae_C; genus Variovorax. The sequence continues at coordinate 4,554,054 of LR732703.1, read as the reverse complement.
AAACGGTGGCCGAGCGCCTGGCGGGCCGTTGGCAGCAAGCTGCCGTGGCCGCGAGCCCGATCGACCTGCAAGCCGACCTGATGCGCTTCACGGTGGACACCATCGCGGGCCTGGCTTTCGGGGCCGAAGTCAACACGCTCGAGAGCGATGGCGACGTGATCCAGCAGCACCTCGACAAGATCTTTCCGGCGCTGCTGCGGCGCATGCTGTCGCCCGTTCCGACCTGGCGCTTCTTCCCGACCCGGGCCGATCGCGAATTGAAGAGCGGCGTCCATGCGGTCAATGCAGCCATCGCAGGTTTCATCGCGCAAGCGCGCAGCCGGATGCAAGCCGACCCGTCGCTGCGCAACCAGCCACGCAACCTGCTCGAGGCCATGATCGCCGCTGCGGACGCACCCGAAAGCGGCATCGACGACGAACATGTCGCCGGCAACGTGTTGACGATGCTGCTCGCCGGCGAGGACACCACCGCCAACACGATCGCCTGGATGATCGACCTGCTCTGGCGTCATCCCGATGCCTTGGCCCGCGCAACCGCCGAGGTGCGGAGCCTGATGGGGCCGAGCGGTGTGCCGAATCTCGACGAAGCGAATCGCATGGACTTCGTCGAGGCTTGTGCGCACGAAACCATGCGCCTCAAGCCGGTCGCTCCGTTGATCAACCTGCAGGCGGTGCGGGACACCACGGTCGGCGATGTCCGGGTGCCGGCGGGCGCCATCGTGCTCGCGTTGATGCGCCCGGCGAGCGTCAGCGACGAGCATGTGCCGCAGGCCGCGAGCTTCGAGCCCGCGCGTTGGCTGGCCGAGCAGGACGGGCAGGGCGCCACCGCGCTTGCGAGCAGCGCGAAGCGGACCTCGATGCCGTTCGGCGCAGGCCCGCGAATCTGCCCCGGGCGGTATCTCGCGCTGCTCGAAATGAAGATGGCGATGGCGGTGCTGCTCGGCCGCTTCGACATCGCGGGCATCGATACGCCGGACGGTCGGCCGGCCGAGGAGCGGCTCGCCTTCACGATGACGCCGGTCGGCCTTCGCATGCGGCTGCGACTGCGAGGCTGAAACCGGCGCCCCGGCGTGCGGTATCGTCCTTGCAAAACGCGAGGGGCGAAGTCGGTGAAGCCTTCCTCCTCGTTCATCACGCCTCTTGCCGAAAGTGAGCCGACGACAACATGCAAACGAGCATCGCTTCGCCGATCGTTCCCTCGATAGCGCCCGCCGGCGCAGACCTGCGCGCGGCTCGCGCCCCGGTACCGACCCGCATCGTCGCCGCCACGGTGGCGGGCAACGCGCTGGAGTTCTACGACTTCGTGACCTACGCGTTCTTCGCGGTCTACATCGGCCGGACCTTCTTCCCCGCCGCCACGCCGATGGGGAGCCTGCTGCTGTCGGTGGCGGTGTTCGGCGTCGGCTTCTTCACCCGGCCGCTCGGCGGCATCCTGATCGGCGCCTATGCCGACCGCGCCGGGCGCAGGCCGGCGATGCTGCTTACGATCACGCTGATCACCGTGGGCACGCTCGGGCTGGCGCTGACGCCTTCGTACGCGAGCATCGGATTGGCGGCGCCGATCATCGTGGTGGTCTGCCGGCTGGTCCAGGGCCTGGCGCTGGGCGGCGAGGTCGGGCCGGCCACCGCCTTCCTGGTCGAGGCGGCGCCCGAAGGCAAGCGCGGGCTCTATGCGAGCTGGCAGCTGGCGAGCCAGGGTGCGGCGGCCTGCGTCGCCGGCCTGGTCGGCATGGCGATGAACGCGATGCTCGCGCCGCAGGACATGGCCGCCTGGGGTTGGCGCGTGCCTTTCCTGGTCGGGCTGCTGCTGGTGCCGGTGGCGATCTATCTGCGCCACCGCATGCCGGAGACGCTGCATGCCAGCCCGCCCCGCGCCGAGAACAGCGGCAAGGCCGGGCTGGTTCGTCATCGTCGGCTGATCGTGCTGGCCATCCTGATCGTGCTGGGCGGCACCGTGTCCAGCTACGTCGTCAACTTCATGACGACCTATGCCATCACCACGCTCAAGATGTCGCCCGGCATCGCTCTCAGCGCCACCGTGGTCGGCGGTTTCTGCACGATGGTGTTCTCGTTGGTGGGCGGCTGGCTGAGCGATCGCTTCGGCCGCAAGTCGACCATGCTGTGGCCGCGCGTGCTAGCGGTGTTCGCCACCGTTCCGGCTTTCATGCTGCTGGTCGCGCAACCCGGCACCGGCATGCTGCTCGCGGTGTCGGCGGTGCTGGCGGCGCTCACCGCGATCAGCGGGGCGGCCTCGCTGGTCGCGATTCCGGAGCTGCTGCCGCGGGGCATCCGGGCGACCGGCATGTCGATTGCTTATGCGGTCGGCGTATCGCTCTTCGGCGGCACCACGCAGCTGTTGATCACCTGGTTGATCGGCATCACCGGCAATGCCTCGGTGCCCGCCTGGTACGTCGCAGCGACCAGCGTGGTGACGGTGATCGCGATGCTGATGCTGCCCGAAAGCCGCGACCATCGGCTGGAAGACTGACCACACCAAAAGACGAGAAGGAAGAAAGGAACCTCATGCACTCGATCGAATTTGCCGCTGTGCGCAGACAAGTGCCTGCGCCCAAGGAAGCCAACGTCCGATGAACGCGCCCGGCTTGAACATCTCGAGCGCCTCCAGCCTCCTGGAAGCAGGCGGACCGGAAGGCCCGGTCAAGATCGCGGTGATGGGCGCCGGCGCGGTCGGCTGCTACTACGGCGGCATGTTGGCGCGCGCCGGCCATCCGGTCGCGCTCATCGGCCGTCCTTCGCACGTCGCGGCCATCGAGCGTGATGGATTGCGGCTCGAGGCCCAGACCTTCGACCAGCGTCTTCGCGTCACGGCCAGCAGCGACCCTTCGGCGTTGCAGGGCGCGATGCTGGTGCTCTTCTGCGTGAAGTCGACCGACACCGAATCCGCCGCCGCCCAGATGCGGCCGCACCTCGCTCCCGGCGCGGTCATCCTGACGCTGCAGAACGGCGTCGACAACGCGGAGCGACTGCGCACCGTGCTGCCGCACACCATCCTCTCCACGGTCGTCTACGTGGCGACCGAGATGGCGGCGCCCGGGCACGTCAAGCATCACGGACGCGGCGAGCTGGTGATCGAGCCTTCGACCGAGAGCGAGGCGATCTCGCGAATGCTGATCGCAGCCGGGGTGCCGACCGAGATCTTCGGCAACGTGCGCGGCGCGCTCTGGGCCAAGCTGATCCTGAACAGCGCCTACAACGCGCTCTCGGCCATCACGCAGTTGCCGTATGGCCGGCTGGGCTACGCGCAAGGCGTGCAGGACGTCATCCGGGACGTGGTGGCCGAATGCGTGGCGGTGGCGGAAGCCGATGGCGTGCGCCTGCCCGGGCAGCTGGATGCCGCGGTGGCTCGCATCGTCGAAACCATGCCCTCGCAATATTCATCGACGGCGCAGGATCTCGCCCGCGGCAAGGCGAGCGAGATCGATCATTTGAACGGCTACGTGCTGCGGCGTGGTGCGGCACACGGGATTTCGACGCCGGTCAACCGGGTGCTGCATACGCTGGTCAAGCTGCTCGAGACCAGTGGCGCCGTGAAGCGAGACAAGTAGCGCTGCCTCGCCCTCGGCAGCCAGCCGAGCGGCGACAGGATTGGAGCGCGAAAACGCCGCCGATCAGGCCGGCGTGGCGGAAACGCCGGGTGCCACCGGCGTTGCAGACGCCACGTCGCGCTTGGCCCGGTGGTACCGACCGGTGCCGCGGTTCAGCAGCCGATCGGTTGCGAGCACCGTGCCCGGCTCGTAGTCCGGCAGGCCCTGGATGCGCTCGTACAGCGGCGCGAAATCGACCTGGGCGAGCGACAGCAATTCCTCGAGGTCCGGGATGACGAAGTAGCTTTCCTGGAAGTCGTCGATCCGGTAGTTGGTGCGCATCACGCGTTCGAGTTCGAAGCCGATCCGGTTCGCAGACGGATCGTCCAGAGCGAAGACGCTCTCGGTGTACGACGATGCGATGCCGGCGCCGTAGATGCGAAGGCCGTCCTTCTGCTGCACCAGCCCGAATTCCACCGTGTACCAGTACACCCGGGCCAGCTTGTCCAATACGCCCAGCTTGCGCGCTCGCAGGCCGCCTTCGCCGTAGGCCTGGATGTAGTCGGCGATCGACGGATTCATCAGCATCGGGACATGGCCGAACACGTCGTGGAACACGTCCGGCTCTTCCAGATAGTCGAGCTCGTGCGGCTTGCGGATGAAGTTGCCGGCCGGAAACCGGCGATGCGCCAGGTGCTCGAAGAACACCTCGTCCGGTACCAGGCCCGGTACCGCGACCACCTGCCAGCCGGTGCGCTTCATCAGCACGTCGCTCAACTGCCGGAAGTCGGGAATCTGCTCGGCGCCGATCGGCAGGTCCCGCATGCCGGCGACGAACTCGTCGCAGGCGCGACCCGGAAGCAATTTCGTCTGGCGTTCGAACAGCGTCTTCCAGACGGCGTGCTCCTCGGGCGTGTAGGCGTCCCAGCCCTGGTCGATGGTCCAGTCGGGACGGGGCGGCTCGGCTGCGCTGCCGGCCGCGAGTCCGTGCTTCTGCTTTGCGGCCGAAGACTCCGGGCCCGGCGTGGCCGGCGACACTGGCGTTGGCACTGGCGTTGGCATCTGCATCCCCTTGAGTCGATCGAATGAACTTCGCGCGCGCAATCCGGCGCCGGCGTCGGCGCCGGAGCGGCGGCTCAGGCGGTGGCCAGGACGCCGCGCCGGACCTGGTCCTGCTCGATCGACTGGAACAACGCCTTGAAGTTGCCTTCGCCGAAGCCGTCGTCGCCCTTGCGCTGGATGAATTCGAAGAAGACCGGGCCCAGCATCGTGCCCGAGAAGATCTGCAACAGGAGCCGAGGGCTGCCGCCTTCGGTGTTGCCGTCCAGCAGGATGCCGCGCGACTTCAGTTCGTCGACCGGCTGGCCGTGATGGGGCAGGCGGGTCTCCAGCATCTCGTAGTAGATGTCGTTGGGCGCCGTCATCAGCGGAACGCCGGCCAGGCCGAGCTGGTCGATGGTCTGCAGGATGTCGTCGGTGAGGAGCGCGATGTGCTGGATGCCTTCGCCGTTGAACTGCATCAGGAATTCTTCGATCTGGCCCGAGCCCTTCGACGATTCTTCGTTGAGCGGGATCCGGATCTTGCCGTCCGGCGCGGTCAGCGCCTTCGAGGTGAGGCCGGTGTATTCGCCCTGGATGTCGAAGTAGCGGATTTCGCGGAAGTTGAAGAGCTTCTCGTAGAAGTTGGCCCAGAAAGCCATCCGCCCGCGGTACACGTTGTGGGTCAGGTGATCGATCACCGACAGGCCATGGCCGACCGGGTGACGGTCCACGCCTTCGATGAACTCGAAGTCGATGTCGTAGATCGAGCGTCCATCTTCAAAGCGATCGATCAGGTAGAGCGGCGCACCGCCGATGCCCTTGATCGCCGGCAGCCGCAGCTCCATCGGCCCGGTCGCGATCTCGACCGGCTGGGCGCCGAGCTCGAGCGCGCGGGCATATGCCTTGTGCGAGTCCTTCACGCGGAACGCGAGGCCGCAGGCCGAGGGGCCGTGCTCGGCCGCGAAATAGGCGGCCGGGCTGTTCGGCTCGCGGTTGACGATGAAGTTGATATCGCCCTGGCGATACAGCACGACATCCTTGGAGCGGTGCTTGGCGACCAGCGTGAAGCCGAGCTTCTCGAACACGGGTTCCAGCAGGTTGGCGGTCGGGGCGGCGAATTCGACAAATTCGAAGCCTTGCAGGCCCATCGGGTTCTCGAAAAGATCGGTCATGTGGTCTCCATCGTGGTTGGCCACCCAGGGTCGGCCATCGGGGTTGAAATTGCCGCAGGCGGGCGGTTGCACTCCATGCTACGCAGCCGGTCCGCAAAATTCCTGCAATCTGCGCGCAGCGCTGGCCTCCAGCGCAGGAATCCTGCAACATCGGGGCCATGTCTGCAGTCGTTCAACTCGATACCGTCGATCTGCGCGTATTGCGCGTGCTTCAGTCCAATGGCCGGGCCACCTATGACGAGATCGCCGAGGCGGTCAACCTGTCGCCGTCGGCCACGCTGCGAAGGGTGCGTCGGCTCGAGGAATCGGGCGTGATCGCGAGCTACGTCGCCTTGGTGCATCCCGAGCGGGTCGGGCTCAACCTGACGGCCTACATCAACGTGCGTCTCGAAAAGCATGCGGAGACCCACAAGCGCAGCCCGATGGACGCCTTTCGCGCGTCGGTGCAGGTCTGGCCCGAGGTGGTCGAATGCAGCTCGCTGACCGGCGAAATGGACTACCTGCTGCGCGTCATGGTGGCCGACATGGCGCACTACTCGAGCTTCGTGATGGACACGCTGCTCAAGCATCCCAGCGTGCAGGATTGCAAGACCAGCTTCGTGCTCGACCGCATCAAGCAGACCACGGCGCTACCGATCTGAGGATCCGCGGCGTTGCGCCGCCGCGCCGCACTGCGGTTGCCGGCCTGCCTACAACATCATGCGTTCTCGACCTCGGCTTCTGGCTCGTCGCAGCGCCCAGAGTCGGGCACCGACATACGAAAAGGAACCCTCATGTTCAGACTCTTGAAATTCGGCGCGATCGCCTGGGCTGCCCTCAAGTGGTATCGCGGGCGCAAGCAACCGACCGGCAATTCGTACGGGCCCTACGGCCGCCGCTGAGGAATTCCGCTCATGAAAATCGTCCTGTGGATCGTCGCGATCATTTTCCTGATTGGCCTCGCGGTGGTGCTCGGCCTCGGCAAGCTGATCTTCTAGTCGCGGGCGATCCGGCCCTCGCGCACGAAGCGTTCGTATTCCTCCAGCGGGATGGCGGCCGTCTGCGGACTGCCGCCGTCGTCCCAGCTCAGGACGGCGCTGTCGTCATGGAGGTTCACCTCGAGCAAGCCCTCGGGTATTTCGACCATCGGGCCGTCTCCCGCACGGTATTCGATGCTGCGGATGACTTTGGCATTGGCGGGCATGGTGTTTCCTGGGTGTCGGTTGCTAGTACTTGATCGTGATGCCGGCCTTGAGGCCCTTCTTGTCCTTGCCGTCCGACTCGGCGCCGGCGGAGAAGGACACGTCGCCGCCGCTGCTCGCGCCCAGCGAGTAGGTCGGGCGGCGACCCGAAGTGTCCATGCCGCCGTACATGCCGCTGCCGTCCTTGTTCTGCACCCCGAGCGTTGCGCCCTTGGTTTCGATCGAGTTCTCGGTCGAGGTGGCGTTGGGATTCACGTAGATCGTGCTTTCCTCGCTGCTCTGGATCGGGAGCTTGGGAGTCTGTGCGAGGCCGGCGGAGCTGGCGGCAACCAGGCAAGTGGCGATGAAGAGCGTGCGGCGCATCGAAGCATGGTAGCGGGCTTCGCAGTCACTGGTGAAATGAACCCTTTCGTACTACATTGGAGGCCGTGCTGATTCGATTTCCTGCCCCTGGGACGTCCATGACCCTCCCGGTTCTCCTCGTCGAGGACGATGCGCAGGCTCGCGTGTTCATCGCGGACCTGCTGCACCGGAGCGGCCGGCTCCAAGTGGTCGCCATGTTGGTCAACCAGATCGACGCCATCGCCGCGCTGCGCTCCCCGAGCCAGCCCTGGTCGATCGTGGTGATCGACCTGTTGCTGGAACAGGGGAGCGGGCTTTCGGTGCTGGCAGCCTGCCGAAAACGCCGTCCGGACCAGCATGCGGTGGTGCTGACCAACTATGCGACAGCCGCGATGCGGCGCCGCTGCCTCGATGCCGGTGCCGACGCGGTCTACGACAAGAGCGAAGGCCTGGATGAGTTGCTGGAACAGTGCCAGCGCTGGTCGGCTGCCAAGCCGGTGGCGACGACCGTGGTCCGGCAATTGAGGCGCTCGTAGTCGACCGACTCGCCGGAGGCACGTTGCGCCTGCAGGGCCCGGTGAAGAGCTGGCGACCGCCAACGAGCGCCACCGCACGGCGGCGTCGCTCGCAGCTATCCTGCTCGCGACATGCCTTCTTCTCCCGCTACCTGGAGCCGCAGCCCGCTCGCCCGGCATTTGCCGCTGTTCCTTGGGTTGCCGGCCTTGCTTTCCATGCCGACCGGCGCCCTCGGAGCGGCCGCCGACTTTTGCCGAGCGGCCTCGACCAGCCCGCCGCCGCCTCGCGCCGCGGTCTTCGCGGAAGCCGCGCGAGGCGAACACGCCGCCTTCGGTGGGCAGTTTCTCGACGCAGAAGGCCGGCTCACCGTCATCGGCGTGTCCGAAGCCGAGGATCCGCGCCGCGGACCCATGGGAACCGCGCCCTGGCAGCGCGTCATGAAGTACTGGAAGGCGGTCGATCCGCGCGGCCGGCTGCCGTCCCTGGTGCGCTTCGGCGCCCTGAGACCTGCCGACCGCGGCTTGCTGCTGCAATCGCTGCAAGAGGCATCGGCCTCCCGCCTGCAGGGACTGGGCGTCGGGCCGGAGCAAGGTCTTTCGTCGCAGGATTACCTGGCCATCGAAGCTGCCCTCCATCGGGTCGGGGTCATCGACACGCCCTGGTCGGCCGCCTTCGTCAGCTGGTTGGCCAAGGAGGCCGGGTTGGGCGATTCGGAATTCACCGTCTCGGAAGCCCACGCGGACTACGCCGGCGCCGCCTGGCAGGCCAGCGTGCAAGAGGCTGGCGGCCAGGCGACGCCGTATGCGCTGCGCGCCTGCGACCTGGCGCGCAACACGCCCCGGGTCGGCGACCTGGTCTGCCATGCCCGCGCCGCCGCTGCCGGGCTCGACGACTTCGAGAAACTGGGAGCGGTGCTGGCGGAGCGGCGCGCGGGCGGGCAGGCGCTTGCGATGCACTGCGACGTGGTGGTGCAAACCGATGCAGGTGGCATCGAGGCGATCGGTGGCAACGTGGCGCAAGCCGTCACGCGCAGACGGCTTCAATTTGCGCCCGGCACCCGCCTGCTGGATCCGAGCTATCGATCGAGCGGCTGCCTGGACGCCGCCGGATGCGTCGACCGCGGTGTCAGCCGACAGCCCTGGTCTTTGCTGCTGCAATGGCGCTGAGGCTGATGAACGAGCCCACCGCCGGCGCCTGAAAAGGCCCTCGAAGCAGTCGATACTGTCGGCCGCAACGTTGCATTCGGCCGACAAAGCTCGGTAACGAAAAAGTCCTACGTCCAAGTAGCGATTGCTGCGAAAAAATCCTCTTTTTAGAACCTTCCGGTGACAAACGTGAAAAAACGAGTAACACCTTTGTGGTTCTTTGTTACAGTAGCGGCTAGCTAAAAGGTACTACATGCAATCGCTTGCTTCATCCCCGATCTCCCGCTCCGCGCCCCTGCTGGTGGGTTCGCTTCGCGCGAGGCTGGATGCACCGGCCCGTCGGCCCGCATTGCGCAGCCTGAAGCCCGAGAACGTGCCCTTGGCACCTCTCAACAACGAAGAATTGCTGACGCTGGCTGCGGCTTGGCGCACCACCCGCGCGGCCTATGGCGACCAGGGAGCCGACGCCGTTGCCGACGCGTTGGAATCCTTGTCTGCAGCGCGCAGCGCACCGCCGCCGAATCGCATTCGCGCCGTGGTCAACCGCCTGTCGGACCTGATGCAGCTTTCCTGAGCCGCGCCCGGAGCGGGTCCGCAGCTCCGAGCGGCGTGAGCCGAATCACTCGGCGGTCACTCCGGCCGCTTTCACGATCTTTCCCCACTTGTCGTATTCCGCCAGGAAGAACCTCGAGAAATCCTGAGGCGTTCCGCCGCGGACCCGCGCGCCCTGCGATTCGAGGGTGTCGCGCAACTCCTTTTCCTGCAGCGAGGCGTTGACCGCCTGCGACAAGGCGTCCGTCACGTCCTTCGGCGTTCCTGCGGGGGCCAGCAGCCCGAACCAGGTTCCTGCCTCGAAGCCGTCGACCCCGGCCTGCTGCATGGTCGGCACGTCCGGGAACTGGCTCGATCGTTCGGCCGAGGTAATGGCCAGCGCCCGCAGCTTCGATCCCTTGACGAGCGGCGCGGCCGTGCTGAACACGTCGAACATCAGGTCGATCTGCCCGCCGACCAGGTCGACCAGCGCCGGCCCGCTGCCCTTGTACGGCACGTGAACCATGTCGACCTTGGTCAGCGTCTTGAAGTATTCGCCTGCAAGGTGTGCGGCGCTGCCATTGCCGAAGGACCCGTAGGTGAGCTTGCCCGCACGCGACTTCGCCTCGCGGACCAGGTCGGCGACGTTCTGAACCTTGAGCGCGGGATTGACCACCAGCAGCAGCGGCTGCGTGGCCACCAGCGTCACCGGCTCGAAACTTTTCACCGGGTCGTATGGCAGCTTGGCGTAGGTGTGCGGCGTCACGGTCAGCGGCCCCGCCGCGCTGAAGAGCAGGGTGTAGCCATCGGCCGGTGCCTTGGCCACGGCTTCGTGCCCGACCGAGCCGCCGGCGCCGGCGCGGTTCTCGACCACCACCGGCTGACCGAGCCGGGTCGACAAGGAGCGCGCGAGCAGCCGCCCCGTCTGATCGGTGGAGCCGCCGACCGCGTAGGGAATCACCAGCTTGATCGCCTTGGTGGGGTAGGCCTGAGCCTGTGCCTGTGCAAAAGGCAAGGCGCCGAAGGCGAGCAGCGCGCCGATCGCCAGCCTCCGAGCGCGCAGGCGGGATGGGTCCGGAAATCGAATCATGGGTGGGGGTCTCCGTTCGTTGTTGTCGATGCAGGCGGCGAGCGCCTGCTAGGGATAGCTTTCCTGCGTCACCCGCCCGTGCATGTCGCCGAAGCGTTCCAGCATCACCTGCTCGAACGACGTGCCTTCGGAAGCCATCCAGCTGCCGGAGCGCAGCCGGTAGGCTGCCGCCTTCTCTGCAGCAGCCGGCTCGGTGCCGGCGACCAGGGCCTTGGCACCGCCGATTACGGCCCGCCGAAACCGCACGATGGCTGCATCGGAAGCCGACAAATGCTCGCGGGTTCGATCGGCGATGCGGCCCTGGCTGTCCTGGATCATGGCGTCCTGCTCGGCAACGCCGCGCACGCCGGTGAAGCTGATGTGCTTCTGGTGCTGCCGGTCGATCAGGTATTCGTTGGCGCGATTGCGGATCGGGATGAAATGCTCGTCGACTTCGGCGATCACGCCGTGTCCGCGTTTGAAGCGGGCGACCTCGTCCTCCGTCAGCGGGCGCTCCGGGTTCCAGGCGTAGGTGTAGATCCAGCAGTTGTGATCGTCGATCGGCACCCAGGTGTAGCCGAAGTGGTTCTCGCCCGGCAGGGTCGACGGCGTGGTGCTGTGCGATGGCAACGCGAATTGCGCGCTGCGCCAGTAGCGGCGGTCGCCATCGGCGCGCCGCGCACCGCCGACCACGAAGCCGACCTCGTGCTCCAGGATCGAGAAGCGCGGCAGCGGATCGTCGCGGATCCAGCGCAGCCGCTTCTCGTCGGCGGGCGCGTCCTCGTTCTCGTTCGAGGGCACGTGCGGCGCCGGCATGTGCAGGAAGGAAAAGTGCGAGGTGTCGAGCGCGCCTTCGATCGACTGGGCCCAGTTGCACTCCTGCAGCTTCTTGGTGACGAAGCGATGCGAGGCCGGCACCGCGCCGAATTCGAGTTGCGGCACGTCTGGCAGCGGCCGGTCCCAGGGGTCGGGCCCGAGGTAGGCCCAGACCATCTCGCCGTATTCGCGCGTCGGGTAGGCCTTGAGGCGCACCGTCTGCTGGTAGTGGGTGCCGGGCGGCACGTTCGGCAGTTCGAGCGGCTTGCCCTCGCGGTCGAACTTCCAGCCATGGAACACGCAGCGGATCGCGCAGTCTTCGTTGCGGCCGAAGTACAGGTTGGCGCCGCGGTGCGGGCAGCGTGCCTCGACCAGCCCGACCACCCCGTCGCTGCTGCGAAAGGCGACCAGCTCTTCGCCCAGCAGGTTGACCTTGAGCGGCGAACCGTCGTTCTCGGGCAATTCGCGCGAGAGCGCGACCGGCTGCCAGAAGCGGCGAAAGAACTGCCCCATCGGCGTATCCGGACCGGTGCGGGTCAGGAGCTCGTTGTCGGCGGCGCTCAGCATGCGGCGCCCTCCGTGGCCGGCGCGCCGATGCCGAAGGGCCGGCCCCAGCCGAGCGTCTCGGTGGTCGCACCGGACGGCGTGTACTCGCAGCCGATCCACCCGGCCCAGCCCTTGCGCCCGATCAGCTCGAACAGGTACGGAAAGTGGATCTCGCCGGTGCCGGGCTCGTGCCGCCCGGGCACGTTGCCGACCTGGATGTGGCCGATGTAGCCCCATGCCGCCTCGAGCCGGTCGGCGATGGCGCCTTCTTCCATCTGGATGTGGAAGGTGTCGAAGCAGAGCTTGACGTTGTCGCGGCCGACCGCGTCGACCACGGCCATGCCCTCGGCGATGCGGTGATAGAGGAAGTCGGGAAAGCGGGCTCGACAGCAGGGCTCGAGGATCAGGGTGATGCCGGCCTGCCGGGCCTGGTCGGCCGCCCAGGCGATGTTCTCGACGAAGAGCGCCAGGCAGCGTTCGCGATCGTGCTCGGGCGTCATCCGGCCCGGCATCACATGGATCATCGGCCGGCCGACTTGCACGCCGTAATCGAGCGCGGTGCGGATGCTGTCCTTGAAGGCGGCCTCGCGGCCGGGCAGCGCAGCAAGGCCGCGCTCGCCGCCATCCCAGTCGAAGGGCGAGAGGATCTGCACGAGCTGGAGCCCGTTGGCATCGAGCCGGGCGGCGATCTCGCGTGCCGGGTATTCGTACGGAAAGGCCACCTCCACGCCCTTGAAGCCGCAGGCCGCGGCGGCCTCGTAGCGGTCGAGCATCGGAAGCTCGGTGAAAAGCCATCGCAGGTTGGGGTCGAAGCGCAGCATCGTCATCGGGTCTGGTCGTGGAAGAACGACTCATCGTAGAGATGCGAAACTCGTGAGGCAAACGCGTTTTTCTCGACGCGTGTTGAGCTTTCCTGATGAATCCGCACCATGTCACCCTGCGCCAGTTGCGCGCCTTCGTGGCCGTCGCCGAAACCGGCAGCTTCGCGGCGGCCGCGCGGCGAATGCATGTCACGCCGTCGGCCTTGAGCCTCCTGGTCAAGGAACTCGAACGCGGCATGGCGGTACGGGTGTTCGACCGCAGCACGCGCTCGACCACGCTCTCGACCGCCGGCGGCGAGTTCTATCCGCTCGCGCGCAAGCTGCTCGACGACCTGACGCTGGCGCTCGCCGCCACCCAGGACCTCGCGCAGAAAAAGCGCGGCACGGTGCGCATCGCCTGCACGCCGCTCTATGCCTCCACCACGCTGCCGGCGTTGATCCAGCAGTACCGAAGGCTCTATCCGGCGATCACCGTCTATGTGCTCGACTCGCTCAATCAGCAGGCGCTCGGGCGCGTGCTCAGCGGCGAGGCCGACCTGGGCATCGCGCCGCAGCGAAGCACGCCGCCCGAACTGGTGCAGGAGCGGCTCTTGCGCGACCGTCTGTGGTTCATCTGCCCGCCGGACCATCCGATGGCGGCTCGCGAGAGCGTGCGATGGGCGCAGGTGCTGAAGCAGCCCTTCGTGAGCCTCACGCCCGACTTCACCCAGCGACTGCAGGCCGATCTCTTCAAGCATTCGGCTTCGCTGGTGTTGCAACCGGCGCACGAGGTCTCGTTCATCACGACCGCCTTCGGCATGGTGCAGTCGGGCCACGGGGTGACCGCCCAGCCGGCCAAGTCGCTGCAACTGATCGAGCCCTTCGGCCTGGTCGCGCGGCCGCTGGTGGCGCCGGTGATCCACCGCGAGCTCGGGCTTTTCGTGAAGCGCGGGCTCACCCTGTCGCCGGCGGCCCGCAGCTTCAGGGATTTCCTGCTCGGCGCGATGTCAACCGCCTAGCCCCGCGGCCCTGGGGCCATCGGGCGGCCCGGTCGCAGGGGGGCCGAGCCTTGGGTAGCATCTCGGGCAAAACTGAATGACAAGACTTCGAAGATGCGTGCCTACCTGGTGGAAGACAACGTGGCGATCAGCGACAGCCTGATCAGCGCCATGGACGACATGGCCAACGTCGAGACCGTCGGCATCGCCCGGTCACAGGCCGAAGCCGAAGCCTGGCTGGCCCGCCACCCGGGCGAATGGGACGTGCTGATCATCGACCTCTTCCTCGAAGAAGGCTCCGGCCTCGGCGTGGTCAAGAAGGTCGCGACGCGGCGTCCGGGCCAGCAGGTCATCGTGCTCACCAATTACGCCGAAGTCGCAGAGGACGAGGCGCTGACCTGCGGCGCGGACGCCGTGTTCGACAAGCTCACGGGGCTCGAATTGTTTCTCGAACACCTTCGCCAGGGCCGGCAAGAGAACGATCTGCAGCGTGATTGACCGGCGTTTACCGAAGTCGCAGATCGGCTTCTCGGTGGTTTAATCCGTCGATCAATCCACCCGTTTCGAATCCCCCGCTTGTTCGCATGAATGAGAGCCAGGCCGCCATCGACCGCGACGTCGCAGCCGTGGGCGCGCTCAGCGCCGTCCCGGTGCTGCTGCGAATCATTTGCGAGTCGACCGGCATGGGATTCGCCGCCGTGGCCCGGGTCACGGACACCAGCTGGACGGCCTGCGCGGTGCATGACCAGATCGCGTTCGGCCTGCGCTCCGGTGGTCAGCTGGACGTCAGCACCACGCTGTGTACCGAGGCGCGCGAGGCTCGCCGCCCGATCGTCATCGACGACGCCGGCTGCGATCCGATCTACCGCGACCACCACACGCCCCGCATCTATGGCATCAAGAGCTACGTCTCGGTGCCGATCGTCTTCAGCAACGGCGACTATTTCGGCAACCTGTGCGCCATCGATCCGAATCCGGCGGCGGTGTCGAACGAGCGAACCCTCGGCATGTTCAACAGCTTCGCCGAGCTGATCGCGCGGCAGCTCGAGGACGAGGAGCAGGTGCGCAGTCGCGAGCAACTCCACCGCGCCACCGAGACCGCGCTGCTCGACGAGCGCGCCACCGCCGAGCTGCGCGAGCAGTTCATCGCGGTTCTCGGGCACGACCTGCGCAACCCGTTGGCGGCGGTCGAGGCCACCGCCGACCTGCTGACCCGCCGCCAGGAAGAAGACATCGTTCGCATCGCCAGGCGCCTCAAGACCAGCTCGCGGCGCATGTCCCGCCTGATCGACGACGTGCTCGATTTCGCACGGGGCCGGCTGGGCTCCGGCATGGGCGTGAATCTGGTCGAAACCGATTCGCTGGGCGCGGCGCTCCGCGACGTGGTGGCCGAAAGCCGCGAGGCGCATGTCGAGCGGGCGGTCATCGCGGACATCGACATCCCGCGTCCGGTGCGCTGCGACGAGGCGAGGGTCCAGCAGCTGCTGTCGAATCTCATCGGCAATGCGCTCACGCATGGCTCGGCCGACGTGCCGATCGAAGTCGAGTCGAAGATCGCCGGCCCCTGGCTGGTGCTTTCGGTGCGCAACGGCGGACAGCCGATACCCGAAGAAAACCTCGCTCGCGTGTTCGAGCCGTTCTGGCGGCCGCTCAACAGCCATCGAGGCGGCGGCCTGGGCCTGGGCCTGCACATCTGCTCGCAGATCGTCGCGGCGCACGGCGGTCGACTCGAGGTCCGGTCGACCGTCGACGATGGCACCACCTTCACGGTCTGGCTTCCGCTCGATGGCGGCGCGAACCCCGCGGCCGCTGTCCGCTGAGCGGGTTGGACTTCCGCACCTTGCCGCCACCGTCTTCCGTTCGCCCGCCTCTGTTGACGCCGCGCCTGCTCGCCTTGATGGCGGTCGGCAGCGGCCTTTCGGTGGCGAGCAACTACTACGTCCAGCCGCTGCTCGATCTCTTCGTGCGCAGCTTCGGCGTGTCGCCGGCCCATGCGGGGCTGATGGTGACGCTGTCGCAGGTCAGCTACCTGGCCGGGCTGGTGTTCCTGGTGCCGCTCGGCGACTGGCTGGAGCGAAGGCGCCTCCTCACCCTCACCAGCGCGATCACCGCTTGCGGCCTGGCCGGCATGGGGCTCGCCCCCGGCTTCGCCTGGCTCACCGCCTTTGCCGCACTGGTCGGGCTCACCAGCGTCACGGCGCAGATCATCGTGCCGCTCGCCGCGCATCTCTCCGAGCCCGATCGCCGAGGACGCAGCGTCAGCACGGTGATGAGCGGCCTGTTGATCGGCATCCTCGCGGCGCGCACCTTCGCCGGGCTGATCGCCGAATTCGCCGGCTGGCGCGCGGTGTACCTGATCGCCGCCGTGCTGATGGCGCTGTTCTCGATCGCCTGCCGACGCTGGCTGCCCCGGATCGAGCCGACCTCGAGCGGCAGCTACTGGGGCTTGCTGGGCTCCGTCATTCAACTCTTCCGGCAGGAGGCCGTGCTTCGGCGCCGCGGCCTGGTCGGTGCCTTGTCCTTCTGTTCGTTCAGCGTGTTCTGGACCTCGATGGCCTTCATGCTGGCGCAGCGCCATGGCTTCGGTGAAGGCGTGATCGGGCTCTTCGGCCTGATCGGCGTGGTCGGAGCGTTGTGCGCCCGCTTCGCGGGGCGGCTGGCGGACGCCGGCTGGGCGCGTGTCTCGACCGGCGCGTTCCTGCTGCTGCTCCTCGGCAGCTGGTCGCTGCTCTACCTGGGACAAACATCGGTCCCCGCGTTGGTCGTCGGCGTGGTGCTGCTCGACCTGGGGGCCCAGGGCACGCACATCTCGAACCAGAGCGAGATCTACCGGCTCGATGCGAAGGCGCGCAGCCGGCTCACCACCGGCTACATGTCGTCCTACTTCCTCGGTGGAGCGGTGGGCTCGGCCTTGTCGGTGGCCGGCTGGGGCGCGAGCGGCTGGCTCGGCGTGTGCGTCGCGGGCGTGCTGCCCGTGGTCGCGGCCCTCCTGGTGTGGGCGGCCGGCGAGTTTCGGTGGCCGCTCGGGCGGATGCGGCAACTCGGAGCCGACGACGGCGCGCCGCCGGTCCCGGTCGCGCGCGACTGAGGGGGCATCAGGTCGACGAGCATGCAGGTCGCATCCGATGCGGCCGAGGGACTTGCGACGACAGGCCGGCCGGTGCATCCGAGTCAGACTGCGGCGATGAGTCTTCAGAACAACAAGGATCCTGTTTCGGACAACGTGCAGTTCGCGGTCGTGCTGGCCGGCCTGGTGCGCGATCGCTGCAAATCGGAACAAGCCAAGGTCACGCTCCGGACGGGCCTGCAGGCGAGCGTGCCGGTCAACGAGCGGCCCTACGTACGCCGAGGCCTGGATGCGCTGATCGACCATGGCGTGCTGACCCTGAGCGGCGAGAACATCGGGCTTTCGCGGCTGGGCCAGGTGCTGCTCGACCAGGCCGCAGAGACGCGGCAGCCGACCGCCGCGAATCACGCCGACACCGCATCCGTTCAGGTGCTGCGCGAAGCCCTGGCCAACGACGACCGGCTGGAGCCCGCGCGGCCGATCCAGGACATCATGACCCTGCCCGGCCGGCTCGAAGGCTATCGTGACCGCCGCCGCGAGGCGGCCCGTCGCTCGCCGCTGCTGCTGCTGTTGCTGGCGGTGCTCTTGATCGCGGCCGTCTGGCTCTACCGGGCTGCCTGAATCGGCAATGCCGCCGCGACGCAGCGTCGGCCCGATCCCGATAACCTCAATCGTCGAAGAAGTGCACGGCCACGCCCGGCACGTCGACCCGCATCGAAAGCACCTGGCCGGACGCGGGCCGCTGTGCCAGTTCCGCCTGGGGGCGGCCTTGGCGCGCGGTCGTCACGAAGAGGGTCTGCAAGTCGTCGCCGCCGAAGCAGGGCATCGTCGGGCATTGAACCGGCACCGCGAGCGTCGACAGCAACTCGCCCGCCGGCGAGAAGCGCATCAGCTGTCCGCCTTCGTACATTGCGACCCAATAGCAGCCTTCGGCATCGATGGTCGCGCCATCCGGCCGACCGTCGTAGTGCAGGCTGCCTTCGGGCGTCCAGCCGGCCGGCTTCGGCTCGAACTGCTTAAAGACTTCGCGGTCGTGCAAGCGGTTGGCGGGCAGCTCGCGCCGCCAGGTGCGAATCACGTGCGCCGGCGTGTCGGCCCAGTACATTCGGCGGCCGCCGTTCGCGAAGGCCAGGCCGTTGGCCGTGGTCGCCTCGTTCGCCATCCGGGTCAGCAGGGCGCCGGCGTCTCGGATCGATTCGAGGCAGTAGAGCGCAGCCGTGGCGCTGTCCTTCTTCTCGTTCATGCTGC
Source organism: Burkholderiales bacterium 8X (assembly GCA_902506565.1). GTDB lineage: Bacteria > Pseudomonadota > Gammaproteobacteria > Burkholderiales > Burkholderiaceae_C > Variovorax. The sequence continues at coordinate 4,536,037 of LR732703.1, read as the reverse complement.
CGGCCCAGAAGCGACCCTCGGGGTCGCACTTGCCGTCGTTGAAACGCATCGTGCGGACATCGTGATCCACTGCGGCCAAGAGCCGCAGTTCGCCGCCCCACTCGTCGGCGCGATAGATGCCGTCGCGCAGCGCGATGACCAGGCCGCCGCGGCGCGCGGGTGCCATGCAGCCGGGTTCGCTCGGCATCGCCCAGCGCTCGACGGTCGCCGAAGCGATGTCGCCTCGCGTGCGAAGCACCTGCCGCCCGGGAATGTCCAGCCAGTAGAGCGAGCGCTCGATCGGATGCCAGAAGGGTGACTCGCCGAGTTGGCTCAGGCTGTCTTGCAGAACGGTCCACATGCGGGCGATTCTGCACCGGGGGTGCGACCAGCGAGTGACCGAACCGGCGGCGAAAACCGCTTTCCGATAGCCATCCGGAGTTCAATGCTGCGTGGTCGGTGTTCCGGGATCTCAGCCTTCGCCGAGGCGAGCCGCGATCGAGTCGACGAGTTCGTTCACTTTCTGCGGCGTCAGCCCGGCCAGTGGCAGATTGACTTGCAGCAGCGAGCTTTGCGAGTCGACCGACGCCGGCGGCGCAGCCAGTGTCCAGATCTCGTCGCCGATCAGCTCCTGGACAAGCACCTGCTCGGCCTCGATCGGCTTGTTGGCCCAATCGGTGTTGTCATCGAACTCCAGCGGCGAGCGCAGCGCCTGGATGCAGAGCTGTTCCCCGATTCCGCGGGCCGCGTGCTTCTTCCATCATGGCTCCTCGGTTGTGGTGGCAAGTGGTTCATTCAGTAACCAGGCTCCTGCCAAAGTTCCTTGCAGCAAACGAATCGATCAATTCGTTCACCCGCTGCGGCGTGAGTCCGGCGACAGGCACGTCGACCTGCAGCAGCGAGCTACGCGAATCGAGCGGGGCCACCAGCGTCCATAACTCATCGCCGACCTGCTGCTGGGCGGTGACCTGCTCAGGCTCCAACGACTGGTCGGCCCAGGCAGTGTCGTCATCGAACTTGCGCGGCACTCGAAGAGCCTGGATGCAGAGGTGTTCTTCGGACAATGCAAGCACGACGGTCTGCGGACCGATGAGAAGGTAGGCACGCTGATCGTCTTCATAGGTCGGAATGCCATCCAGCGCGTGGGCACGACAGAATTCGGCGAGGAGTGGGGAAAGAGTGGTCATGACGAAGCTCCTCAGTTCTGCGTGTTGCGCCGCGCCAGCGGCGGATTCGAAGGGGTCGCGGTCGACGTGGTGGTGGCGGTTGCCGTCGTTGTCGCCATCGTCGTAGTGGCGGTCGTTCGCCCGGCGGCCGCGATCAACTTCATCGACTCGACCCGGCTCTTGGCGACCTGGCTGCCCTTCTCCTTGCGGCCCTTGATGTTGGCTTCGAGAAAGGCCAGAAGTTGATCCGACACCCGGTCCGGAGTCTTGTACTCCTTCAAGATTCGGTGCAGGGCACCCAAGACCTTCTCCGGGCCTTCGGTCTCGTTCATCTTCTCGTACTGCACGATGCCTGGAAGGAGATGGGCGCACATCGTCATCGCCAACTCGGTCGAGCCCTCTCGCGCGACCAGCATCAACGCATCGTGGACCGACGCCATGTCCCGAAGCGCCTTGCGAAGCGACTTCTCGAGTACGAAGTCATGCCACACGTAGCGCTGGTTGACATCGAGCTGGATGGATCGAGTCTTGACGAACAATGTGGTGACGGCCGATCGCTGCGCCTTGGTCATCAGCGCCAGGACTCGGTGGGCGCTGCGCGCCTCGACGTGCAAAGCTTGCCGAAAGGCGTCGAATTCCGGATCCGACGAGTCGACCTTGGTGCGCCTGATCTTTGCCAGCACGGCGTGCTCGCTGCAGCCTTGTTGCTGTGCGATGGCTTCGAGCAGGTCCCGAAGCTCGAACGGCATCGCCCATTTCGGGTTCTCATTCAAGAACTTGTCGACTTCGTCCAGCGACTTGATGCATGGCTGCAGCTTGCTGATTCGAGCGGCCATCAAGAAGAAGCTGACACCCAGAGCCGGAAGATCTGCCGCGATGAACGCATTCGCATACTTGAGGAGCCGACGAGTGAAATGCCCGCGGCGAACCCATGTCAGTACCTGCTTGCCCGGCCAATGGATGGTGGCGTACACCTGATCGCCGCTGTGTTTCAGCTCAATCAGGTTCTTCGCACAAAGAGGTACGTAAAGGTTGTAGATCTTCCAATAGCTCTTGCACTGCGCATGCAAGAAGTTATCTGCGGCAGCTGGTGGAACTCCGCCTGCGAGCAGGGATTCATGAATGGCGGCAACGCGCTTGTTGTAGGAAGAAGCCTCTCTAACCCTGGCTCTCACGGGTTCGATCTTGCGGCCACTCAAGGTGAGTTCGATCTCATGTCGATTGAGCGGCACAACTTTCCGGTCATCGAGTCTTTCCGCTTTCTTGCCCTTGTTCTTGTTTTCGGCAAGGGCTTCGGCTGATTCGCTTTCTTCCAGCATCACTGCTCCCGGTTGTCCTGGCAAATGCCGAGAACTCAGTCACCGTATCGATGCCGAGGTTCCCGACTCGTCATCTGCTCCTAGTGTTCGAAGGGGAGCTGCGCCGGGCAGGAGGAGATGGAGGCCGGTGGCGTCGCAGTTTTTGGCGACTAGGTTTCGGGTTTTGCAGGAGCGACGGTCGATGTAGTGGTCGTCGTGCTGCTGCTGCTGGCCGTCGCCTTCAAGTCCTTGACTCGCTTCTTTGCCGTATCGCTGCCCTGTTCCTTGGTGCTTCGAATGTTGGCCTCGAGAAACGCCAGGAGTTGGCCGGATACAGGGTCCGGCATCTTCATTTCCTTCAGGATCGAGTGCATGGCGTCGAGCACCACCCCCGGTCCTTCGGACTCCTCCATCTCCTCGTACTGACGGATTGCCGGAACGAGATGCGCCCCCATGGCAAGTGCAAGCTCGGGCAGACCAGCGCGCGCAATGTGAATCAGCATATCGTGAATCGACTTGCCGTCATCGAGAGTCTTGCGGCAAATCCTCTTGGGGACGAAGCCGTGCCATACATAATTTCCGTGTTGATCGAGTTGCAGGACTTGTGTCTTGACGAACAAGATGTCGACTGCCAGCCGCTCGCGAAAACTCAGTGCGGCGTAAAGGCGCTCGGCTTCGGCCAATTGAATCGACAACGCGTGCCGAAAAGGCTCCAACTCAAGGCTCGATGTGCCGCCCTCCGACATCGTCTTCAGCTTCGCCAGCACTCCGTGCCCAGCACACTTTCGTCGTTCGGCGATGTTTTCGATGATCTCGTGCAGTTCGGTCGGGACGGCCCAATCGGCGTGCGCTTCGAGCATTCGTTCGATCCTGTCCAGCGACTTCTTGCATCGATGCCGGTCGGCAATCTGAGCCGACATCATGTAGAAGCTGCCCGCCATCGCCGGAAGGTTCGCGGCGATGAATGCCAGCGCGATCTCCGATAGCAATACGACGAGATCGTGCTTCTTGATCCAACCTTGCAAGCTTTCCGACCCGCGCCACATCAAAGTCGCGTAAGTTTGGTTCTTTGACGATCGCAGTTCCACGAGCCTTTTTCGAATCAGCGTGATGTACGTGCGGTCAAGCCGCGGATGGGACCACCTCGACACGTACTCTATGAAAGCTTGCACCACGTCGGCAGCGATGCCGCCGTCGTGCAAGAACGCTCGGATTCGTTCCAACTGATCGTCATACCTCGCGAGGCCTTGGCTTAGACCTGCGTCTCGGCCGCTGTCATCCATGTATTGCTCGTCATCCAAACCAACGACCGTCGAATCTTGCTCGTATGGCTTGCTGTTTTTCTCTTCCATTGCCGCTCCTCGTTGTACTGGCAAGTGCCGGCAACTCAGTAACGTGCGCCCGGAACAAGTTCCGACTGCCGTCTCTGCGTCCAGTACATCGAGACCCTACGGCCTTCCGAAAAAAGAAGGCCCGCTCGCGCCGAAGCGCTTGCGGGCCGAACATCCGAGGAGAAGCTAACCGGAATGTCGTATCGCTCGATTCGAGCGATCTTGGCTACTGTCCTTAGCGGTTGTACGCCGTCTCGCCGTGCGCCGAGATGTCGAGGCCTTCGCGCTCTTCTTCTTCGGTCACGCGCAGCCCGATGGTCAGGTCGACGATCTTGTAGGCGATGAAGGAGACCACGCCCGACCACACGATCGTGAGCAGCACCGCCTTCAGCTGGATCCAGACCTGGGTGCCGATCCCGTTGGAGATGATGCCGGCCGTGACCCAGTCACCGACCAAGCCCGGGCCGCCGAGCGATTGGGTGTTGAAGACGCCGGTAAGCAGCGCGCCGACGATGCCGCCGACACCGTGCACGCCGAAGACATCGAGCGAGTCGTCCGCGCCCAGCATCTTCTTCAGGCCGTTCACGCCCCAGAGGCAGGCGAAGCCGGCGACGAAGCCGATGATGATCGCGCCCATCAGGCCGACATTGCCGGCAGCCGGCGTGATGGCGACCAGGCCCGCGACCGCACCGGACGCAGCGCCGAGCATGGAGGCCTTGCCGCGCATCATGGCTTCGCCGATCGACCAGGCCAGCACGGCGGCGGCGGTTGCCGACAGCGTGTTCATGAAGGCAAGCACGGCGCTGGTGCCGGCTTCGAGGGCCGAGCCGGCATTGAAGCCGAACCAGCCCACCCACAGCAGCGAGGCACCGACCATGGTGAGCGTCAGCGAATGCGGCGTGAAGGCTTCCTTGCCGTAGCCGATGCGCTTGCCGATCAGGAAGGCGCCGACCAGGCCGGCCACCGCGGCATTGATGTGCACCACGGTGCCGCCGGCGAAGTCGAGCGCGCCCCACTGCCAGATCAGGCCGGCCTTGGCGTTGTTGGCGTCCACCACGTTGGCGGCGGTGTAGGCATCCGGGCCCATCCAGAACCAGACCATGTGCGCGATCGGCGCATAGCTGAAGGTGAACCACAGCGCCATGAACATCAGCACCGCCGAGAACTTCATGCGCTCGGCGAAGGCGCCGACGATCAGGCAGCAGGTGATGCCGGCGAAGGTGGCCTGGAAGGCGGCGAACAGCAGCTCGGGGATGTAGACGCCCTTGCTGAAGGTCGCGCCGGGCGCGAAGGCGCCGGTGGCCGGATCGAACACGCCCTTCATGAAGAGCCGGTCGAAGCCGCCGATGAAGGCGTTGCCCTCGGTGAAGGCCAGGCTGTAGCCGTAGATGAGCCACAGCACGACGATCATCGAGAAGGTGACCATCACCTGCATCAGCACCGACAGCATGTTCTTGCTGCGGACCAGGCCGCCGTAGAACAGGGCCAGGCCCGGAACCGTCATCATGATCACGAGCAGGGTGGAAAGCAGCATCCAGCTGGTGTCGCCCTTGTTGAACGACGGTGCGGCGGCGGCAGGCGCTGCGGCCGCGTCGGCTGCGGCAGGTGCCGCGGCGGCGGGCGCAGCAGCAGGTGCAGCGGCGGCGCCGGGTGCAGCGGCTTCGGAAGCCGCGGCGGCAGGAGCGGCCGGCGTGGCCTGTGCAAAGGCGGCATTGCCGGCCATGAAGACGCTCAAGCCGAGCGCCAGTGAAACAAGCAGTTTTTTCATTTGGTTTTTTCTTTCGTGCCTCGGGCTCAGAGCGCTTCGCGGCCCGTTTCTCCGGTGCGGATGCGGACGACCTGCTCGAGGTCGTAGACGAAGACCTTGCCGTCGCCGATCTTGCCGGTGCGGGCGGCGCTCTCGACCGCCTCGATGACTCGCTCGACCAGGTCGCCCGAGACCGCGGCCTCGATCTTGACCTTCGGCAGGAAGTCGACGACGTACTCGGCGCCGCGGTACAGCTCGGTGTGGCCCTTCTGGCGTCCGAAGCCCTTGACCTCGGTCACGGTGATGCCCTGCACGCCCATGGCCGACAGCGCCTCGCGCACTTCGTCGAGCTTGAACGGCTTGATGATGGCCGTGACCATCTTCATGTTGCTGATCTCTGACATGTGATTTCTCCTTGGAACGGGAACCGCGCGCCGTCTCGAGGCGGCGCGCGCGGCCTTTAAAGCGTCTTGGTGAGCGTGACGATGAAGCGGGCCTTGTTGACCGAATAGGTCTGGGCGCCGACCGGGCCGAAGCCGAAGTCCAGGCCCGGGTCGCTGGTCAGCAAGAAGGCGTTCTTCTTGTTGCCGCCCTGCACCGAGCCGGCCAGGGAGAGGCCGTTGCCGAAGTCGTAGGCGGCGCCGACGTTGTAGTCGACGTAGCTCTTGTAGCCGAGGCTGCGGATGTCGCTGCTGAGGCGGGTGTAGCCGACCGCCGCCTTCAAGGTGACCTTGGGCACGATCTCCTTGGTGTAGGCGAGGTTCAGGTAGCCGGTGTTGCGGCCCTTGAGGTCCGAGCCGTCCTTGTTGCCTGCGTAGTTGAAGTAGTCCTTCGACACGGTGTGCGAATACTTCAGCGTGAAGGCGCCGATCACTTCGTCGGTGAAGGTGGCCGCGCCGTACAGCTCGGTGGTGTTGCCGCGGCTGTTGCCCGGGTAGATATAGGTGAGGGCGCCGAAGTCGAGGTCCATCGGGCCGGCCTTGAACTTGTAGCCGCCGTAGATGTCGCTCTCGATGCTGTTGCCCGAGAGCCAGTTGACGCTCGAATTCCAGTTGCCGACGTAGAAGCCGCTCTCTCCGAAGGCGTAGTCGAAGCCGCCCTGGATCGCCGGCTTGACCGCGCGGGTCTTGGCATAGCCGTTGTTGCCGATCACGTCCTGGTCCTGTCCGCGGAACTTGTAGTTGCTGGTCAGGGCCACGTTGCCGGTCAATTGCGCACTGGCCAAGAGCGGGAAGGTCAGCGCAGCCGCGGCACAGGCAAGGGCGGTTTTACGGTGCATCATCGAGAGACTCCTCGGGGTTTTGAAAGTAGGTTGAAAGCTCTTCAAAGCAGGGAGCGTGCCAAACTGCCTGTCAGCCGCATGCTCATCCCGAGGCCGCGCCGACTCCGACTCGCCCACGCGATCGATCGGCGCACCAATCTGGGGAAGGGGAGAAGAATGAGTCTGTGTTTGGTGCAGAGCCGCGCGCTGCGCGGCCTCGAGGCAGCCTGTGTCACCGTCGAGGTGCATCTGGCGAACGGCTTGCCCAGCTTCACGCTGGTGGGGCTGGCCGACGTGGAGGTCAAGGAGGCGCGCGAACGGGTCCGCTCGGCCATCCAGAACGCCGGGCTCGAATTCCCGAACAACAAGCGCATCACGGTCAACCTGGCGCCGGCCGACCTGCCCAAGGACTCCGGCCGCTTCGATCTGCCGATCGCGCTCGGCATCCTCGCCGCCAGCAACCAGGTGGACGCAGCCCGCCTCGCCGGCCATGAGTTTGCGGGCGAGCTGTCGCTGTCGGGCCACCTGCGGCCGGTGCGCGGCGCGATGGCGATGGCGTTGGCGACGCACGGCGGCAACCGAGCCCGGGCCGCCGCGAAGCTGGTGCTCCCCACCGAAAGCGCACGCGAGGCCGCGCTGGTGCCCGGCGCCGAGATCTACGGTGCGCACCATTTGCTCGATGTGGTGCGCCAGTTCCTTCCGCCCGGGCAAACGCCCGATGTGCTCATACCGGCCGAAGGTTCGGAGGACGGCTGGGCGCGCATGTTGCCGCTCGCCAACCCGCCACGAGGCGCGATCGCCGACCTGGCCGACGTCAAGGGCCATGCCGGTCCGAAACGCGTGCTCGAGATCGCTGCTGCCGGCCATCACAGCCTGCTGCTGGTCGGCCCGCCGGGTTCGGGCAAGTCGATGCTGGCGCAGCGCTTCGCCGGCCTGCTGCCGGAGATGAGCGTCGACGAGGCGCTCGAAAGCGCGGCGGTCGCAAGCCTCGCGGGCCGCTTCACGCCCGAGCGCTGGATGCAGCGGCCGACCTGCAGTCCGCATCACACCGCGAGCGCGGTGGCGTTGGTCGGCGGCGGCTCGCCGCCGCGGCCGGGCGAAATCTCGCTCGCCCATCACGGCGTGTTGTTCCTCGACGAGTTCCCGGAGTTCTCGCGGGCTGCGCTGGAAGCCTTGCGCGAGCCGCTCGAGACCGGCTCGATCACCGTGGCCCGCGCGGCGCAGCGGGCCGAGTTTCCGGCACGCTTTCAATTGGTCGCGGCAATGAACCCGTGCCCTTGCGGCCACTACGGCTCTTCGCAGAAGGCCTGCCGCTGCAGCCCCGAGCAGGTGGCGCGCTACCAGGGCAAGCTGAGCGGACCGCTGCTCGACCGCATCGATCTTCACATCGAGGTGCCGGCCGTCTCGACAGAAGACCTGCTCGTAGCGGAGCCAGGCGAAGCGACCGAGACCATCCGTGGCCGCGCCGCCGAGGCCCGCGACCGCGCGCTCCGACGCCAGGGCAAGCCGAACCAGGCGCTGCAAGGCGCGGAGATCGATCGGCATGGCGCGCTCGATCCGGCCGCGAGCCGGTTCCTGCAAATGGCGGCGACCCGGCTCGGCTGGTCGTCCCGCGCCACCCATCGCGCCCTGAAGGTGGCGCGCACCATCGCCGACCTGGCCGCGTCGGACGAAGTTCAGGCGACGCACATCGCCGAAGCGGTGCAGTACCGCCGCGCGCTGAAGGCCGCCGACTGATCGGGAGACGCTCGGCCTAGAGCAGGCCGCGCCCGGCCAGGTTGCGCATCAGCGCGCCGATGCCGAAGGACCAGCGGGCCGCCTGGTCCGAATGCAGCACCCGGTTGTCGAGCGCGCCGAGTTCGGGCGCCGAAATGCGGACCCGGTCGCCCACCACGTGCGTGAAACCCTGGCCGGGGCCGTGCCGGTCCTGGGTCGGCGCGAACATCGTTCCGAGGAACAGCATCAACCCGTCCGGGTAGGCATGGTGCGGGCCGATCGCCTGCGAAACCAGGTCGAGCGGATCGCGGCTGATCTGCGCGAGCGAGCTGGCACCTTCGAGCACGAAGCCGTCGCCCGGACCCTCTACCCGGAGGCCGACCGTGATCCGGCGCACCTCGTCGATGCCGAAATGCGCATCGAAGAGCCGCACGAACGGGCCTATCGCGCAGGAGGCGTTGTTGTCCTTGGCCTTGCCGAGCAAGAGCGCACTCCGGCCTTCGAAGTCGCGCAGGTTGACATCGTTGCCGAGCGCCGCGCCGACCGTGCGGCCCTGGCTGTCGACCGCCAGCACCACTTCGGGCTCCGGGTTGTTCCAGACCGACCCCGAATGGATGCCGATGTCGGCGCCGAAGCCGACCGCCGACAGCACCGGCGCCTTGGTGAAGATCTCCGCATCCGGGCCGATGCCGACTTCGAGGTACTGCGACCACGCGCCCTGGGCGATCAACACCTCCTTGACCTTCGCGGCTTGCGCCGAGCCCGGCACGATGCCGGCCAGGTTGTCGCCGAGTACGCCGCCGAGGGCTGCGCGGATACCTTCGGCCTTGGTCGAATCGCCGCGCGATTGCTCTTCGATCACGCGTTCGAGCAGGCTCGCCACGAAGGTCACGCCGCTGGCCTTGATGGCCTGCAGGTCGCAGGGCGCGAGCAGCCAGGGCCGGCCGGTATCGCGGCCGGACTCGTCGCAGTTGGCCAGCACGGCATCGAGTTCGGCGATGCGCGGCAGCGACCCTGCGGCCAGGGCGCCCTGGATCTCGGTCGCGAGCTGCGGCCGTTCGAAGAGTTGGCTGGTGGTCGGCGCGATGCGCGAGAGGTCGTGGAGCCCGCCCTGGTGGACGGCGACCGGCGTAGGGCCGACCTCGGGCTGCCACAGCCGGCCGACCAGGCTGGCGTGTTCGTGGTCGCGGGGCAGGCAGTCGGTGCTGCCCAGGATTCGAGAGGTCATCGGCGCGGTCTCCAGTGGTTCTGGAGGCGACGATAAGTCATTTCAGCGGGTCATTTCAGCTGGCGGACCCGCGCGACTTCGGCTTCGAGATGGGGCCATGCGGGCGCCTGCGGCGCGAAGCGGGCGCGCAGGTAGCCGGCGAGTTCGGCGATCTGCCGGTCGTCCAGCGCTTCGCGGAACCCGGGCATGAAGCCGATCTCTCGGGTCGGCGGCGCCTGCACGCCGTCGAGGATGGTGCGAAGCAGGTTGTCCGGCCGCGAACTCGCGAGGTTGCTGTTGAGCGCGAGCGGCAGGTTGGCGCCGAGCAAGGTGGGACCGTCGCCGTCGTGATGGCAGGCGGCGCAGGCGCCGTCGAAGAGACGCTTCGAGGCATCGGGCAAGGGCTGCGCCCGGGCAGCTGCCGCCACGGCCTCGCGGGCACGGGCGCTGGCCTCCTCTTCGGCGAGCGGCGCGTTGAAGCTCGCGAGGTAGGTGGCCATGGCCCGGATGTCGGCGTCCGGCACCTGCTGGAGTTTGCGCACCACCTCGGCCATCGGTCCGCCGGCGATGCCGTGGCGCGGGTCGTGGCCTTGGCGCAGATACCGATAGAAGGCATCGGCGGTCCAGGGCACGGCGCTTTCAGCGCGCTGGGCGAGGGCCGGCGCCTCCCAGCCGTCCGCGATGGCGCCCGACAGGTAGGCCGGCCCATGGCGCTCGGCGCCGAGGGCGTTGCGTGGCGTGTGGCAGGCGCCGCAATGGCCGAGGCCTTCGACCAGGTAGGCGCCGCGATTCCATTCGGCGCTTTGCCGCGGGTTCGCCTGCATCGGCGTCGGGTCATGAAAGAGCGCGTTCCAGCCGGCCATCAAGGGCCGCAGGCTGAACGGGAAGCGCAGCTCGGCCGCCGGCGTGTCCGCCTTCACCGGTGGAAGCGATTGGAAATACGCATAGAGCGCTTGCAGGTCGTCGTCGCCGACCTTGGCGAAGGCGGTGTACGGAAACGCCGGATAGAGGTGGTGGCCGTCGCGGGAGACGCCTTCGCGCATGGCCCGCTGGAAGGCGCTGAACGACCAGCGGCCGAGGCCGGTTTCCGCGTCCGGCGTGAGGTTGGTGGTGTAGAGCGTGCCGAAGGGCGTCTCCATCGACCGTCCACCGGCGTTGGCGATGCCGCCCTCTGCGGTATGGCAGACCGCGCAGTCGCCCATGGCGGCCAGGGTGCGGCCTCGCTCGACCGTGGCTTCGCTGTAGGCAGCTCGGCTGAAATCGACCGGCGCGATCACCGAGCGCCAACCGACGAGGCCAGCGGCGGCCCCGACCGCGCCGACCAGCATCGCGCCCACCGTCGCCCAGGTGCTCTTGCGACGCGGCCATGGCGCGCCGGAAAGCGCCGACGCCGGAGTCGTCGAGGGCGTCGGCAGCTTCGATGGTCGAAGCCCGGCCGCAGGGTTCGAAGGGACTCGGGCGTTCGACCCGGCATCCGCTCGGCCGCCGGAACTCGCGCCGGCTCCAGCATCCGCTTGCGGCGCGGTACCGGCAGGGTTCGACTCCGATACCGGCGCAGCCAAGGCCGCCGCTTCGAGCCCAGCGCGCACCACTTCCGGCGTGAAGGGCGGGCTGCGGAATCGCACGCCGGTGGCATCGAAGATCGCGTTCGCGATGGCCGCCGTGCCCGGCACCGAGGACGACTCGCCCGCGCCCAAGGGCGCCTCGCCAGGCCGCTGCATGTGCAGCACTTCGATCACCGGCACTTCGCGGAAGCTCAGGATCGGATAGCTGCCCCATTCGGTGGTCGCCACCACGCCGGCCGGCCGAATGCCCGGCGCGCGTGCCGCATTCGGGTCGACGACCTGCGACCTGCCGGCATCGGCAGCCGGCGCGAACTGCACGCGTTCCTTCAAGGCGCGGCTGGTGGTCTGGATCACGTTGCCGTGGACCTGGTGCTCGACGCCGGCCGGGTTCACCAGCAGCCCGGCGTCATGCCCCACCACCACGCGGCGCACATGCACTTCGCCGGTCTTGCGATGGACTTCGACATCCGCCACCCAGGCCGACCAGGCCGCGCCGAAGCCCGGCCATTTGCTGTGGACGTAGCGGGCATAGGCGAAGCCCTGCCCGAAGAGCACGTCGCCCGGTGCGCCGAGCCCGCCATCGGCGTTTTCCTGCGGGCCGGTGCGCATGCGCCAGCCGGCCTTCTGCGCGGTCTCGCGCACCAGGTCGGCGGCGCGCGGATCGTGCAGGTGACGCAGGCGAAACGCGACCGGGTCGACGCCCGCCGCGCTCGCCAGTTCATCGACATAGGACTCGTGCGCGAACGAACTCGGCAGTGCCGAGACGCCGCGTAGCCAGGACGCCCGGACGATCGGCGCCATGTCGTTCACCTTGACCCGCAGGTTGGCATACGCATAGGGCGGGCGCGCGGTGCGATCGCCCATCTCGAAGGCCTGCGGCGTCGGCTCGATGGTGCGGGTGAGGAGCAATGCGAGGGTCGGCGCGCCGTTCGATGGATAGGAGGTCTCGAAATCGTATGCCGCGACGCCGCCCTCGGCATCCAGCCCGCCCTGCACCTGCATCAGCTGCGCAGCGCCCTTGGGCTCCCAGGCATGTTCCTGCTCGCGGGTCAGCTGCACCCGCACCGGCGCACCGACCGCGCGCGACAACAAGGCCGCATCGGCGGCGACGTCGTCGGCGCCGTTGCGGCCGTAGCAGCCGGCGGCCTCCATCCGCACCACGTCGACCGCGAGTTCGTCCAGGCCGAGCAGGCGGGCCAGGTCGAGGCGCAGCACGTGCGGGTTCTGCGACCCGGCCCAGACCCTGAGCGCCGTGCCTGGGCTTGCGGAGCCGGGGCGGACGGGGTCGCTTGCATCGGCCGGCTCGTCGGGTCGCCAATGCGCGACCGCGCACGAAGGCCCGATCGACGCATGCATCTGGTAGGGCCACACATAGGTGCGCGCCATCGGCTTGGCCGCGTTCGCCAGCGCCTGGTCGACCTCGCCTTCATCCACCAGCAGGCGCTGCGTCGACGGGTTGGCGCGCAGCGCGCTTTCGAGATCGCCCTGGTCCGGCAAGCCGGGCCAGGGCTTCCAGGCGACCCGCAGGTCTCGCAGCGCCGCCTCGGCGTCTTCCTCGCGCTCGGCCACGATGCCGACGAAATCCCGGATCACCACGACTGCGCGAATGCCGGGCAAATGCGCGATCGAGGATTCGTCGACCGAATCGAGCGTGTTGCCGATGAAGTCGCCATGGTCGGCGCCCGCATACGGCGGCCGCACCACGCGGCCATGCAGCATGCCCGGAAGCCGCATGTCGTGTACGAAGACGAGGTCGCCGGAGAGCTTGGCCGGTATATCGACCCGAGGCATCCGCTGGCCGACGATCCGATAGTCCGCACTCGGCTTGAGGGCCACCGCTGGGTCGAGCTGGAGCCGCTCGTGCCGGCCTTCCACCAGCCGGCCGATCGGCATGTCGAAGCCGGCGTCGGCTTCGGCGCGCACGCGGCCTTCCTGCAGCTGGAGCAGCGAAGGCGTGATGCCGAATCTTTCGGAAGCCTGCGCGAGCAGCCAGGCGCGGGCCTGCGCCGCGGCCTGGCGCAAGGGCGCCGCATGCAGCTGGATCGAGGCGCTCGCGATGGTCGCGCCCTGGTTCGGCGTGCGTGCGGTGTCGCCGAGCATCACCCGCACCTGGTCCATGGCGACGTCGAGTTCCTCGGCGACGATCTGCGCCAGGGCCGTCTGCAGGCCGGTGCCGAGATCGACATGCCCGTTGAGCGCGGTCACGCTGCCGTCGCTCCACACGGCGAGCAGCACCTCCGGACCCTCGGCCGGATTGCCCGGTACGGCGGTCGGCTGGCCCTTGACGGGGGTGGGTGGCGAAGGCGTTTCGCGGGTGATCACCAGAACGCCGTCGGCTTGCAGGAAGTCGCTGCGACTCCTCGGCCAATCGGCAAGTCGTCGTTTCATGGCACGCCGCCCTTCGACGTTTCATCAGCGGGCGGCGCAGCCGACATCGCCCGGGCCGCGCGTCGCACCGCGTCCACGATCTCGACATGCGTGCCGCAGCGGCACAGGTTGCCCGACAGCTCGCTTCGAATGCGATCGTCGTCCGGCATCGGTTCGCGCGCGAGCAGCGCAGCGGCCTGCATCACCATGCCGTTCAGGCAATAGCCGCATTGAGCGGCCTGGGCCTCGTTGAAGGCGGTTTGCACCGGATGCCATCGTCCGCGCAGGTTTCCTGCCCATCGAGGCTCGGCGTCCGCCAGCCCTTCCAGCGTGGTGATCGCGCGACCGGCCACGGCATGGGCCGGGATCACGCAGGCCCGCGCCGCCACGCCGTCGACCCAGACCGTGCAGGCGCCGCACTGGCCGAGGCCGCAGCCGTACTTCGGGCCGTTGAGCGCGAGGTCGTTGCGCAGCACGTGCAGGAGCGTCGCCCGCTCCGAGACCGCGAGCGCGACCTCCTGGCCGTTGACCTTCAGTGAGAACCCGGGCATTCGGCTTTGCGAGTCCCTCGTCGAATCAGTCGATGGGTCGAGTTCAGGCGCTGGCGACGTCGGCCGACTGGATGCGCTTGACGCCCTTGGCCTGCATCTGCTTCCAGGCCGCGGCGAGCGAACCGTTGAGGTCGATCGCGCGGGTCGCGTCCTCGATCACGTAGACCTCGAAGCCGGCCTTGCGTGCGTCGAGCGCGGTCCAGGCCACGCAGAAGTCGGTGGCCAGGCCGGTGACGTAGACCGTCTTGATGCCGCGCTGCTTGAGGTAGCCGCCGAGGCCGGTGGCGGTCTTGCGATCGGCCTCCTCGAAGGCCGAATAGCTGTCGACGCCCTTGTTGAAGCCCTTGCGCACGATCACCTGCGCGGTCGGCAGCTGGAGTTCCTTGTGCAGCGCGGCGTCTTCGGTGCCCTGCACGCAGTGGTCGGGCCACAGCACCTGATTGCCGTAGTCGAGCTTGACGCTCGAGAAAGGCTTCTGCCCCGGATGCGCGCTCGCGAAGGACGCATGCCCGGCGGTGTGCCAGTCCTGCGTGACCACGATGTTGTCGAAGGCGGCCGCCAGCTTGTTGATGACCGGCACCACTTCGGCGCCGCCCTTGACCGGCAGCGTGCCGCCGTCGACGAAGCAGTTCTGCACGTCGACCACGATCAGCGCGGCCTTGGCGCCCGGCCGCCCCTTGGCCGAGGCGAGGAGCGGCAGGGCCATGCCCAGGCCACCCAGACCGGAGACCAGGCCTGCCGAAGCGGCCGTCTTCAAGAGATTCCTGCGTTGCATCGCGTGCATGTCTTCACTCCTCTGGTTGATGATGGGTGGGGTCGATGCGGCGCCGTCGTCAGACCGACAGGTACGCGCGGCGCACTTCCTCGTTGCCGGCCAGCTCGGACATCGAGCCCTGGAAGCGGATCTGGCCCTTCTCGAGCACGTAGGCCCGATCCGAAACCAGCTCGGCGAAATGCATGTTCTGCTCCGACAGCAGGATGCTCATGCCGTGGGTCTTGAGCTCCAGGATCATGTTGGCCATCTGCTCGACGACGATCGGCGCGACGCCTTCGGACGGCTCGTCGAGCAGCACCAGGTAGGGGTTGCCCATCAAGGTGCGGGCGACCGTCAGCATCTGCTGCTCGCCGCCGCTCATGCGACCGGCGGGCCGGTACGGCATCTCGCCGAGGTTCTTGAACAGCATGAAGAGGCGCTCGATCGACCAGGGCGGCACGTCGGTGCCGTCGGCCCAGCGCCGCGGCGGCTGCCTGCCGACCTCGAGGTTCTCCACCACCGTGAGGTCGGTGAAGATGCGCCGGTCTTCGGGCACGAAGCCGAGGCCCAGCTTGGCCGCCACATGCGATTCGGTCTTCGAGATGTCGTGCCCCATGAAGCGCACCTCGCCGCGCCGCTTGGGCAGCATGCCGATCAGCGCCTTGAGCGTGGTCGACTTGCCCGCGCCGTTGCGCCCCATGAGCGCGACCACCTCGCCGCGCCGCACGTCCAGGTCGACGTCGTAGAGGATCTGCGCCGCGCCGTACCAGGCGTTGAGGGATCTGGCTTCGAGCAGCAGCTCCGTGGGTGCGCCAGGCGCGTTGCGGACGGCGGGTGCGCCTCGCGCGCCGCGGACGGGGGAGATGGTGGACGAGGTTTTCATGCGAGCCCCAGCTTGGCCGCCCGGGCCGCGATGTTCTCGAAGGTCCGGCCGCTGCCGAAGTAGACCTCCTGCACCTCGGGATCGTCCCGGACCTCGAGCGGACGGCCCTCGGCGATGAGGTGGCCGCGTGCCAGCACGATCATCCGGTCGGCATAGGCGAACACCACGTCCATGCTGTGCTCGGTGAAGAGCACCGCCATGCCGCGGTCGATGACCAGCTGCTTGGTGAGCGCCATCAGCGAGTTGCGTTCCTTCGGCGCCATGCCGGCGGTCGGTTCGTCCATCAGCAGCAGCTTGGGCGAGTTGGCCATAGCGATCGCCAGTTCGACCCGCTTCACGTCGCCGTAGGCGAGCACGCTGCAGGCGCGATCGGCCTGCGCCTTCATGCCGACCTGGTCGAGCAGCGCGAGCGCGTCATCGCGCCGGTGGTCCGAGGCGCGGCGCCAGGTCGAGAACAGCCGGCCGTCGTGCGACAGCAGCGCCATCTGCACGTTCTCGACCACGGTGAGCGAGGCGAAGGTTTCGGCGATCTGGAAGGTGCGGCCCACGCCCATGCGCCAGATCTGGCGCGGCTTGCGGCCGACCAGCTCTTGGCCGTCCAGGCGGATCGATCCGCGGTCGGCCTTGAGCTGGCCGTTGACCATGTTGAAGGTGGTCGACTTGCCGGCGCCGTTGGGACCGATGAGCGCGAGCAGCTCGCCCTTGGCCAGTTCGAAGCTGATGCCTTGCACGGCATTGACGCCGCCGAAGGACTTGCCGAGTTCGGACACTTGCAGGAGGCTCATGCGCGGGCCTCCGCGAGGTCGGTCGTGTCGCTGCTGTTTCGGCGGCGCTCGAAAAGCTGCTTGATCGATCCGGCGATGCCCTGCGGGAACAGCAGCACCAGGAGCAGGATGATGCCGCCGAGCATGGCGCGCCAGTAGTCGGTGTTGCGGGCGACGGTGTCGTGCAGCCAGGTGAAGGTGACCGCGCCGACCACCGGTCCGGCCAGCGTCTGGATGCCGCCGAGCAACACCATCACCAGGCCGTCGACCGACTTGCCGACGCTGAGGGATTCGGGCGAGATGCTGCCCTTCGAGAAAGCGTAGAGCGCTCCGGCGAGGCCGGCGGCGGTGCCGGCGATGACGAAGGCCGCCCATTGCATGCGCTTGACGTCGATGCCGATCGCATCGGCCCGCAGCACCGAGTCGCGGCCGGCGCGCAGCGCGAAGCCGAAGGGCGAGTACAGCACCCGCCGGAGCCACAGCACGCCCGCGGCGACCAGCACCAGCGTGAGCCAGTAGTAGGTTCGCTTGTCGCCGAGCCAGGATGCCGGCCACACGCCGGTCAGGCCGTTGCTGCCGCCGGTGAAGCTGTCCCACTGGTAGGTGATGGCCCAGGTGATCTGCGCGAAAGCCAGGGTCAGCATCGCGAGGTACACGCCCGAGAGCCGCACCGCGAACCAGCCGTAGAGCAGGGCGCCGGCGGCCGCGACCAGCGGCGCGAGCAGCAGCGCGAGTTCCATCGGCATGCCGCTCGCACGAACCAGCAAGGCCGCGCCGTAGGCACCCAGGCCGAAATAGGCCGCATGGCCGAACGAATGCATGCCGGCCGGTCCCATGATGAAGTGCAGGCTGGTGGCGAAGAGCGCGGCGATCAACAGGTCGATCATGAGCACGGTGGTGTAGGGCGAGTTGGCCGTGAAAAGCGGCATCAGCACCAGCAGCAGGCCGAACAACCCGGCCGCGACCAGGTAGGACTTGCCGGGCGCGCGGAGGGGTTCTTCTTGCACGCCGACGTAGCGGCTCGGCGCCTGCGGCCGGCCGAAGAGCCCCCACGGCCGCCAGACCAGCACCACCGCCATCACCAGGAAGTCGACCACCAGCGTGAGCTTGGAAAAGGAGACCGGGATGCCGAACACGTCGACCACGCCCAGCCAGATGCAGATCGCCTTGATTTCGGCGATGACCAGCGCCGCGACATAGGCGCCGGGTATCGACCCCATGCCGCCCACCACCACCACCACGAAGGCGGCGCCGATGGTGTTGAGGTCCATCTCGAGCGTGGCCGGCTCGCGCGGCAGCTGCAAGGCGCCGCCGAGTCCGGCCAGCAAGGCGCCGAGCGCGAACACCGCCGTGAAAAGCCAGGCCTGGTTGATGCCGAGGGCGCTCACCATCTCGCGGTCTTGCGTGGCGGCGCGCACCAGGGTGCCGAATCGGGTTCGGGTGAGCAGCAGCCACACCAGGCCCAGCACCACCGGGCCGACCACGATCAGGAACAGGTCGTAGGCCGGGAACTGGCGGCCGAGGATCTCGACCGCGCCCTTGAGCCCGGGCGCCCTCGGGCCGAGCAGCTCGTCCGGCCCCCAGAAGTACAGCACCGCATCCTTGATGACCAGCACCAGCGCGAAGGTCGCGAGCAGCTGGAAGAGTTCGGGTGCCTTGTAGATGCGGCGCAGCAGCACCACTTCGATCAACGCGCCGAGGATGCCGACCGCCAGCGCCGCGAGCACCAGCGCCGGCCAGAAACCGACGTTGGTACCCAGCCGATCGACCAGGGTGTAGGCCAGGTAGATGCCCACCATGAAGAACGAACCATGCGCGAAGTTGACGATGCGCGTGACGCCGAAGATCAGCGAAAGCCCGGCCGCGACCAGGAACAGCGACGATGCGCTGGCCAGGCCGTTCAGCAGCTGGACGATGAATCCCGAAAAGCTCATGCAGGCGTCCTTGGTGTCGCGGCTATGGCGCTGGTGCGGCTCGAAGCGTGTGGTGGGTGTGGGTTGGCCGGAGCCTTCAGTCCGCGGCGCGCGACTTCTTCACGTCGGCTGCGCTCGGCTGGTACTTGGCATCGGCGCCGTCGAGGTAGACGTAGTCGACCATCACGCCCTTGCCGCCATCGTTCTTGGTGCGGCCGACGAAGGCGCCCATGGTCGATTGGTTGTCCTCGGCGCGGTAGCTGATCTTGCCGAACGGCGTGTCCACCTGCAGGCCCTTGAAGGCGGCGACCAGCTTGTCGGTCTCGGTGCTCTTGGCCTTGGCCGCGCCGGCCGCGGCCGACTTGATCATGCTGTAGCCGACCACCGAACCGAGGCGCGGATAGTCCTTGAACTTGGCCTGGTAGGCCGCCTCGAAGGTCTTGTGCGCCGGCGTCGTGATGCCGTACCAGGGGTAGCCGGTCACGATCCAGCCGTTGGGCGCCTCGTCCTTGAGCGGGTCCATGTACTCCGGCTCGCCGGTGAGCACGCTCACCACTTCGCGATCCTTGAAGAGGCCGCGGGTGTTGCCCTCGCGCACGAACTTCGACAGGTCGGCACCGAAGAGCACGTTGAAGATCGCGTCCGGCTTGGCATCGGACAGCGCCTGCACCACGCTGCCGGCGTCGACCTTGCCGAGCGGCGTGGCCTGTTCGGCGACGAACTCCACGTCGGGCTGGGCGGCCTTCATGAGTTGCTTGAATGCCGCCACCGCCGATTGGCCGTATTCGTAGTTGGGGTACACCACCGCCCAGCGCTTCTTCTTGAGCTTGACGGCCTCCGGCACCAGCATCGCGGCCTGCATGTAGGTGCCCGGACGCAGCCGGAAGGTATAGGCGTTGCCGCCTTGCCAGGTGATCTTGTCGGTGAGCGGCTCGCCCGCCAGGAAGAAGAACTTCTTCTGCTTGGCGAAGTCGGCAACCGCGAGACCGGTGTTCGACAGGAAGGTGCCGGCCAGGATGTCCACCTTTTCGCGCGAGACCAGTTCCTCGGCGACCCGCACCGCATCGCCCGGGTTGGCGTTGTCGTCGCGGGTGATGAGCTCGATCTTCTTGCCGTTGACGCCGCCGGCGGCGTTGATCTCGTCGACCGCGAGCTCCATGCCCTTCTTGTAGGGCTCCAGGAATGCGGGCTGGGCCTTGTAGCTGTTGATCTCGCCGATCTTGATGACGCCCTGCGCAAGCGCAGGAACGGCGGCAGCCGCGAGCGAGGCAAGGGCGGCTGCACGGAAGGCATGGCGCAAGGTATTCATCCGAAGGCTCCTGGGGTGGTCAAAGAAACGAAGTGAAGATGTAACGCGCGAGCGGCGCGAGGGACTACGGGCTATGCCTTCCGGCTAGCGCAGGCCGTCCTTGCCGACGATCTCGGAAACCTGCAGCCCGCCGATGCGAGGCAGTGGCCGGCCGCTGTCGGTGACCGCGACCGCGACCACGATCTCGTTGGCCCGCGGCGCATCGGACACGCGCGCCTCGATCGCATCGAAATGGCTTCGCACGAAGGCTGCGTCCTTGTGGCCGAGCGGCACGTCGATGGCGGTGCCGAGCGTGCCGCGCTTCTTGGCCGACGGCACCAGCGCCGCGCCTTGCTCGACCGCGAGCCGCAGCGGCGCGCCGAGCTTGGGATGCAGGATCGCGGCCGCATGCTCCAGCTCGCCCGCCTCGCCGACGATGGCGGCCTTGCCGTAGCTTTGTGCCGCGCCGGGCTCGATGCCGAGCGCCTTGACACATTCGTTGCCGAGCAGGCCGCCGAGTTCTTCGCCGATGGCGATGAGCGCATCCAGCGACTCGCTGTACTTGCCGGCGTACGGGTTCTCGATCACCGCGATCGCGACCGCGCGCCGGGTGGGCGGTTCGATCGTGCGGCCCATTTCCCGGCGGGTCTCGTCGACCTGCACCAGCAGCTTGCGAATGTTGGCTGTCGTCATCTGTGTGCTCCTGATCTTGTCTTGTCTTGTGGTTGGTCGATGGGTCGAGGCGCGCTCAGCGCAGGCCGTCCCACTTGGCGATCGCCTCGGCCCGCAGGCCGCCGACCCGTTCGTGCACACGGTAGCCGGTGCTCATCGCCAGGATGTAGACGATTTCGTCGGCCGCCGGCGCGCCCGGTACCCGAACCTCGATCGCATCGAACTGTCCGCGAACGTAGCTCGCATTGATGTTGGTGAGCGGTACGTCGAGCGTCGCGCCGGGCGGGCCGACCTTCTTGGTCGAGGGCACGATCGAGAGCGCGTTGCCGGGCTGCCCGGTGGTCTCCCCACCCTTGCCGGCCTTGTAGGCGTCGCGGTCGCCCTTCCAGCCGAGCAGCTCGCGCATGGCGTAGCCGCCCGGCACGTGCCACAGCGCACCATGTTCCAGCTCGCCGGCGGCGCCGACGATGGCGCCCTTGCCATAGGTCGCGATGCGATCGAGCGGCACCTGCATGGCGGCGTGCAGCCGATGCGCCATGTCGACGCCGACCGGATCGAGCAGGCTCATCATCGGAAGGATGTCGGGCTCGAAGCGCCCGGCGAAGGGGTTGGTCAGCACCGCGGCGATGGCGCCACGCACCAGCGGCGTTGCGGCGCGCGGCCCGAACTCGTGGTGGATGGTCTCGACCTGGGTGAAGACGCGGCGGATATCGATCATGGGAAAAGGGCCTTGCTTTTCGTTAAGCAAATACTGAACCAATGGCGCCGGATGCGGGCAACGGGTCATGCGCCATCGATGGCGCGGAGAGCGAGCTTAATGGCTGCAGCAGGCGCCATCGATGCTGGCAAACCAGCAGGGCTGCGTGGATGAGGCCGGCCTGCTGCAACTCGGCGCCGCGCGCCATGCCCGCATCGAGTGCGCGCTGCACTTGCGAAGGGTCGAGCGAGCCGACGTTCGTGGTCACGAGCCGGTCGCCGAGATCGCTGTCGTCCTTGCACGCGCGAGCCGGGCGGCGCTCGATCGATGGGTCTTCGACATCGACCGCGTTGGCGATCACCGTGGCCGCGGCGTCGGCCTCCGAGGCGCTTGCCGCCAGCACCGTCACGCTGTCGGCGATGCCGAGCGAGAAGCTGCGGCCGCGCCAGCCGCTGGTCGCCACGCCGCGCACCGGCATCGCGGCGTCGACCGTGAACCGGCTGTCGGTCTCCAGCAGATCGCGGCCGGACGGATCGAAGCGCGCCAGGTCGGCGAAGAGCCCCACGCGCACCGATGTGCCGGGCGCCAGATGGAGGGCGATGTCGCCGCCGTTGTTGAGCCAGGCCCGCTCGATGCCGGGCCGCCGGTAGCTGGCGATCAGCTCCTCGGCGACGCTGCCGGCCACCGCTGCCATCGGCGTGATGAAGCCGGCAGCAAAGGGCGCGCAGGCTCGCCACATGCGGCGAGCCACCGGCCCCTTCAATGCACAGGCATCGCCCACCGGCTGCCGCAGCAACGCGAGTTCGGCGACCAGTTCGCCGAGCAGTTGCCGGAAGCGCTCCCACGCCGATTCATGCGCGGCCGCGACGGCATCGGCATCGCCATCCGCCTCGGCGACGATGTCGATCGGCCCGTGCTGCCAATGCCAGCGGCCGCCGTCCAGCGCGAAGCGTTCGGCGGCATTCATGCGCGCGCTCCGGGCGCGAGCCGTGGCTGGCTCTGTCGCGAACGGCTTTCGCATCGGCAGGCGGCGGCGGTTGCGTGCATCGTCTAGCCCAGCATCGGCGGTTGGCCGAGCGGCCACGGGTTGGCCTCGTCCATCTGCAGCCAGCGGCCGGCGAGCGGCGCTCCGTCGGGCTGCCAGGCGCCGCGCGCCAGCGCCTCTTGGAGCGAGAACACGTGGCTCATGTGTCCGCCGAGCGCCTCGTAGTCTTCGCGCCGCATGCTGAACTCGATCGGCGCCACGATGGCGGGCGTGGGCACCGTGCCGAAGCTGTCGTGCGGCATCCGCAGCACGTCCGCCATGATCGTGATGCCGCCGCCCGGCCACACGTAGGCCGGTGCACCGCCGCAGGTGACGTTGACCAGCGCCCGCTTGATCGCGCGGGTCAGGAGCACCGGGTTCTCGGTGACGCCGGCGCGCAGGCTGCCGCCGGCACCGCCCAGGAACAGCACGCTGCACATCGAAGGCTCGCAGTTCTCGCCGATGCGCTGCACGATCCGCCGCACTTCCTCCGGCATCGGCTGCTCGACCGGCTGCAATTGCTCGTCCAGCACGTACCACTGTGCATGCTCGCCGGTGGTGGAGGTCATCAGGAGCCGAAGGCCGGGCCGTGCCACGCCTTCCTCCCAGCCCTCGATGATCGAGAGCGGATCGTCGATGTCGGTCCCGCCCCAGCCGTTGCCGGGATTGGCTACCTGGAAGTAGCGCCCGGGCGTCGACTTGCGGCCGCGCATCCGGATGCCGGATCCGGTCATGTCGAGGCAGCGGCCGGCCTGGTGCTCGGTGAGCACGCCGGTGATGTGGTCGTCGACCACCACCACCTCGTCCGCCACGCCGGCGAACTGGCGCGCGAAGATGCCGATGGCCGCCGAGCCGCAGCCGACCCGCATGCGCTTTTCCTCGACGCCGTTCACGATCGGCGGCTTGCCGGCCTGGATGATCAGGCTCGCGCCGCCGTCGATGGTGCATTCGACCGGCCGCTTGTTGCCGAGCAGCTGCATCACCTCGTTGGTCATGCGGCCCTCCTTCTTGCTGCCGCCGGTGAGGTGGTGAACCCCGCCGAGCGACAGCATCTGCGAGCCGTACTCGGCGGTGGTGACATGGCCGACCACCTCGCCGCGATGGCGCACGTTGGCTTGCTCCGACCCGAGGAAGCGATCGGTGTCGATCTTCACCTTGAAGCTGCAATAGCTGAAGATGCCTTCGGTGACCACGGTCACCATGTCGACGCCACGCGCCTTCGAAGCCACGATGAAGGGCGCGGGCTTGTAGTCGGGATAGGTGGTGGACGAGCCGACACCGGTGACGAAGACCTCGTCGGCATGGAGCAGGTCGCCGTTCCATTCCGCCGGTGCAGTGCTCGGTGCAGTGCCGTCGCCGGTTTCAGCATCGGCAGCATCGCCTGTGCCGGCCCCGGGCCGCGCGAACGGCACCAGGCTGGGCGTGCCGGACTCGAGCGTGCGGCGCAGCAGCACCACCGGATCGACCCGCACCAGCACGCCGTCGCGGTTGGCATAGCGGTCGCACGCACCGGTGCGGCCGTCGGAGATCTGGCACAGCACCGGGCAGGCATTGCACTCGACCTTGGCGGTGCTCATGCGGTCGTTGCGCAGCGGCGCGCGATCGAGCGCGGCTGGCAGCACCGGCAGGTCCATGCCGGGCAGGCCGTCGGTCTTGGTGTGTTCGGTCATCGCGGGCTTCTCGGGACTGGCATGGCCGGCAAGGTTTGCAACAACCATGCCGGCCGGGCCGCTTGTGGCACGTGGAACATTTGTGTAGCATTCCCTACACTTTCATGTGGCAATCGCTACATCAAAAGCCAATGTAGCAAACAGGCCCGGTGCTTGCAATGGTGTTTGCGCGGTACGGCCGGCAACGCTCCAGCCGGTGTTCGACAATCGGCGGTTCCGTTTTTCCGTTCACGACAACCTCTTTCCGATTCCTATGAGTGCATTCAGCGAAGAACGCGTGTTGAGCGTCCACCACTGGACCGATCGCCTGTTCACCTTCACGACCACCCGCGACCCGGCGCTGCGCTTCTCGAACGGCCACTTCACCATGATCGGGCTCAAGGTCAACAACAAGCCCCTGCTGCGCGCCTACAGCATCGTGAGCCCGAACTACGAGGAGCATCTCGAGTTCCTGAGCATCAAGGTCGAGGAAGGCCCGCTCACTTCGCGGCTGCAGCACATCCAGGTCGGCGATACCGTCATCGTCGGGCGCAAGCCGACCGGCACGCTCCTCATCGACTACACCCTGCCCGGCAAGCGGCTCTACCTGTTCGGCACCGGCACCGGGCTCGCACCGTTCATGAGCATCATCCGCGACCCGGAGACCTACGAGAAGTTCGAGAAGGTCATCCTGGTGCACGGCGTGCGCCAGGTCGACGAGCTGGCCTATCACGACCTCGTGACCGACCACCTGCCCAAGCACGAGATCCTCGGCGAGATGATCGAGAAGCAGCTGCTCTACTACCCGACCGTGACGCGGGAGGAGTTCCGCAACATGGGCCGCATCACCGAGCTGATCGAGACCAACAAGCTCACCGACGACCTCGGCCTGCCGCCGCTCGATGCCGCCGAAGACCGCGTGATGCTCTGCGGCAGCCCCGGGCTCCTGGTCGACATGAAGCACATGCTCGAGGCCCGCGGATTCAAGGAAGGCAACACTTCCACGCCCGGCGACTTCGTGGTCGAGCGGGCCTTCGCCGAGAAGTAGCAAGCGGTGCCGAAGGCCGAGCGCAAACCTGCAGGCAAGGCGGCGCCCCGCCGCACCGGCGTGCGCGAGGCTGCGGCCCAGGCCACCCGCGACAGCATCCTGCGGGCTGCGACCAAGGTGTTCGCCAAGTACGGCTACGACGGCGGCAGCGTCGAGAAGATCTCGAAAGCCGCGAAGTCGTACGACCGGATGATCTATTACTACTTCGGCAGCAAGGAAGGCCTCTTCATCGCGGTGCTCGAAGGCATCTATCGCCGCATGGACGAGGCCGAGGCGGCGCTCGATCTCGATGCCTCCCGGCCGGTCGAATCGCTGGCGGCGGTGATCCGCTTCGTGCTCGGCTACTACCGCCGCAACCCGGAGTTCGTGACGCTTCTCAACACCGAGAACCTGCACAAGGGCCGCCACATCGCCAAGTCGCTGCGGGCCCGCGAATACTCCTCGCGCGCGATCGCCATCATCGAGGAGATCCTGCAAAGCGGCGTCGCCGGCGGCCTGTTCCGCGCCGACGTGGCCGCGCGCGATCTCTATCTGCTGATCGCGTCGACCGGCTATTTCTACACCTCCAACCGCCATACGCTCACGGCGTTCCTCGGCGAGCCGCTCGAATCGCCCGAGGCGGTCGCGCATTGGGAAGATTTCGTCATCGAAACGGTGCTGCGCACGGTCGATGCCGGCACCGGCGACGACGAGCCGTCGGTCGCTCGCGCTCGCGGCAACGGGGCGGGCCGCGTCGGCAAGCCGGCCGCGTCCGCCAGCAGCGCGACATCCTCGAACCCCGCCAGCCTCACCCGCCCCACCACCCCCGCCAGCGCAGGCCGCAGTCGCTCGCCCGCAGCGCTGCGTTCCAAGGAGATCTGACATGGCAGAAGCCGCCGCCACCGCCACCTCGGGCAAGGTCGTGATCCGCAACATCGGCCTGATGTTGTCCGGTGATATCGACCAGCCGATCCTCGATGCCGATACCCTGGTCGTGAACGACGGCCTGATCGTGGCCGTCGGCAAGGAGAAGGACTGCGACTGCGAAGGCGCTCGCACCGTGATCGACGCGCGCAAGACCTGCGTGGCGCCGGGGCTGATCGACAGCCACGTGCATCCGGTCTTCGGCGACTGGACGCCGCGGCAAAGCCAGCTCGGCTGGATCGAGTCGACCCTCAACGGCGGCGTGACCACCATGATCTCGGCCGGCGAGGTTCATCTGCCGGGCCGGCCGAAGGACATCGTCGGGCTCAAGGCGCTGGCGATCACCGCGCAGCGCGCCTTCGACAACTTCCGGCCCGCCGGCGTCAAGGTGCTGGCCGGTGCGCCGGTGATCGAGCAGGGCATGGTCGAGAGCGACTTCAAGGAATTGGCCGAAGCCGGCGTCGGCCTGCTCGGCGAAGTCGGCCTGGGTTCGGTCAAGGCCGGCTACGAGGCGAAGCAGATGGTCGGCTGGGCCCGCAAGTACGGCATCCAGAGCACCATCCACACCGGCGGTCCGTCGATCCCGGGGTCGGGGCTGATCGACAAGGACGTGGTGCTCGAAGCCGACGCCGACGTCATCGGCCACATCAACGGCGGCCATACCTCGCTGCCCGAAGCGCACGTGTGCGAGCTCTGCGAGAAGTCGTCCCGCGCGATCGAGATCGTGCACAACGGCAACGAGCGCACCGCCATCGCGGCAGCCCGCGCGGCGCTCGAGCTGAAGTGCCCGCACCGGGTGATCCTCGGCACCGACGGCCCCGCCGGCTCGGGCGTGCAGCCGCTCGGCATCCTGCGCATGGTCGCGATGCTGTCGTCGATCGCGAACATCCCGGCAGAGCTGGTGTTCTGCTTCGCCACCGGCAACACCGCGCGCATCCGGCAGCTCAACTGCGGCCTGATCGAGGTCGGGCGCGCCGCCGACTTCGTCTTCATGGACCGGGCGCAGCATTCGCCGGCAGCCGGCCTGCTCGAGAGCGTCCAGCTCGGCGACATCCCAGGGGTCGGCATGGTGATGATCGACGGCATCGTGCGTTGCGGACGCAGCCGCAACACGCCGCCGGCGACCGAGATTCCGGTGGTCGTCTCCGGCTCGCATTGAGCGAGGCGAGGTCGGAGCGGCGAACATCGGCCTCTCGGCCTCTCGCCCCCGGCCAAGCATGGCGCTTCAGCGCGGCTTGCGCGCCCCGAAGACCAGATAGCGTGCCGCGAGGAAGTTGACCGCAAGCCCGCTGCAGCTGCCGAGCGCCACGCCGAGCGCCGGCGCCCACGAATCGTTGTCGACCGTGTGCAGCACCAGCACGTACACCGCGTAGTTGACCGTGGCGCCGCCGAGCATGCCGAGCACGTAGCCGAGGTACTCGCGCAGCAACGAGCCTTGCCGGCTTCGCTCTGCGAAAGTGAAGCGCCGGTTCAGGAGCCAGGTCGCCGTCGATGCGGCCACGAACGAAACCACCCGCGCGCCATACCAGCCGAAGACCGGCGCGAACAGATACAGCACCCCCAGGTCGACCGCGAAACCCACCACCCCGACCAGCGCGAAGCTCAGGAACTCGCGGCCGAGCTTCATGGGTCGGCCCGGTGCCGCACGCCGGGCATCGACAGGTATCGAAGCCGCTTGGCTTCCTGGCGGCCGATGGTGACCGTGTGCAGCACGATGCCGCAGACGAAGGCCAGCATCGCGCTCAGCATCGTGCCGGTGAGGAGCACGGCGGTCGGCAGCCGCGGCACCAGGCCGGTTTCCATGTAGGTGATGGCGAGCGGCACCGCGCCGATGGCCGAGCCGATCGCCAGCAGGTAGGCGATCCACGAGAAGAAGAGCAGCGGCCGCTCGCTGATGAAAAGGCGCCAGATGGTCTTCAGGATCTTCCAGCCGTCGCGATAGGTCGAGAGCTTGCTGTGCGAGCCCTCCGGCCGCGGCCGATAGTGCACCGGCAGCTCGGCGAAGGGCATCCGCAGTTCGAGCGCGTGTACGGTCAGCTCGGTCTCGATCTCGAAGCCTTCGGACACGGCCGGGAACGACTTGGCATAGCGGCGCGAGAACACCCGGTAGCCCGAGAGCATGTCGGTCAGTTGTCCGCCGAAGAGCCGGGCCACGGCCGCGGTGAGCATTCGGTTGCCGAAGCGATGCCCGGCGCGATAGGTCTGCGCCTCGGCACCCGAATCGATGCGGTAGCCGACCACCATGTCCAGGTTGCCGTCGATCAGGGTCTCGATCAGCCGCCGGACCTCGGCCAGGTCGTAGGTGGCATCGCCGTCGACCATCACGTAGACGTCGGCCTCCACGTCCGCGAACATCCGGCGCGCCACGTTGCCCTTGCCGCGCAGCGGAACTTGCGTGACCGTGGCGCCGGCCGCGCGGGCCACGCCGGCGGTGTCGTCCGACGAGTTGTTGTCGAACACGTGTACCGTCGCCTCGGGCAGCACGCGGCCGAATTCCTCGATCACCTGCCCGATGGCCAGCGCCTCGTTGAAGCAGGGAATCACGGCGGCGATGCGAAGGGCAGGGAAGGTGGGGTCGTCGTTCATGGCGCTACGGAAGGATACGGTAGGCCCGGGCACCATCGCGCTCGACCAGCACTTCGAAGTGTCGGCCGAAGCCGGGTTGCGCAGCCATGATTTGCGCCAGCGGCACGGTGGTGACGATCGCCTCGAAGCCCTGGCCGCCGAGCTTGCGCGCGAGTTCGGCCGGCGGCAGCGCGACGAAGTCGCGGTAGCGCCAGGGGCCGAGCGCATCGCCGTAGATCGGGTTGGGGCCGTAGTAGATGGCCTCGCTCAGTGCGACCTGATAGACCCGTCCGCGCACGTGCTGCCGGAGATGGCTCATCACTGCATAGCCCGGCACGTTTCGCCGCAACACGGCCTCGCGTTCCGCTGGCGGCGCAGCGACCAGCTCGACCTTGCGCACGGTCTGCCAGGCAGATGCTGCGACCAGGCCGGCGGAAAGCGCCATCAGCCCGATGGTCGCCAGGCGGTGCTCGACCATTCCGCCGGGCTTCGTCGGCGCGAGGCGGCGCCACCCGGCGCCCAACCAGCCGACCAGCACCTGCCAGCCGAATACCGCCATCAGCGCGATCAGCGGGTAGGCCGCCGTCAGGTAGCGCGGATAGCGCGAAGTCAGCAGCCACACCACGATCGCATACACGCAGAAGACCATCGCCGCGCGCAGCACCGGCGAGGCGCGCCAGGCGGTGCTGAAAGGCGCCAGCACGATCGGCCAGATCAGGAAGCTCGGCAGCGCCGCATGCAGCCGCACGTCCTCGAGCTGCTGTTCGTAGTCGGCCGCGATCCAATTGGTGAACCCGAAGATTCGCGCGCCGATCGGGTTGAACGGGTCGCCGGTGGTGATGGCGTTCCGCGCATACCAGTAGATGCACGGCAGCAGGAACGAGAGCAGCCCGAGCGCCCATGCCTTGATGCGCCGCTCGCGCCAGGCGACGAATACCGCGGCCAGCGGCAGGAAGGTGAGGGCCTGGTACTTGGAACCGGCCGCAAGGCCGAGGAAGAAGGCGGCGAGCACGAGGCCGTGGAGCCCGCGGCCCTTGCCTTCGGCCTGCCAGGCGCAGAGAGAGACGAAGGCGCACAGCACGAAGAGCGCAACGCCCATGTCGATCAGCGCGTTCGAATAGTCGCCCACGCCGAGCCAGATCGCGGCGCCGACTGCCGCCACTACCCGACTCGCATGCATCCGCCCGAGGCGATAGATCATGAACACCGACAACCACCCGGCCAGCGCGTTCAAGAAGTGCGGCAGCACGTCGTCGCCGACCATGAGAGCCGCGGCATAGAGCAGGTTGAAGTTGTACGGAAACCAGGGATAGCGCAACCATTCGTGGATGCCGAGCGAGCCGCTTTCCGCGACCTGGCGGGCATACGGCAGGTGGTACATCAGCTCGTCGAAGGCGATCGGCGGCGCGAGCGGCGCGACCAGCGACGGGATCGCCACGAGGGCGAGGCCGAGCATCGCGACTTTTTCGAGCCAGCTCATCCGGGCTTCGGTCGGGGGCGGCGCGGCGCGCATCGCCGCCAGCAGTTGCGGAAGCTGGAAGCCGGCTGCGATGACGCCAGCGGCATTCACGACCGGCACGGCCATCGGGACGAACAGCGAAACCGCACCCAAAGCCTGGAACAGGACGATCTGCAATCCCATCCCGAGGCCGATGCAAAGGGCCTCGGCGAGCGGCTGGTCCTGCACCGACCGATCGATCCAACGGCCGATCAGCGCCCGCCCGAAGCCCCAGCAGGCGATGACGAACATGCACAGCGCCGCGTAGTGTGCAGCCGCAAAAACGATCTTCTGAATAGGACCTCCGATGAGAGCCTGCGGCTACGAGGCTCGTGCAGGTGGGCTGGGACGAAAACCCGGCGATGGTACGAGACGGCGAAAGCGCCTAGTCGAAGGGCGCGATTGAGCATCGGTACCTCTTAAGTTCACCATGCGATCGAGTGCGACGTTTCGCTTTACCGCAACGGACCGACGTCTCGGATCTCGACACCCATGGAGGCAAACGATGGAAGTTCCCCCGATCAGGAAATGGATGAAGGGCCTTGTCCCGACATCGAACGCCAACGCCTTGTTCGACGTGTATTTCGCCGAGCGAACCCAGAAGGCAATGAAGCTCGACCAGGGATCGGAGGATCTCACCGTCAACAACTTGTCGAAGGTGCTCAAGCGGTATGCCAAGCTCCTGCCAGACTGGTTCGCCCAAGGCGAGCCCGGATACGACCACTTTCGCCAGCAGGTGCTCGGCTCCGGAAAAAGTCTCGATGTCGATTGCCTCAAGCAGCTCGCGTCGGTCTATGTCATCTGCCGGGTCAACGCGGAGCACCTGACCTTGAGAAGGGAAATCAGTTGCTCCTACCAAAGCATGAAGCGGCTCCAGGAAGAAACCGCCAAGCTCTTCATCGACTGCTTCAAGAAGATGGAAGCGCGCTCGGACGACGTCATTCCTGCCAACATCGACCTGCAGACCGGCATAGGGTTCAAGATCGACGAACTCTGGCCCTCGCAGCCCTCGCCGTCGTCGACCTCCAGCTCATAGGTTGGGCGCCAGCAGCTTCTCGAGTTCGCTTTCGTCCTGGCTCCGCCGCCGTGCCTGGTCCTGCAGCTGGTCCTTGCCGATCTTGCCGACGTTGAAGTACGTCGCCTCGGGATGCGCGAGGTAGAAGCCGCTCACGCTCGCCGCCGGCATCATCGCCAGGCTCTCGGTCAGCGTCATGCCGATCGATGCGCAGTTGAGGAGGTCGAACATCGGCTTCTTGACGCTGTGGTCGGGGCAGGCCGGATAGCCCGGCGCCGGGCGAATGCCGCGGTACTTCTCGCCGATCAGTTCGTCCTGGCCCAGGCTCTCGTTGGCGGCATAGCCCCACAGGTCCTTTCGCACGCGCTGGTGCAAGGCCTCGGCAAAGGCTTCCGCCAGGCGGTCGGCCAAGGCCTTCAGCATGATGGCCGAGTAGTCGTCGAGGTCGTCCATGAAGTACTTCTCCTTCTTCTCGACCCCGAGTCCCGCGGTGACGGCGAATACGCCGACATAGTCCTTCAACCCGCTTTCGCGCGGCGCGACAAAATCCGCGAGGTTGCGGCTCGGGCGCATCACGCCCTCGATCACGTGCTTCTCGGACTGTTGGCGAAGACCGTACCAGGTGAGCGCCACCTCGGTGCGGGATTCGTCGGTGTAGAGCGCGATGTCGTCCTCGTTCACGGTGTTCGCTGGCCAGAAGCCCACCACGCCGCTCGCGGTCAGCCAGCGGCCTTCGATCAGGCGCTTGAGCATCCGCTGCCCGTCCGCATAGACCCGGACCGCCTCGGTGCCCACCACCGGGTCCTTCAGGATCGCCGGATAGGGCCCGGCCAGGTCCCAGGTCTGGAAGAACGGACCCCAGTCGATGTAGCGGGCGAGTTCGGCCAGGTCGAAGTTGCGGAACTCGCGGCGGCCGATGAACTTGGGCGCCGGCGGCCGGTAGCCGGCCCAGTCGATCGGCGTCTTGTTGGCGCGCGCCTTGGCGAGCGGCCAGAGCGGCACCTGCTTCTTGCCGGCGTGCTGCCGGCGCACCTTGTCGTAGTCGGCGTTGATCTCGTCGATGTAGGCCGCGGCCTGGTCCGAAAGCAGCGACTGCGCCACGCTCACGCTGCGCGAGGCGTCCGGCACGTACACCACCGGCCCCTCGTAATGCGGCGCGATCTTGACGGCGGTGTGGACGCGGCTGGTGGTGGCGCCGCCGATCATGAGCGGGATCTTGCGCATGCGGAAATGCTCGTCCTTCTGCATCTCGCCGGCGACATATTGCATCTCTTCGAGGCTGGGCGTGATCAGGCCCGAGAGGCCGACGATGTCCGCGCCCTCGACCTTGGCGCGCGCCAGGATCTCGTGGCACGGAACCATCACGCCCATGTTCACGACCTCGAAGTTGTTGCACTGCAGGACCACGGTCACGATGTTCTTGCCGATGTCGTGAACGTCGCCCTTGACGGTGGCGATGATGATCTTGCCCTTGGTCCGAACGTCGCGCCCGGCGGCCTCGTCCAGGCGCTTTTCTTCCTCGATGTACGGAATGAGGTGGGCCACTGCCGACTTCATCACGCGCGCCGACTTGACCACCTGCGGCAGGAACATCTTGCCCTGCCCGAACAGGTCGCCGACCACGTTCATGCCGTCCATGAGCGGCCCTTCGATGACGTGCAGCGGCCGGCCGCCGCGTGCCAGCACCTGCTGGTAGGCCTCCTCGGTGTCCTCGACGATGAAGTCGGTGATGCCGTGCACCATCGCATGGGCGAGCCGCTGGCCGACATGCACCGGTTGCTCGGGCGTGCCGCGCCATTCGAGCCGCTTGCTCTCGTCCTTGGCGCCGCTCCTGGCAGTCTCGGCCACCTCGACCAGCCGTTCCCCGGCGTCGGGACGGCGGTTGAGCACCACGTCCTCGACCCGCTCGCGCAATTCGGGTTCGAGGTCGTCGTAGACGCCGACCATGCCGGCGTTGACGATGCCCATGTCCATGCCCGCCTGGATCGCGTGGTACAGGAACACCGTGTGGATCGCTTCGCGCACCGGGTCGTTGCCGCGGAAGCTGAAGCTCACGTTGCTGACGCCGCCCGACACCTTGGCGCCGGGCAGGTTCTTCTTGATCCAGCGGGTGGCGTTGATGAAGTCGACCGCGTAGTTGTCGTGTTCCTCGATGCCGGTCGCGATCGCGAAGATGTTCGGGTCGAAGATGATGTCCTCGGGCGGAAAGCCGACTTCGTCGACCAGCAGCCGGTAGGCCCGCTCGCAGATCTCGATCTTGCGCTGGTAGGTGTCGGCCTGGCCTTGCTCGTCGAAGGCCATCACCACGGCGGCGGCGCCATACCGGCGCACCAGCTTGGCCTGCTGCTTGAACTGCGCGACGCCTTCCTTCATGCTGATCGAGTTGACGATGCCCTTGCCCTGGATGCAGCGCAGGCCCGCCTCGATCACGTCCCACTTGGAGCTGTCGACCATGATCGGCACCCGCGCGATGTCCGGTTCGCTCGCGATCAGGTTCAGGAAGCGAACCATCGCGGCCTTGCTGTCGAGCATGGCCTCGTCCATGTTGACGTCGATCACCTGGGCGCCGTTCTCGACCTGCTGTCGCGCGACCGCCAGCGCTTCCTCGTACTGGCCGTTCAGGATCATGCGGGCGAAGGCCTTCGATCCGGTCACGTTGGTGCGCTCGCCGATGTTGACGAACAGCGTGCCTTTGCCGATCAGCACCGGCTCGAGGCCGGCCAGCTTCATCGGCGGGACCTCGGACGAGGCGGCGGCCGACGGCGAGGCGGACGAAAGAGACGACGAGGACGAGGAGGGGGTCATGGGCTCACCTGCAGGAAAGGGTCAGGCGAGCGTCGTTGCAATCCATCGGGTGGAAGCCCAAGCCTGACGCGGCGACTCGAAGGCTGGATCGGGCCGCGGCGCTGCAACGCTCCTTGGGAGCCGCGGATTTTACGTTGGCGCCGGGCTGGCGCGGGGCGCGGCGGAAGCCGGCAACCCGAAGACCCGGTCGAAGACCCAGTTGAAGACGAAGGTGTAGACCAGGAAGAAAACCACCAACCCGAGGTCCATGACCAACGCTTCCCACAGGCTGACCTGCAAGCCCCAGGCGAACATCGGCACCAGGAACGCGATCAGCCCGCCCTCGAAGCCGATCGCGTGCGCGATGCGCCGGCGAATGCTCCGGCCGCGAACCGCCTGGCGAGATTCCCACCGCTCGAACAGGGCATTGAAGGCGAGGTTCCAGAGCACCGCGATGACCGATGCCGCCACCGCCAGCACGCCCGAGGCGCCGAGTCCGTGGCCGGACATGCTGGCCAGCCCGATGCTCGCCACCACGATCGCGATGCCTTCGTAGAGGCCGATGTAGACGACCCGCCGCCTGATGCCCTGCATGCCAAACTTTCCAAACAATCGAAGAGAAGCGGGCAGCTTATGTTCCTAAGCCTGATATAAAAAGTTAAGTTCTTTCAATTTGGCTGAAAGAAGGAAGATCTTCGACCCAGCCGCAGAAGACCGCTTCATGTCCCTTTCCAGCGACAACGTCCTCACATTCATTGCCGTGCTCGACCATGGCTCCTTCTCGGCAGCCGCGCGGGCGCTCCGACGGGTGCCGTCGGCGGTCAGCATGAGCATCGCCAACCTCGAAGCCGACCTCGGCCTCCAGCTGTTCGAGCGGAGCAGCCGCGAGCCCCGGCCCACCGCGGCCGCCCGCTCGCTCGAGCCCCAGGCACGCCTCTTGGCCGCCCAGCTGCAGCAGCTCCAGGTGCAGGCGCTGTCGTTGACCCAGGGCCTCGAGAGCCGGCTGACCCTGGCCGTCGCACCCGAGTTGCTCGCGGCGCCCTGGAGCGCCGCGCTGGCTGTCCTCGCGGCAGAGCATCCCTTGCTGGAGGTCGAGGTCCTGGCCGCGCCCCAGGCGGACGCCCTCGCGCTGTTGCACCAGGGCCGCGCCCAGCTCGCGCTGGTGTTCGAGCGCCCGAGCCTCGACGGGCGCGAAGGCTTCCAGGAAGTCGGCAGCGACACGATGGTGGCGGTGATCGCGCCGGACCATGCGGCGCTTGCGGCAGCCGGCGGCCGCTTTCGCGAGGAGCACTTGACGGCCACCCGGCAGGTGGTGGTGGCCGGCCGCGACCTGGCGACCAGCGATCCGCGCTTCGTCTTCGCGCGCCATGTCTGGCGGACCGACAACGCCTTGGCCGCGCTCAGCCTCATCACCGCCGGCCTCGGCTGGGGCTGGCTGCCGCGCAACTTCGCGAAGCCGCACGTGGCGGCCGGCGCGCTGGTCGAGATTCCGTTCGACAACCTCTCGAACGGGCTCGACCTGTGGGTCGACGTGGTCTGGTCGCGGGAGCGCCCGCTCGGTTTGGGAGCGCGGCGCTTCGTGGCCTTGATGGCGCGCGAAAAGTCCGCGTGCGGCCCGAGTGCCGGATCGGAGGCGAAGCGAGACGGTGCTGGCTCGAACGGCCTGGCGAACAAAGCCGAACGACCGACCCCGTCTCGCGCCGCCGGCGACTGAAGGTCTAGGCCGCTTCGGCGTAGAACGGCGCGCCCTGCAACTTCCGTCCCGCGAGCGGCGCCACCGCCTGCCCGATGGCGGCGATGTGCTCCGGCGTGGTGCCGCAGCAGCCGCCCACGATGTTGACCAACCCCTCGGCGGCGAACTCGTGCAGCAGGCGGGACGTGACCTCGGGCGTCTCGTCGAAGCCGGTCTCGCTCATCGGATTGGGCAGGCCCGCGTTCGGATAGCAGCTGATGAAGGTGTCGCCCGCCACCCGCGCCAGCTCCTGCAGGTACGGCCGCATCAGCGCGGCGCCCAGCGCGCAGTTGAGCCCGACCGCCAGCGGCTGGGCGTGCCGCACGCTGTGCCAGAACGCGGTCACGGTCTGGCCGCTCAGGATGCGGCCCGAGGCATCGGTGACCGTGCCGCTGATGATGATCGGCAGCCGCTCGCCGCTGTTCTCGAAGTATTCGTCGATCGCGAACAGCGCCGCCTTGCCGTTCAGGGTATCGAAGATGGTCTCGACCAGCAGCACGTCGCTGCCGCCCTCGACCAGCGCCTCGATCTGCTCGTAGTAGGAGGCCCGCAGTTCCTCGAAGCTCACGTTCCGCGCGCCGGGGTCGTTCACGTCCGGGCTGATGCTCGCGGTCTTGGGCGTCGGGCCCAGCGCGCCTGCGACGAACCGGGGCTTGTCGGGGGTGCTGAACTTGTCGCAGGCCTCGCGCGCGAGCCGGGCGGATGCGAGATTCATCTCGCGTGCCAGGTCGGCCATCTGGTAGTCCTCCTGCGCCACGCGCGTCGCCCCGAAGGTGTTGGTCTCGACCAGGTCGGCCCCGGCCGCCAGGTAGCCCTCGTGGATGTCCCGGATGACCGACGGCTGGGTCAGCGAGAGAAGCTCGTTGTTGCCCTTCACGTCGCGCGAAAAATCCTTGAAGCGCTTGCCGCGGTACTGCGCCTCGCTCAACCGGAAGCGCTGGATCATGGTGCCCATCGCGCCATCGAGGATGGCGATGCGGGAACGGAGGATCTCGGGGAGCTGGCTGGCGCGGGTGTAGGCGGTCGGGGTCATGGGCCGCATCTTATTGATTCGCGGCAAGCCCATCTCCGGCATCGCGCATTAGGCATCCGGCGCGATGGTCAATCGTCCTCTGCCTCGATATACCTGGAGGGAACCAGGGAGGCCACGATGGAAGACAAGTACTTGAAGAGCCCTTTCGGCGAATCGTCGAGCGACGAATCGCAGGACGCCGCGTCCTCGCGCGGCAAGGAGCCGGAGGACAAGGGGGTCGAGAGCGTTGCAAGCGGCAAGGGCAAGGAGGCGTCGTCGTCGAAGCCGGTCGAGCAACAGCCTTATCCGTCGCACCACGAGGACGATGCGGGCGAAGGCGCCGATGACTTTTTCAGTACGACCTTCAGGGGAACCGCATCGCCGACCCTCGGTCTCGGTGAATCGAACCCGATCACCACCACCACGACCACGACGACCACCACGACTTCGAGCTCGCAGCCGCCGAGCCTCGCAAAGAAAGTCACTGCCAACCCGGCGTCCGGCGCCTGGCAGAAAGCCAGTCTTGCCAAGCCGACATCCGCCCTGTCGGGCTCGCTCAATGCCCGCACGGGCGCGACGCTCGGCTCGTCCCGCAGCAGCACGCCGGGTACGACCCCGACTTCCAACGATCCGAAGAGCGGCATCACGGGGCTCGCCAAGTCGACCGGCAGTTCGATCGACAAGGAAGCAGCAGCGCTGAACCGATGGAACACCGTCAAGAATCGCGACGCTGCCAAGAAGACCTACGCGGAGGTCTGGCCGCGCTTCTTCGACGGCTTCAACAATCAAGCCAAGCTCCTGCTGCTCAAGGACAAGCTGGACCAACTGGAGGCCGGCGCGCATCCGGCCGCGTTGAGCGAGCAGGACTTCACGCCGGTGCTGGACGAATACGTGGTGGTCTGCGAGCTCAACCGCATCAAGGCGCTGCGTACGCTCGCGATCGATCCGAAGTGGACGGCGGCCCTGGTCCAGAAACTCACGAAGGCGTTGCTCGACTG
Organism: Burkholderiales bacterium 8X; assembly: GCA_902506565.1. Lineage (GTDB taxonomy): Bacteria > Pseudomonadota > Gammaproteobacteria > Burkholderiales > Burkholderiaceae_C > Variovorax. The sequence continues at coordinate 4,498,650 of LR732703.1, read as the reverse complement.
TCGTCTCGCGATCGAAAGTGCGGCGAAGGTGCGAGCCCAGGAATATCTCAGGATCGGCCCCAAGCCGACCAACATGTGGAACCCGGCCAAGGTCGAAGAAAAGTACGAGTCTGCAGCGTTCAAGGCACGCAGCCTGCTGACCGACCTGATCCACGGCGAGGCGGCGATCCAGTTCTGGCCCGATTGCATCCAGCAATGCGAGATGTCGGGCGAAGCGGAGATCGGCCGGGTCGTGAACCACTCGACGCCCGCGCTGTCGGCGCCGTTCTTCCAGGACCCGACCCACATCGTTGTCATGCATTGGTGCCAGTTGTACATGGCGAGTGAACGGGTCGAATGGGACACGATCTTCCAGATGTCCTTCAGCTGGGACTTCGCCCAATGGAGCCCGGAGGTGCGAGCGAACTACATGAAGGTCGCGATCGAAAGTGCCTGCACCTACATTCCGCACAAGGAACTCTCGCCAAAGGTGAGATACATCCTGGGAATGCTGATCGCGAAGGTCCAGGCCGGACTCGACAAAGCGAAGCGGGAAAAGCGGTGCAGCGCCACCGACTCACAGTGCGCTGCCTTCATGCAGACGGTCAAGCTGAATCTTGCTTGCGCGATTTTCCTGAACGCGAGCCTGGTCGCCGAGACCATCTCGGAAGAAAAAGACGAGGGCCGGCGGAAATTCATGATCGAGCTGCTCAACCATGTCTTCATGGTCGTTCGCAGAGCGACGCAGCCCGTCTTCGACGCCACCACGGCCTTCGCCAACGATCTCGGAGATGACACCTCCGAGCGCATGGTCGGCCATGCGCGAAAGGTGCGGGACTACTTCATTCAAGAAGCGGACGAGTCGGTCGCGGGGTACCTGAAGCCGAAGACCGACACCTAGTCATTCGACGCGATGTTCAAGCGGCACCCGTGGCGGTACACCTGATACGTCGCTTGTCGCGAGCGCATTCGTGTTCGGTCTGTCCGGGTCGGGCATTCGTCATTCAACCAGGGAGCGCAAGACGTGGAACACAACAAGAACCGGGATAACGCCGCATTTAAGAACGACTCGGCAAAGTCGGAAGACGCGATCGACTACAAGAAGAGTCCGTTCGACGAGCCCGACGAGGACATCAAGAAAAGTCCTTTCGAAGATTTCGACGAGCCCGCGAGCCCGGCCGAGAACACGCCGGTTCCGGGGTCGTCGGTCGACCGCAACCCCGGCGGCACCAAGGGGTCGGTGACCGCGACCACCACGACCACCACGACCACGACCACCGCCTCGAAACCGGCCGAGCCCACCGTCGGATCGAGGAACGACGACGCCTTCGACTCGTCGGACGACGCCGACGACGCCAGGAGCGAAGGCCACTTCGCGACCGATACATTCCACCTTTTCATGCAGACCCTCGCTTCGGACGCAGCCGCCTCCGAAGCACCAGGCGATGACAGCGATCAGCCGAGTGGAAGCGGGTTCGAACCGAAGGCGATGCCGATGGGGCCACCACCCAAGCCGGCCTCCAAGCCTTCGTCTACCACCACCACGACGACGACCACCACCTCGACCGCGCCGCAGAACTGGCCAACCCCCAAGAGCGCTCAATCCGGCGGGCAGTCGCCGCTCATCGGACAGGGCCGGGGAGCGACCACGACCGGTTCGACTTCGGCCCAACCAACCAAGGGCTGGACCACCACGACCCCGACCACCACTTCGTCGGACGCTCTTCGGAACAGGGGTTCGAGTCTCGGCACATCGCAGCGGGCGCCAGACAGCGTGGCACCGACACACGTCAGATCCAGCAGCGGGAGCGAGAAGGAGAAAGCAGACCTCAAGAAACTCGTGCAAGAACAAAACTTGCAAGAGGTCGACAGCAGCTTCCGCGCGATCTGGCCGGACTACTTCGACCAAAGCAAGCCCGTGATCTCCCTGAATGGTTTCCAGCAGGCAATCGTTCAGATCCAGACGTCGGGTTCGGTCGCACTGCGCGAGCATTTCATCGCGGTCTATCGCTTCCACGTCATCGTCTGCGTCCTGAACCAGATGGAAGACGTCAAGAAGCTCGCATGCGATGCCACGGCAACCAAGAAGCTCGAGAAGCTTCTGCAGATACCCATGGCGGATTGCCGCAGCAGGATCAAGCAGGCGCAGAAAAACGCCAGCTCCTGGCACAAGGAAGGTTCCGCACTCGTCAAGGACGTCCGGCGAACGTTCGAACGCGCCGTTCGAGACGGAGTCGCCGAAGCCTATTGGGAATGTTGCCTCGCGCAATGCGAGAGTGCGGTCCGCAAGGAGTTCAAGAGCGCGCTCAGGTTCAATGCCGACATCTTGAAGCAGGGCATTTTTCGGGAGAGGAACACCGAGGTGTCGATCATTACCGGATGGATGCGCTTCTACATGGCGCCGTTGAGTCAGGAATGCCTGGTCGAGATGCGCCGGACTCTGCCGACCAAGTTGAACGCCAGCAAGTTGATCGGCACCGCGAAGACCTGGGTCAAGCAGGATCCCGACATTGCCAAGGCGATGAAGAGCGCGATCGAAGTTCTGGGCAACTGCGTTCGCGGCAATGGCTATCCGGGCAAGGTTGCCTGCCTGATCGGCATGCAGATCGAGATCGCCGAATCGATGTACCAGGATGCAGTCAAGCAGGGGCAGTGTTCGTTCACGCCGCCCGAGCTTCTCGAGCATCTTCAGTTCGTCGGTTGGAACCTGGTCGCAACGGCCTTCTTGAACTCCAACGGCCTGACCACGATGATTCAAGCCAGTGGCGTGACCCAGGACCAGGTCAATTTCCTGAACCTCGGCGTACTCGGCTACTTCATGAAAATCATCAACAGCGCAACTCGGATCAAGATCAGCGCTCCGGCGAGCGACGACCATGACGAGGCGTTCCGGCTCTTCCTTCAGGATCAGATGCAGATCACGCAACCGTTTCTCATCAAACAGGCCAGCAGTAGCCGCAAGGCCTGGAAAGCGGAATTGGCCCAGCGCAAGAGTTGAGGCAGCCCCGCATGCCGCTCATGCGCTGTTAGACTGCGCCGGCCGCCGAGCGCGGCGACCCAGGACTTAGGCGATTGCCGGAGTTTTTGCGTCGAGATACGACGCGCCCCCGCGGCGCGCGTCCTGCCCTCCGGACCGCTTCACTTGACGTCCTCTTCCTCCCTCACCGCCTCGCCAGCAAGCATCCTCCACGAAGTCTTCGGCTACGCCCGTTTTCGCGGACCGCAGGAAGCCATCGTCGAGCACGTGAGCGGCGGCGGCGATGCGCTGGTGCTGATGCCGACCGGTGGCGGCAAGTCGCTCTGCTACCAGATACCGGCGATCGTGCGCGAATGCCGCGGCCACGGGCTCACGGTGGTGGTGTCGCCGTTGATTGCGCTGATGCACGACCAGGTGGGCGCGCTGCACGAGGCCGGCGTCAAGGCGGCCTTTCTCAATTCGACGCTCGACTGGAACGAGACCCAGGAGGTCGAGCGCCGCATGCTGCGCGGCGACATCACCTTGCTCTACGCGGCGCCGGAGCGGGTCACGACGCCGCGCTTCATCTCGCAGCTCGATTCGCTGATGGAGCGCGGCAAGTTGTCGTTGTTCGCGATCGACGAGGCGCATTGCGTGAGCCAGTGGGGCCACGATTTCAGGCCCGAGTATCGGGCGCTCACGGTGCTGCACGAGCGCTATGCGGGTGTTCCGCGGATCGCCTTGACCGCGACCGCCGACGCGCTGACCCGCGCCGACATCGTCGAACGGCTGCAGCTCGAGGAAGCGAAGCAGTTCGTCTCGAGCTTCGACCGTCCGAACATCCGCTACACCATCGTCGAGAAGAAGGAACCGACCACGCAGCTGCTGCGTTTCATCGAGCGCGAACACGCGGGCGATGCAGGCGTGGTGTATTGCCAGTCGCGCAAGCGGGTCGAGGAGGTCGCCTTGACGCTCGCCGATGCCGGCGTGAACGCGCTGCCCTATCACGCGGGTCTCGACGCGGCGGTGCGGCAGAAGCACCAGGATCGGTTCCTGCGCGAAGAAGGCATCGTGATGGTCGCGACCATCGCGTTCGGCATGGGCATCGACAAACCCGACGTGCGCTTCGTCGCGCACCTCGACATGCCGAAGAACATCGAGGGCTACTACCAGGAAACCGGCCGAGCCGGCCGCGACGGCGCGCCGGCCGATGCCTGGATGACCTACGGCCTGCAGGACGTGGTCAACCAGCGCCGCATGATCGACGAGAGCCCCGCCGGCGAGGATTTCAAGCAGGTGATGCGCGGCAAGCTCGATGCGCTGTTGTCGTTGGCCGAGGCGAGCGATTGCCGGCGCGTGCGGCTGCTCGGCTACTTCGGCGAGCGCTATGCGCCACCTGCGCCACCCGCGCCGCCGGTGTCGATCGAAGCTGCCGAAGCGGCAGGAACGCCCGGCCAAGCGTTATCGGAGAGCGGGTCGATTTTTCGGTTCAGCTGCGGCAACTGCGACAACTGCCTTTTCCCGCCGCAGGTGTGGGACGGCACCGATGCGGCCCGCAAGCTGCTCAGCACGATCTACCGGGTGCACCAGCAGGGCAGCTTCGGCTTCGGTGCCGGGCACATCATGGACATCCTGCGCGGCAAGACCACCGAGAAGGTGACGCAGTTCGGTCACCAGGCGCTGAGCACCTTCGGGCTCGGCGCCGAATTCAGCGAGACCCAGCTGCGCGGCGTGTTGCGCCAGCTGATCGCGATCGGCGCGCTCGAAGTCGATGCGCAGGCCTACAACACGCTGCGGCTCACCGAGGGTTCGCGCGCCGTGCTGCGAGGCGAGCAGACGGTGATGCTTCGGCAGTCGGTGTCGACGCCCTCCGAGCGCAAGCCGAAGCGGGAGCGGTCGTCGCGCACGGCCTTGCCGGCGGCAGCGGTCTCGCTCGACGGCGCCGCGCAGGCTCGGTTCGCGGCGCTCAAGGCCTGGCGCGCCGAGGTCGCGCGCGAGCACAACCTGCCGGCCTACGTGATCTTTCACGATGCCACGCTCGCCGCCATTTCGGAACGGGCGCCGAGCACCCTGGCGGACCTGCAAGGCATCAGCGGCATCGGCAGCAAGAAGCTCGAGGCCTACGGCGAAGCGGTATTGGGCGTCTGCCGTTCGTTATAGGCCGCTTGCATCCAAGCGGGTACTCGCTCCGCCGCAGCGCCGTGGCCCCGCAAGCCATCGGAAGCGTGAACGATTGAACGCTTCGCCTCGATCCGGTCCATCGAATCTCGCGCTTTGACGCGCGGCGTCGGCTCGCCCGCGAAGTCTTTTGAGAATGGCTCGCCGCGCCGAAGTCGCGTGCAGTGCCTTCATGGGTTCGAGTCTTCGATCGAGTCGACGCGCAAGCATCAGCAGCGTGCCTCGCCGGTCGATCCATTCGCCAAGTCGCTGACGCTTCTCCGGGTTTTTCTTGCCCGAACCCATTGCTCGAATGAATCTCCAAGCCTTCTGTCGGATGTCCGGTGCCTCTGTCTGCATCGATGTTTCGAAAGCGATTCCCATCACTCATGCAGGCGAGCGCCTGCGCCTTTCGCGCACGCTCGTCGCGCTCGGCGTGCTGGCCGTGCTGGCAGGTTGCGGCGGCGGCTCTTCCGGAGGCTCCTCGCCGTCGTTCGTTCCGCTCGATGGAACGGTCAAGCCGGGCGACTCGCTCTACACCGATCCCGGCGCCGCGCCGCGGCCGGATCCGCAGGACGGCAATTCGGATCTGCTCCCGAATCCGACGACGGTCGCCAATCCGCCGGCAACACCCGCGCCGCCGCCTGCGCCGCCGCCGGCGCCACCAGCACCATTACCACCACCGTCCCCGCCTCC
>LR732703.1:4296882-4492824 GCA_902506565.1 Burkholderiales bacterium 8X | reverse complement strand
GCAATCACGCGAAGCGCAGCGACCCTCTTCCAGCGCGCAAGCAGCACGCCCTCTGTTGTTCTTCATCTCTCATCCCTTGACCCCTCGCCAGCCGTGACAAGCTTGTACGCAGAGAGGCCGCCGCATTGTGCAGGCGATTCACCAGCTCATCCATTGCCCTTCAACAACGTGTGAAGACAAAAGCGCTCAGTACCTGACCTTCGGCCTCGACCGCTCCGCTGCTCCAGACCACCACCAGCGACTCGATCAACGCCCGATCCAACGAAACGTCAGGTTCACTCTCGCCCCAACATCGCTGGTCGTTGCAGGCACACCATGCTTCCAGTTGCGCTGCGTGTCGCCTCTCATGATCAGCAAGCTGCCCGACTCCAACTTCAACCGCACCACGGGCGCCGACGAATCCCGCCGCGGCTTCATCACGAAGGTCCGTGTCGCACCGAGGCTGAGCGACGCGATGACCGGCCGAGCCCCGAGCTCGTCCTCGTCGTCGCTGTGGAAGCCCATGCGGTCCCTGCCACTGCGATAGAGATTCAGCAGCACGCTGTTGAAGCGTTTCCCTGCCGTCGCCTCGACGCGCAGCTTCAAGTCGTGCAAGGCTTCGGTCCAGGCCATCGGCTCCATCGTGAGCCCCGAGTAGGTATAGCTCGAACCCGGGTCGCCGTACCACGCGATCAGCCTCGGCTGCAGGTGTTCCTTGCCCCACACCTTGACCTTCTCGGCCCGCCACGGCACCTCATCGATCAGCTGTTGCATCAAGGCATCCGCCCCGGCCGGGCCGCAGTCGAAGCGCCTCAGATACTCGACTTCTGCGCCGGGAATCGGCAGTACGGTCAGGAGGGCCGGATCGGAAGGGAAGAGTTCGGACATGGCCGAAGGTTAAGCGCCGCCAATGCGCTCATGTCCACCAGGTTTGCCGCCCCACCGCACGACAACGCAGATCTGATCCGGGGGACGCAGATCAAGCGATCAAGGTCTCACGCCGGCAGCGCCCGTGCCCTGCGCCGCAGCCCCCGCCGCGCCGCTCCCACCCGGACGAACGCCGTTGAACGTGCTGCCGGGCGCACCCGCCGGCGCAGCCCGCGAGCCGCCGCTGCCGGCCTCGACCGCACCGCCCGCCGAGCCGCGCACTCCGCCGGCGGCAGCACCGGCGCCACCGACCGGCGCAACGGCACTGCCGCCGACGATGCCGCCGGCAGGAACTCCACCGCCCACGACGCCGCCACTCACCGTTCCGCCGCCGACGGTGCCACCCGGCACGGTCGACCCCGCGCTACCGGCCGTGCCCAACGCTGCACCCGCGCCCGTCGCCGCGCCCGTGCCCGCGCTGGCACCAGCCCCCGACCTCGGTGCGACTTGGACATCGACCGCAGTGCCCGTGCCGACCTGCGGCGCATTCACGGTCTGTGCATTCGACGCACCGCACATGACGACCAGCAAGCCTGCGAGCCAGGCACGCGCTCCGATGATGTACTGCCCTCTTCGCTTGTCCATGATGAAAAGCCTTTCGCGATCGAACTTCAAGCTAGAGCCGACCCGGCCCGGACGCTGTGCGCACCCATCGCCGCCGGGCGTGGGAATCGGCCTTGCCACCAGCCGAACGACAGAGGCCCGCACAGGCCGCAAGCACTAGCCGCGCTACCTGGCGACGCCTAAACTTCCAGCCTCAAAAACACCAGGGAGTTCTCATGCAAGTCAGCGTCAACCTGCCCAGCCGCCTGCACCACACGGCCTACGTCACCCGCGATCTCGAAGCGACCCGTCATTTCTACGAGGACATCATCGGCCTGCCCCTGATCGCGACCTGGTGCGAGAAGGACGAGCTCTTCGGCGCCGAGCGCACGTATTGCCACTGCTTCTTCAGCCTTGCCGACGGCGGGGCGCTCGCCTTCTTCCAGTTCGCGGACGCTGGCGATGCCGAACTGTTCGGACCGAAGATGCCGTTCACGCCCTTCCATCATGTCGCGCTCAACGTGAACAAAGCGACGCAGGCCGCCATCGAAAGCCGGCTGCACGGCGCCGGCTTCACCGAGCCCGGGTTCTTCGTGCTGGAGCATGGCTACTGCCGATCGGTCTACGCGACCGATCCGAACGGCATGATCGTGGAGTTCACCTGCGACAGCCCTGAGGTCGAGGACATCAACCGCCAACGAGCCGCCGACGCGCATACCGAATTGCGGCGCTGGCTCGGCGGCGACCACACGCCGAACAACACCTTCAGGTGACGGGCGTTCGTTCTTCCAACCACCGAGAACCAGGAGAAGCCGATGCTGCAAAAATCGCCGATGTACGCCTACATTCCCGCCATCGATGTCGAGCAAGCGCGGCGCTTCTACGAAGACAAGATCGGACTCAAGGCAACTGCGGAGATCAACGGCGGCGTGGCCTTCGAGTTCGCGCAGGGCACGGCCTGCTTCCTCTATCCGACGCCGAACGCCGGCACATCCAAGGCCAGCCAGGCGTTCTGGCAGGTCGAGGACATCGAGGCCGAGGTGGCCGAACTCAAGTCGAGGGGCGTGGTGTTCGAGGACTACGACATGCCCGGAAAGGATGCCAACGGCATCGTGAACGCAGGCGGCGCGAGGGCCGCCTGGTTCAAGGACAGCGAGGGCAACATCATGGCGATCATCCAGGACGCCTGATCGTCAGAGCCCCCGCCTCGCGAGGCGAGGTGCCGCCTCAAACGTCCATGATCGAGACGCTCTTGGTGGTCAGGTAGCCTTCGAGCGCCTCGGGGCCGCCTTCGGAGCCATAGCCCGAATCCTTGACGCCGCCGAACGGCATTTCGGGGGACGGGGTTGCAGGCTGGTTGATCCACAACATGCCGACTTCCATCTGCTGCGAGAGCAGGTGCGCGGTCCGGATCGACTTGGTGAAGGCGTAGCCGGCCAGGCCGAAGGGCAGGCGATTGGATTCGGCGATGGCTTCCTCGATTCGGTCGAAGCCGCGGATGGCAGCGATCGGGCCGAAGGGTTCGTTGTTGAAAACATCGGCTTCGAGCGACACGTCGGTGAGCACCGTGGGCGCGAAGAAGTTGCCGGCATCGCCGATGCGCTCGCCGCCGGTCGCCACGGTGGCACCGGTGGCACGGGCGTCGTCCAGGATCTTGCTCATGGCAGCCAGGCGGCGCGGGTTGGCCAGAGGGCCGAGCGTGGTGCCTTCGGCCAGGCCATCGCCGAGCTTGAGCTTCTCGGCATGGGCCACCATGGCCTTCGCGAAATCGGCCTTGAGGCTGTTGTGCACCAGGAAGCGGGTCGGCGAGATGCAGACCTGCCCCGCATTGCGGAACTTGGCCGCGCCCGAGGCCTTGACCGCGAGTTCGACATCCGCGTCCTCGGCCACGATGACCGGCGCGTGGCCGCCGAGTTCCATGGTGACGCGCTTCATGTGCTGGCCCGCCAGCGCGGCCAGTTGCTTGCCCACCGGGGTCGAGCCGGTGAAGGTCACCTTGCGGATGATCGGGTGCGGAATCAGGTAGCTGGAGATCTCGGCCGGGTCGCCGAACACCAGGCCCACGGTGCCGGGCGGCACGCCTGCATCGACGAAGGCCTGCAGCAGCGCAGCCGGCGAGGCGGGGGTTTCTTCGGGCGCCTTGACCAGGAACGAGCAGCCGGTGGCCAGCGCCGCGCCGAGCTTGCGCACGATCTGGTTGATCGGGAAGTTCCAGGGCGTGAAGGCGGCGACCGGGCCGAGCGGCTCCTTCAGTACCAGTTGTTGGGCAGACAGGTTGCGCGACGGAACGATGCGGCCATAAACCCGTCGGCCTTCGTCGGCGAACCATTCGATGATGTCGGCGGCCGCCATCGTCTCGCCCTTGGCCTCGACCAACGGCTTGCCCTGTTCCTGGGTCAAAAGCCGCGCGATGCTGTCGGCGCGCTCGCGAATCAGGCCGGCCGCCCGGCGCATGGTCTCTGCGCGCTGGTTGGCCGGAATGTTTTTCCATTTGTCGAAGCCGCGCTGCGCCGAAGCCAGCGCGCGGTCGAGGTCCGCCTTGCCGGCGTGGGCAACCTTGCCGATCGGCTGGCCAGTGGCCGGGTTGACGACGTCGAGGGTCTTGCCGCCGATCGCGTCGACCCACTGGCCGTCGATGAGGAGTTGGGTATTGGGATAGTTGGAGGAGGGAGTCATGGAACCTCTTGATTTGAAACGTGGCACGAAACGCCGGCGTTGCAGCCGATGCCCGACACCGAATGTACTCATTTGCCGGCACGGGCGGATGTCCGCAGGCCGGACATTGCCTTGCGATCGGCGTATGGTGGCCGGGCTTCCGGCCCGGCGTCCCGTCTGCCGGATGCCTGCCCTCCTCTTTCTTCCTCAAGCAATGCGCCCCTCCATTTCCCACGCTGGTGCAGGCGCCGGCGGCGCCGTCGTGCCCACCGCACCGGCGGCGGCATCCACCCGGTATTGGGAGATCGACTTCGCGCGCGGCTTGATGCTCGTGCTGATGACGGTGACGCACCTGCCGACCCGCCTGACCGATCCGCTCGGCCAGCCCTTCGGCTTCGTGTCTGCTGCAGAGGGTTTCGTGCTGCTATCGGCCTTCGTCTCCGGCATGGTGTACAGCCGGATCGGCTACACCAAGGGTGTGGACTCGATGCGCAGCGGCTTCTGGCGCCGCGCGCTGAAGGTGTATTTCGCGCAGGGCGCCCTGCTGCTGTTCCTGTTCACGGTGATCACGATCATCGGCGTCAGCAAGGCCGAGCCGGCGGTGCTCGGGCTGATCCGGTTCTACCTCGCGCATCCCGGCGAGGGGCTGGCCTGGTCGCTGCTGCTGGTGTATCAGCCGGCGCTCCTGGACATCCTGCCGATGTACATCCTCTTCATGCTGCTCAGTCCGTGGGTGCTGGCGCACGCGATGGTCCACGGCTGGCGCTGGGCGATGGTGCTGAGCGCGGGCTGCTGGCTGGCGGCCCAGTTCGGCTTCACGCCCTGGATCTACGCCCGCACCGCCGAGACCGCCGGCGTCAGCGTGCCCTTCACCGAGACCGGCGCCTTCGACACCTTCGCCTGGCAGCTGCTCTGGTTCTTCGGACTGTGGCTGGGTGCGAGTCGCAACGCCCCGGCCGTCAAGCCGCTGCGCTTCAGGCGGTGGATGCTGGTGGCGAGCGCCGCCCTGGCGCTCTACTTCTTCTATTGGCGGCACTACGGCCTGACCGGGCAGGCACCCTTCGGCGACAACGAGGCGCTGAACATGCTTTGGGACAAGTGGCGGCTCGGGCCGTTGCGGTTGCTCAATCTCGCGGTGCTGGGCATCCTCGCGATCCGCTTCGGTCCCGAGCTGCTGCGGCTCGTTCCCCGGCAACGCTGGCTCGAAGACATGGGCTCGGCATCGCTGCCCGTCTTTTCGGCGCACCTGGTGGCCGTGCTGATGACGCTCGCCGTGTTCGGCGGTAGCCAGACTGCGCGGCCCTGGTGGGGCGACGGCTTGTTGCTGGCGGTGGTTTTCGGAGGCCTCTACGCCACTGCGTACGCCGTCAAGCATTGGGAACTGCGCATCGTGCGCAAGACCGAGCCGGCACGACCGGCATGAAAGGCGTCAACGGCATGCGTTTCCTCGTCCCCCTCTTCTCGCTGGTCCATGCGGTCATGGCCTTCCTGTTCGCGGCCGCAGCCTTGATCCTGATGGCGGTGGCCGCCCACATGGGCTGGCAGGCCCTGGGTAGCGACCTGGAGCGCAGCGCCGCCGAAACCGTGATCGAGGCCATCGGCCTGCTGGCCGCGGCCGTGGTGGCGCTGCAGATCTGCCAGACCATCGTCGAGGAAGAGGTGGTTCGCGATGCGCACATCAGCGCACCGACGCGGGTGCGGCGCTTCGTCTCCCGGTTCCTGGTGGTCATCGTCGTGGCGCTGGCGGTCGAGGCGCTGGTGGCGACCTTCCGCGCGCACGACGACGCGCCGCAACTGCTTTATGTCGCCTGCATGTTGCTGGGTCTCGGCGGACTGCTCGCCGCCTGGGGCCTTTTCATCCACTTCAACCGCGAGGCCGAGGAACTCGAGCCCGAGGCGATGAAGGAAGCCAAGAGCGAGGATGCCAAGCTCAAGTAGCCGCGGGTGCTGCCACGGGTGAGCAACAGCCGCGGTACTCGTCGGCTTTTTCGCCGCGGCGGAAAGGGACGGCTCCTACAAGGCAGGCGGATCGAAGCAGCGACGCTTCGCGCATCGTTCTTCCGGCGGCAGGCCAGCATCGTCTTCGTTGCAGGTCCTGCGCTCGGTGTTGAACGCACTCCTATTCAACAACGAACGCCAGAGGCACCGTGATGATCCACTCGCAACAAGATATCGTCGTTTCGAACGCCGCCAACGTACACAACCTCCATCTTGGCGATGACGGTTGCATCGACGTGACCCAGTTGCACAACGTGGACTATTGGACGGAAACCTTGGGCGTTTCCGAAGTCGAACTGCGGATCGCGGTGGCCGCGGTCGGCGATTCGGCGCGCGACGTTCGCGATCACCTCGGCAAATAAGAAAACGCGGCCGTCGGGGCCGCCTCAGCCTTGAGGCATCGAGACGACTTGCAGCGACGCCTGGGTCTTGGGCGGCTGCGGCTTCGGATCGCAAGCCGTGAGGCCGACGAGCGCCAGGCTGGCCAGGGTCACGGTCAGGAGTCGGTAGATCATGGCAAGGTCCTTCGAGGTCTGGTGAAGCGAGCCATTCTGGCGAGCACCCACCGGTTCGGCTGTCGGAGGCTGGCTACAAAGTACGGTTGTACCCGCGAGTGTCCGGTCCGCACCGACTGCTGCGGAAACCACCCGACTTACTACCGAAAGTCGACTCAGTCGCGAGAGAAAACCAGGGCCGCGTTGGTGCCCCCGAACGCGAAGGAGTTGCTCAGCACCGCCTCGAGCCGCTCCGCAGCCGTGCCGTTTTTCTCGAGAACCACATTCAATCGGCAGGCCGGATCCGCCTCGAGGCAGTTCGCATTCGGCGGGAGCTGCTGGCGATGCAAGGCCAGCACGCCGATCACCGCCTCGAGCGCACCGGCTGCTCCCAGCAAGTGGCCGTGCAGCGCCTTGGTCGAACTGACCCGCAGTTCCCCGAGGGCGTCGCCCCAAACCTGTCCCAGCGCCTCAGCCTCGACCAGGTCGCCGATCCGCGTCGCGGTGCCGTGCGCATTGCAATAGCCGACCTCGCCTGGCGCACGGCCAGCCTTCTGCAAGGCAGCGCGAATCGCGCGCGCCTGGCCGCCCGCGTCCGGCTTGGTGAGATGGGTCGCATCGCAGCCGATGCCCCAACCCGCCATCCGAGCGTAGACCCGAGCTTCGCGACGGCGCGCATGCGCTGCGGATTCGAGCACCAGGAATGCCGCGCCCTCCCCCAGCGCGAAGCCGCTGCGATCGCTCGCGAAAGGCTTGACCGCCTCGGCCTCGCGCCCCGGCTCGAAGCCCGCCAGGGTCTGCATGGCCTGCCAGGCCAGCACCACGCCGGGGACGATCAGCGCCTCGCTGCCGCCGGCGATCGCCAGGTCGACCTCGCCGCAGGCCACCGCCTTGGCGGCTTCGGCGATCGCGATGGCCGACGACGCACAAGCCACCGAATAGGTCAGCACCGGACCCTGCACGCGATACCGCATGGCAACCTGCGCCGCCGGCGCGTTCGGCATGAACGCAGGAATGGTGAGCGGCGGCACCCGCCCGTTGTGGCTGCGATAGGCGCCTTCGAGTGCCGAGGCGCCGCCCATGCCGCAACCGGCGTAGACGCCGATCCGCTCGGAATGCACCTGCAACTCGGGCGAGCCGGCATCGCGCAGCGCCAGGTCGGCCGAGGCGACGGCCATCTGGCTCACGCGGTCGACGCCGGCGAGTTGCAGCTTGGTGAACCAGGGGGAAGGATCGAAATCGACCGTAGCCGCCGCCGCCGGGCGAGGCAGTTCCGGAAAGATCGGCTTGACCGCCGACTGGCCGCGCATCAGCGCATCGAACATCGCGGATGCATCGAGGCCGTGCGGCGAAACCACGCCGAGGCCCGTGACGACGACCTCGGTGGCGCTCACTTGGCCTGCGCCAGCCTGACCTTGTCGACCACCGCCGCCAATTCGGCCAGGGTGTCGACATTGACGTCGGTGTCCGGCAGCGAGATCGAGAAATGGTCCTCGATCGCGAAGACGAATTCCACCAAAGCCAGCGAATCGAAGCCCTTGTCGCGCATGGAGGCATGCGGGTCGAGCGCGGCTGCCTCGATGCCGTACTTTTCTTGGATCAGGTCCTGTAATTCTTTCAGCGAACTCATTTGCTTTGCCTGTCGTCTCGAGAGCCTCGAGACTAGCGGACGATGATATCCGCAGCTTGATGAGTCGCCACGCGGGAGCGCGCCGGATCGGGGCGCCAGCGCAATGACGGCCACGCGAATGCCAGCCCGAGCACCGCGCCCGCCAGCGCGTCCAGCGTCACGTGCTGCTTGATCGCGAGGGTCGAATAGGCGATGGCCACGAACCAGATCCAGTTCAACGCGCGCAGCACGCCCGGCGTTCGGGCGCGACGCAGCACCCAGTCGATTCGCACCGCGGTAAAGATGGCCACTGCCACGTGCATCGACGGGCAGGCATTGCCGGCCGCATCGACCCCCCGCATCAGCGCGAAGCCGGGGAAGTCCGAGCTGACCGCCATCGAGGCGGGCACCTGGGTCGGGAACAGGTGGAACAAGCCGAGCCCTGCAAGGCACAAGGCCCCCACCCACAAGCCATATGCCAGAAGCTCCCGAAAGCTCAGCTCCAGCCCGGGTGCGATGCCGACGTAGACCCAGAGCGAAAAGTAGGCGATCAGTGCCTCGGGCTGAAACGGAATCAGCCGGTCGAGTGCGGTCAGCGGCATGACCGTGATCTCGCCGGACGGGAAGCGCAGCGTATGAAAGTAGCCGATGAAGAAAAGCCAGGTGAACGCGGTGACGCCGACCAGCTTCAGCAGGAACATGCGCCTCATGCGCAAGCCGATGTCGGTGGTCCAGGACGGATCGGATGACGAATGCATCCGATCATCATGCCGCACCCGCCGGGCGCGCCGAACGACTCAGGAGGTGGCGCGAGACAACAGGCGCTTCAGCCAGCGCTCCAGCCGCGGCGACGGCGCCTCGATCGAAGCTTCTTCCGATTCGCAAGTGGCGCGCTCGGCATCGAGCACCTCGTTGAAGGCGCGCAGGTTTGGTGGGTTGTATTCCCAGAGCCCCGTCACCACGAACTCTCCGGAACGGTGATAGGCGCTCAGCGGCCGGACCATGACATGCGCCGCGCCGATGCTTTGCAGCAATATCGAGCGAGCCACCGCGAGCTGGCTGCCGTCGCGGCGAATATCGATCTGGCGGCCGAGCGCGAAGCTGACGGCCTGGATCGAGGCGAAGTGGTCCACGATGTACGCCAGCACCTCGAGCAGGATCAGCCGGCCGAGGCGCCGGGCCGTTTCGGCATCCGCGCGGGCGGGAATGAAATATTCGATATGAACTTCGGTGCCGTCCGGGCTGACCAGCACCGGGTCGAATCGTCCGAGTGCAAGGTCCCCTTGATGGATATGCATCGGCTCGCCTAGCACATAGGTTTCTTCCTCAGGACCGGTGATCCTGAGCTTTCTGATGTTTTCCATGGCAGTCGCTGCCCTCCACTGATTTTTTGGCGACGCGCCGAGGACTCCCGTACAGCAGCACCCTTCGGCGACCCGTGTTTTAACCAGAAAGAGCAGGTTCAGCCAGCGCCCAATCGGTGCATACGCTGAAAAGTTCGCGGATCGAGTCTCATGGATGGCCTTGTCTTTTTGTTCTGTGTACTTTCAGCTTCGGCACTAACCCTGAGCGGAGGAGTCGGTGGATCGCGTCGGCGACTGTAGGAAGAGTCGGCCTGGTCGGCCTAGTCGGCCTGGTCGGCCTGGTCGGCCTAGTCGGCCTGGTCGGCTCGACGACCGCCGGCCTCCGCCATCAGCCATTCCCTGAAATGGCTCATGGCCGACCGTTCGACCTGCGTGTCCGGTGTCACCAGGTAGTAGCCCCGCTCGCCCCGAAGCGGCCGATCGCAGGCAACCACCAGGTCACCGCACGCGAGTTCCGACTCGACCAGCATCCGCGGGATCAAGGCCACGCCCAGCCGATGGGCTGCCGCAATGGCGAGCATCGAGAAGAGCTCGTAGCGTGGCCCGCTGCGAGCCCGCGGCGCGTCGACGCCTTGCGCGTCGAACCACTGCCGCCAACCGTCCGGACGCGTGCTTTGCTGGAGCAACGGCATCTCGGCGAGCTCCTCGGGTCGAAGCGCCTTGCCGCCCTTCAGCAGGCCGGGGCTGCAGACCGGCACCACGTCTTCGCGCATCAGCTCGGTTGCCTGGGTGCCGGCCCAGCTCGCGGTCTGCGATGGCAGGCCGGCGTAGAGGGCCGCATCGAAAGTGGTGTCGTTGAAGAGAAACGGACGGGTTCGAGTCTCGATGTGGATCGTGATGTCCGGGTGCAGCTGCGCGAAGGCGGGCAGACGCGGAATCAGCCATCGGGTGGCGAAGGTCGGCACTGCCGCCAGCTGGAGCGAGCCGCCGGCTCCCTGGCGCGCCATGGCGTCGAGCGTGTCGCGTTCCATGGTGTCGAGTTGGCGCGCGATATGGCGCGCGTAGTCGAGCCCCGCGGGCGTCAGCGCGACGCCGTGCCGGGTGCGCCGAAAGAGCGGCATGCCGAGGAAGGTTTCGAGCGCCGTGATCTGCCGCGAGACGGCGCTTTGCGTGAGCGACAGCTCCTGCGCGGCACGCGTATAGCTTTCGTGCCGGGCGGCGGCCTCGAAACAGATCAGCGACTGGGTCGATGGAATTTTTCGGCGCATGGTATGCCGGAGCTACATAGTTGATGGGACGCCTCCCGGTTGGCGACGTGCCAGAGAATTGTGCATGTTGTGCGCCAAACGCATAACTGGGTGATCAATCCTCGTTTGCGCCTAGGCTCTCGCGCGCTTAGGATGAAGCGATCCTCTTTCCCCGGCGCCGCAACTTTCGGCGCCTCACTTCCGGAGACAGCACATGGCCAAAGCGCACGCCCAGTTCCATTGGGACGACCCCCTCTTGCTCGACCAGCAACTCACCGACGAAGAGCGCATGGTGCGCGACGCGGCCAATGCGTATTGCCAGGAGCGCCTCGCACCGCGCGTGCTCGAAGGTTTTCGCAACGGCACCACCGACCCGGCCATCTTTCGCGAAATGGGCGCCCTGGGCCTGCTCGGGCCGACCATTCCGGAGCAGTACGGCGGCCCTGCCCTCAACTACGTCTGCTACGGCCTGATCGCCCGCGAAGTCGAGCGGGTCGATTCCGGCTACCGCTCGATGGCGAGCGTTCAAAGCTCGCTGGTCATGGTGCCGATCAACGAATTCGGCACCGAGGAACAGAAGCAGAAGTTCCTGCCCAAGCTCGCCACCGGCGAATGGATCGGCTGCTTCGGCCTGACCGAGCCCGACCACGGTTCCGACCCGGGCAGCATGGCGAGCCGCGCCAAGAAGGTGCCCGGGGGCTATTCGCTCAGCGGCAGCAAGATGTGGATCAGCAACAGTCCGATCGCGGATGTCTTCGTGGTCTGGGCGAAGGAGGTGAGCGAAGGCGGTGCGGTCGGCCCGATCCGCGGCTTCGTCCTCGAGAAGGGCATGAAGGGCCTGACCGCGCCGGCAATCCACGGCAAGGTCGGCCTCAGGGCCTCGATCACCGGCGAGATCGTCATGGACGGCGTCTTCTGCCCCGAGGAGAACGCGTTTCCGGAGGTGCAAGGACTCAAGGGCCCGTTCACCTGCCTCAACAGCGCACGCTACGGCATCTCGTGGGGTGCCCTCGGCGCGGCCGAGGACTGCTGGCATCGGGCGCGCAGCTACGTGCTCGATCGAAAGCAGTTCGGCAAGCCGCTGGCAGCCAATCAACTGATCCAGAAGAAGCTGGCCGACATGCAGACCGAGATCACGCTTGGCCTTCAGGGCTGCCTCCGGCTCGGACGCATGAAGGACGAAGGAACGGCGTCGGTCGAAGTCACCTCGCTGCTCAAGCGCAACTCCTGCGGCAAGGCGCTCGACATCGCGCGGCTGGCCCGCGACATGATGGGCGGCAACGGCATCAGCGACGAATTCGGCGTGGCCCGGCACCTGGTCAACCTCGAGGTGGTGAACACCTACGAAGGCACGCACGACATCCATGCGTTGATCCTCGGGCGCGCGCAGACCGGTATCGCGGCCTTCTAGGCCGATCTTCCATTCGTGCGACCGATCGGCGCACGGCGCCTCGGCACCGAAAGCTTTCTGGAGGAGTTGGAATGAATCAGTCTGCTTCGGCTCCGGGCGCGCTGGCGGGCATCAAGGTGCTCGATCTTTCGCGCGTGCTGGCGGGACCGTGGTGCACCCAGATCCTGGCGGACCTGGGCGCCGACGTGATCAAGATCGAGCGTCCGGGCGTCGGCGACGACACCCGCACCTGGGGCCCGCCCTTCTTGAAGGATGCAGAAGGCAACGACACGCCCGAGGCCAGCTACTTCACGGCCTGCAACCGCAACAAGCGCTCGGTCACCATCGACATGTCGACGCCCGACGGGCAGGCCCTGCTGCGACGCATGGCCGCCGAAAGCGACATCCTGGTGGAGAACTTCAAGACCGGGGGGCTCGAGCAATACGGCCTGGACCATGCGAGCCTTCGCGCGGCCAACCCGCGCCTCGTCTATTGCAGCATCACCGGCTTCGGCCATGACGGCCCCCACGCCCATCGGGCCGGCTACGACCTGATGATCCAGGCGACGAGCGGCATGATGAGCATCACCGGCCGGCCGGACCAGGAGCCGGGCGGCGGGCCGCTGCGGGTCGGCGTGGCGTTGACCGACCTTTTCACCGGCGTCTACGCGAGCACCGCCATCCTCGCCGCGCTCGAGGTGCGGCACCGCACCGGCGAAGGCCAGCACATCGACATGGCGCTGCTCGATGTCGGCATGGCGATCCTCGCCAACCAGGCCAGCGCCTTCCTCAACACCGGCGTCGCACCGAGCCGCCAGGGCAACAGCCACCCGAGCCTTGCGCCCTACCAGGACTTCAAGACAAGCGACGGCTCGATGTTGCTGGCCATCGGCAACAACGGCCAGTTCGCCCGCTTCTGCGACGCCGCCGGACATCCCGAATGGGCAGCCGATCCGCGCTTCGCCAGCAACACCTTGCGGGTGCGGCATCGGCAGATCCTGATTGCGCAGATGGAAGAAGTCACCCGCACGCGCGGCACGGCCGAATGGATCGGATTGCTCGAAGACAAGGCGGTGCCCTGCGGCCCGATCAACGACATCGCGCAGGCCTTCGACGATCCGCAGGTCAAGGCGCGCGGACTGGCGGTCTCGATGCCGCGCGACGCCGGCGACGGCATTCGCGAGATCGTCGGCGTGGCGAGCCCGCTGCGCTTGAAGGGCAACCCGCCGGTGCTGCGCAACGCGCCGCCTGCGCTCGGGCAGCACACGGACGAGGTGCTCGCGGAGATGGGCATCGGCGAGGAAGCACGCGCCGCCTTGCGGGCTGCAGGGGTCTTGTAGGCGCTCTTTCGAATCGATCGTTCGCGTCGATGCGGAGATTGGACCGGCTATTCACCGCATTTCGTGCGGCGAATAGCTGCTCAATCACCCGATACCGCGCACAATCGCCGCATGAACAGCGGCGATAGCCCTTCGGATCTCTACATCTGGCAGAACGACGCCTGGCCACGCCTGCACTACGACCTTTCCCGGTTGGCTGCACCACTGGCGCTGGTCCATGCGGCGCGCGGACGGCTGGCCGGACGGATGGCCGACGTCGGCATGCCGCAATTGGCCCAAGCCAATCTCCGCGTGCTGACCGACGATGTCGTCAAGACCAGCGCGATCGAAGGCGAGAGGCTCGACGCGAATGCCGTGCGATCGTCCATCGCGCGGCGGCTGGGCATCGATATCGGCGCCCTGGCACTTGCCGACCGGCACGTCGACGGCGTGGTCGAGATGGTGCTCGATGCGACGACCGCTTCGGTCGCCCCGCTCACGGCGCAGCGTCTCTTCGGCTGGCACGCCGCGCTGTTCCCGACCGGCTATAGCGGAATGTCCGTCATTCGCACGGGCGCCTGGCGCGACGATGCGTCCGGTCCGATGCAAGTGGTGTCCGGGCCTATCGGTCGACGCAAGGTGCATTTCGAGGCGCCGCCCGCGGCCATCCTCGAGGAAGAGATGCCGCGCTTTCTCGGATGGTTCGAAGGCGCAACCGACGACGACCCCGTGGTCCACGCGGGGCTCGCGCACCTGTGGTTCGTCACGCTGCATCCGTTCGACGATGGCAACGGCCGAATCGCGCGCGTCGTGGGCGACATGGCCCTCGCACGCGCGGAAGGAAGCGCGCAGCGCTTCTACAGCCTGTCTGCCCAGATCCAGCGGGAGCGCAACGATTACTACGAGATGCTCGAACGAACGCAAAAAGGAACGATGGACGTGACGCCCTGGCTTGCCTGGTTCGCAGGTTGCCTGCTACGCGCCGTGGAGGGTGCCGAACTCCTGCTGTCGGAAGTGCTGACCCGCCATCGTTTCTGGCAGCGCTGGGCGCCGGTGCCGCTCAACGCTCGCCAAGTGAAGCTGCTCAATCGATTGCTCGACGGCTTCGACGGCAAGCTCACGAGCAGCAAGTGGAGCGCCATCGCCAAGTGCAGCGCCGACACGGCCCTTCGCGACATCAACGAATTGCTTGCCTTGGGTGTGTTGCAGAGGTCCGGTTCGGGCGGACGCAGTACGAGCTACGAACTCGTGATCGATTTCTAAGATTCGGGGCTCACGCGTTCCGGGCAGTCACATGCCTCGCCCCATGATCGCGATCGCGAACACCAGCACCCCCAGCCCCAGGTTGAGCGCGACGAGGCGCCGGATGCTGCCAAGGCGGGTGGCGGCGAGCGGCCATTCGCGCGAGGCCACGGCGCGTTGCAGCTGCCGAAAGGGCGCGAAGCGCAGGTGCAGGAAGATGGCCATCATCAAGAGCCCGATGCCGAACATGGCGTGCACGCTCCAGTGAACCCGCGCAAAACCGCCGGCAAGCATCACCATCGCGAGGCCACTCGCCAGCACCACGACGATCGCCACGACGACGCCGGCAAAAAAGCGCGAAAGCGCTGCCGCCATGAACGGCAAGCGAAGCGGCGGCTCCAAGGTCGATGCGGCTGCGGGGCGCACCGCGAAATGCATGGCAGCCATGCCGCCAACCCAGAAGGCGGCCGCCGCAAGGTGGAGGAAGAGCAAGGCGAGTGGGAGCAGGTTCATGGCGCGAGCCTAGTTCATCCCGCTCGGCAACCGTTCAGCGCGGCTTTTGTTCGAAGCCGCCCTCGATCCAGGCACGCGCCCGCTCGGCATCCAGCTTGAAATCGGGCGCGACCCGCGCGCTCCCCAACTCGTCGCCGGCTTCATCCTGCGCGCGGAGGATGGCATGCGGGTTGTCTTCGTCCGGCACGATCTCGAGCGAGACCCGAATGCGCTCCGAGCCCTGGCCGACGCTCACGCTCTTGTTGAGGCGGGCGTGCAATTGCTGCTCGTGCCGCCGCAGGACCTCGCTCGCGGTCTTGACCAAGGTGTGGAACGCGGCGGTGTCGAGCGGCTTCGGATTCTTCTTGTCGCGGCCCATGGTCCACGGCCCGACCAGCGCCGGTTCGGATTCGCCCTGCAGCGTCATGGCGACGGCCCAACCGTCGTCGTCCTCGTTCTTGACGACGCGGGCGGTCCAGCGGCCGTCGGACCAGAGGGTGGGTTCCTGGATCGAAAGGGATTCGGTCATGAAAGGATCAGAAGATGGAAAGGCCGGTGCTTGCCGCGAAGCGCTCCAGCGCGAGCATGCCCAGGTATGAATTGCCGCTGGCGTCGAGCGCAGGCGACCAGACGCACAGCGTGAGCTGGTCCGGAACCACCGCCACGATGCCGCCGCCGACGCCGCTCTTGCAAGGCAGGCCGATCGAGAAGGCCACGTCGCCGGCGGCGTCGTAGGTGCCGCAGGTCAACATCAGGGCGTTGATGCGGCGGGCATGCCGCTCCGACGTGACTTCGCCCCGTCCGTCCTGCGGATGGGCGCCGTCGCGGCACAGGAAGCCGGCGGCACGTGCCAGCTGCAGGCAGCTCATGCGGATCGCACACTGATGGAAGTAGAAGTCGAGGACGTCGTCGACATCGTTGTCCAGCTTGCCGAAGCTCTTCATGAAGTTCGCCAGCGCGAAGTTCCGGTAGCCGGTCGACGCTTCCGAGGCCGCGACCTCGGCGTCGAATTCGATCGGCTCGTCGCACAGGTCGGACATGAGCTGCAGCAGTTCGGCCTTGGTTTCGCCATGGCCGAGGAGCCGATCGGCAATCGCGATGGCGCCGGCATTGATGAACGGATTGCGCGGCTTGCCCTGCTCGTATTCGAGCTGCACCAGCGAGTTGAACGGATTGCCCGACGGCTCGCGGCCGATGCGCTCCCACAGGTCGTCGCCCATCCGGCGCATGGCCAGGGTCAGGGTGAAGAGCTTGGAAATGCTCTGGATCGAAAACGGCACGTTCGCATCGCCGGCCGATGCTTCCAGCCCCTCGCGGGTGCGAAGCGCCAGGCCGAAGTGCGCGGCCGGCACCCTTGCCAACGCGGGGATGTAGCTGGCCACCGTGCCGCTCCGACCCGCGAGCGGCGTCATCTCGGCCGCGATCCGTTCGAGCACCGCCTGGAAGTCGATCGTCATGCCGCCCGCGCCCTTTGTTGCAGCCTTGCCTCGTTCGTCACGTCGGCACGGCCTTCTTCTCGGCCACGCGGCGATTCACCAGCACGATGCCGACCGCAACGCCGGCGAGGGCGAGCACGAGCTGCAGCGTGAGCGGCTCCGACAACAGCACGACGCCGAAGGCGAGGGCGAAGAGCGGCGTGAGAAAGGTGAAGGACGACACCCGGGTGGCCGGGTAGTGCCGAAGCAGCCACATCCACGCAAGGTAGCTGGCGAAGGCGCCGATAAAGGTCTGCAAGCCGATCGAGAACCAGGCATAGCCGGAGTAGGCGAAGCTCCAGCGCTCGCCGAGCCCCGCAGAAATGAGCGGCGACACCACGGCAGTGACCGCGATTTGATAGAAGAGCGTCTTCTCGGCGCTGGCGGTCGCCAGGCGCGTGCTGCGAATCGCCAACGTGGTGAGCCCCCACAAAACGCCGGCGAGCAAGGCCAGCGCATCGCCCTTCAGCTGGCTCGAGCTCGCGTGGCCGAAGCTTTCGCTGAAAGCGACCACCACGCCGGCGAAGGCGATCGCCAGCCCGAGCCATTGCAGGCCGCGCAGCCGTTCCGCCGGCACCAGCCGCGGCAGCAGCAATGCCACCACGAAGGGCGCTGTGTAGAGGAACACGGTGAGTCGCGAAGCCGTGGTGTGCTGCAGGCCGAGGTAGATGCAGACGAACTCGCCCGCGAAGAGCGCGCCGGCGAGCAGGCCGCCCCACAGGGTTCCGTCGCGCTCGAAGAGCGGCACGCCGCGCGAGCGACACCAGAGCCAGAGCAGGCCGACGGCGCCCGTCATGCGGATGGTGGCCTGCCAGAGCGGCGGCACCTCGACCACGGTGGTCTTGATCAGGATCTGCTGCAAGCCCCAGAACGCGCAACAGGCGAGGAGGATGGATGTGGCTCGGCTGTCGAGGTGGGTCTTGCGGTCGCTCATTCGTCTCGATCGTCTGGGATTCGTCATTCGGATTTTCCGATGGGAGCATCGTAGCCGCCCGGGCCGCCTCGCCTTGGTTAGGATCGCCCCGATGAACGAATCCGAGCTTCCCATCATCGATGCCTCGGCGCTCGGCGGCGGCACCGAGGCAGCATGGCAGGCACTGGCCGTGCAGGTTGGCAGCGCCTGCCGCGAGGTCGGCTTCTTTGCCTTGATGAATCACGGCATTCCGCAGTCGCTGGTCGATGCCGCCTTCGGGGCGAGCGCCGCCTTCTTCGCGCAACCGCTCGCGCGCAAGCAGGAACTCGCGATCGGCAAGCTCGGCAGCAACCGCGGCTATGTGGGCCTCGGCATCGAGGCCCTCGACGAAAAGACGCCGGCCGACCGCAAGGAGGCCTTCAACCTGATCTGGACCGATGGTCGCAGCCGTCCGCCCAACGCATGGCCGGAGCTGCCGGGCTTCCGCGCGGTCATGGAGGACTACTTCGATCGGGTGCTGGCGCTCGGCCGGATGCTGCACACGGTATTCGCCCGCGATCTCGGCCTGGCGCCGGATTTCTTCGCCGACAAGCTCGACCGGCCCTTGGCCACGCTACGCCTCTTGCACTACCCGAAGGGCTCGGCAGCGCCGTCGGGCCACCAACTCGGCGCCGGCACCCATACCGACTACGGCAACGTGACCCTGTTGGCGACGGACCGGGTGGCAGGCCTCGAGGTGCGACGGCGCGACGGCGAATGGATCGACGTGCCTGCCCTTCCGGGCGCCTTCGTCTGCAACATCGGCGATTGCCTGATGCGCTGGACCAACGATATTTACGTCTCGACGCCGCATCGCGTGCGGGAACCGCTCGAGGAGCGCTATTCGATCGCGTTCTTCCTCGACCCCAATCCGGATGCCCAGGTGAGCGCGATCCCGTCATGCGTGGCCGAAGGAACGGCGCCGCGCCATGCGCCCATCCTGGCGGGCGACTACCTCCAGCAGCGCTTCGACTCGACCTACGGCTCGAAAAAGTAGCGCCTGCTGGCCTAGAGCGGATGCTCGGTATAGAAGCGCCCGCCATGAAAGAGCAGCGGCGAAGCGCCCGGCGCGTGCATGCAACGCTCGACCTCGCCGACGAAGATCACGTGGTCTCCCTCGTCGTACCGGCTCCGGTTGAAGCACTCGAAGGTGGCGGCGGCGCCCTTCAGGAGCGGCGCGCCGCCGATGCCCTGATCGAAGGCGACGTCGCTCCAGCGGTCGACGTCCTTGGTGGCGAAGCGTTCGGCCAGCGCCTTCTGGTCGGCAGCAAGAATGTTGATTGCATAGTGCGAGCCGGTGCTGAGCGCCACCATCGACGCGGCGCCGCGCGCCAGGCTCCAGAGCACCAGCGGCGGATCGAGCGAAACCGAGTTGAACGAATTCGCGGTGAGGCCGACCAGGCTTCCGTTGGCGGCCCGCGCCGTCACGATGGTGACGCCGGTCGCGAACATGCCGAGCGCCTTGCGGAACTCGTCCATGGTGAACGCGGGCGCTTGGGCTTGGGTCGGCGTCGTCGGGGCAGGGGCGGATGCTGGAACGGTCACGAAGGCAGGCACGGGAAAGTGAAGGTCGATTCTGGCCGATCGAGTGCCGCGCTGCACGCGTCCGCTCAACCGAAGAACCAGTAGCAGACGGCGATCGCCGCGAGCACGCCCGCCAGTTCGGCCGCTAGCGCGCAGCCGACCGCATGCCGTGCGCGCTGGATGCCGACGGCGCCGAAGTACACCGCCAGCACGTAGAAGGTGGTCTCGGTGCTGCCCTGGATGGTGGCTGCGACTCGGGCCGGAAAGCTGTCCACGCCCTGGCTCTGCATGGTCTCGATCAGCATCGCGCGGGCCGCGCTGCCCGAGAACGGCTTGACCAGCGCGGTGGGCAGCGCATCCACGAAGCGTGCGTCCCAGCCGAGGAACTCGACCATGAAACGGATGCCGGCCAGCACGATGTCGAGCGCGCCCGAGGCTCGCAGTACGCCGACCGCGCACAGCATCGCGACCAGGTACGGCAGCAGGTTGCGGGCGACATCGAAACCCTCTTTCGCGCCCTCGACGAAGCTCTCGTAGACCTCGACCCGGCGCCAGGCGCCGATCGCGAGAAACGCCACGATCAGTCCGAACAGGACCAGGTTGCCGAGCAGCGAGGACAAGGACGAAAGCGCCGCTGCGCTCAACGTGCCCAGGAAGGCCATGAACCCCGCCAACGCGAGCGCGCCGGGCAACAGGTATGCGAGCACCACCGGATCCCACAGGCGCAGGCGCTGCACGAGCGCCACCGCGAGCAGGCCCGCCAGGGTCGAGGCGCTGGTGGCAAGAAGGATCGGCAGGAACACCAGCGTCGGGTCGGCCGCTCCCTGCTGCGCCCGGTACATGAAGATGCTGACCGGCAGCAAGGTGAGCGACGAAGCGTTCAGCACCAGGAACAGGATCTGCGCGTTGCTCGCCGTTCGCGGTTCGGGATTGAGGGTCTGCAGCTCGCGCATCGCCTTGAGCCCGATCGGCGTGGCCGCGTTGTCCAGCCCGAGCGCGTTGGCCGCGAAGTTCATCGTGATGAGCCCAAGGGCCGGATGGCCCGCCGGCACGCCCGGCATCAATCGCCGGAACAGCGGACCCAGCATGCGCGCGAGCCACGCCACGAGCCCCGCGGCTTCGGCGATCCGCAGAAAGCCCAGCCACAGGGTGAGCGTGCCGAACAGCAGCACCATTACCTCGACCGACAGCTTCGCCATGGCGAACAGGCTCTCGACCATGGCAGCGAAGACGGCAGCCTCGCCGCCGACCAGCCAGCGGACCATGGCCGCCAGCGCCGCGGTCAGGAAAAAGCCGAGCCACAAACCATTGAGCAAACGCGTGTTCCCCTTGATCCTTTGCTTTCAGGAAAGCGGGTCGATCATAGGCGGCGCGCTGTTCGAGCTGTTCGCGCCGGCGGGTCGGAGGTACATTGCCCATCCCATGATCCACCTGCATCGCTGGAAGCTCGCATCGGCGCTTGCCGCATGGCTCGGCCTCCTGGTCGGCTGCACCGTGCTGCCGGCCCCATTGCCGCGCGAGCCGAGCTTCGCGCGCACGGATCTCGAATGGACTTCGCTCGCCCGCACCGCCTTGCAGGCGGCGCCGCCCGAGTCGACCGGATGGCCGATTCGATCCGGCTTCCGGCTGCTGCCCGAGGCGCCCTTCGCCTTCGATGCCCGCATCGCGCTGATCCGCCGCGCCGAGGCCACGCTGGACGTCCAGTACTACCTGATCGAGGACGACGAGGTCGGCCTGCTGTTCCTGCGCGAGCTGCGCGATGCGGCCGCGCGTGGCGTGCGGGTGCGCCTCCTGATGGACGATCTCTACACCGGCGGCAAGGACCAGCTCCTGGGCGACCTGGCCGCGCATCCGAACATCGATCTGCGCCTCTTCAACCCGCTGCCGTCGCGAAGCACTTCCCTCGGAGCGCGAATCCTCTGGTCGCTGCACGAGTTCAGCCGAATCAACCACCGGATGCACAACAAGCTGCTGGTGGCGGACGGCAGCTTCGCCGTGTCGGGTGGCCGGAACATCGCGAGCGAATACTTCATGAACGCGACCGCGGCCAACTTCATCGATGTCGACCTGCTCTCGGTCGGACCGGTGGTGAAGGACATGTCGAACGCCTTCGATCGCTACTGGAACAGCGAACACGTGCGGGCCGTCGGCGAAGTGGTTCCGGGCACCCTGTCGAGCGACAAGGACGAAGCCATGCGGCGCTTCGATCGACGCGCCGCGGCCGCGTCGCCGGACATTCGCCTGCGCGAGCGCGACGTGATGGGCCAGGGCGCGCTGGGGCCGCAGATCGACGCGGGGCGACCGGCGCTGACCTGGGCGCCGGCACGCTTCTATGCGGACGAGCCGGACAAGATCGCCCGGGCCACGCCGGAAGAAGCGTTCCGCGGCAGCGTGACCGAAGGCGCGCTCGATGCGCTGCGCGCGGCACACCGAGAGGCCGCCATCATCTCGCCCTACTTCATCCCGGGGGAACGCGGCATGGCCATCATGCGGCAGGCGATGGCGCAGGGCGGCCAGATCGTGATCATCACCAACTCGCTGGGCGCGACCGACGAGCCGCTGGTCTACGCCGGCTATGCCAACTACCGGGCGGAGATGTTGAAGCTGGGCATCATCATTCGCGAGATCGCGCCGGTGCTCACCGGCAAGTCGGGCAACTTCGGCGACTTCGGCCAATCGATCAGCCGGCTGCATGCCAAGCTGACCTTCATCGACAGGCGCCGGATCTTCATCGGTTCGATGAACCTCGACCGCCGCTCCGCCGCGATCAATACCGAGGCCGCGATGCTCATCGACAGCGCCGAGCTGGTGGAAGCCTTCGGGCATGTCACGTCGTCGATGCACGGCAACGCCGCCTACCGCCTGCGGCTCGCGCCGGGCGGTGAACGCGTCCAATGGCTGGCCTCCGATTCAGACGGCAAGGACATCGTCTACCTGGACGAACCCGACGGCTCCGCCTGGCTGCGCTTCAAGAACTGGCTGCTGCTGCCCTGGGTCGGCGAACACCTGCTCTGACGAAGACGGCGGTGCGATCGGCCTCCCGCTTTCGCGCCGAAGCGCCGCCGATGCGCCGGTGGCGCCAATTGCGCCAATCGCGCCAGGGGCGCCAATTGCGCGACCACAATCGCCGCCATGACCTTGCGACGAAGACACCTCAACCACGCCGCCCTTGCGCTGGCATTGACCGGATGGAACGCGGCGGTTGCAAGCGCGCCGCCGGTGCGGGCATCGCCGCGATGGAAGAACGATCCGTTCACGTTGGGCGTCGCGAGCGGGCAGCCGCGGGAACGGAGCGTCGTGCTCTGGACCCGGCTGCTCCCGGCCGACCTGGACGAGCTGCAGGCCATGTCGGGCTCCGAGTTCGAGGTGCGCTACGAAGTCTTCGCCGACGAGGCCCTTCGCGACGAAGTCGCGCGCGGCGAGATCCAGACGAATGCATCGCGCGGCTTCAGCGTGCATGCCTTGGTGCAGGGGCTCGTGCCCGGTCGAAGCTACTGGTATCGCTTTCGCTCCGGCAGCGCGGCCAGTCGAATCGGCCGGACCTGCACCGCACCCGCCGCCTCGGCGGTCGTGCCCAGCTTGCGCCTGGCGCTCGGCTCCTGCCAACACTACGAGCAAGGCTTCTTCGCGGCGCATCGCGAGATCGCCGGCAGCGACCTGGACCTGGTCGTCTTCGTCGGCGACTACATCTACGAAGGCAGCAATCCGAACTACTCGATTCGGCGCCACGGCACCTACACGCCACATTCGCTCGACGACTACCGCGCCCGCCATGCGCTCTACAAGCAGGACGCCGACCTGCAGGCAGCACATGCAGCGCATCCGTGGATCCTCACCTGGGACGACCATGAGGTCGTCAACGACTATGCGGGCGAGCGCGATCCCGCCTACAGCGAACCGGGGCGCTTCCTGCGTCGGCGGGCGGCCGCCTACCGTGCGTACTTCGAGCACATGCCGATCGAGCTGCCGCCGAGCGGCTCCGGCATGCGGATCCACGATCGATTCCGCTGGGGCGCGCTGGCCGAAATCTGGACGCTGGATTGCCGCCAGCATCGCAGCACCCACGCCTGCGCCGACCCGGGCCGGGATGTCGGCCGCATGGTGGCGGACTGTGCAGAGCTTCAGGATCCGTCGCGCAGCATGCTGGGAATGCCGCAAGAACGGTGGCTTGCAGAAGGCCTGGCTGCTTCGGCTGCACGCTGGAAGCTCCTCGCGCAGTCGACCCAGATGAGCAGCACCGGCATCGACACCCCGCAAGGGCGCGAGGTTTGGACCGACGGCTGGGACGGCTATCCGGATGCACGGCGGCGCTTGTTGCAGTCGGCATCCGAGGCCGGCGTGCAGGACCTGGTCGTGCTGGGCGGCGACGTCCATCGCACGATCGCAGCCGACCTTCGGCTGCGGCCGAACGATTCCGCCTCGCCGATCGTCGCCAGCGAGTTCGTCGGCGGCTCGGTGACATCCCGCGGCGCCAGCTCCGCAGCCATGAACAGGATGCAGCGCGACAACCCCGATGTGCGGCACGCAAGGGGGGACGAGCGCGGCTACGCTTTGCTGGAGCTTTCGGCCGGGCTTTTGGGCTGCCGGTTTCGCACCACGCCGCATCCGGCCCTGGAGAGCGCCACGCTCGCGACCCAGGCGGAGTTCGTCGTCGAATCGGGGCGCGCCGGTGTGAGGCGGGCTTGAGCGGCCAGTCGCCGACGCTGCCGAGGCAGTCGGCGATCGCGGCGGCGGTTGCCCCACCGTCGAGCAGGGCCCAGCCCGGCCTTGCCCAGCAAAGCCCAACTCACCTCACCTCACCTCAGCTCAACTCACCTCGATGATCAGCTGGGGCTTGAAATCTGCCTGTTCACCCTTGCCGGCATAGCCGAGCGGATTCGCGACCACCCGACAGCCGTCCTTCCGATAGTCGAATTGCCGGTGCAGATGACCGTGGAGCCATAGCGAAGCACGCGGCAACCACTCGTCCAGCGAATTGCAGAATCCGGCGGTTCCCGGAATGAGTCCGTAGCGAGGATCGGCGCTCGACAAGCTGGGGGCGAAATGGGTGACGACCACCGTCGTTCCCGCAAACTCTTTTTCGAGTTCCGCCCGCAGCCACTGTTGGCACGAAAGTGATTGCTCACATAACTGGCTGGAGAGAAAGGGTTCGCCTTTCCGGGACGTGCCGGCCTTCCGCAGATAGAAGTCGGCGGCACGCATCGCCTTGCCCCGCTTCTTCAAGGCCTGGGCCAGATCGTCTTCCGGACTCACCAATGCGTCGAAATCGGCCCAGAGCGTCGTGCCGATGAACCGGATGCCATCGATCACGAGCGAAGACCGTTCCAGCCACTGGATGCCAAGCCTTTCGCAAGCTTCGCGAAGCCGCGCATGGGTTTCATCGAAGTCGGCGTTGTCGTACTCATGGTTCCCAGGCGTAAAAAGTACCGGGGTGGGCCAACCAGCCTTCGGTGAAAACCGCTCCAGACCGAAGTCGGGCGAAGCGAGCATCGACCCAAGTTGGTAAGAGCCCACATCGCCCGCAAGCACCAACAGGTCTGCATCCGGTGCAGGCACAGGTACGAAGTTGGGATGTACCTCGAGATGCAGATCCGATAGCAACTGGAGCTTCATCGATGCAGTCTAGGTGAATCGCGACATGCAAATCACGCATGAGCCGCCTCTTCCAATCTCAGGGAAAACCCTTAATCTGAGATTTCTGTCCATCAAGCCGCGTTCTCGCGCACCAACATGTCACGCTTATCCGCCTTCAAGGTCTTCATCGGCCGCCTGATCCACATCGACCCGTCGATCCAACCCCCGTCGCCGGCCCAGGTTCTCATGGAAGCCGCAGACGTTCGCACCGGCCTCGACGCCCAGCATGCGCAGGAGCTTCGCGTAGCCGCAACCGCCTACCTGAGCGTCATCCGCTAGCCGGGCTCGTCGCGATCCGCGTCGGTGGTCGAAAAAGCCGACGCCGCCGAGCGCACCAGGGCTTGTCGCAACCATTCGTGGGCGTGCCCATGCTGTGCCCGCCGATGCCAGATGGCGTCCACGTGGACCAGCGGTTGCGCAAAAGGCAGTGTCCTGAAGACCAGTTGCTCGTCGATACCGGTCACCTTGACGAAGTGCCGCGGCAGCACGGTCAACAGGTCCGAGTTGGCGACCACCCGCCCGGCCGTGAAGAACTGGTTCACCGTGATCACGATTCGGCGCTCCCGCCCGAGCGCGCCGAGCGTCTGGTCGATGAAACCGTAGGGCCTGCCCGAAAAGCTCACCAAGAGGTGGCGGGCCGCGCAGAACTCGTCGAGCGTCAGCGCTTTCGATTCGAGCGGATGGCCTTTCCGCATCACGCAGACATATTCGCCGACATAAAGGCGCTGGGTCTCGAACGGCACCGCAGCGTCCGACTGACCTCGCGCAGCCAGGCTGGCCACCACCGCCGGAAAGTATCCGATGGCCATGTCGACCTCTTCTCGTTCGAGCATTGGCCGCGGATCACGCGTGGTGAGCGGCAACACCCGCAGCGAAATCGCCGGCGCTTCTTCTTCGACGATTTGCACCAGGCCCGGCACGAGCTCCGCGGCCGTGGCGTCCGCCATCGACAACAGGAAGGTCGTATCGGCCACGTCCGGGTTGAAGCCGCTCGGCGCCAGCGTGTGCTGCAACTGGCGCAGCGCGTCGCGCACCACCGGCCACATCGCCTGCGCCCGGGGCGTCGGTTCGACACCGGGGCCCGCTCGCCGGACCAGCTCGTCGCCCAGCACTTCGCGCAGGCGCCGCAGCGCATTACTGACGGCGGGCTGCGTCAACGACAGGTTGCGCGCAGCGCGCGTCAGGTTCCGCTCCGCCATGACCTCGTCGAACACCCGGAGGAGGTTGAGATCCAGCGTGCGAAAGTTGACGTCCATCATCCTGGTGAATGATAAACATCACAAAGATAAAGTGGAGTTCTACTAGGGTAACCCCTAATATCACTCCATCGGCTTCGGCCTTTCGTCCTTTGGAGGGATTCACCATGACAAGTTTTGTTCACGTCGACCAACCGACCTCTCATCCTGGCGTCGATCGCGCAGAAGCGCTCTTCAGCTGGGCGCGCGGCGCTCGCCGCAATTTCGAAGGCGCCCGCGGCCTGGCGGCCCTGCTGCTCGCGGCGATCGTTTCTTCGCTGCTGGTCGTCGCCGACCGGCTGATGTCGACCTCGGCCGAAGGCGGCCTGCTCGCAGGTTGGCTAGTGCTCTGGGTGGTTGCATTCGGCGCGCTGGCGTTCTTCGCAGACACCGCCCGCTCGATGTCGTTGCGCACGATCGGGTTCTTCAAGCAAGTCGCCGAGCGCCGCGCCGCGAACCGCGCGGACGCGCAGTTCCTGGCCTTCGCTCAGCGTGATTCGCGGATCATGATGGACCTGGTGGCAGCTGCCGGCCGGCAAGAAGAAGAGTCTTCGGAAGCGCCGATCGCGGCCAAGCAAGCTTCGATCTCGATCGTCGCGAAGCGCTCGGAAGCCACCCGCATGCCGACGCTCTACGAAGCCATGCGCCGCGTCAACCTCGGCAAGTACTACTGAGTTGCCGTCTGCCTCTTCGAGGCCACCGAATCAGGTCCAGCTCGTCGCCGGACCTGGACCAACAAAAAGCCGCTTCGATCGAAGCGGCTTTTTTCATGGCGACGAATGCCGCCGGACCGAAGCTCAAGCCGCGAGGCGCTGCTCGATCGCGGCCTTGGTTTCGGGCAGTTCCTTCGGCAGGTGATGCGCGAGTTGCTGGAACAGGACCGAGTGCAACTTCAATTCAGCCTGCCACGCGGCCTTGTCGATGCTGGTCACCGTATCGAATTGCGCCGCGCTGAAGTCGAGCCCGGTCCAGTTGAGGTCTTCGTAACGCGGGCTGACCCCGAAGACGTGCTCGGCGCCGTCGGCCTTGCCTTCGATCCGGTCGATCATCCACTTGAGGACGCGCATGTTCTCGCCATAGCCGGGCCAGACGAACTTGCCATCCTCGCCCTTCCTGAACCAGTTGGTGGTGTAGATCTTGGGCAGCCTGGCGCCGGCCGCCTCGAGCTTCTTGCCGAGGTCCAGCCAATGCTGGAAGTAGTCGCTCATGTTGTAGCCGGCGAAAGGCAGCATTGCGAACGGATCGCGGCGCACCACGCCCTGCTGGCCGGCGGCAGCGGCGGTGGTCTCCGAGCCCATGGTCGCGGCCATGTAGACGCCCTCGACCCAGTCGCGTGCCTCGGTCACCAGCGGCACCGTGGTCGAGCGGCGACCACCGAAGATGAACGCGTCGATCGACACGCCCTTCGGGTCGTCCCAGGCGTCGTCCAGCGCCGGATTGTTGGTTGCCGCGACCGTGAATCGCGCGTTGGGATGCGCCGCCTTGGCGCCGGTTTCCTTGGCGATCTGCGGGGTCCAGTCGTTGCCCTGCCAGTCGATGGCGTGCGCTGGCGGCTCGCTCATGCCTTCCCACCAGACGTCGCCGTCGTCGGTGAGGGCGACATTCGTGAAGATCACGTCCCGGTCCAGGCTGGCCATGCAGTTCGGATTGGTCTGGATGTTGGTGCCCGGCGCGACGCCGAAGTAGCCGGCTTCGGGGTTGATGGCGTAGAGCTTGCCGTCGGCGCCGGGCTTGATCCAGGCGATGTCGTCCCCGATGGTGGTGACCTTCCAGCCATCGAAGCCGGCCGGTGGAATCAACATCGCGAAATTGGTCTTGCCGCAGGCGCTCGGGAAAGCGGCCGCCACGTGGTACTTCTTTCCTTCCGGATTGGTCACGCCGAGGATGAGCATGTGCTCGGCCAGCCAACCCTCGTCCCGGCCCATGTTGGACGCGATGCGCAGCGCGAAGCACTTCTTGCCGAGCAGGGCATTGCCGCCGTAGCCCGAGCCGTAGCTCCAGATCTCGCGGGTTTCCGGATAGTGGACGATGTACTTGGTGGCGTTGCAGGGCCACGGCACGTCTTGTTCGCCCGGCTCGAGGGGCGCGCCGACGGTGTGGACGCACGGCACGAATTCGCCGTCGGCACCCAGCACGTCGTAAACGGCGCGGCCCATCCGGGTCATGATCTTCATGTTGACCGCGACATAGGGGCTGTCGGAAAGCTCGATCCCGATGTGCGCGATCGGCGAACCGAGCGGGCCCATGCTGAAAGGCACCACGTACATGGTTCGACCGCGCATGCAACCGTCGAAGAGCGGATTCAGCGTGGCGCGCATCTCGGCCGGCGCCATCCAGTTGTTGGTGGGGCCGGCGTGCTCTTTCTGCTCGGAACAGATGTAGGTGCGGTCCTCGACGCGGGCGACGTCGCTCGGCGAAGAAGTCGCCAGGTAGGAGTTGGGTCGCTTGGCGGGGTCGAGCCGCTTGAAGGTGCCGGCATCGACCATCAGCTGGCAGAGCCGGTCGTATTCCTCGGTGCTGCCGTCGCACCAGTAGATGGTGTCGGGCTTGCACAAGGCTGCCATTTCGTTCACCCACGCCACGAGCTTGGCGTTTTTGACATAGGCAGGGGTCTCCACGACCATGCCCTTCAAGACTGCGTTCATTCCAATGTCCCCTAAGTTGAAAAATCGTCTTTCCTAGCGGATCTCGGCGCGTGCATGCAGTCGAGAGCCGATGGGAAAAACGTTTCCGGACTCGAGGTTGAGTGGAAAGCCGACGCCGGCCAGGGTGCCATACGGTGCGGCGGCGCCGGCGACTCGTCTGTCGTTCGGCGCCGCGTCCGGGCGTCAGGCCAGGTAAATCGCGATGGATGCCAAGAGCAGCATCAAGACGCCGCCGGCGAGCGGCAGGACGATCGGCATCAGGTGGACGATGCCTTCGACGGCATCTTTCTCGATATGCGCCGAATGATCGGGCTCGACGGGGGTGGGGTTGGCCATGAGCGTTCCTAGGTTCTCAAACTGGAGGCATTTTACCGGCGCTGCCCCGGCGCACGAACTAGGGGCTTGCCAGCCCCTCAATGCTGCTCGACCGCCTCGAAGCCGGCCTGGTGCAGGGCGTCCAGCACGGCTTGCAGATGAGCTCGACCGCGGGTCTGCAGCACCAGTTCGATCTCGACGTTCTGCGCGGCCAGCATCGTGAAGGCACGCTGGTGGTGCACCTCGTCGACATTGGCGCCCGCCTCGGCCACGGTGGCCGTGATCTGCGCGAGCGAGCCCGGCACGTCCCGTGCGCTGACCCGCACGCGCGCCAGTCGACCGGCCCGGACCATGCCGCGCTCGATGATGGCTGCCAAAAGCAGCGGATCGATGTTGCCGCCCGAGAGCACGAGGCCGACACGTTTTCCCTTGAACCGTTCCGGGTGCCGGATCAGCGCGGCCAGCCCCGCCGCCCCGGCCCCCTCGACCAATGTCTTCTCGATTTCGAGCAGCATCAGCACCGCCTGCTCGATGTCGCCCTCGTCGACCAGCAGGAGATCGTCGACCTGCGAGGCAATGATCTCCCGGGTCAGCACGCCGGGCGTACCGACGGCGATGCCCTCTGCGATGGTGCTGGTTCCCTGCGGATGCCGGGTTCCGTGGATCGCGTTGGCCATCGCCGGGAAGCGCGTGGTCTGTACGCCGACCACTTGGATGCCCGGCTGCCGGGCCTTGGCGGCGACGGCCATGCCGGCGATCAGGCCGCCGCCGCCGACCGAGACCACCAGCACGTCCAGGTCGGGCACGGCGTCGAGCATCTCGAGCGCGACGGTGCCCTGCCCCGCGATGATCGCCTCGTCGTCATAGGGGTGCACGAAGGCGAGTCCGTGGCGCTCGGCAAGCTCCAAAGCGTGGGCCCGGGCCGAATCGAGCGTGTCGCCATGCAGCACCACCTCGGCGCCGAAGCCGCGGGTGCGCTCGATCTTCACGCCCGGCGTGAAGCGCGGCATCACGATGGTGGCCCGGAGGCCGAGCCGCTGGGCGTGGTAGGCCACGCCCTGTGCGTGGTTGCCGGCGGACATGGCGATCACCCCGGTCGCCCCGCCCTCGGACAGGTCGACCAGCTTGTTGCAAGCCCCCCGCTCCTTGAAGGACGACGTGAACTGCAGGTTCTCGAACTTGAGGAAGACCGTCGCGCCCACGATCTCCGAAAGGGTGCGCGATTCGACGCAGGGCGTCTCGAGCAATTGACCCTCGAGCCTTGCGGCAGCGCGTTCGATGTCGTCGATTCCAACCATCGGGGGATTGTGCTGGCTAACCGGCCTTCGGGTTTTTACGCATGGGCGGACTTCCCGTAGCCAAAAGGTTGCGTTATGGTCGCGATCGAACCATGGATGCGAGTGCGTTCCTTTCCCCTGCTGGAGGGTGTTGATGGTCAAGCGTTCCACTGTCGATGTACTGCCCGCCGCGAACCGCGCACCGGCATTGCCGTCGCCAGGCCTCAAGGATGCGCCGGTCCTCGAACTGATGTGTTCGCATTTCGTGCTCACGCTCGCAGCCAAGCAGGGGCCCCGGTTCAACGTCCGGCGCGACCTCAACGGGCTGTTGTCGTTGACCGGCCGCCATCTGGTCTGGCCGCAACACGTGCTCCAGCGGCTCGCCGAATACCTGGCGCGCCGATGCGCCGGAAACGAGGTCTGGAAGGGCGTCGACCGTCTCGACGGGCGTGCCCTGCTGGAGCGCCATGGCGTCTGGCGCGGCCCGTACGAGGAAGGCACGCTCTTCTTCTACCTCGACGAATACGCCAAGGACCAGCCCAAGGACCTGCTGTCGGTGCTGGCCGCCACGCGCGACTTCCTCACGCATGCGCTGCGCAAGCAGTCGACCCTGGTCGAGAAGAATATCGACTCGCTCGCAGGCCTTTTGCAACTCAACAAGGCCGAGCGCGCGCTGCTGCTCTACGGCACGCTGGCACGCTACCAGCGCGACCTCCGGTCGCTGCTGGTGGAGTTCAAGGTCAACAATGCGCCCGAGGCCTATGCGGCCATCGCGGAGGTGGCGGGCGTCAATGCGACCGAGGTCGGCGAGGCGCTGCGGGCCGGCTCGCGGCTCGAGCGCATCGGCCTGGTCGAGAACCTGATCTCGGAGCACAACATCACCGACCTCGCCGACCTGATGAAGGTCAGCGAGAAGCTTCCGCCGGTGCTGATGCGCGAATACCGCGACCAGGCCGAACTGATGGCGGTGTTCACGCGGCCTTCCGCCAAGAGCGACCTGACGGCACGCGACTTCGCTTTCGTCGACGAGGACACCCGGGTCCTCGTGACCTTGCTGGCGGCCGCGGTCGCGCGCAATGAAGTCGGCGTGAACGTGCTGGTCTACGGGCCGCCCGGGACCGGCAAGACCGAACTCGCCAAGGTGGTGGCGCAGGCCGCGGGCCTCGAGCTCTTCGAGGTCGAGTACGCGGACCGCGACGGCAATTCGCTCTCCGGGCGAGACCGTTACCGTTCCTTGCAGATCGCGCAAGTCTTCCTCAAGGGAAGCGCCCGCGCCGCGCTGCTCTTCGACGAGGTCGAGGACGTGTTCCCGCCGATCAGCACCGAGGCGGCCCAGCTCATGGCGCGGGCCGAACAGATCGCATCGTCGGCCAGCGGCAGCGTGAGCGGCAAAGCCTGGGTCAATCAGATCCTCGAATCCAACCCGGTACCGACCCTGTGGGTCACCAATCGCATCGAGCAGATCGACCCGGCGTTTCGCCGACGCTTCGCCTATCACCTCGAACTCAAGTCGCCGCCTCCTGGCGCGCGGGAGCAACTGGTGCGCAAGACGCTCGAAGGCGTGAGCGTGTCCGACGCGTTCGCTTCCCGGCTGGCGGCCCGCAAGGGGCTCACGCCGGCCCAGATCCGGACCGCCGTGCGCTTTGCGGATCTCGCGATGACGGAGGGCGAATCGATCGAGGCGCTGATCGATCGGCAGCTGAAGAATGCCGACATGGCACTCGGCACGCTCGATGCGACCGGCGTGCGGCGCAGCGTCACGCACTACGACCTCGACATGCTCCATGTCGAAAGCCGCTTCGAGATACCGCGCATCGCCGAGGCGCTTCGGTCGCGGGGACACGGCACGCTGTGTTTCTACGGCGCACCCGGCACCGGCAAGACCGCGCTGGCCGAGCACATCGCCAAGGCCATCGGCCGGCCCTTGCTCGTCAAGCAGGCGAGCGACCTCATGAGCAAGTACATCGGCGAGACCGAGCAGAACATGGCGGCCATGTTCCGCGAGGCCGAAGCCGAGAAGGCCATCCTGCTGCTGGATGAGGCCGACAGCTTCCTGCAGGACCGCCGGGGAGCGATCAGGACCTACGAAGTCACCGAGGTCAACGAGATGCTGCAGGGCATGGAGCGCTTCGACGGCATCTTCATCTGCACCACCAACCTGATCGATCGACTCGACCAGGCGGCCCTGCGCCGCTTCACCTTCAAGATCAAGTTCATGCCGCTCACCGCCGAGCAGCGGGAGCGGATGTTCGTGACCGAGGCGCTGGGCGGCGATCCGCTTCGCCTGACAGCGGAACTGAGCGCCGGTCTTGGCAGGCTGACCCAGCTGTGCCCCGGCGACTTCGCTGCGGTCAAGCGCCAGGTCGAGATCCTCGATGCCGAATTTTCAGCCGAGGAGTTCCTGGAGCAGCTGGGCGCGGAACACCGCATCAAGCCCGAGGTGCGCGAGTCCCGCAGCATGGGATTCGTGCACTGATCGGACCCCTTGTTCAACGCAGCGCCAACCAGCCGCCGGTTGCGAGCGTCGACATCATCTTGCGATAGTTGTAGTCCGAGAAGGTGTCGCCGGCGCAGCGGCTCATCGCGTCGTGTCGATCGGTATCGCGCGGATCGATGAAGGCCTGGATGTCGGCGACGAAGCCCCAGGTGTAGCGGCTGCCGGCACCCATGCGGCCATTCGCATAGGGAAAGCTCTTGTCCGGATCCTGCACCGCGCCGCAGGGCGCATCCGACAGGAACAAGGCGTGGCCGAGCTCGTGCACCACCGACTTGACGACGATCGGCCGCGCCTGGCCTCGCTCGTCGCCGACGGCTGCCACCCGGGTCGCATAGTTGCCGAAGCTGGCGGCGCCGCTCGCCGGGACGAAGCCCACGTAGAACCTGCGCAGGTCGTCGGCAGCGCCTTCTGCGATCTGCAATTGCAGCAGTTCGGCGTTGACCTTCCTGAAGAGGGCTTCCCAGCCTGCCGCAGTCGAAGGAAGTTCGGACGCGGACTGCAAGGTGTGGACCGGATGGGCGACTTCCTGCACCGAGGAGAACGGCAGGCGGGCAGCCACCGCCGCACCCATGTCCGCCGCAACCTCGCCGGTCTGGTTGCCGATGCGGATCGGCACGGTCACGAGCGTGACCGCGTGCGCCGGCCCGATCACCGGTTCGACGGTCCGCTGGACCTGGCCGCCGCCGAAGTCGAGCGCCAGCCTGATGCCAGGCACGACATGCTTGCCAGGTACCGTCACCGAATAGGCGGTCTTGAAACTGGGGCTGTCCGGCAGCAGCATCGGCACCGGGCCGCGCGGCGGTTCGAGCGGCAGGTTGGCCAGCAGCTCGCCGGAGGCGCCGAGGATCTTCAGGCTGCCTTCCGGCGTCGGCTCCTCGCGCGCTGGGTTGGTGACCTGGGCCAGCACCAGCAAGTCGCGTCGGCCGAGCAAGGCGAGCTCCGGGTCGTCCGCAGCCTGCACGAGCGATTGCGCGAGCAGCACCTTCGCGAGCTGAGCCGAGGTCGGAGCGGCAGCGACGCGTCCGTCTGCTGCGCCGGAGGCCGCCGGCGTGCCTGCCGAAGCTTGAGGCGCCTCTCCGAGCGCGAAGGTCGATGGCGGACGCGAGAGGCTCGTGCCGCCTCCCGCATCGCCGTCCGAAGACGAACCGCCGCAAGCCACGAGCAGCGCCGCCGCGAACGCGCCGAGGCCCGTTCGAAGTCGGCGTCCGATGCCGACGTCGCGCAGCAAAGTGAAGTTGCGGTCGCTCGTCATGAAATGCTCCAGTCGCTATCGAGATCGCAAGATGTGGGTGCTGTTGAGGCCGTCCGAAAGACCGATCTCGAAGCTGCCGCCCGGCTCGAGCTGCGCAGTCGAAACCCTGGCGCTGCCGCCATCGAGGTCTCGGGCGAGGGTGGTGCGGGTGCTGGCGCCGACGTGGGTCAGCGTGGCGGAGGAATAGGCGGCCGCGTTCCAGGTGAGGAGGACGCTTCCGCCCTGTTCCTCGAGGGCGACCTGCTGCGCGGCCGCGGCCTGCAAGGCTTGCTGCTGCAGGGGTTGTCCTTGCTGCGGTGGCTGCTGCGCCGGCTGCGACTGCGGGGCCGCAGCCGCCGCCTCGGGCTTGGCGACTCGCTCGAACACGACCCGGTCG
Source organism: Burkholderiales bacterium 8X (assembly GCA_902506565.1). Classification (GTDB taxonomy): domain Bacteria; phylum Pseudomonadota; class Gammaproteobacteria; order Burkholderiales; family Burkholderiaceae_C; genus Variovorax. The sequence goes on along the minus strand of LR732703.1, from coordinate 4,458,443 downwards.
CCCTGCAGGATCTGCAGCCGCGAAAGCGAGCCGGCCGCCGGAACGGCCAGCGCGAACATCGCTCGCCCGGGCGCATCGGCAACCGGCTTCGGCTCGAAGCGATGCTCGACGCGCCCGTTCGTGCCTTCCAGGCGCAACACGTAGCTGCCGCTCGACTCCGGCGCCGCGCGGCCGGCGAAGCTCTTGACCGGTCGAACATCGACCTTGTCGCCGCTGACCGTTCCGACGATCGACAGCAACGGCTCCGGCGGGGTGGAGAGATCGGCCGGCGTGAGCGCCGGCGTTCGGGAAGCTGCGCGCTGCAGATTGAGCTGGATCTTTCGGTAGTTGTAGTCCGAGAAGGTGTCGCCTGCGCAGTAGCTCATCACATCGTGCCTGTCACGGTCGCGCGGGTCGACGAAGGTGCTGCTGTCGCTGCGCCAGCCCCAGATGTATCGGCTACCCGAACCCAGTGCGGCGTTGGCATACGGATACTGGGGATCGGTATCACTTGCGCCCCCACAGGGCGCGTGCTCGAGACCCAGGTTGTGGCCAATCTCGTGAATCAGCGTGTCGCGCACAACGGCCTCTTCGAAGTTCGAGAAGTCGCCCAGCACTGCCGAATGGCCATCGACCAACGCCACCCCGCTCGACCCCTCTGTTCGCTTCGGCACAAAACCGACGTAGTAAGTCCGCTCGTCGGCACGCTCCAGCGCGCGCAACTCGGCGATTTCTCCAAGCACGTCGTGCATCGCGTCTGCCCAAGCGTCGTCATTTGCCGGTATGGCACGGACCACAGTCGAGGTGAGGTCGACATGGGCGCGCGACTCGACGCTGGAAAGCGGTGTGCGCAAGCGTACTTCCTCGGCGCTGGGGGCGTACACCTTGCCGACCTGATTGCCGATCCGGACGGGCACCAACACCAGCCGGATGCGCTGAGCTGCCGCGACCTTGGGGCGCAGGCTGCGCACTTCAGCGCCGGCCTTGAGCTCGACGGCGATCGAAATTCCGGGGAACACGAACGTCGACGGCACGCTGGCCCAATAGTTGCCCGCGAGGGTAGGCGCCGCTGACGCAGAGACACTTGCTGGCAAGGCGCCCTGGGGCGGTGTCATGGGGGTCTCGAAGAGCGTCCCGCCGCTGAAAGTACGCACCACCAAGCGCCCTGGCGGCGTCGCCTCTTGTGGATCCGAACTTGTCACTGTTGCCAGCACAAGCACATCCCGACCTCGCACCAGTTCAAGAGATTGATCGCTGCTCGAGAACAGCATGGACTGAGCAAGCGAGACGTTGCTAATTCGCGCCGCTGTTGGCGGCGCGAATTAGCAACGTCTCGCTTGCTCAGTCCATGCTGTTCTCGAGCAGCGATCAATCTCTTGAACTGGTGCGAGGTCGGGATGTGCTTGTGCAAGGGGCGATCCTGAACAACAGCAGGACCGGGGCGCAGACGAATCTGGGCGGCGCGGTGGGTGCGAACCCGTGGCTTGCGAATGGCGCGGCTCGAGTCATCCTCAACGAGGTTCGGAGCAACGATCCTCACGAGCGACGGCAAGCTGGTGAACAAGGGAACGATCGAGGCGGCTAGCGTCAAGATCAAGAGCGCCGAAGGCATCGACAACCAGGGCGGCACGATCCGGCAGACGCAAGCGCTGGGCCTCTCCATCGCTGCGGCGAACCTGCAGAACGCGGGCGGCACGATCGGCGCGGAGCCTGTGCGCCCACCGCCAACGCCGAACGGCAATGCGCCCGGTGGCAATGGGGCTGGTGGAGGCGGTAGCGACGCTGGCAACGGCGCCGGTGGAGCCGGTGGAGCCGGAGGCAACGGCGCAGGCGGTGGCGCCGGTCAGGGCAACGGCGCACAACCTGTGGTCGAGGAAGTGGCACCCGCAGCACCTCCGCCCGCCACGACGCCCGGTCACATTGAAACCGCGGGAACGCTCCTCAACGAAGCCGGCCGCATCTACCACGGTGGTGCGATCACGCTGCAAGCACAGCAGCTGAACAACGCAGGGGGAAGCATCCAAGTTTCGGACGCGGCACTTGCTGGTGCGATCGTGAATGCAGGCGGAACCCTCAGCGCAAGCAAGCGCCTCGCGATCAACGCCGAGCGCATCGACAACACCAAAGGAACCATCCGTGCAGGCGAAGCACTGCTTCGCGCCGGCGCTGTCAACGACGTGAACGGCGCGAACGGCGCCAACATCGCCAGTGCTGCCGATACCGCCATCGACAACCGCGGCGGCAGCATCGCGACCACAGGGACTCTGAGTCTCGAGGCCGCGAGCATCGACAACACCGCGGGTCTGATCGGCGCAGAAGGCGCAATGACGTTGAAGACGCTGAGCCTGGTGAACGCCGGAGGCGGACGCATTGCCGGCCAATCGTCGGTTGCCATTCATTCGAAGGTGGCGAATGGCGCGGCAATCGATGGTGACGGCAATTCGCCCGCCGGCCCGGCTCGCTTCCTCTTCGACAACCGAGGCGGCCAGGTTCTCGCAGGCACGGACCTGCGCGTCGAAGCGGGTGTTGTCGAGAACGCAGGCGGCAGCCTTCTCGCGAATCGTGACCTGCGCCTTGACGCGTCTTCGTTCGCAGCCGAAGGCCAGATCGAGGCAACCCGCAACGTCGGCATCGCGGTTCAAGGCGACAGCATCAACCGCACCACGGTCCGCGCTGGTGGCGACCTCAGCTACAGCGCTGCTGGCACCCTCACCAACGCCGGCAAGCTGACCGCAGCCCAGACCCTGGACGTCAGCGCCGCCGCGATCGACAACACCGCATCAGGTGACCTGTCCGGTGGCGTCACCAAGCTGCGAACCCCCGGCACCCTGACCAACCGAGGCGTCATCGACGGCAACGACACCCAGATCGACGCTGCGTCGCTCCTGAACATCGGCACCGGCCGCATCTACGGCGACTACATCTCGATCGGCGCCGGGTCGGTGCGCAACGACACCGAGAACCCACCCGACCCGGGCCAGATCGTCGCGGGCCGTGACATCAAGGTGACCGGCGCCTTGGTCAATCGCGACAGCCAACTCATCGCGGGCGGGCAGCTCGTCATGGCACCCGCCAACTTGGTGAACACGCCGACTCAGGCCCAGACGATCGTTACATCGGATGGCCTGGCGTTCTTCATGCCGGCAGACCCGAAGGAGGCAGGTATCGGCGTGCTGATCCCGCCGGTGGTCAGCGTCACGACATCCGAGGTCGGCGCGAGCCGCGTGGACGCGCCGTTCGGCGTGGGCGGTGATTTCGTTCGCAAGAGCGGCCCGGGTGTTCCGGGCAGCGGCCCGGGCAACCCGCACATCATCGAAGTGGCGTCGGGAGTCGGCGGTGCAGCAGTCGTAATCACCAGGGACATCAACTCGAACCCTCGTCACCCTTCCCGCAACGCCAACCTCTCATGCTCCCACCCCAGCGTCCGAGACAGCTTCACCGCCGCCTCTCGCAGCGCCCCCGCAACCGGCCCGCTCCACCGGTGATCGAAGCCGGCCTTGTACCCCAGCACCGTCATCGTCAGCACCAACCGCCCGCGGTCATCCAACACCGGCGCGGCGAAGGCGCTCATGCCGTCCATGAAGTCGCCGACGGCTCGTGCCATGCCGCGTTCCCGTACCTGGTCGGTGGTTTCGCTCGCCGCCTCGGCCTTCTGCTCGCGCGCCGCGACCGTGTCGAGATACAACTTCATCTGCTCCTGCGGCATGTAGGCCGCGAACACCCGCCCCGTGGCGGATCGGTACAGCGGAAAGACCGACCCCAGGCCGACGTTCACCATCACCGGTCGAGCCGGTTGCTCCCACCGCACGACCGTCGGGCCGAAACTGCCCCAAACCGAGACAGCGACCGTGTGACCCAGCTCGACCGCCAGGCGCTCGGCCTCGCGCGTGGCGAGTGAAATCGGCTCGATGGTGGCAAGGCACGACAAGCTGAATTCGAGCGCCACCGAGCCCATGCCGTAAAGCCCGCTTTCCGGATCCTGCGTGATGAAGCCGGTGCGCAAGAAGCTCACCAGATATCGATGCGCCTTGCTCGGGGAGATACCGGCCCGCTCTGCTATCTCCGTGATCTTCATCGGCCGGCGATGGTGGGCCACGATCAGCATGAGATCGAGCCCGTTCTCCACCGATTGCACACCAGCCTGTGCGCGCTTGTCCATGTCGGTCCTGTCCTGTCATGAGCACACGAGCGAGCAACAGAAGAGAGCTCGACACGTGCTGTCGACGAATGTACGAGATCGCGCCTCGGGGTATCCCCCGGGATTGACGATCGCCAGCTCGCCATTTACGCTAAACAAAAACGTATTCTGCATTTCGCAAATTGTCGAGACAAGACCGGATCAGGCTGGAGAAGGCATCAGGATGCTGACTGGAGACATGCTTCGGCGCTCGGCGCGCCGCTTCCCGGGCAAGCCGGCGATCGTCTTTCGCGGGCCGCAAGGCGTCGAGCGCATCGGCTATGGCGAGCTCGACGCCATGGCCGACCGCGTCGCCCAGGCCGTGCTCGCGCTGGGTCTCGCCAAGGGCGCGATCGTCTCGATGCTGTGCCGCAACCTCCCGGCCTACGGCGCGGTGTTCTTCGGCGTTGCGCGCTCGGGCTCTGTCGTCAACAACATTTCGATCCTCTACGCGCCGGACGAACTCGGCTACGTGCTGGGCAAGTCCGAGACCCAGGTGTTGATCTACGACGCGCAATTCGCGGACAAGGTGGCGGCGGTGCGCGAGCGTTGTCCCGGCATCCGCCACTTCGTGGAGATCGGCGGCGCCGGCAAGGTGCCGTCGGTCGCCGGTGCGCTGCCTTTCGAGCGCTTCGTCGGTGGCGCGCCCGCCGGCCAGCCGCAGGTCGAGATCGCCGAGACCGATGCCTTCTGCATGACCTATACCGGCGGCACCACCGGCCACCCCAAGGGTGTGCTGATGAACCATCGCGCCCGCAACATCACGGCGCACACGGTGGTGGTCGAGGAGCATCTCGAGGCGAGCGACGTGATCGCCATCGTCACGCCGCTCTTCCACGTCGCAGCGCTCAACATCATGTTTCAGCCGGCGATCCTGGTGGGTGCGACGACGGTGTTCGTCACGCCCTGGTCGGCCGCCGCGTTCGTCGACGCGGTCGAGGCCGAAGGCATCACCGCCTGCTTCATGGTGCCGACCCAGGCCAACGCCCTGGCGATGCTGCCCGGGCTCGAAGAGCGTTCACTCGGCAGCTGGACCAAGCTGTCGTTCGCCGGCGCGCCGATGCCGGACTGGGTGCAGGTCGAGCTGATGCGCCGCCTGCCCGGCCTGCGCCTGACGCAGATCTACGGCCAATCGGAAATGGGCGTCATCGCTGCGTTGCCCTGGCAGCAGGCCAGCGCCAAGCTGGGCAGCGTCGGCCGCCAGCCCTACAACGTCGATGTCGCGGTGCTGCGGCCGGATGGCTCTCCTTGCGATGTCGGCGAAATGGGCGAGGTCGCGTCCCGCGGCGACAACCTCATGATGGGTTACTACGGCGAGCCGGAGCAGACCGCTGCGTTCTTCAAGCTCGGCAACGGCTGGGGCTTGTCGGGCGATGTCGGCGTGGTGGATGCCGACGGCTACATCACGCTGGTCGACCGCGCCAAGGACATGCTGATCTCCGGCGGCGAGAACGTCTACCCTAAGGAGATCGAGCAGGTGCTCTACGAGCTGCCGGAGGTGGCCGAGTGCGCGGTGTTCGGCATTCCGGACGACAAGTGGGGCGAGGTGCCGGCCGCCTACATCCAGCTCAAGCCGGGTTGCACGCTGGCCGAAGAGCGGGTGGTCGCGCAGTGCGAGCAGAAGCTTGCGCGCCTCAAGCGGCCGCGGCTGGTGCAGTTCGTCGAAGAGTTTCCGAAGACGCCGATCGGCAAGATCCAGAAGAACCTGCTGCGCGAACCCTACTGGGTCGGCAGGAAGAAGATCTAGTTCATTCCATTTTTTTCGAGACCACCGCATGTCCACCGACAACGTCTACGCAGCCTACCGCTCCCTCACCCTCAACCGGCATCCGAACGGCATCCTCGAGATTGTGATGGGCGCTTCGCAGAGCGCCAACAAGAAGCTCTCGACCGCCGACCACAACCTGCATCGCGAACTCTCGACCATCTGGACCGATATCGATCGCGATCCCGAAGTCCGGGTCGCAATCATCCGCGGCGAAGGCAAGGGCTTCTCGGCAGGCGGCGACCTCGGCCTGGTCGAGGACATGGCCAACGACTTCAGCGTTCGGGCCCGCGTCTGGCGCGAGGCGCGCGACCTGGTCTACAACGTCATCAACTGCTCCAAGCCGGTGGTGTCGGCGATGCACGGCCCGGCCGTCGGCGCGGGCCTGGTCGCCGGGCTGCTGGCCGACGTCTCGATCGCGAGCCACGACGCACGCATCATCGACGGCCATACGCGGCTGGGCGTGGCGGCGGGCGACCATGCGGCGATCGTGTGGCCGCTCCTGTGCGGCATGGCCAAGGCCAAGTACTACCTGATGCTGTGCGAAGCGGTCTCCGGCCAGGAGGCCGAACGCATCGGCCTGGTGTCGCTCAGCGTGCCCCAGGACCAGCTCGTGCCCAAGGCCTTCGAGGTCGCCGGCAAGCTCGCGGCCGGCTCGCAGACGGCGATCCGCTGGACCAAGTACGCGCTCAACAACTGGCTGCGGCTGGCGGGGCCGACCTTCGACAGCTCGCTCGCGCTGGAGTTCATGGGCTTCTCGGGACCGGACGTGAAAGAGGGCATCGCCTCCCTGCGCGAAAAGCGCAATCCGTCCTTCGATCCGAACTGCCCGTTCTGAGGAGCCGGCGGTGGATCTCGGCATTGCAGGACGAACGGCGCTGGTCCTCGGCGGCACGCGAGGGCTCGGCTTTGCCTGCGCCCGACATCTGTCCGAAGCGGGCGTTCGGGTGCTGCTCAACGGGCGCGACCGGGCGCACGGCGAAGCCGCGGCAAGCTCGCTCGAGGGCGCGGTGTTCGTTGGCGGCGACATCGGCGCGGAGGCCGAGCGCAGCGCGTTGATCGCGGAGGTGGCGCGGCTCGGCGCCCCGCCGTCCATCATCGTGACCAACGCGGGCGGACCGCCTGCCGCGCCTTTCGAGGAAACGGCATTGGCCGACTGGCGGCGCAGCCACGAGACCAACCTGCTCGGCCCGCTCGAGATCGTGCGCGCCTTCCTGCCGGCAATGCGTGCCGAGCGCTTCGGCCGCATCCTCAACATCACGTCCTTCGTGGTGAAGGAGCTTTATCCGAACATGGCCTTGTCGAACAGCCTCCGGGTCGGACTGACCGGCGCCATGGGCTCGATCGCGCGCGAGGTCGCGGCCGATGGCATCACGGTCAACGGCCTCTTGCCCGGCCTGATGGACACCGGCGCGCTCGGCCGGGTCATCGCCGATCGCACCCGCCGCCAATCCAAGACCGAAGCGGCGGTGCGCGAGGACATGGCGCAGAGCATCCCGATGCAGCGACTCGGCACCGCAGACGACTTCGGCGGCCTGTGCGCCTTTCTCGCGTCGGTGCATGCGGCGTACATCACCGGGCAGAACATCTGCGTCGATGGCGGGTTGACCCGCAACGTGATCTGAACAGCAGCAAGAACCTGGAGACATTCCCATGAACCGATTCGCATCCCGCAGGGCAGCGCCGCTCGCGATCAGCTTTGCCGTGGCGGCAACCTTGGCTGCAGGCGTCCAAGCGCAAGCTCAAGCCCCCGCTCCGGCCCAGCCCGCCGGCATCAGCGACAACGCAGTCCGCATCGGCGTCATCACCGACATGAGCGGCGCGCTCTCCGAGCTGTCCGGCCGCGGCTCGGCGATGGCGGTGCGAATGGCGGTCGAAGACTTCGGCGGCAAGGTGCTGGGCGCGCCGATCGAGGTGCTCGAAGTGGACCACCAGAACAAGGCCGACATCGCCGCCAACAAGGCGCGCGAATGGTTCGACGTGCAGAAGGTCGACATGATCACCGACCTCACCAATTCGGCCGTGGCGCTCGCTGCCTCGGACATGGCGAAGCAGAAGAACCGCATCGCGATCGTCAACGGCGCCGGCACCACCCGGCTCACCAACGAGAACTGCAGCCCGAACACCGTTCACTACGCCTGGGACACCTATGCGATGGCCAACGGCACGGCCCGCGCGATCGTGAAGAGCGGCGGCGACAGCTGGTACTTCCTGACGGCCGACTATGCCTTCGGCCAGCAGATCGAACGCGATGTGACCGAGGTGGTCAAGGGCGCGGGTGGCAAGGTAGTGGGCGCCTCGCGTCATCCGTTCAACGCGAGCGACTTCTCGTCCTTCATGCTGGCCGCCAAGCAGTCGAACGCCAAGATCATCGGCCTTGCGAACGGCGGCAGCGACACCATCAATGCAATCAAGTCGGCGCAGGAATTCGGCATCGATCCGGCCAAGCAGAACCTGGCCGGGCTCGCCGTGTTCATCACCGACATCCACGGCGTCGGCCTCAAGGCCGCGCAAGGCGTGATGCTGACCGAGGCCTACTACTGGGACAGCAACGACGAGACCCGCCAATGGTCCCGCCGCTTCTTCGAGCGCATGAAGAAGATGCCGACCGCGATCCATGCGGCCAACTACTCGGCCACCCTGCATTACCTGCGCGCCGTGCAGGACGCGAAGACCGATGCGACCGGCGAAGTCATGGCGCGGATGAAGGCGACCCGCATCAACGACTTCTTCGCCAAGAACGGCCAGATCCGCGAGGACGGCCGCATGGTGCACGACATGTACCTGATGCAGGTGAAGAAGCCGGCCGAGTCGAAGTATCCGTGGGACTACTACAAGCGGGTCGCGACCATCCCGGCCGCCGAGGCCTTCCAGCCGATGGACAAGTCGACCTGCGCGTTCGCGAAGAAGAGCTGAGGCCGAGGACATCGGCGCATGCGCGGGCACGCGCCTCGCGGCCCTGGACCCTGGGCCCTGGGCCCTAGACGCTGGACGCCGCCGCGACTTGCGTGCGTTCGAGTTCGATCAACGCATCGGCCAACCGGTCGATGCCTGCATCCGACAAGTCGCCCGTCTCGATGCGCAGCCGTTCCGCCCAGCGGCTGAAGTGCCGCTCCTGCGAGCGCTGGTAGTGCGGGTCGTAGTGCAAGGCCATCAGTTCGGCGAAGAGCGGCGGCAGCGAGCCTTCGTGGGCCCATGACTGCCAGCGCTGCACGATCTCCTTGCCCTGCAGCTCCTTGAGCAGGCCGAGCTGCTTGGCGAGCGCCTCGGTGTCGTCGCCGAGGTAGGCGTAGTCGCGCAGCAGGTAGGCGAGGCGCGCATCGGAGCTCGCCTCGATCTCGATGCAGCGGCCCTCGCGCATGCGGGCCAGCAACGCGAGCGGCAGCGACAGGCGGCCGATCCGCGCACTCTCGCCTTCGACATAGAGCGGGCGCTTCGCATCGAGATGTTCGAGCACGTGCGCGATCTGGGTCTCGAAGCGCTTTTGCGAAGGCTGCGGCACATCCGGAATGGCGCCGAGCAGCGAACCCTTGTGGCTCGCGAAATGCTCCAGGTCGAGCACCTGCTCGCCGCGCATCGCGAGCGCCTGCAGCACCCGGGTCTTGGCGCTGCCGGTGGCGCCGCAGACGACGCGCAGGTCGAGCGTGGGGCTCAGGCGGTCGATCAGCGCGACCACCTCGTGCCTGAAGCTCTTGTAGCCGCCGGCGAGCTGCTGCGCATCCCAGCCGACCAGCCGCAGCCAATTGACCATCGAGCCGCTGCGCAGCCCGCCGCGCCAGCAATAGACCAGCGGCTTCCATTGGGCCGGGCGGTCGGCGAAGCGTTCGCGCAGGTGCCGCGCCAGGTTGGCGGCGACCATCGCGCCGCCGACCCGTCGGGCCTCGAAGGCACCGGTCTGCTTGTAGAGCGTGCCGACGATGCGGCGCTCCTCGTCGTCGAGCACCGGGCAGTTGATGGCGCCCGGAATGTGGTCGAGCGCGAATTCGGACGGCGAGCGTGCATCGATGACGGTATCGAAGTCGTGCCGGTCGCGCGGGCGGATGGGGGCGCGTTGACTCATTCGCCGACTCTACCCCGCACGAAGACGGCGGCGAGCTCTGCCGCAGCCCGCGAGCGCTACGAGTTCTCGACCGGGCTGAACTTGCCGCGCCGGGCCGGGTGGCTCGCCATCGAGGCACCGAACTGCTGGGCCAGACGCTCCTGCTCGCGGGCCCGGGCCCGGGCCGGATCGGCATCCCGATCCACCGCACCACGCAGCACGCACCACCAGGTCTGCGGGTACATCGGGCCGCTGCCCTTCGCGCCGCGCGGCGGATGCAGTTCGTTGCCGGACAGCAGCACGCCGCGCTCGTTCATGGCGAGCAGCTTGACCTTGTCGAGCAGGGGCAGCATGTAGCGCTCGCCATCGGCCCCGAGCAGCACGGCGACCCGCTTCATGCCCTTCCGGTGCACCTGCAGGTCGCCCCGGACCGGGTCGGCCTGGATGCTCTGCCGGTCCAGCAGGCGTCCTTCTTTTCGACAGCGATACACAATTGCAAACACTGTACGAATATACAGCTTCTGGGTATGCTGGCGACATGGAACAAGACGATTGGATTTCAATTTGCGCGCACCAGCTCCAGCGGCATTGGCGCACCGTCGCGCCCGAGCAGCTGGACGAAGTGGCAGCGGATCTATGGCGCGACGAGCAGCTGCGCAGGCTCCCGCCGAGACAGGCCGCGACACATTGGTTGCAGCCTCTCTACGAGCGCAAGCCGGCACCTACGGGGTCGGTCGATCGGTGAAGACCAGCACCGACCGGCCGGTGGCGATGTATTCGCCGAAGGTGCCGGTCGCCTCGAGCACGGCGTCGACATTGGCCGTGTCGATCAGCAGATGCCAGCCGCCGCCGTCGGGTGCCGCCGGCAGCTTGAACGGAATCGCTTCGTGCCACGCATTGAAGACCAGCAGCACGCTCGCGTCGTCGGCCTCGACCGGCACCGACGAGCGCGGCGCCCGGCCGTCGAGCAGCACGGCGAACGAGCGGGTCTGCGGGTCGTTCCATTGCAGCTCGCCCATCTCCTCGGCCGTCGGCGTCAGCCAGGTGAGGTCCTTGGCGCCGGAGTCGTTGTAGCTGGCACCGCTCAGGAAGCGGTTGCGACGCAGCACCGGGAAGTCGCGCCGCAGGTGCAACAGGCCTTCGGTGAACGCCTGCAATTCGCGGCCGCGTTCGTCGATGGCCGCCCAGTCGATCCACGAGATCTCGCTGTCCTGGCAGTAGGCGTTGTTGTTGCCTTGCTGCGAGCGGCCGAACTCGTCACCCGCGAGGAGCATCGGCGTGCCTTGCGCGAGCAGCAGCGTGGCGAGCAGGTTGCGCGACTGGCGCGCCCGCAGTGCGAGCACTGCTTCGTCCTCGGTCGGACCCTCGACGCCGCAGTTCCACGACCGGTTGTCCGAATGCCCGTCCTTGTTGTCCTCGCCGTTCGCTTCGTTGTGCTTCTCGTTGTAGCTCACCAGGTCGGCCAGCGTGAAGCCGTCGTGCGCGGTGATGAAGTTGACGCTCGCCCAGGGCCGGCGGCCGCGGCGGTTGAAGCGGTCGCCGCTGGCCGTGAGGCATTGCGCCAGGGCCGGGACCATCGCCTCGTCGCCCTTCCAGTAGGCGCGCACCGTGTCGCGGAACTTGTCGTTCCATTCGGCCCAGCCGGGCGGAAAGCCGCCGACCTGGTAGCCGCCCGGCCCGATGTCCCAGGGCTCGGCGATCAGCTTCACGCTCGACAGCACCGGGTCCTGCCGGCAGCTGTCGAGGAAGCCGCCGCCTTCGTCGAAGCCGTGGTCCTCGCGCGCCAGGATGGTCGCCAGGTCGAAGCGGAAGCCGTCGACATGCATCTCGGTCACCCAATAGCGCAGGCTGTCGGTCACCATCTGCAGCACCCGCGGATGGCTCAGGTTGAGCGTGTTGCCGGTGCCGGTGTCGTTGATGTAGTAGCGCGGCCCGGGCGCGCCGTCGCCCTCGGGCATCAGCCGGTAGTAGCCGCGGTTGTCGATGCCCTTGAAGCAGATCGTCGGGCCGAGTTCGTTGCCTTCGGGCGTGTGGTTGTAGACCACGTCGAGGATCACCTCCAGGCCGTACGAGTGATAGCGATCGACGGTCGCCTTGAATTCGTCGATGGTGGGCTCGGCCAGGTAGCGCGGGTCGAGCGCGAAGAAACCGATGGTGTCGTAGCCCCAGTAGTTGGTCAGGCCCTTCTCGAGCAGGAAGGGCTGGTTGAGGAACATCTGGATCGGCAGCATCTCGACGCTGGTCACGCCCAGGCTCGAGATGTGTTCGAGCACCGCGTCCTGCCCCATGCCGGCGAACTTGCCGCGCATCGGCTCCGGCACCGACGGATGCCGGTGGGTGTAGCCGCCGACGTGCAGCTCGTAGAAGACGGTTTGGTCGTGCGGGATGCGCACGCCGGCGGTCTGCGTCCATTCGAAGCGCGAATCGACCACCACGCACTTGGGCACGAACGGAGCGCTGTCGCGTTCGTCGAAGCTCAGGTCGCCGTCCGGGTGGCCGACCGTGTAGCCGAAGAGCTCGGGGCCCCACTTGAGTTCGCCCATGTAGGCGCGGGCGTAGGGGTCGAGCAGCAGCTTGTGGTGATTGAAGCGATGCCCCTGCAGCGGCTCGTACGGCCCGTGTACCCGGAACCCGTAGCGCGCGCCGGGCAGGAGCCCGGGCACGAAGCCGTGCCAGACCTCGTCGGTGTATTCGGGCAGCAGGTAGCGGGCGGTCTCGTGCTCGCCGCTTTCGTCGTAGATGCAGACCTCGACCCGGGTGGCGTGAGCCGAAAACAGCGCGAAATTGACGCCGTCGCCGGTGAAGGTGGCGCCGAGCGGGTGGGCCACGCCTTCACGTGCGATCGCGATGTCGGGAGTGGAGCCCGGCGTGTTCGAAGAGCTGGGAGCGGTCGAATCGCTCGTTGAAGGTGACTGGAGGTCGGGCATGGATTCGAAGGTTGTAAGACGCGCAGGCGGGGAAACCATTGTTTCGTCACGGTCGGCTTCGGGCGGCATCCAAGTTCCGCGCCCGGACGTAGGCGCAATGCTCAGCCAAGGGGGTGCCCGGTCTTCCAGCGGACGGCGGCCAATGAAAACCCGCGCCGGCAGCCGACGTGCAGCCGGTACGATCGGCCCAATGGATTCCGCTTTTCGCCAGGTCGCCGACTGCATCCGAGCCGCTGCCGCCGACCGCCTGCCGCTTCGCATCCGAGGCGGCGGCACCAAGGACTTCTACGGCGAGCCGCCAACAGGCGAAATCCTTTCCACCGCCGGGCTGCAGGGCGTCAGCAGCTACGAGCCGAGCGAACTCGTCGTGACGGTGCGCGCCGGGACGCCGCTGGTCGAACTCGAGGCGTTGCTCGCAGCCAGCGGCCAGTGCCTGGCCTTCGAGGCGCCGCGTTTTGCCGCCGGCGGCACGGTCGGCGGAATGGTGGCGGCAGGGCTCAGCGGTCCGGCCCGGGCCAGCGTCGGTGCGGTGCGCGACTATGTGCTCGGCGCGACGCTCGTCAACGGTCGCGGCGAACGGCTCGGGTTCGGCGGACAGGTCATGAAGAATGTTGCCGGCTACGACGTTTCCCGTTTGCTCGCCGGCTCGATGGGCGTCCTCGGCGTGATCGCCGAGGTCAGCCTGAAGGTGCTGCCGATCGCCCCGGCCGAGGCCACGCTGCGCTTCGAATGCAGCCAGGACGACGCGCTTCGGCTGCTGAACGGCTGGGGCGGGCAGCCGCTGCCGCTGAATGCGAGCTGCTGGGTTGCCGATGGCGCTGGCGGTTTCGAGCCTGCCGGCTCGGCGCGAGACCTTGCGCCACCGCGCGGGGGCTCGGCCAGCGACGGCGGCGTGCTGTGGCTGCGGCTGCGCGGAGCCGTCGCCGCGGTTTCGGCGGCTTGCAGTCACCTGGGCGGCGAGCGCGTGGACGAAGCGGTCGCGCGGGCCTTCTGGGACCAGCTGCGCGACATGCGCTGGGCCTTCGATCGATCGCACGCTCTTTGCCTCTGGCGGCTCTCGGTGCCGCAGACCGCGCCGGTGCTCGCTGCGGGCACCTCGCCGCTCGTCGAGTGGCACGGCGGCCAACGCTGGGCCTGGGCGCCAGCCGACGAGGCCGACTCGATGCGGACGGCTGCCCAAAAGGTCGGCGGCCACGCCACCCTCTTCGTGGCGCCGCCCGCGCTGCCTCGAGAAATCTCGCGCTTCGATGCGCTCAGCCCGCCCATCCGCCGCATCCACGAGGCGCTGGCCCGCGAGTTCGATCCCGACGGCATCTTCGATCGCGGCCGGCTCCTCGAGGCCTCATAGAGAACCATGCAGACCGAACTCGCTCCCGAATTCCGCGACACCGCCGAAGGCCGAGAGGCCGAAGCCATCCTGCGCAAGTGCGTGCATTGCGGCTTCTGCACCGCGACCTGCCCGACCTACCAGCTGCTCGGCGACGAACTCGACGGCCCGCGCGGCCGCATCTACCTGATCAAGCAGGTGCTCGAAGGCGAGACGCCGACCCGCAGCACCCAGCTGCATCTCGATCGCTGCCTGACCTGCCGCAATTGCGAGACCACCTGCCCGAGCGGTGTGCAGTACGGCCACCTGGTCGACATCGGGCGCCGCATCGTCGACGAGAAAGTGCCGCGCCCGCCGCTCGATGCGGCCCTGCGCTGGACCTTGAAGGAAGGACTGCCCTCGCCGCTTTTCGCCCCCGCGATGAAGATCGGGCAGGCGGTTCGCGGGCTGCTCCCGGCCAGCCTCAAGGCCAAGGTGCCGGTGGCGCGGCCTTCGGGCAAGCGTCCGCATCGGCAGCACGCACGCAAGATGCTGATGCTCGCTGGCTGCGTGCAGCCGTCGATGGCGCCCAACATCAACCACGCGACCGCACGGGTGCTCGACGCGGCCGGCATCCAGACCATCGTCGCGCCCGAGGCCGGCTGCTGCGGCGCGGTGCGCTATCACCTGAACGACCAGGCAGGCGGGCGGGCCCAGATGCGCGCCAACATCGACGCCTGGTGGCCTTCGATCGAGTCCGGCTCGGTCGAGGCGCTGGTGATGAACGCCTCCGGCTGCGGCGTGACGGTTCGCGAATACGGCCACCTGCTCAAGGACGACGCCGCCTACGCCGAAAAGGCCGCGCGCGTCAGCGAGCTGACGCGCGACCTGAGCGAATTGCTGCCGGAGTTGGTACCCGCGCTCAAGGCCCGCGCCAAGCCGCCAAGTGGCGTGATCGCCTACCACCCGCCCTGCACGCTGCAGCACGGCCAGAAACTGCGGGGCGGGGTCGAGACCCACCTGCGCGCCCTCGGCTTCGACGTGCGGGTCGCCATGAACGAGGCACATCTGTGCTGCGGTTCGGCTGGTACCTATTCGGTGCTGCAGCCGGACATCGCCTATTCGCTGCGCGACCGGAAGCTCGGGCATCTTGACCGATTGCAGCCCACCGCCATCGTGTCCGCCAACATCGGCTGCATCACGCACCTGCAAAGCGGCAGCGACCTGCCGGTGCGCCACTGGGTCGAACTGCTCGACGAGGCGATTTCGGCGGATTGATCGCACAGCGGCGAGCGCCGTGGTCCGACCGGGCTTGTAGCTCGAAGCAGCCAAGCTGATCCGGTTTCAACAACCGGATGCTGAGAATGAACCACAACCAACTGGCGACGACATGGCGAGCAGCCGCACTGGCGGCCATCGGCCTGTTTGCAACCGTGGCGGCCGAGGCGCAGCCGTCGAGCATGCCTGCCATGGTCAAGCAGGGTGCCGGGCAGTACGTCTGCGGCGGCATCGGCTCGGACGAGTCGACCGCCATGCGGGCCGCCATGAAAGACCATCCGCTGGCCCTCCTGTTTGCACGGGCCGATGGGGCCTATCTGGCAGAGGTCGCGGTTTCGATCAAGGGCTCGGACGGCCGTCCGGCGATGGCATTGAAGGCGTCCGGCCCGGTGTGCCTCGTCGATTTGCCTGCCGGGCAATACACGGTCGAAGCGATGTCGGAAGGCGTGACGAAGCAGCAGAAGGTGTCGGTCGGAGGCGGGTCCAAGACCGCAGATTTCAGGTTTTGATGCTGGGAGCCCAGGCGCAACGCCTGCGGCACAAGGCGCCGTTCCGATCGGAACGGCGCCGGCCTCTTTTGCTTGATTTTTTTCACAGGCCGCTTTGCTGTCGGGCCTGCGCCTCTCTCGTCGGGCGATTTTCGCGATGCGTGGCATCGGACTCACCCCGTTGCGCTTCTTGTTGTGTGACAACGGCGCAATTTTTGCGCTGGAATTCACGCGCAAATCTGACGAATTGCCGCAATTCGGCGCCCCTTAACGTCCAACGTGCATTGCAGTAGTTCTTTTGAACTAACTCGACGATTCGACCGATTTCCCGAGGCCGTCGTTCGGGTTTCATTTCGTGCTTCGGGCATTCACTCCCCGGCCCGTGATGTAAGTCGCAAGTTCGCGGTTCTAGAACCGTCCAATGCTGACGAATTCTTGCGTGCCAATCGAGCGCAGTTCATCGCTCGGCACCATCCGCAACCTTAAGAGTTAATACAAGAGTTTGCGTACGGCGCGCGCATCTCTTAGTTTCGAGCTCATCGCGCTGTCACCAAGGATTGAATTAGCATGAATAAGTCGTATCGCACCCTTTGGAATGAGGCATTGGGTGCCTGGGTCGCCATTTCCGAAATTGGCAAGTCGTGCGGCAAGAAAGCCCGCGCAGGGTCGGTCGCGACGGCATTGACCGGATTGACGCTGGCGTTCGGTTCCGGGGCCGGGTGGGCGCAAGCCGTCGGCGGAGGAACCAGCGATGGAAGCGGGACCGCCATTTCGCCATCGGCAGCGGAATGCGCCAATTTCAATTCCGGGACCGGCCAGGCGAGCGCAGCGACTGCCACGCGCGGCTCGATCGCCATCGGCTGCGCAAAGACGACCGATGCAACCAATATCGCAATCGGCGCCGGCGCCCAGGCAATGACTTCTGTCGATAGCGCAGGCACTTCGATTGCGATCGGACCGAACGCCATTGCGAGTGCATGGAGCGGCGATCAATTGGCCATCGGAAAGAATTCGGTCGCCACCGGTGTCGATTCAACGGCAATCGGCGCGCAAAGCCAGGCATTGGCCCGATCGTCCATCGCGCTCGGTGGCAGTTCGATCGGGACGACTGCCGAAGGCGGCGTCGCCGCAGATTCTGGCGGTGGCATCGCGATCGGCTTCGATACGCAGGTTTCGACGGCGCCCGGCGGTATCGCGATCGGTCAACGGGCACAGGCCACTTCGAGGGATTCAGTCGCCATCGGTTTCGAGGCGCGGACGGTCGAATCCGTCTACACCCCGAATACCGTGATCAACGGCAACACCTACAGCTACGCGGGAGCGGACCCGCTGTCCCCGGTCGTCAGCTTCGGAAAGCCGAGCCAGACGCGACAGCTCAAGTTCGTGGCACCGGGCGAAGTGTCCCGCTCCAGCACCGACGGCATCAACGGAAGCCAGCTGTTCGCCGTGCAGTCCGCGCTCGAGACCGCCACCGATCGCGCGGTGCAGTACGACGACGATACCCACGCGACGGTCACGCTGAGCGGCAATCCGAACGGCGCGAACACCACCAAGATCACCCAGGTCACCGCGGGCGACCTGACTGCCGGCAGCACCGACGCGGTCAACGGCAGCCAGCTGTTCACCACCAACCAGGATGTCGCCAATGTCGATGCGCGAGTCACCACGGTAGACGGCCGGGTGACCGCTGTGGACGGCCGCGTCACCACCGTCGACAACCGAGTCACCGGCGTCGACAACCGCGTCACCATCGTCGATGGCCGGGTCAGCACGCTCAGCACCACGGTCAACGACATCGATCTCGGCGGTACCAAGTACTTCCGCGCCAACTCGAAAGCCGGCGGCAGCCAGGCGCTCGCGGTCGCGACCAACTCGGTCGCGGTGGGCGCGGGTGCCCAGGCCGGCGGCGGCGGCGCGGCCTTCGGCGACAACGCGATCGCGATCGGCACGATCCGCGGCACGGCGGTCGGCAACGCCGCGGTGGTGAGCGTGCAGGACGGCGTGGCGCTCGGCTCGGGCAGCGTCGCCAGCCGCACCGGCATGAACGGCCAGCTCGAGGCCATCTCGAACACGGCCATCACCTCGTCCCGCGGCGCGGTCGCGGTCGGCAGCGCCGGCAGCGAGCGCCAGATCACGAACGTGGCGGGCGGCACCGAGGCGACCGACGCGGTCAACCTCCGGCAGCTGCGGGCGGTGCAGGCCGCGAGCGTGCAGTACGCGTCGAACGCGGACGGCTCGGTCAACCACGGCAACGTGGTGCTCGGCGAGGGCAACGCGCCGAACGGCACCACGGTATCCAACGTCGCACCCGGCGTGCAGGGCAGTGATGCGGTCAACCTGAACCAGCTGAACACCGGCCTCGCCAACGCCAACCAGCATGCGGAACGGCTGGTCGCCGAAGTCCAGAGCAAGGTCGACCAATTTGCCAAGGACGCGAGCGCGGGCACCGCCGGCGCGATGGCGATGGCGAACCTGCCGCAGGCCTTCATCCCGGGCAAGAGCATGGTGTCGGCCGGCGTTGCGGGCTACGACGGCCAGGCGGCCCTGGCGGTCGGTCTTTCCAAGCTGTCGGACAACGGCCGCTGGGTCATCAAGCTGAGCGGCACCGCCAACTCGCGCGGCAAGGTCGGCCTGGCTGCCGGCGCCGGATTCCATTGGTAAGCCGGACGCAACCCTGGCAGCCCATCCCTCCATCATCAAGACGAACATGAAAACCAGACCTGCATGCCGCGTACTCGCGGTCGCGCTCGCGAGCGCCGCCACCCTCGTCCTCGCCGGCTGTGCGAGCAGCCTGAGCAAAGGCATCTCGGACGACGGCCGGGCCACCGAGGTGGTGTTCCCGGACGTGGCCCGGAGCGCCTGGCAGAAGGAAGGCACCTTCCCGAACCTCGACAACCTGCGCCTGGTCGGCGCCGGCGCCAGCAAGGACCAGCTCTACGACCTGATCGGACGACCCCATTTCCGCGAAGGCGCCATCGCGGTGCGGGAGTGGGACTATGTCTTCAACTTTCGCGAGCCGAGCGGCGGGGTCGTCACCTGCCAATTCAAGGCGATCTTCGACAAGGACGCGCGGGCGCAGAGCTTTCACTGGGCACCGGCTGCCTGCGCCGATCGGCTGAAGCCGGCCGTGGTGCCGCCAACGCCGCGGATCGCCGAGCGACCGGCTGCCCTGCCGATCGTGGCGGCCGCACCGACCGCCAAGGCGCTGCCGCCGCAGCGCCGGCGCATCGAGCTTTCGGCCGACGCGCTCTTCAAGTTCGGCAAGTCGAGCACGGACAGCCTGCAGGACGAGGGCCGCCGCGAACTCGACGGCCTGGCCGCAAGCCTCGGCGATGCACGCGACACCGCCAAGCTCAAGATCACCGGCCACACCGATCGGCTCGGCTCGCCGAGCTTCAACCAGAGCCTGTCGCTGGCGCGGGCGATCAGCACCCGCGACTACCTGGCGCAAAGCGGCATCCCGGCGCACAACATGCAAACCTTCGGGCGCGGCATGAGCGAGCCGAAGGTGCAATGCGCGCCGTCCAGCCGCATCCTGCTCATCGAATGCCTGGCGCCGAATCGCCGGGTCGAGATCGAAGTCAGCGGCGAGCGTTGAGCTGGCGCGCGCTGGTTGCCGGCGCCGCGATCGAACGCTGGGTTGCGGCTAGGCGGACGCGGCCAGTGCCGCCTCGATGTCGCGGCCGAGCGAGGCCGGCGTGTCCATCGGCGCGTAGCGCTTGATGACCTGGCCGTCGCGCCCGACCAGGAACTTGGTGAAGTTCCACTTGATCGCCTTGGTGCCGAGAAGGCCCGGCGCGCTGCTCGCCAACCAGCGATAGAGCGGCGCGGCACCCGGGCCGTTGACCTCGATCTTCTCCATCATCGGAAAGCTGACGCCGTAGTTCCTGGTGCAGAAAGCGCCGATCTCGTCGTTGCTGCCCGGGTCCTGATTGGCGAACTGATTGGACGGAAAGCCCAGCACCTCGAGCCCTTGCGGCGCGTAGGTCTTGTAGAGGGTTTCGAGCCCCTCGAACTGCGGCGTGAAACCGCATTTGCTCGCGGTGTTCACGATCAAGAGCACCCGGCCCTTGAAGCTCGACAAAGGGACCGTGCTGCCGTCGATGCGGCGTGCCTCGAAGTCGTAGACGCTGTTCATGGCTCATCTCCTCGGCGGCGGGTTGTGTTCAGCGGACATCGAGTCGCGAGCGCGGATGGGCTGCGCAGCGCCCCGCCCTGCGCCGCCCGCAGGTATCCGGAGCGTCAATGATGCTTGTCGCTGCGCGCAATGGCCAGCAAGTGCGCGACTTCTTCAGGATGCCGTTTGCAGTTGCGCAGGTGCCAGCCGCGGATCAGCCACATGAAGCCGGCGACCACCACGCCAAAGGCCGTGATGGCCGAATAGGCCGACAAGCCGAAGCCGGTGCAGGCGCTGTAGAAGGCGCCGAGCAGCAGGATGCTCGCGTTCTCGTTGAAGTTCTGCACCGCGATCGAGCGGCCGGCGCCCATCAGGTTGTGGCCGCGATGCTGCAGCAGCGCATTCATCGGCACCACCAGGAAGCCGCCGAGCCCGCCCAGGAGGATCAGGAACGGAATCGCCACCCACAGGTTGCCGATGAAGTTCATGCCGATCAAGAGCAGCCCCATCGCGATACCGAGCGGTATCACGCGGGTCGCCATGTCGAGCCGCATCTTCATCGAGGCCACGATCGCGCCGATGGCGGTGCCGATGGCGACCACGCCGGTGAGCGCCGAGGCCTGCGCGGTGCTGTAGCCGAGCGCGAGCGAGGCCCAGGCCAGCACGATGTACTTGAGGTTGCCGCCCGCGCCCCAGAACAGGGTGGTGGTGGCGAGCGAGATCTGCCCGAGCTTGTCGCGCCAGAGGCGCGAGTTGCAATGCCAGAAGTCGGGCAGGAGGGCCGCCATGTTGCGCAGGATGCCGTGCTGCGGATTGGCGCGCAGCGGCCGCATCTCGACGCCGGTGTGCGGAATGCGGGTGTTGAACCAGGCCGCGATCAGGTAGACCAGGATCAGCGCCGCGATCGCGGCCTCGGGGGCCGTGTCGACCCCGGTGTCGATGATCGGGAAGTCGAGCGCGAGCAGCTGGCTCGACAGCGCATGGCCCACCAGTTGTCCGCCGAGCACGATGCCGAGGATGATCGATGCGATCGTCAGGCCCTCGATCCAGCCGTTGGCCTTGACCAGTTGCGACGCGGGCAGCAGCTCGGTGAGGATGCCGTACTTGGCGGGCGAGTAGGCCGCGGCGCCGAGCCCGACCACCGCATAGGACAAGAGCGGATGGGTGCCGAACAACATCAGGAGGCAGCCGGCCACCTTGATGAAGTTGCTCACGAACATCACGCGGCCCTTCGGCAGCGCATCGGCAAAGGCGCCGACCAAGGGCGCGAGCGCCACGTAGAAGATCGTGAAGATGGGCACCAGCGCGGCGCGTTGCCATTCGGGTGCGCCTGCGGTCCTCATCAGTTCCACCGCCGCGACGAAGAGCGCGTTGTCGGCCAGCGACGAGAAGAACTGGGCCGACATGATGGTGTAGAAACCGCGCTTCATCGATGGCTGGCTGGCCGATTGGGGCCGGATAGTGGGGCTGCTGGCAGTAGAGAAGGTGGGTCCGCCCCCGGGACGGTCTCGCGGTTATAGCATGGGGGTGCAGTGCCAAAATGGCGTTGTCCACGCACGGCGAGGGCCTGTTCGTGTCAATGTTTTCAACAACCTCCCGCCGTTTCGCGCATGCCCCGTCCCATCCTTGCCACCGTTCACGCCGAAGCGCTGCGGCACAACCTCGACCGGGCGCGCCGGGCCGCGCAGGATGCGCGCGTGTGGGCCGTGGTCAAGGCCAATGCCTACGGGCATGGCATCGAGCGGGTGTTCGAGTCGTTTCGCGCGGCCGACGGCTTCGCGCTGCTCGACCTGGCCGAAGCCGAGCGGGTGAGGGCGCTCGGCTGGCGAGGCCCGATCCTGCTGCTCGAAGGCGTCTTCGAGCCGCGCGATCTCGAGCTCTGCTCGCGCCTCGGCCTCTGGCACACCGTGCACTGCGATGCGCAGATCGACATGCTGGCCGCCCACAAGACCCAGGTGCCGCATCGCGTCTTCCTCAAGATGAACTCGGGCATGAACCGGCTCGGCTTCCCGCCGGCGCGCTTCGCCGCCGCGTGGACGCGGCTCAATGCCTTGCCGCAGGTCGACGAGATCTCGCTCATGACGCATTTCAGCGATGCCGACGGGCCGCGCGGCATCGCGCAGCAGATCGAAGTCTTCGAGCGCGCCACGCAAGACCTGCCGGGCGAGCGGAGCCTGGCCAACAGCGCCGCCGTGCTCCGGCATGCCGGCCAGACGCGCGCCGACTGGGTTCGGCCCGGCATCCTTCTCTATGGCAGCGCGCCCGACTTTCCGGCGCACGACGCGGCGCACTGGCAATTGCAGCCCGCGATGACGCTCGCCACCCGTCTCATCGCCACGCAGGAACTGGCGGTGGGCGACACGGTCGGCTACGGCTCGAACTTCGTTGCCGACCGGCCGCTTCGGATCGGCATTGCGGCGGTGGGTTACGGCGACGGCTACCCGCGCCATTGCAACACCGGCACGCCGGTGCTGGTCGACGGCGTGCGAACCCGCCTCGTCGGCCGGGTCAGCATGGACATGGTGGCGGTCGACCTGACGCCGCTGCCGTCCGCCGGCATCGACAGCGAAGTCGTGTTGTGGGGCCGTTCCTCGAAAGGCGCCGAGTTGTCGATCGACGAGGTCGCCGCTTCGGCCGGCACCATCGGCTACGAACTGCTCTGCGCGGTGGCGCCGCGCGTGCCGTTCGCGCTCGATGAGGGCCGGGCTCAGTAGAGCCCGAGTCCGCGGGTTTGCAATCGGGACAGGCCGAGCAGCGCATCCGTGAAGGGCGTCGGCACCCGCGTCAACTCGCCCAGCTCGCGCACCACCGTGACCAGCGCATCGAGCTCGACCGGCCGGCGCGCTTCCACGTCCTGCAGCATCGAGGTCTTGAAGGCGCCCAGCTTGCGCGTGACCGCATGCCGGTCCTCCGGGCTGTCGGCGATCGGTATGCCGATGCGCGCGCCGATCTCCTTGGCCTCGAGCATCACGGCCGAGATGAAGTTGCGCACCAGGTCGTCGCCGAGGATCAGGTCGGTGGTGGCGCCGGTCAGCGCGCTGATCGGGTTGACCGTCATGTTGCCCCAGAGCTTGTACCAGACGTCCTTCTGGATCTGCGGCGAAAGCCGTGCGTCGATGCCGGCGCGCAGCAGCAGCTCGACCAGCGCCGTTGCCCGCGGGGTGCTCTCGCCCGAAGGCTCGCCGACGATCAGGCCGTTGCCGAAGTGATGCCGCACCACGCCGGGCGCATCGAGCGAACAGCTGGCATGCACCACGCCGCCCAGCACGTGGCGGGTCGGGATGGCCTGGGCAATCGCGCCGTCGGGGTCGACCGCGGCCAGCCGGTGGCCGCTGATCGGCCCGCCGAAGCCGCCGTCCAGGAACCACCAGGGCACGCCGTTCATCGCAGTCAGGACCATCGTGTCGGGACCGATCAGCGGGCCGATGCGCGCCGCCACCGCTGCGAGCGAGGGCGCCTTGACGGCGACCAGCACCAGGTCCTGCGGCCCGAGCTCGGCCGGGTCTTCGACCGCGTGCACGGAGACGCGGCTGGCCGCTTCGCCACGCATGACCACGAGGCCGTTTTGCTTCAAGGCGTCGAGCGTGGCGCCGCGTGCCACCACGTTGATGTCGCAGCCGGCCTGCGCCAGCGCGACGCCGAGCCAGCCGCCGATGGCGCCGGCGCCGTAGATCGTGACTTTCATCCGTCGATTCGTGTAGAGCGGCGTCGAGGCCGGCTCAATGCTTGTAGGAGTCGTCCAGCCGCTCGACCTGGCGCACCAGCGCGTCGAACACGTCCTGGCCGGCGCCGTGGTTCGGGTTGAACTGCAGCGCGTCCTGCGTGCAGCGCTCGGCCACCGCGGCCGGGATCGGGATGGGTGCGCCCATCGACAGCGTCGCGAGCTGGATGTCGCAGGCGCGCTGCAGCGTCCAGAGGATCGCGAAGGTCTGCGGCAGCGTGTGGCCCCAGGCCAGGAGGCCGTGGTTGCGCAGGATCACGGCATGCTTGTCGCCGATGCTGGCCAGGAGCCGCGGGCCTTCGTCCGCATGGATCGTGATGCCCTCGAACTCGTGGTACGCGACCATGCCATGCAGCTGGGCGGTATAGAAGTTGGTCTGCTGCAGCCCGCCCTGCAGGCAGGCCACGGCGACGCCCGAGGTGGTGTGGGTGTGCATCACGCAGTGGGCACCCGGCAGTCCGTCGTGGATGGCCGCGTGCACCGTGAAGCCGGCCGGGTTGACCGGATGGGTCGAGCCGTCCAGCACCTTGCCCTGCAGGTCGATCTTGACCAGGTTGCTGGCCGTGACCTCGCTGTAGTGGAGCCCGAACGGGTTGATCAGGAACTGCTTCTCGCCGCCGGTCACGCTGTCGGGCAGCCGCACGGTGATGTGGTTGTAGATCATCTCGGTCCAGCCCAGCATCGCGAAGACGCGGTAGCAGGCGGCCAGCTGCAGCCGCGCTGCGCGCTCGTCCGGATGCAGGTTGGGATGGACCAGCGCCGCTGGCGGCGCTTCGGCAAGCATGTTCATGACGGGATGGTTCCTTAGCCTTCTGCGGTGAAGCCGACTTCCTTGACGATGGGCGCCCACTTCGCGGTGTCCTTCTTGAGGAGCTCGGTCAGTTCGGCGGGCGACGAGGACATGGCTTCGAGCCCGAAGGTGCCGAGCCCGTCCATGACTTCCTTGGTGGCGAGCGCCGTCTTCATTGCGGCATTCAGGCGGCCGACCACTTCGGGCGAGGCCTTGGCCGGCAGGAAGAAGGCGAACCATTCGCTGTGCGACACGTTCTTAACGCCCTGTTCCTCGAAGGTCGGCACGTCGGGCGCGAAGCGGCTGCGCTTCTCGCCGGAGACGCCCAGGATGCGGATCTTGCCGGTCGGCAAGTGCTGGGTGATGTCGCCGATCGGGCCGGACACCGCCGAGATGTTGCCGCCGAGCAGGTCGAGCATCGCCGGCTGGGTGCCGCGGTAGGCGGCATGCTTGAAGTCGACGCCGGCCTGCTTGCCGAGCAGCGCTCCGATGAAGTGCGGCGTGGAGCCGGCGGCGGGCGAACCGAAGTTGGCGTTGCCCGGGTTGGCCTTGATCCAGGCCAGGAATTCGGGGACGGTCTTGACGCTCGCCGGCACCGCCGGGCCCACGGCGAAGCCGAAGTCGAACACGCAGGCCAGGCTGACCGGCGTGATGTCGTTGACCGGGTCGTACGAGAGCTTCTTGTAGATGTGCGGGTAGATGGTGAGGATCGAGGTCGGCGTCTGCAGGATGGTCGCGCCGTCGGCCGGCCGGCCCTTCACGTACTCGACCGCGATGCGGCCACCGGCGCCGGTGCGGTTCTCGACCACCACGGCCGACTTGGCGTAGCCCGGGCTAAGCTTGGTGGCGAGCCTGCGGCAGGTGGTGTCGGAGGTTCCGCCGGCCGCGAAGCCGGTCACGATGGTGGCGGTATCGAGGTTCTGCGCGAAGGCTTGCTGGCCGATGCTGGCGAGCAGCGCCGTGGCGCCGGTGGTCTGCAGCAGGTGGCGGCGGGTGAAGTTCATGGATATCTCCGTTGGTTGGAAGTGATGTGGATCGGGGAAGTCAGCTTTCGTCGCGCAGCCAGGTCACGGCGCCCGAATGCGTCACCGCACCCTGGTGGCTCGGCCGCACGGTCAGGGCGTATTTTTCCAGCAAGCCGCCGAGCCGTACCCCCGCGTTTACCTCACGTTGCGCCAGCCGGCCGGCAATTTCGGCATCGCTCAGCTCGACGGCGATGCTGCGGGCCTGCGGCCGCGCGTCTATCGACACGATGTCGCCATTCTTCAAGGCCGCGATCGGCCCGCCGTCCGCCGCCTCGGGCCCGGCGTAGCCGATGCAAAGGCCCCGGGTGGCGCCGGAGAAGCGGCCGTCGGTCAGGAGCGCGACCTTGTCGCCCATGCCCTGCCCGTACAGTACCGCGGTGATGCCCAGCATCTCGCGCATGCCGGGGCTGCCCTTGGGGCCCTCGTTCCGGATCACGATCACGTCGCCGGCTTCGTAGCGGCGGTTCTGCACCGCTGTCTGCGCTTCTTCCTCCGAATCGAAGACCCGGGCCGGCCCGCGGTGCACCAGGGTCGAGAGGCCGGCGGTCTTGAGCAGCGCGCCATCGGGGCAGAGGTTGCCCTTGAGCACCGCCAGCCCGCCATCGCGGCTGAGCGGCTCGCCCGGCTTGCGCACCACCCGGCCGTCCGGCTCGGCGGCATCCGCGACTTCCTCGGCCAGGGTGCGGCCGGTGAAGGTGAGGGCGTCGCCATGCAGGAAGCCTTGCTCGAGCAGGGTGCGCAGGATGACCCCGGCGCCGCCGATGTAGAACACGTCGCGCGCCAGGTACTTGCCGCCCGGCCGCAGGTCGGCGACCAGCGGCGTGCGGGCGAACACCTCGGCCACGTCGTCCAGGTGGAAGCGGATGCCGGCCTCGTGCGCGATCGCCGGCAGGTGCAGCGCCGCGTTGGTCGATCCGCCGGTGGCCGACACCACCGCGCAGGCGTTCTCGAGCGCCTTGCGGGTCACGATGTCGCGCGGCAGCGGACCGCCGCCGTCGCGGCTCGCCATCACCGCCTTCATCAGCGTGCGGGCGGCGCGCCGCATCAAGGGTGCCCGTTCGCTGAAGACGGCCGGCACCATGCTGGAGCCGATCGGCGCCAGCCCGAGCGCTTCCGACACCATGCCCATGGTGTTGGCCGTGAACTGCCCGGCGCAGGCGCCGGCGGTCGGCAGGCAGGCGCGGCTCATGTGCTCGAGCTCGTCCGCGGTCGCGGTGCCGGCCAGCACCTGGCCGATGGTTTCGTAGGTGTCGACCACGTTCAGGTCGCGGCCATCGGGGCCCGGCATCTGGCCCGGCAGCGCCGAGCCGCCGTGCACGAACACGCTCGGCACGTTGCAGCGCACCATGCCCATCATCAAGCCCGGCAGGTTCTTGTCGCAGGCGCCGATCGCGAAGATGCCGTCCCATTGGTGGCCGCGGGTCGAGGCCTCGACGCTGTCGGCAATGAGTTCGCGCGAGATCAGCGAGAAACGCATGCCCGAATGCGCCATCGTGAGGCCGTCGCTCACCGACACCACTGGGCATTCGTGCGGGGTGCCGCCGCCCGCGTAGATGCCGGTCTTGGCATGCTGCGCCTGCTCGCGCAGGTTGAGGTTGCAGGGGCTCATCTCGCCGCCGGTGTGGAACACGCCGATGTGCGGGCGGGCGATGTCCTCGTCGTCCTGCCCGAGCGCGTGCAGGAAGCTGCGGGTGGTGGCGCGGATCGTGCCGTCGCGGATGATGGCCGAGCGGAAGCCGCTCGGGCCCGGCTTGTCGGCGGTGTCGTCGTTCATTCGGATCTCGGTTGTCGGTTGTCGGTTGTCGGTCTTCGTTCAGTAGCCATTCGGCCCCGGTGCCGTCTTCGGCACGTCGTCGCGGAAGCCGGCGAGCAGTTGGCGCGCGGCCGCGGCGAGCAGCATCGTGTCGACGCCGACCGCGACGAAGAGCGCGCCAGCGGCCAGCCACTTGCGCGCTTGCTCGTCGGTGGTCGAGAGAATACCGGGCGCCTTGCCGGCCGCCTTGATGCGCGAGATGCCGCGTGCGATCTCCGCCTGCACTTCCGGATGGTTCGGCTGCCCGACGAAGCCCATCGATGCCGACAGGTCGGCCGGCCCGATGAAGACGCCGTCGACACCCGGCGTCGCGGCGATCGCGTCGATGTTGCGCATCGCTTCCACGGTCTCGACCTGCACCAGCAGGCAGGCCTGGGCGTTGGCTTCGTGCAGGTAGTTCGGATAGGCCTGCCAGCGCGAGGCGCGTGCCAGGGCGCTTCCCATGCCGCGGATGCCCTCGGGCGGGTAGCGCATTGCCTGCACCAGCTGCGTGGCCTGCTCGGCGGTGTCGACCATCGGCACCAGCACGGTCTGCGCGCCGAGGTCGAGCACCTGCTTGATCAGCGCCGTCTCGCCGACCGGCACCCGCACCACGGGATGCGAGCGCGGGCCGCCGGCCGACCAGGCGCTCGAGACCGCCTGCAGCTGCCGCAGGATCGAGCGCACGTCGTTGGGCGCATGCTCGCCGTCGAGCAGCAGCCAGTCGTAGCCGGTGCCGGCGATGAGTTCGGCGGCATAGCCGTCGGCCAGGCCGACCCAGAGGCCGATCTGTGCCTGGCCGGCCTTGAGGGCTTCTTTGAAAGGATTGACGGGCGTTTGCATGGAGGGTGGCCGCTTCAGGTGAATCGAAAGGAAATGGAACCGAGCGGACCGTAGTCTGCATGGAAGGTGTCGCCGCGCACCGCCGTGGTCGGCCGCGTGAACGATCCGCCCAGCACCACTTCGCCGGCCTCCAGCGCCTCGTCCCAGGGCGCCAGCTTGTTGGCCAGCCAGGCCACGCCGGTGGCCGGGTGATTGAGCACCGCCGCGGCGACGCCCGATTCCTCGATGACGCCGTTCTTGTAGAGCAGCGCCGCGACCCAGCGCAGGTCGACCGCGTCCGGCTTGACCGGGCGTCCGCCGGTCACGATGCCGGCATTGGCGGCGTTGTCCGCGATGGTGTCGAAGACGCGGCGCGGCTTGCGCGTATCGCGGTCGAACTGCTCGATGCGGGCGTCGATGATCTCGATGGCCGGCAGCACGTAGTCGGTGGCGGCCAGCACGTCGCAGAGCGTCACGTTCGGGCCTTGCAGCCGGCGGCCGAGCACGAAGGCGAGCTCGACCTCGACCCGCGGCGCGATGAAGCGGTCGAAGGGGATGTCGCCCTGCTCGAAGAACATGTCGTCCAGGAGCGTCCCGTAGTCGGGCTCGTCGATCTGGCTCGACTGCTGCATCGCGCGCGAGGTCAGCCCGATCTTGTGGCCGCGCACCACCCGGCCCTCGGCCAGCTTGGCCGCGACCCAGGCGCGCGAGATCGCGTAGCCGTCCTCGATCGTCATTTCGGGATGGCGCTGCGAAAAATGCCTGACCTGCACCCGCGACTTCTCGCTCTGGTGCAGTTCGGCGGCCAGTCGGCCGATCAGATCCTTGTCGAGCATGTTCATCCCGCGTTGAAAAGCGGATGCAGGTTGCCGCACTTGCCGTCGTACACCTGCCCCGGGCTCTCGTCGATCTGCAGCGTGATGCCGACCTTGTGGGATGCGAGCAGCGGCTCGAAATGCCGGCGCGCGATCGCCAGCAGCGCATCCCCGATCCGCTGCTGAAGTTCGGCGGGCCGACCCCGCGCGATCCGCAGGTTGAGGTAGACGAAGCCGTGGTCGCCGCTGCCGTCCGCCACCGCGTGATGCGCGGCCGGGTAGGCCAGCACGCGCGTGCCGCCGGTCGGGAACACCTGCCTGCCGCCGTCGTCCTTCTGCGCCAGCATGCCGTCCGCCATCGCGCGGCACAGCGCCGGCATGTCGGTGTGCAGCTCGATGTTCGGGGTGTACAGGATCACCAGGTGGGGCATGGCTTCACTCCACCGACATCGCGGCGGCCGTGCAGGTCACCGCGAAGATCGGAATGGCTTTCATGTGGAAGATCTCTCCCTTGCCGCGGGCGGCTGCCGCCACGGTGAGGAAGGTGCGGATCTCGAAGCCGCCTTGCCCGGCTTCGCGGTAGGTGGCCTCGTCGTTGTAGCGGTCCATCGACAGCAGCGCCTCGCGGTCGTTGGCGCACCACTTGTCCATGAACTCGCGGTCCCAGGCTTCGTTCACCTTGCCCGAATCCGGCGTGGCCGGCCAATGCGAGATGCCGCCGGTGCCGATCAGCGCGATGCGCTCCGGCGCCTGGTCGCAGGCGCGGCGCAGCGCCTCGCCGAAGGCCCAGGCGCGGTGCAGCGGCGTGAGCGGCGGCCCCTGGCAATTGATGTTGACCGGTATCACCGTGGTGTCGAACTTCGGCGTCAGGAAATTGAGCGGCACGATGATGCCGTGGTCGAACTTCCATTCCTCGGCGTAGGCGACGTCGACCGTCTGCATCACTTCGCGGATCAGCCGCTGCGAGAGCGCTGCATCGCCCGGGATCCGGGTGCGTTCGATGCCGAGCCATTTCGGATCCTCGATCGGACCTTCGTAGTGGTCCGCCATGCCGATCGCGTAGGCCGGCATGTTGTTCATGAAGAAGTTCGCGAAGTGCTCGGCCGCGACCACGATCACCGCATCCGGGCGGCTCGCGCGCATCGCTTCGCCGAGGCGATGGAACTGCGCGTGGAACTCGTCCTTGATGGCGGCCTCGGCCAGGTGCGCGCGGCCGGTGATGCCGGGGGCGTGGCTGCAGACGCCGGCGAATACGAGGCTCATCGAAGTCTCCGGATGGTGTTCATACGCCGGCCACCTTCTGGTCCTGCGCGGTGGTCATGGCGTAGATGCCGGCACGCACCGGGCCGTACTGCCGCACGCCCTCCCGCATGGCGGCGATGTAGTCGGCCCACGGCATGCCGAGCAGCGGCGCGAAGTGCATCAGCAGCTGGCCGTTGCAACCCAGCACGTAGAGCTTGCCGATGTCGCCCTGGTCGATCGCGGCGCGCTCCTCGTCCTCGAGGTCGAAGCCGGCGAGCAGCGCCGCACGCGCCTCGCCGCCTTCGAGATAGCGGCGCTGCACCTCGGGTTCGCGGTTCATCGCGAACAGGAATTTCTGCATCGCATAGAGGCTCATGGCAGACCTAGACGCCCCAGTGCGGAATGTGGTGCGAACCCATCGACACCGCCACGTTCTTCGGTTCGCAGAAGACCTCGTAGCTCCAGGTGCCGCCTTCGCGTCCGGTGCCCGAGGCCTTGGTTCCGCCGAAGGGCTGGCGCAGGTCTCGCACGTTCTGGCTGTTGACGAAGCACATGCCGGCCTCGACCGCGGCGGCGACCCGGTGGGCGCGGCCGATGTTCTCGGTCCAGACGTAGCTGGAGAGGCCGTAGTCGATGTCGTTCGCCTGCCGGATCGCATCGGCCTCGTCGTCGAACGGGATCAGGCAGGCGACCGGCCCGAAGATCTCTTCCTGCGCGATCTTCATGCGGTTGTCGACATCCGCGAACACCGTCGGCAGCACGTAGTTGCCCTGCTGCACACGTGCCGGCAGCTCGGGCGTGCCGAGCCCGCCGCAGAGCAGGGTGGCGCCTTCCTTCGGGCCGAGCTCGATGTAGCTGCGCACCTTGGCCAGGTGGGCCTGCGAGATCATCGGGCCGACGATGGTCTTCTCGTCGAGCGGATCGCCGACCACGATGCGCTTGGCACGCTCGACGAACTTCGACACGAAGTCGGCATAGATCGAGCGTTGCACCAGGATGCGCGAACCGGCGGTGCAGCGCTCGCCGTTGTTGCTGAAGATCATGAACACCGCGGCATCGAGCGCACGGGCGAGGTCGGCATCCTCGAACACCACGAAGGGGCTCTTGCCGCCGAGCTCCATGCTGAACTTCTTGAGGCCCGCGCTCTTCACGATGCGGTTGCCGGTGGCGGTCGATCCGGTGAACGAGATCGCGCGCACGTCGCGGTGCGACACCAGCGGTTCGCCGGCCTCCTGCCCATAGCCGTGTACCAGGTTGAGCACGCCCGGCGGAATGCCGGCCTCGAGCGCGAGTTCGCCGAGCCGCGCGGCCGTGAGCGGCGACAGCTCGCTCATCTTCAGAACCGCGGTGTTGCCGAAGGCGAGGCAGGGCGCGACCTTCCAGGTGGAGGTCATGAAAGGCACGTTCCAGGGCGAGATCAGCGCGCAGACGCCGACCGGATGGAACAGGGTGTAGTTGAGGTGCGTCTCGGTCGGGTAGGTGTGGCCGTCGACCCGGGTGCACATCTCGGCGAAGTAGTAGAAGTTGTCGGCCGCCCGCGGCACCAGCTGCTTGCCGGTCTGCGCGATGACCTGGCCGCAGTCGTCGGTCTCGGTGCGCGCGATCTCCGGCACGTGGGCGGCGATCAGGTCGCCGAGCTTGCGAATCAGCTTGGCGCGCTGCGGCGCCGGCGTGGCGGCCCAGTTCGGAAAGGCCGCCTTGGCCGCCTCGACCGCGGCGTTGACTTCCTGCTCGCCGCCGGCGGCGACCTCGGCCAGTACTTCCTGCGTGGCGGGGTTGACGGTCTGGAAGTAGTCGCGGCCCGCGACCGCCTTGCCGTTGATCAGGTGATCGACTTTCATGCAATTTCCCGGATGGTGTTGACGAGGGCGCCGATGCCCTCGATTTCGGTGACGACGGTGTCGCCGTGCCGGCAGTCGACCACGCCGTCGGGCGTGCCGGTGAGGATCAGGTCGCCCGGCGAGAGCGTCATGAAACGCGAGAAATACTCGATGAGGAACGGCACGTCGAAGATCATGTCGCGCGTGTTGCCCGACTGGGTGAGCTTGCCGTTGACCGTGGTGCGCAGGTCGAGCGACATCGGATCGGGCACGTCCGCCGCATCGACCCGCCAAGGGCCGATCGGGGTGCAGGTCGGCCGGTTCTTCACCCGCAGGTTGGGCCGATACCAGTTCTCGAGGTAGTCGCGGATCGCGTAGTCGTTGGCGACCGTGTAGCCGCCGACGAAATCGTAGGCATCGGCCCGCGCGACCTGGCGGGCGGTCTTGCCGATGACGATCGCGAGCTCGCATTCGTAATGCATGAACTCGACGCCGGCCGGCCGCTCGGTGATGGCGCGGTGGCCGATGAGCGTGCTCTCGCCCTTGACGAACACCAGCGGCTCCTCGGGCGCCTTGAACTCGAGTTCCTTGGCATGGTCGGCATAGTTGAGGCCGAGTGCCAGGATGGTTCGCGGCCGTGGCGTCGGCGCGAGCGGCGGCAACCATTGCACCTGGTCGAAGTCGAGGCTTCGGCCATCGCCCAGCAGCAGGCGGCCGTCGCGCTCGACCGCGTCGTGCACCTGGCCTTCCAGCGAAACGCGGGCGTGTTTCATGCGCGATCCTCCGGGCTGGATACCAGCGTGTTCGAGAGCGTTTCGAAGCCCGGCGCGCTGATCTCGATGCGGTCGCCGGCTCGGGCCTTCGGTCGGCCGAGGTCGCAGCCCAGCATCAGCACCTCTCCATGGGCGAGGGTCATGAAGTCGCTCACGTCCGACAACAGCTGCGAGGCGCTCCGGACCGTGCCCTCGAACGAGATGGTTTGCGCGAGCTCGCCGTTGATGCGAACTTCGAGCGTGATGCCGGCGGGGTCCGCGATGTCCTGCGCATCGGTGGTGGCCGGCCCGATTCCGAGGAAACCGTCGACGCACTTGAACTTGACCGGAGGCCGGAAGAAGCTTGCGTGCGGGATCGACAGGTCGTTCATCAGCACGAAGCCCTCGACGTCGCCGTCGGCGCCGATCACCATGCCGACCGTGGCGCCGATCTCGACCTCGGCGACGCCGGCGGGCAGCGCGATCGGGCTGGCATGCGGGCTCCAGGTGTTCGCGGTCTTGACGTAGAGCACCGGCGCCTTCGGCGGCGCCTTGTAGGGCGGCTGGGTCATCTGCGCGGCCAAGGCTTCCTGCTCGGCGCGGAAGTTCAGCAGCACGCCATAGACGGTGCCGGTGGGCATGAAGCTCATGGGGTGGTCTCGGTGTCGGGTTGGATGGACTCGGTTTCGTGGTCCGAGTCGCCGGCCGCTTCTTCGGTGCCCGGCTTTTCGAGCTCGATCACTTCGTCGAGCAGGCGATAGAGCTGCGACAGCTTCTGTTCGCCCAGGCTTTCTTCCATCCAGGCGTAGTGCGCCTCGATGGCGCGCGACAGGCGCGCGACCAGGCGCTTGCCCTTGGCGGTGGCCTCGACCGCCGTGCGGCGCTGGTCGGCCGGATCGCGCTCTCGGCGAATCAGGCCGTCGCGCTCCATGCGGGCCAGCACGCCGGTCAGGCTCGGGCCGAGGATGAAGGCCTCTCGCGCCACCCGCCCGGTCTCGACCGCGCCGTGTTCGCCCAGCACCCGCAGCACCCGCCATTGCTGGTCGCTCAGGCCGTGCTCGCGCAGGCTCGGCCGGGTGTGCGCCATGACGGCTTCGCGCGCCTGCAGGAGCAGGCGGGGCAGGTTGCGATGGACGAAGGGCGTGCTCATGTCGATGCGGCGAAGCGCTCGATTATTTAACATGTTAAATTTTCTGCAAGACCTCGACGGAGCCTTCTGTTCGGGGTTTTCCCGCATGCCCCGACCGGCTCCCTACACTCGGTCGATGGCCAAGGAAAAAACCGTCTATGTCTGTACCGAGTGCGGCGGCACCAGCCCGCGCTGGCTCGGCAAGTGCCCGAACTGCAATGCCTGGAACACGCTGGTCGAGCAGGCTGCCGCGCCGGCCGGCGGCGCCGCGAACAATCGTTTCGGCAATACCTTCGCCGCGCTGGCGGGCGCGTCCGAGCTGGCGACCCTGTCGGAGATCGAGGCGACCGACATCGAGCGCACGCCGACCGGCATCGAGGAACTCGATCGCGTGCTGGGCGGCGGCATCGTCGACGGCGGCGTCACGCTGATCGGCGGCGACCCGGGCATCGGCAAATCGACCCTGCTGTTGCAGGCGGTCGATGCGCTGCAACGCGCCGGCCGCAATTCGCTCTACGTCACCGGCGAGGAAAGCGGCGCCCAGGTGGCGCTGCGTTCGCGCCGGCTCGGCCTCGACCATTCGCAGGTGCAGGTGCTGGCCGAGATCCAGCTGGAGAAGATCATCGCCACGCTGGACGCGACGAGGCCGGCGATCGCCGTGATCGATTCGATCCAGACCGTCTATTCGGACCAACTGACCTCTGCGCCCGGCTCGGTCGCCCAGGTGCGCGAATGTGCCGCGCACCTCACGCGATTCGCGAAGGCGAGCGGCACCGCGATCGTGCTGGTCGGCCATGTCACCAAGGAAGGCGCGCTGGCCGGCCCGCGGGTGCTGGAGCACATGGTCGACACGGTGCTGTACTTCGAGGGCGACACGCATTCGAGCTTTCGCCTGGTGCGCGCCATCAAGAACCGCTTCGGCGCGGTCAACGAGATCGGCGTCTTCGCGATGACCGAACGCGGCCTGAAGGGCGTCGCGAATCCGAGTGCGATCTTCCTCAGCCAGCATGCCGAACCGGTGCCCGGCAGCGTGGTGCTGGTCACGCTCGAAGGCACGCGGCCGATGCTGGTCGAGATCCAGGCGCTGGTCGACGACGGCGGACCGAGCCCGCGGCGCCTGTCGGTCGGCCTCGATCGCGATCGGCTGGCGATGCTGCTGGCGGTGCTGCATCGGCATGCCGGCATCGCCTGCATGGACCAGGACGTGTTCGTGAACGCGGTCGGCGGCGTGCGCATCAGCGAGCCGGCGGCCGACCTCGCGGTGATGCTGGCGATCACGTCGAGCCTGCGCGGCAAGCCGCTGCCCAAGGGCTTCATCGCATTCGGCGAGGTCGGGCTGGCCGGCGAAGTGCGCCCGGCGCCGCGCGGCCAGGAGCGGCTGCGCGAAGCGGCCAAGCTCGGCTTCAGCGTGGCCGTGGTGCCCAAGGCCAACAGTCCGCGCAAGGGCGCCAAGGAAATCGAAGGCCTGACCATTCACGCGGTCGAACGGATCGAAGAGGCGATGGACGTGGTGCGGACCCTGTCCTGATGGCCTCGCCGGCGAGCGCAGGCGGGGCAGCCGGGGAACGGCGCCGGTGAGCGGCCGGTGAGCGGCCGGCGCTGCTCGGCCACGGGCGCGAAGCGACAATGCGAATCATGAATCTCGGAAGAATCTTCGTTCCGCTCGCCGGCCTCCTGTTGCTGGTCGGCGCCTATCGGGCCTACGGTTGGGGCGGCGTCGCCTTGGCGGCCGGCGCCATCGTCATGTTCCTGCTGATGCACCTCAACCGCACCATGCAGGTCCTGAAGCGAGCGACCGACCGGCCGATCGGAACGGTCGCCAGCTCGGTGATGCTCAACGCCAAGCTCAAGCCGAAGATGACCTTGCTGCACGTGATCGCCATGACGCGCGCGCTCGGCGAGCAACGTTCGCCCAAGGACCAGCAGCCCGAAGTATTCCGCTGGGCGGACGCCGGCGGATCGTGGGTCGATGCCACCTTCGTCGGCGGCAAGTTGACCGAATGGCGCCTGGTGCGGCCCGATCCGGCCTTGCAAGAAGAAGCGCTGGCGGCCGAGCAGGGCATCGGCGTCGAAGCCGATGGTGCCGGCGGAGCCGCGGGCAGCAGGTCGAGCGCCGACGCCGTGCGGCCCGGCGCTGCCGACGCGCTGCGCCCGCCGGTCTAGAAGGACGCGCCAGGACGGCGCTTTCAAAGCGGCGCCGCTGGAACGGCGCCCTTGCAACGAACGGCGCTCTTGGAACGGCGCTCTTAGAACGGCGCCGATTCGTCGGCGAGCTGGTCGATGTCCGACGGTCCGCCTGCCGCGCCCGCCGAAGCGCTGCCTGGCCCTGCCTTCTCGGCCGGCGCGGCCGTGCCGAGTTGCATCTCCCCGCCCAGGGCTTCGAGCAAGTCCGGCACCAGCTGGCCGAGCTCGCCGGTCGCGATCGCCGCGTTCGCGTCGAAGTCGTCTTCCTTCGTATCGCCATGGCCCGAGCCGCCCGCATCGTCGAGCGTGCCTTCGAGGAACACGATCTTGCGCAGCTGCATGCCCTCGGTCAGCTCGAAGGACACCCGGTCTTCCCAGGTGAGCGCGAGGCGGGTCGGCCGCTTGCCATCGGCGATATGCTGCTTGATCTCCTCGATGTCGAGCGGATGCTTGGCGTAGCGCACCACGGCTTTCGAATCGTCGGTTGCCTTGAGTTCGCATTCGCGATCGATGGTGAAGCCGGCCGGCGGCTCCTGCGTGGACAGCCAGTCGGACATCGCGACCGCCGGCTCGACCTGGGTGTTGATCAGCGCGACCGCGAAACCGTCCAGCAGCTTGACCAGGCTGCTCACGATCTCGTCGGCGCGCGCCGGATTGCTGACGTTCACGACCAGACGGCGTGCGTTCGAGTCGATCCAGACCGCGACCCGTGCATGCCGGGTGAAGGCGAGCGGCAGCAGCTCGTGCGTGACGTCTTCCTTGAGTTCCTTCTTTTCCTTCTTGCCCGGCTTGCGGCCGGTGGTGGCCTCGATCTGCGCGGCCCGCTCCTCGACCTTGCGACGCACCACCGATGCCGGCAGCGTCTTGCTCTCGATCATGTATTCGAGCAGCCATTGGCCGCCGATGGACTCCGCCAGCGGGCCGCTGGCCTGGCCCCGTGGTTCGGTCCAGCCGGCCGACCGCTCCTGCGAAGGGCTGCAGGGTGCGAAGCGCTCGGTGCCGAGCGCCTGCTCGATCTGGTCGAGCGTGGCGACCCAGGTGGGTTCGATGCGATAGACGATGACGTTCTTGAAGACGGACACTGATTCCCTTTTCTGACGGATCTGCAAAAGCGGTGGATTGTCGTTGCGCGCGCCCGGTGCGCGGCCGTTTCGGGGCCCCTAAAATGGAAAGCTTTTGCGACTTCCCTGCGCCCGAAGGACCCACACCATGAGCACACTCGTTCCGCCCGTTCCGTCCCTGGACGACCGCGACGGCAAGA
Organism: Burkholderiales bacterium 8X; assembly: GCA_902506565.1. GTDB lineage: Bacteria > Pseudomonadota > Gammaproteobacteria > Burkholderiales > Burkholderiaceae_C > Variovorax. The sequence goes on along the minus strand of LR732703.1, from coordinate 4,421,014 downwards.
TCTGGATGGACGGCGAACTGGTCGACTGGCGCGATGCCAAGGTGCATGTGCTCAGCCACACCCTCCACTACGGCTGCGGCGCCTTCGAGGGCGTGCGGGCCTACAACACTGCCGAAGGCACGGCGATCTTCCGGCTGGCCGAGCACACCGAGCGGCTTTTCAACAGCGCCAAGATCCTGCGCATGAAGATCCCGTTCAGCCAGGACGAGATGATCGAGGCGCAGAAGCTGGTGGTGCGCGAGAACAAGCTCGAAAGCTGCTACCTGCGTCCGCTGGTCTGGATCGGTTCCGAGAAGCTCGGCGTGAGCCCCAAGGGCAACCGGATCCACGCCATGGTCGCGGCCTGGTCCTGGGGCGCCTACCTCGGCGAAGAAGGCATGAAGCGCGGCATCCGCGTCAAGACCTCCAGCTACACCCGCCACCACGTCAACATCACCATGACGCAGGCCAAGGCGGTGAGCAACTACACCAACTCGATCCTCGCCAACATGGAAGCGCTCGACGACGGCTACGACGAGGCGCTGCTGCTCGATGCCAGCGGCTTCGTCTCCGAAGGCGCGGGCGAGAACATCTTCGTGGTCAAGGGCGGCGTGGTCTACACGCCCGACCTTTCGGCCGGCGCGCTCAACGGCATCACGCGCAACACCGTGCTGCACATCTGCAAGGACCTGGGCCTCGAACTCGTGCAAAAGCGCATCACGCGCGACGAGGTCTACATCGCCGAAGAGGCCTTCTTCACCGGCACTGCGGCCGAGGTCACGCCGATCCGCGAACTCGACCGCATCGAGATCGGAAGCGGCTCCCGCGGTCCCATCACCGAGAAGATCCAGAGCGCCTTCTTCGAGATCGTCAACGGCCGCAATCCCAAGTACGCCGAGTGGCTCGCGAAAGTCTGAGAAACCCATGCCCACCACTGCCGTCGTCGAACTGCTGGCCACCGACCTCAATCACCAGGGCGGCGTGTTCTGCCCGAGTCCCAAGGCCGACATGAAGCTCTGGAGCGCGCATCCGAAGGTGTACCTCGATGTCGCGCGCACCGGCGAGACCCGCTGCCCCTACTGCGGCACGGTGTACCGGCTCAAGGCCGGCGAGTCGGCCGGAGGCCACCACTGAGGATGGCGACCGGGCCCGGTTCCAGCGCGAGTCGCAGGTAGATCATTGCCACCCACAGGATGCTGAGCCCGATCTGCGCATCCCGCAGCGCCGAGTTGGCATTGGTGGCGATCAGCAGGATCAGCATCGCGACGAAGGCGTAGCGGCCGACGATGTCGTCCCGCTTCCAGGCCAGCCACAGGCCCGCCAGCATGATCGCGAGCAGGCTCAACGCGCCAGGGAGGCCCGCTTGCGAACCCATCCAGAGCAGGTCGTTGTGCGGCATGTTGTAGTCGGCCAGCAGCTTCGGTCCGCGCAGGTGCCATTGCTCGGTCCAGCCGCCGATGCCCCAGCCGGCGATCGGCCGGTCGAGGATCATGCGGCCGGTGTCCCGGTACATGTAGTAGCGCACCACCCAGCTGCCCTCGGACACCGCACCGGCCTGCGCCGCCTCGATCTCCTGCACGCCGAGCGCGAACTTCTGCTGCACCGCGGGCGAATTCCATAGCGCCGCCGCCACCACGACGCCGCCCACCAGCATGGCCACGGCCAGCACCTTGAGCTGCCTTCGCCATTGATGCACGCAGGCCGCCGGGATGACCAGAAGCAGCCCGAGCAGCGAGGTGCGCGAGGGCAAGGTCAAGGTGATGATCGCGACCACTGCGGCGATCACGCCAAGCGCCGGCAGCACCCGGCGAAAGCGCCGGTGCGCCAGGCCGTCGAGCAGGAAGACCGCCGCGCTCACCGCCAACACGGTGAACAGCAGCGCATTGCTGATCGACTTGTTGCCGATCAGGAGCAGCACGCCGCGCCACGGCTCCCAGTACGGCCAGCCGAAGGCGTAGAACGAGCCGATCATCAGGATGTTGAAGGCGGCCATCAGCAGGAAGCCCCGCAACGCCCAGAGCGCCTCGCCACGGGTCAGGGCCATCGCCATCGCCACCGTGGCCGCGATGCGAAGGCCATGCACCAGGTTCGACGGCGTCTGGGGATAGTGCGGCCGGATCGCAAGCACGATCAGCGTCCATGCCAGGTAGGCCACCAGGGGCCACCAGAGCGGGTTGCCGCGAAGCCGCAGCCAGCGCTCGCGCCAGTCGCCTGCGACCAGCAGGCTTGCAAGGAGAAGGAAGGCGGCCAGGTAGGGCACGCCGACCGGCATGAACACGGCGAGCCCCCAGAACATGGCCGCGGGCCCGACGAGTTTCGAACGAAGCATGGGGCGGAATTCTATGAAGCCCGCCGGGGGCCACGCCGCTCGCTCAGTTCGGCAATGCGATCACGAATGAAGCCCCGCCGCCGGGTCGATCCTCGCAGCGCACGCTGCCGCCATGACGCTCGGTGATCGACTTCACCAGCGCCAGGCCCAGCCCGACGCCGCCGTTGCGTTCGCTGGCGCCCGGCAGTCGATAGAAGGGCTCGAAGATGCGCTCGCGCAGCTCGGCCGGAACGCCCGGGCCGCGGTCGTTGACGCGGATCTCGGCGCGCCGCCCGGTGCTGGCGAGCTCGACGCTGATCTCGCCGGCGCCGTATCGGCGGGCGTTCTCGAGCAGGTTGCGAATCGCGCGCCGAAGGAGCCGCGGCACGCCGTGCACGGTCAGCGCGTCGCTTTGCGTGGCGGAGGCGAGCGCCAGTTCGGCGCCGACCCGCGCGCATTCCTCGGCGGCGAGCCCGGTCAGGTCGACCGCTTCGACCATGCCCATGTCGGCTTCCTTGGCGTCGAGCCGGCTGGCCAGCAGGATCTCGTCGATCAGCTGGTCGAGTTCGTTGATGTTGCGGGCGATCTCGTCGCGCGCGTTCTGGCTCGGCCGCTCGCCCATCAGTTCGAGCCCCATGCGGATGCGGGTCAGCGGCGAGCGAAGTTCGTGCGAGGCGTTGGCGAGCAGCGACTTGTGCGAGCGCACCAGTTCCTCGATGCGCGCCGCGGCGGAATTGAATCGGTTGGATAGATCGGCCACTTCGTCCTGCCCTTCTTCGGCGACCCGCACCGACAAGTCGCCCTCGCCCCATTTCTGCACGCCTCGCTGCAGCGCCTCGAGCCGCTTGGTCAGCTTGCGCACCACCGGATAGACGCCGAGGCCGACCGCGATGCCGACCAGCGCGATCATCCAGCCGAGCCCGAAGGGCGTGCGCCAGGGCGCGATGCCGCCGGTGCCGCTCGGGCGTTCGCGCGGTGCCACGCGCAGGGTGATTGCCCGGCCGTCGCTCAGGTTCACGTCGAACTCGAGGCCCTGCCCCGGCACGCGCAGCGCTTTGCCGCTGCCGATCGGCACGTCGTTGTCGTTCAGAACCACCACGTCACGCGGCACGGCCGACAGGCGCTCGCGCTCGTTCTGCGCGGCTTCGCGCACGATCCAATTCGCGGTCAGCGTCAGGATCACGACGCCGCCGACGATGGCGAGCCAGATCCGGAAGTAGAGATGCCGGCGATACAGGTTGAGCATGGCCTTCACGACTCGCTGCCCGCCCGCTCAGTCCTGCTGCTTGGCGAAGACGTAGCCCACGCCGCGCACGGTCAGGATGCGTTTCGGGTTCTTGGCATCGACCTCGATCGCAGCCCGGATGCGGCCCATGTGCACGTCGATCGATCGATCGAAGGCCTCGAGTTCGCGCCCGCGAACCGCCTCCATGATCTGGTCGCGCGACAACACGCGGCCGGCGCGCTCGGCCATCGCCACCAGCAGGTCGAACTGATAGGAGGTGAGTTCGGCCGGCTCGCCGCGCACGGTCACGGTGCGGGCATTGCGATCGATTTCGAGCGAGCCGAAGCGCATCACCATGGCGGGCGTGGTGGCGCTCGTGCCTTCGCCGCGCCGTCGCAGCACGGCGCGGATGCGGGCCAGCAGTTCGCGCGGCTCGAAGGGCTTGGGCAGGTAGTCGTCGGCGCCGATTTCGAGGCCGATGATGCGGTCCATCGGATCGCCCTTGGCGGTGAGCATCAGCACCGAAACCTTGGCGAGGGCGTTGGGAAGCGAACGGATGCGGCGGCAGACTTCGAGCCCATCAGTGTCCGGCAGCATCAGGTCGAGAATGACCAGGTCGGGCGAGCGTTCCTGCACCTGGGCAAGGCCGGTGGCGCCGTCCACCGCGTGGGTGAAGCCGAAGCCGGATTGGGTCAGGTACTCGCCCACCATCTGCGCGAGGCGGGTGTCGTCTTCGATCATCAGGATTTGCGGACTGCTCATTTCAATGCTCCGACGGATGTGGCCGTCTTTGCCAGATGGTCGCTCCGCGGCGGCAACCGGGCTTGAAGGCTCCGTAAAGTTGACGTAAACCTGCCTTCCGGGGCTCGCCTACGCGATGGCGAAGAGCATCGGCTCCGAGTGGCCGATGGTGGGCACGGCCAGCTCGCGGGCTGCCAGCAGCGACTTCATCTCGCTGCAGTCGAGGCCCGGGTAGGCGGCGCAGGCACGCTCGACGATCTCGCCGGCCAATTGGCCCAGCTGCGCGACCGAGGCCCGCATCCGCGTCTTGAAGGCGGGTCCGTCCAGCCGGTCGTTGAGGCTGCGGTTGAGTTCGGCGAACCACGGCAGGTCGGCCTGGTCGAGCATCACTGCCCGGTTGCGCTTGCTGCTGACGGCGCCCCAGGCCCGCAGGAAGTCCTGCATCGCGAAGTTGAGCCGCTGCGAATGCTGAAGCTCGTCCTTGACGCTGCCGAGGAGCGCGAGGTCGGTCAGCTTCTGCTGGAAGAAGATCTGCGAGAGCACGCCCCAGTAATAGGTGTAGTCCCAGATCACCTTCACCGGCAGCACCTCGGGGTCGCCGAAGAGCGCGTACTGGTCCTTGTAGAGCGCGAGCGTGCTTTCGTAGAACGAGTGATAGATCTGGTCGTAGAGCGTGGCCCGTGCATCGACCGAATGCCCGGCGCGGTCGTGCGCGATCAGGTCGGTGATGTAGGTGTTGCTCATCGCGATGAAGTCGCTGCCGGGCGAATAGAACGGATCGAGAAAAAGCCCCGCCTCGCCGGTCAATGCCCAGCGTTGGCCCGAGAAGACCTGCCGGCAGCCGTACGAGAAGTTGCGGAAGAACGCGAAGTCCTGCAGCAGCTCGCGTTTGCCGTCGAGCTCGTCGAAAAGCCGCGGCTGCCATTCGGCGAACCAATCCATCGCCTTGTCGAAGGTGTCGAAGCGGTCGAGCGGATGGATGCGCGGGTCGGCCACGATACCGACCGAATGCGAACCCGACGCGAGCGGGATCAGCCAGACCCAGTAGCCGGCACCCACCAGGTGGTTGGTCGAGAGCCATCGTGCCTGCGGATCGCAGCGCGCCTGCCAGGCCGGATCGTCCGACCAGTCATCGATGGTGATGCGATCGCCGATGCGAAACCACACCGCGTTGCAGACATGGTCGTTCGGCTCGGCCAGTCCCAGCTTGCGCTTGAGCAGCCCGGCCCGTCCGCAGGCGTCGATCAGCCAGCGGGTGTGGATCTCGTGGCTCACGCCGTCCTGCGACCAGCCGAGCCGGTGCGCATCCTGCGCGGTTTCGGCCAGCTCGACCTTGCCGACCAGCGCGCCGTCGATGAAGCGCACGCCCTGCTCCGCCGCCTCCTCGGCGAGGTAGTTCTCGAAGATGCCGCGGTCGATCTGGTAGCTCGGCACGTGCAGGTAGCGGCTGGCGCCGATCTCGGTGACCTGGTCGATGTCGCGGCGGCCTTCGCTGAAGAAGAAGCGGAAACCGAACTTGCGAAGCTGCGCCTGGTTGAGGTGCGGCTTGAGGCCGAGCACGGTATCGAAATAGTGGGCGCCGATCTCGACCGACGATTCGCCGACCTTGTGGGTGGCGTGCGGTACGGGATGCGACCGGCGTTCGAGCACCACCACGTCCAGGTCGTCGAAGCGCCGACGCAGCTGCAAGGCCAGCGTGAGGCCGGCGAGCCCTCCGCCCATGATCACGACATCGTGCCGGTGGAGGACCTTGTTCATGGCGGGTCTCAGTTGCCTGCTTCGAAGCGGAGGGTGAGCGACAGCTTGTCGGAAAGCGGCAGGTACAAAGGCCCCGCGCCTCCGCGCGCGAGCGCCTCGAAAAGCGGCAAGGCATCGGCCATTGCGTTCGACTGCAGCGCGCGCGAGGCCTCGCTCAAGCTGGAAGCCGCGGGCGGTACACCCGTGCCGAGCGACCAGTCGAAGGAGGCGACGGTGCGTTCGGTGCGGGTCGGCGCGATCACCATCGCGACGGCCAGCAGTTCGCGGCTGGTGGTGACCGAACCGAGCGCACCGACCGCAGGAATGTCGAAGCCCGCCAGCAAAACGGCCTGCTGGTCGGCAGCGCATTGGGCGGCGGATTCGAGCAGGCCGGCGGCGAAGCTGCTTTCGTACGAGGTCAGGGAATTGCTCGCCGCCATGCAGCCGGTGCCGATGGTCCAGTAGCCGACCGCCGCGTTGTGCACCGAGTTGTGGAACTTGATCGGCGAGAGCAGCTTCGGGTCGTTGGCCAACGTGGTGCACATGTAGTCGTTGATGCCCAGGTCGCCATGAGCCGATGCGAAGACGCAGGGCAGGTCTTCCGCCTTGCGGCCCGAACCGGCGACGGCTGCGGCGGCCACTTCGAGCGCGAGGGCGACCGTGTCCGGGGCGCGGCGCCGCTCGGCCGGTGCCAGCACTTGCGGCGAGGGGCGCTTGGAAGGCGGATCGGTCGGCGTCGCTTCGCCGCGGAACACGGCGCGAGCGATCTCCCAGCCGGGGAGGCTCGGCGCCCAGAAGGCCGGGCCTTCGATGTAGAGGGTGGGCGTCTGGCGAGGCGTCGTGGTCATGTGGGCCTGGGTCCTGGCTTCGGTTGGCTCGATGCTCGGCCCGCTCATTGCGCGGCTCCCTTGCCGAACACCAGCGAGCAGTTGTTGCCGCCGAAGCCGAACGAGTTGCTCAAGGCGTAGCGAACCTCGCCCTTGGCCGGCTGCAGCTTGATCTGCGGGCCGCATTCGGGATCGAGCGTGGCGGTGTTCACCGTGCCGGGCAGGATGCCGCGTTCGATCGCCAGCAAGCTGATCACAGCCTCGACGATGCCGGCGGCGCCGAGCGTGTGCCCGGTGAAGCCCTTGGTCGAACTCGCGTGGGTGCGTTCCGGAAAGCGGCGGGTGACCAGTGCGCCTTCGACCTCGTCGTTCTTGGTGCTGGCGGTGCCGTGCATGTTGATGTAGTCGATGGCGTCGGTGCCGAGCCCGGCGCGTGCCAGGGCGTCGTCGAGCGCGCGCTCGGCGCCGAGGCCCTGGGGATGCGGCGTCGACATGTGGTGCGCGTCGCTGGCTTCGCCGTAGCCGAGCAGTTCGAGCGCGCCGGGGCCGCGTTCCAGCAACGCGAAGCCGGCGGCCTCGCCGAGGCTGATGCCGTCGCGGTTCGCATCGAAAGGGCGGCAGGGTTCGGGCGAGACCAGTTCAAGCGAGTTGAAGCCGAACAGCACGCTGCCGCACAAGGTGTCGACCCCGCCGACCACGGCCGCATCGATCAGGCCCAGGCGAATCAGCCGCTCGGCCGAGGCGAACACCTTGGCGCTCGACGAGCAGGCGGTGGAGATGGTTTCGGAAGGCCCCTCGAGGCCGAGCGCCTGCTGCACGAACATGGCGAGCGAATGCGGCGTGTGGACCAGGGGCCGGCGCTGGTCGGCGCCGAAGTTGCCATCGGCGTCGAGCTGGGTATAGGCCAGCTCGGTCTCGCCGATGCTCGAGGTCGAGGTGCCCAGGATGACCGCGATGCGGGACGGGCCGTAGCGCTCGCGGGCCGCGGACACGGCTTCGAGGAAGCCGTCTGCTTGAAGCCCGAGCCAGGCAAGGCGATTGTTGCGGCAGTCCCAGCCGGCGAGTTCCGGCGGCAAGGTCAGCGCCTCGATCCCGTCCACCCGTCCGATCCAGGTCGGCAGCGGCGCCGCTCCGAAATCGTTGGCGCGCAAGCCGCTGCGCGAATGTTCGAGAGCGTCGAGGAGCGCTTCCTTGCCGACGCCGACGGCCGAGGTCGCGGTGAAGGCGCTGACTTGGAGGGGAGGAATGCGTTGGGGCAGCACGATGCGAAGGTGGGTGGTGGCAAGAAGAGGGTTTGGAGCCGGGCAAAGCCTACCAGCACATGGAAGAGTCCGGCCGTCACCGGACAAGCCGAGGGGCTTTGCTCAGCTTCGACCGGGCGCCGGATGCGATCGCGCGACCAGCGCCACCAGCAGCAGCACCGGCACCCCCAGCGCCGCGGTCGCGATGAAGAAGGTGTTGTAGCCGAAGGCGTCCACGAAGACGCCCGAGTACCCGGCGATGAACTTCGGCAAAAGCAGCATCAGCGAGCTGAAAAGCGCGTACTGCGTTGCCGAGTAGCTGACGTTGGTGAGGCTCGACAGGTAGGCGATGAAGGCGGCCGACGCGATGCCGCCTGCCAGGTTGTCGGCCGACACCACCCACACCAGGGCGGCGACGTCGTGGCCGCGCATCGACAGGCCGGCGAAGAGCAGGTTGCTGGCGGCGCTGAGCACCGCTCCGAGCATCAGCACCCGCAACACGCCGAGCCGCATCGACAGGATGCCGCCGACGAAGGCGCCGACCAGCGTCATCACCACGCCGAAGGTCTTGCTCACGGTCGCGACCTCGTTCTTGGTGAAGCCCATGTCGACGTAGAACGGATTGGCCATGATGCCCATCACCACGTCGCTGATGCGGTAGACGGCAATCAGCGCCAGGATCTGCGCGGCCTGCCAGCCGTGCCGGCGGAAGAAATCGGCGAAGGGCTCGACCAGGGTGCTGCGCAGCCACTCGGCCGCATTGCGCGCCTTGGCGAGTTCGGCCCGCACCGGCTCGGGCGAGAACAGCACCGTGAGGATGCCGACCAGCATGGAGGCGGCCATCGCGAGGTAGGCGATCTTCCAGACCGTGTTCTGGTAGCCGGCCGTGCCCTCGACCTCGGCCCAGGCGGCGATCCACAGCACGCCGGCGCCGGCCCAGATCATCGCGACCCGGTAGCCGGTCTGGTAGGCCGCAGCCAGCGCGGCCTGCTTGCGGTTGGCGGCCGATTCGATCCGGAATGCGTCCAGCGCGATGTCCTGGGTGGCGGAGCCGAAGGCGACCAGCAGCGCACACCAGACCATCGGCTCGAGCCCGGCGCGCGGGTCGAGCCAGGCCATGCCGACCAGGCCGGCGATCACCACCACCTGCGAGACCAGCAACCAGCTGCGCCGCCGGCCAAGCCAGGCGGTCGCGAGCGGGATCGGTATCCGGTCCACCAGCGGCGCCCAGATCCACTTGAAGCCATAGGCGAGGCCGACCCAGCTCAGGTAGCCGATCGTGGTCCGGTCGATGCCGGCTTCTCGAAGCCGGAAGCTCAAGGTGCCGAGCACCAGCAGGAAAGGCAGGCCGGCCGAGAAGCCCAGCGCCAGCATCCGGAGCGTGGCCGGCTCCCGGTAGACCTTGAGCGATTCGCGCCAGGGCAGGGCGGCGGGGGTTTCTTCGGAGGCCGGAGGTGCGGACATGGGGGCGTGCGGGGGAGGGCTCTTATTATTCCTGCATGTGCATGCAATGTTTTTCACCCGTTCGTCCGGAGCCGGGACGCCGCTCCTTCCTGCTGGCGGCCGGCGCGGGTGCTGCCCTGGGCTTTGCCGGCCTGTCGGGCGCGGCGCATGCGCAGGTCAAGGTCGGTGGCCTGTCGGTCGCCCGCAACCTGGTGCCGGCCGAGAACATCGAGCAGGCCGGGGTCCAGCAATACGGGCAGCTGATGGCGCAGGCCCGGGCCAAGAACCTGCTCGTGCCGGAGGGCAGCCCGCAGGCGCAAAGACTGCAGGCCATCGGCGGTCGCATCATTCCTTTCGCCAAACAGTGGAATCCGCGAGCCGCCGGTTGGAAGTGGGAGCTGAACCTGATCTCCAGCAAGCAGGTCAATGCCTTCTGCCTGCCGGGCGGCAAGATCGCCTTCTTTACGGGCCTGCTCGACCAGCTGCAGCTGACCGACGACGAAGCGGCCATGGTGATGGGTCACGAGATGGCGCATGCCCTTCGCGAGCATGCCCGAGCGCGGCTGGCAAAGAGCGCCGGTACCGGCGCAGCGCTGTCGATCACCGCGCAGCTGCTGGGCCTCGGTCAGACCGGTGACCTGGCCGCGCGTGCCGGCACCCAGCTGATCTCGCTTCGCTTCAGCCGAAGCGACGAGACCGATGCCGACCTGGTCGGGCTCGAACTCGCGGCGCGGGCCGGCTACGACCCCCGGGCCTCGGTCTCGCTCTGGAAGAAGATGGCAGCGGCGTCGAAGTCGCGAGGCGGCCTGAGCTTCCTGTCGACCCACCCCAGCGGGGCGGACCGGATCAAGGTGCTGGAGGCCAACATCGGCAAGGTCGACGGCCTGTACAAGGCGGCCAAGCGCGGATAGGGCGCGACTCGAGTCACTCCGCGGTGATGTTCCCGCGCTTCACCACCTCGGCCCAGCGCTGGGTGTCCTTCACCAGCAGCTCCTTGAACTCGGCCGGCGTCGAGGCCGCAGGCACCATGCCCTGCGACTGGAACGCGGTCGCGACCTCCGGCTGCTTGAGGACGGCGGCGATCTCCTTGTTCAGGCGCGCGACCACGTCCGGCGGCGTGCCCTTGGGCGCCAGCACGCCGTACCACATGTCGACGTTGCCGCCCTTGATGCCGGATTCGGCGAGCGTCGGCACGTCCGGGAGCTGCGACAGGCGCTTGTCGCTGCCGGTGGCGATCGCCTTCAGCTTGCCGGCCTGGATGTGCTGCAGCGCCACGTGCACCGGCAGGAACATGTAGTCGATCCGGCCGCCCAGCAAGTCGGTGACGGCGCCCGCGGTGCCCTTGTACGGCACGTGCAGCATCTCGGCGCCGCTCGACTGCAGCATCATCGCCATCGAGAGGTGATGGGGCGTTCCGACGCCCGGCGTCGCATAGGTGAGCTTGCCCGGGTCCTTCTTCGCGGCCGCGACCACCTGTGCGATCGAGGTGGTCTTCTGCACGTTCGGATTGGTCACCAGCAGCAGCGTGCCCCACGAGGTGAGCGACACCGGCACGAAGTCGTTGACCGGGTCGTAAGAGAGCGACTTGTAGAGGCTCTTGTTCATCACCAGCGTATTGACCTGGACCAGCAGGGTGTAGCCGTCGGGCTTGGCGCGCGCGACCTTGTCGCTGCCGATGTTGCCGCTCGCGCCCGCCACGTTGTCGACCACCACCGGCTGGCCGATGACAGCCGGCAGGCGCGCCGACAGCTGGCGCGCGATCAGGTCGATGCCGGTGCCGGGCGTGTAGGGCACGACCAGCGTGACGGGCTGGTCGGGCCAGGCGTGCGCGGCGAGGGCCGAGGTGGCGAGCGCGAGTGCGCCGAACAGTCGAATCAATGGACGCATCGGGGTCTCCGGTTTCTGGGGTGAAGGTTGCAATGGGGACAGGCGAAGCACGGCGCCGACTCGCGCCCGAGCTTCGGCGCTCAGAGGAACGAGGGTCGCGCCTTGAGCGCCGCCGGGTCGTAGCCCGCCACCCGCTTGTAGTTGTCGGAGATCGCCTGCAATTCGGCCATCGTCACGATGTCCTCCAGCCGATCGAAGCGCTTGCCGCCGGAACGCTCGAACACTTCGCGCAGGATGGTGTCGGGCGGATTGCTGCGGTTGGTGAGCACCACCTCGGTGGTGGCCTTCACCCGCACCGCGTCGTAGGCGTCGAGCGCCGCCGTTCCGACGCCGAGTTCCTTCATCGCGCCGGCGAGGTAGCGCGCATCGATGATGGCTTGCCCCGCGCCGTTGGAGCCGCGCGGCACCATCGGATGCGCCGCATCGCCGAGCAGCGTGACCCGGCCGTGCGTCCAGCGCGGCAGCGGATCCTGGTCGACCATCGGATATTCGAGGATGGTGTCCGACGAGCGGATCAACGCCGGCACGTCGAGCCAGTCGAAATGCCAATCTTTGAACGCGGGCAGGAAATCCTCGAGCCGACCGGGTCGGCTCCAGTCCTGCAGCGCAGGCTGAGGCGCATGGATTTCGGCGACCCAATTGATCAACTGGTTGCCCTGGCCGTCGACGTTGTCGCGAATCGGATAGATCACCATCTTGCCAAGGTCGAGCCAGCCGGCCCGCACCATGCTGGCCCCCGACAGGAACGGCTTGTGCACGGCGGTGCCGCGCCACATGTTCACGCCCGAATAGCGCGGCGCGCCTTCGTTCGGATAGAGCTGCTTGCGGAGCACCGAATGGATGCCGTCGCTGCCGATCGCGACCGCGCCGCGCACGCTTTCCAGGGTCGAGCCATCGGGTGCGGCGAAATGCGCGAGCACGCCTTGCTCGTCCTGGTCGACCCCGACATTGCGGTGTCCGCAGACCACCCGATCCGCGCCCAAGCGCTTGCGCACCGCTTCGAGCAGCACGGCATGCAGGTCGCCGCGGTGGATCGAGTATTGCGGCCAGTCGTAACCCGCATCGGTGCCGGAGGCCTCGCGAAACACCAGCTGGCCGTGCGAGGTGAAGAAGACCGCCTCCTTGGTGCGGACGCCGACCTTGTCGAGCGCGGGCTGCAGCCCCAACTCGCACAACTCGCGAGCGGCGTGCGGCAGCAGGTTGATGCCGACGCCGAGCGGCTTGAGTTCGGGCACGGCTTCGTAGACCCGGCAGGGAATGCCGGCCTGGTGCAGGCTGAGTGCCAAGGTGAGTCCGCCGATACCGGCGCCCAGCACGATCACGTCGTTGGATGAGTTCATGTCTCTCCGGTGTTTCGCCAAGAAAACCAGGCATTAGACCCAGGCGGGCTTCATTGGGGAAATTTAGATATCGTATGAATCCATCACCAATCCAGATGACCGGCCGCCATGAATCTTTCCGTGCGCCAGATGCGAACCTTCCTGCAGGTGGCACGCATCGGCAACTTCACGCGAGCCGCCGAAACCGCGCACATGACGCAGGCCGGCTTGAGCACGTTGATCCGCGAAATGGAGCGCCAGATGGACGTGCGCCTGTTCGATCGCACCACCCGCATGGTCGCGTTGACGGCCGCGGGGCGCCGGCTGCTGCCGGTGGTGGAACGGGTGGTCGCCGAGCTGGACGACATCACCGCGCAGCTGGGTGCCGAGGGCCAGGCGTCGAGGCAGACGCTGCGCATCGCGGCCACGCCGCTGGTGTCGTCGAACCTGCTGCCCGAGGTCTTCGGGCGCTTTCGCGAGACGCATCCCGGCGTGAAGCTGCGGCTATTCGATGCCGACCTGCGAGACGTTCAATCGATGGTGGAGGCGGGCGAGGCGGACATGGGGCTTGGCTTCTTCTTCAAGACGGCGCCGGGCATCGAGCGCTTGCCGGTCGCGAGCTTCCAGCTCATGCGAGTCGTGGCTGCGCGCCTACAGGATGGAGGCGGCCAGAAACGATCGGGCACGGCCGACGTTCCGTGGTCGTCGCTGCGGAGCGAGGATTTGATCGGGCTCCCGCCCAGCAATCCAATCCAGAAACTGATCGAACTGCAGTTGGCGCGCATCGGCCGAGGCGACCAGGACCGCCCGGTCTTCAACTTCTTCGAGACCTTGATCTCGATGGTGGAGGCGGGCTTCGGATGCGCGGTGATGCCGACCTTCGCGCTCACGGCCTGCAAGCGCCACCGGGTCGACACCGCGCTCCTGGTGAAGCCGAAGGTGGCGCTCGACTTCTATCGCATCAAGCGCCGCGGCGTGGCCGAATCGGAGAGCATGCTTGCGTTTACCGAAACCCTGGCAAAGGCACTGCCCGAGCTTTCGTCCTGAAACCTGGAACACCATGGCCCGCATCGGACTCATCTCGGATACCCACGATCTGCTGCGGCCGGAGGCGCTTGCGTTCCTCCGTGGCAGCGACCACATCATTCATGCGGGGGACATCTGCACGCAGGGCGTGATCGACACGCTGGCGGCCATCGCGCCGACCACGGTGGTTCGCGGCAACAACGATCGTGGGGACTGGGCGAAGTCGCTGGGCGAGACGGCTCGGCTTCAGGTCGAAGGCGTCCGGATCTTCGTCATCCACGACATCTCGGAGCTTGCGATCGATCCTGCGAGCGAGGGTGTGCGGGTGGTGGTGTACGGCCACTCGCACATGCCCAAGGTCGAGGAGCGCGAGGGCGTGCTTTTCGTGAACCCGGGGAGTGCGGGGAGGCGGCGGTTCAAGCTGCCGATCGGCGTGGGTGAATTGATTGTGGAGGGCGTAACCGTGTTGCCTCGGTTGGTCCAGCTCTAGCGAACTCCGAAGCCTTGATGACGGTCAGGCTTGGTGCCGGGAGCGGCGTTTCCGAGGCGCTGCGTCAGCTCAGATCACAAACTCGTAATCCACCGTGATCGGCGCATGGTCGCTGAACTTCACCGTTTTGCAGATGTGTTCGCTGCGCGCAAGCTGGGCAATTGCCGGCGTCGCAAGGTGGCAATCAGTGCGACAAAAACTGCGGACGTGAGAGCGAGGGGCCGCTTCAGACTGAAAGCTGACCCCCGACCCCGTGCCCTTAACGACAGCTGCCTGCGTGAGCAGCCATTGAGCTGATTGTCGAGGCGGCGTGCAAGTCGTCACCAAACTCCTCTTCGTGCGATCGCTGTCCAAGATCCTTATCACCGTGGCTACAGCATGGGCACGGACATCGTCGGCAAGATCTGAATTTACTTCGACGGTCCCGTGTCCGACTGCTTGAGCACGTTGCCGATCTGCCCTGAACCGCATTCGAAGCTGTTGGTGAGCGCCGCCTGCGTGTATGTCAGACCCAGCAGGCTCATGAGCCCGCGGCCGAGCTGCGAGCTGCACTGCATTGAGCCGCTGGTAGTTGAACCGGCGGTAGGTCACTGGTCGATGTTCTGCGTCACCAGCGGATACAACTACGCCGCCCATATGACGGCTAGTCAGTGACGGCAAGACAGAGAAGGGTGTAAGGGTTGGGCTGCCGCCAACAGCTCACTGGGTCGAATCCAGAGAGCTCACGTGTAAATATCATAGAGCTCTTTTGACTTTTAACAGAGCTCTTATATATTATTTGACGAGCTGTGAACTTTCCGAAGTTCTTGTTCGACTCTAACCGAGCTCGCTCGGCCTTTGAGCGGTTGGCGCTCTGTGGCTCAGAGCTCTTCATGAAGGAACGAAAAAATGTTTGTCCATGTACCAGCTATGCGGGGAAAGCTCGGCTCCCGCACCTACTTCGCCTGCCTCATGCCCATGAGCGCAGTTCCCAACCTGTTCAAGTTCACGGACTGGGCCGGCTTCACGCCTGAAGATCGCGAGCAGCGAGTGCTGAACGAGAAGCGAGTACCTGATCTGCGCGACTACATCCTCGACAACGAGGACGACTACTTGTTCTCGGCGATCACCGCCTCCTACAAGAGCGATCCCGTCTACGAAGAGATCAAGAACGGTGGCGACGGCTCGCTCGGTGTGCTCAAGCTGCGCCTAGGGGATGACCTCATCATCAACGACGGTCAACACCGCGCTGCGGGCATCGCGGCAGCCTTGAAGGAGAACCCGGCCCTCGGCGATCAAACCATCGCCGTCCTGCTGTTTCCTTACGAGAACAAGGACCGCGTCCAGCAAATGTTCTCGGACCTCAACCGCTTCGTGCAGAAGACGTCGAAGTCGCTCGATATCCTTTACGACAAGCGCGATCCCGTGTCGGCCGCGACGCTCGACGCGCTGGAAGAAGTGCCGGTCTTCCGCGAGCTGACCGACAAGGACAGCCAGACGCTCAAAACCAAATCGACGAAGCTGTTCACCCTGGCCGCGCTTTACGACGCAAACGCGGAACTGCTCAAGGGCCGCGATGACGAGAAGGTTGGCGACAAGGTCGAGCTGCTGGTCGATTGGTGGTCGGCCGTCGCCAAGCAGATGCCAGACTGGACGGCAGTCTTGACCCACCACAAGGAAGCGCGAGAGCTGCGCGCCGAGAAAATCTCGTCGCACTCGACGGTGCTGCGAGCCCTCGGCGGCCTAGGACAGGAGCTAATGAAGGACCCCGAATGGCGCATCCGGCTGGAAAGCCTCGGCACCATCGATTGGTCGAAGAAGAATCCCGAATGGGAAGGCGTCTGCATCGTCGCCAACTCGGTCGTCTCGAACCGGCAGGCCCGCGCGGCGACCAAGTCCTACATCAAGTTCCGACTCGGTATGCCCATAACGGACGCTGAAATGCGCTCCATCGGCAGAGGCCCGGCACCGATCACGGCGGAGGACCTCTGACATGACCGACAAGAAGGACATCCACGTTGTGCCGCACAACGGCAAGTGGGCCACCCGCAAGGAGAGCGCCGAGCGCGTTGGACGAACCGCCGACACGCAGAAAGAAGCGTTCGAGCAGGCCCGCGAGCAGGCCAAGCGCGAGAAAGTCGAAGTGGTGATCCACCGCCCGGACGGCTCGATCCGCAATAGCAACAGCTATGGCAACGATCCGAACCCGCCGAAGGATAAGAAGCACTGATCGCAGGGCAGGCCGGGGCAACCCGGCCCTTTTTCCCATGCGAACCCGAACAGCTATGCGATGGAGACAGCTATGACGAATCCTTTCCAGACCCAGCAGCCGCATATCGGCGGCAACCCACAAATCCGTGAACCGCAGAAGGGCGCTTACCACGCGCTGCTTGACTACGCGAGCAACCCCGAGGCAACGGATCGCGAAGTAGGCATCGTGCTGCCGGTGGGCTGCGGCAAATCCGGCACGATCACGCTGGCACCCTTTGCCTTCAGGTCGGAGCGAACGCTCGTCATCGCGCCTGGCGTGCCCATTGCGGGACAGCTGGCAAGGGATTTTGACCCGAGCAACGCGGGGATGTTCTATCAAAAATGCCGCGTCCTGACTGGCCCGCCGTTCCCCGAACCTGTCGAGATCCGTGGCACCGATGCCAATCGCGCTGATCTCGACGAGGCGCACGTCGTCATCACGAACATTCAACAGCTACAAGGCCAGGACAACCGCTGGCTGATAACGCTGCCGGCCGACTACTTCGACCTCATCCTTTTCGATGAAGGTCACCACAGCGTGGCGCAAACTTGGGAGGCGCTGAAGCAGCATTTCCCGGCAGCCCGCATCGTCAATTTCAGCGCCACACCGCAGCGCGCTGATGGTCAGCTTATGGCCGGCCGCGTCCTCTACTCGTATCCTATTTTCAAGGCCATCCAAGCCGGCTATGTGAAGCGGCTCAAGGCCCTGCAGCTCAACCCGCGCACCCTGCGCTATGTGCGGCGGGAAGGAGAGGCAGAGATCGAGGTCAGCCTCGCCGAGGTGCGCCAACTAGGCGAGACCGATGCCGACTTCAGACGCAGCATCGTGACCTCAACGGAGACGCTCAACACCATCGTCGATGCGTCGATCCGCGAGCTGGATCGGCTGCGTGCGGAAACCGGTGAAAGGCGGCTGAAGATCATCGCCTCCGCGCTGAACTTCGAACACTGCCGGCAAATTGTCGAAGCCTACAGAGCACGCAACCGGCGCGCCGACTACGTGCATTCACGGCAGGACGGCCCGGCAAACAGGCGCGTGATGCAGCAGCTCGAAGCGCACGAGCTCGACGTCATCGTCCAGGTTCGCAAGCTCGGAGAGGGCTTCGATCACCCTTTCCTGTCAGTCGCGGCGGTCTTCAGCATCTTCGCCAACCTGTCGCCTTTCGTGCAGTTCGTCGGCCGCATCATGCGGGCAATCGTCCAGAACGCGCCCGACGCGCCGGTCAATCAGGGCGTGGTGATTTTCCATGCAGGGGCCAACATCGCGCGGCAGTGGGGTGACTTTCAGCAATACAGCGAAGCGGATCAGGCCTACTTCGACCAGCTGCTGCCGCTGGAAGGTCTGGACCCCGCTGACCCGCAGGGTGAGCGCGAGGTCGTTCCCATGCCGCGCCCAGGCGACGAGATGGAAGTTCGTGCGCAATCCGAAGTGCAGCTCGAAGAAATGCACCTTTTGGAGGATGACGAAGCCGAGGCTATCCGACTGCTGCAAGAGCGCGGCATCATCCCGGGTGACTTCGACCCGCAGCGTCAGGTACTGCAGCCGGTGCAGACAACCAAAGTCGCTGTCCGGCGCGCGATGCGGGGCGGTCTTGATATGCGCGTGCGTACAGAAGCGGCTCGCATCCTCCACCAACGCGGCATGAATCCTGAAGGCCGCGACCTTGATCGTAAGCGCCTTGGCCGAAGCAACCTGATCGTGCTCAAGGCGGCAATTGACCGCCAGGTCAACGCTGCTGTTGGCCACGCCGGCGGCAAACGGAGCGAGTTTTCGAGGCCCGAGCTCGACAAGATCGAAGCCAGCTTCACCGACCTTGTCGCAGCCGCCGTCGGGGAGGTGTTCGATGGCGATTAAATCCCTCATTACGCAAGTCGCCATTGACCGCGCGGGCAAGTCACATAACTGCCAGGCCAATAGCAAGCACCGCGTCACGATGGGCGAAATCCGCCTGAAGGTGCGCAACGGTCGCAGCTGGGATCACTACTGCCGTGCCTGCGGAGAGAACATCATCGCGCGCGACCTGGCGAAGCTCACGGCGCTACAGAGCTTCACGCCGACGGAGGACGGGTAACCTCGTTGGTCGCATCTTTGGCCGCCGCGATCAAGTGCGCATCGAGGCGGTCGGCGATCGCCAAATGCCGCCGCACCGCCAAAGGCGACTAAGGCATTTAGTGGCCGCGAACTGCCAACAAGCCGTCATTCACGGCGGGAAGGTGAAGGACAGCTGACGCTGCAAAGCGGACACTGAATCTTCATCGTCGAATGAGTTCGCTGAGTCCAAAGCGGAGCCGAGCGCAGCCCGATTAAAGGTCGAACTCGTAATCCACCGTGATCGGCGCATGGTCGCTGAACTTCACCGTCTTGTAGATGTGTTCGCTACGCGCCAGCCGTGCGATGGCGGGCGTCGCCAAGTGGTAGTCGAGTCGCCACCCGACGTTCTTTGCATACGCCTGCCCGCGGTTGCTCCACCAGGTGTAGGCCTCGTCGGTGGTGTCCGGCTTGAGCATCCGGTACACGTCGACCAGGCCTGCGCCATCGACCCCGGCATCCAGCAGCCGGGTCATCCACGCACGCTCTTCCGGCAGGAAGCCGCTGTTCTTCTGGTTGCCGCGCCAGTTCTTGAGGTCGATCTGCTGGTGCGCGATGTTGATGTCGCCGCACAGCACGAATTCGCGCTCCCGCTTCAAGGCGACCAGATGCGGAAAGAAGCGCTTCAGGAACCGGAACTTGGCCGCCTGCCGCTCTTCGCCGGACGAGCCACTCGGGAAGTAGCAGCTGATGACCGAGAACTTGCGCGCACCTTCGTCGAAGCGCAGTTCGAGGTAGCGGCCCTCGGCATCGAACTCGGCATCGCCCCAGCCCACCACGATATCGGTGGGTGCGTGCCGGCTGTAGATGGCGGTGCCGGCGTAGCCCTTCTTCTCGGCGAAATGAAAGTAGCCGGCAAGGCCGGCCATGGTTTCGAAGCGGCCTTCGACGTCGCTCGCCTGGACCCTGATCTCCTGCATGCAAATACAATCCGGCGCCAGTTCGGCGACCCAATCGGCAACGCCCTTGGTCGCCGCCGAACGCAAGCCGTTGAGGTTGAGGCTGGTGAGTTTGAACACGAGGTATCCCGATGGCTTTGATTGAGGCTTCGAAGGTGGACGAAGACGCTGCGAACGCAACGCTGGCCCAGGCCTTCGTGCAATTCGCGTTGGAGTCGGGCGTGCTGCGCTTCGGCGAGTTCACGACCAAGGCCGGTCGGCAGAGCCCGTATTTCTTCAATGCCGGGCTCTTCGACGATGGCGCCAAGATGCTCCGGCTCGCCGAATTCTATGCAGACCGACTGATCGAAAGCGGCCTCGAATTCGACATGATCTTCGGGCCGGCCTACAAGGGCATCCCGCTCGGCGCCACGCTTTGCGCCGAGCTCGCCCGGCGCGGCCGCAACGTGCCTTTTGCCTACAACCGCAAGGAAGCCAAGGACCATGGCGAAGGCGGCACCCTGGTCGGCGCGCCGCTGCGCGGACGGGTGCTGATCGTCGACGACGTGATGTCGGCCGGCACCGCCGTGCGCGAATCGATCGCCGCCATCGAAAAGGCCGGCGCGACACCGCACGCCGTAGCCATTGCGCTCGACCGGCAGGAGATGGCCACCGAGAACGGCGCCGACGTGGCGCACAGCGCCGTGCAATATGTACGGAACCGGCTGGGCCTCGAGGTGGTCGCGATCGCCACGCTGGACGACTTGTTAAAGTACCTTTTTCATCATTCGACCGACGAGGTCGGTGCGTACCGGGAGGCCGTGGTCGCCTATCGTGCACGTTACGGCGCGAGATAGATCCCGGCGTCCGCAAGAGGAGACTTTCGATGCGCATACCCGTCCCGGCCCGACTCTTGTCCACCGCCCTGGCCGTGGCAGCTTTCGGCGCCCATGCGCAGCCGGCTCCGCCCAGCCCCGGCATCTACACCTGCACCGACGCGCGCGGCCGCACCCTCACCGCCGATCGGCCGATCGCCGACTGCCTCGATCGCGAGCAGCGCGAACTCGGCCCGAGCGGCACCACCCGCCGCAAGCTCGAGCCGAGCTACAGCGCGCGCGAACAGGCCGAGCGCGAAGAGCGTGCAAGACAAGCCGAGCTGCAGCGCCTGCGGGCACTCGAAGAACGCCGGCGCGAACGTGCGCTGCTGGCGCGATTTCCGAACGTGGCGGCGCACGAGCGCGAGCGGGGCGAGGCGCTGGCTCAGATCGACGTCGTCACGCAAGCCGCCCGCAAGCGGCTCGACGAACTGCGCGGCGAGCGGCAACGGATCGACGAGGAGCTCGAGTTCTACGTCAAGGACCCGTCGAAGGCACCCGACTCGCTGCGTCGGAAGCAGGACGACAACCTGAAGAGCGTCGCGGTGCAGAACCGCTTCATCGGCGAGCAGGAAGACGAGAAGCGCCGGGTCAACCAGCGCTTCGACGAAGAGCAGATGCGGCTGCGGCCCCTGTGGGCCGGCGGGCCTGCCGCGCCCGCGGCTGCCCGCTGAGACCGGAGCCCGCCAGACCTCGGCCCGGGCGAGCCATCAGCCCGGGTTAGCCATCAGCCCCCGGCGAGCCATCATCCCGGCGAGCCATCGGCCCAGGCGAGCCATCAGCCCAGGCGGGCCTTCAGCAAGGCATTGACCTGCGCCGGGTTGGCCTTGCCCTGGCTGGCCTTCATCACCTGGCCGACCAGCGCATTGAAAGCCTTGTCCTTGCCCGCGCGGTATTCGTCGATGTTCTTCTGGTTGCTCGCCAGCACGGTGTCGACGATGGCTTCGAGCGCGCCGGTGTCGCTCATCTGCTTCAGGCCCTTGGCCTCGATCAGCTGATCGACGTCTGTACCCTCGCCGGTCCACAGCGCCTCGAAGACTTGCCGCGCCGCGTTGTTCGAGATCGTTCCGTCGCCGATGCGGGCGAGCAGCCGGGCGAGCTGAATCGCACCTACCGGCGCCTGGTCGATCGCGATGTCGTGCAGGTTGAGGCGCCGGCTGACTTCCCCGGTGATCCAGTTGCTCGCGAGCTTGGCCGGGGCACCCGCTGCGACGGCCTCGTCGAAGTAGCGCGCGACCGCCGGCCCTTGCGTCAGTTGCGCGGCGTCGTAGGCCGAGAGGCCATGGTCGCGAACGTAGCGCTCGGCCATCGCCCGCGGCAGTTCGGGCATCACGGCGCGCACCCGTTCGATCCAGTCGGCGGCGATGGCCAGCGGCGGCAGGTCGGGATCGGGAAAGTAGCGGTAGTCGGCCGCGTCTTCCTTGGTGCGCATGGCACGGGTTTCGCCGGTCTCGGGGTCGAACAGCACGGTGGCCTGCTGGATCTTGCGGCCATCATCGATCTCGTCGATCTGCCAACGAATCTCGTAGTCGATCGCCTGCTGCATGAACTTGAAGCTGTTCAGGTTCTTGATCTCGCGTCGGGTGCCGAGCGGCTGCCCGGGCCTGCGCACCGAGACGTTGGCATCGCACCGAAAGCTGCCCTCTTGCATGTTGCCGTCGCAGATGCCGATCCAGGTCACGATCTTGTGCAGCTCGCGGGCATAGGCGACCGCCTCGGCGGTGGAACGCATGTCGGGTTCGGTCACGATCTCGAGCAGCGGCGTGCCGGCCCGATTGAGGTCGATGCCCGACTGGCCGACGAAGTTCTCGTGCAGCGACTTGCCGGCGTCTTCCTCGAGATGGGCCCGCACCAGCCGCACGGTCTTCTGCTCCTCGCCGACGTAGAAGCTCACCGAGCCGCCTTGCACCACCGGGATCTCGTACTGGCTGATCTGGTAGCCCTTCGGCAGGTCCGGGTAGAAGTAGTTCTTGCGTGCGAAGACGCTCCGCGGCGCAATGTGCGAGCCGAGCGCCAGCCCGAGCTGGATGGCGCGCTCGACGGCGCCGCGGTTCATCACCGGGAGGGTGCCCGGCAGTGCCAGGTCGACCGGCGAGGCCTGGGTATTGGGCTCGGCGCCGAATGCGGTCGAGGCACGGCTGAAGATCTTGCTGGCGGTCGACAGCTGGGCGTGGGTCTCGAAGCCGATGATGACTTCCCAGCCGCGCACCAAGGGTCCGGTAGGTCGGCCCTGCTGCGCGACTTCGAAGGACGACGCTTCGTTCATGACGGGTTCGCTCATGGTCAAAAGCCCTCCGGCTTCCGCAGGTGCCAGTCGGTGGCCTGCTGGAACTGGTGGGCGGCATTCAGCAATCGGCTTTCGGCGAAGTAGTTGCCGATCAGTTGAAGGCCGACCGGCATTTTTCCGTCGAAGCCGACCGGCAGGCTCATGCCCGGAAGGCCCGCGAGCGAGGCCGGGAGCGTGAAGATGTCCGCCAGGTAGTCAGCCACCGGATCGTCGCCATGCGCGCCGATCTTCCAGGCCACGGTGGGTGCCGCAGGCCCGGCGATCAGGTCGCACTGGCGGAAGGCCTGCTGGAAGTCGTCAGCGATCATCCGGCGCACCTTCTGGGCCTGCAGGTAGTAGGCGTCGTAATAGCCATGCGACAGCACGTAGGTGCCAATCATGATGCGCCGCTTGACCTCGTCGCCGAAGCCTTCGGCCCGCGTCTTGGCGTACATCTCGGCCAGGTCGCGGTAGTCGGCGGCGCGATGGCCGAACTTGACGCCGTCGAACCGGCTCAGGTTGCTCGAAGCCTCGGCGGCCGCCAGGATGTAGTAGACGGGAATCGACAACTCGGTGCGCGGCAGCGAGATCTCGACCCGGCGCGCGCCGAGCTTCTCGTACTCGGCCAAGGCCGCGTCGATGGCGGCATGCACGCCGGGCGCCACGCCCGGGCCGACGAACTCGCGCGGCACGCCGATGCGAAGGCCCGCGAGCGGCTGGTCGAGATTCTTCGAATAATTCTCGGCCGGCCGATCGAGCGAGGTCGAATCGCGCTCCGGGTCGGGTCCGCAGAGGGCCGTCAACAGCAGGGCGCAATCCTCGGCCGATCGGGCGAGGGGCCCGGCCTGGTCCAGGCTGGAGGCGAAGGCGACCATGCCGTAGCGCGACGCGCGGCCGTAGGTCGGCTTGATGCCGGTGATGCCGCAGAACGAGGCCGGCTGCCGGATCGAGCCGCCGGTGTCGGTGCCGGTGGCCGCCGGCACCAGGCGGGCGGCGACGGCCGCAGCGCTGCCGCCGGACGAACCGCCCGGAATCCGCTCGGTATCCCAGGGATTGCGAACGGGTACGGCTCGATCGAAGCCGATGGCCGCAACCGCGACGTTCTCGTTGGCCGAGCCCATCGCGAATTCGTCGCAACTCAGCTTGCCCAGGTTAACCGCGCCGGCTTCCGCGAGGCGGCGCACCACGGTGGCGTCGAACGGCGAGCGATAGCCGGCCAGCATGCGGGAGCCGGCCGTGGTCGGCAGGTCGGCGGTGACGAAGATGTCCTTGTGCGCGATCGGCACGCCGGTCAGCTCCGGCGCGTTGCCGCCTTCGAGCCGCTCATCGGCGGCGCGTGCCTGCGACAGCGCCAGCTGCTCGTCGAGCGCCACGAAGGCGCACAGCTCGGTGTGCTGGCGAATGCGCGATAAATGATGCTGCGCCGCCTCGACTGCGGAAACCCGGCGGGCGCGCAGGGCCGCCGAAAGCTCGGCCACCCCCATCTGGTGCAAATCGGCTGATGCACCGCTCATTCGATCACCTTCGGAACGAGAAAGAGGCCGTTTTCGACGGCCGGGGCGCTGCGCTGGTTGAGCTCGCGCTGATCGGGTTCGGCAACCACGTCGTCGGCGAGGCGCAGCGTGACGTCCTCGATCGTGGCGACCGGATGAGCCAGCGGCGAGACGCCGGTGGTGTCGACCGCCTGCATGCGGTCGACCAGGTCGAAAAAGCCGTTGATCTGGCTCAGCATCCGGTCGCTTTCTTCGGGTGCGAGCCGAAGGCGCGCGAGCGACGCGATCCGCGCGATATCGGTGGAGGTCAGGGACATGAAAAAGTTGCTTCGGGCGCTCGACCGGCCCCTGGCAACGGGCCCTCTCGCACCGGGATCGGAAGGGGATTCGGTTATTATCCCGCCTTTGCCGCAACGCCCGCCAACGCGCCGTCTTTTGCTGCAAAAAGCGTTCCCGCATCCCCTCAAAACGATCAATCAAGGGCGACGACTTGCCGACGCGCAGGCCGTGCTCCATAGGATTCCACCATGTTCGGAGCTTTTCGTCGGTACTTCTCGACCGACCTCGCGATCGACCTCGGCACGGCCAACACGCTCATCTTCGCCCGCAACAAGGGCATCGTTCTGGACGAGCCGTCGGTGGTCGCCATCCGCCACGAAGGCGGCCCGCATGGCAAGAAGGTGATCCAGGCCGTCGGCCGCGAAGCCAAGGCGATGCTGGGCAAGGTGCCCGGCAACATCGAGGCGATCCGCCCGATGAAGGACGGCGTCATCGCCGATTTCGTGATCACCGAGCAGATGATCAAGCAGTTCATCAAGATGGTGCATCCGCGCTCGCTGCTCACGCCGAGCCCACGGATCATCATCTGCGTGCCTTGCGGCTCGACCCAGGTCGAGCGGCGCGCCATCAAGGATGCGGCCGAGGCGGCCGGCGCCACGTCGGTCTACCTGATCGAGGAGCCGATGGCGGCTGCGATCGGCGCGGGGCTTCCGGTGTCGGAGGCGAGCGGCTCGATGGTGGTCGACATCGGCGGCGGCACCACCGAGGTCGGCGTCATCTCGCTCGGCGGCATGGTCTACAAGGGCAGCGTGCGGGTCGGCGGCGACCGCTTCGACGAAGCCATCATCAACTACATCCGGCGCAACTACGGCATGCTGATCGGCGAGCCCACGGCCGAAGTCATCAAGAAGACGATCGGCTCGGCCTACCCGGGCTCCGAGGTCAAGGAGATGGAAGTCAAGGGCCGGAACCTGAGCGAAGGCGTTCCGCGCAGTTTCACCATCAGCAGCAACGAAGTGCTCGAAGCCCTGACCGATCCGCTCAACAACATCGTCTCGGCCGTCAAGAACGCGCTCGAGCAGACCCCGCCCGAACTCGGCGCCGACATCGCCGAGCGCGGCATGATGCTGACCGGCGGCGGTGCGCTGCTGCGCGACCTCGATCGGCTCCTGGCCGAGGAAACCGGCCTGCCGGTGCTGGTGGCCGAAGACCCGCTGACCTGCGTCGTGCGAGGATGCGGCATCGCACTCGAACGCATGGATCGGCTCGGAAGCATCTTCACCAGCGAATAATGCGCGGATGAGCAAACGGCCGGCCGGTGCTTGCGGGACGGCCGGCTTTTTCAATGTGAGGCACTTTTCGCCATGCCCCTGGGCACGCTCGATCGCACCGCGCCGCCCCTGTTCAACCAGGGGCCCTCGGCACTCAGCAAGCTGATCTTCTTCAGTGCGCTGGCGTTGTTCCTGATGGTGGCCGATGCGCGATTCAACATCGTGCAGCCGGTCCGGCAGGCCGTCGGTGCGGTGCTCTATCCGGTGCAGTGGCTCGCGCTCAAGCCGGTCCAGGCGGCGGCAGCCGGCAATCGATACCTCGAGGACCTGCAGCTCGCGCAGGACAAGGAAGCCGCCGCGCGCAAGGCGCTCGCCCTGCAATCCGAACGCGCGAGCCAGGCCGACACCCTGGCGCAGGAAAACGCGCGGCTCCGGGCGATGCTGGAGCTCCGGCAGACCACGCTCACGCCCGGCCGCGCCGCCGAGGTGCTGTACGACGCGGCCGATCCGTACACCCGCAAGCTGGTGATCGACCAGGGCCTCACGCACGGCATCGCGGCCGGATCGCCGGTGATCGACGAAAACGGCGTGCTCGGGCAGGTCACGCAGGTGCAGCCGTTCACGAGCGAGATCACGCTGGTCATCGACCGCGACCTGGCCATCCCGGTGCAGAACATCCGCACCGGCGCCCGGAGCGTGGCCTTCGGCGACGCGAGCGCGCATGGCGGCGGGCTGGAGCTTCGCTTCATGGCCGCCAACTCGGACGTGCAGGAGGGCGACGTGCTGACCACCAGCGGAGTCGACGGCGTCTATCCGCCGGGCCTGCCGGTGGCCAAGGTCGACCGCATCGAGCGGCGCGCCGATTCGGCCTTCGCTCGCATCCATTGCCTGCCGGCTGCCCACGTGACCGCCGCCCGCTACGTGCTGGTGCTCGCGCCGACCGGCGTGCAGCCGCCGCGGCCGGCGCCGACCGATGCCGTTCCGGGCAAGAAGGAGAAGCCGGGCGACAAGGCATCGGAGACCAAGCCGAGCCTGCTCGACAAGTCCGCCCGGCCAGCCAAGCCGGCCGCGAAGCCGGCGACCAAACCAGCGGCGACATCGCCCGCCTCCACACCGCCCGCCGCGCCGCAGCCCGCGACCACGCAGCCCGCCGCGGCGCCATCGCCCGCAGGGCAACCTGCGGCCGCGGACAAGAAGGAGGCTCGAAGCCGATGATCATGCGTCCCGGACAACAACAGCTGCTGCTGCCGGTCAACCCGGTCTTCGTCTGGGGCAGCCTGGTGGTCGCGCTGCTGCTCAACATGGTGCCGGTCGGCCGTGCCGCCTGGACGCCCGACCTGCTGGCGCTGGTCATCGTGTTCTGGAGCGTCCACCAGCCGACCCGCATCGGCATCGGCGTGGCCTTCGTGTTCGGCCTGCTGATGGATGTGCACCAGACCGCGATGCTCGGCCAGCATGCGCTCTCGTACACCACGCTGGGCTTCCTGGCGATCATGATCCACCGGCGGCTCCTGTGGTTCTCGGTGGTCTCGCAGGCGCTGCAGGTGTTGCCCCTGTTCGCGTTGTCGCATGCCATCGAACTGGCGATCCGCATGGTCGGCGGCGGGATCTTTCCCGGCTGGGGCTTCCTGATTTCGCCGGCGGTCGAGGCGCTGCTCTGGCCGCTCGCCAGCGTGCTGCTCCTGGCGCCGCAGCGTCGAACGCCGGAACCGGACGCCAATCGACCACTCTGAAGTCGCGAGGCGCCCACACATGGCGCCCTGCTGCATTGCGCTGCCCGCCGATGCCACCTAAGCTCGCACCCGAATCGATCCAGCCGAGATGACCGAAATACGCAACGTCGCCGCCGACCTCTCGCGCTTCAAGCGCCGGGTGGTCGTCATCGGCCTGGTGGTGCTGCTGGCCTTCGGCCTCTTGTGCCTTCGGCTTTTCTATTTGCAGGTGGTGCGGCACGAGGACCTGGCCGAGCAGGCCGAAAGCAATCGGACCGCGATCGTGCCGGTGGTTCCGAACCGCGGGCTGATCCTCGATCGCAACGGCATCGTGCTGGCCTCCAACTATTCGGCCTACACCCTGGAGATCACACCGTCCAAGGCCGGCAGCGTCGAGACCACCATCGACAGCCTGTCCGAGGTGCTCGACATCACGCCGCGCGATCGGCGGCGCTTCAAGCGGCTGCGCGAAGATTCGCGCAGCTTCGATTCGGTGCCCATCCGCACCCGGCTGACCGACGAGGAGGTCGCCCGCTTCGCCGCGCAGCGCTATCGCTTTCCGGGCGTCGAGATCAAGGCGCGCCTCTTCCGCAACTACCCGCACGGCGAAATCGCGAGCCACGTGCTGGGCTACATCGGCCGCATCAACCAGACCGAGAAGGCGGCGATGGAGGAGTGGGAGGACGAGGACCTCGCCAACTACAAGGGCACCGAGTACATCGGCAAGCTCGGCGTCGAGCAGAGCTTCGAGAAGACCCTGCACGGCCAGACCGGGGTCGAGCAGATGGAGACCTCGGCCGGCGGCCGCGCGGTTCGACGGCTCGCGGCGCATCCGGCGACACCCGGCAACACGGTGATGCTGTCGCTCGACATCAAGCTGCAGAAGCTGGTGGAAGACTTGTACGGCCAGCGGCGCGGCGCGCTGGTCGCAATCGATCCGAAGACCGGCGAGGTGCTGGCCTTCGTCAGCAAGCCGACCTTCGATCCGAACCTGTTCGTCGAAGGCATCGACAGCGAAAGCTGGAAGGAGCTGAGCGAGTCGATCGACAAGCCGCTCCTCAACCGCGCGCTGCGCGGTACGTATCCGCCCGGCTCGACCTACAAGCCCTTCATGGCGCTCGCGGCGCTGCAAAGCGGCAAGCGCGGGCCGAGCGTGGTCGTCAACGACCCGGGCTACTTCAACTTCGGCGGCCACCGCTTCGGCAGCCCCGAGGGCAACATCGGCGGCGTCGACATGCGGCGATCGATCCAGCTCTCGAGCAACATCTACTACTACTCGCTGGCCAACGAGATGGGCGTCGACCTGATCCACGACCAGATGAAGCCGCTCGGCTTCGGCCAGCTGACCGGCATCGACATCGGCGGCGAAGTGCGCGGCGTGCTGCCGAGCACCGAGTGGAAGCGCAATGCGTACAAGCGCCCCGAAGCCAAGAAGTGGTACGCCGGCGAGACCATCTCGCTCGGCATCGGGCAGGGCTACAACACCTTCACCATGCTCCAGCTGGCGCAGGCCACGGCCATCGTGGCCAACGACGGCATCAAGCGCAAGCCGCACCTGGTGCTGGCCACCCGCGACACCGTCACCGGCGAGATCACGCAGCGCATCCAGGCGCCGCCCGAGGACCTCGGCATCAAGCCGTCGAACGTGGCGGTGGTGCGCGAGGGCCTGGTCGCGGTGGTGACCAGCGGAACCGCGCGCGGCGTCTTTGCCGGCGCCGGCTACCAGGCGGCCGGCAAGACCGGCACCGCGCAGGCCGTGTCGCAGGCGCAGAACACCAAGTACAACGCCAAGGCGCTCGAGGAGCATCAGCGCGACCACGCGTTGTTCATGGCCTTCGCGCCGGCTCACGACCCGAAGATCGCGCTGGCGCTGATCGTGGAGAACGCCGGCTGGGGCGCCGGTGCAGCCGCGCCGATCGCGCGTCGGGTCTTCGACTATTGGCTGCTCGATCAGTATCCGAGCGAAGCGGACCTGGCAGCGGTCCAAATCGGGAAGGCCGGGCCTCCGGTCGGCAAGCCGCGCATCGCGAGCGAGGTGGCCTGGCCGCCCGCGTCGGCTGCGCCGGCGTCCGCCGCGCCTTGAGCCCGGCAGATCTGTTTCAGGATCGCCGCCGCAGGTAGCCGGAGCGGGTGCTGACCCGCATCGCACCAGCCGCACCAGCCCGCGCCAGCCGCAGCGCTCAGCGTTCAGCGCAGAAACGCGTCGTAGGCCGTCTTGACGATCAGGGCGCCGACCACGCCGATGAACACCTTGCGAACGAAGCCGGCGCCGTGCTTGATCGCCACCCGTGCGCCGACCAGGCTGCCGGCCACGTTGGCGACCGCCATCACCAGGCCCAGCTGCCAGATCACGTGGCCCTTGAGTCCGAACAGCACCAGCGCGCCGAGGTTGGTCATGGTGTTGAGCAGCTTGGCCGAGGCCGCCGCATTGAGGAAGTCGTAGCCCAGCCAGCGCACGAACAGGAAGACGAAGAAGCTGCCGGTGCCCGGACCGAAGAAGCCGTCGTAGATGCCGAGCGCGAAGCCGATCGAGGCGGTGGCCGCCAGTTCGGCCCTGCCGCTGAAGCGTGGCGCGTGATGCCGCCCCATGTCCTTGCGTGCGAGGGTGTAGACCAGGAGGGCCAGCAGCACCACCGGCAACAGCTTGCGAAGGAATTCGCCCGGTATCACGGTGACCGCCCAGGCGCCCGCAAGCGATCCGGTGAAGGCCAGCGCCGCGGCAGGCAGCAAGGTCGACCACTGAAGCCCGACCCGCCGGTGGAACTGCACGGTCGCCGCGGCCGTGCCCCAAACCGAGGCGCTCTTGTTGGTGCCCAGAAGCGTCGCCGGCGCGACGCCGGGCAGCACGCTGAAGAGGGCCGGCACCAGGATCAGCCCACCGCCGCCGACGATCGAATCGACGAATCCCGCGAACAGCGAGGCGAGGGCGAGCACGAACATTTCCATCCGCGGAATTGTCCCATCGCGAATGGGGCTCCCAGGGGCGGCGGCTTCGCGCCTTCTTTCCGACCACCCAAAGAAAAGGCGCCGACCAGCGGCGCCTTGTCCATCGAAGTTGCATCTCGATCGTGGATGCTTGTTCGAGATTCTTGTTGTTCTGAAAAGCTGTCTTGTCTCCTCGGCCCCCGCGCTGCGGTTCATGCCGCTTGCGAGTGCCGCGACTTTAGGGCGCGCACCGCGTCAGTGCATCCGGGATTACCCGCCACATTCCGCAACAATTGGAAACGCTGCGGATGAGCCTCAGGCCTTGGCGTCCAGGATCCAGCCGGCTGCCTTCTCCGCCATCATGAGCGTTGGACTGTTGGTGTTGCCGCTGGTGATCGTCGGCATCGCGCCCGCATCCACCACCCGCAGTCCATCGATGCCGCGCACGCGCAGGCGCCCGTCCAGCACCGCCATCGGGTCGCCGTCGCCGCCCATGCGGGTGGTGCCGACCGGATGGAAGATGGTGGTCGCGATGTCGCCGGCGAGCCGTGCCAGTTCCTCGTCCGACTGGTATTGGGGCCCCGGCTTCCATTCGGTCGGCCGGTACTTGGCCAAGGCAGGCTGGGCGGCGATCCGGCGGGTCAGGCGAAGCGAATCGGCGGCCACCTTTCGGTCTTCGGGTGTGCTCAGGTAGTTGGGTGCGATGGCCGGCGAGTCCTCGAAGCGCGGGCTCTTGATTCGCACGCTGCCGCGGCTGGTCGGATTCAGGTTGCACACGCTCGCGGTGAAGGCCGGAAAGGTATGCAGCGGCTCGCCGAAGGCATCGAGCGACAGCGGCTGCACGTGGTATTCGAGATTCGGCCACTCGTGCTCCGGCGAGCTGCGGGCAAAGGCTCCCAGCTGCGAGGGCGCCATG
Organism: Burkholderiales bacterium 8X; assembly: GCA_902506565.1. Classification (GTDB taxonomy): domain Bacteria; phylum Pseudomonadota; class Gammaproteobacteria; order Burkholderiales; family Burkholderiaceae_C; genus Variovorax. The sequence goes on along the minus strand of LR732703.1, from coordinate 4,389,858 downwards.
CTCATCGGCCCGCTGCGCTTCAAGAGATATTCGAGCGCGATGCGGGCCTTGCCGAAGTTCGACGAGGCCAGCACGTTGAGGGTGGGCGCATCGGTGATCTTGAAGACGGCGCGGATCTGCAGGTGATCCTGCAGGTTGGCGCCGACGCCGGGCGCATCGACCCGCACCTCGATCCCGTGGCCTTGCAAAAGCGCTGCCGGGCCGATGCCCGACAACTGCAGGATCTGCGGCGAGCCGATGCTGCCGCCGCACAGGATCACCTCGCGCGTGGCGTGCGCGTCCACCATTTCCTGTCCGTCCCAGACCCGGACGCCGGTGCATCGCTGGCGGCCTTCGGGCGCGTCGTCGAACAGCAGCCGTGCGACCTGCGCGCTGGTCCAGAGTTCGAAGTTGGGGCGGCCATAGCAGGTGGGCCGGAGGAATGCCTTGGCGGTGTTCCAGCGCCAACCGTTCTTCTGGTTGACCTGGAAGTAGCCGACGCCCTCGTTGCTGCCGCGGTTGAAGTCGGTGGAATGCGGAATCCCCGCTTCCTGCGCCGCGAGCGAGAAGGCGTCCAGGATGTCCCAGCGGAGGCGCTGCTTCTCGACCCGCCATTCGCCGCCGGCGCCATGCATCTCGTCCGCGCCCAGGTAGTAGTCCTCGTGCTTCTTGAAGGCGGGCAGCACCTGGTCCCAGCGCCAGGCGTCGTCGCCGGTGATCTGCGCCCATTGGTCGTAGTCGCGCGACTGGCCCCGCATGTAGATCATCCCGTTGATCGACGAGGAGCCGCCGAGGGTCTTGCCGCGCGGATAGCGCAGGGTTCGGCCGTTGAGCCCGGCATCCGGCTCGGTGTTGTACAGCCAGTCGGTGCGGGCATTGCCGATGCAATACAGGTAGCCGACCGGGATGTGGATCCAGTGGTAGTCGTCTTTTCGGCCGGCTTCGATCAGCAGCACGCGGCAGCGCTTGTCGGCGCTCAGGCGATTGGCCATCAGCGCACCGGCGGTGCCGGCGCCGACGATCACGTAGTCGAAGGTGGTGTCGCTCATGAAATGCCTTGTCTCTCTTTGCTTGTCGTCGTGGTTCGCTGCCGCTCGTGCTGCCGTGGATTGTGGCAAACGAGCGTTCGCCTACAACGGCTTGTCACGCCTGCGAGTTAGGATGCGCCATCCCTCGCCCGCCAGATTTCGCCACGCTCAATGTCGATCGCTTTGCCGCAGTCCACCGATGCGCAAAATGCCGCCGCCGCACTTCCGCGCGTCGAGCAACGACAACAGGGTGGGCAATCCTGGGCCGTGGCCGGTGGGCGCTGGACCGCGCTGGCGCTCTCGTCGCCCAACGCCTGGAAGTCGCTGGCCAAGGCGCTCGACGCCGTTCCGCCCGAAGGCGAGCGTGGCTGGGACCTGCGGCCGATCGACCAGCTCGATCACATCGGCGCGCAGCTGCTCTGGAACCACTGGGGCCAGGCCTGGCCGACCCGCATCGAACTCGATTCGCAGCACCGGGCGGTGTTGAACCATGTCGCCCAGTTCACCTGCCCGCCGCCGGCGGAGCCAACGCGAACGCTCGCCGACCGGCTGAAGCATTTCGCCAATACCGGCTCGCGCATGCTCTTCGTGGGGCGCGACTTCATGCGGCTGATCGGGCAGCTCACGCTCGACGTGATCCGCCTGCTGCGGGCGCCGCACCGCGCACCCTGGCGTGATTTCTCGGGGCATCTCTATCAGTTCGGGACCACGGCGCTGCCGATCACGGCACTGGTCGGGCTCTTGATCGGGGTGGTGCTCGCCTACCTCACGTCGCAGCAGTTGCGGCAATACGGCGCCGAGACCTTCATCGTCAACATCCTCGGCCTCTCGCTGATTCGCGAGCTCGGTCCGGTGCTCGCCGCCGTGCTGGTCGCCGGCCGGTCGGGCTCGGCGATCACCGCGCAGATCGGCGTCATGCGCGTCACCGAGGAACTGGACGCGATGCGCGTGATGGGCATTCCGCACGGCTTCCGCCTCATCATGCCGCGGGTGGTGGCGCTCGCGATCGCGATGCCGTTGATCAGCATGTGGACCTCGATGGCGGCACTCTTCGGCGGCATGATCGCGGCCGATCTCGCGCTGGACATCTCGCCGGCCTATTTCATGTCGGCGCTGCCGCGCGCGGTGCCCATGACCAACCTGTGGCTGGCCATGACCAAGTCGGCGGTGTTCGGCGTGCTGATCGCGTTGATCGGCTGCTACTTCGGCATGAAGGTCAAGCCGAACACCGAAAGCCTCGGCCGCGGCACCACCTCGTCGGTGGTGACCTCGATCACGATCGTGATCCTGGTGGATGCCTTGTTCGCAGTCCTCTTCAAGGGCGTGGGGTTCCGGGTATGAATGCTGCGGCTCCAGTCGCCGCGGGAGACCCCGTCGTCGAGATCGAAAAGCTTTGGACCGTATTCGAGTCGCCGGACGGCGACCAGGTGGTGCACCGCGATCTCGACCTCAGCATCCGGCAGGGCGAGGTGCTGTCGCTGGTCGGTGGTTCGGGTACCGGCAAGACCGTGCTGCTCCGCCAGATCCTCGGGTTGGAACAGCCGGACAAAGGCAAGGTCACCGTGCTCGGACGTCCTCCCGGGCACCTCGGCGCCGGGGGCGCTGCGAACGTCGGCATGCTGTTCCAGCACGGCGCGCTGTTCTCGGCCTTCAACGTGCTGGACAACATCGCCTTTCCGCTGCGCGAACTCAAGCTGCTGCCGGACGCGCTGATCCGCGATGCGGCGCTGGTCAAGCTGCAGATGGTCGGGCTCGAGGCGCAGCATGCGCTGCGCAGCCCCGCGGATCTGTCGGGCGGCATGATCAAGCGGGTGGCGCTCGCGCGGGCGCTCATCATGGACCCGCCGCTCCTGCTGCTCGACGAACCCACGGCGGGCCTCGACCCCGAAAGCGCGGATGGCTTCTGCGACCTCCTGCGCAGCCTGCACCGCGAGCTGGGCCTGACGGTGGTGATGGTCACCCACGACCTCGACACCCTGTTCGAGCTCAGCACCCGCATCGCGGTGCTGGCCGACCAGAGGGTGATCGTGGCGGGCGAGGCGCGCGAAGTCATCGCCTATCCGCATCCCTTCATCCACGAATATTTTTCCGGGGGCCGGGGCCAGCGCGCCATGGCCGCCCTCCATGAACATCCTGAGAGGTAAGCGACATGGAAAACAAAGCCCACGCCCTCGCAGCCGGCGCCTTCGTGCTGGGCCTGGTCGCCGTGCTGGTCGCGCTGGTGGTCTGGCTGACGCATGACGACACGGTCCGCAACACCTACGAGCTTTCGACCCGGGACGCGGTCAGCGGACTGCAGCCGCAGGCGATGGTTCGCTATCGCGGCATCGCGGTCGGCAAGGTGACCACGATCGACTTCGACCCGAAGGTCAAGGGCAACGTGCGGGTCCGCATCTCGGTCGACCAGCGGGTGCCGCTCACCACCTCGAGCTTCGCGACCCTGAGCTACCAGGGCGTGACCGGCCTTGCCTTCATCGCGCTGGACGACAAGGGCGAATCGCAGGTCTCGCTGGTGCCGAACAACGACGATCCGCCGCGCATTCCGTTGCGACCCTCGATGCTCGCGCAGCTGCAGGACCGCGGCGAAGCCATCATCAACCAGGTCGAGGAAGTGACCAAGCGAGCCAACACGCTGCTCGGCGACGAGAACCAGAAGCGCATCGCGAACGCGCTCGAGAGCATCGCGCAGGCCTCGGCCAGCGCCAATCAGCTGACCCGGTCGCTCGACGACACCGTCAAGACCGGTCTTAATCCGGCGCTCAAGGCGCTGCCGCCGCTGATCGACCGCACCAAGGACACCATGGCGTCGCTCAAGACCGCGGCGGGCGACGTGTCGCGGGTATCGAACAACCTCAATGCCACGGTCGGCCGGCTGAACGCGAAGGATGGCCCGATGGATCGCCTCGGCGACGGTACCAAAGCGCTGTCGCAGGCCGTGGAGTCGTTCAACAGCGCGACCCTGCCGCGGGTCAACCGGGTGGCGGACGACACCTCGCGCGCGGTGCGCCGCCTCGGGCGAGCCGCCGACGGCATCAACGACAACCCGCAGTCCCTGCTGTTCGGCAACGGCGGCACGGCCGCGGGACCCGGGGAGCCGGGCTTCTCGGCGCCGGCCGCCGCAACCGATCGACCCGCACGGTAATCCGCAGACGCCATGAAACTCGCTCTTCGACATCCTTCGTTGTCCGCCCGCCATGCTTCGCGCCTCGGTGCCTTGGCCTTGCTCGCACTTGCGGTCGCACTGGCCGGCTGCGGCGCGCTCCCCGACAAGCCGGCACGCGCGACGCTCTACGACTTCGGGCCCGGCACCATCGCCACGCCCGCGCCGAGCGCACGAGCCGCCGATCTCCCGACCATCGCGCTCGCCGAGATCGAAGCCAACGCGCGCCTCGACGGAACCCAGCTGCTCTATCGGCTCGGCTACGCCGATGCGAACGAGTTGCGGCCGTACGGCCAATCGCGCTGGAGCCTGCCGCCTGCGCAGCTGCTGCGGCAGCGCCTGCGCGAGGGCTTGTCGGCACGGCGCATGGTGCTGGAGCCGGAAGAAAGCGCCACGCTCGCAAGGGCCGAAGGCAAGGTGCCCGATACCCTGCGGCTCGCGCTCGAGGAGTTCGGGCAGTACTTCGAATCGCCGTCGAGCAGCGTCGGCGTGGTGCGGCTGCATGCGACCCTGATTCGCCGCACGCCCGGCGGCGACCAGGTGCTGGCGCAGCGCAGCTTCGTATCCCGCAAGCCGGCGCCGACTTCGGATGCGGCAGGCGGGGTGAAGGCCTTGGCCTCTGCCAGCGACGCCTTGGTCGCCGAACTGGTGAACTGGGTCGACCAGCCTCGTTGAACGTCGAAACGTCGAAACGTCGCTCGAAGCTCAGGTCGTTCGCGCCAGGATCGGGAACAGCTTTCCGAGCCCGTCCGCCATCACCTCGACGGCGAGCGCGGCCAGGATCAAGCCCATCAGCCGGGTCATGACATTGATGCCGGTCTTGCCGAGCACCCTCGCGATCGGCTCGGCCAGCGAAAAGGCGATGCCGGTCGCAAGGCCGATGACCACGCCGTAGCCGACCAGGAGCGCCAGCTCCCACCAGTGCGAGGTCTTCTCGGCGTAGATCACCATCGTCGACATGGTGGCCGGACCGGTGAGGAGCGGGATCGTGAGCGGCACCACCGCGATCGAGGCGCCGAGCGAGGCCTTCACCTCGGTGGCGCGGATCTCTTCCTTGCTGGTCTTGGCTTCGGCCGGCTGCGCGTTGAGCATGTTGAGCGAGCTGATCAAGAGCAGCATGCCGCCGCCGACCTGGAAGCTCGCGATCGAGATGCCGAAGAAGGACAGCAACTGCAAGCCGATCAGCGCGCTCATCGCGATCACGACGAAGGCGCTGAACGCGGATACCCAGGCGGTGCGCCGCCGCTGGCGCTCGCCGTAGCCCTGCGTGTAGTGGATGAAGAAGGGCACGATGGCGAGCGGATTGACGATGGCCAGCAGCGTGATCAGCGGCTTGATGAGGTCCATCGTGGGCGAGGCCATCAGCGACCGCCCGAGACGTCGATGAAGGAGCCGGTGACATAGCCGGACTCGGGCGACAGGAGCCACACGATCGCCTGCGCGATTTCGTCGGCGGTGCCGACCCGCTTCATCGGCACGGTGGGTGCGAGGTCGAAGGCGCGCTGGGGCATGCCGCCGGAGGCGTGGATCTCGGTGTCGATGAGGCCAGGCCGCACCGCGTTCACGCGGATGCCTTCCTCGGCCACTTCCTTCGCGAGCCCGATCGTGAAGCTGTCGATCGCGCCTTTGCTCGCCGCATAGTCCACGTACTGGCCCGGCGAGCCGAGCCGGGCGGCCACGCTCGAGAGGTTGACGATGACGCCGCCCTGGCCGCCGTGCCGGGTGCTCATTCGGCGCACCGCCTCGCGCGCGCAGACGAAGCTTCCGACGATGTTGATGCGCATCATGCGTTCGAGCCGTGCCACGCTCATCTCGTCGACCCGGGCCTGCTGGTCGACCACGCCGGCGTTGTTGACCAGGGCATCGATGCGACCCCACTTGGCGTCGATCTTCTCGAACATCGCGATCACCTGCGCCTCGTCGCCGACATCGGCCTGGACGCTCATCGCGGTGCCGCCGGCGGCGCGGATAGCGCGCACCACTTCATCCGCCGCCAGCGAGTTGCTCGCATAGTTGACCGCGACCGCGTAGCCGCTCTTGGCGGCCAGCAACGCGGTGGCCGCGCCGATGCCGCGACTCGCACCCGTGATCAACAGTACCTTGTCCATATCCCGCCTCCTGCACGAATGCCGTGCCTCAGTTAAAACACAGGCGCCGATTACATCACCCGAGGAGACGCCATGAGCCGTAGCATCGACTACTACTTCAGCCCGCCGAGCCCATGGACCTACCTGGGCCATGCGCGCTTCGCATCGATCGTCGAAGCGAGCGGCGCCAGCGTCAAGGTCAAGCCGGTCGACTTCGGCGCCGTGTTCCCGGCCTCCGGCGGCTTGCCGCTCGGCAAGCGAGCACCGCAGCGGCAGGCCTACCGGCTGGTCGAGCTCGAGCGCTTCTCGCGCCATCTGGGCATTCCCTTGAACACGAAGCCGAAGTTCTTTCCGGTGTCGGGCGACGATGCCGCCAAGTTGATCATCGCGGTCGACCTGCATGACGGTGCCGGCGCGTCGATGCAGCTTTGCGGCCGCATCTTCGCGGCGGTGTGGGCCGACGAGCGCAACATCGCGGATCCGAAGGTGCTGGCGCAACTCGTCGAAGAGTCGGGACTCGATGCCAAGCGGCTGGAGCAGTCGCACAGCCAGGCGGTACAGGAACGCTACGAGGAATACACGCAGCAGGCGATCGACGCCAAGGTCTTCGGCGCGCCGAGCTACGTGATCGACGGCGAGATCTTCTGGGGCCAGGATCGGCTCGATTTCGTCGAGCGCACTTTGAACAAGCAACCATCCCACCAAGGAGCATGACATGGGGCAATTCATCGACCTGACCGCCAAAGACGGTTTCGGCTTTCCGGCGTACGTGGCGGAGCCGTCCGGACAACCCAAGGGCGCCATCGTGGTGGTGCCGGAGATCTTCGGCGTCAACTCGCACATCCGCTCGGTAGCGGACGGTTATGCGGCCGAGGGCTACCTCGCCGTCGCGCCCTCGACCTTCCACCGCGCGAAGCCCGGTGTCGAGCTCGGCTACAGCGACGACGACATGAAGGCCGGCTTCGGCCTCAAGACCGCGGTGGAAGCGCTGCCCGCGCCCGGCGTGCTGCAGGACATCGAGGCCGCCGTGGCTTATGCCGCGCGTGGCGGCAAGGTCGGCATCGTCGGCTATTGCTGGGGCGGCCTGCTCACCTGGCGCGCGGCTGCCAAGGTGCCCGGGTTGTCGGCGGCGGTGCCGTACTACGGCGGTGGCATGACCACGCCGGAGGAATCGGCGCTCGAACCCAAGGTGCCGGTGCTCGCGCACTTCGGCGACAAGGATCACTGGATTCCGATCGACACGGTCGAGGCCTTCAAGAAAGCGCATCCCGAGGTCGAGGTCCATGTGTACGAGGCCAACCACGGCTTCAACTGCGACCAGCGCGGCTCGTATGACGCCACCGCCGCGAAGCTGGCGAAGGAGCGCACGCTGGCGTTCTTCGCCAAGCACGTCGGCTAAAGCTCGAACAAAGCTCGAACCTTCGCTGATCAGGCGGGCGTGATGGGTCGGCGAGGGCGGCTCGTGCGGGTGCTTCGGGTCGCGGCAGGTTCTGCCGCCGGTGCCGCCGGTGCCGCCGGTGCCGCCGGCTCTGGCGCCTTGATGCGAGCCTCCAGGAAGTCGAGCAGCGCCCGCATCGCGGCGCTGTTGTGCCGCCGCTGGGTATAGGCCGCGTAGAGCCACAGGTCGCTCGGCATGTAGGCCTTGAGCACCGGCACCAGGGCGCCGCGGTCGATGTGCGACTGCGCCATCATGGACGGCACGCACACGGCGCCCAGCCCGGCCAGCGCGGCCGCGACCAGCGGCGCCGAATCGTTGGCATCCATGCGGCTGTGTACCGGCACGCTGTACGGCTTGCCGTCGACTTCGAACGGCAGGTGCGGCGGGCCTTCCATTCCGGAATAGGTCAGCACGTCGTGGCGGCGCATGTCGTCGGGCTTCGAAGGCAGGCCGCGCCGCGACCAATAGCCGGGCGTCGCGCACAGCGCCAGGTCGACTTGCCGCAGCCGCCGCACGATCAGGTTCTCGTCCCGGATGCGACCGAGGCGCAAGGCGATGTCGACGCCCTCGTCGACCAGGTCGATCATTCGATTGCTCAGCTGCAGGCTGACATGCACATCGGGGTACATCGCGATGAACTCGCCCAGGATGTTCGGGAAGGTGCTCTGGCCGAGTCCGTGAGGCGCGCTGACCCGTAGCCGGCCGCGCGGGTGGCCGGCGTGCTGCTGCAATTCGGTTTGCGTGAGCTCGATCATCTCGATCAGCGGCATGCTGCGTTCGAGCAGCAGCTGCCCGGCATCCGTCAGGCTGACCGCACGCGTGGAACGATTGAGGAGCCGCACGCCGAAGCGCGATTCGAGCTGGGCCACGTACTTGCTCGCATTGGCCTTCGACATGCCGAGCGCGTTCGCGGCCCGCGAGAAGCTGCCGCGAATCGCGACCTCGCGAAAGGTCTTGAGCAAGTCGAGTCCGTCCATACGCTGGTGATCTTTCAAGGTGATGAAAGGAAGTCGATTGTCCTGCTCGTCGCAAGGCATCTGCAGGAGCAATCGGCTGGCTGGAGCATGCGGATCACGAGCGCTCTCGAATGAAGATCGAAGCATGCGCCGCAACCGCGCGCGATTGTTTCGCGCGCGGAAACGTCGTGTCTACTTTCGGCGCGTTTGCGGCAGGGTGCCAAGTCGGAAACTGAGCGCACGGGCCGACATGAAGAAGGCCTGGCAACTACCGAAGTCATCTTCGAACCCGAAAGGACCTTGTCATGAAAAGCGCTCGCATTCTCTCTGCCGTTGCCCTCTCTTTGCTCGCTGCCGCCGGCGCGGTCCACGCGGAAACCTACGACGGCGTCCACAAGTCGACCTCTGGCTTGAGCCGCGCCGATGTTCAGGCAGAAGCCGTGCGTGCCGCGTCGGCGCCGAACCAGAACGTGACCCGCGGCTCGCGCGGTGCCGATCCGTTCACCTCGACCGCCGACATCGCCGCGATGCGCGCCCAGGCGATCGCCACCGCGAATGCGCCCGACCAGAACGTGACCGGCGGCTCGCGCTACAACAGCCGCGTCATCTCCACCATGAAGAACCGCTTCGAGCCGAGCGTCCAAGCCGCCTCGAAATCGAACGGCGACGCGAAGTAATCTTCGCCCTCTGATCGAGCCGGCCGCGTGCCAACGCTGTCGGCTTTTTCGTTGCTGCGTCGATCGCCTTGCCTAGCGGGTTCTCGCAAGATAGCGCTTGCGCCAGAAGACCAGGACCAGCACGAATCCGATGAGGGCCATCGAGCCCATCGCGATCCAGAAACCATCCGCCTTGTGGATCAACGGGATGAATTCGAAGTTCATCCCGAAGATGCCCGCGATCAGGTTCAGCGGAAGGAAGACGGCCGTGAGTGCGGTCAGCACCCGCATGATGTCGTTGGCACGATGGCTCTGGACGCTGAAGTGCATCTGCACGGCGGTTTCGGCGTTCTGTTCGAGCCGCTGCACGTGGTGCACCACGCGTTCGATGTGCTCGAGCACGTCGCGGCTTCGAACCATGATCAGCTCATGTTCGCGCAGCTCGGCGGCCCGCTCCGGTACGGCGAGCTTTTCGAAGGCGTCGATCCAGTCTTGGATGGCGCCGCGCTGGTCCTCGCAGATCTCGTCCAGGTGATGCAGTGACTGGCGAGCCTCCATCAGCGCGCCCCAGTGCGAGAAGCGGCTTTTCGGATCGATCAGCTCGGCCTGCCAGTGATCGAGCTGCCGCGTGAGTTCGCGCCGCAGTTCGAGATAGCCGTCGACGATCTGGTTCACGATGCGCAGCATCAGGTCGGCCGGGCTGGTCGGTACCCGGGACGAGACCGCGCGGACATCGAGCGCAGGCGCGGGCGGCTCGGTCGGAGGGGCCGGAACGGCGGCCGCGTGCGGCGATGCCGTTCCCGTTGCGGGTCCCGGTGCTGGCGTTGCAGCCGCTTGCAGCTTGGCTGCGAAGCTGTCGCGCACCGCGCCGTCTTCCGGGTGAACGGAAAGCAGCACCCGGTCGAAAACCGCGAAGCCGACCGGACGGGTGTCGATCCGGCGCAAGACCGGCGGCACGTTGCGTAGCAGCGAGGGCTCGTGGCTCTCGGGCGTCGCGGCGGGGCTCGCCGTGGTAGCCAGCCGGCGGAAAACCAGCAGGTCGTATTGCGAGGTGTAGTCGTAGCGCGAGGGCAGCTGTTCGTTCAGCAGATCGCTGACGTGAAGGTCGACCAGCTGGGTTCGACACAACGCTCGAAGGATCTGCTGCACCGAAGCCAATGATGCGCGCAGCTCGTCGCGCGAGAGCGACAGCCATAGGTAGCCGGTCGGGCAGGCGGCCGGCGACTCGAAGGGGATCAGCGACGGATGCTCGGTGACCTGTGACCCGTTGATCCTGAAGATTCGCATGGCGATGGTCGTGGTTCTGTCTCGTTCTTGTTTTGGCGAGGCCAATTGGCGCCCCGCAGCCGATGCGACGCGGTCTAGTCCCGCTTCAGGCGCTCTGCCGCCTCGATGGCGAAGTACGTGAGGACGCCGTCGGCGCCGGCGCGCTTGAAGGCCAGCAGGCTTTCGAGCATGACCGCATCGTGGTCGAGCCAGCCGTTCTGGGCAGCCGCCTTCAGCATCGCGTACTCGCCGCTCACCTGGTACGCAAAGGTCGGGACGCGGAACTCGTCCTTGACCCGACGGACGATGTCCAGGTAAGGCATGCCGGGCTTGACCATCACCATGTCCGCGCCTTCGGCGATGTCGATCGCCACCTCGCGAAGCGCTTCGTCGCTGTTGCCGGGGTCCATCTGGTAGACCTTCTTGTTGCTCTTGCCCAGGTTGGCCGCCGAACCCACCGCATCGCGAAACGGACCGTAGAAGGCGCTCGCGTACTTGGCGCTGTAGGCCATGATCCGCGTATGGACCTCGCCGGCTGCCTCGAGGGCTTGGCGGACCGCGCCGATGCGGCCGTCCATCATGTCGCTCGGCGCCACGATATCGACCCCGGCCTGCGATTGCACCAGCGCCTGCTTGACCAGCACCTCGACCGTCGGGTCGTTCAGGATGTAGCCGGATTCGTCGAGCAGGCCGTCCTGCCCGTGCGAGGTGTAGGGGTCGAGCGCCACATCCGTCATCACCCCGAGTTCGGGGAAGCGAGACTTGATGGCCGCGACGACGCGCGGGATCAGGCCGTCCGGGTTGAAGGCCTCGTCTCCGGAGGCGGTCTTCAACGCCGGATCGATGACCGGGAAGAGCGCCATCACCGGGATCTTGAGCTCGACGCATCGCGCCGCAACCGGCAGCAATTGATCGAGGCTCAGTCGGTGGACGCCGGGCATCGACTGGATCGCGTCCCGCCGGTTCTGGCCTTCCTGTACGAAGACCGGATAGATCAGGTCATGAACCGTGAGTTGGCGTTCACGAACCAGGTTTCGGGTGAAGTCGTCGCGGCGCAAGCGGCGCGGCCGGCCGGCAGGAAAGGGTGCGTGAACGGTCATGTTGAAAATTGTGCCCGATGCGACACGTGACGAAATAACCACAATCGCTTACGGTTTTCTGGAACCGAACGGCCCGAGAAATCAGAAAAAGCGAGAACTGACTTGATTGGCCCGCCCGGCTTTGCTAAATTCTGCCTTGGGCGGCTTGCCGCTCCCCGCTTTTCCTCCCTGAGCGGGTGCCTTGATGTGTGACAGCAAAAGGGCTTCCCAGCCTGGCGTCTTGACGCCAGGCTTTTTTTTGTCCGGCGCATTCATGCAGTCTGCCAAAGCCGGCGTGTTGGCGCCACTAAACTGCCTCGATGCTTTGGATCAAGTCGTTGCACATTGTTTTCATCGCAAGTTGGTTTGCCGGCTTGTTCTACCTGCCTCGGATCTTCGTCAACCTCGCGATGGTTGCCCCGGAATCCATTAGTGAGCGTGAGCGCTTGCTTCTGATGGCGCGAAAGTTGTTTCGGTTTTCGACCATCCTGGCCATTCCCGCGCTGGTTTTCGGCGCCTGGCTCTGGTGGGTGTACGGGATCGGGCGAGCGCCCGGAAGCGGCTGGATGCACGCCAAGCTGGCACTGGTTCTGCTGGTCATCGGCTACCACCATGCCTGCGGCAGGCTGCTTCGCGTCTTCGAAGGCGGAAGCAACCAGCGCAGCCACCGCTGGTACCGCTGGTTCAACGAGGTGCCCGTGCTCCTGCTCCTGGGCATCGTGATCCTGGTGGTGGTCAAGCCCTTCTAGAAGTGGCGACCGTCCATAAATCCGCGGCCTTGCCGTTGGCGCTCGCCTATGCGGCGCTGATCATGTATGCGAGCCTCTATCCGTTCGCCGACTGGCGGGACCAGGGGATCGCGCCTTGGTCCTATCTCGCAGCATCGTGGCCTCGCTATTGGACCGGCTTCGACCTTGGGATCAACGTGGCCGGTTACTTGCCGTTGGGCTTTTTGGCTGCACTGGCGGTGCTTCGCACACGGCCGGAAGAGGGCGCCGGCCGAGCCGTTCTGCGAGCCGTCGGCGCGGCCTTCGCCATTGCGTTCGCCATGGAGACCTTGCAGAGCTACCTGCCTGCCCGAATCCCGTCGAACGTCGACCTGGGCCTCAACGCCCTCGGCGGATTGCTCGGCGCCATCCTGGCAGCAGGGCTCGAACGCCTGGGCGGCGTCGCCCATTGGGAGCGAACCCGCAGCCAATGGTTTGCCAGCGATTCGCGTGGCGGGCTGGTGTTGTTGGCGCTGTGGCCGCTGGCCCTGCTGTTCCCGGCGGCGGTCACCTTCGGGCTGGGGCAGGTTTTCGAGCGGCTCGAAACCGCGATCGCCGAATGGCTGCTCGACACGCCCTTCATCGACTGGATGCCTCTTCGGCAGTTCGAACTCGAACCCCTGGTGCCTGGCGTCGAATTGCTGTGCGTGATGCTGGGCGCGCTGGTGCCTTGCCTGCTCGGCTTCTACGTGACCCGCTCGATCGCGCATCGAGCGCTCGTGTTGCTGTCGATCCTGGCGGCCGGCATGTTGGCGACGGCCTTGTCTGCCGCGCTGAGTTACGGGCCCGAGCATGCGTGGGCGTGGCTCAGCCTTCCGGTGCAGATCGGCATCGCCGCCGCCCTGGTGATCGGGATGCTGCTGCTCGCCGTCCCACGACGACTCGCTGCCGCGTTGATGCTGGTGGCGCTCGTCGTCCACCTCAGTCTTCTGAACCAGGCACCCGAAAGCGCGTACTTCGCTCAAACGCTGGCCACCTGGGAGCAGGGCCGGTTCATCCGCTTTCACGGGGTCGCCCAATGGCTTGGATGGCTCTGGCCGTTTGCCGCCCTGGGCTACGCGATCCGGATGCTGTCGGGCCGGCCGCGACGCGTTCAGCCGGTCGATGCTTGAGCCTTCGAAAGGCTCGGGAACGGCATGCTTCCCTAGAATGAACGGATGTCCAGCAACACCCAACCGTCGCCATCGACCGGCTATTACGGCCGCCATATCTTCTTCTGCCTGAACGAGCGCAAGGGCGGGGAAGATTCATGTGCAAGGCACGACGCCCAGGCAGGCTTCGACCGCTGCAAGTCGCGCGTCAAGGAAGCCGGGCTCTCCGGTCCCGGGAAGGTCCGGGTCAACAAGGCCGGATGCCTCGATCGCTGCGCCGGCGGACCGGTCGCCGTGGTCTATCCGGAAGCGGTCTGGTACACCTTCGTCGACAAGGAGGACATCGACGAGATCGTCGAGTCGCACCTCAAGAACGGCGAAGTGGTCGAGCGCCTCTTGCTGCCGAAGGACGTGGGTCGCTGAGGCTTCTCATGAACGCTCGTTCGGAAAACCTCGAACTGACCGGCGCCGCGGGCCGGATCGCGGCGGTTCGAGATCGTCCACCAGCCGGCACCGAAGAGAAGGGCGTCGCGTTCATCGCCCACCCGCATCCGCTTTTCGGCGGAACGATGGACAACAAGGTCGTCGCGACCATCGCACGGGCCTTCGTCGCCTGCGGCTGGACCGCGGTGCGATTCAACTTCCGGGGCGTCGGCGGCAGCGAAGGCGCGCATGACGAGGGGCGCGGCGAGACCGAGGACATGATCGCCGTCGTCGAGCAGCTCGCGCCGGCGGGCGCCATCGGCATTGCCGGCTTCTCGTTCGGCGCGTTCGTCGCGAGCCGCGTGCTGGAGTCGCTGTGGGCTTCGCGGGATGTTCGCCATCTGGTGCTGGTCGGCACCGCCACCTCGCGGTTTTCGGTCGGCAGCCTGCCGGCCGAGGTTCATGAAAGAACCTTGGTCCTGCATGGCGAACTGGATGAAACGGTGCCCCTCGCTTCCGTCATGGATTGGGCTCGGCCGCAGTCACTTCCTGTCACAGTCATCCCCGGAGTCGAACATTTCTTTCACGGACAATTGCCGCTCCTCAAGCGTGTTGTCGCTCGCCATCTCAGCGCGGGCTCGTAGCTTTCCTTCTCTCACCCCATGAATCGTTTCCTTGACGCGTTTCGCGCGATCACCCTCGCCGCGGCTGCTTCCTTCTGCATGCTTGCCGCTGCGCAAGTTCCGGCCGCACCCGAGGTTGCCGCGCGCAGCTTCCTGCTGATGGACGTGACGGCCAACCAGATGCTGGCGCAGAAAGACATCGACACGCCCGTGGAGCCGGCATCGCTCACCAAGCTGATGAGTGCCTACCTCGTGTTCGACGCACTCAAGGCGAAGAAGATCACGCTGCAGCAAACTTTGCCGGTCAGCCAGCGTGCCTGGAAGATGCCCGGCTCGCGGATGTTCATCGATCCGAAGATGCAGGTGCCGGTCGAAGACCTGATCAAGGGCCTGATCGTGCAGTCGGGCAACGACGCCACCGTGGCGCTGGCCGAAGGCGTGGGCGGCACGGTCGAGCATTTCGTCGAGCTGATGAACGAGCAGGCCAAGGCGCTCGGCCTCAAGAACACCGCCTACAAGAATCCCGAGGGATTGACCGCGCCGGGCCACACGACCACCGCACGCGACCTCGGCATCCTCGCGACCCGGCTGATGCGCGACTTTCCGGAGTACGTGCACTACTACGCGATCAAGAAGTACCGTTACCCCGGCACGCCGTCCACCAACGACACCAACCGCAATCTGCTGCTCTTTCGCGATCCGACGGTCGACGGCCTCAAGACCGGGCATACCGATGCCGCGGGCTACTGCATGATCGTGACCGCCAAGCGCGACTTTCCGAATCTTGCCGGCGGACGTCGGCTGTTGTCGATCGTGCTCGGCGCTTCGAGCGAGAACGTGCGGGCCAACGAATCGCAGAAGCTTCTCAATTGGGGCTACACCGCCTACGACGCGGTGCGTTTGTTCGAAGCCAATCAGGCAGTCGCCACGCCGCCGGTCTGGAAGGGCAAGGAAAACACGGTCAAGCTGGGCCGCGTCGAGCCGATCGTGGTCGCGGTTCCTTCGGGCTCTGCCAGCAAGATCAAGACGCAGGTGGTGCGGCCGGATCCGTTGGTCGCCCCGTTCACCAAGCTGCAGCCGCTGGGGTCGCTCAAGGTGACGCTGGCCGATCAGCCGGTGGCCGAGGTTCCGTTGCTCGCGCTGGAGCCGGTCGAGCAAGCTGGCGTGCTCGGGCGCGCGTGGGACGCCGTCAGGCTCTGGATCAAGTAAGCCGCGGTCGCGCCAAAGGCTCTTCGGAGCCGCAGGATTGCGACCACCGATTCGCGCTGCTATACTCGTGGGCTTTTCGGAAAAATCCGAAGGGTTTCACGTTTTTGTCAATTCCAGCTTCCCAGCCGTCACGTCGCGCTCGGGAAATCAAGCTGGAGAGTTTGGGACTTATTCATTCATGCCAACCATCAATCAACTGGTGCGTCAGGGTCGCGAGGTCGAAAAGATCAAGTCGAAAAGCCCTGCCATGCAGAACTCGCCGCAGCGCCGCGGCGTCTGCACCCGGGTCTACACCACCACGCCCAAGAAGCCTAATTCCGCACTTCGCAAGGTCGCCAAGGTTCGCCTGACCAACGGCTTCGAAGTCATCTCGTACATCGGCGGCGAAGGTCACAACCTCCAGGAGCACAGCGTGGTGCTGGTTCGTGGCGGCCGGGTCAAGGACTTGCCCGGTGTGCGCTATCACATCGTGCGCGGTTCGCTCGACTTGCAAGGCGTCAAGGATCGCAAGCAGTCGCGCTCCAAGTACGGCGCCAAGCGCCCCAAGAAGGCTTGATTTTTCATTCGGTGTTCGGTTCGCCCTGGCAGGCGTCTCGAACGAAGTGACCCGTTGTGGGTCGAGTAAGTGAGAGTCCTGGTCGGCTCTCGCGGCACCCGGATCGGTGCCAACTGAAGCAAAGAGGTTCTAAAAATGCCACGTCGTCGCGAAGTTCCCAAACGTGAAATCCTGCCGGACCCCAAGTACGGCAATGTCGAGCTGTCGAAGTTCATGAACGTGATCATGGAAGGCGGCAAGAAGGCTGTCGCAGAGCGCATCATCTATGGCGCCCTCGACCTCATCGAGAAAAAGAACCCGGACAAGGATCCGGTCGAGGCATTCACCGTTGCCATCAACAACGTGAAGCCGATGGTCGAAGTGAAGTCGCGCCGCGTCGGCGGTGCGAACTACCAGGTGCCGGTCGAAGTGCGTCCCGTGCGCCGCCTGGCGCTGTCGATGCGCTGGATCAAGGAAGCCGCCCGCAAGCGTGGCGAGAAGTCGATGGCTCAGCGCCTGGCAAACGAACTGCTCGAGGCCACCGAAGGCCGTGGCGGCGCCATGAAGCGTCGCGATGAAGTCCACCGCATGGCCGAAGCCAACAAGGCGTTCAGCCACTTCCGCTTCTAAATTCTTTCCTAAACCAGACGAACCGAAAGCCCGACCCGCCCGACCGGTGGGCGGGCTTTCATCCGTTAACGGAGTAAACCATGACCGAAAAATCACGCAAGACACCCATCGAGCGGTATCGCAACATCGGCATCTCTGCGCATATCGACGCCGGCAAGACCACCACCACCGAGCGCATCCTTTTCTATACCGGCGTCAACCACAAGATCGGCGAAGTGCATGACGGCGCCGCAACGATGGACTGGATGGAGCAGGAGCAGGAACGCGGCATCACCATCACCTCGGCAGCCACCACCTGCTTCTGGAAGGGCATGGGCGGCACCTTTGCCGAGCATCGCATCAACATCATCGACACCCCCGGCCACGTCGACTTCACCATCGAAGTCGAGCGTTCGATGCGCGTGCTCGATGGCGCCGTCATGGTGTATGACGCCGTCGGCGGCGTTCAGCCGCAGTCCGAAACGGTCTGGCGGCAGGCCAACAAGTACAAGGTTCCGCGTCTCGCATTCGTCAACAAGATGGACCGCACCGGTGCCAACTTCCTGCGCGTTCGCCAGATGATGATCGACCGCCTGAAGGCCAACCCGGTCGTGATCCAGATTCCGATCGGCGCCGAGGAGCACTTCAAGGGCATCGTCGACCTGGTCAAGATGAAGGCGATCATCTGGGACGAGGACAAGGGCGTTACCTTCAAGTACGAAGAAATCCCGGCCGACCTCGCCGACGTCTGCGCCGAATACCGCGAGAAGCTGGTCGAGGCTGCCGCGGAAAGCAACGAGGACTTGATGAACAAGTACCTCGAAGGCGAACAGCTGACCGAGGAAGAGATCAAGTCGGCCATTCGCCAGCGCACGATCGCCGGCGAGATCCAGCCGATGCTGTGCGGATCGGCATTCAAGAACAAGGGCGTGCAGGCCATGCTCGACGCCGTCGTCGAATACATGCCGTCGCCGCTCGACATCCCGCCGGTCTCGGGCATCGACGAGTCGGAGCAGCCGGTCACCCGCAAGGCGGATGACGGCGAGAAGTTCTCGGCGCTCGCATTCAAGTTGATGACCGATCCGTTCGTCGGCCAGCTCACCTTCGTTCGCGTGTATTCGGGCGTGCTCAGCAAGGGCGACAGCGTCTACAACCCGGTGCGCGGCAAGAAGGAGCGCATCGGCCGGATCGTGCAGATGCACGCCAACAATCGCGAGGAAGTCAGCGAAATCCGCGCGGGCGACATCGCTGCCTGTGTCGGCCTGAAGGAAGTCACCACCGGCGAAACGCTGTGCGATCCGGACGCGGTCGTCACGCTCGAGCGCATGGTGTTCCCGGAAAGCGTGATCTCGCAGGCCGTCGAACCCAAGACCAAGGCCGACCAGGAAAAGATGGGCATCGCCCTGCAGCGCTTGGCGCAGGAAGACCCCTCGTTCCGCGTTCGCACGGACGAAGAGTCGGGCCAGACCATCATCGCCGGCATGGGCGAGCTGCACCTCGAAATCATCGTCGACCGCATGAAGCGCGAGTTCGGCGTCGAAGCCAACGTCGGCAAGCCGCAGGTGGCCTATCGCGAAACCATCCGCAAGACGGTCGATGAAGCCGAAGGCAAGTTCGTGCGCCAGTCGGGCGGCAAGGGCCAGTACGGTCACGTGGTGCTCAAGCTCGAACCGCAAGAGGCAGGCAAGGGCTTCGAGTTCGTCGACGCGATCAAGGGCGGCGTGGTGCCGCGCGAATACATCCCGGCGGTCGAGAAGGGCGTGATCGAGGCCCTGGGCCAGGGCGTGCTCGCCAACTATCCGGTGGTCGACGTCAAGGTCACGCTGCACTTCGGCTCGTACCACGACGTGGACTCGAACGAAATGGCGTTCAAGATGGCGGCCATCTTCGGTTTCAAGGAAGGTGCCCGCAAGGCCAGCCCGGTCATCCTCGAGCCAATGATGGCCGTGGAAGTCGAGACGCCCGAGGACTACGCCGGCAACGTGATGGGCGACCTCTCGTCACGTCGCGGCATGGTGCAGGGCATGGACGACATGATCGGTGGCGGCAAGGTGATCAAGGCCGAAGTACCGCTGTCGGAGATGTTCGGCTACTCGACCACCTTGCGCTCGATGTCGCAAGGCCGGGCCACCTACACGATGGAATTCAAGCACTACGCGGAAGCTCCGCGCAACGTCGCCGAAGCCATCGTCGCAGCACGAGCCAAGTAAATTTTTTCGAAGTGGTCTGCGATCGTGCGCCTCTCGTTGCCCGTGGCGAGAGATCCAGCAGTGCGATGCAGACGTTAAACCTCACACGGGCATGCTCTTCCAAGGATTGAGAAATGGGAAAAGATAAATTTACCCGCACCAAGCCGCACGTGAACGTCGGCACCATCGGTCACGTCGACCATGGCAAGACCACGCTCACCGCGGCCATCGCCACGGTGCTGTCCACCAAGTTCGGCGGCGAGGCCAAGGCTTACGACCAGATCGATGCGGCGCCTGAAGAAAAGGCTCGCGGCATCACCATCAACACCGCCCACGTCGAGTACGAAACGGCTGCCCGCCACTACGCACACGTCGACTGCCCCGGCCACGCCGACTACGTGAAGAACATGATCACCGGCGCCGCCCAGATGGATGGCGCCATCCTGGTCTGCTCGGCTGCCGACGGCCCGATGCCCCAGACCCGCGAGCGGCGGGCGGGTGACCGCGATCACCCGCGACGGGCGCCGCTTCGAAGCCGATGCGGTGGTGGGTTGCGACGGGGTCAAGTCGGTGGTGCGCGCCAGGCTGATCGGCGATGCGCCACGCGTCTCGGGCCACGTGGTCTATCGCGCCGTGGTGCCGACCGAGGACATGCCCGAGGACCTGCGCTGGAACGCGCCGGTGGTCTGGGCCGGCCCCGACTGCCACCTCGTCCACTATCCGCTGCGACACGGCGAGCAATACAACCTGGTCGTCACCTTCCACAGCCGCGAGCAGGAAACGTGGGGCGTCACCGAGGGCAGCAAGGAAGAAGTGCTGTCGTACTTCGAGGGCGTGCATGCCCGGCCGCGGCAGCTGCTCGATCGGCCGACTTCGTGGCGGCGCTGGAGCACGGCGGACCGCGACCCGATCGCGAACTGGAGCGAGGGCTCGGCCACCCTGCTCGGCGATGCCGCGCATCCGATGATGCAGTACCTGGCGCAGGGCGCCTGCATGGCGATCGAGGATGCCTTGACGCTGGGCGAGGCCGTGAAAGCCTGCGATTTCGACCTGCCCGCCGCCTTCGCGCTGTACTCGTCAGCCCGGGTGCCGCGAACCGCGCGGGTGGTGCTGTCGGTGCGCGAAATGGGCAGGCTTTATCACGCCAAGGGCGTCGAGCGGCTGGTGCGCAACAGTCTCTGGCAGGGCCGCACGCCCGAACGCTTCTACGATGCCGTCGAATGGCTCTATGCCTGGAATCCCGAGCACTGCCTGGCGGATGCGCGGCAGCTGGCGGAGGCCTGAGAGGCCCGATACTCGCTGCCAATCCGAACCCGGTGTCCGAGCTCTGATCCGCGTTCACTCGGCTCGTTCAAGTGCCTTTGCTTCAGCTTCTCATCCTCGTCCTCCTGGAGATCCGATCGACATGAAACCTGCCCTTCTGCGCCTTGCCGGCCTTTGCACGAGCCTCTCTGCCGGCATCTTCGCCGCCAGCTTGTCCTTCGGTGCCCTCGCCCAGTCGGGCGCCGCCGACTATCCGAGCAAGCCGGTCACCCTGGTCACGCCCTTCGCCGCCGGCAGCGGCCCCGATGCCGTGCTGCGGCTGGTGTCGGACAAGCTGGGCCGGCTCTGGAACCAGCGGGTGGTGGTCGACAACAAGCCCGGCGGCGGCGGCTTCATCGCGATCGACCAGGCCCGGCGCGCCGCACCGGACGGCTACACCTTGCTGCAGCTCGACAGCGAGCACATCGCCGCGCTGCCGCATCTGTACAAGTCGCGCAACTTCGTGACGCTCGACCACTTCGATCCGGTGGCCTCGCTTTTTCGCACGCCCTTCTTCGTCGCGGTGCCGACCGATTCCAAGTGGAAGAACATGACCGACCTGGTGGCCGAGGCCAAGGGCGGCCAGGTGAGCTACGGCTCCTGGGGCGTCGGCAGCCCCGGCCACCTGGGCGCGCAGCAGCTGGAGGCGCTCACCGGCGTGCGCATGCAGCACATCCCGTACCGCGAGGTCTCGCAGCTCTTCGCCAACGTAGGTTCGGGCGAGGTGCCGTGGAGCTTCGCGAGCATTCCGTCGAGCCAGGGCATCTACAAGGCCGGCAAGCTGCGCTACATCGCGATCGCGGCGCCCAAGCGCATTCCGCAGATGCCGGACGTGCCGACCATGGCCGAAGCGGGCGGACCGGCCAGCCTCGAAGTCAGCTCGTTCGTCTCGATCCTGACGCCGAAGGGCGTCTCGCCCGCGATCAAGGCCAAGATCAATGCCGACGTCGCCAAGGTCATCGCCGACCCCGAGATCCGCGCCCGCTTCGACACCTTCGCCTTCGAGCCGCTGGCCTGGTCGCCGGACGAGATCCTGCGCAATGCCGAGGCCAAGTCGAAGGTCTATGGCGAGCTGGTGCGGCGCGGCAACATCAGCCTCGACTGAGGCGCGCGGCCGTGCAGGCGCAGGCCGGCCACCGGCGACCCGCTTGACCGGGGCAACCGATGCTCTGGCTGCTGGTCTCGCTGTTCTTCTGCTGGCTGATCTGGCGCGAGTTCAGGCTGCGCCGCGTGGCTCGGCGCGGCTACGACCGGCCGATCGACACGCCGGTCTCCAAGCCGTACATCGCGGCGCTCCTGGTGCTGGCGCTGCTGTTCGCATGGACGCCCTTCAAGTACTGGCGCTTCGAGCGTTTCCTGTCGGCCAAGGCCAGCCTGCTGGCGGACGGCAAGCGGGCGGTGGTGCACTGCAATACGGTGTTCGACACCTTCTTCGATCGCGAGACGCTCGCGGCCGGACATGCCAATCCGCTCACCGGGCAGATCGTGTTGCAGCATCCGTATTGCGGCGAGCTGATGGACTTCATCGATTCGCCGGCCCGGCCCCAGCCGAAAGGCATCGTCAGCCTCAACATCTTCACCCACGAAAGCATGCACATCCGCGGCGAGCTGAACGAGGCGCTGACCGAATGCCAGTCGGTGCAGCGCAACGCACGGGCGGCCGTGCTGCTGGGCGTGCCCGAGGTGTTCGCCCGCAAGGCCGCGACCGAGTATTACCAGCGCTACTACTTGCGCCGGGTAGGCGGCGAGGGCTTCAACGCGGTCTACGCGTCCGATCAATGCGCGCCGGGCAAGGCCATGGACGAACGGCTGGCAGACTCGACCTGGCGGGCGCATTAGTCGCACACCCATCGCGCACGCCATCGCGCACCCATCGCGAATCGACCCGAACGTTTCACCCAGCTTTCGAATCCGCCGGCTGCACTTATTCTTGAGCTTTCCGCCTACCTCCAGCACTGTCATGCATTCTTCCAAACGAGCCCTCCTGATCGCCGCCTGCGGCGTTGCCGCCGCTGCCTCCCTGCCTTTCGCGGCCACGGCCCAGTCCGCCGCCTGGCCCACCAAGCCGGTCCGGCTGGTGGTCGGCTTCCCGGGGGGCTCGACGCCGGATATCGCGGCCCGCACCATCGCCGAGCCGCTCTCGAAGGCGCTGGGCCAGCCCGTGGTGGTCGACAACAAGCCGGGCGCCTCCGGCAACATCGCGGCGGACATCGTGGCCAAGGCGACCGACGACCACACCCTGGGCGTCGTCATCAACGGCAACCTGACCTCGTCGAAGATGCTCTATCCGACGCTGCCCTACGACCCCGCCAAGGACTTCACCTACCTGTCGCTGATCGCGACCGCGCCGCTCCTGCTGGTGGCGCGCACCGACCTGCCGAGCGGCGCCGCCTTCATCGATGCGGCTCGCAAGAGCGGCGATACCTGGAGCTACGGCTCGGTCGGGGTTGGCTCCGTCGGCCACCTCGGCATGGAACTTTTGAAAAGCAAGGTGCCCGGCTTCAAGGCGGTGCACGTGCCCTACCAGGGCAACCCGCAAGCCATGACCGGCCTCATCGGCGGACAGATCCAGATGGCGTTGATCCCGCCGGGCCTGGCGCTGCCGCAGATCAAGGCCGGCAAGATCCAGTCGATCGGCATCACCAGCGGCCGCAGCGCGCTGGTGCCGGACGGCGCGCCGTTGTCCGATGCCGGCGTGAAGGACTTCAACCTCGAGGTCTGGACCGCGTTGCTCGGCCCCGCGAAGCTCTCCGCGGCAGCGCAAGACCGCATCACCCGCGAACTGGCGGTCGTGATGAAGACGCCCGAGGTGCGCCAGCGCCTGTTCGACCAGGGCTGGCAGGCGGTCGGCACCTCGCCCGAAGGCATGCGGACCCGGGTCAAGGAAGAGGCCGCGATCATGACGCGGATCATCACGTCGAACGGCATCAAGTTGAACTGACGGCGAGGGCGCCGCGGCAGCGGGCGATCCGCCGCCGCCAAGAACGAGGATGGTCCAGGAATGACTGACAAGTTGATCGAGCCGGCCCGCGAGTTGCCGGTCTTCGGCGAGTACGACGTGGTGGTGGTCGGCGGCGGCCCGGCCGGCATCGCAGCCAGCGTCAGCGCAGCCCGGCGCGGCGCGCGCACGCTGCTGGTCGAGCGCTACGGCTTTCTCGGCGGCATGGGAACGGCGGGCGGGGTCACCAACTTCGCCGGCCTCTACGGCAAGCGCGACGGCCGGATGACGCAGCTGGTGCATGGCGTGGCGGACGAGCTGCTCGAACGCATCGATGCGATGGGCGGGCTCAACCGGCCGCAGGACGGCATGCAGGGGCGCATCCGCGTGCGCTCCTACGACACCTCGATCTACAAGTGCGCGGCCGACCAGCTGTTGCTTGAGGCCCAGGTCGACCTGTTGTTCCATGCGCTTGCGGCGGGCGTGTTGATGGACGGGCGCCGCATCGTCGGGCTGGCAGTCGAGACCAAGTCGGGTCGGCAGGCGATCCGCGCCAACGCGTTCGTCGATGCCAGCGGCGATGCCGACATCGCGGCCTTCGCTGGCGTGCCCTTCGCGGTCGGCGACGGCGCCGGCAGCGGGCTCTTTCCGTCGACCATGTTCCGGGTCGGTCATGTCGAGGCACGGCAGGCACTCGAGGCCGTCGGCGAGTTCAAGGCCATCAACGACCTCATGTCCGAGGCGCTGCAGCGCAACCCCGGCGCCTACCGGTTTCCGCGCGAGGGCGCGATCCTGCGGCCGCAGATCGATCCGCGCGAATGGCGCGCCAACGTCACCCAGATCCGCAATGCCGAAGGCGGCGCCATGAACGGCGTCGATGCGCGGCAGCTGAGCGACGGCGAGATCGAGGGCCGGCGCCAGATCGTCGAGTACTTCCGCTTCCTGAAGGCCGAGGTGCCGGGCTTCGCCCAGTCCGCCATCGTCGAGATCGCGCCGCAGGTCGGCATCCGCGAGACCCGCCGCATCGACGGCTTGTACGCCCTGACCGGCGAAGACATCCTGTCGTCGGCCCGCTTCGAGGACAGCATCGGGATCAATGCCTGGCCGATGGAAATGCATGCCGCAGGCAAGATCGAGTGGGCCTTTCCGCGAGACGAGCAGCGCAGCTACAACCAGCTGCCCTGGCGGATGCTGGTACCCGCGGAAGTCGACAACCTGCTGGTCGCAGGTCGCTGCGCCTCGATGACGCACGAGGGCCAGTCGGCCGCGCGTGCCAGCGGCGGCTGCTTCGTGATGGGGCAAGCGGCAGGCACGGCGGCGGCTGGCCTCGGCGGCGCTCGCTTCGCCGACGTCGACGTGGCCGGGCTGCAGCGCCGGCTGGCGGCCGATGGGGTCGACCTGGACCGCTGAAGCACTCGCCGGCCGCCGGAGCACGCGATCGGCACGCGACCCGCACACGATCCGTGTGCTTGACCGCCAGGCGACATGCCTTCGGTCCCCGCTGCGCTATGGTGGCTGCCTTCCTTCTACTTGCTCGCACAGCTCGCACCATGACCGACCACGCCGACCCTCGCCATCTCGTCCGGGAGCTAGTCGAGCTGCTGCGGCTCGAGCCGATCGGCGAGGACCGCTTCCAGGCGCACAGCCAGGACATCGGCACCCCCGCTGTCTTCGGCGGCCAGGTGCTCGGGCAGTCGCTGATGGCTGCGAGCCTCACCGTCGGAGCCGAGCGTCCGGTGCATTCGATGCATGCCTACTTCCTGCTGCCCGGCGAGCATGCGCCGATCGAGTACGCGGTCGACCGGGTTCGCGATGGCCGCAGCTTCACCACCCGGCACGTGGTGGCACGCCAGCGAGATCGCGTGATCTTCGAGATGTCCGCCTCGTTCCAGACCGTGGACGACGGCTTCGAGCATCAACTGGCGATGCCGTCGGAACCGGGCCCCGACGGCCTTCCGAGCCAGCTCGAGCGGCGCATCGCGCTCGGCGATCGCCTGCCCGAGGTCTGGCGCGACAAGGGCCTGCGGCCACAGGGCATTGAATTCCGCCCGGTGCATGCCGACGACCTGATGACGCCCTTGCCCGGGCCGGCCGAGTCGGCGATCTGGATGCGCGCCGTGGCGCCGATGCCGGACGAACCGATCCTGCACCGGGCGCTGCTCGCCTATGCCTCGGACCACAGCCTGCTCGGCATCGCCGCCCGCCCGCATGGACTCAGCTTCCTGAGCGGCCAGCTGCGCGCCGCGAGCCTCGACCATGCGATGTGGTTCCACCGCGATTTCCGCATGGACGACTGGCTGCTGTACGTCGTCGATTCACCCAGCGCCGGCGGTGCTCGAGCCTTGTGCCGCGGCAGCGTGTTCACGCAGGACGGTCGACTGGTGGCGTCGGTGGCGCAGGAGGGAATGATCCGGGTGCGGTATCGATCGGAGCCGGCGCCTCTCAGCCCTTGAACGGGTTCGCAGTCGCGAACCAAAGGCCGATACCCGTGGCGATGATGAAGGCGCCGTCGGTCACGCCGGCGATCAGGAAGAACAAGGTCTGCAGGGTGTCCTTCAGTTCGGGCTGGCGAGCCGTGCCTTCGAGCAGCTTGGAGCCGACGATGCCGATGCCGATGCAGGAACCGACGGCGGCGATGCCGATCAAGAGGGCCACGGCGAGCGGGAGAAGGTCGAGTCCGGAAGTCATGTCGCGCTTTCTGGTCCAGGGCATGGACCTGCTGGTTGCCGGTGCCCCCATGGCGCCGGCTTGCATTCACTGTCTCAGCGAACGTGTACGCGGTCGATGACCTGCGAGGTCAAGGGCGCGGCGCTATAACTTGTCGTCGGCTGGCATCGCCTTGCTTCGCCTCGCTACCCTCGCTTCACAGGATTTCTCGATGAGCGCTCTCTTCTTCGCCGGTCGCCTGGGCCCGCTGTCAACCGCGAACCGGATCGTCATCGCGCCGATGTGCCAATACTCCGCGACCGATGGCAACGCCGGCGACTGGCACTTCATTCACCTCGGCCAGCTCGCCTTGTCGGGTGCCGGCCTGCTGATCATCGAGGCGACCGCGGTGGAGGACATCGGCCGGATCACGCCCGGCGACCTCGGCCTCTACTCGGACGACAACGAAGCCGCGCTGCGGCGCGTGATCTCGGCATTGCGCAATCAGTCGAAGATGCCGATCGCCATCCAGCTCTCGCATGCCGGCCGCAAGGCGTCCAGCCATGCGCCGTGGGATGGCGGAGCCAGCCTCGCGCCCGAAGAGGGCGCCTGGCAGACCGTCGCGCCCTCGGCCCTGCCGCACGCGGCCGGCGAGCCGCCGCCGATCGCGCTCGACGACGCCGGACTCGACCGGGTGAAGTCCGCCTTCGTGCGGGCCGCCGAGCGGGTGGTCGCGCTGGGGCTCGACGCGGTCGAACTGCATGCCGCGCACGGCTACCTGCTGCATCAGTTTCTTTCGCCGATCGCGAATCGCCGTGCCGATCGGTACGGCGGATCGCTCGAGAACCGGATGCGTTTTCCGCTGGAGGTCTTCGATGCGGTGCGAGCCGCGCTGCCGGACCGGGTCGCGCTCGGCATGCGTCTTTCTGCCACCGACTGGATCGCCGATGGCGAGAGCTGGGACATCGAGCAGAGCGTGGTGCTCGCCCGCGCCCTGGCCGAGCGCAAGGCGAGCTTCGTGCACGTGTCCTCGGGCGGCGTTTCGCCGCTGCAGAAGATTCCGCTCGGCGAGGGCTACCAGGTGCCGTTCGCCGAGCGCATCCGGCGCGAAAGCGGTCTCCCGACCATCGCGGTGGGACTCATCACCGATCCGACGCAGGCCGATGCCATCGTGGCCGAAGGCCAGGCCGACTTCATCGCGCTCGCCCGGGGCATCCTGTTCGAGCCGCATTGGCCGTGGCGGGCCGCAGCCGAACTCGGTGCGCAAGTCGAGGCGCCGCGCCAGTACTGGCGCTCGCAACCGCGCGCGCTCAAGAACCTGTTCGGCGACGTCCGGATCGGGCAGCGTTAGCCGGCAGACGGTCCACGTCGTCCCGTCTGCCTTGGATAGGCAGGAGCTTGAACCTCAAAGCTCGAAGCTCGAAGCTCGAAGCTCGAACTCTCGAAGCTCAACGCAGCAAGCGCTTGAGGTGCTGCCCGGTGTAGCTCGCACCGGTGGCTGCCACCGTCTCCGGAGTGCCCGCCACCACCACCGAGCCGCCGCCGGCGCCGCCCTCCGGCCCCATGTCGATCACCCAGTCGGCGGTCTTGATCACGTCGAGGTTGTGTTCGATCACCACGATCGTGTTGCCCGCGTCGCGCAGCTGGTGCAGCACCTTGAGCAGCAGCTCGATGTCGGCGAAGTGCAGGCCGGTGGTCGGCTCGTCGAGGATGTAGAGCGTGCGGCCGGTGTCGCGCTTGCTGAGCTCCAGCGCCAGCTTGACCCGCTGTGCCTCGCCGCCCGACAGCGTGGTCGCCGACTGGCCCAGCTTGATGTAGCTGAGGCCGACGTCGAGCAGCGTGTGGAGCTTGCGCTCGATGGTCGGCACCGCCTTCAGGAACTCGTGCGCGGTCTCGACCGTCATGTCCAGGATCTGCGCGATGTTGCGGCCCTTGTACTGGACCTCCAGCGTCTCGCGGTTGTAGCGCTGGCCGTGGCACACCTCGCAGGGCACGTACACGTCCGGCAGGAAGTGCATCTCGACCTTGACCACGCCGTCGCCCTGGCAGGCTTCGCAGCGTCCGCCGGCGACATTGAAGCTGAAGCGGCCGGGGCCGTAGCCGCGTTCGCGCGCCGTGTTGGTCTCGGCCATCAGCTCGCGGATCGGCGTGAAGAGGCCGGTATAGGTCGCCGGATTGCTGCGCGGCGTGCGGCCGATCGGCGACTGGTCGACATTGATGACCTTGTCGAAGTATTCGATGCCCTCGATCGCCTCGTGCTCGGCCGGCTCTTCGTGGGCGCGGTAGAGCGTGCGCGCCACCGCGCTGTACAAGGTGTCGTTGACCAGCGTCGACTTGCCCGAGCCGGAGACGCCGGTCACGCAGGTCAGGAGGCCGACCGGGAAGGCCACGCTCACGTTCTTCAGGTTGTTGCCGCTCGCGCCCACCACCCGGATTTCCTGCAGCGCGGTCTGCGTCGCCAGGTGCGCCGCCTCGCGAGCCGCGCGGCGTTCGGCCGCCGGGCTCGGCGGAAACTTCGACGGCTTCCGGCCCTCGTTGAAGGCCGGCTTGGCAACCACCGGAAGCCAGGCGGTGCGATGCCGCGGCACCGTGATCTGCTTGCGGCCGGAGAGGTATTGCCCGGTCAGCGATTCGGGATTGGCCGCCACCTCCTGGTAGCTGCCCTGCGCCATCACGCGGCCGCCATGCACGCCGGCGCCGGGGCCCATGTCGATCACGTGGTCGGCCGCCTGGATCATGTCCTCGTCATGCTCGACCACGATCACGCTGTTGCCGATATCGCGCAGATGCTTGAGCGTGCCGATGAGGCGGTCGTTGTCGCGCTGGTGCAAGCCGATGCTCGGTTCGTCGAGCACGTACATCACGCCGGTCAGGCCCGAGCCGATCTGCGATGCCAGCCGGATGCGCTGCGCCTCGCCGCCGGACAGCGTCTCGGCACTGCGGTCGAGGCTCAGGTAGTTGAGCCCGACGTCGTTCAAAAACTTGAGCCGGAGACCGATCTCGCGCACCACCTTGTCCGCGATCTCGGCCTTGGCGCCGCGCAGCTGCAGCTGCTGGAAGTAGGCCAGGCTGTCGCGCAGGGTGATGCGGCTGATTTCGTAGATGGCCATGCGCCGCGAGGCTGGCCCGGACTCGTCGACCAGGTACACGTGGCGTGCCTCCAGCCGGAGCCGCGAGCCGTTGCATTCGGGGCAGGGTTGCAGGTTGCGAAAGCGCGCCAGGTCCTCGCGCACCGCCGACGAATCGGTTTCGCGATAACGCCGCGCCATGTTCGGGATCACGCCCTCGAAGGGATGCTTGCGCACCAGCTTCTTGCCGGCCTGCGCGCCGCTTTCCATCGTGTAGCTGAACTTGATGTCTTCTTCGGCCGAGCCGTGCAGCACGGCTTGCTGGACCGAGGCGGGCAGTTCCTCGAAAGGCGTGTCGACACTGAACTTGTAGTGCTTGGCGACGCTCTCGATCATGCTGAAGTAATAGGCATTGCGCCGGTCCCAGCCCTTGACCGCGCCACTCGCCAGGCTCAGCGTCGGAAAGGCCACCACGCGGGCCGGATCGAACACTTCGCGATGGCCGAGGCCGTCGCAGCTGGGGCAGGCGCCGACCGGCGAATTGAACGAGAAGAGCCGCGGCTCGAGTTCGGCCAGCGAGTAGTGGCAGATCGGGCAGGCGAACTTGGCATTGAAGAGATGCTCCTCCTGGCTGCCGTCGTCCCGCATCTCGAGCGCAATGGCGCGGCCGCTGGCCAGCCGAAGTGCGTTCTCGAAGCTTTCGGCCAGCCGCTGCTGCATGTCCGGCCTCGCCCGCAGCCGGTCGATGACCACGTCGATGTCGTGCTTCTCGGTTTTCTTGAGCTTCGGCAGGTCGTTGAACTCGTAGGTCTCGCCGTCGACGCGGAAGCGCACGTAGCCCGCGGCCTGCATCTCGGTGAACAGCTCGACGAATTCGCCCTTCTTCTCGCGCGCGACCGGCGCCAGGATCATCAAGCGCGGCTCGCCGGCGAGCGCGAGCGTCGCATCGACCATCTGGCTCACCGTCTGCGCCTGCAGCGGAAGATCGTGCAGTGGGCAGAAGGGCGTCCCGGCGCGGGCGAACAGGAGCCGGAGGTAGTCGTGGATCTCGGTCACCGTGCCGACGGTCGAGCGCGGGTTGTGGCTGGTGGCCTTCTGCTCGATGCTGATCGCCGGCGACAGGCCCTCGATCATGTCGACATCCGGCTTGTCCATCAGCTGCAGGAATTGCCGCGCATAGGCCGACAGGCTCTCGACATAGCGGCGCTGGCCCTCGGCATAGAGCGTGTCGAAGGCCAGGCTCGACTTGCCCGAGCCCGAAAGGCCGGTGATCACGACCAGCTGGTTGCGCGGAATGTCGAGGTCGACGTTCTTCAGGTTGTGGGTGCGTGCGCCGCGGATGCTGATGCGTTGCTGCGCGAGCGCGCTGCCGAGGTAGGCGCTCTCGGCGTTGTCCGTGGAGGGAGGTGTCACTGGGCGGTCGGTCGTAGGCAACCGAGCATGATAAATCGCTCCCGAAGGCTCGGCTTTGCGGCTGGTTCGATGCGGCACAATCTCCGGTTTTCCTCCTCTTCATCCATTCATCAGGGGCAGCGCACATGGCATCGGTCAACAAAGTCATCCTCGTCGGCAACCTGGGGCGAGACCCCGAAACCCGCACCTTCCCGAGCGGCGACCAGGTCTGCAACGCGACCCTCGCCACCACCGACAAGTGGAAGGACAAGCAGAGCGGCGAGATGCGAGAAGCCACCGAATGGCACCGGCTGGTCTTCAATGGCCGGCTGGCCGAAATCGCTGCGCAATACCTCCGCAAAGGCTCCCAGATCTACGTCGAGGGGCAGATCCGCACGCGCAAGTACACCGACAAGGACGGCGTCGAGAAGTACGCGACGGACATCCGGGTCGACCAGATGCAGATGCTGGGCAGCCGCCAGGGACAGGGCGGGCCCGCGGCGGGTGGCGACGACGACGGTGGCTACGGCTCGGGCTCGGGCTCGGGCTCGGGCTACGGTGGCGGCGCAGCGCGCCCGGCGGCACGTCCGCCCGCCGGACGGCCGGCAGCACCGGCACCGTCTCCGGCCAAGTCTTCGTCCGGCTTCGACGACATGGACGACGACATTCCGTTCTGATCGCGAGCTTCGTTTTCGAGCTTCTTCAAGAGGCGCAGGGCATACAAGCCCTGCGCCTTTTTTCATTGCGCTTGCAGATTTAATACTCGTATATTTAGGCGCGCCAATAGCTGTTTAGTGTTAATACCTGTGTAACACCGGCTCTTCAAAACGTCGGATATTTCACGCCGGCACGTCTCGAATACTGGCTAATTGTCGCGGCGTTTTGCCGATGCACGCTTTCGCCTGCAACATCCGCGGCGCAAATCAATGCCCTGGGCATGAATCGCTCATGCCGGCTTGATTTGCAATCTGTAGAACTTTCCACCCCATCCTGGAGTTTTCGCGCGAATTCATTCGCGAGTTATTCCGCGACAAAGCCTTTCCACGACATGATGCAGTGCAGCCTGGTCCAATTTCTCCGCCGTCGCGGTGTCTGGCTTGTTTGGTTGTGGCTCGCGATGGCTGGCGTCCCTGCGATGGGAGCGACCACTGTCACCAACACGGCCACGATTGCGCCACCGCCTGGAGTCATCGACAGCTCGGGTGGGTGCGATGCTGCGGTTCCGCCCAATTGCACGGGTAACAATCGCGCCGAGGCGGTGGTTCAGGTTTGGGCGGCTTCGACGATCAAAAGTGCAAATCCGGCTTCCGGCGCAGCGGTTGCTGCAGGCGGCATCATTACTTATACGTTGGCCGTTTCCGTCACCGGGGCGGCAACCACGCAAGATATCGTCTTAACCGACACGCTGGACGCCGGCCTCCAATTCCAAAGCATTACGTCTGGCGGCGCCATATTCAGGTCGGTCACCAACACTAATCCATTGGTATTCACATTGCCGGCTGGCGCAGCCGCCAATGCAACTTATTCGATCAGCTATACCGCGCGGGTTCTTCCGAGCGCAAAAACTTCGGTCAAGAACGCGGTCACTGGCGGCGGTTGCGTGGACGCTGCTGCCAACTGCGGCACGAGCCATCCGGTCGGAAGCATTGCCACTGTCAAAAGCTCGGTACCTTCGTCCGGCACGTCGGTTCTTCCGGGCAGCACCATCCAATACACGGTCACCGGCGTCAATGCACAGGCCAACCTGAAGGAGCTGGGCTGGGTCGATCGCGATGCCAGCGTCGGCGCCTGGACCCGCAAGGTCGACGGCGGCTATTCGGTGGCGCGCAACGACACCGGCCTGGAGATCCGCGAGTACGGCGCCCAGGCGCGTGGCCACGTCACCGACACCCTGTCGATCACCGGCTTGCAGAGCAAGGTCGAGCGCGGCACGCAATCGCAGCAGCAGACCCAGGCGACCGCCGAGTGGCGCCCCACCGAGGACGACACCGTGAGCGTCGAGCTGCGGCGCATCACGCAGCAGCGCAACGAGGACCAGGTGAACGGCACGCTCGGTGCGGTCAAGTACGCCCGTCGCATCGACAGCCAGCTCGATGTCTACGGCATCGCCCAGGTGACGCTCGACAAGGACAACGGACGCTATCCGGACAACGATGCCATCACCGCCGGCGCGCGCTACCGCTTCGGCGATCAATCCACGGCCGGTGTCGAAGCCACACACGGTGATCGCGGCGACGCGGCGCAGATCACCGGCGAATACCGCCTGACGCCGGAACACAGCATCTACGGCGCCTTCACGCACAGCACCGACACCAGCGAGTACGACTCGGTCTTCAATCCGCGGCTGCAGGGCGGATGGACGCTCGGCCAACGCTGGCGCCTGTCCGAGAAGACCAACCTCTTCAACGAAAGCCAATACATCAAGGATCCGAACAGCGGCAACGGCATCGCCAACACCTTCGGCATGGATTTCTATCCGTCGGTCGGCTGGAGCCTGGGTTTCAGCCTGCAGGACGGCAAGCTCGAAAGCTCGCTGGGCGAAGTGCGCCGCCATGCCGTGAGCGTCAATGCCGGGCGCATCAGCCCGATCACCGAC
This sequence comes from Burkholderiales bacterium 8X, assembly GCA_902506565.1. Classification (GTDB taxonomy): domain Bacteria; phylum Pseudomonadota; class Gammaproteobacteria; order Burkholderiales; family Burkholderiaceae_C; genus Variovorax. The sequence continues at coordinate 4,356,821 of LR732703.1, read as the reverse complement.
TGGCGCAGCAAGATCGAGTGGCGGCGCGACGGCGGGGCCGAGCAGCGCACGCAATGGGTGACCACCAACCGGGTCAATCACAAGCTCGACGACAGCTGGCGGTTGTCTGCCAAGTTCAACTACTCCGACACCGAGGACCGCTTGAACGCCGCGGCCGGCGCACGCTTCGTCGAGACCGGCGTCGGCTTCGCCTGGCGTCCGCACGACAGTTCGCGCTATGCGCTGATGGGCCGGTACACCTATCTGTACGACCTGGCTGCGCTGGGACAGGTCGGGGCGTCCGAGTACGACCAGAAGTCGTCCGTCTTCTCGCTCGAGGGAACCTACAAGCTCGACCGGCAGTGGGAGTTCGCGGCCAAGCTCGCGCGGCGAAATGGCGAGGCGCGCTTCGGTCGGGGAACCGGGCAATGGTTCGACTCGGCCACCAACTTCGCATCGGCGCAGGTGCGCTACCAGTTGCCCGCACAGTGGTCCGCACTGGCCGAATACCGCGTGCTCGACGTCAAGGACGGCGGCCTCAAGAAGGGTTGGCTGATCGGTGCGGATCACGACCTTGGCAAGAACCTGCGCGTCGGCGTGGGCTACAACTTCACCGACTTCAACGATGACCTCACCAAGTTCGACTACCGCTACCGGGGCTTCTTCATCAACCTGGTCGGCTCCTATTGAGGCCGGACCGCACGCCCGAAGGCTGCACGCTGGCGGCGCAGGCAGGGGTCTGCGCATGCGGCGCGCCCTGCGCTCCGCCCTTGCCGCGCTGACCGCCGTGGCCCTGGTCGCCACCGCGCAGGCGCAAAACTGCAGGGCACCCGGCAAGGACGTGCTGCTGTTCATGGACAACTCGAACTCCATCGAGAACTTCGAGTACGAGGCGTCGCAGCGCGCTGCGGCGCGGGTGGCCGAGATCGTGCTCGCACGGCCGGGCTATCGGCTCGCGGTGGTGAACTGGGGTTGCAACGGCAACAACTTCACCCGGGACGGCTGCAGCATCGACCTGGCCACGGGTTCCGCCATACCCGGGGGCTGGTCCAGCCGCGCCGCCGATTTTGCTTTCGTGGACCTACCCTTGACGAGCCGCAAGGTCTGCCGGAGCTTCGGCGACAGGGGCACTTCCGACCGCTGCGGCCGCGTGTTCAACCGCGGTTTTCTCACCGATTTCGCGCAGGACGCGTTGCGGGTACTCGACAACGCGCTCTTCGCCGGCGGCTCGCCCGGCGTGTTCAACAGCTTCAGCAACACACCGACCGCTCCGACCCGGCCGACGCAGCCGCTGGTGGTGATCCACATGACCGACGGCCGATCGGGCGGTCTCAATGAAGACGACTCCATCCTCCGCGAAGTGCCGACCGCGCAGGCAGGCCTGGGCCACTACTACTACAGCAACCGGCTGAAGAACGAGCGCGGGGCGACCATCATCGGCATCGGTGTCGACGAGAACGCAGCCACTCCGGCGGCAAGGGCAGAGCTCGGCGGCATCGCCAGCAAGGGTGGCACCGGGGCCGATTACGATGCCGACCATTCGAGCGCAGCCTCCACCCGCGCAGCCGACCGCGGCACGCCGCGTCTCACCGGCTTCAGCCAATCGTTCGATTCGGACACCATGCTCCAGGTGACCAGCGCGGCGCTGGACGCCACGATCCCGGCCTGCGTGGCGATCGCCAAGCAAAGCAATCGAGGCATTGGCAGCTTCACTTTCGGCAGCGGAACCAACGGCCTGCCGGCCCGACTGGAGCTCAAGACCGACGGGGCCAATCCGCAGGTGTCCAGCGGCTTCAACATCGAAGCCAGCGGCAGCGCGGCCAGCATCACCGAGACCCTGCCGGCGGGTTGGTCCCTCGACGGTGCGCAATGCGTCGACGCCAACAACGCCGCCGTGCCGGGCACGGTGCTCGATGCGCGAACCGGTCAGCTCACCATCCCCGGCGCGCAGCTGAACGCGGGCAGGCGCATGACCTGCACCTTCACCAACACCGCCTCGACCGATCTATCCATCCTCAAGGAAGCGTCCCCGGCCGCCGTGAAGTCCGGCAGCCCGGTGACCTTCAAGCTCAAGGCCAGCAATGCCGGGCCGGGCATCGCCGACAACGCGCTGCTGCGCGACGTCCCCGGTGCAGGCCTGACCTGCAGCGAGGCGCCTACCTGCACGGCAAGCGGCTCGGCCGTGTGCCCGAGCGCGGCCAGCCTGAGTGCCGGCGCCCTGCTTTCGACCGGCGTGGCGATCCCGAAACTGCCGGCGGGTGGTGCCGTGGAAGTGTCCCTGGCCTGCACGGTGACCGCCTCCGGCACGCCCTGACTGGCGGATTGTTTGTGTCGCGTTCGCGTCGTCGTCGAAATGCACCAATAGAGGTGTTTATGGGAGAAGTAATGAAGAACCGGAATCGGGTGAAGCTCTTGCGCGGTCTCGCGGCTGCTTCCGCCGTACTCGCGATGGCAAGCCTGTCCTCGGCCGCGATGGCAGCACCGGGAATACCGGCGCCGGCGAGTGTCGTGTTCCTCGAAGACTTCGAGAACAGATTTAGCTCCGCAATGGGTCAGACGCTGAGGAGCTACACCGGCTCGGCAGCTGCATCGAACATGAGGTACTCGACTTCGCCTTGGTACAGCTCGACGAGGGATTGCAACGGCTTGGTCTTCTCCCGCACGAATGCTGAGCCTTTCAATTGTTCGGCTGACAACCTGAGTGATCTGAGGAAGCTTGCGGATGAAATGGCAAAGTTGCAGGGTCTGGGGGCAGCCGCAGCAAACCGCAACAGTATTCTTCTCGAGTACACCTACACGCCACCCATCAACGATGGGGACGGCATTGTGCTTGAAACCGTGTCGCCGGTTTCGGTGCAGCTGAACCGGTTCTACACACTGAATCTCGATGTCGTCGACATCAGCTGCATCCGGTTCCTGAAACAGGCACAGCTCAACTTCTTTTTCCTCGATGGGGCCTTGCAGCAGCCCTTGAACTCGGCGCCTTTGACACCCTGCGCGAGCAATGACGATTACGTTGGAGCCATGAAGGTCCGCGGCGCATTGCCGTACCTGTCCAAGAGCGGGTCGCTGAAATTGCTGGTCAAGAACGCGCAATTCGCGTCGGACGGCAACGATTTCGCATTCGACAACCTCGCCGTCCTCGACGTGACCCCGAAGCTCGACAAGGAGTTCGCCAGGGGCCCCCTGAAGGACGGAGCCTTCGCGACCAACTTGCCTGCAAGGATGACTTTCACGATCACGAACCGGGATGACCTGCTGGTGAAGTCGGGTTGGCAATTCGTCGAGACCTTGCCGGTCGGCCTCAAGTTCGCGCCGCTGCCGAACCTGACGACGACTTGCAGCTTTCCCGCCGTTCCGTTGGTGGCACCCAGAGGGACGCTGCTGATCGCCCGGAACGGCACCCTGCCGGCCGGTGCCCGGTCATGCACCATTTCCGTCGATGTGACATCCGACACCGCAGGCACCTACACCAACACGCCCGCGAACGTCACCGGGCTGGTCGGACTCGACCCACCATCGACCGCGTCGATCACCTTCATCAGGGTGCGCGAGTTGAGGTTGCAGAAGGCGCTGGGCGGTCCACGGGATGTCGCGACCGATCAGTTCATCATGTCCGTCGGAGGAAACCCCGAAGGCATTGCCGTTCGAACGACGACGGGCTCCGGCGCATCGATCGACAGCCTGCCCCTCGTGGTGCCCTTGGTGCCGGGTACCACCTACAGCGTGGTGGAGGGCGCCCAGCCCAATGTCCTGCCCCGCTATCAAACCAGCTACGCCTGCACCAACGCTGCGGCCGGCGGCCAAACCCCGACTGGCGTGGGCGCCAATTTCAGTTTCACGGCGACCGATACCGACGACCTCAACTGCACCTTCACCAACACGCCGAAGGTCGACCTGGCCGTGTCCAAGCTGGTCAACCCCACCACGGCTCGCACCGGCCAGAACGTCACCTACACGCTGCAGGTGGTGAACAACGGACCGGCTGCGGTCGACGGCGCGGTCTTGCGCGACCAGATTCCGGCGACCGGGCTGGATTGCAGCGTGTCGAGCACCGCCTCATGTACGGCATCGAACGGCGCGGTCTGTCCTGGTGCGCTCGTCAGCATCGGCGCACTGACCGGCACGGGAGGCTTGTCGCTGCCGAGAATGCCGGCATCGAGCGCGCTGTCCTTCAGCCTGCAATGCAAGGTGACGGCCAGCGGCACCTAGTCAGTCCGTCGCCGGCTGGAGGGCTTTTGCCGGGAGCCCGCGCCGGCGGGCCGCAGTCTGGATCAAGATAGGGGATCCGCAGCAAGACCGCCCCGCCATGATCCCGCTTTCGATCCTCGATCTTTCTCCCATCACCGAGGGCAGCACCGCTGCCCAGTCGTTCCGCAATTCGCTCAGCCTCGCGCAGGCGGGCGAGCGGCTCGGGTACCGCCGCTACTGGCTGGCCGAGCATCACGGCATGCCCGGCATCGCCAGCGCGGCGACCTCGGTGCTGCTGGCCTACATCGGCGCCGGCACCTCGACCATCCGGATCGGGGCAGGCGGCGTGATGTTGCCCAACCACTCGCCACTGGTCATCGCCGAGCAGTTCGGCACCCTCGAGTCGCTCTACCCCGGCCGCATCGACCTGGGCCTGGGCCGCGCGCCGGGTTCCGACCAGCGCACCGCTCGCGCGCTCCGGCGCGACCTGCAATCGGATGCGGACCAGTTCCCGCAGGACGTGGTCGAGCTCATGGACTTCATGTCGAAGGAGCCGGTGCAGACCGTGCGCGCAGTGCCCGGCATGGGGCTCGAGGTGCCGGTCTGGATCCTCGGCTCGAGCACCTTCGGCGCACAGCTGGCGGCTCACCTCGGCTTGCCGTACGCCTTCGCATCGCACTTCGCGCCGCAGCAGATGTTGCAGGCCATCCAGATCTACCGCGACACCTTCAAGCCATCGGCCCGGCTGGCCAAGCCCCACGTGATGCTCGGCTTCAACGTGTTCGCCGCCGAGACGGACGAAGAAGCGGAATTTCGCGCCACTTCCTGGCAGCAGGCCTTCGTCAACCTGCGAAGCGGCCGACCCGGACGCCTTCCGCCTCCGGTCGAGGGCTACCGGCAAAAGCTCGGCATGGCAGAGAACGCGTTGCTCGACTCGGTGTTGTCGTGCTCGGCCGTCGGCTCGGCCGCGACCGTGAAGGCTGGGGTCGAGGCCTTCATCGAGCGGACCGGCGCCGACGAGCTGATGATCACGTCGCAGGTGTTCGACCATGAAGCGCGCCTCAGGTCGTACGAGATCCTGAGCAGCCTGTTGTTGCACGAAAACGAGCGGCAACAAGGGCAGCAACAGCAGCCACGAGGCCTGCAGCCGGCGCCGAGCGAATCGCTGTCGTGAACCGCCAGCGGATCGTGGTGGGGCTGAGCGGCGGCGTGGACTCGGCTGTGACGGCGCACCTCTTGAAGCAGCAGGGCCACGAGGTGGTCGGCATCTTCATGAAGAACTGGGAAGACGACGACGACAGCGAATATTGCTCGTCGAACATCGACTTCATCGACGCCGCCAGCGTGGCGGACGTGCTGGGCATCGAGATCGAGCATGTCAACTTCGCGGCCGACTACAAGGACCGGGTGTTTGCGGAGTTCCTGCGCGAGTACCAGGCGGGCCGCACGCCCAACCCGGACGTGCTGTGCAATGCAGAGATCAAGTTCAAGGCCTTCCTCGATCATGCGATGCGGCTCGGCGCCGAGAAGATCGCGACCGGGCACTATGCGCGCGTGCGGCAGAACGCGGCCTCCGGCGGGTTCGAGCTCTTGAAGGGCCTCGATCCGTCCAAGGACCAAAGCTACTTCCTGCATCGGCTCGACCAGGCGCAGCTCTCGAAGACGCTCTTTCCGGTGGGCGAGCTGCACAAGACGCAGGTGCGGCAGATCGCGGACGAAATCCGGTTGCCGAATGCGCGCAAGAAGGATTCGACCGGCATCTGCTTCATCGGCGAGCGGCCGTTTCGCGAGTTCCTCAACCGCTACATCTCCAAGGAGCCGGGCCCGATCAAGGACGAACGCGGACGGCGGATCGGCGAGCACCAGGGCCTGAGCTTCTACACGCTCGGCCAGCGCCAGGGACTCGGCATCGGCGGCTTGAAGGAAAAGGGCGCCGCGCGCGGCGCGGGCGAACACGCACCCTGGTTTGTCGCCCGCAAGGACATGGCGACCAACACGCTGTGGGTGGTGCAGGGGCACGATCATCCGTGGCTGCTGTCGAGGACGATCGTTGCGGACGATGCGAGCTGGATCGCGGGTGCGCCGCCGGCGGGGGGGCCGCTTTCGGCCAAGTCGCGCTATCGCCAGGCCGACGCCGCCTGCGAGCTCGCGGTGCAGCAGGACGGCAGCTTCAGCCTGGCGTTCGGCGAGCCGCAGTGGGCAGCGACGCCCGGCCAATCGGCCGTGCTCTATGACGGCGACGTCTGCCTGGGCGGCGGGGTGATCGCGAGCGCAGGCTAGTCGTTCCGGGCTATCGAATGACGTAGCCCGAAAACCGCCAGGCACGGTCGGCATCGAGATGGAAGGTCACCAGCTCGCGGACCTTGGCTTCGGGCTTGCTGCCGAAGCTCGATTCGAATTCGACGCTGACATAGTCGCCCGCGAGCTCGGCATCCGCATCGGCGACCGTCTGTCGGCCGACGCCGATCCAGCTGCGCTTGACGGGGGCGCCGAGCGGCGTGCGTGCCTTGCCGACCTGAGCCTTGAAGTCGGCTTCGGTGACGCGCTTGCGAGCGGCAGGCGTGGCACCGGCCCATAGCGTGCCGATCTTGTTCTGGTCGATCATCTGGATGGCCTGCAAAGCGGCTTTGACCATTTCGCCGGCGTCGGCTTCCTGCGCACGAGCGGTCGTCGCGATGCCGCCGAGAAGCATGCCCAACCACAGCATCGCGGCTGCGATGCGGTGCGCCATGTGGCTGCGGTGCCAGCTCTTGGGTGTGTTCGTCATAGGGCGCCTTGCGTGGTGTCGGAGAGTTCGCCGGCATTCATGTCGCCGACCGCAGCCTGCGAATCGAAGGCGTCGCTGCGAATGAACTCGAGCCGATAGCCGTGCCCGTAGGCCGCGGAAAGCAGCACGCCATGGGCCGGGCGCAGGCCCAGCTTGGTGCGAAGCCGGGACATGTGGGTGTCGAGCGAGCGGGTCGGCCCTTCGAGGCCGCTGCCCCAGACCGAGCTCATCAATTGCTCGCGGGTGAGCAGCCGGCCGATGTTCTTGAAGAGGAAGAGCGCCAGGTCGTACTCGCGGGACTTCAGCACGATCGGCCTGCCGTTGACCTGCAGCGTGCGGGTCGCCAGGTAGAAGCGGAACGGGCCGAAATTGAGCACGCTTTCGTCCAGGTGCTGGTGGCTGCGCCGCAACAGCGCATGCACCCGGGCCTGAAGCTCCGAGGTGCGCCACGGCTTGGCCATGAAGTCGTCGGCGCCGGCGCTGAGCGCATCGACCATGTCCTGCTCGTGGCGAGAAGCCGCGACCGACAAGATGGGCAGCCGCGCCCCGAACTCCTGGCGCAGCCGCTTGACCAGGCGAAGCCGATCGAGTTCGGGCAGCTTGAGGTCGAGGATGAGCAGGTCGCAGGCATTCCTGCGGAGGCACGCCAGGAGGAGTTGCTCGTCGCCCAGGCCGTGGCAATCATGACCGGTGTCCTCGATGGCTTGACGAATGGCCTCGAACTCTCCGGCCTCGTCTTTCAACGCCGCTATTCGCATGTGGAAACTCCCTGAAGTCTTTGTGCGGTACAGGTCGGCCATCTTTGTGCCGTGCCTGCGCCTGGCGCTAATGTAACGACGGAAGGGGCCGCCGAACAGAGGTCTTGCATGGCTTCGGCCTCGGCCTTTGGGCCTATGCTGCAGGCCGGTCGCGAGGCGTGGCGCAGGGTCGCCGAGGGGTCTGCTTGCGCCGGGTCTTCGGGTAAGCTCGGCCCGAATCAAAACGCTGTACCGAGGAGACTCCCATGCTGATTGGCGTGCCGGCCGAGACTGCACCCGGTGAAACAAGAGTGGCCGTGACCGCCGAGACAGCCAAGAAGCTGGCGGCGCAGGGCCACGCGATCCGCATCCAGTCGAATGCGGGTCTCGCCGCCAGCGTGACCGACGCCGCCTACCAAGCGGCCGGTGCCGAAATCACCGATGCGGCCGGCGCCTTCGGTGCCGACCTGGTGCTCAAGGTCAGGGCGCCGTCCGATGCCGAGGCCGCGCTGATGAAGAGCGGTGCCGCGCTCGTCGGCATGCTCAATCCCTTCGATGCCACCGGCCTCCAGCGCATCGCCGCCGCCGGCGTCACCGGCTTCGCGCTTGAAGCCGCACCCCGCACCACCCGGGCCCAGAGCATGGACGTGCTCTCGTCGCAGGCCAACATCGCCGGCTACAAGGCGGTGATCGTGGCCGCCGACAACTACCAGCGCTTCTTCCCGATGCTGATGACCGCGGCCGGCACCGTGAAGGCGGCGCGGGTCGTGGTGCTCGGCGTCGGCGTGGCCGGCCTGCAGGCCATCGCCACCGCCAAGCGCCTGGGCGCCGTGATCGAGGCGAGCGACGTCCGGCCGAGCGTCAAGGAGCAGGTCGAATCACTCGGTGCCAGGTTCATCGAGGTGTCCTACGACACCGACGAAGAAAAGGAAGCCGCGCAAGGCGTCGGCGGCTACGCCCGGCCGATGCCGCAAAGCTGGCTCGACCGCCAGAAGATCGAGGTGGCCAAGCGGGTCGCAGCCGCCGACATCGTGATCTCCACCGCGCTCATCCCGGGTCGTGCGGCGCCGACGCTGGTCACCGAGGACATGGTTCGCGCGATGAAGCCCGGCTCGGTCATCGTCGACCTGGCCGCCGGCCGCGGGCCGGACGGCATCGGCGGCAACTGCCCGCTCACCGAAACCGACAAGACCGTGGTGAAGCACGGCGTCACGCTGGTCGGCGAGACCAACCTGGCGGCGCGGGTCGCAGCCGATGCGTCCTCGCTCTATGCGCGCAACGTGCTCGACTTCCTGAAGCTGATCCTGGCCAAGGACGGCAGCCTCCACATCGACCTGGAGGACGACATCGTCGCCGCCTGCCGCATGACGCAGGACGGCCAGGTCACCCGCAAGTAGGCCTTCGAAGCCGCCACGAGAAAAAAGGACTCGCACCATGGATCCCGTCTCCCATACCGTCATCAACCTGATCATCTTCGTGCTGGCGATCTACGTCGGCTACCACGTGGTCTGGACCGTCACGCCGGCATTGCACACGCCGCTCATGGCGGTGACCAATGCGATCTCCGCCATCGTGATCGTCGGCGCCATGCTGGCGGCTGCGCTCACCGAGACCTACCTCGGCAAGACCATGGGCGTGCTGGCGGTCGCGCTGGCGGCGGTCAACGTGTTCGGCGGCTTCCTGGTGACGCGGCGGATGCTCGAGATGTTCAAGAAGAAGGACCGCAAGACGCCGGCCAAGGCGGAGGGCCACTGAATGACCGACCCACGATCCGGCAAGGCCGACGCGTTCCTCGCGCATGACGGGGAGACGCGGCCATGAGCATGAATGTCGTCACGCTGCTCTACCTGGTGGCCAGCGTCTGCTTCATCCAGGCCCTGAAGGGCCTGAGCCATCCGACCACCTCGGTGCGGGGCAACATCTTCGGCATGGTCGGCATGGCGATCGCCATCCTCACCACCGCCGCGCTGATCGTGCAGCTCTCGGCCGGCAACGCGCGCGGCATGGCCTGGGTGCTGCTCGGCCTGGTGGTGGGCGGCGGCTACGGCGCCTACCGCGCCAAGACGGTCGAGATGACCCAGATGCCGGAACTGGTCGCCTTCTTCCACAGCATGATCGGCCTCGCGGCCGTCTTCATCGCGGTGGCGGCGGTGGTCGAGCCCTGGGCCTTCGGCATCACGCCGCCGCCGGTGCCCGCGGTGATCGGCGCCAACACGGCGGCCGGCACCTACCTGGTCGACGGCTTCGCGCGCTACGCCATTCCGGCGGGCAACCGGCTCGAGTTGTTCCTGGGGGCAGCCATCGGCGCCATCACCTTCAGCGGCTCGGTCATCGCCTTCGGCAAGCTCTCGGGCAAGTACAAGTTCCGCCTGTTCCAGGGCGCGCCGGTGCAGTTCAAGGGCCAGCATCTGCTGAACCTGGTGCTCGGGCTGGTGACCATCGGCCTCGGCCTGCTGTTCGTCGCGACCGAAAGCTGGACGGCGTTCTTCCTGATGCTCTTGCTGGCCTTCGTGATGGGCGTCCTCATCATCATCCCGATCGGCGGCGCCGACATGCCGGTGGTGGTGTCGATGCTCAACAGCTACTCGGGCTGGGCGGCGGCCGGCATCGGCTTCAGCCTGAACAACGCGATGCTGATCGTCGCCGGTTCGCTGGTGGGCAGCTCGGGCGCGATCCTGAGCTACATCATGTGCAAGGCGATGAACCGCTCGTTCTTCAACGTGATCCTGGGCGGCTTCGGCGGCGAGGCGGCCACGGCCGGCGGTGCGGCCAAGGAGCAGCGCCCGGTGAAGAGCGGGAGCGCCGACGATGCCGCCTTCGTGCTGGGCAACGCCGAGACGGTGGTCATCGTTCCCGGCTACGGCCTGGCGGTGGCGCGGGCGCAGCATGCGGTCAAGGAACTCGCGGCCAAGCTCACCGAGCGCGGCATCACGGTCAAGTACGCGATCCATCCGGTGGCCGGTCGCATGCCCGGCCACATGAACGTGCTGCTGGCAGAAGCCGAGGTGCCCTACGACCAGGTCTTCGAGATGGAAGACATCAACGGCGAATTCGGCCAGGCCGACGTCGCCATCATCCTCGGCGCCAACGACGTCGTGAACCCGGCCGCGCACACCAAGGGCAGCCCGATCTACGGCATGCCGATCCTGGAGGCCTACAAGGCCAAGACCGTGATCGTGAACAAGCGCTCGATGGCGGCAGGCTACGCGGGCCTCGACAACGAACTGTTTTACATGGACAAGACCATGATGGTCTTCGGCGATGCCAAGAAGGTGGTCGAGGACATGGCCAAGGCCATCGAGTGAGACCCGACAAGAATCGACCGAGACGAGAGACATGACAGCAGACCGACCCTGGCTCAGCAGCTACCCGCCCGGCGTGCCGGCCGACATCGACGCCTCGCTCTACCCCTCGCTGGTGGCGCTCATGGACGAGAGCTTCGGCAAGTACGCCGATCGCACCGCCTACAGCTTCATGGGCAAGGACGTCGCCTACCGCGACATCGACAAGCAAAGCCGCGCGCTCGCCGCCTACCTGCAGGGCCTCGGCCTCGTCAAGGGCGACCGGGTCGCGGTGATGATGCCGAACTGCCCGCAGTACCCCGTCGCGGTGGCCGCCATCCTCCGGGCCGGGCTGATCCTGGTCAACGTCAATCCGCTCTACACGCCGCGCGAGCTCGAGCACCAGCTCAAGGACTCCGGCTCCAAGGCGATCGTCATCATGGAGAACTTCGGCCGCACGCTGCAGCAATGCATCGCGGCCACGCCGGTCAAGCACGTGGTGCTGGCCAGCATGGGCGACCGGCTCGGCTTCCTCAAGGGCGCGCTGGTCAACTACGTGGTGCGCAACGTCAAGAAGCTGGTACCGGCCTTCAGCCTTCCGGGCGCGGTGAAGTTCAACGACGCGCTCGACAAGGGCGCCGCCAAGACCTTGCAGCCGCCGCCGATCGGCCCGGACGACGTGGCCGTGCTGCAGTACACCGGCGGAACCACCGGCGTCTCCAAAGGCGCGGTGCTGCTGCACCGGAACGTGGTGGCCAACGTGCTGCAGTCCGAGGCCTGGAACGATCCGGTGATGCAGAAGGTGCCGGCCGGCGAGCAGCCCACGAGCGTCTGCGCCTTGCCGCTCTATCACATCTTCGCGTTCACGGTGAACATGATGCTGGGGCTTCGCACCGGCGGCAAAGTCATCCTGATCCCGAATCCGCGCGATCTGGCGGGCGTGCTCAAGGAGCTCTCGAAGCACACCTTCCACAGCTTCCCGGCGGTCAACACGCTTTTCGCGGGGCTTGCGAACCATCCGGACTTCAACACCGTCAACTGGAAGAACCTCAAGGTCTCGGTCGGCGGCGGCATGGCGGTGCAGGGCGCGGTGGCCAAGCTCTGGCTCGACAAGACCGGCTGCCCGATCTGCGAGGGCTACGGCCTTTCGGAGACCTCGCCCTCGGCCACCTGCAACCCGACCACCAGCACCGCCTACACCGGCACCATCGGCCTGCCGCTTCCGAGCACCTACCTGCGCCTGGTCGACGACGAGGGCAACGAGGTCGCAGCCGGGCAGGCCGGCGAGATCGCGATCAAGGGTCCGCAGGTGATGGCGGGCTACTGGCAGCGGCCCGATGAAACCGCCAAGGTCATGACGGCGGACGGCTACTTCAAGTCGGGCGACATCGGCACGGTCGACGAACGCGGCTTCTTCAAGATCGTCGATCGCAAGAAGGACATGATCCTGGTCTCCGGCTTCAACGTGTACCCGAACGAGGTCGAGGACGTGGTCGCCCAGATCGACGGCGTGCTCGAATGCGCCGCGGTCGGCATACCGGACGAGAAGACCGGCGAAGCCGTCAAGCTGGTGATCGTGCGCAAGAGCGATGCACTGACCGAGGACAAGGTGCGCGAGTTCTGCCGCGCCAACCTGACCGGCTACAAGCAGCCCCGCCGGATCGAGTTCCGCACCGAGATGCCCAAGACGCCGGTCGGCAAGATCCTGCGGCGCGAACTGCGCGACGCGAAGAAGTAGCGCCTTTCGATGCGGGCGTGTAAGGGTTCGGCCCGGGCCTGAACCCGGCATCGCTCTTGCATATTCGCAAGCCGATGCTTCGCTTCTTCTTCGCTCGCGCCAGCCTGCTCCTGCCGACCTTCTTCGGCATGACGTTGCTCGCCTTCTTCCTGATCCGGCTGGTGCCGGGCGACCCGATCGAGACCCTGGCCGGCGAGCGCGGCATCGATCCGGTGCGGCATGCGGCGCTGCTCAAGGAATACGGGCTCGACCAGCCGCTTTTCACGCAGTACGGCCTCTACATCGAGCGGGTGCTGCACGGCGACCTCGGCAAATCGGTCATCACCCGCGAGCCGGTGCTGAACGAGTTCCTGGCGCTGTTCCCGGCCACGGTCGAACTGACCGTCTGCGCCATCCTGTTCGCGCTCCTGCTCGGGCTTCCCGCCGGCATCGTCGCAGCGGTCAAGCGCAACTCGATCTTCGACCACGGCCTGATGGCGACCTCGCTCACCGGCTACTCGATGCCGATCTTCTGGTGGGGGCTGCTGCTCATCCTCTTCTTCTCGGTGCAGCTCGGATGGACGCCGGTTTCCGGCCGCATCTCGGTGCAGTACTACATCGAGCCGGTCACCGGCTTCCTGCTGATCGATTCGCTGCTGGCGGAAGACAAGGGCGCCTTCGCCTCGGCCGTGCAGCACCTCGTGCTGCCGGCCATCGTGCTCGGCACCAACACCCTCGCCGTGGTCGCGCGAATGACGCGCTCCGCCATGCTCGAAGTGCTGGGCGAGGACTACATCCGCACCGCGCGTGCCAAGGGCCTGCCGCCGATGCGGGTGGTCGGCGTGCATGCCTTGCGCAATGCCTTGATCCCGGTGGTGACCGTCATCGGCCTGCAGGTCGGCCAACTCTTCACCGGCGCGATCCTGACCGAGACCATCTTCTCGTGGCCGGGCGTCGGCAAATGGCTGATCGAGGCGATCGGCCGGCGCGACTATCCGGTGCTGCAGGGCGGCATGCTGCTGCTCGGCGTGATCGTGATGCTGGTCAACGTGCTGGTCGACCTGGCCTACGGCGTCATCAATCCCCGCATCAGGCTGGCACGATGAGCACCAACCTGCCGATCGATCCGGTCGAGGCCTTCGAGCCGGTGCCGGTCGTGCCGGGTCCGTGGCGCGAGTTCTGGACCTCCTTCTCGGCCAACCGCGGTGCGGTCATGGGGCTCGGCGTGGTCGCCTTGCTGCTCCTGGTCGCGATCTTCGCGCCCTGGCTCGCGCCCCATGCGCCCAACCTCACCGACAGCTCCGCGTTCCTGCGGCCGCCGGCCTGGCAGGAGGGCGGCAGCCGGCTCCACCTGCTCGGCACCGACGCGATCGGGCGCGACATCCTCTCGAGGCTGATGCACGGCTCCCGGCTCTCCCTGTCGATCGGGCTCGCGGTGGTGGCGATCTCGGTGGTGGTGGGCATCGCGCTCGGCCTGGTGGCCGGCTTCTTCCGCGGCGTGCTCGGCATCGCGATCATGCGGCTGATGGACGTGATCCTGACCCTGCCGAGCCTGCTGCTCGCGATCGTGATCGTGGCGATCCTCGGGCCGGGCCTGGTCAACGCGATGCTCGCGGTCGCGATCGTGGTGCTGCCGCATTACGTGCGCATCACGCGGGCGGCGGTCATCAGCGAGGTCTCGCGCGACTACGTCACCGCGGCTCGCATCAGCGGCGCCGGCACGCTCCGGCTGATGTTCCGCGAGGTGCTGCCCAACTGCGCCGCGCCGCTCATCGTGCAGGCTTCGCTGGGCGTCTCGACCGCCATCCTCGATGCGGCCGCGCTCGGCTTCCTGGGGCTGGGCGCGCAGCCGCCTTCGCCCGAATGGGGAACCATGCTCGCCGATGCGCGCGAGTTCGTGCTGCGGGCCTGGTGGGTCGTCACTTTTCCGGGGCTCGCCATCCTGGTGGCGGTGCTGGCCTTCAACCTGCTCGGCGACGGCCTGCGCGACGCGCTCGATCCGAAGCTCAAGAAGTGAACACGCGAGGAACGATGCCCCTGCTCGACATCAAGGACCTGCACGTCGAGTTCCCGACCCAGGGCGGAACCCTGCACGCGGTCGACGGCGTGAGCCTGCGGCTGGAGCAGGGCGAGGTGCTCGGCATCGTCGGCGAGTCGGGCTCGGGCAAGAGCGTGACCATGATGGCCCTGATGGGGCTGGTCGGCTTTCCCGGCAAGGTGAGCGCGAGCCACATGCGATTCGCCGGGCACGACCTGCTCGGCATCTCGGACAAGGCGCGGCGCGGGCTGGTCGGCAAGGAGGTCGCGATGATCTTCCAGGAGCCGACCACCAGCCTCAACCCGTGCTTCACCATCGGCTGGCAGCTGATGGAAACCCTGCGCCTGCACCTCGGGCTCGACAAGCGCAGCGCCCGCCGCCGCGCGACCGAGCTCCTGGAGCAGGTCGGCATTCCGGCCGCATCGTCCCGGCTCGGCAGCTTTCCGCACCAGCTCTCGGGCGGCATGAACCAGCGCGTGATGATCGCGATGGCGATCGCCTGCAACCCGCGCCTCCTGATCGCCGACGAGCCGACCACCGCGCTCGACGTCACGATCCAGGCCCAGATCCTCGACCTGTTGCGCAGCCTGCAGAAGGAGCGCGACATGGGGCTGGTGCTGATCACGCACAACATGGGCGTGGTGAGCGAAATGGCGCAGCGCGTGGCCGTGATGTATGCCGGCCAGGTCATGGAGGAACGCGGCGTCGCCGAGCTGTTCGCCGCGCCTCAGCATCCCTACACCGCGGCGCTGATGGCCGCCTTGCCCGAGCGCGCGGCCGGCGAGGGCCGGCTGGCCACCATCGGCGGCGTGGTGCCGGGCGTACACGATCGGCCGAAAGGCTGCCTCTTCGCGCCGCGCTGCGGCTACGCCACCGCGCATTCGCGTGCGGTGCGGCCCGAGCTGCGCGAATGGATGGGCGGCCAGGTCCGCTGCCATTACGCGCTCGGCGATCCGTCGCGAGAAGAGGCCCTGCTGCGGGATGGCGCGCACCTGGCGGAGCCGGCGAGATGAGCGAGACGAGCGCAACCAGCGTCACGAGCGCAACCAGCGCCACGAACGAGATCGTGGTCGAGGCACGCGACCTGCAGCGGGTCTACAGCGTGCGGCGCGGCCTCTTCAAGGCGCCGGCACGATTGCAGGCGGTCGGCAACATCTCCTTCAGCATCGCCAAGGGACGCACCCTGGCGGTGGTCGGCGAATCGGGCTGCGGCAAGTCGACCCTCGCCCGCATGGTGGCGCTGATCGAGAAGCCGACCGCCGGCAGCCTGCGTCTGGTCGGCGCCGATGCGGTCGACCCGCCCCAGGCCCGCCGGCGCGAACTGCGGCAGGCCGTGCAGCTGGTGTTCCAGAACCCGTACGGCTCGCTCAATCCGCGCAAGAAGATCTCGTCGGTGCTCGAGGATCCGCTCGCGATCAACACCACGCTCGGCCGCGCCGAACGCTCGGCCCGCGCCCGCGACATGCTGGCGCGCGTCGGCCTCCGGCCCGAGTACGCCAACCGCTATCCGCACATGTTCTCGGGTGGCCAGCGACAGCGGATCGCGATCGCTCGCGCCCTCATGCTCGGCCCGCGGCTCCTGGTGGCGGACGAGCCGGTTTCGGCGCTAGACGTGTCGATCCAGGCGCAGGTGCTGAACCTGCTGGCCGACCTGCAGTCCGAACTCGGGCTCTCGTATCTCTTCATCTCGCACGACCTCGGCGTGGTTCGGCACATCGCGCACGAGGTGCTGGTGATGTACCTCGGCCATGCGGTGGAGCAGGGGCCCAAGTCGCTCATCTTCGAACGGCCGCTGCATCCCTACACCCAGGCGCTGCTGGCCTCCACGCCCGGGCTTTCGAGCGGCCGCATCGTGCTGAAGGGCGAGCTGCCGTCGCCGCTCGCGCCGCCGCCCGGCTGCGTCTTCAACACCCGCTGCGCGCATGCCACCGAACGCTGCGTGGCCGAGCGGCCGCTGCTGCGGCAGCTGGGCGGACGCCTGGTGGCCTGCCACCATGCCGAAAAGTTTCTCGAAGGCGCGCCGGTCGCCAGCGCCGATCTTTCCTTGGCCGCATCGAAGCGGCCCCAACCCTGAAGGAGTCCTTGCCATGTCATCTACCTCCCGAATCCTGCGCCGCGTGCGCCTCCATGCCTTGCTGGCACCCGTGGCGCTCGCGACCCTCGCGGCGGTCTCCGGCACCGCATCGGCCAAGACGCTGGTCTTCTGCTCGGAGGGCAGCCCCGAGAACTTCTACCCGGCGGTCAACACCACCGGCACCTCGTTCGACGCCACCACCCAGGTCTACAACAACCTGGTCGATTTCGAGCGCGGCGGCACCAAGGTCGTGCCCGGCCTCGCCGAAAGCTGGACCATCTCGCCCGACGGCACGGAGTACACCTTCAAGCTGCGCAAGGGCGTCAAGTGGCACACCACCTCGAAGAGCTTCAAGCCGACCCGCGACCTGAACGCCGACGACGTCATCTTCATGATGGAGCGGCAATGGAAGGAGGCCGACCCGTTCTTCAAGGTCACGAGCCCCAATCATTCGTACTTCAACGACATGGGCATGCCCAAGCTGCTCAAGTCGATCGATCGCATCGACGACCACACCGTCAAGTTCGTGCTCAACAAGCCGGAGGCGCCGTTCCTCGCCAACCTGGCGATGCCGTACGCCGGCGTGCAGTCGAAGGAATACGCGATCGCCATGCTCAAGGCCGGCACGCCCGAGAAGATCGACCAGGACCCGATCGGCACCGGTCCTTTCTACCTGGTGCAGTACCAGAAGGACGCGATCGTCCGCTTCAAGGCCTTTCCGCAGTACTGGGGCGGCAAGTCGAAGATCGACGACCTGGTCTTCTCGATCACGCCCGATGCCTCGGTCCGCTGGGCCAAGCTGCAAAAGGGCGAATGCCATGTCATGCCCTATCCGAACCCGGCCGACCTCGAGGCGATCCGCAAGGACCCGAACGTGCAGGTCATCGAGCAGCCCGGCCTCAATGTCGGCTACCTGGCCTACAACACCCAGAAGAAGCCGTTCGACGACGTGCGGGTGCGCAAGGCGATCAACATGGCGATCAACAAGAAGGCGATCGTCGATGGCGTCTATCTCGGCACCGGCATCCCCGCCAAGAACCCGATCCCGCCGACCATGTGGTCCTACAACGACGCGGTCAAGGATGACGGCTACGACCCGGAAGCCGCCAAGAAGCTGCTGGCCCAGGCCGGCCTCGGCGACGGCTTCAGCACCGACCTGTGGGCCATGCCGGTGCAGCGGCCGTACAACCCGAATGCCAAGCGCATCGCCGAACTGATGCAGGCCGACCTCGCCAAGATCGGCGTCAAGGCCGAGATCAAGACCTTCGAATGGGGCGAGTACCGCAAGCGCATGCAGGCCGGCGAACACCAGATGGGCATGCTGGGCTGGACCGGCGACAACGGCGACCCGGACAACTTCATGTACACGCTCCTCGGCTGCGCGTCGGCGCAGTCGGCGAGCGGCAGCAACGTCGCCAAGTTCTGCCACCAGCCGTACGAAGACCTGGTGGTCAAGGCCAAGAACGTGCCGAAGCAGGCCGACCGGGATGCGCTCTACAAGCAGGCACAGCTGATCTTCAAGGAACAGGCGCCGTGGTTCACCATCGCACACGCGGTGCAGCTCAAGCCGGTGCGCAAGGAGGTCGTCGACTTCAAGCTGAGCCCGTTCGGGCGCCACATCTTCTACGGCGTCGACATGAAGTAACCGCAGGGAGCGCGGCATGCTGGCGATCGTCGCGGCCATGCACGAGGAGCTCTCGGCCCTGCTCGCGACCATGCCCGACGAAGAGCGGGTGAGGGTGGCCGGCCGCGACTTCTGGGTCGGGCATCTTCATGGGCAGCCGGTGGTTTGCGTGCTGTCCCGCATCGGCAAGGTGGCGGCCGCGACCACGGCTGCCATCCTGCTGGAGCGATTCGATATCGAGGCGCTGGTCTTTACCGGCGTCGCGGGCGGCCTGGGCGACCACGTGCAGGTGGGCGATGTGGTCGTCGCCACGCGGCTCTTGCAGCACGACCTGGATGCCTCGCCGATCTTTCCGAAGTACGAGGTTCCGTTGACCGGGCATGCCCGGTTCGCGGCGGACACGGCGCTGAGCGATGGGCTCGCGCAGGTTGCTCGCGAATGCCTCGCTGACCCGGTGGCGCTGGTCGGTGCTGCCGCGTCGCGCCGCTTCGGCATTCACGAGCCCCGGGTTCATCGCGGCCTTCTCATCAGCGGCGACCGCTTCGTTTCCACCGAACTCGAAAGCAGGATGCTTCGGGATGCGCTGCCCGACGCCTTGGCCGTGGAGATGGAAGGCGCCGCGGTCGCGCAGGTGTGCCACGACTTCAAGGTGCCCTTCGCAGCGGTGCGAACCATCTCGGATCGCGCCGACGACAGCGCGCATGCGGATTTCATGAGCTTCGTGGCGGGGGTGGCGAGTCGCTATAGCTTGGCGATCGTGGGTGGGTGGTTGGCGCTCGGGCGGCACGGTCTGGAACATCGATCCTCAAAGATCTAAAGCGGACCCTCATGGTGCAAGCGTCGCACCATTGCAAAATAGATTCGCATTGTTGCTAATGCATTTAGCCCGCAATGAGTTATCGGCATTGTTGATGCTATCAATGCGAAGACGTGCTTTTCACTAGCGCATTCGAGGGATTGGTAGAAAGTCTGACTACCCCTATCGTTAGATTTTCGCTTCGAGAACGCAGCATGATCAACTACAACGCTTTAGACGGCAAAGCCAACCCTCAAGATGAGGCGTTTGCCCGAATTTATCGGGCTATCAAGGCCACGCCCGAAGGTCGTGATTTTCAAACCAACCCCAGCCTCATGGCGGCCCCGAAAAGATCGTTGCTTTTTCGCAAAATTTGCTACCCGGTGGTGCATGAGGCTCCATCAGCTCGACGTCTTCAAGTTGCTTATTAAAAAATGTGGGCTTCCGGAAGAACTTGAACTGGATGCACTAATCGATGCGGAACGGGCGGCAAACTCGACGCAAGTACACTTCGCTTCGCTTCTCGCGGACAAACACTGTCTGGTGAAATCTCTGAGATTCCCGCCTTGGAGCCCGCATTGGGATAACGCGTTAATGCTCAATCAGTCGATAAAGAAATGGTACTTTTTCGATGCAAGCGATATCGATGCGAAATGTCTTTCGCCAAAACCAATAAGACATTGAAGTCTGCCAGTTTCACTTACGATGAGAATGCACGCCATCCTATCGAAGTCGGCTCCATACTCGAATTTGTCAAGTTCGCACAAAACCTAGGCGCCATCAAATTTAAGAACATAAATTTTGTAACGCAACTAGACCAGAGCAGTGAGTTGATGGCGCTGCTCAAGCTGCGGCCAGAATTGCAGTCCTTGACTTATTGGAACTGTAATATGCCGGCCGATTGGATCGAGTCGGCAAAGGCTGTAAAGCTTTTAAAGTTCAAAATGTTCTCCTGCGCCAATTTCAGCTGAAGTCGTTGCTGTTCGTACGACAACGCGCGGATGTACGTCTCTTCAAATCGTCTTTAAAGTTGCTCTTCAATATCAAGGAGTTTGGATGATCGAAGACGATAAAGGCTCGGGCACTCTGATGAGCAAGGCCGAAGTATGGAAAAAAGTATGTGAGCTGGTTTGCCCGCCAAACGGCACCTACGAGCCAGCTTGTGAAACCCCAACGCAATTCGAGAAGCTTCATCCGGCGAGCGCCAGGCGATTCAATGAGTTCGTTGCATGGTGTGTCGAACTCGACAAAAAAGAAGCGCTGGCGCTTTTTTTCACGGCCTTCCCTGTTCCGGAAGAATTGGACATGCCCTTGCGCGCCAAACTGAAAAGCAACGCCGCCGAGGCATTGCTCCTGGAAAAGCTTGCGGCCGAGGACTGCGCGTTGAAAACGCTTGTGCTCTGTGCCGCAGGCCCAAATTGGCCTGGCGCGTTGCAACGCAACCAGTCGATCGAATCCCTGCAGATCGTCGCCCGGGACCCGTTCGACGCAGCCTGGTTGGCTTACGCACAAACCGAGACAACGCTGGTGACCCTTGCATTGCACTGCTGGAAGGGAACTCCGGACCTCTCGGATTGCTTGAAGCTGCTGTCCGGTTTCGCGGAGAACAGCAAGCAGCTCGAGTCGATTCACCTTGCGGGTGTCGACCTGGCGACCGCGAGCGTCGCCGAGTTGGGCGTCAAGGTTCTGCACGCGTTCCGGAATCATGCGAAGTTGAAGAGCTTGTCGTTCGACGACTGCGCATTGCCCGATAACGTCAACGAGCTGCTCGAGAGAAGAGGCTTGGAGGTCAAGAAGACGCGCTGTACCTATTACTAGGTCGGAGCAACCCGAAGACCGTGGCGCATTCGCCGCGCCGCGAGCAATCGGCTGATCCTCGTTATTTGAGCCACCCGCGTCGCCGGAAGTACCACATCGGCCCCAGCGCGCTTGCCGCCATCAGCGCGAGCACGTAGGGATAGCCGGCGGTT
Organism: Burkholderiales bacterium 8X; assembly: GCA_902506565.1. Lineage (GTDB taxonomy): Bacteria > Pseudomonadota > Gammaproteobacteria > Burkholderiales > Burkholderiaceae_C > Variovorax. The sequence continues at coordinate 4,335,647 of LR732703.1, read as the reverse complement.
CCCAGCACCTGCAGCTCGGGAAATTGCATGTTCATCCCGTAGATGCTGGCGATCAACGTGGGCGGCAGCAGCGCGACGCTGGCGACCGAAAAGATCTTGATGGTCTTGTTCTGGTTGATGTTGATGAAACCGACGGTCGCATCCATCAGGAAGTTGATCTTGTCGAAGAGGAACGCGGTGTGGTTGTCGAGCGATTCGATGTCGCGCAGGATCTGGCGCGCTTCCTCGAACTGCTCGGCGTTGAGCATTCGGCTGCGCATCATGAAGCTGACCGCGCGCCGGGTGTCCATCACATTGCGTCGAATGCGGCCGTTCAAGTCTTCCTGCCGGGCGATGGCGGCCAGCACCTCGCCGGCCAATTCGTCGCTGACGTTGCCTTCGAGCACCTTCTTGCCGGCGACCTCGAGTTCGTCATAGATGTTCTCGAGCGTGTCGGCCGAGTATTCGGCGTCGGCGTCGAAGAGCTTCAGCAGTACTTCCTTGGCATCCTCGATGAGACCGGGCGCCCGGCGCGCCCGCATTCGCAGGAGCCGGAAGACGGGGATGTCTTCGTCGTGGATCGAGAACAGCACGCCGCGGCTGCGCAGCTCGGCGTTGTGCTGGTTGAGGATGAAAGCCACCCGGACCGAGCGCGCGTTCTCGTCATCGTCGATCAGGAAATCGCTTCGAATGTGCAGCTCGCCGTTGTCTTCCTCGTAGAAGCGGGCGGATTCCTCGATGTCCTCGTCCATCGCGTCCTCGGGGATGGAGAGGCCGTAGTACTGCTTGACCCAGCGCTTTTCTTCGAGGGTGGGCGATTCGAGATCGACCCAGATGGGCTGGAAGCGGGACAGCTCCTCGAGCGCTTCGATTTCTTCCTGGACGAGGCGCCCGGCGGCGAGCGTGAAGATATTGAGCATGGCTCACTCCGGAATGGGTGGGTTGGGCAAGGTTGGGGGGCGCTTTCAAATCCCTTGCCAACAGCACGTCACCCGGGAGTTGAAAGCTGCCGAGGCGGCACGTTGTCCATGCAGAGTCTCCGGTGTCAGCGAGGCGCGATTATGGCATCGGGCCGTTGTCGGGGCCTTCTCGGCAGGCGGTGCTTCGGCGGCCGCGGCGCTCGTCATCTGGATGGACATCCAGTAAAGTCGAAGGCATGCAGCGCGTCGCCCAACCTGACCTGCCGATGGCGGGCACCGACATCCGTCAGCCCGTTCCATTGCAGCCTCGAACCCAGGCCGAACGCCTCGAAGCCGCGCTGTCGACCCTCAACGATGCGCAGCGTGCCGCGGTGGAGCATGGCGTCGGTACCGCGGTCGGGCAGGCCGCGCCCGATGCCCGTCCGTTGCTGGTGATCGCCGGCGCCGGTTCCGGCAAGACCAGCACGCTGGCGCACCGGGTCGCCCACCTGATCGCGTCCGGCGCCGATCCCCAGCGCATCCTGCTGCTCACCTTCTCCCGCCGCGCCGCACAGGAGATGGAACGCCGCGCCGGCCGCGTGGTGGCGCGGGTGCTGGGGCTCCGAAGCGACGCGCCACCCGCGCTGCCGTGGGCCGGCACCTTCCACGGGGTCGGCGCACGGCTGCTGCGCGAGTACGCGGCGCAGATCGGGCTCGACCCGAACTTCACGATCCACGATCGCGGCGATGCCGAGGACCTGATGGGCCTGGTGCGCAACGACATCGGCCTGGCCGAAACCACCCGGCGCTTCCCGCGCAAGGGCACCTGCCTTTCGATCTATTCGCGCGCGGTCAACACCTGCGCGCCACTCGCCGAGGTACTGAAAGACGCGTTTCCGTGGTGCGCCGAATGGGAGGCGGAGCTCAGGCGCCTGTTCGCCGGCTACGTCGAAGCCAAGCAGGCCCAACGGGTGCTCGACTACGACGATCTGCTGCTCTACTGGGCCGGCATGCTGGCGCAGCCGGAGCTGGCGGAACATGTCGGCGCGCGCTTCGACCACGTGCTGGTCGACGAGTACCAGGACACCAACCTGCTGCAGTCCGCCATCCTCCTGAAGCTCAAGCCGGATGGGCGCGGCGTGACGGTGGTCGGCGACGATGCGCAATCGATCTACGCCTTTCGCGGCGCGACCGTGCGCAACATCCTCGATTTTCCGAACCAGTTCGCGCGCGTTTCGGGCGAGGGGCCGGTGCCGGTCGAAGCCCGCATCGTCACGCTGGAGCGCAACTACCGCTCGACCCAGCCGATCCTCGATGTCTCCAACGCGGTCATCGCAGCGGCCGCCGAGCGGCACGCCAAGACCTTGTGGACCGACAAGCCTTCCGCCGGTCGGCCGCAACTGGTGCTGGTGCCGGACGAGGCGCAACAGGCGACCTTCGTCGCCGACAAGGTGCTCGCGCATCGCGAAGGCGGCTTGCCGCTCAAGTCGCAGGCGGTCCTGTTCCGCACCTCGGCGCACAGCGCGGCGCTGGAGCTCGAACTCGCGCGGCGCAACATCCCGTTCGTGAAGTACGGCGGCCTCAAGTTCCTGGAGGCATCGCATGTCAAGGACCTGCTGGCGATCCTGCGTTTCGCCGAGAACCCGCGCGGACGGATGGCCGGCTTCCGGGTGACGCAGTTGATTCCCGGCATCGGTCCGGCGACGTCGACGCGCCTGCTCGAAGCGATGGACCAGGCTGGCGATCCGTGCGAGGCGCTGCGCGCCTTCGTGCCGCCGCCCACAGCGCGGGCCGAATGGGCGCGCTTCGCGGAAGCCTTCCAGGCGCTGCGCTCGCCGGCGCTCGCCTGGCCGGCCGACATGGACCTCGCGCTGGCCTGGTACATCCCGCACCTCGAACGCTTGCATGACGACGCGGGACTTCGCCGCGGCGATGTCGAGCAGCTCGCCCGCCTCGCCTCCGGCTACGGCTCGCGCGAGCGCTTCCTGACCGAACTCACGCTCGATCCGCCGGAGGCGACCAGCGACCGGCCGGGCCCGCCCCTGCTAGACGAGGACTACCTGATCCTCTCGACCATCCACTCCGCCAAGGGCCAGGAATGGACGTCGGTCCACGTGCTCAACGTGGTGGACGGCTGCATTCCCGCGGATGTCGCACAGGGCAACCAGGAACTGGAAGAAGAGCGCCGCCTGCTCTACGTGGCGATGACCCGGGCCAAGGATCACCTGCACCTGCTGGTGCCGCAGCGCTTCTACGTCACGCAGCAAAGCGCCCGCGGCGATCGCCACCTATATGCCGGACGCACCCGCTTCATCGCGGCAGGCGACCTGCACCGGTTCGAGCAGCAGACCTGGCCGCCGGCGCCCGAGCGTCCGCCGGCCGTCAAGCCGCCCGCCGCCACGATCGACCTCCTGAGCCGGATGCGCGCCGCCTGGCGCTGACCGGAAATCATTCCTTGTGGCCCGAAGGGTCGGAGGGGTTTTTTCGGAGGGCTACGAAGGTTCTAAGCGCCTGCCGGGTCCGCATCGACGCGTCGCTCCGTGCTATCAATCGAGGAGCAACTGCAGCCCCTGCGGGCGCCCTGGCCGCCAGCAAGGCCGGAAGGCATTGCATTCTTGGTTGTCGGTGGGCATAGTGGACCGACGCTCCCCGCAACGCCCGATGGCGAAGTTGCTTCTTCCACCCTCATCGCATCGTTCTTCCCGACCCGATTCCTCGAACCCGTCTCCCATTTCCTATTTTTCTTTTTCGTTTTCTTTTTCCCGCCGGCCGTGCTCTGGCCTGGAGCCACGGCTTTTTTCAACCGTCAGTCCCGGAGGTCATTCATGAATTTGACGATCAGCGGTCATCATCTCGACGTCACCCCAGCCCTGCGAAGCTATGTCACCAGCAAGCTGGACCGGATCACCCGGCACTTCGACCAGGTGGTCGACGTGAAGGTGATCCTCACGGTGGAGAAGCAGAAGGAAAAGGAGCGTCGCCAACGCGCGGAGTGCAACATCCACGTCAAGGGCAACGACATGTTCGCCGAGTCGAGTCACGCTGATCTCTATGCCGCCGTCGACGATCTGGTCGACAAGCTCGATCGCCAGGTGGTGCGCCACAAGGATCGCCTGCAGGACCATCATCACGCCGCGCCCAAGCGAATCATGTAGAAGCGTGATCCAATTCCGCATCCAAGGGCCGCCCGACAGCGGCCCTTTGCTTTTTGCGACGCGGGTGCATAATCGCCCCCGCCCCGCATCAACATGAATCGACTCGCGTCCATCCTGCCGCCCGCTCAAGTGCTCGTGAGCGTCGACGCCACCAGCAAGAAGCGTGCTTTCGAAGAAGCCGGCCTGCTGTTCGAGAACCTGCACCGCCTTCCCCGCGCCCTCATCACCGACAGCCTTTTCGCGCGCGAGCGCCTCGGTTCCACCGGGCTCGGCCACGGGGTCGCCATTCCCCACGGCCGCATCAAGGGTTTGAAGTCGCCGATGGCCGCCGTGTTCCAGCTGGCAAGGGCCATCGGTTTCGATGCGCCGGACGAACAACCGGTGGTGCTGCTCATTTTTCTGCTGGTGCCCGAGGCCGCCACCCAGAAGCATCTCGAAATCCTTTCCGAAATCGCCGAACTGCTGAGCGACACCGCGCTGCGGGAGCAGATCAAGTCCAGCTCCGACGCAGAACAGCTTCATGCCCTGATTGCTGGCTGGCAATCGGCGCCGCAGGTCGCCTGAACGGCCGCGGGCCGTGTTCAAGCGCCGTCTCGTTGCCCTTGCGTATAGGCATCGTGATTGCCATCGCGAGTTGCCATCGCGAGTTGCCATCGCGAGTTGCGGTAGCCGGTCCTCAGCTTCCAGCGGCCAACCCATCCGCCATCCCTGACCACCATCCATGAAGCCCAACGTCATCAGCGCCGATGCGATGTTCGAGGAGTTCCGCGCCAACCTGCGCTGGGAATGGCTCGCCGGGCTCGGCGCCTCCGAGCGCCAGTTCGATCCGGACGTCATCAGCCGGGCGGAGTCGGCCGCCGACTTGGTTGGTTACCTCAATTACATCCACCCGTACCGCGTCCAGATCATGGGTTCTCGCGAGGTCGCCTACCTGACCCGCGGCACCGCCGCGGATTGCGAACGTCGCGTCGCCCGCATCGTGACGCTCGAGCCGCCGATGCTGGTGCTGGCAGACGGGGAAGCGGCGCCGGACCAGCTGCTGTCGATTTGCGAACGCGCACAGCTGCCGCTGTTCTCGACCAAGGAGTCGTCGGCTTTCGTCATCGACCTGCTGCGGGCCTACCTGTCGAAGCACTTCGCCGAACGCACGTCGATGCATGGCGTGTTCATGGACATCCTGGGCCTCGGCGTGATGATCACCGGCGAGTCGGGCCTCGGCAAGAGCGAGCTGGGCCTGGAGCTGATTTCGCGCGGCAACGGGCTGGTGGCGGACGACGTGGTGGACCTCTATCGCATCAACCAGGCGACGCTCGAAGGGCGCTGCCCCGAGCTGCTGCAGAACCTGCTCGAGGTGCGCGGCATCGGCCTGCTCGATATCCGCGCGATCTTCGGCGAGACCGCGGTGCGCCGGAAGATGCGGCTCAAGCTGATCGTCCATTTGGTGCGGCGCGACAGCTTCGAGCGCGACTACGAGCGCATGCCGTCCACGCCGCTCACGCAGGAGGTGCTGGGCATCCCGGTGCGCAAGGTGATCATCCAGGTGGTGGCCGGGCGGAACATCGCCGTGCTGGTGGAAGCGGCGGTTCGCAACACCATCCTGCAGTTGCGCGGCATCGACACGTACGCCGAGTTCGTCGCCCGGCATCACAAGGCGCTCGAAAGCGCCCGGGTCGACAACTAGGCGGCGGGTTCAGCGCTTCTGCACGCAGTCGCCGCAGAGGCCATAGAGCGACATGGCGTGGTCCTGCAGGATCCAGCCTTTTTCCTGCGACACGATCTGCTGGCGGCTTTCGATCTCGGGGTCGTAGAACTCCTCGACCCGGCCGCAAGAGGTGCAGATCAGGTGGTCGTGGTGCTTGCCTTCGTTGAGTTCGTAGACCGCCTTGCCGCTTTCGAAGTGGCTGCGCTCCAGGATGCCGGCCTGCTCGAACTGGGTGAGAACCCGGTAGACCGTGGCGAGGCCGATGTCCGAATGGTCGTTGAGCAAGACCCGGTAGACGTCTTCGGCGGTCATGTGCCGCTGGCCGCCGGCCTGGAAGATCTCGAGGATCTTGAGGCGGGGCAAGGTGGCCTTGAGGCCGGTGCTCTTGAGTTCGTCGATGTTGGCCATGATGCTCCTGCGCCTCTCCTCCCGCGGAGGCCCTCCGAAGGGGCCAGCCGCTACAATCGCCCGATCATATCGCCACCTCCAAGAGGCCCCGCGCCCATGCCCGTCATCCACCTTCGTCGACTCTGCATGCTTGCCGGCATCGCCGCCGCCAGCCTCGGGCTCGTCGCCTGCAACAGCGTCACCGAACGTTCACGCGCAGCGCTCACCGCCATCACGCCGTACAAGGTCGAGGTCGTCCAGGGCAACTTCGTTTCCAAGGAACAGGTCGACGCGCTCAAGCCCGGCATGTCCCGCCAGCAGGTCCGCGAGATCATCGGCACGTCGCTCCTCACCGACGTCTTCCATTCCGATCGCTGGGACTACGTCTTCACCATCCGCCGCCAGGGCGTCGAGCCGCAGCAGCGCCGCCTCACGCTCTTCTTCAAGGGCGAGACGCTGGAGCGCTTCGTCGGCGACCAGATGCCGAGCGAAGAAGAATTCGTCGCCGCACTCGACGCTCGCAAGCGCAGCGGCAAGGTTCCGCAGCTCGAGGCCACCGAAGACCAGCTCAAGAAGTTCGACGACCGCAAGGCCGCCGACGACAAGGCCGACGCGGCCGCCGGCAACGGCACGGGCACGCAGCGTCCGCTTCCTCCCAGCTATCCGCCGCTCGAATCCGGTCGCTAAAAAAGCCCTTGCGGCCGCGCCGGGAGGTTGCGACGCGCCTCGCCTGATCGACTTCCTTTCGACTCCGCCATGACCGATCCTCGTCTCACCTCGCAGGCCGCCTCGCGCCGGGTCGCGATCGCCGGCGCGTCCGGCCGCATGGGCCGCATGCTGATCGAAGCCGTGCAGGCTTCGGGCGACCTGGGCCTGGCCGGCGCGCTCGACCAACCCGAAAGCCCTGCGCTCGGAACCGACGCCGGCGCTGCACTCGGCCTTGCGACCGGCGTGCGCATCGTGGGCGAGCTCGACGCCGGTCTCGCCGGCTCCCAGGTCCTGATCGACTTCACGCGCCCAGAAGGCACCATGGCGCATCTCGCCGCCTGCCGCCGGCTCGGCGTGCAGATGGTGATCGGCACTACCGGCTTCAGCGATGCGCAAAAGGCCGAGATCGCCGCCGCGGCCGAAGACATCGCGATCGTGATGGCGCCGAACATGAGCGTCGGCGTCAACGTCACCTTCAAGCTGCTCGAGATGGCAGCCAAGGCGCTTTCGACCGGCTATGACATCGAGGTCATCGAGGCTCACCATCGCCACAAGGTCGATGCGCCTTCGGGCACCGCGCTCAAGATGGGCGAGGTCATCGCCAAGGCGCTGGGCCGCGACCTGAAAGAGTGCGCGGTGTTCGCCCGCGAAGGCGTGACCGGCGAGCGCGATCCTTCGAGCATCGGCTTCGCGACCATCCGCGGCGGCGACATCGTCGGCGACCACACGGTGCTTTTCGCGGGCACCGGCGAGCGCATCGAGATCACGCACAAGTCGGCCAGCCGTTCCACCTATGCGCAGGGCAGCCTGCGGGCGGTTCGCTTCCTGGCGAACAAGGAGCGCGGCCTCTTCGACATGTTCGACGTGCTGGGCCTGCGCTGATCCGGCCTCGATGAAACCCGCGAACCGCCTGCGATGAGCGCGCTCGACCTCCTGTCGAAGGGCGATCTCGTGAGCCGGGCGGTCGCTGCGCTGCTGTTCGCGATGTCGGTGGCGAGCTGGGTGGTGGTCTTCTGGAAGGCCTGGATGCTGCGCGGCGGCACGGCTTCGGTCATGCGCAGCATCGCGGCCTTCTGGCAATCCGCCACGCTCGACGATGCGGAGGCCCGCCTGCAATCCTTCGATCGAAGCTTCCTGGTGCTGCCCGCGGTCAGCGCGCTGCGGCAGGTATCGCAGCTCGCCGGCGACTCGACCCAGGGCCATCGCGGCACCCTGGGGAGCGCCGGAGACCTTTCGAGCCGTCTCACCCGCGCCTTGCGGGATGCGCTGCACGGTGCGCTGCGGCGGCTCCAATCCGGCCAGATCCTGCTCGCGACCGTGGGCGCCACCGCGCCCTTCGTCGGCTTGCTCGGTACGGTCTGGGGCATCTACCACGCCCTTGCCGGCATCGCGACCGAAGCCGGCGGCTTCACGATCGACAAGGTGGCGGGGCCGGTCGGCGAAGCGCTCGTCATGACCGCCTTCGGCCTCGCGGTCGCGATTCCGGCGGTGCTCGCGTACAACGTCTTCGGCCGGGTGGTCGGCCGCATCGAGGCCGAACTCGAAGGCTTCGCGCACGACCTGCTGCAGATGGCCGCCGAGGCGAGTGCCAAGGCGGAGCCGCCCTTGCGACCCGCGCGGCCGATGCCGGTCTGATCGGAAACGGGATGGCCTTCGGTCGCACCTCGCTTGGAAACCATGCAGGCAGTGGCGGCCGGGCGGTCGGCGGCGGCGGCCAGCGGCCGATGTCGGACATCAACGTGACGCCCCTGGTCGACGTGATGCTGGTGCTGCTGGTCATCTTCATCATCACCGCGCCCTTGATGGCGAGTTCGATCAAGCTCGACCTGCCGCGAAGCGATGCCGGGCAATCGAGCGACACGCCGCGGTTCGTGAGCGTGGTGGTCGACGCGAAGGGCGACGTGTTCTTCAACGACCAGCCCGTCGGCGTCGAGGAGCTGTCCGCACGGCTGCAGCAGGCAGCAACGGCGAACCGAGACACCGAGGTGCAGTTGCGGGCGGACCGCTCGGTGTCTTATGGCCGCGTGGTCGAGCTGATGGGCATTGCCAACAAGGCGGGCCTCGCTCGCATCGGTTTCGTCACCGATGCGGCGGCGCCGGGCCCGGTAGCGCCGCGCTGACTAGCCCGGCCCAGCGCGCCCGTCGCGCGTTCAGCGCGGCGGCAGCATGATCGGCCGGGTGCGCCAGATCTCGTGCGCGTACTCCGCGATGGTGCGGTCCGACGAGAACGCGCCCATGCCCGCCACGTTGAGGATCGCCATGCGCGTCCAGGCGTCCGCATCCTTGTAGAGCGCATCGACCTTGCCCTGGGTCTCGACGTAGCTCGCATAGTCCGCCAGCAGCAGGTAGTGGTCGCCCCAGTTCACCAGCGAATCGAACACGCCGTGATAGCGCGCCGGCTCGGCGGGCGAGAACATGCCGTCTCGGATCGCATCCAGCACCTTGCGGAGCTCGACGTTGGCCTCGTAGATCTGCCGCGGCTGGTAGCCGCCGGCCCGGATCTCCGCCACCTGCGGCGTGGTGTTGCCGAAGATGAAGATGTTCTCGGCGCCGACGTTCTCCTGCATTTCGACATTGGCGCCATCGAGGGTACCGATGGTCAGTGCGCCATTGAGCGCGAACTTCATGTTGCCGGTGCCCGAGGCCTCGGTACCCGCGGTCGAGATCTGCTCGGACAGGTCGGCCGCCGGCATGATGATCTCGGCCAGGCTGACGCTGTAGTTCGGCAGGAACACCACCTTCAGCAGCTTGCCCACCCGCGGGTCGTTGTTGATGGTCTGCGCCACGTCGTTGATGAGGCGGATGACCTGCTTGGCCACCACGTAGGCGGATGCGGCCTTACCCGCGAACACCACCACCCGCGGCACGATGTCCGGCACCTGCCCGGCCTCGTGCGCCGCCACGATGCGCTGATAACGCGAAACGACATGCAGCACGTTGAGCAGCTGCCGCTTGTATTCGTGGATGCGCTTGACCTGCACGTCGAACATCGCGTCGGTGTCCAGCACCACGCCCAATTGCTGCTCGACCCAATTGGCCAGCCGCAGCTTGTTCTCGCGCTTGGCATGCCGGAAGGCTCGCGCGAAGGCGGGCTGGTCGGCCATCGACCGAAGCGCCGACAGCTGCGTCAAGTCGCGCCGCCAACCGCCGCCGATGCGCCGGTCGAGCAGCTTGGCGAGCGGCGGGTTGGCCTGCGCCAGCCAGCGGCGCGGCGTCACGCCGTTGGTCTTGTTGTTGAAGCGCTCCGGGAAGAGCTTGTAGAAATCAGCAAAGATCGACTGCGTCATCAGCTCCGAATGGAGCCCCGAAACGCCGTTGATCGAATGGCTCGCCAGCACCGCGACATACGCCATGCGCACCCGCCTTTCGCCGGCCTCGTCGACCAGCGACAGGCGCCGCAGCAGCTCGACGTCGTTGCCGAACTTCTGCGTCACGGTCGACAGGAAGCGCGCGTTCATGTCGTAGATGATCTGCAGGTGCCGCGGGAGGATGCGGCCGAGCGTCTCGACCGGCCAGGTCTCCAGCGCCTCGTGCATCAGCGTGTGGTTGGTGTAGCTGAAGACCTTCTGGGTCTGCGTCCAGGCCGCGTCCCACGACAGGCCGTGCTCGTCGATCAGGAGGCGCATGAGTTCGGGCACCGCCAGCACCGGATGGGTGTCGTTCAGGTGGATGCTGACCTTGTCCGCCAGGTGCTCGAAGTCGTCGTGCGTGCGCAGGTAGCGGCGCAGCAGATCCTGCACGCTGGCACTCACGAAGAAATATTCCTGGTGCAGCCGCAGTTCGCGGCCCGAGGGCGTGGAGTCGTCCGGATAGAGCACCCGCGACACGTTCTCCGATTGGTTCTTGCTCTCGACCGCCGCCATGTAGTTGCCGCGGTTGAAGGCCGACAGGTCGATCTCCTCGCTGGCCTTGGCGGACCAGAGGCGCAGCGTGTTGGTGGCCTGCGTGCCGTAGCCCGGGATGATGGTGTCGTAGGCCATCGCGAGCACCTCGTGGGTATCGACCCAGTCGGCCGCCTCGAAAGCAGTGGCCTTGCCGTCGCGCACCACTTCGCGGCGCTGCACGTGGCCGCCGAAGCGCACCCGGTAGGTCACCTCGGGCCGCTGGAATTCCCACGGATTGCCGCGCGTGAGCCAGTAGTCGGGCGTCTCGACCTGCTGGCCGTTCACGATCTTCTGGCGGAACATGCCGTACTCGTAGCGGATGCCGTAGCCGAAGCCGGGCACGCCGAGCGTCGCCATCGAATCCAGGAAGCACGCGGCCAGCCGGCCGAGGCCGCCGTTGCCGAGCGCCGCATCGGGCTCGCGTTCGGCGATCGCGTCCATGTCGATGCCGAAGTCGCTGAGCGCCTCGCGCACCGTGTCGTACAGGTCGACCGCCAGCAGCGCATTGGTGAAGGTGCGGCCGATCAGGAACTCCATCGACATGTAGTAGACGCGCTTCAAGTCCTGGCCGTAGCTCGCCCGGGTGGTGGCCATCCAGCGCTCGACCAGCTGGTCGCGCACCGCGAAGGCGGTGGCATGCAGCCAGTCGTCCTGGCTGGCGGTGACCGGGTCCTTGCCGACCGCGTAGATCAGGCGATTGGCGACCGCCCGCTTGAAGGCGGCGACGTCCCGATCCGGATGGTCGTAGGCGAAGTTTTCGAGCGGCACGGCCGCGGAGGAAACGGGTTGAAGTCTTGCGTTCATGGAAGGGCTTCCTTGTAGACGTTCAGGTAATGGGCGGCGGCGTGTCGCCAATCGGCAGGGCGCCGCATGGCGGCGGCGCGAACACGGCGCCAATCGGCGGGCCGCGCATGGAGCGCGAAGGCGCGCCGCAAGGCACGGGTGAATTCCTCGGACCGGAATTCGTCGAACACGAAGCCGGTGGCGGTGCCGTCGGCCATGTTCTCGAGGCTGCAATCGGTGACCGTATCGGCCAGCCCGCCGACCCGGCGGACCAAGGGAAGACTACCGTATTTGAGCCCGTACATCTGCGTGAGGCCGCAAGGCTCGAAGAGCGAAGGGACGATCGTCACGTCGCCGGCGCCGAAGAGCCGGTGTGCAAGCGGTTCGTTGTAGCCGATGGTGACGCTGATGGCGCGCGGCGATCGAGCGGCGCGTTCGACGAACGCCTGTTCGAGCCAGCCGTCGCCGCTTCCGAGCAGCGCCAGCTGTCCGCCCGCGGTCACCAGCGCATCGAGCGCATCGAGCACCAGGTGCAGGCCCTTTTGTTCGGTGAGCCGGCTCACCACCACGAAGAGCGGCGCATCGTCCCGGAGCGCGAGGCCGAGTTCTTCTTGCAGCAGCGCCTTGCAGCGCGCCTTGCCGGCAGGCTTGCGCACGTCGAAGGCCTGGGGCAGCAGCGTGTCGACGGCCGGGTTCCAGACGCCGTCGTCGACCGCGTTCAGGATGCCGGTGAGCTGGCTTGAGCGGCTTTTCAGGAGCCCGTCGAGGCCGAAACCTTGTTCCGGGGTCTGGATCTCGCGGGCGTAGGTGGGGCTCACGGTCGTCAGGCGATCCGCGTAATAGAGCCCCGCCTTCATGAACGACAGCTGGCCGTAGAACTCCAGTCCGTTCACGTCGAAGGCCGAAGGCGGCAGGCCCAGCGCATCGAAATGCGTGCGCGGAAAAAGCCCCTGGTAGGCCAGGTTGTGTACGGTGAACACCGTGGCAGCCCCCGCCCCGGCGCCGGCGCCGTTGGACGAGCCGCGCTCGAAGGCGATGTAGGCGGGCACCAGCCCGGCGTGCCAATCGTGGGCATGCACGACCTGCGGCTGCCAGTCGGCGTCGATGCCCTGCGCCACGCGGGCCGCCGCGAACGACAGCAGCGCGAATCGCAGATGGTTGTCGCCGTAGGGTTCGCGCTGCGGGTTCTCGTACGGGTTGCCGGGGCGGCCGTAGTAGTCGGGCGCATCGATGACGTACGCGGGCATCGCCACGCCGTCGGCCAGCGCCACGCGGCCCAGCTTGAGCTCGGCGCGGGCGCCCCAGGGTGCGACGATGCCGCCGATCGGGCGGGCATCCGACAGCTTCTCGAGGATCGCCGGAAAGCCGGGCAACAGCACCCGCACGTCCTGGCCTTCGGCCGCGAGGGCCATCGGAAGGGCGCCGGCCACGTCGGCCAGCCCGCCGGTCTTCAGGAGCGGAAAGATCTCCGCGCTCACCTGCAGGATTCGCATCGCTCCAGGCATCAGGCAGGAAGCCTTTTCAGCATGTCGCGGGTGATCAGCACCACGCCGTTCTCGGTGCGCTCGAAGCGTTCGGCATCGGCCTCGGCATCTTCGCCGACCACCATGCCGGCCGGAATCACGCAGCCGCGGTCCACCACCACCTTCTTGAGCCGCGCACCGCGATGGACCTCCACGTCCGGCAGCAGCACCGCTTCGAGGATGTTGCAGAAGGAATGGATCCGCACGTTCGAGAACAGCACCGTGTCCTTGACCTGCGAACCCGACACGATGCAGCCGCCCGAGACGATGGTGTTGACCGTCATGCCGGTGTTGCCCGCGATGTCCAGGACGAACTTGGCGGGCGGCAGTTGTCGTTGGTAGGTCCAGATCGGCCAGGCCGTGTCATAGATGTCCAGTTCGGGGGTGACCGACGCCAGGTCGAGGTTGGCTGCCCAGAATGCATCAATCGTGCCGACATCCCGCCAGTAGGCCTGGCGTTGCATGCCTGGCGCGTCGCGGGTGACGCAAGACAGCGAGAACCGATGCGCGATGGCGCGGCCCTCGGCCACCGCGCGCGGAATGATGTTCTTGCCGAAATCGTGCTCGGAGTCGAGGTCGGCGCTGTCCTTTTCGAGCAGGTCGAAGAGGTACTCCGAATCGAAGACATAGATGCCCATGCTCGCGAGCGCGGTCTCGGGCTTGCCCGGCATGGCGGGCGGGTCGGCCGGCTTCTCGAGGAAATCGGTGATCCGGTAGTCGGCGTCGACATGCATCACGCCGAAGGCGGTGGCCTCCATCCGCGGCACCTCGATGCAGCCGACCGTGCAGCCGCCGCCGCGGCGCACATGGTCCATGACCATGATCGAGTAGTCCATCTTGTAGATGTGGTCACCGGCCAGCACCACCACGTAGTCGTGCGGCGTCGACTTGGTCTGGATGATGTCCAGGTTCTGGTACACCGCGTCCGCCGTGCCGCGATACCAGCTTTCGTCGCCCATGCGCTGCTGCGCCGGCAGCACGTCCACCATCTCGTTGAGCTCGGCCCGCAGGAAGCTCCAGCCGCGCTGCAGGTGGCGCATCAGCGAATGCGACTTGTACTGGGTGACCACGGCCATTCGCCGGATGCCCGAATTGAGGCAGTTGGACAGCGCGAAATCGATGATGCGGAACTTGCCGCCGAAGTACACGGCGGGCTTGGCGCGCCGGTCGGTCAGTTGCTTGAGCCGCGAGCCGCGGCCGCCGGCCAATACCAGGGCGATGGTTCGGCGCACCAGCTGGTGGGCCTGCAGCTGTTCGGGCGGCGTCTCGTTGAGGGTGGCCATGGTCATGACTCGTGGTTGTACGGGTCATCGAGCCTAGCACCGCGAAGCGACCATCGGCCCGCCGCGGCGTGAAGCGTTTCAGGTTTCGGCCAACCAAATGCTCGAGGCCGGAAGCTGCTGCGAACCCCCGATCGGCAGTTCGTCCTGCTCGCCTTGGGCGCCTACGGCATCGCTTGCCAGCAAGCGCGACCAGGCACCGGGCGGCAGCTCGAAGTCGACCGGCTGCAGCTCGGCGTTGAGCAGCAGCAGCCAGCGTCGATGCGGCCGATCGTCGGGGGTCGGCATCGACCGAGGGTCCGCGCGGTCGCCCGCATCGACCTCGCCCTCGTCGAACAGGATCGCCAACGCGCGCCGGTCGTGCCGCTCCCAATCGCCCGCATCGAGGAGCCGGCCTTCCGGCGAAAGCCATTCGACCTTCGCGCCCTGCAGCGCATCGCCCGGCCCCGAGGGCCACCACTGCGCTCGCCGAAGCGGCGCTGCTCGCCGCCGGAGCGAAAGAAGTCGCGACACGTATCGCGCCAGCCCTTCGTCCGCCTTCGACCAGTCGATCCAGGTGGTCTCGTTGTCCTGGCAATAGGCGTTGTTGTTGCCGTTCTGCGTGTGGCCGAGCTCGTCGCCCGCCAGCAGCATCGGCGTGCCCTGCGAGAAGAGCAGCGAGGCGAGCAGCGCGCGCGCCAGGCGGCTGCGTTCGGACAGGATTCGCGCGTCGTCCGTATCGCCCTCGACCCCGAAGTTGCGGCTCAGGTTGTGGCCGTGCCCGTCGCGATTGTTCTCGCCGTTGGCCAGGTTGTGCCGCTCCTCGTAGCTCAGCAGGTCGCGCAGCGTGAAGCCGTCGTGCGCCGCAACGAAATTGACGCTGGCGGTCGGCGCCCGGCCACCCCGTCGAAACTCGCCGCTCGATGCCGCGAACCGGTGCGCGAACTGGCCGCGGGTCGTCGATTCGGTATGCAGCCAGAAGCCGCGCTGCGTATCCCGATAGCGATCGTTCCATTCGAGCCAGCCCGCCGGAAAGCCGCCGAGGCGGTAGCCGTCCGGTCCGATGTCCCACGGTTCCGCGATCATCAGCGCGCCCGCGAGTTGCGGGTCTTGCGCGACCGCGGCCAGGAAGGGCGAACGCGGATCGAAGTCGAGGCCGCCGGTGCCGCCTGCGCGGCCCAGCACCGGCGCCAGGTCGAAGCGGAATCCGTCGACGCCGAGCTCGGTATGCCAGTAGCGCAGGCTGTCCATCGCCAGCTGCACCACGCGCGGCTCGCGAAAGTCGAGGCAGTTGCCGCAGCCGGTCCAGTTCTCGTACAGCGAGCGGTCGTCGGGGCGCAGCCGGTAGTAGAGCGCGTTGTCGATGCCTCGCAGCGAGAGCGTCGGCCCGAATTCGTCGGTCTCGGCGCTGTGGTTGTAGACCACGTCGATCACGACTTCCATGCCGCGCGCGTGAATGGCGTCGACCATGTCCCGGAACTCGCTCGCCGGGCTGCTGCCGGCGCGGCCGCTCCAGTAGCGCGCCTCGGGAGCGAACCAGCCGATCGTGTTGTAGCCCCAGTGGTTGCGCAGCTTCATCTGCAACAGCCGTTCTTCGTCGGCGCGGTGCTGAACCGGCATCAGGCTCAAGGTCGTAACGCCGAGTCGTTGCAGGTGATCGAGCACCGCGGGCTGGGCGAGGCCCGCGAAGCTGCCCCGCAGTTCGGCCGGCACCGACGGGTGGCGCATGGTCTGGCCGCGCACGTGCAGCTCGTAGAGCACCCGTTCGGACGGCGCGATGTGGACGTGCCGCGGCGGCAGTCGATCGAGCGGCGCCGCGACCCTCGCCTTCAGCGCAACCGCGGCGTTGTCGCGTGGATCGCCGCCGCGGTAGATCTCGCCGCCGTCGTAGCGGCCCACGACCTCCCGCGCATAAGGGTCGAGCAAGACCTTAGCCGGGTTGAAGCGATGGCCGCGGCTCGGCTCGTACGGGCCGTGTACCCGCAAGCCGTAGACGAGCCCGGCCTGAGCCGAAGGCAGCGCGCCATGCCAAACGCCGTCGGTGCAGGCCGGGAGGCGCAGGCGCTGGGTTTCTGCCTGCCCGGCCGAATCGAACAGGCACAGCTCGACGGCACGGGCGTGGGGTGCCGCCACGGCGAAATTCACGCCGGGCTGATTGCCGAAGGTTGCGCCGAGAGGGTAGGGGTTGCCGATGTTCATTGGGGTTGATTATTGGCCGGGCTGCCCGGCGCAACAGGAAGCTTGATCGGCCGAACAATTCGTCGGTGACATGAGAACCCGCAAGGTATTGGCGCTAAGGCCCTCGTCGGATTGAATTCGAAGCGGCGCCGCAACACGATGGGGCTAGGAGCGTTCTGTTGCGCGCCGCACATACAAGATTCACAAATGGGAGAGCATTATGATCAGTGAAGATCGGGATCGGAAGTTGATTGCAGCGAATCGGCCGAAATGGTTGAAGAAATTTCGCGCCACAGAATCGCTCGCCGAATTCCTGGAGGCTCTCCCGAACATTCTGGACCAGAGTCGAACGACTTTCTTCAAGGAATCGAGTTTGTTCGCGCGCCAAAGGAAGACGTCTTTTTCCGAAAGAATGCGCGAACACCATTACATGCCTTTCGAATTCAACGAGCTGCACCTCAGGCGAAGATACAGCTGAATGGCTTGGCCGAATTCGAGAAGGCGATTTCCGAGCTGACCAACAAGCCCATTGGCGATTTCTGGTCGATGCAGGAAGGTTCGCCCATTTGCAAGAATTCGGGCCTGATCGAGCTGAACGGCTATCTCGCAAAATTGTCCGGTTCCGAAATCGACAGCCTGAAAGGCAAGGTCGCGGTGGGTCTTCAAAAGAACGTCGAAGTCACCATCGAGTGCATCGGCGCGCTGCCCATCAACGTGACGCAGGTTTATTGCGGCAGCCTCGAATGGCTCGAGAAAATCAAACTCGACGTCTTCAAGCCGCTTGCAAGCCTTCTGCTGGAGGCCGCCTACGAGGCAACCTTGCTGGCGGCGGTGGCGAATCAGAAGAAAGGGTACTCGGACAAGTTGGCGCTGACCATGCTCGGCGCCGGTGCCAACAGGATTCCCGAGGCATGGATCATCGACGCGATGAGGTCTGCATTGAAGAAGATCCATCCTCGGCAGCTGCAGATCTATCTCGTCTACCGCGATCAGGTTTCGATCGAGGTCATGAACTTCGTCAAGGAAATGGCGGCCTGGTTTGCCGATCGATCGAACCTGCAGCAGTTGCCGTCATCGGTGGTTGCCACCGGTGGCACAGCAACCACCACGACAACGACGACCACAACGGCAACCTCGATTCCGACTTCGACCAACCCGACATCGACATCGACATCGACATCCTCGATGCCCAAGGCATCGAAGACACTTCTGCCAGTCAACGAACAAAAAAACTGGTTCGAAAAGTTGACCGGTTTTACCGAATCCAAGAACAACTACAAGAAAAATCAGAAGCAATTTGTCGTCGATGGCAAATACCTTCATTCCTTGGTCAACCAGAAAAAGTACCTGATCGGACGTCTCAGGCTCAAGTCCCTGGATTCGCTTCGAGAAAGCTGCAGCAAGATCAAGGAAAATCCGAATGGCCTGAAGTTTCGCATTGTCGAAGGCGATGTAAGGGATTACCTAGGGCAGTCGAAGTACGCGAATGCCGTCTTTCAGGTGGCCTCCCAATTCAATTTGTTGGAGATGGCGAGCAAGAACCAAGTCCCGGAGCTTGGAATCACCATCTACGCTCAAGATAAGACCCAAGGTCCTGCCTGCGCCATGGCTGCCGGGGCTGCAACGCTATTCCGGCAGTATTGCATTCCGATGGGTTTGGAGTTCGGGCAAACCAAGGACCGTCAGATCAATTGTCTGGCCGATATTGCAGAAATCATGAAAACCGCAATTGGCGGCCCGGTCGTCAGCATGAAGAACGGGTATGCGCAATTTCCGAAAGGGGCGGCAACCCGAATTGAAACCTACTTCGCCAATCTCGGCGAAAGCGATCGCAAGAGGTTGATGGGTAAATTGAAGGTCGGTATTCACGGTCCGGTCGAGATCACGAGCGACCATTTGGAATCCGGCCACGCGGTCACCCAATTGCTGTGTTCCGCCTTGCCTCTCCAGGACCTGGACGGGCCGGAAAAAGACCTGCTTCGACCTTTCGCCCAACTGATTCTCGACGCGACCTACGAAGCGACCCTGTTGGCAGGCCTTGCCAACTCCAGGAAGGAAGCCGATAGCTCGAAGATCGTCTTCCTCACGCTGATCGGCGGCCATGCGTTCGGCAACCGCGAAGCGTGGATCTTGAGCGCCATCAGACGCGCACTCCTGCTGCTGGCGAACCACTCTCTCGATGTCCGCCTGATCAGCTACAACACGCCGACCGAGGCCCTGACGAAGCTCCAAAGCGAATTCCAGCCTGCCAAGACCTGAGTGTCGAAAAGCCGTGGCCGCGCTGGGGCGGCCACGACCGGAGCCGATCGGCACCCGCTTGAAAGCACGGCAAGGCCCGCCACGCCTGCCGCGATAATCTGCTTCCGCTTCCGCGTACCGCAGGCGGCGCCCGTCGCTCTCTCCTACCTCATGAACCCCAGCTACAAACCCGCAGACGTCGAGTCCGCCGCGCAGTCCGCCTGGAGCGCCGCCGATGTCTACCGCGTGACCGAAGACGCGCGCAAGAAGAAGTACTACGCCTGCTCGATGCTGCCCTACCCCAGCGGCAAGCTTCACATGGGGCATGTGCGCAACTACACCATCAACGACATGCTCGCGCGCTACTTGCGCATGACGGGCTACAACGTCCTGATGCCGATGGGATGGGACGCTTTCGGGCTGCCGGCCGAAAACGCCGCCTTGAAGAACGGCGTGCCGCCGGCCAAGTGGACCTACGAAAACATCGCCTACATGAAGGGCCAGCTGCAGGCGATGGGGCTGGCCATCGACTGGAGCCGCGAGGTCGCGACCTGCGATCCGAGCTACTACAAGTGGAACCAGTGGCTCTTCTTGAAGATGCTCGAAAAAGGCATCGCGTACCGCAAGACCCAGGTGGTCAACTGGGACCCGGTCGACCAGACGGTGCTGGCGAACGAGCAGGTCATCGACGGCAAGGGTTGGCGCACCGGCGCCACGGTCGAGCGGCGCGAAATCCCCGGCTACTACCTGAAGATCAGCGACTACGCCGCTGAGCTGCTCGAGCACACGCAGCACAAGCTGCCCGGCTGGCCCGAGCGGGTCAAGCTGATGCAGGAAAACTGGATCGGCAAGAGCGAGGGCCTGCGCTTCGCCTTCACGCACGACATTGCGGATGAAAAGGGCGAGCTGATCCAGGACGGGCGCCTGTACGTCTTCACGACCCGCGCCGACACGATCATGGGCGTCACGTTTTGTGCAGTCGCGCCGGAGCATCCGCTCGCGATGCATGCCGCCCGGCTCGACCCGAAGGTCGCTGCCTTCATCGAAGAGTGCAAGAACGGCGGCACCACCGAGGCCGAGCTCGCCACGCAGGAAAAGCGCGGCGTGTCCACGGGGCTCACGGTCCGGCATCCGATCACCGACGAGCAGATCCCGGTGTGGGTCGGCAACTACGTCCTCATCAACTATGGCGACGGCGCCGTGATGGGCGTGCCGGCGCACGACGAACGCGACTTCGCCTTCGCCAACAAGTACGGCATCGAGATCATCCAGGTGGTGCTGGTCGACGACGAGCCCGATTTCGACTACCACCGCTGGCAGGACTGGTACGCCGACAAGACCCGCGGCGTCACCATCAACTCGGACAACTTCAGCGGCATGAGCCATGCGGAGGCGGTTAAGGCTGTGGCGCACGCGCTCTCGCAAAAGGGCCTCGGCGCGCTGCAGACCACCTGGCGGCTGCGCGACTGGGGCGTGAGCCGCCAGCGCTACTGGGGCACGCCGATCCCGATCATCCATTGCGACGAGCACGGCGCAGTGCCGGTACCCGAGAAGGACCTGCCGGTCATCCTGCCGACCGACCTGGTGCCGGACGGCTCCGGCAATCCGCTGGTGCGCCACGAAGGCTTCCACGCCGGCGTGCAGTGCCCCGTGTGCGGCAAGCCCGCGCGGCGCGAGACCGACACGATGGACACCTTCGTCGACAGCTCGTGGTACTTCATGCGGTACTGCGATCCGTCGAACGACCAGGCCATGGTCGGCGAGGGCGCGCGCTACTGGATGCCGATGGACCAATACATCGGCGGCATCGAGCACGCGATCCTGCACCTGCTCTACGCCCGCTTCTGGACCAAGGTGATGCGCGACCTGGGCCTGGTCTCCATCGACGAGCCCTTCAGCAAGCTGCTGACCCAGGGCATGGTGCTCAACCACATCTTCTATCGCCGGAACGAAAAGGGCGGCAAGGACTACTACCCGCCGAGCGAAGTCACGCCAACGCTCGATGCGCAGGGACGCGTCACCGGCGGCACCGCGGCGGACGGCACGCCGGTCGAGTACGGCGGCGTCGGCAAGATGGGCAAGAGCGAGCGCAACGGCGTCGACCCGCAAGACCTGATCGAGAAGTACGGCGCCGATACCGCACGCCTCTACACCATGTTCACCGCGCCGCCCGAGGCGACGCTCGAGTGGAACGATGCCGCGGTCGAGGGCAGCTCGCGCTTCTTGCGGCGGGTGTGGAACTTCGGCTTCGCAGAGGCGACCGCGGGCGGCGCGGAGTCGTCCGCGGCGAATCAGTCGACCGAGTCGGCAACCATCAGCATCCGCATGCCGTTCGGCAAGGCGGCCAAAGCGCTCCGGCGCGAAGTGCACACCGTGCTGCGGCAGGTCGACTACGACTACCAGCGCATGCAATACAACACCGTGGTCTCCGGTGCCATGAAGCTGCTGAACGCGCTCGAAAGCTTCAAGCCCGACGGCAGCGCCGGCGACCGCGCCGCGGTGCGCGAGGGCTTCGGCATCCTGCTGCGCACCTTGTACCCGGCCACCCCGCACATCACCCACGAACTCTGGAAGCTGCTCGGCTACGACGCGCAGATGGGCAGCCTGCTCGACGCACCCTGGCCGCAGGTCGATGTCATCGCGCTCGAACAGGAAGAAATCGAGCTGATGCTGCAGATCAACGGCAAGCTGCGCGGCTCGATCAGCGTCGCCGCCGGCGCCTCCAAGGAAGACATCGAGCGCGCCGCCCTGCAGTCCGAGCCGGTGGTCAAGCAGGCCGAAGGCGCGCCTGCCAAGCGGGTCATCGTGGTGCCGGGCCGGCTCGTCAATGTGGTGCTCTGACAGAGCGCTCTCTTTCTTTGTGAAAGTCTCGTTCATGCAGCCTTCCGACTCGATGCGCAGCGCGCCGTCCCACCTTCGACCGGGCCTTGTACGCCGACGCGGCCTGCTCGGTGGCGCTGCGGCCGCAGCCCTGCTCGCACTTTCGGGTTGCGGCTTCGAGCTGCGGAAGGCGCCGGTCTTCTCGTTCAAGAGCATCGCGGTGCCCGGCAACTCGGTCTTTACCGTCGCGCTGCGGCGCCAGCTGCGGGCTGCCGGCACGGTCGAAGTGCTGGCCGCGGACCAATCCGAGAAGGCCGAGGCCATTCTCGAAATCTTGAGCGAAGGCCGCGAGAACCTGGTGTTGTCGACCAACTCGGCCGGCCAGGTCCGCGAGCTGCAGCTGCGCCTGACGCTGCGCTTTCGGGTGCGAACGCCGGGCGGCCGCGAGCTGTTGCCGGCCACCGAGATCCAGCAGACCCGCGACGTCACCTACAACGAAACCGCCGCGCTCGCCAAGGAAGGCGAAACCGAGCTGCTCTTTCGCGACATGCAGGGCGACATCGCGCAACAAACCCTGCGGCGCCTGGCCGCCATCAAGCTCGGCTGATGCAGCTCGGCACCGCGCAACTCGCCGCCCATCTGCAAAAGGGCGTGAAGCCGCTTTACGTGATTCATGGCGACGAGGCGCTGTTGGCCCAGGAGGCCGCCGATGCCATCCGCACCGCTGCCCGGCAGCAGGGGTATGGCGAACGCAGCGCATACACCGTCTCGGGTGCGCACTTCGACTGGAGCGCCGTGCTGGCGGCCGGCGGCAGCCTCAGCCTCTTTGCCGACAAGCAGATCGTCGAGATTCGCATTCCTTCCGGCAAGCCCGGCAAGGACGGCAGCGCCGCGCTGCAGCAGATCGCGGAACAGGCGCCGGGCAACGACGGCACCCTGACGCTGGTCATGCTCCCGCGGCTCGACAAGGCAGCCAAGAGCGCTGCCTGGTTCAGCGCGCTCGAAGGCAACGGCGTCGGCCTGCAGGTCGAAACCGTGGAGCGCGGTGCATTGCCACAGTGGATTGCCCAGCGGCTCGCCCTGCAGGGCCAGCGCGTCAAGAGCGGCGAAGAAGGGCAGAGGACGCTTCAATTCTTTGCGGATCGGGTCGAAGGCAACCTGCTTGCCGCCCATCAAGAGATCCAGAAACTCGCGCTTTTGCATCCTGCCGGCGAGCTGAGCTGGGACCAGGTCGAGGCCGCCGTCAACAACGTGGCGCGCTACGACGTCTTCAAGCTGTCCGAAGCCGTGCTGGCCGGGAATGCGGTGCGGGTGGCGCGGATGCTCGAAGGCTTGCGGGCCGAGGGCGAGGCGGAAGTGCTGGTGCACTACACCCTGGCCGAGGACATTCGCGCATTGAAGCGCGTGAAGGATGCGATGGCCGCCGGCCGGCCCTTGCCGATGGCATTGCGCGAGAACCGCGTCTGGGGCGCCCGCGAACGTGCCTTCGAGCGCGTGCTGCCAACGCTGGACGAGCGCGCGCTCAACCGGATGCTGCGCGCTGCGCACTTGGTCGACGGCATCGTCAAGGGCCTGAAGCAGCCGGATTGGCCTGCCAATGGCTGGCAGGCGCTGCAGCGCTTGGCGCTGATGCTTTGCCGGGCTTGCGCGCAGCCCGGGTTGCGCTGAGGCGCTGAGCCGGCGGGTTCTACTTTTCGCAAGGGTCCGCCGCTGGCGGAGTGCCGCTGCGCGCGCGTGCGCTGCTGCCGTCGGAAAGCCTCGCCTGGTAAATGAGCACTTTGGTTTCTTATTGATCAGCGGCTCCTGATTTGTTGCCGGCCGCTTGCGAGCTCCAAATGAGGCGGAATGTTATTTAGCGAACTAAACGCCTCATTTGCGGCGAAAAAATCGCTAACCTGATCAATTGTCGCGCGCTGAATTTCATGGTCGCAGACGCGATATCTTCCCGCCGCAAGTGCCTAGTCTTGATTGCGTTGCGTCGAGGCTGGAATTACAAGAATTTGGGAGGAATACATTTGAACTACTTGGCGGGCTTTCGCTTCGGGGCGATAGTTAGGACGGCAGCGGCTGTTCTGTTGACTTGGTTGCTTGTCGGCTGCTCTGCATTGAAGCCGGATTTGCCGATGCACGGCTTGTACGTGGAACGGCGCACCGACCAAAGTATCAAGTGGGTCAAGATCTACTACGGTGACACCTGCCTCGAATATCCAGAAATCACATGGCGGGAGACCGGCATGGGCAACACGTATCGGCAAACGCCAGTACAAAAAGAAATGCTGGTCACCTGGAATATCAACGGAAAGAGCAAAGGAAAGCACATCCTTCTGGAGGATAAAGTTGCGCTGATCAAGGAATTTACCGCCTGGATTGTTGTCTTCGACCAGGGCGCTATGGAGCTCTACAGACAGAGTTCAATACGGCCAGAGAAGCCCGGCCCGCCGAAGATCACTCGAACATTGGTCGAGCGAGTCGAATATTGACGTCGAAGGCATACGGGAAAAGCGGAGAGGGACGCATGCATGTCCTTCAGCGGCACTGCGCCTGCGTTCTCGGTTGCCGCCGCTGCGAAGCGCCAATCCACATTCTGGAGATATCGATGCCAAGGATTTTTGAGCTTGCATTGCACTGCGCACATGGCGGTTGGTTGATCTTGCTTGCATTGTCGGTCGACGAACGGGGCGCAATATCAAATTACTGGTTCTTGGTGGTTTGGCTGAGCGCAACAACTCTGGAGATCATGCGATGGCATACCTTGGGAAGAATTCCTATCGCGTTCAATGGAAGTTTGCGTAGCGCACGACACTTGCAAGAAATCATCACGGACTTTGTATCGCACACCTGTTACATCGTAGCCCCTTCGCCGGCCATGAGGATATTGGATGAGTACGTGACCAAGGCAGGGCCCTGTGAAACGACTTCAACCATTGGTCAAGAATTCGCGCGGTTTTGGTTCAAGTCTGCCGCGACGCCGACCCTGATCTGCTTTGTCGTCTTGCTACTGTTGATTGGTGTCTGGCTGGATCTGGGTTTCCGTGGTCCCGGAGGGATCCACGCGTTTGCGCAGTTCTTTTGGATCCTTGAGTATTCCTTGTTGTGCAAATGCACAGCGATTGTCTTGTACTCGACCTTAGTCTGCCTCTCAAAGATCAATTCGGGGCCAGCGTGATACGTTCATTACGCATCCCAGCCGGATTTAATGCAATGCGTTTGCCACTGAGAATTTTTTCTTGTCGTTTTTCAGGGGTAGACATGCGAAACTTTGGACTATCGCGGTTGCTGCGGGTTTGCGTAGGGTGGCTGATGGCCATGCAAGTTGTTGCTTGCGTAACTGTTGTACCAAGTGTGTTGCAGCACGGCATTGTTATAGATATGCGGGCTATCACACCGATCGAGGATGTAGTTATTTCGTATGGCAACGAAATAGTTCGTTCTCCAGGAATCACACGGGCACGAATGCAAACTGGCCGGGTTTATTTCATGCCGATTGCGCCTGAAATCAAGATCTTTTGGAAGGCAAAGGGGTCCTCACACGATGCTGTAGTAAATCTGAAAGATAAGCTTCCTGAAACGCGACTGCACAACTGGAGGTGGATTTTCTACGACGATCGCGTAGAACTTGTTAGGGAGAGTGCAAAGGCGAATCCGACATCTGAGTTCGATATAGCTCCGCAACAGAGTCTGGTGACTTTCAAATATTTGTATTAATTGATATGTTGGGTAAAGCAGCGGCGATGGTCCTTCTCTTAGGGATTCAGATTGCGGCCCGCTCTGGGCGGGTGACTTCGGACGTGCTTCGGTTGTCGCAGAATGGCCGTTCGATTTTGGTTGGAACGATTTTGTGCTGTGTATGTTCTCTGCTTCTCGGATGCACGCCGGTTCGATCGAAGGTGATTGAACACGGCGTCTCCGTCGAAATAGCGTCGCGTCATCCGGTTGAAGATCTTCGAATTTTTTATGGGAGAGAGATGTGGTTTGCAAAAGGGCCGAGTCGCCGAGGCGCTTCGTGGGGGCGGACTCAACACATGCTTGTTCCTGACGAAATGATTGTTCAGTGGAAAATGCAAGGTAAGTCGTTCGAAAGCACTGTGCCGTTGGCGACGCCGAAATTTGGGGAACTGGACGGATGGGTGCTTATTTTTACAGACGACCAGCTGGAAATTTTAGAAAAGAGAATCACTAGTTCTCTTCCAATAAATGGAACTCGTCCGCGCGCCGAGAGGGTAATTTTTTCAAGGCAATATGAATGATTCGCCATGGTAATGGTTCATTGGTAGGCTGGAGGTCTTGCAAGAAACAGTAACTGATTCGCGTGTTGGCGCGTGTGTGACTCGTCCGAGTTCAATCCGCAACTTTGAAAAAAACTTAAGGAACAAACATGGCTAAAGAAGGGGAGTATCCGGTCGCTAGTAGTGCGAGCCAGGATCAAATTAACACAATTCGGAGAAATACCGAGCTTGCAAGCGTCGGCGTTCCCGGGTTGGTTCGTGACACAGAAAGGTCTGCGACGTTCTTTTTCGCGTTCGACGGCACAGGCAATAATAAGGACGACGCCGATAGACCGTCCACTAACGTTGCGGCTTTGTTCGACGCGGCCGCGGCGGGGTTTTCGGAAACGGGTAGAGGAAAAGCCGAATATTTTCAGGGAGCTGGTACCCAGACCGATGACTTGACGTCCAAATTTGATGGGCTGTTGGGAACTTCGGTTCACGCCACGGCGACACGCGCATACGAAAAGTTCGCCGAATGGGCAAGAAAGCAATATTCGGCCGACCCACTTGTGGAGATCAACCTGTCAGGTGTTAGCTTCAGTCGCGGTGGTGCAAGTCACACCGCGTTTCTAAACATGGTTTGGCAACAGGGGGTGCTTGCGGACGACGGAACTGGTAAATATCTCATTCCGCCAGAAACCGCTAATTTGGGAGCGAACGTCTTTTATGACAGAGTGCTGCAGGGAGTTCGCAATGATTCCACCGAACTAATCCCTGGGGCACCATTAAGCAAATTTCGCGCGCTCGAATATACCGCCGAACACGAGCATCGGCGGGAGTTTACTGGCGACCCGGTTGGGAGCCGCGGCGGGACTGATCCGAGAGTTTTATCGTTGATCAATCCGGGCGATCATTCTGATAACGGAGGCGCACACTGGAAGACCGCCATTGGGCAAGAGACCCTGCTAGGGGCATACAACTTTCTCAAAGAATCAGGCGTGCCACTCGGCCCACTGGTCCATCGTGAACAATATGGATCGCTGCCGATGGTCATCCACGACTCTTTCAAAGGTTTTTGGGGAGTTGAAGGTGGGCCGCATCTTGCAAGTTGGGTTGGCGATCGAATCAGCGCCTTGTATTACAAGAACCACGTATTGCCGGGCGCCGACCCCACCATCGATCCCTATTACAAAGCGTTGCCCACTTCGTTGAATTCGTCTGTCTGGCAGCTCGATGAGCAAGGCAATCAACTTGCCGTTGGAATTCAAGCGGGCCGCCTCGCCGATGCCATCGCGCCGCCGCTCGGCCTTCGTCTCGCAGCTGCCAAGGCGATCACTTTTGCGCTCGGGCAGATGGATGCCACCGTCAGGGCGTTTGTTGATGCGGACGGTAACTTGGGACTCGCCGACGAGACGGGCGCGGTCGCCTGGTTCAATAACAAAGGCGATGGAGGCTGGCGATCTGGTTCCAATCAGCGCGAGTACGCCAACGGTGAACTCATCAAGATCATCAACTACCGCGGTCTGGTCGACGGCCTCCTGACAACCGAAACCCAGACCACGGACGGCCGACTGCTCGTCGAAACGCTCGACACCCGTCTGC
Source organism: Burkholderiales bacterium 8X (assembly GCA_902506565.1). Classification (GTDB taxonomy): domain Bacteria; phylum Pseudomonadota; class Gammaproteobacteria; order Burkholderiales; family Burkholderiaceae_C; genus Variovorax. The sequence continues at coordinate 4,308,322 of LR732703.1, read as the reverse complement.
TCCAGGCTGACCGCCTGTATACCGATGCCACCAAGCAGTTCGTGCTGCGCGAAACGTTCCAGCTCGACGGTTCGTGCCGCGCCATCGACTACACGTCCGACGGCGCCGGTGGGAAGGTGGCGGTCGAGAGCCAATACCTCGATGGCTACGAATCCGTGGTTACCCAGCGAACCCGCACGCACTATGCATCGGACGGCTCCGTCGATAGGGTGCACACCCGCTTCGATGGCAGCGGCGATTTCCAGGTGATCGACGACACCGGGCAGATCGTGCGCGACGGCTTCTACATCGCCGATTCGGGCCGAGGCAAGGTCGGCGACATGACGCGCTATCTCGACATCGAGACCTTCCGCCGCGCGGCGGACGTGCCGAACGCCTATGCCATCTACACGGTGCTGCCGATCAAGTACTGGGACGAGCACATCGACGCGATCGGCAACGCACGCGACAACACGCTGATCGGCAATCGTGGCGACAACCTGATCGCCGGTCTGGAGGGCGACGACCTGCTGGACGGCGGCGCGGGCAACGACCTGCTCGAAGGCGGCACCGGCGGCGATGTCTATCGCTTCGGCGTCGGCAGCGGTCGGGACCGGATCCGCGAAGACGATGCGGACGCGGATGCGGTCGACATCGTTCAACTCGGCGAAGGCGTGAACGCCGAGCAGCTGTGGTTCGAGCAGGTCGGCCTCGACCTGCAGATCAACCTCAGGGGCACGGACGATTCGTTGACGGTGGAGCGCTGGTTCGAAGACATGCGCTTTCGGACGGAGCAGATCCGCACCGCCGATGGCGGCATCCTGATCGACCAGCAGGTGTCGTTGCTGGTGGAGGCGATGGCTTCGTTCGCGCCGCCGCCGATGGCCACCTGCATGCTGCCGATGCCCGAGCGAGGCAACTTCTCGCCGGTGCTGGCTGCCAGTTGGGGCTGAAAGCAAGCCGACGATGGCTGAACGCAGGCTGACCGTGGCCTGAACGCGGCCTACGCGCCGGAAACGCCAGGTTTCCGGCGCCAGCCGGAATCGGTCGGGCCGCATGGGAAAATGCCGCCCATGAACGCGTTCAATGTCCACGAGCACCTGCAAAGCCTGGGCTTGCAGGCCAAGGCGGCCTCGGCCCTGATGGCGAAGGCGCCGGCCGCCGCCAAGAACAAGGCGCTCCGAACCCTGGCCCTTCTTTTGCGCGACAACCAGGCCGAGCTGGCGCCAGCCAACGCCGCCGACATCGAGCGCGCCACGGCGGCCGGGCTTTCGGCGCCGATGGTCGATCGGCTCAAGCTCACGCCCCAGGTGATCGAAACCGTCGCGCAGGGCTGCGATCAACTCGCCGCGATGCCCGACTCGATCGGCGAAATCATCGGCATGAAGCAACAGCCGAGCGGCATCCGGGTCGGGCAGATGCGGGTGCCGATCGGGGTCTTCGGCATGATCTACGAGAGCCGTCCCAACGTCACGATCGAGGCCGCCAGCCTGGCGATCAAGAGCGGCAATGCGGCCATCCTGCGCGGCGGCTCCGAGGCGATCGAGTCGAACCGGGCGCTCGCCCGGCTGGTGACCGAGGCCCTGCGCGCGGCCGAGCTGCCGGTCGATGCCGTGCAGCTGGTGCAGACCACCGACCGCGAGGCCGTCGGCCAATTGATCGCGATGCCCGAGTTCGTCGACGTGATCATTCCGCGCGGCGGCAAGGGGCTGATCGAGCGCATCAGCCGCGAGGCCAAGGTGCCGGTCATCAAGCACTTGGACGGCAATTGCCATGTGTTCGTCGACGCCACGGCCGAGCTCGAGATGGCCTTGAAGATCGTCGACAACGCCAAGACCCAGAAGTACAGCCCCTGCAACGCGGCCGAGGGCCTGCTGGTGGCGGCGCCGATCGCGGCGAGCTTCCTGCCGGCGATCGGCGCCATCTTCGCGGCCAAGGGCGTCGAGATGCGCTGCGATGCCGCCGCGGCCGCGATCCTTCGCGCCGACGGCCGGTTGGCCGAGCTGGGCGCCCGCATCGTGGATGCGGCCGAGTCCGACTGGTACGAGGAATACCTGGCCGCGGTGATCAGCATCAAGGTGGTCGAAGGCATCGACGCTGCCATCGGGCACATCAACCGCTATTCGAGCCATCACACGGATGCCATCGTCACCCGCGACCATGTGCATGCCCAACGCTTCCTGCGCGAGGTCGACTCGGCCAGCGTCATCGTGAACGCGAGCACGCGCTTCGCGGATGGGTTCGAGTTCGGGCTGGGCGCCGAGATCGGCATCAGCACCGACAAGTTCCATGCGCGCGGTCCGGTAGGGATCGAGGGGCTCACCTCGCTCAAATACGTGGTCCTGGGGCAAGGGGAGGTGCGGTCGTAGCGGCCCCGCCGACGCTTTGCGCCAAACCTACAATCCGATCCCGCCGCACAACACGCACTACAAGGCCGTCGAATGGTCCCCCACCTCGTCACCGCGCTGAACGGTCCCATCAACGAGCTCGAGCAACGCATCATCGATTCGATGCCGGCGATCGAGCGCTGGTTCCGGCTCGAGTGGATGGAGCACACGCCGCCCTTCTACGGCTCCATCGACGTGCGCAATGCCGGCTTCAAGCTGGCGCCGGTCGATACCAGCCTGTTCCCGCGCAGCTGGAACAACCTCACGCAGGAAATGCTGCCGCTCGCGGTGCAGGCCGCGCAGGCGGCCATCGAAAAGATCTGCCCCGAGGCGCGCAACCTGCTGGTCATTCCGGAAAACCACTCGACCAACACCTTCTACCTGTCGAACGTGGCCCGGCTGGCCCGCATCTTCCAGATGGCCGGGCTCAACGTCCGCATCGGCTCGATCGATCCGTCGATCAAGGCGCCCAAGAAGGTCCAGCTGCCAGACGGCGAGGTGGTCTGCCTGGAGCCGGTGGTGCGCAGCAAGCGCCGCCTCGGGCTCAAGCATTTCGACCCCTGCACGATCCTTTTGAACAACGATCTGTCGGCGGGTTCGCCCGGCATTCTCGAGGAGCTGCACGAGCAATACCTGCTGCCGCCGCTGCATGCGGGCTGGTCGGTGCGCCGCAAGAGCAACCACCTGCACAGCTACGAAGAAATCTCCAAGCGCTTCGGCAAGCTGCTCGGCATCGATCCGTGGCTGATCAACCCGATGTACGCCCGCGCCGGCGAGGTCGACATGGAAAGCGGCCAGGGCATGGACGTGCTCACCAGCCATGTCGATGCGCTCCTGACGCGCGTTCGCCGCAAGTACAAGGAATACGGCATCAACGAGAAGCCCTTCGTGGTCATCAAGGCCGACAACGGCGCCGACCCGATGGGCGTCCTGACCATCCGCGACACCAAGGACCTCGAGGAGCTGGCCAAGCGACCGCGCGCCAAGGGCGCTGCGGCCGGCAAGCGCGCCGACTCCGAGCAGGGCGAGCCAACGCGGGCGGCCGAGGTGATCGTGCAGGAAGGCGTGCTCACCAACGAACGGGTACACGACAGCTTCGCCGAGCCGGTGGTCTACACCATGGACCGCTACGTGGTCGGCGGCTTCTACCGGGTGCACGCCGGGCAGAGCCGGGACGAGAACCTCAACCTGCCGGGATCCAGCTTCGTGCCGCTCGCTTTCTCCGAAAGCGCGCACCTGCCGCAGCCGGGCGCCAAGGTCGGCGCCAGCGCGCCGAACCGCTTCTACATGTACGGCGTCATCGGCCGGCTGGCCATGGTGGCCGCCAGCTACGAACTCGAAGCCACCGACCCGGACGCCGAGGTCTACGAGTGATGCCACCGGCCGGCTTGCGGGCGGCGCCCGTCCCGGCAAGAATGCCTCCACTCCGACTGCACGATGCCGAAGGGAAGGGCCGCTCCGCGCCCGGCCCGCTCCTCTTTCGAACGCTCCTGTGTCCCCCCAAAAATCCAACTCTGCTGCGCTGATCCTCGCAGCCATCGGCGTCGTCTACGGCGACATCGGCACCAGCGTTCTCTATGCGGTCAAGGAGGTCTTCGGCCATGGCCACGTGCCGTTCACGCCCGAGAACGTGTACGGCATCCTGTCGATGTTCTTCTGGACACTCACGGTCATCGTGTCGCTCAAGTACGTCACGCTGGTGCTGCGTGCCGACAACGCCGGCGAAGGCGGGCTGGTCGCGATGCTGGCGCTGGCTTCGCAGGCGGTGGTCGACAAGCCTCGGCTGCGCAACGTGTTGCTGATCGTGGGCATCTTCGGCACTTCGCTGTTCTACGGTGACGGCGTCATCACGCCGGCGATCTCGGTGCTGTCGGCGGTCGAGGGCCTGGAGGTGGTGTCGACCCACTTCACGCATTACGTGATACCGATCACGCTGGTGGTGCTGTTCTGCCTGTTCGCGGTTCAAAAGCGCGGCACGGCCGGCATCGGCAAGTTCTTCGGGCCGGTCACGCTGGCCTGGTTCCTGGCCATCTCGGTGCTCGGCGTCTCGCAGATCCTCACCCATCCGGAGATCCTGAAGGCGGTCAGCCCGCATTACGCGCTGCGCTTCATGTGGGACAACCCCGGCACCAGCTTCATCATCCTTGGCGCAACCGTGCTCTGCGTGACCGGCGCCGAGGCGCTCTACGCCGACCTCGGGCATTTCGGCAAGCGGCCGATCCGGGTGGCCTGGTTTTCGGTCGTGATGCCGGCGTTGACGCTCAACTACTTCGGCCAGGGCGCGCTGCTGCTGGAGAACCCGGCAGCGGTCAAGAACCCGTTCTTCATGATGGCGCCCGAATGGGCGTTGATCCCGCTGGTGCTGCTGGCCACGGCCGCGACGGTGATCGCCTCGCAGGCCCTGATCACCGGCGCCTTCAGCGTCACCCGCCAGGTGATCCAGCTCGGCTATCTGCCGCGGCTCAACATCGAGCACACCAGCGTTCGCACCGCCGGGCAGATCTACATTCCGTTCGTCAACTGGGGCCTCTTCGTCGCCATCGTGCTGGCGGTGGTGATGTTCCGCTCGTCGAGCAACCTGGCCGCGGCCTACGGCATCGCGGTCACCACCGACATGCTGATCACCACCGTGCTCACCTTCTTCGTGATCCGCTATGCCTGGAAGTACCCGCTCTTCCTGTGCATCGCCGCGACCGGCGCCTTCTTCGTCATCGACTTCCTGTTCTTCGCATCCAACCTGCTCAAGCTGTTCCAGGGCGGCTGGTTCCCGCTCATGATCGGCGGCGCGATCTTCACCCTGATGATCACCTGGAAGGAAGGCCGCCGTCTCATGGGGCAGAGCCAGCGCGACGACGCGATCGACCTGCGCAGCTTTCTCGATTCGGTGTTCGTCAGTCCACCCGCCCGGGTCGAAGGCACCGCGGTCTTCATGACGGCCGAGCCCGGCGTGGTGCCGAACGCGCTCCTGCACAACCTCAAGCACAACAAGGTGCTGCACGAGCAGAACCTGTTCGTCACGGTGCGCAACCACGAGGTGCCGTGGATCCCGATGGACAAGCGCATCGAGATGGAGCCGCTCGGCCACCATTGCTGGCAGGTGGTGGTGCACTACGGCTTCAAGAACGATGTCGACCTGCCGCGCGCCCTCGAAAACGCCCGCATGCGCGGTTGCCAGCTCGACCAGATGACCACCAGCTACTTCCTGTCGCGCGACGTGGTCTCGCCGACCCTGGGCAGCGGCATGGCGCCCTGGCGCGAGAAGCTGTTCGCGCAGATGCACCACAACGCCAGCGGCGCGGCCGACTTCCTCGGCCTTCCGAACAACGCGGTGGTCGAGCTCGGCTCGAAGGTCGACATCTAGGCCACGGCCCCGCATCCGCGACATGCGCTTTTTCAAGGACCTGAGCCTGTCGGCCTTCACCGCGGGTTTCGTCGCCGTGCTGGTGGGCTTTACCAGTTCGATCGCGATCGTCTTCACGGCGGCGCGCTCCTTCGGTGCCACGCCGGAGCTGATCAGCTCCTGGATGTGGGCGCTCGGCATCGGCATGGGGCTGGCGTCGGCGCTGCCGTCGCTCTGGTGGCGCAAGCCGGTCATGATCGCCTGGAGCACGCCGGGCGCCGCGGTGCTCGCGGTGGCGGGTGCCGGCTTCAGCATGAACCAGGCGGTCGGCGCCTTCATCGTCTGCGCCGTGCTCATGACGCTCGCCGGCGCGACCGGCCTGTTCGAGCGCCTGATGAACCGCATCCCGGTCGCGATCGCCTCGGCGCTCCTCGCCGGCGTGCTGGCGCGCTTCGGGCTCGATGCCTTCCTGGCGGCTCGCACGGCCCTGCCGCTGGTGCTGCTGATGCTGGGCACCTATCTCGTGTCTCGGCGGCTCGTGCCGCGCTACGCGGTGCCGGCGACCCTGCTGGCGGCGATCGGCTTCGCAGCCCTTCGCGGCGAGCTGGCGCTGGACGCGGTGCACTTCGAAATCGCGAAGCCGATCTTCGTCATGCCCGAGTTCGGCTGGCAGGCCACGGTGAGCCTGGCGCTGCCGCTTTTCGTGGTCACCATGGCGTCGCAGAACCTGCCGGGCGTGGCCGCCATCCGCGCCGCGCGCTACGACTTGCCCGTTTCGAAGCTGATCACCATCAGCGGCCTCTTCACGCTGGTGCTGGCGCCCTTCGGCGCCTTCGCGCTCAACCTGAGCGCGATCACCGCGGCCATCTGCATGGGCCGCGAGGCGCACGAGGATCCGGCCCGGCGCTACACCGCGGCGGTGAGCTGCGGCGCCATCTACGTGGTGCTCGGCATCTTCGGCGCCGCGGTCACCGGCATCCTGACCGCCTTCCCGAAGGAGCTGATCGCCGCCATCGCCGGCCTCGCACTGCTGGGCACCATCGGCGGCGGCCTGGCAGCTGCACTGCGCGACGAGCCGCATCGCGAGGCCGCCTTGATCACCTTTCTAGTGACGCTGTCCGGCATCACGCTCGCCGGCATCGGCTCGGCCTTCTGGGGCGTGGTGGCCGGCGCGCTGGCGCTCGCGATTCAGGGCCTCGGGCGCCGACCCTCGGCCAGCACGGACATCGCCGAGAGCGGCAAGATCGGGCGAGCCGACCCCGGCGCGGCGGACGTTCCGAACCGCAGCCCCGCGCGCAACCCGACTCCCGGAGAGACTTCCTGATGCATATCCTTTTCGTCGCCGACCCGCTCGACCAGTTCAAGATCTACAAGGACACCACCTTCTCGATGATGCGCGAGGCCCAGCGCCGCGGGCATACGGTGTCGGCCTGCGTGCCGCAGGACCTGAGCTGGCAGAAGGGCGGCAAGGCGAGCGCCTCGGCTTGCGCGATCACGCTGACCGGCGATCCGGACGACTGGTACCTGGCCGCGGCGCCGCAGGTTCGGGCCATCGCCGACTACGACCTGGTGCTGATGCGCAAGGACCCGCCCTTCGACGCCGAATACATCTACGCCACGCATCTGCTGGAACAGGCCGAGCGCGAAGGCGCGCGGGTGGTCAATAAGCCGCGCTCGCTGCGCGACCATCCCGAGAAGCTCGCGATCATGGAGTTCGCCGAGTTCACCACGCCGACCCTGGTCACGCGCGATGCGGCGCAGGTGCGCGCCTTCCATGCCGAGCACCAGGACATCATCCTCAAGCCGCTCGACGGCATGGGCGGCATGGGCATCTTCCGGGTCAAGGCGGATGGGCTCAACCTGGGTTCGATCGTCGAGACCCTCAACAAGGGCGGCGCCGAGACCATCATGGTGCAGCGCTTCGTGCCCGAGATCGCGCAGGGCGACAAGCGCATCCTGGTGATCGCCGGCCAGCCGGTGCCCTTCAGCCTGGCGCGCATTCCGCAGGGCTCCGAAGTGCGCGGCAATCTGGCGGCCGGCGGCAAGGGCGTGGCGCAGCCGCTCACCGAGCAGGACCGCCGCATCGCCGAGGCAATCGGGCCCACGCTCTACGAGCGCGGCCTGCTCTTGATCGGGCTCGACGTCATCGGCGGTTCGCTGACCGAGATCAACGTCACCAGCCCGACCTGCTTCCAGGAGATCACCGAGCAGACCGGCTTCGACGTGCCGGCGATGTTCATCGACGCGCTCGAAGCGCACCTCGCGGCAGACGCGGCATAGCGGCTGCGTCGGGCGATGCGGCGTCGTTCGGCCGACCTTCGGCCTGCTGGCGCTGGCGTGCCTGCCGCGCCTGCCGTGCCTGCAAGAGCCGCGAACGCCGCTTGCGTGCCCAGATCACGATCCCGGTGACCGACAGCATCGCCACCAGCACGCCCATCGCCGACATCATGATGCGGCCCGGCATGCCGAGGATCCGGCCCGAGTGCAGCGGCAACTGCAGCTGCACGAAGACATCGGCCGCGGTGCCTTCCCAGGGCCGGTAGCGGCCGATGACGCTGCCGTCCATCGCGTCCACGTAGATGTTCGAGAGCCCCATGCCGAAGGCGCCCATCTCGTGCGACGGGTCGAAGAACGAGACGTTGTAGAAGGCGTAGTTGCCGCCGTAGTAGATGCCGCCGGCCGGATGCTCGAAGCCGCGCCGCACCGCCTCTTCGCGGGCGATCTGCGCGGCCTGTGCGAAGCCGATGCGCGGCTCGATGAAGGTGCCGAAGGGCGCGGGCTTCTGGGTCTCGTAGGGTCCGGGCGTGGTCTTGGACACCAGCGACATCACCGGATAGAAGATCTCCCGATACAGGTTGAGCGAGAAGGACGTGAAGGCGACCACGATGATCAGCCCCCAGATCCACAGCCCCACGGCCCGGTGCAGGTCGAAGTTGAGCTTGTAGCCGCCGGCGCGCCAACGCAGCAGCCAGGCCGGCTTCCAGCGCTGCCACCAGCTGCGGGGGTCGCGATGCCGGGTCTCGCCCGATGCCTGCCGGAGCCTTCGCGGCGTCGTCAGGTAGAAGCCGACGAAGCTGTCGAGCAGCCACACCAGCGCGACGCCGCCCATCAGCCAGTAACCCCAGCGGTCGGTGCCCCAGAAGGCGGGAATGTGCAGGCTGAAGTGAACGTCCCGCAAGAAGGGCATCAGGCTGCGGCGCGACAGCGACACGGCCTTGGAGTCGCGCCGTCCGGTGATCTCCGCCGTGACCGGGTCGACGAAGGCGGTGTTGTAGTCGATCGCGAAGGGCTTGCCGGTGGCCGGGTCGTTTCGCGGCCGCACCAGGAAGGAGGCCGCGTGGCCTTCCTCGAGGCCGAGCGAGATGTAGCTCACCTGCACCCGCGGATCGGCCGCTTCGACCGCGGCTGCCAGGCTCAGCGGATCGCGAAGCGGGCCGCGGCCGGGCGCCTCCATGATGTCCGCGTTAAGCCATTCGTCGAGCTCGTGGTCCCACGAGGTGACCGCGCCGGTCAGCCCGGCGACGATCAGGAACAGCGCGACCGAGAGTCCGGCCCAGCGGTGGACGACCGTCCAGAAGGCCCGCATCGTCAGAAGTCGACCGAGGCGCTCACCACGAAGGTACGCGGCGCGCCGAGCACCAGGTAGTTCGAACCGGGGAAGCCGCCGGTCGAGGCCCAGTAGGACTTGTTGAACAGGTTGTCAATGCGACCGCGCAGCGTCAGCAGGCGGTTGTTGCCGATGTCCACCAGGTAGCGGGCGCCGACGTCCAGCCGGTTCCAGGACGGCAGCTGCTGGGTGTTGGCGACGTTGGCGTACTGCTTGGAGGTGTGCAGCACGCGCGCATCGAGCGTGAGGCCGCGCACGCCCGGCACGTCCCATTCGGCGCCGAGGTTCAGCTGCGTCTTGGGCACGCCGATCGCGTCGAGGCCGTCGGTCCGGCCGCCGGCGGTGCGGCGCTGCTCCGCATCGAGGAAGGTGACGCCGCCCAGCAGCCGAACACCCTGGGTCGGCTCGCCGAACACCGACAGCTCGATGCCCTGGTTGCGCTGCTCGCCGTAGGTGCCGAAGGTCTGGTTCTGCACGATGTAGACCGGCTTGTCGGTGGTGAAGTAGGCGATGCTGCCGCCCAGCTTGCCGCCGTCGTACTTGAGTCCGATCTCCTTCTGCTTGGAGGCATACGGCGCGAACACCTGGCCGGCGTTGGTCACCGGCAGGCTGTTGGCGAGGGTGGGCGCGGTCTCGCCCGGGCTCAGCGCCTCGATGTAGCTCGCATAGGCCGAGAGCTGCGGCGTCGCCTTCCACACCACGGCCGCCACCGGCGTGGTCTTGGCCTCTTCGTAGCGGCTCAGCTCGGCGCCGCTGTTGTAGTCGTAGCCGACCTTCTCGATGTTCTGGCGCCGCACGCCGAGCGTGATCTTGACCGTGTCCTGCGCCAGCGACAGCGTGTCGGCCACCGCGAAGCTCTTGGTGCGGGTGTCGGCGACCCGCAGCGGGTTGGCCAGGTTGCCGCCGATCAAGGCCGTGGCCGGCGGCGGCAGGCTGTCGAAGGGCGCGTAGATGTTGGTGCGGATGGTGCTGCCGGAGAAGGCGTAGGTGTTGCGCTCCTCGCCGCTGTAGATCGATGCCGAGGTGCTGACCGTGTGCTTGACCGGACCGGTGGCGAAGCTGCCGCGCAGGCCGACTTCGCCGGTCGCGATGCGGTCCTTGCGCTCGTTGTCGAAGCGCGACGCCAAGCTGTTGCCGAAGCCGTCGACCAGGGACGGGTTGCTGAGCGAATTCGATTCGCTGCTGCGCCGAACGCCGGCGGCGGTCCAGGCGGTGACGTTGTCGGCGAGGTCGACCTCGGCCCGCACCGTGGCGAACAGGTCGCGCTCGGCCGAGCGGGTCCACGATTGCGCGAAGTTGGTCTTGGCGTCCGGTGCCTCGGGGATCGGCAAGGTCGACGAGGGCGTGACATTCGGCCGGCCGGCGCGCAGTTCGTGGTCCTGGTAGCCGACGTCGGCCGAGATGCGGGCGTTGCGGCTGCGCCAATCGAAGCCGAGCGACAGGGCGCTCAGTTCCTGCTTCTCGCGGTCGATGCCGGTGCCGCCGTCGCGGCGCACGGCGTTCAGGCGGAATCCGGTGCTCTGGTCGGGGCCGAAGCGGCGGGCCAGGTCGGCCGCGACGAAGCCTTGGCCGCCGCTCTGCGCGCCTGCCGTGATGCGGTTGAGCGGCTCGTTGAGCGCACGCTTGGGCAAGAGGTTGATCGCGCCGCCGATGCCGCTGCCGCCGGGCGCGACGCCGTTCAGGAAGGTATTGGCCCCGCGAAACACCTCGACCCGCTCGAAGAACTCGGAGGCGATGTACTGGCGCGGCAGCATGCCGTAGAGACCGTTGTAGGCGATGTCGTCCGAGTACACCGGGAAACCGCGCACCACGTACAGCTCCTGGAAGTTGCCGAAGCCGCGCGCCTGCCGCACCGACGGGTCGTTCCGCAGCACGTCGGCGACGCTTCGGGCCTGCTGGTTCTGGATCAGCTCGTTGGTGTAGTTGGTGCTCGAGAAAGGCGTGTCCATCACGTCCTGGTTGCCGAGCAGGCCGACCCGGCCGCCGCGGGCGATCTGGCCGCCCGGAAGCGCCGGGCTGAGGCCTTCGGCCGAGGCATCGGCGCTGGCTTCGACCGTGACGGTTTCGAGGGTGGTGGCCGGTGCCGTGCCGGTTGGAGCGGCGGCGGAGGGCGGGACGACCGGGGTG
>LR732703.1:1970124-4296782 GCA_902506565.1 Burkholderiales bacterium 8X | reverse complement strand
ACCGGGGTGGGCGCGGCGGGCGATGCCGTCTGCGCAAAGGCGCCGGCTGCGATGAAGGTGGCGAAGGTCGCGGCGGCGATCGGGCGCAGCGGGAAACGGGCAGACGGCATGACGGTTCGGTGCTTTAGTTGCAAATGAGAACCGTTATTATCTCCAGATCCGGCGCGCGCGAAAGTCTCGACCTTCAGCGCGGTTGCGGCGCCTGGCGCGCCTTGCTCAAGCGGCGCGGCGGCCGTCCACGAACACCGCCAATTCCTGCGGCGCGAATGCCGTCCATTGCTCGTTGGTCGTGAGCGGCGCGGTCACCACCACCGCCACCCGGTCGGTCGGCGTGGTGTGTTGCGCGAAGTCGACGCTGAGATCGTCGTCCGACAGCTCGGCGGTCACGAACGGATGTCGGCGCTCGATGTACCAGAGGTTCGTCGACGCGTGCGCCCACAGGGCCTGGCCGTTCGACAGCATGAAGTTGAAGGTGCCGTGCGCCGCGATGCGCGGCGCCAGTTCGCGCAGGGTCAGGGTCAGTTCCTCGACGCTCGGAACGCCCGCATGCGACTTGGCCAGCTCCTGCATGATCCAGCAGAAGGCCTGTTCGCTGTCGGTGTTGCCGACCGGATGAAAGTTGCCGTGCAGCCGCGGCCGGAAATCCTTCAGGTCGCCGTTGTGCGCGAATACCCAGTAGCGGCCCCACAGTTCGCGAACGAACGGATGGCAGTTCTGCAGGTTGACCTCGCCCTGCGTCGCCTTGCGGATGTGCGCCACCACGTTGCGGCTTCGGATCGGGTAGCGCCGGATCAGCTCGGCCACCGGCGACTCGCAGGCCGGCTGGTGGTCGACGAAATGACGCAGCCCCCGATCCTCGAAGAAGGCGATGCCCCAGCCGTCGGCGTGATGGTCGGTGCGGCCGCCCCGCTGCGCGAAGCCGGTGAAGCTGAAGGTCACGTCGGTCGGCGTGTTGCAGTTCATGCCGAGCAGTTGGCACATGGCTCAGTCCGCCTTCGGTTGCGCCGCGGCGTTCGGCTTCGCGTCGTTCGGACTCGTGGCATTGGCCGCATGTCCGGCATTCGCGCCGCGGCTTTCGCGCAGCTGCCAGGCTGCGCACATGGCCAGCGCGCACAAGGCAGCCAGCATCAGGAAGACCTCGTCGAAGGCCGCCAGCCGGGCGGCGCTGGTCGCAGCCGTGGTGAGCGAGTCGCCGTGCGCGGCCAGCCGCCATTCGAGCACGATGGCGCACAGGCTGACGCCGGCCGCACCACCCAGCATGCGCAGGAAATTGATCGAGCTGGCGCCCTGCGGAATCAGCGACTTGGCGAGCGGCCGCATCGAGCCCAGGTTGAGCGACGGCAGGATGAAGCCGAGCCCGACCCGGCCGATGGTCGCGAACAGCACCAGGAGCCACAAGGCGCTGTCCAGCCGCAGCACCACCATCAGCGCGAACGAGGCGGCCAGCAGCGCGAGCCCGATGCAGACCAGGAGCCAGGTCGGTTGCCGGTCGGCCAGGCGTCCGACACCGGCGATGGTGAGCGCCAGCACGAAGCCGGCCGGCAACAGGATGGTGCCGACGTGCGCGGCCGACAGCTGCAGGCCCATCTGCATGTACACCGGCAGCAGGTAGGTCGAGCCGAACAAGGCCGTGCCGTAGATGAAGGCGACCACGCTGCCCATCGCGAACTGCCGGTAGCGGAAAAGGCCGAGGTTCATCAAGGGCTCGCCGCCGGCGCCGGCCAAGCGCTTTTGCCACCAGATGAAGAAGCCGAAAGCCACGAAAGCCGAGACCAGCAGCACCGCGGCCTGCAGCTGCGATGCGCCGCGCAGCTCGACCAGGCCGTTCAGGAGGCACAGCGTGCCGATCGTGCCGAGGGCGAGGCCGCGCCAGTCGAGCGCATTGCTGCGTGCCGCCAATGCACCGCCGGGCGCCGTGGTCGGCACGAACTTGTAGGCGAGCGCGATCGACGCCAGGCAAAACGGCACCACCATGAAGAAGATCGAGCGCCAGCCGAACAGGTCGACCAGCACGCCGCCGATGCTCGGGCCGATGGCCGGCGCCAGCACCACGCCCATGCCGAAGATGCCGCTCGCGCGGCCCTGTTCGTGCGGCTCGAAGGCCCGCAGGATGATGATGGCCGGGATCGGCTGCACCACGCCGGCCGCCAGTCCCTCGGCCACGCGGGCGATCAGCACCAGCGAGAAGTCGTTGGCCAGGCCGCCGGCCACGCCGCCCGCCAGCAGCAGCACCATGGTGCCGACGTAGGTGCGCCGATAGCCGTAGCGCGACAGAAGCCAGGGCGTGGTCAGCATCGAGACCGTCATCGCCACCATGAAGCCGGAGCTCACCCACTGCGCGCGCTCCTGCCCGAGCGCGAAGTAATGGCTCATGCCCGGGATCGCCACGTTGACGATGGTCGAGGACATGATGGAGGCCATCACGCCGACCATCACCGACAGGAGCAGCAGCCAGCGGTAGCGAGGACCGTAGCGTTCGGAAAGCGAAGGTGGTGCGGAAAGATCGGGCATCGAATGGAAGGGCCGGGCGTGCTCGCTGGCCCGTCCTACAAGGATATCGGGCTTTGCATGCCGGCATGGCGGAGCCGATATGGCGAAGATCGACACGATCGGTCTCCCTTGCCTGCGGGGACATCGCCCCGACCTGGGGCTCAGGTCTTTCCAAGGTTTTTCATGCAAACCCAAACGAGCGAAGTCGGCAACGCCATCGAAAGCGTCGCCCCGACCACCCTGGCCGCGGAGATGCAGGCGCCCAGCGTCAGCCGCGCCTACCAGTGCCAGTGCGGGCGCCCCGTGTTCCTGCGCAACAGCCGCTGCCTGGCCTGCCAGACGCCGCTCGGCTACGTGGTCGATCGATTGGGCGTGGTGCCACTCGCTCCGGCCACCGGCGATGGCGCCGCGCCCGACACCTTCACCGTGTTCGGCGATGCCGGAGGCAAGGCCTATCGGCGCTGCGCCAACCTCGACACGCCCGCCGCATGCAACTGGATGGTGCCGGCACCGCGCGAGGGCGACGACCCGGACTTCAACACGCATGGCCTGGTCAACGGCCTCTGCCTCGCCTGCAGCGTGACCCGCACCATTCCCGACCTGTCGATCGCGGGCAACGGCGAGCGCTGGCAGAAGCTGGAGATCGCCAAGCGCCGGCTGGTCTCGCAGCTGCTGGCCCTCGGCCTGCCGGTCATCACGCAGCTGGCGGATCCGATGCACGGCATGTCCTTCGACTTCCTGAGCAATTCGCCGGGCGGGCCGCGCGTGCTCACCGGTCACGACAACGGCCTCATCACCCTCAACATCGAGGAAGCCGAAGACGCGGTGCGCGAACGCATCCGCGCCGAGATGCGGGAGCCTTATCGCACGCTGGTCGGGCATTTTCGGCACGAGGTCGGTCACTATTACTGGGACCTCCTGGTCGCGCCCACGGCCTGGATCGATTCGTATCGCGAGCTCTTCGGCGACGAGCGCGCCGACTACGCGACCGCCTTGCAGAACCACTACCAGAACGGTCCACCGCCCGACTGGGTGAACCGCTACGTCACCAACTACGCGAGCTCGCATCCTTGGGAGGACTGGGCAGAGACCTGGGCTCATTACCTGCACATGGCCGACACGGCGGACACGGCGATGAGCTTCGGCGTGGATGCGCAGAACGTCGAGCTGAGCGGCGACCTGTTCGAAATGTCGGACCTGTGGCAGCCGGACCATGCGGACGCGGCCGATTTCCTCGATTTCCTCAACAGCTGGGTGAGGCTCACGGCCGTGCTCAACGAGCTGTCCCGCAGCATGGGCCAGCCGGACTTCTATCCCTTCGTGCTGCCGCGGGCCGCGGTCGGCAAGCTGCAGTTCGTACACATGGTGATTGCCGAGCAGCGCACGCGGGACGGCAAGCTGCCGGCCTTCGTCTCGCGGCCGGCGCAGGCCTCGACCGATCAGGTCGAGCCCTTGCCGGCCTCCGGTCCGGCGGCGCCCGATGCGGGCGACCAGGTCCCGATGGAAGACGCTCCCGTGTCCGAGGCGCCGGCGATCGTCAGCGAGACGGGCGAGGGCGAGCTGGCCTCGCAACAACAGCAGCAACAGCCGGCGGGCGGAAACGGCGTCGCCGGCGAGGTCGGCTCGATGCCGCCGCAGGCCGTGAGTTCGCAGCCTTTGGAGAAGCGAGATCCGCCGCGGCCGGCACCGCAGGAGCAACAGTTCCAGTAGCTCGGCTGCGCGCGGCGCGCGGCGCGCGGCGCGCGGTGCCGGATCAGCAGTCCCACGATGTGCTGCGATGTGCTGCGAGCGCCCGGCTCGCCCGGTCATTGCTCCCTGATGCGAGTCGCGCAAGCCGCGCAGATGCAGGCGAGGCCCCTCGCCTCCGGCGGCACGGCGTTCAGCGCCTTCGCGTCGAACACGGCCGACATGCACCAGCACGGTGTGGTTCCGGTCTTGCCCGACGGCGAATCGTCGATGCCGCCGCCATCCGAAGCGGCGTCGCTCGCCGCCATCGCGCATCGATTGGCCGTTCCGCAGATCGGGCAGCGCGCCGGATCGATCGAATGGCCCGTCGAGGCCATCACTTGATCTCGAACACCGGCAGGCGCCGGGGCACGGTGTGGTTCTCGAGGCTCACGTACACCGGCAGGCCGTTCTTGTAATCCGGATAGTCCTCGCCCTGGATCAAGGGCAGCAGATAGCGCCGGCCGGCTTCCGTGATGCCGAAGCCGTCTTCCGAAATGAAGTCGCGCGGCATGAACTTCTCGGTGTTCGCGACCGCGTCGAGCGGCGCGCTGCCGAGGCGGTAGGAGTACGGCTCGTCGGACAGCCGCTCGATCGTCGGCATCACCGCATTGCGGCCTTCGAGCGCCAGCTCGACCGCGCGCTGGCCCAGCTCGTAGGCCTGCCGCACGTCGGTGGCCGACGCGATATGCCGAGCCGAGCGTTGCAGGTAGTCGGCCACCGCCCAATGGAACTTGTGGCCGAGCGCGTCCTTGACTATCTGCGCCACCACCGGCGCCGCGCCGCCCAGCTGCGCGTGGCCGAACGCATCCTTCGAGCCCTGCTCGGCGAGAAAGCTGCCGTCCGGGTGGTGGCAACCCTCGGAGACCACCACGCTGCAGTAGCCGTGCGACTTCACATAGCCGTCGACCCGCGCCAGGAAGGCTTCGCGGTCGAACGGAATCTCCGGGAACAGGATCACCACCGGAATGCCCTGGTGGGCCGCGAGGCCGCCGGCGGCCGCGATCCAGCCGGCATGCCG
Source organism: Burkholderiales bacterium 8X (assembly GCA_902506565.1). Taxonomy (GTDB): domain Bacteria; phylum Pseudomonadota; class Gammaproteobacteria; order Burkholderiales; family Burkholderiaceae_C; genus Variovorax. The sequence continues at coordinate 4,291,546 of LR732703.1, read as the reverse complement.
GCCCATGACTTCGAGCACGAACACCTTGGTCGAGGTCGCGGCCATCGAGCGCACGTCGAGCGAGGCCTCGATGGTCGACACCGCGACGTACTTGGCGACCGAGCCGAAGCCGGGGCAGCAGTCGGTCAGCGGCAGGTCGTTGTCGATGGTCTTGGGCACATGGATGGCCTGCAGCGGATAGCCCATCGACTGCGACAGCTGGCTGACCTTGAAGCAGGTATCGGCCGAATCGCCGCCGCCGTTGTAGAAGAAGTAGCCGATGTCGTGCGCCTTGAAGACTTCGATGAGCCGCTCGTATTCGCGCCGGTTCTTCTCGAGCGACTTGAGCTTGTAGCGGCAGGAGCCGAAGGCGCCGGCGGGCGTCGATCGCAGCGCGGCGATCGCGGCCTCGGATTCGAGGCTGGTGTCGATCAGGTCCTCGGCCAGCGCGCCGAGGATGCCGTTGCGTCCGGCGAGCACGCGGCCGATGCGATCGGGATGGCGGCGTGCGGTCTCGATGACGCCGCAGGCGGATGCGTTGATGACCGAGGTGACGCCACCGGATTGCGCGTAGAAGGCGTTGGCTGGCATGAAGGCTCCTGGGTAAAGGGATGTGCGGGCCGAAGGTGCGGCGATCCGTCGGCTGTGATGGTCGCGAATCATTCTGCATCGCCGGCGCACGGAATCGGGCTTCCGGCTCCGACGCAAACGAAATGCTTCATTGCGGTTTTCTGAGCATGATTATTTCGAGCTTCGAAGGCGACGATCTCGAAACGGGGCCCTTCTTCGCTTATCTTCCGCCCAACAAAAAATCAGGGGGAAGAGTTGGAAACAACAGGCACCATCATCGCCGCAGATGGCCGTTTCGGCGCGCGCGGCTCACCGTCGAAAGCCGATTCGACCGCAGCGAATTCGTCCACGCCATCCAACAGCGGGTCCAGGCTCCGTGCGGTGTGCGCCATCGCCCGCTTCCACCAGGTCGCCGCCGAGCCGCAGACGCTGGCTCACCAGCTCGCACTCGCGTCCGACGAGCCGGTGACGCCGGCGCTCATCCTCCGTGCCGCTCGCCAGCTCGGCCTGCAGGCCAAGCGCTCCCGCACCACGCTCGAACGGCTCGCGCACACGCCGCTGCCCGCGCTCGCGCTGCTTCGTGACGACGAGGGCAGGCTTCGCTGCGTCGTCGTCGCGCAGTGCAGCGGCGAGCGCCTGCTGCTGCAGGACCCCGAGACCTCGATGCGCCCGGTGCTGATGGCGCCCGAAGCCTTCGCAGCCCAGTGGAGCGGCCGAGAGCTGATCCTGGTCGCGAGCCGCGCCAGCCTGGTGAGCGAATGGGCGAAGTTCGACTTCACCTGGTTCGTGCCGAGCCTCGTCAAGTACCGGCGGCTCCTGGGCGAGGTGCTCGCGATCTCGTTCGCGCTCCAGCTCTTCGCGTTGGTGAGCCCGCTCTTCTTCCAGGTCGTGATGGACAAGGTGCTGGTGCACCGCGGCCTCACCACGCTCGACGTGCTGGTCGCCGGACTGGTGGTGGTGGTGTTGTTCGAAAGCCTGCTCACCGGGCTTCGCAGCTACGTCTTCAGCCACACCACCAACCGCATCGATGTCGAGCTGGGCGCACGGTTGTTCCGGCACCTGGTGCAGCTGCCGCTCGCGTACTTCCAGGCGCGGCGGATCGGCGATTCGGTCGCGCGGGTGCGCGAGCTGGAGAACATCCGCAGCTTCCTCACCGGCAACGCGCTCACGGTGCTGCTCGACCTGCTGTTCTCGGTGGTGTTCATCGCGGTGATGCTGTTCTACAGCGTGCCGCTCACCTTGATCGTGCTGGCGAGCCTGCCGCTCTACGTCGGCCTCAGCCTGGCGGTGGTGCCGCTGCTGCGCACCCGGCTGGACGAGAAGTTCGCCCGCGGTGCCGAGAGCCAGGCGATGCTGGTCGAGACCGTGAGCGCGATCCAGACCGTGAAGGCGACCGCGTTGGAGCCAGCCTTCGCGCGGCGCTGGGACAACCATCTGGCGGCGTACGTCTCCGCCGGCTTTCGCACGCAGAACCTCGCCAGCTGGGCACACGAGGGCGTCAACCTGATCGGCAAGCTGGTGAGCGCCTGGACGCTCTGGTACGGCGCCCGGCTGGTGATGGACAACCAGCTCACGGTCGGGCAGTTCGTCGCCTTCAACATGTTCGCCCAGCGCGTCAGCCAGCCGATCATGCGCATGGCCCAGCTCTGGACCGACTTCCAGCAGACCGGCATCTCGATGGCCCGGCTCGGCGACATCCTCGATGCGCGCACCGAGGTCGCCGCCGCCAGCACCGCGCAGTTGCCGACGCTTCGGGGCCAGGTCGCGCTGGAAGGGCTCACCTTTCGCTATCGGCCCGAGGCCGGTCCGGTGCTTCAGGGCCTGAGCGTCCAGGTGAAGGCCGGCGAGGTGATCGGCATCGTCGGGCGTTCGGGTTCGGGCAAGAGCACGCTGACCAAGCTGATCCAGCGGCTCTACACGCCGGAGCAAGGGCGGCTCCTGGTCGACGGGGTCGACATCGCGCTGATCGACGCCGCCCAGCTGCGCCGCCAGATCGGCGTGGTGCTGCAGGAGAACACGCTTTTCAACCGCAGCGTGCGCGAGAACATCGCGATCGTCGACCCGGCGGCGCCGCTCGACCGGGTGATGCAGGCGGCGGAGCTGGCCGGCGCCCACGAGTTCATCAGCGAACTGCCGGAGGGCTACGACACCGTGGTCGGCGAACAGGGCTCGTCGCTGAGCGGTGGCCAGCGCCAGCGCATCGCCATTGCGCGTGCCTTGTTCACCGAGCCGCGCATCCTGATCTTCGACGAGGCGACCAGCGCGCTCGACTACGAGAGCGAAGCCATCGTGCAGCGCAACATGGCGCGCATCTGCCGGGGGCGCACGGTCTTCATCATCGCGCACCGGTTGTCGGCGGTGCGCCATGCGGACCGCATCCTGGTGATGGACAGGGGCCGCATCGTCGAGGAGGGCAGCCACGACCAGTTGCGCGCACAGGCCGATGGCCTCTATGCACGGCTCTGGCGGATGCAGGACGGCGGCCTGCCGACCGAAGGAGATGCCGCATGACCGCACGCGGCCCCTTGCGCGAACTGCTCGGCCGCTACCGCACGGTGCTGCGCCTGGCCTGGCGCCATCGCCACCAGATCGCCGGGCCGCGCCGGCTCGCAGACGAAGCCGCTTTCCTGCCGGCGGCGCTCTGCCTGCAGGACACGCCGATGCATCCGTCGCCGCGCCGCCTGGCCGGCGCGATGGTGGCGCTCTTCCTCATCGCGATCGCCTGGGCCTGCATCGGGCAGATCGACATCGTGGCGGTGGCGCCGGGTCGCATCATCGTCAGCGAGCGCACCAAGCTGATCCAGCCGCTCGAGACCAGCGTGGTGCAGCGGGTGCTCGTGAAGGATGGCGACCATGTCGAAGCCGGCCAGGCGCTGGTCGAGCTCGACCCGACCGGCGCGGTGGCGGACAAGACCACCATCGAGAGCCAGCTCCGGGGCGCGCAATCGGAGGTGCTGCGCGGGCGGGCGTTGCTGCGGGCGATTCCGGCCGGTGCGTCATCCAGCTTCGCGGCGCGCGGTTCCGCGCCGCAGCTTGCCGGCTGGCCGACGAGCTGGTCCGATGCCGAGACCGCGGCCGCGCGCACGCAACTCGCGGCCGAGTGGAGCGACATCCGCGCGCGGCTGGTCAAGGCGGCCGCGGAGATCGCGCGGCGGCAGGCCGAGATCGCCACCGTGCGCGAACTGGTCGCCAAGCTCGAAGCCACCGTGCCGATCGCCCGGCAGCGCGAGATCGACATCCGGCAGCTGGCCGACCAGGGCTTCATGTCCAGCCATGCCAACCAGGATCGTGCGCGCGAACGCATCGAACTCGAACGCGACCTGGCCACCCAGCACGCGCGGCTCGCCGAAGCCAAGGCGGCGCTGCGCGAAAGCGAGGAATCGCGCAGCGCCTATGTCGCGGAGACCCGGCATGCGTTGAGCGAACGCGAGGCCGTCGCCGAACTCAAGCGCCAGCAAGCCGAGCAGGAACTGGCCAAGGCAGGCCAGCGCGAGCGCCGCACCACGCTGGTGGCGCCGGTGCCGGGCACCGTGCAGCAGCTGGCCACCCACACCGAAGGCGGCGTGGTGACCGAGGCCCAGACCCTGATGGTGATCGTGCCGGACAGCGCGCAGATGGATGCCGAGGTCACGCTCGAGAACAAGGACATCGGCTTCGTCAACCTCGACCAGGCGGCGGAGATCAAGCTGGAGACCTTTCCGTTCACGCGTTACGGCACGGTCGGAGCCACGGTCAAGACCGTGACGGCGGATGCGGTCAACGACGAGAAGCGGGGTGCCATCTTTCCGGTGATCCTTCGGCTTTCGGGCACCACCATCGATGTCGATGGCAAGACCATTCGGCTGAGCCCGGGCATGAATCTCACGGCCGAGATCAAGACCGGCAAGCGGCGGGTGATCGAGTACCTGCTGAGTCCGCTGCAGCGTGCGACCAGCGAGAGCCTGCGCGAACGCTGAACGCGCTCGCTTGCTCGCGCGATCGACGGCGGGCAGGTCGCGCGAAGTCTCAAGCAGGCTGAAGCCGCGGGCTCGACGCCGGGCGACGTGGCGCCCCTTGCCGGCCATGCTCGAAGCGCGACCCGCCGTCCTCGGTCGACAGCTCGACGCATGAGCGCTCGAAAGCCGAGACGATCATCGGCCGGTGGACACGGCCAACGTAGCGCTGGCCTGCGTCCAGCACCACGTCGCACGGGTCGTGGTCGATCGTGATCCAGATCGTGCCGCTTCGGCAGGACACCACCAGCCCGTCGGCGTCCGGCAGGCGGAGCACGTGGCGCGGTACCAGCTCGAAAACCTTTGCTCTTGGTCGATCGTCCCGCATGGCGTGCTCCTTGGTATTCGGCATGCGAATGAATATAGTGAGCAAGCCTCCCATCGTCACACGGTCATACGGAACTCGTTGCATGCATCCAGAGAATGCGAAACCTGCGGCCAGCCACCATGCCGACCTGCCGCCGCTGGAGCTGTTGCGCAGCTTCGATGCGGCCGCGCGAACGCTCAGTTTCACGCGGGCGGCAGAGGAGCTTCACCTGACCCAGTCGGCTGTCAGCCGGCAGATCCAGCAGCTCGAAGCCAGCCTGGGAACCCTGCTGTTCGAGCGCCGCCACCGTGCCCTGGCGCTGACCGCTGCCGGCGTGGTGTTGCAGCGCGCCGTGCTGGACAGCCTGGAACGGCTTCGAGATGCGACGGCCCGCATTCGCTCGGCGCCGGCGCTGCGGCAGGTCGCCATCACCTGCACGCCTGGCTTCGCCTCGTTCTGGCTGATACCGCGGCTGGTGCGCTTCACGGCGGCGCATCCGAGCGTGGATGTGCGGGTGTCGGCGACGCTCGACGTGCTCCATCTCGATCGCAGCCGACTCGACCTCGCGGTGCGCTTCGCGCCGATCGAGCGCGCGACCGGGCCGTCGCTGTTCGAGGAGTCGGTCATGCCCTTGTGCGCACCGCAGCTCGCAGCGTCCTTGCAGAAAACCGCCGACCTGGCGAGCCAGACCTTGCTCACCATCGACCAGCCCGACCATCACCAGACCCCGACCGCCGACTGGGAGCCCTGGCTGCAGGTGATGGGCTTGAGCGACGTCCGGATGAAGAACACCGTGCGCTACACGCAGTATGCCGATGCGGTCGCGGCGGCGGTCGCGGGGCAGGGCGTGGTGATCGGGCGGATGCCGCTCTTGCGCGAGCTGCTGCAGAGTGGGCGGCTGGTCGCGCCGTTCGGCGAAGGCGCAGCGTCGCGGCGCGCCTACTTCATCGACGTGGCGCGCCGTGCCGCCGGCAACCCGGACGCGCAGGATTTCATCCGGTGGTTGCGCGCCGAGGCCGCCGAGACACCCGCATCGGGATCGAGCCCTTCATGACGCCGGGATGCCTCAACCCTTGCCGCCGGCGAACTTGAAGACCGATTCGGTGGAAGTCGTCTCTGGCAAGACGTAGACCACGCCGCGGGCGTTGCCGAGCATCGGCTTGACGTGCGCATCGTAGAAAGCCGCCGGCACGTTGATGCAGCCGTACGAGATGCGGTTGTCCGCCACCGTCGGGGTTGCGAGGCGTTCGAGCCGGCGATCGGCCTTGTTGGCGGTTCGCACGCGGTGCATCGACACGGCGGCGTCGTAGTCGACCCACACGATGTCGTCGCCCTGGGTGTTGCGGCCGGGCTCCGACGGAAAGCGGCCGGCCGGCGTGGTGCGTTCCTCGGGCTTGATCTCGGACATCTTGCGTTCGCCGATGCCCGGCACCGAACGGTCGCCTTTGGCGAGGCCGAGCAACACGGGCGAAGAGCCCCGCAGGCGGCCATCGGCCTCGAAGACGAAGACCCTCGCGTTGCGCTTGTCGACCACCGCGAAAGGGAGCTTCGAGCTATCGCCCGAGGCGACGGCGGCGCGCGCGAACTGCTGGATCTCGGGGCTCGGCACCGTGCTGGCGCTTCCCCTTTTGTTGCCGTGGCTGCTGGGGTTGGCGTTGGCATTGGCGATACCAGTGCCGCCGCTCGGCGCCGCAGCGAACGCTGCCGGAATACAAAGTACCAAGGCGAACGCCAGCGCGGCGAGTGGCTGTTGATGGGTCATATGCAAAACCTCGGCTTTTTCAACGCAAAAGCCGGGCGCTCGGCCCGGCTTGCTGGAACACGTCGAACCGCTTCGATCAGTTGCGATCGGCGCGGGCCGGCCGCATGCCGGTGTTGTTGGTGGTGTTCATGTTGGTCGAGCTGTTCATCGATCCGCTGGTGCTGCCGGTGCTGCCCGTCGTGCCCATGCTGCCCGAGCCGCCGGCTGCCGGTGCTGCCTGGTTCTGCGGCATGGTTCCGGTGGTGCCCATCGGGCCGCCGGCCGGACTCTGCTGGCCGGCGCCGGTGGCGGGGTTCGGAGAAGTCGTGTTCGGCGGGGTGCCTTGCGCGAAGGCCAGGCCGCTGGCGCCCAGGACGAGGGCGGCGAGAAGGTGCTTGCGTGCGTTCATTGAATGTTCTCCTTGGATGTGGATCGGTTTGCAGGTGGCTGGCTCGATGACCAGCTGCGTTCACATTAGGTGGCGTCGAAGCTGAACAGGTCGGCACCACGCGCGGTACGCTGTAGGAATTAGGGCCCGTGCAGGGACGGGCAGGAACGACCCCATTCGTGGGCATTACAGTCGCAGCAATCCTTTTGCGAACTGCCTCGATGAACGACTCCGCCACCGCCACCGATTTATCCGCTTCCGCCGACGCGGACAACACGCCATCCGAAGCCCAGGGCGAGGCTGCAGCGCCGAACGCTGGCGAGCACCGGCAAGCCGATCCAGCCGCACGCGCCCCGAAGCGCGCGAACGCAGGCAGGCAGGCGACTGGGGCCAAGCCGGCGAATGCCGCCAAGCCATCGAACGCAGCCAAGCAGCCGCGCAAGGCGAATGCCGTGCTCGAACGGCTGTTCGAACTGCATCCGAAGATGTTCGGCGCGCGCTTCCTTCCGCTCAAGCTCGGTGCCTTCCAGGACATCCTGGCCCTGCACCCGGACGAGTTCAAGCGCGAGGATCTCAAGATCGCGCTCGGGCTGCATGCACGTTCGACCCGATATCTCGAAGCGGTGGCCTCCGGTCATCAACGCCACGATCTCGATGGCAACCCGGTGGAGCCGGTCGCGCCCGAGCATGTTCACCACGCGATCATCGAAGTGTTCCGCCGCCGCCAGGCGCGCAGCCAGGCCGACCTGCGGCCGCAGCTCAAGGCGAGGTTGATCGAGGCGATCGAGAGTTCGGGTCTCGGCCGCGAGGACTACACGCTGATGGCCGCCCGCATGCAGGACGAGGTGGCCAACGCGGTGCTCGACGAAGCGTTCGCCGAGATCGGTGCCCGTACCGCACGGCGCGAGGCCCTGCGCCGTGCGTTCGAAGCCAGCGGCAAGAGCATCGAGGCCTTCGCCGAGATGTACGGCATGGACCTGCGTGAAGTGAGGCGAATGTTGCGTCCCCCGGAAGGCGCCGCCACTTGAGGCGCCGGCACCTTGCGCCCCCCGACGGCGCGCAAGGTGTCAAGTATCTGGGTCTAGCGCCCAGCGCCTAGCGCCCGAACCGTCAGGCCCCGCCGGCCTTCACCTTCAGCCGCCACGCATGCAGCAGCGGCTCGGTGTAGCCGCTCGGCTGCGCGACGCCCTTGAACACCAGGTCCTGCGCCGCCTTGTAGGCTGCAGAGGTCTCGAAGTTGCCGGCCATCTTCTGGTAAAGCGGATCGCCGGCGTTCTGCCCGTCCACCACCGCAGCCATCCGCTCGAAGGTCTCCTCGACCTGTTCGCGGGTGACGACGCCGTGCAACAGCCAGTTAGCGATGTGCTGGCTCGAAATCCGCAGCGTGGCGCGGTCTTCCATCAGCCCGATGTCGTGGATATCGGGCACCTTCGAGCAGCCGACGCCCTGGTCGATCCAGCGCACCACGTAGCCCAGGATGCCCTGCACGTTGTTGTCGAGTTCCTGCTGCTTGTCAACATCGGTCCAGCGCGGCTCGACCGCGACCGGCACCTTCAGCAGGTCGCCCAGCAGCGCGTCGCGTTCGGCATTCGCATCGATCTTCTCGAGTTCCTTCTGCACCTCGGCCACGTTCACGCGGTGGTAGTGCAACGCATGCAGCGTCGCCGCGGTGGGGGAGGGTACCCAGGCCGTGTTGGCGCCGGCCTTCGGGTGTGCGATCTTCTGTTCGAGCATCGCGGCCATCAGGTCGGGCATCGCCCACATGCCCTTGCCGATCTGCGCCTTGCCGCGCAGGCCGCAGGACAAGCCCACCAGCACGTTGTTCTTCTCGTAGGCCTGGATCCAGGGCGTGCTCTTCATGTCGCCCTTGCGCAGCATCGGGCCGGCCTGCATCGCGGTGTGCATCTCGTCGCCGGTGCGGTCCAGGAAGCCGGTGTTGATGAACGCGACCCGCGATGCCGCCTCGGCGATGCAGGCCTTGAGGTTGATGCTGGTGCGGCGCTCCTCGTCCATGATGCCGAGCTTGACCGTGTCGGCCGGCAGCCCCAGCAGTTGCTCGACCCGGCCGAACAGCTCGCTCGCGAATGCGACCTCGGCCGGCCCGTGCATCTTGGGCTTGACGATGTAGACGCTGCCGGTGCGCGAGTTGCCCTTGCGCTTCAGGTCGACGGTCGCGATTGTGGTCGTGACCACGGCGTCCAGGATGCCTTCCGGAATCTCCTTGCCGCCTGCGTACAGGATGGCCGGGTTGGTCATCAGGTGGCCGACATTGCGCAGGAACATCAGGGAGCGGCCATGCAGCTTGATCGGCTGGCCGTCGGCGCCCGTGTATTCGCGGTCCGGATTGAGGCCGCGCGTGAAGCGCTCGCCGCCCTTGACCACTTCTTCGGTCAGCGTTCCCTGGAGGATGCCGAGCCAGTTCGAATAGGCGAGCACCTTGTCGGCGGCATCGACCACCGCCACCGAATCCTCCAGGTCGAGGATGGTCGACAGCGCGGCCTCGAGCACGATGTCGCTCACGCCTGCGGGGTCGGTCTTGCCGATCGCGGTGCCGCGGTCGATGCGGATGTCCAGGTGGATGCCGTTGTGCTTGAGCAGCACCGACGACGGCGCCGATGCGTCGCCCTGGTAGCCGACGAACTGCGCCGCATCGGCCAGCTCGGTGCTGCTGCTTTGCAGGCTCACCATCAGGCGTCCGTCCTTGACGCTGTAGCCGGTCGCCATCCGGTGCGAGCCGTTGACCAGCGGCGCGGCCTGGTCGAGCACACCGCGCGCGAAGTCGATCACCTTGGCGCCGCGCACCGGGTTGTAGCCCCTGCCCTTGTCGGCGCCATCGGCCTCGGGGATGACGTCCGTGCCGTAGAGCGCGTCGTACAAGGAGCCCCAGCGCGCGTTCGCGGCATTCAGTGCATAGCGGGCATTGAGGATCGGCACCACCAGCTGCGGCCCGGCCTGGCTGGCCAGCTCGGCATCGACGTTGCGGGTGCTCGCCTGCACCTCGTCGGGCTGCGGCAGCAGGTAGCCGATCTTCTGCAGGAAGGCGCGATAACCCGGCAGGTTTGCGATCGGCCCGGGGTTGGCCTTGTGCCAGGCATCCAGCTCCGACTGCAGCCGATCGCGCTCGGCCAGCAGCGCGACGTTCTTGGGCGCGAGGTCGGAGACGATGGCGTCGAAGCCCTTCCAGAAGGTTTCGCTCGCGATGCCGGCGGCGGGTAGCACCTGGTCTTCGATGAAGCGGTGGAGTTCGCTGGCGACCTGGAGGCCGTGGAGGGTGATGCGGTCGGTCATGGATGAACCTCGAGGTGAGATGGATGATCGTGTGGATTCGAGAAAGCAGTCTTCAAGCCTTGCCACAACTTTATTTGATACTTGGAGGTTGATTAAGACGTGGAAAGTCGATGGATTGCAAACCGGATTGCACCTAATCCTTTGAAATCCATGGTGGTCCAATGTGCCTTTCCCCAGAGACAAAGTCGATGAAAACCCCCGATGTCCTCATCAGCGAGGTCGGCCCTCGCGACGGATTGCAATCGGTCGCCGCCACCATGCCCACCGCCGACAAGCTGCGCTGGATCGATGCGCTTCACGCGGCTGGCTTGCGCGAGATCGAGGTCGCTTCCTTCGTGCCGGCCAGGCTGCTGCCGCAAATGGCCGATGCCGCCGAAGTCGTCCGGCACGCGGTCACGCTCCCGGGGCTGACCGTGATGGCGCTGGTTCCCAATGTTCGTGGCGCCGAGGCGGCGCTGGCAGCCGGCGTCCACAAGCTCACCGTGCCGGTCTCGGCTAGCGCAGCCCATTCGCTGGCGAACGTTCGCAAAACACGCGAGCAGATGGTGGACGAGCTGCGCGCCATGGCCGACCTTCGCCGCGAACTCGGCCCGGGCGTCGGCCTCGAGGCCGGCATCAGCACCGCCTTCGGCTGCACGCTGCAGGGCCTGGTGCCTGAGGACGAGGTCATCCGCCTCGCGGTGCAATGCGTGGAGGCCGGCGCGGACGAGGCCGGACTTTCCGACACGGTCGGCTATGCCAACCCGGCCCAGGTCCGGCGGCTCTTCACCCGCCTTCGGGCCGAGCTCGGCGACCGGGCCGGCGCCGCCCACATGCACAACACCCGCGGGCTCGGCCTTGCCAACTGCCTGGCGGCCTACGAAGTCGGCGTGCTCACCTTCGATGCATCGCTTGGCGGGCTCGGCGGCTGCCCGTATGCGCCCGGCGCCTCCGGCAATGTGGTCACCGAAGACCTGGTGTTCATGTTCGAGGCGATGGGTGTTGCAACCGGCATCGACATCCGGAAGCTGATCGCCGCCCGCGCCCCGCTGCAAGCCGGACTGCCCGGCGAGGCGGTCTACGGCATGACGCCCGAAGCCGGCCTGCCCAAAGGCTTCGTCCAACCCTCTCATCCGAACGTCCATGCCTGAAACACCAGTGCTCCCCTACCAAGGTATCCGCATCGTCGAATTCACCCACATGGTGATGGGCCCGACCTGCGGCATGCTGCTCGGCGACCTCGGCGCCGAGGTCATCAAGGTCGAACCGATCGAAGGCGACAACACGCGCCGACTGCTCGGTTCCGGCGCCGGCTTCTTCCCGACCTTCAACCGCAACAAGAAGAGCATCGCGCTCGACCTCAAGAAGCCCGAAGGCGTGGCTGCGGCGCTTCGCCTGATCGCCACCGCCGACATCGTGAGCGAGAACTTCAAGCCCGGCACGATGCAGAAGCTGGGCCTGGACTACCCCTCGCTCAAGGCGCGAGACCCGCGCCTGATCTACGTGAGCCACAAGGGCTTCCTGCCCGGCCCGTACGACCACCGCACCGCTTTGGACGAGGTGGTGCAGATGATGGGCGGCCTGGCCTACATGACCGGGCGCGCCGGCGATCCGCTCCGGGCCGGGACCAGCGTGAACGACATCATGGGCGGCATGTTCGGAGCGATCGGCGCCATGGCGGCGCTCCGGCAACGCGAGCTCACCGGCGAGGGCTGCGAGGTGCAGTCGGCGCTCTTCGAGAACAACGTCTTCCTGGTGGCGCAGCACATGATGCAGTTCGCCGCCACCGGCATGGCGGCCGCGCCGATGCCGAGCCGGATCTCGGCCTGGGGCGTGTACGACGTCTTCACGGTCAAGGACGGCGAGCAGATCTTTCTGTCCGCGGTGAGCGACAAGCAGTGGCTGATCTTCTGCAAGGCCTTCGGGCTCGAGGAGCTGATGGCCGACCCGCGGCTCAAGACCAACAACGACCGCGTCAGGGCCCGCGACTGGATGATGCCGATCCTGCGTTCGCACCTGGCCGGCTACAGCGCCGCGGAGTTGAGCGAGGTGTTCGAGAAGAACGAGCTGCCCTTCGCGCCGATCACCCGGCCGGAGGAACTGTTCGAGGACGAGCACCTTAACGCGACCGGCGGGCTGGCGCCGATCCGCATGAACGACGGCACGCTTTCGAAGGTGCCGCTGATGCCTTTCACCCTCGGCGGCGAGCGGCCGGGCATCCGGCTGCAGCCGCCCCTGCTCGGCGAGCACACCGACACGTTGCTGCGGGAAGCCGGCTACGACGACGCCGACATCGAACGACTGAAGGCGGCGGGCGCGGTGCGCGGATGGACCGGCTGAAGCAGCTCGAGTCGTTCGTCGCGATCGCGACCCGCGGCAGCCTCACCGCCGCCGCCCGGGCCGAGGGCGTGGCGCCCGCGATCATGGGCCGCCGCATGGACGGCCTCGAGGAACGGCTCGGCGTCAAGCTGCTGGTGCGTACCACGCGGCGCATCAGCCTCACGCACGAGGGCAGCGCGTTCCTGGAGGACTGCCAGCGGCTCCTGGTCGAGATGGCCAACGCCGAGGCCAGCGTGAGTGCTGGCGGCATCAAGGCGAGCGGGCATCTGCGGGTGACGGCGCCGGCGGGGTTCGGGCGCCGCCATGTCGCGCCCCTGGTGCCGCGCTTCCACGAGCTGCATCCGGAGGTCACGATCTCGCTCAACCTGAGCGACCGCATGGTCGACATGGCCGGCGAAGGCTTCGATTGCGCGGTGCGGGTCGGCGACCTGCCGGATTCGTCGCTGGTCAGCCTGCGCCTCGCGGACAACCGCCGGCGCTGCGTCGCCACGCCGGAGTTCGTGCGGCGCCACGGCGCGCCGCGCCATCCGAGCGAATTGGCGCGCTTCGCCTGCCTGAGCCTCTCGAGCGACGCCTCGCAGACCCGCGGCTGGGCTTTCCGGATGCCGCTGGAGGACGGGCGGCATGAAGTCGTGCACCTCAAGCCGAGTGGACCGCTCGATTGCTCGGATGGCCAGGTGCTGCACGACTGGTGCCTGGCGGGCCATGGAATCGCCTGGCGCAGCACCTGGGAAGTCGAGGCCGAGATCGATGCCGGGCTGCTGGTGCCGTTGCTCGACGAATTCGCGGCACCGCCGAACGGCATCTTCGCGGTGTTCCCGCATGCCAAGCACTTGCCGCTGCGGGTTCGCCTGTGGCTGGATTTCTTGAAGGCGAACTATGCGCGCCCGGAGTTCTGGGGCGGCACAATCGCTCGGTCTCAGACCCGACAGGACCACCGACGATGACGCTCGAAGCCATCCTTGCCTATCTCCACCTGCTGGCCATCCTGACGATGGTCGTCTTCATCGCGAGCGAGGCGGCGCTTTGTCGCGTCGAATGGCTCAACGCCGCGGTGGTCGAGCGGCTGGGCCGGGTCGACATGATCTACGGCATCGCCGCGATCACCGTGCTGGCGACCGGGGTGGCCCGCACCTGGTTCGGCATCAAGGGCACCGCCTGGTACTGGACCAATCCGCTCCTGCACGTCAAGGTCGGGCTCTTCATCGTGGTCGGCGTGCTGTCGATCTTTCCGACGATCACCTTCATCCGCTGGCGCAAGGCGCTGCGGGCCTCGGGCCAGCTACCGCCCGAAAGCGAGGTCCGCAAGACCCGCAAGCTGGTGATGGCGCAGGCGCACCTGATCGCGCTGATCCCGCTGGTGGCGGTGTTCCTGGCGCGCGGCTTCGGCGCCCGCGGCTAGGTAGCGCGGGCACCGAACTCCGGTCACCTCATATCGAATTCCGACGGCTGCCAGCGGACTTCGGCGGTGCCGACGCGTAGCCCGGCCTGCTGGCTCAAGCCGCCTTGCCGCTCAGGCACTCCTTCATGAAGGCCTTGCGATCGTCGCCCTTGAGCGTCTTGGCCTTGGTGTCCGCATTGCAGGTCTTCATCTTGTCCTGCTGCGTCATCGGCGTGGCGGCTACCGAACCGGCCGACAGGCATTCCTTCATGAAGGCCTTGCGCTCGTCGCCCTTGAGGGTCTTGGCCTTGGGGTCGGCATTGCAGGTCGTCATCTTGTTCTGCTGCGCCGTCGGGGCCTTGTCGGCTGCATGGACCGCCAGGGTCGCCAGGGCGAGGGAAGCGCCCAGTGCGATCGAGGTGAGAAGTTTCTTCATGTGTGATGTCCTCGTGGGTTGATGCGAACGATCCCCGCCTGGGGTGGGTCATGCTACCGACCGATAGCCCAGAAGGGAACCCGGAGCTTCGAGGGCGCCGGGCGGCAACCGTAAAATCCGTCGATGCTATTGGTCAAACAAGAGCTGCTCGCCGCCTTGGCGGGCACGCTCGAATCCTTCTCGCCCGGCGCCGCCGCCAAGGCCGCGTTCGAGTCGCCCAAGGTGGCGGCCCATGGCGATTTCGCCAGCACCGCCGCGATGCAACTCGCCAAGCCGCTGCAGCGCAAGCCGCGCGAGTTGGCCGAGGACATCCGCGCTGCCTTGCTGGCCACGCCGGCGTTTTCGCAGTGGGTCGAGTCGATCGAGATCGCTGGCCCGGGCTTCCTCAACATCCGCCTCAAGCCGGCCGCCAAGCAGCAGGTCGTGCGTGAAGTCCTCGAAGCCGGCGAAGCCTTCGGTCGCAAGCCTGCGAACGACCAGCGGGTGCTGGTCGAGTTCGTCTCTGCCAATCCGACCGGTCCGCTCCATGTCGGCCACGGCCGGCAGGCCGCCCTCGGCGATGCCATCTGCAACCTGCTGGCCACCCAGGGCGCGCCCGTCTGGCGCGAGTTCTATTACAACGACGCCGGCGTGCAGATCCAGACGCTGGCCCAAAGCACCCAGCTGCGCGCCCGCGGCATCAAGCCGGGCGACGCCGGCTGGCCCGAGCAGGCCTACAACGGCGAATACATCGCCGACATCGCCGAAGATTTCAAGGCCCGCAAGACGGTTCGATCGGACGACCGCGAGTACACCGCGAGCGGCGACATCGAGGATCTCGATTCGATTCGCGAATTCGCCGTGGCGTACCTGCGGCGCGAGCAAGACCTCGACCTCAAGGCCTTCAAGGTCGCCTTCGATCACTACTACCTCGAGTCGAGCCTCTACACCAGCGGCCGGGTCGAGGCCACGGTGCAACGGCTGGTAGATGCCGGCAAGACCTACGAGCTCGACGATGCGCTGTGGCTTCGGTCCACCGACTACGGCGACGACAAGGACCGCGTCATGCGCAAGCGCGACGGCACCTACACCTACTTCGTTCCGGATGTCGCCTATCACATCGCCAAGTGGGAGCGGGGCTTCAAGAAGGTGGTCAACATCCAGGGCACCGACCACCACGGCACCATCGCCCGCGTAAGGGCCGGCCTGCAGGCTGCCGGCGTCGGCATACCGGAGGGCTACCCGGACTACGTGCTGCACACCATGGTGCGGGTGATGCGCGGCGGCGTCGAGGTCAAGATCAGCAAGCGGGCCGGCAGCTACGTGACGCTGCGCGACCTGATCGAATGGACCAGCACCGATGCGGTCCGCTTCTTCCTGCTGAGCCGCAAGCCCGACACCGAGTACGTGTTCGACATCGATCTCGCGCTGGCGCAGAACAACGACAACCCGGTGTACTACGTGCAGTACGCCCACGCCCGCATCTGCTCGGTGCTGGCGGCCTGGGGCGGCGACGTGGCCGGGCTGTCGGCGGTCGACCTCTCGGCCCTGCAAAGCCCGGCGGCCCAGTCGCTCTTGCTGATGCTCGCCCGGTACCCCGACATGCTGACCGCGGCGGCGGCTGATTTCGCGCCCCACGACGTGACTTTCTACCTGCGCGAACTCGCCGCCAGCTACCACAGCTACTACGACGCCGAACGCATCCTGGTCGAGGACGAAGCGGTCAAGTCGGCCCGGCTGGCGCTGGTCGCCGCGACCGCACAGGTGCTGCACAATGGCCTCGCAATCCTCGGCGTGAGCGCGCCGCGCAAGATGTGATCCCGACTCCCACCATGAAACGTCATCAACGCGGCAACATCGTCATCGGCCTCATCGTCGGGCTGGTCATCGGCCTGGGCGTCGCACTCGGCATCGCGGTCTACGTGACCAAGGTGCCGATCCCCTTCATGACCAAGACCCAGCGCGGCGGCGCCGAGCAGGACGAGGCCGAAGCCCGCAAGAACCGCGATTGGGACCCGAACGGCCCGTTGGCCGGCAAGGGCGGCAACCGGGCTCCGGCCGCACCCGCCGCGCCTGCCACGCCGCCGGCCCCGGCAACCGCAGGCCCGCTCAATCCGCCCAGCACGCCGCCGGTGCCGGTGGTCGTTCCGCAGACCGCGCAGCAGCAGCCGGTGCAGCGTCCGCGTACCGCGCCGCTTCCGGCGGAGGCCAACGCGCTGCCGCCTTCCAACGATCCGATCGGCGACCTTGCTCGCTCGCGCTCATCGGCCGGCGCGCCCGCTGCCGCGCCGGCCGTGGTCGCGACCGCACCGCAAAGCGCCAACCCGAACGACCCGTTCCTCTATTTCGTGCAGGCCGGCGCCTTCCGCTCGGCGGAAGATGCCGAGGCCCAGCGTGCGCGCCTGTCGTTGATGGGCATCGAAGCCCGGGTCACCGAGCGCGAGCAGGCGGGGCGCACGGTCTATCGGGTGCGATCCGGGCCGTTCAACAAGAAGGACGACGCCGATCGCCTCAAGGACCGGCTCGACACCGGCGGGCTCGAAGCCGCCCTGGTACGGGTGCAGCGCTAAGTCAGCCTTCCGTGCCGGTAGCCGGCTCTCGGCGGCGGCAGCGGCACCGGCATCGGGTGGCGAGCACTGCGCCCACTTCGCGAATCTTTATCCGCCCTTCATCGGGAACTAGGGCAGCGGCCCGAAGCTCAGTCAGCAGCACAGGAGAAACTTCAACATGCAACGACGTCACTTTTCGCTCGCAGCCGCCTCGGTGGGCCTGCTCCCGCTCGCTTCGGGTGTCCATGCCCAGGGCGCCTTCAAGGCCGGTACCGACTACGCCGTGCTCGACAAGCGGGTGCCGGTCGATGCACCCGCCGGCAAGGTCGAGGTGATCGAGTTCTTTTGGTACAACTGCCCGCACTGCAACGCCTTCGAGCCGGCCCTCGAATCCTGGGTCCGCAAGCTGCCGGCTCACATCTCGTTCCGGCGCGTGCCGGTCGCGTTCCAGCCCAGCTTCCAGCCGCAGCAGCGCCTTTACTACGCGCTCGAGGCGCTCGGCCAGGTCGAGGCGTACCAGGGCAAGGTCTTCACCGCGATCCACCAGCAGCGCCAGGCGCTGACCACCGACCAGCAGATCATCGACTGGGTCGCCGCCAACGGCATCGACAAGGAAAAGTTCGTCCAGCAGTTCAAGTCGTTCACGGTCGCCACCAAGATCCAGAAGGCCAAGCAGCTGCAGGATGCCTACCAGGTGTCGGGCGTGCCTTCGATCGGAATCGATGGCCGCTTCTATGTCGATGGCGAGCTCGCCAAGACGATGGAGCGGGCGCTGCAGATCACCGACCAGCTCGCCAGCGACGCTCGCAAGAAGGGCTGAGCCCAGCAGCGGCAGGGCGCCGGCTCCTGATTCGCTGGCGCTTGCCGCCCCTCGCGGGCGGCAGTTCGGCCCTGATGTGCCGTCGAACACACCGGCAAACGTCCTACCAAGCAGGTCGGCGCGGCCCGGCCGCATACAATCGCCGAGCAAGTTTCGTGCCTCTATGACATTGCCCTGCCCCACCTCTTTTCTCCGCTTTCTCTGTCGCGCTTTGTTGCCAGCACTGGCTCTTGGCGCCTTTGCCGTGGCAAGCCACGCCGAAAAGGCCGATCGAACCAAGCCGATGAACATCGAAGCCAACGCGATGCGGTACGACGACCTCAAGCAGACCAGCGTCTTCACCGGCGACGTGGTGGTGACGAAGGGCACCATCATCATCCGTGGCGCCCGCATCGACGTCCGGCAGGATCCGGAGGGCTACCAGTACGGCGTGGTCACGGCGGCGCCAGGAAAGCTCGCCTACTACAAGCAGAAGCGCGATGCCGGCACCGACGAATGGATCGAAGGCGAGTCGGAGGTCATCGAATACGACAGCCGGGCCGACAACGTCAAGTTCATCCGCCGCGCGGTCATGCGGCGCCTGATCGGCGCCACGCCCAATGACGAGAGCAGCGGCCCGCTGATCGTCTACGACCAGAGCAACGACACCTTCACCGTCAACGGTGCGGCGCTGCCGCCGAATGCCGGCGTATCGGCGCCGCAGGGTGGCCGCGTACGAGCCATCCTGACGCCCAAGGCCGCCACGGCACCAGCCGCAGCCGGCGGCGCGCGTCCCGCGCCTGCTGCGCCGGCCACGCCGCCGGCCGCGCCCGCAACCGGCAGCGGCCTGCGATCCAGCACCACCATCGGCGGGGAAGCCAAGCCGTGATCGAAGTCGCGGGCGCGAGCAGCGCGACCGAAGCAGGGGCCGGACGGAGCCGCCTGGAAGCCCGTGGCCTGCAGAAGTCGTACGGCAGCCGGAAAGTCGTCAAGGACGTCTCGCTTTCGGTGCAGAAGGGCGAAGTCGTCGGGTTGCTGGGCCCGAACGGCGCCGGCAAGACGACATCGTTCTACATGATCGTCGGCCTGGTGCGGGCCGATGCAGGCGACATCACCATCGACGGCGAGCCGATCGCGCACATGCCGATCCACCGCCGCGCACGCCGTGGCCTCAGTTATCTGCCGCAGGAAGCGTCGATCTTCCGCAAGCTCACGGTCGAGGAAAACGTGCGGGCCGTGCTCGAGCTGCAGCGCGAATCCGACGCCGACGGCCGGGCCCAGCCGCTTTCCAAGGTGCGCATCAAGGAACGGCTCGACGAATTGCTGCACGACCTCCGGGTCGATCACCTGCGCGATTCGCCGGCGCTCGCTTTGTCGGGCGGCGAGAGGCGCCGGGTCGAGATCGCCCGAGCCCTGGCGACCCAGCCGCAATTCATCCTGCTCGACGAGCCCTTCGCCGGCATCGATCCGATCGCGGTCATCGAGATCCAGCGCATCATCAATTTCCTGAAGGAACGCGGCATCGGCGTGCTCATCACGGACCACAACGTGCGCGAGACGCTGGGCATCTGCGACCACGCCTTCATCATCAGCGACGGCCAGGTGCTGGCCCAGGGAACGCCATCGGAGATCGTCGACAACGCCGAAGTCCGTCGCGTCTACCTGGGCGAGCACTTCCGGATGTAGCCATGCACGCCGTCCATCGCACCCGGGCCGCGGCCCGGAACGATCGGCCGCTCGCCTTCGGAGGCCGCGGGTGAAGCAGGGCCTCTCCCTTCGGGTCTCGCAGCACCTCGCGCTCACGCCGCAGCTGCAGCAATCGATCCGGCTGCTGCAGCTGTCGACGCTGGAGTTAAGCCAGGAGGTCGAGCAGATGCTCGACGAGAACCCGTTCCTCGACCGCGTGATGGACGAGGCACCGCGCGAGGAATTCGGCGTCGATGCCGCGGATGCGCCGGTGCGCGAGGACGATCGCTCGGCAGAGCTCGAGGCCGAGTTCGCACCGACTTCGCTGGCACCGTCGGAAGCCGCCGCCAGCACCACGTCGGACGCCGAGGCGCCCACGTCCTCGGACGAAAGCGACGGCTCGCCCGACTGGGAAGGCGACGGCAGCGTCGATGTCGCGCCGGACGACAGCGAGTGGGGCAGCGACGCACCCGCCCGCGCCAACAACCTCGGCGACGAGCGGACCGATGCGACCGAGCTGGCCCGTAGCCAGGAGTCGCTGCAGGCCTTCCTGCATCGCCAGGCCCTGTCGCTGCGGCTGGGCGAGGGCGACCGGGCCGCGCTGCGCTTCCTGATCGAATCGCTCAACGACGACGGCTACCTCGAGGACTCGCTGCCCGCGCTGGCCTCCGGCCTCGCCGGCGCCGACAACGACGAGTTCGACGAACTGGTGCATCACTTCCAGGTGGCGCTCGGCCTCTTGCAAAGCCTGGAGCCGCTCGGCGTGGGCGCCCGCAACCTCGGCGAGTGCCTCACCATCCAGTTGCGCGCGCTGGCCCACGAGGACGACGGCGAGGACGAAGCCCAGGTTCGCAAGGTCGCCATCGCGATCTGCAAGCAGCCGATGGAGCTCCTGGCCCGGCGCGACTTCAAGCGCCTCGCCACGCTCACCCGCAGCAACGAGGAGCTGGTTCGCTCGGCGCTGCAGCTGATCGCGCGCCTGGAGCCCAAGCCCGGCCGTCGCTTCGTCGACGTCGAGCGCAACGTGGTGGTTCCGGACGTGATCGTGACCCGCGTGGGCAACGGCAACGGCACCAGCGCCAAGTTCCGCGTGATGCTCAATCCCGAGGTCATGCCGCGGCTGCGGGTACACGACATCTACGCCGGCGCGCTCAAGCAGCACAAGGGCGAGGGCAGCCAGGCCCTGTCGCAGCGACTGCAGGAGGCGCGCTGGTTCATCAAGAACATCCAGCAGCGCTTCGACACCATCCTGCGGGTCTCGAACGCGATCGTCGAGCGGCAGAAAAGCTACTTCGTGCATGGCGAACTCGCGATGCGGCCGCTGGTGCTGCGCGAGATCGCGGACGAGCTCGGGCTGCACGAATCGACCATCAGCCGGGTCACCACCGCCAAGTACATGGCGACGCCCTACGGCACGGTCGAGCTGAAGTACTTCTTCGGTTCGGCCCTCGGCACCGAGACCGGCGGCAATGCGTCCAGCACGGCGGTGCGGGCGCTGATCAAGCAGTTCGTCTCGGCCGAGGACGCGAAGAAGCCGCTTTCGGACAGCCAGCTTTCCGAGATGCTGAAAGAGCAGGGCATCGAATGCGCCCGCCGCACCGTCGCCAAATACCGCGAGGCGCTTCGCATCGCGCCGGCCAACCTCCGAAAGGCTCTGTAGCCCGATGAGCGACCTGCGGCTTTTCCTGCCTTGCGCAGCCGGTGTCGAGGATTTCCTCGCGCAAGAGGTGCATGCCATCACCGGCCTGGTCGGCCAGGATCTGGTGGCGATGCGCGGCGGCGTGCGCGCCCGTGCCAGCTGGCGCGACGCGATGAAGCTCAACCTGCACAGCCGGCTCGCGCAGCGGGTATTGGTCGAGCTGGCCCACGCGCCCTACCGGAGCGAGAACGACCTCTATGCGATCGCGAGCGGCGTGGCCTGGGAGATCTGGTTCACGCCGCGGCAGACCTTCAAGATCGAGACCACGGCGCAGCACAGCCCGCTGCAAAGCCTCAACTTCGCGACCTTGCGAATCAAGGACGCAATTGCGGATCGGTTCCGCGCCAAGGCCGGCGGCGTGCGTCCGAGCATCGAGACCCAGCATCCGGATTCGCGGGTCTTCGCGCACCTCACCACCGACACCTGCACGCTCTACATCGATACCTCCGGCGAGCCGCTCTTCAAGCGCGGCTGGCGGCAGGACAAGGGCGATGCGCCGCTCAAGGAGACCCTCGCCGCAGCCATGCTGGCCGCCAGCGGCTGGTGGAATCCGGAGACCGGCGAGGTCGCGGACCAGCCGCTCTACGACCCGTGCTGCGGCAGCGGCACCATCGCGATCGAGGCGGCGCAGATCGCGCGCGGCATCGCCGCCGGGTCGCTCCGGCGCTTCGGGTTCGAGAAGCTGCTGCCGTTCCAGTCGCATGTGTGGGCGGCGTTGAAGGCGGAAGGCGGCATGGCTCGCGGCGATGCCGGTGGCGACGGCGATCTCGAGACGCGGTCGGCACCGGCGATCTTCGGCTCCGATGTCTCGCACCGCATGGTCGACTTCGCCGAGCGCAACGCCGAGCGGGCCGGCGTCGCGGACGCGATCCAGTTCAGGGGCGGCGATGCGCTGCAGCGCATGCCGCCGGCCGAAGCCGGCGTGATCGTGCTCAACCCGCCCTATGGCGAGCGCATCGAGGTCGGCGGCGTCGCCCGCGGAAGGTCGGCAGCCGACGCCCCCGTGGCCTCGCCGCGCGGCGGCCGTGAAGAGGCGAAGACCGAGGACGGCGGCGAGTTCTTCGCGCAGCTCGCCAGCCACTGGAAGAAGAACTTCAGCGGCTGGACCGCCTGGGTGCTGACGCCCGACCTGCAACTGCCCAAGAAGATGCGGCTGAAGGAATCGCGCCGCGTTCCGATGTGGAACGGCCCGATCGAATGCCGGCTGTTCCGCTTCGACATGGTGGCCGGCTCCGCACGGCAACGCGGCACGACCTAGCAGGCCGCTGCGCCGCACCGCCGGCGCCGCATGGGTCGATCGCCATCGTGTATCGGCGCGATGGTCGGATCTCCTTTCGATGACTACAAACGAGGCCCATCGAAAGGGAGAAGATCCAATGACCGACATCGTCTTGCTCGACTACAACGTCGACACCAATATCGTTTGTGGTTCGGTGCTCGACCGCGCCTTCTACCGAGGGTTTGCCAGCGGCACGGCGGTGCTCCATCCAGCCAATACCCGTCCAGCGGAAGGCCTCGACTTCAACGATCGCGACCGGGTCCGGACCTTCATCCAGGAAACAGAGGGCCCGGCCTTCGCGTCGGATCACCAACCGCTCGTCGTCACACTGAAGATCAACTGAGCAATAGGTAACGCTCAGGCAAGGGCCAAGAATAGAGGGCAACAAGGCCACGCATCGTGTATCGATGTGTCTAAGATGCGTTGGTCATGGACCAACCCACAGATCGCGACGGCGCCCTTACCCTCACCGGCGCCGACCGAGGTCCCTATGCGCTCGGAGAGCCGATGTGGCTGTGGGACGAACAGGAGCCGGTGGGTACGGTCTACGACATCGCGCATGTCGCCGAAACCCGGCAGCTTCGGCTCGGCGGCTTCCGGTATGCCGACAGTTCGGCGGCCAGGCGGTCATCGGTGCGCCGGCTGCTGCTGTTCGAGGTGGTTTCGCACGTGGTTCGCACGATGCCGCAGATCGACAGCATCTACATCACGCTGAACCACCGGCTCGGCGACCATCAAAGCGGTCCGGAGGTGGCCAATGCCCGCTCCCGGCTGCTGCGCGCGATGCGGGCCGAGGAGATCCGGGTGATACCCGGCGGCGGGGTCGGCGGCGACATGGCGGTCGAAGCGATCTGGCGCCGGGCACCCGCCCATCTTTCGGCGCTCTCTGCAGGACTGGCGGCGGCGCGCCGCGAGAACATCGATCCCGGCCGGACCAGCGCCTGGACGAGGTTGCGGCACGGGCTGCAGCGTTTCCTCTCGCCGTGAGCGGATCGCCTCGCGCGCCCGGCGCCGTCGTCATCGACACCAACATCGCGCTCGACCTGCTGGTATTCGGCGATCCGGCGGCCGGCGAGCTGGCCGACGCGCTCGATCGACGCGATATCCGCTGGATCGCCTCCCATGCCATGCGCGACGAACTGATCCGCGTGCTGGGCTACGCAGCGGTCGCGCGACACTTGCATCGCAGCGACCGTTCGCCGGACGAGGTGCTGGCCGCCTTCGACCTGCGAACCGCTCCGTTGCTGGCAACGCCGCCCCGGGCCACAAATTGCCGGTGCAGCGATCCGGACGACCAGGTGTTCGTCGACCTCGCAGTGGCCCACGGAGCCTGGTTGCTCAGCAAGGACCGCGCGGTGCTGGCGCTTCGCAAGCGCCTGGATGTCCAGGGCGCCCGGGTCTTGCGGTCGTGGCCGGATGCGGCCCCCGGCCGTCGCTAGGCCGCGTACCAGCGTCCCAGCAGCCGAGCCACCGCCCGCACCCGCTGCGTGTCCCGGCCCCATCGGCGGCCGGCCGGCAGGTGCCGGAGCCATCGCATCCGGCCCGCGGCGACCCGCAGCCGATCGCGCACCTCGTCGCTCGCGTCCGCCAGCACCGCGTGCCAATGCTCGGCCGCGGCATGCGGCGACGCGGCGTCGACCAGCATCGCGGTCGAATGAAGGTAGCTGAGCCAATCCCGCGCCTGGCATTCGGCCAGCGGCAGGGCCTCGCCCGGGTCGTCCTCGAAGTCGATGTAGCCGATGACGCCGTCGGGGCATTGCACCAGGTTGCGATCGAAGGCCTGGCTCAGGTAGGCCTGGCGGGCATGCACCGCCGCGATGGCGGCCAGGCCCTCGTGCCAGGTCGTGAGCAGCGCGGCCGGGCCGATCGCCGCGGCCTGGTCGAGCCGTTCCTGCAGCACCACGGCCGGCCTGCCGCTTTCGCCCAGGTCCGAAATCAAGAGCCCGTCGGGTTGCTGCGCCAGCACCGCCGGCACCCGCAGCCCGACCGACGCCAGCGCGCGCAGACGCCGGGCTTCGATCGCGATGGCGGCATTGCCGCCGGGATTGGGTACCGGGGCCAGCACGTCGAGCCGCAGCACGCCCGAGATGGCGGCCAGCAGGTGGTAGCGCAGACTGCCGTGGCGAGGCCCGGCCTTCTTGAGCCAGACCCGTTCGCTGCCGATGCGATGGCTCGCGACCAGGCGATCCTGCTGGGGCAGCCTGCTTCGCAGGAACCCGGCATAGTCGCCGGGCTCCAGCGGCGCCTCGGCGCTGTCGAGCGGCGCGGGCGCGGACGCGACGCCCTTGCGCTTGCCCAGAACGCGCCGCAATCCGCCGCCGCGCGGGCCGGGTGTCATCGGGGCCTCCGCCTCATGGCGCCATGGCGAGCGGCTGGAAGCTGTGCGCACTCGATCGCGGCCAGTACGTGCGGAACACGTTGTGCTGCTCGTCCAGCGGCCCGAGCAGCGCGCCCGGCGCCACTTGCATGACCAGGTTGCTCAGGAGCCGCACCTCGGTATCGGAGATGCGCCGCACGATGTGGTGGGCCGTGATCTGGCGCGGGTGGGCGAGCCCTGCCGCCTGCACCAGTTCCTTCAGGGCATGAAGCGTGCTGCGATGGAAGTTGCGCACCCGCTCGGCCTTGGTCGGCACCACCAGCGCCTGCTGGCGGAGCGGATCCTGCGTGGTCACGCCGGTGGGGCAGTTGCCGGTGTGGCAGGTCTGCGCCTGGATGCAGCCGAGCGCCATCATGAATCCGCGGCCCGCATTGCACCAGTCGGCGCCGAGCGCCATCATCCGGGCCAGATCGAAGGCGGTGATCACCTTGCCAGCGCAGCCGAGGCTGATGCGTTCGCGCAGGCCGACGCCGATCAGGGTGTTGTGCACCAGCAGCAGGCCCTCTTGCAAAGGCGCGCCCACGTGGTCGATGAATTCGACCGGCGCCGCGCCGGTGCCGCCCTCGGCGCCGTCGACCACGATGAAGTCCGGCGTGATGCCGGTCGCCTGCATCGCCTTCACGATGCCGAACCATTCCCAAGGATGGCCGAGGCAGAACTTGAAGCCGGTCGGCTTGCCACCCGACAGTTCGCGCAGGCGGGCCACGAAATGCATCATCTCGATCGGCGTCGAGAACGCGCTGTGCGACGAGGGCGAGATGCAATCGACCCCCACCGGCACGCCCCGCGCCGCGGCGATTTCGGGCGTGACCTTGGGCGCCGGCAGCACGCCGCCGTGGCCCGGCTTGGCGCCCTGGCTCAGCTTGAGCTCGATCATGCGGACCTGCGGATCGCGCGCATTGGCGATGAAGCGTTGCTCGCTGAAGCTGCCGTCGTCGTTGCGGCATCCGAAGTAGCCGGAGCCGATTTCCCAGATCAGGTCGCCGCCGTGGACCCGGTGATGCTGCGAGATCGAGCCCTCGCCGGTGTCGTGCGCGAAGCCGCCCATCTGGGCGCCCCGGTTGAGCGCCAGGATCGCGTTGGCCGACAGCGCGCCGAAGCTCATCGCCGAGATGTTGAAGACGCTCGATCGGTAGGGCTGCGCGCAGTCGGGGCCGATGGTGATGCGGAAGTCGTGGTCGGCCAGTTGCGTCGGCTGCATCGAATGGTTGATCCATTCGTAGCCGGCGAACGTCACGTCGAGTTGCGTGCCGAAGGGCCGGTTGTCGGGCTCGCCCTTGCTGCGCTGGTACACGAGCGAACGCTGCGCCCGCGAGAACGGCGCCGCTTCCGAATCGCTCTCGATGAAATATTGCCGGATCTCCGGCCGGATGAATTCGAGCAGGAAGCGCAGGTGCCCGATGACCGGGTAGTTGCGCAGGATCGCATGCCGGCTTTGCCGCAGGTCGTGCAGTCCGATGCCGGCGAGCACCGCGAACAGGACGAGCATCAGCCAGGCCGGCCAGGCGCTCCAGGCGAGAGGCGAAGCGGCTGCCCAGGCTGCAGCGGCGACGAAACCGGCCACGCAGGCGGCGAAGGCGGTGTAGCGGGCCGCGAACGGCGACAACATGCGAACGGGTATCGGAATCGGCGGCTCCAGGGGTGTTGCTGCATCATAGAGGGCTGTCTTCCAGGCCTTCCCAAGCCCCTTTTCGACGACCTCCTCCACCGATGACCGCTCCAGCACCCCCGGCAGCTGCCGCCGCCACCGCCACCGACGCCCCGCTCGGCCCCGAAGACTTCGACGCGCTCGACCAGGCGCTCGACGCGATGCGCGAGCAGGACGAGGAAACGCCTCAGTGGGAGTTCTGCGACGGCTTCATGGCCGCGCTGGTCTGCACGCGCCGGCCGATCGAGCCGGCCGAATACTGGCCGGTGCTGCTCGGCGAGAAGTTCGTGCCGGTCGAAAACATGGAATTCGTCTGGCGCTGGAAGCGTCGCTGGCGCGAGATGGAGACGGGCCTCGATGCCGATGTGCAGTCGCTCGACGACGAGCGCACCTGGCAACCCGAGGTGCTCGATACCCGCGGTGCGATCGCGGCCCTGCCCGAGGAAGAACGCGCGTCGATGGAAGGCGAGGACATTCCGTCCTTCGCCCAGGTCTGGGCGCTCGGCTTCATGTTCGCGGTCGAGAACTGGCCGGACGAATGGACCGCGCCGCGCGACCGCGAAGCCGCCGAGATGCTGGACCAGGCGCTCGATGCGATCGTGACGCTGACCGAAGACGACACCGGCAAGCCGGCCGTCTCGATGTACGAGGAAGACGGCCCGCCGAGCGTGAGCCAGCAGCGCATCGACGACTTCGGCGCCGCCATCTGGGCGGTGTACGACCTGCGCCAACTCTGGCGCAGCCTCGGCCCCCGCGTCGAAACCATTCGCAAGGAGCCCTCGCCGGGGCGCAACGACCTCTGCCCCTGTGGCAGCGGCAAGAAGTTCAAGAAGTGCCACGGCGCATGAGATCCACGCCGTGCTGAGCACCCGCCAAGCCTGGAAGATGGTGCTGGCGCTGTGCACCGCGTTCGCGCTCAGCCAGGCGTTTCGCACCGTCGGTGCGGTGATGGCGCAGCAGCTCCAGGCGGATTTCAGGTTGTCGGCAGAGGCGCTGGGCGTTTTCTCGGGCAGCTTTCATTTCGCCTTCGGCGCGATGCAGCTCTTCATGGGCATCGGCATCGACCTGCACGGGGTCCGCCGCACGGTGCTGGCGGTGTTCCCGCTGGCGATTGCCGGCGCCCTGCTGTCGGCGTGGTCGAGCAGCTTCGCCTGGCTGGTGTTCGGCCAGGTGCTGATCGGGGTCGGCTGCGCGCCGGCCTTCCTGGTCTGCACGGTGTTCATCGCCCGGCACTTCCCGACGGCGCGTTTCGCCTTCGTTTCCGGCATGGTGCTGGGGGTCGGCGGCCTCGGCATGCTGGCGACCGGCACGCCGCTCGCATGGCTGGTGCAGTCGGAGAGCTGGCGGGCCGGCTTCGTCGCGTTGGCGCTGCTCTCGGTGCTGGCCTGGCTGGTGGTGTTCGCGCTGGTACACGAGCCGGCCGAAGCCGCGGACCGGCGCACCGAGTCGGTGGCCGAGCTGTTGCGGCGCTTCGGCGCGATGTTCGCGATGCCGCACACCCTCGGCATCCTGGTGCTCGGCGCGGTCACCTATGCCGCCTTCATCTCGCTGCGGGGCTTGTGGCTCGGGCCGCTGCTGATCGAGCGGCACGGCTTCTCGCTGGTGCAGAGCGGCAACGTGCTGCTCGGTATCTCGGTCATCTCGCTGTGCGGGCCGGCGCTCTTCGGCCGGCTCGACAGCGAAGGGCCCGGGCGCCGGCGCCGCATCGTCGCCTTCGCGCTCGGCTACGCGATCCTGCTCGCTGCAGTCGGGTTCGTGAGTTCCGCCTGGGTCGACGTCGTGGGCGCGGCGCTGATCGGGCTGGTGTCGGGCTTCATCGTGCTGCAGTACGCCGACGTGCGGTCGTCTTACCCGCCCGAACTCACCGGCCGGGCGATGGCGGTCTTCACCATGGCGATGTTCCTGGGGGTGGCCTTGATGCAATGGCTCACCGGCATTGCCGCCTCGATGGCCACGGCGTTCGGACTCGAGCCGTTCGCTGCCGCCCTCGGGCTGATGGCATTGCTGGTGCTGGTCGGCGTGGCGGCCTTCGCCTGGCTGCCCGGGCCGGCCGCCGCCGGCGCCCGACCGCTCAGATCTTGAAGCCGCGCCGGACGTCCGGCCGCACCAGGTCGACGTACTCGCGGTGCTTGCGGATGTAGCCTGCGATGAACTGGCAGGCCGGTATCACCTGCTTGCCCTGCGCACGCGCTTCGTCGAGCACATGGCGGGCGATGGCCGAGCCGACGCCGCGGCCTTCGAACTGCGGCATCACCTCGGTATGGGTGAACATGATGGCGTCGGTGAGCAGGTTGTATTCGCAGATCGCGGCGAGTTCGCCGTCGATGGCGGCCTCGTAGCGATGCCGGTCCGGATGGTGGGAAATGGCGATGTCGGTCATGGTGGTCTGCAGGTTGCCTCAGGCGGAGCGGGACATGAAATTGGCCAGGTTGCGGGCCGCGTTCTCGCGAACCTTGTTGCGCAGCATCGGCGACCAGCCGAGCACCAGCCCCGGTGCGCCGAGGGCCTGCCGCGACCAGCGCCAGAAGTCGAAACGATCGCGCTGCGAGGCGATCAAGCCGTCCGGTGTGAAGTCGAAACGTGAATCGACCTGGTTGTCGACGATGCGGCCGGTGGTGCTGAAGCGATAGTGCGCATGCCAGTGGGCCTGGCCGTGGCGGCCGTCGGCATGGATGTCGCGCCACTGCAGCTTCCAGACGTCGGCGCCCTTCGCGCGGGTGGCTTCGCACAACATCGCCCACATGCCGCCGATCTGCTCGCGTCCGCGCAGCGAGAAGGCTTCGTCGTCGAAGCTTGCATCCTCGGCATAGCAATCGCGCATGGTGTCGGCATCGAGCCGAGCGAACGCAGCGTAGAAGCGCTCGATGGTTTGCTGGTGGTGCTGCATGACGGCCTCCGGTCTCAGTCCAGTATGCCCGCCAAGACCCCCAACGCGTGTTGCACGGTTGCGGCCCGGACCGCGGCGCGGTCGCCATCGAAGCGGCGGCGCTCGGCCTGCACCACGCCGCTCGTCGCCCAGGCGAACCAGACCGTGCCCACCGGCTTGTCCGCGGTTCCGCCGCCGGGGCCGGCCACGCCGGTGACCGCGACGGCCACCTGTGCCGACGAGCGGGCGAGGGCGCCGGCGGCCATCGCCCGCGCGACCAGCTCGCTGACCGCGCCATGCTGCTCGATGGCGTTCGCATCGACGCCGAGCAGCTCGGTCTTGGCCTGGTTGGAGTAGGTCACGAAGCCGCGTTCGAACCAGCCGCTCGATCCGGCGAGGTCGGTGCAGGCCGCTGCGATCAGTCCGCCGGTACAGCTCTCGGCGGTGGTCAGCATCCAGCCTTTTTGCTGCAGCCTGGCGGCCACCTCGCGCACCAGCGCGGGCGTGTCGGCCGCATCGAAGGAATCGAGAGTGCCGGACATGATCAGAGCGCTCGCCAGAGCGCGATGACGAGCAGCGTGCAGAACGCTGCCACGAGGTCGTCGAAGAGGATGCCGAAGCCGGCCCGGGGCCACCGCACCGCGCGGCCGGCGGGTTCCTTCATGCAGCCATCCGCCCACTTCACCGGGCCGGGCTTGACCGCGTCGAAGAAGCGGAACAGCACGAAGGCCACGACCTGCCCGAAAAGCCCCGCGGGCGTCACCAGCCACAGCACCAGCCAAAAGGCGATCACCTCGTCCCAGACGATGCTGCCCGGATCGGTGACCCGCATGTTGCGGGCCGCGACGGTGCAGGCCCACCAGCCGAGCGGCAGCGATGCCAGGATGATCCAGCCGATGGCGGCGGTCGACAGCCAGCGCTGCATCGCCAGGAAAGCCGCCCAGGCCCAGAGCGTGCCGACCGTGCCGGGTGCGAAGCGAGAGAGCCCGGCGCCGAAGCCGAGCGCGATGAAGTGGGCCGGATGTGCCAGCAGGAAGCGGGTGTCCGGTCGCGCGCGCGGGGCTTCGCCGTGCAGGGGCGACGGTGGGGTGTCGATCGGGGAACCGGAGGTCGGAAGCATGGCCGGCAAGTGTCGCGCATTCGCGAAAACGCCGGCGAAAACGCCGGTGAAGAAGCCGGTGGGAATCGACCAGCGGAAAGCAAGCCGGCGCTTGCCCCCGGCAGGCGCCCAGCTCAGCAGGCGGCCTGGATGCGCGCTGCCAGCGCGTGCGGCTCGCGCCGCAGCGCATCGGTGGTCAGCGAGCCGAGCAGCATGCCCTCGAACTGCAGTTCGACCTCGGCGAAATACTGGCCGAGCGAAGCGCCGGCGTCGAAGATGCACATGGCCAGCGTCTCGAAGGCGCCGCCGTCGGTATCGGCCGCGGCTTCGGAACCCCGGGCGCCGACCGAATAGGCATAGGTATCCGATGCGAGACGCTGGATGTCGACGAGGGGCTTCAGGCGTGGCATTGCGGATGCGGCGGGGGTTCGGATGACCGATGTTCCCCGCAGACGCCGCCGAGGTAAATAGTCCATTTGGACCGGATCGCGCGGTGTTGCATTCGCGCAGAATCACTGAAACGCGACGTTTCGTTTTCAGAACGTTCGCGGCCTTCACGACTTTCGTCATAGACCTCTTCTTCATCCCGCTGCCGCCATGCTGCCGGCCAAGATCCTGTTGATCGACGACCACGCCCTGTTCCGCTGCGGGCTTCGGATGGTGCTCGCCACCGGCATCGCCGGCCTCGAGGTGGAGGAGGCCGCGTCGCTCGAGGAAGCGATGCGCTCGCCGATGGCGGACCCCGCGCTGGTGCTGCTCGACGTGCAGCTGCACGGGCTCAACGGCATCGAAGGCATCGGGCTGGTCCGGCGCAAGTGGCCGGAAGCCGCGGTGATCATCCTGTCTTCCGACGCCGGGCCGCGCAATGTTGCCTTGGCGCTGGAGCGCGGCGCCGCCACCTTCGTGTCGAAGGCCTCGACCGCCGACCACATCCTCGGCGTGATCGAGCAGGTGCGCCGCGGCGAGTTGCCGGCCAGCGACGCCGCTGCGCCGGCATCCGGGCCGGGCGAGAAGGCCGCCCTGCCGCAGCGCCTGACGCCCCGGCAGTTCGAGGTGCTCGACCTGCTTTGCCAGGGCCTGTCGAACAAGCTGATCGGCCGGCGGCTCAACCTGTCGGAGAACACGGTTCGGGGCCATGTCCAGGCGGTGCTGGCCGCGCTGGAGGTATCGAGCCGATCCGAGGCGAGTTTCGCGGCCCGGCGCCTGGGCCTGGTCGGCTGATGCAGGAAGGCACCTCCCGGCTGCCCGAGGACCGGATGCTGGTCGAGCTGCTCCGGCTGCAGCTCGGCAACGTGGGGAGCTCGGTGGTTCCGACCCTGCTGCTGGCGATGCTGCTGTTCGGCGTGCTCGGCAACGAGCGCAACCTGGTTCCGATGGTGGCCTGGTGCACGGCCATCGTGCTGCTCAAGATCTACTTCGCCTTCGAGGCCCGCGGGCTGCTGCGCGCGGACATTTCTCCAGCCAGGGCGCGCAGCCTGCTCCGGCGCAAGCTGGTCTTCAACATCGTCGATGGCGCCGCATGGGGCGCGCTGGCGTGGGCCGCGCTCGGAACCGACGGCGCCGCGGGCGACATCCTGATCCTGGCGGTGCTGGCCGGCGTCGCGGGCAGCTCGATGTCCTCGCTCGCGCCGATCCTGCCGGTGTTCGTGGTGTTCCTGCTGTCCGAGTTCATCGTGATGGGCGTCAAGGTCCTGCGCATGGAAGACGCGGCCTACAGCCCGCTCGGCTTGGCGGCGCTGCTCTATGTCGCGGCCTTGCTGGGGCAGGCGCGCAACGCCTCGCGCTCGGCACGGGCCTCGATCGGACTGCGCTTCGAGAATTTCGAACTGATCGAGCGGCTGCGCATCGAGAGCGAACATGCGCAGGCCGCGCACCAGGCCGCCGAGGAAGCCAATCTCGGCAAGTCGCGTTTTCTGGCGGCGGCCAGCCACGACCTGCGCCAGCCGATTCATGCGCAGGGCCTGTTCCTGGAAGTGCTGGCCCGCAGCCCGCTCGATGCGGCGCAGGAAGAGGCGCTCGGCAATGCGCGCGCCACCTGGCGAGCGTCGGCGGAGATGCTGGACACGCTGCTCGACTTCTCGCGGATCGAGGCCGGCGTGGTCGAGCCGCAGTTCCAGGTCTTCGAGCTGCAGCCGCTCCTGAACCAGATCGAGAACGAGCTGGCGCCGCAGGCCGACGCCAAGGGCATCGTCTACCGCTCTCGCGAGACGCATGCGGCGGTCGGTTCCGACCCGGCGCTGGTGGCCCTGATCCTGCGCAACCTGGTGTCGAACGCGATCCGCTATACCGAAGCGGGCGGCGTGCTGGTGGCTTGCCGGCGGCGCGGCGCCGAATGGCTGCTGGAGGTGTGGGACACGGGCATCGGCATCGAGCCCGACCAGCACGAGGAGATCTTTCGCGAGTTCCACCAGCTCGGCAATGCCGAACGCGACCGTCGCAAAGGCCTGGGCCTGGGTCTCGCAATCGCGCAGGGCCTGGCCCGGACGCTGCACCATCCGCTGGAACTCGCATCTCGGCCGGGTCGCGGCAGCGTGTTCCGCATGCGCCTGCCGGTGGCGGAGGCGGGTGCGGACGGCAAGGTGCGTGCGGACCTCGGCGGCAACCGGCTGCGCCAGCTGCACGTGCGGGTGCTGGTGATCGAGGACGACGAAAGCGTGCGGACCGGCATGCGTCAGCTGCTCGTGGCCTGGGGCTGCGAATGCGATGCGGCGGACAACATCGAGGAAGCGCAGCGGAAGGCACGGCGGAACCGCCCTGGGCTGGTGATCAGCGACTACCGGCTGCGCGGCACACAGACCGGTGCCCAGGCCATCGCGGCGTTGCGAGCCGAGTTCGGCACCGGCTTGCCGGCCTTGCTGGTCACCGGCGACACCGCGCCCGAACGGCTGCGCGAGGCGCGCGCCAGCGGGGTGCCATTGCTGCACAAGCCGGTCTCGCCCGACCAGTTGCACAACGGCGTGCTGCGGGTGCTGAGCGGCCAGGACCTGGATTCGGCCTTTGCCGTGCTGGAGGCGCCGCCGCGCAAGCTGGCCACGGCCTTCCGGCGGCGACGCTGAGGCCGAAGGATCGGCCGTCCTCAGCCGAAGTGATCGAAACCCGAGAAGCGCGCTTTCTCGATCTCGACGCCGCCTTCGCCCAGGATGCGCAAGCCCGGCGCCGACGTGGTCCAGCCGATGCGGGTCACCGTCGTGTTCGATTCGAGCGCGCAACGCCGTACGCGGTCCCGGTCCGCGGCGGGCGCCGTGAAGGCGAGTTCGTAGTCGTCTCCGCCGGCCAGGGCGCAGGCCCTTCGAAATGCAAGCTCGGGCAGGGCGGCCGCGCCTTCGGGTTCTGCCAGCACCGCCATGCACCCGGCCACCACGTCGGCTTCGATCTCGGCGCCGACGCCGCTCGCCTCGAGGATGTGCCGCAAGTCGCCGACCAGCCCGTCGCTCAGGTCGATCGCCGAGGTGGCGACTCCCAGGAGCGCCCGCCCGAGCGCCACGCGGGGTGTCGGTGCTTCCATCCGCGCACGCGCCAGTTCGAACCCTGCCGGCGGCAGGGCATATCGACCCCGGAACACCTCCAGCGCCAGCCGTGCGTCGCCCAGGTTGCCGCTGACCCAGATGTCCTCGCCCGCGCTCGCGCCCGAGCGAAGCAAGGCCGCTCCGGCCGGCACCTCGCCGAAGACCGTGATGCAGATGTTGAGCGGCCCGCGGGTGGTGTCGCCGCCGACCAGTTCGCAGTCGTGCGCGTCGGCAAGCGCGAACAGGCCGCGGGCGAAGCCCTGCATCCAGGCTTCGTCGACCGACGGCAGCGCCAGCGCCAGCATGAAGCCGAGCGGCCGGGCTCCGCAGGCCGCCAGGTCGCTCAGGTTGACTGCCAGCGCCTTGTGCCCGAGCCGCTCCGGATCGACCGTCGACAGGAAGTGCCGTCCCTCGACCAGCATGTCCGATGACACCGCGAGCTGCATGCCCGGCGCCGGCGCCAGCAAGGCGCAATCGTCGCCCACGCCCAGCGGCGAACGCCGGGCAGGTCGCTTGAAGTAGCGGGCGATCAGCTCGAACTCGCCCATCGTCAGCCGTCCCGGAAACGCAGCGCCGCCTGCCGTACCACCTCGGCGAGCAGCCGCTCCTTGCCTTGCTTCTCGCGCAGCCAGCGCGCATCGTTGCGGTTGCTCTCGACGCTCGTGCGCAGCAAGCCGATGGCCTGCGTGGCATCGAGGGCCTCGCTGTAGAACTCGAGCTGCGACATCGTCATCAGAATGTGCTGGCGCAGCGGCATGTGCTCGCCGGTGGCGGGGTCGACATACAAGGCGTCGAGCCCGAAGCGGCAGGCCTGGAAACGGTTGTAGGTGTAGACCAGGTAATCGTCTTCGCTCGGCATGAACGGTTGTTCCTGCAGCAGCCAGGCACCGAGCGATTGCACATAGCCGGCCAGCGCCGCCGCGCGCTCGACCGTGAGCGGCGTGTCGAACACCCGGATCTCGATCGTGCCGAACTCCGGCTTGGGCCGGATGTCCCAGTAGAAGTCCTTCATGCTGCGGACCACGCCGGTGCGCGTCATCTTGCGAAAGTAGGCCTCGAACTCGCGCCAGCTGAGCGTGAAGGGCGCCCGGCCCGAGAGCGGGAATGCGAACACCGAATTGAGTCGGGCCGAGTCGAACTGGGTGTCCTGGCCCTGCACATAGGGCGACGAAGCCGAGAGCGCGATGAAGTGCGGGATGTAGCGGGACATCCGGTGCAGCATCAGGAGCGCTGCATCCGCATCCGGGCAGCCGATGTGGACATGCTGGCCGAAGATGGTGAACTGCTTCGACAGGTAGCCGTACAGCTCCGACAGCTCGCGAAAGCGCGGCTTGTCGTAGATGCGGCGCTCGTGCCATTGCTGGAAGGCATGGGTGCCGCCGCCGAGCACCGCGATGTTGAGCTTGTCGGCGCTTCGCACCAGCGCGTCCCGGATCGGCGAGAGCTGCTTGATGACGTCCTGCGCCGAATGGCAGATGTCGGTCGAGATCTCGATCATGCTCGAGGTCATCTCGGGCACCACGCTGCCGGGCAGCTCGGTTTGCGCCATCAGGCGCAGCATGTCCTCGGCGTACGGCGCGAGGTCGTAGTCGTGGGTGTTGACCAGCTGCAATTCGAGCTCGACGCCGAGCGACAGCGCGACCGAATCGTTGAAGCGTTCGAGCGGCACGATCCGGCTGGCCGGCGGGGCCGCGATGGCGGCAGCCGCCGCGGCCGGTGCGTCCGGCTGGCGCGGCTTGACGTTCATCGCTGGGTCTCCTCGACACCGAGCACTTCCGGCCGCCAGGGCCTGGAGCTTTCGCCGGCGCCGTGAATGGCCACTGTGGCCAGCACCGCGCCGAGCACTTCCATGACCAGGATGGTCGGCAGCGCGATCTGCGTGATCATGGTGCCGAGCAGCGGCGAGGCGGTGACGAAGGCCGAGGTGATCAGCAAGCCGATCGACGACAACGGCGACATCGCGCAGCCGACCCAGAGGGCCTGCTTCCAGCTCGCGCCGCTACCCGGATTGGCGATCGCGACGCCGGCGATCTTGGCGACCAGCCGCACGCCGATCACCGACAGCACGACGCTCGCCACCGGCAGGGTCCAGTCGGCCTGGGCGGCGACGATCGACACCAGCACGAACATCAGCATGGTGAGGAGCGACGCCGCGGTACCCAGCTGCCGGGGCCAGGCCCAGGGCTTGGGATGCAGCGCCTTCAGCAGCACCCCGCCGAGCAGCGCGCCAAGCGGTGCATTGCCGCCAAGCGCCGCCGCGAGTGCCGCGCCGGCCGCGATGATCGCGAGCAGCAGCAGCGAGGTGTTCTCGCTGGTCGGGCTCATCACCCGCAGCGCCGAGCGCAGCGCGAGCGCCATCAGGGCGCCGACCACGAACGAGAGCCCGAGCACCACCGCGACCGGATAGAGCTTGTCGACCAAGCCGAGTGGCGCCCGCTCGATCAGGCCGGCCTGCGC
This sequence comes from Burkholderiales bacterium 8X, assembly GCA_902506565.1. Lineage (GTDB taxonomy): Bacteria > Pseudomonadota > Gammaproteobacteria > Burkholderiales > Burkholderiaceae_C > Variovorax. The sequence goes on along the minus strand of LR732703.1, from coordinate 4,255,201 downwards.
GTAGCCGAGCGAGAGCGCATAGAAGGTGTTGAGCGTGGCCAGCGTCATGGCGCGATCGGTAACCGGCCCGGAGGCGCGGGTATCGGTCAGCACTCGGCTGAGCACGGCCGGCGAGGCGACGATCGCCATCAGCGCGACCGGGTTCGCCACCGGGTCCGGCACGCCCAAGGCGTGCAACACCCAGAACACGCCGAGATAGGTCAGGGTGGACTCGAGCAGGCTTTGCACCAGCAGCATCGGGTTGTGCCGGAACCAGCCGAGCGGCAGGCGGCCGCCGGCCTCGAACAGCACGATCGCCACGCCCAGCTCGATCAGGAACAGGCTGGTGCCCTGCAGTGGCCACAGGGCGCCCTCGAAGCCCGCCAGCCCGACCACGGTGCCGACGATCGAATAGCCGACCACCTTGGGCATGCCGATGTAGCGCTGCACCAGGTGGCCGGCTGCCGCCGCGAGCGCCAGCAGCAGCGACCATTGCACCGTGGGCACGCCGGCCGACGGCCGCAGCCATTCGGCCCAGAAGCCCAGCAGTTCGTTGGAGAAGAAAGAGGTCATCGGCACCGGGCCCGGCCGGGCCGGCTTCGCAAAATCGAAAGGTCTCTCAGTGGAGTACGCGAGGCGAACCGCCACCCGCATCGGCTTCGAGCACGAACATGGGAATCGGGATGTCGAGCCGTTCGCCGCGCTCGGTCACGAAGAAATAGCTCCCGTGCATGGTACCGCTCGGCGCCCGCAGCCGACACCCGCTCGAATACCGGAACGACTGCCCCGGCGCCAGCAGCGGCTGCTGCCCGATCACGCCCAGGCCCTTGACTTCCTGCTTGTGGCCGGAGGCATCGTCGATCAGCCAATGCCGCGCAATCAGCTGCGCCGGCACCTTGCCGGTGTTGGTCACCGTCACCGTGTAGGAGAAGGTGTAGACACGCTCGGACGGTGCGGATTGGTCGGCCAGGAAACGGGGCTCGACCTCGACGGTGATCGGTAGGTTGGACATCGGCCGGAATGGTAACGCGCTGCACAATGCCGCCATGAGCATCTATCGCATCGCACCTTCCATTCTCTCGGCCGACTTCGCGCGCCTCGGCGAAGAAGTCTCGTCGGTGATCGCCGCCGGCGCCGACTGGATCCATTTCGACGTCATGGACAACCACTACGTGCCGAACCTCACCTTCGGCCCGATGGTTTGCGAAGCCCTCAAGCCGCACGCGAAAAAGCCGGACGGCACGGCCGTACCGATCGACGTACATCTGATGATCCAGCCGGTCGATGCGCTTGCCGCGGCTTTCGCGAAGGCCGGCGCCGACTACATCAGCTTCCATCCGGATGCATCGCCGCACGTTCACCGGAGCATTCAGGCGATCCGCGCCGCGGGCTGCAAGCCGGGGCTGGTATTCAATCCGGGTGCGGGCCTGGAGCCGCTCGACTGGGCGATCGACGACATCGACCTGATCCTCGTCATGAGCGTCAATCCGGGCTTCGGCGGGCAGAGCTTCATCGACTCGGCGCTGCGCAAGATCGAGCAGGCACGGCGCCGTATCGAGGCGTCCGGCCGGGACATCCGGCTGGAGGTCGACGGCGGCATCAAGGTGGACAACATCGCGAGGGTGGCGAGCGCCGGCGCCGATACCTTCGTCGCGGGCAGCGCGATCTTCAACGCGCCGGACTACGGTGACGTGATCCGGTCGATGAGGGCAGGCCTGGAAGGCCGCTGAGCCAGGCCAGGTCGTCCCGCCCGGCCCTGCGACGCAAGCATCGCGCGGCGCCGGATGTCGATCAGCGGCGCACCTGGTCGTTGTAGACCTTGTCGGTGACTGGCGCGAGGCTGGTGTCCTCGCCTTTGCCTGCCTCGTCCTTGTAGGCCCGCTTGCCGATGCTGGTGGCCTCGCCTTCCGGGCTCTGCCGTGCATCCGAGGATTCGTCCCGCTCGTGCGGCATTCGCGGCAGCGACTCGCCGCCCTGCTGCGACCGGGTCTTGCCGCTTTGCGCATCCGGCGCTGCATCGTTCTTCACCGGGTCTTGATCTCTGCTGGACATGGCTGCTCCTGAGTTGAAGACCGTTGTTCCACGGGCTCGAGGAAAGCCCGGTAGGACCGCCATGCGCCTGCCTGTAGGATGGCCCGGGAGATCATGATGCAGCCCACCGACACCCTCCGGATCCACAATTTCTCGTCTCTCGAACCCGGCCCGCGGCTGATCGTGTTGGGCGGCGTGCATGGCGACGAGACCTGCGGCACGGTCGGCATCGAGCGCACCGTCGCCGAGCTCGACCGAGGCGAGCTCGCCCTGGTGCGTGGCCAGCTCACGCTGCTGCCCGTCGCCAATCCGCTGGCCAGGCGCCTGGGTCGGCGCGAAGGCGAGCGCAACCTCAACCGTTCGTTCCAGCCGACACCCGCCGGCGCCGAGCCGGCCGACCACGAAGCCCGCCTCACCGACCTGATCTGCCCGCTGCTCGACCGGCACGAGGTGCTGCTCGACCTGCATTCGTTCCAGAGCGCCGGTGAAGCATTCGCGATGATCGGGCCGCGCGACAACGATGGTTCGCTGGAGCCTTTCGGCAGGGCGTTCGAGGAAGGCCAGCTGGCGCTGCACCTGGGCACCTCGACGGTGGTCGAGGGCTGGCTCGACATCTATGCGGCCGGGCTCGCCCAGCGTGCCGGCGGACGCCCGGCGAGCGAGGCAGAGCTGGCCTTCGGCTGGGGCACCAACGAATACATGCGAAGCCGCGGCGGCTACGCGGTGACGCTCGAATGCGGGCAGCACCTCGACCCGGCCGCGCCCGACGTGGCGCACCGCGCCATCCATGCGGCGCTCCGGCTGCTCGGGATGATCGACGCCGATCCGAACAGCGCGAACCGCCGGCCTTCGAGCCCATCGTTGCTGCGGTTGGTGAGCGTGACCGATCGCGACCATGAAGAAGACCAATTCGTGCGCGAGTGGGCCACCTTCGACGAAGTCGCGCGGGGCGAGCCGATCGGCGTGCGGGCCGACGGCCAGGTGCTGCAAGCCGAGCGGGACGGCTTTATCGTGTTCCCGAACTCCACGGCACTTCCGGGCACCGAATGGTTCTATTTCGCCGTGGCGAGCGATCGCGACCTGATGGCGCGGCGCTGAGCTTCGGCCGCGCGCCTCAGGTGGCGGTTTCTTCCAGCGTCAGGTACTGGATGTTCAACGTGATGATTTCCGCGTAGCGCAGCACGAAATAGTCGCCCTCGATCGGATAGAACTCCTCGTCGGCCGCCAGCGTGCCATCCTCGGTCACGGCGAGCCGGTCGTTGGCGAGCGGCCTGCGGGCCACGCCCTGCAGCACCAGCCGGTCGAGCCCGCCATCCGGATTGAAGTAGAAGTTCTCGAGGAAGCCGGTGAAGAGATAGGGCGTCGACGCCACGTCGACGATCGCCGAGACCTTGATGAGGTCCGGCAGGTCTTCCTTGCGAAAGTCGGCGCCGGTGAGCAGGTAGTACCAGGGTGCGTCGTGGAAGCGCGCAATCGGTGCCAGCCAATGCCCGGCCCGGTCGAGCCGCTGCGAAGTGATCAGCCATCGCAAGCCGGCCGGCACCAGGTAGCAGGCCGCGAGCAGGCTGCCGAAGTACAGCAGCACCGCGCTGCTTTGCTGGCCGACCGTTGCAATGGCCGCCGCCTGGGCATTCGGCGCCGCAGAAAGCAGCTCCAGCAGCAGGTCGAGCCGAAGGGTGCGGCCGGTCAGGATCCAGGCGGTACCCAGCCAGATGGCATGCAGCACGGCGGCCCACAGCACGGCCTCGGCGACCACCCGGCCGAAGGGGGCATAGTCGAGTGCGGTGCGTTCGGCCCGCTTGAAGCGGCTGCGAAAGACGAAGCCGGGGAGAACGAGGAAGAAAAGGACGAGCGCGGGAAGTGCGACGGTCATCGGATGCATCCGACCCCGAGGGTCGGCGGCCTCATGCCGCCTTGGGCACCACGACCGCGGTCAGCCGGCGCAGCCGGGCGCCGTCTTGCAGCACGATGGTCTCGGGCGGGAGGCTGTCGGCGCTTCGCTGGCGGGCATCGCTCACCACCGATCGCAACTGGGTGCGGGCTCGCTTGTCGGCGAGCACCTTCCTGGCCAGGTCGCTTTGCAGCGCTTTCATCGAGAAGTCCTTTGCGTGTCCGAAGAGGCAGGTCGCGGCCGATGTTGCCAGAAGCCTGGCCCGGCCGCCATCCACCCCGAGGCTCATGTGAGGACTTTGCGCCCCAATCCAAGGCGCCGCGTGCGTGCTTCCGCTATTCGCCCAGGACCTCGTCGGTCGTCACTTCGAAGCGCTGCAGCGTGTTGGCGCCGAAGACCATCGTGATCGGCACGTCGGCCGCGTCCCGGCCGCGGGCGATCACGATGCGGCCGATGCGCGGCGTGTTGTGGCGCGCATCGAAGGTGTGCCAGCGGTCGCCCAGGTACACCTCGAACCAGGCGCTGAAATCCATCGGATAGGGCACCGCGGGCACGCCGATGTCGCCGAGGTAGCCGGTGCAATAGCGCGCCGGAATGTTCATGCAGCGGCAAAGCGTGATCGCGAGGTGCGTGAAGTCGCGGCACACGCCGACCCGCTCGCGGTAGGCATCCAGGGCGGTCCGGGTGGCGCGGGCGCGCTGGTAGTCGAAGGACAGATGGTTGTGCACGAAATCGCAGATAGCCTGCACCCGGCCCCAGCCCTTCGGCCCCTGGCCGAAGCGGCCCCAGGCGAAGCCGAGCAATTCGCTGTCGACCTCGCAGTAGCGGCTCGACAGCAGGAAGGGCAGCGTATGCACCGGCAGGTCGGCCGGCGCATGCTCGTAGGCATTCCAGTCGACCGGGTCCGGCAGGCCGCTGTCGCGCACCACCGCTTCGTTCCGCAGCCGCACGCTGGTGACGCCCATCGGCACCTCGACCCGCGCGCACTGATTGTCGAAGGCGTCGGTGTAGAAGTCGGTTCGCATCGGCGGGCTGATGGTGATGCTCTCGACGCCGCTCACGATGTCCTGTGCGCGCGAGGGATGGACCTGCAACAGGTAGATCAACGCGGTCGGGGCGGAGACGCCGAGTTCGATGTCGTAGCCGATCTTGATGAGCATGGCGCGGGTTCCGTTCGTTGAGCCGTGGGGCGGATGGAAAGCCTCAAGCAGGTTTGATGCCGGCCTGGCGCTGCATGGTAGAGCCCGGCCGGCGGATGGCGTCCGGGCCAAGCGCCCGAGAGGGCGTAGGCGCCCGTGTCGATTCGTCGGCCCGGTCCTACCGCCATCCCCCTATGCATCCGACATCGCAGGGCGCGCCGTCACTACGGGGGTCTGCGCCGCCGATCCCTAAGCTTGCGCCAGTCCCTCGCAAACACTGTCCCGGAGCGAAATCATGGAGCTTTCAACGCTGTTCGGTTGGCTGAGTTCTGCCGCCGTCGATGACTACCTCTTCTGGGGTATCGCTTCGCTTTCAGGGATCGTCGGCGTGGTGGCGATCGTCAACGCGCTCGACCTAGTCTACGAGGCCGAGGTCGGCTGACCTCGCGCCGGGGCGCCAAGATTTCTCTCGCGGTGCGATGCGCCGCCCTTGCTTTTTCACAGGAAACCAATGACGCCAAAAAACAAGGCGACTGCGAGCCGTCGTCCCAAGGCGGGCGACAGCAGCAACGCCAAGCTGGAGCAACTCGGCGCCTACACCACCGAACCGGCTGCGCAACTCACGACCAACCAGGGCCTGCAGATCCCGGACAACCACAACTCGCTCAAGGCCGGCGTCCGCGGCCCGACCTTGCTCGAGGATTTCATCCTGCGCGAGAAGCTTTCGCACTTCGGCCACGAGCGCATCCCGGAACGGGTGGTCAACGCGCGTGGTTGCGCCGCCCACGGTTACTTCGAGGTCTACAAGTCGATGTCGCAGTTCACCTGCGCCGACTTCCTGCAAGACCCGAGCGTGAAGACGCCGGTGTTCGTGCGCTTCTCGACCACCACCGGCTCGCGGGGTTCGGCCGATACGGTGCGCGACGTGCGTGGTTTCGCGGTCAAGTTCTACACCCGCACCGGCAACTACGACCTGGTCGGCAACAACATGCCGGTGTTCTACATCCAGGACGCGATGAAGTTCCCGGACCTGATGCACGCGCTCAAGGCCGAGCCGCACAACGAGATGCCGCAGGCATCGAGCGCACACGACACCTTCTGGGATTTCGCATCGCTCATGCCCGAGACCACCCACATGCTGATGTGGACCATGAGCGACCGCGGGCTGCCGCGCAGCCTGCGCATGATGGAGGGCTTCGGTGTCCACACCTTCCGCTTCGTCAACGGACGCGGCGACGGCCACTTCGTCAAGTTCCACTGGAAGCCCAAGCTGGGCGTCCACGGCTTGTCCTGGGACGAGGCGCAGAAGCTCGCCGGCAAGGATCCGGACTTTCACCGCCGCGACCTGTGGGAGTCGATCGATGCCGGCGACTTTCCCGAATGGGAGCTCGGCGTGCAGATGATTCCGCAGGAAAAGGAACACGCCTTCGGTTTCGACCTGCTCGACCCTACCAAGCTGATCCCCGAGGAACTGGTGCCGGTGCAGCGCATCGGCCGCATGGTGCTCAATCGCAATCCCGACAACTATTTCAGCGAAGTCGAGCAGGTCGCGTTTCATCCCGGCCACGTGGTGCCGGGCATCGACTTCTCGAACGATCCGCTGCTGCAGGGCCGCCTTTTCTCCTACGGCGACACGCAGGTGGCGCGCCTCGGCGGCCCCAACTTCCACGAGCTGCCGATCAACAAGGCGGTGTGCCCGTTCCACAACTTTCAGCGCGACGGCCAACACCGGCAGAATATCGCCCGCGGTGCGGTGGCCTACGAGCCGAACTCGCTGACCGAAGGCAAGGAATTCCGGGTCGACGGCGCGAGCGGCGGGTTCCAGTCGTTCGCGGATGAAATCGAGCCGCCCAAGGCGCGGCGCCGGAACGCCACCTTCGACGATCACTTCACGCAGGCGCGTCTCTTCTTCAACAGCCAGACCGTGGCCGAGAAGGAGCACATCGTGGCAGGCTTTCGCTTCGAGCTCGCGAAGGTGATGGCGCCCGCGATCCGGCAGCGCGTCGTCGACAACCTCGCGCATGTCGACGAGAAGCTCGCGCGGCGGGTCGCCGAGCCGCTCGGCATCGATGCGCCCGATCCACGCGCGGCAGCCGGACGTGCCGGCTATCGCGACCACCAGGTCAAGCTGGCGATCGAGGAGTCGCCTTCCTTGCGCATGGCCGACCTGGCGGACGCTTCGGTCAAGACCCGCCGCATCGCGATCCTGGTCAACGACGAGATCGACTCGGCATCGCTCAAGCCAATCCGCGAGGCGCTCGAAGCGGCTGGTGCGCAGTGCAAGACCGTGGGGCCTCGGCTCGGCAAGGTCTGGAGCGCGTCGAAGCGGCAGATCGAGGTCGACGCGACCTTCGCCACCATGCCCTCGATCCTGTTCGACGCGGTGCTGGTCCCGGCTGGCGCGCAAGGCATCGCGTCGATGAAGGGCATGGGCGAGGCGGTGCATTTCGTGCTCGAGGCCTTCAAGCACTGCAAGCCGATCTGCACCGTCGGCGAGGGAGTGCAGCTGCTCGAAAGCCTGGGCGTCGGCGACGATCCAAAGACGGCACCGGCCGGCGTGGTGGTGGCCGCGACGCCGACCACCAACCTCGGCGACAGCACGGCCGCGCACCAGATCGCGCATGACTTCGTGGCGGCGATCGCGAAGCACCGGCATTGGGACCGCGCCAACATCGAGAGCGTGCCGGCCTGAGTCGTTCGGCGGTTGCGCGGAGGTCGGCGGAGGTCGCGCGGCGCGTGGAGCTATCCCCTTCGCGCTATGGCTTCTTGCGGCTATCCCGCGTCGAACCCAACTCCTAGACTCGCCCCCGAGGTCTGAGAGGGCGCCCACTTTCGCGGCGCTCCGGGTCCGCTCGATGGCGGACTCCAAGGCCTCGCGGGGGTCCGATGGACAGGTCACTTGATTCCGAACGTGCGCGCCGTGCCTGGCGCTGGCTCGCGGTCCCTTGCATCGCATGGAGCCTGCTGGCCACGGCCATCACCGCCGGCGCGCAGGCAGCCGATGCCGAGGCCACCGCCGGCCGCATGGAGCAGGCGCGGCTCGCCGACACCGACACCTTGCTCGCACTCACCGCCGACGGCGCCGTGCTCTACGGCCAAGACCGGGTCAAGCTCTCCGGCTATCAATATTGCAGCCAGGCCGTCGCACTGGCCGAGGCCGGCGAGTTCAGGCAAAGCGTTCGCGCGGCAAGCAAGGCGCTTCACCTGGCCAATGCCACGCAAGACCCGAACCTGCTGGCGCTCGCGCATCGCGACCTGGCCATCGTCTACAGCTATTCGGGGCAGCTCGACAAGGCCGAGGCCTTCGCCCGCGAGGCCTTGAAGCATCCGGCGCGCGACCCGCAGCTCGTTGCCGGGCCCGCCCACAAGGTCATCGGCGACGTGCAATCGCGCCGCAACGATCACGCCGCCGCGGTGGCGAGCTACGAGCTCGCCGCAGCCCAGAGCTCGGCCCGCTACCAGCCCCTGGTGCAAGCATCGCTCGTCAACGCGCTGATCGAGACCGGCAATCCGCAACGTGCGCGCGAGCTGCTGTCCAGGCTGCCGCCACCACGCGATGCCACGCTCGCGGCGCAGGTCGATCGCACCCGCGCCCGGCTGCTGCTGGCCGAGAACAAGCCGGCCGAAGCACGCGACCTGTATCGGCAATTGGCCGCGCGGCAGGTCGGCACCGACAGCGGCTACTACCAGCTCTGGGCCTGGGATGGCGTGGCCCGCAGCGAGCTGGCCCTGGGCGACAAGCAGGCCGCTGCCGATGCGGTCGGCCGTGCGCTCGGCGGCGTCGATTCGGTGCGCGCGCGTTTTCGCAGCGAAGAATTCAAGATGGGCCTGTTCTCCGACCTGCAGTCGGTGTTCGAACGCGGGGTCGCCCTCTACAGCGACGTCGGCGATGCGAACCGCGCCCTGGAGCTGAGCGAACGCAGCCGGTCGCGCGCCCTGCTCGATGCGGTGCGAGGCCGTGCCCGCATCAGCGAGGAAGCCGCCACCAGCATCGATCTCGCCACCTTGCAGCGCACCCTGGCGCCGGACGAACGGGTGGTGCAGTTCCATGCCCTGCCGGATCGGCTGCAGGCCTGGGTGGTCGGGCCGGACAGCATCGGCAGCCAATCGATCCCGATCCGGCGCGACGACCTCACGGAACTGGTCGATACCTTCAGGAACTCGGTGGTGCGCGGTCGCCGCGCCGCCATCACCAATGCCGACAAGCTGGGCGAAGCCTTGCTCGGCCCGCTCAAGCTCAAGGCGGGCGAGCGGCTGGTCATCGTGCCGCACGGCCCCCTGCACTACCTGCCGTTCCAGGCGCTGCGGCTAGAGGGTCGCTACCTGATCGAGACCCATCCGGTGTCGGTGGCGCCGTCGATGAGCATCGCGGTGCAGTTGGCGCGGCGTTCGCCGACGGTTGCGGCCGATCTCACGGCCTTCGGCAATCCTCGCATCGCCGACAAGTACGACCTGCCGGGCGCAGAAACCGAGGTCAAGGAGCTCGCCCGCCTCTTTCCGCGCAACAGCGTCTACACCGGCATCCAGGCCACCAAGACCCAGTTCCGGGACATCGCCGCACGCTCGCCGATCGTGCATGTCGCGGCCCATGCGGAGGCGGACCAGATCGATCCGCTCTATTCGCGCATCCTGCTCGCGAACGAGAACGGGCAAGAAAACTTCCTGGAGGCCCACGAGATCCTGGGGCTGCCGATGCAAGGCACGGCGCTGGTCACGCTGTCGGCCTGCGAGTCGGGGCTCGGTCGCATCGCGCAGGGCGACGAAGTCCTGGGCTTCACCCGCTCGTTTCTCTCGGCCGGCACGTCGAGCCTGATCTCGTCCTTGTGGCCGGTGTCGGACGATGCAACCGCGGTGCTGATGGGAACGCTCTACGCCGAGTTGGCGAAAGGCCGCGACGTTCAGCAAGCGATGCAGGCCGGGCAGTTGGCCGTGCTGCGCGAGCCGAAGCTGGCGCATCCCTTCTTCTGGGCGCCGTTCAACCTGATCGGCAACTGGCGGCTCAAGGTCGGGAGCCCGGCATGAAGTCCGCTGGATCGACGATCGCGCGACGACGCGATGCGGCTCGCGGGCGCCTGGCGTTGCCTCCGGTCTTGTGCGCGCTTGCCTTGGCCGGGTGGCAGCCATCGGCGCCGGCGCAGTCAAGCTCGGGCAATCCCGTCACCGCCACCACGCCGCCTTCGCAAGGCCTTGCGGCGGCACCCGTGCCTGCTGCATCGGCCGCGTCGTTCCGGCTCGAGGACCTTCGCCTGAACGGTGCACAGGCGCTCGGCGACGAAGAACTCAAGTCGACCACGCAGCCTTATCTCGGCCGCAACGTGACCCTCGCCGACCTGGAAGCGCTGGCCCGCGACATCACCGCCCGCTACCGCGCACGAGGCTACTTCCTCGCGCAGGCCGTGGTACCGGTGCAGACGGTGCGGGGCGGTGTCGTCGAGATCAGCATCGTCGAGGGTCGGCTCGGCAAGCTCGACGTGCTGGTCGCCGCAGACGCGCCGATCAGCGAGCAACGCGTGCGCGGCTTCCTGGCGGGCGTGCCGACCGGCGAAGCGCTGCATGCGCACAGCTACGAGCGGGCGATGCTGCTGCTGTCCGACCAGCCCGGCATCCGCGTCTCGTCGGGCTTGCAGGAAGGCACGGTGCCAGGCACCACCGACCTCACGGTCGAGGTCACGCCGGCGGACAAGCGCTGGTCGTTCACTGCCGAGGCGGACAACCACGGCACCGCCGAATCGGGCCGATATCGTGTCGGCGGCACGGTGCGCTGGCTCAGCCCGTTCGGCATCGGCGACAACCTCGATGCGCGGGTGCTGGTGTCCAACGACAACGGGCTCACCTTCGGGCGGCTTTCGTACGAAGCGCCCATCGGTACCAGCGGCTTGCGCGGCGGCATCGGCATCGGCCGCATCGGCTACGAACTCGGCGGCGAGTTCGCCGACCTCGGCGCCAAGGGCAGTGCCGACGTGCTGGACGTGTCGCTCAACTATCCCTTGATCCGTCAGCGCCAGCACAACCTGTTCCTCCGCCTCGGCGCCGACAGCAAGCGCCTCACCGACGAGTTCCAGGCGGTCGAGTTCACGACCCGCAAGAAGGTGCGCGGCCTCGGCATCGGCTATGCATGGGAGCGGCGCGACGACGTCTGGGGCGGCGGCTACTGGGCGAGCGCCGGCACGCTCTATCACGGCAAGCTCGACATCGAGGATCCACAGAGCGCCAGCTTCGACCGAGGCCCGGCCGGGCATCGCACCGAGGGTGGCTTCAACAAGCTCAGCCTGCAGGTATCGCGGCTGCAGTCGCTGCTGCCGCGGCATGCCCTGTACGTGGCCTTCGGTGGCCAGTTGGCGAGTAAGAACCTCGACCCGTCCGAAAAGCTGGCGCTCGGCGGCGCGCGTGCGGTGAGGGCCTATTCCTCCGGCGAGATGCTGGTCGACCAGGGCTGGGTCGGCAACGTCGAATGGCGCTGGTCGGCGAGCGACGAGCTGACGCCCTTCGTGTTCTACGACGCCGCCCGCGGAAAGATCACGCGCGACCCGACGCCCTTCGACACCGCCAACAGCCACAGCCTGCGCGGCATGGGCATCGGCTTGTCATGGACACGGCCGGGCAACTTCGCGATCAACGCCACGCTGGCCTGGCGCGACGGCACGCGACCGGCGCAAACCGATGGCGGCGGGCGCAATCCGCGGCTCTACGTGCAGGCGCAGAAAAACTTCTAGTTCGTTGGTGCGCGGCTTGCTGCGCGAAGGAAGGTGGGGCCATGGTCCAGGATCGATCGAGAACGCCGGCGGCGCGCGGCGGCGCACGGCGGGCAAGCGGGGGCGCGGAGGCGACAGCGCGTACAGGGACGAGAACGGTGTCGAGTCCGAGCGCGGGCTTCGCGGCGCGGCCCTTGGCGATGGCGCTGGCCTGCGCCGGCTTGATGGCGGCACAGGTGCAGGCCCAGCCGCTCCCCAGCCTCAACAGCTTCGTGGTGCGCGGCGGCGCGGTCACGATGGGTCCGTTGATGGCTGGCGGAACGGTGCTGCCGATCTCGCAAAGCTCGCAGCGCGCGATCGTCGACTGGAGCAGCTTCTCGATCGACGCCGGCCACAGCGTCAACATCACGCAGCCGAACGCCAGCAGCGTGCTGCTCAACCGCGTGACCGGCGGGCAGCCTTCCACCATCGCCGGCGCCCTGAACGCCAACGGGCGGGTCTTCCTGGTGAACCCGAGCGGCCTGGTCTTTACCCGGACCTCGTCCGTGAACGTGGCCGGCCTGGTCGCGTCGACGCTGGACATGAGCACGAGCGACGCGGACTTCCTCGCGGGCACCGAACGCTTCACCTTCAGCCAGGCCGCCGGCAACATCGCCTCGCTCGATGCCTCCGGGACCATCGCGACCAACGGACCGAAAGGAACGGTGGCGCTGGTCAGCGGCCAGCTGACGCACACCGGCTCGATCGAAGCCAACGGCGGGTCGGTCGGATTGCTGTCGGGGCAGACCGTCACCATCGATCCGTTCGGCGACGGCCTCACCACCTTCAAGGTCACGCCCGGCGTCAGCTCGGTGCTCAATGGCGGCAACATCCAGGCCGATGGCGGCCGCATCCTGCTGCTGGCCGGCGGCAGCACCGATCCACGCGACGGCGGCGTGGTCAACGTGGGCGGCCTGCTCAGGGCCGACACGCTCGCATCCCGCGCCGGCGAGATCGTGCTCGACAGCGGCGAGAGCCGCACCGGCGTCCGCTTGTATGGCGGCGGCTTGTCGGCGCGGGGCGACGGCGCCGGCATGCAGGGCGGCCGCATCGAAGCGGGCGGCGCCACCATCCTGGTCGACGTCCAATTGCCGGTGTTGGCGGCCGCGGCGTTCGCTGCACCGCCCGCGTTGCTGGCGGCCGCACCCCTGGCGGTGCCGGGCATGGACGCGAGCGGCACCGCCGGCGGCGGCAGCATCCGCCTGCATGCGAGGGCTGCGACGGCCGAGCCGAATACCGGCGCCATCGCGATTGCATCCGGCACCCGAATCGCGGCGGATGCAACCGGCAACGGCGCGGGCGGCGACATCCGCGTCATGGCCGAGCGCACGCTGCGCGCCTACGGCCAGGTCTCTGCCCGGGGCGGTGCAGCCGGCGGCAACGGCGGCTTCATCGAAACCTCCGGCGGCTACGCGGTGCCGGTCGGCGAGAACAACGGCGGCATCGAACTCACCGGTCTTCGAGCCGATGCGTCGGCACCGAACGGCGTCGCCGGCAGCTGGAAGATCGACCCCTACGACGTCACCATCGCACCTGGCATCGCGGCCGGCGGGCTGCCGGGCAATCCTTACGTGCCGCTCGCCACTTCCACCATATTCGACGGCGACATCAACTTCTCGCTCAATGCCGGTACCAACGTGCGCATCACCACCGGCGTCGGCGGCGATCCGCTGCTCGGCGACATCCTTTTCAATCCGGGCGTCAACATCAACTACACCGCCGACAAGGGCCCGATCACCTTGGAGCTGGACGCGCACCGCAGCATCCGCACGTTGTCGCCCAACGTGGTGGTGCAGTCCACGGGGCCAGCGCCGCTCAATGTCGTGTTCAACGCGAACTCGGCCGGCCAATCGACGCCCTTCGGCGGCGGGCAGATCAGTTTCGACGGCGCCATCTACAGCAACGTCGGCAATGTCGCGATGAATGCGAACTGGACCGCGGCAGGGGGCGGCGATTCCAGCATCCATCTCACCAATGTGGTCGACACCCGCCGCTATCTCGGCACCGTCGTGACGGAGTTCGGCACGCAGCGCATCTTCGATAGCGCCGCGCCCAGCGGTGCCATCAGCCTGGTCGGCAACACGACCACGCCGCGCAGTGCCGACCGGGTCTCGGACTCGAACCAGCCCGGCGTGTGGCTGCAGGGCGCCAGCCTGATCACCAGCACGGGCGGCATCGACATCCAGGGCAGCAGTACTAACAACACCGGCGTGCTGGTCGAAGCACCGCAAGGCATCGGGAGCGTGATCACCCGCAGCGGCAACATCTCGATCGTCGGTCGAGGCAGCGATCACCTGGCCGACCAAGGCGTTGCGCCGACGCCGGCGGCGGGCGTTCAGGTCAGTGCGGCGACGATCGGCTCGGAAAGCGGCAACGTCACCCTCCGCGGCCATGTCGACGACCTGGCACGCGCCGGGTCGACCAGCGCGGGCGTGCGCATCGAGAACGGCGCGCAGGTCCTCACCACCACCGGCGGCAATGTCGAGATCACCGGCCGGGCGCAGGCCAACGGTGCGGGCCTGGTGGTCGCCAATTCGGTGTCGGGCGTGCAGACGCTGGTCTCGGGCAGCCGCCAGGTGGTGCTGCGCGCAGACAACGACCGAAGCACCGACGCGATCGTGATCCAGGCGCCGGTGTCGGCGGCAGGCGTGATGAATGTTCGGCCGGGCGGGCTCGATGCAGCCGGTGTCGCGACCGACAGCGTCGCTGCGCCGATCTCGCTGGCGGGCGGTCCTGCCACCGGCTTCTCGCTCTCGGCCGCCGAGTTGGCGCTGCTGGGCGCGCCGACGCTGGTGGTCGGCAGCAACGCGCATGCGGGCGACATCGGGGTCAACGGCGCCATCACCCGCACCGGTGGTCTGACCTTGCAGAACGAGGGTGGCGCCGGCGGCATCCAGCTGGCCGGGGCTCTCGACGTCGGCCAGCTGGGGCTGGTCTCGGGCGGCGATGTGACGCAGGGCGCTGCAGCGCCGATCAATGCCAATTCGTTGCTTGCACGGTCGAGGTCGGGCTCGGTGCAACTCCAGGCTCCGGGCAACAACGTCGCCAACGTCGGCGGCGGTGCTGCCGGTGCTTTCAGCTACGTCAACGCAGGCGCGCTGACCTTGGGTTCGGTGGCGGCGGCGGGTTTCGATGCAGCCGCCAATGCGCCGCAATCTTTGGCGGCCGGCGCGACCACGGCCGGTTCGGTTTTTGTCCGAACGCTGAGCGGCGACCTCGGGCTTGGCGGCGGCGTGAGCGCGTCGAACTCGACCGATCTCGTTGCCGGGGCGCGATTGCAGAACCCCGGTGGCCATGCGATCACGGGGGCGCCGTGGCGGGTGTGGGCCGACACCTGGCAGGGTGAAACTCGCGGCGGCCTGGCGGGGAGCGGCCCGCTACCCAACCTGTATCACTGCGCCTATCTCGGGCTTTGCACCGTCTCGATCTCGCCTTCGGACAATCACTTCATCTACGCACAGCAACCCACGGCCTTCGTTGTCGTCAACGATGCGGCGCGGCGTGCCGGCTTGCCCAACCCGCGCTTCATCTTCAGCGTGACCGGTTTGATCCTCGGCGACACGGCGGGGTCGTTCTATGGCGTTCCGACCTCAGCGGCCGACGCCGCGAGCGCGCCGGGCATCTATTCGATCGGCGGCGAGTTCGCTTCGGCTGCGGGCTACGCCGTACAGGTCGTGCCGGGGCGGCTCACGGTGAGTGCGTTCAACGGCTTGCCCAAGCCCGATGTGCTGCGCGAGACCCTCACGACTTGGACCTATGACCGCAACATCGCGCCGCCCCCGATCTGCTTTGCGACGGGTCCGCTCGATGGCGACCGGCAGGCGCAAGGCGGCGATGTGCTGGCGCGGGAATGGTCGCGGGTGCGTTCGCGACCGAATCTCGCGAGTTGCGTGGATACGGAGCGGCGCAATGGGTGTGGGGATTTCTAGGACGAGGGTTGCGGGCGCCGTGTTGGTGACGTTGCAATTTGCGAGCAAGCGGAATGGGTGAGCAAGCGGGGCGGGTTGCGCAACCATCGGATCTTTAGGCGATGAGCGCTTTTGTCTTCACACGTTGTTGAAGGGCAATGGATGAGCTGGTGAATCGCCTGCACAATGCGGCGGCCTCTCTGCGTACAAGCTTGTCACGGCTGGCGAGGGGTCAAGGGATGAGAGATGATACGCACACGTCGACTGCCCCGGCCACGCCGACTACGTGAAGAACATGATCACCGGCGCCGCCCAGATGGATGGCGCCATCCTGGTCTGCTCGGCTGCCGACGGCCCGATGCCCCAGACCCGCGAGCACATCCTGCTGGCGCGCCAGGTGGGTGTCGGCTACATCATCGTCTTCCTGAACAAGTGCGACATGGTCGACGACGCCGAACTGCTCGAGCTGGTCGAGATGGAAGTGCGCGAGCTGCTCGACAAGTACGAGTTCCCGGGCGATGCCACTCCCATCATCCACGGCTCGGCCAAGCTCGCCCTCGAAGGCGACAAGGGCCCGCTCGGCGAAGAAGCCATCATGAAGCTGGCCGACGCGCTCGACACCTACATCCCCACGCCCGAGCGCAAGATCGACGGCACCTTCCTGATGCCGGTCGAGGACGTGTTCTCGATCTCCGGTCGCGGCACGGTGGTCACCGGCGCGGTCGAGCGCGGCGTGATCAAGGTCGGCGAGGAAATCGAGATCGTCGGCATTCGCCCGACGGTCAAGACCACCTGCACCGGCGTCGAGATGTTCCGCAAGCTGCTCGACCAGGGCCAGGCGGGCGACAACGTCGGCGTGCTGCTGCGCGGCACCAAGCGCGAAGAAGTCGAGCGCGGCCAGGTGCTGTGCAAGCCCGGTTCGATCAAGCCGCACACGCACTTCACCGCCGAGGTGTATGTGCTGTCGAAGGACGAAGGCGGCCGCCACACGCCGTTCTTCAACAACTACCGTCCGCAGTTCTACTTCCGCACCACGGACGTGACCGGCGCGATCGAGTTGCCGACGGACAAGGAAATGGTCATGCCGGGCGACAACGTCAGCATCACCGTGAAGCTGATCAANGGCCAGGTGCTGTGCAAGCCCGGTTCGATCAAGCCGCACACGCACTTCACCGCCGAGGTGTATGTGCTGTCGAAGGACGAAGGCGGCCGCCACACGCCGTTCTTCAACAACTACCGTCCGCAGTTCTACTTCCGCACCACGGACGTGACCGGCGCGATCGAGTTGCCGACGGACAAGGAAATGGTCATGCCGGGCGACAACGTCAGCATCACCGTGAAGCTGATCAACCCGATCGCCATGGAAGAGGGGCTGCGCTTCGCCATCCGCGAAGGCGGCCGCACCGTGGGCTCGGGCGTGGTGGCAAAGATCCTGGACAAGTAAGGATTGCGAAGGGGTATAGCTCAATTGGCAGAGCGTCGGTCTCCAAAACCGAAGGTTGTAGGTTCGATTCCTACTGCCCCTGCCACCACCCGTGGCATCGATTGACCGGGCAGTCCGCTGACCTGGTCACCTTGAAAAGCCCGTCCTTCACGACGGGCTTCGGCGTCTCGGAAGACGCATTGAACAAGGCCGCAAGGCCGCAGGAATATTGCCAAGATGGCCACCAATCAGATCGAGACCGTCAGTACCGGCGCCGACAAAGCCAAGTTGGCGGCGGCGGTTGCGCTGGCGGTTGGCGCCGTGGTTGCGTTCTACCTGCTCGCTCGCCAGGGTCCGATCGTTCAGTGGATCGCGCTCCTGGTCGGCTTGGCCGCAGCGGTCGGTGCCTTCGCCAGTTCGGAGAACGGCCGCCAGTTGGGCGCGTTCGGCCGGGATTCATGGCGCGAGGTCAAGAAGGTCGTCTGGCCGACCCGCAAGGAAACCATTCAGATGACGGCGTACGTGTTCGCGTTCGTCGCCATCATGTCGCTCTTCCTTTGGCTCACCGACAAGACGCTCGAATGGGTGTTTTTCGACCTCATCCTGGGCTGGAGAAAATAATGTCCGATCAAGCAATCGACGCAGCAGCCGAGCCGGCGGAACCCGCGGAAGCGGTTCATCCGCTCCTGGTGCCCCCGTCCAATCCGGATCTGCGCTGGTACGTGGTTCATGCCTATTCCGGCATGGAGAAAGCGGTCGAGCGCAACATCACCGAGCGCATCAACCGCGCCGGCATGCAAGGCAAGTTCGGCCGCATCCTGGTCCCGACCGAAGAAGTGGTCGAGATGAAGAACGGCCAGCGCCGCACCACCGAGCGCCGGTTCTTCCCGGGCTACGTGCTGGTCGAGATGATCATGGACGACGAGAGTTGGCACCTGGTGAAGCACACCAACAAGGTCACCGGTTTCGTCGGCGGCGCAAAGAACCGGCCGGCTCCGATCTCCCAGAAGGAAGTCGAGAACATCGTCGGCCAGATGCAGCAAGGCACCGAGAAGCCGCGCCACAAGGTCGAATTCATCGTCGGCGAGTTCGTTCGCGTCAAGGAAGGCCCCTTCACCGACTTCAACGGCACGGTCGAGGAAGTCAACTACGAGAAGAACAAGGTTCGCGTGTCCGTGATGATCTTCGGCCGCGCAACGCCGGTCGAACTCGAGTTTTCGCAGGTCGAGAAGACCTGATGTGTTGATCGCTCGAAGTCGGCATCGGCCGACTCGGGCGTCCCTTTGCGGCTCTTGCTCCCTCGACTCGGCAAGCAGCTTTTTTCGAAAGAGTCGTCCAACCCCCGGGGAGCCGCGGCCCTAGAGCCCAGGCGCTATCACCCGCAAGGAGAAAAGCATGGCGAAGAAAATCGTCGGCTTCATCAAGCTGCAAGTCCCAGCTGGTAAGGCCAATCCGTCACCACCCATCGGTCCCGCACTGGGCCAGCGTGGCTTGAACATCATGGAGTTCTGCAAGGCGTTCAACGCGCAGACCCAAGGCGTCGAGCCAGGCCTGCCGCTGCCGGTGGTCATCACCGCCTTCGCGGACAAGAGCTTCACCTTCATCATCAAGACGCCGCCGGCGATCACCTTGATCAAGAAGGCGATCAAGCTCGACAAGGGCTCTGCGCGTCCGCACCTCGACAAGGTCGGCAAGATCACCCGGGCCCAGCTCGAGGAAATCGCCAAGACCAAGATGAAGGACCTGACCGCTGCCGACCTGGACGCGGCGGTTCGCACCATCGCCGGCTCTGCCCGCTCGATGGGCGTGAATGTGGAGGGCGTGTAAATGGCCAAGATGACCAAGAAGCAAAAAGCGCTGGCCGGCAAGGTCGACAGCAACAAGCTGTACCCGCTGGTCGATGCGATCGGCATCGTCAAGGAAGCTGCAACCGCCAAGTTCGATGAGTCGATCGACGTGGCCGTGCAGCTCGGCATCGATGCCAAGAAGTCGGACCAGGTGGTGCGCGGCGCCGTCGTGATGCCCAACGGCACCGGCAAGACCAAGCGCGTGGCCGTGTTCGCCCAAGGCGCCAAGGCCGACGAAGCCAAGGCTGCCGGCGCCGACATCGTCGGCATGGACGACCTGGCCGCGATGGTGAAGGCGGGCGACATGCCCTTCGACGTCGTCATCGCCGCACCGGACGCCATGCGCGTGGTCGGTACGCTCGGCCAGATCCTGGGCCCCCGCGGCCTGATGCCGAACCCTAAGGTCGGCACCGTGACGCCGGACGTGGCCACCGCCGTGAAGAACGCGAAGGCCGGCCAGGTCCAGTTCCGGGTCGACAAGGCCGGCATCGTGCACGGCACCATCGGTCGCCGCTCGTTCGATACCGACAAGCTGCAGGGCAACCTGGCGGCGCTGATCGAGGCGCTGGTCAAGGCCAAGCCCGCGACCAGCAAGGGTGTCTACCTGCGCAAGGTGGCGGTGTCCTCGACCATGGGCCTCGGCGTTCGCGTCGATACCCAGACCATCGCGGCGCAGGGCTGAAAGTAACTTGTCCCGGCGCCGGAAGGCGGCGGGACAGTGTGGTGGGTCGGGACGGTGTCTTCATCGCCCCGGGCCATCCAAGACCGCTGGCGTGCAGGGTTGCTTGCACTTAATCGCCCCGCCTTTTGCGAGGCGGCCAGCGCAGATGGCGATCCCGCTGCAGAGGATTTTTTCCGAAACAGTTGGTCGCTGATTGAAGCGCGTTCCGAGGCTTTCCCGCCGAAGGACGCATCTGAAGGAGTAGACCTTGAGTCTGAATCGCAGTGAGAAAGAAGCGGTCGTCAGTGATGTGACCAGCCTCGCCGCAAAAGCTCAAACGCTCGTGATCGCGGAATACCGTGGCATCACGGTCGCCGACATGACCAAATTGCGCAACGATGCGCGCAGCAAGGGTGTGAACCTCAGCGTGTTGAAGAACACGCTGGCACGCCGTGCTGTCGCAGGTAGCGCATTCGAAGTCGTCGGCAACCAGATGACCGGACCGCTCATCTATGGCTTCTCCGAAGACGCCGTGGCCGCCGCGAAGGTGGTGGCCGATTTCGCGAAGACCAACGACAAGTTGGTCATTCGCGGCGGCGCCTTCGCAGGCAAGGCCCTGGATGTCGAAGGCGTGAAGCAACTGGCCAACATTCCTTCCAAGGAAGTCCTGTTGTCCCAGTTGCTGGGCTTGATGCAGTCCCCGATCTCGCGCACGGCCCGTGTTCTGGCCGCGCTGGCGGAGAAGCGGGGCGGCGGCGACGAAGCACCGGCCGCAGAAGCAACCGCAGAAGCGCAGCCCGCCTGAGGCTTGCGTTCGAGAAATTCAACCCAATTGTTAGGAAATCAAAATGGCATTCGATAAAGACGCATTCTTGACCGCGCTGGACAGCATGACGGTCATGGAACTCAACGACCTGGTGAAAGCCATCGAAGAGAAATTCGGCGTGAGCGCCGCGGCCATGTCGGCTCCGGCCGCCGGCGGTGGCGGTGCAGCCGCTGCTGCGGTCGAGGAAAAGACCGAGTTCAACGTCATGCTGATGGAAGCCGGCGCCAACAAGGTGTCCGCCATTAAGGCCGTGCGCGAAATCACCGGCCTCGGCCTCAAGGAAGCCAAGGACCTGGTCGACGGCGCACCGAAGGCCGTCAAGGAAGGCCTGTCCAAGGCAGACGCCGAAGCCGCCAAGAAGAAGCTGGAAGACGCTGGCGCCAAGGTCGAGCTGAAGTAAGTCGGCTGGGGGCCGGGCGGCGCGCATGTCGCTTGCCGGGCTTCCGTCCCGATTTACGCGGGCTGGTTTCCAAGGACCAGCCTTTTGCGCTTTCAGAGCGCACCCAAAAGCCGAGCCTTACGCCGGTTTTTGAGTGTCTTCTGACCCCGACTGCAGAAGATCCCTTGGTTCGGGCGATGTGCAATGCATCGCCGTCCGCCATCGGCTGGTAGTGGCCAGCCGCCAAGCAGCGATGCGCAAGCACCGCTGACAAGTCGCTGAAGATTCCAAGCCCCGGAGCTCGCATGGTCCAACCGTCCACCGCCACCTACAGCTATACCGAACGCAAGCGCATCCGAAAAAATTTCGGTAATCGCGACAGCGTCGTCGAAATTCCTTACCTGCTCCAGATGCAGAAGGACGCGTACACCGCGTTCCTGCAGGCAGGCATTCCGCCGCAAAAGCGCACCATCGAAGGCCTCCAGGCTGCCTTCGATGCCGCGTTCCCGATCGTCTCGCACAACGGTTTCGTCGAGATGAAGTTCCTCGAGTACAACCTCGCGAAGCCCGCCTTCGACGTGCGCGAATGCCAAACCCGCGGCCTCACCTTCGCCTCGGCCGTGCGTGCCAAGGTCCAGCTCATCATCTATGACCGCGAATCGTCGACCTCGCAGTCGAAGGTGGTCAAGGAAGTCAAGGAACAAGAGGTCTACATGGGCGAAGTGCCGCTCATGACCGACAAGGGTTCCTTCATCATCAACGGCACCGAGCGCGTGATCGTGTCGCAGCTGCACCGTTCGCCCGGCGTGTTCTTCGAACACGACAAGGGCAAGACGCACAGCTCCGGCAAGCTCCTGTTCTCGGCCCGCGTGATTCCCTACCGCGGCTCGTGGCTGGACTTCGAGTTCGACCCGAAGGACATGCTGTACTTCCGCGTCGACCGCCGCCGCAAGATGCCGGTCACGATCCTCTTGAAGGCGATCGGCCTCAATCCGGAGTCGATCCTGGCGAACTTCTTCGTCAACGACAACTTCCGCCTGATGGACAGCGGCGCGCAGATGGAGTTCGTGTCCGAGCGCCTGCGCGGCGAAGTCGCGCGCTTCGACATCACCGACAAGTCGGGCAAGGTCGTGGTCGCCAAGGACAAGCGCGTCACCGCGCGCCACACCCGCGAACTCGAGCAGTCGAACACCACGCACATCAGCGTGCCGGAAGACTTCCTGGTCGGCCGCGTGCTGGCCCGCAACATCGTCGACGGCGACTCGGGCGAAATCCTCGCCAAGGCCAATGACGAGCTGACCGAGGCGCTGCTCAAGAAGCTGCGCACCGCCGGCGTGCAGGACATCCAGGTCATCTACACCAACGAACTCGACCAGGGCGCCTACATCTCGCAGACCCTCCGCATCGACGAGACCGTCGACGAGTTCGCGGCCCGCGTGGCCATCTACCGCATGATGCGGCCCGGCGAACCGCCGACCGAAGATGCCGTGCAGGCCCTGTTCCAGCGCCTCTTCTACAACCCCGACACCTACGACCTGTCGCGCGTCGGCCGCATGAAGTTCAACGCCAAGGTCGGTCGCGACGAGTCGACCGGTCCGATGGTCCTGACCAACGAAGACATCCTGTCGGTGGTCAAGATCCTGGTCGACCTGCGCAACGGCAACGGCGAAGTCGACGACATCGACCACCTCGGCAACCGCCGGGTGCGCTGCGTCGGCGAACTGGCCGAGAACCAGTACCGCACCGGTCTCGCCCGCATCGAGAAGGCCGTCAAGGAACGCCTCGGCCAGGCCGAGCAAGAGCCGCTGATGCCGCACGACCTCATCAACAGCAAGCCGATCTCGGCCGCGTTGAAGGAGTTCTTCGGTGCCTCGCAGCTGTCGCAGTTCATGGACCAGACCAACCCGCTGTCCGAGATCACGCACAAGCGGCGCGTCTCGGCCCTCGGCCCGGGCGGCCTGACCCGCGAGCGCGCCGGCTTCGAAGTGCGCGACGTTCACGTCACCCACTACGGCCGGGTCTGCCCGATCGAGACTCCCGAAGGCCCGAACATCGGTCTGATCAACTCGCTGGCCCTGTACGCCCGCCTGAACGAATACGGCTTCATCGAGACGCCGTATCGCCGCGTGGTCGACGGCAAGGTCACGATGGAGATCGACTACCTGTCGGCCATCGAGGAAGGCAAGTACGTGATCGCGCAGGCCAACGCAGCGCTCGACAAGGACGGCGTGCTGACCGGCGACCTGGTCTCCGCGCGCGAAGCCGGCGAATCCATCCTGGTGAGCGCCGAGCGCATCCAGTACATGGATGTGTCGCCCGCGCAGATCGTCTCGGTGGCTGCCTCGCTCGTGCCCTTCCTGGAGCATGACGATGCGAACCGCGCGCTGATGGGCGCCAACATGCAGCGCCAGGCGGTGCCGGTGCTCCGTCCCGAGAAGGCCTTCGTCGGTACCGGCATCGAGCGCGTCTCGGCGATCGACTCCGGCACCGTGGTCACGGCCACCCGCGGCGGCATCGTCGACTATGTCGATGCCACCCGCATCGTGGTGCGCGTGAACGATGCCGAAGCCGCTGCAGGCGAAGTCGGCGTCGACATCTACAACCTGATCAAGTACCAGCGTTCGAACCAGAACACCAACATCCACCAGCGTCCGATCGTCAAGCGCGGCGACAAGATCGCCAAGGGCGACGTCGTGGCCGACGGCGCATCGACCGACCTCGGCGAACTGGCCCTCGGCCAGAACATGCTGGTGGCGTTCATGCCCTGGAACGGCTACAACTTCGAGGACTCGATCCTGATCAGCGAACGCGTCGTCGCCGAAGACCGCTACACCTCGATCCACATCGAGGAACTGGTGGTGATGGCACGCGACACCAAGCTCGGTGCCGAGGAAATCACCCGCGACATCCCGAACCTGGCCGAGCAGCAGCTCAACCGGCTCGACGAGTCCGGCATCATCTACGTCGGCGCCGAAGTGCAGCCGGGCGACACCCTGGTGGGCAAGGTCACGCCGAAGGGCGAGACCACGCTCACGCCCGAAGAAAAGCTGCTCCGCGCGATCTTCGGCGAGAAGGCCTCGGACGTGAAGGACACCTCGCTGCGCGTCGACCAGGGCTCGCAAGGCACGGTCATCGATGTGCAGGTGTTCACCCGCGAAGGCATCACCCGCGACAAGCGCGCCCAGCAGATCATCGACGACGAGCTCAAGCGCTTCCGCCTCGACCTGAACGACCAGCTGCGCATCGTCGAAGCCGACGCGTTCGACCGGATCGAGAAGCTCCTGACCGGCCGCACCGCCAACGGTGGCCCGAACAAGCTGGCCAAGGGCAGCAAGCTGGACAAGGCCTACCTGGCCTCGATCGAGCGCTTCCACTGGTTCGACATCCGCCCGGCCGAGGACGAGGTCGCGACCCAGCTCGAATCGATCAAGAACTCGCTCGAGCAGACCCGCCACAGCTTCGACCTGATGTTCGAAGAAAAGCGCAAGAAGCTCACCCAGGGCGACGAGTTGCCCGCGGGCGTGCTCAAGATGGTCAAGGTGTACCTGGCCGTCAAGCGCCGCCTGCAGCCGGGCGACAAGATGGCCGGCCGCCACGGCAACAAGGGTGTCGTGTCCAAGATCGTTCCGGTCGAGGACATGCCCCACATGGCCGACGGCACGCCGTGCGACATCTGCCTGAACCCGCTGGGCGTGCCTTCGCGCATGAACGTGGGTCAGGTCCTCGAAGTGCATCTGGGCTGGGCCGGCAAGGGCATCGGCCAGCGCATCGGCGACATGCTGCAGGCCGAAGCCAAGGTGGCCGAGCTGCGCAAGTTCATGGACCAGCTCTACAACGGCTCGGGACGCAAGGAAGACCTTTCCAAGCTGAGCGATGCCGACGTGCTCGAGATGGCCGGCAACCTCGCGACCGGCGTGCCCTTCGCGACGCCGGTGTTCGACGGTGCTTCCGAGGAAGAGATCCGCGGCATGCTGAAGCTCGCCTATCCGGAAGAAGTCGCCAAGCTCAAGGGCCTGACCGACACGCGCACCCAGGCCTACCTGTACGACGGCCGCACCGGCGACCAGTTCGAGCGTCCGGTCACGGTCGGCTACATGCACGTGCTCAAGCTGCACCACCTGGTGGACGACAAGATGCACGCCCGTTCGACCGGCCCGTACAGCCTGGTCACGCAGCAGCCGCTCGGCGGCAAGGCGCAGTTCGGCGGCCAGCGCTTCGGCGAAATGGAAGTGTGGGCGCTCGAGGCCTACGGCGCGTCCTACGTGCTGCAGGAAATGCTCACCGTGAAGTCCGACGACGTGCAGGGCCGTACCAAGGTGTACGAGAGCATCGTCAAGGGCGAACACACGATCGAAGCCGGCATGCCGGAATCGTTCAATGTGCTGGTCAAGGAAATCCGTTCCTTGGGCCTCGACATTGAACTGGAACGCTCATAAGCGGAAAAGGAAAGAGTCACATGAAGTCATTACTCGACCTGTTCAAGCAATTCACGCCGGACGAGCATTTCGATGCCATCCGCATCGGCATGGCATCGCCCGAGAAGATCCGCTCGTGGTCTTTCGGCGAGGTGAAGAAGCCCGAGACCATCAACTACCGGACCTTCAAGCCCGAGCGCGACGGCCTGTTCTGCGCCAAGATCTTCGGCCCGATCAAGGACTACGAGTGCCTGTGTGGCAAGTACAAGCGCCTGAAGCACCGCGGCGTGATCTGTGAGAAGTGTGGCGTCGAAGTCACGCAGACCAAGGTTCGCCGCGAGCGCATGGGTCACATTGACCTGGCGGCGCCCTGCGCGCACATCTGGTTCCTGAAGTCGCTGCCGTCGCGCCTGGGCCTCGTGCTCGACATGACGCTGCGCGACATCGAGCGCGTGCTGTACTTCGAAGCCTATGTCATCACCGACCCGGGCATGACCCCGCTCAAGAAGCGGGACATCATGTCCGAGGACGACTTTGACGCGAAGCGCAAGGAATACGGCGACGAGTTCGTCGCCAAGATGGGCGCCGAAGGCATCAAGGACCTCTTGATGGCGATCGAGCTCGATAGCGAGATCGAGCGCCTGCGCGGCGACCTGACCGGCTCCGAAGTCAAGGTCAAGAAGAACTCCAAGCGCCTCAAGGTGCTCGAGGCGTTCCGCAAGTCGGGCATCAAGCCCGAGTGGATGGTGCTCGACGTGCTGCCGGTGCTGCCGCCGGACCTGCGTCCGCTGGTGCCGCTGGACGGCGGCCGCTTCGCGACCTCCGACCTGAACGATCTCTATCGCCGGGTCATCAACCGCAACAGCCGCCTGCGTCGCCTGCTCGAACTGAAGGCACCCGAAATCATCGCCCGCAACGAGAAGCGGATGCTGCAGGAAGCGGTCGATTCGCTGCTGGACAACGGCCGCCGCGGCAAGGCCATGACCGGCGCCAACAAGCGTGCGCTCAAGTCGCTCGCCGACATGATCAAGGGCAAGAGCGGTCGCTTCCGCCAGAACTTGCTGGGCAAGCGGGTCGACTACTCCGGCCGTTCGGTGATCGTGGTGGGCCCGACGCTCAAGCTGCACCAGTGCGGCCTGCCGAAGCTGATGGCGCTCGAACTCTTCAAGCCCTTCATCTTCTCGCGCCTCGAAGCCATGGGCATCGCGACCACGATCAAGGCCGCCAAGAAGGAAGTCGAATCCGGCACGCCGGTGGTCTGGGACATCCTCGAGGAGGTGATCAAGGAGCACCCGGTGATGCTGAACCGCGCACCGACCCTGCACCGCCTCGGCATCCAGGCCTTCGAGCCGATCCTGATCGAAGGCAAGGCGATCCAGCTGCATCCGCTGGTCTGCGCCGCCTTCAACGCCGACTTCGACGGCGACCAGATGGCCGTCCACGTGCCGCTGTCGGTCGAAGCCCAGATGGAAGCCCGCACCCTGATGTTGGCGTCCAACAACGTGCTGTTCCCGGCCAGCGGCGAACCGTCGATCGTGCCGTCGCAGGACGTGGTGCTGGGCCTCTACTACACGACCCGCGAGCGCATCAACGCCCGGGGCGAGGGCCTGATCTTCGCCAACATCAGCGAAGTGCAGCGCGCGCTCGACGCCAACGTGGTCGAGCTCACCGCCAAGGTCGCGGTCCGCATCACCGAGTACACGAAGAACAAGGAAACCGGCGAATTCACGCCGAGCACCTCGCTCGTCGATACCACGGCGGGCCGTGCGCTCCTGTCCGAGATCCTGCCGAAGGGCCTGCCGTTCTCCAACATCAACAAGGCGCTGAAGAAGAAGGAAATCTCCAAGCTCATCAACGTCTCGTTCCGCAAGTGCGGCCTGAAAGAGACCGTGATCTTCGCGGACAAGCTGTTGCAGAACGGCTTCCGCCTGGCCACCAAGGCCGGCATCTCGATCGCGATCGACGACATGCTGGTCCCGGCCGAGAAGCACGGCATCATCGAGCGCTCCGCCAAGGAAGTGAAGGAGATCGAGCAGCAGTACGTGTCGGGCCTCGTCACCTCCGGCGAGCGCTACAACAAGGTGGTCGACATCTGGGGCAAGGCCGGCGACGAAGTGTCGAAGGTCATGATGGCCAAGCTCTCGAAGGAGAAGGTCACCGATCGCCACGGCGCGCTGGTCGAGCAGGAATCCTTCAACTCGATCTACATGATGGCCGACTCCGGTGCGCGCGGTTCCGCTGCGCAGATCCGGCAGGTGGCCGGCATGCGCGGCCTGATGGCCAAGCCGGACGGCTCGATCATCGAGACACCGATCACCGCGAACTTCCGCGAAGGCCTGAACGTGCTGGAGTACTTCATCTCCACCCACGGCGCCCGCAAGGGCCTGGCCGACACGGCGCTCAAGACCGCCAACTCCGGCTACCTGACGCGTCGCCTGGTCGACGTGACCCAGGACCTGGTGGTGATCGAGCAGGATTGCGGCACCCACGAGGGCGCCGTGATGCGCGCCATCGTCGAGGGCGGTGAAGTCATCGAGTCGCTGCGCGACCGAATCCTCGGCCGTACCGCGGCCGAGGAAGTGCTGCACCCGGAAACCCGTGCGGTGCTCGCCAACCCCGGCGACATGCTGGACGAAGACCTGATCGACGCGCTCGAAGCCGAGAGCGTCGACGAGGTCAAGGTCCGCACGGCGCTCACCTGCGCCACCCGCTTCGGCATCTGCGCCAAGTGCTACGGCCGCGACCTCGGCCGCGGCGGCCTGGTGAACAACGGCGAAGCGGTCGGCGTGATCGCCGCGCAGTCGATCGGCGAGCCGGGTACCCAGCTCACGATGCGGACCTTCCACATCGGCGGTGCGGCTTCGCGTGCGGCGGTGGCTTCGAGCGTCGAGGCCAAGTCCAACGGCGTGATCGGCTTCAACGCCACGATGCGCTACGTGACCAACAGCAAGAGCGAGCTGGTGGTGATCGCACGCTCGGGCGAGATCGTCATCCATGACGAGCACGGCCGCGAGCGCGAACGCCACAAGGTGCCGTACGGCGCCACGCTGGCGGTCAAGGCGGACCAGCAGGTCAAGGCCGGCAATGTGCTGGCGACCTGGGATCCGCTGACCCGGCCGATCATCACGGAGTTCGCCGGACGCACCAAGTTCGAGAACGTCGAGGAAGGCCTCACGGTCGCCAAGCAGGTCGACGAAGTGACCGGGCTTTCGACGCTGGTCGTGATCGATCCGAAGCGCCGCGGCGCGGCCAAGGTCGTGCGTCCGCAGGTGAAGCTGATCGATGCCTCCGGCAGCGAAGTCAAGATCCCCGGCACCGATCACTCGGTGACGATCGGCTTCCCGGTCGGCGCCCTGGTCCAGGTGCGCGACGGCCAGGACGTCGGTCCCGGCGAGGTGCTCGCGCGCATTCCGGTCGAAGGCCAGAAGACCCGCGACATCACCGGCGGCTTGCCGCGGGTGGCCGAGCTGTTCGAGGCGCGTTCGCCGAAGGACAAGGGCATGCTCGCCGAAATGACCGGTACCGTGTCGTTCGGCAAGGAGACCAAGGGCAAGATCCGCCTGCAGATCACCGACCCGGACGGCAAGGTCTGGGAAGACCTGGTGCCGAAGGAGAAGAACATCCTGGTGCACGAAGGCCAGGTGGTGAACAAGGGCGAAAGCGTGGTCGACGGACCGGCGGACCCGCAGGACATCCTGCGCCTGCTCGGCTCGGAAGAACTGGCGCGCTACATCGTCGACGAGGTGCAGGACGTCTACCGCTTGCAGGGCGTGAAGATCAACGACAAGCACATCGAGGTGATCGTTCGCCAGATGCTGCGCCGCGTCGTGGTCGAGAACCCGGGTGACACCACCTACATCGCCGGCGAACAGGTCGAGCGCAGCGAGATGCTCAACACCAACGACGCCCTGCGCGCCGAAGGCAAGATTCCCGCGACGTTCACCAACCTGCTGCTGGGCATCACCAAGGCTTCGCTCTCGACCGACAGCTTCATCAGCGCCGCATCGTTCCAGGAAACGACGCGCGTGCTGACCGAGGCGGCGATCATGGGCAAGCGCGACGAACTGCGCGGCCTGAAGGAAAACGTCATCGTCGGCCGCCTGATTCCCGCAGGTACCGGCATGGCCTACCACCAGGCCCGCAAGGTCAAGGATGCGATGGACGAGGCCGAGCGCCGCGCCATCGCCGAATCCGAGGCGGCCGACCTGGCGGGCGGCAGCAGCACCGATGCCAGCGACGAAGCCAGCGTGGCGGATGTCGACCAGAGCGCACCTGCCGCGTAACTGGTTAGCATCCCGGCCATGACCGGACGACAAAGCCTCCCCTCCTTCAACGGTCGGGAGGCTTTTTCTTGGGCGGGCGGGTTCGGGGGATGAACGACCTGCTGGATTCGGTGGGGTGGTGGATCGCCCTCGCGTTGCTGCTCTTCTGGTTCGTCGGGGCCTACAACCGCATCGTGCGGCTTCGCTCCGCGGCGCTGCAGGCCTACGCGCTGCTCGACGCGGCGCTGCTGCGGCAACTCGAATTCGTACGGGCGCATGCCGAACCAGCGCCGGCCGGTCCAACGACGGCCGGCGCGGTTTCGAATGCGGCGGCATCGCTCGATGCCTCCGCAGGCCAGTTGACGACTTTGCTGGCGGCGACCCGACTGCATCCGCTTCGCCCCAAGGGCATCGCGGCCCTGGCGACTGCCCTGCACGCCATGCTCGCAGCCTGGCAAAGCCTGCATCCGGACGCGGTGGTGAGCTTCGATGCGGACGGCACCTTGTCGCGCCCCACGCCGCTGGGCGGCCGCGAGGAGGCCCTGCACGACCAGGCTGCCGCGGTGCCGCTGGCCTGGCCGGAGCCCTCCGCCGCCGCGGAAATCGCCCGCAACCAGTTCAACCAGGCCGTGATGCAGTACAACGCGGCGATCGCCCAGTTTCCGGCGCTGCTGGTGGCCTGGATCATGCAATTGAAGCCTGCCGCACCCTTGCACTGACGAGCGACACGAGACGAACTTATCCTTACGCGCGAACCCAAGTTGCCAGCCCATCCAGATTCCTCACCTGCCGGCTCGCCGCCGCCGCAATCGCTGCCGCAGTCAGCGCTTCAGTCGCCGCCGCTCTGGCGGCAGCTCCAGCTCACCGCGCAGGCTCTGGCCGCGATCCGCGCCGGCACATCGGGCACCGCGGCCTTCGAAGCCGTCGAGCCAGCACTGCGGCCGGGCGTCCAGGCGCTCGGCTTCCATGTCATCCGCTGGCTCGGCCGCGCCGAAGCCCTGCGCCGGCACTTGGCCAAGCGCACCCCGCCGCCGGCGGCCGATGCGCTGCTGTGTACCGCGCTCGCGCTGGCCTGGGATGCGGCGGCAGCGCCCTACGAACCCTTCACGCTGGTCGACCAGGCGGTCGAAGCGGCCAAGCGCCATTCCGGCACGCGGGCGCAGGCCAGCTTCATCAATGCCTGCCTGCGCCGGTTCCTGCGGGAGCGGGACGAGCTGGTCGCCATCACCGATCGCGAGCCGGTGGCGCAGTGGAACCATCCGCGCTGGTGGATCGAGCGCCTTCGCCGCGCCTATCCGCGCGACTGGCAGCGGGTGCTGGCGGCGAACAACAGCCATGCGCCGATGACCTTGCGCGTGAACCGCCTCAAGACGGATGTCCCGGCCTACCTCGAATCGCTGGTGCTGGCCGGCCTCGAAGGCGTTCCGGTGGCCGACAGCGGGGTGCAGCTGCGAGCGCCGCGGCCGGTCCACGAGTTGCCGGGCTTCGGCGCCGGCCTGGCCTCGGTACAGGACGCGGCCGCCCAGCTGGCCGCGCCGCTCCTGCTCGGCGGCCTGCGCGAATCGCTTGGTTCGGATTCGCCCCTGCGCATCCTCGATGCCTGCGCTGCGCCGGGCGGAAAGACCGCCCACCTGCTCGAGTTCGGCGGCCAGGGCGGTCATGCGGGTCGCGGTGGGCTGGAGGTCACCGCCGTCGAGGTCGACCAGCAGCGCAGCCGCCGCATCGGCGAGACCCTCGCCCGGCTCGGCCTCGAGGCCGACATCCGGATCGGCGACGCAGCCCGGCCATCATCCTGGTGGGACGGCCGGCTCTTCGACGGCGTGCTGCTCGACGCGCCCTGCACCGCGTCCGGCATCGTGCGTCGCCATCCGGACGTGCGATGGCTCCGGCGCGAGAGCGACATCGAGCAATTGGCGCTCCAGCAGGCCATGCTGCTGGCGTCTCTGTGGCCCTTGGTCAGGCCAGGCGGTCGTTTGTTGTACTGCACGTGTTCGGTCTTTCTCGAAGAGGGCGCGCACCAGATCGATGCGTTCCTTGCGCACAACACCGATGCCCGATTGCTGCGCTCTCCCGGTCATTTGCTGCCCCAAAGCGGCGAGATTGCCCGTGCCGTCCGGGACAATCCCCTGGGTGATCACGACGGCTTCTTCTACGCCTTGCTCGAAAAGGCTCCGCACTGAGGGCTCGCGCGCGCCATGGCTGGCCGCAGGGTTGGCCGCCTGGCTGGCCATCCTGCTGCTGCTCTGCGGCATTCCCGGCCTCTCCCAGGCGCAGACCAATACCTCGCGCAACGCCTCGGTGACCCAGCTGCGGCTCGAGCAGGGCGACGACGGCGTCTACCTCACCGCCGGCGTGCAGTTCGAGCTGCCGGCCCTGGTCGAGGAAACGCTCGAAAAAGGCATCGCGATCTACTTCGTCGCCGAGGCCGAGGTGTACCGGGAGCGCTGGTACTGGACCGACCAGAAAGTCGCGCAGGCCGCGCGCCACATGCGCCTCGCCTACCAGCCCTTGACCCGCCGCTGGCGGCTCAACGTCTCGCCCCAGCCGATCTCCAATTCAGGCTTCGGCTTCGGCGTTTCGCTGAACCAGAACTTCGAATCGCTGTCCGATGCACTCGATGCCGTGCGGCGCATCGGCCGCATGCGTCTCGGAAGCCTCGCGGAGGTCGGTGACGACGCCCTGCATGCCGTCAACTTCCAGTTCCGGCTCGACACGTCGCAGCTTCCGAGGCCGTTCCAGATCGGCGTCGCCGGCCAAGCCGACTGGAACGTGGTGGCCGAGCGCAGCGCCAAGCTGCCCCTGGAGAAAGCCCCGTAATGGCCACGCTGTCTCCCGCCGCCCGCCGCTCGCGAGCCGTTCGCTGGGCCATCGGCGTGGTCGCCTTCCTGGTGAGCGCCATCGGCCTCGTGCTGATGTTCCTGCTGGCGCAAGCCACCAACAATCGCGCCTTCTACGAACAGAACTACGCACGGCTCTTCGGCATCAACGTGGTCGTCGCCACCGCGCTGGTGCTGATCATCGGCTGGGTCGCGTTCCGGCTGCTGCGCCGACTGCAGCAGGGCAAGTTCGGAAGCCGCCTCCTGATCAAGCTGGCGGCGATCTTCGCGCTGGTCGGCGTGGTGCCCGGTGCGCTGGTGTACCTGGTGTCCTATCAATTCGTCGCGCGCTCGATCGAGAGCTGGTTCGACGTCAAGGTCGAAGGCGCGCTGGACGCGGGCTTGAACCTCGGGCGCGCCACGCTCGATTCGCTGTCAGACGACCTGATGAACAAGACGCGCATCGCGAGCGCCCAGCTCGCGGAGGTGCCGGACACCAGTTCGGGCCTGGCGCTGGAACGGCTGCGCGACCAGCTCGACGCCAGCAACGTGGTGCTGTGGACCGCGAGCGGGCAGCTGATCGCCGGCGCCGGCAGTTCGCGCTTCCAGCTCAACCCCGACCGGCCGACGCCGCAGCAGTTCAGGCAGGTAAGGGCCGATCGCGCCATCGCCCACATCGAGGGCCTCGACGAAGCCGCCGCGCCGGGTGCGGCGCCGCCGCCGGCCGCGAGCGTGAGGGCCCTGGCGCTGGTGCAGCGCGCCAACTTCGAATTCGATGCGGAGCCGCGCTTCCTGCAGGTGACCAAGCCGCTGCCGCCCGCCGTCGTGGCCAACGCGCTCGCGGTGCAGGAGGCGAACCGCGAATACCAGGAGCGCGCGCTGGCACGGCAGGGCCTCCGGCGGATGTACATCGGAACGCTGACGCTCACGCTCTTCTTGTCGGTCTTCGGCGCTGTGCTGCTCGCGGTGCTGTTCGGCACCCAGCTCGCGCGGCCGCTCTTGGTGCTGGCCGACGGCGTTCGCCAGGTGGCGGCGGGCGATCTCCGGCCGACCACCGTGCTCCAGAGCAAGGACGAACTCGGCGGCCTGACCCGGTCGTTCGCGGTCATGACCCAGCAGCTGTCGGACGCCCGAGGCGCGGTCGAGAAGACCATGGGCCAGCTCGACGCCGCGCGTGCCAACCTGCAGACCATCCTCGACAACCTGACTTCGGGCGTGATCGTGCTCGACGCCGCCGGCACGGTGCTGTCGACCAACCCCGGCGCGACCCGCGTGCTGCGCGCGCCGCTCGCCGCCTTCGAAGGGCAGAAGCTGTTCGACGTGCCCGGCCTCGAGAGCTTCGGCCGCGCGGTGGTGCAGCAGTTCGAGGAATTCCAGATCGAGCGCAGCCAACATGGCCTCGATCATTGGCAGCACGCGTTCGAGCTGCATGCGACCGGCGAGGGGCTGTCGCAGGACGCGGTCAACATCATCGCTCGCGGCGCCGAGCTGCCCGGCGGCGCACGCCTGCTGGTGTTCGACGACATCTCGGAAATCGTCTCGGCGCAGCGGGCGCAGGCCTGGGGCGAGGTGGCGCGTCGCCTCGCGCACGAGATCAAAAATCCGCTCACGCCGATCCAGCTCTCGGCCGAGCGGCTGCAGATCAAGCTGGCCGGCAAGCTGGAGCCGACCGAGGACGCGATCGTCAACAAGTCGGTGAAAACCATCGTCGACCAGGTCGATGCCATGAAGCGGCTGGTCAACGAATTCCGCGACTACGCCCGGCTTCCGGCAGCCGACCTGAAGCCGATCGACCTCAATGCGTTGGTCGGGGACGTGCTGCAGCTCTATGCGCATCAAAGCAGCCCGATCGCGCTGCATTCCGAGCTGGACGAGCGTTGTCCGCCGATCAGGGGCGATGCGCAGCAGATCCGGCAGATCATCCACAACCTGCTGCAGAACGCGCAGGATGCGGCCGAGGCGCGCTCGGCCGGCGCCGATTCGCATGGCGAGGTCATCGTGCGCACCCGGCTTGCGGATTCGGGGCAACGGGTACGCCTCACGGTGCTGGACAGCGGACCGGGATTCGCCGAGAAGATCCTGAAGCGCGCGTTCGAACCCTATGTCACGACCAAGACCAAGGGCACCGGCCTGGGCCTGGCCGTGGTCAAGAAAATCGCCGACGAACACGGTGCCCGCATCGAGCTCTCGAACCGGCTGGTCGACGGCAGTGTGGCCGGCGCGCAAGTCTCGTTATCATTTGCCCTGGCAGGCGAGTCGCGACCCGTGCCCGCTTACACCGAAGATTCGAAGCCGTCCTCCGCCTGAGCGGCGCTCGCAAGGCGCATGGCGAGGACCCGACGAACCCCATCCACCGGCGTACAGAACAAGCATCCATGGCAAACATCCTCGTGGTCGACGACGAGTTGGGCATTCGAGACCTGCTCTTCGAAATTCTCAACGACGAAGGCCACAACGTCGAACTCGCGGAGAACGCCGCCGAGGCCCGCGCCGCCCGACAGCGCGCGCGCCCCGACCTCGTGCTGCTCGACATCTGGATGCCCGACACCGACGGCGTCACCCTGCTGAAAGAGTGGTCCACCGCCGGCCTTCTCAGCATGCCGGTCGTGATGATGAGCGGCCACGCCACCATCGACACCGCGGTCGACGCGACCCGCATCGGCGCCTTCGCCTTCCTCGAGAAGCCGATCACGATGCAGAAGCTCTTGAAGGCGGTCGAGCAAGGACTGGCCCGCGAGACTGCGAGGCGCGCCGCCGCCAGCGTGGTGCCGCCGACGACCAGCAGCTTCTCTGCAGCCGTGGTCACCACCGTGAACGACAGTGCCTTGGTGCCGGCGATGCCTGCCATGCCGCTGCCCGAGCTGGGCCCACAGGCCAGGCAAAGCTTCGATCTCGATCGGCCGCTGCGCGATGCGCGCGATGGGTTCGAGAAGGCGTACTTCGAGTTTCACCTTGCGATGGAGAACGGTTCGATGACGCGTGTCGCCGAGAAAACCGGGCTGGAGCGGACTCATCTGTATCGCAAGCTCCGGCAACTCGGCGTCGAGCTCACGAAAGGGCGCAGAGGCGCTATATAATCGCAGGCTGCATACGGCCCGGTAGCTCAGTTGGTAGAGCAGCGGATTGAAAATCCGCGTGTCGGTGGTTCGATTCCGCCCCAGGCCACCAGATACGAAAGCCCCAAGTCAAAACGACTTGGGGCTTTTTTCTTTTCGGTGCGCCGCCTCAAAAATCCACCAGGCTCACCCCCAGACTCAACACCGTCCGCTTCCGGTTGTAGTCGATCAACGTATCCCCGTACCCATGGAACAACTGCGTATGAAAGCGCAGGTTGCTCTTCGAGTCGCCCAGCTTGGTCAGCCATTCGAGCCGCACCGAACCGCGGCCGCTGTCCCGCAAGTTGTTCCGCACCGTCACGCCCACCTGGTTGTCCGCGTTGAAGTTCCAACGCCCCGTGATCTCCGCTCGACCAATGTAGTCGGCGATGTCCGGGTTGTCGTCGTTGGCGGCGCTTTCCTTGAGCCTTTGCCAGACACGCCCGGTGACCGTGAAGCGGTCGTCCAGCTCCATGCCGCCCATCAGGTAGACCCGGTTCCAGCTGCGCGAATAGGGCAGGCTCTGTCCGTTCGACTGGTGGACGATGCCCATGCCCGCGTAGCGCCAGCGCCAGCCGCCCCAGAGCTGTACGTCGGCCGGATAGACATACATCAGCTCCGGCTCGTGATCGGTGGTGCGAAAGGGCCGCGACAGGTCGCCGTTGAAGACCTGCCAGGTCGACTGCTGCGAGTAGCCGAACCAGAGCGAGTCCTTCTTGACCGGGTCGTTCTGCGTGAAGATGCCTTGCGCGAGCTTGGTTCGCACCGAGAGGCCGATGCGCATCTCGTTGGCCTGGTAGGGGAGGTAGCTGCCCGTGCGGTTGTCCGCGGGCGAGGTGGGCACGTCGGGCTTGCTGGTGGCGGCCGAGAAGGACACGTTGAGCGGCCGGTAGCCGCGGAAGCTGAAGGTGCCGCAGTCGCTGCCGTTCTCGAGCTCCCAGAAGCGCGACAAGGCCGAGTACTGCAGGTCGCGGCAACCTTGCTCGGTCGAGACCGAGACCACGCGAGTGGCCGGCACGGCGGCATCGACCGGCGGCGGCGGCGTGGTTGCCAACACCGGCGGCGCCACCGGCACCGAGACCGATGGCAAGGTCTGCTGCTGCGCCCACCGATCGAAACAGGCGAGGCGCGCGTCCTTGTTGTCGCCGAGGCGCTGGCACTGCTGCCACGTCAGCTCTGAATCCGCCAGCGGGCTGGGCGGCCGAACGGTGGTCTGGGCGCCGGCGCTGCCTGCGGCCAGGCCGCCGAGGAGCGCGGCGGCCGCGGCGGAGAGTCGAGGGTGTGTGTTCATCATTTCCAGTTGCCGATCTTGTTCAGCGTGAATGAATGGGTGCTGTCGTCCAGCGCGTTGCGCCACACCCCGCGAAATTCCTTGCCGCAAGACTCGGGCCGCAGTTCGCCGAGCCAGACCCCGCTGATGCGTTGGCCATCGTCCGATTCGTCGATGCTGAGCAGGCCTTCGTCGTCGATGTCGCCCGCCACGCGCGCGCTGCGGCTTTGGCCATCTGCGGTCCGTTCGATGCTGCCGCTCACGCCCGCGTAATCCGGGTGCCTGGCGAGACGCAACTGCGCAAGGCCCGGCTCGCCCTCGATGCGCGCCTCCCAGGAACCGAACAACGCTTCCACCGGCAACTCCCGGCCATTCGCTGGACACGGTTCCGCGGCCTGCGCGCTGCTGCCGATCATCACCAACCCCGCCGCCAGGCAGGCGATCGCCATCATCCGGCGCTTCATCACGGCGCCGCGGCCGCGGCCGCTGCGGCGGCGGCGTTGTCCAGCGCCTTGCGCGCGAACTCGGCTCGCAGCGCCTTGAGCTTCTCGCGCGGATCTTCCTTGATCGTCTTCTGGTCGAGCGACATCTCCGCGATGAAGCGGCTCGGCTGCGCCGGCACCATCTCGCGGCCCTGCTTGCGGCGATGGGTCCAGCTCACCGCCAGGCTGCGCTGCGCACGCGTGATGCCGACGTACATCAACCGGCGTTCTTCCTGCAGCCGCTGCAGCGTTTCTTCGCTGATCTTCTGCTGGCGCCCGTTGTCGTCGTCGAGCTTGAAGGGCAGCAGCCCTTCGTTGACGCCGACCAGCATCACGTGCGGCCATTCGAGGCCCTTGGCGGCGTGCAGGGTCGAGAGCGTGACCACGTTCTGGTCCTGCTCGCGCTCGCTGATGGTCGACAGGAGAGAGATGGTCTGCGCGACCTCCAGCAGGTTCTTGCGCTCGGTCTCGACCGCGGCCGCGTTCGCGCCCGAAGCATCGTCGATGGTGCCGCCGCAGCGCTGAGCCATCCAGTCGCAGAACTCCATCACGTTGGTCCAGCGCGCAGCAGCGGCTTGCTCGCTGTCCTCGCCGTCGTAGAGATGCTTCTCGTAGTCGATCTCCTTCAACCATTCGGCGAGGAAGACGCGTGCGTCTTCTGCGCCGGTCGTGCGCTTCGCCCGGTATTCGAGATCGTTGATGTAGCGGCCGAACTCCAGCAGGCCATCGAGCGTGCGCCGAGGCATCACGGCCGGCAGCGAAGGCGAGAAGAGCGCCTCGAAGAGGCTCAGCTTGTATTGCGTCGCGAAGGTGCCGAGGCTCGCGAGCGTGGTGTGGCCGATGCCGCGCTTGGGCGTGGTCACGGCCCGCAGGAACGCAGGATCGTCGTCGTTGTTGACCCAGAGCCTGAACCAGCCGCACAGGTCGCGGATCTCGGCCTTGTCGAAGAAGCTCTGCCCGCCCGAGACCTTGTACGGGATCTGTGCCTTGCGCAGCGCCTGCTCGAAGACGCGGGCCTGGTGATTGGCGCGATACAGGATCGCGAAATCCCGAAACTCCTTGTGCTGCGGCCCCTGCGTCACGGTCGCGCCTTCGCGCAGGCTCTGGATGCGCGCGACCACGCGTTCGGCTTCGTGCGCCTCGTGGTCGGCATCGATCACCCGCACCGGCTCGCCTTCGCCCAGCTCGCTGAAGAGGGTCTTCGGGAACAGCTTGGGATTGGGGCCGATCACGCTGTTGGCCGCGCGCAGGATGGCGCTGGTGCTGCGGTAGTTCTGCTCGAGCTTCACCACCTTCAGCTCGGGGTAGTCGATCGGCAGGCGCTTGAGGTTGTCCAATGTGGCACCGCGCCAGCCGTAGATCGACTGGTCGTCGTCGCCCACCGCCGTCATGCGGCCTTGCGTTCCGACCAGCGCCTTCAGGACCTCGTATTGCGTGGCGTTGGTGTCCTGGTATTCGTCCACCAGCACATGGCCGAGCGCGGCCTGCCACTTGGCGCGCACCTCGCCGTGTTCTCGCAGCAGCTTGAGCGGCATGCCGATGAGGTCGTCGAAGTCGACGCTCTGGTAGGCCGTGAGCCGCTCCTCGTAGCGCGCCATGATGCGGGCCGCCAGCCGCTCGTTGTCGTCCGCGGCCTGGGCCTCGGCCTGGGCCGAGTTGAGCCCCATGTTCTTCCAGCGACTGATGGTCCACTGCCAGATGCGGGCGGTGGCTGCGTCGGTGGTGCCGCCGGCATCCTTCAGGATGCGCGTGACATCGTCGGTGTCGAGGATGCTGAAGGCAGGCTTGAGGCCGAGCACGGCGCCGTCCTCCCGCATCAGGCGCACGCCCAGCGCATGGAAGGTGCAGACCGTCACCTGCTTGGCATCGCGGCCGATCAGCCCCTTGGCCCGCTCGCGCATCTCGGCCGCGGCCTTGTTCGTGAAGGTGATCGCGGCGATTCGCTTCGGCGACATGCCGGCCTGGATCAGCCGCGCGATCTTGTGCGTGATGACCCGCGTCTTGCCCGACCCCGCACCCGCCAGGACCAGGCACGGGCCATGAAGGTAATTGACAGCTTCTTGCTGCGCGAGGTTGAGTCCGGAGGTCATGAAGGCGAAGGGCGACGTGGCGCGAGCGCGCAATGATACGGGGCGCTGCCGGACGAGGCCGCCTGTACGGCTGTGTTAAATGTTCGTCCCCCCTGTTACTCCGCGGCGCATGAAAAAAACTGGACATTCCTTCAAGATCGCCTTCTGGTCGGTGCTGATCACCTTGGTCGCGACGCTCCTGGTGCTCAATCTGACTGCCGGCGAAAAGCGGATCGAGCAGCACATCGAGCGTTCGTACAGCGTTCACGATCCGCAATTCCGCCGCGCGATGGGCGTGCTGCTCGGGCCGCCGGTGGTCGAGGGCAACCGTCTCACGGCGCTGATCAACGGCGACCAGATCTTCCCGTCGATGCTGGAGGCGATCCGCGGCGCCCAGAAGACGATCACTTTCGAGACCTACATCTACTGGTCCGGCGAGATCGGCGCCCAGTTCGCGAAGGCCCTGGCCGAGCGCGCGCGTGCAGGGGTCAAGGTCCACGTGCTGCTCGACTGGGTCGGCAGCCAGAAGATCGACGAAGGGTTCCTCCAGTCGATGGAAGAAGCCGGCGTGCAGGTGCGCCGCTTCCACAAGCCGACCTGGTACGACATCGCGCGCCTCAACAACCGCACCCACCGCAAGCTCCTGGTGGTCGACGGCAAGATCGGCTTCACCGGCGGCGTCGGCATCGCGCCCGAATGGACCGGTAACGGCCAGGACGCCGAGCATTGGCGCGACTCGCATTTCAGGGTCGAAGGGCCGGTGGTGGCGCAGATGCAGGGCGTCTTCATGGACAACTGGATCAAGGCTTCGGGCGAAGTGCTGCACGACGAAGCCTACTTTCCGGCGCTCGAGAAGCGCGGCGACGGCGCAGCGCAGATGTTCAGCAGCTCGCCTTCGGGCGGCAGCGAAAGCATGCACTTGATGTACCTGATGGCGATCGCCGCGGCCAGCCGGTCGATCGAGTTGTCGAGCGCGTACTTCGTGCCCGACCGGCTGACTCTCGAAGCCCTGGTGGCGGCCGCCAAGCGCGGCGTCAAGGTGCGCATCATCACGCCCGGTCCGATCATCGATGCCAAGACCGTCCGCGGCGCATCGCGCGCATCCTGGGGCCCGCTCCTGGTGGCCGGCATCGAAATGGCCGAATACCAGCCGACCATGTACCACTGCAAGCTCCTGATCGTGGACGGCCTCCTGGTATCGGTCGGGTCGACCAACTTCGACAACCGGTCGTTCCGGCTCAACGACGAGGCCAATCTCAACATCTACGACGAAGCCTTCGCGGCGGAGCAGGTCAAGGTGTTCGAGGACGACCTGCGCAAGAGCCGGCCGATCACCTTCGAGCAGTGGAGCGAGCGGCCGCTCAAGGAGAAGGTGTTCGAGAACCTGGCCTCGTTGCTGGCGCTGCAGCTCTAGGTTTTCGCGTGCCGCTGAACTGCCGAAACGTCTAGCCGTCGATCGGCCGAACCGATCAGCGGAACCGGTCGAACCCCGGCGCAGTGCGGCAACAATCGCCACGTGCTGCAAATCTTCCTCGTCACGGCGCCCTTCTTCGCGCTGATCGCCGCCGGCTACGTGGCCGCCCGCAGCGGCGCGCTGCCGTTCTCGACCATCCCGGGGCTGAATGTCTTCGTCCTCTATTTCGCCTTGCCGTGCATGTTGTTCCGGTTCGGGGCGAATTCGCCGATTGGCCAGCTGCTCGATCCGGCGGTGGTCCTGGTCTGGGGCTGCTCTGCACTGACGGTGGTCGGGCTGACCGTGTGGCTCGCCAGGCGGCAGCGCATCGGCTGGAACGACGCGGCCTTCGGTGCCCTGGTGGCCGCCTTTCCGAACACCGGCTTCATGGGCGTTCCCTTGCTGGTGGCGATCCTCGGTGTGTCGGCCGCCACGCCGATGATTCTCACCATCGCCTTCGACCTGGTCGTCACCTCATCGCTGTGCATCGCGTTGTCGCGGTTGGATGGCGCCGACGAGCACGGCGCCGCGAAGGCCGCGCGCCGTGCCTTGCGCGGGATCTTGCAGAACCCGATGCCGTGGGCGATCGTGCTGGGCGGATTGGTTTCCGCGAGCCGGCTTGCATTGCCGGGTCCGGTCGATCGCACGATCGCGATGCTGGCCGATGCGGCCTCGCCGGTCGCCCTGTTCACCATCGGCGCGGTGCTGGCGCGCTCGAACCAGGTCGAGGGCGAGCACACCGCCAGCGCGCGTGTCGCCGCCGCCATCGGGCAGGCGGCCCGGCGATCCGTCGGTGCGCCGCTGCGGGATGTCGGAGCGGTGGTCTTCATCAAGTTGCTGTTGCACCCGCTCCTGGTCTATGCGGTGGGCAGCGCTGCGGTGGCGCTCGGGCTTCCGCTCGAAGCTCACGCGCTGGTCGTGATCGTGCTCGTGGCAGCCCTGCCGAGCGCCAGCAATGTGTCGATGCTCGCGGAACGCTTCGGTGCGGACAACGGCCGCATCGCCCGCATCATCCTGTGGACGACGGTCGCTGCCTTCTTCGTGTTCCCGTTCGTGGTGCGGCTTTTGAGCTGAAGAGCCTCCCGGCCCCGGCGATTCACGGGGTCAGGACGCCCAGCTTGTAAGGATCGGCATCGCTCAGCAACTCGCAGCGGCTCGCATCCCGGCCCTGCGTTCCGTCGCAATAGAAGGCGTTGTAGACCCGGCCGAACAAGGTCGGCGTCGATGTGAAGAGCACGCCGTGGTCCGGATGCCAGCGTTCTCGCGCGGCGCTTGGCGAGCTGCCGGCGGTCGAAGCAGGCGTCAGGGCCGGAACGACGCTCGCCGCCGCCGAAGATGCCGCAACGTCGGCCGGAACCGCCGTCAGCTCCGCGCCCGTGCCGGCCAGGGATGCAGGGCTGAGCTGCGGCGCATTGGCTTGCGGCTGGGCGGCCGTCGCTGCCGGCACCGTGAAGTCGGCCAGCGTCCGGTGGGCGTCTTCGCCGCGCCAGCGGGTCTGCAAATCGCCCGCGGTCGGGCGATTGCCGACTGGAATCAAGAGCGCGTTCACCTGGAAGCCGCGGCCGAATCGATGCTCCTTGCCCGCCAGGAAGGCATAGGCGCAAGCGGCATGGCATTGCCCGTGGGCTTCCGTGTCGAGGCCGCCGGCGCGAATGGCGCGGGCATACTCGGCGGCCACTTCGGCGCTGCCGCCGATCGAGTTCTCGAACACGACGGTGCGGACCTTGCCACTCGCCAGGTGCTCCTTGAAGAGCGGCAGCGCGCTGCCGTCCAGCGTGCCCTCGACGAACAGGCGGTTGCCTTTCAGGTCGAGCTCCGCGGCATTCGAGCCGAAGGTGCAGCCGACGAGGAGCAGCGTCCAGATGACTTCGCGGCAGTGCACGGGCTTGACCTCGTCGGTGGCGCTGCGAACGCAGCAACGCTTCATCCTAAGCTGCCGCGAGAAACCTGGATCGTTCAGCGCAATGTTTCAGTTCATTTCCTACAGACACACACAAGCTGTCAGGGAATAGTTTTAATCTACGACATCGAACCGATTCTTTTGTTTGCAGCGGCGCTGCTAGAGTGTTTCGATGAACGGGGGATACGGCATGACGACATGGATGCGCTGGGTGTTGTTGATGGCATGGCTTGCCACGGTCGGCTGGCTTTGGAGCGCCGGCGCGCTCGGCATTGCCAATTCCGTGATCCTCGGCCTGGCCAGCCTGGTGCTTTTCGCGATGCCGGCTGCACCGGCCCGCAGGCGCCGCTCGGCGCTTCGCTATATCGAGATGGGCAAGCAGCCGGTCGGCCTGCCCTGAGCCCAGCCAGCTAGACGCTGTGCGGATCGACATCGATCAGCCAGCGAATCACGCCTTTGCCTGCCGGGCTCCGGCGCAGGTCCTGCAAGATTTCCTGCCATTCGGCCAATAGTTGCTGCAGCGCCGCCCGCGAGGCGCTTTCGACCAGCAGCTGTGCACGCTCCACGTCCGCGACCCGCTGGATCGGAAGCGGCACCGCCGGATACCGCGACACCCTCTCCGCCGCCGGCAAGCCGGCCGCTCGCTCGGCCGCCTCGTTCAGGAATTGCTGCGCCGTCTCCTGTGATTTCGCGTCCGCCCGCAGCAAGGCTTGAAACGAGAAGGGCGGCATGCCCGCCGCGGCACGGTCCGCAAGTTCCCGCTCAGCAAAGGCCGGATAGTCGTGCCGCCGCAGCGCCTCGAAGAGCGGATGCTGCGGATGATGGGTCTGGATCCACATCTCGGCGGTCGTGGACTGCGCTGCCAGGTAGGCCGCGTCGCGCCCCGCTCGGCCTGCCGACTGCATCAGCAGGCTGAAGAGCCGCTCCGGCGCCCGAAAGTCGCTCGCGAAGAGCGCGCCGTCCGGATTGATCGCAGCCACCAGCGTGATGCGCCGGAAATCGTGGCCCTTGGCGATCATCTGCGTGCCGACCAGGACATCGACCTCGCCCGCATGAACCGCCGCCAGCTGGCTCGCGAGCGCGCCTTGCTTGCGGGTGCTGTCGGCGTCGATCCGTGCGATGCGCACCGCGCCGCCGTCCGGCCGCCTGATCGACGCGAAGAGCTCCGCCAGGTGTTCTTCGAGCCGCTCGGTGCCGCGCCCGACCGGCGCGATGTCCAGGTTGCCGCAGGACGGGCAGGCCCTCGGCACCCGCTCGGCGAAGCCGCAGTGGTGGCAGCGGAGCGTCCGATCGATCTTGTGGAACACGCGATAGGCGCTGCAATGCGGGCATTCGCTCTTCCAGCCGCAGTCGCCGCAGGCCAGCACCGGCGCGTAGCCACGCCGGTTCAGGAACACCATGCTCTGCTCGCCGCGGCCGATCCGCTGGCCGATGGCGTCCAGCAGCGCGCCCGACAGCACGGTCTTCGGCGGCTGCAGGTTCATGTCGACCAGCTTCACCGCCGGCAAGCGCGCCGCGCCGACCCGGGTCGGCATCGCGAGGCGGATGTAGCGGCGGCCGGTGGTTTTTTCAGCCTCGGTCGCGGGCCGGCTGCGATGCCAGCTTTCGAGCGACGGCGTGGCCGACCCGAGCACCACCTTGGCGCCTTCGCGCTGCCCGCGCCAGACTGCCAGGTCACGCGCCGAATAACGCGCGCCTTCCTGCTGCTTGTAGCTCGGGTCGTGCTCTTCGTCGACCACGATCAGCGCCAGCCGCGGCATCGACGCGAACACCGCCATCCGGGTGCCGAGCACGATTCGCGCGGTTCCGAGGTGAGCGGAAAGCCAGCTCGCCAGCCGCTGGGGATTCGTCATGCCGCTGTGCATCGAC
Source organism: Burkholderiales bacterium 8X (assembly GCA_902506565.1). Lineage (GTDB taxonomy): Bacteria > Pseudomonadota > Gammaproteobacteria > Burkholderiales > Burkholderiaceae_C > Variovorax. Next base: position 4,210,755 of record LR732703.1, on the reverse strand, counting down.
ACCACCGATGCGTCGCCGTAGAGCGGTTCGAAGCGGCTTTTGAAGCGGGCTTCGAGCTGCGGCGTCAGGTTGATCTCCGGCACCATGACCAAGGCTTGGGCGGCGGGGTCGCGGGCGAGGGCGGCTGCGACGCTGCGGAGGTACACCTCGGTCTTCCCGCTGCCGGTGCTGCCGAAGAGAAGAAAGGGACCGCTTTCTTGCTCGATGCGCCTGAGGGCATCGGATTGCTCGGCGGTGGGAGGCGACGGCTCGGCTTCGAACCCGACCCGAGGGAGCCGAGCCTCGGTGACGGGCGCAGGCTTGGCGGCTTCGCTGCGCTTCAGGCGCCGCGCCAGCTGCAGGGCGCTCAGGTCACGCAACTGGGGCGGCAGTGCCGCGACCGCGATCTCCCCGAGTGAACGCTGGTAATACCGTGAGGTGAAAGCGACCAGGTCGCGCCAGGCGTCCGAAAGCGTCGGGAGCGCATCGAGTGCGGCGCCGATCGGCTTCAGGTCGAAGGTCGAGCCTTCGTGCGGCCCTTCCTCTTCGGAGCGCCACACCACGCCGAGCAGTTCGCGCCGACCGAGCGGCACCCTCACCAAGGTACCCGCCGGCAAGTCCTGTTCCGCGGTGTAACTCAAAAGGTTTGCAACTGAACTGTATGCAGGCGTTTGTAGCGCCACGTCAACACGCCAGCTCATCCGGCATCCGTAGGAGTTGGCATGGTTAAGAAGTTTTTGAACAAAACACCGCAAGTCGTTGATTTGGTTGCGCTTTGATGCTCATCCAGAGTTTGTGTGGATAACTTTGTTGATATGTCGGCCCGACACGCTCCGAAGCCTTGCCAATCAAGGCTCCGAACGAAATGCCCACAAAAAAAGCAAAGTTCTAAACCCAATGAAATCAACGACTTAGGAGCGCTATCGCTTTGGTAGCGCAGGGCATTCGGCAGACCATCCTTTTGCGCACCGCAGCACGGCTTTTGTGCATAAGTCAGTCGCCGCTTCTCGACTTTGCTTGACAAACGGGTTGTCGCGCGTTCAACGCCCGAGCGTCTCAGGCACGCAGCGCGCGCGATTGCGAATGCACGGCTTCGACCAGCGCATGGACGTGATCGGGCGGGGTGAACTGGCTGATGCCGTGACCCAGGTTGAAGATGTGGGTGGGTCCGGTCGTCGCCGGATCGACATGGGGACGCCCAAAGGATTGCAGCACCTTCGCGACCTCGGACGCGATGGTTTCAGGCGGCGCGAACAGCACGTTCGGATCGATGTTGCCCTGCAGCGCCTTGGCCTGCGGACCATCGCCGACACGCCGACGGGCGTCGCCCAGGTTCACGGTCCAGTCGAGTCCAAGCACTTCGCAGTCCAGCGCGCGCATCGCCTCCAGCCACAAGCCGCCGCCCTTGGTGAAGACGATGCGCGGCACCGGCGAACCGTCCGCGCCCTTGTGCTTGAGCTGGGAGAGCACCCGCGCCGTCGATGCCAGGCTGAATTCCTGGAAGGCGCCGTCGGCCAGCACGCCGCCCCAGCTGTCGAACACCATCACGGCCTGGGCGCCGGCGTCGATCTGCGCATTCAGGTAAGCCGCGACCGCATCCGCGTTGATGCGCAGCAGGTGGTGCATCAGGTCGGGCCGGCCGTAGAGCAGGGTCTTGACCTTCCGGTAGTCGCTGGACCCTGCGCCCTCGACCATGTAGCAGGCGAGCGTCCAGGGGCTGCCCGAAAAGCCGATCAACGGTACCCGGCCGGAGAGCGCCTTGCGGATCGATGCCACTGCATCGAACACGTAGCGCAGCTTGTCCATGTCCGGCACCTCGAGCGCGGCAATGCTCGCCTCGTCGCGCAGCGGCCTGGCGAAGCGCGGGCCCTCGCCGGCTTCGAACGACAGGCCGAGGCCCATCGCGTCCGGCACGGTGAGGATGTCCGAGAACAGGATCGCCGCATCGAGCGGATAGCGTGCCAGCGGCTGCAGCGTGACCTCGGTCGCGTAGTCGACATTGGTGGCGAGCCCCATGAAGCTGCCGGCGCGAGCCCGGGTCGCCACGTATTCCGGCAGGTACCGGCCGGCCTGGCGCATCAACCAGACGGGCGTGTGATCGGTGGCCTGTCGCCAGCAGGCGCGCAGGAAGGAGTCGTTCTGGAGCGGGGCGAAAGGCATCCGCGGATTGTCGCAGGCACCTTCTTCCGAAGGAGAGGGCAAACACTGCGCCGGGCGCTTGCGAAAGACTCGTGGGGCCCGGCTGACGGCGCTCGACCGCGGCCCGGGCTCAGACCGACTTGTACTTGATCGAGCAGCCGTAGGGGCGCGTGCTGGCCGAACTGATCGGCTTGCCGCCGAGCACCTCGCCGAGCGCCTGGTTCACGTAGTTGGTGGCGGTCTTGATGTCGTCCGGCCGTGCCGAGGGAATGCTGTCGATGCCGCCCGCATACACCAGCACCCCTTTCGGATCGACGATGAAGAGATGCGGCGTGGTGCGCGCGGCATAGGCCTGGCCGATCACGCCGTCCTCGTCCATCAGGACGGCGGTCGGCGCGGCCGCATGCTGCTTCATCCAGGCGTCGAGTGCCGCGGGCGCCAGGTAGTCGCTCGCCGCGCGCTCGGTCGAGTTGATCGACAGCCACACCACGCCCTTGCCGGTCGCGGATTTCTGCGTGGCCGGCATGTTGCCGCTGCCGTAGTGCTTGCGAACGAAGGGACAGCCGGGATTGGTCCACTCGAGGACCACGAACTTGCCCGCGAAATCCGACAGCTGGTGCTTCTTGCCCTGCGTGTCGACCGCGACGAAGTCAGGCGCCTTCTGCCCGACCACGGCAGCCGGCGCGGCTTCCGCGTTCATCAGGAACGTGGCACCGAGCGCGACCGCGGCCGCCATGACCGCGCGGCGCGAGGCGCGGCTGAGGGACGCGCGAGCGTTGCGGGCAGCGCGCATCGAACGCGATTCGTCGAGGGTCGAGGGGGACATGAGGTGTCGGCTCCTGCTTCAATAAATGCAATGAACACCAGAGCTTAGAACGGTTTCTTCAAGCCCTTGTGACAACCCGTTAGTCCTTAGGACTTACAGCGATGCCAACGCTTTCTGCAACTCGCCGCGGTCGAGGATCTCGGTCATGACCTGCGGCGGCCGGCCGGGGGCATGAAGCACGTAGACGGGTACGCCGCTGCGGCCGAGCGCGTTCAGGGCGGCGGTGATGGCCGGATCGCGGCGGGTCCAGTCGGCGCGCAGCAAGGCCACCTTGCGGGCGTCGAAGTCCGCCAGCACCTCGGCATTGCCGAGCGTGGTTCGCTTGTTGTATTGACAGGTCACGCACCAGGCGGCCGTGAAATCGACGAAGACCGGCTGCCCGGCGGCGACCAGCTGCGCGGTGCGGTCGGCAGACCAGGGCTGCCAGCGCTCGCCGGCGGCCACCGCCGCCGGGGCCGGCTGGCCGCGCAGCACGCTGTCGCCGATCGTCACCAGGAGCAGGGCTCCGGCAGCTGCCAGCACCCCGACCAGCACGCGGCGCGTGCGCCCGCGGAGCGTCAATGCCCAGACGATCGCGGCCATGCTCACCAGGAGCGCCAGCAGGGCGCCGGCGCCATCGATGCCGCTTTGCTGGCCGAGCACCCAGACCAGCCACGCGACCGTGGCGAACATCGGGAACGCCAGCAGGCGGCGCAGGGTGTCCATCCAGGCGCCGGGCTTCGGCAGCAGCCGCGCCACCGCCGGCACGAAGCCTGCGACCAGGTACGGCAGCGCCAGACCGAGGCCCAGCACGGCGAAAAGCAGTAGGGCCTGGGCCGCCGGCAAACCGATCGCGAGGCCCATCGACGCGCCCATGAACGGCGCGGTGCAGGGCGAGGCGATCACCACCGCCAGCACGCCCGACAGGAAGTCGTTGGCGACCGGATGCCGCGCCTGTACCGAGCAGACCGAGGCCGGCGCCAGCATTCGGAACTCGTACATGCCCGCCAGGTTGAGGCCGATCAGCGTGAACAGGGCCGCGAGGGCCGCGACCACCGCCGGCGATTGCAGCTGGAAGCCCCAGCCCAGCTGGGCACCCGCCATGCGCAGCGCCAGCAGGGCGCCGCCCAGTGCCAGGAAGGACAGCACCACGCCGCTCGAATAGGCGAGCGCCGCGATCCGGTGGCCGCGACGGTCGTCGGCCCGGCGGGTGAATGCCAGCACCTTGATCGCGAGGACCGGAAAGACGCACGGCATCAGGTTGAGCAGCAGGCCGCCGACCAACGCACCGAGAAGCGCGGCGAGGAAGGTGCTCGAGGCGATCGACGCAGGCGCCACGCCGGTCGGGTTCGACGGCGGTGTTGAAGCCGGCTGCGAGGCGGCATTGGCTTCGAGCGCGGAACGCAGCGCCGGCGAGACCTCGGCGCGGGGCGCGAGCGTCGGCCACTCGCCCCGCACCTGGCCTTCGACCCGCCAGGCGACCGGCTGGCCGGATGACCGATCGTCGTTCGCGAGCGCCAACACCCACGGCATCGTGGCCGGGCTCGCGCTTCGCTGCGCCGCGAGCGGCACGGTGGCGGTCCAGGTCGAACCGTTCCAGGACTGGGTCCAGTCCTTGCCGAGCACCGCGGCCGTGTGGATCACTTCGGGCGTCTCGGGGAACAGTTCGAGCGTCTTGCCGAGCGCGGCGTCGGGCAGGCCGTCGACCTGCAGCTTCAGGGCCTGGCCTTCCAGCGCAATGCGGGCCTCGGGCGCCAGCGCGGCGGGCTGCGCCGCCATCGCCGCATCGAAGGCGTCCTTGTGAACCGCGGTCGAACCCTTGACCGGAAGGCGGAGCTGGAAGTCGCCTTCTTCCGGAATGCATTCCTTGCGGCAGACCAGCCAGGAGGCCTTGAGCCGGATGTCGACGGCCTCGGGGCCCGTCAGGCTGGCCGCCGGCTTGAAGTCGGGCGCGACGGTAACCGGCACCGGCAACACGATCGTGTCTTCGTAGCCGTAGTTGGCCAGGTTGCCGATCGGGATCTTGCGCGGCACCGGCCAGGCGATGTCGCCGGCCGCGAGGCCCGGGGGCAGCGTCCAGGCGAGTTCGGTGGGCAGCCCCGAGTCGCCGGCGTTCTTCCAGTAGGTGTGCCATTCGGGCTGATGCACGAGCTGCAGGCCCACCATGACCGGCGACCCGGGCGCGATGCCTTCCGGCGCATGGGCGATCAGCTCGGCCCGCACATGCGGGGTGACCACCACCGCGCTCGGCTTGGCGGCGAGCTGCGCCATGGCCGGTGCGCCGCAGACCAGGGCCAGCGCTGCCAGCGTCGCCGCCGCCACCGACCTTGCGGAACCGAGGGCAGCGAACGTGGAGCGAAAAAGCGGGTGGAGCCGGACCATGCGTCCTGTCCGAGCTTCCGAAACGAGCGAAGTTCCGGCGTCGCCGGTCCGGCCGGAGGGCTCGAATCGGCGAGGCAAACGGAGGCCCACGCCGGGTGGGCAGGGCCTCATGGCGCCCAGCCCAGCACCACGCGACGCGTGTTGGCGCTCTTCTTCTCGATCTTGGTGACCATCACCCGCCCGATCTCCGAGGTATTGGCGACATGGGTACCGCCGCAAGGCTGGAAATCGATGGAGCCGGATTCGTGCCCGATGCGGATCGTGCGAACGCTGCCGGTGCCGCGCGGCGGCTGCACGCTCATGCTTTTCACGAGCGCCGGGTTGGCATCGAGCTCGGCGTCGCTGATGGCGCCGACGTTCAGCGGATGGGCCGCCCCGACCAGCGCGGCGAGGCCGGCGTTGAGCGTTTCCTTGTCCAGGGCCTCAGTCATGTGGAAGTCGAGGCGTGCGTAGTCGGGGGTGATCGAGCAGCCGTTGACCGGCTGGGGCACCAGGTGGCAGAGAAGGTGGGTGGCGGTGTGGAAGCGCATCAGCCGATGCCGGCGTTCCCAATCGATGCGGGCGGTCAGCAGGTCGCCGGGCTGCAATGCCGCGATCCGTTCGGCCTGCCCGTCGGCAGGCACATGCAGGATGTCCTCGGTCGGGCGGCCTTCGGCGTCCTTGGCCTTGCGGGTGTCGGCGATCTGGAGCGTTCGGCCGTCGGCCATCAGCAACTGCCCGGTATCGCCGGCCTGGCCGCCACCGAGCGGATAGAACACGGTTCGATCGAGCACCACGCCGGCTTCCTCCACGCGAATCACGCGGGCTTCGCATTCCCGCAGGTAGCCGTCCTGGCGAAACAGGTCTTGCGTCATCGCCCGATGGTAGCCGGCGCCTGCCGGTGATGGCGGCGCGCTGCGGCTACGCGCGATTGCGCCGCCTGCCGACATGGCGGGCGATGCGGCGCCACATGATGAGCAGCTTCCCGCGAACCGGCTGCCCGGCTGTTCGTTCGCCACCATCCTCCAGAGGCATCTGCATGAATTCTCCGAATCGCCCGTCCCGCTCCCCCAACCGCACCCTTCGATCGGCGTTGCTGGCGCCGCTCGCCGCCGGTTTGCTGCTGGCCGGCTGCGGCGAAACCTCCAAGCTACCCGCCGAAGCCGGCATCGGCTCGGCGCCGCAGCTGCCGGCGCCGAACAAGACCTTGATTCCCACCGTCAAGATCGCGCCCGCGGTCGGCTGGGGCGACACCGCCGGGCCGGTGGCCCCGAGCGGCTTCACCGTCACCGCGCTCGCCCGCGGACTCGACCATCCGCGCTGGGTCCACGTGCTGCCGAATGGCGACGTCCTGGTGGTCGAGAGCAACAAGCCGCCCAAGCCGGAAGGCTCGAAGGATGGCGGCGACGGCATCGTGGCCGCGATCAAGCAGAAGGTCATGGGGATGGTCATGAAGCGCGCCGGCGCCGGCGTGCCCAGCCCGAACCGCATCACCCTGCTGCGCGATGCCGATGGCGACGGCAAGGCCGAGGTCCGGCAGGTCTTCATGCAGAACCTGATGTCGCCGTTCGGCGTCGCGCTGGTCGGCAACGAGCTCTTCATCGCCAACGCGGACGCACTGGTCAAGGTGCCGTACACCGATGGCCAGACCTCGATCACCGCGACCCCCACCAAGGTGACCGACCTGCCGGCCGGCATCAACCACCACTGGACCAAGAACGTGCTCGCCAACGGCGACGGCAGCAAGCTGTATGTCACGGTCGGTTCCAACAGCAACGTCGCGGAGAACGGCATGGAGGCCGAGGAGGGCCGAGCCGCGATCTGGGAGGTCGACGTGAAGAGCGGCGCCAAGCGCCTCTTCGCGAGCGGCCTGCGCAATCCGAACGGCATGGGCTGGGAGCCTTCGTCGAAGGCGCTGTGGACGGTCGTGAACGAACGCGACGAGATCGGCAGCGACCTGGTGCCCGACTACCTCACGTCGGTGAAGGACGGCGCCTTCTACGGCTGGCCCTACAGCTACTACGGCGGCAACGTCGACGCGCGGGTGTCGCCGGCGCGGCCGGACCTGGTCGCCAAGGCGGTGGTGCCGGACTATGCCCTCGGCTCGCACGTGGCGCCGCTCGGCCTCGTGTTCTCGGATGCGCGAGGCATGCCCGCGCCGTTCGCGAGCGGCGCCTTCATCGGCGAGCACGGCTCGTGGAACCGCAAGCCGCTCTCCGGCTACAAGGTGGTGTTCGTGCCCTTCCAGGATGGCAAGCCGACCGGGCAGCCGGTCGACTTCCTGACCGGGTTCCTGAACGCGGAGGAAAAAGCGCAGGGTCGGCCGGTCGGCGTGGCCCTCGACAAGTCGGGTGCGCTGCTGGTCGCCGACGATGTCGGCAACGCGGTCTGGCGCGTGGCCAAGAGCCGCTGAAGCCTTTCGGGCCGCCGACCCGGCGCGCTCAGATCAACGGCGTCGCCGCGCCGTCCATCGCGAGCACCGCGCCGGTGATGTAGCTCGCCTTCGCGGAAGCCAGGAAAACCACCGCGTTCGCGATTTCCTCGGGCGTGGCGATTCGGCCGAGCGGCATCTTCCGGCGAGCTTGTTCGAGCGCCTCCTCGGCGGTCGAACCGCTGAGGCGAGCGTCGGCCCGCAGGCCTTCGTTCAGCCGCTCGGTCGATGTGAGTCCGGGATTGACCGCGTTCACCCGTACCCCGCGCGCCGCATAGGCCGACGCCATGCCGACGCTGGCCAGCAGCAGGGCCGCGTTGGCGGCGCCGCCCGCCATGTGGGTCGGGCTCGCCACCTTGCCGCCGGCACCCACGATGTTGACGATCGCGCCGCGACCGCGTTCTCCCATCCGCTTCACCACCGGATCCATCATGTGGATGTAGGTGAAGTACTTGGCTTCCATGGCCTCGTGCCAGGCGGCGGCCGTCAGCTCGGCCGGCGGAGTCCGCCGCGCCGCGCCGGCCGAATTGACCAGCACGTCGAGCGGGCCGAAGCCGGCCTCGGCGGCATCGAGCGCGGCGATCGCCTTCTCTGCATCGCGAAGGTCGGCGTCGTGCAGGGCGATGCGATCCTTCGCGGCCGGCAGCGCCTCGATCAGCTGGTCGCGGCCGCGCTCCAGGTTCTGCCGGTCGCGCGAGACCAGGCTGACGCGGGCGCCTTCGCGCAGGAAGCCTTCGGCACAGGCCAGGCCGATGCCCTTGCTGCCGCCGGTGACGAGAACGTGGAGGTCGTGAAGTTGAAGGTCCATGGCATTCGTTGAAAGGGTTGGGGTGGGATCGAGGCGGACGCCATTGAAGCACCGCTCTAATATCCGCGCATGACTGCACCCTCCGCGCAACCGCGCTTCTGGGCCGACCTGAAGTCGCCCGACTTCGCCCGGCTCGATTCCACCGCCACGGTTGCGGTGCTGCCCCTCGGCGCCACCGAGCAGCACGGCCCGCACCTGCCCCTGGGCGTCGATTCGATGCTGGTGGACGGCATCGTCGCGGCAGCGCTGCCGCTGTTGCCGACAGCGCTGCCGGCGTTGTTCCTGCCCACCCAGCCGATCGGCTTCAGTCCGGAGCATTCGAATTTCGCGGGCACGCTGACCCTGTCGTCCGAAACCCTGATCCGGATGTGGAAGGACATCGGCGCCGGCGTGGCACGCGCGGGCGTTCGCAAGCTGGTGCTGTTCAATGCGCATGGCGGCCATGTGGGGCCGATGGATGTCGCGGCCCGCGAGCTTCGGATCGAGCACGGCCTGGTGGTGCTGAGCGTGAGCTGGTTCAACCTGCCGCTGGGCGAGGCCGGCGCGCAGTTCGCGACCGAGGAACACCGCTTCGGCGTGCATGCGGGCGAGATCGAGACCTCCATGATGCTGGCGCTCGCGCCGGACAAGGTCGACATGCGCGAGGCGAAGGACTTCGGCTCCACCTCGCGCGAGCGGGCGGCGAACTATCCGATCCTCGGCAACGGCCGGAGCGCCAAGCTGGGTTGGGCGATGGAGGACTACAACCCGCGCGGCGCGGCCGGCAATGCCGGCACGGCCACAGCGGCGAAGGGGCAGGCGGTGATCGATGCCGCCGCGGCGCAGCTCGCCGCTTTGCTTGCCGAGGTGTCCCGGCTGCCGCTTTCAACCGCCTACGAGGGGCCGCTCGGCTGATCGCGACGCGGGCTGGGGCTCAGCCCGCGATCACCGGGCCGGCTGGCGCGCCTTCGTCGATCTTGATGGAGCCGTCGGGTCGTTCGCATGTACCGATCAGCAAGCCGCTGGCGATCGCGTGTTCGCGCAGCACATCGACCAGTTCGTCGCGGCCGGGGGTTTCGGAAAATTCCGGCGCTTGGTCGAGAGCGAACAGCTGGAAAGCGTAGCGATGCACGCCATGCCCGGGCGGCGGATCGGGCGGCAGCCAGGCCGCCTGCAGGTACGAATTGCGGCCGACATGAAGGCCCGCGCCTTCGTTCTCGGCGCTTGCCAATGCCGCTTCGGCCAAGGCACCGTCGCCCGGCGGAAGGCCCACCACGATGGCATGCACGAGCGGGTTCGGCGTAGGCGAATCCGCGTCCTCGACCAGCAGCGCGAGCGCGGCTGCATTCGGTGGCACGCCGGTCCACTGCAGGGGCGGCGACAGGCCTTCGCCATCCGCGGTGTAGCGCGCCGGAATGGGCGCGTGGTCGGCAAATGCAAGGCTGGTCAGCGCGATCGACGCCATGCCTTCGCGCAGGCCGAGCGTGTTGAAGGCGATTTCGTCGAGCCCGGCACGCACGTTGTGCAATGCATGGCCGATCACGTCCGGAAGTTTTTCGAGCATGCCTCGGTATAGCCGAGTGGCGGCAAACCGGCTGTAGGACGCCGTTCCGGCGGGCCGGGCCTTTCGGACCGCTGGCTATCATCCCGCGATGCCTGCCGCCGCCAAGCCGCCCCGGGTGCCCGGCGAGCCCCGGGCCGCCACCCGCCGCAAAGGTCGGAAGCTCCACCATCACGTCTACGTCGTCGAACTCGACGACCGGGTCTGGAACAGCCCGCGCTTTCGCCGCGCCAACCCGGACTATCGGCTCGGCAAGCCCTTCGTCTATGTCGGCATGACCGGGCTCGATCCGGATGTCCGCTTCGACAAGCACAAGGCCGGCATCCAGGCGAATGTCTTCGTCCGCGACTTCGGCTTGCGGCTGCTGCCGGCGCTCTACGCGGTCTACAACCCGATGCCCTACGACGTCGCGCGCGAGATGGAGGTCGAGCTCGGCATCGCCCTGCGGGAGGCCGGCTACGGCGTGTGGCAGGCCTGAAAAAAACGCAAAAACGCCGTCGAGGGTTGCGAGCAGATCCTCGCGAGCGATCGGGCGTTCAGGCGTGCGACACCCAGCCCTCGTACGCGGGGCCATCCAGGTGCGGCAAGGTGTTGTAGGTGACCAGCATGTGGCGCTTGGGCGTGAAGGCGAATTCGGTGACCGCCGTATTGCGCATCCGCAGGTTGAGTTCGATCGTGGTCGAAGGCGGCGTCTGGAGCACATGCCCGACCGCCATGCTGATCGGGCCGCCGCTCGAGACCGCCAGCACCCGGGCGCCGTGGTGGCGGCTGCGGACATGGTCGAGCGCCGTGGTCACGCCGGCCAGGAAGTCGATGTAGCTCGGCATGCCGGCCGGCGCCGCCCGGCCGTCCATCCAGGCCTGCAGGCCGCTGCGCAGCAAGCGGAAGTGATGGCGGTAGAGCTCCGGCGTGTCCGCCTTCTGCAGCCGTTCGGGATGGATGGTGGCGATCACCGCTTCGCTGTCGTATTCGTTGAGCCCCGGCCAGGGCAGCACGTCGGTCTTCGCGAGCGCCATGCCTTCCGCGATGCCCTCCCAGGTTTCGCGATGTCGCTCCAGTGTGCCGGTGATGACCGCATCGAAGCCCATGCCGCGCTCGCGCCAGTACTCGCCGAGCCGCCGGGCCTGCCGCCAGCCGAGTTCGCTCAGCTTGTCGTAGTTGTCGGCGCCGAAGCTGGCCTGTCCGTGACGCACGAGATAGAGGATTCCCATCCGTCCGATTGTGCGAATGCGGCCGCCGTGCGCCGGTCACCCGTGAGACGTGCGGTTTTCGGCAGGAATCGACTATTTAAAACGCCGCTTGGAGAACCAAAGAATTAAGGCGGATCGCTGATGGTTCAAAATGTGTACTTTAGTTAGTAACGTAAGCAAGCTGTTGTGGCTCGCTGCAGCTTCCCTCGAAATCAAGGACATCCCCTTTAATGAACAAGTCTTATCGAAGCATCTGGAATCACGCGCTCCAGGCGTGGGTGGCCGTCTCCGAACTGACGGCGACACGCGGCAAGCGGTCTTCGAGTGTCGCCACCGCGGTAGTGGCGTTCGGGCTTGCCAGCCTTTCGACTGCCGGCCTGGCGCAGGACCGCACCTATGTCGACGAGGGCGCCGCCCCGGGTCAAGGCAGCGGCGCGCTCAGCACCGGCGCAACCAGCATCGACTTGAGCATCGCAGCCGGCAGGGCGCTCCAGACCGGGCAGATCACCGGCGCGGGCGGCATCGTCAAGCTGGGCGCGGGCAACCTGGTCTTGAGCAATGCCACCAACAGCTATGCCGGCACGACCTCCATCCAGGCCGGCACGCTGGAAGTCGCCTCGGACGCCAACCTGGGCGCGGGCGGCGGCATCGCGATCGGCACCGGAACGCTGCGCTTCGGCGCGGACGGCTTCACGACCTCTCGCTCGATCACCCTCGGCACCGGCGCGGTCTCGACCATCGACGCTGCGGACACGAAGGGCGCCGCGATCAGCGGCGTCATCAGCGGCGGCGGCCAGCTGAATCTCGTCAACAGCGGCTCGGCTACGAACGAAGACACCCGCGTGTTTCTGTCCGGCACCAACACCTATAGCGGCGGTACGTTCATCGGCGGCAACATCGCCGGGAACACCGGCCGGATGAACGTGGTCGCGCAATCCTCCGGTGCCGTGGGCACCGGCCCGGTCCAGATCGGGCAAAACGCCCAGCTCCGCTTCGAAGGCGTCGGCGTGAATCCGGCGGGCGCGAAACTCACCGTGCTCGGCAGCACCAACGTGCTCGGCAGCAACAGCGGCATCGAATTCATCGACAACTCGGACGCTTCCGGCACCACGCTCGCGATCAACGGCGCGGGTTCCTACCTGACCATCGGCCTGTTCGCGACCGCGGGCAACGCGTCCATCACCAACAACGGCGGGCGACTCACCTTCAATGCCTTCGCGAGCGGCGGCACCTCGAAGATCGACAACGCCGGGTTGATGTACCTGGACAGCAACATCACGATGGACGCCGCCACGGTCGCCAACCAGGCGGCGGGCACGGTCTACATCAGCAGCAGCATCACGCCGATCGGCATCGGCTCGCTCTCCGGCGACGGCCGTGTGGTGCTGGGCAGCCAAACCTTGAACGTCGGCGCACTGAACCAGGCGGATCGCATCGGCGGGATCATCTCGGATACCGGGCCGGCGAACTTCGATGCGAACGGCACTGCCTACAACGCGGCGGTGACGGCGACCGGCGGCCAGGTGGTCAAGCTCGGCACCGGCACCCTGACGCTCGCCAACGACAACAACTACACCGGCGGAACCAACGTTGCCGCCGGAACGCTCCAGCTCGGCGACGGCGGCGCGCTGGGCAGCGTGCTGAACGGGATCACCGTGCAGGACAAGGCGGCGCTGGTGGTCAATCGGTCGGACACCTTCACGATGAGCAACCCGGTCAGCGGCAAGGGCAGCTTCACCCAGGGCGGCACCGGCACCACGGTGCTGACGGGTGCGAACACGCTCACCGGCGCCACCAGCGTGGCGGTCGGCACCTTGCAAGCGGGCGCGGCCAATGTGCTGAGCGCCGGCTCGGCTCACTCGGTCGCGGCCGGTTCGACGCTCGACCTGAACGGCTTCGACCAGACCGTCGCCAGCCTGAACAACGGCGGGCTGGTGTCGCTCGCAGGTACTGCGGCCGGCACCAAGCTGACGGTGACGGGCCCGTACGTGGGCAATGGCGGAACGCTTCGCCTCAACACCGTGCTGGGCGTCGCCGGGCCTTCGGACCAACTGGTGCTCGACGGCCCGCTCGCGGTCGCCAGCGGCAAGACCACGGTCGATATCCGCAATCTCGGCGGCCTGGGCGGCCAGACCATCGGAAACGGCATCACGGTGGTCCGCGGCCTCAACGGCGCGAACACCACTGCCCAGACCACCAAGGACGCTTTCGCGCTGGGCGGAACCGGGCATGTCGATGTGGGCGCCTTCGAATACCGGCTGTTCGCGGCGGACGCTGCGGGGCTGGGTCAGGATTGGTTCCTGCGCTCCTCCGTGACGCCGCCGCCACCGCCGCCACCGGCTCCTCCGCCGGCGCCGGCACCGGCACCGGCACCTTCCCCAGCGCCGTCACCGGCGCCAGCACCAGCGCCTGCTCCGGCTCCGGCTCCGGCTCCGGCGCCAGCGCCTGCACCGGCTCCGGCTCCGACGCCCGCGCCTGCCCCATCGCCGGTGGTGCTGCCGCCTGCGCCCGCGCCCGTCACCGCCTACCGTGCCGAGGCCTCGATGCTGGCGGCGGTACCGGCGCAGATGCGTGCGTCGGACCGCGCCATGCTGGGCAACCTGCGCAGCCGCTTCGGCGACGACGACGCCAGCGCGACCGCGCTCGCCAGCCTGACGCCGGTCGGCGGCGCCATCACGAGCGACCGGCGCGCCTGGGCGCGCGGTGTCTACAGCGACCTCGACCTGCGCCAGGGCGGAACCGTGCGGCCCGCAAGCCAGGGCCATGTCGCCGGATTGCAGGCCGGTACCGACCTGTTCGTCTCGCCGCTCGGCGACTGGCATGCCGGCATCTACGTCGGCACGCTGAACGGCAACGCCGACGTGAGCGGCTCGGCCAGCGGCATCTGGCGCGCCGTCGGTAGCACCGACCTGCGGGCCCGCTACCTGGGCGCCTATGCCACTTATGCCAATGCCACCGGCTTCTACGTGGACGGCGTGCTGCAGTACGGCATGCAGAACTACACGATCCGCCCGCTCGGCGGCTTCGCGGCCGAAGGCAAGGCCAAGAGCCTGAACGCGGCGATCGAGATCGGGCAGGCCTTCGCGCTCGGCGGCGGCTGGACCTGGGAGCCGCAAGCGCAGCTCGGCTATCGCAAGGCGCGCGTCGACGACCTGGTCATCTCCGGCGCACGCGTCCAGCAGGACGACGACAGCAGCTGGACGGCCGGCCTCGGCCTGCGCATCAAGGGCGATTTCGCCACCGCGGCCGGACGGCTGCAGCCTTACGGACGGGTCGGCGTGATCCGCAGCTCGGGCAGCAGCGACGTGGCGCGCTTCGCGAGCGGCGGCTTCGTCACCCCGATTGCCAGCAGCGGCGACTACACCTCGACCGAGCTCGCGGCCGGCGCGACCTTGTCGGTCAGCCGCACGGTGAGCGTCTACGGCGAACTGGGCAAGGTATTCGCCAACGGCGGCGATACCCGCGTGAAGTCCTCGGTGCAAGGATCGATCGGCCTCAAGGTTCGCTGGTAGCAACCAGGATCGGCGGGGGGTGGAACTCGGCTCGCGCCCGGCTCTCTGAACCGTATGCACAGCCTGACGCCACCCCGCGGCCTTTCCCGAAGAACCCTGGCGGCCGCGGCCGCGGCCGTGTTCGCGCCGACGCTCTGGATCGGCGCGCGGGCGCAGCCTGCACCGCCTCGCGTCGCGACGCCGTCGCAGACCGAGGGGCCGTTCTACCCGGTCGAGCTTCCGCGGGACAGCGACAACGACCTGCTGCAGAACGGTTCGCTCGCCTATCGAGGCGGCCAGCCGGCCTGGATCGACGGGCTGGTCCTGGACCTGCAAGGCCGGCCGGTGCGGGGCGCTGCAGTCGAGATCTGGCAGTGCGACGAAGGCGGCCACTATCACCATCCCGGCGACGGAAACCGGGCGGACGCCGCGTTCCAGGGTTTCGGCAAAGCCTCGGTCGATGCGGACGGCGGCTTTCGGTTTCGCACGATTCGACCGGTGCACTACAGCGGCCGGACGCCGCATGTCCACGTCAAGGTCCGGCTCGGTGCGCGAGAGCTGCTGACCACCCAGCTCTATGTCGCCGGCGATCCCGGCAATGACCGCGACTTCCTGTGGCGCAACCTCGCACCGCAGGATCGCGCGGCGGTGACCGTGCCCTTCCGGCGATCGGCGGATGGTTGGCAGGCGAGCTTCCCGATCGTGGTGCGCGCCTGACTCGCGCCGGACCTGCCGTCGACGGCACGCGTCGGCGCCCGCCAGCGGTGCCTTGCCGGCGCTGGCCGGGCGCTGCTAGGCGCCCGCCGAGTCGAGCGTGACCCTGCCCCGGGGCGTATCGAACGTCGCCAAAAGGCGCGGCGGCCCGGATGCGACACCGACCTGCGGCAGCCCGACCGCGTCGATCGCCGCTGCCAGCGCGTCGGCACGCGGATGCTGCAGCGAGAGTTCGCGAAGCTGGAGCGGTGATGCGGGCAGGCTGTCGGCCGGATGCACCGGTCCCCATTCGATCAGCGTCGGCAACGCGCCGTAATAAAGGCGCTGGCCATCGTCCCGCACCGTGATCTGCCAGGACAGCCGGCCGGCGGGCGTGTCGCGCGACGCCTCCAGCACCCGGCCCCGATCGATCCGCAGTGCGGCCAGCGACCGGATGGCCGCCTCCGCGTTCGGAACCCGCGCGACGAAGTGGATCAGCGTGGGGCCGTTGGCCTCCAGCCGCGCCTGCAGCTGCGCATCGTCGAGGTCGAACCAGCGGCGCAGGTCGCCCGTCCGGGTCGGCGCAACGCCCGGCTCGATCGCGATGATCTCGAGGTAGGCCTGCGGAAAGCCTGGCGATGCAATGTTGAGCAGCCGGTTGTGGGTGCCCATCAAAGGATGGCGGCCGCCGTTCGCCGGCGTGATCCCGAGCTTGGCTTCGCACCATGCCACGCCCTCGTCCAGGCTCGCGGCCGCGATCACCAGATGGTCGACTTGGGCTGCCCTGCTCACAGCCTGACCGAGCCCTCGATGCAGACCACCGAGTCGCCGCCGACCCACACCTGGCCTGCCGGATCGCGCTCGACATGCACGCGGCCGGCGCGCCCGAGGCATTGGCCCTGGGCCGCCAGGTAGCGTTCCGGCAGATGGCCGTCGGCGATCAGCCACTGCGCGAGGCTCGCGTTCAGGCTGCCGGTCACCGGGTCTTCATCCACGTCGATCGGTGCTGCGAAGGCCCGCACCTCGAGGGCGATCTGCTCCGGCGTCGACCGGGCAAAGGCGCGGGCCTCGCGGTTGGAGCGCGAGATCACCGACAACACCGACTCGTCCTTCTCGATCGCCGGAATGCCCGCAACGCCCACCTTGAGACCCAGCTCCTTGAGCTCCCGATGATTCGGCGAGAGCGCCAGCACGGTGTCCGCATCCTTGAGCAGCAGCCCGAGCCACACGGGCCCGTTGTCGAGCACCTGGGCGGCCACGATCTGCTGCGCCTTGAGTCCGAGCGCGGCGGCGGCGCGTGCCAGCAGGGTCGGGCTCGGCGCGCTGCGATGAAGCGGCGGTGCGGCGAAGGCCAGCCGGTCGTGTTCCTGCCGGATGGCGACCAGGCCGGCCTTGCATTCCTGGACGATCCGGTCGCCTGCCTTGGGACGCACACCCGACGCGAGCCACGCATGGCAGGTGCCCAGCGTGGGATGGCCCGCGAAGGGCAACTCGCCACCCGGCGTGAAGATGCGGACCCGGTAGTCGGCCTCGGGTCGGGTCGGCGGAAGGAGAAAGGTGGTTTCGGAAAGGTGCGTCCAGCGCGCGAAACCCTGCATCGCCGCATCGTCCAGGTCGCTGCCGTCCAGCACCACGGCGAGCGGATTGCCCGCGTAGGGCGTGTTCGTGAACACGTCGAGCTGCATGAAAGGTCGCGCGGTCATGCGGCGGTCTCCCGGCGTCTCGGCGCATCGAGTCGATGAAAGCGCATCGGGCTTACTCCAGCGCCAGGTCGAGCACGCCGCGGGCACCGGCCCGGCTGCGCAGGTCGCCGAACCAGCGCTCCAGGTGCGGCCACGATGGCCGGGTGTACTCGGTTTGAGGAAGCCCGAACCAGCGATGGGTTTCGCAGCCGACCGGTATGTCGGCCATGGTGAACTGGTCGCCGGTCATGAACGGCCGGTTCGCCAGGTGCGCATCGAGCAGCGCGAACACCGGCTCGGCCTGCGCGATCGATCGGGCGACCACCGCCGGATCGCGCTCGGCCGCCGGCGTTCGGATCAGCTGCCGGAAGGCAGGGGAGCCGGCGGGGTTCAAGGTGGTCTGTTGCCAGTCCATCCAGCGCTCCGCATCGAAGCGGGCCGCCAGCGGCTCGGGATAGAGCTTGCCGCTGGAATGCTTGGCGCACAGGTAGCGGACGATCACGTTGGATTCCCAGAGCGTGACCCGGTCGGGCCCCTCGCCGTCGTCCAGCGCCGGAACCAGCGCGTTCGGATTGAGGCTCAGGAACTCGGGGGTCTGCACGATGCCGAAGCGACCCCCGGCCTCGGTGCGCTGGAAGTCGAGCCCGAGCTCCTGCGCGCACCACACCACCTTGCGAACGTTGAGCGAACTGATGCGCCCCCAGATGTTGAGCATCGTCTTGAATCCTCTTTTTTTTTGAACGGTTGATCGTCAGGCGGCGCTGCCTGCGAGTTGGCGTTGTACATCGGCCGCATGGTCTTCGGCCAGCCGGTGTCGAATGGCGGCCGCCAAGGCGGTGATCGCGACATCGATCTGCTCGACGCTGGCGGTCACGAACGACAGCCGCAGCGTGCGTGCATCGCTTTCGCCGGCGTAGAAGGGCACGCCGGGCACGAAGGCGATGTTGCGCTCGACCGCCGCGGGCAGGAGCGACACCGCGTCCATGCCCTCCGGCAGCCGCAGCCACAGGAACATGCCGCCGGCCGGCCGGTTGTATTCGACGCCGAGCCCCTGCATCTCGCGCTGCAGGCTCGCCAGCATGGCGTCGCGCTGGCGCTTGTAGAGCGCGCGGATGGTCGGCACGTGCCGATCGAGAAAGCCGTCCTTCATGACCTCGAACACCATGCGCTGGTTGAAGCCCGGGCTGTGCAGGTCGGCCGCCTGCTTGGCCTGCAGCAGCTTGGGGAACAGGGCCTTCGGCGCGACCATGAAGCCGAGCCGCAACCCCGGCGCGAGCACCTTCGAGAAAGATCCGAGGTAGATGCAGCCTTCGGGATGGCGCGCCGTGAGCGGCAAGGGCGGCGGGTTGTCGAACCACAGGTCGCCGTAGGGGTTGTCCTCGACGATCGGCAGGCCGATCTCGGCAGCCGCTTGCGAGACCGCCACGCGGCGCTCTTCGCTCATCGTGCGGCCGGTCGGATTCTGGAAGTTGGGCAGCAGGTAGACGAAGCGCGGTGCGTCGCCGGCGCGCGCCTTGGCGATCAGGTCGGCCACGATCACGCCCTGGTCGTCGCTGTCGACGCTGACCGGATGCGGCTCCATCGGCGCGAAGGCCTGCAGTGCGCCGAGGTAGGTGGGGGTCTCGACCAGCACCCGGCTGCCGGGGTCGATCAGCACCTTGGCCAGCAGGTCGAGACCTTGCTGGGAACCGGTCGTGATGAGCACCTGGGCCGGATCGACCGGCCACGGCAGCATCGCCGCGACGGCTTCCCGCAGCGGACCGTAGCCCTCGCTCGCCGCGTATTGCAGGGCGCTGCGGCCGTCCTTGCGGAGCACCTCGGCACAGGCCTCGGCAAAGGCATCTATCGGGAAGGTATCGGGCGAGGGCAGGCCGCCCGCCAGGCTGATGATGCCGGGACGCTCGGTCACCTTCAGGATCTCGCGAATGACCGACGGGTTCATCTTTGCGGCGCGGGCAGCCAGTTTCCAGTTCATGCTTCTTTTCCTTCCTTGGGGAGACGAGGGGAGCGAGCCGCGGCGGCACTGCCGATGCGTCCGCCGGGTTGGGAAAACTTCTTGCCGGCCATGACCGTCGCGACGACACCGGCCGCGAATGCAAGGGTGAGCAGGTCGATGCGTTCGCCGAGCAGCGGCACGGCAGCCAGGATCGACAGGAACGGCTGCAGCAGCTGCGTCTGGCTGACGCGAAGCGCGCCACCCATGGCCAGCCCGCGGTACCAGGCGAAGAAGCCGAGCCACATCGAGAACACGCCGACGTAGCCGAAGCCGAGCCAGGCGGAAAGCGAGATCTCGCCCTCGGGCCAGAGCCACCAGGCGGCGGGCAGCGTGACCGGCAAGGTCATGACGCAGACCCAGCAGATGACCCGCTCGGCCCCGAGCGCCGGCGTGACCTGCGCGCCGTAGATGTAGCCGAGCGAGGCTGCGAAGACCCCGGCCACCAGCAGCAGGTCGCCCCAGGCGAAGCCGAAGCCGCTCCCTGACTCGCTCGCGCGCAGCGCGGAGAACACCAGCACCAGGGCGCTGCCTGCGACCGCGCAGGCCCAGAAGCTGACCGGCGCCCGTTGGCGCAGCACCCAGGCAGCGCAGGCCGCGGTCACGAGGGGCAGCAGCGCGGTGACCACCGCTGCATGGCTGGCACTCACCAGGCGCAGCGCGAAAGCCAGGAGCAGCGGATAGCCGATCGCGTTGCCCAGCATCGCGATGCCGAGCGGACGCCAATGCCGGCGTTCTGGCAACGAGGATCGGGTCGCGAGCAGGAAGATCAGCGACAGGAGTCCTGCCAGGCCGGCACGGCCAAGGGTCACGAACCAGGGCGAGAGCTGCGGCGCCGCCTGCGTGCCGGTGGCCAGCCGGGTCATCGGCAAGGTCACGGCGAAGATCGCGACGCCGAGCACGCCCAACCACAGCCCGAGGGTCTGGTCCTGGACCTTCATATCGTGAGCAACCAGCAGGCCGTCGCGACCAGCACCGCCGCCATGGCCCGGTTGAACCAGAGCAGCCGTCGGCCGTGCGCGAGCCACTGGCGGAGCAAGGCACCGACCAGGGCGTAGGCCAGGTTGCTCGCGAACGCATAGGCCAGCATCACTGGCAGCAGGATCGACAAGCGCAGCAGCGGATCGGGCCTGCCGGCCACCCAGCCTGCGACCAAGGTGAGCGCGAGCAGCCAGGCCTTGATGTTCAGGAACTGCAGCATCACGCCTTGCGTGAAGCTCACCGAAAGGTTGGCCGCTTCGTCGGAGCGGAGGGTGCCGCTCTGCGACAGCTTCCATGAAAGCCAGAAGAGATACCCGACGCCGAGCGCCTTGATCGCCCAGCGCAGGGACGGCGCAGCGACGACCAGGGCGCCCACGCCGGCTGCGCTCAGCAGCAGCAGCATCGACCATCCGATCGGGACGGCGAGCACGAAGGGCATGGCGCCGCGCAGGCCGCGGTTGGCTGCGAGGGTGGTCGACAACGTGGTGTTCGGCCCGGGCGAGAAGCTCATCGCCGAGGCCAGCACCAGCAGGGCGGTGAATTCTTGCCAGTTCATCGGCGTCGACTCTAAACTTGTCGACCATTACAGTGACAGTACAGTTTGGCGAACAACCGGCCCAGCTGTATCGGTTGCGTCATCGACACAGAAGCCGCCCATGCTGACCCGCACTTCGACCCATTCGCTGACTTCGCAGCTTGCCGATCGCTTTGCCGAACGCATCCGCAATCGCCTGCTCGCGCCGGGCGCCCGCCTGCCTTCGGTGCGCGAATGTGCAAGGCAGCAGGGCGTGAGCCCGCATACCGTCGTCGCGGCCTACGACCAGCTTTTGGCACAGGGCCTTGTCGAGGCTCGGCGACAACGGGGTTTTTTCGTGCGGGATGCGGCAGCGACAGCGGGGCCTTCGGGCATCGCCCTGGTGCCCTTTGCCAGGAGCTCGGTGCATCCCGCCGAACCGCCGCCGGTGGCGGCCGACGCCAGTACCCTGATCCGCGGCATGTTCCACCGGCCGAGCGACAAGCCGCAGCCCGGCATGGGCGTCTTTCCGCCCGATTGGCTCGAGTCGGACTTCATGGCGACGGCGGTCCGGCGGGTGACCAGCGGCAAGGCGCTGCGCGAGTTCTCGCTGCAGTACGGCGAACCGGCCGGTGATGGCGGATTGCGCCGCAGCCTGGCGTCGAAGCTGGCCGCGATCAACGTGCCGGCCGGTCCGGAGCAGATCGTCACGACCGTCGGCGCCACCCACGCGCTCGACATCGTCAGCCGAACCATGCTTCGACCCGGCGATCCGGTGATGGTCGAGGAGCCGGGATGGGCGCTCGAATTCGCCCGGCTCGAGGCGCTCGGCATGCGGATCCTTCCGGTGCCGCGACGTGCGGACGGCCCCGACCTCGACGTGATGGAGCGCTATTGCAGCGCCGGCGAAGGTCATCGGCCCAAGCTCTTCGTGAGCGTGAGCGTGCTGCACAACCCGACCGGCTACAGCCTGGCGCCGCACTCCGCCCACCGGATCCTGCAACTGGCCAACAAGCATGACTTCCACATCGTCGAGGACGACACCTACAGCCATCTCGCGCACGAGCACGCGACGCGTCTGAGCGCGCTGGATGGCCTTCGCCGCACGATCTATGTCAGCGGCTTCGCGAAGATCCTGGCGCCCAACTGGCGGATCGGGTTCATGGCCGCCTCGCCGGAACTGATCGGGCGCCTGCTCGAGACCAAGCTGCTCGCCACGCTGACCACGCCCTCGCTCTTCGAACGCGCGTTGGCCTGGTGCATCGACCAGGGCCAGCTGCGGCGGCATGCCGATCGCATCCGCCTGCGGCTGGACGGCGCCCGCGGCCGTACCGTCAAGCTCGCCCTGGCTGCCGGCTGCAGCCTTGCGTCGGAGCCGGCCGGCCTGTTCGGCTGGGTGGACACCGGCGTCGATACGGATGCGCTCACCCAGCGCATGCTCGACGAGGGCTACCTGCTCGCGCCGGGCTCGCTGTTCCATGCGCGTCGGCCGCCGAGCACGCTCATGCGGATCAACTTCGCGACTGCGCAGGACGCCACCTTCTGGAAGGTGTTCGCTCAGGTGCGGGACCAGGCCGCTGCCGGCGGCGCGCAACGTTCGACCCTGCGCGCCCTGTCGAGCGCCATGTTGCCCGGCGGGAGCAAGGCGCCCGGCTGAAGCAGTTGGTCCGCCTGGAGCAGTTGGTCTGCCTAGAGCAGTTCGTCCGGCGCGAGCGGGCCGACCAGCCGCAGCAACAAGCGAAGGCTCGCGCTCGAATCGGGCTCGGTTCGCGCGTCTTCGAGCTTGCTCTCGGGAGGGGCGCGCCAGATCAGTCCGCTCGGCGTCTTCTCCACCCGCCAGGCACCTCGGCGCAAGGCGTTCTCGACCTGCTCGGTCGCCGCGCGGGAGAGTTCCCTGCTGCGTATCAGCAAGGCGATCTCGGTGTTCTGCAACTGCGAGCGCAGGTCGAGGTTCATCGAGCCGATCGTCAGCAGCTGGCCATCCTGGATCAGGAACTTGGAATGCAGCATCGACCGCGACTCGCCCGCGACGCTGCTGCCCGCCACCGAGCTTGCCCCGGCGTTCGATCCGCTGCCCGAACCACTTCCCGACCCACTTCCGAAAGCGCTGCCGAGATTCGCCTGGTCGCTGCGCAACTCGTACAGCTCGATGCCTGCTGCCAGCAGATCCTCGCGGTGGCGGGCATAACCCACATGAGCGATCGGCGCATCGTTCGATGCGAGCGAGTTGGTGAGAACGCGAATGCGGACGCCTCGCGCCCGTGCGGCGGCGAAGGCCTGCTTCATGTCCGGACCGGGCACGAAGTAGGGCGACACGATCAACAGGTCGCGACGGGCCTGGCCCATGAGCTGCAGCAGGCCCTCCACCACCGTTTCCTCGTTCGAAGCCACGGCCGCGGCGTTGGCGAGGAATCTCTCGCGGCTCGGCACTAACGAAGCTGGATCGCCTGCCGCGCGCGGGTTTGCGGAGGGGTTCAGGTTCGATGTTGCAGCCGGAGCCGGAGCCGGAGCCGGAGCGGCCGGCGCTTGCCCGGCGTCCGAACCCGACTCGGCGGCGATCTTGCCGGGCTTGTCCGCCAGCACGATGGCCGGCGCCCAGACGAACTGCGCAGTGCGGAGATCGAGTGGCTTCTGGTCCCAGGCCCAGGCGCGTTGCTCGGCGGTGGGCGGCGCATCGGGATCCGGGCGAGGCTCGCCATCCGGCGGTTGGGACGGGCGTTCGCCGTCGTTCGATACCGGCTTGGCTTGCTCGGATTCGGTCGACTTGCGAATCTTTGCCAGTTCCTCCGGCGTGACCAGCGACTGCACGGGATAGGCGCGCTCGTTGTTCCAGTAGCTGTCGAAACTGCGCGAAAGGTCTTGCACGATCGGCCCGGCGGCGAGCACGTCGAGGTCGATGAAGTTGCCTTTCTTGTCGTTGCCGAAATAGGCGTCGCCCAGATTGCGGCCGCCGGTGATGCCCAGCACGTTGTCCGCAACGAAGAGCTTGTTGTGCATCCGCTGCTGCACCCGTGCGGCATCGCTGAGCGTGCCCCACAGCCGCCCGAGCGTCGATCCGCGTGCGCCCGCGACCGGGTTGAACATCCGCATCTCGATGTTCGGAACGAAGGCGAGCCCCATCACGGCTGCATTGCGGCCGGTGCTGTGGAAGTCGTCCAGGAGGATTCGCACGCGCACGCCGCGGCGAGCGGCTTCGCGGACCGCGGTGAGGAGTCGCGCCGTGCTCGCATCGGCATGGATGGCGTAGTACTGGAGGTCGAGCGTCTTCTGCGCACCTTCGGCGAGCGCCAGGCGGCTGCCGTAGGCCGCGGGCGGTCCGGCAAGCAGCATGAAGCCGGATTCGTAGCGCGTGCTGGTGGCTTGCCGGCGCTGCGCGACCAGCGTGGCCAGCGAGCTGTCGACGGTCGGTTGCACCGCGGTGGAAATCGGCCGTTCGACGTTCTTCGGCAACTCGGCACAGCCGGCGGCCAGGAAAACGGCGACCAGCACGGCTGCAGCGCAGCCGCGGACTCGATCGAGGAGCGGCATGCGGTGCAGGGGCTGGTTCATGCTGTGGGCGAGCTTCCGTTTCGGGGGTAGCAGGATGTATAGCTCAACAGCGATCGCGCGTCGGTCGGACAACACCCGGCCGGAGCCTCAGCCGGCGCTTGTGAGTTCTTCCCAGCGCTCCAATGCGCCGAGCAGTTCTTCCTCGATTTGGGCATGTCGCGCGCTGAGCTCGGCGGCTCGCGAAGGCTCCGCGCCGAAGATGGCGCCGCCTTCGTGCTCGAGGATCTCGTTGATGCGGCGTTGCTCGTCTTCGAGCGCTGCAATCCGTTGGGGAAGGATCTCCAACTCGCGCTGGTCCTTGTAGCTGAGCTTCTTGCGAGGCGGCGGCGTTGGCGTCTGCGCTGATGCCGATGTTGACGCCGATGCCGATGCCGATGCCGATGCTGCGGAGACTGCCTGCACGGCGCTGGATCCACCGTCCGACTTCGAGGCCGAAGCCGCCGTCGCTGTCGCCGCCTCCGCCGCCAGTCGCTGGGCTGCCATTTCGCGGGACCTGCGCGATTGGATCAGCCAATCCTGCACGCTGCCTTCGTACTCGCGCCAGCGACCATCGCCCTCGAACGCGATCGTGCTGGTGACCACGTTGTCGAGGAAGGTGCGATCGTGGCTCACGAGGAACACCGTTCCTTCGTAGGACTGCAGCAGTTCCTCGAGCAACTCGAGCGTATCGATGTCCAGGTCGTTGGTGGGCTCGTCGAGCACCAGCACATTGGCGGGCCTCGCAAAGAGCCGTGCAAGCAGCAGGCGGTTGCGTTCCCCGCCGCTCAACGAGCGAACCGGCGACAGCGCCCTGGCGGGTGAGAACAGGAAGTCGGACAAGTAGCTCTTGACGTGCTTGCGCTGGCTTCCGATTTCGATCCATTCGCTGCCGGGACTGATGAAGTCTTCCAGCGTGGCATCGAGATCGAGTGCTTCCCGCATCTGGTCGAAGTAAGCGACTTGCAAATTGGTGCCGCGTCGAACCTTGCCGTTGTCGGGCTCGAGCTCGCCGAGGATCAGCTTCAGGAGAGTGGTCTTGCCGGCGCCGTTGGGGCCGATCAAGCCGACCTTGTCGCCACGGAGAATCGTGCCGCTGAAGTCGCGGATCACGACCTTCTCGCCGAAGGCCTTCGATGCCGATGACAGTTCGGCGACGATCTTGCCGCTGGGCGCGCCCGATGCGACGTCGAGGTTCACGCTGCCGACGACTTCCCGGCGAGCGCGGCGCTTGGCGCGCAAAGCCTCGAGGCGACCGATGCGGCTCTGGCTCCGCGTGCGGCGAGCTTCGACGCCTTTGCGAATCCAGATCTCTTCCTGCGCCAGCAGCTTGTCCGCCTTGGCGCTGATCACGGCCTCCTGGGCGAGTTGTTCTTCTTTCTGCGCCAGATATTGCTCGAAGTTGCCGGGGTACGACGACAGCTTGCCGCGGTCGAGTTCGACGATGCGGGTCGCCACCCGATTCAAGAAGCTCCGGTCGTGGGTGATCGTGACGATGCTGCCCTTGAAGTCGATCAACAGGTTCTCGAGCCACTCGATCGAATCGAGGTCAAGGTGATTGGTCGGCTCATCGAGCAGCAGTACATCCGGCGCAGCGACCAAGGCTTGGGCGAGCGCCACGCGCTTGCGGGTGCCGCCGGAAAGGTCGCGCACGATGGCTGTCGGATCGAGGCGCAGGCGCTGCAGCGTCTCGTCGACGCGCTGCTCCCAATTCCAGGCATCCTGCGCCTCGATCTGCGATTGCAGCGCATCGAGATCGATGTCCTGCGCGCCGGAGAGATAGAGGTCTCGAATGGCGATCACATCGGCAAGGCCCTTGCTCGCCGCCGAGAACACGCTGGACTCGGGGTCGAGCTGAGGTTCTTGTGCGACGTAGGCCACGCGAACGCCTTGCTGATACTGAAGGGTGCCATCGTCGGGCTTCTCGAAGCCGGCAAGGATCTTCAGCAAGGAAGACTTTCCGGTCCCGTTGCGCCCGATGAGCCCTATCCGTTCGGATTCGATGAGAGAAAAGTCTGCGTGGTCCAGCAGCGGGACATGCCCGAACGCGAGCTGGGCGTCGATGAGGGTGATAAGTGCCATGAGCGGCGGATTATCGAAGCGGACGGACGGCGCCAGAGAAGTTTCGAAGCGGCTGCAGCCGAGCAGTCTCTGAAATGTCATATACTCGTGGGCTCGGCTAATGCAGCGAACACCTTGGTGAACGCAGCCAGACCAGACGGAGTTAAATCCAGACGGTTTGGTGGGTTATCAAGACGGTGCAATAATCGAGGGCTTCGCTGATAACTCGGCTCGGCGGCAGCGGTTGAAAGACTGCAAAGCTAACAAGCAGAGAAAAGCGAAAAAAAGTTGCCGGTCTTATCAAAACCGTGTCATAATCGAAGGCTTCGCTGATCGCAGCGAAGTGAGGTGTAGAGAGAAGTTGAGGTTGCTGCGGGGGTTGAAGCTCTTTTGGCACAGGACCGCCTTGCGAGCGTCAACGCCAGCGGTGGCCGCGCCGTTCGCTATGGCTACGACAGCAGCGGCAACCTCGGCACTGCAACCGCAGCCGACGGCCAGGCCCGCAGCTACCTCTACGAGAGCATCCGCTACGCCGACGGCAACGCGCTCGGCCAGCGGGTCTTCAAGACCGAGCCGCAGTTCCCGCCGAGCGCCGGCGACGAGGCCGACAACAGCTTCATGCAGACCCTGCTCGGCTTCTTCGCGCAGCTGTGGCAGCCGGCGGCGAGCGATGCGCAGAGGCTCGGCACCGTCTTCACCTACGACGAGCAGGGAAGCCTCATCGCCGAGACCGGCACGGGTGGCGCGAACAGCACGCAGAGCGTGCGGCATATCTACCTGCCGACGGCGGGTGGGCCGATGCCGATCGCTGCGGTCGTGAACGGCAAGCGGTTCGCGGTGAGCAGCGATCACCTGAATACGCCCCGGCGGATCACGGACGAGCAGGGGCAGGTGGTGTGGCAGTGGGCGTACTCGGCGTTCGGGGATGACAAGCCGACGCAGGCTGCGAATCGGTTTGCGGATCCGGAGGTCGCGCGTAATGCCGGAGTGACGAATGTTGCTGCGCTTGAGTACAACAAGCGGTATGACGGGCAGTACTTCGATGTCGAGAGTGGATTGAGCTACAACTACTTCCGGACGTACAGCTCGACGACTGGCAGATATATACAGCCCGATCCCATAGGCCTTGATGGCGGATGGAGCAGGGTCAACTTTGGCTACGACAACCCCTTGCAGTGGGCAGATTCAAAAGGGCTGAACCCGGTTGCTTTCGGCCTTCGAGGTGCTGTTTTAGGAGCAGGAGCAGGCAGCGCGTTCGGACCGCCCGGCACGATCGCAGGTGGTTTGGTCGGCACTGCTATTGGTGCGGCCGCCGGATGGTATGTCACAGGGCCCATGCTTCAAGCGGACGGGTCCGCTCGGCCTTCCGGGGCCATCGATGCGATTGCTGGATCAAAAGAGTGGGGGCGAAGAAATGGAGTTCCCGACGCTGTTGATATTTTTCACGACATCAAGCGCGGCAATCGAGGGAAACCAGGATCACGGGCCGCGGACAATTGCTCAGTCGATCCAAGAAGCGGTGATATTTATGATGGCCAAGGCGAGCATATCGGCAACCTCGGTGAAGGCCATTAACCATGAAAGGCGCGGAAATGCGAGTTTCACTTACGCTCGTGGTCTCGGGCGATTCACTCGATCCGGACGAGATCACGAAGGTCTTAGGGATCAAGCCTCATTCATCGAAACGCAAGGGAGATATTCAGAACTTCGCTTCCGGTAAGAGCGTCACCGCAAAAATTGGCCTCTGGGAGTGGCGCAGTCGAAGTTCTTCTTTCGCCTTGAGCGTGAATCAACATGCTGACGCACTTGCCAAGGTATTTCTGCCGAAGGTAGACAGCCTCCATGTCCTGCCACATGCAGAGAACGTCTGGATCGATGTACATCTTGTAGCTGAAGTCAAAGCGGATGAGCATTCAAGTATCAGCTTCATGCTTGACTCAACAGCTAGCTCCGCATTCTCAAAGCTTGGGTTGCCTGTCGAGATTACTGTTGATGCGCTTTCGCCAGGGTAATTCCAGGGGAGCCCAGTTCTATCAACACTTGCGCCGTGGCCGATGTACTACAACTACTTTCGGAGCTATGACGCCAAACTGGGCCGGTACAGCCAGAATGATCCGATCGGACCGTCGGACGACTCAATAGAGTCATCTATGTGGACACCGATTGGGATCATGATCACGGGCGAGGTCAACCGCACCCGCACAACTGGGGACCTAGCGGACGCGAAGTTCCAGAAGGCGGATTCTCGCCTTGGCCAAGAGGCCGCGCGAACCCTGCGCAATGCCTGCGTGCTGTTCGCCCCACCCGTGCCGGTCTCCGCGATGAAGCTTCCCTGCTCGTCGTAGGTGAAGACGGTGCCGAGCCTCTGCGCATCGCTCGCCGCGGGCTGCCACAGCTGCGCGAACTCGAAGGAGTTTGGCACTGCCAAGTGGCGCACGACCGATGGGCGTTCACGCTGGATTCACGGTGGCGGGTCGGGTCTGGGCAGCCCACTCGATCCGCAACAAGGATGGGTGCCAACTTTCGGGTGCACACGCGCTCAAAATGCAGATGTGGATGCGTTGTGTGCAAAGTCTGAAGCCTGGAAAAAGGTGAACCTTGGTCAATCGATCCCGTATTCAAGGTGGTAAGAATGGGCGCTTCAAAAGTAGCTGTGTTGCGAGGGTTGTTGCTCGTGATGATTTGCTGGAATGTCACATGCGTAAGCAGCGCCACGTGCACGCTTCCTTGGCCGGATACATTTCGTCCCGGTACCAGCAATCCGAATGTGGTCGGCAGGGTAATAGCCATGAATAGCTTGCAGATCGAACTCCAAACCAAGAAGGGGCGCCAGCGCATCGGACTTCCTCAAACTGGTGTTTACTACACTGCCTTTGGAGGTGACGATCGTGTCGAAAGACTTAAGTTGGGCGTCGTTGCGCGGGCCTGGTATGTTGACTGCAGAGTTCCCGAGAATGGTGCCACCCCACGAGCGGCCTATCTGGAGGTTTACTCGAACGATCCGCGCGATCAGCCTCCGCCGAAGTATTGGAAACACTATTAAGCTCCGCAGTTCGGTCTCCTAATTCCTTCTACGGTCGCTGTCTCTGCCCCGGATTGATCAAGGTATACCTGCCTACCTTACGCTGATCTCACTTCCGTAATACGCGGCGCTGCCCAGACTAGCGCAAGGGCGATGGCGCGGGCATGGCTTGCCGCTTCGCTTCGAAGTGAGCCTCGAGGAGGCCGGAGGGGAAAAGAGACGGAGCAAGAAGCAATGGTGTCAGAGAACTGATCGGACGGGCCGCACCTTCGCGCGCATCAAGGCTTCTGGACGCCGGCCCTTGTAAGACCATGCTGATCTAACCCACATCAGTTAGTTAATGCCCACCCTCAATCTAAAGTATGCAAATAGCCAGTGACTCTTCATTCAATTCTGATTCTTCCTCTTCAAACGCCATGCTCTTTCCAACTCTGTAAGACCATCCGCGCCTCGTCAGCCGAGCGATCGGCTACCTTCAATTCACTACCCGTCTGATACGGGAGCAAGGGAGATCATGAACGCGCACCACCACATCCGACATGCCCGGGCTTCCATGGGTTTGAGCGACCGAGAGGTGGCGCGGCGAGCCGAGTTGGCGGTAGAGAAGGTGACGGACATCGAGGACCGTGCAGAGGCGTTCATCGACGCCATTTCGATCAGAGCCGCTTTTCGTTTGTGCACCGTGTTGGGCGTGTCGATTTACCAGGTGCTTGACGTGAACACCGTGCCGCACCCGCCAAGAATCCCGGTGGCGCGGTACGTCGGAATGATCAGGCGCACCGCCGGACTCAGCCAGGCTGACCTCGAAGAGAAGATCGGTTGCGAAAAGGGCTTCGTCCAGAAGGTCGAAGAAGGCGGCGTCGACCTGCTGTCCTTCCCCACGAGTCTGGCACTCGGCATTTCTGACTCGACGCAGTCTTCGCAATTCCAGATGCTCAACATGCTGGAGCAGGCGTCCGAGACGCCCAAGGCCAAGACTCCCTAGGCCTTCAGCGGCACGGCCATCTTCTTCACCGAGGTCGGCGCCACCAGTGTCGGCTCCTGCTCGTACTGCAGTTCCTTCAGCTCCAACCCCACCTGCTTCACCAGCGCCTCGAAGCTCATCGGCTGCTTGTTGCTGCTGTTGCTCGCCTTGCGTGAATTGCGCAGTGCCTTGACCAGGCTGTACGTGAACGCCCCGTGTGCAATGGCGCCGTGCTGGTACTCATACGAGAACTGATCGTCCCGGCTCGCATAGATCAGCACCGGCAAATAGGGCCCCATGTGTCCGAGCCGCTTGGCCTCTCGCTTGAACGTGCTGCGTTCCTGCCGGCGAAGGTCCATGGCCTGGCCGAGGCGATGGGTCACCATCGTGGCACCGGTGCCGCTCGCCGTTCGGGTACGGGTGTTGGCGCCATTGAACTTCTTGTCGAAGGCCGGATTGGGTTGCTCGAATTGCCGCGGCACCCACATTTCCCGCGCAGCATCCCACCGAAGCAGGCGATGGCGCACGTCGTCCGGCGGGTCGATGCCGCGCACCCGGCGGCCACCCGAACGGGTCATGCCGGCGGAGTGGCAGCAGTCGAACATGGCGACGAACTGCAGCTCGTACGGAAGCTGGCTGTACATCGTGTGGAACTGGTCGTCGGTGAAGGCGCGGCCGGCGGTCCAATCGAAGTCGTGCAGCACCAAGGTTTCCTGGACCCGGTCGACCCGCTCGTCAGGGCCGTAGGTCGGCAGCTGCGCGCCGTGCCCGCTGTAATAGAAGAAGCGGGTGTCGCCGGCCTTCGCTCCTTCGAGCAGCCAGCCGAGGCGGTCGACCAGGTTGGCGCAGGTGGCCCGCTCGTTGAGAAGCAGCCGCACGTCCTCGGCCGCGAAGCCGCTTTCCTGCAGCATCGCGCTCATCAAGAAGGCATCGTTGACGCAGCCTTCGAGGTTCTGGCTCGAGTCCGCATATTCGTTGATGCCGACCAGCAAGGCGCGCTTGGTCGGCTTGTCCTTGATGTTGATGCGGCGGGCGAGCGGCTGGTTGCGCAGCGCCATGACGGCGTCGGCCCAAACGGTGGAGACGGTGCGGCCGTGCCGCATGTATTCGGTGACGTCGTGGTCGGCCACGCCGTCGATGTCGAAGAAGGTTTCGATCTGGACGAAGTTGGGCGCGTTGAGCCGGATCTCCGCCGTGAAGACGTCGTCTTCCTTGTTGTAGAGGTGATACCAGAAGTCGGCATTCGGCAGCGGGCTCAGCCGACCCATCGCGAAGTTGCCGACCACGAACGGATTGCCGATTTGCGACCCGGCCGTGACCAGCCGGCGCTTGGCGACCAGCTGCTGCCCGGCGGGCGTGGTGAAGGCGTCGTAGCACACCAGCGTGCCCAGGCTGTGCGCAATGATCAGGTGCGGATCGAACTGCTTGATGCGCGCAGTCACCCGGTCGCGCGTGAGCCGGCGCAGCTTGTCGTTTTCGACCCATTGCACGACCATGCCGGCCGACCATCGGATGTCGTCCCCAAGCGCCTTGGGCCGCCGGAAGATCGAGGTCGCACCGCTCCAGCCGAGCTTGCCGATGGCCTCGAGCACGTCGAGTGCCGAGATCTTGAACTGGTCGAAGATGTCGTCCATGTAGACGAACTCGATTTCCGGCTGCACTTCGGCGTCGAGGCTTTGCAAAGGCTCGGCGATCGACTTCTGCCACTCGCCTTCCCAGGGGCCGCCGGTCGGATGCCGGCCAACGCCATGCACGCACAGGATTCGCAGCGACTTCATCCTCGTCTCCTTGGTGGGCGCGGCACCGATCGGATCGCGGCCGCGCTTCGTTACCGGCGCGGGCGCCAGGGCAAAGGCGATTGATCTTGCAGGATTCGCCGCAAAGCGAAATCCCCAAGATGGT
The DNA here is from genome assembly GCA_902506565.1 of Burkholderiales bacterium 8X. Lineage (GTDB taxonomy): Bacteria > Pseudomonadota > Gammaproteobacteria > Burkholderiales > Burkholderiaceae_C > Variovorax. Next base: position 4,178,674 of record LR732703.1, on the reverse strand, counting down.
CTATTTGCTTCGGCTGATCGGCCGGGCCACGCCGAAGGCGGGCTTCAAGCCCTGAGCACGAGGCGCTGCGTCTCTTGCGTTGCCGGCAGCACTTCGCCGATCTCGGCGGCTGCGCCGAAGCCGTGTCGCCTGAAGACGGCCAGCACCTCATCGACGGCCGAAGCGTCGCACGACACCAGCAGGCCGCCGCTGGTCTGCGGGTCGGTCAGCAGCGCCTGGTCGATGGCGGCAAAGCCCTCCGGCAAGAGGACTTCCGACCCATAGCCGGCCCAGTTGCGTTGCGATGCACCGGTGACGAAACCCTGTTCGGCCAACTCGCGCGCGCCATCGAGCAGCGGCACGCGGCCCCAGTCGATCGCGATGGCGGCCTTCGCGCCCCGCGCCAGTTCGAGCCCATGTCCCGCCAGGCCGAAGCCGGTGATGTCGGTCATCGCGTGTACGCCGTCGAGTGCGGCCAGCTCCGGACCGGGCGTATTGAGCTGGGTGGTGGTCGCGATCATCCGCGCGTAGCCATCGGCCGAAAGCTGCTCTTTCTTGAGCGCCGCCGACAGCACGCCGACGCCGAGCGGCTTGCCGAGCACCAGGCGATCGCCGGGCCGCGCATCCGAGTTGCGCTTGATGCGGCCCGGATGCACCACGCCCATCGCGACGAGTCCATAGATGGCCTCGACCGAATCGATGGTGTGACCGCCGGCGATCGGAATGCCGGCCGCGCGGCAGACCGATTCGCCGCCCGCCAGCACCTGGCCGATGACCTCGACCGGCAGCACGTTGATCGGCATGCCCACCAGCGCGAGCGCCATGATCGGCTTGCCGCCCATCGCGTAGACGTCGCTGATCGCGTTGGTCGCGGCAATGCGGCCGAACTCGAAGGGGTCGTCCACGATCGGCATGAAGAAGTCGGTGGTGGCGATGAGCGCGATATCGTCCGTCAGCTGGTAGACGGCCGCGTCGTCCGCGGTCTCGATGCCGACCAGCAGCTCGGGCGGCATCGGCATCCGGCTGGTGCTCTTCAGGATTTCGCTCAACACGCCGGGAGCGATCTTGCAGCCGCAGCCGCCGCCGTGGGAAAGCGAGGTCAGCCGCGGGTGGCTGCGCGGCGTGGCTGGTATCGCGGGCTGCGGAGCGATCGCACCTGGCGCCTGAAACGGAAGAGCGTCGCCGCGATCGGGTCCTGTGTTCATGGTCATGGGCCAAGTATGGCGCGCGTGGAAAACGCCCGAGGCGGCTCCGGGCTCGCCGGTTCGAGTTCTAATGCCGGCTCCCCGGCTTTCCCAAACCTTCTTTCAAGCTTCCCGCCATGCCCGCACCGATCCGATCTCGCGTCCTTCATTGGATGTTCGCCTGCCTCTTCTTCGCCGTGCTGATGCCTTTTCATGCGCACGCTCAGCAGCAGCAGAAGGTGTTCCGGGTGACCGCGATTCCGGACGAGTCGCCGACCGAGCTGGCCCGAAAGGCTGCGCCGCTCATCAAGTACCTGGAGTCGAAGCTCGGCACCAAGGTCGAGTTCACCCCGGTCACCGACTACGCCGCCTCGGTCGAGGCCCTGATCAACCGCAAGGTCGACCTGGCCTGGTTCGGCGGTTTCACGTTCGTGCAGGCGTCGGCGCGGTCGGGCGGCAAGGTGATCCCGATCGTGCAGCGGGAGGAAGATGAGCGCTTCCGGTCGGTGTTCATCACGAGCGATCCGGCGATCCGTTCGCTGGCCGACCTGAAGGGCAAGGACGTGAGCTTCGGCGCACAGAGCTCGACCAGCGGGCACCTGATGCCGCGCAGCTTCCTGTTGCAGGCCGGGCTCGATCCGGACAAGGATTTCCGCCGGGTCGCCTACAGCGGCGCGCACGACGCCACCATCGCCGCGGTCGCAGGCGGCAAGGTGCAGGCGGGTGCGCTCAACATCTCGGTCTGGGAAAAGTTCGTCGCCGACAACAAGGTCGATACCACCAAGGTGCGGGTGTTCTTCACCACGCCGACCTACTACGACTACAACTGGACCGTGAGCGCCGAGATGCCGGTGGCGCAGCGCGCCGCGTTGACCGAGGCCCTGCTCGCGCTCGACCGCAGCACGCCCCAAGGCAAGGAGGTGCTCGACCTGCAGCGCGCGACCCGCTTCGTTCCGAGCCGGGCCGAGAACTACAAGGGCATCGAGGCCGCGGCGAAGAGCGCCGGGCTGCTGTGATGGCGGCGGCAGCCGAAGGCCGAAGCCGGCAGGCGGCATGAAGGTCGAGCTGCGCGGCATCGAGGCACGCCATCCGGCCGCGCCGCGAGGTGTCGCAGCGCTGCGCGGCCTGACATTGCAGGTGCAGCCGGGCGAGCAACTGGCGGTGATCGGGCCATCGGGCGCCGGCAAGAGCACGCTGCTGCAGGTGGCCGCCGCCGCACTCGAGCCGTCTGCCGGCGCCTTGATGCTGGATGGGGTCGATGCCTGGTCGCTGCGCCCTCGCATGCTGCAACGCCTGCGCGGCCGACTCTTTCTGGCGCCGCAGACACCGCCCTTGCCGCCGCGTCAGCGGGTCGTGACGGCCGTGCTCGCTGGCCGGCTGCCGGCCTGGAGCCTCGCCACCAGCCTTCGCTCGTTGCTGTACCCGGTCGATGCGCCGGCAGCGCACCAGGCACTCGATCGCTTCGACCTCGGCGACAAGCTGTTCGCTCGCGTCGACCGGCTTTCGGGCGGCGAGCGGCAACGGGTCGCACTGGCTCGCGCCCTGGTCTCGCCGGCCACTCTGTGGTTGGTCGACGAGCCCTTGTCCGCGCTCGACCCGGCCCATGCCGCACAGGCACTGTCTGCGCTCGTCGAGCTCGCCAAGGAACGAGGCATCACCTTGATCGCGACCCTGCACCAGGTGGATGCGGCCATGGCGCACTTTCCGCGCCTGGTCGGCTTGCGCGACGGCCGAGTGGCCTTCGACCGTGCCAGTGCAGACGTGACGCGAGACGACCTGGCCAGCTTGTACGCACGGCGCGAGGGCGATCCGGAGGACCCTGCGTCCGGCTCCAACGCCGCTTTGCCGCGCGGGCATGCCGACGGTGCTTCGCAAGCCGCAGCGCCGGAGTCGATCGGCATGATCTGCCGCTGAACCCTGCCGCCGAACCCTGCTGCTCCACCGACGTGGCCGCCACCGAGACCTCGAACCGACGCAGCTGGCCGACCGATGCCGCGCCGGCCTTGCGCGACCCCGCATGGCGCGGACGGCTGCTCGCGGCGGCCGCGGCGCTCCTGCTGCTGTGGCCGATGCTGGTGCTCACCGAGTTCCGTCCGTGGACGCTGTTCTCGGAATCGAGCCGAGCCTCGACCCTGCGCTTCCTCGCCGCTTTCGTGCCGCCCGAGACTTCGCCGGAATTCCTTCGGATGGTGCTGCGCGAAAGCTGGCGCACGGTCGCCATCGCGACCGCAGGCGTCGCGTTGGCCCTGGTCATCGCGATACCGGCAACCTTGCTCTCCACGCGCGTGCTTTCGATTTCGGCGCTGTCCGGTCGCATGGCGCCGCTTCCGGCCGTGTTTCGCCTCGGGATCCGGTGGTTGCTGATCGGCCTTCGCAGCGTGCCGGAGCTGGTCTGGGCGTTGATCTTCGTGAGGGTGGTGGGGCTCGGCCCGACGGCCGGCGTGCTGGCGATCGCGCTGACCTACGGCGGCATGCTGGGCAAGGTGTATGCGGACATTCTCGAGAGCAGCGACACCTTCGCCACGCGAAGCCTGCTCGCCAATGGCGGCGGTCGGTTGCAGGCCTTCTTCTACGGGCTGCTGCCGCAAAGCGCGGCCGAGCTGACCTCGTACACCGTGTATCGCTGGGAATGCGGCATTCGCTCGTCCGTGGTGCTGGGCTTCGTCGGCGCCGGCGGGCTCGGCCAGCAGCTCGACACCTCGACCCGCATGTTCGCGGGCGGCGAGGTCGCGACCCTGCTCCTGGTCTTCGTGCTGCTGGTGGGGCTGGCCGATCGTGCCAGCGCCTGGCTGCGAAAGGCGCTGGCATGAAGCCCGAGCCATCGACGCGAAGGCTGCTGCCCGGCGCGCTGTTCGGCATCGGACTGGTGGCGCTGGTCGCGGCCAGCTTCTGGAGCCTCGACCTGCAATGGTCCGCGTTTCTGACGGCCGAATCCCGAGCGAGCATGGCGCGCTTCGCGGCCGAGTTCTATCCGCCGGACCTGTCGCCCGGCTTCCTCCGCAAGGTCGGCTGGGCCTCGGTCGAGACGCTGGCCATGTCGGCCTTGGGCACGCTGCTGGCCGCGTTGTTCGGCCTGCTGCTGGCCCTGGCGGCAAGCCGATCCCACGCCGGAGACCCAGCGTGGACGCGAGGCCCGACGCGGCTGGTGCTGAACGTGTTGCGCGCCATTCCGGAGCTGGTGTGGGCCGCGCTGCTGCTCATCTCGGCCGGCCTCGGGCCGCTGGCCGGTACGCTGGCGCTCGCCCTGCACACCACCGGGGTCCTGGGGCGGCTTTTTGCAGAGGCGATCGAGAACGCACCATCAGGTCCGGCGACCGCGCTGCGCACCCATGGCGTGGGCCCGGCCCGGGTTCTCTTGTTCGCCACGCTGCCGGTGGTGCTGCCCCAATTGGTCTCCTACTCGCTCTACCGCTGGGAGAACAACATCCGCGCCGCCGCGATCCTCGGCGTGGTCGGCGCGGGTGGGCTCGGGCAGCTGCTCGCCTTCCACATGGGTCTCTTCCAGATGAGCAAGACCGCCACCGTGCTCGGCGCCATGCTGCTCTTGGTCGCGCTCGTGGACGGGTTGAGTCACGCGGTCCGAAAGGGCCTTGCACGTTGAGCCGGCTGGGCTCCGAGCGCACCCGTTGGCCCCAGGCTCTGGCGGTATAGTCGCGCCAAACAGCGCCCGGCGGAATCACCGAACGGGCTTCGAAGAGTCACAGGGACGGCAAGAAGTCGAACGGTCATGCGTCGTTGCACGCATCGGCCGCGGCGCAACCATATGAACCCACCCGAACGCGGGATTCTCGTTTCCATCACGCGCAAGCTGTTCGACGCGTCGCCCTGGTATGGCGTGTTCGTTGCGGCTTCGGAGCTCTTCGTGGTGATCCAGCAGGTCAGCCAGCGCTTCGATCTCGATGGTTATCGCGTGTTTCGTCGCGCCGACATTGCCGACATCGACGCCTCGTTCGAAGGCAAGACCCTGATCGAGACCGCGCTCTTCATCAAGGGCCTCACGCCGTCGATGCCGTATCGGCTCGACCTGAGCGGCATGCGCGAACTGGTCGAGTCGGTGCAAAGGCAGTTCGGCGTGATGGTGATCCACCGCGAACAGCTGCAACCCTGCGAAGTCGAGATCGGCACGGTGCGCCTGGACACCGACCACACCTACGTGCTGCGCTGGCTCACGCCGCATGCCGAATGGAGCGACGACGACCGGCTTTTTCATTACCGCGACATCTCGATGCTCGAGTTCGGCGGCGAATACGAGCGCACCTTGCTGATGGTGGCCAGCGCCAAGCAGACGGCGCGCTCCTGAGTTCAGCGCGCGATGAAGAGCCAGATGCCGCCACCCGACGCCGACTGGGCCCGCACGTGCAGCTCGCGAGCGCGGTCGGCGAAGTCGCCGACGTGGCTGAACTCCAGGTCGAGCAGCCCGGCTGCCTGGGCTTCCTCGATGCGTCCCTTGAAGAACGGGCCCTTCATGCATGGCGCGATCTGCTCGAAGAACTGCAGGCCTAGCACCGGTCGGTCGCCGAAGCCCGAGAGCTGCCCCTCGCGCTTGCTGTAGAAGCTCACGGCGCCGTGCCGATCGACATGCACCGCGCCGAAGGGCAGGCGATCGATGGCCGCGAGCGGCATGGCCTCGACCGCTCGTGCGAGCTGGGGCGTGTCGAAGTTCACCGTCTCGGCATTGATCATGTGGGGGTCCCTGGTGAATGGTCGGGCGCACGGTCCTCGAAGAAGACCATGCCGACCAGTTGGTGAGATGAAAGCCGCGGGTCGGTGCAAGGCAGCAGCAGCCGCTCGAACACGACCTGGTCGCCGTCCCGCGCGCGAAAGCGCAAGAACTCGTAGCTCGGTGCCCCGCTCGAGAAACAGCGCCGATAGGCTTCTTCCAGTTCGCTGAAGGCGTCTTCCTCGCCCGGCTTCAGCCAGCCCTCGGCCCGGGCCTGCGCCAATCGGCTCGACAAGGCGGCGCCGGTGAAGCGGCGGCGATACGCGAAGGGCTCGGCCGCGGTGACATCCGCGATGAAGGCGTTCTGCAGCGCCGCGCCTTGCGAGAGGCCCAGCGATTCGACCGACGGCAGGGCAGTGCCGACCTTGGCCTTCGCCCAGGTCTCGTACAAGGCCCGGAGCGATGGATGCTTGATCCGCTCGCCGATCGGCCGATGCCGCGGAATGGCGGCGCGGCCGAGCAGCCGCAGCACGGCATCCGCCAGCTGGGCCAGCGTGAAGGGCCTGGCCAACACCAGTTCGTCGGCCGGTGGATCGGCCGGGGCCCCTTGGGTCGTCATCAAGATCGGCAGCCGGGAATGCCGGGCCCGCAGCCCGGCCGCAAGACTCGTCCCGTCCCCGCCGACGCTCGGCATCCCAAGGTCGGTCACCACCAGGTCGATGTTGTTCGCCAGTTGCAGCGCGTGCTCCGCATCCTGCGCCTCGATCACGGTGTAGCCGAGCTCGCGCAGGTACTGGCCGACCACCGCTCTTGCCAGCGGGTCGTCGTCCGCCACCAGCACGCGGGCGTGGCCATGACGCTTGGGGTCGACCTGTGCTTCCGGGGTGCGAGCCGATTCGGGATGGGCCGCCGGCTGCAGGTCGACGCGTGGCAACAGCACGGTGAGGGTGGTGCCCTTTGCCGAATCGCTCGAGATCGCCATCGAGCCGCCGGAGCGCCGGGCGAAGGCATCCATCATCGCGACGCCGCGCCCTTGCCCGAGCGCTTGCCGGTCGACGCCGGAACGACTTCCTGACGATGGCTCGCGCACCCGCGCCTGCCCGGGCCCGGCAGCCTGCCATCCGCCTCCGGCGTGCCGCACGGTCAATGCCGCCCAGCGCTCGTCGGCGTTCAGGTCCGCGATCAGCCGCGAGAGTGCTGCGCTCGACAAGCCGACGAAGACTTCGCCGCCATGCGGCATTGCCGCCCGCGCATCGATCAGGAGTTGGAGCAACGCCACTTGCAGCGGGTCGGGATCGAGCAGGGCGAGCAGACCGGTCGAGGCTTCGAGGTGGACTTGCACCAGCGGGCCCGCCGACAGCTCGAGCAACTCGGCGAAGCCCTGCAGCGTGGCGCCGATGTCGACGACGCGGCTTTCCGGCAGCTTCTCGTTCGAGAATTTCGCGAGCTGCCGAATCAGTTGGCCGGCCCGCTCGATGCTGCCCTGGCCTCGCTCGATCGACGCTCGCGCGGACCTCTTCTCCACCACCTGCGCGTCCTCCGCCGCTTGCGCCTCCTGCGCCACCAGGTTGAGTGCAACGGTCAACTCCGACAGCACCCGCTCGAAGTCGTTCGCGATGCCGCTCGCGAGCAGCCCGACCGTTTCTCGCTTGCGCGACCGGGCCAGCTGGGTTTCGAGCGACTTGGAGCGCGCGCGTTCGAGCGACAGCTCGGCTTGCAGGCGAGTGGCGGCTGCGTGCTCGACATCGGCTTCCCGCGCAAGGCGCAGCGCCGTGATCTCCATCGCGGTGCCGTGCATGCCGACGATGTTGCCGCTCTCGTCCCGGTCCGCCTGTCCGCGCGACTCGATCCAGCCGCGCCGACCGGACGAATGGATGTACTGGAGTTCGAGCACGTAGGGCTGGCCTTTCGAAAGCGCTCGTCCGCAGGCATCCTGCAGGCGAGCCCAGCTATCGGCCGAGTAGAGCTTGCGTTGCTGCAGGAAGCTGGGCGGCAGGCGCTTCAGGTCGAGCCCGAACATGTCGTAGAGCTGCTCCGACCATCGCACGATGTCAGGCCCTGCCTCCCACTCCCAGCTGCCGATCCGGGCCAATTGCTGTGCCTGGCGCAGCGCGGCTTCTCGTGCACGGACGATGTCGAAGGCATGTTCCCGGAGCGTCATCTCGGCGCACAGCGCCTTCTGGGTTTCGTGCAAGGCGGTCACGTCGTTGACCTCCACCACGAAGCCCGTCACCTTGCCGAGCACCGAATGCGGCCGGCAGGCCACCCGCCACTGGACCGTGCCCGCCTCGTCCTTGCTGGCGAACTCGAAGGTCTGGCTGCTGCCGGCCAGCACGGCATCGATGTAGTGGCGGTTCGCCTCGAAGCTCTCCGCACCGACGATGTCGATCAGGCTGCTCCCGATCATCTCGAGCGGCCCGACCTGCAGCCACCGTTCGCAAGCCCGATTGGCGAAGCGGCATTGAAGGTCGCGATCGAAGTAACCCAGCATCGAAGGCGCGTGCTGGAAGATGGCCCAGATCGGGTCTTGCGAGTCCGAAACAACCGGAGGTCGGGTCATCGTGTCGCTGCCGTTCGTTGCCGCCGTGGGCAGCCTGCACAACAGGCGATCGTAGTCTCGGGTGTTGCGATCGGTCTAGGCGTTTCTGCCGATGCGCACCGAGCTCATCCATTCGGCCATCGCGTCAAGCAGCAGCGAGAGCACTTCGTCATCGGTTTGGCCCGACCGCTTGGGCACATGGAACGAATGGTCCGCTTCCGCGAACGGTTTGCAGGTGGCCTTCGGCCCCAGGGCTTCGAGCACGGTGCGCAGCGGCTCGGCGGTTGCCAGCTTGTCCTGCGTGCCTTGCAAGAAAAGCATCGGCTTCTCGATGCCTTGCAGGTGGTCGGCGCGAGTCACGGAAGGCTTGCCGGCGGGATGCAGCGGAAACCCGATGAAGACCAGGCCGCGAACCTGCGGGAGCGCATCGATGGCTTCGGCCTGCGAGGTCATCCTCGCGCCGAAGGACTTGCCGCCGGCGAAAAGCGGCAGCTTCGGGAACAGCTCGGCGGCTTTGGCAACCGCCGCCCGGACGGCGGCATGGGCAACCGGTGGAACGTCCGGCCGTCGCTTGCCGGCTTCCATGTACGGGAACTGATATCGCAAGCTGGCGATGCCGCGCGCTGCCAGCCCGTCGGCGACCGCCGCCATGAAGGAATGGGTCATGCCGGCACCTGCTCCGTGCGCCAGCACGCAGCCGGCCTCGATGGCGGCAGGACCGGCGGCTGGCGATTGGACCAGGCCCGAGACGCTGCTGCCGTCGCCCAGCGCCAGGGTGATCGGTCGGGCCGCGTCGGCAGGGCTGGAAGCAGATCGGGAGGCGGAGGCGATCGGTGCGGCGGTCATTCCGCGCAATCTAACGCAGTGGGGCGCTTCTTGCGAGCCGCTGCTGCCCGCCGCACGATGACCGCACCGCCGATGCCTGCCAACAAGACCACGGCACCCGCGATCTCCCAACCGGGCTCGAAGCCGGTGCCGAATGCGTGATCGCGTTGCAACAACGAAGCGGTGCTCGCCGCGCCGACGAAGGGCGGCAGGATCGCCGACCCTTCACCCGCGACTTCGGTCGAAGCCGCGGCCGGCGCCGTGTCGTGCGCATCTTTCTTCACCGCGTCGAAGATGCTGCAATCCCATGGCAGGGGTGCTCCGCAAAGCGGCGGGGCGTTCGCCGTCTCGAGATCGCGCGCCGAAGCCTCGCCGCCGCCGTCGGCGTGGCCTGCTGCGTTCGTGGCGGCGGGAGCATCCATCAGCGGCGTACCGGGTCGCACGAAGGGGCCACGCTCGTCGCGGATCGCGTCATGACTGGCAGGTCTTCGGCACGCCGCCCAGGTTGTAGATGGCCATGCGGGCCGCCAGCGCCACCATCTCGATCGAGGTCTTGAGATCGACCTGGTTTTGCTGTGGCTGGGCGCGGTTGAAGCTGGCCAGCAGGCTGTCGGCGCTCAGCACATAGAGCGCCAGGCGACTCGTGTCCCCGCCGTAAGCAGCGTTCAGCTTGGTCACCGCCACTTGTTGCACGAGGGCCAGGCTCGGATTCTGCGGCGGCAGCTTCAGGAGCTTGATCAAGGCCTGCTGGTCGTACGGCGCTCCGCCACCGATCGACACCATCGACAGCGGCCACAGGCCGGGGTAGCGAACCCAGAAGGCCTGGTTCTGCGGACAGCGCGCCGCCGTCCAGGTGTGTTCCACCGCATTGGACGCCATGGCGCCGATGCGAGCCTGCAGCACGTCCTTGCCGACGTCGTTGTCGCCCAGGTAGCTGAAGCTGGCAATGCCGTTCGCATCGCTCACGGCCACGCCGGTCCTGCCTTCGTTCGGCCCGGCGGTGACGTAGAACTCGACCGGCACGTCGGCGACCGGCGCATCGTTGGTCGCGCCGATGCTCGGGTTGGCGACTCGCACGCTGGCCGCGATGCTGGCCGTGCCGCCGGCAGGATGCTGCGAGGCAGCAGGCGCGAGGCCGAGCGAAGTCGGCGAGCGAGGCAGCGCTGCCGGTGCGCCATCGGCCTGCACGATGCCCGCGACCGGCTCGCCGGCGGCCCCGGTGAAGTGCACGGGTGCCGGCTTGAGCGTGTTGAGGAAGTTCGAGGTGCCGCTGGCCGAACGTTCGCCGACCGTCTTCGCCACCGCGCTGGTGACCACGTCGTACACCACGGTGAACTGCTGGTAGGGCTGCACCGTGACCTGGCTGGTCACGACGCTCGCGCTGGCGGGGCCGGGTGCCGTCAGCGCGATCAGGCTCTCGCCGCTGCCCAGCAAGCCGGTGGGGAACAGGCCGCGCAGCTGCGTGAAGGCAACGGTCGGTCCGTCGGTCGAACTGGGCTGCCATCCGCCGAGCAGGGTCTGTGCGCTCGACGCGCTGCCGCCCGCTGCCTCGAGCTTGGCCGCGAACGCGTTCGAATCGAAGACGTGGACCGCGCCGCCGGCTTTCAGCGGCCCGCTGGCGATGCGGTACATCGCAGGAAGCGAGGCGCCGTCGAAGGCCGCGTTGACCTTGAAGCTGATCGGCGCGTTGGTGGCGTTGCGGTAGCTGCGAAAGGCGATGCCGCGTGCGCTGCCCCAGCCGTTGACGGCCATCGACCAGGCGCCGGCGACCGGGCCCGCGGTCGAGACCTGGCCGCGGGCGGCTTCGGTGCCGATGAGGGGGCCGGCCGACGAGGTCGCTGTGGAAGGTGCGCTGGCGCCGCCCTTGGTTTCGTCAAGGGAGAGGTTCAGTGGGCCACGATGGAGGGTGCGGGTGGCGCTGCCGAAGCTGAGGGTGGGTGCGATGGACTGCTCGATGGTCCAGGTGCCTTCGGTTCCTCTTTGCTGGACAAATTTAATGGGACTGCCCAGGCCCCAGTGGTCTCTCGGACCACCGCCACCCGCAGACCAAGAAAAGGTGCCCGGCATGTCAACGATCCAGTTCTCGAACTTGCCATTGGCGTCGGTGCTGATGCGCAGCCTGCCCGCCACACCAGGTGAAAATGAGGCGCTGAATGGCCCGGCTGTCATCGTGAGCGCGAATGGAAGATTCTGCTCAAGCAGCTCAACCGTCGTGTTTGGCGCCACGGGGGCTGGCAATTCCAGCGTCATCATGAGGCGATCGTTCAGGCCTAGCGGCGAAAGTGTGAAGGGGACACTCTGACAGAAGAATAAGCAGAAAGTGTTGAAGTTAGCGCCGGTGTACCGATAGATCGTCGTTTGCGCCCATCCAGGCGCAGCCAGCATCAACATGCCAATCAACGCTGCGGCGAACTGCTGCCAGCGCCGCGCCATCGCCCTTGCCAAGCTCCAAGCCCGGTTTCCCGGTAACGCCTCCTCAGGCCGTGTTGTCTTCATGGCAATCCTCCCCGTTCCGATGCCTGGTTCGACATGAACCAGCGGACGCCAGAGTAGGACTGCGACGACCCCAAGTAAACGGTGTTGATGCCATCGGCATGGGCCCACGCGCGGGCCAAGCCGGGAGATGCGCGCCTGCTCGGACGAGCGTGCGGGCCAGCAAGGCCCAAGCGCTAGGACCCGAGTTCGACGCCCACCTTGCGCCCAGCGGCGACGATCTCCGACCAGGTCGCGTCATCCAGCTCGATACCTTGCTCGGCCCTCGCCCGGCGCATGCCGCGCTCCGGCTCGCCCGCAATCTGCACGGCCTCGAAGCCCTCGCCCGGCGGGCTTTGCCGGAGCCAATCGACGAAGGCTCGGGCCTCGCGGTCGAAGGTCTCGCGGGTGCCGAGCTTCTCGGGGTCGATCAGCACGGTCAGCATGCCGTTGAAGACCGAGCGCCGGGTGTCGGCTTCGCGGTGCCAGGTGCCCGAGCCGGTGAGCGCGCCGCCCAGCAGCTCGCAGGCGATCGCCATGCCGTAGCCCTTGTGCTCGCCGAAGGTCATCAACGCGCCGAAGAGTCCGTTCAATTGCGGCACCACCACCACGCCGGGGTCGTCCGTGGGCGCGCCGTGTTCGTCGATGAGCAACCCGGGCGCGACCCGCTGCCCCTTGTTGTGCGCGACGCGCATCTTGCCTTGCGCGACCCGGCTGGTCGCGAAGTCGAGCACGAAGGGCTCGGCGCCATGCAGCGGCACGCCGATGCAGCAAGGGTTGGTGCCGAAGCGGCCATCGCCGCCGCCCCAGGGTGCGACCACCGGCCGGGACAGCACGTTGACGAAGTGCATTGAGACCAGGCCCGCGGCAGTCGCCATTTCGGCGAAGTGACCGATGCGGCCGAGGTGGTGTGCCTGCGCCAGGCTCAGGATGCAGCTGCCGTGTTGCCGGGCTCGCTCGATGCCGAGCGCCATCGCGTGGGCGCCGACCACCTGCCCGTAGCCGCGCTGTCCGTCCATCGACACCATGGTGCCGATGTCGAGCACCGCACGGGCGGAGGCGTTGGGTACCAGTCCGCCCTCGGCGACCGCTTCGACATAGCGCGGCACCATGCCCACGCCGTGCGAATCGTGGCCGCTCAGGTTGGCCATGACCAGGTTGTCGGCCACCTGCCGCGCCTCGGTCGGCTGGCTACCAGCCGCCTGGAGGATGGCGGCGATATCGGTGCGGAGGCGTTCCGCTTTAAGTGTGCGAGGCATCGTGGGGTCTTCCTGTGTTCTGAACTCGGTGCTACATCACGGCGCCGACTTGCCAGGGCACGAACTCGTTCTGCCCGTAGCCGTGCTGCTCGCTCTTGCTGTGTTCGCCGCTCGCGGTCGCGAGCACCAGCTCGAAGATGCGCTGACCCATCTCCTGGATGCCGACCGTGCCCTCGACGATCTCGCCGCAGTTGATGTCCATGTCTTCTTCCTGCCGCTGCCACAGCGCCGAGTTGGTGGCGAGCTTGAGTGAAGGCGTGGGGGCGCAGCCATAGGCCGAGCCGCGGCCGGTGGTGAAGCAGATCAGGTTGGCGCCGCCGGCGACCTGGCCGGTCGCGCTCACCGGGTCGTAGCCAGGCGTGTCCATGTAGACGAAACCGTGGGCGCTGACCGGCTCGGCATATTCGTACACCGCCTCCAGGTTGCTGGTGCCGCCCTTGGCGACCGCGCCGAGGGACTTCTCGAGGATGGTGGTAAGCCCACCGGCCTTGTTGCCGGGAGACGGGTTGTTGTTCATCTCGCCGCCGTTGATCTCGGTGTAGTGCTCCCACCAGCGGATCCGCTCGACCAGCTTCTCGCCGATTTCGCGGCGCACCGCGCGGCGGGTGAGCAGGTGCTCGGCGCCGTAGACCTCGGGCGTTTCCGAAAGGATCGCCGTGCCGCCATGCGCCACCAGGAGGTCGACCGCCGCGCCCAGCGCCGGGTTGGCGCTGATGCCCGAATAGCCGTCCGAGCCGCCGCATTGCAAGCCGATGGTGATGTGCGCGGCGCTGCAGGGCTCGCGCTCGACCGCGTTCGCGCGTGGCAGCATCTCGTTGATCAAGGCCACGCCCTTGTCGACCGTCTTGCGCGTGCCGCCGGTGTCCTGGATGTTGAACACCCTGAAGTTCTCGCCCTCGGCCAGGTTGCCGGTCGCGAGCCAGGCGTTGATCTGGTTGGCCTCGCAGCCGAGCCCGACCACCAGCACCGCGGCGAAGTTGGCGTGGGTGGCGTAGCCGGTGAGCGTGCGTTCGAGGATCTGCATCCCCATGCCGCCGGTATCCATGCCGCAGCCGGTGCCGTGGGTCAGCGCAACCACGCCATCGACGTTGGGGAATGCCGCGAGCGCCGCCGGGTTGGTCTTGCGCGAGAAGTGATCGGCAATGGCGCGCGCCGCGGTCGCCGAGCAATTGACGCTGGTCAGGACGCCGATGTAGTTGCGCGTCGCCACTCGGCCATCGGGCCGGCGGATGCCCATGAAGCTGGCCTCGCGCCGCGCCGGCGCCGGCTTCACGTCGGCCCCGAAGGCGTAGTCGCGTTCGAAGTGCCCCTTGTCCGGTCCCATGTCGAGGTTGTGCGTGTGGACGTGCTCGCCGGGCCCGATCGGCTTGCTGGCGAAACCGATGATCTGGTTGTAGCGCCGCACCGGCTCGCCCGGCGCGATCGGCCGCACCGCGACCTTGTGTCCGGGCGGAATCAGGCCGCGGGCGACCACGCCCTCGATCGGCGTTCCGCCCACCAGTTGGCCGCGCGCGATCACCACGTCGTCGGCCGGATGAAGTCGAATGAAAGGGTTCATGGCTTGGAGCTCAGAAGAACATTTTCGGCAGCCACAGCACGAGCTTGGGCATGTACGTGATGACCACCAGCGAGAAGAGAAGCGGCGCGAGCCACGGAAGGATCGCCATGGTGGTGCGCTCGAAGCTGAGCCCTGCCACCCGCGCCAGCACGAACAGCACCATGCCCATCGGCGGGTGCAGGAGACCGATCATCAGGTTGAGCACCATCACCAGCCCGAAGTGAATTGGATCGACCCCGAGCTGGGTCGCGATCGGCAGCAGGATCGGCACCAGGATCGTGATGGCGGCGGTCGGCTCGAGAAAGCAGCCGACGAACAGCATCAGCAGGTTGGCCAAGAGCAGGAACACCCAGGCTTCCTTGGTGAAGGCCAGCACCCAGCTCGCGATGTCTGCAGTGACGCCGGTGGCGGTGAGCATCCAGCCGAAGATCGACGCGGCCGCCACGATGAAGAGCACCGTGGCGGTGGTCTCGATGGTGTCGAGGCACACCTTGACGAACATCTTCCAGCTGAGCGTGCGGTACCAGGCAAAGCCCAGCACCATCGCCCAGACGCAGGCGGCGATCGCGCCCTCGGTGGGCGTGAAGAGGCCGGTGGTCATGCCGCCGATCAGCAGCACCGGCGTCATGATCGGCAGCATCGCCTCGAACCTGAAGATCTTGTCGAGCGCGAAAAGCGCGGCCAGGCCGATGAACACGGTGATCTGCGCAGGCGCGCCGAATTTGGTGATCAGCACCCACAGCAGGAGCGGCCAGCCGATCACCACCGCCAGCTCGATCAAGGCCTTGAAGAGCCGGGTGCTCGAGAACTTGATGTCGCCGCCCCATTTGTTCTTGTGCGCGAAGTACGCCACGGTGAGCATCATCAGGATCGCCATCAGCGCGCCCGGCAGGATGCCCGCCAGAAACAGCGCACCCACCGACACGTTGGCCATCATCCCGTAGATCACGAACGGCAGGCTGGGCGGGATGATCGGGCCGAGCGTGGCCGAGGCGGCAGTCACGCCGACCGCGAACTCGGTCGAGTAGCCGTGCTCCTTCATTGCCTTGATCTCGATCGTGCCGAGGCCGGCCGCATCGGCGATGGCCGTGCCGCTCATGCCGGCGAAGATCACCGAACCCAGCACGTTGACATGGCCGAGGCCGCCTTTCAGCCAGCCGACCAGCGCCAGCGCGAAGTTGTAGATGCGCGTGGTGATGCCGGCGTTGTTCATCAGGTTGCCGGCCAGGATGAAGAACGGAACCGCGAGCAGCGGGAAGCTGTCGATGCCGCTCACCATCCGGTGGATGACGACGAAGGGCGGCAGGCTGCCGGCCGTGAGGATGTAGGCGAGCGAGGCGCCCGCCATCGCGATCGCGACCGGGATGCCGCCAGCCATGAAGACGAGAAAGAAGATCTTGAGCATGAATGTCGTTCCTGAAGGAAGGCGTGGCCTCGGCGGCGGTGGGCGAATCGGTCGAAGGCGGATGGACCTTCAGCGGTCCGCCAGCCTCGAACGCTCGACTGGCGCGGGCGTCGCCAGGCTTTGCCGATCCTCGGGACCTCGGCCGCCATCGGCTCCATCGGCCAGCGTCGACTCCGGCCGCTCCAACACGCTGTAGCCGCGCCGCCAGTGGATGCGGGCCACCTGCACCGATCGCACCGTCATCGCCGCAAAGCCGAACAGGCAGAGGCCGTAGACGATGTTCATCGGCAGGTCGACGATGGTCATGCGGGTCTGGTTGCCGATCTTGAGCATCATCTGGATCGTCATGACCACCGCCGCGACGAAGAAGGCGGTGCGCAGCACGTCCACCGCGCGCGACATCCATCGACCCATCCAGGCCGGCATGTGGCGGTAGAAGAAATCGACCTGGATCTGGTTGTTCTTGGCGACCCCGATCGCCGCGCCGATGAAGACGACGCCGATCAGCATGTAGCGTGCGACTTCCTCGGTCCAGGCCGCCGAATCGTTCATCACGTAGCGAGTCACGAACTGGTAGAAGACCGTGAGACCCAGCATCCAGAAGATGGCGAGTGCGAGCCATCCTTCGAAGATGGTGTCGCCCAGCTCGACCACTTCGTCTTCCGCGTGGAAGTTGCCTTCGTCGTCAATGATTTTTTGTTGTTCGTGTCGTTCGCTCATGGCGGTGTCTCCATTGACTGGCGGGGCGGCCGCCCGGCTTTCGCTCGCCGGGTCGGCCGCCGGTGCGGCGTTACTTGATCGCGGTGATGCGGTCGTAGTCCTGCTGGCGATAGCCCTGGTCGGTCGGCTTGGTGTTCTTCAGCACGGCTTCGCGAAAGGCCGCCTTGTCGACCGTGATCACGTTGTTGCCCTTCTTCTTGAACTCGTCGGTGAGCCGGGTTTCGGAGGCGATGATCTCGCGGCCGGTCTTCTCGGCAGCCTCCTGCATCACGTCGCTGAAGATCTTCTTCTCGTCGGCGCTCAGCTTGCCCCAGAGCGGGCCGGACACCACGGTCAGCAGCGAGTCGACGATGTGGCCGGTCAGCGAGATGTTCTTCTGCACCTCGAAGAACTTCTTGGCCTCGATGGTGGGCAGCGGGTTTTCTTGCGCATCGACCGTGCCGTTCTGCAGCGCGAGGTAGACCTCGGCGAACGCGATCGGCGTCGCGTTGGCGCCGAGCGATTTCGGAAAGGCGAGGTACGCGGGCGCATCGGGCACGCGGATCTTCAGGCCCTTCATGTCCTCCGGCTTGGCGACCGGCTTGGCCGCGCTCGAGGTCACGTGGCGGGCGCCGTAGTAGGTGAGGGCGGTCACGTGATTGCCGCTCTTCTCGTCATAGCCCTTGGCGAGCTCCTTGAAGACGTCGCTTTGCGCGTACTTCAGCAGATGCTCGGCATCGCGGAAGATGAACGGGAAGTAGGTGACCGCCAGCGGCTTGTAGGTGTTGCCCGCGAAGCTGGCGCCGGTCAGGATGATGTCGACCGTGCCGAGCGTCAGCCCCTGGTTGATGTCCGACTCCTTGCCGAGGCTGGAAGCCGGGAACACCTGGATCTCGTACTTGCCGTTGGTGCGCTTCTTGATCTCTTCGCCGGCCCACACCGAGTTCTTGTGGAAGGGCTCGGAGGTCTCGTAGACATGCGCCCATTTGAGCTTGGTCTGCGCCTGGGCGATGCCGAAGCTTCCGAAGGCGCTCGCCGCGATGGCGCAGGCGGCGATGGTCTTGAGTACGTGGCGTTTGCGGGTCATCGATGTCTCCGTTGGTCTTGGTTGGGTGAAATGAAGCGCGTCGGGAAATCGGTTGGGAAAGCGGTTCGACCGGAGCCGGTCAGGCTGCCTTCGCACGGCGCCAGCTGGCACTGAACCGCTGGTGCGCGCGGTCCATGTGCGCATGCATCGCGATGCGCGCGGCGTCGGCGTCATGCGCCGCGATGGCATCGCGCACCACTTCGTGCTCGGCGATCGCGGCGCGCCACGAGCTCACGGTTTCGAAGTAGCCGCCGAGCCGCGTGAAGATGCGTCCGCGCCGCGAATCCCAGAAGCCTTGGATGGTCTCGGACAGCACCGCGTTGCCGCAAGCCTCGACCACCGCCACATGAAAGGCGCGATCGCCGTCGAGCGGCATCAGCTTGCGGTCGGCCATGGCGCGCATCGACTCGATCGCGCGGTCGAGCGCATCCACGTCCTTGCGCTTGCCGAGGGTCGCGGCCAGGGCAGCCGTTTCGCCTTCGACCACGCGTCGGGCACGGATCAGTTCGAGCGGCCCCCACTCGGTCGGTGCGACCGGCGTGGCGGCCCGGTGCGATCGATCGAGCACGTAGACACCGGAGCCGGTGCGAACCTCGACCCATCCCTCGACCTCGAGTGCGATCAGTGCCTCGCGCACCGAGGGCCGGCTCACGCCCAGCTGGCTGGAGAGTTCGCGCTCGGCCGGCAGCCGCGCGCCGACCTGGAACTCGCCCTTCGAGATGAGCGCGCGCAGCTGGTCGGCGATCTGCCGGTAGAGGCGCTGCGGCTCGACGGTATGCAGGGGCATGAAGGAGTGGGGGGCGGGTTGCGCCGGGTTCAGGGTTGACCAGAATTGGACAAGTGGTCAGGCCAATTCAGAATACGATCCGCGGCCGAGCCCGGCATCGGGCCAAACCCTGAACGGCTTGATCCGTTTGCACGCACGATCCGCGGCATGCCTCGCTTCCGCCGTGCCGCTCAAGCCTCGGCATTCATCGTTACAAGGACCTTTCATGAGACTTCAAGGCAAGACGGCACTCGTGACCGCTGCAGGCCAGGGCATCGGCCGTGCCAGTGCGCTGGCGCTCGCAGCAGAGGGCGCGAGGGTTTGGGCAACGGACATCAACGAGTCCTTGCTCGACAGCCTCCGGGGCAGGGAGAACATCGAATGCGCTCGGCTCGACGTGCTCGACAAGGCCGCGATCGGCGCATTGATCGGACAGTTGCCGACGCTCGACATCCTCTTCAACTGCGCGGGCGTGGTGCACAACGGCGCTGCGCTCGACGCGGGCGACGACGAACTCGAGTTCGCCTTTCGGCTCAACGTGCGGGCGCAGCTCTGGACCATCCAGGCCGCCCTTCCGCGCATGCTCGAGGCCGGCCGCGCCAGCATTATCAACATGGCGAGCGTCTGTTCGAGCGTCAAGGGCCTGCCCAACCGCTGCGTCTACGGCACCACCAAGGCAGCGGTGCTCGGGCTCACCAAGAGCGTGGCGGCCGACTACGTGGGCCGCGGCATCCGTTGCAATGCGGTCTGCCCCGGTACGGTGGACACGCCGTCGCTCGGCGACCGGATCAATGCCAACGCCGACCCGGTGGCCGCGCGGCAGGCCTTCATCGCGCGGCAGCCGATGGGCCGGCTGGCGCAGGCCGAGGAAATCGCGCCGCTGATCGTGTTCCTCGCGAGCGACGAATCGCAGTTCGTCACCGGCCAGGCGTATGCGGCCGATGGTGGCATCACGATCTGAGCCGACCCAGCCACCCATCCATCCAGCCATTCATTCAATCCACCTCGAAAGGAAAAAACTTGAAACTCGTTCGTTATGGCAATCCGGGCAAGGAGAAGCCGGGCCTCGTCGATGCCAATGGGCAGCTGCGCGACCTGAGCGCATTGATCGGCGACATCGGCCCGGCGCAGCTCGGCACGGTTGCGCTCGCGCGGCTCGCCAAGCAGAAGACCGACAAGCTTCCGCTGGTTCGCGGCAAGCCGCGCTTCGGTTGCCCGGTCGCCGGCGTCGGCAAGTTCATCGCCATCGGCCTCAACTTTGCCGACCATGCGGCCGAGTCCGGCGCGCCCATCCCCTCGGAGCCGATCGTCTTCATGAAGGCGACCAGCTGCATCCAGGGGCCGAACGATCCGGTCATGCTGCCGAAGAACTCGGTCAAGACCGACTGGGAGGTCGAGCTGGGCGTCGTCATCGGCACCGAAGCGCGCTATGTCTCGCAGAAGAACGCGCTCGATTTCGTGGCGGGCTATTGCACCATCAACGATGTCAGCGAGCGCGAATACCAGCTGGAGCGCGGCACGCAGTGGGACAAGGGCAAGGGCTGCGACACCTTCGGCCCGATCGGCCCGTGGCTGGTCACCCGCGACGAAGTGCCCAACCCGCAGAAGCTGGGCATGTGGCTCGATCTCAACGGAAAGCGCATGCAGACCGGCAACACCAAGACCATGATCTTCGGCGTCGCCAAGCTGGTGAGCTACGTCAGCCAGTTCATGACGCTGATGCCGGGTGACGTCATCACAACCGGCACGCCGCCCGGTGTCGGACTCGGCATGAAGCCGCCGCTCTACCTGAAGAAGGGCGACGTGATGACGCTGGGCATCGACGGCCTGGGCGAACAGCGCCAGGAAGTCGTCGGCTTCAAGCTGTAGGTCGGCCGGGGGTGCGGCTGCGGCTGCGGCCGCCGCTGCCGAGAGACAGGCGCTGCGACGCGATCGCAGCGTCGTTCGCGGCCTCCGCGATCGGCTGCTCGTGCGCGGGTTGCGCGACCTGCCGGCTATTCAAATCCTGCAGCGCATGTCGAGCTGCTTCTTTGGCGCCGCGTTCGTAAAGCTCGCGTGCAGCGTTCTCCGCCTGGGCCAGTTCTTCGAGTTGATCGATCTCCTGCTGGCTGGGCGGAGGCAACGAGGCGCTGCAAAGCGCGTCGCCCATCTTTTCGATCAGCGCTTCCCTCGCGGCGGCATAGTGACGCCGGCTGCGTTCATATCGATTGCAGAGCATCTGGAGGGAAGGCGAATTGGAAATCGAAGGTCTTGTCATTCGGCGCTGGCGTCGGGCCATGGCCCTTGAGCAAAAAGCGTCGGATCATTCCGTCCGGCCGAACAAAGATTTGTAGGAGAAGTCCCCGGTTGCGTTTTGTTTGGGTTGTTTGTTTGTGTTGTTAATGATTTGTCAATAACTTCACGTTCAGTTCAGGTTCAGCCGGAAGTCGCGAGTGCGAGTGCGCGTGCGGTCGCGGTCGCACCTCATATTTTTTCCGGGTGGATGCACCTGGTCAGCGAGATAGCGGGGAATGGGAGGCGGCGCGCGAGCCGCGCAGGCCCCACCAGCGGGTCTCGAATTCGTCGCTCACTTCGAAGTCGCAATTCGCATAGCGCTTTCCGTCGCGCACCACGATCTCCGGAAGGCTGCAGTGCTCGCCGCGGATCGTGTTGTAGAAGGCCGAGGAAACATGAAGGTACTCCCGAGGCATGCGGCCTTCGGCGATCTCCGTCTCGTGCGCATCGGGCTCCGTGTATGGGAGCGGCAGCTTGCCTTCGATCGCAGCTTCGACGAGTGGGAGGTCGATCGTGAGGAAGCCGAACCGGTCGGCCTCGGGATCGAGCTGGAGCAGCCAACGCTTGAACTCTTGTGCGTAACGCTTCACCTTGACCGGATCAACCTCGGTCAGCCGCCAAGTGTCTGCGTCCAGGAGTACCAATTTCTTCATATGAATTCCTTTTAGTTGGTTGATGAGATGAAAAGATGATCGGACGGCTGATTTGATTGTTGGCTTAATGTTGACAATCGAATTGCTATCAATCGAAAGTTGTCAGTTGGTTTTTGCGGGAGGCCGTTTTGATTTGCTTGCGATCGAGTCTATCGGCTAATTTGACTAGCTCCTATAAGGCGTTCGTTTGCTTTAGGATCTTTTTTTTCGCAGAGCAGCGCATGTGAGGGAGGCTTACATGGCGAAACCAAGGATCTGAGGCCTCTTGCATGTCTCAGGTAATACAAACGGATTTGAGGAAAAGCGCTACAACCAAAAGCGTTAGCCGTTTGGTTGTATAGGCTTTGAGAGGTGAGTAATAGGTTGGTTATTTGCTTGGCCTCAGCTATTTAGTCGAGTTCAACGTTTTTGCGAATCATCTGCTTCCTTGCAATGTTTTCATTTCGCGGATTTGTAGACAGCGCTCTATCGGTGACTAAGGTTTGACTCGCGTTGCCTCGTGCGAAGCCTTGGGCGAGGCCTTTCAATTGCGCTGGTCATTCACAACCTTCATCGGTCTCAAAATACGTCCAGACGTTCTTTTTGTCACCCCGTTGAATGATTTCTTGCGGGGAAAGAAGGAGCCCTCTTATCGTGTTGTAGAAAGGCGCCGACAGATCCAGATGCTCTTCGCTGACGATGCGTTCGCTGGCTTCGTAAACATCGAGTTCGAGGAGTTTGCGATTTATACGGGGGTCCTGAAATTTCCGATGGCATGGCAAGAACCTCTCATCGGCGCAGTGCCGCAATCGCCGGTGGTGTTATCGAAATTGAGGACAGTCACCGCCTCTTCGCCCGTTCGACGTGAGCTTGTTCTCCGGCACTCTGTTGCTCCTCATCTTCTTTCTCTTCAAAGTACGTCCACGCATACATCTTTCCGTTCTTGTGAACGATTTCCGGCGGGGCAAGATGTGCGCCACGGATTGCGGTGTAAAACGGCGCGGAGATCTCCGAGTAGTCCGGGCGAATCATTCCCTCCATTGCCTCTCTCGCGAGAGGTGTCAAATCCTTGTACGGTAGGGGCAGCCGGTCGTCAAGGGCCGCGTCGACGATTGGCATGTTGCTGCTGCGTAGGCCAAAGCGGTCCTCCTCGCTCTCTAGTTCAAGCAACCACTTTTTGAACCGCTTTCCGGTCCTTTTGACCTTTATCAGATCAATGACGAGAAGATTGAATGTTTCTGGATCGATTTCAACTAAGCTAAGTTTCATAGGGACGCTTTATCAATGTTCGTAATGGAAGGCGGTGCGATGCGTTAAGGTAGCCTTCTTCAATTTGCATTGAAAAAAGCTTTGCCGGCTCTCGCAATGCGCAACGCTTAATCACTAAAAATCCTCGTCTGTCTCGAAAAATGTCCAGGCATATTTCTTATCGCCGCGCTGAATGATTTCTGGCGGGCAGTAATGTGCGCCCCTGATCGCGTTATAGAAAGGGGAGGCTAAGTCAAGGTACTCATCGCTTAGAAGCCCCTCTCTAATTTCCCAGTTGTGAGGCTGCTGGCCCTTATGTGGAAATTGCAAAGAGTCGTCTAGGGCGGCCAGGACGATTGGAAGATCAAAGCGTCGAAATTCATAGGGATCGTTCGCCGGATCGATCGCCAAGAGCCAAGACAACAGTTTTTTTCCTGTCCTTTTTATTTTCTTTTTGTCGACTTCCTTGAACGCCAAGTTCTCGTCAAGCTCAACTAGTTTGCGAATCATTGGGGCTGCCTCGCGATAAATGTTTCAATCTTGACAGGGTTTGTGAACAGCGATCTGTCAATGACCAGAGTTTGCATTGCGCCGCCTTGCGCGCTTGGAAGCCCATCAAAGTTCGTAGGCGCGACACGACTTTCGAAAACTAGGCTTCCTTCTTTCCTGGGTCGAATCAAGAAAACGTCAAACCGATCAACGTTGAGCGAGGGCGGGAGGCCAAGTGCGTCGGCCAGTGCGGTCGGTTTGCGGCGGAGTACTGTCCACTCTGACTCCGATATCCAGAATGGAGTGCTTTGGCTAGGTTCGCTGCCTTTGGGTACAACTTTGAACAGTTTGGCATCTGGACCGAGTACCTTGGAAGTAGGTAGTGTGCTGCCTGCTTCGTGGAGTGACTTGGCGATGGCCCAAGCACGTTCCGGTGGCAAACCGGTCTTTTCAAGTTCAATGATTATCTTGGTGCCACTGAGCGAGTTGAACGGGTCGTCGACTTTCAAGCCCAGAGGCTTGAAGCCTGCTTCTGGGTTAGATGACGGAGGCTTTGGCGGGTTGGCGGCGTCCGACGAGTCCACGATCCCTCGGACAAGCGGCGGAAAAAAGACGCCGACGGTTTCAGCGCTCTTTGCAATGGCATTGACTGCCTTGAGCGAGGCAGTTGCCGCCATCGATTGCACGTTCATCGCAGCCTGAGCCGAACCGTGATTACCGGCTGCCCATCCCATAGCGATCTTGCTCAGTGGTTCTTCGCCCGGATTGCTCGGGTCGCCCTTGCGGCCGGTGATGCGGTCGCGCATCCAGTCGGCGACTTCGGTCAGGTCCCCCTGGCTGTTGTCCGGTTGCGCACCGGCGATGAAGCTCACCCGATACGCGTCGTAGATCTGGTCTGTCGTGTATTTGCCGTTCGAGGCAGCCGACTGTTTGACGGACCAAGCGCGGATCTCGCCATCGTTCGGCAGGAAGCTCGCGGCGACTGCATCGAAGTCTTTCTTGAGCGAGGCACATTGAGCGCTGCTGTTGTTCGTGCAAGCCTGCAGGGCCTTGGTGGTGCTGTTGTCCTTGAGAAAGAGGTTTGCGAGTTCCTCCAGTTGGGCCGGTGTGCAGGTGGTCCGGCATTGATTGGCCAGGCTGAGCATCCGCGATGCGTCGGCGTGGGCCATGTAGTTGTTGGCAGCGGCGTTGCTGCCGGCCTGGGCGCCGAGGCTGATCTGGGTTGCATCGCCTCCAGCCAACGCCACGGCCAGGCCGCCGACCATCGAAGCGAGCTGCACCGTGTCGTCTCGCTTGCCGTAGGTCTCTGCGGCCAGCTCGCCGATGGCAGCGCCGAGGGCTCCTGCCGCGCAGCCGCCGCTGTCGCTTCGCACCGCGCCAACGGCACAGCCTGCAATGGCATGCGCCACCTTGTTGGTGAAGACGTCGAGCGTCTTGTCCTTGGTGAGGTCACCGATGGCGCTTGCGCCGGTTGCTGCGGCGGTGTCGATCAGCGCCGTCTTGAGCCCCTCCTTCAGGTTCTGCTCGAAGCTGCCGCCCTGGATGGCGCTGTTGATGACCGCCTTGGCTGCATTGGCTGCCAGGTTCTGGCTCAGGCGCAGCGTGGCCTCGCCGATCGGTCCTTCCACGATCGGAAGCCCAACCTCATCGACATCCACGAGGCCCGCAGCAGCCGCAAGGACAGCGTCTCCACCAGTCAGAGCAAGTCGACCGCCACCGGCGTCTTCGGTCATGTCGTGGTCGCCCCCACCAACGCGTCCCGCGCCAACGGCCTGGACCGCGAGAGCGACATTGCGGTGACTTCGAAGATCCAGAGCGCCAAGGGCAGCATCCTTCTGCAGGCCGACCAGATCGCGCTCCAAGGTGCCCAGATCGACGCTGCGAAGGACCTCACCCTCGAAGCCCGCCAGATCGCAGCCCGAGCGGCCACCAGCTCAGCCAGCATGAGCGCCGAGGAGCGCACCCGAAACACCACCCTGGGGAGCTACTTCGGCGGCGACGCAGGCCGGGGCTTCAAGGCCCGCAACACCGACGCCGCAGAGAGCACCGTGACGCAGCTCGCGCCCAACAGTCTCAGCGGCGCCAACGTCAACCTCGGCCCGCTGGCCGGCGACTTCGACCGGCCCACGAAGCAACGACGGATCGTTGCTCCGAACCTCATTCAAGATGACCCGAGCCGCACCATTCGCAAGCCACGGGTTCGCACCGACCGCACCACCCAGATTCGTCTGCGCCCCGGTCCTGCTGTTGTTCAGGATCGCGCCCTTGCGATCCACATCGAACTGCTGATAGAGGTTGCGCGAAACCCCTGCAGCGGAGGGCGCCGTGATGTTCACCATCGGCACGCCGTTCGGCGTCATCAGCACCTGCGGCCGATGCATCGCAGCCGCCGAAGGCAGAGCCGCAATCTGCGCCGGCGCCGGACCCGCGATCAGCGCCAGGCAGGCGATCGCGACGACAGTCCGACGACTTCTCACGCGAAGCGTCGCGCACGTTTCAGTAGTTTTCATCTCGGTCATCCTTCGAGGGGTGGAATTCAGAAGCTGTAGCTGAGCCGGAAGCCGGCAGCGGTGCCGGCGACCTGCATGCCTTCGGGGTGCCGCAAGGGGCGTCCGATGAAGGCGTCGGCATTGAGTCCTTGACTCGACCAACGCACGCCGATGGCAGCGCCGGCGAGCACGTGGGATTCGAGCCCTTGGGCCGATGGGCCACCGACCGTGCCGTGGTCGAAGCCCGCATAGAGTTCGGCCGCGCCGCCGGCGAGCGACCAGGCGACCTCGTTGCGCATCAACCAGCCGCGATCGCCGGTGAGCGTCGCTTCGCCGTCGAAGCCGCGCACGGTCTGCCGGCCGCCGATGGCGAAGCGCTCCTGCGGACCGAGCCGACTGCGGTTCCATTGCGCACGCCACAGTCCGTCGTAACGGAACGACTCCCCGCCGATGCGAAAAGGCACCTTGTAATTGAGCTGCGCAGTGACCAGCCGGAAGCGCGACGTGCCTTCGTCGAAAGCTTCCTCCGTCGACCGCCGCGCGCCGAAAGCGCCGGTGCCCCGGCGGTAGGCGAGGGCGGCGTCGAGCGTGCCGTCGGCAATGAATTCGCGGTGGCTGAGGCCCATCTCGAAACCGGCAACCGCGCGCCGCTGCGGACCGACCTCCTCGTCGTCGATGCGGTTGCGCGTGGCTTGCCGAAACCCGCGCAGGCTCATCGTGGTCTTGCGGCGCTTGTCTCGATAGATCAGCCGCGACAGCGCGATGTCCGCATTGGTGGCCTCACCGGCGTACAGATAGCTTTCGAGTTGGCCTTCGACCCACTGGTGGTAGGTGTTGCGCGACGAGTTGATGCTGGCTTGCCAGTCGCCCCAGGGCAGCACGTACGAAGTCAACACGCCCTTGGTGCCCTTGCCGGACCCGTTGAACGCACTCTTGCTGAGGTCGAGGACCAGCATGTCGTTGAGGCCGGTCGGGTCGTCCCACGAGAGCGTCGTGGAAGACTGCAGGCGGCCGGTGGCGCGCGTGCCGCTGTCCTCGAGACCGACCGTGGCGCGCAACGGAAGCGCCGGTTGCTTGTAGCTCACCACCAGCTCGACTTCGCCCGGACGCCCGCCTTGTGCCGCCAGGGCGTCGATGACGATGTCCGCCTCGGCTGTCGGCACGCGCTGCAGGTTTTCGAGGGCCTGCTCGATATCGCGGATGTTCAGCAGGTCGCCGGGGCTCGCGGGTATCGCGGCGCGAAGTCGGGCCGGGTTGCTGGGCGAGTTGCCGTCCTTGTAGCGCGCGCCCTTGTACACGCCGGGCAATACGCTCAAGACCAGGCGTCCGTTCGCCGCCGCCAGGTCCTGCACGTCGACCAACACCTGCGTGGCGACGTAGCCCTCGAGCACGATCGCGCGCTGGATCCGCTGCGCCACGATGTTGATGCCGTCGACGCCCAGGCAGCGCCCGATCGGATCGTCCTTGCCGTCCGGCCCGGCCGCCGCGGCGATCGCCCACTGGAAGACCGCGCCGTGCTCGCCTTGCAGCACGATCGAGCGAATGTCGATGCACGGCTCTTCGTCAACCGGCAGCGCCGGCGCCTCCTCGGCCGTGGCGGGCTCCAGGTGCACATCGACATCGCGCTGCTGTTGCTGACGGACCTGCGCCTCGCGCTCCCGGACGCGCTGGGCTTCGCGCGCGGGATCAGGTGCATTGAGCGCCTGCGGCACCGCAAGCGGCTGGGCCTGCAAGGCGGTGCCGGCAAGGCCGGCTGCCGCGAACGTCAGCACCACCACCAGCGGCGATGGCCCATGTTTTTCGTGCGTTCGACGACGCCCCGAAAGCTGGTTTGTTCTCTCCCTGATCCTCATATCGACCGACCCCTTGTTGAGCGAGCCGGGATTCTGTCGAGCACCTTTCGGGGCTCGGATCAGAGGGAAGAATGAACGAGATTTTTAGCGCTGAAGAGGCGACGGAGGCCTTGACTAAGGCCTAGATGAAGTGGTTCGTGCTAACGCTTTAGGACTGCTTGCACCAAACAGGTCGCGGGTCTTCAGCGGCCACGACCTGGAAGCAGGCTGCCGAGTACCTGGCGGGCGGCACCGGCGATGACGGAACCTTGTTCGGGGTCGCCTTTCCACAAGGTGCGTGCGAAGTTGCGCGCATGTTCCAGCGTGATGTGCGGCGGCAGGGGCGGCACTTCGGGGTCGCACTTCACTTCGAGCAGCACCGGCCGGGTCGCGGCCAGTGCGCGATCCCACGCGGGGCCGAGCTGCTCGGGCGAGTCGCAGTAGATGCCCTCGAAGCCGATCATTTCCGCGAAGCGGTGATACGGCAGGTCGGGCAAGGTCTGGCTGGCCTCGAACTTCGGGTTGCCTTCCATCACGCGCTGCTCCCACGTAACCTGGTTGAGGTCTTCGTTGTTGAGCACCATCACGATGAAGCGCGGGTCGCTCCAGCGCCCGCAATACTTGGCTGCGGTGATGAGCTCGGCCATGTTGTTCATCTGCATGGCGCCGTCGCCGACCATCGCGATCACGGGCCGGTCGGGGTGGGCGAACTTGGCGGCGATGGCGTAGGGCACGGCCGCTCCCATCGAGGCCAGCCCGCCGGAGAGCGAGCCCATCATTCCCCGCCGCATCCGAAGGTCGCGTGCATACCAGTTGGCGCAGGAGCCGGAGTCGGACGTGAGGATCACGCCGTCCGGCAGTCGCGGCGACAGTTCGGTGAAGGCGCGTTGTGGGTTGATCGGGTGGGCCGGCTGCATCGCGCGGTCGTGCAGGGTCGCGCGCCAGTCCTCGTTCCAGCCGCGGATCTGCTCGCGCCAGGCGGTGTCCGTCTTCGGCTCGAGCAGCGGCAGCAGCGCCTCGAGCGTCGACTTGACGTCGCCCTCCAGATTCACTTCCATCGGATAGCGGATCGACAGCATGCCGGGGTCGATGTCGACCTGCACGCCGCGCGCCTTGCCCTCGGGCGGAAGAAACTCCGAATACGGAAAGCCCGAGCCGAGCATCAGCAGGGTGTCGCAGGCGTTCATCAGCTCGTAGCTCGGCTTGGTACCGAGCAGGCCGATCGAGCCGGTCACCCAGTCGAGGTCGTCAGGCAGCACCTCCTTGCCGAGCAGGGCCTTGGCGGCACCGGCGCCGAGCCGGTCGGCCACGGCGATGACTTCGTCGGTCGCCGCGCGCGCGCCGGCGCCGACCAGGATCGCGACCTTGCGGCCTTCGTTCAGCAGCCGGGCCGCGCGCTGGAGTTCGGATTCGATCGGCAGCACGCGCGGCCGGCTCCAGCCGACCCCCGAGAACACCGAGCCATGCGCCCGTGGCGGCGCCTCCATCGGCAGCTCTTGCAGGTCGTTCGGCAGCACCAGCGCCGTCACGGTCCGGCGTCCGAGCGCAATTCGCACGGCTCGGTCGACCAGATGCCTGACCTGCGCCGGCACGCTCCCCGTCGCGACGAAATCGCTGGCCACGTCCTTGAACATCGCGTTGAGGTCGAGCTCCTGCTGGTAGTGCGAGCCGATCGCACTGCGTGCCTGCTGCCCGGCGATGGCCAGCACCGGCATGTGGTCGAGCCGCGCGTCGTAGAGGCCGGTCAGCAGATGCGCCGCGCCCGGGCCCGAGGTGGCCAGGCAGACGCCGAGCTCGCCGGTGAACTTGGCATGCGCCGATGCCATGAAGGCGGCCATCTCCTCGTGACGCACCTGCACGAACTCGAAGCGGTCGCCCGCCCGGTCGAGCGCGCCCAGCAGGCCGTTGATGCCATCGCCCGGGTAGCCGAACACGCGGCGCACGCCCCATTCATGAAGACGCTGCCAGAAGAAGTCACCGACGGTTTGCTTGGCCATGGGCGAGATGGTGCGAGCCGCCAGGGGGCCGATCGTCGGCGCAGGTCGCAACGGCTTGGCGGATCAGGCCGACAGCCGGGCGCGACCGTGCTCGCAAGAAAAGGTTGCGCCATGCGATGCTTGCCTGCAAAATAGCACGACCGTTCGTTTTATTCCGATCGATCGCCTCCAGCTCTCTCTACCGGATCCCTCCTGCCCATGGCCACCGGCTCGTCCTCCAAAGTCATTCGCGCTGCCCAGAAGGGGCAGCAGACCAAGTCGGCCATCATCGATGCGGCGCTCAACCTGGCGGCCCACATCGGGCTCGAAGGCTTGTCGATCG
Organism: Burkholderiales bacterium 8X; assembly: GCA_902506565.1. Classification (GTDB taxonomy): domain Bacteria; phylum Pseudomonadota; class Gammaproteobacteria; order Burkholderiales; family Burkholderiaceae_C; genus Variovorax. The sequence goes on along the minus strand of LR732703.1, from coordinate 4,148,958 downwards.
GCGCCATTGCCGAGGTCACACAGATGAGCAAGTCCGGCGTCTTCGCGCACTTCGGCTCGCGCGAGGAACTCCAGATCTCGGTGGTGCGCGAATACCACCAGCGCTTCGAGCAGGAGGTGTTCTATCCGGCACTTGCCGCGCCTCGCGGACTGCCCCGGCTGCGCGCCCTGTTCGCCAACTGGATGAAGCGCACCTCGGCCGAGATCGACTCGGGCTGCATCTATATCAGCGGCGCGGTCGAGTTCGACGACCGGCCCGGCCCGGTGCGCGATGCCCTCGCGGACTCGGTCAATACCTGGCTGCAGGCGCTGTACCGCGCCGTGGTGCAGGCCAAGGAAGCCGGCCACCTGCGGGACGGCGCGGACGAGAAGCAGGTCGCGTTCGAGATCCATGGCCTCATCCTGGCGCTGCATTACGAAGCTCGCTTCCTGCGCTTTCCCGCGTCGCTCGGCCGCGCGGAGACCGGCTTCGACAACATCCTCGCGCGGGTCGCCGTATCCGATGCAATGCCCATCGAGGCCGACGGCCCGGCCAAGGTCTCGCAGTTGCGGCCCGCCCGTTCGCGGCGCGGCTGAGTTCGACCCCGGCTTTCGTCTTCCTGCTTTCCATTCGCCCATTTCCTTTCCCTTTCATTCGGAGTTCATCCATGCCCATCTACAACCCGCCCCTGCGCGACATGCAATTCGTCATGCACGAGGTCCTCGACGTGGTCGAAGAGTTGAAGGCTCTTCCGCGGCACGCCGATATCGACAAGGCGACGATGACCGCCGTGCTCGAGGAAGGCGGCAAGTTCGCGAGCGAGGTGATCTTTCCGCTCAACCGCGGTGGTGACGAGGAGGGCTGCGTGCTCGACAAGTCGAGCCATGAAGTCAAGACGCCGACCGGCTTCAAGGACGCCTACGCCAAGTTCGTCGAAGGCGGTTGGGCGGCGCTTTCCTGCGATCCGGCCTACGAAGGACAGGGCCTGCCGCTGGTGCTCAACCAGTGCCTCTACGAGATGCTCAACTCGGCCAACCAGGCCTGGACGATGTACCCCGGCCTTTCGCATGGCGCCTACGAGGCACTGGCCACGCACGGTACCGACGAGCAGAAGAAGACCTACCTGCCGAAGCTGGTTTCCGGCCAATGGACCGGCACGATGTGCCTGACCGAGCCGCACTGCGGCACCGACCTCGGCATGCTGCGCACCAAGGCCGAGCCACAGCCCGATGGTTCGTACCGGCTCACCGGCAACAAGATCTTCATCTCGGCCGGCGAGCACGACATGGTCGAGAACATCGTCCACCTGGTGCTGGCCCGCCTGCCGGACGCACCCAAGGGCAGCAAGGGCATCAGCTTGTTCGCAGTGCCCAAGTTCAACGTCGACGCGGACGGCTCGCTCGGCGACCGCAACGGCATCTATTGCGGCGGCCTCGAAGAGAAGATGGGCATCCACGGCAACGCCACTGCGCAGATCGTGCTCGATGGCGCCCGGGGCTCGCTGGTCGGCCAGCCCAACAAGGGCCTGGCTGCCATGTTCGTGATGATGAACGCGGCCCGGCTGGGCGTCGGCAACCAGTCGCTCGGACTGACTGAAGTGGCCTTCCAGAACGCGCTCGCCTATGCCAAGGACCGGATCCAGATGCGCTCGCTGTCGGGCACCAAGGCCAAGGACAAGGAAGCCGATCCGATCATCGTGCACCCGGACGTCCGCAAGATGCTGATGACCGCCAAGGCCTACGCCGAGGGCGGCCGTGCGCTCGCCATCTACTGCACGATGCTGCTCGACAAGGAGCACTACCACCCGGATGAAAAGGTGCGCAAGGACGCAGGCGAAGTGGTGGCGCTGCTCACCCCGATCGTCAAGGCCTTCCTGACCGACAACGGCCACATCGCCACCAACGCCTGCATGCAGGTCTTCGGCGGGCACGGCTTCATCAAGGAATGGGGCATGGAGCAGTTCGTGCGGGACAACCGCATCAACATGATCTACGAGGGCACCAACACCATCCAGTCGCTCGACCTGCTCGGGCGCAAGATCCTCGGCAACAACGGCGCGACGCTCAAGAAGTTTGGCAAGCTGGTCGGAAAGCTGGTCGAGGAAGAGGGCGTCAACGAGAAGATGAGCGAGTTCATCACGCCGATCGCGGTGCTCGGCGAACAGCTCACCAAGTTCACGACCGAGATCGGCTTCAAGGGCTTCCAGAACCCGGACGAGGTCGGTGCCGCTGCGGTCGACTACCTGCGCGTCGCCGGGCACTTCGTGTTCGGCTATTTCTTCGCGCTGAGCGCGCGGGTCGCGCTGCGCGAGATCGCGGCCGGCAACACCGATCCGTTCTACGAGGCCAAGCTGCAGACCGCGCGCTTCTACTTCGCCAAGCTGTTTCCGGAGACCGCGAGCTTGATGAAGACCGCCCGCACCGGCGCCGCGCCCCTGATGAACACCGACGCGGCGTTGGCTTGATCATGCCCAAGCTCCCACTGATCGCGACCGCCTGCGTGTTCTGGGCCGGCTCGGCCATGGCTCAGATGACGCCGGTCGGCGCCTGGCAGACCATCGACGACAAGACCGGCGAAGTGAAGTCGCAGATTCGCATCGACGAATCGGGCGGCGTGCTCGGCGGCCGCATCGAAAAGCTGCTGCGCAAGGACGTCAAGCAGGACGCCGTTTGCGAGGAATGCACGGACGACCGCAAGGGCAAGCCGCTGGTCGGCCTCGAAATCATCCGCGGCGCCAAGAAGGCCGAGGGCAAGGACGTCTGGGAGGACGGCAAGATCCTCGACCCCGAGAACGGCAAGACCTACACGCTCCGGCTCACCCCGATCGACGGCGGCAAGAAGCTCGAAGTGCGCGGCTCGGTGCTCGGCATCGGCCGCACCCAGACCTGGGTTCGCGTGCAGTGAGCCTTCAACCAAGCAAGACAGGAAGTTCGATGTCCCAATTTCAAGTGAAGAAGGTCGCCGTGCTCGGCGCCGGGGTGATGGGCGCGCAGATCGCGGCCCACCTGGTCAACGTGCGGGTGCCGGTGGTGCTGTTCGACCTGCCGGCCAAGGACAAGGATGGCAAGCTGGCCGAGGGCGCGGCGCGCAACGGCATCGTGAGCCGTGCGGTCGAGGCGCTCAAGAAGCAGAAGCCGGCGCCGCTCGGCGACGTCGACGACGCCGTGCTGATCGAGCAGGCCAACTACGAGGACGACCTGGCCAAGCTGGGCGAGTGCGACCTGGTGATCGAGGCCATCGCCGAGCGCATGGACTGGAAGCTCGACCTCTACCAGAAGATCGCGCCGCATGTCGCGCGGCACGCGATCCTGGCGTCGAACACCTCGGGCCTGTCGATCACCAGGCTGAGCGAAGCGCTGCCCGAGGCCCTGAAGCCGCGCTTCTGCGGCATTCACTTCTTCAATCCGCCGCGCTACATGTTCCTGGTCGAGCTGATCGATACCCCGACCACCAGGCCCGAGGTGCTCGACCAACTCGAAGCCTTCGTCACCAGCGCGCTCGGCAAGGGCGTGGTGCGCGCGCACGACACGCCGAATTTCATCGCCAACCGGGTCGGCATCGCCGGCATGCTCGCGACCTTGAAGGAAGTCGAGAAGTTCGGCCTGACGCCGGACGTGGTCGACGACCTCACCGGCAAGAAGCTCGGCCGCGCGAGTTCGGGCACCTTCCGCACCGCGGACGTGGTCGGCCTCGACACCATGGCGCATGTCGTCAAGACGCTGCAGGACAACCTGAGCGCCGAGACCGATCCGTTCTACCCGCATTTCGCGACGCCGCCGGTGCTGGCGAAGCTGATCGAGCTCGGCCATCTCGGCCAGAAGACCAAGGCCGGCTTCTACAAGAAGGCCGGCCGCGACATCCTGCGCTTCGACCTGGCCGAAGAGGACTACGTGCCGGCTGGCGCGAAGGCGGACGAAGTCTACGGCCGCATGCTGAAGAAGCCGGCCGCCGAGCGCCTGGCGCTGCTTCGAAAGAGCGAGGGCGCGCAAGGCCGCTTCCTGTGGGCCATCCTGCGTGACAGCTTTCATTACGCCGCGGTGCATCTCGCGACCATCGCCGAATCGGCACGCGACATCGACTATGCGATGCGCTGGGGCTTCGGCATGAAGCAAGGCCCGTTCGAGCTTTGGCAGGAGGCCGGTTGGTCCCAGGTCGCGAACTGGATCCGCGAGGACATCGAATCCGGCGAGGCCCTGTCGTCCGCGCCGCTGCCGGCCTGGGTGTTCGAGGGGCCGGTCGCGAGGGCCGGCGGCGTGCACACGCCCGAGGGTTCGTGGAGCGCATCGCTCGGCAAGTTCGTGCCGGAGCGCCGGCTGCCGGTGCATGAGCGGCAGCTCTTTCCGGAGTCGGTGCTCGGCGCCCAGGCACGCGATGCCAACGCGGCCGGCACCACGATCCAGGACGAAGGCGACGTCCGGCTCTGGACGCTCGACGGCGAGGTGCTGATCGCCAGCATCCATTCGAAGATGCACGCCATCAGCCCCGACGTTGCCGAAGCCCTGGCGGCCGGCGTCGAGCTGGCCGAGAAGGACTATCGCGCGATGGTGATCTGGTCGCCCGACGAGATGTTCTCGGTCGGCGCCGACCTGCAGGCGATGCTGCCGGCCTTCGTCGTGGCCGGCATCGGCGCGGTCGAAGGTGCCGAAGAAGAGTTGCAGAAGCTGATGCTCCGGATCCGCTATGCCGGCGTGCCGGTGGTTTCCGCGGTGCGCGGCATGGCGCTCGGCGGCGGCTGCGAGCTGGCCGTGTACTCGTCGCGTCGGGTCGCGGCCATGGAAAGCTACATCGGCCTGGTCGAGGTCGGTGTCGGGCTGATCCCGGGCGCTGGCGGCCTCACCTACATCGCCCGCCGCGCGGCCGAGAACGCGGCCGCGAGCACCGGCAGCGATCTCCTGCCTTTCCTTACCGAAGGATTCACCGCAGCGGCCATGGCCAAGGTGGGCACCAGCGCGCTCGAGTCGAAGAAGCTCGGCTATCTGTTGGAAAGCGATGTGATCGTCCCCAACAAGGACGAGCTCCTGTACGTGGCGCTGCAACAGGCCCGGTCGATGGCCGACGCCGGCTGGCGCGCGCCGATGAAGCGGTCGTTCAAGGTGGCCGGCCGCAGCGGCGCCGCCACCATCCGCGGCCAGCTGGTCAACATGCGGGACGGCGGCTTCATCAGCCAGCACGATTTCCACATCGCCGGCCTGATCGCCGACGTGTTGACCGGCGGCGATGTCGATGCCGGCAGCCTCGTGACCGAGGAATACCTGATGGCGCTGGAACGCAAGGCCTTCTGCTCGCTGATCCTGCATGCCAGGACGCAGGAACGGATCATGGGCATGCTGAGCACCGGCAAGCCTCTTCGCAATTGATACCAGGAGACCTTCGTGAAGCAACTTCAAGAGGCTTACATCGTCGCGGCCACCCGCACGCCGATCGGCAAGTCGCACCGCGGCTACTTTCGCAACTACCGTCCGGACGACCTGCTGGCGACCACGCTGCGCGCCGCGCTGGCGGCGGTGCCCCGGCTCGATCCGAAGGCGATCGAGGACATCATCTGCGGCTGCGCCATTCCGGAAGCGCAGCAGGGCCTCAACGTCGCCCGCATCGGCGCGGTGCTGGCGGGGCTGCCGACGAGCGTGGGCGGCATCACCGTCAACCGCTTCTGTGCCTCCGGCCTGTCGGCGGTGCAGATGGCGGCCGACCGGATCCGCGTCGGCGAAGCCGAGGTGATGATCGCCGCGGGTGTCGAGAGCATGAGCATGGTGCCGATGATGGGCAATGCACCCTCGCTCTCGCCGTCGATCTTCGAGCGCGACGGCGACGTGGGCATCGCCTACGGCATGGGCTTGACCGCCGAGAAGGTCGCGCAGCAATGGAAGGTGAGCCGCGAGGCGCAGGATGCCTTCGCGCTGCAATCGCATCGACGGGCGCTGGCGGCGCAGCAGGCCGGCGAGTTCCAGGCCGAGATCACGCCGATCGAAGTCACCGAGCGTTCGCCCGACCTCGAGTCCGGCGAGGTGCTCACCCGCAGCCGCACGGTCTCGATCGACGAAGGCGCGCGTCCGGACACCAGCATCGAGGGCCTGGCCAAGCTGCGCACGGTGTTCGCGGCACGGGGCACGGTCACCGCCGGCAACAGCTCGCAGACCTCCGACGGCGCCGGCGCGCTGATTCTCGCGAGCGAGAAGGCCTGCCAGCAGTTCGACTTGAAGCCGCTGGCTCGCTTCGTGAGCTTTGCCAGCAAGGGCGTGCCGCCGCACATCATGGGCATCGGCCCGATCGAGGCGATCCCGGCGGCGCTTCGCTCGGCCGGCTTGTCGCAGCAGGACATCGACTGGATCGAGTTGAACGAGGCCTTCGCGGCGCAATCGATCGCGGTGATCGAGTCGCTCGGCCTCGATCCTTCCAAGGTCAACCCGATGGGAGGCGCCATCGCGCTCGGCCATCCGCTCGGCGCCACCGGCGCGATCCGCTCCGCGACCGTGATCCATGCGCTGCAACGCAAGAAGCTCAAGTACGGCATGGTCACCATGTGCGTCGGCATGGGGCAGGGCGCGGCGGGCATCTTCGAGCGGGTCTGAACCAGGCCGCGTCGCGCACACGACCCGATCCCCGGCGCTGCAAAGGCACACTCCGCCCATGACCGACCATCCTCTCGACCAGGCCCTCGCCTTGAGGCCACGCGACGCCGATGGCGTGCTGGCCGGCGCCACCCACCCGGCCTACTGGAACATGGTGGGGCCGTTCGGCGGCACCACCGCCGCGGTCATGCTGCAGGCCGTGCTGCAGCATCCACAGCTGCTCGGCGCACCGATCTCGATGACCGTCAACTACGCCGCCGCGATCGTCGAAGGTTCGTTCGAAGTCGAGGCGGTACCGGTGCGGACGAATCGTTCGACCCAGCATTGGACGCTTCGGATGGTGCAGGCCGATTCGACGGGCGAGCTGCAGGTCTGCACGCTCGGCACCGTCGTGACTGCGCTTCGCCGCACGACATGGGGCGCCACCGATCTCGCGATGCCCGCCGTGCCGCCGCCGGACCAGGTCGCGCGGCTCGGCATCGGGCCGAGCCGAGTCGCCTGGGTCGAGCAGTATGAAATGAGGCCGGTCCACGGCTCGATACCCACCGCCTGGAACGGCGAAGGCGACCACAGCGAAACCATCATGTGGGTACGGGACGCGCAGCCTCGCGCACTGGACTTCGCCTCGCTGGCAGCGCTCTCCGACGTGTTCTACCCGCGCGTGTGGCTCCGGCGAGCCAAGCCGGTGCCGATCGGCACGGTATCGATCACGACCTACTTCCATGTCGATGCCCAGGAGCTGGCCGCGGTCGGAACCGGGCACCTGCTCGGCCGCGCGACCGGGCAGCAGTTCGCGAACGGCTTCTTCGACCAGGCTGCACAGCTGTGGAGCGAGGCCGGCAAGCTGCTCGCGACCAGCAACCAGCTGGTCTACTACAAGGAATGAGCCGAGAGCAGCCGACCGCGACATCTGCGCACCACCAGGAGACAGGAGACACGATGGACAAGAGCGTTGAGTTCTACTTCGACTTCGGCAGCCCCGCTGCCTATCTCGCCTACACCCAGCTGCCGCACGTGTGCGCCGACACGGGTGCCAAGCTCGTGTGGAAGCCGATGCTGCTCGGCGGCGTGTTCCAGGCGACCGGCAACCATTCGCCGACCGACATCGCGCCCAAGGGCCGCTACATGAACGCCGACCTGAAACGCTTCGCCGAGCGCTATGGCGTGCCTTACCGATTCAACTCGTTCTTCCCGATCAATACGCTCATGTTGATGCGCGGCGCGACCGGCTTGCAGATGCGGGATCCCGAGCGGCTGGAGGCCTACATTGCCGCCATGTTCGATGCGATGTGGGTCGAGCCGAAGAACATGAACGATCCGGAAGTCGTCGGCGCCGTGCTCGCGCAAGCCGGCTTCGATGCGCAGGCCGTGCTCGCGCTCGCGAACGATCCGGCCGTGAAGGCGCAGCTCAAGGCCTGCACGCAGGAGGCGGTCGGGCGAGGCGTGTTCGGTGCGCCGACCGTGTTCGTCGGCCAGACGATGTTCTGGGGCCAGGACCGGCTCGACTTCGTTCGCGAAGCATTGATCCAGCCCGCGCACTGACCTGGCGCGGCGCACATCTTTTCATCCGCCCTTCGAGGCGTCCACAGGAGACATCGAGCACCATGACCGAAGCCCAAGCACCGAGCGACATCCTCGTCCACACCGAAGCCGGCGTCATGACGCTGACCCTGAACCGGCTCGACAAGAAGAACTCGATCACCGGCGCGATGTACGGCCAGATGGCCGACGCCTTGCAGGCAGCCGACGACGACCACGCGGTGCGTGCCGTGGTGATCCAGGGCCATGCGACCATCTTCAGCGCCGGCAACGACATCGGCGACTTCCTGAATGCGCCGCCCGCCGGCACGGAGCCGCCCGCGTTCCGCTTCCTGCGGGGTATCGCTCGGTTTCCGAAGCCGCTGGTGGCTGCCGTCTGTGGTCCTGCGGTCGGTATCGGCACCACGATGCTCTTCCACTGCGACCTGGTCTACGCCGGCGACAACGCAGCTTTCTCGATGCCCTTCGTCAACCTCGGCCTGTGTCCCGAGGCGGCGTCCAGCATCCTGGTGCCGCAGATGTTCGGACATCACCGTGCGTCAGAGGCACTGTTGCTGGGCGAGCCGTTCATGGCAGAGGCCGCAGCGGAGGTCGGGCTGGTCAATCGAATCCTGCCGCCGACCGAATGCAACGATTTTGCGCAATCGCAGGCTCGCAAACTTGCCGCCAAGCCGATCTCGGCCCTGGTCGAGACCAAGCGCCTGATGAAGATGGCGCAATTGCCCGACCTGCTGGAGCGCATGGACGAAGAGGGCCGCAGCTTCGGCCGGATGATGCGCGAGCCCGCTGCTCGCGAGGCCTTCACGGCGTTCATGGAGAAGCGGCGGCCGGATTTCTCGAAAGTCTGAGGCGCGGCGGTCGGGATCTGCGCGGCTGCAGCCGAGTCGCGAGTGGCCGACCCGGGCTACCGACCTGCAGGCTTGAACTCGGTTGCGGCTGCACGCAGCACGTCGAAGGTGTCGGCGAACTTGCCATTGCTCGCAGGGTCGTCGATCAATCGCAAGGGTTGCCCGATCATCTGAGATCCGGGCTTGCTCGAACCCATCGTCTCCCGTCGCCAGAGGCGCCTGGTCGCACTTTGCTCGTCGAACGTGCCGACGAATCGGTCGTCGATCACCATGAAGTTCGGGTCGATGGTGGTACCGGCATCATGGACGTAGACCGGGACTTGCTTGTTGAAGAGGAACGTCGCCGACGAGTATCTCGGTGCACTGGGCGGCGTCCGCATGATGACCTGTACGTCGACCATCCGGAGCTTGGCCTTGCCCAGTGCCTCGTTGATTTCGGGGTGAGTCAGGACTTCGGCGGCGAGCCACACCCGCTGCTTGGCGCCATCGATGCAATCGACGACGACATAGGCTGCAGTCTGCCCACCATGGGGCACGTCGACCGGGCAGGCGATCACCGCCGAACCCAGCAGCAGCGAACCGAGGAACGCGAAGAATCGAGCGAGTTTCATCATGGCTGGCTCCCAACCCTCGGTAAAGACAGAAGGCGGGGCCAGGCTCGGGCGGCGACGCCGACCAGTGGTGCGCCGGCGAAAAGGATCGGTTTCTTGAGGTTCATGTGCGGCTTGGTTGACCTTCCCCGACCCATCGAGGAAGAACCGCAGTCTCAGAAAATCCGGTGGTCCCGACAATCGCGCCGATGCGCTCCGGCGTTCGCCCGAGGCCGTGCAGAAAGGCGGGCGCGACCGGCCTCGGTCCGACTCAATCGGCCGGAGCGCCGTCGGTCTTGCCTTGGTGGCCCTGGTGGCCGTGGTGGCCCTCTCGTCCCGCGTCGTCCTCGTGCCCGTCGTCCCGCTGGACCGGCCGCGGCCTGCCGTTATGGTCGATGGCGACGTAGGTGAAGGTGGCCTGCGTCACCTTGAGGTATTCGCCCTGCGAATGGAAGCGCTCCGCGAAAACCTCCACCAGCACCGTGACCGAGGTCGTGCCGATGCGCACCAGCTTCGAATAGAACGAGAGGATGTCGCCCAGCCGCACCGGCTGCTTGAAGACGAACTCGTTGACCGCGACGGTCGCCATGCGGCCGCGGGTATGGCGCGCCGGGATCACCGAGCCGGCCAGGTCGCATTGCGCCATCACCCAGCCGCCGAAGATGTCGCCGTTGGCATTGCAATCGGCCGGCATCGGAATCACCTTGAGCACCAGCTCCATGTCGGTCGGAAGGCTTTGGAGGCGGGCGGCGGCATCGGCTCGGGGTGCGGTGGACATGGGCACAATCCGGTGAGAACAAAACAGCCACGATTGTCATCTATGCGCCGTAGCGGCGAAGCCCTCTCCAATCCCCCTCCGGCGCTCGGCCATGCGCCGGACCGCAAGGACCGGTCCGACCTGGCGACCCTGCGTCGCCTCTTTCCGTACCTGTGGCGATACAAGTGGCGCGTGATGGCGGCGCTCGCCTTCATGATCGGCGCCAAGGTCGCCAACGTCGGCGTGCCGGTCCTGCTCAAGGACCTGGTCGACGCGATGAGCATCAAGCCCGGGAGTGCGGCGGCCTTGCTGGTGGTGCCGGTCGGGCTGCTGGTGGCCTACGGGTTGCTGCGCCTGTCGACCGCGGTCTTCAACGAGCTGCGCGAACTGGTGTTCGCCAAGGCCACCGAAGGCGCGGCACGCAGCATTTCGCTCGAGGTGTTCCAGCACCTGCACGCGCTCAGCCTGCGCTTTCATCTGGAGCGGCAGACTGGCGGCATGACCCGCGACATCGAGCGCGGCACGCGCGGCGTGCATTCGCTGATCTCGATGTCGCTCTACAGCATCGTGCCGACCATCATCGAGCTGACGCTGGTGCTCACCGTGCTGGGCGTCAAGTTCGACAGCGGCTTCGTCTGGATCACGCTGGCGGCGCTGGTGCTCTACATCGGCTTCACCGTGACGGTGACCGAATGGCGGACGCAGTTTCGAAAGCGCATGAACGAACTCGATTCGGTGGCGCAGAGCCATGCGGTCGATTCGCTCCTCAACTACGAGACCGTCAAGTACTTCAACAACGAAGGTTTCGAGGCGACACGCTACGACGCCAGCCTCGAGAAATACCGGCGCGCCGCGGTCAAGAGCCAGACCACGCTCAGCCTGCTCAACGCCGGCCAGCAGTGCCTGATCGCGATCAGCCTGGTGGCGATGCTCTATCGCGCCACCACCGGCGTGGTCGAGGGCCGCATGACGCTCGGCGATCTGGTGATGGTCAACGCCTTCATGATCCAGCTCTACATTCCGCTCAATTTCCTGGGCGTGATCTATCGCGAGATCAAGCAGAGCCTGACCGACCTCGACAAGATGTTCGTGCTGCTCGAGAAGGACCGCGAAGTGCGGGACGTGCCCGGCGCCATGGCGCTCGACACGAGCGACTCCACCGTGCGCTTCGAGGACGTGAGCTTCGCCTACGAGGCGGCCCGGCCGATCCTCAAGCACGTGAGCTTCGAGATCCCGGCGGGCAAGACCGTGGCGGTGGTCGGGCCTTCGGGCTCCGGCAAGTCGACGCTGGCGCGGCTTCTGTATCGCTTCTACGACGTGCAGCAAGGCCACATCCGAATCGGAAGCCAGGACATCCGCGAGGTGACGCAGGCGAGCGTCCGCCAGGCCATCGGCATCGTGCCGCAGGACACGGTGCTCTTCAACGACACGGTCGAATACAACATCGCCTACGGCCGGCCGGGCGCGAGCCGCGAGGAGGTCGAGTCGGCGGCCCGCGCGGCCCGCATCCATGATTTCATCGCCGGCACGCCCAAGGGCTACGAAACGCCGGTCGGCGAGCGGGGGCTCAAGCTGTCGGGCGGCGAGAAGCAGCGCGTCGCGATCGCCCGCACGCTGCTCAAGAACCCGCCGATCGTGATCTTCGACGAAGCCACCTCGGCGCTCGACTCGGCCAACGAGCGGGCGATCCAGTCCGAACTCAAGAGCGCGGCGCAGAACAAGACCACGCTGGTCATCGCGCACCGGCTTTCCACGGTGGTCGACGCGCACGAGATCCTGGTGCTCGAGGCCGGCGTCATCATCGAGCGCGGCACCCATGCGGACCTCCTGGCCCGAAACGGCCGCTATGCCCAGATGTGGATGCTGCAGCGGGTCGAGGCAGCGCCCGCGCTGTAAACACCCGATTCGCCTTCCGATCCGTTCAACGTACCCGTCAACATGCCAGACAAGATTCCGCTCCTCATCCTCTACAAGCTGTCCGACGAACATCGAGCCCGGTTAACAGAGACCTTCGAGCTGGTCTATGCGCCGCAACCAGCCGAGCGCAGCCCGGCGATCGCGACCCATGGCGCCCGCATCCGGGTCGTGCTCACCATCGGCGTCATCGGCCTCACTGCCGAGGAAATGGACGCGATGCCGAAGCTCGAACTGGTCTGCGCCATGGGCGTCGGCTACGAGCTGATCGATGTGCCGGCCGCGCGGGCGCGCGGCATCGCGGTCGCCAATGGCGCCGGCACCAACGACGACAGCGTGGCCGACCATGCGATGGGCCTGCTGATCGGCATCGTGCGCGATATCCGCATGCTCGATCGGCTTTGCCGCGACGGCGTGTGGCGAGACAACATTCCGCAGAAGCCGGGGCTCACCGGCAAGAAGCTCGGCATCTTCGGCTTCGGGCTCATCGGCGAAAAGATCGCGCGCCGGGCGGAGGCCTTCAACATGCAGATCGGCTATCACAACCGCAAGCCGAAGGAAGGGTCGCCGCACCGCTACTTCGACAGTCTCGCGGCGCTGGCGGAATGGTGCGACGTGCTGATGCTCGCGACGCCCGGCGGTCCGGCCACCCGGCATGCGGTGAACGCGGCGGTGCTCGATGCGCTCGGTGCAAAGGGCTGGCTGGTGAATATCTCGCGCGGCAGCGTGGTCGACACCGACGCACTGGCGGCGGCGCTGCGCGACCGGCGAATCGCCGGCGCGGCGCTCGACGTGTACGAGAGCGAACCGAAGCGGCCCGAGTCGCTGATCGGCCTGGACAATGTGCTGCTCACCCCGCACGTGGCCGGCTCGTCGCCCGAGGCCACCCGCGCCTCGATCGAACGGTTCATCGCGAACGCCGAAGGCCACTTCGCCGGGCGCGGGCCGGTCTCGCCGATCTGAACAAAGCGCAACTTTTTCGGGCGATGCGGCGAACATAATCCGCCACCATGGAAACCAAATGGCTCGAGGATTTCGTCAGTCTGGCGGAGACGCGAAGCTTCAGCCGTTCCGCGCAATTGCGGCATGTGACCCAGCCGGCGTTCTCGCGCCGCATCCAGGCCTTGGAAGGCTGGGCCGGCTGCGACCTGGTCGATCGAAGTTCGTATCCGACCCGGCTCACGCCCGCGGGGCAGACGCTCTACAGCCAGGCGATCGAGATGCTCCAGGCCTTGCAAAGCACACGCGCCATGCTGCGCGGGCATTCGGCGGTGGCGCAGGACGTGATCGAGTTCGCGGTGCCGCACACCCTGGCCTTCACGTTCTTTCCATCATGGGTGACCAGCCTGCGCGAGCAGTTCGGCCCGATCAAGAGCCGGCTGATCGCGCTCAACGTGCATGACGCGGTGCTGCGCCTGGTCGAGGGCAGCTGCGACATCCTGATCGTCTATCACCATCCTTCGCAGCCGCTGTCGCTGGATGCGACCCGCTACGAGATGGTGAGCCTGGGCGAGGAAGTGGTCGCGCCCTGGGTGCGTCCGGATCCCGACGGCGCGCCGCGCTTCCGCCTGCCGGGGCGGGCCGGGCAGCCGCTGCCGTACCTCGGCTACGCGCCCGGCGCCTATCTCGGCCGGGTGGTCGACCAGCTGCTGAAGGCGTCGCAGACCCCGATCCACCTCGACCGGGTCTACGAGACCGACATGGCCGAGGGCCTCAAGGTGATGGCGCTCGAGGGCCACGGCATCGCCTTCCTGCCGCAAAGCGCGGTACGCAAGGAAGCGCGCAACAGGACCCTGGTGAGCGCCCTGCCGCCCGAGATCGATCGGCTGGAAGCGACGATGGAGATTCGCGCCTATCGGGAGCGGAGCAGCCCGGCGCCGGCGCCCAAGCCAGCCGGACGCGGCAGTCGGGCCGAGGCGGGCGCTTCGGCCGCCGCCAAGAAGACCGTCGAGGCGCTCTGGGCGTATCTGGTCGGCAACCAGCCACCGGCGGCACGCGACGGCTCACCAACTCCGGCGACCTGAATGTCGCGCCCATTTCTTGTGCAATGCACCATCTATACGCGGGCGGCATGCCGGACTCGTTTATCGGCATTGGTATGCCCGCCGTAGTGCCTCTACATTGCCGTGGGCACGCGCGAGGCCGCGATGCGTGACAAAGGTCGCGCGCCGTGTGGCGAGCTCAGGCACAAAGGCTGCTTGCAGGTTCTCTAATCGTTCGGTCGCAGGTCATCCACCGGGTGGAGGCGAGCGGCAAGACGGCCGACTTGGTGCATCGCGCACCGGGTTGGCCCCGGGGTAGCACCCGGACCTCAGTGTCTAGAATTTCATCTGGTCAATTCTTTTGTCTCACAGGAGTTCCGTTTTATGAAGAAACAAGTACTGGCTTTGGCTGTCATGGCACTGGCCGCAGGGAGCGCTTTCGCGCAAGCCGACACGGTGGCCAAGCTCAAAAGCGGCGTCATCAGCCTTGGCGTGCGGGATTCTTCCGCGTTGTCGTTCTCGATCGGCGACGGCAAGTACGCCGGCTTCCATACCGAGATGGCCGAGCGCATCATCGAAGACATCGGCAAGAAAGGTGGCAAGAAGCTCACCATCAACTACGTGCCGGTCACCTCGCAAAACCGCATCCCGCTGGTTCAGAACGGTACCGTCGATCTCGAATGCGGATCGACCACCAACAATGCGACTCGCCAGAAGGACGTCGACTTCGCCAACACCACCTACGTCGAAGTGGTTCGGATCGCAGTCCGCAACGACTCCGGCATCAAGGACCTCAAGGACCTGAACGGCAAGACCGTGGCCACGACCACCGGCACCACCTCGGTCCAGACGCTGCGCAAGAACGAACGCGCGCAAGGCATCGATTTCAAGGAAGTCCTCGGCAAGGACCACGCCGACAGCTTCCTGCTGCTCGAAAGCGGCCGTGCCGATGCCTTCGTCATGGACGGCTCGATCCTCGCTGCCAATATCGCCAAGTCGAAGAAGCCAACGGACTTCAAGATCGTCGGGCCCGAGCTGTCGGTCGAGCCGATCGCCTGCATGGTTCGCAAGGGCGACGTCGAATTCAGGAAACTCGTCAACGAATCGATCGCACGCCAGATCAAGGACGGCTCGCTTGCCAAGCTTTACGACAAGTGGTTCATGCAGCCGATCCCGCCGAACAACGTGGCGCTGAACCTGCCGCTGTCCGATGCAACCAAGGCTGCCTGGGCATCGCCCAACGACAAGCCGATGGAAGAGTACGCCAAGAAATAATTCTCAAGACGACCGCAGGACAGACGCCCGCCATCGCCGCGGGCGTTTGTCTATCGAGGCAAATAACCGAACAACAACAGCGAGGAATGCTGCATGGCATGGGATTGGCAAGTTTTCTGCAAGGACACCATCGACGGTGAAATCGTGCCGGGTTGCTTCGGCACCGGCGGCGCCACCACTTATCTCAACTGGATGCTGTCGGCCTGGGGCTGGACGATTTCCGTCTCGCTCTGCGCGCTGGTGCTGGCGCTGGCGGTCGGCTCGCTCATCGGCATCATCCGGACGCTCCCCGACAAGCCATGGACGGTTCGCCTCGGCAATGCCTGGGTCGAGCTCTTTCGCAACATTCCGCTCCTGGTCCAGATCTTTCTCTGGTACCACGTGGTGCCGGCGATCTTTCCGGTGATGCGCGACTTTCCGCCCTTCGTGCTGGTGGTGCTGGCGCTGGGGCTCTTTACCTCGGCGCGGATCGCCGAGCAGGTGCGCTCGGGCATCCAGGCGCTGCCGAAGGGCCAGCGCTATGCGGGCATGGCGGTGGGTTTCACCACGCCGCAGTACTACCGCTACGTCATCCTGCCGATGGCCTACCGCATCATCCTGCCGCCGCTCACCAGCGAGTCGATGAACATCTTCAAGAACTCGTCGGTGGCGTTTGCGGTGTCGATCGCCGAACTCACCCAGTTCTACCTGCAGGCCGGCGAGGAAACCTCGCGCAACATGGAAATCTTCATCGGCGTGGTGCTGCTCTACATCTTCTCGGCCATGGTGATCAACCGGATCATGGCCTACGTCGAGAAGAAGACCCGGGTGCCCGGCTTCGTCGCGGCCGGCGGCACGGGAGGACACTGACATGGCGAATTTCGATTTCAGTTTCTACACCTGGAATGTCGTCACCAGCTTCATCCTGAGGGGCTTCTATTTCAGCGTGGTGCTGACCTTCGTGGCCACCCTGGGCGGCATCCTGTTCGGCACGCTGCTGGCCTTGATGCGCCTCTCGGGCAAGAAGTGGCTCGACCTGCCGGCCGCCATCTACGTCAACGGCATGCGCAGCATTCCGCTGGTGATGGTGATCCTGGGCTTCTTCCTGCTGGTGCCCTTCCTCATCGGCCGCTCGATCGGCGCGGAGTATTCGGCGCTGATCACCTTCGTTGCCTTCGAGGCCGCGTACTTCAGCGAGATCATGCGGGCCGGCATCCAGTCCATTCCGCGCGGTCAGGTGCATGCGGCGCAGGCCGTGGGCATGACCTACGGGCAGCAGATGAAGCTGGTGATCCTGCCGCAGGCGTTTCGCAACATGCTGCCGGTGCTGCTGACGCAGACCATCATCCTGTTCCAGGACACTTCGCTGGTCTACGCGATCGGCGCCTACGACCTCTTGAAGGGCTTCGAGACCGCCGGCAAGAATTTCGGCCGTCCGGTCGAGTCGTACGTGCTGGCCGCGGTCGTCTACTTCGTCATCTGCTTCTCGTT
Source organism: Burkholderiales bacterium 8X (assembly GCA_902506565.1). Lineage (GTDB taxonomy): Bacteria > Pseudomonadota > Gammaproteobacteria > Burkholderiales > Burkholderiaceae_C > Variovorax. The sequence goes on along the minus strand of LR732703.1, from coordinate 4,132,035 downwards.
GTCGGCCCTGGTCAAGCGCCTGCACAAGAAGATCGCCATCATCCGCTGAGCCCCGACGCTCGCCCCCTGAGGAGTCAATCAACATGATCGAAATCAAGAACGTTTCCAAGTGGTACGGCCCGGTGCAGGTGCTCAACGACTGCTCGGTAAGCATCGCCAAGGGCGACGTGGTGGTGGTTTGCGGGCCTTCGGGCTCGGGCAAGTCGACCCTGATCAAGACCGTGAACGCGCTCGAGCCTTTCCAGAAAGGCGAGATCACGGTCAACGGCATTCCGCTGCACGATCCGAAGACCAACCTGCCCAAGCTGCGCTCGAAGGTCGGCATGGTGTTCCAGCACTTCGAGCTGTTTCCGCACCTGTCGGTCACCGAGAACCTGACCATCGCGCAGATCAAGGTGCTCGGCCGACGTCCGGACGAGGCCAAGACCCGCGGGCTGAAGATGCTCGACCGCGTGGGCCTGATGGCTCACAAGGACAAGTTCCCGGGGCAGCTTTCCGGCGGGCAGCAACAACGGGTGGCGATCGCCCGGGCGTTGAGCATGGACCCGATCGTGATGCTGTTCGACGAGCCGACCTCGGCGCTCGACCCCGAAATGGTGGGCGAGGTGCTGGACGTGATGGTCGCCCTGGCCCGCGAAGGCATGACCATGATGGTGGTGACGCACGAGATGGGCTTTGCACGCAAGGTGGCGAGCCGGGTGATCTTCATCGATGTGGGTGGGCGGATTCTGGAAGACTGCTCAAAGGACGAGTTCTTCAGTCATCCGGAGAACCGGCAGCCTCGTACGAAGGATTTTTTGAACAAAATCCTTCAGCACTGAGAGCTCGCCCCCAGGCTCGCGCACTTCGTGTCGGGGCCCAGTCTCTCCCCCAGGCTCGCGCACTTCGTGTCGCTCTCCGCCCCCTTCCGGGGGCGACCCCGCCGGCCCGGCAAAGCCGGTTCCGGGATCTAGAGCTCTCCCCCAGGCTCGCGCACTTCGTGTCGCTCTCCACCCCCTTCCGGGGGCGACCCCGCCGGCCCGGCAAAGCCGGTTCCGGGATCTAGAGCTCTCCCCCAGGCTCGCGCACTTCGTGTCGCTCTCCACCCCCTTCCGGGGGCGACCCCGCCGGCCCGGCAAAGCCGGTTCTGGGGGGTCTGCTGGATAGCGCTTTGCTTCGCTCGCTTTTTTTGGGGAGGGAGCTTCGAATTGAGGGACGGCTGGGGCCGTCTCTTTTTTTTGGGGTCAGCGGGTTTGGATGGCTTTTTCGGCTTTGGAGACCAGGTCGTTGCCGATGGTGGATTTCCACTTGTTGTAGACGGGGCGGGTGGCCTTGACGAAGGCTTCGCGTTCGGTTTCGGTGAGGGAGGTGACGGTGACGCCCATGGCGGCAATGTCCTTCAGGACGGGCTTGTCGGCTTCGGTGAGGCCCTTGCGAGCGATGGCGATTTCCTGCTGGCCAGCGTCGAGGGCGGCCTGGCGGACGATGGCCTGGTCGGCCGGGGTCCAGGAGGCCCAGATCTCCTTGTTGACGACGAAGATCAAGGGGTCGGCGACATAGCCCCAGGTGGTGACGAACTTCTGGCCGACGGTGTGCATCTTGAGCACGGTGAAGAGGAAGAGCGGGTTCTCCTGGCCGTCGACGGCGCCGCTCGAAAGCGCGGGCTGCGCATCGGCCCAGCTCATCTGGGTGGGGTTGGCGCCCATGGCGGTGAACATGTCCGAATAGATGGGCGAGCCGACCACGCGGATCTTCATGCCCTTCAGGTCGTCGGGCGACTTGATCGGCTTCTTGGAGTTGGTGACTTCGCGAAAGCCGTTCTCGCCCCACGCCAGCGGCACCACGCCGGCCTTGTCGAGGGTCGCGAAGATTTCCTTGCCGACCTCGCCCTGGGTCAAGGCGTCGATCGCCTTGTAGTCGGGCATCAGGAAGGGCATCGAGAAAAGGTTGAGCTGCTTGACCTGCGGCGACCAGTTGATGGTGGAGCCGACCGCCATGTCGATCACGCCCTGGCGCAGTGCGCTGAACTCGCGGGTCTGGTCGCCCTGGATGAGCGACACGCCCGGATAGAGCTTGATGTTGATGCGGCCCTGGGTGCGCTCCTTGACGAGGTCCGCCCAGATCTTGCCGGCCTGGCCCCACGGCGTGGGCGGGCCGAGCACCAGCGACATCTTGTATTCGGCCTTGTAGTTCTGGGCCAGCGCACCGGTCGAGAAGCCGCCGAGGGTGGCGGCGATGGCCAGCAGGCCGAGCAGGGAACGACGGAATTTCATGAGGAGTCTCCTTTTGTAGAAACGTTGCAAAGGGCTGAGAACCGGGAACCCGGGGCCTGCGCCTAGTAGCCCAGCTTGCGCGGCAGCCACAGCGCGAGCTCGGGCCAGGCGATCACCGCCACCATCACCAGGAACATCGAGAACAGCATCCAGCCGACCCAGCGCACGGTTTCTTCCATGCGGACGTTGGCGATGCGGCAGGACACCATCAGGTTGACCGCCAGCGGCGGCGTGAACTGGCCGAGCGCGACCTTGAGCGTGAGGATCACGCCGAACCAGACGGGATCCCATTGGTAGTACTGGACGATCGGCCAGAGCAGCGGCACGAAGATCAGGAAGATCGAGACGCCGTCCAGGAACATGCCGACCGTGATCAGCATCAGGATCAAGAGCGACAGCACGCCGTATTCGCCGAGGCCCGAGTTCACGATCGCCCGCGTGACCGGGTCGATCACGCCCAGCGTCGAGAGCGAATAGGCAAAGATGCCGGCCAGCGAGACCACCACCAGGATCACCGCCGACAGCTCGCCGGATTCGCGCAGGATCACGAACAGGTCGCGCACCTTGATCGTCCGGTGCACCGCCATGCCGACGAACAGCCCGTAGAACACGGCCACCACCGCGGCCTCGGTCGGCGTGAAGAGCCCCGCCCGCATGCCGCCGAGGATCAGCACCGGCGCCGCGAGGCCCCAGGTCGCATCGCGAAAGCTGCGCCAGAAGGGCGGCCGCGGCAGCGTGGCCTCCAGCGCGCCCATCTTGTGGCGGCGGGCCAGCCACACCGCCGGCACGATCAGCGCGACGCCGGCCAGGATGCCGGGGACCATGCCGGCGGCAAACAGCGCCGGCACCGAGGCGCCGGGCACCAGCACCGAATAGACGATGAAGGCGACCGAGGGCGGAATCAGGATGTCGGTGGCGGCGGCGGCGCCGACCACGCTGGCTGAAAAGGCCGCCGGATAGCCGGCCCGCGACATGGCCGCGATCATCACCGCGCCGACCGCGGCCGCATTGGCCGGACCCGAGCCCGAGATGCCGCCGAGGAACATCGCCACCATGATCGCCACCAGCGGCAGCATGCCGGGCCCGCGGCCCACGATCGCGATCGCGAAATTGACGAGCCGCAGCGCGACACCCGAACGGTCGAAGATCGAGCCGACCAGCACGAACATCGGGATCGCCAGCAGCGGGTACTTGCCGAGCCCGGCATAGAAGTTCTGCGGCACGGCCAGGAGGCCGAACCATTGCGCATCGGCGTTGGCGAGCGCGATGCAGGCGGCGCCGGCAAGCCCGAGCGCAGCGCCGATCGGCACGCCGGCCAGCATCAAGAGCACGAAGCCGACGAAGAGCAGGGTCGGGATCATCGGCGGCCCTCGTTCGAGCCGTTCTGCGCGCTGCCCGGGTCGGCCGCACGACTCGGAGCGGCGGCGATGCCGCCTTCGCGGGCCTGGCGCTCGGCCTTGGCCGCGCGGTCCATCTCGTCGTCCCGGTAGTTCGTCTTGCGGCCGCGCCGCACGAAAAGCCCGAAGGCCCGCAGCGCGATCGCGAAGGAAACCAGCGGCAGCCAGATCGAATACCACCATTGCGGCACGCCGATGCCGGGCGAGGTTTCGTCGAACCGGTAGTCGTCCCACACCACCCGGACGCTGAGCGCGCCGATCAGGAGGAACAAGGCGGCCACCATGATCGCGCCGAGCTGTGCGAGACGCTTGCGGCGCGCCATCGAGCCGCTTTCGGCGAAGAACTCGATGCGGATGTGGCGGTCGCGGGCCACCGCGGCCGAGCCGGCGACCAGCGCCAGCAGGATCATGAGGAAGATCGAGAACTCCTCGGTCCAGGCGAAGGAAGAGTCGGTGAAGTAGCGCACCAGCACGTTGGCGAAGGTGATGCAGGCCAGGAGCGCCATGATGACCACGGTCACCCAGTCCTCGATGGCGAGCGGCACGCGGGTCGGCTCGTCGGCGGCTTCGATCGGGGGAGCAAGCGGGGTGGCGGCGTCCAGCAGGGGGCCGGACTCGTCGGGCGGAGAAGACATCGGGAGGGGAAAAGGAGAGGAATGCGCCGCAATCGGGCAGTCACGGATCGTAACGAGCCCGCATGGCCCGGCTCATCGGGGCTTTCCTCAGGTGCTTGGCCCTTCGGGGCACGGTGAGGCGGGCTAGCGGGGCGGGCGGGGCCGCCCGACGCCCGTAGGGCCGATGGCCGAAGCTCAGGCCAGCACCACCTGGGACTTGATCGGCAGCCGGCCGATGTCTTCGTCGAGCCGCGCCTTGAGCGCCGCTGCCATCGGCTCCGAGCCCACCGCCGATGCATCGATCAGCACCCGCACCGCGGTCTCGCCCTCGGGCTGCACCCGCGGCCGGGCTCCTTCGGCGACTTCGAGCGCGAGACAGGCCGCGTCGACCAGGCCCTCGACCACCTTGCAGGCGGCCAGCGAGCGCAGTTCGGGCTTGTAGATCTTGCCGACGTTGGTCACCGGCATGTGCTCGATCAGGCAAACCCATTTCGGCTTGGCCGGGGCCTCGTCGACGCCGGCCGAGACGAAGGCCAGCAACTCGGCCTCGTCCGCCGCGGCACCCGGCACCAGGGTGGCGAAGGCGACCGGCAGTTCGCCGGCATAGGCATCCGGCGCGCCGACCGCGGCGCACAGCTGCACCGAGGGGTGGGCGCCCAGCGCGTCCTCGATCACCTTCGGGTCGATGTTGTGGCCGCTCCGGATGATGAGGTCCTTGGAGCGGCCGGTGAGGTTGAGCCGCTGCTGGTCGTCCATCCAGCCGAGGTCGCCGGTGGCCAGCCAGCCGTCGTGCGTGAAGGCCTTGGCGGTGTCGGAGGCGTCGAGAAAGCCCGAGAACAGGTTGGGCGACTTGAACAGCACCATGCCGTGCTCGCCCGGCGGCAGGTCGCGGTCGCTGGCATTGCCGTGCTCGTCGAGCGCCACGATCCGAAGCTGCGAATAAGGCAGCCGGAAGCCGACGCAGCCGGCCGGGCCCTGGACACCGGGCGGCGTGATGGTCGAGATGCCGGCCATCTCGGTCATGCCGAGGCTTTCGTGTACGTGCAGGTTGAACTGGCGCTCGAAGCGGGCCGCGAGTTCGGGTGCGAGCACGGCCGCGCCGGTGCGGCAGTAGGTGATCGACGAGATGTCGGCGCCCTCCAGCGGCACGTTGGCGAGCGCGGCCAGCACCGTGGGCACGGCAGAAAGGGACGTCGGTCGGTACTTTTCGACCAGCTTCCAGTAGTTGGCCATCACCTCCTTGTTGCGCAGCAGCGAGGGGGTCGGAATGATCACTTCGACCCCGGCCGACAGCGACGAGAGCGAAGCCGGCAGCACGCCCGCCACGTGGAAGAGCGGATAGCCGTTGATGGTCACGTCGCTGCTGGTGAGCCCTTGCAGCTTCACGCTCGCCCAGGCGGTGAACACCTGCGCGCCATGGCTGTGGCGGGCCAGCTTCGGCGCGCCGGTGGTGCCGCCGGTGTGGAAGTAGGCGGCGATGTCCTCGGGTGCGATGTCGCGGGCGCTGACCAGCCGATCGCTCGCCTCCTTCGCGCGCTCGGCTCTGAAGTCGAGCACCCCGGCCGGAAGCTCGCCGACAGCGCCGGGCGGCTCGTCATGAGGCGCCACCCGCAGCACCGTGGCCAGCGTCGGCACCAGGCCGCGCAGCCGCATCGCCTTCGACCACATGCCCGACTCGGCATCCGAGCCGTAGGCGATCAGCACCTTGGCTCGCGCCACGGTCATGAGCGAAGCGAGCTTGTCGTCCGCCAGCAGCGGGTTGAGCGGCTGCACGATGCCGGCTGCCTCGCCGCCCCAGAGCGCCAGGTGGTAGTCGAGGCAACCGGGCAGCAGCACCGCGACCGCGTCCTGCGGCCCGACGCCGAGCCGGTACAGCAGGTTGGCGGTCTGGTGGATGCCGGCGAGCAGCTCGGCATACGACCACCGGATCGGCGCATCGGCCGGGTTGCCGCTTCGAAGGAAGGTGAGCGCGGTCTTGTTGCCGAACGCGGCGCCGACATTGCGAAAGATCTGGTAGGTGCTGCGCACCTGCAGCGCCTGGTCGAGCGGAACGGATTCGAGCCGCTCCACGTCCTGGATGCTGCGGATCGGAAACGAAGGACGAAAGGGCTGCCGCGCCGGGTCGTCCAGAAGGTTGGATGAAGTCATGTTGCTCCTGCGCGCCTTCCTGCTAGAAGACGCCCTGTTGCTTGAAGCTGTGGAATTCGCCGTCGCCGATGATGATGAAGTCCTGCAGTGCCATGCCATGCAGCGTGCCGAGCTGATGCATCCGGTGCGCGACATCGATGTCGGCCTGCGAAGGTCGGCTGTGCCCCGATGGATGGTTGTGCACCACGATCAGCGAAGACGCCCGAGCGAGCATCGCATTGCGGAAGATCTCGACCGGTTCGAGCAAGGCCTTGCTGCCCGAGCCGATGGACGCCACCTCGTACGAGAGCACTTCGAGTTGCGGGTTGAGGTGCAGCACGACCACCTTCTCCTTGGTTTCGTCCTGCATGTGCTTGAACAGTTCGAAGACCTGCGCGGGGCTTTCGATCGGCCGGTTCAAAAGGTCGTCGTCCACCCGCTTGTGGGTGAAGGTCACTTTCATTTCCCTGAGGTAGGCCATGCAGCGGATGGTAGCGCGGCATCGCTCCGGCGCATGCCGTGGCGTCCAGCTCAGCAACGCGATGGGAGAATGCCGCGATGCACAGCAACGACGCATCCCAGGCACCCGCCACCCTGACCCTCGTCCGCCCCGACGACTGGCATCTTCATGTGCGCGACGGCGACGCGCTCGACACCGTGGTGCCGCATTCGGCCCGGCAGTTCGCCCGCGCATTGATCATGCCGAACCTGCGCCCGCCGGTGACCACCACCGGCGCCGCAATCGACTACCGCCAGCGCATCCTCGATGCCGTTCCCGAAGGCCTTGCCTTCGAACCGGTGATGTCGCTCTACCTGACCGACAACCTGCCGCCGGACGAGATCGAAGCCGCCGCTTCCGCCGGCATCCGCGCGGTGAAGCTGTACCCGGCCGGCGCCACCACCAACAGCGACGCCGGCGTGACCGACATCCGCAAGGTCTATCCGACCCTCGAAGCCATGCAGAAGCACGGCCTCCTGCTGCTGGTGCATGGCGAGGTCACCGATCCGGAGGTCGACCTGTTCGACCGCGAGGCGGTCTTCGTCGACCGGGTGATGATCCCGCTCCGGCGCGACTTCCCCGAGCTCAAGATCGTGTTCGAGCACCTCACCACCAAGGAGGGCGCCGACTATGTCCGGAGCGCCGACCGATTCACCGCAGCCACGATCACCGCGCACCACCTGCTCTACAACCGCAACGCCATCTTCACCGGCGGCATCCGGCCGCACTACTACTGCCTGCCGGTGCTCAAGCGCGAAACCCACCGGCGCGCCCTGGTCGAGGCCGCCACCAGCGGCAGCGATCGCTTCTTCCTCGGCACCGACAGCGCGCCGCATGCCGCGCATCTCAAGGAGCATGCCCTCGGCTGCGCCGGCTGCTACACCGCGTTGTGCGCGCTGGAGCTGTATGCCGAGGCCTTCGATGCCGCCGGCGCGCTCGACCGGCTTGAAGGCTTTGCAAGCTTCCATGGCGCCGACTTCTACGGGCTGCCCCGCAACACCGGCACCGTCACCCTTCGCCGCGAAAGCTGGACCTTGCCGGCCGAGCTGCCGTACGGCGAAGCCACCTTGAAGCCCTTGCGCGGCGGCGAGACCGTGCAATGGAAGCTGGACCCGATATGACACCCACACCCTGCGTCATGCTGCTGATCGATGCCGACAACGTGTCGGCCGAGGTGATCGAGCAGGCCGTGCACCGAACGCTCGACCAGCACGGCGCCATCCACGTGCGCCGTGCCTATTGCAACGTCGAGACCGCGCAGAAGCTGCAAGGCTTGTTCAAGCGCCTGTCGATCCGGCCGATGGTCAACATCTCGGCCGGCAAGAACAGCACCGACATCGCGCTCGCGGTGGATGCGATCGACACCGTCGTGGCCGAGCGGCCCGACCTGGTGGTGCTGGTTTCGTCCGACTCGGATTTCGCGCCGCTCGTGATCCGCCTGCGCGAAAAAGGCTGCCGCGTCTGCGGCTTCGGCCAGCGCGGCAAGACCGGCGACGACACGGTCGACGTCTATGACGAGTTCATCGACCTCGCGCATCGGCCGGCCGCCGATCGGGGCGATGCGGCCGCGCCGCGCGCGCCTGCCGCGCAGGCGGCGCCCCGGCCCCGCGCCGCACGCAAGACCCGCCGCTCGAAAGCGCCCGACCTGCCGCCGGCACCCGAGCTGCCGGAGGACGTGCTGCGCATCCTCGAAGCGATTCCCGAACTCGCCGGGGGCGGCAAGATGGAGCTGAACCAGGCGGCCGAGCAACTGCGCGCCGAAAAGCTGCTGGGCAAGAGCGCCAGTTCGCTCAAGCTCTTCAAGAAGCATCCCGAGCTGTTCGAGCTCAGCCCGCAGCAGAAGCCGCACAAGGTGCAATACGTCGGGCCGATGACGGCGTGATCGGCTGCCCGGCGCCGGAAACGTTCGCGTCGCCGGCGCCGTGGCTGGTGCCTTATGCGGGGATCGGCCTGTGCGTGGCGCGCGAAGCCGGGCGGCAGGCCGAGCTGGATGCGGTTTCGAGCGTCTTCCGACTGCTCGACCAGGCCGCCGCCGGACTGGAGGGCACGGTGGCATCGAGCGCAGCGCCGGTGCTCGAGGCCGGCAGGCTCCGCTTCGTTCCTGCCGATGAAGCCCCCGCGGGTGAGGCCTACGAGGCCTTCGTCCATCGCACCGCCCGGGTGCCGACCCGCGACAACCTGCACGACTTCTTCAACGGCCTCGTCTGGCTGCGGTTCCCGCTCGCCAAGCAGCGTCTCAATGCCTTGCAGGCGGCTGCCATCGAGTCCGCTGGCATCGGCGGAACCCGAGGCCCGCTGCGCGATGCGCTGACCTTGTTCGACGAGAACGGGGCCGTGCTGGATGCGCCGCCCTCGATCTGGTCCGCCATGCTCGCGCGCGATTGGCAGCGCCTCTTCGTCGCCGAGCGCGCCGCCTGGCGCGAGGCGCGGCTGCTGGTGTTCGGGCATGCGCTGCTCGAGAAGCTTCAACGGCCGCGCAAGGCCTTGACCGCTCATGTGCTGATGGCACCGCCGATCGAAGGAATGGGCAGCCGGTCGATCGCGGTCGACGACGAAGCGATCGCGCGGGCCCTCGACCCGCGGCACCTGGCCAAGAAGCCCTTCGTGCCCTTGCCGGTACTCGGCGTGCCGGGCTGGTGGGAGCCGAACGAATCGCCCGCGTTCTACGCCGACCCGGCTGTCTTTCGCGCCGCGCGCAAGGGCCGTCCGCAGGACTAGGCAGAGGGGCGGGGCGCCGTTGCGCCCCGACGGCTTCAGTCCAGCGTCACGTTCGCGCTGGCGATCACCTTCTTCCAGCGCTCGCGCTCGGCTTGCACGAAGGCGTCCATCTCCTGCGGTGATCCACCGACCACTTCGCCGCCGAGCGCGCCGAACTTCTCCCGGACGTCCGCCTGCGTCAGGATCTCGGCGACCGCCGCGTTGAGCTTGCGCACGATCGGCTCGGGCGTTCCGGCGGGTGCGGCCATGGCGAACCAGGCCGCCGAATGGAAGTCGGGCAGTCCGCCTTCCGCCACGGTTGCGACGTCGGGCGCCATGATGCTGCGCTTGACCGAGGCGCTGCCCAGCAGCTTGACCTTCTGGTCCTGGCGGAACTTGAGCACCGCGGAGATGTTGCCGAAGAACAGGTCGACCCGGCCGGCCAGCAATTCGTTCAGCGCCGGCCCTTCGCCCTTGAACGGCACGTGGACCATCTCGGTGCCGGTCATGGTCGCGAACATCTGCCCGGTCAGGTGCGAGGTCGATCCGTTGCCTTGCGATGCATACGTCACCTTGCCGGGGTTCGCCTTGGCGTAGGCGATCAGTTCCTTGACCGAGCCCGCGGGCAGGTCCGGTCGAGCGGTGATCACGTTCGGCACGCTCGCGAGCAGGATCACCGATCGAAGCTTCTGCGGATCGAAGGGCAGGTTGCGGTACAGGTTCTGATTGATCGAGAGCGGCCCCGGCGGCGACACCAGCAGCGTGTAGCCGTCGGGGTCGGCGGTGGCCACGGCCTGGGTGCCGATGTTGCCGCCGGCGCCCGGCCGGTTCTCGACGATCACCGACTGGCCCCACTTCTCGCCGAGTTTCTGCCCGACGGTGCGGGCCATCACGTCGACGGTGCCTCCGGCCGGGAAGTTGACGATGAAGCGGATCGGCTTGTCCGGATAGCGAGCGGCGGCGGAGCTGGCCTGCGCTTGCGCTTGCGCCAACCCCCCGAACAAGCCGGCGGAGCCGAACGTGCCAAGGCCTGCGGCGCCGGAGAGCAGCCGGGCGGTTGCGGTTCGTCGATCGATCTTCATGTCTCGTGTCTCCTGTCGTTCTGTCGTTCTGTCGTAAGTTGTCGGCGCGAGGCTCGGTTCGAAAGCCTCGAAATCAGCCCAGCTTCTGCGCCGAGATCGGCAGCGTCATCACTTCCACGACCGCGCTCCGGCCGCCGCGGACGATGCCGAGTGCCTCCTCCAGGGTCGATGCGAGCTGCGAATGCGCCTCGACGCGAAATGCCGCGGCGCCGCTCGCCGCGGCAGCGATGTCCGCAAGCCGGGCGCGCGCGCTCATCGTGATCCAGTAGCGGTCGTCCTGCTTGGCCGTGCCTTCGGGATGCACCAGCAGAGACGACACCTTGGGCGCATTCCAGCCGCCGTTGTTGAAGATGATCGTGAGCTGCGGCGCGCCGTAGGTTTCGGCGACCCAGTAGGTGCTGCTCGGTACGCCGAAGATGTAGCTGCCGTCGCCGACCAGGGTGATGACCTCGCTGTCCGGCGCGGCCAGCTTGAGTCCTATTGCGGCGTTGATGCTCCAGCCGAGGCCGCTGCCGCCGTTCGCGTAGTAGCTGCCGGGCCGCTCCATCTGCAGCGTCGACAAGAGCCGCTCGGTGGCGGTCGGTTCCTCGAACACGATGATGGTTTTCTCGTTGACCAAAGAGGCGATCGCGGTGCTCAACTGCTGCACGTCGATGGCGTCGCCGGAGGGCTTCGGCATGTCGGGCAGCGCGAGGCGGCTGCGTGCCTCGGCGATCCAACGCGTTCTCTCGTTCCGGCCTTCGTCGTCGGCAACCGGGCCTTCGGACGGCGTCGAACCGGCGACCGCCAACAGCTGTTCGAGTGCCAGGCGGCTGTCGGCCTGCCAGGACGATTCGGCCGGGAAGTGCCAGAAGCCCAGGTCCTGCTTGAGCGGATCGCAGTCCATGTGGAAGAGTCGCGCGCCGGCCGCAGGCGATGCCTTCGACACGATCCAGGGCACGTCCACGTCCAGCATCAGGATCAGGTCGGCCTCGCCGACCAGCGTGTTGCGTCGATAGCCGACGTGATGCGGATGCCGCCCCGGAAAATTGAGGTACTGCGGATTGAGTTCGCAGACCGCGATGCCGTAGCGCTCGGACAAGGTTCGCAGCAACTCGACCGATACGGGCTCGCGCCCCAGGTAGCTGGTGATGACCAGCGGCTTGCGCGACGCAGCCAGCGCCGCGCACAGCTCGTCCGCGGCGCCGGGCGGCAATCCGCCGAGCCGGCTCGCCGGCCAATGCCGATCGTCCTGCACGGGGCCGTCGGCCGGCTCTTCCCACATCTCGCGCCCGCCGGTCAGGTAGACGGGTCCCTCGGGCACGGCATGCGCCAGCTGCGCGGCCCGCCGCAGCACCTGGTCGATCATCTCGGGCGCCCGGATCTCATACGACCACTTCATGTAGGCGCCACCGATCTCGTGCTGCCGGCTGGTGTCCTGCGTGTAGTGGATGAACTCGGTTCGGGAGCCGATGCGGTCGCCCCGGGTGCTGACCGGCGACAGCCCCGCCACGATGATCGCCGGCACCCGCCCGCGCGCCGCGTTGTGGATGCTGCAGCCCAGGTTCTGCGTGCCGACGTCGACATGCACCAGCACCATCTGCGCACGGCGGGTCCGCATCGCGAAGCCATGCGCCGCGCTGAGCGCCGTCATCTCGTGCGGGCAGACCACGACGCGGGGCATCGATCCGCCGTCGCGCTCGATCTCGGCGAAAGCCTCGATGAAGGCCGGATGGTCGCTGCCGAGGTTGGTGAAGATGTGCTCGACGCCGAGCCGGGCCGCTTCTTCGAGCAGCCGCCGGGCGGCGGTCGGTGCGGCTTGGGCATTGCTGCCGGCCCTGTCGTTCGAATGGGGCGCCTCGGCCTCTGGTTTCATCCTGCTGTCTCCGTTCTGGTTCTTGGTTTTTCGATGTCCTGCGCGGATCGGCTAGGCCGTGCCGGAAGGCGGTGGCCCGGACGCGGGCCCGTCCACGAACACGTCCGCGTGAAAGCGCTTCGGATCGAGCCCGCAGCGCTTCTCGGCTACGTTGCGCACCGCGCTCACCATGCCGGGCGAGCCGCAGCCATAGAGTTCGGCGTCCTCCAGTCGCGGGCAATGTTCGACGAGTGCTTCGTCGACCCTGCCCGCGAAAGCTCCGGCTTCCGGCGCGGCCTCGGTCTCTTCGCTCAGGGCGGCGATGAAGCGGAAGTCGGGCCACTGCTTCTGCCACTTGGCAACGGCCGCCCGCAGGTAGATGCCTTCGGCCTTGCGGGCGCCCCAGATCAGGGTGATCGGGCGCTGCACCTTCTTTTTCGCCATGTCGTCCAGGATCGACTTGACCGGCGCAAACCCGGTGCCGCCGGCGACGAAGACGATCGGCCGGGTCGAATCGGGGTCGAGCGCGACCGCGCCGAAGGGCAGCTCGAGCTCGATCGTCTCGCCCGGTTGCAGGCTCGGCACGCGCGCGCTGAAGGCGCCGCCCGGCACGTGCCGGATGTGCAGGGTCAGGCCGTCGCTCTCGTGCGGCGGGTTCGCCATCGAATAGCTGCGCGTGCTGCCATCCCCGACCGCCAGCTGCAGGTATTGCCCGGCCTGGAACTTGGCCCTCTGCCCGGCAGGAAGGCGCAGCTGGAGCACCGACACGTCGGGCGCTGCGAGCTGGTTGCGAAACACCTTGGCCGTGAAGCGCTTGCGCGCGCCGGGATCGATGCGATGCCAGGATGACGGCGCGATCGTGAGATCGCCTTGCGGAGCGCACAGGCAGAACAGCACCTGGTCCGGGGCACAGGTCTCGTTGCGGATGGCGGCGTTGCCGATGCCCGCGACTTCGCCTTGCTCGACGCGCCCGGCGCAGTTGCCGCAGACGCCCTTGCGGCAGGAGTAGGGCAGCTCGATGCCGCTCCGAAGCGCGGCATCTAGCACCGATTCGCCTCCGTGGCAGGCGAAGGCGACATCGCTGCCGGCGATCGCAATCTGGTGGTTCATGTGGGGCTTTCCGTCGGTTCGCGGTGCGCCGCCGGCTGCATGCCGGACAGCATCCCGATGGTCCGGATCACCGCGCCGGCGTCAGCGATGCCCTGGCCCGCGATGTCCATAGCGCTGCCGTGGCCGACGCTCGACAGCAGCACGTCGGCGCCGATGCTCAAGGCGCTCGCGGCGTTCGGCGCCAGCAGCTTGATCGGGATGTGGCCCTGGTCGTGCAGCATCGCGACATAGAGATCGTGCTTGCGGGCGGCCAGCAGCAGGTCGGCGCCGATCGGGCCGTCCACATGGAGGCCCTCGGCCCGCAAGGCGGCGGCCGCGGGTACCGCCAGCGCCTCGTCGTCCGGCCCGAACAAGCCGCCTTCGGAAGCATGCGGGTTGATGCCGAAGAGCCCGATCGACGGCTGCGCGATGCCCAGCAGTGCGCAAGCGCGCGCACCGGCGCGAACGGCCGCGCCAATCAGATCGGGCGTGATGCGGTCGAGCGCCGAACGCACGCTTTCATGCAGCGTGACATGCACGATGCGAAGACCGCCGCCGACCAGCATCAGGAACACGCGGTCCTCCGGCATTCCGCAGATCCGCGCGACCAGCGACGGATAGCCGCTGAAGGCGATGCCCGCCTGGTGAATGGCGGTCTCGTGGTGCGGGCAGGCGACGACCGCGTCGACCTCGCCGCGGCGGCAGGCTTCGATGGCCGCGGTGGCGGAGGCGATTGCCGATTCGCCTGCGGCGGCGGAAATGCGGCCCGGCACGTGAGCGCCAGGGGCCATGTCGCCGGCCGGGCTGAGCGTGATGTCGGCGAGCAGGTCGGTCATGCCGAGCTGCCGAGCGGTCGCCTCGACCACCGCGGTCGGACCGAAGAGTCGAATCCGGCTACGGTCGTTCGCATCGAGCGCGGCCAATGCCTTGAGCGCGATCTCGGGTCCGATGCCATTTGGATCGCCGACGGCGAGCGCCAGGCGCTTCGCGGGCGCGGCCGCAGCCGTCGCCGTCGCCGTCGCCACCGCAGCGTTCGCCATGCGTGGCGATGCGTCCGCTGCCTGCCGCCCGTTCATGGCCGAGGTCTCGCTCACAGCGGCAGCGCCAGCAGCGTGTCGGTCACGGTGCTGTCGCACACCGCCACGCGCGAGGCCAGGAGCAGCTTTCCGTCCACCATCACGAACCGATCCTGATACGCGCCGGTCGCGAACACATCGGTCTCCCCGGTGGCCATGATTCGCGCCACGATGAAAGGCGTGCGCGCCTCGGCTTCGCCGCCTTCGGCCCGCTGCATGAGCGGAACACCCAGCAGGTGCCGGTATCGCTGCCGCTCGTAGATGTTGGCTTCGCGCAGCGCGGCGATCCGGTCTTCGAGCATCGCCTTCGAGTCGGCGTACACGATGCCGGCCGCCAGTCCCTCCCGTTCGTTCTCGACATGCGTGATCCGGTAGTGGCAATCGTCCGCGAAGAAGTCGGGCCAGCTTTCGAGCGCATCGCTGTCGATGGCCTCGGCATAGGCGGCATTGAAGGCGCAGAGCGCCAGGAGATCGATCATGTTCGGTGTTCCTCGCTCAGGCACCCATGTGCTGGCGCCAGGCCTTCCAGAAGCCGCGCACCGACGCCTCGGTCGCGCGGCCGGGGCTCGATTCGGCGCTGCCGCCGCCCATCTCGACCACCGCCTCCAGCTCGTGCGCGCCGGCGATGCCGCGCTGCACGAAGCCGCCGACGGCGCCGTCCTCCATCGAGATGAAGCCGGCCGGCCCGATCAGGTTCGACTGCTTGAGCCGAACCTTGCGCTGCGCCGGCGTGTCGTCGACGTAGCCGATGTAGGTCCAGTTGAGCTCGGTGCGCTCGACGCCCTTCGGCAGCACCTGTCGGACCGCGAGGCAGTTCTGGATCTGCTGCAGCACGAAACCCGGGAACACCGAGAGGATCTGCAAGGTGACGCCATCGTCGTACTCGGTGAAGCCGGCCAGCACGCTCGGGTCCTTGAGCCGGTAGGCATCGCTTTCGGAGCGCAGCGCCTGGTCCTTGTACGAGGCGTCCTTCTCGGCGGCCAAGTCGATCATCGAATAGCTCACGTGATGGCCGCCGCTTTCGTCGACGATCACGCCGCCCTTCATCGAGAGCTTGTTCAGCTCGAAGGTGGTGAAGAACAGGTGCAGGAGGCTCGCGTGGTAGCTGTCCTTCACGTTCTCGACGTAGAGCTTCCAGTTGTTCGGCAGCGCCTGGGTGAAGCGGCCGATGACCTCGACCGGCTTGTGCAGCACGCGCTCGATGCGCTCGCAGATTTCCTCGCCCAGGTATTCCTCGATGCCCGGCACGTCCTCGCTGAAGCTGCCGAAGACCAGCCCGCAGTAGCTCGCGATGCGCAGCTTGCGCGGGCCGTGTTCTTCCTTGCAGAAATCCGGCGGCATCCCGCCCTGGCCCTTCACGCCTTTCTCGAAGGCGACCCCGGTGAGGTCGCCCTGCCGGTTGTAGCTCCAGGCGTGGTACACGCACTGGAAGTTGTCGGCGCGGCCGGATTTCTCGAGCGCGATCAGGGCGCCGCGGTGGGCGCAGCGGTTCTCGAAGGCGTAGATCTCGTCGTCCGCGTCCCGCACCACCACCACCGGCGTCTCGCCGACGAAGGTGGTGCGATAGCTGCCTGCTTCGGGCAGTTCGGCTTCGAGGCAGAGGTAGTTCCAGGTCTCGCCGCGGAAGATGCGGTCTTGCTCGCCGGCGGCGGTCGGTCGGTCGCTATAGAGCGCGAACGGGATGCGGGTCAGGCCGGGGCCGGCCCAGCGGATCGGTTGGGGCTGGATGTCTGGTTGCATGTCAGTCCAGGGTGACGTTGGCGCTCTTGATCACCTTGTTCCACTTGGTGGATTCGGCGGCGATGAACTTGCCGGTCTGCGCCGCATCCCAGCCACGTGCCTCGGCGCCTTGTTCGGCGAACTTCTGCTTCACGTCGGGCAAGGCCAGCGCTTTCGCGATCGCCTGCTGGATGGTCGCCACCTTGGCGAGCGGCGTGTTGGGCGGCGCGACCACCGCGAACCAGGTCACGGCATTCATCTCGGGGAGCTTCTGTTCGGCAAAGGTCGGGACGTCCGCCAGCGCGCTCGAACGCTGCGCATCCGCGACCGCCAGGATGCGCAGCTTGCCGCTTTGGTGGAACTGCAGCGACGAGCTCAGGTTGTCGAAGAAAACGTCGATCTGGCCGCCGACCAGGTCGACCAGGGCAGGCGCCGTGCCCTTGTAGGGCACGTGGACCATCTCGATGCCGGTCAGCTGCATGAACATGCTGGCGGTGAGATGCGAGGTGGTGCCGTTGCCCTGCGAGCCGTAGCTGAGCTTGCCCGGATTGGCCTTGGCATAGGCGATGAACTCGCTCACGTTCTTGACCGGCAGCTTCGGATTGATCACCAGCACGTTCGGCACGGTGGCGAGCACCGTCACCGGCGTCCACTTCTCGGGATCGAAGGCGAGCTTCTTGTAGAGATGCTGGTTGATCGCGATCGGTGCCGGTGGCGAGGCCAGCAGGGTCTCGCCGTCGGGCGGCGAATTGAACACCATCTCGGCGCCGATGTTGCCGCCGGCGCCGGTGCGGTTCTCGATCACGACGCCGCCGGGAAAGCTGTCGCGCAGCTTCTCGGCCAACACCCGCGGCAGGATGTCGGCGGTGCCGCCGGCCGAGAACGGCACGATGAGTCGAAGCGGCTTCGGGGTCTGCGCCAGCGCAGGCGCGATGACAAAGCTTGCGGACAGGCAGGCGGCGCCCAGGCAGCGGGCCAATTTCTTGAACATCTCGTCGTCTCCGTGGGGATCGTCTCGTGGCGTTCCAGTGTCCGGTCTGCTGCTGGCACGGACAAGTTAGATTTGCGCCATGCGCAAAAACTCGGCCGACAAGGATTTCGTCGCCTCGCTGCAAAAGGGGCTGGAAGTGCTGACCTGCTTCGGTCGGCAGCATTCGCGCCTCACGGTTTCCGAGGTGGCACGCCTGACGGCGGCCTCGCCGGCATCTGCGCGGCGGTCGCTGCTCACGCTGCAGGCGCTCGGCTATCTCGACGGCGACGGCAAGCGTTTCTGGATGGCCGCGAAATCGCTCCTGGTGGCGCATTCGTTCCTCGCGTCGCGGCCGATGCCGTCGATCGCGCAGCCCCTGCTGGATGCGCTGTCGGAGCGGACCCGCGAATCCGCCTCGCTCGGCACGCTGCAGGACGACGACGCGATCATCATCGGCCGCTCCACCGCACGCCGCAGCCTGAGCACCGGGCTCGGCATCGGCTCGCGGCTGCCGGCGTACTGCTCGGCGCTCGGGCGGGTGCTGCTGGCCGGCCTCGCGCCCGAGTCGGCCGAGACCCGGGTGCGCAGCATGGCGCGCGACGCCCTCACGCCGCGGACCGTCTTCAAGGCCGACGAGGTGCTGGCGCTCCTGGCGCGATGCCGCGCCGAGGGCTATGCCGGCAACGACGGCGAGCTGGAGATCGGGGTGCGATCGATGGCCGTTCCGGTACGCGATCGCACCGGGGGCACGGTCGCCGCGATGAGCATCGCCGTGAGCGCCGAGCGGATGGCTTTCGCCGAATTCCGCGAGGCCTTCCTGCCGTCGCTGCAGAAGGCCCGCAGCACGCTCGAGAAAAGGCTCTATCCCGGATGAAGGGTGGGTGCGTTTTCGGAGCAAACCGTGTTTGCTCCTATCATCCGCGAGCCCCGGCTGCCGCCCACCCAGAAGCAACTACGACAAAGCGGTTGCGGCCTTGCCATCCGCTTGAAAGCGAATCGCCGGCCCTCATCTGACCGGCAGGGCCGGGGTGGCCCTCATCCCTTGGAGAAACCAACTTGAAACGCATCTTCCTGTTCGTCCTGACCAATCTCGCGATCGTGACGGTGCTCGGCGTGGTGGCCAGCCTGCTGGGCGTCAATCGCTACCTGACCGCGAACGGGCTCGACCTCACCTCGCTGCTCGGCTTCGCGCTGATCATCGGCTTCGGCGGCGCCTTCCTGTCGCTCCTGATCAGCAAGCCGCTCGCCAAGTTCTCCGCAGGCGTGCGCATCATCGAGACGCCGCAGACGCCCGACGAAGCCTGGATCGTGCAGACCGTGCGCCAGTTCGCCGACAAGGCCGGCATCGGCATGCCGGAGGTCGGCATCTTCGACGGCGAGCCGAATGCCTTCGCCACCGGCGCCTTCAAGAATTCGGCGCTGGTCGCGGTGTCCACCGGCTTGCTGGCCAACATGACCCGCGAGGAAGTCGAGGCCGTGATCGGCCACGAAGTCGCGCACGTGGCCAACGGCGACATGGTGACCATGGCGCTGATCCAGGGCGTGATGAACACCTTCGTGGTGTTCCTGTCTCGGGTGATCGGCTACGCGGTCGACAGCTTCCTGCGGCGCGGCGACGACAACCCGAGCAGCGGCCCGGGGGTCGGCTACATGGTGAGCACCATCGTGCTGGACATCGTGCTGGGCTTCCTGGCCGCGATGATCGTGGCCTGGTTCTCGCGGCAGCGCGAGTTCCGTGCCGACGCCGGCTCGGCCCAGCTGATGGGCCGCAAGCAGCCGATGATGGCCGCGCTGGCCCGCCTCGGCGGCCTGCCTGCCGGCGACCTCCCGCGTGCGGTCGAGACCATGGGCATCAACGGCGGCATCGGCAAGCTGTTCTCGACCCATCCGCCGATCGAGGAACGGATCGCCGCGCTCGCCGCACAGCAATGAGCGCGGCGGCGAGCCAGCCCGATCGGCGCTGACCGCAACCAGCTTCGCATCCAAGGCCGCCCATCCGGGCGGCCTTTTTCATGCGTGCCCCGCCAGCATGTTGCGGGCGACGGCCTCTGCGACCTTGATGCCGTCGACCCCGGCCGACAAAATGCCGCCGGCGTAGCTGGCGCCTTCGCCGGCCGGGTAGAGCCCGCCGACGTTGAGGCTCTGGTAGTCGTCGCCGCGCGTGATGCGGATCGGCGACGAGGTCCGGGTCTCGACCCCGGTGAGCACCGCGTCATGCAGGTCGAAGCCCTTGATCTTGCGGCCGAAGGCCGGAAAGGCCTCGCGCATCGCGGCGATCGCGTAGCCCGGCAGGGCGGCATGCAGGTCGCCGGGCGTCACGCCGGGCTTGTACGAAGGCTCGACGCTCGCGATCGCGGTCGACGGCTTGCCGGCGACGAAATCCCCGACCAGCTGCGCCGGCGCCCGGTAGTCGCTTCCGCCGAGCACGAAGGCGTTGGTTTCCAGCTCGCGCTGAAGGTCGATGCCGGCGAGCGCCGATCTCGGTCCGCCGTCGTTCCAGCCCGGAAAATCGACGGGGTCGATGCCCACCACGATGCCGGCATTGGCGTTGCGTTCGTTGCGCGAGTATTGGCTCATGCCGTTGGTGACCACCCGCCCCGGTTCGCTGGTGGCCGCCACCACCGTGCCGCCCGGGCACATGCAGAAGCTGTACACCGAGCGGCCGTTGCTCGCGTGATGCACCAGCTTGTAGTCGGCTGCGCCCAGGAGCGGATGACCGGCATGCCGGCCCCAGCGCGCGCGGTCGATGAGGCCCTGCGGATGCTCGACCCGAAAGCCGATTGAGAAAGGCTTGGCCTCAATGTGCACGCCGCGCTCGTGCAGCATCGCGAAGGTGTCGCGCGAGCTGTGGCCGAGCGCCAGCACGACATGGTCGGCGCGCAGTTCGGTGCTTTCGCCGCTTTGCTGGTCGCGCACCATCAAGCCGCGAAGATGCCGGCTGCCGCTGGCATCCGGCTCGACCAGGACGTCGGTCACGCGCTGCTCGAAGCGGATTTCGCCGCCGAGCGCCACGATCTGCTCGCGCATGTGCTCCACCACCTTCACCAGCTTGAAGGTGCCGATGTGCGGATGCGCGACATACAAAATCTCTGGCGGCGCGCCGGCCTTGACGAACTCTTCCATCACCTTGCGGCCGAGGAAGCGCGGATCCTTGATCTGGCTGTAGAGCTTGCCGTCCGAGAAGGTGCCGGCGCCGCCTTCGCCGAACTGCACGTTGGATTCGGGGTCGAGCACGCCCTTGCGCCAGAGGCCCCAGGTGTCCTTGGTGCGCTGTCGCACGGTCTTGCCGCGCTCCAGCACGATCGGCTTGAAGCCCATCTGCGCCAGCAGCAGGGCACAGAAGATGCCGCACGGGCCGAAGCCCACCACCACCGGCCGGAGCGGCAGGCCCGCCGGTGCTGCGACCGGCGCACGCCACACCATGTCGGGCGCCGGCCCGATGTGCGGATGCCCGGCGAAGCGGGCCAGCAGGGCGGCTTCGAGCACCCGGTCGGCGATGCTCACGTCGACGATGTAGACCCGCAGCAGCTGCGGCTTGCGGGCGTCGAAGCTGCGCTTGAAGACGTGGAAGTTGGCGATCGCCTCGGGGGGCGTGCTGAGCGCCGCGGCAATGGCGGCGGGCAGCGCCGCATCGTCATGGTCGAGCGGCAGTTTGATTTCGGTGAGGCGGAGCATGGCTGCAGGCCCGTGGCGATCGGGCAGGGCAGTGGTCGGGCGGCAATTCTAGGAGGGCGCCGGCCCCGCCTTCCTCAGGCCGGCAGGAAGCCTTCGACCGACAGGTAGCGCTCGCCGGTGTCGTAGTTGAAGCCGAGCACCACCGCGTCGGCGGCCAGTTCCGGCAGCTTCTGCGCGATGGCGGTGAGCGTGGCGCCGGACGAAATGCCGACCAGCATGCCTTCCTCGCGTGCGCAGCGGCGGGCCATTTCGCGGGCCGGGTCGGCGTCGACCTGGATCACGCCGTCGAGCAGCTCGGTGTCGAGGTTGTTCGGGATGAAGCCGGCGCCGATGCCCTGGATCGGATGCGGCGAGGGCGAGCCGCCCGAGATCACCGGCGAAGCCTTGGGCTCCACCGCGAAGACCTGCAGCTTCGGCCATTTCTTCTTGAGCACGCGGGCACAGCCGGTGATGTGGCCGCCGGTGCCGACGCCGGTGATCAGCACGTCGATGCCGTCCGGGAAGTCGCGCGCGATTTCCTCGGCCGTGGTGCGCGCATGCACCTCGATGTTGGCCGGGTTGTTGAACTGCTGCGGCATCCAGGCGCCGGGCGTGGCGGCCACGATTTCCTCGGCCCGGGCGATCGAGCCCTTCATGCCCTTTTCGCGCGGCGTGAGGTCGAAGCTGGCGCCGTAGGCCAGCATCAGCCGCCGGCGTTCGATCGACATCGAATCGGGCATCACCAGGACCAGCTTGTAGCCCTTGACCGCGGCGACCATCGCAAGCCCGATGCCGGTGTTGCCCGAGGTCGGCTCGACGATGGTGCCGCCCGGCTTCAGCGCGCCGGACTGCTCGGCGGCCTCGACCATCGACAGCGCGATCCGATCCTTGATCGAGCCGCCGGGGTTGGCGCGTTCGGACTTGATCCAGACCTTCTGCGTGGCCCCGCCGAAGAGCCGCTGGATGCGGATGTGCGGCGTGTTGCCGATGGTCTGGAGGATGGTCTCTGCTTTCATTCGGATGTCTCCTGAGAGGGCGGCTTGCGGGTGGAAGGGGAAGCCATTGTGGCGATAATCGCCGCGTGAAGCACGCCAGACCGTCGCTGGTGCAAGTCTCGAAAGAGCGCACTGGAGGAACGTCCGGACTGCACAGGACAGCGCAGGAGCTAACGACTCTCCACCGCGAGGTGAGGATCAGAGCAACAGAGACGAGTCGGGCCGGGGCAACCCGGTCCGGGTGAAACGGGCAATCTCTGCGCGCAGCAACACCAAGTAGGCCGTCCACGGGCCGTGCGGTTCGCCGCAAGGCCCGACTCCGTGGTCCGCGGGGCGAGTCGGCGGGTAGGTGGCATCGAGCCGTCTGGCGACAGGCGGCCCAGAGTAATGGCGGTCACGCCCCGGGCAACCGGGGTGCACAGAATCCGGCTTATCGGCGGGCTTCACACTTTTTTCCCTCGATCCTGCATCGCGCGGCCGTGCGACGCCTCGGCCGCGCGATGCAGGAGTTTCTCTTTCTTGCTCGCCCCGGTGGGCGAGCCGGGGCTCCTCCTTTCTAAATTCATGGCTCGGGCCGCATCGCCGACGCGTTGCGGCATGGCGGCATTTCGGTGCCGCATCGAGAGAACCATGCAGGAGGAAATCGACCATGGAAATCACAAGCGGAAGTCGTGTCCCGAAGGGCGGGTCATGGACCTGGAAATGGCTGTCGGCTCAGTTGGTTGTGCAGACCAAGAACGGACTGGCAGCGCAGGCGGAGCTGCTGCAGGAGAAAAAAGAGGCGCTCCCCTACTTCGAGTTGCCCTCCGCCGAGAAACCGAACCCGCGGTCGACATCGCGGGCTGACAGGCGGACGCGGGCCTACAAGGCGCTTCGCCTCGCGCTGGAGGCGCAGATCGATCATCGGATCACGCTGGGCGCGGGCAGGATCTCGCAAGTGTTGCTGTCGGAGGCCGGAGTGGTCGAAGGCATGGCGCTGACCAAGGCTTTGCTGGATCGGCTCGTGGCCAAGGTGGTGGCGGAGGAACTCGCGCTCGATCGCTATGCCGAGAGCATGGAGCTCGATTTCGCCGGCTGGAACGGCAGTGCGCAAAGCATCGCAAGGCAGGAATACCGCGATGGGTGGATTCGTTTCGTCAAAGTGCTCGATGTCGGCGACGGCCAGCGAAAGTTGTCCCTCGAGGCTTACCGTGCGTATTGCAAGCTCTTCGAGGCGCTCGCGTGCGGCAACGGCCAGGCCGACGGAGGCTACCGGAGGCTGGGAGCGTTCCGGGGGTGGATCGAGGACAGCTGCAGGTCGAGCCGGCTCAAGCGCAAGACGCTCGACGAGTTGCGGCGCAAGGGCGGTGCCACCCACATCGAGCTGATCAACGACGACGCCCAGTGGCTCTTCGACGATCGATTGCACTTCCCGCTGGCCTTGCTGGCCGGAGTTGCGGAAATGTACAAGCCGGATGGCGCATGTCACTTTGCCTTGTACCTGAGGCGCCAAGTCATGGAACAGAAGGTGGGCGAGTTGCTGGCCTGGGTCGAGACCTACGAGAGCGGCGGTTTTTTCGATCGATTTCATGTCGCCGCTACTTGCACCGCAAGCTCGGTGGTCCAGGTTCTGCACAAATGCGACTTCGGCGACAGGGCCGAGCAGCTGGCAGTCGTCTTCGTGCTGGTTGCGGCAGAAGCAAGCCTCGCCGTCGGCCGCTTTCGAGCAGGCGGTTACACCCTGTTCGATCCGCGGGTCGGCTTCTTCGCCTTCGGAAGCCGGGAGTCGTTCGCAGCCTTCCTCGAGGTCTATTTGCAGCGCCATGACGACCAGGACTTCAGCCGCGTCTTGCAGGTCGGCATGACCTCCGAGGACTTCGACGCCTACAAAAGCGTTCTCGACAAGATCACGAAGTCAGCGCTTTTGCCCGACGATCAGAAGCGTTCCGAAGGCAGCAAGTAGCGCCACTGCCCCGGCAGCAGCCCCGCGAGCGGCACGCGGCCGAGGCGGATGCGGCGCATCGACAGGATGCGCAGCCCGGCGCGCCGGCAGGCGTGATCGATCTGGCCGGGCAGGAGCCCCTTGACCGCGAAGCGAAGGCCGGTATGGCCCTCGGCGCGTTGGCCGACGCTGACCCGTGCGGGCGGATGGTCGAGCCGGGCCAAGACGTCGGGGCCGACCGGGCCGGCGACGTCGACCATCACCTCGCTTTCGAGGATGCCGGCGTCCTCGTGCAGCTTGCGTTCGATGCGGAACTCCTGCGTGAAGACGACAAGGCCGCTGGCGCCGTCCTCGAGCGGTGTCATGCAGCGCTGCCCGGCCGCATGGCGCGGCAGGAAGCGCAGGCCGGCCCGCTCGGGATCGGGATGATTGGCCGCGACCAGGAGCCGGTATGCGTTCGACGTCGGCATGCCGGCCGGCTTGTGCAGGAGCAAGGTGACCGGCAACACCGCGGTCGGCTTGGCACCGGCCTCGATCTCGACCTGCTGGTGCGGATGCACGCGCGATTGCGGCAGCACGGCCGGCTGGCCGTCGACCCGCACGGCGCCGTTCTCGATCAAGAGCTCGGCCTCCCGGCGCGAGCAGCCGGCCTGGGCTGCCACCCGCTTGGCGAGGCGAACGCCCTCGGCTTCGTCCGGATGATTTGTCACGGGGCTAGCCCTGCGCCAGCTGGCGCAACCGTTCGACATGCGCCGCGAGCGAGCGTGCGGCCACCGGCCACATCCGCTCGGGCACGTCGGCGTACGCGATCGGCAGCCAGTCGTCGGGCGTTCCGTCCGGGCGCTCGCGCATGGCGGCGGCAATGCGGGCTTCGCGCTGCAGCCGGTGGTTCTTGAGGGTGGCGATGGCATGGCGCGGCTGGCCGAGCACGTGCCCGTGCGCCGGCAGGATGAAGCCGATGTCGTTCGCCGCGCATTCGGCATCGAGCCGGTCGAGCGACGCCAGGTAGTCGTTCATGTTGCCGTCGGGTGGATCGACCACGGTGGTGCTGCCGTTCAGGATGTGGTCGCCGGAGAACAGCAGGCCGTCTTCCTCGAGCACCAGACAAAGGTGGTTGGCCGCATGGCCGGGCGTGAAGACGACGCGCAAGGTGTGGGCGCCGTGCTCGCCGGAGACCGCGATGCGCTCGCCGTCCTGCAGGGTGCGGTCGGGCTCGAAGCGGGCGGCGGGGCGGGCGGTGAGTGCCGAGGGCAGCCCGAGGATCGGTGGCGCCGAATCGCAAAGTGCCTGCAGCGGCGCTGCGCCGGGGGAGTGATCGGCATGCGAATGGGTGCAGACGATCCAGCGGATGTCGCCGCCGGTGGCCTGGAACAATCGATCGATGTGCGCAGGATCGTTCGGCCCCGGATCGATCACGATGTAGCCCGAACGCTCGTCGCCGACCACGTAGCTGTTGGTGCCGGGGCCGGTCATGGCGCCGGCGTTCGGCGCCGTCAGGCGGCGCAGGTTGGCCAGGAGCGGCACCGGCCGGTCGCTCTGCCAATCGAGGGCATGCACGATCTGTCCGTCGGGGCTGACCAGCTCGAGTTCGCCGTACGGATGCTCGTGCTCCATGTAGCGCGCCTCCTTGCCGCCGAGCCAGCCGGCGCGCGGGCAGCTGGTCCAGAGCGGACCCTCGCCGCCCTGGCGTCCGGCGCAGGCCTCGAGTACCGCGTCCACGCTGTCGAATCGCGCGAGCCGCTCCAGCGTGCGCAGCGTCGGGAAGATCATGAAGAAGCTGCCGGCGCGATGCCGCTCCAGCGCTTCGGCTGGCCGCACCCAGCAGGGCTCGAACTGTTCGCTCTCGTCCGCGGTCGGCACCTGGTGCGCCGGCATCCGGGCCACCAGGAAGGGCACGTCGAAGCGCTTCGGCAGATCGCGGTCGGTGATCCAGTGCGCGAGCGTGTAGACCTGGTCGGCCGAGAGGCGCAGGCCGCGTGCCTCGCATTGCGCGGCCAGGCCGACGGCGCTCGCCGCGGTGCTCCGGTCCATGGCGGCGATCTCCTCCGGATCGACCGGCCGGCCATCGGCATGGCGGGCGAGCAGGATGCCGAGTTCCTCGAAGCTCTCGCGGATCGCGGCGATGGCTTGCGTCAGCTGGCGATTGTCCTGGGTAGGCCGGCGCTCTGCCAGCGGCAGGGCGGCCGTATCGCCGGCATCGATGCGCCCGCCGGGGAACACATAGGCACCGGGGGCGAAGCTGGCGGTGGCGGACCTTCGGGTCATCAGCACCTCGATGCCGCCGGGGCTGTCGCGCAGCAGGAGCACCGTGGCGGCGGCGAGGAGCGGCGCGGGTTCGCGCTGGGTGTGGAGTCGTTGGGTGGTGCGGACCATGCCGGGATTATCGGGAGACCTGCCATCGCGCGCCGGCTTTCGCGAGGCAGGCATAAGCTTCGATCGCCGTGGGCATGAGCACTTCGCCAGAATTCGGCTTTTTCGCGCAACCCCGCGCAGGTCGATCGATCCCTCCAGGCGCCGTTCGACTTCGCCACCGAAAGCCCGACATGCCTCTATCTTTTTCGATTTCCCGCAGCCCGCGCCATCTGCCCTGCCTCTCCATTCGGAACCTTTGGCGCTGCGTCGCAGGCGCAGCCCTGGCGGCGGGTCTGGTTGCCGCGCCGAGCGCCTTCGCGCAAGCGGACTATCCGCACCAACCCGTCACCATGATCATGGGCTTCCCCGCCGGCTCGGGTGTCGACGTGGTGGCCCGCGCGATCCAGGAGCCGCTGTCGCAGAAGCTCGGCCAACCGGTGGTGATCGACTACAAGGCCGGCGCGGCCGGCAACATCGCGAGCGAATACGTGGCGCGCGCCAAGCCCGACGGCTACACCCTCGCGTTCGGAACGGCCGCCACGCACGGCAGCAATGCGGCGCTCTACAAGAAGCTGCCCTTCGACGTGGAGGCCGACTTCGTTCCGGTGGCGCCGGTGCTGGACGTCTCGAACGTGCTGACCATCAATCCGGACGTGATGGACGTCAAGACGCTCAAGGAGTTCGTCGACCTGGTGAAGGCGAACCCGGGCAAGTACAACTACGCCTCGACCGGCAACGGCGCCGGCACCCACATGGCGTTCGCCGAGCTCAATTCGCGGCTCGGACTGCAGATGGTGCACGTGCCGTACAAGGGCGGCCCGGAGGCGATCACCTCGGTCGTGCGCGGCGAGACCTGCTGCATCATGAACCAGGTGCAGACCGTGTTGCCCCAGTACAAGGCCGGCAAGGTCCGGCTGCTGGGCGTGACCACCAAGGCGCCGGTGGCCGCGATCAAGGAGGTGCCGACGATCGCCTCAAGCAACATTCCGGGCACGCGGGATTTCGACAGCTCGATCTGGTTCGGCATCTTCGCTCCGAAGGGAACCGACGCCCGCGTGGTCGACAAGCTCAACACCGCGATCCGCTCGGTGCTGGAGCAGCCCGAGATCAGGTCCAGGTTCGAGGCGCAGGGCAATACGGTGCGGATCGAAACGCCGGCCGAGTTCAAGAACACGGTCCACGCCAACCGGATCAAATGGGCGGAGGTCGCCAAGGCGGCCAACATCAGCATCGACTGAGGCCTGTCGTCCCACGCTGCGACAAGCCGGAGGGATGGCCGGATCGGCCCGGCGGTTCCTAGAATCCGCCGATGGAGACGGCCTGCACCTGCTGCAGTTGGTTGAGGGCATTGATCCTGTCGAGTGCGGCAGCGCTCGGCCTTGCCTGCACCGGCGCCTTGGCCGAGACGCCGCCGCCCGCGTCCGGCAACGCGCCCCGCACGGTGGTCCTGATGCAGCTCGAAGGCAGCCTCGGTCCGGCTGCGGCCCGGCACGTGCGGGAGGGGCTGGCGCTGGCCGTCCGCGAGAAGGCACAGCTGGCGGTGCTCCAGGTCGACAGCACGGGTGGCCAGGACGATTCGGTGCGCAGCATCGTCCAGTCGATCGTCGATTCGCCCGTGCCGGTCGCCGCCTTCGCCTCGCCCGAGGCTGCGCAGGTGGGCGGCGGCGCGATCTGGTTGCTCTACGCGAGCCCGATCGCCGCGATGACGCCGATCGCCGTCCTCGGACGGCCGACCCCGGCGCCCTCCGGCGTCATGCTGGCTGCCACGCCTGCTGCGGGCGATGCACCGCAGGGCGCGGCCACCGGCGGCAATCCTTTTCCTTCGACCGCCCAAAGCCTGGCCGGGCTGCAGGGCCGCAATCCCGGTTGGCCGGGTCAGGCCATGCTCGACCAGGAAGCCGGCCTCCGGGCAGCGGACGCCTTGCAGCAAAGGGTCATCACCCTGGTCGCCCGCAATGTCACCGACCTGTTGCTGCAGGTCAATGGCCGCCGACTTTCGACGGCGGCCGGCCCGGTGCAGCTCGCGACCCAGCGGACGCAGATGATCGTCTTCGCGCCCGACTGGCGCACGCGGCTGCTGGCGATCGCAGCCGATCCGACGCTCGCTCGCCTGCTCCTGATGATCGGCATCTGCGGGCTGCTGCTCGAACTCGCCCGGCCCGGTCTGCTGCTGCCGGGCGCGGTGGGCGCCGTGAGCATGGCCCTCGCTTTCTACGGCCTTCGATTCCTCGAGGTGAATCCGGCGGGCCTGTTGGCGATGGCCGTCGGAATCGGACTGGTGGTGTACGAGGGCTTTCGGCCGATCCCGCGGACGGTGGGCCTGGCCGGCGCGGCGGCCTTCGCCACCGGCGCGATGATCCTGATCGATCCCTCCGCGTCGGGCAGCGATTCCCAGCCCTGGATCGCGGCCGCGACGAGCGCGCTCGCGGCCGTCTTTCTCCTCGGCATCACGCGGGACGCGGCGCGCACGCGGCGGGCGGCGCCGGCGAGCGACGTGCCGGCGCTCCTCGGCAGCACCGGCGAGCTGGTCGACTATGCCGACGGGGAGGGCTGGGCCCAGATCCGCGGCGACTACTGGCCGGTCAGCGGGATGGGCGACCTGCAGCCGGGCGAGGCCGTGCGGGTGAGTTCGGTCGAGGGCTCGGTGCTGCGAGTCGCGCCCTTGCGCCTGAAGCGCGGCGAGCCCGGGACGCCGCGTGGCCGCGAATCCTCCGCCGAACCCTGACCGCCGAGCCTGCACGCCACCCGGGCCGATTCGTCCCCAGCCAGCGCGTGGCAAGATGCCGGGCCTTCACTTCGATCCGAACCGCATGCTCGTCAACTGCGTCGTCTACGAACACGGCCTGAAGCTCGCCGACATCTCGATACCGGAAATCGGCCAGTACGCCGCCAGGCCCGGCTGCTTCGTCTGGGTGGCGCTGCACGATCCGAAACCGGCCGAACTCGCCGAGGTCGGCGCCGAATTCGGATTGCACGAGCTGGCGCTGGAGGATGCGCAAAAAGGCCACCAGCGGCCGAAGGTGGAGGAGTACGAGAGCGCCCTGTTCGTGGTGATGCACGTGCTGGAGAGCGGTGGCGCCGAGCCGGCCGGTCTTCGGGTCGGCGAGATCGACGTGTTCGTCGGCCCGCGGTACGTGGTGTCGGTACGCAATCGCAGCGAACACGGCTTCGCCGAGGTGCGCCATCGCTGCGAGCGCGAGCCCGAGCTGCTCAAGAACGGTCCCGGCTTCGTGCTCTATGCATTGATGGACGCGGTGGTCGACCGCTACTTTCCGGTGATCGACGGCTTCGAGGTCGAGCTGGAAACGATCGAGCAGCGCATCTTCACCAAGGGCGCCGCCCGCGACAGCATCAAGCGGCTCTACGAACTCAAGCAGCGCCTGACCTCGCTCAAGCATGCGGTCGCGCCGCTCCTGGAGGGCACCAACAAGTTGCACGGCGGCCGGGTGCCGCACATCTGCGCCGGCTCGCAGGAATACTTTCGCGACGTGATCGATCACCTGACCCGCATCGACAGCTCGATCGACGCGATGCGCGACACCATCGGCACCGCCATCCACGTCAACCTGTCGATGGTCACCATCGAGGACGGCGAGGTCACCAAGCGGCTGGCGGCCTGGGCCAGCATCTTCGCGGTATGCACCGCGTTCGCCGGCATCTGGGGCATGAACTTCGAGCACATGCCCGAGCTCAAATGGCGCTGGGGCTACCCGCTCGCGCTGCTGCTCATCGCTAGCTGCTGCGGCTATCTCTATCACCGCTTCCGCCGGGCCGGCTGGATCTAGCTTTCCGGCCCGCTTGCGGCCTTCTCCGACAGCTCTGCGGGCCGCTCTCTGGCAACCTTTACGGGTTTTGCTCATCCTTTCCGTTCCATGAAGCCCAGCTCCTCGATCGACCCGGCCGGATTCCAGCGTCTCCTCAATCGCAACCTCAGGCTGCCGCTGGTCGGCGGCCTGCTGGGCGCGGTGGTGTTCGTGGCCCTCATCCTGTATTTGCTCAACACCATCAGCTGGGTCGAGCATTCGGATCGGGTCTCGCGCACGGCAGCCGAGATCCAGCGCCGGAGCATCGACATGGAAACCGGCATGCGCGGCTTCCTGCTCACCGGCGAGGAGTCGTTCCTTGCGCCCTACCAGGACGCGCTGCCCCGCATGCAGCGCGACCTGGAGGCCCTGCGCGGCCTGGTCGGCGACAACCAGCAGCAGGTCGACCGCATCGAGCGGATCATGTCGCTGCAGGAATCCTGGAACGCCTTCGCGCGCGACGCCATCGCGATCCGGAGGGCCGGCGGCGATCATGTCCAACCGGTGCGCGAAGGCCGCGGCAAGCGCCAGACGGACGAGATGCGGGCCGAGTTCAAGGCTTTCGTCGACACAGAGCAGGGCCTTCGCTTCCAGCGCAACAACGAGGCCAACCGGACCAGCCTGGTCATCGTCGGCCTGTTCGTGCTGTTCACGCTTTTCACCACGGGGTTGCTGGCGTACTTCGGGCGGCGGCAGTTGGTCACGCTGTCCGAAAGCTACGACTCGGCGTTGCGGGACCAAGGCGAGCAGGCCGATGCGCTCCGTCGCCAGGCCTGGCTTCGGGAGGCCCAGACCGAACTGGCCGGGGAACTGGTGGGCGAACTCGGCGCACAGGACATGGGGCGCAAGGTGCTCGCCTTCTTCGCCCGCCACCTGCAAAGCAGCGTCGGCGCGGTCTACGTGCGAGAGCGGCACGGCGTGCTGCGGCGGGTGGCCAGCTACGGCTTCTCGATCGAGGCCGAATCCACGCCGCGATTGGTGCAACCGGACGAGGGCCTGGTCGGCCAGGCGGCCACCCAGAACCGAATGCTGCAGGTTTCGCCGGTCGACACCGCCTACCTCAAGGTGAACAGCGGCATCGGCGAGATGGCGCCGACCGCCGTGGTGCTGGTGCCGGTCGCCAACGACGGCCTGGTTAACGGCGTGGTCGAACTCGGCATCCTCCAGCCGCCACAGCAGCGCGAGCTCGACCTGATCGACCTCGTCGCTGGCAACATCGGCACCGCCATCGCCGCGGTGCGCTACCGCGAGCAGCTGCAGGACGCGCTCGCCGAAACCCAGCAGCTCAACGAAGAACTCCAGGTGCAGCAGGAAGAGCTGCGCACCGCCAACGAGGAACTCGAGGAGCAATCGAGGGCCCTGCGCGCCTCGCAGGCCTCGCTCGAAAACCAGCAGGCCGAGCTGGAGCAGACCAACAGCCAGCTATCCGAGCGGACCGAGGCGCTCGACCAGCGCAACGCCGCGCTTCGCCGGGCGCAGCGCGACCTCGAGGAGCGCGCCGCCGAGTTGCAGCGTGCGAGCCGCTACAAGTCCGAGTTCCTCGCCAACATGTCGCACGAGCTGCGCACGCCGCTCAACAGCGCGCTGATCCTGGCCAAGCTCCTTGGCGACAACGCGCAGGGCAACCTGAATGCCGAGCAGGTGAAGTTCGCCGAGTCGATCTACGCCTCGGGCAACGACCTGCTGGCCCTCATCAACGACATCCTGGACATCTCCAAGGTCGAGGCCGGCAAGCTCGAGCTGGTGGCCGAGGAGGTGCCGATCAAGAAGCTCGCCACCAGCATCGAGATGACCTTCAAGCCGATGGCCGACCAGAAGCGGCTCGGCTTCAGGCTCGAGGTGCGAAGCGACGCACCCGCGAGCGTGGTCACCGACGGCCAGAGGGTCGAGCAGGTGCTGAAGAACCTGATGTCGAACGCGATCAAGTTCACCGAGCGAGGCGAGGTCTCCCTCACCATCGGCGGCGCGCCGGACGGCGGCGTGAGCTTTGCGGTGGCCGATTCCGGCATCGGCATCCCGCCCGAGCAGCAGGAGGTGATCTTCGAAGCCTTCCGCCAGGCCGATGGCACCACCAGCCGGCGCTACGGCGGTACCGGGCTGGGGCTTTCGATATCGCGCGACCTGACCAGCCTGCTGGGGGGCACGCTGGTCGTGCAAAGTGCGGCGGGGCAGGGCAGCACCTTCACGCTCGGCCTGCCGGCCGAGGCGCCGCAAGCGGCCGATTCCGCCGGCACGCCCGGCTTGGGCGGCAAGGCGGCGAACGGGGCTGCGCGCGGCGCCGGCAGTTCGACGACTTCGCTGCCGGCTCTCGCATCGACGCCGCACGGGGGCGCCGAGCGCGATTCCCGCAATAGCCATGCGGCTGCGGCTTCCGCGCCCGCCATGCCAGCCACCGTGCCGCAACCCGCCTTCGCGGACGACCGCGGGCTGCCGCGGGACAGCAGCCGGCGGGTGCTGGTGATCGAGGACGAGCCGCAGTTCGCCCACATCCTCTACGACCTCGCGCACGAGATGGGTTATCGCTGCCTGGTGGCGCATGGCGCGGGCGACGGCTTCAGCCTGGCCAGCCAGTTCCTGCCCGACGCCATCCTGCTCGACATGCGGCTGCCGGACGGTCCGGGCATCGGCGTGCTGCAACGCCTGAAGGACGATCCCAAGACCCGGCACATCCCGGTACACGTGGTGTCGGCGCAGGACCACTCGGAGGCAGCGCTGCACATGGGCGCGATCGGCTATGCACTCAAGCCGACCACGCGCGAGCAGCTCAAGAACGTGTTCCAGAAGTTCGAGGAAAAGCTGGCGCAGAAGGTCAAGGCGGTGCTGCTGGTCGAGGACGACGCGTTGCAGCGCGAAAGCGTGGTGCGGCTGATCGGCGACGACGATGTTTCGATCACCGCGGTCGAATCGGGCGAGGAGGCATTGGCGCTGCTTCGAAGCCAGGTGTTCGACTGCATGATCACCGACCTGCGGCTGCCCGACATGCAGGGAAGCGAACTGCTCAAGCGGATGGCCACCGAGGAAATCGTTTCGTTCCCCCCGGTCATCGTCTACACCGGCCGCAACCTGAGCCGCGACGAAGAAGCCGAACTGCTGCGCTATTCGCGCTCGATCATCATCAAGGGCGCGCGCTCGCCAGAGCGGCTGCTCGACGAGGTGACGCTCTTCCTGCACAAGGTCGAATCGAACCTGTCGAGCGAACGCCAGACCATGCTGAAGGCGGCGCGCGGGCGCGACCGGGTGTTCGAAGGCCGGCGCATCCTGCTGGTGGACGACGACGTGCGCAACATCTTCGCCCTCACCAGCGCCCTCGAGCAGCGCGGCGCCGAGGTCGAGATCGCGCGCAACGGCCGCGAGGCGATCGACAAGCTCGACCAGGTGCGCGACATCGACCTGGTGCTGATGGACGTGATGATGCCGGAGATGGATGGCCTCGAAGCTACCCGGCGGCTGCGCACCGATCCGCGCTTCGCCAAGCTGCCGATCATCACCGTCACTGCCAAGGCCATGAAGGACGACCAGGAGCAGTGCCTGGCCGCGGGCGCCAACGACTACCTGGCCAAGCCGGTCGACCTCGACCGCCTGTTCTCGCTGCTGCGGGTCTGGATGCCGAAGATGGAGCGGCTGTGAACCATTCGCCGGCGCCGCCGCCGACACCGCAGATCCAGCCGCCGAGCGACGGCGACATCGAGCTGCGCCTCCTGATGGAGGCGATCTACCTCAAGTACAGCTACGACTTTCGCAACTACACCGGCGCCTCGCAGAAGCGGCGCGTGCTGTATGCGCTGGCGCAGTTCAAGCTGCCGAGCATCTCGGTGCTGCAGGACCGGGTGCTGCGCGATTCGGCGGTGTTCGGCCAGCTCTTGCAATACCTGACGATCCCGGTGAGCGAGATGTTCCGCGACCCCGCGTACTTCCTGGCGCTCAGGCAGCAGGTGGTGCCGCTCCTGCACACCTACCCGACGGTCAAGATCTGGGTGGCGGGTTGCAGCACCGGCGAAGAGGTGTTCTCGCTCGCGATCCTGCTGCGCGAGGAAGGCCTCCTGGAGCGAAGCCGCATCTACGCCACCGACATCAATCCGGCCTCGCTCGAGAAAGCGCGGCTCGGCATCTTTCCGCTGGAGGCAATCCGCAACTACACGGCCAACTACCAGCGCGCGGGCGGCCGGCAGGCGTTTTCGGACTACTACACCGCGGCCTACGACGCGGCCCGCTTCGACCCGAGCCTCTGCCGGGACGTGGTGTTCGCCGATCACAGCCTCGCGACCGACAGCGTTTTCGCTGAGACCCAGTTCGTCTCCTGCCGCAACGTGCTCATCTATTTCAATCGCGAATTGCAGGACCGGGCCCTGGGCCTTTTCCACGAGTCGCTCAGCCATCGCGGCTTCCTCGGGCTCGGAGCCAAGGAGAGCATCGATTTCTCGGCATACGCCGATCGCTTCGAGGTGCTGGCCCGGCCCGAGCGGCTTTTTCGCAAGACCTCATGAACGAATCGATTGCCGCTCGATCCAGGCGCGTCGACGCGATCGTCGCCGGTGCGTCGGCCGGCGGCGTGGATGCGCTCATCCGCCTCTTCAGCGGCTTGCCTTCGCAATGGCGGCTGCCGCTGGTGGTGGTGCTGCACCTGCCGGAGAATCACGCGAGCCAATTGGTGGAGGTGTTTCGCCAGTACGTGCCGTTCGCGGTGCGCGAGGCAGAGGACAAGGCGCCGGTCGTGCCCGGCACGCTCTACTTCGCGCCGCCGGGTTATCACCTGTCGATCGAGCGCAACCGATTGTTCTCGCTCAGCTGCGAGCCGCCCGTGCTGTTTTCGCGGCCGTCGATCGACGTCATGATGGCGTCCGCCGCGGACGCCTACGGCCCGGCACTCGCCGGCTTCCTTCTGACCGGCGCCAACGACGATGGCGCCCAGGGCCTGCTCGCCATCCATCGGGCCGGCGGCCTGACGGCGGTGCAGGACCCGGCCGAGGCGCAGGTGCCGACCATGCCCAACGCCGCCATCGCCGGCCATGCGCCGGATTGCGTACGACCCCTTGCAGGCCTTCGGGCCTTGCTGTTGAACCTGGATTCCGCCCATGCCTCGTGAGGTCGAAAGCAAGCTGCTGATCGTCGACGATCTGCCCGAGAACCTGATGGCGCTGGATGCGCTGATCCGCGGACCGGGCCGTCGCGTCTACCAGGCCACGTCGGCCGAGAAAGCACTCGCGCTGCTGCTGGAGAACGAATTCGCGCTGGCGATCGTCGATGTGCAGATGCCCGAGATGAACGGCTTCGAACTGGCCGAACTGATGCGCGGCACCGAGCGCACCCGCCACATCCCGATCATCTTCGTGAGCGCCGCCGGCCGCGAGATGAACTACGCCTTCAAGGGCTACGAGAGTGGCGCGGTGGACTTCCTGCAGAAGCCGCTCGATGCGCACGTGGTGACCAGCAAGGTCAGCGTGTTCGTCGACCTGCATACCCATCGCAAGGCGCTCGCCCGCGAGATGAGCGCGCTGGCAGAGTCGCACCGCCGCCAGGAGGCGCTGGTCGAGCAGCTGCAGCAGACGCAGCGCGAGCTCGAGCGTGCCGTCCGAATGCGGGACGACTTCATGTCGATGGTCTCGCACGAGCTGCGCACCCCGCTCAACACGCTCTACCTGGAAACGCAGGTCCGGAAGCTGCACCTGTCGCGCAACAACCTGGCGCCGTTTTCGAGCGAACGGCTGCCCGCGATGATCGAGCGCGACCAGCGCCACATCCAGAACATGGTTCGCCTGATCGACGACATGCTCGACGTCACCCGGATGCGCAGCGGCGCGCTTTCGATCCAGCCGAAGATGTTCGACCTGGCGACGCTCGCCCGATGCGTGGTCGACGGGCTGGCCCAGCAGGCCGAGGCGGCCGGCTCCTCGATCGCGCTCAGCGCGCCGGAGCCGGTGGAAGGGGTATGGGACGAGTTCCGCATCGAGCAGGTGCTGACCAACCTGCTGACCAACGCCTTGCGGTACGGCGGCGGCAAGCCGGTCGAGGTCAGCCTCGAGACCACCGGCAAGGAAGTCGAGATTTCGGTGCGCGACCAGGGCATGGGCATCGATCCGGCCGACCACGAGCGGATCTTCGAGCAGTTCGAGCGCACCGACGACAGCCGCAAGCGCGCCGCCGGCCTGGGGCTCGGCCTTTTCATCACCCGCAAGATCGTGCAGCTGCACGGCGGCCGGATCACGCTCGAAAGCTCGGTCGGCGAGGGCTCGGTCTTCCGGGTGCGGCTGCCGCTGGTGCCTTCGGCCGCGACCGACCCGGTGGCGCCGGCGTCCGGCGGCGGATGATGAGAATAGGAATGTTTCCTACAAGCTTCCGGCTGATGTCGCGCGGATACTCCTTCACTTTTGCTTGCAGGGAGTTTGAGTGTGAATGTGCTGATCGTCGACGACAACGAAGCTGCGGCGGACCTGCTCCAGGAGTTGCTCGTCCTGCAGGACCACACGGCTCGCTGCACCTATACCGCGCGACAGGCGCTCGACCTGGCCGCCACCGAAGACTTCGATGCAGCGCTGGTCGACCTGACGCTGCCTGACCTGCCGGGCGCCGAGGTGGCCCGCCAATTGCGCGCGAAGGCCGCGGGCGAGCCTTTCCTGCTGGTCGCGATCTCGGGCTTCGCAGCCAGCGAGAGCAGCGGCGCCAACGCGGCCGGCCTGTTCGACCACCATCTCCAGAAGCCGATCGACTTCGATGTGCTCGACCGGATCCTCGCGTCGCCGCCCGGTGCCGGCGCTTCCAGTCCGCCGACTGCATGAAGGCCTCGCCCGGCGCCCGCAGCTGGATCGCGGCCGGCGTGCGACACGAGCTTTTCACCCGCGCTCTCCCGGCCGTTCGCCACGACATGGCGGCGCCGGTCTCGATCATCCGCATGGGCCTGCTGCTCCTGAAGCGCGGCTCGGCCAGCAGCGACGAGGG
Source organism: Burkholderiales bacterium 8X (assembly GCA_902506565.1). Lineage (GTDB taxonomy): Bacteria > Pseudomonadota > Gammaproteobacteria > Burkholderiales > Burkholderiaceae_C > Variovorax. The sequence goes on along the minus strand of LR732703.1, from coordinate 4,095,021 downwards.
CAGCTGGGAGCAGCGCATCGGCATGATCGAGGAGCAGGTCGGCGCCATCACCAGCGGCGTCCGGGCCCTTCGGCATTGGGAACTGGTGTCCGATGCCGAGGGCATCGCCCGCAGCGCCCTGGTCAAACAATGTGTCGGGCTGATGCGGGCCGCGTTCGAGCTCAACGGCATCCAGCTGCTGGTGGACGAGAGTCTCGCGGCGCGCGAGGCGGAGCCGGTTTTCGGCGAGGCCGCGGCCCTGCGCTACATGGTGCTGGGTGCGCTCGGCTATCTCAACGACAGCGCCCAGGCGCTCGGCAGCATCCGGATCGAAGCCCTCAACTCGAGCGGCATCCGCTTCGTGGCGGTCCGCGGCACCTCCGAAACGCCCGACCCGATGGCGGGCGCCCTGCGTGCGCCACGCACGCTGGCGATCGATGCGGTGGCCCTGCAGGCGCTGGCCGACGGGATGGGATTCGAGATCGAGGTCGACGGCGAGAGTGTCCGGCTCGCGCTGTCGCCCGAGCCCGAGCCCGAGCCGGAGCCGGAGCAAAACCCCGAGCCGGAGCCCGAGTCCGCTCCCCGGCGTCCTGCATCGGATCGGTCCCGCGGCTGACAGCTGAGTCGGCGCCCGTTCGCCAGAATTCCCACAGAACATTTCCCAAGGCCCGATCGACGCTGAGCGCCAACGTGCCGGAGCCGTCATGACCCCACCGGAAACCGCCCGAATCCCCGATCAAGCCCGAGCCTCCACCGGCATCGAGGGCCTCGACCATGTGCTGGGCGGCGGCCTGCCGACCCACCATCTGTACTTGGTCGAAGGCCAGCCGGGCGCCGGCAAGACCACCCTCGGCATCCAGTTCCTGCTCGAAGGCGTGAAGCGCGGAGAAACCGGGCTTTATGTCACCTTGTCGGAAACCGGCGACGAGCTGCGTACCGTGGCCGCCTCGCACGGCTGGTCGCTCGAAGGCCTCACGATCTTCGAGCTGGTGACGATCGACGGGCTTGGCCCGGACGCCGAACAGTCGATCCTGCATCCGTCCGAGGTCGAGCTCGGCGAGACCACTCGCGGCGTGATGGCGGAGGTCGAACGCATCAAGCCGCAGCGCGTGGTGTTCGACAGTCTTTCCGAGATGCGGCTGCTGGCGCAGGATCCGCTGCGATATCGGCGGCAGATCCTGGCGCTCAAGCATTTCTTCGTGCGCTTCAAGTGCACCGTGCTGATGCTGGACGACATGTCGACCAAGGCCGGCGACCTGCAGCTGCACAGCATCGCCCACGGCGTGCTGAGCCTGGACCAGGTGGTCGGCGAATACGGCGAGAACAAGCGGTTTCTTCGGGTCGTCAAGCTGCGGGGCGTCAAGTTCCGCGGCGGCGAACACGATTTCCGGCTCGATACCGGCGGCATCGAGCTGTTCCCGAGGCTGGTGGCCGCGGAGCATCGCAGCAGCTTCGAGCAGATCGCGGCGAGCACCGGCAACCGGGCCCTCGACGACATCCTGGGTGGCGGCCTCAACTACGGCAGCAACACGCTCTTCGTCGGGCCGTCGGGCGTCGGCAAGACCACCACCGCCATGACCTGCATCGCGGCCGCGCTCGCGCGCGGCGAGCAATGCTCGTACTACCTGTTCGACGAAGGCCTCGCCACGCTGCTGGCCCGGTGCCGATCGCTCGACATCCCGATCGAGCGCTATCTCTCGAGCGGCCAACTGGAGATCATCGCGCTCGACCCGGCCGCGATGTCGCCCGGCGAATTCGTGAGCCTGGTCCGGCATGCGGTGGAGGTCCGCCGCGCGACCATGGTCGGCGTGGACAGCCTCAATGCCTACCTGCAGGCGATGCCGGGCGGCAAGTTCCTGATGCTGCAGATGCACGAGCTGCTGACCTATCTCAACCAGCAAGGCGTCGCCACGATCCTGGTGCTGGGGCAGCACGGGCTGTTCGGCGAAGGCCGCACCGATCTCGACATGAGCTACCTGAGCGACGCGATCCTGTTGTTCCGCTTCTTCGAGGCGCGCGGCAGCCTCCTGAAGGCGGTCTCGGTGGTCAAGAGCCGGACCCAGGCGCACGAGCTCACCATTCGCGAGTTCCGGCTGGGCAAGGGCGGAGTCGAGGTCGGCCAGGCGCTGACCGACTTCGTCGGCGTGCTGAAGGGCGTGGCGAGCTATGCCGGCAGCCAGGCCCTGCTCGGCGATGGTTCCGACATCGTCACGAAGTAGGCTGGAGCCGTGCCGACTTCTCCTCGTCGCGTACTGGTCCACGCCCCTCGCGGCCGCGATGCCGAAGTCATCCAGGGCGTGCTGCAGCTGCGCGGCCTCGCGGCCGAGCTGTGCCAGAGCCGCTCCGACTTGCTGGAGGGCTTGAAGCGGGAGGGCGCCGAGGCGGCGATCGTGACGGAGGAAGAATTCACCGTCACGCCCGACAGCCCGCTGCACGAATGGCTGGGTGCTCAGCCGAGCTGGTCCGACTTTCCGTTCATCGTGCTGACCACGCGGCACACCAAGCGGCGCTCGGACTCGGCCCAGGCCTCGCTTCGCGCAATGGGCAACGTGGTGCTGCTCGAGCGGCCGGTCAATGCCGACACGCTGGCCAGCGCCGCCGAAGCCGCGGTGCGCGGCCGCGAGCGCCAGTATGCGACCCGCCGGCATCTCGAGGAGCTGGACCAGGCCCGGGCCACCGTCGACCAGCTCAATCGCCAACTGGAAGACCGTATCGTGGCCCGCACCCGCGAACTCGCCGGCGCCAACGACCGGCTGATGAGCGAAATCGCCGAACGCGAGCGGGTGCAGGCGGCGCTGGTGCAGGTCCAGAAGATGGAGGCGATCGGCCGGCTGACCGGCGGCATCGCCCACGACTTCAACAATCTGCTGCACGTGGTCAGCATGAACCTCGAGCTCCTGGCCCGGATCGCGCCGGAGCCGAAGGTCGAGAAGATCGCCTCGCAGGCCCGGCGCGCCGTGGGGCGCGGCTCCAAGCTCACCGGGCAGCTGCTGTCGTTCGCGAGGGCGCAATCCCTGCTGCCGCGCATGACCGACGTCAATGCGCTCCTGGTCGGCATGCAGGAGCTGATCGCGGTCTCGGCCGGTACCGGGGTGCGGCTCGCATTCGAGCTGTGCGAGGGCGAGGCCTGGGCCAAGCTGGATCCGAGCCAGCTCGAGATGGCAATCCTCAACCTGGTCGTGAACGCCAAGGACGCGACCGGCGGCCAGGGCTTCATCCGGATCACGACCCGGGTGCGCGAGCCAAGCCCGGCGTCGGGCGAGGCGGCCGAGAGCCGTCAGGTCGTGGTCGCCGTGCAGGACGATGGGGCCGGCATCCCGAAGGCGCTCCTGACCAAGGTGTTCGATCCGTTCTTCACCACCAAGCCGGTCGGCAGCGGCACCGGCCTCGGCCTGAGCCAGGTCTACGGCTTCGCGCAGCAGTCGGGCGGGTCGACCCGCATCGCGAGCGAGCCCGGCAAAGGCACGGTGGTCGAGGTGTCGTTCCCGCTGGTCGACGCGCACCGCGAGGCGGAGCCGGCCGACATCGCCGAGGACGGCGAACTGCCGGTGTCCGGCCAACGGCGCATCCTGGTGATCGAGGACGACGAGGACGTGCGCCGGGTCATCGTCGAAAGCCTGCAGCAGGCCGGCCACAGCGTGACCGCGGCGGCGGATGGCGCCGCGGGCCTGGCCCGGATCGCGCACAGCCTCCCCGAACTGGTGATCGTCGACTACGCCATGCCGGGCATGAACGGCGCCGAGGTGATCCGCCGTGCCCGCGAGTGGGCGCCCGACCTGCCCTTCATCCTGGCGACCGGCTACGCGGACATGGTCGAGGTCGGCCGCATCCTGGGCACGCGCTCGATCCTGACCAAGCCGTTCGACATCGGCTCGCTCCTGCGCGCGGTGGCCGAGGCCACCCAGCCGCTGCGGGGCGAGCCTGTCGGCGGCCGGCAAGACTTGCCCGCCGACAGCCGCGGCGGCGCCCGCGCGCCGGGTCCGCAACGGTCCGCGGCATCGGCCGGATCGCCCGAAGCCGGCTCGCGCGAAGGACGCACTGAGGTCTCTTGACGTAGTTGCCACGGGCCGGATTCGGTGGTCTCATCGGCGCTCTCGATCCGACCGTCATCAAAATCAAGAATCGCCGAGGACCCCATGGAGAGCATGACATCAGAGCCCGCCAGCGCGGCGAAAGCGGCATCCATCGCTGCTGCGACCCCGGCCGAGGCCGAGGCGCAAGCCGCTTCCGAGCGGCCGGCGCCGGCCATCGATGTCGTCGAATGGACGATCGAGGTCGGCGTCGCTTCCCAGTCGGCGGAAGGCACCCACTATCACGCAGACGTGTACCGGCAGGACGAATGGCTCAGCCGGATCGCCATGTCCGGCGCCGCCGCGAGCAGGGCCGAGGCGGAGAGCCTGTTGGCCGACAAGTGCCGCGACTGGATCGCAGCCTACGAAAACCGGGAGCGCAGCGGCGATACGGCCTTTGCGGTGCTGTAGGCAGCAGAGGGGGCTAGTCCGGCCGGCCGGGCGGTACGTACCAGCGGGTGGCGATCAATTCCGGCTCGTCATGCGCCTGCAGCCGGGCCCAGTGTCGATCGGCATCCTCCACGAACAGGTCGCGGGCGATCGCCTGGGCCAGCCGGGTCGCGCCGATCGCGAGCCCCGGAATATCGCCCGCCAGCGCGCCGTGGCTCATGGTGGCGCCCCAGTTGAAAAGACGCATTCGCGCCAGTGCGGCCCGCTCGGCCGCCTCGATCGAAAGGCTCGTGTCCGATCGCAGCTCGAACCCCGGCCCCAGGTACGGGAAGCGCGCCGGTTCGGGATGCTGCTGCGCCTCTTCGGCCGAGACATGGCTGGCCCAGGTCTCGAGGTGCGGCGTGTAGCGGGCGAGCTCGGGCCGGTCGAGCAGGTCGACATCGAAGCCGGTGCCGAAGATCACCGCATCGAAGCGCTCGGTCGATCGGCCGGCCGCCCCGTCGACCACGACCTCGACCCCGTCCGCATCAGGCACCACGTCGATCCAGGGCGAGCCGAGCCGGAGCGTGAAGTTCGGAAACGCGTCGCAGCGCCGCACGGTTTCCCAGGGCGGCGGCACCTGCTGCTCGAAGATGTAGGTGTAGACGCGCCACTTGCGGGCGTCGTCCAGGCCCTCGAAGCCGCGGAGGAAACCGTGACTCGAGGCAGCCTTGCTCTTGTTGACCTGCGGCAACTGGCTGCGCCTGGCGAAGAGCAGCACTTCGGCCGCGCCGGCGTCCAGTGCCGAAGCCGCGTTGTCGAACGCAGAGGCGCCGGCACCCAGCACCCCGACCCGCTTGCCGCGCAAGCTGCCGAAGTCGATCGCGTCGGCCGAGTGGAAGACGCGCTGGGCTTCGCCTCGAATTCGTCCGCCGCGCTGGGTCAGCGACGGGAAGTCGGGCCAGCGGGGCGCGCCGCTGCCGTCGCGCCCGAGCGCCAGCACCAGCTGCCTGCATCGCACCTGCTCGATCGTGCCGTCGGCGCGCTCCAGCTCGATCGCGAGCACGCGGCCGTCCGGTTCATGCGCCACCGATCGAAGCGAGACCTGGTTCTCGACCGGCAGATCGACCGTGTCCCGAAGCCACAGAAGGTAGTCGCGCCAATCGATGCGGCCGATCTTGTGAAGCTGGCGCCAGCCTTCGCTCCCGTGTTGCGCCTCGTACCAGCTTCGAAAGCTCAACGACGGCACGCCGAGCTCCGGCCCGCCGACCTGCTTGGGGCTGCGCAGGGTGAGCATCCGCGCGTAGGTACCCCAGGGGCCTTCCTGGCCTCGCGGCGCTCGATCCACGATGCGCAGGTTGACGATGCCTTCGCGGCGCAAGGCGAAGGCGGCGGTCTGGCCGCACATGCCGGCACCGGCGATGAGCGCGTCCAGCACCGGCTGAGTTGCATTCGAGGACTCCGCCGGCAGCACCCACGCCGCGGGCGGCAGGTTGATGCGTTCGAGGTCGGCCCGGGCCGTTGCCGCCAGGCGTGCCAAAGCCTCGGCATCGCGCGGGCTTTCGGTGGACTGGAAGGGGACGGGCGGCAGCTCGGCCGCGGGTTCTGGATCGCGCATCGGCTGAAGATAATGCCAGACATGATCCAGCTCGATTGCTACTACAGCCTCTCTTCGCCGTGGGCCTATCTCGGCGGTCCGCAGCTGCAGGACATCGTCCGTCGACATCGAGTCCGGCTGGTCCTCAAGCCCTACGACTTCCAGGCGGTGGTGCCGCAGACCGGCGGCATCCCGCTCAAGACGCGTCCCGAACCGCGGCGCAGCTATCACGCGCTCGAACTCGCACGTTGGCGCGAGCATCTCGGCATGGCCCTGAACCTGGAGCCGGCGCACTATCCGAAGGGCGCGCCGTCCGATCCGAACTGGAACAAGTACCCGGGCTGGATGGTGATCGCCGCCCAGCTCAAGGGGCTGGACGCACAGCCGCTCTCGCATGCCTTGCTGCGCGCACTGTGGGCCGAGGAGCGCGACACCGCCGACGCCGCGGTCCGCATCGCGATCGCCGACGAGAACGGCTACGAGGGCGCCGCGCTGCAGGCGCTGGAGCAGACCCCCGAAACGCTCGCCGCCTACCGTCTGTACAGCGCCGAGGCGGTGGAGCAGGGCGTCTTCGGTGCGCCGACCTACGTGCTGCATGGCGAGCGCTTCTGGGGGCAGGACCGGCTGCCCTTCCTCGACCGAGCATTGGACCGCGTCCGCCAGCTTCGCAGCCGCTGAACCGGATGGCAGGCGGCGGATGCCTCGGCCGAGAGCCGGATGCCGAGAGGCGCGCCGATAATCCCGCGATGCGAATTCGCTTCACCAAGATGCAGGGCGCCGGCAACGACTTCGTGGTGCTCGACGAAACCCGCGCGCCGCTTGGCCTTCGCGCCGAGCAATACCGTTTCCTCGCCGACCGGCATTTCGGCGTCGGTGCCGACCAGATCCTGTCGGTTCGACCCTCGCCTTCGAGCGGCATCGACTTCCAGTACGTGATCCACAACGCCGATGGCGGCGAGGTGGAGCAGTGCGGCAACGGCGCCCGCTGCTTCATGCGCTTCGTGCGGGAGCACGGCCTGACCGACCGCGATTCGGTCAAGGTGCAGACCCTTTCGGGCGTGATCGAGCCGCGCATGGGCGCGGATGGCCGGGTCACGGTCGACATGGGCGCACCGATCTTCGAGACCGAGTGCATTCCCTTCGATGCAGCCGGGCTCGACCCACGTCCCGAAGGCGCCTGGCAGACCTGGCACCTGGCGCTCGGCACCCGGGCCGAAAGCGAGATCGTCCCGCTCGCCGTGCTGTCGATGGGCAATCCGCATGCGGTGCAGCTGGTGGCAGATGTCGACCTCGCCCCGGTCGAAAGCCAGGGGCCGCGCATCGAGCACCATCCCCGTTTTCCGCAGCGCGTGAACGCCGGCTTCATGCAGGTGGTCGACCGCAGCCGCATCCGGCTGCGGGTGTTCGAGCGCGGCGCCGGCGAAACGCTGGCCTGCGGCACCGGCGCCTGCGCCGCGGTGGTGGCGGGCATCCGGCTCGGGCTGCTCGATGCGCGGGTCGACGTCCTGACGCGCGGCGGGCTGCTCACCATCGAATGGAGCGGCGACGAGGGCGCGGCGGTGCTGATGACCGGGCCGGCGGTCACCGTCTTCGAAGGCGACATCGAGGTGCCGGAAGCACCCTGAACCTTTTCAACCAGGAAACCATGAACCCGATCACCGAAGACGACATCGCGAACTATCTTGCCAACACGCCGGACTTCTTCGAGCGCCATGCGGCGCTCCTGGCCCAGGTACAGCTCACCAGCCCGCACGGCAACCGGGCGGTCAGCCTGCAGGAGCGGCAGGCCGAGATGCTGCGCGACAAGATCAAGGCGCTGGAGCACCGGGTGATGGACATGATCCGCCACGGCACCGAGAACGTGGTCACCTCCGATCGGCTGCACCGCTGGACCAGCGGGCTGCTGGCCGCCCGCGACCCGCGCCACCTGCCGAGCCGCATCGCCGAGGACCTGCAGGCGCTCTTCATGGTGCCGCAGACCGCCATCCGGGTCTGGGACTGCCAGGGCGACTATGTGGACGAAGCCTACGCCCAGGCTGTGAGCGACGACGTGAAGGCGCTCGCCACCTCGCTCAGCGCGCCCTACTGCGGGCTCAACTCGGGCTTCGAGGCCTCGAAGTGGCTGCCCGAGCCGCATGCCGCGGTCTCGATCGCGCTCTTGCCGCTCAGGCCCGACGCCGAGTCGCCAGCCTTCGGGCTCTTGATCCTGGCCTCGCCGGACGCGCAGCGCTACAGCCCCGAGATGGGCATCGACTTCCTGCAGAGAATCGCCGACCTTGCGTCCGGCGCGCTGTCGCGGCTTCGTCCGTGAGACGCCGGGCCGCGCGAATCGCCTTCGGTGCCATCGGCCTGCTGGCCGCCGGCTATGTCGGCATCGCGCTCATGGTCTGGATGCGGGCACGCGAGCGTCTCGCGCATCCGCCCCGCAAACCCGCCGATGCGGCACTGGTCTTCGGCAACCGCGCCTACCTCAAGGGTCGGCCCAACCCATGCCTCACCGGGCGGGTGGACACCGGCGTGGCGCTGGCCGCGGCCGGCCTGGTGCCGCGCCTGGTGATGACCGGCGGACTCGACCGCGAGGACGGCCGGATCGAGGCCGAGGTGATGGCCCGGCAGGCACGCGCGGCGGGCTTCCAGGGCGAACTGCTGCTGGAGCCGGTATCGGCATCCACGCGCGAGAACCTCTCGATGTCCCGCCCGGTGCTGCAGGCGGCGGGCGTCAAGCGGGTGATCCTGGTCTCCGAGCCCTATCACCTGTGGCGGATCGAGCGCCTGGTGCGTGCCAGCGGCTTCGATCGGCTGTTCGAAGTCGACTACGCGGCGGCGCCCAGCAGTTGCTGGCAGAGCTGGGGCATGCTGTACCGGGGCGCGCTGCGCGAGCCTTTCGCCATCGTCAACAATGCCGCCAATGGCTACCTTCGCTGAAGACCCGCCGACCGAGGCCCTGCCGTCGCGCCCTGCGCTGATCGAGCGCTACCTGACCCACGTCAGGGTCGAGCGCCGGCTGGCGCCCCGCACCGTCGAGCTCTATTCGATCCACCTCGACACGCTCGCTGCCAACGCGCACAAGGCCGGCCTTCCGCTCGAACGCGTGCACACCGCCCATGTGCGGCGCTGGATGGCGCAGCTGCACGGAGCCGGTCGCGAGGCGCGCGGCATCGCGCTGGTCCTCTCGTGCTGGCGCAGCTTCTATCGCTGGCTCGGCAACGAGGGGCTGGTGCCGATGAACCCGGTCCAGGACGTCCACGCGCCCAAGGCCGGACGCCCCCTGCCGAAAGCGCTGGCGGTGGATGAGGCCATGCAGCTGGCCGACCTGCACGACGCCGAAGCCGACCCGTGGGTCGAGGCGCGCGACCGCGCGATCGTCGAGCTGCTCTACGGCTGCGGATTGCGGGTGAGCGAACTGACCGGCCTCGATGCGGTGGCGAGCGGCAGCGCGAGAGGCTGGGTCGACCTCGACGCCTGCGATGCGCAAGTGCTCGGCAAGGGCAGCAAGCAGCGGATCGTGCCGGTGGGGGCCAAGGCGATCGAGGCGTTGAAGGCATGGCTTGCGGTCCGTGACGACTGCCTGGCCTTGCCGGCTGCCCGGTTGCAGGACCCGGCCGGGGCCGCCGCGCTCTTCATCGGCAAAAGCGGCATCCGGATGTCGCCGCAGTCGGTCTGGAAGCAACTCAGGGCCCGCAGCCTGCGCGCCGGGCTCACCTCGCCGGTTCATCCGCACATGCTGCGGCATTCGTTCGCAAGCCATGTGTTGCAGTCGAGCAGCGACTTGCGGGCCGTGCAGGAACTGCTGGGCCACGCGAACATCGCGACCACGCAGGTCTACACGCGGCTCGACTTCCAGCATCTGGCCAAGGCCTACGATGCGGCGCATCCGCGCGCTCACGCACGGGAAGACCGGCTGCCGAAGGACAAGGCTTCGCAGAAGGACAAGTTGCCGTGAAGACGCTCCGCCTTCGCGCCGGCAAGGAGCGCTCGCTGCTGCGCCGGCATCCGTGGATCTTCGAGTCGGCGATCGCCAAGGGCGGCGCGGATGCCGGCGAAACCGTGCGGGTCGAGTCGGCCGAGGGCCGCTTCCTGGCTTGGGCGGCCTACAGCCCGCATTCGAAGATCCGCGCCCGGGCCTGGAGCTTCGACGAGGCGGAACGCATCGATGCGGGGTTCATGGCGGCGCGGGTGCGGGCCTCGGTCGCGGCCCGCGCGTGGTTCGCCATCGAAAGCGATGGCCAGCGCCTGGTGCATGGCGAGGCGGACGGACTGCCCGGCCTGATCGTCGACCGCTACGGCGACACGCTGGTGGCGCAATTCCTGTCGGCAGGCGCCGAGCGTTGGAAGGCGCCGCTGGTGGCCGCGCTGCTCGAAGCGACCGGCGCCACCCGGTTCTACGAACGGTCGGATGCGAGCGGCCGCGAGCGCGAAGGCCTGCAGCCGACCACCGGCTGGCTGGCGGGGGAGGGGATTGGCCAGGGCTCGACCGAACTTCAGATCCGCGAGCACGACTGGCGCTTGTCGCTCGACATCGCAAGCGGTCACAAGACCGGCTTCTATCTCGACCAGCGGGACAGCCGCCGGCGCTTCGCGCAGCTGGCGCAGGAGCGGCGCTTTCGGCGCTTGCTCAACTGCTATTGCTACACCGGCGGCTTCACCGTCGCCGCGTTGTGCGGTCTTCGTGCGGCCGGGGCGCTCGAAGGTGCGTCGGTGACTTCGATCGATTCCTCGCTGCCGGCGCTCGAGCGCGCGCGCTCGCAGCTGGAACTCAATGGCCTTTCATCGGCCGTCGCCGAGTTCCTGGATGCCGACGTCAATGCGAGCCTGCGCCGGCTCGCGCAGGAAGGCCGCACCTTCGACGCCATCGTGCTCGACCCGCCCAAGTTCGCGCCGACCGTCGCCCACGCCGAGCGTGCGGCGAGGGCCTACAAGGACATCAACCGGCTGGCGTTCAAGCTGCTCGAGCCAGGCGGCGTGCTGCTGACCTTTTCGTGTTCCGGCGGTATCGGGGCCGACCTGTTCCACAAGATCGTGGCCTCGGCCGGCATCGATGCCGGCGTCGATGGCTACATCGCCGAGCGCCTGGGTGCGGCGCCCGATCACCCCATGACGATCGAATTCCCGGAAGGCGAGTACCTGAAGGGCCTGATGGTGGTCCGCAAGGCCGACCTTCGGCCAACAGAGCCTTTGACGCCTCGCTAAACTTTCGTGCTCATTGAAAGCGGAGCACGACCCATGGCACTCATCCCCGCCACCATCCTGACCGGCTTCCTGGGCTCCGGCAAGACCACGCTCCTCAAGCGCATCCTGTCCGAAGCCCACGGCCAGAAGATCGCCGTGATCGAGAACGAGTTCGGCGAAGAGAACATCGACAATGACATCCTGGTCAGCGAATCGACCGAGCAGATCGTGCAGATGAGCAACGGCTGCATCTGCTGCACCATTCGCGAAGACCTGCGCGAGGCCCTGCAGATACTGGCCGCGCGCAAGCGCAAGGGCGAGCTCGATTTCGACCGCGTGGTGATCGAGACCACCGGCCTGGCCGACCCCGGCCCGGTGGCGCAGACCTTCTTCATGGACGACGAGATCGCCGAGAGCTACCTGCTCGACTCGATCCTGACCCTGGTCGATGCCAAGCACGCGCCGCAGCAGCTCAACGACCGCCAGGAAGCGCGCCGGCAGGTGGGCTTTGCCGACCAGATCTTCATCAGCAAGACCGACCTGGTCTCGGCCGAGGAGAGCGATGCCCTGGTCCACCGGCTCAAGCACATGAACCCGAGGGCGCCGATGCAGAAGGTGCATTTCGGCGAGGTGCCGATCAAGGACGTGTTCGACCTGCGCGGCTTCAACCTCAACGCCAAGCTCGACATCGACCCCGACTTCCTCAAGGAAGACGACCATGCCCATCACGATCATGGCCACGACCATGATCACCACGACCATGGCGGCGAGCATTGCGACCATCCGTCGCACCAGCACGAGGGCCACGGCCACCACCATCACCACGACGACGACGTGAAGAGCTTCGTCTATCGGGCCGAGCGGCCGTTCGATCCGGCCCGGCTGGAGGACTTCCTCGGCGCGGTGGTCAACATCTACGGCCCTCGCATGCTGCGCTACAAGGGCGTGCTGCACATGCTCGGCACCGAGCGCAAGGTGATTTTCCAGGGCGTGCACCAGCTCATGGGAAGCGACCTCGGCCCGGCCTGGGGTCCGGACGAGCCGCGCAACAGCCGGATGGTCTTCATCGGCATCGACCTGCCGCGCGACATCCTCGAACAGGGGCTCGACCAGTGCCTGTCGGAAACCTCGGCAGCGGCCGAGGCAGGTGTCGCCGGCTGACCAGCAGCGCGTCCTGGGCGGGCTCTCGACCCCCCCCCGATGCGCGATGTCGGAGGCGCCCGGTATCTGGCTACAATCGCGCGCCTGTTCCAGAGCCCAGCGCATTCATCTTTGCGCGAGGCGTGACTTTTGGCATGGGCAAACATTCGTTTCTCGGCGGATTTCGGGGGTATAACCCCGGGGTTCGCCGGCTGGCGAGCATCCTGACGACGCGATCACCCGGGGCCTCCAGGCCTTGCCGGAATCCGTGGAAAGGCCCCATCGAAAGCGCGTCCCAGTCCGAAGGAGCCAGTCACCGTGAATAAAGCTGCTGCCAAAACGAAGCCCGCTGCCAAGCCAGCCGTCAAGAAGACGGCATCCTCGGGGCCTTCGTCGACTTCGGCAGCTGCCAAGGCCGTCACTTCCACTTCCAAGACGGCCGCAAAGACCGCGGCGACCGCCAAGTCGGCACCTGTCAAGGCCGCTCCGACCAAGGCGGCCACGGCCAAGGCAACCAGCCCGGCTCCTTCGCCTACTTCCTCGACCGGCGCCCGCGCCGAGTCGACCGCACCTCGATCGATTCCTATGAACAATCCGGCTGACGCTACCCCCTCCAACTCGCCCAACTCCTCCCGCGCTGCAGCCGGTGCTCCGGCGAGTCCACCGCCGGCCCGGGGCGGCCGTGTGTCGCGCCTGTCGCAACTGACGGTTCCCGGCATGGCTCAATCCGTCGCCTCGACCGCGCCCAAGTCCAGCTTCACGCCCCGCAAGGAAAGTGCGTTGCCTTCGGAGGTCGCCGTCAAGAAAGACCCGAAGCTCGCCAACAACTGGAAGACCAAGTCGGCCGAGGAGTTGACCGATGCCGAGGTCATCGCGATGCCCGACTCGGAATACATGAACGACAAGCAGATGGCGTTCTTCCGCCTGAAGCTGCAGGAACTCAAGAACGGCATCCTCGAGAACGCCGGCGAGACCACCGAGCACTTGCGCGAAGACACGGTGGTGGTCCCCGACCCGACCGACCGCGCCACCATCGAGGAAGAGCACGCGATCGAGCTGCGCACCCGCGACCGCGAGCGCAAGCTGCTCAAGAAGATCGAACAGTCGATCCAGCGCATCGACGCTGGCGACTACGGCTACTGCGACGAAACCGGCGAGCCGATCGGCATCGGCCGGCTGCTCGCCCGACCGACCGCCACTTTGGCGCTCGAGGCCCAGCAGCGCCGCGAACTCCGGCAGAAGATGTTCGGGGATTGAAGCGCGATGGCGCCTTGCTCCGCTCGTTGCCGTCAACGCCTTCAAGGGCGAAGGTAGTCAATGCCCAACAAAGACGAACCCAACCGCCTGCTCTCCAAGGTCGCGAAGTTCGTGCGGAACCCGCTCAAGGATTGGTCCGAATTGGACTCGGATGACAGCAGCACCGGCGAAGCCGGCTACAGCCGCGAGATGCTCAAGGACATGATCGAGCGGCGGCAGCGCAACGACTTCGTTCGCCGCCGCGAGTTCGACATGCTGCGCAAGCTCCGCCAGCGGGAGGCATCGGGCGGCAACGATCCGGCCGCGACGCCTTCTTCGTTCAATGTCAGCAGCACCTCGGGCAAGACCGAGGGCCGCGCGCTCACGCTCAAGAAGATCGACGAGATCGAAGAGCAGATGTCGCAGCAGTGGTGGAAGAACCGCGGCCCGAACGGCGCGGCGCCGGGGAGCGATGCGGCGACGCCGGCGGATGCCGCGGCGGCATTGCGCACCACCAGCATGGCGGCCCAGCATGCGCGCGCCTATGCCGACACCCTGCCCGGCGTCGCCCCGCCCGCCGGCCTCGATGCCGACGCGCCTTCGAAGTTGCCGGCCGACGGCAGCGCCGAGGAAGCCGCGGTTCGGTTCGCGCATCACGACGATGCCGGCACCGAGGCCATCCTGCTGCAGGCGCTGGGCGTCGAGAACCCGGACAGCGACCACGAAGAAGTCTGGCATTGCCTCTTCGACCTCTATCGCGCCACCGACGAGGACGAGAAGTTCAGCGCAGCCGGCATCCGATACGCCCAGCGCACCCATCGGGTGGCGCCGCCCTGGGTGTCGCTGCGCGGCGTTGCCCGCGAGGTCGAGGCCCGCATGGCCTCCGGCGGCCGGCCGCTCGCGCCGCTCGGGAGCGCCGACTGGTTCGCGCCCGGCAACCTGAACCGCGAAAGCCTGCTCGAACTGACCCGCGCGCTGTCCGCGGCCGGCCCGATCTGGAAGCTCGACTGGAGCGCCTTGCAGTCGATCGAGCCGGATGCCGCCGGCCCGCTCCGCGCGCTGTTCGCGCACTGGGCCGACTCGGCGGTCCAGATCCGCTTCTCGGGCAGCGACCGGCTGATCGTGGTGTTGTCCGAAGCCACGCCGGTGAACGACCGGCAGGTCGACGCGGTCTGGTGGCAGCTCCACATGGCCGCGATGCGCCTGATGGGCCGCGACGACGAGTTCGAATTGCTGGCGCTCAACTACTGCATCACCTACGAAGTCTCGCCGCCGCCTTGGGAAGACCCGAAGGGCGCTTACTCCGAACTCGAGACGCTGCCGGTCGGAAGCGGCCCGGCCGCGCCCGACTATTCGCTCGCCGCCGTGAATCCGGCCGAGGCACCGGCGGTTTCGCCGGTCAACCTGGCGGGTGAACTCGAAGGCGAATCGCTCTCCACCTGGCAGCGGCTGGATGCCGACCTCGGCAAGCATCCGATGGCGCCGATTTCGTGTGCGGGCCTGGTGCGCCTCGATTTCGCGGCCGCCGGCACCCTGCTCAACTGGGTGATGGCGCGCGATGCCAGGGGCCAGCGGGTTCGCTTCGTCGATGCGCATCGGCTGGTCGGCATCTTCTTCGGCGTGATCGGCATCACGCATCACGCGGACGTCGTGCATCGAAGCAACTGACGTCCGGTCGCCGGGCCGGAGGTCGCATCGCGCCTGCTGCCCGCGGCGAGTCGCCCGTTCAAAGCCCGGCCTCGCATGAGGGCTGGGGAACTCGCGCTTGCCCGGTTCTTCTCAATAGGTCCAGACTTCCCGTCGCCACTCGAAGGGCATGGGCTTGCGCCCGCCCTTTCCATCCACATCTTTCTGAAGCAATGGAACAATTTCACGGAACGACCATCGTCAGCGTGCGACGCAACGGGCCCACGGGCGTCCAGGTCGCGATCGGCGGCGATGGCCAGGTCACCCTCGGCAACATCGTCATCAAGGGCACCGCGCGCAAGGTCAGGCGGCTCTACAACGGCAAGGTGCTCGGCGGTTTCGCCGGCGCCACCGCCGATGCCTTCACCTTGTTCGAGCGCTTCGAGGCCAAGCTCGAGCGGCACCAGGGCCAACTGACCCGCGCCGCGATCGAGCTGACCAAGGAATGGCGCACCGACCGGGTCCTGCGGCGGCTCGAGGCCATGCTGGCGGTGGCCGACGCCACCAGTTCCCTCATCATCACCGGCAACGGCGACGTGCTCGAACCCGAGAACGGCATCATCGCGATCGGCTCCGGCGGCGCCTACGCCCAGGCGGCCGCCAAGGCCATGCTCGACAACACCGACTTGAGCGCCGGCGAGATCGTCAAGAAGTCGCTCGAGATCGCAGGCGAGCTCTGCATCTACACCAACATGAACCACACGGTCGAAGTCCTCTAGCAGCCAGCCACCATGTCCATGACCCCGCAGGAAATCGTTTCCGAACTCGACAACCACATCGTCGGCCAGCCCGAGGCCAAGCGTGCCGTGGCGATCGCGCTGCGCAACCGCTGGCGGCGGCGCCAGGTCGACGAGAAGCTGCGCGCCGAGATCACCCCCAAGAACATCCTCATGATCGGCCCGACCGGCGTCGGCAAGACCGAGATCGCGCGCCGGCTGGCGCGGCTGGCGGATGCGCCCTTCATCAAGGTCGAGGCGACCAAGTTCACCGAGGTCGGCTATGTCGGCAAGGATGTCGATTCGATCATCCGCGACCTGGCCGAGATGGCCGTCAAGCAGACCCGCGAAACCGAGAGCGCCAAGGTCCGGATGCGGGCCGAGGACGCGGCCGAGGAACGCATCCTCGATGCCTTGCTGCCGCGCGCCCGGCTGCCCGAGGGCGCGGCGCCGGCGATCGAGCAGGGCACCAATCCGACCCGGCAGGCCTTCCGCAAGAAGCTGCGCGAGCACGAGCTGGACGACAAGGAAATCGAGATCGACCTGGCCGAGCAGCGCACGCCGCTCGAGATCATGGGTCCGGCCGGCATGGAAGAGATGACCGAGCAGCTGCGCGGCATGTTCGGCCAGCTCGGCCAGGGCAAGCGCAAGACCCGCAAGCTGAAGATCGCCGAGGCCATGCGCCTCCTCGTCGACGAAGAGGCTTCCAAGCTGGTCAACGAGGACGAGATCCGCGCCCAGGCGATCCAGAACGCCGAGCAGAACGGCATTGTCTTCATCGACGAGATCGACAAGGTGGCGACCCGCAGCGACGCCCAGGGCGCGGACGTGTCGCGGCAGGGCGTGCAGCGCGACCTGCTGCCGCTGGTCGAAGGTACCGCCGTCAGCACCAAGTACGGCGTGGTGCGCACCGATCACATCCTCTTCATCGCGAGCGGCGCCTTTCATCTCAGCAAGCCGAGCGACCTGATCCCGGAGCTGCAAGGCCGCTTTCCAATACGGGTCGAGCTCAAGTCGCTGACCGTGGCCGACTTCGAAAGCATCCTGACCCAGACCCGGGCCTCGCTGGTCAAGCAATACCAGGCGCTGCTGGAAACCGAAGGCGTGCGGCTGGAGTTCCTGCCGGAAGGCATCACCCGGCTGGCCAGCATCGCTTACGAGGTCAACGAGCGCACCGAGAACATCGGCGCCCGGCGCCTCGCGACCGTCATGGAAAGGCTGCTGGACGAAGTCAGTTTCGATGCCGCTCGGCTTGCCGGCGAGACGATCCGGATCGATGCCGCCTTCGTCGAGAAGCGGCTGGCCGAGCTGAGCCATAACGAAGATCTTTCCCGCTACATCCTCTAGCGGCGACCCTTTGCCGAGCGCGCAACGGCCGCGCTTCGCGCAACACATGCATTGCGTGAGCTAAGTGCTTCATTTGCAACGGTATTCGGTGCTTTCGATTGTGCGAAAGTGCCGCTAAGTCGTTGATTCCATTACAAAAAATAGCGAGCACCTCGCCTTGCGGGCCTGCGCTTTCCTGCTACAGTGGAAAAAAGTGCAGTTAAGTGGGAGAAAGTGTCGGACGGTACCTGCTCCAGGTGCGCGACATCACCCATCACCAAGGTCCGCTCGTCGTGTTTCAAGGCGCTTCATCGCTCAGTCTGGATGCCAAAGGCCGGCTTTCCGTGCCGACGCGCCATCGCGACGTGCTGAGCGCCACCACCGCCGGCCAATTGACCATCACCCGCCATCCGCACGGCTGCCTGATGATCTTCCCGCGCCCCGAATGGGAAAAGTTTCGCGCCCGCATCTCGGCCGTGCCGATGAGCGCGCAGTGGTGGAAGCGGGTATTCCTCGGCAGCGCCATGGACGTCGAGATGGACGGCACCGGTCGCGTGCTGGTGTCGCCCGAGCTGCGCGCCGCCACCGGGATCACGCGCGAAGTGCTGCTGCTCGGCATGGGCGAGCATTTCGAGCTGTGGGACAAGGCGAGCTACGAGGCCAAGGAGGCCGAGGCCACCCAGGGCGACATGCCCGATGTCTTCCAGGACTTCGCGTTCTGAGGCCGGCGGTGGAGCCCACATGGAATCACACCACCGTGTTGTTGCAGGAGGCGGTCGACGCGCTCCTGGACAACGCGCCGGTCGCGGCCGGCACCTGGGTCGACGCCACCTTCGGCCGCGGCGGGCATTCGCGCGCTCTGCTGTCGCGGCTCGGCCCGTCGGCCCGGCTGGTGGCGTTCGACAAGGATCCGGAGGCCGTGGCCGAGGCGAGCCGCATCGAGGATGCGCGGTTCTCGATCCGGCACCAGGGCTTCAAGGACCTGGGGGAGCTGCCGCCCGGCAGCGTGGCCGGCCTGCTGATGGATCTCGGCATCAGCTCTCCCCAGATCGACAACCCCGCACGGGGTTTTTCTTTTCGTTTCGACGGCCCGCTGGACATGCGCATGGACACCACGCGCGGCGAGAGCGTGGCCGAATGGTTGGCCACGGCCGACCCCCAGCAGATGGCGGAGGTGATTCGTGACTATGGCGAAGAACGGTTTGCTGTTCAGATTGCAAAGGCGATTGCAGCTCGCCGACAAGAACGGGGCCCAATTTCAACCACCGCCGAGCTGGCCGAACTCGTGGCTGGCACGGTCAAAACCCGCGAGCAGGGCCAGAACCCTGCAACGCGCACATTTCAGGCTCTTCGGATTTTCATCAACGCCGAGCTTGAAGAGCTGCAACAGGCGCTAGAGGCGAGTCTTCTCGTGCTGCAACCCAAAGGCCGACTCGCGGTGATCAGTTTCCATTCGCTGGAAGATCGCATCGTGAAGCAGTTCATCGCGAAACATTCGCGCGAGGTGTACGACCGCCGTACGCCCTTCGCCGCGCCGCGCGCGATGAAGCTCAAGGCCCTGGCGCGCATTAAGCCCTCGCAGGAAGAGGTCGACCGCAACCCGCGCGCCCGCAGCGCGATCCTGCGCGTGGCCGAGCGCACGGCGGAGGCCTGATCGCATGGCACGCCTCAATCTTCTGCTCCTGATGGCGGTGCTCGCCTCGGCCATCTTCCTGGTGCACACGCAGTACCAGTCGCGCCAGCTCTTCACCGAGCTCTACCGCGTGCAGAGCGAGACCCGTCGGCTCGAACTGGAGCACGACCGCCTGCAGGTCGAGAAGCGCGCCCAGTCGACGCCGCTCCGGGTCGAGAAGCTGGCCAAGGAGCAGCTCAAGATGCGCACCACGACGCCGGCGATCACGCAGTACGTGAAAGAAGACGGCACCGTGATCCCGGCGATCGCGCCGACGCCGCCCGAGAAGCCGGTGTCCGGGCAGGCGGCGAGCGGTTCGCGCGCCACGAACGCGCAGGCGGGCACGGCAGCACGGCCGCCGGCCGCCCGGAGGCCTTCGCCATGAGCGCATCACAGATTCGCCTTCGGCCGGGCAGCGGCCGCGCTTGCAGCACGGAGGTCCGCCGATGAGCAACGACCGCAACGACCGCAATGGCCTCGGCGGCAGCGGCCGCAACGCCGCCAACCGCAGCAATCGCCGCAGCCGCAGCGTGCAATACACGACCAGCCCGCTGCTCGCCAGCAAGACGCCGGTCTGGCGCAGCAAGTTCATCGTGGCCGGCATCGCACTCGGCTTCGTGGTGCTGGCCGGCCGCGCGGCCTACGTGCAGGTCATCGGCAACGACTTCTTCCAGCGCCAGGGCGAAGTGCGTTTCACGCGCACGCTGGAGCTGCCGGCCAACCGCGGCCGCATCCTCGACCGCAACGGCCTGCTGCTGGCGTCGAGCGTGGTGGCGCCCAGCATCTGGGCGATTCCCGAGGACATCGACCGCAACGACCCGAGCGTCAAGGCGAAGCTGCGGCAGGTTGCCAAGCTGCTCGGCATGGCGCAGAAGGACTTCGACAAGAAGCTCGAGGACGAAGACAAGCAATTCGTCTGGATCAAGCGCCAGGTCGACGAGCCGGTCGCCAAGGAAATCGCGGCGCTCGGCATCAAGGGGCTCTACCAGCGCAAGGAATACAAGCGCCAGTATCCGGAAGGCGAGGCCGCGGCCCACGTGGTTGGCTTCACCAACGTCGAGGACCATGGGCAGGAAGGCATCGAGCTCGCCTTCAATCGCGAGCTCGGCGGCAAGGCCGGCGCGCAGCGCGTCATCAAGGACCGGCTCGGCCGCGTGGTCGAGGGCGTCGGCGAGATCGTGCCGCCGACCGACGGGCAGGACATCCAGCTCAGCGTCGACAGCAAGGTGCAATTCTTCGCCTACCAGAAGCTGCGCGACGCGGTCACCGCGAACAAGGCCAAGGCCGGCAGCGTGGTGGTGCTCGACGCGGTCACCGGCGAAGTGCTTGCGCTTGCCAACTACCCGAGCTACGTGCCCGACAAGCGCGAGAACCTGACCGGCGAGCAGCTGCGCAACCGCGCGCTCACCGACACCTTCGAGCCGGGCTCGACCATGAAGCCGATCACGGTGGCGATGGCTCTCGAGGCCGGCCGCATCAAGCCGCAGACGCTGATCGAGACCGGCCCCGGCCGCTTCAGCATCGGAGGCTTCACCATCAGCGACACCCACAACTACGGCCTGCTCACGGTCGAGGGCGTGATCCAGAAGTCGAGCAACGTCGGCGCGCTCAAGATCGCGCAGAAGATGAGCCCGCACGAGATGTGGGACACCTACACCGCGCTCGGCTACGGCCAGAAGCCGCAGCTTCAGTTTCCGGGCGCCGTCACCGGGCGCCTGCGTCCCTGGAAGAGCTGGAAGCCGGTCGAGCAGGCCACCATGGCCTACGGCTACGGCCTGTCGGCATCGCTCTTCCAGATGGCGCATTCGTACACCTCGTTCGCGCACGACGGCGCGATCATCCCGGCCACGATCTTGAAGAGCCCGGATGCGGCGGTGGGCGTCAAGGTGTTCTCGGCGCAGAACGCGCTCGCCGTGCGCAAGATGCTGCAGATGGCGGCCGGGCCCGGCGGCACTGGCCAGCGCGCGCAGACCATCGGCTACTCGGTGGGTGGCAAGTCCGGCACGGCGCACAAGCAGGTCGGCAAGGGCTACGCGAGCAACAAGTACCGCTCGTGGTTCACCGGCATGGCACCGATCGAGAAGCCGCGCATCATCGTCGCCGTGATGATCGACGAGCCGAGCGCCGGCCAGTATTTCGGCGGCACGGTGGCGGCGCCGGTCTTCAGCGAAGTGGTGCAGCAGACCCTGCGCATGATGGGCGTCGCGCCCGACCTGGCCGTCAAGCCGCTGGTGGTGACCAACGGCGTGGAGGAAAGCTTCTGATGCTGTCGCTCGACACGCCTCTCGATGCGGCTCGCTGGCTGCGCTCCCGCGTGAGCGGCGCGCTGCATGCGGACAGCCGTGCCGTCGGTGCGGGTGACGGCTTCATCGCGTGGCCCGGCGCGGCGACCGACGGGCGCCGGCATGTGGCTTCGGCGCTGGCGCAGGGTGCGACGGCCTGCCTGGTCGAAGCCGAGGGCGTCGAGCAATTTCATTTCGACATCGAAGGCGACGGCAAGGTCGAAGGCAGACGCGGGGGCGACGCGATCGCGAGCTATGCAGGCCTCAAGGCCGCGACCGGCCCGATCGCCGCTGCCTTTCACGAGATGCCGTCGGAGCGCCTCGATGTGCTCGCCATCACCGGCACCAACGGCAAGACCTCGACCGCCTGGTGGCTAGCCGAGGCGCTTTCCGCCCATGCCGCATCGAAGGCAACCCGTTCGGCCTGCGGCGTGATCGGCACCCTCGGCATCGGCGTGCCGCCCGAGCTGCGCTACACCGGCCTCACCACGCCCGACCCCGTGATGCTGCAGCGCGAGCTGCGCTCGTTCGCCGACCGCGGCTTCGGCGCCTGCGCCATCGAAGCTTCGTCGATCGGCATCGCCGAGCGCCGGCTCGACGGCACCCGGATCGCGGTCGCGGTATTCACCAATTTCACGCAGGACCATCTCGACTACCACGGCAGCATGGAAGCCTATTGGCAGGCCAAGCTCGAACTGTTCGGCTGGCCCGGACTGCGTGCCGCGGTGGTCAACATCGACGACGTGCACGGCGCCACGCTGGTGGCCGACCTGGTGGAGCGCGGCGTCGGTGCGCTCGATGTATGGACGCTGTCGGCCGCCGGTAATCCGGCGCGGCTGCGGGCCTTGAACGTCGGCTACGACGCGCGCGGCCTGGTTTTCGACGTGCAGGAGCAGGGCGACGAGGGCGAGCCCGGCGAGCCGGCCCGCGAAGGCCCGAAGCCGCTCCGGCTCTCGACCTCGCTGATCGGCGACTACAACGTCGCCAACCTGCTGGGCGTGCTCGGAACCCTGCGCGCCCTCGGCCTTTCGCTTGCGGACGCGGTCGCCGCCTGCGCCGAGCTGGGCAGCGTGCCTGGCCGCATGCAACAGGTGGCGCTGCCGGGCCGGCCCCTGGCGGTGGTCGACTACGCCCACACGCCCGACGCGCTCGACAAGGCGCTCGAAGGCTTGCGGCCGTTGGCAGCGCGCCGCGGTGGACGGCTCTGGTGCGTGTTCGGCTGTGGCGGCGATCGCGACAGCACCAAGCGCCCGATGATGGCGGCCGTCGCCGAGCGCCGGGCCGATCGCGTGGTCGTGACCAGCGACAACCCGCGCAGCGAGAAGCCGGCGGCCATCATCAGCCAGATCCTGCTCGGCCTATCCGATCCGGATGCGGCTCGGGTCGAACCCGACCGTGCCCGCGCCATCGCCGAAACCCTCGCCGAGGCCGCTGCCGCCGACGTGGTGCTGATCGCCGGCAAGGGCCACGAGGACTACCAGGAGATCGACGGCCTGCGCCACGCCTTCTCCGACAGCGCCCAGGCGCTCGACGCACTCACCCGAAGGACCGAGGCATGAGCGACGCGGCAGCAGGAACCAGCCCGATGATGACGCTCGGCCAGGCGTTGCAATGGCTGCCCGGCGGCCGGCTGGTCGGCGATCCGGCGACGCCCGTCCTGCGGGTGCATACCGACACCCGGACGCTGGCCGAAGGCGATCTGTTCGTGGCGCTCAAGGGCGAACGCTTCGATGCCAACGACTTCCTGGCGGAGGCGCGCGCAAAGGGCGCCATCGCCGCCATCGCCGAGCGCGGTCTCGAAGCTGCGGGCCTCGCCGGGATCGAGGTCGACGACACGCTGGCTGCACTCGCGTCGCTCGCCGCCGGCTGGCGCTCGCAATTCGACATCCCGCTGATCGCCGTCACCGGCAGCAACGGCAAGACCACGGTCACGCAGATGATCGCGGCGGTGCTGCGGGTTGCCTGCGGCGAACATTCGCTCGCGACGGTCGGCAACTTCAACAACGAGATCGGCGTGCCGCTCACGCTGCTGCGGCTGCGCGAGCGGCATCGGCGCTCGGTGGTCGAGCTCGGCATGAATCATCCGGGCGAGATCCTGCGGCTTGCCGAGATGGCGAGGCCTTCGATCGCGCTGGTCAACAACGCGCAGCGCGAACACCAGGAGTTCATGGCCGGCGTCGATGCGGTCGCGGTCGAGAACGGATCGGTCTTCGCGGTACTGCCCGAGAACGGCACCGCGGTCTTTCCGTTCGGCGATGCCTTCACCAGCCTCTGGAACGAGACCGCCCGCGAGGGCGCGACCCGTCGCTGCCTGAGCTTCGGCGAGCAGTCCGATGCGGACATCGCGCTGGTCGATGCGCGCTGGGAGCAGGACGCCTGGCGCCTCCATGCCCGCACGCCGCTCGGCGACGTGGTCACCACCCTGCGCATCGCCGGCCGCCACAACGTCGTCAATGCGCTCGCGGCGATCGCCTGCTCGATGGCGGCCGGTGTCTCGATCGAGAAGATCGCCGAGGGCCTTGCGCGCTTCGAGCCGGTCAAGGGCCGCTCGCGTGCGTCCCGCATCGCAGTGGCCGGTGGCGCCGCCATCACCCTGGTGGACGACACCTACAACGCCAATCCGGATTCAGTGCGGGCCGCGATCGACGTGCTGGCCAGCCTGCCCGGCCCGCGCCTCCTGGTGCTCGGCGACATGGGCGAGGTCGGCGACCGCGGCCCGGAGTTCCATGCCGAAGTCGGCGCCTGGGCGCGCGAGCGCGGTATCGAGATGCTGTATGCGCTCGGCGATGCATCGGCGAGCAGCGTGCAGGCTTTCGCCCAGGGCAGCGACGCACCGGACGATTCGTCGGCCGCCGCTCGGTCCTTCGACGGTCGCCACTTCAACGACATCGACACGCTCGACGCAGCCGTGCTCGCACAGCTGCCGCGACTCGCCAGCGTGCTGGTCAAGGGTTCGCGATTCATGCGGATGGAGCGGGTCGTGCAGGCGGTGATTGCCGCCGCGGACGCCGCGTCCATTCCTTCAGAACAACAAGCCAAGGAGGCCGGCCATGCAGAGTGAGCCGCGCACTTTCACCTCATGCTGATGAGCCTCGCCCAGTGGCTGCAGACGCTCTCGCCGGAATTCGGTTTCCTGCGCGTGTTCCAGTACCTCACCTTCCGCGCGCTGATGGCCGCGCTCACCTCGCTGGTGCTCGGCCTGGTGGCCGGCCCGTGGGTCATCCGCCGCCTCACGGCGCTCAAGATCGGGCAACCGGTGCGGGGCTACGCGATGGAGACGCACCTGACCAAGAGCGGCACGCCGACCATGGGCGGCGTGCTGGTTCTGTTCTCGATCGCCTTCGGCACCGTGCTCTGGTTCGACCTGTCGAACCGCTTCGTCTGGATCGTGCTGTGGGTCACGCTCGGCTTCGGCGCGATCGGCTGGGTCGACGACTGGCGCAAGGTGGTGCGCAAGGACCCGGAAGGCATGCGCTCGCGCGAAAAGTACTTCTGGCAGTCGGTGGTCGGGCTGATCGCGGGCTTCTACCTGCTCTTCAGCATCTCGGAGAGCTCCAACTGGCGCGTGCTGGAACTCTTCTTCGCCTGGGTTCGTTCCGGATTCGACCTGAGCTTTCCGCCCAAGATCAATCTCCTGGTGCCTTTCTTCAAGGAGATCAGCTATCCGCTCGGCGGCATCGGCTTCGTGATCCTGACCTACCTGGTGATCGTGGGCGCGAGCAATGCGGTCAACCTGACGGACGGGCTCGACGGGCTCGCGATCATGCCGGTCGTGATGGTCGGCTCGGCGCTCGGCGTCTTCGCGTATGTCACCGGTAGCGCCGTGTATTCGCGCTACCTGCTCTTCCCCAACATCCCCGGGTCGGGCGAACTGCTGGTGTTCTGCTCCGCGATGGCGGGCGCGGGCCTCGCGTTCCTGTGGTTCAACACGCATCCGGCGCAGGTCTTCATGGGCGACGTCGGCGCACTCGCCCTCGGCGGCGCGCTCGGCACCATCGCCGTGATCGTGCGCCAGGAAATCGTCTTCTTCATCATGGGCGGCATCTTCGTGGTCGAGGCGATCTCGGTGATGGCGCAGGTGATGTACTTCAAGTACACCAAGAAGCGCTTCGGCGAAGGCCGGCGCGTGCTCAAGATGGCGCCCTTGCACCATCACTTCGAGAAGAGCGGATGGCGCGAGACGCAGGTCGTCGTGCGCTTCTGGATCATCACGATGCTGCTGTGCCTCGTGGGCCTTTCGACCCTGAAGCTGCGCTAGCCATGAAGCACCTGCGCGACCTCGATGTGCTCGTCCTCGGCCTGGGAGCCTCCGGCCTGGCGATGGCGCGCTGGTGCGCGCGGCACGGCGCCCGGGTCACCGTGGCGGACAGCCGCGAGGCGCCGCCGCAGCTTGCAGCGCTGCAGTCGGAAGTGCCGGCCGCGGCTTTTGTCGGCGGCCCGTTCGGCGAGGCATTGGTCCAGGGCACGCTGATTCGCGCGGTGTACCGATCGCCCGGCTTGTCGCCGGCCGCGATCGCGCCGGTGGTCGATGCCGCCAAGGCGATGGGCCTCGTAGTGGGCGGAGAACTCGACCTGTTCGCGCGTGCGTTGGCCGACCTTCGGACGCCCGATGACGACCAGCCCGCCGAGACCGACAAGTCGGAGGAAGCGATGGAGGTCGATGCACCGAGCGTTGACGATGAACTCGCTTCGGCCCGCGCCGAACTCGAGCGTCAACCGGAAGCCGAGCCGGAAGTTGGAGCAGAAGCCGAGCCCGAAGCAGAACCTGAAGCAGGCCCCGAAACCGACGACCGGGCTTCCGAGCTCACAGCCCCGGTTCCGCCAGTTCCCGCGGAGCGCGGCTACGCGCCAGTGGTGCTCGCCATCACCGGCACCAACGGCAAGACCACCGTCACCGCGCTCACCGGCCAGCTGGTCGAGCGCGCCGGCAAAACCGTTGCGGTCGCAGGCAACATCGGCCCGACCCTCTTGGACACGCTCGCCGCGCACCTCGACGCCGGCACGCTGCCGCAGGTCTGGGTGCTCGAGCTCTCCAGCTTCCAGCTCGACGGCGTGCAGGGCTTCGAACCCACGGCCGCCGTGGTGCTCAACGTCACGCAGGACCACCTCGACTGGCACGGCGACCTCGAGGCCTATGCCGGCGCCAAGGCGCGCGTCTTCGGCAGCGCCGGCCTGATGGTGCTCAACCGCGACGACCCGCGGGTGATGGCGATGCTGCCCGCGCCCACCAAGACCGGCAAGTTCGCCAAGGCCCGCGTGCAGCGCAGCTGGCAGACCTTCGGCGCCGGCATGCCGACGCGGCCGGGGGATTGGGGCATCGAGCGCATCAACGGCATGGGCTGGCTGGTGCGCGCGCTGGAGGCGGACGAAACCCAGAAGCGCAAGCGCGGTGCCGCGGAGGACGAAGAGGTCCACATCCAGCGCCTGATGCCGGCCGATGCGCTTCGCATTCGCGGTCGGCACAACGCGTTGAACGCGCTGGCGGCTCTCGCGCTCGCCCATGCGGCGCAATGCCAGCTCGGGCCGGTGCTGTATGGCCTGCGTGAATACCACGGCGAGCCGCACCGGGTCGAATCGATCGCGGTCATCGACGAGGTCGAATATTTCGACGACAGCAAGGGCACCAACGTCGGCGCGACCGTCGCCGCGTTGTCCGGACTCGGCGAAGACCGCCGGCTGGTCGTGATCCTCGGCGGCGAAGGCAAGGGCCAGGACTTCGGCCCGCTCGCCGATCCGGTTCGTCGCCATGCGCGCGCCGTGGTCCTGATCGGGCGCGATGCACCGCTGATCCGCGAGGTGCTGGAATCGACCGGCGTGCCGCTGCTGCCTGCCGCTTCGATGGCGGAGGCCGTCGCCTTGGCCGCCGGCCATGCACAGGGCGGCGACGCCGTGCTGCTCTCGCCGGCCTGCGCGAGCTTCGACATGTTCAAGGACTACGAGGACCGTGCCCGCGCCTTTCGCGAAGCGGCCCTGGCCCACCAGGAGACGGCCCGATGAGCGCCACACCCGACCGCCGTGGCAGCGGCCTCTTCGGATTCCTCGGCGGCTTCGGTCGCCGGCAGGGCCAGTCCGACGCCATGCCGATGACCTTGCCGGTGCATCTCGGCAGCGCCGGCATGACCCAGACCAAGGCCGCGCCGGTCCGGGTGCTGGGCTTCGACCAGGCGCTGGTCTGGGTCACGATCGCGCTCCTGGCCTGGGGCCTGGTGATGGTGTATTCGGCATCGATCGCGATGCCGGACAACCCGCGTTTCGTGCGCGCCGGCTACGGCCCGGCCTTCTTCATCACGCGTCACGCGGCCTCCGTGGGCATCGCGCTGGTGGCTGCCCTGCTGGCCTTCCAGGTGCCGATGTCGACCTGGGAGCGATTCGCGCCCTGGATCTTCATCGCGTCGCTGCTGCTCCTGGTGCTGGTGCTGATTCCGCACATCGGCATCAACGTCAACGGCGCGCGGCGCTGGCTGCCGCTCGGCTTCATGCGCTTCCAGCCGTCGGAGCTGGCCAAGCTGGCGATGATCTTCTACGCGGCCAGCTACATGGTCCGCAAGATGGAACTCAAGGAGCGCTTCTTCCGCGCGGTGGCGCCGATGGGCTTTGCAGTGCTGGTGGTCGGCATGCTGGTGATGGCCGAGCCGGACATGGGCGCCTTCATGGTGATCGCGGTGATCGCGATGGGCATCCTCTTTTTGGGCGGAGTCAATGCCCGCATGTTCTTCGTGATCGCGACCCTGGTGGTGGCCGCCTTCGCATCCATCGTGGCCTCGAGTTCCTGGCGGCGCGAACGCATCTTTGCCTACCTCGATCCGTGGAGCGAGGAGCATGCGCTCGGCAAGGGCTACCAGCTCTCGCATTCGCTGATCGCGATCGGCCGCGGCGAGATCTTCGGCGTGGGCCTGGGCGGCAGCGTCGAGAAGCTGCACTGGCTGCCCGAAGCCCATACCGACTTCCTGCTGGCCGTGATCGGCGAGGAGTTCGGCCTGGTCGGCGTGCTGCTGGCCATCGGCCTCTTCCTGTGGCTCACGCGCCGGATCATGCACATCGGCCGGCAGGCGATCGCGCTCGACCGCGTGTTCTCGGGCCTTGCCGCGCAGGGCATCGGCATCTGGATCGGCTTCCAGGCCTTCATCAACATGGGCGTGAACCTCGGCGCGCTGCCGACCAAGGGCCTGACCCTGCCGCTGATGAGCTTCGGCGGCTCGGCCATCCTGATGAACGTGGTGGCGCTGGCGGTGGTGCTGCGCATCGACTACGAGAACCGCGTGCTGATGCGGGGAGGCCGGGTATGAGCCGCACCGCGCTGGTCATGGCGGGCGGCACCGGCGGCCACATCTTCCCGGGGCTGGCCGTGGCCGAGGCCCTGCGCGAGCGTGGCTGGCGGGTGCATTGGCTGGGCGCGCCCGGCAGCATGGAAGAAAAGCTGGTTCCGCCGCGCGGCTTCGCCTTCGAGCCGGTGCAGTTCGGCGGCTTGCGCGGCAAGAACCTGATGACCTTCGCGCTGCTGCCGATGCGGCTCCTGCGCGCCTTCGTGCAGAGCATCCGGGTGGTGCGCCGGGTTGCGCCCGACGTGGTGCTGGGCCTCGGCGGCTACATCACCTTCCCAGGCGGAATGATGAGCGTGCTGCTCTACAAGCCGCTGGTGCTGCACGAGCAGAACTCGGTCGCGGGCCTCGCCAACAAGGTGCTGGCGAGCGTCGCCGACCGGGTCTTCACGGCCTTTCCGGGCGTGATGAAGACCGGGCACTGGATCGGCAATCCGCTGCGCGCCGACTTCCTGTCGCAGCCGTCGCCAGCCGAGCGCTTCGCCGGACGCACCGGGCCGCTGCGGCTCCTGGTGGTCGGCGGCAGCCTGGGTGCCAAGGCGCTCAACTCGGTGGTGCCGCAGGCGCTTGCCCGCATCGCACCGGCGCTGCGGCCGAGCGTGGTTCATCAGAGCGGCGCCAAGCAGATCGACGAGCTGCGTGCCAACTACGCCGCCGCCGGCGTCGAAGGCGAGCTCACCCCGTTCATCGAGGACACCGCCCGTGCCTACGCCGAGGCCGACCTGATCGTGGCCCGCGCCGGCGCCAGCACGGTGACCGAGATCGCGGCCGTTGGCGCAGCTGCGCTGTTCGTGCCTTTCCCATCTGCCGTGGACGACCACCAGACCACCAACGCTCACTTTCTGGTCGACGCGGGTGGTGGCTGGCTCGTTCAACAAACCGACCTGACACCCGAATTGCTTGCCGACTTGCTACAGAAGACCGACCGCGGCGCGCTGCTCGAGCGCGCCATCAAGGCCAAGGCCATGCAGAAGACCGATGCGGTCGATGCCATCGTGAAGGCGTGCGAGGAGCTGGCCCGATGAAGCACGCCATCCGCAACATCCATTTCGTCGGCGTCGGCGGCTCGGGCATGAGCGGCATCGCCGAGGTGCTGCTCAACCTGGGCTATTCGATCTCGGGTTCGGACCTCGCCGACAGCACCACGCTGCGCCGCCTGGCCGGCCTCGGCATCAAGACCTTCGTCGGCCACGACGCATCGAACATCGAGGGCGCGGATGCGGTGGTCACCTCGACCGCGGTGCAGCCGAACAATCCCGAGGTCGTCGCGGCCCGCGAGAAACGCATCCCGGTCGTGCCGCGCGCGATGATGCTGGCCGAGCTGATGCGCCTCAAGCAGGGCATCGCGATTGCGGGCACGCATGGCAAGACGACCACCACCAGCCTGGTCGCGAGCGTGCTGGCCGCCGCCGGGCTCGACCCGACCTTCGTGATCGGCGGCCGGCTCAACAGCGCCGGCGCGAATGCGCAGCTCGGCAGCGGCGACTACATCGTGGTGGAGGCGGACGAATCCGACGCCTCGTTCCTGAACCTGCTGCCGGTGATGGCGGTGGTCACGAACATCGATGCCGACCACATGGAGACCTACGGGCACGACTTCGCGAAGCTGCAGAAGGCCTTCGTCGATTTCCTGCATCGGATGCCCTTCTACGGCGTCGCCATCCTCTGCACCGACGACGCGGCGGTACGGCAGATCGTGCCCGAGGTGTCCTGCCCGGTCACGAGCTACGGCTTCGGCCCGGAGGCCCAGGTGCGTGCGGTCGACGTCCGCGCCGTCGGCGCCCAGATGCATTTCACGGCGCAGCGCCGCAACGGCGTCACCTTGCCCGATCTCGACATCGTGCTCAACCTGCCGGGCGAGCACAACGTGCGCAATGCGCTCGCGGTGATCGCGGTGGCCGTCGAGCTCGGCGTGCCGGACGAAGCGGTGCAGCGCGGCCTGGCGGACTTCACCGGCGTCGGGCGGCGCTTCCAGCGCTATGGCGAAGTCCGGGTCGGCAAGCCGAACGGCGGCGCAGACGTCGCGAGCAGCTCGGGCGGCAGCAGCTTCACCTTGATCGACGACTACGGCCACCACCCGGTCGAGATGGCGGCCACCATCGCGGC
The DNA here is from genome assembly GCA_902506565.1 of Burkholderiales bacterium 8X. Taxonomy (GTDB): domain Bacteria; phylum Pseudomonadota; class Gammaproteobacteria; order Burkholderiales; family Burkholderiaceae_C; genus Variovorax. The sequence continues at coordinate 4,064,354 of LR732703.1, read as the reverse complement.
GGCGCGCGGCGCCTTTCCGGGCCGCCGGCTGGTGCTGGCCTTCCAGCCGCATCGCTACACCCGCACCCGCGATTGCTTCGAGGACTTCGTCAAGGTCATCGGCCAGGCGGACGCGGTGCTGCTGGCCGAGGTCTACGCGGCCGGCGAGATGCCGATCGTGGCCGCGGACGGCCGCTCGCTGGCCCGGGCGCTGCGGATCGCCGGCAAGGTCGAGCCGGTGTTCGTCGACGACATCTCGGCCATGCCTTTCGCCATCCTCGACAACGCGCGCGAAGGCGACGTCGTGATCTGCATGGGCGCGGGCTCGATCGGCGGCGTGCCGTCGCGCGTGGTCGAGTACGGCAATGCGGACGGCAACGGCATCGATGGCTCGGGCAAGCCCGAGCGCTACACGCGTGAAGGGAGATCGATTTGAACGACATCGATCCGAAGTCTTTCGGCAAGGTCGCGGTGCTCTGCGGCGGCGATTCGGCCGAGCGCGAGATCTCGCTCATGTCGGGCGCCGGCGTGCTGGAGGCATTGCGTTCGCAAGGCGTCGATGCGCATGCCTTCGATCCGGCGCGGCGCGACCTGGTCGAGTTGCGCAATGAAGGTTTCAGCCGCTCCTTCGTGGCGCTGCACGGCCGGCACGGCGAAGACGGCGCCGTGCAAGGTGCGCTCGAGCTGCTGGGCATTCCCTACACCGGCTCGGGCGTGATGGCGTCGAGCGTGGCCATGGACAAGGTCATGACCAAGCGCATCTGGCAGGCCGAGGGTTTGCCGACGCCGCGCTACCTGCGGCTTGCGCCCGACCAGCAGAGCCGCGAGCAGATCCTCGCGGCCGCGAAGCTGCTCGGGCTTCCGCTGATCGTGAAGCCGCCGCGCGAGGGTTCGTCGATCGGCGTGACCAAGGTGGCTGCTTCGCCATCCTCCGACGAGGCCGATCGCCAGTTGCTCGACGCGGTCGCGCTCTCGGTGCGCTACGACGCCGACGTGCTGTGCGAGGAATTCGTCGAGGGCGAGGAAGTCACCTGCGCCGTGCTGGGCAGCGGCCTCGCGGCCGAGGCCCTGCCGGTGGTGCGCATCGCCGCACCCGAGGGCGCCTACGACTACCAGAACAAGTACTTCACCGACGACGTCAAGTACCACTGCCCGAGCGGCCTGCCCGAGGCCGAGGAGCAGGAGATCCGCCGCATTTCGCTGGCGGCCTACCACCAGCTCGGCTGCCGCGGCTGGGGCCGGGCCGACCTGATGATCCGCGCGAGCGACCGCAAGCCCTTCCTGCTCGAGATGAACACCTCGCCTGGCATGACCAGCCATTCGCTGGTGCCAATGTCGGCGCGGGCCGCGGGCATCGGCTACGAGCAGCTCTGCCTCCGGGTGCTGGCCACGGCCACGCTCGATTCGAAAGCGGGTGCCTGATGGCTTCCAGCATCCCCGTCCCCTTCGACGTCAAGCTCATGAACGTGACCGCGAGCCTGGTGTTCGCCGCCTTCGTGCTGATGCTGTGCGCGGCGGGCGCCTGGTGGGTGCTGCGCCAACCCTTCTTCCCGCTCGCCGGCATCAAGGTCGACGGCGACGTCACGCACAACAACGCCGTCACGCTGCGTGCCAATGTCGCGCCCCAGCTGGCCGGCAACTTCTTCACGGTCGACCTGGGCCGTGCTCGCGCGGCCTTCGAGTCGGTGCCCTGGGTCCGCAAGGCGGTGGTGCGGCGCGAGTTCCCGAACAAGCTGCGCGCCACGCTGACCGAACACGTGCCGGTCGCGCATTGGGGCGACGAGGCCGAGTCGCGCCTCATCAACGGCTTCGGCGAGGTCTTCGATGCCAACGTGGCCGAGATCGACCAGGTGCTGCCGCGGCTTTCCGGCCCCACCGAGCAGGCCGGGCAGGTGCTCGGCATGTACCGGGTGCTGGTGCCGATCTTCCAGCCGCTGGAGCTGGAGATCGAGCAGCTGACGCTCACCAGTCGAGGCAGCTGGCGGGTCGAACTCGACACCGGCGCGGTGCTCGAACTCGGCCGCGGGCGCGGCGAGGACGTGGCCGCGCGCACCCAGCGGTTCTTGAAGACGGTGGCACCGGTGGCCCGGCAGTACGGCCGCGGCATCGATGCGATCGAAGGCGCCGACCTGCGCCACAACGAAGGCTATGCGCTGCGCATGCGCGGCGTCACCACGGTCGTTTCCGACCCCAAGAAGAAGTAGCAGCAGCGAACAGAAAGCGAAGAGGAGCTTCATGTCCAAGGAATACAAAGATCTCGTCGTCGGTCTCGACATCGGCACTGCCAAGGTGATGGTGGTGGTGGCCGAGGTGCTGGGCAACGGCGAGCTCAAGCTGGCCGGGCTCGGCATCGCGCCGAGCAACGGACTCAAGCGCGGCGTGGTGGTCAACATCGACGCCACCGTGCAGAGCATCCAGCAGGCTCTGAAAGAAGCGGAGCTGATGGCCGACTGCAAGATCGGCCGGGTCTACACCGGCATCACCGGCAGCCACATCCGCGGCATCAATTCGAGCGGCATGGTCGCGGTGAAGGACAAGGAAGTCACCCAGGCCGACGTGGCCCGCGTGGTCGAGACCGCCCGGGCGATCAACATCTCGAGCGACCAGCGTTTGCTGCTGGTGGAGCCGCAGGAATTCGTGATCGACGGCCAGGACGTCAAGGAACCGATCGGCATGAGCGGCATGCGGCTCGAGGCCAAGGTGCACATCGTGACCGGTGCCCAGAGCGCGGCCGAGAACATCATCAAGTGCGTGCGCCGCTGCGGGCTCGAGGTCGACCAGCTGATGCTGAACCCGCTCGCCTCCAGCCAGGCCGTGCTGACCGAGGACGAGCGCGAACTGGGCGTGGTGCTGGTGGACATCGGCGCCGGCACCACCGATGTCGCGATCTTCACCAACGGCGCGATCCGGCACACCGCGGTGATCCCGATCGCCGGCGACCTCATCACCAGCGACATCGCGATGGCCTTGCGCACGCCGACCAAGGACGCCGAGGACATCAAGGTCGAGAACGGCTTCGCCAAGCAACTGCTGGCCGACCCGGACACCCAGGTCGAGGTGCCGGGGCTGGGCGACCGCGGTCCGCGCATGCTGAGCAAGCAGGCGCTGGCCGGCGTGATCGAGCCGCGGGTCGAAGAGATTTTTTCGCTGGTGCAGCAGGTGGTGCGCGAGTCTGGCTACGAGGAAGTGCTGTCTTCCGGCGTGGTGCTGACCGGCGGCAGCGCCGTGATGCCGGGCATGGTCGAGCTGGGCGAGGACATCTTCCTGAAGCCGGTGCGCCGCGGGATTCCGAAGTATTCGAGCGCGCTGTCGGACATGGTGGCCCAGCCCCGTGCCGCAACCGTGATGGGCTTGCTCGAGGAAGCCCGGTACGCGCGGCTGCGCGGCTTCAAGGTCGCGCAAAAGAACGGTTCGGTGAAGACGGCCTTCGGGCGCTTCAAGGACTTCATCGTGGGGAACTTTTGATGCATCCCCAGTCTTCGCGCACTTCGTGTCGCTTCGCCAACCCCCTTGCAGGGGGCAACACCTGCGGACCGGCGGAGCCGGATCCGCGGTGTTCGCTGGAAGGGGGCCCGCGCGTATGAACATCGGTTCAATTTCATTGGCTCGGGGGAGTCCTTCGCGGCACTTCAACGAGCGATGGCGACGGACGGGGCCGCCAGGTTGCAAGAAATGATTTCTGCTTCGCGACAACAACTACTTTTTTCCCACACGGCAACTGCACATTTTCAGGAGTTAGACATGGCCATCGAAATGATCGAGATCGAAGAATTCAACCAGGGCACCATGATCAAGGTGATCGGCGTGGGCGGCGGCGGCGGCAATGCGGTCGCGCACATGATGGAGCGGGGCGTGCAGGGCGTGCAGTTCGTTTGCGCGAACACCGATGCGCAGGCACTTTCGCGCAGCAATGCGCACCGCACCATCCAGCTGGGCACCAACGGACTGGGCGCAGGCAGCAAGCCGGAGAAGGGCCGCGATGCGGCCGAAGCCGCGGTGGATGACATCCGCGCTGCGATCGACGGCGCGCACATGCTGTTCATCACGGCCGGCATGGGCGGCGGCACCGGTACCGGCGCGGCGCCGGTGATCGCTCGGGTCGCCAAGGAGATGGGCATCCTGACCGTGGGCGTGGTGACCAAGCCCTTCGACTGGGAAGGCGGCCGGCGCATGACCAACGCGGACCAGGGGCTGGCCGAACTGGAGGCGAACGTCGATTCGCTGATCGTGGTGCTCAACGAAAAGCTGCTCGACGTGCTGGGCGAGGACGTGACGCAGGACGAAGCCTTCGCGCATGCCAACGACGTGCTCAAGAACGCGGTCGGCGGCATCTCGGAAATCATCAACGAGTACGGCGGCGTGAACGTCGACTTCGAGGACGTGCGGACCGTGATGGGCGAACCGGGCAAGGCCATGATGGGCACCGCATCGGCCGCGGGTCCCGACCGTGCGCGCATCGCCGCCGAGCAGGCCGTGGCCTGCCCGCTGCTCGAAGGCATCGACCTCTCGGGTGCCAAGGGCGTGCTGGTGCTGGTGACCGCATCGAAGAATTCGCTGAAGCTGAACGAGTCGAAGCTCGCGATGAATACCATCCGCGCGTATGCCTCGCCGGATGCCCATGTGATCTACGGCGCCGCCTACGACGACAACCTGGGCGACGAGATGCGCGTGACCGTGGTCGCGACCGGGCTGTCGCGGCAGGACGCACGTCGCCAGGCGCCGACGCTGGAGGTCATCCGCACCGGCACCGACAACATCCCGTTCGGCGTGCCGCATCTGGGCGGTGCGCAGCAGACCGCCGGCGCGGGCAACATGAACTACGACGGCATGGCGGTGCCCAGCGTCTGGCGGACCAATCGGACGATGGCGGCTGCCAAGGTCGATGCGCTGTCGAACGGCGGCATGGACGATTTCGAGATCCCCGCCTTCCTGCGCCGCCAAGCGGATTGATAGGGTTTGAAGCTACTGCGCGCCCCGATCTTGCGCCTGCGATGCTCGCCGTACCGGAGTACGGCTGCGCTTCTCGGCGCAACCTCGGGGCGCTCGCTACGCTTCACACCCTATCAATCGCTCCTGCGTCGCATTTCTGAATACCGGGATCCCATGGACAGGGCGTTGGCGGGTTTCGGAGCTTCATGATGGCCATGCGGGGTATAGCCAACCGTCGATCGCTCGATCGGGCGGGGGCTCCTAGAATCGGCCGGGTGCTGGCTCAACGAACGCTTAAATCGATCACTCGCGCCGTGGGCGTGGGGCTGCACAGCGGGCAGCGGGTGGAGTTGACGCTGCGGCCGGCGCCGGTGGATTTCGGGATCCGGTTCCGGCGGGTGGATCTGCCGCAGCCGGTGGAGATTCCGATGACCGCCGAGGCGGTGACGGATACGCGGCTGGCCTCGACGGTGTCGTCGGGGGCGGCCAAGGTGCAGACGGTGGAGCACCTGATGTCGGCCTGCGCAGGGCTCGGCATCGACAATCTCTTGATCGATATCACGGCGGACGAGGTTCCGATCCTCGACGGCTCGGCATCGTCATTCGTGTTCCTGCTGCAAAGCGCAGGCATCGAATTGCAGAAGGCGCCGCGCCGCTTCATCCGGGTGACCCGGCCGGTGGAAGTTCGGGAAGGCGAGGGCGGCGACCTGAAGTGGGCCCGGCTCGCGCCGCACCACGGCTTCAAGCTGAGTTTCGAGATCGATTTCGACCACCGGGTGGTGAGTTCGACCGGGCAGCGCTTCGAGTTCGACCTGGGCTCGGGTTCCTACAGCCGGGACATTGCACGCGCACGCACCTTCGGCTTCACCAAGGAAGTGGAATACATGCGCTCCCGCGGCCTGGCGCTCGGCGGCGGGCTGGACAACGCGATCGTGATGGACGACACCAAGGTGCTGAACGCCGGTGGGCTGCGCTATGACGACGAGTTCGTGAAGCACAAGATCCTCGACGCGATGGGCGACCTGTACGTGATCGGCCGGCCCTTGCTGGCGGCGTACACCGCGTTCCGCTCCGGCCATGCGCTCAACAACCGCCTGCTGCGCGAATTGCTCGCGCAAGAGGACGCCTACGAGATCGTCACCTTCGACGACCAGAAGCAGGCGCCGGCCGGCTTCGCCGAAGTCGCGCGGGCCTGGTAGCTCTTTTTCGCGACCACAGGCTCATCGCTCTCACATGCTGCTGTTTCGCTGGGCCATTCTTTTCCTGCTGCTGACCGCCGGCGTGTCCTTCGCGTTCTACGCCGGCACGGGGCAGCCCAAGTACCGCCGCTTCGGCTGGATCGTCCTGAAATGGACGCTGCTGGCGGCGTTCGGCTTCTTCGCGGTGCTGATCGCCGAACGCGTGGCTTGAGAGCTTGAGAAAAGGCCCTCGGGCCGCCCGGTCGGGGCGCTCGGGTCAGCGAGTGCGACCCTGGCGGTACATGCCAGTCGTGGTGCGCGTCAGCACCGCGGCCTGGCTCAAGCGGCTCATCGAACTGCCCACGTGGGCGTGGGTGATCGCGATGCCCAGCGCATCCGCCGCATCGCTGCCCGGAAGGCCCGGCAGTTGCAGCAGGCGCTTCACCATTTCCTGGACCTGCGCCTTGGCTGCGCGGCCATGGCCGGCGACCGCCTGCTTCATCTGCAGCGCCGTGTACTCGGCGACCGAGAGGTTGTTGGTGACCAGTGCCGTCAGGCAGGCCCCACGCGCCTGGCCGAGCAACAGGGTCGATTGCGGATTGACGTTGACGAAGACGATTTCGACCGCGGCCGCATCCGGCTTGTAGCGCTCGGCGATCTCGCCGATGCCGTCGAACAGCACCTTGAGCCTCGCCGGCAGCTCGCCCTGCGCCACCTTGCGGGTGCTGATCGTGCCGCTCGCCACGTAGCGCAGCGCATGGCCGTCGATATCGACCACGCCGAAGCCGGTGGTCTGCAGGCCCGGATCGATGCCGAGGATCCTCATCGCGGGCGGCGGTTCATGCGTCGAAGTACCAGCGCACCGAATGGAAGAACACCGGCGCCGCGAAGCAGAGCGCGTCGACCCGATCGAGCAGGCCATTGGCGCCGGTGATGCCGACGCCGCGCCGGCCCCAGCTCGGAATGCCGCGGTCGTGCTTCATGGCCTTCATGACGAGGTGGCCCATCGAGCCGGCGATGCAGGCGATCAGCGACACCGCCAATGCCTGGCCGAACCGGAACGGGGTGATGAAGGACAGCAGGGCACCCACCAGGCTCGCGATCGCCATGCCGATCGCCCAGCTGGTCCAGTTGAAGCTGCGGCTCACATGCGGGGCGAAGGGTTCGCGCCGGAAGAGTGCGGTGGGCGGCGCAGGCACCGGCAGTGCAGCCGACGCCATCGGCAAGGTGCTGCGCCGGGCGATGACATGCTGCACCAGCATGCAGGTCTGCACCACGAAGACGAGGAAGAACACGAGGAACGCGCTCTTGCCCTCGTACCCCGGGAACGACAGCAGCAGCAAGGCCGGCACATGGCTCATGCCGAAGACGCAGACCATGATTCCCCATTGCAGCTTGGCGGTGCGTTCGAGAAACTGGTTCGGATCGTCGGCCAGCGCGCTTACTACCGGGATCGCCAGGAATGCGTACACCGGGATGAACACGGTGAAGAGGTCGAAGCGTGCCGTCGCCACCAGCCAGAACTGCACCGGCAGCACGATGAAGAAGACCAGGATCAGGCTGCGATGGTCGCCGCGCCGGGTCGGCGAGAGCGAGATGAACTCGCGCAGCGCGAAGAACGAGATGAAGGCGAAGAGCAGGGTCGCCACGGTTTCGCCCAGGGCCCAGCCGATCCAGAACACCGCCACCATGAACCAGGTGGTGCCGAGCAGCCGCCGGTAGTGCTGCAGCTCGCGTTGCCAGAGCTCGTCATGGACCGGATTGCGCCGCTCCTTGAAGGTGAGCAAGAAGGCGACGGTGCTCATGACGACGAGCAGGCCGAAGACGATGAGGAACAGCGCCGCGACCTGTTGGGTCGGCGTGAGGCTGCGCAGGAAGGGGTACATGACGGTGTGTTGATCAGGCGGCGCGCAGGGCGACCACCGCCTCGCGTGCACGATCCAGGAAGGCGCGCCGCTCTTCCTCGGCTTCGAGCCGAACCGGCGCGCCGAAGGTGACCGAGCAGAGGATCGGCACCGGCACGACTTCGCCCTTGGGCATGACCCGCTGCACGTTGTCGATCCAGGCCGGTACCAGCACCACGTCCGGGAACAGCTGCGCAAGGGTGTAGAGGCCGGACTTGAACTTCTGCGGCTCGCCGGTGTGTCCACGCGTGCCCTCGGGGAAGATGATGATCGAGTCGCCGCTTTGCAGGGCGTCGATAAGGGGTTGGAGCGGTGCCAGGGCTTCGGGAGAGCCGGGCGCAGCCGCTGTCACCTGCGCGGCCTGCGCCAGCTGCACTGCCTCCGGCTCCGGCGTCGAGGCAGTTTCATGCAGCGGTGCCGGGTTGCTTTCGAGCGTGGGTTCGATGCGCTCGTCGTCACCGCGTGTCGCCATGGCTTGCGACGGTGCCGAATCCTTGGCGCCAGCCGGCGAAGGGCTGCCGCCTCGTTCGACATAGATCGCGTTGAAGACCTTGGTCGTGATCCAGCGCTTGAACGGCGTGTTGGCCCAGTAGTCGCGGGCGGCGATCGGTCGCGTGATGCTGCGAAGTTCTTCGGGCAGCGCGGCCCAGATCATGACCAAGTCGATGTGGCTCTGGTGGTTGGCGAAGTAGATGCGCTGTTCGGCCTTGGGCGGGCAGCCATGCCAACGAGCCTGCGCGCCCGTCAAGAGACGAACCACGCCCAACAGCATCCACCCCAGCAACTTCGCAAGCATGGCGCCGATCATACGGGCGGCACCTGCCTTCGAATGCCCGTCTGCGGCAGGGGCGCGAGCCGGATCAGGGCAGTTCGGCCGAGGGCATCCGCGCGACGATCGTGCCGGTGCGGTTCGAGAGATAAGGCGACCCGGGCCGGCGCTCGAAGGCCTTGGGGCTCGGCAGCATGACCGCGAGCCGCGCAGCCTCGCTCGCGTTGAGTCTTGCTGCAGGCTTCTTGAAGTAATGCTGCGACGCGGCCTCGGCACCGAACACGCCTTCGCCCCATTCGACGCTGTTCAGGTAGATCTCGAGGATGCGCTGCTTGCTCAAGAAGATTTCCAGCAGGGTGGCGAGCACCAGCTCCTGGCCCTTGCGCAGCATCGTTCGCTCGCCGGAAAGCAGCAGGTTCTTGGCCAGCTGCTGGGTGATGGTCGAGCCGCCGCGCATCTGCGGCGGGCGCGGCTCCTTGCCGCGGGCCCGCATCTGCGCGGCGCGGCGCGCCGCCAGCTGTTCGGCCTTGGCATTGCGCTGGCGGGCGCGTTCGATCGCCTCCCACTCGACCCCGCCGTGATAGATGAATTCGCCGTCCTCGCTCGCGATCACCGCGCGTTTCAGGTTCTCGGCGATCTGCGTGTACGGCACCCAGCGCTGGCGCCAGTCGCGCTCGCCGTTGCTCCGGCCCTCGGTGGCGGTTCGCCAGGCTTCGGAGCGCTGGAAGGCGGTGGACTGCGGATCGACCACCGCCATCAGCGCGATTCGCCCGACGAAGAACACCTGGAGTGCGAAGCCCGCGAACAGCAGGCACAGCAGCCAACGAAGAACGGCCTTCACGCGCGATCGACGATGGCGCGCAATTCGGCCAGCACGTCCTGGGTCGGCGGACGCACGCCGCGCCAGACCGCGAAGGCTTCGGCCGCCTGCTCGACCAGCATGCCGAGGCCGTCCCGCGGAATGGCGCCGTGTCGGCGCGCCCACTGCATGAAGCCGGCGGCGGCCGGTCCGTACATCATGTCGATGGCCAGCGTGCCGGGCTGGAGGACGCTGGCCGACACCGGCACCTCGCCGCCCGCCAGGCTGGACGCGGTGGCATTCACCACCAGATCGAATGTGCCTTGCACATCGCCCAGCGCCTGCGCCTCGAGGCTCACGCCGCTGGCGAGCGCCAGCGCGGCATGGCGCTGCACCAGTTCGATCGCGCGCGACAAGGTCCGGTTCGCGACCACCAGACGTCGAGGCCGGCCCTGAAGCAGCGGACCCAGCACCCCGGAAGCGCCGCCGCCTGCGCCGAGCAGCAGCAGGTCGACTCCGGCGAGCGGGCGCGCGGCATGCTGCTCGATGTCGGCGACCAGGCCCGCGCCATCGCTGTTGTCGGCATCGATGCTGCCGTCTTCGGCGAAGCTGAGGACGTTGGCGGCGTCCGCGAGCGTCGCTCGCTCGCTGCGCCGGTTGGCCAGCCGGGCGGCATCGAACTTGAAGGGCACGGTCACGTTGCAGCCGCGCGCGGTGCCGGAAGCCTCGCCGCGGAAGGCCGCGACGCCATCGGCAAAGCCATCCAGTTCCACCCGCCGGCGGTCGTATCGCAATGTCTGCCCGGTGAGTTCCGCGAAGCGCGCGTGTATCCACGGCGAGCGGCTGTGCTCCACCGGATTGCCCATGACGCAGTAGAGATCCATCGTGCGGCTCGGTCCGATTCGCTTCGCTTCGCTTGGGTCAGGGCTTGGACGAGACCTGGGTCTCGAGCGTTTCGTCGCGCGTGAACTTGAAGCGCGAGGGCAGCACGATCTGGTCGGTCTGGCGGCGCATCGCGTCGTTGAAGCGGCCGAAGTTGCCGATGCTGCGGACGATGGCCTGGGCCCGGCGGTCGAGCAGCCGATCGCCCGAGCTCTCGATGATCTCGGTGTCGACCAGGCTGCCGTCGAAGTTGACCGTGACCATCATCGTGAGCTCGCCATAGAGCTTCTTGCCGGCGATCTCCGGAAAGTTCTCGGTGCCGCGGGCCTCGATGCGCCGCCTGAGTGCGTCGACATAGCCGGCATACGCCGCTTCCTTGGTGGCCGGGCTCAGGTAGCGCTTCTTGGGGCGGGCATTTTCTTCGTTGACCCGGCGCTCGATTTCCGCCAACAGCTCGGTGAGCTGCTTGCGCTTCTCTTCGCGGGCCGCCGCCTCGGCCGGGTTGCCCTGGTTGCGCGGGTCGGGCAGCGGCATCGAGGCGAGCTGCTTCTTGATCTGGGTCAGCAGCATCTGCTGCTGCTCCTGCATGGCCTCGACCTGGCGGCGCGCATCGTCGGCGCTGTCGCCGATGGCGGTGAAGGCCGAGGGCGGCAGGGGGCTGGTGGCGCGGCCCTTGTCGAGGTCGCCGCCGCCGGCGAGCGAAGCCTGCGCGATCGCCATCGCCTTGTCGGGCCGCTCGTTGGTCTTGGCGTTGACCAGGATGACCTCGAGCGGCGTTTCCTTGAAGACCCGGTTGAAGGATTCGGGGTCGGCGAAGCGGACCGCCAGCAAGCCGGCATGCGCCAGCACCGAGATGCCGATTGCGATCTGCAGCGTGCTGAAGTCGCGCAGGTTCATGCCGGGGTTTTCTCGGGTTGAGGCGTCTCGCTGTCGGCATCGCCGTCGGCAAGGTCGACCGCGATGGCCAGCGGCCCGGCCATCTCCTCGACCTCGCCGCTGCCTTCGTCGTCGAGCGCATCGGCCAGTGCCGGCGCTGCGTCGAGGCGCTCGACCACGGTGCCGTGGACGTCGAGCGCGATTTCGTCGATTTCGCCGAGCTTCACCCTGACCCGCGCCCCGCGCGCGAGGCCCTGCGTGCCGGTCACGTGAAAGACCAGCGGCAGGGTGTCGGCTCGCGCGAGCGCCCCCTGCGGTACGTCCTTGATCAGCGTGGCCTCGAGTTCGGCGATGCCTTGCTGCTCCAGGTACTTGAGCGTCCAGAAGCGCTCCATGGCGCCCTGGTAGGCGTTGTAGGTCGCGTAGGCGGCGTCGAAGCCCGAGAGGATCGAGAACAGGTCCGCGTCCTTGGGCTTGAAGGGCGCTGCCAGCGCCGCGGTCTTGCCATGGCGGGCGGCCGCGATGATCTGCCACTGGTTGACGAGGTCGGTGTAGCGGCGCAGCGGCGACGTGCTCCAGGCATAACTCTTCACCCCGAGGCCCGCATGCGGCAAGGCGCGAGTTCCCATTCGCACCTTGATGCCGGGCGCCAGGCTGGCCTGGCTGCGGTAGAGGCCGGGCACGCCCAGTTCGCCGAGCCAGCTGCCCCAGGTGCTGTTGGCCAGGATCATGGCTTCGGAGACGATCAGGTCGAGTGGCGCGCCGCGCTGCCGGGTGGTGATCTGAACCTGCTCGCTGCCATCCGGCTCGCCGTCGTTGCCGACCAGGCGGAAGTTGTAGTCGGGGCGATTGAAGCTTTCGGGCTTGCCCCGGACGACTTCGCGCTGTGCCTTGAGATGCCTGGCGAGCTTGAAGAGAAACGAGAGCGGCGCGCGCAGCCGCTCGGCAGCCTCCGGCGTGTCGCCGGCGGCCAGCGCCGCGTCCTGCAACCACGCCTCGTCGACGAAGCGGTCGAGCTGGTCGTGCCGCAAGTTGGCGACGATCGGCACCCGCTCCAGCCGGGTCTCGGTCGAAAGGAGCGACAGCGTGGATTCGTCGAAGCTGGCATAGAGCGAGACCGCCGGGCAGTCGCGGCCTTCCTGCAGGGTGTAGGCCTGCACCACCTCGTCCGGCAGCATCGTGATCTTGTGGCCCGGCATGTAGACGGTCGACATGCGCGAGCGCGCCACCTTGTCGATCGGGCCGCCTGGCACGAGCGCGAGGCCCGGCGCCGCGATGTGGATGCCGACCGTCACCTGGCCGCTGCCGAGTCCCTGCACCGAAAGTGCGTCGTCGATTTCGGTGGTCTGCGAGTCGTCGATCGAGAAGGCCTGGACGGATGCGAGCGGCAGCTCGTCCGCGATGACCGGTGCGGCGAGCGGCGGAAAGGCCGTGCCCTTCGGAAAGTTCTCGAACAGGAAGCGCCGCCAGTGGAACTGGTAGGCCGAATCGATCGCGCCGGCCTGTTCGAGCAGGTCGAGCGGTGCGCGCTGGGTGCTGCGCGAAGCCTCGACCACCGCCTTGTACTCGGGCGCGTTCTTGTCGGGCTTGAAGAGGATCTTGTAGAGCTGATCGCGAACGGCGGCAGGACATTCGCCGGCTGCGAGCTGGGCCGCCCATTCGGCGATCTGCGCCTGGACCGCCTTCTTCTTCTCGATGGCCGCCAACGCCTGTTGCACGATCTCGGCCGGCGCTTTCTTGAAGCGCCCCTTGCCGGCGCGCCGGAAGTAGTGCGGCGCCTCGAAGAGCGCCAGCAGCGAGGCGGCCTGCTGCTCCAGCGAGGGCTTGGCCTGGAAGTAGTCCACCGCCAGGTCGGCGAAGCCGAACTCGCCTTCTGGCGCGAATTCCCAGGCCAGGTCGAGGTCCATCTCGGCGGCCAGCCGGCGGGCCTCGGCGATCAACAGCGCAGGTGCGGGCTTCTCGAAGCGAAGCACGATGTGGCCGCTCTTGACCTTGACCCGCTTGCCCGATTCGAGCTCGACTTGCGCCGACGCTTCTGCCTCGGAAAGGATGCGGCCGCCCAGGTACTTGCCGGCTTCTTCGTACAGAACAAACATGGCGCGGATTCTCCCATGCTGGCCGTCCGGAAACGCCTCGGGCGGCGTGCCGGTGCGTCAGGCCAGGTCGAGAAAGGCGATCACCTCGTCGAGGTGCTTGTGTTCGAAATCCGACAACGCATGATCCCCGCCTTCGCGCAGGTCGATGCGGCTGCCGGGGTAGCGGGCCGACATCTCGCGCCAGTCGAGCAGCTCGTCGCCCTTGGCGATGATCGCCAACACCCGCTCGGGTCGGGTCAGGGGTCCGACATCGAGCGCGTGCAGCTCGTCGATGTACTCGGGCCTGAAGTAGAAGCGGGTGGCCGGATCGTGCCACTGGGTCTGCGCGCCGATGTGCCGCGCCAGGTCGCGGGCCGGATGCACCGCCGGGTTCAGCAGGACGGCGCGGCAGCGGGTCATGCCGGTGACGTAGGTCGCATAGAAGCCGCCGAGCGAGGAGCCCACCACCGCCATCGAGTCTCGCGGCCACCGCGCAATGCCCCGCATGATCATCTCGATGGCGTCGTGCGGCGAGGGCGGCAACTGGGGGCACCAGAAGTTCACCGCCGGATGACGCTCGGCGAGGCGGCTGGCCATTTGCTTCGCCTTGGTCGACTGCGGCGACGAGCGAAAACCATGGAGGTAAAGCAGGTGGGTGGTCGGAGGAGGCGTCATGCTATGTTTTTTATAGCGACCTTGAGCACTGGCGATTCTCACCGAAAAGCAGCACCGCACCAGCCTCCTCGGTCGGCCATGCGAGGGATAATCCGCGCCCATGTCAGCCGTGTTCCAACAGCCCTCGCTCGCGCGGCGCATCGCGCCCATCTTCCAGGGCTTCGACGGTTGGCTCGCCATCGCCGTGCTGCTGCTCGCCGGCGCCGGACTGGTCACCATGTATTCGTCCGGTTTCGACCACGGCTCGCGCTTCACCGACCACGGCCGCAACATGCTCTTGGCCGGCTTCATCATGTTCGTGGTGGCGCAGGTGCCGCCGCAGCGCCTGATGGCTTTCGCGGTTCCGCTCTACCTGGTCGGGGTCGGGCTCCTGGTGGCGGTGGCGCTCTTCGGCATCACCAAGAAGGGCGCGCAGCGCTGGATCAACGTCGGCATGGTGATCCAGCCGAGCGAGATCCTGAAGATCGCCATGCCGCTGATGCTCGCCTGGTGGTTCCAGCGCCGCGAGGGGCAACTGCGGCCGCTCGACTTCGTGGTTGCGACGCTGCTGCTGGCGGTGCCGGTCGGCTTGATCATGAAGCAGCCCGACCTCGGCACGTCCTTGCTGGTGCTGGCGGCAGGCATGTCGGTCATCTTCTTTGCCGGCCTTCCCTGGAAGCTGATCGTGCCGCCGGTGTTGCTCGGCCTGGTGGCGGTTTCGCTGATCGTCGGCTTCGAGTCGCAGATCTGCGCCGACGGGGTCGACTGGCGGGTGCTGCACGACTACCAGAAGCAGCGGGTCTGCACGCTGCTCGATCCGAGCAAGGATCCGCTCGGCAAGGGCTTCCACATCATCCAGGGCATGATCGCGATCGGCTCCGGCGGCATCGGCGGCAAGGGCTTCATGCAGGGAACGCAGACGCACCTCGAGTTCATCCCCGAGCGCACCACCGACTTCATCTTCGCCGCCTATTCCGAGGAATTCGGGCTGACCGGCAACCTGATGCTGATCTGCGCCTTCATCTTCCTCATCTTCCGGGGGCTGGCGATCGCGATGGATGCGCCCACCTTGTTCTCGCGCCTCCTCGCCGGCGCCATGACCATGATCTTCTTCACCTATGCCTTCGTGAACATGGGCATGGTGAGCGGCATCCTGCCGGTCGTCGGCGTGCCGCTTCCCTTCATCAGCTACGGCGGAACCGCGATGGTCACGCTCGGGCTGGGGCTCGGCATCCTGATGTCGATTTCGCGGGCCCGGCGGCTGATGCAATCCTGACCCTTCGGGTGCGCAGGGCGGGGGGCGGTCCTAGAATCCCGCGATGATCTCCCGCGAACCCACCATCGAGCGCCTCGCCACGGCGCAGCAGCTCCTGCTCACGCCCTTCGGCCTCGACGAAACGCACCTGTCCCGCGCGCTGGCCGAGATCACGGCGCACAAGGTCGACGATGCGGACCTGTACTTCCAGTACACGCGCAGCGAAGGCTGGAGCCTCGAGGAAGGCATCGTCAAGACCGGCAGCTTCAGCATCGACCAGGGCGTCGGCGTGAGGGCCGTGAGCGGCGAGAAGACGGCATTCGCCTATTCGGACGACATCTCCGAAGCCTCGCTCCTCGATGCAGCCCGCACCGTGCGCACCATCTCGTCGGCCGGCCGCAATGCCCGCGTCAAGACGCCGGCCCGCAAGGTGGCCGGCAGCCGCTCGCTCTACGGCGGCGTCGATCCGATTTCCACCCTCGACAGCCAGGCCAAGGTCGACCTGCTCGGCAAGGTCGAGAAGCTCGCCCGCTCCCGCGATCCGCGCATCGCCCAGGTGATGGCGGGGCTGGCCAGCGAATACGACGTGGTGCTGGTCGCGCGAGCCGACGGCACCCTGGCCGCGGATGTCCGGCCGCTGGTGCGCCTGTCGGTCACGGTCATTGCCGAGCAGAACGGGCGCCGCGAAATGGGCTCGGGCGGCGGCGGTGGCCGCTTCGGGCTCGACTACTTCGACGACGAGCACATCGCCAAGTACGTCGACCAGGCGGTCCATGGCGCGTTGACCAATCTCGATTCGCGACCTGCGCCCGCTGGCGAAATGACGGTGGTGCTCGGCCCGGGCTGGCCCGGCATCCTGCTGCACGAGGCCATCGGCCACGGCCTGGAAGGCGACTTCAATCGCAAGGGCTCGAGCGCGTTCTCGGGCCGCATCGGCGAACGGGTGGCGGCGCGGGGCGTCACGGTGCTGGACGACGGCACCATCGCCGACCGGCGCGGATCGCTCAATGTCGACGACGAGGGCAACGCGAGCCAGCGCAACGTGCTGATCGAGGACGGCATCCTCAAGGGCTACATCCAGGATTCGTTGAATGCCCGCCTGATGAAGACCGCGCCGACCGGCAACGGCCGCCGCGAAAGCTACGCCCATGTGCCGATGCCGCGCATGACCAACACCTACATGCTCGGCGGCAAGCGCGATCCGCTGGAGATCGTGGCCAGCATCAAGAAGGGCCTGTACGCCACCAATTTCGGCGGCGGCCAGGTCGACATCACGAGCGGCAAGTTCGTGTTCTCGGCGAGCGAGGCCTACTGGGTCGAGAACGGCAAGATCCAGTATCCGGTCAAGGGCGCGACCCTGGTCGGCAACGGCCCCGATGCATTGACGCGGGTGAGCATGATCGGCAACGACATGGCGCTCGATTCCGGCGTCGGCACCTGCGGCAAGGAAGGGCAGAGCGTTCCGGTCGGCGTCGGCCAGCCGACCTTGCGCATCGACGGGCTCACCGTCGGCGGCACCGCCTGATACCAGAACGCAACATGTTGGCAGCCAAGCCCGTGCTACATTCCGGCCCTATGTCGCTGCGCGCCGTTTTTTACTTCTCGTACTTTTGGTTCCCGAATTCCGGCGGACGAGAGGCGAGCGCGTAAGCAACACACAAGCCTTCCAAAAACCGCCGGTGCCCCAAGCCCCGGCGGTTTTTTTATGCCTTGAACAAACGTTAACCAAGAAGGATCGAGCGATGAACCCGAAGAGCACCGGATCGGCCAGCGACAGCTGGTATGCGAGCGTCGAAAAAACCAGCCGGACCGACGACGAACGCATCAAGGACATCAACGTGCTCCCACCGCCCGAACACCTCATCCGCTTTTTCCCGATCAGCGGAACGCCGGTCGAGAGCCTGATCACCGCCACTCGCCAGAAGATCAGGAACATCATGGCCGGCAGCGACGATCGGCTCTTGGTCATCATGGGGCCGTGCTCGATCCACGATCCGGTGGCGGCACTCGAATACGCCCGGCGCCTGAAGGCCGCGCGCGACCAGCATGCCGACACGCTGGAGATCGTGATGCGGGTCTATTTCGAGAAGCCGCGCACGACGGTCGGCTGGAAAGGGCTCATCAACGATCCGTACCTCGATGCGAGCTTCAGGATCGACGAGGGACTTCGAATCGCGCGTCAACTGCTGATCGACATCAACCGTCTCGGGCTGCCGGCGGGCAGCGAATTCCTCGACGTGATTTCGCCGCAGTACATCGGCGACCTGATCGCCTGGGGCGCGATCGGCGCCCGCACCACCGAAAGCCAGGTCCACCGCGAACTCGCATCCGGCCTGTCGGCGCCGATCGGCTTCAAGAACGGCACCGACGGCAACATCCGCATCGCCACCGACGCGATCCAGGCCGCCGCCCGCGGCCATCACTTCCTGTCGGTCCACAAGAACGGCCAGGTCGCGATCGTGCAGACCAACGGCAATCCGGAGTGCCACGTCATCCTCCGTGGCGGCAAGACGCCGAACTACGACGCGGCGAGCGTCCGCGCGGCGTGTGCCGACCTCGAAGCCGCCAAGCTGCCGCCGAAGCTGATGGTCGATTGCAGCCATGCCAACAGCAGCAAGCAGCACGTGAAACAGATCGAGGTCGCGGCCGACATCGGCACGCAGATCGCCGGCGGCAGCCACAGCATCTTCGGCTTGATGATCGAGAGCCACCTCAATCCCGGTACGCAGAAGTTCACCGCCGGCGTCGACCCGGTCGGCGCGCTCGAGTACGGCAAGAGCATCACCGATGCCTGCCTCGGTTGGGAGGA
The DNA here is from genome assembly GCA_902506565.1 of Burkholderiales bacterium 8X. Lineage (GTDB taxonomy): Bacteria > Pseudomonadota > Gammaproteobacteria > Burkholderiales > Burkholderiaceae_C > Variovorax. Next base: position 4,046,245 of record LR732703.1, on the reverse strand, counting down.
GTCGCTGTCCTTGCTGGACACGCTGTCGCAGGCGGTCAAGCAGCGGAGGGGTTGAGGCTGATGCCGCGCCGTGGCGGTCAGATGAGCGCAGCAAGCTCCGGCCAGTGGTGGCGCAGCAGCGCGGCTTCTTCGCTCTCGGCGGCCATGAAAGCGAAGTCGCTGAAGTCGAAGCCCGGGCCGACGCTGCAGCTGACGAGCGTGAAATCGGCTGCAGGGCCGCCTTCGGCTTCAGCTGAAGCTTCGGACTGATGCTGGATCGCCGATGGGGCTGCGCGCGGCTCGGTTCCCGCCGCGGTTTTTGCCGACAGGGGCCTCGCGGCCTGCCACAGTCCGGCCGAAACCGTGTGCTGCGGCCGTGTTCCGTGCAGATCGACCGGCCCGAGGCGCAAATGGGCCGGCGGCGTGCGCAAGGCCGCATCGCTGGTCCAGAGCGCGAGCGGCGCGCCTTCGAGGTGGATCCAGACCTCGTCCGACATCACCCGATGCCAGCGCGAGAACTGGTGCGCTTCCAGCAGGTAATAGATGGTGGTGAGCGCGCTGCGAGCCGGGCGTCCATCCGCCGGTTGCACCCGAAGCGGCGACCGGAAGGTCTCGACGAACCAGCCGCCTTCGGGATGCGGCTTCAGGCCGAGCGTGTCGATCAGGCGTCGCGCGCGCATCACCGGTCCGGGTCAGGTGGATGCCACGCGGGCATCCTGGCGCTGGCGCAGCGCTTCGAGCAGCTTGCCGTGGATGCCGCCGAAGCCGCCATTGCTCATGCAGACGATGTGATCGCCGGGCCGCGCTGCTTGCACGATCTGCGCGACCAGGCCATCGATCGACGAGCCGGTCCGGGCCCGATCGCCGAGCGGTGCGAGGGCCGCCGCCGCATCCCAGTCGAGCCCGCCGGTGTGGCAGAACGAAAGGTCAGCCGAGGCCAGGCTCCAGGGAAGCTGCGCCGCCATGGTGCCGAGCTTCATCGTGTTGCTGCGCGGCTCGAATGCCGCCAGGATGCGCTCGGCTCCGCGCCCGCTCGAATCCAGCTTGTTGCGAAGGCCGTCCAGGGTGGTGCGGATCGCGGTCGGATGATGGGCGAAGTCGTCGTAGACCTCGGTCGTTCCGCCGCCCTGGTCGACGCTTCCGCGCAGCTCCATACGGCGCCGGACATTGCGAAAGCGCGCCAGGCTCGCCGCGGCCTCGTCGGCCGGCACGCCCACGTGGTCGGCGGCCGCGATGGCCGCGAGCGCGTTGGCCTGGTTGTGTTCACCGGACAAGCCCCACTCGACCCGGCCAACCGTCTCGCCGCGCCGAACCACGTCGAAGGCGTCGTGGCTGCCGCGCGCCTGCCAGTCCGAGCTGGCGCCGAAACGAGCGACTTCGCTCCAGCAGCCTTGCGCCAGCACGCGCTCCAGGCTTTCTTCGCCGGCGTTGACCACGAGCCGGCCGGACGAAGGCACCGTGCGCACCAGGTGATGGAACTGACGCTCGATGGCGGCCAGGTCGTCGAAGATGTCCGCGTGATCGAACTCCAGGTTGTTCAGGATCGCGGTGCGGGGCCGGTAATGCACGAACTTGCTGCGTTTGTCGAAGAAGGCGGTGTCGTACTCGTCGGCCTCGATCACGAAGAGTCGGCGGCCGGCCACTTCGCCGCCGAGCCGGGCCGACACGCCGAAATCCAGCGGCACCCCGCCGATCAGGAAGCCCGGCGCAAGGCCGGCGCACTCGAGGATCCAGGCCAGCATCGAGGTGGTGGTGGTCTTGCCGTGGGTGCCTGCCACGGCCAGCACATGACGGCCTTGCAACACGTGCTCGGCCAGCCACGCCGGACCGCTCGTGTACGCGGCGCCGGCGTCGAGGATGGCTTCCATCAGCGGGAATTTCGGGCTGCCGTCCGCCAGCCGGGCCCGGGAGACCACGTTGCCGATGACGAAGATGTCCGGGTGCAACCCGAGCTGGTCGGCGCCGAAGCCTTCGATGAGTTCGATGCCGAGGTTTCGAAGCTGATCGCTCATCGGCGGGTAGACGCCGGCGTCGCAGCCAGTCACCCGGTGCCCGGCCTCGCGCGCGAGGGCGGCCAGGCCACCCATGAAGGTGCCGCAGATGCCGAGGATATGAATGTGCATCGCGCAATTCTAGGGACGCACCCGGCGCGGCTTCTGCCTTCGAGCCAACCGGGGCAGAATGAAAGCATGGACAGGTCCAAGCACGAAATTGCCGCCACCGCCGCCCGATTGGTGGTGGAGGAGGGCCTCGAATACGGCCCGGCCAAGCGGCGAGCGCTGAAAGACCTCGGGCTGCCATCGCGCACCGCACTGCCGAACAACGACGAGGTGGAGTCGGAAGTCCGCGACTACATCCGGCTCTTCTGCGGCGACACCCAGCCGCAGGAACTCGAGGCGCTGCGCCTCTTGGCGCTCGAATGGATGGAGCGCATGGCCGCGTTCCGCCCGCATGTCGGCGGTGCGGTCTGGCATGGCACGGCCACGCGGCTTTCGGACATCTATATCCAGCTTTTTTGTGACGACTCGAAGTCGGCCGAGATCGCGCTCATCGATCACAACGTCGATTACGAGCCGCGGATGGTGACCGGCTTCCATGGAGAGCAGGTCGAGGCGTTGAGCGTGCATGCGATTTGCCGACCGCTCGGCGAGGAAGTGGGCGTCCACCTGCTGGTCTACGATTTGGACGACCTGCGTGGCGCGCTCAAGCGCGATGCGCAAGGGCGGACCCCGCGCGGCGACCTTGCGGCGCTCCGGCGGCTGATGGCACAAGACAAGGGGAGCGAGGATGAATCAGGAACGTAGGCGTTGGTTGACCTTCGCGATCGCTGCGACGGCAGCCACCGCAGGAGTCGCAGGCGCGGTGTGGCAGCAACGCCGCGAGTCTTCGGGCGAGTCGATGGGCGCCGACTTCTGGACGCATCGGTTCGAGGGGCCGGACGGCAAGGAGGTCGCTTTCGAGCAGTTGAAGGGCAAACCGCTGCTGCTCAATTTCTGGGCGACCTGGTGTCCGCCGTGCATCGAGGAGATGCCGATGATCGATGCCTTCTTCCGCGAAAACGCACGCAACGGCTGGCAAGTCGTCGGACTGGCGATCGACCAGCCGAGCGCCGTGCGCAAGTTCCTCGCCAAGACGCCGGTGAGCTATCCGGTAGGCCTTGCGGGTCTGGACGGCACCGAGTTCGTGAAGGCGCTCGGAAATACCAAGGGCGGCTTGCCCTTTACCCTGGTCCTCGATGCCAAGGGCCAAAGGCTCGCCCGTAAAATGGGCAAGCTCGAATCGGCCGACCTGGCCGAATGGCAGCGGGCGTAGTTCACGTTTACAATCCGCGCTCCCTAGAAGCAGTTGACGACAAAACGCCAACGTAAAGCTCTTTTCTAGCAAGTTCTAAACATTAGACCGGCGTCGCCGGCGCTGGAGCCCCATGGATCTGCGCAAACTCAAGACACTGATCGACCTGGTGTCTGATTCGAATATTTCCGAGCTTGAAATCACCGAGGCCGAAGGCAAGGTCCGGATCGTGAAGGGTGGCGTCGCAGCGCCCGCTCAATTCGCGCAAGTCGCGCCGGCCATGCAGGCGCCTGCGACCGCGGCGCCGACCGAAGCGGCTGCAACCGCTGCCGCACCCGCTCCCGCGGCGCCCGCAGGCCATGCCGTCAAGTCGCCGATGGTCGGCACCTTCTACCGCTCGTCCAGCCCCGGCGCCCCGGCGTTCGTCGAGGTCGGCAGCCAGGTCAAGGAAGGCGACACCATCTGCATCATCGAGGCCATGAAGATCCTCAACGAGATCGAGGCCGACAAGTCGGGCACGGTCACGCAGATCCTGGTCGAGAACGGCATGGCGGTCGAGTACGGCCAAGCACTGTTCACCATCGAGTGACCATGTTCAAGAAGATTCTTGTCGCCAATCGTGGCGAGATCGCCCTGCGCATCCAGCGCGCGTGCAGCGAACTCGGCATCCGGGCGGTCATGGTGTATTCGGAGGCCGACCGCGAAGCCAAGTACGTCAAGCTGGCCGAAGAGGCGGTGTGCATCGGGCCGGCTTCCTCGGCGCTCAGCTACCTCAACATGCCGGCCATCATTTCGGCAGCCGAGGTCACCGACTCCGAGGCCATCCACCCGGGCTACGGCTTCCTGAGCGAAAACGCCAACTTCGCCGAACGGGTCGAGCAAAGCGGCTTCCAGTTCATCGGGCCGACGCCCGAGTCGATCCGGATCATGGGCGACAAGGTGTCTGCCAAGCAGACCATGATCAAGGCCGGCGTGCCCTGCGTACCCGGCTCCGAGGGCGAGCTCTCGGACGATGCGGCGGTCAACAAGCGCATCGCGCGGGCCATCGGCTACCCGGTGATCATCAAGGCATCGGGCGGCGGCGGGGGCCGCGGCATGCGGGTGGTCCACACCGAGGCGGCGCTGGTCAATGCGATCCAGATGACCAAGGCGGAGGCCAGCGCCGCCTTCAACAACGCGTCGGTCTACATGGAGAAGTTTCTCCAGAACCCGCGTCACATCGAGATCCAGATCCTCGCCGACAAGCACAAGAACGCGGTGTACCTGGGCGAGCGCGACTGCTCGATGCAGCGGCGCCACCAGAAGGTCATCGAAGAATCGCCGGCGCCCGGCATCCCGCGCAAGCTGATCGAGAAGATCGGCGAACGATGCGCGGCGGCCTGCAAGAAGATCGGCTACCGCGGCGCGGGCACCTTCGAGTTCCTCTACGAGAACGGCGAGTTCTATTTCATCGAGATGAACACCCGCGTGCAGGTGGAGCATCCGGTGACCGAATTCACCACCGGCATCGACATCGTCAAGACGCAGATCATGGTGGCGGCCGGCGAGAAGCTGCCTTTCGTGCAGCGCCAGATCGAGATGCGCGGCCATGCGATCGAGTGCCGCATCAATGCCGAGGACGCCTACAAGTTCACGCCGTCGCCCGGCCGCATCACGATGTGGCATCCGCCGGGTGGCCCCGGCGTGCGGGTCGATTCGCACGTGTACACCAACTACTTCGTGCCGCCGAACTACGACTCGATGATCGGCAAGATCATCGTGCATGGCGACACCCGCGAACAGGCGCTCGCACGGATGCGCACGGCCTTGAACGAAACCGTGGTCGAGGGCATCCAGACCAACATCCCGCTTCACCGCGAGCTGATGGTCGATGCCAAGTTCATGAGCGGCGGCACCAACATCCACTACCTCGAGGAGTGGCTGGTGGCGCACAAGCGCTGATCGGCAGGCCATGTTCGAGCTGCGCCTCATCGCGCCAGAGGATCGGGTCGAAGCGGTGTCCGATGCGCTGGACGCACTCGACGCCTTGAGCGTCGCGGTCGAGGACGCGGATGCGCAAAGCGATGCCGAGGTGGCGTTGTTCGGCGAGCCCGGCATGCCGGCACCCAAGGAAGGCTGGCAGCGCTCGCGCCTGACGGCCTTGTTCCGCAACGAAGCCGCCGCGCGGGAGGCGAGCGATCTGCTGGCCGCCCAGGATTTCTTCGCAGGCTGCAAGCTCGTCGGCATCGGCGAGGTGCCCGAGCAGGATTGGGTGCGGCTCACGCAGTCGCAGTTCGCACCGGTGTCCATCACCGATGACTTCTGGATCGTGCCGACCTGGCACGAGCCGCCGGCGGCCGCAACCACGGTGATCCGGCTCGACCCCGGGCTCGCGTTCGGAACCGGCACCCATCCCACCACCCGGATGTGCCTGCGCTGGATCGCGAACCGATCGAGGTCGCTCGGCGCCGAACGGCTGCCACGCGTGCTCGACTACGGCTGCGGCTCCGGCATCCTCGCCATCGCCGCCGCCAAGTTCGGCGCCATCGAGATCGATGCGGTGGACATCGACGAGGCGGCGGTGTCTGCCACCCGGCTCAACGCCGAAGCCAACGGCGTGCAGCTGCAAGCCGGTCTTTCGGAGCTGGCGCAAGGCCGCTACGAGCTGGTGCTCGCCAACATCCTCGCCACGCCGCTCAAGGTGCTGGCGCCCTTGCTGTGCAGCCATGTCGAGCCGGGTGGTGCGCTCGTGCTGGCCGGCATCCTCGAACGGCAGGCCGATGAATTGAAGCTCGCCTATGCACCCTGGGCCGCGCTCGAGGTGAGCGACGAAGAGGACGGCTGGGTGCTGATGACGGCACGCTTCTAGCCCCGCGCGATGCGGCTTCCGCCAGCGGAGGCACACCTACAATCGGCGCCCAATGAGTCTGGTCACGAGATGCCCTGCCTGCGCCACCACGTTCAAGGTGGTGAAGGATCAGTTGCGCATCTCGGATGGCTGGGTGCGCTGCGGTCGCTGCAGCCAGGTCTTTGATGCCAACGACGACCTGCGCGAGACACCGGATCCGGTGACGGCGCTCACGGGGCCGTCTGCCGCGGGGCCGACCACGGCGGTCGAGCCGTCCGAGCCGAGCGAACACCACGCCCACGGCGATGCGATCCGGGCAGCGGCACGCGATGCCGATATCGTGTTCGGAAACGGCGGCGGTGCTTCAGGGTCGCACATCGGTGTCGGGCAACCGACGGATGAAGAGGCGGGCATCGAGCCGGCCCATGCCGAAGCCGACCGGGGTGGATGGGTCGAGGACGACGACGACTTCAACGACGACCTCCCCCCGCAGGACCGACTCACCGAATCGGACAAGGCGAACGAGGTCGCCCAGGTCGAGGCGGATCCCGAAGGCTCGGCGGACGAATCCCCGGCATCTTCCACATCCCGGATGTCGCTCGCGGCGCTCTTCGCCGACACCTGGCCGGCCGATCGAATCTCGGCACCGCCTGCGCCCTTGGTTCCGGCCATTCCCCAGTACAAGTCCTTTCCGCCCTTTCCCAGCATCGACCTCTCGTTGCCGCCTGCTCCTGCCGCAAAGCGATTCATGCGGGTATCGCACCAGGACGCCCCGACGCCGGAAGACGAGTCGAAACTGCAGGACGCCGGACCGCTCGCTCTTCCCCGGTCGGAAGAAGCAGAAGATTCCGATGACGCCGATCTCGATCCGGAGGCAACGGCTCCGGGCACGAGCACGGCGGTCTCGCAGGAGCCGCCTGACGGCGAGGGCGCGCAACTCCAGAAGGCTCTCCGGCGCGCACGTGCCAGGTCGGCGAAGCTTGCCCGCTACAAGGCCCGCGAGGCGGCGCGCGAGAAGCCGCCGTCGGATTCGCAACCGTTCGGCGATGGCGCTGCGTCGCTGGTGATGTCGACGAGCGAGCCGGAGGTTCAGCCGCAACCCGCGCCATCGGCTCGTGCGCCAGTGCGTACGCGGACCACCAGGCGGCGCTCCCGAACTCGTCGCATCAAGACCCGTTTCCTGGCCACGCGCGCACCGTGGCTGGCCGCCGCGGTCATCGCCGGCTTGCTGCTCGTGCTGCAGGTGCTGCGCTTCCAGCGCGACCTGGTGGTGGCGCATCAACCCTCGTGGCGGCCGCTGCTGTCGGCGCTGTGCAGCGCGACCGGTTGCGAGCTGTCGGCGCTCCGGCGAATCGGCGACATCAAGATCGACGGCGCATCCTTTGCGCGGGAACGCACCGGCGATTCGTACCGGCTGAGCTTCACCTTGCGCAACGTCTCCGCCGTGGACCTCGCCATGCCGGCGATCGAACTCAGCCTGCTCGACCTGCAGGAGCGCGCCGTGGTGAGGCGGGTGCTGATGCCGGCCGACTTCAACGCTCCGGCCGTGTTGCCCGCGCATGCCGAGCGCAGTGCTTCGCTTCCGCTCTCGCTCGCAGGGCCCGAGGCTTCGGGCCTGCCTCCCGTGGCCGGCTTCCTGGTCGAGGCGCTCTATCCTTGATCGCGCCCCGCGCCGATTTCCTTTCACCTTTCAGCGACCTTATTCATGGCAGCAGTCATTTGCGGTTCCCTGGCCTTCGACACCATCATGACCTTCGAAGGCCGCTTTGCAGACCAGATCCTCCCCGATCAGTTGCACATCCTCAACGTGTCGTTCCTGGTCCCGGGGCTGCGGCGGGACTTCGGCGGCTGCGCGGGCAACATCGCCTACAGCCTCAAGGCGATCGGCGGCGAGCCATTGCCGATGGCGACCGTCGGCAGCGATGGCACCGACTATGTCGAGCGACTCGAAGGGTTGGGCATCAGCACCGAGTTCGTCCGCAAGGTGGACGACAGCTTCACGGCGCAGGCCATGATCATGAACGACCGTGACAACAACCAGATCACGGCCTTTCATCCCGGTGCGATGCAGCAGGCGCACATCACGCGCATCGTCGCCCGCGAAGACATTCGCCTCGGCATCATCGCGCCGGACGGACGGGAGGCCATGCTCCAGCATGCCGCGCAGTTCGAGGCGGCCGGCATTCCGTTCGTGTTCGATCCGGGCCAGGGCCTGCCGATGTTCAACGGCGAAGAGCTCGCACGCTTCGTCGACCAGGCCAGCTGGGTGGTGGTCAACGACTACGAAGGCAAGATGCTCTGCGAGCGCACCGGATGGAGTCTTGCCGATCTTTCGCGCCGGGTCGAAGGCCTGGTCGTGACCCTTGCCGCCGAAGGCTGCGAGGTGTGGACGGGCGGCGAGCGGGAGCACGTGCCGGGCGTGACGCCGACCGCCGTTGTCGAGCCCACCGGTTGCGGCGACGCCTGGCGCGGCGCGCTTCTCTACGGCCTGGAGCAAGGCTGGCCGTTGGCCCGTTGCGCTGCGCTCGGCAACCAGCTGGGTGCGCTCAAGATCGCGCAGCGCGGACCGCAGAACTACACCGTCGATCGCGCTGCGCTCGGCCTCGTTTAGCCCCATGAAAAAAGCCCGGCACCTCGCGGTGCCGGGCTTCTGGCTCAATGGCCGTTCAAGGCCGCTGAATGCCTCAGGGCTTGCTGGCCGTCGGAAAGGGCCATGCTGCCTGCGGATTCAACGTGGTCTGCGCTGCGGGAGCAGGTGCAGGCGCTGCGGCAGCTTTGGCAGGTGCTTTCGCGGCCTTCTTGGCGGCAGGCTTGGCAGCGGGCTTTTTCGCTGCTTTCTTGGCAGCGGGCTTCTTAGCCGCAGCCTTTTTCGCAGGGGCCTTCTTCGCCGGAGCCTTCTTCGCCGCCGCCTTCTTGGCAGGGGCCTTCTTCGCTGCGGCCTTCTTCGCCGGAGCCTTCTTCGCTGCTACCTTCTTGGCCGGCGCCTTCTTGGCAGGAGCCTTTTTCGCCGGAGCCTTCTTCGCGGCTACCTTCTTGGCCGCTACCTTCTTCGCAGGGGCCTTCTTGGCGGGCGCCTTCTTGGCCGCTACCTTCTTGGCCGCTACCTTCTTGGCGGGGGCCTTCTTTGCTGCGACCTTCTTGGCCGGAGCCTTCTTTGCAGCGGCTTTCTTGGCCGGCGCTTTCTTTGCAGTTGCCATTTCTAATTTCTCCTTGATCAAGTTGAAAAATCAACCTCTTGAAGCACTTCGCGCATGTTGGTCAGCGAGAAGCGATTCATGGCGTTGGGTTCGATCCCAGCACCATGAACACCTGAGCCCTCCCCATGCGCACTCTTTGGTGCGATTCATGGTCGAGGGCAATTCCTGAATTCACTTTTATTGTTTGTCTGAACCGTCAATCCCAGGAGAGCGCTCCGCCCGACTGGTATTCGATCACGCGGGTCTCGAAGAAATTACGCTCTTTCTTCAGGTCGATCATTTCGCTCATCCAGGGGAACGGGTTTTCTTCGTTCGGGAAAAGCGTTTCGAGGCCAATCTGCTGCGCGCGCCGATTGGCGATGTAGCGCAGGTAGCCCTTGAACATGGAGGCGTTCATGCCGAGCACTCCGCGAGGCATGGTGTCCTCGGCGTACCGGTATTCGAGCTCGACCGCCTTCTGGAACAGGGCCTTGATCTCGGCCTTGAATTCGGGCGTCCACAGGTGCGGGTTCTCGAGCTTGAGCTGGTTGATGAGGTCGATGCCGAAGTTGCAGTGCATCGACTCGTCGCGGAGGATGTACTGGTACTGCTCGGCCGCGCCGGTCATCTTGTTCTGCCGGCCGAGCGCGAGGATCTGCGTGAAACCGACATAGAAGAAGAGCCCTTCCATGAGGCAGGCGAACACGATCAGCGACTTGAGCAGCGTCTGGTCGTTCTCGTGGGTGCCGGTATGGAAGTTCGGATCGCTGATCGCTTCGATGAACGGGATCAGGAACTGATCCTTCTCGCGGATCGATGCGACCTCGTTGTAGGCGTTGAAGATTTCGCTTTCGTCCAGGCCGAGCGATTCGACGATGTACTGGTAGGCGTGGGTATGGATCGCTTCCTCGAAGGCCTGCCGCAACAGGAACTGCCGGCACTCGGGCGCCGTGATGTGGCGATAGGTGCCGAGCACGATGTTGTTGGCGGCGAGCGAATCGGCGGTCACGAAGAAGCCGAGGTTGCGCTTGACGATGCGGCGCTCGTCCTCGGTGAGACCGTTCGGGTCTTTCCAGAGCGCGATGTCGCGGGTCATGTTCACTTCCTGCGGCATCCAGTGATTGGCGCAGGTGGCGAGGTACTTCTCCCAGGCCCACTTGTACTTGAACGGAACCAGCTGGTTGACGTCGGTCTGGCCGTTGATGATTCGCTTGTCGGCGGCTTTGACGCGCTGCGCGGGTGCAGGCGCGCTGCGCGCTGGCGCGGAGGACGCAGCACCGGGGACCGAAGCAATCGAACTGGCGGAAGCCGAAGCGGAAGAAGCCGAATCGGAAGCAGAAGAAAGCGAGGAAACGGAAGCGAGGTGGGCGCCGTATTGCGAAGTCGGGGACTCCGCCGAGCGGCCAACTTGCGTGCCGCCGTTCGTTGTTTGCCGCAGCCCTTGCTGCATGTTGTTCGGCAAGGTGGGCTTGACTTCTTCGTCCCAGGTCAACATAGAAAAATCCAGTGCTCAAATTATGTGAGCAACGATGTGAGTTGCAAAGTGCTGCATCACACCGCGCTCGAATTATGAGGTCGTTATGTTGTTCGCATGCATCGCATCTTGTCAGGCGATGCCGCGAATACCGACGACCTCAGGCCGACATCATTGGCAAGCTTCGCAGGTCGGATCGTCGACGCCGCAGAACGCGATGTCGGTGGCCGGCATCGCACTCAGTTGCGATTGCGCTGCGAGTGCCGCGGCTTCCAACGCACTCATCGCGGCCGGTGCTTCGCCGTGGCCCGACGAGACCGCGTTGAGCCGACCCGATTGCACCGTCGACTTCTCGGCGTGCGTCGCGCTCTGCGTGCGCAGGTAGTAGGTGGTCTTCAAGCCGCGCAGCCAGGCCAGCTTGTAGGTGTCGTCCAGCTTCTTGCCCGAGGCGCCGGCCATGTAGATGTTGAGCGATTGCGCCTGGTCGATCCACTTCTGGCGACGCGATGCGGCTTCGACCAGCCAGGTGGTCTCGATCTCGAACGCGGTCGCGTAGAGCGCCTTGACGTCCTGCGGCACGCGATCGATCGGGCGAAGCGATCCGTCGAAGTGCTTGAGGTCCATCACCATCACGTCGTCCCAGAGGCCGAGTCGCTTGAGGTCGCGGACCAGGTAGTGGTTGATGACGGTGAACTCGCCGGACAGGTTCGACTTGACCGAAAGGTTGCCGAAGCAGGGCTCGATCGAGGCGTCGACGCCGATGATGTTCGAGATGGTGGCGGTCGGCGCGATGGCGACGCAGTTCGAATTGCGCATGCCGTCGGACTTGATCTTCTGGCGCAGGGCGTCCCAGTCGAGCGTGCTGCTGCGATCGACCTCGACATAGCCGCCGCGGGCCTGCTCGAGCAGGTCGAGGGTGTCCGGCGGAAGGATGCCCTTGTCCCAGAGCGAACCCTTGTAGCTCGAATACTTGCCGCGCTCGCGGGCCAGTTCGGTCGAGGCCCAGTAGGCGTGATAGCAGATCGCTTCCATCGACTCGTCCGCGAACTGCACGGCTTCTTGCGAAGCGTACGGAACGCGAAGTTCGTACAGCGCGTCCTGGAATCCCATCAGGCCGAGGCCGACCGGCCGATGGCGCAGGTTGGAGTCGCGGGCCTTCTTGACGGCGTAGTAGTTGATGTCGATCACGTTGTCGAGCATCCGCATCGCGGTCGAGATGGTGCGCTTGAGCTTGTCGTGGTCGAGTACCGAGCCGGTGCCCTCGGGCGAAGCCTTCAGGTGCTGCAGCAGGTTGACCGAGCCGAGGTTGCACACGGCGGTCTCGGTGTCGCTGGTGTTGAGCGTGATCTCGGTGCAGAGGTTGGACGAATGCACCACGCCCGCATGCTGCTGCGGCGAGCGGACGTTGCAGGCGTCCTTGAAGGTGATCCACGGATGCCCGGTCTCGAACAGCATCGTGAGCATCTTGCGCCAGAGGTCGGTCGCCTGCACGGTGCGGCTGGGCTTGATCTCGCCGCGAGCCGCCTTTTCTTCGTAGGCGGTGTAGGCCGCTTCGAAGTCGGCGCCGAACTTGTCGTGCAGGTCGGGTACGTTCGATGGCGAGAACAGCGTCCAGCTGCCCTTTTCCATGACCCGGCGCATGAACAGGTCGGGAATCCAGTTCGCGGTGTTCATGTCGTGCGTACGGCGCCGGTCGTCGCCGGTGTTCTTGCGCAGTTCCAGGAACTCCTCGATGTCCAGATGCCAGGTCTCCAGGTACGTGCAGACCGCGCCCTTGCGCTTGCCGCCCTGGTTGACCGCGACGGCGGTGTCGTTGACCACCTTGAGGAACGGCACCACGCCTTGCGATTCGCCGTTGGTACCCTTGATGTGGCTGCCGAGCGCACGCACCCGGGTCCAGTCGTTGCCGAGGCCGCCTGCGAACTTGGAGAGCAGCGCGTTTTCCTTGATCGACTCGTAGATGCCGTCGAGGTCGTCCGGCACGGTCGTCAGGTAGCAGCTGGACAGCTGCGAGCGCAGCGTGCCGCTGTTGAAGAGCGTCGGCGTGCTCGACATGAAGTCGAAGGACGAGAGCACTTCGTAGAACTCGATGGCGCGGGCTTCGCGGTCGATCTCGTTGAGCGCGAGTCCCATCGAGACGCGCATGAAGAAGGCCTGCGGCAATTCGATGCGGCTCTTGCGCACGTGGAGGAAGTAGCGGTCGTACAGGGTTTGCAGGCCGAGGTAGTCGAACTGCAGGTCGCGCTCGGGCTTGAGCGCGGCGCCGAGGCGGGCCAGGTCGTACTGGAGCAGACGCTCGTCGAGCAGTTCGTTGTCGACGCCCTTCTTGACGAACTGCGGGAAGTAGTCGGCGTAGGTCTGGGCGCGCTCGGCCGGCATCACTTCGCGGCCGATGATCTCCTTGAAGATCGTGTGCAGCAGCAGGCGGGCGGTCGCGAAGGTGTAGTCGGGGTCTTTCTCGATCAGGGTGCGGGCAGCGAGGATCGAGGCCTTGTAGACCTCGTCGAGCGGCACGCCGTCGTAGAGGTTGCGCATGGTCTCGGCCAGGATCGGGCCGGGGGTGATGCTTTCGCCGAGGTTCTCGCAGGCGGATTCGATCAAGCCCTGGAGTTCGCGCAGGTCGAGTTCGACCCGTTCGCCGCGGTCGAGCACATGCAAGGTCTGCGCGGGGGCCGGCGCAGCCTGCTCGCCCTGGCGCGAACGCTCCTGGCTCCGGCGCTCGCGATAAAGCACGTAGGCACGGGCGATCTCGTGATGGCCGCCGCGCATCAGGCCGAGCTCGACCTGGTCCTGCACGTCCTCGATGTGGAAGGTGCCGCCGCCGGGGCGCGAGCGCAGCAGCGCCCGAACGACTGCCTGGGTCAGGGTGTCGACCGTCTCGCGCACGCTGGCCGAAGCGGCGCCCTGGGTGCCGTGCACCGCCAGGAAGGCCTTCATCATCGCGATCGCGATCTTGTTCGGTTCGAACGGAACGACGGCGCCGTTGCGGCGAATGATCTGGTAGTTGGCGAGCAGGTTCTGGGCAGTGGATCCGGCGGTGTCGCGGGGAGGGAGGGTGGAAGCGGGAGCGCGCGAGACCGCGGGCGTGTTCAAGGCAGTTTGCATTCGAATCCTTGGTTGGCAATTCTTGTTTGAGGGGCGGTTGGTCCGCTCTGATTGCGTCGCCGGTGCTGGTGCCGGCAGGGCAGCGCACACTATATCTAGGGTCTCGAGGCGGTACAACCCACTAGATGTAGCGTTTTCGTCAATTTGCAATAGGCTGCAGACGAGGCGAAAAGTTCACATCAGCCTGCCCGGGCCGCGTCGTTGCTGGGTTGGCGAACGGCAAGCCGCGCGGGCTGAGGCTTTCCGCTGGTTTCGGGCCCGAAAGCCGCATGGATGCTGAGGGCTGGAGGCCGTCGTTCGACCCGATCGACACCTCCCGGGTCGGATCGGCTTCAGGGAGCCGATCGAATATTTTTGGCCACTCGGATACGCGCAGGAAACATTGTTGACGGCCAGCCCAGCATCCGTTCGAACCCGTGCCAGTCGAAGCCGGCGCCGGGGTCCGCCTTGCGTCCGGGCGCGATGTCCTCGTGGCCCGCGAGATGGGCGATCGGGTAGCGGTCGCGAATCGCCAGGCAGAGCTTTCGGAGCGTCCGATATTGCTCGGGCTCGAAAAGCTCGCCTTCGAGTCCCTCGAGCTCGATGCCGATCGAATCGTCGTTGCAGTTGGTGCGGCCGCGCCAGGCCGAATTGCCGGCATGCCAGGCTCGTCGATCGCAGCTCACGAACTGCCAGAGTGCGCCGTCCCGCCTCACGAAGAAATGCGCGGAGACCTGGATGCCCCGGATGCCGTCGTAATACGGATGGGCGTCGAAGTCGAGCGTGTTGGTGAAGAGCTGCCGGACTTCGTCGCCGCCATAGCAGCCCGGCGGGAGGCTGATCGAGTGGAGAACGATCAGGTCGATCGGGCCTTGGGCCGGGCGCGGACCGTGGTTGGGCGACGGCGAAGCGATGGCCGGCAGATACCAGCCTTCGCTCCAGCTCGACCCGGTGGTGTCTTCGCGCCCCGGATGTTGCTGTCGCTCGGCTTCTTGTCGCTCGCGGCCGGGCGTCATGTCATTCGTCGCCTGCACCGGCCGCCGCGTCGTCTCCGTTGGGCGTGGCGATTCCGAGCCGTGCGATGCGATAGCGCATCTGCCGCAGGCTGAGCCCAAGCCGTGCGGCGGCTGCGGTGCGGTTGAAACCGGTGTCCTGCAGCGTCTGCACGATGATCTTCCGTTCCTGCTGGTCGAGGTAGGCCTGCAGGTCGCTCGGGACTGCCGCGGCGGCGGCTTCGGCGATGCGGGGCGAAGCCGATGGAGCCGATGCGGCCGTCGCTGCGCCCGCTCCGCCGTCGGCCGATGTTGCAGCGGTGCGTGCGAGCGGTGCGAGCGATGCGTGCGATGCGTGCGATGAGATGGAGCCCACCGGCTCCGCCGAAGGCCCGACGTCCGGCGCGGAGGCGATGCCCGCCTGGCTGCTGTCATCGAAATCGAGATGCAGCACGTCGCCGTCGCTCAAAGCGACCGCGCGGTGCAGCAGGTTCTCGAGTTCCCGCACGTTGCCGCGCAGCGGATGCGCGGCCAGCCGCTGGATCACGTCGTCCGACAGCACCGGCACCGGCATGTCCTGTTCGCTCGCGATGCGCGAGAGCAGCGCGGCGCACAGTGCGGGCAGGTCTTCGCGCCGCTCGCGCAAGGGCGGCAACGGGATTTCGATCACGTTGAGCCGATAGAAAAGATCCTGGCGAAAACGGCCCGCCGCGACCTCGCCCTGCAGGTCCTTGTGGGTGGCGCTCACGATCCGCACGTCGACCGAGTCTTCCTGGGTCGAGCCGATCGGCCGCACGCTTCGTTCCTGGATGGCGCGCAGCAGCTTGGACTGCATCGCGACCGGAAGGTCGCCGATCTCGTCGAGGAACAGCGTGCCGCCGCGCGCCGCCTGGAAGTAGCCGTCCCGGTCTTGCGAGGAGCCGGTGTAGGAGCCCTTGCGGGCGCCGAAGAATTCGGCCTCGAGCAGATTCTCGGGAATCGCGCCGCAGTTCACCGCGACGAAGGGCCCGGTGCTGCGCTGGCTGCAGGCGTGGACGGCCCGTGCCACCAGTTCCTTGCCGGTGCCCGATTCGCCGCGCACCAGTACCGGTGCCATGCCCCGCGCCACCTTGGCGACCCGCGCCTTGACCAGGCGGATCGGTTCGGAGTCGCCGACCAGCCGCTCGAGCGCCGCGCTGCCGACGGTGTCAGGCGCCGTTGCGGGCCTGCCGGATTCCTCGGGCTGGCGTGGTGCGCGCGTTGCGGTAGCGACCTGCGTCTGCGCCTGGACCGCGGAAGCGACCACCGCGCGGAACTGCTTCAGGTCGACCGGCTTGGTGAGGTAGTCGAACGCGCCGGCCTTGAGTGCCTCGACCGCGTTCTCGGCGGAGCCGTAGGCCGTCATGACCACGCAGCGCTCGCCGCGCTGGTCGCGCTGGATCCGTTGCAAGAGCTCCATGCCGAGGCCGTCCGGCAGGCGCATGTCGGTGATGACCGCATCGAAGCGCCGGCCCTCCAGGATCTGCCAGGCATCGAGCACGGTGCCCGCAGCCTCGACCTGGTAGCCCTCGCGCAGGAGCGTGAGCTCATACAGCGTACGCAGGTCGGGTTCGTCGTCGACGACCAGGATCTGCGCGGGCTGGGTTGCGAGAGGGGCGGGGTTGCTCACGCGGGCTATTGTGTCAGGGGCGCCGGGTTTTTCAGTCGCCGGAGAACACCACGAAGAACTCGTTTCCCTCCGGGCCGTTGGCGGTGAGGGCGCGGCGCTCGTAGCCGATCACGGCGCCATGTCGCTCGCACAGTTCGCGGCACAGGAAGAGGCCGAGGCCGCTCGATCGGCTCTCGGAAGAAAAGAAGGGCTCGAAGAGGTGCTGCTGCACGGCAGGCTCCAGCGGCGCGCCGTCGCTCCACACCTGCAGCATGGCGCCCGCGTCGATCGGGCTCGGCCGGGTGCTGATCTGGATCGAGCCTTCGCGCTCGCCCGCATAGCGGGCCGCGTTGTCGAGCAGGTTGACCAGGATGCGCCGAAGGTGCTCCTGCTCGAACCGCACGGTGCGGTTGCCGGCTTCGAGCACCATCAGCACGCCCTGCCGCTGCGCCTGGCGCACCCATTCCTCGGCCAGGGTTCGCACCGTGGCATCGAGCCTCACCAATTCGCCGAGCGGCAGCACGTGCTGCTGGCGCACCCGCGCCACGTCGAGCACGTCGTCCACGATGCGTGCGAGCCGCTGCGCGTTCTGCTGGACCATGGCGGTCAGGCGCTGGTGGGCCGGATCGACCAGGTCTTCTCCGAGGAGCGCGCTGGCCTGAGTGATGGCGGCCAGCGGATTGCGGATCTCGTGCGCCACCGCGGCCGACATGCGGCCCATCGCGGCCAGCTTCTCGGTGCGGATGCGGGCTTCGAGTTCGCGCAGGTCCTGCAGGAACATCACGCACAGGCTTTCAGAGTGGCGGTCGCTCGCCGGCGTGAGCTGGGTCCGGACCCGGACCTCGCGCGAAGGCCCGTGTTCCTGAGCGATCGATACCTCGCGCGACTGTGCGGTGCGGCGCGCGAAGGTCTGCCGCGCCAGGTCGGCCAGCGGCGACCAGGCCGGCTGCACCCGCAAGGCGAACGGCAGCGTCATCGCATGGAGGCCGTGGCCGAGGATGTCGTCGGCGGCGGGGTTGCCGGCATGCACCTCGCCTTGCGAATTGATGACCAGCACGCCTTCGGTCAGCGTCTCGATCACGAGATCGTTGACCTGCGCGTTCATCAATGCGCTGCTGCGGTTGCGCTGGGCCAGCGCCTCTTCGCGCGCCAGCCGTCCGGCGAGTTCGTGCGCGAGCAGGGCCACCGCGAAAAGGCCGGTGCCGGTCAGCGCGGCCTGCACGAAGCGCGAGGACGAGTCGCCCGGCTGCTGCTGCAGGAAGGTCGACCAGGCCGCATGCATCAACAGCATCAGCGTGGCCGCGGCGGTGGTGCCGAGGCCGACCCGGCGCGAACCGAGCACCGCGCCCATCAGCACCGGCAGCGCGAAGAGCGGCGTGTAGTTGATGTTGCCGGACGGCTGCAGCTGGAGCACCGCGAAGGCGACCAGGTCGACCCCGATGGTCGAGAGCCACTTGGGCCCGAAGTTGCGGAACGGCGGCCGGAACGGCATGAACCGTGCCGCCAGCAAGGTGGCCATCAGATAGCCGACTGCGAAAGCGGTGACGCCGGGCTGCGTCGGCTGGCTGAGCGCGAAGGCCAGCAGCTGGAGCAGCAGCAGCATCGCCGCGATGAAGCAGCGCGCCGACATGAAGCCGCGCCACAGCCGCGAGAGCGCCGTGCTGTCGGGGCTGAACTGTTCGAGCGATGCCCAGTCGGTGCCGGGGTCGACGCGCGGCCAATGCGTGGCGGGCATGGGGCTCGTGCCGCTAGCGCGCGCCGGCCTGTCGGTGCGCCTGGCTGCAGTAGCTGCCGTCCGGTCCGGCGATGGCATCCGCCTGCGGCAGGTGCAGGCCGCAGTGCGCGCAGCGGGTCATCGACTCCGGTGGCGGCACCTGGCGCGGCGCCGCCGGCGGCGGCGGCCGCGAACGCAGCTCGTCGCGGCGGCCCTTGCGCCAGAGATAGATGGCGATGAACACCACCGCGAACACGATCAGGTATTTCATGTCAGGAGGGCGGGCGCGAAAGCACCACTTCGAGCACGAAGCGGGAACCCACGTAGGCCAGCAACAGCAGGGCCGAGCCGCCGTAGAGCACCCGGCGCGCCTTGCGTCCGCGCCAGCCGAAGCGCGCACGGCCGATGAGGAGCACCGCGAAGGCGAACCAGGCGAGCACCGAGAACACCATCTTGTGGTCCCACCGGAAGCCGCGGAAGCTGGCGCCGTACAAGGTCTCGCTGAACAGGAAGCCCGCGAGCAGGGTGGCCGAGAGCAGGACGAAACCCGCGGCAACGAAGCGGAAGGTGAGCCGCTCCATCGTGAGGAGCGGCACGCCGCCCGGCGGTTCGGCCGCGAGCCGGATCTGCTTTTCGGCACGCGTCATGAGCCACGCATGCACCACCGCGACCGCGAAGAGCCCGTAGGAGGCGATGCCCAAGGCGAGGTGGAGCGGCAGCCAGGGCGATGCCGTCACATGCAGAGGGCTGCCCGGGAACAGCACCGCCAGCAGGACGCAGACGACGCCGAGGCCTGCCAGCGCCCTGCGTGCGATCAGCTGCGGATACATGCGGCTTTCGATGAAGTAGACGGTGAGCACCAGCCAGGCGGTGATCGAAAGCGCCGGCGCGAAGCCGAAGCGCGGCTCGCGCCCGACGAGCCCGACCGCGAGGGCGCCGGCGTGCAGCAGCCATGCGGCGATCAGCACCGATCGGGTCACCGGGCGGCCCATGCGCGATGCGATCACGGCTGCAAGCCCGTAGCTCGCGGCGGTGGCGATGCCCAGAGCCACGCCGAGCGGGGAGGGGATCGCTAAAATCATCGGCCGGAGTTTAGCGTCTCGCTCCTGGCGATCGCGCTCTTCTCGCCCGTCCCGCACTTCGCTCGCATCTCTCCTGCACGTCTTCTCATACCGGTCCCGCCCAGCGGGAAGCACATGGCGACAGCCCTTACCGAAAAGTTCTCCCGCCTGGTCAAGCAGGTCAGCGGCCAGGCCCGCATCACCGAAGCCAACGTGCAGGACATGCTGCGTGAAGTGCGCATGGCACTGTTGGAAGCCGACGTGGCGCTGCCGGTGGTGCGCGACTTCGTGGCCCGCGTCAAGGACAAGGCCCTGGGCCAGGAGGTGCTGGGCTCGCTCAAGCCGGGCCAGGCCCTGATCGGCATCGTCAATCGCGAGCTGGCCGCCACCATGGGCGAGGGCGTATCCGACATCAACCTGATGGCGCAGCCGCCGGCGGTCATCCTGATGGCCGGCCTGCAAGGCGCCGGCAAGACGACCACCACGGCCAAGCTTGCCAAGCACCTGATCGAAAAGCGCAAGAAGAAGGTGCTCACGGTTTCCGGCGACGTCTATCGGCCGGCCGCGATCGAGCAGCTCAAGACGGTGACCCGGCAGGCCGGCGCCGAATGGTTTCCGAGCAGCGCCGACCAGAAGCCGCTCGACATCGCGCGCGCCGCGCTCGACCATGCGCGCCGCCACTTCTTCGATGTGCTGCTGGTCGACACCGCAGGTCGGCTCGCCATCGACGAAATCCTGATGGCCGAGATCCAGCAGCTGCACGCGGCGCTGAAGCCGATCGAGACGCTTTTCGTGGTCGATGCGATGCAGGGCCAGGATGCGGTCAACACCGCCAAGGCGTTCCGCGATGCGTTGCCGCTCACCGGCATCATCCTGACCAAGACCGACGGCGATTCGCGCGGCGGCGCGGCCTTGTCGGTGCGACAGGTCACCGGCGTTCCGATCAAGTTCTCGGGTACCAGCGAGAAGATAGACGGTCTCGAGGTCTTCGATGCCGAGCGCCATGCCGGCCGGATCCTCGGCATGGGCGACATCGTCGCGCTGGTCGAGCAGGTCACTTCGGGTGTCGACGTCGCGGCGGCCCAGAAGCTGGCGGCCAAGGTCAAGAGCGGTGCCGGCTTCGACCTCAACGATTTCCTCGGCCAGTTGCAGCAGATGAAGCAGATGGGCGGGCTCTCCAGCATCATGGAAAAGCTGCCGACCCAGATGGCGGCCAAGGCGACCGAGGCTGACCTGACCCGGGCCGAGCGCGACATCCGCCGCAAGGAAGGCATCATCAACAGCATGACGCCGCAGGAGCGCCGCAAGCCCGAGCTGCTCAAGGCGACGCGCAAGCGCCGGATCGCCGCCGGCGCCGGCGTGCAGGTTCAGGAGGTCAACCGGCTGCTCAACGAGTTCGAGCAGATGCAGGGCATGATGAAGAAAATGAAGGGGAGCGGGATGATGAAGATGATGAAGCGCATGGGCGGCATGAAGGGCTTCCCCGGGCTCGGCGGCGGCGGCGGTGGCGGCGGCGGCATGCCGCGTTTCTGAGCCGCAGCCTGCTCGGCACGGCGACCACTCGTCATCGATCTCCGCCCGGCTTCGTCACCGGCCTCGACCACCCACAAAAAAGCCCGCATCGAGCGGGCTTTTTTTCGGGTGGCGAAGCTGCAGGTCAGGCAGCGGCCAGCGCCGGGCGAGCCATCCGCAAGGCATGCATCCAGGCGCGGCGCAGGACGGCCGGCGAGCGCGACTCTTCCGGAATCAGCAGGAAGCCGCGTTCGCGAAGCATGGTGCCGAACGCGATCTGGCTGGTGAGCACGGTGAGCGGGATCGCCAGCAGCAGCGGCAGTCCGACCGGCATCAGCCACACCAGGGCGCTGGCGTCGATCATCGCGATGCCGACCGCGAGGGCCGCCACGATGGTGGACATCGGCGCCAGTTGCGAGAAGGCGATGCGCCACGGCACGGCAGCGGCTTCACGCGGAGGCGACTTCCAGTCGAGCTTGATGCCGGTGAGGGCCACCACGACGAACAGCGAGTGAGCCAGCATGCGAACCGGTGCCTGAACGATGGCCAGCGTGCTTTCGACGGCCGAGCTCTTGACGAGGCCCCAGATGCCGCCGTACTGGCGCTGTTCGCCGCGGATGATGACGGCAGCGACGCCGAGCATGCGCGGCAGGTACAGGAGGCAGAGCGTCCACAGCCAGAGGCCAGCCAGTTCGGCGGGCAGCACGTGCCAGCTCGAGATGAGGCTCGAGCCGCTCAGCCACAAGGCGGTGCCGAGCGTCAGGAACGCCAGCCACAACGGCGCGGAGACATAGGCCATGGTGCCGGTCACGAACATGGCGCGGTGCACCGGATGCAGGCCGGGTTCGGCCATCAGGCGGGCGTTCTGCAGGTTGCCCTGGCACCAGCGGCGATCGCGCTGCAGTTCGGACAAGAGGTCCGGTGGTTGCTGCTCGTAGCTGCCGACCAGGTCGGCGACCAGCCACACGTGGTAGCCGGCACGGCGCATCAAGGCTGCTTCGACGAAGTCGTGCGACATGATGCCGCCGGCCATGCCGCCCTTGCCCTCGATCTCGGCCAGGGCGCAGTGATCCATGAAGGGCTTGACGCGGATGATCGCGTTGTGGCCCCAGTAGTGCGACTCGCCCAGCTGCCAGAACTGCATGCCGAGGGTGAAGAGACGGCCGGTGACACGCGATGCGAATTGCTGCGCACGGGCATGCAAGGTGACGTGGCCGATGGCCTGGGTCGCGGTCTGGATGATGCCGGCGGTCGGGTTGGCTTCCATCAGCTTGACCATCGAGGCCAGGCAGTCGCCGCTCATGACGCTGTCGGCATCCAGCACGACCATGTAGCGGTAGTCCTTGCCCCAGCGGCGGCAGAAGTCCGCCACGTTGCCGGCCTTGCGGTGCGTGCGACGGGTGCGGAGGCGGTAGTAGACCTCGACCTGCGGCTGGTTCTCGCTTTCGGCGAGCGCGGCGCGAAGGTCTTCCCAGGCAGCACGCTCGGCGGCGGCGGTTTCGGGGTTGTAGCTGTCCGACAGCACGAAGACGTCGAACTGCTTGGCGTGTCCGGTCGCGGCCACCGATTCGCAGGTGGCGCGAAGGCCGGCGAAAACGGTGGAAACGTCTTCGTTGCAAATCGGCATGATGATCGCCGTCCGCGCCTCGGGATTCATCGGGTGGTTGGCGACCTGCTTGGCCGACAGGGCGTGCTTGTCGCCCTTGACCGAGACATAGAAGCCCATGAGCGCCGTGACGAAACCGGTCACGACCCAGCCCGACAAGAGGCCGTAAAGCCCGATCTGGCCGTATTCGAGCCAGGCGTTGTCGTAGTCCGGCTGGACGCCGGCGAACAAGGTGGAAGCGACGATGGTGCTCAGCACGGTGAGCATCATGAAGACGGCTCGGCGCTGCTGGGCGGCACGCTGCCAGGGCTGCTTGACGCCGTCGATGTTGGCGGCGCCACGCTCGGTCTTCGGAACCCCACCGGCGCCGAGCTTGACCAGCATGGCGGTACCGATGCTGTTCCAGAAACCGCGCCAGGGGCGCGGCGTCATCGAACCGCGGTTGATCGGAGGCGCCGTCACCGAATTCGGGTGGCGCTCTTCACGCAGGCTGCTGCGCTGCGAGAAATGGCTGTCGTTCAGCACGTTGAGCTGGGAGAAATCGTTGGGTTTCATGCGCGGCTCTTGGCGTTGGAGGAAAGAAGGGTGGTGTCGCCGATTGCCGGAAAGCGCTTGAACACGCAATCCGGGGCAGCGCCGCCGATGGCTTCGAAAGAGGGGGTGGAAGATCCCGCGACAGGAGGGCGCGAGAGGGAAAACTGCTTTTGACGCAGGCCGTCGCGCGACGGACGCCGTGCGATTGAAGGGCTGAAAGGTGCGGTCATGACCTTACAGGGGCAAACCCTGTGCCAGGTCAGGAAAGTCCTTTTAGATCAATGACTTGGAGCGTTTTCGGCCCGGTTTTCGACGGTAGGTCTTTGATATGACCGGGAAAACCCCTGTTTTTGTCGCCAAAGCCCGACAGGCACCACGGCCCACCGCACAAAACCCAGCTAAATCAACGACTTAGCCCCGTCGCTGAGCAGCGACAGGCATCAGGAGCCTGCGACAGCCTCGCCGCCGCTAGCGGGGTCGGCCTTGAAATTGCCCGGCGTCAGCTGGTGCTTCTGCAGCAGCCGGTAGAACTCGGTCCGGTTGCGATCGGCAAGCCGCGCGGCATCCGCGACGTTGCCGTCGGTGAGCTTCAGGAGCCCCACCAGATAGTCCCGCTCGAAGCGCTGCTTGGCTTCGGCATAGGTCTGCACCTCCACCGTCGGAACCCGAAGCGCCCGTTGCACCAACGCCAGCGGAATCAACGGCGAGCTCGACAGCGCGCACACCTGCTCGACCACGTTGAAGAGCTGGCGCACGTTGCCGGGCCAGGAGGCGGTGGTCAGCGCCTTGAGTGCCTCCGGCGCGAAGCCCGAGAGCCGCTTGCCGTACTTGGTCGACAGCCGCTGCAGGAAGTGGTTGGCCAGGAGCGGGATGTCTTCGCGGCGGGCCGAGAGAGGCGGCAGGCTCAAGGTGACCACGTTGAGCCGGTAATAGAGATCCTCGCGAAACTGTCCGGCCTCCATCGCCGCATCGAGATCCCGATGGGTGGCGGAGATGATCCGGACATCCACCGCGATCGACTGGCTGCCGCCGAGCGGGCGCACCGCATGTTCCTGCAGCACCCGCAGCAGCTTGACCTGCAGGGCGGGCGGCATGTCGCCGATCTCGTCCAGGAGCAGCGTGCCGCCGTCGGCCTGCTGGAAGAGGCCCTTGTGATTGGCATGCGCGTCGGTGAAGGCGCCCTTCATGTGGCCGAACAGCTCCGATTCGAGCAGCGCCTCGGGGATCGCGCCGCAGTTGACGGCGACGAAGGGCTTGTCGGCCCGCGCGCTCGCGCGGTGAATGGCGCGTGCCAGCAGTTCCTTGCCGGCGCCGCTGTCGCCGCGCAGCAGCACGCTGGCGTCCGACTTGGCCACCATGCGGGCCTCCGCGAGCAGCTCGGCCATGCGATTGCTGCGGCTCACGATCTCGGCGCGCCAGCTCTCGTCGCCCGGCTTGCCCGGTGACGCGGCGGGTGCCCCGAGCGCCAGCGCCTGCGCGATCTTGTCGAGCAGCTCGCGGCTGTCGTAGGGCTTGGTGAGATAGGTGAACACGCCACGGGCCGTCGCCTCGACCGCATCCGGGATCGTCCCGTGCGCGGTCAGCAGGATCACCGGCAGGGTCGGGTGGCGCTTGCGGATTTCGTCGAACAAGGCGAGTCCGTCGCGGCCCGGAAGCCGCACATCGCTCAGCACCAGTTGCGGGTGTTCGATCTCGAGCTGGGTCAGCGCGGATTCGGCCGAGGTCACGGCGGTGACGTGATAGCCGGCCGAGGTGAGCCGCATCGAGATCAGCCGCAGCATGTCGGGATCGTCGTCGACCACCAGGAGGCGGGCTGCGTTGCTCATCTAACCAACTCCGTGCCGCGCATGACGAGGAAGGCGATGAAGCCAACGAAGGCGGCGATTGCGCCGGAAGCGACGCGCGGTTCCGGGGTCATGGCGTCGGCCGAGCCGGTGCAGGGGCCGGCGCAGGTGCCGGTGCGGGCGCTGCGTTGTTGGGGCGCGCAAAGCTGCGCTCGATGGCGCGCAGCGCCTCGATGCGTTCGTTGAGCTGGTCGATCCGGCGTTGGCTTTCGCGCACCTGCTGCGCCTGCTTGTCGCGGTCGTCCTCGACCCGGCGCTGCTCCGCATAGCGGGCGACCAGCAACCTGGCGAGCGGCGCGAGTGGCTGGGCCTCGGGTTGGCTGCTGGCGGCGACCCGCTGCAGGAGCCCGACCGCGCGCGCCAGGTCGGCGGGAACCCGCGTCTGTGCCAGCACCAGCGCCACCTGCATCTGCGCGAACGGCACTTCGTTCGGCTCGCCCAGCCGCTGCAACTCGGCGCCGAGGTCGTTGTTGTTGAGCGGCCGGACCTTGTCCGCGTAGAGCAGCAGTGCGGCGACCGGTCCCTGGGTCATCATGGTGAACATCAGCGCTGGCTGCGCAGCCGGCGCCCAGGGCTCGGCTTCGACCGGGGTCACCGGCGCCGCGGCCGGTGGTGCCGGCGGGCTCGCCGGCACTGCGGGCGTCGACGGCGCCGGGGGTTTCGAAGGGGGCTGGACGGCAACCGCTTCCGCCGGTGGCGTCACGGGCGTGGTGCAGGCCGCCAGCATCGCCCCGGTCAGCACGACGCTCGCGGTCGCTGCGAAGGTGGATCTGCAAACGAGCATGAAAGGCATGAGTCGAAAGACGTGGACGGTAATCAGGCAGAGCGGGGCAGTTCGATGCGGAACCGTGCGCCGGGCCCGTCCGGCAGCAGCAGGATGCGGCCACCATGGGCTGCAATGTACTCCTGCACGATCGACAGCCCGATGCCTGTGCCCTTGACCGAATGCTGGGGCTGGCGCTCGCCGCGATAGAAGGGCTCGAACACGCGGTCGCGGTCGCTTTCGGCGATGCCGGGTCCGGCGTCGCTGATGTCGATGAAGGCCTTGTCCTCGGCGCTCGACACCTCGATCGAGATGGTGCCGCCGCGTGTCGAAAACCGGATCGCGTTGGACAGCAGGTTGGCGATCGCGGTGCCGAGCTTGACCGGATCGATCACGAGCGAGATCGGCTCGCCCTCGGCCCGCACCGTGAGGCCGCTCGCCTGCCATTGAAGCCGCTGCGCCTCGATCTGTTCCTCGACCAGCGGCAGGATCGGCGTGCGCTGCCGGCGCAACTCGCGAGCCTCGAAGGCGGCCGCGTTGAAGCGCAGCAGCGCCTCGATCTGCCCCTGCAGCGCGACGGTGTTCTGTTGCAGGATCTGCGCGACCTCGCGCTGCGCCGGTGTCAGTGCGCCGGTCACGCCGTCCTCGAGCAGCGAAACGCCTTCGCGCAAGGCGGCCAGGGGCGTCTTGAGTTCATGCGAGACGTGCCGCAAGAACCGGGCCTTGTCCGCGTCCAGTTCGGTCAGCCGCAGCCGCAGCCATTCGAGCTGCTGCGAGACCCGCCGCACGTCGGCCGGGCCGCGCACGTCGATCGGCACTTCGAGCCGGTTCTCGCCGAGCCCGACGATCGCGCGTTCGAGCCGCTTGAACGGCCGTGCGAGCCAGATGCCGAAAGCCAGCGCGAGCGACACCGCCAGCGTGCTCGCCGCCACCACCTGGCGCATCACGCGGCGGCGCGCATTCTCGATGCGCTGGGCGAGCGCGTTGTTCTGCGTCTCGATCAGGAACTGCGCCTGCTGGGCGATGTTGGTGTTGAGCGCATCGAGATCACGGAACTGCATCGCCATCGAGGCCTCGCGCGTCAGCGCGGTGTCCGGCGATCCGCTCATGAGGCCCTGGATCACGTTGAGCTGGCCGCGCCACATGTCGAGCCCGGCGGGCGGCAGGCCGTTGGCGCCGAGACGCTCGAGCACCTGATTGCCGTCGCGCGCCGCATCCTCGAAGCGCCGGCGCAGCACCGCGTCGTTCAACACCAGCGATTGGCGGGCGGCGCGTTCCATCGCCGCGCTGCGCTCCGCCAGCGATTGCGCCGCGCCCGATAGCGTGAGCGCGCGCGCCGCCTGGTTGCGGCTTTGCGTCATCAGTTCGTCGTACTGGAACACCGAGCGCAGCGCCACGCCCACCAGGAGGGCGGTGATCAGGAGAAAGGCGAACAGCAGCAGTTGCTGGAACGAGCCGCGGACCGACTTGAGCGTAGCCATCAAGCGATCGGCGTTGCCGTGGCTCGGGTGCCGGTGCGAGCTGCCAGCTGGTTGGCGTCGGTCGTGCTTTCGCGGGTGGCGACCTCGCCCCGGAGCGTGTAGGCGAACGAACGGGTGATGTCGAGCTCGACCATCTGCCCGACCAGCCGCGCATCGCCCGCGAAATTCACCACCCGGTTGCATTCGGTGCGGCCCATCAGCTCGCGCGGATCCTTGCGCGACGGCCCTTCGACCAGCACCTTCTGCCGCGTGCCGACCCGCGCCTCGCCGAAGCGCTTGACGTTGTCGTCGATCACCGCCTGCAGCTGCTGCAGCCGTGCCAGCTTGACCGCATGCGGCGTCTCGTCCTGCAGTGCCGCGGCCGGGGTGCCGGGCCGTGGGCTGAAGATGAAGCTGAAGCTGGCATCGAAGGCGAGTTCGTCGATCAGCTTCATCGTCTTCGAGAAGTCGTCGTCCGTCTCGCCCGGAAAGCCGACGATGAAGTCGCTGCTGAGCGCGAGCTGCGGCCGGATGGCGCGCAGCTTGCGCACCGTGCTCTTGTATTCGAGCGCCGTGTAGCCGCGCTTCATCGCCATCAGGATCCGGTCGCTGCCATGCTGAACCGGCAGGTGCAGGTGGCTCACGAGTTGCGGCACGCGCTCGTAGGCCTCGATCAGCCGAGGCGTGAACTCGTTCGGATGGCTGGTCGTGTAGCGGATGCGCTCCATGCCGGGAATCTCGGCGATGTACTCGATCAGCAGCGCGAAATCCGCAATCTCGGAGGTATCGCCCATGCGGCCGCGGTAGGCGTTCACGTTCTGGCCGAGCAGCGTCACTTCGCGAACCCCCTGCTCGGCGAGGCCGGCCACCTCGACCAGCACATCGTCGAGCGGCCGATTGATTTCCTCGCCGCGGGTGTACGGCACCACGCAATAGCTGCAGTATTTGGAGCAGCCTTCCATGATCGAGACGAAGGCGGTGGCACCGTCGACCCGGGCCGGCGGCAGGTGATCGAACTTCTCGATCTCGGGAAAGCTGATGTCGACCTGCGGACGGCCTTCGCTCTGGCGTCGGTCGAGCAGCTCGGGCAGCCGGTGCAGCGTCTGCGGACCGAACACCACGTCGACATAGGGCGCCCGGGCAATGATCTCGGCGCCTTCCTGGCTGGCCACGCAGCCACCGACGCCGATCTTCACGCCGCGCGCCTTCAGGTGCTTGATCCGGCCGAGGTCCGAGAAGACTTTCTCTTGCGCCTTCTCGCGGACCGAGCAGGTGTTGAAGAGGATCAGGTCGGCCTGGTCGACATCGTCGGTCTGCTCGTAGCCTTGCGCTGCATGGAGGACGTCCACCATCTTGTCCGAGTCGTACTCGTTCATCTGGCAGCCGAAGGTCTTGATGAAAACTTTGGAGGTCATGACGCTTTCCCTTGGAAAGGCGGTGGTGATTCGATTGAGTCGGGATCGGCGCCGGAGGCTGGCGCGTTGGATGGGTATCGGGCGATCCGGGCCGCGTGGGCCGCTCGCGATCGCCTTCGCGATGTCGGGACGAACAGCCGGGCCTACTGTCCGTAGCGAGGCAATTCGTTGTACGGCGTCTTGCCGTCGTCCCGCGGACCGGTGTCCGCCACGAAGGGCCAGAAGTTCAGGAAAGGCTTTTCAGCCGATTCGCGCTTGGCCTTGGCTTCGTTGGGCGTCAGCACCCAGACCTCGCGCACCAGGCCGGCGGCATCGCGCGTGTAGTTGACCAGGAACTTCTGCCCGGTGATGGCAGCGGGCATCACCATCATCTGCTGCTCGTTGCGGATGCGTGCGCCGGGAGAAAGTCGCTCGACCTGCCCGTCGAGCTCGATCTCGGGCCAGTTGAGCACCATGAACTTGCCGCGAAGCGTACCGACCGGAAAGTTGCGACCGCCGCGCGCGGCTTCTTCCTGGGTCTGTACGGGCTGGGCCGATGCGGTGTTCGAGACGAGCAAGCAGGCTGCGAGTGGCGCGGCGACGGTGGCCAGGAGGGCCAGCTTTCGGAGCTTGCGGGGGGACGTGGCGATGCAGCGGTTCATGGTGATCATCCAGAGGCTGTGGGGAGCGAGGCATTCTACCGACGGGGGTTTGCAGGGCGAGGGCGTCGAAAGGGACGGTGCAAAGTCGGGTTGGTTTTCGCGGCTTTGTTGCGTTCGGCGGGATGCCGATGATCGATGCGCGCCTGGGGATCGTTTTGACAGTCCGCTAAGATCCGCCCGTTACAAAAACCTACAAGGTCGGGGAGAGGGTCTATGTCGAGCACTCGAGTTCGGGTCGGCGCGTTCGTTCGCGCGTTCTTTTTTCTTTTGGCCACTTGCCTGCAGCTAGCCTTCGGCGAAGGCGCTCAGGCCTCTTCAAGCGTTTGCCTTGCTGACGGGGGCACCATGGAGTGCAGCAGCCCGCAGGTCGTCGACACCAAGTACGCGCTCTGCGACGAAGCGGGCGCCTTCGTCTGGCTCAGCAACTACCAGGCGCGCTGCAACTGGGCCAACATCCATAGCAACCAGGACATCCAGGACAGGGCCGCCTGCTACAGCGCCGCAGTCACCAACTGCCCAGCCGAGGCAGACCCGCCTNTAGCCCGGTACGCGGTGCGGGCTGGGCGAGCCCTCTGCGCGTGCCGAGGAGCGCAGTGTTTCGCGGATCAGGGCCGCATGCTGTTTGAGCGCAGCGAGTTCATGCGGACCCCGCGAAACGCGAGCACCGCAGGTTGCCCCGAGCGAAGCGACGGGGTCACGCGCAGTGGGATCGACCGGACCGTACCGCGTACCGGGCGGGTCCCACTAACACAAGGAAATTCAGCGCGCCATCAGCGCGAAGGCACCGTCACAGGCGCAGGCGCAGTCCTCGGCATCGAACCCGACGAAGGCATCGACGACGACCCCGACATGGACCCCGACATCGACCCGGATGTAGCAGGAATCGGCGTCACCGTCTCGCGAATCACGCCACCGCCCATGACACTTCCCTCGGTGGTCGTCCTGCCGGCTCCGGCTCCGGTGATTCGGGCAATGCAGTCGGCTCGGTCGGCCTGAGGTTGCAAGTTGCAGCGATCCAGCGCGTTCTGGTCCGGCGCCATCGGGGTGGTCAGGCCGTTGCGGCGTGCTTCCTGCTGAGCGGCACCCGCTTCACGGAGGCAGGCTGCCCGGTCTTGCTGCACGCCGTCGCATACGGCTCGTTCGCTTTGCATGCGGGCGGCGGTGCCGGGAGCCTGTGCGAGCGCGGACGACGCGCCGATCAAACCGCCGGCGGCCAGCAAGGCGGCAAGGGAAGTACGGATGGCTTTGTTCATGGGTTCACTCCTGTGGCAGTGCGCGGGTGCGCAACCGTGGCGACAGTCTGAGCTTGCGTTCTTGCCCTTGGTGTGGGACGCGAAGGCTGCGCCGCCTGTTCGACTGGCGCGGGTTCGTGTCGGACAGGACCGGCAGCTCAGCTGTACCTGCCGAATCGACGAATCGACGGTCAGCCTTCTGCCATCCGCTTGGCCAGGTGCGCCAGCGCTTCCTCGACCTGGTCCACCAGGATCAGCGACAGGTCGCCCGGCTGCAGACGGTCGAGCGCTGCGTCGATCGCGATGAACTCGCCGCGGATCTCGTCGATGTGGCGGGTCCGGCTTGCGCCTTCGAGGCCCTGGCGCAGCAAGCCCATCACCTCGCCGTCGGCTCGGCCCCGCTGGGCCGCGTCCTGGTACAGGATCACCTCGTCGAATGCCTGGCCAAGGATCGCGGTCTGGTCGCGGATGTCGGAGTCGCGGCGGTCGCCGGCGCCGCTGATCACCACCGAGCGCTTGCGCGCCGGCAGTGTGTCGACCGCAGCGACCAACGCGCGCATCGCATCCGTGTTGTGGCCGTAGTCGGCGATCACGGTCGCGCCGCGGAAGTCCATGACGTTGAAGCGGCCGGGGACGCCGGCGGCATCGTTGTTGAAGCTGGCGAGGCCGCTGCGGATGGTGTCCCAGTCGAGGCCGAGGGCCCAGGCCGCGGCGGTCGCGGCCATCACGTTGTCGACCTGGAAGCCGATGGTGCCGTTGCGGGTGATCTGCACGTCGCGCAGCGGGATGCGCTCGCGCCAGGAGCCCTCGGCCGCAACCAGCGTGTCCTGGTCGAGGTGCAGGGTTCGCTTGCCCTGGGCGCGGTGGGTCGCCATCACCGGATGCTGGCGATCGGCAGCGAAGAAGATCACGCTGCCGGGGCAGCTCGCCGCCATCGCGGCCACGTTGGGATCGGCCGCATTCAGCACCGCGAAGCCGCCGGGCGCCACGTTGCGCACCACCACGCGCTTGAGCACCGCCAGGTCTTCCACCGTGGTGATGTAGTTGAGGCCGAGATGGTCGCCGGTACCGATGTTGGTGACCACCGCCACCTGGCAGCGATCGAAGCCGAGCCCCTCGCGCAGCACGCCCCCGCGCGCCACTTCGAACACCGCGGCATCCACCTCGGGATGCAGCAGCACGTTGCGGGCGCTTTTCGGTCCGCTGCAATCGCCGCTGTCGGTCTGGCGTCCGTCGACGTAGACACCGTCGGTGTTGGTCATGCCGGTGCGCAGCCCGCTGCCCGCCAGCAGATGGTTGATGAGCCGGGCCGTGGTGGTCTTGCCGTTGGTTCCGGTGACCGCGACCACCGGGATGCGCCCGTCGTCGCCCGCCGCAAAAAGCGTGTCCATCACGGCTTCGCCCACCGCCCGGCCACGGCCGAACGATGGCGAGATGTGCATGCGCAGGCCGGGTGCGGCGTTGACCTCGACCACGCCACCGTGCTGCTCCTCGAGGGGCTGCAGCACGCTTTCGCAGACCACGTCGACGCCGCAGATGTCCAGGCCGACCATCCGGGCCGCATCCACCGCGCGGGCCGCGACTTCGGGATGGACGGAATCGGTGACGTCGGTCGCGGTTCCGCCGGTCGAGAGATTCGCGTTGTTGCGCAGCACCACGCGCTGGCCGCGCTCGGGCACGCTTTCCGGCCGGAGGCCTTGCGCTTCCAGGCGCCCGGTCGCGATGTCGTCGAGCCGGATCTTGGTGAGCGAAGTCGCATGGCCTTCGCCCCGGCGCGGATCGAGGTTGACCTGGTCGACCAGCTCGCGCACCGTGTGGCGGCCATCGCCGATCACCTGGGGCGGATCGCGGCGCGAGGCGGCGACCAGCTTGTCGCCGACCACCAGCAGGCGGAAGTCGAAGCCGGGCAAGAACTTCTCGACCATCACCTCGCCATGAACCGCCGCCGAGGCATAGGCCGCATCGAGCTGTTCGCGGGTCGAGATGTTGACCGTGACGCCCTTGCCCTGGTTGCCGTCCTGCGGCTTCACCACCACCGGCAAGCCGATCTCGAGGGCTGCAGCCCAGCCGTCGCCGGCATCGCTCACGGGCCGGCCGAGCGGCACCGGCACGCCGGCGGCGTTGAGCAGCTGCTTGGTCAGTTCCTTGTCCTGCGCGATGGCCTCTGCCACGCCGCTGGTGCTGTCGATCTCGGCGGCCTGGATGCGCCGCTGCTTGGAGCCCCAGCCGAACTGGACCAGGCTTCCGCTGGTCAGGCGCCGATACGGAATGCCGCGCGCGGTCGCGGCATCCACGATCGAGCCGGTGCTGGGGCCGAGGCGCTCGTCTTCGTCCAGGTCGCGCAGCTCGGCGATGGCGGCGGTGGCGTCGAACCCGGGTGCGGGGGCGGTGCCATCGGCGGTTGAGGCCGCCGAGATATCCGGAGCTGCGAGTGCGGCTTCGATCAGCTCGGCAGCCAGCGCCACGGCGCGGCGGCCGACGGCTTCCTCGCTGTACTGCACGGCGACCTGGTAGACATCGTCCTCCACGGTGCGCGAGGTGCGGCCGAAGCTCACCGAGCAGCCGGCCTGCACCTGCAAGGCGGTGGCTGCGTTCTCCAGCACGTGGGCCAGCGCCAGCGGCTGCCCGAGCACCGTCGGATGCAGTTCGCCGATGGTCGGAAAGAGGGCGCGCAGCCGGCTTTCGAAACCGGGCAGGCGCTCGATCGCGTTCTCGTCGCCCACGCAGCGGACGATGGCCTCGATGCAGGTGTGGCGGCTCCACAGATTGGGGCCGCGCAAGGCGCGAATGCGGGTGACTTCCATGGGATCGTGCGAATCAGCGAAAGGCGTCGGCCAGCGGATGGCTTTCCGGTCAGGCCAGTTGAGGAGGAGAAGAAGGAGCAGCCGACGGGCTGGCAGGCGTGGCCTGCGAGAGTTGCAGAGACGCGAGCGCCGCCTGCAGGTCGGCTTCGAAGGCCTCCGCGCCGGCGCCGATGAGGCCGAGCGGAATGCCCATGGCCCAGCCGGCCGCGATGGCCGCCAGCAGGACGTCGAGGTCGATGCCGGCATGGGTCGCACGCCAGATCGTCAATCGCCCCAGCCCGGGCAGGAACGATTCGCTGCTGCCGCTCGCCAGCACGACGCGGTCCTGCCGTACCAGAACGGCCTTGCCGCCGCTGTTCTGGTGGCGGATCAACGCCTCGGCGTGTGGGTCGACGCTGTAGAGGATCACGCCGCCGTCGCAGAGCGGAGCGAGGCCCGCCACCCGCATGTCCGTCGCATTGAGCACGGCGGTGCCTTCGGGCAGCACCACGTCGACCTGGGTGCGCAGCACGCGAACCATCTGGTCGCTTTCGCGGATGTCGTACTCGCCGAGCGCCTCGGCGCCGTCGAGGTCGGTGACGATGCCGACTGCGCAGCGGTCGTAGGGCAGGCCGTCGCGCAGGATGGTTTCGGCGCCGTTCTCGATCACGACCGCCTCGACCGCGCGGTTCATCAGAAGGCGGCGGCCGGCGTCCCAGTTGGCGCTGTCGCGGGCGTCGACCCGGCGCCGCTCGAGGAACAGCCCGTCGCGGCAGGCGAGGCCGGTATGCCGGCCGCCGAGGTTGACCAGCCAGGCGACCAGCCGGGCGAGTTCGGCGGTGCCGCGCGTGCCGGCGATGCCGATGACCGGGATGCGGCCGGAAGCCACGTCCGGGAATAAATGGTCGCAGATCGCTCGGCCGACCGGGCGCGGCGAGCCCACCGCCGGCTTCAGGTGCATCAAGAGGCCGGGACCGGCGTTCACTTCGACGATGGCGCCGCCTTGCGCCGCGAGTGGCTTGGCGATGTCTTCGGCGACGAGGTCGATGCCGGCGATGTCGAGACCGACCACGCGGGCGGCGAGCACGGCGGCATGCGCGACCTCGGCATGGACCTGGTCGGTGCAGTCGATCGCCATGTTGCCGTTGCGCTGGATGGTGACCACCCGGCCGGCGGCGGGCACCGAGCCGGCGTCGAGCGCCTGCCGCTTCAGTTCGAGCTGCAGCTTGGCGTCGGTCGCGATGTCGATCACGTCGAGCGGGAATTCTTCCTCGGCGCCGCGGCGCGGATCGCTGTTGAGCTGGCTGTCGATCAGCTGCGCCACGGTCGAGCTGCCGTCGCCGCTCACCGTGATGATCTCGCCGCGGGCCGCAGCCACGACTTCGCCGCCGACCACCAGCAGCCGATGCTCGTGCCCCCGGATGAAGCGCTCGACCATCACGTCGCTGCCTTCCGGCTCGGCGACCGCGAAGGCGGCCATGATCTCTTCGCGGGAACTCAGTTCGAGCGAGACGCCGCGGCCGTGGTTGGCATCCGACGGCTTTACCACCACCGGCAGGCCGATGTCCTCTGCCGCCTCCCAGGCCTCGTCGGCGCTCTCGACCACCCGGCCTTCGGGCACCGGCACGCCGCAGCTCGAGAGCAGGGTCTTGGTGAGTTCCTTGTCGCTCGCGATCGATTCGCCGATGGCGCTGGTGTAGTCGGTCTCGGCGGTCCAGATCCGCTGCTGGCTCGCGCCGTATCCGAGTTGCACCAGGTTGCCGCTGTTCAGCCGCAGATGCGGAATGCCGCGATCGGTCGCGGCGCTGACGATGCAGGCCGTGCTCGGCCCGAGGTAGCAGTCCTCGAGCTTGGCACGCACCGCGTCCACGGCCCGCTGCACGTCGGCGGCGTCGAAGGGATCGTGGTTGATGGCGGCCATCAGCAGCCGGTGGCTTTCGGCCAGCGCCACCCGGGCGACCTGCTCGTCGCGCGCCCGGAACACCATCCGGTAGACGCCGGGGTGCGAGGTGCTGCGGGTCTGGCCGAAGCCGGTCGGCATGCCGGCCAGGTTGAGGAGCTCGATGACGACGTGTTCGAGCACGTGGCCGGCCCAGGTGCCTTCGGTCAGCCGCTGGATGAAGCCGCCGCGTTCGCCGACGCCGCAGTGGTGCTCGATGAGCGCCGGCAGCAGCTGGGTGAGCCGCTCGGTGAAGCCGACGATCTTGTTGGAGGGAAAGTCCTCGAGCGCGCCGAGGTCCAGCCAGACCTCCAGCACCGGTCGATAGGTCCAGATGTTGGGGCCGCGCAGGTATCGGGTGCGCAGCAGCTTGATGTCGTCGAAACGGGTCATGGAAACGTTCGAAGTGCCGGGGCTTCGCACCATGCCCGCCTCAATCGCGCCCATGGCCTTGGGTCAGAATCGGCGCAGCATGCGCGGCATGCAGGTTCGCTCGGCGGGCCGGAGACTCAGAAACACAATGCAACATCACGATCCAGTCGGCACCCCGCAGGGCGAAGAGGATAAGTCGGCTCTGCTTGCGCTCGAAAACCGGCTCGCGAATGCGGAAAACGTATTAACGGCGATCACGGTTGACCTCGATGGTGAACTTCGGTTTGCAGAAATTCTGCTTGCGCTGACCGATCTGCGCCTTCTTTCACGATCGCCCGGCGGCGAGTGGGCCGAGTGGCCGATATCTGCTGAAGGACTGCGCCTGCACCTGAGCGATCACGCGGGCGTCGGCTGCATCGAGCTGTGCGATGCGCGCACTCGCCTGGCACGGTGGCACTACACCCTCGCGGGCCAGCCGGCCGCCCTGAAGCTGGTGAAGCTGTTCAAGGAGCGGCAGGCAGGCGTCGCGCAGGCGACAGCCGAGGCGGACGATGCCTTCGGCGCCGACCCTGAACTGCAGACCCCGCCATCCACCTGGGTGTTGCTGCGACTCGGCCGTTTCGCCAAGCCGTACCGCAAGCAATTGATCTCCGGCTTCCTGCTGACGCTGGCCTCGACCGCGGCGACGCTGGTGCCGCCTTACCTCACGATCCCGCTGATGGACGACATCCTGATCCCGTTCCAGAACGGCCAGGAAATCGCCTTCGGCAAGGTGGCCGTTTTTCTCGGCGCGCTGCTGGCGGCGGCTCTGGTCGGCTGGGCGCTCGGCTGGGCGCGCACCTATCAGTTGGCGCTGGTTTCGGAGCGCATCGGGGCCGACCTCCGCACCACCACCTACGAACACCTGCTCACACTTCCGCTCGATTATTTCGGCGGCAAGCGAACCGGCGACCTGATGGCGCGGATCGGTTCGGAGACCGATCGCATCAACGTTTTCCTGTCGCTGCACGCGCTCGACTTCCTGACAGACGTGCTGATGATCCTGATGACAGCGGTCATCTTGTTCTCGATCAATCCGCTGCTCGCGGTCGTCACGCTGGTGCCGCTGCCCTTCATCGCCTGGATGATCCACGTGGTTCGCGACCGCCTTCGCACCGGCTTCGAGAAGATCGACCGGGTCTGGTCCGAGGTCACCAACGTGCTGGCCGACACCATCCCCGGCATCCGGGTCGTCAAGGCCTTCGCGCAGGAGAAGCGCGAGGCCGAGCGCTTCCACAAGGCGAATGCATACAACCTCCAGGTCAACGACAAGCTCAACCGCACCTGGTCGCTCTTCACGCCGAGCGTGTCGCTTTTGACCGAGGTCGGCCTGCTGGTGGTCTGGGCCTTCGGCATCTGGCAGGTCGCCCGAGGCAGCATCACGGTCGGCGTGCTGACCGCCTTCATCGCCTACATCGGACGCTTCTACACGCGGCTCGATTCGATGAGCCGGATCGTCTCGGTCACGCAGAAGGCGGCGGCCGGCGCCAAGCGGATCTTCGACATCCTGGATCACGTGAGCAACGTGCCCGAGCCGGTCGAGCCGCTGGCGCTCGCGCGGGTCGAGGGCCGGATCGAGATGAAGAACGTCGGTTTCCGCTACGGCAGCCGTGCGGTGATCCGCAACCTGAGCCTTGCGATCCAGCCGGGCGAGATGATCGGCCTGGTCGGCCACAGCGGCTCCGGCAAGAGCACGCTGGTCAACCTCATCTGCCGCTTCTACGACGTGACCGATGGCGCGATCCTGGTCGACGGCAGCGACATCCGGCGCTTCCGGGTGGCGGACTATCGGCGGCATGTCGGGCTGGTGCTGCAGGAGCCTTTTCTCTTCTTCGGCACCATTGCGCAGAACATCGCCTACGGCAAGCCGGATGCGAGCCGGGAGGAGATCGTCGCCGCGGCTCGCGCGGCCCATGCGCACGACTTCATCCTCCGGCTCGGGCAAGGCTACGACTCGCTGGTCGGCGAACGAGGGCAGGGGCTTTCGGGCGGCGAACGCCAGCGCATCAGCATCGCGCGCGCCCTCCTGATCGATCCCCGCATCCTGATCCTGGACGAGGCCACCTCGGCGGTCGACACCGAGACCGAGCAGGAGATCCAGCGGGCGCTCGACAACCTGGTGCGAGGCCGCACGACCATCGCGATCGCGCACCGCCTCTCGACCCTGCGCAAGGCGGACCGCCTGGTGGTGATGGATCGCGGCGAAGTGGTCGAGGTCGGCCGCCATGATGTCCTGATGGAGCAGCAGGGCGCCTACTTCCGGCTCTACCAGGCGCAGCTGCGCCAGGCCGACGACGAAAGCGCCGGCGCCCGGGACGAACGCGCCTCGCTCGCCGTCGCGCTCGGCGGCCATGCAGCCCATCCGGCGGGGAACGCATGAAGCTCGAACGCGATGCATTCGGTCGGCTGGTGCTGCTGGACGATCAAGGGCAGAGGCACGAAGGCGTGACGCCGGTTCGGGCTTTCCCGCTGAGCGCGCCCGAGCAGGGCATCTCGATCGTCGGACCCGAGGGCCGCGAGCTGGTGTGGATCGACAGCCTCGCCGACCTCGACGCGGACGCGCGCGAGTTGCTGGAGGAAAGCCTCCGAGCCCGCGACTTCGCACCCGAGCTGCGGCAGCTGCACCGCGTCTCGAGCTTCGGCGTGCCGAGTACCTGGCATGTGCGGACCGACCGCGGCGATACGCGCTTCGTGCTCAAGGCCGAAGAGGACATCCGGCGCCTCGACAACGGCGCCTTGCTCATCACCAGCGCTCACGGCCTGGCGTTCCGCGTGGCCGATCCGCGCCTCCTGGACCGTCATTCGAGAAAGCTCTTGGAGCGTTTCCTCTGAACCTGTAAAAAGGTGTGTCAGATGCGCCATGGTCGCGGGCGCTTGTCTACACTGAAGGTGGTCTGTAGGAACAGGCTGACGCAGGGGAGTACAACAATGGACTTTATTAGGAGTCGAATCCAGCGCCCGCACTTTCGCGCGGAGCTGATCGATCGTGAAGGGCTCGAGGAACAACTCGGCCGTGCACTCGCCAGCCAGCGGCTGGTGTTGCTGCTTGCTTCGGCCGGCAACGGCAAGACCGTGGCATTGGTGCGCCAGCTCGAACGCATGCCGGTCGAGACCGCCGTGGCGTGGATCACGGCCGACGCCGAGCTCGACCTGCCTTCCTTCTTTCGCTGCCTCGGCGAATCCCTCGATCCGTACGACCCGCCCTGGCGCGTGATGCCGGGTGCCTCGATCGATTTCGAGGAGCCCGAGAACCTGCGCAAGGCCGCTTCCGAATTGCTCGACGTCCTGGGCGCCATGAACGTGCCGCGCGGCGTGATCGCGCTGGACGACATGCATGCCATCCAGGACGCACGGGTCTTCGAATTCATCGACCTGTTGCTCGAAGGCCTGCCGCCGAGCTGGACGCTGGCGATCGCGAGCCGTATCGAGCCGCCGCTCGCGCTGGCCCGATTGCGAGCCTCGCGCGCGATGGTCGAGTTTCGGCAGGCCGACCTGCGCTTCTCGGTCAAGGAGATCCAGCGCCTGTGTTCGGCGCTCCGGCTCGACGACAGCAGCGAGGCCGCGCATCGCCTCTTCGAGCGGACGCAGGGCTGGGCGGTCGGGATCTGCCTGAGCCTCGATGCCTGGGGCGGCCGCGGCGAGACCACCGCCACCTTGCAGCTCAGCAACCGGCATCTCTTCGAATACCTGGCCACCGAGG
Source organism: Burkholderiales bacterium 8X (assembly GCA_902506565.1). Lineage (GTDB taxonomy): Bacteria > Pseudomonadota > Gammaproteobacteria > Burkholderiales > Burkholderiaceae_C > Variovorax. The sequence continues at coordinate 4,007,180 of LR732703.1, read as the reverse complement.
TGTTCGATCGGCTGCCCGAAGCGCAGCGCAACTTCCTGATGGATACGTCGATGCTCGAGAACCTCTCGCCCGCGCAATGCGCGCTGGTGAGCGAGAACCCGCATGCGGAGCGGCTGCTCGGGGAAATCGCGCATCGCGACCTGCTGGTGTCCGTGCTCGACGGCGAGGGCCACGTTCTGCGGCTGCACAGCCTGGCACGGGCGTACCTCGAGCATCGCCTGCAGCTGGAGCGCCCCGAAAAGATTCCGGTGCTGCTGCGCCGGGCTGCCGGCAGCGAGGCGGACAGCGTGCGCAGGGTCGACCTGTACCTGCGTGCCGGCGCATTCGAGGAAGCAGAAAGCGCCTTCATGGATGCCGCCCGGCAGCTGCTGACCACCGGCTTCGCCGAGCAGATCTCGCAGATGGTCAAGCGCTTCCCGCAGGCCTTGCAGGAGAACTCCGCCGCGCTCTGGTACGGCCGCGGCCTTTATGCCTGGACCCGGTTCGAGTACGCGATCATGTCTTCTGCGCTCGATGTCGCGATCCGCGGCTTCGCGGCTTCACAACGACCGGTGCATGCGGAACGTTCGCGTGCGCTTCGCGCCATTGCCCTCGGCATGCAGGGCAGCGTCGGCGAAGCCCGGACGCTATGGCTTGCCCGCGATGCGAGCTGCACCGACCTCGAATGCGTCCTGCTCTGGGAGCTGGTCGCGTACTGGGATTCCGGTGTCCGCGGTCCGGCAGAAGCGCCCGGCGCGCATCTGCGGGTCATCGCCGAGCACCTCTTGGCCGGCGCCTCGACATCGCTTTGGTACCTGTGCCTTTGCGTCTATCCGCTCACCTACTGGATCGGCAGGCCCGGCGTGTGCGAGGCGCTCGAACGCATCTCGGCCGGCGGCTCCGAAGCCGCGGGAAGCGACTGCGTGCTGCTGCAGATCGAGGCCAACCGGATCGCGATCTGGGTCCGGCTCTGGAAGGGCGAGCTGGCGAAGGCCGACGAGATCCAGCAGCAGGTGCTGGCCGACTGCAACTGGGTCGGTGCACCGCTCTCGATCCAGACCCGCCAGAAAACCGTTCCGGCACTCACGGCCGCGATGCGCAGCGACGCCAAGGCGTTGCAGTCGATCTTCGAGAAGGCCGACCACCTGACCCATGGCCGCGATCCGGCGATCCGCCGCGTGGTGGTTGGCATCCGCGCGCTGTGCAGCGCCGCGGTCGAGGACTGGCGGACGGTACGCCTCATGATCTCCACGATCGACGCCAGGCTTCCGTTCTGGGGGCCGTTCAAGTCCCTGCTCGAGGCTCGCATGGCCATGGACGAGGGCCGCGACCAGGACGCCATCGAGCCGCTCGAGGCCTTGCTCGCGAACAGCGCGGAGGTCGATCGCTTCGGGCTCGATGCCCAGGTGCGCATCGCACTCGCGATCGCGCGCCAGCGCCTGGCCCAGCCCGCGTTGGCCTGGCAGGCGATCCAGCCCCTTGCGCAGCAAGCCCGCGGTTCCGAGGAAATCGGCGGCATCCTGCTCTGCGGCCTTTGCACCTTGGTCGAATTGGCGCAGGGCCCCTGGACCGATTGCATGCCGCAGCAGGACGTTGTCGAGTTGCAGCGCTGGGCGCGCGTTTCCGAGGCCTTGAAGCGCGCGAACAACGAAGCGCATGCGAAGCAGGTCACGGCGCCCCACATCGCGCCCCGGCTGACGGTGCGTGAGCTTCAGGTGCTTGCCTTCATCGTCGAGCGCGACAGCAACAAGGTGATCGCGCGCAAGCTCAACCTGAGCCCGCACACGGTCAAGCGGCATGTGGCGCGCATCCTCGATCGGCTGCAGCTCGCATCCCGCGCCGAGGCGGCGGCCTGGTACGTGAAGCGCGCCAATTCGGCGCTGCCGGAACAGCCGCCATCTCCGGCCGCCCTTGCGCAACTGAGGCCCGCTGCTGCAGCCGCGCCATCGCCCGCGCCATCGTCGGCGCCGGCGCCGGCGCGTTACGAGCCCACGCAGCGCCAGCAGGTACGCAATGGCTGACCGGCCGGCTCGACGGCTGAACACCTGAGGCAACGGCTCACGCATGCAAGGCGGCGCTCTCGTCCTTTTCTCCGGTGGGCAGGACTCCACCACCTGCCTGGCCGACGCGCTCTCGAAATACGAGAGGGTCGAGACCATCGGCTTCGACTACGGCCAGCGCCATCGGGTCGAGCTCGACGCGCGCCGCGAGGTACTGGCGGGCTTGCGGCGAGCGTTTCCGATCTGGAGCGACCGGCTGGGCGAAGACCACCTGCTGGTGGTCGATTTGCTCGCGCAGATCAGCGATTCGTCGCTGACCCGAGAGATCGCGATCGGCCTCGAATCGAACGGCTTGCCCAACACCTTCGTTCCGGGCCGCAACCTGCTGTTCCTGACGCTGGCGGGCGCGGTGGCGTATCGGCGCGGCCTGCAGGTCATCGTGACCGGCGTCTGCGAAACCGACTATTCGGGGTATCCGGATTGCCGCGACGACACCATGAGGGCGATGCAGCAGGCCTTGTCGCTCGGCATGGACCGGGCCTTCGAGATCGAGACGCCGTTGATGTGGATCGACAAGGCCCGGACCTGGGCATTGGCGGACCGGCTCGGCGGCGAAGCGCTGGTGGAGCTGATCGTGGAGGACACGCATACCTGCTACCTTGGCGACCGTGCCCACCGGCATGACTGGGGCTACGGCTGCGGAAGCTGCCCGGCCTGCGAGCTGCGTGCGGCCGGCTGGGCCGGCTGGCGTCGGGCCGGCGGGGGCGACCGGGATTCGCCACCGGCTCCGCCCGGCTAACTCGGCTGACCCGGCTGAAAGCAATCACCCGGCTTGCGCTGCTTCCAGGCCGCTAGGCCGGCATTGCGCCGTTCTTTGCCGGCATCTCGCCGTCCTCGATCCGGAACGCCGAAGCGGCCGAATCGGGCTCGCGCCGCAACGACCAGCGCCGTGCGTGATGGGCGGCGATGGTCGACCGATGCGCGATCGAAACGATGCCGCCGCCGGCTTCGGTGACCCGGTCGACCAGCCGCTGGTAGAGCTTGCCCTCGGTTTCCTCGTCCAGCGCGCTGGTCGCTTCGTCCGCCAACACCCAAGCAGGCTTCTTGAGCATCACCCGCGCGATCGCGAGTCGCTGCTGCTCGCCGCCGGACAGCTTCTGGCCCCACGCATCTTCCCGATCGAGCTGGTCGACCAGCCCCGGCAGCTCGGCGTCGACCAGCGCGGTGCGCAGGGCTTCGTCACCGTAGTTCCCGGCCGGTTCCGGATAGGCCAGCGCATCGCGCAGACTGCCGTCCGGGAAGTACGGCCGCTGCGGTATGAACATGGTGTCTGCCGGAATCGAAACCTGTCCTCGCGCATGCGGCCAGATGCCGGCCAGGCTGCGGAAGAGGCTCGACTTGCCGCTGCCCGAGGGGCCGTGCACCAGCACGCTGTCGCCGCCCGCCACATGCAGGTCCGAGTCGGCGACCAGGAGCTTGCCGTTGGGCAGCGCGACGTCGAGATGCTGTGCATCGATGCCGCCTCCTGCGCGGGTGGCCGCCAATTGGCCGGGCTGGGCGGACTGCCGGGCCAGGCTGTCCTCGAAGCCCGACAGGCGATCGCTCGTGGCCTTCCAGGCCGCCAGTGCCATGTAGTTGTCGACCAGCCAGCTGAGCGAGTCCTGCACCCGGCCGAAGGCCGAGTTGATCTGCATCAGCTGGCCGAGCTGGATCGCGCCGCTGAAGTAGCGCGGCGCAGCCACCACCAGCGGGAAGATGATCGCGGCCTGCGCGAAGAAGGTGCTGAACCAGGTCAGGCTCTTCTGGTTGCGGATCAACGCCAGGTAGTTGCCCATCACCGCGGTAAAGCGAACATCGAGCTGGCGGCGCTCCACGGCTTCGCCCTGGTCCAGCGCAATGGCCTCGCTGTATTCGCGCACCCGGACCATGTGATGGCGAAAGTTGGCTTCGAGCAGTTGCTGCTGGAAGTTGAGGCGCACCTGCGGCCGGCCGATGTAGTGGGTGATCACGCTGCCGACCACGCAGTAGAGCACCGCGGCCCACACCATGTAGCCCTGGATCTCCCACACGCCCCCGCCGAGGAATGCCGGCAGCGGAAAGGCGATCGGTCCGCTCAGCACCCACAGGATGCCGACGAAGCTCACCAGCGTCACCAGCGCGTTGAAAACGCCCATACTGAGGGTCACGGTGTAGGTGGTGAAGAGGTTCAGGTCTTCCTGGATCCGCTGGTCGGGGTTGTCCGGCGCATCGCCGCCGGCCTGGCTGTAGCGCGCGAGTTCGAGCCGGTAGAAGGCCTTCATCGCGAGCCAGCGGTCGAGGTAGTGGTCGGTCATCCAGACTCGCCAGCGCAGCTGCAGGATCTGCGTCAGGTAGAACTTGTAGACCGCGATGACGATGTAGATCAGCGCGAGCCAGGTGAAGCGGACCACCTGCTGCCAGAACACCACCGAATCCTTGTTCTGCAAGGCGTCGTAGAAGACGCGGTTCCATTCGTTGATCTGCACCAGCATGTACACGGTGCCGAGATTGAGCAGCACGATGGCCGCGAGCAATCCGCGCGCCTTCCACTTCTCGTTCGAGCGGAAGTAGGGCAGCGTGAGTGCGACGACGCGGCGCGCGGTCTGCCAGAAAGGCGGCTTGCGTGGTTCGGACAAGGTCGACATGAAGTTCCCCACGCTGCGACGGCAGCGCTTCTCGATGTTGGAAGCGGCATCGTAGCGGGGGCTTTCTGAAGCGAGGCTGAAAGCCGGCGCGCCGGGGTCGGCGCTCGGCGCAGGCTCACATCAGTTCGGCATTGCGGAAGTCTCGCGCGGCCTGCACGGCTTCGGCGCGCACGGCGTTGCGGTTGCGGGCTTCCGCGATCGCCGGCGCGGCGGCCGGACGGGCTTCGCCTTCGGACTGCGGCAAGGCGTTGGCGCGGGCGGCTGCCAGGTAGCCGGCATGCACCTCCGCGCGGGTCAGAGTGCCTTGGAAGGTCGTGCGGTTGTGAGAGTCGTAGTCTTCGGCGAAGGCGCTGGTGGCGAAGGCCGACGCAGCCACGACGATCGATGCGGTGACGATGGAGATCTTGTTCATGATGGTTCCTTGGAGAGTTGCTTTGGGTTTCGTCGAGAGGCCGGATGCCCCTCGACGAAACGAACTTTCCCAAAGGCGGCTCTCGGCCACCATCACATTGCGACGAAGTGCGCGCCAGGTGCGCGAAACGCGTCAGGACGAAGGCGAGCCGTTCAACGCTGGTTGCTGATGCCGCTCGAAACATGCCCCGAAGGCACGTGGCGGGCAGCCGCATCGACATGACCGGTCTGGTCGTCGAAGAAGAAGTCGGGCTCGAACTCCCGCAGGAACTCGCCCTTGGGCAAGCCGCCGAGGAACATCGCCTCGTCGACCTTGATGTTCCAGTTCATGAGCGTGCGGATCGCGCGTTCGTGCGCCGGCGCGCTGCGCGCGGTGACCAGCGCGGTGCGGATGCGCATGGCCGGGTTGCTGGCCAGCTGCAACCGGTGCAGGGCCGAGAGCAGCGGCTTGAAGGGGCCTTCGGGCAACGGCAGCGCCGCCTTGCTCGACTCGTGCTGCTGGAATGCGTCCAGCCCCTCGGCCTGGAACACCCGCTCGGCTTCGTCGCTGAACAGCACGGCATCGCCATCGAAGGCGATGCGGACCTCGTTCGGATAGGCATCGCTCGCATGCACCGATTCGACCAGCACCCGCGCCGCCGGAAAGCCCGCCATCAGCGCCTCGCGAACGTCTTCCTCGTTGACCGACAGGAAGAGGTGGGCCCGCAAGGGTCGCAGGTAGCCGAAGGGCGGGCGACCCTGGGTGAAGACGCCGCGTTGCAGCGAGATGCCGTTGGCGAGCCCCGAGCGGAACACCCGCATGCCCGAGACCGGGTCGTTGCGCGACAGGATCACCACCTCGACCCGCTGCTGGCCGTCGTCGTTGAAGCGAAGCAGCTTGCGCACCAGCGAGTAGGCGATGCCGGGCGGTGCCGGCAGGTCGAGCCGCTCGAGCTGCAGCTTCATGTAGCCGGCATCGTCACCGGCTTCGAAGATGCGGTTTTCTTCCTCGAAGTCGAAGAGCGCTCGCGACGAGATCGCGACCACCAGCTTGTCGTCGAGGGTCATCGGCATGGCGGGAAAGCCCGGCGCCGAACGCTTTGCGGCGAGTTCACTTCACGAACTGGTTGAGCTGGATGATGGGCATCAGCACCGCCAGCACGATGAGCATCACCACGCCGCCCATCGCCACGATCAGGAGCGGCTCCAGGATGGTGGCCAGGTGCATGGCGCGGCGCTGTACTTCGCCGCCCAGTTGTGCTGCCGCGCGCTGCAGCATGAGCGGCAGGGTGCCGGTCTGTTCGCCGAGCCGGGCGAACATCGAGACGATGCCGGGGAAGCGCTTTTTCTGTGCGAGCGCCGAAGCGAGCGGCGCGCCTTCGCGGACCAGCACCAGGGCATCGAGCGCATCGGAGCGCATCGCCTGGTTGCCGAGGGTTTCGGCAGCCGCCTGCAGCGCCTTCAGGATCGGCACGCCCGCGGTGGCCAGCATCGCGAGCGTGCTGGCGAAGCGCGCGGCGTTGTAGCCGCGCGCCAGCTTGCCGACCAGGGGCAACCGCAACCAGAGCGCATCGAAGCTTTCGCGGAAGGCCGCGCGGGCCAGCGCGATGCGCATGCCGATCGTGCCGAGTACCAGCACGATCAGCATCAGCCAACCGTAGCTGCGAACGAACGCGCTGATCGCCAGCATCGCCACCGTCAAGATCGGCAGCGCCCGCTTGGTGCCTGCAAACACGTTGGCCACCTGCGGCACCACGTAGCTGACCAGGAAGACGACGATCACGATCGCGACCAGCGTGACGATGGCCGGATAGAGCGCAGCGCCCACCAGCTTCTGCTGCAGGGCCTGGCGCTGTTCGAGGTCGTCGGCGAGGCGCTCCAGCACCATGCCGAGGTTGCCGGTCTGTTCGCCGGCGCCGATCACGGCGGTGTAGATCGGCGAGAACTCGCGCGGATGCTGCGAGAGCGCACGTCCGAACGGCGAGCCGGCATTGACCTCGGCCCGGAGCGACGCCACCAGGTTGCGCTGCGCCTCGTTCTCGGCCTCGTCGGTGAGGGCGGTGAGCGCCCGTTCGAGCGGCAGTCCGGACGACACCAGACCTGCGAGCTGCCGGGTCCAGACCGCGAGCAGCGTCGAATTGAAGACCCGCGGGCTGCCGAACAGGTTGCGCAAACCCTTGGGCGCCGGCACGCCGCTCTCGACGCTGCCGACCGCGGTGACCGCGAGCGGTATCAGGGATTGGGCGCGCAGCATGCCGCGGGCGCTCCGGGCAGTGTCGGCCTCGAGCACGCCCTTGCGCGGCTGGCCTCGCTGGTCGATGGCTTCGAAGGCGTAGGCTGGCATGGCGAAGGTGGGCGGCGGGCTTGCGGCTCGGCGAGGCGATGGGTGTCGAGATCAGTCGCGCGTGACGCGCAACAGCTCGGCGCGCGAGGTGATGCCGGTCTTGACCAGCCGTTCGCCGTCTTCCCGCATCGACCGGAGACCGTCGCGCTCGGCGGCCACGAAGATCTGGCTCTCGGGCGCGCGGTTGTGGATCAACGAGCGCACGCCGTCGGTGGCCACCAGCAGTTCGAAGATGCCGGTGCGGCCCTGGTAGCCGGTCTGGCCGCAAGCCGCACAGCCGACCGGTTCGGCCTCGCCGCCGCCGGCGGTCTCGACCGCGCACACCGGGCACAGCTTGCGCACCAGCCGCTGTGCCAGCACGCCGAGCAGCGACGAACTCAACAGGAAGGGCTCGACCCCCATGTCGGTGAGGCGGGTCACCGCGCTGACCGAATCGTTGGTGTGCAGCGTGGCCAGCACCAGGTGGCCGGTGAGCGAGGCCTGGATGGCGATCTGCGCGGTTTCGAAGTCGCGGATCTCGCCGATCATGATCACGTCCGGGTCTTGCCGGAGGATCGCGCGCAGGGCCTTGGCGAAAGTCAGCTCGATCTTGGCGTTGACCTGGGTCTGTCCGACGCCGGGGAGTTCGTACTCGATCGGATCCTCGACCGTCATGATGTTGCTGCGACCTGCGTCGAGCCGGCTCAAGGCCGCGTACAGCGTGGTCGTCTTGCCCGAGCCGGTCGGCCCGGTGACCAGGATGATGCCGTGCGGCTGGCCGATCAGCTGTTCGAAGCGCGACAGCGTGTCGCCCTGCATGCCGACCGATTCGAGCGTGAGCTTGCTTTCGGACTTGTCGAGCAGACGCAGCACCGCGCGCTCGCCGTGCGCCGAGGGCAGCGTGGACACCCGCACGTCGACCGCCCGGGTGCCGATCCGCAGGCTGATGCGGCCATCCTGCGGCAGGCGCTTCTCGGAGATGTCGAGGTCGGCCATGATCTTGAGGCGCGAGATCAAGGCGGCGTGCAGCGCCCGGTTGGGCTGCACCACCTCGCGCAGCGTGCCGTCGATGCGAAAGCGCACGGACGAGGTGCGCTCGTAGGGTTCGATGTGGATGTCGCTGGCGCCGTCGCGTGCGGCCTGGGTCAAGAGCGCGTTCAGCATACGGATGATCGGCGCGTCGCCGGCGCTTTCGAGCAAGTCCTCGACCGCGGGCAGTTCCTGCATCATGCGCGACAGGTCGGCCTCGCCCTGGACCTCGCTCACCACCGCGGCCGCGTTCGACTCGCCTTGCGCGTAGGCGGCACTGATGCGCTGTGCGAGCGGCGCCGGCGGCAGCGCCTCGAAGTTCTTGACCTGGTACTTGCGCAGCACCTCGCCGAGCGCGCTGCGCGGCGGCTGCTCGGGCATCCAGAGCATCAGGTTGCCGTCGTCGCCCTCCTCGAGCAACAGTTGCTGGCTGCGGGCGAAGGCGTAGGGAAGCGGATAGCGAACCGGCATGGTTTCAGGGTAGCTCGCGGGCGGTGGCCGGGTCGGCGGTGGGGGTGGGCGCGCCCTTCAGCGGGCCGGAATTCATGCGGATGTCGGCGGGTACGAGCGGCGGCGGAACCAGGCGGGTGCCCTCGATGCGGCGATCGGCGCTGCGCGGCGGCAGCGGCGGCAGCACCGCGGATTCCTCGACGCCGCGCAGCAGCAGGTTGCGATCCGGCTGGGCCGATTGCTGGAGGCTGCGGATCGAGTCGTAGCGGTCGTAGGCCAGCTGGTCGCTGGTGCCGGCATCGCGGATCACCACCGGCCGCAGGAACACCATCAGGTTGGTCTTGCGGCGCGAGCGGGTCTCGCTCCTGAACAGGTTGCCCAACACCGGGATGTCGCCGGCGAGCGGCACCTTCTCGGTGCTGTTGGCGTACTCGTCCTGCAAGAGGCCGCCCAGCACGATGATGTTGCCGTCGTCGACCAGCACGTTCGATTCGATGCTGCGCTTGTTGGTGGTCGGGCCGTTGACGTTGTTCACCGTCGAGGCCTGCACGCTCGAGACCTCCTGGAAGATCGAGAGCTTGACGGTGTTGTTCTCGTTGATCTGCGGCCGCACCCGCAGCGTCAGGCCGACGTCCTTGCGCTCGATGGTCTGGAACGGGTTGACGGTGTTGGTGCTGCTGCCGGTATTGGTGTACTGGCCGGTGACGAAAGGCACGTTCTGCCCGATCACGATCTTGGCTTCCTCGTTGTCGAGCGTCAGCAGGTTGGGCGTGGAGAGCACGTTGCCCTCGCCGTTGCTCTCGAGGAGGCGTGCCAGGAAGCCCAGCACGTACTGGCCGTTGACGCGGTGCCCGATGCCGAAGTTGAAGCCGCTGGACGGCCGGGTCGAGGCGTCGCGAGTGGCGAGGCCGATGGCCAGGTCGATGATGTTGGCGCCGCCGAGGCTCGAGTTGGTGCCGATCACGCCGACGTTGCGGTCGCCGCTGTTGCCCAGGGCGCTTTGCCACTGGATGCCGAATTCGGCCGCCTTGTCGGCGTTGACCTCGACGATCAGGCTCTCGACCATGACCTGGGCGCGCTTGCCGTCCAGGCGCTCGACCACCGCGCGGATCTGCCGGTACTGCGGTTCGGAGGCCGTGATGATCAGCGAATTGGTCGACGGGTCGGCCTGGATCTGGCCGCCGGTCGACGGCTGGTTGGCGTTGTTGAGCGGTGCGCTGGCAGCCGCGCTGATGCCGTTGGCCGACGAGAGGCTGGCCTGCTGCACCTGCGATGGCTGTTGCTGGTTCTGCTGGCCGCCGAAGCTGCCGCCTGCGCCGCCGAGCGTACCGTTGGCACCGCCACGCGCGTCGGCCGAGATCGCCGCCCGCAGCGTGGTCGCAAGCCGTACCGCGTCGGCGTTCTTGAGGTAGATGACGTAGACGTTGCCGGCGGCGCCGTTGCCGTTGTCGATCGGCGCCTTGTCCAGCTTGTCGATCAGGGTGCGGATCAACTGCGAACGGGCCGGGTTGGCGGCCCGGAGGATGATCGCGTTGCTGCGCGGCTCGGCCAGCAAGGTGGTGCGGAAGGACGCGTCGACTGTGCCGGGCGCGCCGGGCGTCGAGGCCGCGCCGCCTTCGATCAGGCGCTGGATCAGCGGCACCATGTCGGTTGCCACCGAGTTGCGCAGCGGAATGACCTCGACGTCGGAGGCATTCGGCACGTCGAGCGCTGCGATGATGCGCGCCAGCCGGCGCATGTTCTCGGCATAGTCGGTGATGACCAGCGAGTTGTTGCCGGGGTTCACGTTGATGGTGTTGTTCGGCGCGATCAAGGGGCGCAGCACCGGCAGCAGGTTGTTGGCCGACTCGTAGTTCAGCTTGAAGACCTGCGTCACGATCTGGTTGCCGGTGAGGCTGCCGGTGGCCGAGGTGGAGGTGCTGACCGCGTTGCTCTGCAGCTTGGCGTCGGCCTCGGGCACCACCTTGTAGAGCCCGTCGGACTGCACGATCGCGAAGCCTTGCAACCGGAGCGCCGCGGCGAACTGGTTGAAGGCGGCAGCGGGCGAGATCGCACGGTCGGTCTGAAGGTTGATCACGCCCTTGACCCGCGGATCGACCACCACGTCGCGGCCGGTCACCACGGCCATCGTGCGGGCGACGGATTCGATCTCGGCGTTGTTGAAGTTGAGCGTGATCGGCTCGCCGCGGCGGGGGGCCTGTTCTTGCGCGAAGGCGGCCGGCATGCAGGAGGCGAACAGCAGGTGTGCCGCCAGCGCGATGAGGCCGAAACGCTGTCCGTTCGAAGGCTTTTGCTTCATGGTCAACCCAAGGTGATGAGCGAACGCGCGCCGTCGCGTCGTCCGATGATATTCAACAAATTCGAAAGTGCGTCTTCCCGGCCAGGCGCTGCGCTGGCCTCGCCGTTGAAGCGCAATGCGGTGCCGTCCCAGCGTCCGCTGCCGCTCAGTTGCAGGCTGCCTTCGCGGGTGGTGAGGAGAAAGCTGGAGTTGGCGCCGCCGTCCAGGGTGAGGCGGTAGCTCCCCATCGGCCGCAGCGTCGAGAGGCTGGACGAGATGTCGGTGGCCTCGAGCGCGGCGCGGCCTGCGAAGCGCAGCATCGGCCCTTCGAAGCGCATCGCGAACCCCTGGGTCGCGATGTCGAGCGAACCTTCGGGCTTGAGGGTGTTCCAGGGCGCGCCGAAGCCGGTCAGCATGGCGGCAGGCCAGCGCGAACGACCGTCCTGCCACCACAGTTCGGTGCCGCCGGCCGCGCGGCGCATGTCGACCCGCAAGGGCTGCTGCGCGCAGCACGGCAGGTGCAGGATGGCCACGGCACCGCCCCAGCGGGGCCGCAATTCCCATTGCAGGTTGCCGGGCAACGCGATCGAGGTGTTGCCCGTGGCGCCGCTCGCGAAGATCACGCTGGAGCTGCCGTTCCAGACGGTGCCGCGCGGATTGACCAGGCGCAGGCGGCCCTCGGTGGCGCTGTCCAGGGCGGACGCCAGCCAACGCGCCGGCGCGAAGATCGCGAGCGCGATCAAGGCGCCGAGCAAACCGCCGAGCACGGCCCAGCGCCAGCCGGTTCGGCTCGTTGTGAGAAGGGGGTCGGCCTGCATGCGTGGCAGGTCAACGCGCGGGAAGGTTCATGACGAGCGTTCCGTCCCAGCGCACGGCGCCCGGGTCAGGCGCGGTACCGGCTGCGCTACCCGACACGCCGGGAGCCGGCGTCGGCTGCGCGCCGGGATTCGAAGTCGGCTGCTGCGTGGTGTTGCGGGTCAGGTGCACCTCGCGCGGTACCGCCCGCGCGTTGCCGCGGGCCTGCGAGAACCACTCGGCCAGCGCACCGGCCGGCGCGGCGCGGAGCGCGATATTGACAGCCTCGTTGCCGCTTGCCGGCTGCAGCTGCGCATTCGGGCCGAGGTTCTGGCGGACCGAACCCTCCAGGGCCCGGAGCGCATCGTCGCGCGAGGCTCGCGGCTGCGATTGCAGCTCCTTGGCACGTGCCTGCAGGCTGGCCATCTGCTGGAGCTGGGCGTCGAGCCGGGCGTGCTCGGTTCGTGCCAGTGACAAGGTGCGCAGCGCGGGCGCGAGAGCCAGCCACCAGACCAGCGCCAGCAGGATCAATGCGGCGCCCAGGCCGATGAGCCGCTGTTCGCGCGGTTCGAGCTCGGGCCACCAAGCCTGCCAGCGGGCTTCGAGCGAATCGATCCAGCTCATCGCGCAGCCTCCGCCTGCACCAGCAGCAGGTCGCCTTCGCTGCGGGCACCGTAGCCCCGCGACGACAGCGCGCTCGCGAGGCCGTTGATCTCGGTGTCTTTCAGTGCGAGCCCACGCAGGCGCAGCTGGCCGCCGGTGTAGTCGATGGCGCTCGGCACCCGGCCGGCAGGAAGGCTGGCGGCCAGGGCGCCCAGCATGGGTTCGAGGTCGTTCGCCGACACGCCGCCGGTCGCCTGTTGCAAGGTGGCGACTTCGCGCTGCATCTGGAGCAGGGGATCGATCACGGTTTGTACCGAGGGAAAGGTCTGGGTCAGGATGCCGCGCAGCGCCGTGTTCTTGGCCTCGAGCGCGTTGCGCTCCTTCCAGGCCCATGCATTGAGGCCGACCAGTTGTGCGAGCACCAGCACCAGCGCACCCCAGCGCGCAGCCCGCCATTCGGCGCCGTGCCACACCGAGCGCCAGATGGCGGCCGCCTTCTTGCCGGCGCGGGCACGGCCGGTGGACGCCAGGTCGAATTGCGCGAGGTCCCAGCTCGACTGGCCAGCCTGGTTCCAGCGAGCGGCCGGCTTGATGATCGGCATGCGGCGCTCGAGCAGGGATTCGGCAAGTTCCGCTACCGCCGGCTCGGCCAAGGCGGTGGAGTCGGCGGGCAACAGGGCCGCCAGCGCTGCACCGGTGCCTTGCAGCGGCAGCATCGCGACCCCCTGGTCGTCGCAGATCACGAGGCGTGCATCGCGCGGCTCGCCGACGGCGAACACCATCGCGGGGCTGCCGGACGGCTGGGGCGTGAATTCGGGAATGATCCGGCCGACCCGTCGGCCTGCGGCTTCGAGCGATTGCACGATGCCTTGCAGCCAGGCCCGGCTGCAGGCGGCGACCCAAACGGGTACGCCGGGCCGGGCATCGGGTTCGAGCGCAAAGTGCAGTTGTTCCGGGTCGTCGAGCAGGCGGTCCTCGAGCAGGCCGTTGAGGATGGAGCGAATCCGGACGTTGCCGCTCATCGCGACCTGCGGCAGCGTGACCCGATGCCACGAGAGCGCCGCCGCCGGAATGCACAGGATGACTTCTTCGCTGGTCGGCAGCAGGGCGGCCGGTGCGCTGCCCTGGGAGCGCAGCTTGCGGCCGTCGCTCGACCAGGCTGCCCACGCGAATTCGCCAGCCGGATTGAACGGCGGCAAGGGCGCGTTGACGAACAGCAAGGGCATGGGCTTCGAGGTCGAAGAAAAGGGAGGACTATTGTAGGGAGCCGACGCTGCAAGTCGCTACGTCTTTGATAGCGCCTGAGGTCGATTTGGCGGGCGATTTACCGCTCTTTATTGCTTTTTACCACCGCAACTTGTCGGTCTCAGGAACGCGGGGCGGCCGGCGTGGTTCCGGCACCACGTTCGCGCCAGACGATCCGCACATCGATGCCGTCGCGCTGAAGCAGGGATTGTTCCTCGACCCAGGTTCGGTCGAGCCGAAGCCGTCCTTGCACCTCGAAGAAGCGGGTCGCGACGCTGTGCTGGCCTTCGACGAACTGGCTGCCGCTTTGCTGGACCAGCGCGGCGGCATCCGCGAGGCTTCGGAAGTGCCCGCGCGTGCGCTGAAGTGCGATGCGGCGGGCGCCGGCCAGGTCGAGCGAGGGCACGCTGGCGAACAGGGCCTCGGCGCTGGCCGTATTGATGTTGAGCGGGGTGCGGACCGGCAGCACGGTGACATACGGCTGGAGCGCGGCCACGGTGCCTGCCGAAAGGCCGAGCCACACCAGTTGCGATACGCGTTGCGGGAGCAGGGGCCCTGCGGCGGACGAATCGGCGGACGCGGCAGACCCGGGCGCGCCGCCGGTCGCGGTCGCGTTCTGCGCGGTGCTGCCGTCCGGCACGCTCGGTGTCGTCGATGTAGGCGAAGCGCCGGCGGCCGCGGCCGAGCCCACGGTGCCGGATGCGCCCGGCGTCTGCGCCGAAGACGCTGCTGCAGCGGCATTGAGCGGCAGGGCGCGCTGCAGGCTGGCGGTCAGGTTGGAGAGCTCTTGCGCCGGCAGGCCCAGCATGTCGAAGAGCTTGGTGAATGCGGCCACTGCCGCCGGATCCGGCTTGCCGCCGTTCACCAGGTTGAGGACGTTGAGCTTGGCCTGGGCGTCGGTGATGCGACCCGAGAGAAAAGCCTCCGGCAGGCCCTCCAGCGAATCGCTCGCCACGTTCTTCTCGGCCGACAGGAAGCTGGATAGCTTCGCCTCCTCGAGCGGTACGGCCCAGGGCTCGGCCAGGTGATCGGCGCCGCCGCTCAGCGCATTCGCGCGGGCGTCCTCGCGCAGGATGAGGCGCGACCAGTCGAGTGCGCCGATCAGCACCCACGATGCTTGCACGCGAGCCCGTTCGGCCGCCTCGACCTCGGCCGCCCGCCATTGCTGCCACAGCGCGGCGGCGGCGAAGGTGGCGACCAGCGTCACGGTCAGCATCGCCGTCAGCAGGGCCGCGCCGCGCTGGGAGGCGATGCGGCGGCTGCACCCATGACTCCGGACCGCCGGCAGGCAATGCAAGAAGGATGGCCGGCGCTTCATGTCTTGGGCACCGTGGCCGCCGGCTTGATCCAGTCACGCGTCAAGAGGCCCGCCAGCGCCGATCCCTGCGGCAGTCCGAGGACGAGCCGGATGCCGTCCGGCAATTCAACCGAGCCGCCGCTCGAGGTGCCGTCGTTCGGCGGCCCCCAGTTGCCATTGCGAAAGTACGAGATCTGCCAGGCTTCGATCGGCATCAACGCGACTTCGGCGCCGCGCAGTTCGTTGCCGGGGTTCGCGTCCTGGGCCCAGGCGGCGGCCCGGTCCCAGGCCTGTTGCCACTGCAGGCGGCTGTCGAGCCCGGGCGATTGCCAGCGCTGCCAGACCGAGCCGGTGGTGGTGATGCGCAAGGTCCAGGCCACGACATACACCACCGGAAGCGCGGTATCGGTGCTGCGCCGGGTGATGCGGAGCACGCGGCCGTCCCAGTCGATCGGCCGCACCTGCGCCAGGGGGATGGCTGCGTCCAGGTCGGCGGCCCACTGCGACAGCGCGGTCTGGAGCGTCAGCACCGCGTCGCCGCGCTCGCGGTTTTGCGCGTGTGCGCGCGACATGCCTTCCAGCCCTTGCCAGCTCATGAGCGCCAGGAGCGCCATGACCGAGATCGCGACCAGCAGCTCGATGAGCGTGAAGCCGCGAGCCCGCCGGACGAGCGGTGCGCCCCGGCGTTGCGACATCGGGCGCATGCCGCTCGCGACCTGCTTTCGTCTCGCGGCCGCCATCAGTAGCGCCCCACGACCGTGGAGACTCGCAAGATCGGCGATTCGCCGGCATCGCGAACCTGCACGTCGACCCGGCGAAAGTTCGGATTGAGCGTCGGCGTGGTCGAGACCGTCACGAGGAAGCTCGTGTTCGCCTGAAGGCAGGTCAGGCCCGAGTCGCCGATCGCCGGCATCTGGCGTGCGAGCCGCGCCTTCACCAGCTCGTTCTCGGCGCAGAGCTGCGCCAGCAGCACGTCCGACTGCCGCTGTGCATTGCGGGTGAGGGCCATGGTGGCCTGCGAACCGGCGCCGAGCGCGATGGCGACGATGCCGAGCGCGACCAGCACCTCGATCAACGTGAAGCCGGACTGAAGGCCGGGCCGGACGATGCGCTTCATGGTTCGACGATGCCGAAGGGCCTCAGCCCGTCGGTGCCGATGCGCCGGCTGAGTCCGGGCGAGCCCTCGATGGTCAGCAGGACTTGCTGGGCGGCGACGATCGGGTCCGGCCCCAGCTGGACCGCCGGCGCCGCAAGGCCGTTCGCGTTCAAGGGCTGCGCCAGGATGCCTGCTGCCAGCCAGTGGACCGGCAAGCCGTCGGGTCCGGTCGGCAGGCCGTCGAAGGCGAAGGCGTTCGGGCCCTGCGGCGTCGGCCGCCAGCGCACGGCGGCGCCGCTCGCGCGGGATTGGGCGCGGGCCGACTCGAACAGGGCCGAGAGCCTTTCGGCTTCGCGATCGAGCACCGTCTCGCCGGAGTCGCGAAGCGCCAGACCGATACCCGCGCTCGCCATCGCGATGATCGCGATCACCACGATCAGTTCGAGCAAGGTGAAGCCGCCCGCGCGGCCTCGGCTTTCGGCCGGGCGGCGCAAGAGGGCGGGGCGGCAGCTACTGCCAGCTGCCGATGTCGGCATTGTTGCCCTCGCCGCCAGCCTGCCCGTCGGCGCCGAACGAAAGCACGTCGATCTCGCCCTTGATGCCGGGATTGAGATATTGATAAGGGCGGCCCCACGGATCGTTCGGCAGCTTCTCGACGTAGGGCTTCCAGTTGGGAGCGGGTGGTCCGGCGGTCGGGCGGGCCAGGAGCGCCTGCAGGCCCTGGTCGGCCGACGGATAGCGCTGGTTGTCGAGCCGGTAGAGCTTGAGCGCCTGCATCAGGTTGTTGACGTCGGTCCTGGCGGCGGTGGCGCGGGCATCGTCGGCGCGGCCGATCACGTTCGGCACGATCAAGGCAGCCAGCACGCCGATGATGACCAGGACGACCATCAGTTCGATCAGCGTGAAGCCGCGTGCGAGGCCGCGGCGAAGGGTGGGGGGAGTGAGAAACATGGCGCTCGCAGAAGATGTCGAGGACGGGGGAGCCGGGCGGCCGGTGAATGATAATCCCGCACCATGTCGCATCCCTACTCGTCCTCTGCCAGGTGGCCCGTCATCGGCACGACCACCGTGCTGTGGGCGCTGGCGGTGGCGAGCGTGGTGTTCTGGGGGCTCCGGCTCTCGGCGCCGTCCGGCGTGCAAGTACAGCCGGCCGCGGTCACCGGCGCAGCGGTCGCGGTCGATCCGGCAGCGGTCGCGCAAATGCTCGGCGCCGTCCGGGTGGAGCCGGTGGCGGCGGCCCGGCCCGATGCGGCAACCCGCTTCGTCTTGCAAGGCGTGGTGGCCGACGACGAGCAGCAGGGTGCGGCGCTGATCGCGGTCGACGGCAGGCCGGCCCGGCCCTTCCGGGTCGGCTCCGAACTGGCGGACGGCTTCGTGCTCCAGTCCGTCACGACGCGGGCCGCCACCATCGGGGGCGCGAACGGCGGCGCTGCCGCCTTCAGCCTCCAGTTGCCGACCCCGCCTCTTGCGGTCAACTCGCCGCCCGGCGTCGGTCTCGCGCCCAATCGATAGCGCTGGGCTGGGGCTCAGTTGCGAAGGAACAATCGGTAGACCGGGTTGTCGGTCTCTTCGATGTAGGGATAGCCGAGCGTCTCCAGGAATGCCTTGAACGCCGTGTCCTCCGCGGCCGGAACTTGCAGTCCGACCAGGATGCGGCCGTAGTCGGCGCCCTGGTTGCGGTAATGAAAGAGGCTGATGTTCCAGTTCGGCTGCATCAGGCTCAAGAACTTCAGCAGTGCGCCCGGCCGCTCCGGAAACACGAAGCGCAGCAGCCGTTCGTCGTGCGCAAGACCGGTCCGACCGCCCACCATGTGCCGGATGTGCTCCTTGGCGAGTTCATCGTGCGTCAGGTCGATGGCGCCGAAGCCGTGTGATTCGAAGGTCTCCGCGATCACCCTCGACTCGCCGCGCGTGCTGGTGGTCAGGCCGACGAACACGTGTGCGGCCTTGGCATCGCTGATCCGGTAGTTGAATTCGGTGACGTTGCGGCTCGCGCCCGGGAGATCGCCCACCAGCTCGCAAAACCGGCGAAAGCTTCCCCGTTCTTCCGGGATCGTCACGGCGAGCAGCGCTTCGCGCTCTTCGCCGACCTCGGCGCGTTCGGCAACGAAACGCAGCCGGTCGAAGTTCATGTTGGCGCCGCACAGGATCGCCGCGTAGGTCTCGCCCCGGGTCTGGTGGGTCGCGACGTATTGCTTGATGGCGGCGACGGCCAAGGCGCCGGCGGGTTCGACGATGCTGCGGGTATCGACGAACACATCCTTGATGGCGGCGCAGACCGAATCGGTGTCGACCGTCATGAATTCGTCCACCAGGTCGCGCGCGATCCGAAACGTTTCCTCGCCGACCAGCTTGACCGCGGTGCCGTCGCTGAAGAGCCCGACATCGTCGAGCGTCACCCGCTGCCGCGCCTCGACGGATTGCATCATCGCGTCCGAGTCGCTCATCTGCACGCCGATCACCTTGATCTCGGGTCGCACGGCCTTGATGTAGTTCGCGACGCCCGAAATGAGCCCGCCGCCCCCGATCGCGACGAACACCGCATCGAGGCGGCCTTGATGTTGCCGCAGGATCTCCATCGCGATGGTTCCCTGGCCGGCGATGACTTCCGGATCGTCGAAAGGATGAACGAACGTCAGCCCCTGCAGCCTTTGTTGCTCGAGCGCGTAGCCGTGGGCGTCCGAATAGCTGTCGCCGAACAGATGCACCTCGCCGCCCAGCGCCCGCACGGCATCGATCTTGAGCTGCGGCGTGGTGGTCGGCATGACGATGACGGCGCGGGCACCGAGCTTTCTTGCACCGAGCGCCACGCCTTGCGCGTGATTGCCGGCGGAGGCGCAGATCACGCCTTGGGAGAGCTGTTCGCGGCTCAGGTGAACCATCTTGTTGTAGGCGCCGCGAAGCTTGAAGCTGAAGACCGGCTGCTGGTCTTCGCGCTTGAGGAGCACGTTGTTGGCAAGGCGTGCGCTCAGGCCGGGCGCGAGCTCCAGGGCGGACTCCACCGCGACGTCGTAGACCCGCGCCGTCAGGATTTTCTTGAGGTAGTCCGCAGGAGTCAGCGCCGGTTTTGTCATAGGGGCGCGATCATAGGACGCTGCAATCGGAGCATCCGGCCGACTCGGGCGTTCGGCCCAAGAAAAAAGCCCCGAGTCTTGCGACTCGGGGCTAAATCCACCAATTGAGAGGGTGGAGGAGACAACCGTTGCGCGTGAAGCCACGCGCCTGAAATAAAGTATAGCCAGTGTTTGTTGCGATGCAACAAGCAGTTGTTCTTTTCTCACACAAAGCGCGCAGGAAAGCGGCATTAGTGCCGCGCGGCGTGCTCTTCGGAATCACGACATGGAATGCAGGGTTAGTTGGACGGGCAACTCGGGTACCCGTTCCGGAATGGGCTTCGTCGCCGAAACCGGCACCGGACACGTGCTGGTCATGGATGGTGCGCCGGATGCCGACAAGCCCGAGCAGGGCGGACTCAATCTGGCGCCGAGACCGATGGAAACAATGCTGGCCGGCGCCGGTGGTTGCACCGCCTACGACGTCGTGCACATCCTGAAGCGCGGGCGCCAACAGGTCGAAGGCTGCAGCGTGCAGATCACGAGCGAACGCGCGGAGAAAGACCCGAAGGTCTTCACGAAGATCCACCTGCATTTCACGGTCAAGGGCAAGAACCTGTCCGAGGCCACGGTGAAGCGGGCCATCGCCTTGAGCCACGACACCTATTGCTCGGCGACGGTCATGCTGGCGAAGACCGCCGAAATCACGACGAGCTTCGAGGTGGTCGCCGCCTGAGGCAAGCCGCTAGATGCGATGCGCGACGGTGGTCATGACCTTGGCCGCGCCACGCATCAGCGCCTTGACCGGCGTCGGAAGATCGGTCGCGCCGGCCGCCCATGCCTCGGCTGCATGGCGCGATTCGTCGAGCTTCATCTGGTCGACGATCGCTCGCGATGCCGAATCGCCTGGCGGAAGCCGGTTCATGTGGCTTTCGAGGTGGGCCTCGACCTGGCGTTCGGTCTCTGCGACGAAGCCGAGGCTGACCGGATCACCGAGACGTCCTGCGACCAGTCCCAGGCCGAAAGCGCCGGCGTACCAGAGCGGGTTGAGCAGGGACGGCCTGGCGCCCAGTTCTTGAAGGCGTGCCTGAGTCCAGGCGAGGTGATCGGTCTCCTCGCGGGCGGCCTTTTCGAAGTGAGCCCGCAGCGCCGGGTCGCGGGTCGCGGCCGCCTGCGCCGTGTACAGCGCCTGGGCACAAACTTCGCCCACGTGATTCACCCGCATCAACGCGCCGGCTTCGCGCTTTTCGGCAGGAGTGAGCGGCTTCGCGGTCTCGGCGGCGGCGGGGAGCGCGCGATGGCTCCTCGAAGGAGCCCAAATGGTCCGGAGAGCGCCATCGACCGCGCTCAACAATGAATCTGTGAAGGTTCGCATCCGCTCATTCTGTCGCGTCGTGAATAAGGACACAGCTTGGAGGTGCCGGACGGGCCGGCCGTTTCTTGTGATGTGAAATCTGACCTTCCACGGACATTTGTTGCAAGGGTGCAACGAAACGCCCGACCTCTGGATTTTTCGGGCGATTTGTTTTGCCCTGGCGATGAGGCTCTGGTGCAATAGCAACAACTTCCCAAAAGGAGGTTGGCCCGGGGTCCGGTGGGTGCACAAAGTGCCAGCACGGTGAGCCCTACGCACCGGAGCCCTATGTTTAACCTTGGAGAAACTTGCAATGAAAAAATCTCTAGTTGCCCTGGCTGCTCTGGCTGTCGCCGGTATCGCCTCGGCTCAGTCGTCCGTGACGCTGTTCGGCGTGGTCGACGCTTCGGTTACCGGCATTCAGCAGCGTTCTGAAGACCAGCGCGCCGCTACCTTCCTGACCCCCTTCTTTGTCAACCAAGGCAGCGTCAAGGTCAGCCGCACGATGCTGAACAACTCGGGCTACAACTCCAGCCGTCTGGGCTTCCGTGGTACGGAAGACCTCGGTGGTGGCCTGGCAGCCAGCTTCTGGCTCGAAGCCCCGATCACCAACGACGACGGCGCAACCGGCGTTTCGACCTTCGCTCGTCGCTCGACCGTGAGCCTGTCGGGTGGTTTCGGTGAAGTCCGCCTCGGCCGTGACTACACCCCGACCTTCTGGAACGACACCGTGTTCGATCCGTTCGGCACCAACGGCGTCGGCACCAACCTGATCTCGACGGCCAACGGTTTCAACACCGCCGGCGGTACGGGTGGTTTCGGTGGCAACGCCAACTACGTTCGCGCCAGCAACTCGATCGGCTACTTCCTGCCGCCGAACCTGGGTGGTTTCTACGGTCAGCTGATGTACGCGTTCCACGAGCAGAACAAGTACGACCCGGGCACCGCTACGCCTCCTGGCGTGACCGCCTTCGGTACGCTGAACCCTGGCGCTGTCGCAACGACCCGTGCTGGCCGTTACGTCGGTGGTCGCTTCGGCTACGCCAACGGTCCTCTGGACGTCGCAGTTGCATACGGCAACAGCACCACGGCTGATAGCTTCTATGTCGGTACCACTGACTCCGTGAAGACCTTGAACGTCGGCGCTTCGTACGACTTCGGCGTCGTCAAGCTGTTCGGTGAAGTTTCGCGTGCCAAGAACGAGCGTGACTACGAAGTGACGCCTTTCGGCGGCGGCGTGGGTGACGTTGACCTCAACGGCGTGCTGGTTGGTGTGACCGTGCCTGTCGGCGCTGGTTTGATCCGCGCTTCGTACTCGGCCGTCAAGTACGACCTGAACGTTGTCACCGCTCCGTTCGCTCCGGCGTTCGAAGATCCGAAGGCTCACAAGCTGGCAATCGGCTACGTGCACAACCTGTCGAAGCGTACCGCCCTGTACGCAACGGTGGCTCGTGTGAACAACAAGAACGGCGCTGGCCTGAATGTTGGTGGCAACAACAACCCCGCCTACATCAACAACGCAGTCTTCACCCCGAAGAGCTCGACCGGCTACGACATCGGTATCCGTCACGCTTTCTAATTTGACGCTGGCGTGAGCCAGCATCAGTTGAAAGTCAAAGCCGCCCGGTTCATGCCGGGCGGCTTTTTTTCGTCTTTCCTGACTGGGTCCTGCAAATAGAAGCTCGATTGGGGGAATTCCCGCTTGGGCATGTACCTTGCTCTGCTAGCATGACCTGGACCGTTGATTCTCTTGAATGACAGCATTCATCCTGCGCCGCCTGATTCAAGCCGTGATCGTCATGATTGCGGTCGCTTTCATCGCCTTCCTGCTTTTCCAACACGTGGGCGACCCGGTCGTCTTCCTGCTTGGACAAGATGCGACTCCTGATCAGATCCGGCAATTGAGAGCCGATCTCGGGCTCGATCGATCGTTCATCGTCCAGTTCTGGCACTTTCTCGTCAATGCGGCTCAAGGCGAATTCGGCCTCAGCTTGCGACAAGGAAGCAAGGTCTCGCGCCTGATCGGCGAGCGCTTTCCCGCCACGCTCGAATTGGCCTTGGTGGCTGCCTTCTTGGCGCTCGCCGTCGGCGTGCCGATGGGTGTCTATACCGCGCTGAAGCGTGGCACCTTCATCAGCCAAACCTTCATGACGCTGTCGCTGCTCGGCGTTTCGCTTCCGACTTTCCTGATCGGTATCCTGCTGATACTCGTCTTTTCGGTGCATTTGGGTTGGTTTCCGAGCTTCGGCCGCGGTGAAACCGTGCAGATCGGCTGGTGGAGCACCGGGCTCCTGAAGCTCGATGGATGGCATCACCTGGTGCTGCCGGCGGTGACCTTAGCCATCTTCCAGCTCACCCTTATCATGCGATTGGTGCGCGCCGAAATGCTCGAAGTCCTTCGTACCGACTACATCAAGTTCGCCCGGGCGCGCGGGTTGAGCAATCGCGCCATCCATTTCGGCCATGCGCTCAAGAACACGCTCGTTCCCGTGATGACCATCACCGGATTGCAGCTCGGCGGGTTGATTGCCTTCGCGATCATTACCGAATCCGTTTTCCAGTGGCCGGGCATGGGGCTCCTATTCATCCAGGCCGTCACATTTGCGGATGTACCCGTGATGGCGGCCTACCTTTGCCTGATTGCCTTGATATTCGTGGTGATCAATCTCGTGGTCGATCTGCTTTATTTCGCGGTGGATCCGCGCTTGAGGGTTGGTAATGCAGGAGGGCATTGAAATGTCGACTCGGCGGTGGAGTGCTTCCGGAAGGGCGTTCGCGCACATCGCGAAGTTCCATCCCGAAATCACGGCTTTTCGCCGGGACCTGCATGTCCACCCCGAGTTGGGTTTCGAAGAGGTCTATACCAGTGCGCGCGTCCAGGAGGCGCTGCGGGCCTGCGGCGTCGACGAAATCCATGCGGGCATCGGCAAGACCGGTGTGGTGGGTGTCATTCGAGGTCGATCGACCGCCAGCGGACGCATGCTGGGCCTTCGCGCCGACATGGATGCGCTGCCCATGCGCGAAGAAAACGAATGCGAGTGGCGTTCGTCCAAGCCCGGCCTCATGCATGGCTGCGGGCATGACGGCCATACGGCGATGCTGGTCGGTGCGGCCCGGTACCTTGCCGAGACCCGCGACTTCGATGGAACGGCCGTGCTGATCTTCCAGCCCGGCGAAGAAGGCTTTGCAGGCGCCCGGGTCATGATCGAGGACGGCCTGTTCGACCGGTTCCCGGTCGATGCGGTCTTCGCCATGCACAACTGGCCGAACATGCCGGCAGGCACCGTCGGCATCAATCGCGGGGCGATGATGGCCGCGGCCGACCGCTTCACCATCGAGGTGATCGGAAAGGGCGGCCATGGCGCGCACGCCTACCAGACCGTCGACCCGATCGTGGTCTCGGCGCAGATCATCAGCGCCGTGCAGACCATCGTGTCGCGCAATGTTCGTCCCATCGACGCGGCGGTCATCAGCATCTGTGCCATCCAGGCGGGCGACCTGGGCGCGATGAGCGTGGTGCCGGGCAAGGCGCAGATGGTGGGCACCATCCGAACCTTCAGCTCGCGGGTCCAGGCCCAGGTCGAGCAGCGGCTTTCCGAGCTTTGCTCGGCCGTGGCGGCAGGCTTCAATGCGACGGCGAAGGTGAGTTTCGAGCGAATCTACCCGGCGACCATCAATACCGCGCCCGAGGCGATGTTCGCCGCCGACGTGGCCCAGTCGCTGGTCGGCGTGCACAACGTCGATCGCAACATGGAGCCCAGCATGGGTGCCGAAGACTTCTCGTTCATGCTCCAGAAGAAGGCGGGCGCCTATCTGCGCATCGGCCAGGACGCGCGCGACGGCGCGTATCTGCACAACAGCCGCTACGACTTCAACGACGACATTCTCCCGCTCGGCGCCGCGCTGCACGCCGGGCTCATCGAGCAAGGCATGCAGCTTGCGTCATCGCCTGCTCGGCAAACGGCTGTCGCCTCGGCGGTCGGCTGACGATTTCCAACCGAAGGATTGCTCCTCATGATCTGCAAACAACGAAACCTGGCCGCAACCGCCGTCCTGTCCGCACTGACCGTACTCGCCGCGATGGGCGGCACGGCGCAAGCCCAGACCATTCGCATCGCCAACCAGGGCGACGCGCTCTCGCTCGATCCGCATTCGCTCAACGAATCGCTCCAGCTGAGCACCACCGCGAACGTCTACGACACGCTGGTGGGCCGCAACAAGGACCTAAGCGTCGCGCCGCTGCTGGCCACCAGCTGGAAGCAGACATCGCCCACCGTCTGGCGCTTCGAATTGCGCAAGGGCGTGCAGTTCCACGACGGGACGCCCTTCACCGCGGATGACGTGGTGTTCAGCTTCGCACGCGCTGCGGGGGAAGGTTCGGACATGAAGTCGAACACCACCGACATCAAGGAAGTGCGCAAGGTCGGCGACCTCGCGATCGAGATCGAGACCCGCGGGCCGTTCCCGATCCTGCCGGACGTCATCACCCAGCTCATGATCATGAGCAAGAAGTGGTGCGAGGAAAACAAGGCGACCATGCCGGTCGACCGACGCAAGGGCATCGAGAACACCGCCTCGTTCAAGGCCAACGGCACCGGCCCGTTCCGGGTGCGTGAGCGCCAGCCGAACGTGCGCACCGTGTTCGTGCGCAATCCAACCTATTGGGGAAAGATCGATGGCAACGTGCAGGAGGTCGTGTTCACGCCGATCGCCAACCCGGCCACGCGCGTCGCGGCATTGCTGTCCGGCGAAGTCGACGTGATGGAGCCGGTGCCGGTACAGGACATCGCCCGCATCAACGCGAGCGCCAATGCCAAGGTCATCGCCGGCCCCGAGCTTCGCACCATCTTCCTCGGCATGGACCAGAAGCGCGACGAGTTGCTCTATTCGAGCGTGAAGGGCAAGAACCCGTTCAAGGACAAGCGCGTCCGCCAGGCCTTCTACCAGGCGATCGATATCGTCGGCATCCAGCGCACGGTGATGCGCGGCGCCTCGCGCCCGACCGGCCTTTTGGTTGGCCCCGGCATCAACGGCTGGACCGCCGAGCAGGACAAGCGTCTTCCGTACGATGTCGAGGCAGCCAAGAAGCTGTTGACCGAAGCCGGCTATCCGAATGGCTTCGAGGTCACCATGAACTGCCCGAACGACCGCTACGTGAACGACGGCCAGATCTGCCAGAGCGTCGCGGCCAGCCTCGCAAAGGCCAACATCAAGATCAACCTCGCGACCGAGACCAAGGGCACCTACTTCCCGAAGATCCTTCGCCGCGACACCAGCTTCTACCTGCTTGGCTGGACGCCCACCACCTACGACTCGCACAACGCCCTGATCGCGCTCACGGCCTGTGTCGACGACAAGGGCAGCGGCCAGTTCAACCTGGGTGCGTACTGCAATCCCAAGCTGGACGAACTCACCCGCAAGATCCAGTCCGAAACCGACAAGGCGAAGCGCGACGTGATGATCAAGGAAGCCTTCACCATCCACGCAGACGACGTCGGCACCTTGCCGCTCCACCAGCAGGCGCTGGCCTGGGGCGTTTCGAAGAAGGTCGAGCTCACGCAGATGGCCGACAACTACATGCCTTTCAAGTGGATGAGCATCAAGCCCTGACTCCAGGCTGTTCCTGATCGGGCGCGGCTCGCCAACGGCGAGCTGCGCCCCGCCCCGTACCGATGATCCAAAGAATTTCCCGTTGGTTCGACAGCGATGTCGGCCACAGCTTCAAGAGCTCGCCGGTCGCGATGTTCGCGGCGGTGATCGCGCTGATCTGCGTGATCTGCGCCGTATTCGCCGGTTGGGTTTCGCCCCACGATCCTTTCGACCTCGCCAAGCTCGAACTCGGCGATGCCCGCCTTCCACCCGCCTGGACTGAGCTCGGTTCCAGCAAGTACCTGCTCGGCACCGACGACCAGGGCCGTGACATTCTCTCGGCGGTCATCCACGGCGCCCGCATCTCGCTGGTCGTGGGACTGGTGTCGGTGATCCTGTCGGTCATCGTGGGCGTGGTCTTCGGCCTGCTCGCCGGCTTCTGGGGCGGCTGGCTTGACTCCTTGCTGATGCGCATCTGCGACGTGATGTTGTCCTTTCCGCCGATCCTGGTCGCGCTCCTGATCGCAGGGGTGGGCCGGGCGCTGTTCCCGAACGCGCACACCTCGCTCGCCTTCTTCGTCCTGATCGTCTCGATCTCGCTCACCGGCTGGGTGCAGTACGCGCGGACGGTGCGCGGCTCGACTTTGGTCGAACGCAGCAAGGAGTACGTCCAGGCCGCCCGCGTCACCGGCGTTTCGCCGTGGCGGATCATGGTCCGCCACGTGCTGCCGAACGTGACCGGCCCGGTGCTGGTGCTCGCCACGATCCAGGTCGCGACCGCGATCATCACCGAGGCCACCTTGTCCTTCCTGGGCGTCGGCGTGCCGCCCACTTCGCCTTCGCTCGGAACCCTGATCCGGGTCGGCAACGACTACCTGTTTTCCGGCGAATGGTGGATCACGGTGTTCCCCGGCCTGATGCTGGTGATGATCGCGCTCAGCGTGAACCTGCTCGGCGACTGGCTGCGCGATGCGCTCAACCCGCGGCTGCGCTGAGGCGATTCAATCATGACCCTCCTGCAAGTCCAGAACCTCGTCGTCGAATTTCCCCATCGGCGCGGCCTGCTGCGCGCACTCGACGACGTCTCCTTCGAGATCGCGCCGGGCGAGATCCTCGGCGTGGTCGGCGAGTCCGGTGCCGGCAAGTCGCTCACCGGCGCCTCGATCATCGGCCTGCTCGAGCCGCCGGGCCGCATCGCGAGCGGCGAGATCCGGCTCGACGGCCAGCGCATCGACCAGCTCGACCACGAGACGATGCGCCACATCCGCGGACGCAAGATCGGCGCGATCTTCCAGGATCCGCTGACCTCGCTCAATCCGCTCTACACCATCGGCCGCCAGCTGATCGAAACCATTCGCACGCACTTGCCCGTCGGCGAATCGGAGGCCCGCAAACGCGCCATCGGCCTCCTGCAGGACACCGGCATTCCGGCGGCCGAGCAGCGCATCGACCACTTCCCGCACCAGTTTTCCGGCGGCATGCGCCAACGCGTGGTGATCGCGCTGGCACTCGCGGCCGAGCCCAAGCTCATCGTCGCGGACGAACCGACCACGGCGCTCGACGTGTCGATCCAGGCGCAGATCATCCAGTTGCTCAAGCGCATCTGCAAGGAGCGGGGCGCGGCGGTCATGCTCATCACGCACGACATGGGCGTCATCGCGGAAAGCTGCGACCGGGTCGCCGTGATGTATGCCGGGCGGGTCGCAGAAATCGGGCCGGTGCACGAGGTCATCCACCAGCCCGCCCATCCCTACACCGCGGGGCTCATGGCATCGATCCCCGACATGGAGATGGACCGCGAACGACTCAACCAGATCGACGGCACGATGCCGCGCCTGAATGCGATCCCGACGGGTTGCGCCTACAACCCGCGCTGCCCCCGGGCCTTCGACCGTTGCCGCGTCGAGCGGCCCGACCTGCTCCATGCCGGCGCGACCCGAGCGGCCTGCTGGCTGCACGATCCGCGCGATGCGCATCTCGACACGCGCGCGAAGGGAATGGCGGCATGAGCGCGCAGGCTTTGGACGCACGCATCGGTGCGGGTGGTACGGCTGCTTCCACGGAGTCGGCGGCGTCGCAGTCCGCCGGCCCTCTGGTGTCGGCGATGGATCTCGCCAAGACCTTCGATGTTTCGCCGCCCTTGCTCAACCGGATCCTCGAACGCAAGCCGCGCGTGCTGCTGCATGCGGTCGATGGCGTGAGCTTCACGATCGAGCGCGGCAAGACGCTGGCGCTGGTCGGCGAATCGGGCTGCGGCAAGAGCACGGTCGCGCGACTTCTGGTCGGGCTCTATCCGCCGAGCCGCGGCGGCTTCCGCTTCGACAACATCGATGCGCATGCCGCCTTCAAGACCGCTGCGGGCCGGGTACTGCGGCGCCGGATCCAGATGATCTTCCAGGATCCGTACGCAAGCCTCAACCCGCGCTGGATCGTCGAGGACATCATCGGCGAGCCGCTGCGCGAGCACGGCATCCTGAAGCAAGGCGCGGCTCTCAAGAGCCGCGTCGGCGAACTGTTGAGCTCGGTCGGACTCAGTCCGCTCGACATGGTGAAGTACCCGCACCAGTTTTCTGGCGGCCAGCGCCAGCGCATCTCGATCGCGCGGGCCCTGGCGACCGAGCCGGAGTTCCTGGTCTGCGACGAGCCGACCTCGGCGCTCGACGTGAGCGTGCAGGCCCAGGTGCTCAACATCATGAAGGACCTGCAGCGCGAACGCGGCCTTACTTACCTCTTCATCTCGCACAACCTGGCGGTGGTCCGGCATGTCGCGGACCAGGTCGGCGTGATGTACCTGGGTCGGCTGGTCGAGGTGGCGGACAAGCAGCTCCTCTTCGCGACGCCGCAGCATCCCTACACCCGCATGCTGCTGGACGCGATTCCGCAGATGAAGCACACCGGCCGCTCGCGCACGCCGGTGCAGGGCGAGGTACCGAATCCGCTCAACCCGCCGAGCGGTTGCACCTTTCACCCGCGCTGCCCGCTTGCCAACGAGCGCTGCAAGGTCGAGCGGCCGGCGCTGCAGATGCTCAGGGGCGTGCGAGTCGCCTGTCACGCGGTCGAGGAAAACCGCGACTGAGCTGCGACCGCGGCGGGCTGCGGCCTACTGCTCTTCGCTCCACGAGTTGTTGTCGCGCGCGATCATGGCGCTCGATGCGCTCGGCCCCCAGGTTCCGGCCGCATAGCTGCGCGGCTCGCCGTCCGCCGACCAGGAATCGATCAGCGGTTCGACCCAACGCCAGGCCTCCTCCTGTTCGTCGCTGCGCACGAAGAGATTGAGCCGGCCGTCGATCACGTCGAGCAGCAGCCGCTCGTAGGCACCGACCCGCTCGATGCCGAATCGCTTGTCGAAGTCGAGATCGAGCTGCACCGGCGCCAGTTGCGGGCCGAGCCGCCGGCTGCTGCTGCCGTTGCGCTGCCGGTCGTTCTGCGCCTGCGCCAGCATGTGCAGTTCGAGCCCGTCCTTGGGTTGCAGGTTGATGACCAGCTTGTTCACCGCGTTCGGCGGCGACCGGAAGATCGCATGCGGCGTCGGCCTGAAGTTCACCTCGATGCGAGCATCTCGAGAGGCGAGCCGTTTGCCCGTGCGGATATAGAGCGGAACGCCGGCCCAGCGCCAGTTGGCGATCTCGGTGCGCAAGGCCACGAAGGTTTCGGTCCGGCTCTCCGGGTCGATGCCCGGCTCGTCGCGATACCCCCCGACCCGCTTGCCGTAGGCCGTGCCGGCGCCGTACTGTCCGCGAATCGCGTGCAGCGGAATGGTCTCGGAGGTCCAGGGCTTGAGCGAGCGCAGCACCTTGAGCTTTTCGTCGCGGATCGCATCCGCGTGCTCGTTGATCGGCGGCTCCATGCCGATCGCGCAGACCAGCTGCAGCGCATGGTTCTGCACCATGTCGCGTAGCGCCCCGGTCTTGTCGTAGAAGGCGCCGCGCTTCTCGACACCCAGGTCCTCGGCGATCGTGATCTGGATGTTCGAGATGTGCTCGCGCCGCCAGATCGGCTCGAAGAGCGCGTTGCCGAAGCGCATGGCGAAGAGGTTCTGCACCGAGGGCTTGCCGAGGTAGTGGTCGATGCGAAAGATCTGGTGTTCCGCCAGCACCTCGCGCACCGCCTGGTTGATCTGGCGGTTGGAGGCCAGGTCGTGCCCGAGCGGTTTCTCGAGCACCACTCGGGTCTGCGCACCGTTCAGTCCGGCAGCGGCGACCTGCTGCACCACCTGCGTGAAGAGCGCGGGCGCGGTGGCGAGGTACATGACGATGGTGCCGGCGCCGCGCGACTTGAGCAGGTCGGCGAGGCGGGCGTAGTCCTCCGGCTTCGAGAGGTCCATTCGGAGGTAGTGCAGCAGCGATGCGAACTCCTTGAACTCCTCCGCGGTCGGCCGCTTGGCGCCTTCGACCGCCTCGAAGCGCGACTGGATGAGTTCGCGGTAGGCATCGTCGCTCAGGTCGTCGCGGGCCACGCCGATGATGCGGCCGCCCTCCGGCAGGCTGCCGTGGCGAAAGGCCTGGAACAACGCCGGCATCAGCTTGCGCCAGGCCAGGTCGCCGGTGCCGCCGAAAAGCACGAGATCGAAGCTCATCGAAAAATCCTGATCGGGGGGTCGGTGGTCGATGCATGAGCATGAACCCTGCCAACGAATGGTACTTGTACCAATCGGCGCGACCCGCCGCCCGCGCTAAGCTGGACGCGGCCCCGCGCGGGCCTTTTTCTTTCGCCGAGGAACACAACATGAAGAAGCTATTGCTGGCCGCCATCGTCGCCGGATCCGCCGGCGCCGCATCCGCACAGACCGTCAACGTCATCTGCTCGGTGCAGGCCGAATGGTGCAACGTCATCTCGACCGTCTATGCGCGCACCACCGGCGTCAAGATCAACATGTCGCTCAAGGGCTCCGGCGAGGCGCTGGCCCAGCTGATCGCCGAGAAGGACAACCCCAAGACCGACGTCTGGTTCGGCGGCACCGGCGACCCGCACCTGCAGGCGGCCGAGCAGGGCCTGACGCTCGAATACAAGTCGCCGAGCCTGCCGCAGCTGCACACCTGGGCGCAGCAGCAGGCCAAGCAGTCCGGCTACAAGACCGTGGGCATCTACTCCGGGCCGCTCGGCTTCGGCTACAACCCCGAGCTGCTCGGCAAGAAGAAGCTCGCCGTGCCCAAGACCTGGGCCGACCTGCTCAAGCCGGAGTACAAGGGCGACATCCAGGTCGCCAACCCGGCTTCGAGCGGCACCGCCTACACCATGATCGCGACGCTGGTGCAGCTCATGGGCGAGGACAAGGCCTACGAGTATCTCAAGGCGCTGCACAAGAACGTCGGCCAGTACACCCGCTCCGGCACCGGCCCGATCAAGGCGGTCGCGCGCGGCGAGACCGCGGTCTCGATCAGCTTCGTGCACGACGGCCCGGGCGAAAAGATGCAGGGCTTCCCGGTCGAGACCATCACCCCGGCCGACGGAACCGGCGCCGAGATCGGCTCGATGAGCATCATCAAGGGCGCGCGCAACCTCGATGCCGCCAAGAAGTTCTACGAATGGGCATTGACCCCTTCGGCACAGGAACTCGGTGCCGCCAACAAGCAGTTCCAGTTGCCGAGCAACACGACCGCCAAGCTCGACCCCCGCATTCCGGACTTCAAGAAGATCAAGTTCATCGACTACGACTACGCGAAGTACGGTGCGAGCGCCGAGCGCCGGCGATTGATCGCCCGTTGGGAAAAGGACGTCAACTCGCTGCCGCGCTGAGGTGAGTCGAGGTGAGGGCCATGCACCGCAGCAGTCCGGCCCGGCGCCGCACCGCGACGCCGATCTGGGCCTGCATCGCGCTGGGCCTTGCTGCCTATGCCTTGCTGCCCTGGTATGCGATCCAGGACACGGCCTGGTATGCGGTGTTGCCGCAGGTGTTCGACGCGGGTGAATCCGGCAACGGCATCTTGCAGGCGATCCACCAGGGCCGCAGCTGGCTCTTCATCGGTCTCGCCGGCCTCGCAATCTGCCTTGTCTCGGCAATGCTTCGAGCCGGCCGAGCGCAAGGCTGGCTGCTGCTGTTCGGGGGCGGCATCGGCGCGGTCGGCCTTGCGGCCAGCGGTTTCCTGATCGGCGCCCGCGGCTGGAGCCTGCCGGCCTTCAACACGTTCTTCGGCGAGCTGCAGGTCAACCAGTTCGGCCTCGGTGCGGGCGGCTTCCTCGCGCTCTCGATGCTGGTGCTGCTGGCGGCCTTCGGCCTCGCGCGCCGGGGCTTCTTCAAGGGCGATCTGTTCGTGGCCGGTGCGGTGGTCGGCTGCGGCGCCTTGCTCGCGCTCTTCATCGCCTACCCGGTCGCCAAGGCCTTGATGGCGGCGTTCATCGACGAGGACGGCCGGGCGTCGATCTCCGCTTTGTGGGCGCGCATCGGCACCGAGCGGGTCTGGGGCCTCGGCTGCGTGGCGGGCGGGGTTCGCTGCGGCGTTGCCTGGAACACGCTGGTGCTCGCGCTCCTGACCGCCACCGGAACCACCTTCCTCGGCACCCTGATGGCGCTCATGGCCGAGCGCGGCGGCAGGCGCTGGCAGCGGCCGCTCCGGGTACTGGCCCTGCTGCCGATCATCACGCCGCCCTTCGTGGTGGGGCTCGGCCTCATCCTGCTCTTCGGCCGGGCGGGCGTGGTCAACCAGTGGCTCGAAAGCAGCTTCGGCATCGAGCCCACGCGCTGGTTCTACGGCATGCCCGGCGTGCTGGTCGCGCAGCTCTTCGCCTTCACGCCGATCGCCTTCATGATCATGCGCGGCGTGGTGCAGGGCGTC
This sequence comes from Burkholderiales bacterium 8X, assembly GCA_902506565.1. Classification (GTDB taxonomy): domain Bacteria; phylum Pseudomonadota; class Gammaproteobacteria; order Burkholderiales; family Burkholderiaceae_C; genus Variovorax. Next base: position 3,974,263 of record LR732703.1, on the reverse strand, counting down.
TCGCCGAGCCTCGAAGAAGCCGCGCAGATGCTGAGGGCCGACCGGGCGCGGGTGTTTCGCACCGTGACCCTGCCGCTCTTGAAGCCGGGGCTCGCCAATGCCTTCCTGGTCGGGTTCATCGAAAGCATCGCGGACTTCGGCAATCCGGTGGTGGTGGGCGGGCAGTTCTCGGTCTTGTCGACCGACATCTTCTTCGCGATCGTGGGCGCGCAGTACGACCAGGGACGCGCCGCGTCGCTGGCCTGGGTGCTGACGCTTTTCGCCTTGGCGGTGTTCGCGCTGCAGCGGGCGGTGCTCGGCAAGCAGAACTACACCACCGTGAGCGGCAAGGGCGATGCCGGTCTTCCGATGGCCTTGCCGGCCGGGGTTCGAACCGCGGTCTATGCCATCGCCTTGCCGTGGATCGCCTTCACGGTGGTGGTGTATCTCTTCGCGTTCGCAGGCGGCTTCGTCCAGACCTGGGGCCGCGACTACACGCCGACCCTTGTTCACTTCAAGACCGCCTTCGCGCTGGAGTGGGGACAGTTCGGCCTGATCTGGGCCGGCACCGCGTGGAATTCGCTCATCACCACCGTCAAGCTCGCCGGCATCTCGGCGCCGCTGACCGCCGGGCTCGGCTTGCTCATCGCCTGGCTGCTGGCGCGCAACGACTTCAAGGGGCAGGGCGCATTCGAATTCGCGGCGCTGCTGGCGTTCGCGATTCCGGGCACGGTGCTCGGCGTCAGCTACATCCTGGCCTTCAACGTGCCGCCGCTCGAACTCACCGGCACCGGGCTCATCATCGTGCTGTGCTTCATGTTCAGGAACCTGCCGGTCGGCGTTCGCGCCGGCACCGCGGCCTTCAAGCAGCTCGACCGGTCGCTGGACGAGGCTTCGGTGATGTTGCGTGCGTCGACTTCGCAGACGCTGTTCCGGGTGGTGCTGCCGCTCCTGAAGCCGGCGCTGGTGGCGGCGCTCATCTACAGCTTCGTCCGTGCCATGACCACGGTAAGCGCCGTCATCTTCCTCGTGACGGCCGAGAACGAGCTCGCCACCACGTACATCATCGGCCGGGTCGGCAACGGCGACTACGGCATCGCGCTCGCGTACTGCACGGTGCTGATGGTGCTGATGTCGCTCGCGATCGCGCTGGTCCAGTGGCTGGTCGGCGAACGCAAGCTGGGGCGGCGCAGCGCCGCGGCATCGGCCGTGCCGACCGGCGCGGCGACGGTGGCCGCGCCCTGACCACCGTCCCTTACGATCGGCAGCAAGGGTCAACATGAGCAACGGCATCGAATTCCGCAACGTCAGCAAGCGCTATGGCGACGACCCGGCCGCTCCGCTCGCGGTCAAGGGCATCAGCTTCGAGGTGCCGGTCGGGACGCTGACCACCATCCTCGGTCCGTCGGGCTGCGGCAAGACCACCACGCTTCGCATGATCGCGGGGCTGGAGTCGCCGAGTTCCGGCACCATCCTCATGGGCGGGCGCGACGTCACGACCCTCGGCCCGGCCGAGCGCAACGTGAGCATGATGTTCCAGAGCTATGCGCTCTTCCCACACATGAACGTGGTCGACAACGTGAGCTATGGCTTGCGCATGAGCGGCATCAAGAAGCCCGAGGCAGCGGACCGGGCGCGAGAGGCCTTGCGCGGCGTCGGCCTGGTCGGCTTCGACCAGCGCCTGCCGAGCGAACTCTCCGGCGGGCAGCAGCAGCGGGTGGCGCTGGCGCGTGCGCTGGTGCTCGAACCCGACGTGCTGCTGTTCGACGAGCCGCTGTCCAATCTCGACGCGCGGCTGCGCCGCGAGATGCGGCAAGAGATCCGCACGCTCCAGCAGCGGCTCGAACTCACGGTGGCGTATGTCACGCACGACCAGAGCGAGGCCTTGGCGGTCAGCGACCAGATCATCGTCATGAACCAGGGCGAGATTGCGCAGCGAGGGACGCCCGAACAGCTCTACGCCAGCCCCGAGAGCGAATTCGTCGCCGGCTTCATGGGCGAGGCGCTGGTTTTCCCCGGGGTCGCCCAGCCCGATGGCCGGGTGCAGCTCGGCCCGCTCACCCTGACGCCGCGCCATGCGGTGCCGCCGGGCGTGGTGAAGGTGGCGGTGCGCCCCGAGGCCTGGCAGCTCGGCGCCGCGGTGGGGCTGTCGGCGCAGCTGCGCAAGTCGGCCTACCTCGGCAACTTCTACGAATATGTGTTCGACACCGTGCTCGGCACGGTCTTCGTCGTCTCGACCGACCTCTCGCGGCCTTTGCCGCCGGGCGCGCAAACCACGCTGGCCCTGTCCAGCTACGGCGTCTCGGTGGTGCCTGCAACACTCGCATGAATATCGTCTTCGACCTGGGCGCGGTGGTTTTCACCTGGGAGCCGGTGGCGTTGGTCCGGCAGCATTTCGCGCACCACGCACCGACCGCCGAGGCCGCGCATGCATTGGCCAGCCAGATGTTCCATCACGAGGACTGGGCCGGCTTCGACCGCGGCACGCACAGCCTCGATGAAGCGATCGGCCGAATGGCGCTTCGGCTTTCGCTACCGGCCGAGCGGCTGGACGACGTGCTCGCGCCCATGGGCGAGCGGCTGGCGCCGATCGACAGCAGCGTCGAGTTGCTCGACACCTTGCGCCGGCGTCGGGACGCCGGCGCGCCGCTCAAGCTTTATTACCTGTCGAACATGCCGTCGCCGTATGCGCGGGCGCTCGAAGAGCGGCACCGGATGTTCGACTGGTTCGACGGTGGCATCTTCTCGGGCGATGTCCGGATGATCAAGCCGCAGCCCGAGATCTACCAGCTGCTCGCCGACCGTCATTCGCTCGTTGCCGGCAAGACGGTGTTCATCGACGACACGCTGGTCAACGTGGAGGCGGCCCGCGCCCTGGGGTGGCATGCGATCCACTGCACCGCTCCGAGCCGGCTGGCGGCGGAACTCGACGACTACTTGGCGCCGCTCAACTCCACTTGATCGACATCGAAGCCCAGCGTGCGGGCGTAGTCGAGTTCGGCCTGCAGCGCGGCCGCGTCGAGCTTCGGCGCTCGCGACAGCACCCACAGGAACCTGCGATTCGGCGTGCCGACCAGCGCCACCTGATAGTCGCGATCGAGCTTGAGGATCCAGTACTCGCCCCAGACTGCCGGCAGCCAGCTGAGCCATTCGGGCGCGAAACGCACCTGCAGGCGGCCAGCGCCCGGCTGCCCGGCAACCGGCACCACGCGCGCCGCGCCGATGGACTCATCGAAGCTGCCGTCCGACAAGATGCAGCGGTTGCGAACCTCGATCTGGCCGTCGGGCTTCAGGGCATATTCGGCGGTGACCGGTCCGGTGCATTTCCGCTGGAACCGGTTGGGCAGCCGAGCCTGCTCGTGCCAGAGGCCGACATAACGCTGGAGGTCGACCGGGGCCACCACCTGCAAGGGAGCCCGCATCAGCGGTGCACCGTCCGCGGGGCCGGCCGGCTGCGCGCGCGCGGTTCGTGCCGAACCCAGCGCCAGCATCGTCAAAGCACCGCCGATGAAGAAGGCGGTGGCCAGCGTGAAGATCGAGGCGCTGGTGGCGCGGTCGTCGAAGCCCGATTCGGGACGAGGTTCGTGAGAGGACCTCGGATCGCGTGGTGATTGGCGCGGTGAATGATGGGACATGAAATCCTCCAGGTTGGCTTGCCACCCTAGACCCCGGAAACCCCGCCGATCGTCAGCCTTCGACCACACGCGCTGTAGTTGGCGCGCCGGATAATCCGCGCATGAATCAACTCGACGCCCTCCGCCAATGGACCACCGTGGTTGCCGATACCGGCGACTTCCGCCAGCTGGCGCAGTTCAAGCCCCAAGACGCGACCACCAATCCCTCGTTGATCCTCAAGGCGGTGCAGAAGCCCGAATACCGCCCCTTGCTCGACGAGGCCGTGCGCACCCACCGCGGCCGATCGACCGACGAGGTGATCGATCGGCTCCTGGTGCGCTTCGGCAGGGAGATCCTGTCGATCATTCCGGGTCGCGTGTCCACCGAGGTCGATGCCCGTTCGAGCTTCGACACGGCCGCCACGGTCGCCCGCGCCGAACGAATCGTGTCGCTGTACCGGGCGGAGGGAATCGACGTCGAGAAGCGCGTGTTGATCAAGATCGCGGCCACCTGGGAAGGCATCGAGGCTGCCAGGCGACTCGAAGGGCAGGGCATCCATACCAACCTCACCCTGCTCTTTTCCTTTGCCCAGGCGGTGGCCTGCGGCGCAGCCGGCGTCAAGCTGATCTCGCCCTTCGTCGGGCGCATCTACGACTGGCACAAGAAGGCTGCGGGATCGGGATGGAACGAGGCGGAGCGCGCCGCCGCGAATGATCCCGGCGTGCAATCGGTACGCCAGATCTTCGACTACTACAAGAAGCACGGCATCGAGACCGAGGTGATGGGCGCGAGCTTCCGCAATGTCGGCCAGATCGCGGCGCTCGCGGGCTGCGACCTGCTCACCATCAGCCCCGAGCTTCTCGCCGAGCTGGCTTCGAGCGAGACGCCGTTGACCCGCGCACTGGATGCTGCCGCTTCCCGCGACCTCGACCTTCCCGTCGTGTCGCTCGACGAGCCGGCCTTTCGCTACGCCCTGAACGAGGACGCGATGGCCACCGAGAAGCTGGCCGAGGGCATTCGCGCCTTCGCCGCAGATGCCTCGAAGCTCGAGCGCCTGATGGAGGAGTCCGCATGAAGACCACCCGTTGCGACCGTACGGCAGCCTGGACACGGCTCGGCGAACGGTTCGAGCAGGGCGGCAGGCGCTTCGACCTCCGGCAAGCCTTCGCAGAAGACGCATCCCGCTTCGACGCATTCAGCCAGCCGGCGCCGCAGCTCTTTGCCGATCTTTCGAAGAACCTCTGGGATCGCGAAGTCGAATCGATGCTGCTGGACCTTGCGCGCGAATGCGGCTTGGAAGCCCATCGCGATGCGATGTTCGCCGGCGAGCACATCAACGCCACCGAGGACCGCGCCGTGCTGCACACGCTGCTGCGAACACCGGCCGACGCCGAGGTGCCGGCCGCGCTGCAGCCGGCATTGCGAGACGTGCATGCCACGCTCGACGCGATGCTCGCCTATGCCGAGGCGGTACGCGCCGACCACACCATCACCGACGTGGTGAACATCGGCATCGGCGGCTCCGACCTGGGTCCGCAGATGGTGGTGCGCGCGTTGGCGCCGTACGTGGCGCCCGGCAAGCGCTTTCATTTCGTCTCGAACGTGGACGGCCACGAACTCGACGGCGTGTTGCGTGACCTGGCGCCCGAGCACACCCTGTTCATCGTCGCTTCCAAGACCTTCACCACCGCCGAGACGATGACCAACGCGCGCTCGGCCAAGCAATGGTTCGAGCGCTCCGGCAGCGTCGATGTGGCACGGCATTTCGCGGCGCTCACCACCAACGTCGAGGCCGCCAAGGCCTTCGGCATCGACACCACCTTCGGCTTCTGGGACTGGGTCGGCGGCCGCTATTCGCTCTGGTCGGCGATCGGCTTGTCCATCGCGCTCGCGATCGGCGCCGACGGTTTCCGGGCTTTGCTTGCCGGCGCCCACGAGATGGACGAGCACTTCCGCACTGCGCCGCTCGACCAGAACCTGCCGGTGCGGCTTGCGCTGCTGGACGTCTGGTATCGCAACTTCCACGGCTTCTCGAGCCGCGGTATCGCGCCGTACCACAGCGCGCTGCAACGGCTTCCCGCCTACCTGCAACAACTCGAGATGGAGAGCAACGGCAAGCAGGTGGATGTTGCCGGTAGCACGCTCGGCTTCGGAACCTCGCCGGTGCTGTGGGGCGAACCGGGCACCAACGGCCAGCACGCGTACTTCCAGATGCTGCACCAGGGTACCGACGTGGTACCCCTCGAGTTCATCGCCGTGCGCGATCCTTCGCACCAACTGGACGGCCATCACGCCAAGCTCCTGGCCAATGCGCTGGCACAGGCGCAGGCCTTGATGGTCGGCCAGGCCGATGCCGGCGGCCATCGCAACTTCCCGGGCAACCGGCCGAGCAGCTTCTTCGTGTTCGACCAGCTCACGCCGGCTGCCCTGGGTGCCTTCATCGCCCTTTACGAGCATCGCGTGTTCACCAGCGGCGCGCTGTGGGGCATCAACAGCTTCGACCAATGGGGAGTCGAGCTGGGCAAGGTGCTGGCGAAGGACCTCGAGGGCCGCCTGGCCTCGGGCGACACGCAGGGTCTCGACGCATCGACCGCAGGCCTTCTAAAGCGTTTGAAATAGATCTTGAGAAGTGCCTTGTCAGAGGCACCAACTTATATGATCGCCCGCACCTTCAACAATGATCTTCGAGGAGCGGAAATGACTCTCCAACAAGCGGTGAGCACCTGTTTCGCCAAATACGTCGATTTCTCGGGCCGGGCGTCTCGCTCGGAATACTGGTGGTTCGCGCTCGCCTACGTGGTGCTCGCGCTGGTCGCCGGCTTCATCCACCAGATCGTGTACGCCATCGTGGTGCTTGCCTTCCTGCTGCCGCTGATTACCGCGGGCGCTCGGCGCTTGCACGACGTGGGCCGCAGCGGCTGGTGGCTCCTCATCGGGCTGATCCCGCTGGTCGGCCTGGTGCTCCTCTATTTCATGGTCCAGCCGAGCCAGCCCGAGAGCAACCCGTTCGGCCCACCGCCGACCGACCTGCAAGTCGTCTGAGCCCGGTCGGGCTCGAAGCCTCAGGCACCCGCGCCCACGAGCGCGGGTTTTTCGTTGTAGACGGCGGGAAACACGCGCTTGAGATTGGCGACCTTCGGCAGGTCGTTGATGGCGATGTACGGATGCGCCGGATTGCGCGTCATGAAGTCCTGGTGATAGGCCTCGGCCGGATAGAACTTCTTCTGCAGCTCGATGGTGGTCGCGACCGGCTTGGGGAACACCTTGACCTTGTCGAGCTGCTCGATGTAGCGGCGGGCGACCCGGGCCTGTTCCTCGTCGACCGGGAACACGGTCGATCGATATTGCGTACCCGAATCCGGCCCTTGCCGGTTCAATTGAGTCGGATCGTGCGCGACCGAAAAGTAGATCTGCAGCAATCGGCCGTAGCTGATCTGCCGGGGGTCGTAGGTGATGCGCACCGCTTCGGCATGTCCGGTGCGGCCCGAGCCGATCTCGTCGTACCTGGCGGATTGCGCGTCGCCGCCGGCATAGCCCGACAGTGCTTGCGAAACGCCCTTCACGTGCTGGAACACGCCTTGCACGCCCCAGAAACAGCCACCGGCGAAGACGGCCGTCGCCGTGTTGCCCGGGCCTTGCGACGCCGGAACCAGGTCCTGCTCGGGCGCCGGAATCACGACGGCTGCTTCGGATGCGAGCGACGGCGTCATCTGCCAGGCTGTCGCAAGGCCCAGGAGGCCGAACGCCGCGAGCAACGGTCGGCGTGACAGGCGGGCGGTGGCAAGGGTAGGACGCGTCATGGGGCAACCTTTCTGGGCATCTCGAAGAAGGTGCCGAGTTCCGATTGTGGAACCGCGGCCCGCGACCGGTGGGAGAAAGAAGGCAAAGCCCCGACCCGGGCGATTGCTTGTCGGTGGACTTGCCCGCCGGGACGAATGTTCCGTCGAGCCAAAAAAAAAGAGGCCGCCGAAGCGACCTCTTTGCAGGCTCGAGAGCGAGCGCGCGGGAATTACATCCCCATGCCGCCCATGCCACCCATGCCGCCCATGTCGGGCATGCCGCCGGCCGGTGCGTCGTCCTTCGGCGCTTCGGCGACCATGGCTTCGGTCGTGAGCAGCAGCGAAGCGACGGATGCAGCGTTCTGTAGCGCGGTGCGGGTCACCTTGGTCGGGTCCAGGATACCCAGCTCGAGCATGTCGCCGTAGGTGTCGTTGGCTGCGTTGAAGCCGTAGTTGCCCTTGCCGGCGTAGACGGCATTGACCACCACGCTGGCTTCGCCGCCGGCGTTGTTGACGATCTCGCGCAGCGGCGCTTCGATGGCCTTCAACACCAGCTTGATGCCGGCGTCCTGGTCCACGTTGTCGCCCTTGAGCCTGTCGCCCACGGCCTGCTTGGCACGCAGCAGCGCCACGCCGCCGCCGGCCACGACGCCTTCTTCCACTGCAGCGCGGGTGGCGTGAAGGGCGTCTTCGACGCGGGCCTTCTTTTCCTTCATTTCGACTTCGGTGGCAGCGCCGACCTTGATCACGGCAACGCCGCCGGCCAGCTTGGCCACGCGCTCTTGCAGCTTCTCGCGGTCGTAGTCGCTGGTGGCTTCCTCGATCTGCACGCGCACTTGCTTGACGCGGGCTTCGATGTCGGCTGCAGCGCCGGCGCCGTCGATGATGATCGTGTTTTCCTTGCCGACTTCGATGCGGGCAGCCTGGCCGAGGTCAGCCAGGGTGACCTTCTCGAGCGTCAGGCCGACTTCCTCGGCGATCACCTTGCCACCGGTCAGGATGGCGATGTCTTCGAGCATGGCCTTGCGGCGGTCGCCGAAGCCCGGAGCCTTGACGGCAACGACCTTCAGGATGCCGCGGATGGTGTTCACCACCAGCGTCGCCAGGGCTTCGCCTTCGACTTCTTCGGCAATGATCAGGAGCGGACGGCCGGCCTTGGCGACTTGTTCGAGCGTCGGCAGCAGGTCGCGGATGTTGCTGATCTTCTTGTCGAACAGCAGCACGAACGGGTTCTCGAGGATCGCCGACTGCTTCTCGGGGTTGTTGATGAAGTAGGGCGACAGGTAGCCACGGTCGAACTGCATGCCCTCGACCACGTCGAGTTCGCTTTCGAGCGACTTGCCGTCTTCGACGGTGATGACGCCTTCCTTGCCGACCTTGTCCATCGCGTCCGCGATGAGCTTGCCGATGGTTTCATCGCTGTTGGCCGAGATCGAGCCGACTTGCGCGATTTCCTTCGAGGTGGTGGTGGCCTTGGAAGCCTTCTTCAGCTCTTCGACCAGGGCCGTGACGGCCTTGTCGATGCCGCGCTTCAGGTCCATCGGGTTGATGCCGGCGGCAACGTACTTGAAGCCTTCGCGAACGATGGCTTGTGCCAGCACCGTGGCGGTGGTGGTGCCGTCACCGGCGTTGTCCGAAGTCTTGGAAGCCACTTCCTTCACGAGCTGGGCGCCCATGTTCTGGAGCTTGTCCTTGAGTTCGATTTCCTTGGCGACCGACACGCCGTCCTTGGTCACGGTGGGAGCGCCGAATGAGCGCTCGAGCACCACGTTGCGGCCCTTGGGGCCCAGCGTGACCTTGACCGCATTGGCCAGGATGTTCACGCCCTCGACCATGCGCGCGCGGGCTTCGCCGCCGAACACTACGTCTTTTGCTGCCATGAGATTTCTCCGAATTCAGTTGTTGGGGATGGGGGTTGAAGCAGCGCCGGGCTTACTTCTCGACGACTGCGAAGAGGTCGTCTTCCTTCATGACCAGGAGCTCGTCGCTGCCGACCTTGACGGTCTGGCCGCTGTACTTGCCGAACAGGACCCGGTCGCCGACCTTCACGCTCATCGCACCGAGTTCGCCCTTGTCGTTCTTCTTGCCCGGGCCGACGGCCAGGACTTCGCCCTGATCGGGCTTTTCGGCGGCGGCGTCGGGGATGACGATGCCGGAGGCGGTCTTGGTTTCGCTTTCAATGCGCTTGACGATCACGCGATCGTGCAACGGACGAAGGTTCATAGCATCTCCTGAGATAGAACGATTAGGGTTGGGCCGCCAGTGCAACCGGCGGGTAGCCGAAGCGGTGCAGCTCTGCTAGCACTCTGCTCTGGCGAGTGCTAATGATAAGGGCATTCGACGTCGATTCAAGAGGTCGGCGTCCGCGGCCGAAGTTAAACTCGCAATCCCTTTGGGGAGTAGCCGGCTCCGGCTTTACGGAGCGCCAGCGTCAACAGACTCGTCGGTCCTACCGGCGTGGCGCTGGCAGCCTCGCATCACGCGCGAGGTTGGCGAGACCACGGGCAACCAGCACATGAGGCCAGGGCGGTGCTGGATTGCCCGTGCGCCTCGTCGCCCGCCGCGTGAAAGTTTTCGCTCATGAATTTCGTATCGACCGTTCTGCTCGCGTTGGCGATGTCGACCGACGCCTTCGCGGCCGCCGTCGGCAAGGGAACCGCGTTGCAGCGCCCGCGTTGGCGCGAGGCGCTCCGAACCGGGCTCATCTTCGGCGTGATCGAAGGGCTGACTCCGATCGCCGGCTGGGTGCTCGGACTGGCCGCCGCCCAATATGTGCAGGAATGGGATCACTGGATCGCCTTCGTGCTGCTCGGCATCCTCGGCATCCGGATGGTCTTCGCCGGATTCGCCGCGCCGGAAGCCGACGACGACAAGCCCGACCGGCATTCGTTCTGGCTGCTCGCGATCACCGGTTTCGCGACCAGCATCGATGCGATGGCGGTGGGCGTCGGGCTGGCATTTCTCGACGTTCGAATCGTTCCGGTCGCGATCGCGATCGGCTTCACGACCTTCGTCATGGTGACGCTCGGCGTCATGCTCGGCCGGGTGCTCGGCGCGATCGCCGGCAAGCGGGCGGAGATCCTCGGCGGGCTGCTCCTGATCGGCATCGGCTGCGCGATCCTCTACGAACACCTGCATGCCGCCGCCTGAGTCGCAAGCGGCCTTCTAGAGCTGGTCGGTCGGGACGAACCAGGAAAAAAGCAGCAGCTGCAGCCGGGTCAGCATGCTGGAGTCGGGTTCGTCGTCGAGCACTTCGTTCTTCTCGTCCCCGGTGCCGACCCAGCGGACGCTCTCGCCGTCGGCGGCGAGTTCCACCCGGTACACGCCTTCGAGATCGTCCAGCAGGTACGCCGACAGCAACTGCTGGGTCAGCTCGAAACTCCGGACCTTGACGCCGAACTCGGTGTTGAGGCGCTCCGATCGCGGATCGAGGTTCATCGAGCCGAGCAGCACGTACTCGCGATCGATCAGCGCCAGCTTGGCATGCAGCCGACCGCGCGCCTGCATCAACAGGCGCTTCAGCTGGCGATTGCGCTTGAGCTGCACGGTGCTCACTTCCCGCAGCTCGACGCCGAGCTTGAGCATCTCGACCCGATAGCGGTTGTAGTTGATGTTCACCAGTGGCTCGTCGCTGTCGGCCAGCGAATTGGTGACCACCGTGATGCGGATGCCACGCTCGCGCGCCACCCGGATGCGCTCCAGGCCCGCTTCGCCCGGGATGAAGTACGGCGACACCACCAGCACGTTCGACCTGGCTTGCCCCATGGTGGCGTAGGCGTGCTGGGCCAGCGTTTCGGTCGTGGACAAGCGGCTGCCGATCGCCTTGTTGGGGCTGTCGGCCAGGGCGATGGCTTCGGCCCTGATCCAGGAAGCCGAGCCACGATCGAGCTGTTCGCCGAGCGCCGGGTCGCCGAAATAGTCGCTGGTCGGCGGCGCATCCGGCAGGGGCGCGTGTTCGGGCGAGCTTCGCCGCTCGAGCTCGGCCTTCATTTGCAGCGCATCGCCGGGCTTCCAATCGGCGACCTGCTTCAGCGAGTAGACGACGTCGCTGTTCCAGTAACTGTCGAAAACCGCGGACGATTCCGCCACCACCGGCCCCGCCATCAGCAATTCGAAGTCGATGAAATTGGCGAGGGAGCTGCGAAGGAAATATTCGTCGGCCAGGTTCCTTCCGCCGGCGATCGCAAAGGCGCCATCCGCGACGAAGAGCTTGTTGTGCATCCGGTGGTTGAGCCGACGGAAGTCGGAGAAGAAGGCCAGCCATCGAGTCGACTTGTGGTCTCGCCCGGTGAAGAACGGGTTGAAGAGCCGGATCTCGACGCCGGGTTCGCTCGCCAGGCCGAGCAGCAACGGGTCGAGGCCGGTGGTGTAGAAATCGTCGAGCAGCATCCGGACGCGAACCCCGCGGCGTGCCGCATCGCGGAGCTCCCGCAGGATCAGGAGGCCGGTCTTGTCGGCGGCCAGTTGATAGGTCTGGAGGTCGATCGAGCTTTGCGCTCGCCGGATGAGCGTGAGCCGCGCGTCGAGCGCGAAGCTGGCCTGGACCAGTGGCTTGACCGAGGAAAGCGTGCGGCTGTCCGCCATGCGACTCGCAGCTTGGGCGAGCGGGTCGGCGCTCGAGGCCGCGATGGCGTGGGTGGTCGGATGCTCCGGCTTCGGCAAGACGCTCGCGCAGCCGACCAGCAGTGCGAGCATCGCGACGACGACGGTTCGAGCCAGCGCCGATCCGATCGGTGATCCGAAGCTTTTCATGGGTTCCCTTTGGCCTCCTCGACAGCTTCGAATGTAGTGTCGGCGGGTCGATTCGGGATCATCTCGGCCGCAAGATACGACATCGGTCGCAGAATGCGGGCGATGAAACCCTCCGCCTCCTGCAGCATGCTCGCGTGCTTTCTCGCGACCTCCCTCGCGTCGGTCGCTCGTGCGCAGGATGCGCCCGGCGGGTCCGCAGCGCCGAACTCGACGCTGCGCGAGGTCACCGTATCGACACCCCGCGGCCAGGCTTCGCCTTTCGAAGTGCCGGGTTCCGTCGATCGGATCGAGGGCAGCGAGATTCGAGAAGGCCGGATGCAGGTCCAGCTGTCCGAAGGTCTTGCCGGCGTGCCCGGCCTGCAGATCCAGAACCGGCAGAACCTCGCGCAAGACCTGCAGCTTTCGATCCGCGGCTTCGGCGCTCGCTCGACTTTCGGCGTGCGGGGCGTGCGGCTCTACGTCGACGGCATTCCCGCGACCTTGCCCGACGGGCAGGGCCAGACCTCCAACATCGACATCGGCTCGATCGATCGGGTCGAGGTCTTGCGCGGACCGTTCTCGGCGCTCTACGGCAACTCGTCCGGCGGCGTGCTGCAGGCCTTCACCGAAAGTGGCGAGGGCCGACCGCGGCTCGGCTTTTCGCTCGCGGCCGGCAGCTTCGGAAGCCGCCGGATCGCCAGCCGGATCGACGGATCGTCCGGCGCGGTCGACTATCTCTTCAGCGCCAGCCGCTTCGAGACCGATGGCTATCGCGAACACGGCGAGGCCCGCCGCGACATCGTCAACGGCAAGATGGGCATCGCGCTGGACGACGGCAGCAAGCTGACGCTGATCCTCAACAGCGTCAAGCTGTATGCCCAGGATCCGCTCGGCCTCACGCCCTCGGAATACGCGCAGAACCGACGTGGTGCCACGCTCGCGACGCAGTTCGACACCCGCAAGACGGTCGACCAGAGCCAGGCAGGCCTGCTTTATGAAAGGCGCATCGACGCCAGCAACGACCTTCGGCTGATGGTCTACGGCGGCGCCCGGCAGACCTGGCAGTACCAGTCGATTCCGCCGAGCGCACAGGTGAGCCCGACCAGCGCCGGCGGCGTGATCGGCTTGTCGCGCGACTATGCGGGCCTCGATGTGCGCTGGACCACGCGCCAGCAGCTGGCCGGGCGGCCGATCGAAATCGTCGCCGGCCTGGGCTACGACGACCTGCGCGAAAAGAGAACCGGCTTCGAGAATTTCGTCGGGCCTGCCGCCGCGCCGGCGCTGCTGGGCGTGCAAGGCCGGCAGCGTCGCAACGAGCGCAACCAGGTCAGCAACCTCGATCCGTATGCGCAGGCCACCTGGGCCTTCGCCGATCGATGGACGCTCGAGGCAGGGGTCCGAAGAAGCTCGGTGCGCTTCGATTCGCGCGACCTCTACGTCTTCGGCGCCAACCGCGACGACAGCGGCCGCGCGCGCTACCAGAAGACCTTGCCGGTGGCGTCGCTCCGGTTCGCGGCCACGCGCGACCTGTCGTTGTACGCATCGGCAGGACGGGGTTTCGAGACGCCGACCTTGAACGAGCTTTCATACCGGTCGGACGGCATCGGCGGCCTGAACTTCGGCCTGCAGCCCTCTGTCAACGACAGCGTCGAACTCGGCGCCAAGGCACGCCTCGGCGGCGGCTTGCTGACGGCGGCTCTGTTCCAGACCCGCACCAAGGACGAGATCGTCACGGCGACCAACCTGGGCGGCCGCGCCACTTTCCAGAATGCGGGACGAACCCGGCGCGACGGGTTCGAACTGGCCTGGATGCACGAGACCGCGAACCATTGGCGAACGCAGCTGGCCTACACCTGGCTCGACGCCAGGTACCAGGATGCGTTCTGCTCGCCGAACCCTTGCGGCGCGACGAACACGGTGCTCGAGGGCAATCGGATTCCGGGCATCGCCAGGCAATCGCTCTTCGCGGCCTTCGGCTGGATGCCGCCCGAGGGATGGCGCGCCGGCGCCGAGCTGCGCGCCCTCGGCCGGATCGAAGCGAACGACCGCAACACGGTGCGTGCGCCCGGCTACGGCGTGCTGGCGCTGCACGCCGGCTACGTGAAACGCTGGGATCGCTGGGAAGTGAATGCCTTCGCGCGGATCGACAACCTGCTGGACCGCCAGTTCATCGGATCGGTGATCGTCAACGAAGGCAACGGCCGCTTCTACGAGCCCGCACCCGGCCGCAACTGGACGGTCGGCATGGGTGCGAGCTACCGCTTCTAGCGGCAAGGGCTACGGAATCAGGCGGAGAGGCCTGCGGCAGCGCGCAACTTGGCGGCCATGTTGGTGCTTTCCCAGGTGAACTCCGGCTCTTCGCGGCCGAAGTGGCCGTAGGCGGCCGTCTTGCCGTAGATCGGGCGCAGCAGTTCGAGCATCTGGATGATGCCCTTGGGGCGCAGGTCGAAATGCTCCTGCACCAGGGCGGCGATCTGGTCGTCCGGGAGCTTGCCGGTGCCTTCGGTGTAGACCGTGATGTTCATCGGCTTGGCGACGCCGATGGCATAGGCGACCTGGATCTGGCACTGGCGCGCCAGCCCGGCGGCGACGATGTTCTTGGCGACGAAGCGTGCGGCATAGGCGGCCGATCGATCGACCTTGCTCGGATCCTTGCCCGAGAAGGCGCCACCGCCGTGCGGGCAGGCGCCACCATAGGTGTCGACGATGATCTTGCGACCGGTCAGGCCGCAGTCGCCCTGGGGGCCGCCGATGACGAAACGGCCCGTCGGATTGATCAGGTACTTGGTGTCCTGGAGCCATTCCTTGGGCAGCACCGGCTTGATGATCTCCTCGATGATCGCCTCGACGAACGACGACTTCATCTTGGTCGGGGTCTCGCTCTGGTCGGGATGATGCTGGGTCGACAGCACCACCGTGTCGATGCTGTGCGGCTTGCCGTCGACATAGCGCATCGTGACCTGGCTCTTGGCATCCGGCCGCAGGAAGGGCAGGCGGCCGTCCTTGCGCAGCTGGGCCTGGCGCTCGACCAGCCGATGCGCGTAGTAGATCGGCGCTGGCATGAGTTCGGGCGTCTCGTCGCAGGCGTAGCCGAACATCAGGCCCTGGTCGCCGGCGCCGGTGTTGAGATGGTCGTCGCTCGCATGGTCCACGCCCTGCGCGATGTCGTTGGACTGCTTGTCGTAGCAGACCATCACGGCGCAGCCCTTGTAGTCGATGCCGTAGTCGGTGTTGTCGTAGCCGATGCGCTTGATGGTGTCGCGCGCCACCTGGATGTAGTCGACGTGGGCGTTGGTGGTGATTTCGCCGGCGAGCACCACGAGGCCGGTGTTGGTGAGGGTCTCGGCGGCCACCCGGCTGCGCGGGTCCTGCTCGAAGATCGCGTCGAGGATCGCATCCGAGATCTGGTCGGCGACCTTGTCGGGGTGGCCTTCGGAAACCGATTCGGAAGTGAAGAGAAAGTCGTTCGCCATGTTGAAAAGCTCCTTCGAAATGAAAATGGCGCGTTGCCGGATCCATTTGCGGAGTCTTGGCGAACGCTTTAGCAGTGATGTTTAACGTCGCCCTGCAAGTAGTTCCATAACTCAGCGACAATTTGAATTCTAGTCGAGCCGCCCGAGGCCGAGCGCAGGTTCGCCCTTCAATCACCTCCCCTCGATCGTGTTTCCCTTCGCTTCCACTTGCCTGGCTTGAACACTCTCGGCTCGCGCCCTTCCGCATCCCTTCGGTCCTCCACGCGTCTTCGATGAGTCTTCTTTTCCGTTTGCTGGCCCGCATGCCCCTGCCCGTCATGCACGCCGCCGGCGCCGTGCTCGGCTGGTTGACCTGGTGGCTGGCGCCCAGCTATCGGAAACGGTTTCGCGCGAATGCCGAGGGGGCAGGCGTCGCTTATGCGCAATACCGTCCGGCGATCGCGGCCGCGGGTCAGATGGCGGCCGAACTGCCCTGGCTCTGGTCGCGCCCGCGCGGCGAGAGCGTCTTGCCGAAGGTGGTGCGCTGGGAGGGTGTCGAGGCGTTCGAGCAGGCGCTGGCCGCCCGCAAGGGCGTGATCCTCGTGTCGCCTCACATCGGCAGCTGGGAAACCCTCGGGCAGGCCGTCGGCGAACGATTCATGGCGGTCCACGGGCCGATCACGGCGCTGTTCCGTCCGGCACGCAAGAAGTGGATGGCCGAACTGATGGAAGGTTCGCGGGATCGACCGGGGCTCGAAACCTTGCCGACCACGGTGGCGGGGGTGCGCGGCCTGATCCGGACGCTTCGTCGCGGCGGCTATACCGGAATCCTCCCGGACCAGGTGCCGCCGCTCGGGCAGGGCGTCTGGGCGCCGTTTCTCGGACGATCGGCGTACACGATGACCTTGCTGCCCCGCCTTGCGCAGCAGACCGGGGCCCGGGTTTTCTTCGGCGTGTGCGAACGGCTGCCGCGCGGCCGCGGCTTCGCGATCCGGTTGATGCCGCTGGACGGCACGGCGCTCACCGACCCCAAGGCCAGTCCCGAGGCCGCCGCCACGGCGCTGAACGATGCATGCGGCGACTTGATCCTGAGCTTGCCGGGACAGTACGTCTGGGACTATGCCCGCTACAAGCAGCCCCGCGGCGAGGCCACGGCGAATGCGTCGAGCGCGGCGAGCGAATCGTCGGGAGTGAGGCGATGAGCTGGTCGGCACGGCTCGGGATCGGCTTCATGCGGGCGCTCGCCCATGTACCGCTGCCGGTGGTGCGCGGGGTCGGCGCGGTGCTGGGCCGGGTGTTGCATACCTTGGCCGTGCCGCGGCGGCGGGTGGTCGACATCAATCTGGCGCTGTGCTTTCCGGACAAGCCAGCCGACGAGCGTCGCCGGATTGCGCGCGAGACCTTCGTCTATGTCGCGCAATCGTGGCTCGACCGAAGCTGGTTGTGGCACGCGCCGGAAGAAGTCGTGGCCTCGCGGCTCGAAGTCGTCGGCGCCGTGCCGGAGATCGAGGAAATCGCGCACGGCACCGAGCCGATGATCCTGTTCGCGCCGCACTTCTATGGCCTCGACGCAGCCGCCACCGCATTGACCATGCACACCGCCCGGCCGTCGACCACCATCTACACCACGCAGCGCGATCCGCTGGTCGACGAGTGGATCCGCGAAGGTCGAAAGCGCTTCGGCAACGTGGAAGCCCTGAACCGGGTCGACGGCATCAAGCCGATCGTCGCGGGCCTGCGAAAGGGCGGCTTGCTGTACCTGCTGCCCGACATGGATTTCGGCCGCGAGCAGACGGTGTTCGTTCCGTTCTACGGCGTGCAGGCGGCGACCGTGCCATCGCTCTCGCGATTCGCCCGGCTGGGCCGAGCCAAGGTCGTGCCGATCGTCGCGAAATTGACGCCAAAGGGCTACAGCATCGAGGTGCTGCCGGCCTGGGCCAACTTTCCGACGGACGATGCCACCGCGGACACCGCGCTCATGAACCGGCGGCTCGAAGGCTACATCGACAGCATGCCGGCCCAGTACTACTGGGTGCACCGGCGCTTCAAGACCCGACCCGACGGGGAAACCGCGGTTTACTGACCGACGAAGGCCTGGATTTCGCGCGCGACCTGCTCCGGCTGTTCGTGCACGATCCAGTGCGTCGCGCCCGGGATCTTCTTGAGTTGCAGCCGGGGTACGAAGGCATCGAGGCCTTCGATCAAGCCCGGCAGCAGCGCCGCATCGTCGAGCGCCCAGAGCACGAGCGTCGGCGCCTGCACCATGAAGCGTTCGGGCGGCAGCTCCGGCAGGTTGCTCGGCGGCCCGCCGCCCTGCGCCGGCTTCATCGGCGTCACCCGGTAGTAATTGCAGGCGCCGGTCAGCCCGCGATCCCAGACCTCGCGGTATTGCGCCTTGACCTCGTCCGTCAACCATCCGAAACCGCCCGGCCCTGCCTTCATCAAGGTGAAGAAGGACCACATCCGCTGGTAGTCGTCGGCCGAAAGCAAGGCTTCGGCATCGGGGCGGGCCAGGAAGTTCATGTAGGCGCTCGCGGCCTGCTGCTCGGGGTTGTGGAGCAGCTCCCGGGCGAAGGTTCCTGGATGCGGCGAATTGATGATGACCAGCTTGCCGAGCCGGTCGGCATGCGCATTCGCAAACAGCCAGGCAACGGCGCCGCCCCAGTCATGGGCCACCAGGACGTCGAGCTGTCCGCTTCGGCTTTCGCTTTGCACCAGCTGCAGGATGTCCTGCGCGAGCAGGTGGGCCCGGTAGGCGGCGACCTCGGTCGGCGAACTGGATTTCTCGAAGCCGCGGAGGTTGGGCGCCACGCAGCGGAAGCCGCCGTTCTCCGGCCGGCTGAAATGTTCGAGCAGCGGATCCCAGATGAAAGCGGCTTCCGGGAAGCCGTGCAGGAAGACCATCAAGGGCGCGTTTGCCGGCCCGCTCGCGCGGCAGCTGAGGCGGCATCCGTTGGGCAGTTCGCGCTTGAAGGTCTCGATCATCAGGTTTCTCCGTGGTCCGGTTCGGCTGCTGCGTTGGCTGGCGCGTCCGGTGCTGGGGCTGCTGCTGCGTCCATCGGCGGGTGCGCCCAGTCGAACAGCAGTTCGGAGGCCTCGTCGACACCGATCTGCTTCAAGGCCGAGAACAGTTTGACCTCGCCGCCTCCAGCTTGCAGTCGCGCAATCGACAGCGCCTTGGCGCCTTCGGATCGGGTGAGCTTGTCGGCCTTGGTGAGCAGGACCAGGAACTTGAGCCCGGATTCGACCCGCGGCCGGATGACCTCGAGCAGGATGTCGTCCAGCTCGGTGAGGCCATGGCGCGGATCGCACATCAGGACCACGCCGCGCAGGTTCTGCCGGGTCATCAGGTAATTGCCCATCACCCGCTGCCAGCGCAGCTTGGCCTCGCGCGGCACCGCGGCATAGCCATAGCCGGGCAAATCGGCGAGCACCGCATCGTCGATCTTCTGCCGGCCGCAACCGAACAGGTTGATGTGCTGGGTGCGGCCAGGCGTCTTGGACGCGAAGGCGAGCCGGGTCTGCTGGGTGAGCGTGTTGATGGCCGTCGACTTGCCCGCGTTGGAGCGCCCGACGAAGGCGATCTCGGGCAGGTCGAGAGCAGGAAGATGCTCGAGTTGCGGCGCGCTGGTGAGGAAGTGCGCGGTGTGGAGCCAGCCGCGCGCGAGCTTCGTTTTCTGCGCGGCCGCCGGATCGTGGACTGGGGCAGGGCGATAGGTGGGGGCGGCCGGCTTGCGCTCGGGGGTGGTCATCGGTGAGCTTTCGGGACGGGGCGCCATTGTAGAATCGCGCGGTTTTGCGCCATCCATCCGAGCCCCCGATATGAAGTTGTTCGCCGAGTTTCTGCTTGCTGTCCTTCTGGGCACCGTCTCCCACGCCAGCTTGGCGGCCGAAGAAAAACCCGCGGACCCCGGTGCGGCGGCGCAGGCGCCTCAGGCGGCAACGGCGAATCCCGCTGGTCCGGCGACGCCGACCAAGCCAGCCAAGCCAGACCTTGGCAAGGGCGAAGCGGTCTACAACGCCAAGGCCTGCGCCTCGTGCCACAACGCGGATGGCAATTCGGCGGTTGCCGCCAACCCCAAGCTCGCGCAGCAGCATCCCGAATACCTCCTGAAGCAGTTGCAGGAGTTCAAGAGCGGCAAGCGCAAGAGCGCCATCATGCAGCCGATGGCCTCGCAACTCTCCGACGAGGACATGCGCAACATCGCCTGGTTCGCTGCTTCCAAGAAGGTCAAGACCGGCTTCTCCAAGGAGAAAGACCTGGTCGCGCTGGGCGAAAAGATCTACCGCGGCGGCATCGCCGACCGCCAGGTTCCGGCCTGTGCCGGTTGCCATAGCCCCAACGGTTCCGGCATTCCTGCGCAATATCCGCGACTGGCCGGCCAGCATGCCGATTACACCGTGGCCCAGCTCACGATGTTCCGCGACCAGGTCCGCATGAACTCGATCCAGATGACGGGCGTCGCCGCCAAGATGAACGACCGCGAGATCAAGGCCGTGTCCGACTACATCGCCGGGCTTCGCTGATTTCGCCGTTTTCGGCGAGTTCGGTGCTTCTCGCCTGAACTTAGCGCCGACAACCAACCCCAACGGGGCGGGCCGATCCAACCGGATGGCCCGCCTTTTTGCTTTCGACTGATTCGCTCGCTCTCACATGTCTGTATCCACCCACGGTCTCAGGGTCCGGCGAGGGCCTCCCATGGTTCGCGCGGCGGTGGAAATGTTGTCGTCGATGCGCTTCGCGATTGCGCTGCTGACGGTCATCTGCATCGCATCGATCATCGGAACCGTGCTGAAGCAGCATGAGCCGATCAACAACTACATCAACCAGTTCGGACCGTTCTGGGCCGAACTCTTTCGGGCAGCACGTCTCGACTCGATCTACAGCAGCTGGTGGTTCCTGCTGATCCTCGCTTTCCTGGTGGTGAGCACCTCGCTTTGCATCGCGCGCAACACGCCGCGCATCGTGACCGACCTTCGGACCTTGAAGGAAGACATTCGGGTGCAGAGCCTCCGGGCCTTCGGCCAACGCGCAGAGGCCGTGCTCGACGAAGCACCCGCGGAGGCGGCGAATCGCATCGGCGCATTGCTTTCGGGCGGCGGATGGAAGGTCAAGCTTCAGCATCGCGAGAGCGGGCAGGGCGAACAGGGCAGCAAGGGCGGGCAGGGCTGGATGGTCGCCGCACGCGCGGGCGGCGCCCACAAGCTCGGCTACATCGCGGCGCACGGCGCCATCGTGCTGATCTGCCTCGGCGGCCTGCTCGACGGCGACCTGATCGTCCGCGCGCAGACCTGGTTCGCCGGCAAGAGCGTCTACACCGGCGGCGGCATGATCGCGGATGTGCCGGCCCGGCACCGTCTCTCGCCGTCCAACCCGACCTTCCGCGGCAACATCCTGGTGCCGGAGGGCGGGCAGTCGAGCGTGGCCATCCTCAACCAGGCGGACGGCGTGCTGCTGCAGGACCTGCCGTTCTCGATCGAGCTCAAGAAGTTCATCGTCGACTATTACTCGACCGGCATGCCCAAGCTGTTCGCGAGCGAGGTGGTGCTGCACGATCGGGCGACCGGCGAGGCGGTGCCCGCCCGCATCGAGGTCAATCATCCGGCGAGCTACAAGGGCGTCGAGATCTACCAGTCGAGCTTCGATGACGGTGGCTCGAGCGTCAAGCTGAAGGCGGTGCCGATGGGGGCCGCGGCCAAGCCCTTCGAGCTCGAAGGCACGATCGGCGGCAGCTCCGAGATCTCGAACGGCGCCGATCGGCTGACGCTCGAGTACACGGCGCTCCGGGTCATCAACGTCGAGAACTTCGCGGAGAACGGCGGCCCGATGTCGAGCGGTGCCGATGTCCGCAAGGTGGATCTGCGCAACAACATCGAATCCCGGCTGGGTGCTGCCAACAAGACCAGGACCGCGAAGGTGCTGCGCAACATCGGGCCGAGCATCGGCTACAAGCTTCGCGATGCCGCAGGGCAGGCGCGCGAGTACCAGAACTACATGCTGCCGGTGGATACCGGCGATGGCCAACCGGTCTTCTTGTTCGGCATGCGCGAGCGACCCGAAGAGCCCTTCCGCTATTTGCGCGTTCCGGCCGACGAAGAAAGTTCGGTCGAGGGATTCGTGCGGATGCGCGCGGCCTTGGCCGACCCGGCGATCCATGCGAAAGCCATCGAGCGTTATGTCGCCCGCGCGGCGGATGCGAGCCGGCCCGAGCTGGTCGAACAGTTGCGTGCGTCGTCGGCGCGTGCCCTGGCCCTGTTCGCCGGCATCGAGCGCGCCAAGCCGGACGCCAAGACCGCCGGCGGCTGGCAAGCGGTGGCCGAGTTCATCGAATCCAACGTGCCGGAAGCAGAGCGCGAGCGCGCCGGCGCCGTGCTGGTTCGAATCCTCAACGACCTGCTGTTCGAGGTGCTCAACCTGAGCCGCGAACAGGCGGGGCTGAAGGCCTTGCCTGGCGACGAGAAGTCGCAGCAGTTCCTGACGCAGGCGGTACTGGCGATCAGCGATGCGTACTTCTATCCGGCACCGGTCGCGATGATGCTGGCCGACTTCAAGCAGGTGCAGGCCAGCGTGTTCCAGGTGGCGCGGGCGCCCGGCAAGTCGGTCGTGTACCTGGGCTGCCTGTTGCTGATCGTGGGGATATTCGCCATGCTGTACGTGCGCGAACGCAGGCTCTGGGTATGGTTGGCGCCGGGCAGCGAGCCGAATCGATGCGACGCGAGCCTGGCCATGTCGATGAACCGCAAGACGATCGACAGCGACCGCGAATTCGAGCACCTCAAGGACAGGCTGCTCGCCATCAAGAAGAAGGACCTGGCGCGATGACGACCACCACACTGACTCTGAACGAAGGCTGGTTCTCCCGCCGAAGCGGTTTCGACTGGATCTTCGCGGTGCTGGTGCTGGCCGGTGGCCTCTTCGCCTTCGCGCGCTACACCGGGGCGATGGACATCTACGAAAAGGTGATCCTGCTCGCCACCATTCCGGCTGCGATCTGGCTGGGTTGGTTCTGGCGGCCGCTTCGGGTGCTGGCCATCGTGGTGGCCGCGGCCGCGCTGCTTGCCATTTCCTCCTATCAGGGCGACCTGGCCCGGGCCGAATCGGTGTTCTGGTTGAAGTACTTCCTTTCCAGCCAGTCGGCCATCCTCTGGATGAGCGTGCTCTTCTTCATGAGCACGGCCTTCTACTGGATCGGTTTCTTCTCCGGCCGCCAGGGCGACGCCATGGACCTGATCGGCTCGCGGCTGGCCTGGGCGGCGGTCGCCATGGCGCTCATCGGAACGATGGTGCGCTGGTACGAAAGCCACCAGCTCGGCCCCGATATCGGCCACATCCCGGTCAGCAATCTCTACGAGGTGTTCGTCCTCTTCTGCTGGCTGACCGCCACCTTCTACCTGTACTTCGAGGCGCGCTACGGCACGCGAGCGCTCGGCGCCTTCGTGATGCTGGTGGTGAGCGCGGCGGTCGGCTTCCTGCTCTGGTACACGCTGGTTCGCGAAGCCCACGAGATCCAGCCGCTGGTTCCGGCCCTCCAGAGCTGGTGGATGAAACTGCACGTGCCGGCCAACTTCATCGGCTACGGCACCTTCGCGCTGGCGGCGATGGTGGCTTTCGCCTACCTCATCAAGGAACAGGCGCACGAGACGCGCTGGTACAAGCTGACGCCCATGTGGCTGCTGGCCATCGCCCTGTGCTTCGTGCCGGTCGCCTTTAGGCAGCGGGTGCAGGAGGCCGGCGGCAGCTACTGGCTGGCCTATGCGGGCATCTCGGCCTTGATCGCGGGCGGCATCCTGTGGGGCCGCAAGCGGATCGCCGCGCGGCTGCCTTCCAACGAGATCCTCGACGACGTGATGTACAAGGCGATCACGGTGGGCTTCGCGTTCTTCACCATCGCGACCGTGCTGGGCGCCTTGTGGGCCGCCGATGCCTGGGGCGGCTACTGGAGCTGGGACCCCAAGGAGACCTGGGCGCTCATCGTCTGGCTGAACTACGCGGCTTGGCTGCACATGCGCCTGGTCAAGGGCCTGCGCGGTACAGTCGCCGCCTGGTGGGCCCTGGCCGGCCTCGCGGTCACGACCTTCGCATTCCTCGGCGTCAACATGTTCCTGAGCGGGCTCCACAGCTACGGAACCTTGTAGGACCCGGCCGGTGACGCGTTCCGGATCAAAACCGTTCGCCCGAGTGCTGCGTAACCATGCTGCGTAACCAGATCCTGCGAGAAACGAATTCAGTGTGCAAGCAACCCAGGCGCAAAGGAACCCCATGTTGATCCAGACCCGCAACGACGGCTTCGTCCATCCTCTTTCCAGCGAGATCACGCCGCAAAGCGCCTACGAAGACCGGCGCCGCGTCCTCAAGCTGATGGCGTCCGGCGCTGCCGGCGCCGCGCTGGCGTCCTGGGCATCGCGCGACGCGCTCGCCCAGGCAGCGCCCGCCCCGGGCAAGCTGGCCGCCCTGAAGGGCGTCAAGTCTACGGTCCCCGGCGCCCAGACCATGGAAAAGCTGACCGACTACAAGGACGCCACCACCTACAACAACTACTACGAGTTCGGCACCGACAAGGCCGATCCGGCCAAGAACGCCAACACCTTGAAGACCGCGCCATGGACCGTCGAGGTCGAGGGCCTGGTCAAGAAGCCGGGCAAGTACGGCCTCGAAGACCTCATCAAGCTCAGCGCCCAGGAAGAGCGGGTGTACCGGCTCCGCTGCGTCGAGGGCTGGTCGATGGTCATTCCGTGGGTCGGCTATTCGCTTTCCGAACTGATCAAGCGGGTGGAACCACAGGGCAATGCCAAGTACGTCGAGTTCGTCACCCTGGCCGACCCCAAGACCATGCCCTTCGTGGGCTCGCGCATCCTCGACTGGCCCTACACCGAGGGCTTGCGGCTCGACGAGGCGATGCATCCGCTGACCCTGCTGTCGTTCGGCATGTATGGCGAGGTGCTGCCCAACCAGAACGGCGCACCGGTCCGCATCGTGGTCCCTTGGAAGTACGGCTTCAAGAGCGGCAAGTCGATCGTCAAGATCCGCTTCGTCGAGAAGGAGCCGGGCACTGCATGGAACAAGGCGGCGGCCCAGGAATACGGCTTCTATTCGAACGTCAACCCGAATGTCGATCATCCTCGCTGGAGCCAGGCCACCGAGCGCCGCATCGGCGACGGCGGCGGGCTGTTCGCCAAGCGCACCAAGACCTTGATGTTCAACGGCTACGAGCCGCAGGTCGGCCAGCTGTACGCCGGCATGGACCTGAAGAAGAACTTCTGAAGGGGCGGCCGTGAACAAGCTGCTGATGCATCCAGCGGCCAAGCCGCTGGTGTTCCTCGCCTGCCTGCTGCCTTTCGCCTGGTTGTTCTACGGCGCGTTCACCGATCAGCTGGGTGCCAACCCCGCAGAGCACCTGATCCGCGCGACCGGCGACTGGACGCTGCGCTTCATCTGCATCGTGCTGGCGGTCACGCCGCTGCGCGTCATGACCAAGCTGAATGCCTTGGCGCGCCTGCGTCGCATGCTGGGCTTGTTCGCTTATTTCTACGTGGTCATTCACCTGCTGAGCTACAGCTGGTTCGACATGGGCTTCGAAGTCGCGGAGATTGCCAAGGACATCGCGAAGCGGCCGTTCATTTTGGTCGGCTTCCTCGGCTTCCTGTTGCTGACGCCGCTGGCGGCAACCTCCTTCAACCGGGCGATCAAGGCGCTCGGCGCCAAGCGCTGGCAGACGCTCCACAAGCTGGTCTATGTCATCGCAGGCTTGGGCTTGCTGCACTTCTTCTGGATGCGAAGCGGCAAGAACAACTTCGGCGAAGTGTTCATCTACGCGGGCATCATCGCCGTGCTGCTCGGCTGGAGAGTGTGGAACTATCTTGCCAAGAAGAAGGGCAAGGCGGATGCCAAGCCGCAATCGGCTGAGGTTCGCCGGCCGCAAGTCGCCAAGTAGATCCATTTGCGCGGGCCGTCGATGACCGCGCTCGTTCGCCGCGGGGCGGTTATGCCGAAGCCGATTCGAGCCGCAGCTGGTCGTCGATGGTTTCGCGGCGCCGGATCAAGCGCGCCTCCGCGCCATCGACCAGCACTTCGGCCGCACGGCCCCGGGTGTTGTAGTTGCTGGCCATCGCCATCGAATACGCGCCAGACGACATGACAGCCAGCAAGTCGCCCGCCTTCACGGCAAGCAAGCGATCGCGCCCCAGCCAATCGCCGCTCTCGCAAACCGGACCGACCACGTCGTAGGTCGCGCCGGCGCGGTCCGCCTGCTGCTGCACCGGTTCGATGCGGTGGAACGCCTGGTACATCGCCGGCCTCGGCAGGTCGTTCATCGCAGCGTCGACGATGCAGAAGTTCTTTTCCTCGCCGGGCTTGAGATAGAGCACCTCGGTGACGCAAACCCCGGCGTTCCCGACCAGCGAACGACCCGGCTCGACGACGATCCGGCGATCGCCGAAGCCGCGCGCATCCAGCTGCTCGAGCAGACGCGCCCAAAGGGCGTCGGCAGCGGGCGGCACGTCGCCCCGGTAGTCGATGCCGAGTCCGCCGCCGAAATCGAGATGATGCAGCCGAATGCCGGCTGCCTCGATGGTCTCGACCAGGTCGAGCACCCGCTCCACTGCCTCGGCATACGGCGCGGCGTCGGTGATCTGCGAGCCGATGTGGCAATCGATGCCGACCACCTGCAGGCCCGGCAGCGCAGCCGCACGACGGTAGACCGCCAGGGCCTCGTCGTGCGCGACGCCGAACTTGCTCGCCTTCAAGCCGGTGGAAATATAGGGATGGGTCTTCGGATCGACATTCGGATTGATGCGCACGCTGATCGGCGCGCGCTGGTCCACTTGCAGCGCGACTTCGTTGAGCACGTCGATCTCGGCGGCGCTTTCGACGTTGAAGCAGGCGATGCCGACCTCCAGCGCCCGACGCATCTCGGCGCGAGTCTTGCCGACGCCCGAAAAGATGATCTTTGCAGGATCCGCGCCGGCGGCCAGCACCCGCGCGAGCTCCCCGCCCGAGACGATGTCGAAGCCGCAGCCGGCTTCGGCGAAGACCTTCAGCACGCCGAGCGACGAGTTCGCCTTCATGGCATAGCAGATCAGGTAGTCGCGCCCGGCCAGGCCGCGCTGGTAGGACGCGAGGGCCTCCAGCATCCAGGCCTTCGAGTAGACGAAGAGGGGCGTGCCGTGGCTTTGCGCCAATGGCGCAAGCGGCACGGATTCGACGTGCAAGGCACCGTCCACGCGATGGATTTGGGGATGCCCGGGCAGGGCCGCTTCGACGTTCACTGGGAGCTCTCGGTGGGGCGGGGGGTACGGGGCGACTCGGCGGAGGCTGGTGGGCCGGACCTCGGCTCCTCGCTCGTCGCACTCGAATTGCCGTTGGAAGGGGAACCCGGCGTCAGCAGGTCGGGCAGGGTGGCCCGGCCCTTGGCGGCGGCATCGGTCGGAAGGTAGAGCGGCCCGCGTTGGCCGCAGCCCGTCAGAGCGACCATGAACGCTGCGAGGCAAGCGCTCCTCACTAGAATTTGACGGACGTTCAACATCCAGAAATTGTAATGACCGATTCCGAGTACCTCGACCGAGCGGAAGCCGCACTGGCCGCCATCGAAAGCGGCTGCGACCGCATCAACGAGGAAACCGAGGCGGACATCGACAACCAACGAACGGGCGGGATGATCACCATCTCGTTCCAGAACGGCAGCCAGTTGATCGTGAACCTGCAGAAGCCGCTGCAGGAGATCTGGCTCGCGGCCCAATCGGGTGGCTATCACTACCGCCACGACGGCACGGCCTGGCGCGATACCAAGACCGGCGACGAGCTGTTCGCCGTCCTCGCGCGGGAGGCCAGCCGGCAGTCCGGCATGCCGCTGGCGTTCGCGCCGGAAGCCGCTAGTTCCTGAAGAGGTCGAGGATCCGGTTGCGCTCTTCCGGCACCGGCGGAGCGCCGATCGGTCCGCCCGACAGGGGTTCGGCAGCCGGCGCCGGCGTCGCCTCGACACCCAGGCTGGCAACGCCCCGGCCCGGCGCGTAGTCGTCGTAGTACCACTCGCCGCCGACATTGACGATGCCTGCAGGCGCCGGCGTCTCGGCCACCGGCACGCCCTTGATGGCGGTTTCCATGAACGAGATCCAGATCGGCAGGCTGAGGCCGCCGCCGGTTTCGCGATCTCCCAGCTTGCGGGGCGTGTCGTAGCCCATCCAGGCGACCGCTGCCATGGTCGGCTGGAAGCCGGCGAACCAGGCATCCAGCGAATCGTTGGTGGTGCCGGTCTTGCCGTAGATGTCCGGGCGCTTCAGGGTCGCCTGCGCCTTGGCGGCCGTGCCGCTCCGCGCGACCTCCTGCAACAGGCTGTCCATGATGAAGGCGTTGCGCTGCGGAATGGCGCGCATCGTCTCGTTGAGGAGGGGCGGCTGGGTCTCGACCAGAACCTTGTCCCGATGGTCGGTCACCCGCGTCACCAGGTACGGATTGACCCGGTAGCCGCCGTTCGCGAAGACCGAGTACGCGGTCGCCATCTGGAGCGGCGTGACCGAGCCCGCGCCGAGCGCCATCGGAAGGTAGGCGGGATGCTTTTCGCGCTCGAAGCCGAAGTTGCTCACCCAATCCTGTGCGTAGCGGGTGCCGATCGACTGCAGGATGCGGATCGACACCATGTTCTTCGACTTGGCGAGCGCACGGCGCAAGGACATCGGTCCTTCGAAGGTGCCGTCGTAGTTCTTGGGCTCCCAAGGCTGGCCGCCGGTGGTGCCGGCATCGAAGAAGAGCGGGCCGTCGTTCACGACCGTGCTCGGCGTGAAGCCCTTTTCGAGCGCCGCCGAATAGATGAAGGGCTTGAAGCTCGAGCCCGGCTGGCGCCAGGCCTGGGTCACGTGGTTGAACTTGTTCTTGTCGAAGTCGAAGCCGCCGACCATGGCCTTCACGGCACCGTCCCGCGGATCGATCGCGACGAATGCGCCTTCGACCTCGGGCAGCTGCGTGATTTCCCAGGTGTTCTTCGCGGTCTTGGCGACGCGGATGACGGCGCCGCGCCGGATGCGGATGTTGGGCGGTGCCTTGTCCGCGAGACCGGTCTGGACCGGCTTCAACCCTTCGCCGGTGATCTGCAGCACCTCGCCGTTGGAACGCACGGCCGTCACTTCCTTGGGCGTGGCCTTGGTCACCACCGCCGACATGACGTCACCGTTGTCGGGGTGCTCCGCCAACGCATCGTCGACCGCCTCGTCGATGTCCTTGGCGTTCTGCGGCAGGTCGATGAACTTTTCGGGGCCGCGGTAGTACTGGCGCCGCTCGTAATCCATGATGCCCTTGCGAAGCGACCGGTAGGCCGCCTCCTGGTCCTCGGCCACGAGCGTCGTATAGACCTTGAGGCCGCGGGTGTAGGTGCTGTCGCCGTACTGCGCATACATCAGCTGTCGAACCGTCTCGGCGACGTATTGGGCATGCGGGCGAGTCGGGTCAGAGCCTTCCCGAAGGTGCAGTTCCTCGGCCTTGGCGGCCGCGGCCTGTTCGGCGCTGATGAAGCCAGCCTCCTGCATCCGATCGATGACATAGAGCTGGCGCCCGCGCGCTCGCGAAGGATTGTTGACCGGGTTGTTGGCGCCCGGCGCCTTCGGAAGCCCGGCGAGCATCGCCGCCTGGGCAATCGAAACGTCTTTCAATGGCTTTCCGAAATAGGCTTCCGATGCGGCTGCAAAACCATAGGCGCGATTTCCGAGATAGATCTGGTTGAGATAAATCTCGAAGATCTGGTCTTTGGACAGCAAATGCTCCAATTTAAAAGTAAGGAGCACTTCGTATATCTTGCGCGTCAGGGTTTTTTCGGAACTAAGGTATACATTTCGCGCCACCTGCATCGTGATCGTGGAGGCGCCCTGGCTTTTCACCCGGTTCATATTCGCCAGACCCGCCCGGACGATGCCTTTCATGTCCACGCCGCCGTGGTCGTAGAACCGGGTGTCCTCGGCAGCGAGCACCGCGTCCTTGACCACCTTCGGAATCGTCGTGATCGGGGTCAGGTTGCGCCGTTCCTCGCCGAACTCGCCGATCAGGATGCCTTCCGAGGAGAACACCCGAAGCGGAAGCTTCGGCCGGTAGTCGGCCAGTTCGGAGATATCGGGCAGGTTCGGGTAGGCGACCGCCAGCGCGATCGCCACGACACACAGCAGGCCGAGCGCGGAAGCAGCCGTGATGCCGAATGCCCAGAGCAGGATGCGCCCGATCCAGGTCAGCCAGCGCGGCTTGGCGGGAGGCGACCCGGCAGCGGACGCGGCAGGTTTCTTGGTTTGGGGCATGAAGTGGGGCGGAGTCTGCCCGCATTATAAAAACGACACCGGCCGGAGGCGCGAAGAACGTGGTTCGGCCGCGTCCGTGATGTAAGTGGCACATCGACCTCGCAAGTGCTCTTTTGACAACGGTTGGCCCATCATTGTGGGACGAGGCCGTGGATGGCCGTCATCCTTCCTGATAGCATGCGGCCACACGCAAGTATTTCTAATCGTTACAGACACAGGACTGCACCTTGGCTGCTCTTGGATCATTGTTCCGCCGACAGCCGGCACCACTGCTCGGACTGGACGTCAGTTCGTCGAGCGTCAAGCTTGTCGAACTGGGACGTGACGGAAGCGGAAAGCTGCTGCTCGAACGATGCGCCATCGAGCCCCTCGAACGAGGCTGGATCACCGATGGCAACGTCGAGAAGTTCGATGAAGTCGCCGAAGCCGTGCGGCGCGTGGTCCGCAAGAGCGGCACCAAGACCAAGAACGTCGCCCTGGCATTACCGCCATCCGCGGTCATCACCAAGAAGATCATGTTGCCGGGCGGCATGACCGAGCAGGAACTCGAAGTCCAGGTCGAGTCCGAAGCCAACCAGTACATTCCCTTTTCGCTCGACGAAGTGAGCCTAGACTTCTGCGTCATGGGGCAGAGCGCCACCACGCAGGGCGATGTCGAGGTTCTCATTGCAGCGTCTCGCAAGGAAAAGGTCCAGGACCGCCAAGGACTGGCCGAGGCCGCCGGCCTCAAGGCCATGATCCTCGACGTCGAGTCGTATGCATCTCGGCTCGCAACTGCCCGGCTGATCGAGCAATTGCCCAACCAGGGCAAGGACGCCGTGGTGGCATTGTTCGAAGTAGGCGCTTTCACGACCAGCATGCAGGTCTTGCGCAATCAGGAAGTGCTATACGACCGCGACCAGGCCTTTGGTGGCGCGCAATTGACTCAGCTCATTGTTCGCCAATACGGTTTCTCGGCCGAAGAAGCCGAAGCAAAAAAACGCAGCGGAGATCTTCCCGAGGATTACGGCTCGGGCGTTCTCAAGCCTTTCGTCGCCAGCATTGCCCAGGAAATCGCCCGCGCATTGCAATTCTTCTTTACGAGCACGCCGCATAACCGGGTCGACTATGTGCTTCTGGCCGGCGGCTCTGCAGCCCTTCCCGGCCTGAGCGGCGCCGTCACCCGCCAGACCTCCTTCGCCTGCACCCTGGTCAACCCGTTCGAAGGAATGGAATTGAGCTCGAACGTCCGCGAAAAGAAGGTCCGGCGCGAGGCGCCTTCGTACCTCACTTCCTGCGGGCTGGCGATGCGGAGGTTTCTGCAGTGATCCTGATCAACCTACTGCCGCACCGCGAGGCGGCGCGCAAGCGCCGGCGCGAAACCTTCTACGCCACGCTCGGCGCCGCCGCCCTGTTCGGTGCGCTGCTGGCGGGCGCCGCCTTCCTCTGGTACCAGGCCCAGATCTCGAGCCAGCGTTCCAAGAACAGCTTCCTGCAAGCCGAGATCGTCAAGCTCGAAGCCGAGATCAAGGAAATTTCGACGCTGCAATCCGAAATTGCGGCGCTCCGGTCGCGGCAGGAGGCGGTCGAAGATCTGCAAGGCGATCGCAACCTGCCGGTGCACCTGCTCAACGAACTCGTTCGGCAATTGCCCGATGGCGTCTACCTCACCAGCATGAAGCAGGAAAACCAGGTCGTGACCTTGCTCGGCATGGCGCAATCCAACGAGCGGGTGTCGGAGCTGCTGCGCAACCTCGGCAACAACAGCCCGTGGCTCGTCAAGCCGGAACTGATCGAGATCACGTCCGCAACCGTCACCCTGAATCCGAGGGACCAGCGCCGAGTGTCCAACTTCACGATGCGCATCGGTCTCAAGCGGCCCACCGACGCGAACAAGCCCGCGGATGGCGCCAACCCCATTCCAGCGACACCGGGGAAGGGATAAGCCATGGCGACCAAACGTAGTCCGCTCCCGCAGGAGCTCGAAGCCCCCGCACCGGGATTGCTGGATCAGTTCAAGGGGCTCAATCCCAACGATCCTTCGACCTGGCCGCCCCTTCCGCGAATCGTCCTTTGCATCGCCGCCGCCTTGTTGGTGTTGGGAGGGCTGTGGTTCGCCTGGCTCACCAACTCGAACGACGAACTCGAAGCCGAGCGCGCCAAGGAGGTGACCCTGCGTGCCGATTACCAGCGCAAGGTGGCGCAAGCCGCCAACCTCGACCTGCTCAAGAAGCAGCGCGAGCAGGTCCAGCAATACGTGACCTTGCTCGAGAAGCAGCTTCCCAGCAAGGCCGAGATGGATGCCCTGCTGTCCGACATCAACCAGGCGGGCCTCGGCCGCAGCCTGCAGTTCGAGCTGTTCCGCCCCGGGCAAGTCACGGTCAAGGACTATTACGCCGAGCTGCCCATCGCGGTTCGCGTGACCGGCCGCTACCACGACATGGGCGCCTTTGCCGCAGACGTCGCGAATCTCTCCCGCATCGTGACCCTGAACAACCTCACGCTCGTTCCGCAGAAGGACGGCGCATTGACGCTCGATGCGACCGCGCGAACCTTCCGCTACCTCGACGAAGAAGAGCAGGCGATGCAAAAGCGGGCTGCTGCAGCAGCGAAGAAGAAATGAGAGTCGCTCTTTTTTCAGGGCTCGTGGGCCTCTGTGTTCTGCTGAGCGGCTGCTTCGGCTCCGAACAAGAAGATCTGCAGAAGTGGATGGCCGAGCAGAAGGCGCAGGTGCGCCCAACCGTTCCGCCCATCCGCGAGCCGAAGAAGTTCACGCCGCAGGCCTATACCGAGGGCAACGTGCTGGAGCCTTTCAACCTGCAGAAACTCACGCAGGCGCTTCGCCGCGATTCCGCGCAGCCCAGCACCTCGGGCCTGATCGCGCCGGAACTCAGCCGCCGGAAAGAAGCCCTCGAGGCCTTCCCGCTGGATGCCATGGCCATGGTCGGCAGCATGACGAAGAACGGCCAACCAGTCGCGCTGGTCACCGTGGACAAGCTTCTCTATCAAGTGAAGGTGGGCGCCTATCTGGGCCTCAACTACGGGCGGATTACCCGAATCAATGAGACCGAACTCGTCTTGCGTGAAATCGTTCAAGACGCCGCCGGTGAGTGGATCGAACGCGTGGCGACGCTGCAATTGCAAGAGAGGTCAAAGTGAATTTTGGAATCAACAAGCTCCGAAGCTTGGCGCGAGCGCTGAGCTTGGTCGCGCTGACGTGCGGCTCTTGCGTCGCTGCCTATGCGCAAATCGCCATCGAATCGGTCACCAGCTCGGTCCAGTCCGGCTCCGAAGTCATCCGGGTCGACCTGAGCCAACCGCTCGCGGCCGTTCCGACCGGCTTCGCGATCCAGACGCCGGCACGCATCGCGCTCGACTTTCCGGGCGTGACCAACGCGCTCGGCAAGTCGTCCGTCGAGATCAACCAGGGCAACCTCCGGTCCATCAATGTCGTGCAGGCCGGTGAGCGCACCCGCCTCGTCCTGAATCTCAAGACACCCACCGCCTACCGGGCAGAAATCCAGGGCAAGTCGCTGCTGGTCTCGCTCGAGCCGGTGCCGGGCGCCGCACTCGCGCCGTCCGCCAACGCCGCCTTCGCCGAGAACCGCAACCGGGACATGATTCCCCTGAAGGACGTCGACTTCCGTCTCGGTTCCGAAAACACCGGCCGCGTGATCGTCGACCTGGCCAACAACCAGGTCGGCGTCGACATTCGCCAGCAGGCCAACAATCTGGTCGTCGAGTTCACCAAGTCGACCTTGCCCGAGGGCCTGCGCCGTCGGCTCGACGTCGGCGACTTCGGCACCCCGGTCCGCCTGATCACCACCCAGCAGGTCGGCGACCGCGTGCGGATGACCATCGAGCCGCGCGGCGACTGGGAGCACAGCGCCTACCAGAGCGAGAACCAGTTCGTGGTCGAGGTTCGCCCCCGCAAGGTCGACCCGACCAAGCTGACGCAGGGTGTCGGCTACAACGGCGAGAAGCTGTCCCTCAATTTCCAGAACATCGAGATCCGCTCGTTGCTCCAGGTCATCGCCGACTTCACCAACTTCAACATCGTCACTTCCGACTCGGTGACGGGCGCATTGACGCTTCGCCTGAAGGACGTGCCCTGGGACCAGGCGCTCGACATCATCATGCAGGCCAAGAACCTCGGCATGCGCAAGAACGGCAGCGTGCTCTGGATCGCTCCGAAGGACGAGATCAACGCCAAGGAAAAGCTCGAGTTCGAGGCGCAGGCCGCGATCCAGAACCTGGAGCCGCTGCGCACCCAGTCGTTCCAGCTCAACTACACCAAGGCGGCAACCATCGCCCAGGGCTTGACCGGCACCGGCGCTGCAAGCGGCGGCGGCTCCGGCACCACCACCCGTATCCTGAGCGCCCGGGGCAGCGTGATTGCCGAATCCCGCACCAACCAGCTGTTCGTGTCCGACATTCCGTCTCGCCTGGCCCAGGTGGCCGAGCTGATCCAGAAACTCGACGTGCCGGTTCGCCAGGTGCTGATCGAGGCGCGGATCGTCGAGGCTTCGGATACCTTCGGCAAGTCGCTCGGCGCTCGCCTGGGCGGTGGCTTCATCAACAACCGCAGCACGATCGGCGCGGTGCCGGTGGTGACCTCGAACCCGGTGGTGAACGGCGCCTTCTCGAATTCGCCGTCGGCCACCACCACCTTCACCAACTCGAACTTCGTCAACCTGCCGTCGACCGGTGTCTCGGGCAACGGCAACGTGCCCGGCACCTTCGCGATCTCGCTCTTCAATTCGAGCTTCTCGCGTCTTCTCAACCTGGAGATTTCGGCGCTCGAAGCAGACGGCAAGGGCAAGGTGGTTTCGAGTCCTCGCGTGGTGACCGCCGACCAGACCAAGGCCTTGATCGAACAGGGTACCGAGCTGCCGTACCAGGTTGCGACCTCGAGCGGCGCGACCTCGATCGCCTTCCGCAAGGCCAACCTCAAGCTGGAGGTGACGCCCCAGATCACGCCCGAGGGCAACATCATCCTGACGCTCGACGTCAACAAGGACACCGTCGGCCAGCAAACGACCGCGGGCTTCGCGATCGACACCAAGCATGTCCAGACCGAAGTGCTGGTCGAGAACGGCGGCACCGTCGTCATCGGCGGCATCTTCGAACTGACCGAGTCGAATTCCGAGTCGCGCATTCCGGTCCTCGGCGAAGTGCCGGTGGTCGGCGGTCTCTTCCGGACGCGCAACCGCACGGCCAACAAGACCGAGATGCTGGTCTTCATCACGCCGAAGATGATCACGGATCGGAACGCTGCCCGGTAAGCATGCTTGCCGAAGGATAGAGCCAGGTTTTTTTGAGGTGGTTGGCGATGCGCGTGCTGTCACGCGCGCATGGCCCGACGAATCCGGGGCGTCACGCCTTCGATCGTCGCTCGCAAGCCGAGGCGGCTGAGAACCACGCACGCTGTTGATCGTGCCCATGGTGGGCCCGATTGGTTTTCAGGGAGAGATAAATGTTGATCAAGCTTGTCTTGACGGCCACGCTGGCCGTCTTCGCGCTGAGTTCCTGTGGCGGCGGCGGCGGTGCATTCGGAAGCCCGACGCTGCCGGTGACCGCAGGTCCGAATTCCCCCAGTCCCGATCCCACGGCGCCGACGCCGACGCCGACACCCGCGCCGGCCCCGAGTGCCGAGCTCGTGCTCCGGGATTCTTCCGACCAACAAACGACTTCCGTGGCCCTGGGCGGCGTGAGCGCGCGCCTGACGGTGCGAGATGCCGCCAGCCAGCCGGTCGCGAACAAGCTGGTGACCTTCGCGACCAACGCCGCGGTCGCCGTCATGACGCCGGCCTCCGGCCTGGTGCTGACCGATGCCAACGGCGTGGCGGTCATCCAGATCGCACCGGCAGGCCTGACGGTCGAAGGTGCCGGAACCCTCACGGCCACGGTCGCGGTCGGCACCGCCACCATCAGCAAGACGCTCGACTACCAGGTGGCGCCGGCCAATCTGCGACTTCAAGCGCTTTCGGTCGGCGAGCCGACGCTGGCGGCCTATGGCAACCGCTCGATCACGGCGACCGTCACGGCCAATGGCGTGCCGGTCACCCGGCCGGTTCCGGTGGTGTTCTCGGCGAGCTGCGGCGCGCCCAATCCGCTGACCGCGACCACCAACGCGGCAGGCGTCGCCACCACGACCTACAGCGCGACCACGCCGACCTGCTTCAACACCAATGTCACGATCTCGGCCGCTGCGGCGGGTTCTGCCCCGGTGAGCGGACAGCTGGCAATCCAGGCAGCCAAGGCGACCAACATCCAGTTCGTCGGCAGCGCGCCCCGGACCATCTACCTGTCGACCAGCACCGGCGCCACGCAGGCCCTGGTCAGCTTCAAGGTCATCGACAACCTCGGCGCGCCGCTCAGCAACAAGACCCTCCAGCTCGCGCTCGCCAATCCGGGCTCGGGTGTCTCGCTCGATCGCATCGGAAACACCGCTGCCGTCAGCAAGACCACCGACGCGGCAGGCATCGTCGCGGTGGCGGTCTTCGCCGGCTCGATCCCGACTTCGGTGCAGGTGATCGCATCGACCACCGAGCCTGACGTGGCGCCAAGCGCCTCCAATGTGCTGACGGTCGCTTCGGGCCGGGCGGTGCAAGCCGCGACCAGCATCAGCCTGGGCGCATTCGCGATCGAAGGCGGCAGCATCGACGGAACGACCACCTCGGTCACGATCGCGCTTGCCGATCGGCAAGGCAATCCGGTGCCGGATGGCACGCAGGTCAACTTCACCACCGAGGGCGGCTTGGTGGTGCCGGCGT
This sequence comes from Burkholderiales bacterium 8X, assembly GCA_902506565.1. Classification (GTDB taxonomy): domain Bacteria; phylum Pseudomonadota; class Gammaproteobacteria; order Burkholderiales; family Burkholderiaceae_C; genus Variovorax. The sequence continues at coordinate 3,937,681 of LR732703.1, read as the reverse complement.
TTTGCACGACGGCTGGCGGTACCTCGTCCTGCAGCGTGAACATTCGCTCGCAGGGCACGAGGCCGAGCGATGGCCGGGTGTCGATCCTCGCGTACCTCCCTGGTGAAGAGGACTTCGTCGATTCGAACGGCAACAACGTTTACGAATCGGGCGAGCAGTTCACCGATCTGGGCGATGCGTACCGGGACGACAACGAAAACAACGTCTACGACACCAACGAGGCGCCGGTTCCGCGTGCATCGGGTGCCTGCCAGTCGGTCATTCCGACGGCGCAGTCGCCTGACAACGTGCTTGCGGGCGATCACGGGAGGCCCAACTTCTGCGATGGTGTCTGGGGCATCTCCGAGATTCGCCGGCAGGCCGTGGTCGTCTTCTCCACCTCGTCCGCGCACATCCTCAACTTCGCCACCCGCTTGAGCGACAACTTGGACAAGGACGGCGACACCGTGATCATCATGGACCGGAACTTCAACAGCATGCCGGTCGGCAGCTCGATCGCGGTCAGATCCGATTCGACCGGTTGCACGGCGGCTTCCTCGGTCGACAAGGTGTCGAAAATCAGCTTTCCGAAAGAAGCCTCGGCCGATGGACTCAACGGCTATGCAGGAACGATCGTGCCGATCAAGCTGACGAACTGCGTGGCCGATAATCTCGTCGCGGTTCGCATCACCACACCGAGCGGTGCGGTCACCGAGCGGACCTTCATACTCAAATAAGGAGAAGCCTTGGCTGGCGCGGCAGCCCTCGTCGGCTTGCCGGGCTCAGGCAAGTCGGCCATAGGGCGACGATTGGGGCAACGTCTCCAGGTTCCGTTCGTCGATACCGATCAGGTCATCGAGCGGCGCATCGGCTGCTCGATTCGCGACTTCTTCGATCGCGAAGGCGAAGAAAGCTTTCGCCGGATCGAAGCCGAGGTGCTGGCCGATCTGTCGACCTCGTTCCAGGGCGTGCTCGCCACCGGCGGCGGCATCGTGCTGCGAGAGGCCAATCGGCAGTGCCTTCGCAGCAATTTCCATGTGCTGTACCTGCGGTCGTCGCCCGAAGAGCTCTTCAGGCGGCTTCGGCACGACTCGACCCGGCCTTTGCTGCAAGTCGAGGATCCGCTGCGGCGATTGGGCGAGCTTTATTCGAAGCGCGACCCTCTCTACACCGAGATCGCGACCGACATCGTCGATACCGGTCGGCCCACGATTTCGGCGGTGGTCAACCTCATCTCGATGCAACTCGAAGTGGCCAACGTCTTCGGCGGGCTGCAAGGCTCGGCGGAGGCGTGATCGGTGCCGGTCGGCAGCGCCACCGGCCTTGCCGCCCGAACTCTTAAACTCGGCCCCATGTCCTTGCGTCACCCGCCCGAGCAGATCCGGATTCAACTGGGAGCGCGCAGCTATCCCATCCTGTTGGGCGAAGGCCTTCTGGGCGCGCCCGACAGCTGGCAGGAGTTGCTGCCTGATGCCAGCGCGGCGCTCATCGTCAGCAACACCACGGTCGCGCCCTTGTATGCCGACGCCCTCCGCCAAGAACTTTCGGGGCGCTTTCGCAGCATCGACCTGATCGAGCTGCCCGACGGCGAGCAGTACAAGAACTGGGAAACCCTCAACCGCATCTTCGATCGCCTGATCGGCATGCACGGCGATCGCAGCACGGTGCTGTTCGCGCTGGGCGGCGGGGTGGTGGGCGACATGACCGGCTTTGCAGCCGCGAGCTACATGCGGGGCATTCCCTTCGTGCAGGTGCCGACCACGCTGCTCGCGCAGGTCGATTCGTCCGTCGGCGGCAAGACCGGCATCAACCATCCGCGCGGCAAGAACATGATCGGCGCGTTCTACCAGCCTCACCTGGTGCTCTGCGACCTGGCGACCCTGCAGACCCTGCCGGATCGCGAGCTGAGCGCCGGCCTGGCCGAGATCATCAAGTACGGGCCGATCTACGACCTGGCCTTCTTCGACTGGGTCGAGGCCAACATCGACCGCCTGACCGCGCGCGACCCTGCGGCGCTGGCGCATGCCGTCAAGCGCAGTTGCGAGATCAAGGCCGAAGTGGTCGGCCTCGACGAACGCGAGGGCGGCGTCCGCGCCATCCTCAACTTCGGCCACACCTTCGGCCACGCCATCGAAGCCGGGCTCGGCTACGGCAAGTGGCTGCACGGAGAAGCGGTCGGTTGCGGCATGGTGATGGCCGCGCGGTTGTCGGCCGAGGTCTGCGGACTCGATGCCGGTTTCGTGCGCCGCGTCGAGGAGCTGATCCGGCGTGCCGGTCTTCCGGTCCGGGGCCCGGCGCTGGAAGTCGATCGGTACCTCGAGCTGATGCGCTCCGACAAGAAAGCGCAGGCCGGCGAGATCCGCTTCGTGATGGTCGATCGCCCCGGTTCGGCCGTGACCCGCACCGCGCCCGAAGACGTGGTGCGCCAGGTCATCGCCGACTGCCGCATCGCCGAAGTCGCCTAGCCCCATGCGTGCGCCGTATGCCTGCGATCCGTCGCGCTCGCGCGGCCGCCGCTTCTTCGAGCCGCCGGCGCCGACCCGCGACGCCTTCCAGCGAGATCGCGATCGAATCGTCCACTCGACCGCGTTCCGGCGCCTGGTCTACAAGACGCAGGTCTTCCTCAATCATGAAGGCGACCTGTTTCGCACGCGGCTCACGCATTCGCTCGAGGTGGCACAGCTCGCACGGTCGATCGCCCGTGCGATCGCGCTCAACGAGGACCTGGTGGAGGCGATCGCGCTCGCCCACGACCTCGGCCACACGCCCTTCGGCCACGCCGGACAGGACGCATTGAACGCCTGCATGGCATCCCACGGCGGCTTCGAGCACAACCTGCAGAGCCTGCGGGTGGTGGACGAGCTGGAGCATCGCTATCCGGCTTTCGATGGCCTGAACCTCAGCTTCGAGACCCGCGAAGGCATCCTCAAGCATTGTTCGCGCAAGAATGCGGCGCGCATCGAGGCGCTGGAGCCCGGCGGTGTCGCCCATCGCTTCATCGAGGGCGGCCAACCCAGCCTGGAGGCGCAGCTGTGCAACCTGGCGGACGAGATCGCCTACAACGCGCACGACATCGACGATGGCGTGCGTTCCGGCTTGATCCGCATCGAGCATGTGAGCGAGGTCCCTCTCTTCGACCGGTATCGGCGGGAAGCCATGGACGAGCATCCCGAGCTCAAGGGCCGGCGCGTGCTTTATGAAACCATTCGCCGGATGCTGAGCGCGCAGGTCTACGATGTGATCGACACCACCCGCGATGCGCTGGACACCGCCCGGCCGACGCATCCGGACGATGTCCGGCGGAGCCGCCCGCTGGTGGCGTTCGGCAAGACCATGCGCGAGCAGTCGGCCGAGCTCAAGAAATTTCTCTTCGACCATCTTTATCGACATCCGCAGGTGGTCCAGTCCACCCGACAGGCGCAAGACGTGGTGCAAACCCTTTTCGAAACCTACTGCCGCAAGCCGCACGAATTGCCGGAGTCCCATGCATCGTCGTCCGACGAGTCGGGGGGCGGCTTTCCTCGCGCGGTGGCCGACTACATCGCAGGCATGACCGACCGGTTCGCCATCAAGGAGTTCGAGAGGCTCAGCGGCAGGCGCTGGCAGGAGGGCGATCGTGGCTGAGGCAGTGCGCAGCACGGCCGTCGACGAGGCGCGTGCCCTTGCCGATACCGAGCGGTGGCTGATGCGTGCGGTCATCGGATTGAATCTGTGTCCGTTCGCCAAGAGCGTCCATGCAAAGGGCCAGGTGCATCTCGCTACCTTCGACGGACGAGACGACGTCGAGTTGATGAACGGTTTGATGAATGCAGCCGACCAATTGGTCGCGACGGACCCAGCCGAGCGCGACACGACGCTGCTGGTCACGCCGAACATGCTCTCAGACTTCTTCGAATTCAACGCCTTCGTCGCCCGCGCAGAGCGCCAGCTCGCGCGTCGAGGTTTCGAAGGCGTGCTGCAGCTCGCGAGCTTCCATCCGGCCTATGAGTTCGCCGGAAGCGATCCGGACGACATCGCCAACGCCACCAATCGCTCGCCGTATCCAACCCTGCACCTGCTGCGGGAGGCGAGCGTCGAACGTGCCGTGGAGGCGTTTCCGGATGCGGAGGCGATCTTCGGCCGCAACATCGCCACGCTGCAAGCCCTCGGCCATGAGGGCTGGGTCGCGCTGGACGTCGGCGCGGGAGCGGCCGGGTCATGAGTGCTGCCGCCAAGATCGAGCGCGAGCAGGCTGCGCTGCGCGCCGAGCTCCGGCCGGGCCAGTCGGTCGAGCTGCTCAAGCAGCTGCACATCCTGACCCGCGAGGGTCGGCTCAACCAGGATTCGCGGCGCAAGCTGAAGCAGGTGCTGCACCTCTTCCAGTTCATCGAGAAGCTGTTGCTGGAGCTGCCGCAGCAGGGCGCTGCGGCAACGCTGGCCGACCATGGCGCAGGCAAGTCCTACCTTGGCTTCATCATCTACGACCTCTTCTTCCGCGACCGTGCGCCGGCCGGCCAGGTCTACGGCATCGAGACTCGCACCGACCTGGTGGAACGCTCGCGCGCCTTGGCAGAGCGCCTCGGTTTCGATCGGATGCGGTTCCTGAACCTGACGGTCGCCGAATCCGCCACCTCCGCAGAGTTGCCGGAACAGGTCGATGTCGTCACGGCCCTGCATGCCTGCGACACGGCCACCGACGATGCGATCGAGTTCGCTTTGGCAAAAAGGGCCCGGTTCGTCGTCGTCGTTCCGTGCTGCCAGGCGGAGGTGGCCGCCAGCCTTCGGGAACACAAGGCGCTGGCCCTGGCGCGCTCGCCGCTCGCGGAGTTGTGGCGGCATCCGCTGCACACCCGCGAGATCGGAAGCCAGCTCACGAATGTGCTGCGCTGCCTGTATCTCGAGGCTTGCGGCTACCGCGTGACGGTGACCGAGCTGGTCGGATGGGAGCACAGCATGAAGAACGAACTGATCATCGGCCGCCGGACCGACCAGCCGAAGGCGAGTGCGGCTCGCCGGCTGCTCGAGTTGCTGGATCAGTTCGGCCTTCGCGCCTTGCAGCCGCTGCGGTTTCCGGCGCTGCCGGCGCTCCCCGCATCTCCGGCAAGCTCGGCGCTTCCGCAGGACTGAGGGAGCAACCGGTCGTGGCGCGCCTGCCTCGCCTCCGCCTGGCCGGACAAGTTCACCACGTCATCCAGCGGGGCAACAACCGCCAGGCCATCTTCATCGACTCGGCAGATCGGGAGCGAATGCTGGCGTTGCTGGGGGAGCACGCGTCTGCGCACGGCATCTCGGTCCATGCCTTCGTGTTGCTCGACAGCCGAATGCATCTGTTGGCGACACCGGCTGCAGCCGATGGCCTCTCGAAGTGGATGCAGGCGGTCGGCAGGGCCTACGTTCGCTACTTCAACGATCGACATTCGCGCACCGGGACGCTGTGGGATGGTCGCTTTCGATCCACCTTGGTGCAGCCCGATCGTCATTTGCTGGCCTGCATGGTCTACATGGACTGGAGCCCCGTCAGAGAGGGAAGCGCGACGGCGCCGGCGAGTCATGCCTGGTCGAGCCATGCGCACTACGTCGGCTTGCGCGTCGATCGCCTCGTCACGCCGCATGCCCAGTATTGGGCGCTCGGCAACACCCCATTCGCCCGAGAAGCCGCGTATGCCGAGCTGGTCAGGGCGGGGTTGTCGCCCTCTGACGAAGTCGAACTGGTCAATGCGACCCTTCATGGCTGGGCACTGGGAGATGCGGCATTCATCGCGCAGCTCGAAGTCCAGGGGCCAAGACGCCTGAGTCGCCGAAGGCCTGGCCGTCCTTCGAAAGCTTCAACAAAGGCGCCGGCGGCAGAATGATCTGTCCCCGAATTAACTGTCGTCAGGTCACGTCAGACGAATTTGGAATCTGACCCTGATAAAAGTGTTTGGCATTATTCCTGCAAAGCCATATGCTTCGCTTCCCCCGAGAAAACCCTGAAGGAGCATGCCCATGACGACGGCTGCCGAGATCCTCCATCTCCAAGAACACGGTCTTTATTCACCCGCCGCCGAGCACGATGCCTGCGGCGTCGGTTTCGTCGCCCACATCAAGGGCGAGAAGAGCCATGCCATCGTCCAGCAGGGCCTCAAGATCCTCGAGAACCTCGACCATCGCGGCGCCGTCGGCGCCGACAAGCTCATGGGCGACGGCGCCGGCATCCTGATCCAGCTGCCGGATGCGCTCTATCGCGAAGAGATGGCGGCCCAGGGCGTGGCGCTGCCGCCGCCCGGCGAATACGGCGTCGGCATGATCTTCCTGCCGAAGGAACACGCATCCCGCGAAGCCTGCGAGCAGGAAATGGAGCGCGCCATCAAGGCCGAAGGCCAGGTGCTGCTCGGCTGGCGCGACGTGCCGGTCAACCGCGACATGCCGATGTCGCCCGCGGTCCGCAAGAAGGAGCCGCTGCTGCGCCAGGTGTTCATCGGCCGCGGCAACGACGTGATCGTGCAGGACGCCCTGGAGCGCAAGCTCTACGTGATCCGCAAGACGGCGAGCGCCAGCATCCAGCGCCTCAAGCTCAAGCACAGCAAGGAGTATTACGTTCCGAGCATGTCGAGCCGCACGGTGGTCTACAAGGGACTGCTGCTGGCCGACCAGGTCGGCACCTACTACCTCGACCTGCAGGACCAGCGCTGCGTCTCGGCGCTCGGCCTCGTGCACCAGCGCTTCTCGACCAACACCTTCCCGGAATGGCCGCTCGCGCATCCGTATCGCTATGTCGCGCACAACGGCGAGATCAACACCGTCAAGGGCAACTACAACTGGATGAAGGCACGCGAGGGCGTGATGTCGTCCCCGGTGCTCGGGGCCGACCTGCAGAAGCTCTATCCGATCAGCTTCGCCGACCAGTCCGACACCGCCACCTTCGACAATTGCCTCGAGTTGCTGACCATGGCCGGCTACCCGATCAGCCAGGCCGTCATGATGATGATTCCGGAGCCGTGGGAGCAGCACACCACCATGGATCCGCGCCGGCGCGCCTTCTACGAGTACCACGCCGCCATGTTGGAGCCGTGGGACGGCCCGGCATCCATCGTGTTCACCGATGGCCGCCAGATCGGCGCCACGCTCGACCGCAACGGCCTGCGTCCCTCGCGCTACTGCGTCACCGACGACGACCTGGTGATCATGGCCTCCGAGTCCGGCGTGCTGCCCGTGCCCGAGCAGAAGATCGTGCGCAAGTGGCGCCTGCAGCCCGGCAAGATGTTCCTGATCGACTTGGAGCAGGGCCGGATGATCGACGACGAGGAGGTCAAGGCCAACCTCGCCAACAGCAAGCCCTACAAGCAGTGGATCGAAAACCTGCGGATCAAGCTCGACAGCGTGGTGAGCGCATCGGTCGAGGCGCCGGTCAGCCAGGTCGCGCTGCTCGACCGTCAGCAGGCCTTCGGCTACACCCAGGAAGACATCAAGTTCCTGATGAGCCCGATGGCGCAGGCCGGCGAGGAAGGCATCGGCTCGATGGGCAACGACAGCCCGCTCGCGGTGCTGTCCAACAAGAACAAGCCGCTCTACAACTACTTCAAGCAGCTGTTCGCCCAGGTCACCAATCCGCCGATCGACCCGATCCGCGAGGCGATCGTGATGTCGCTGGTGTCCTTCATCGGGCCCAAGCCGAACCTGCTCGACATCAACCAGGTCAACCCGCCGATGCGGCTCGAGGTGGCACAGCCGATCCTCGACTTCGCCGACATGGCGAAGCTGCGCGACATCGAGAAGTACACGCACGGCAAGTTCAAGAGCTACGTGCTGGACATCACCTATCCGGTCGCCTGGGGCGAGGAGGGCGTCGAGGCCAAGCTGGCGTCGCTATGCGCCGAGGCGGTCGATGCGATCAAGGGCGGCCACAACATCCTGATCGTGAGCGATCGGGCCATCAGCTCGACCCAGGTCGCGATTCCGGCGTTGCTGGCCTTGTCGGCTATCCACCAGTACCTGGTGGGCGAGGGCCTTCGCACCACCGCGGGCCTCGTGGTCGAGACCGGCTCGGCGCGCGAAGTCCATCACTTCGGCGTGCTGGCGGGCTACGGCGCCGAGGCGGTGCATCCCTACCTGGCCATGGAAACCCTGGCCGCCATGCACCAGGACCTACCGGGCGCGCTGAGCGCCGAGAAGGCGGTCTACAACTACGTCAAGGCGATCGGCAAGGGTCTGTCCAAGATCATGTCGAAGATGGGTGTCAGCACCTACATGAGCTATTGCGGCGCCCAGCTCTTCGAGGCCATCGGCCTCAGCAGCGCCACCATCGGCAAGTACTTCACGGGTACCGCCAGCCGGGTCGAAGGTATCGGCGTCTTCGAGATCGCGCAGGAAGCGATCCGCATGCACAAGGCGGCCTTCGGCGACGACCCGGTGCTCGCCAGCATGCTGGATGCCGGCGGCGAATACGCCTGGCGGGTGCGCGGCGAAGAGCACATGTGGACGCCCGACGCCATCGCCAAGCTGCAGCACAGCACGCGTGCCAACAACTTCAACACCTACAAGGAATACGCGCAGCTGATCAACGACCAGAACCGCAGGCATCTCACGCTGCGCGGCCTGTTCGAGTTCCGGATCGATCCGGCCAAGGCAATCCCGGTGGACGAGGTCGAGCCCGCCACCGAAATCGTCAAGCGTTTCGCCACCGGCGCGATGTCGCTGGGTTCGATCAGCACCGAGGCGCATTCGACCCTGGCGGTCGCCATGAACCGCATCGGCGGCAAGAGCAACACCGGCGAAGGCGGCGAGGATCCGGCGCGCTATCGCAACGAGCTGAAGGGCATCCCGATCAAGCTCGGCGACACCCTCAAGAGCGTCATCGGCGAGAACAACGTCGAGGTCGACCTGCCGCTGCAGGCTGGCGACTCGCTGCGCTCCCGCATCAAGCAGGTCGCTTCCGGCCGTTTCGGCGTCACGGCCGAATACCTGGCCTCGGCCGACCAGCTGCAGATCAAGATGGCGCAGGGCGCCAAGCCGGGCGAAGGCGGCCAGCTGCCCGGCGGCAAGGTGTCCAACTACATCGGCGCCTTGCGTTACTCGGTGCCGGGCGTGGGACTGATCTCGCCGCCGCCGCATCACGACATCTACTCGATCGAGGATCTGGCCCAGCTGATCCACGACCTCAAGAACGTCGCGCCGCACGCGAGCATCAGCGTCAAGCTGGTGAGCGAGGTGGGCGTGGGCACCATCGCGGCAGGCGTCGCCAAGTGCAAGAGCGACCACGTGGTCATCGCCGGCCATGACGGCGGCACCGGCGCCTCGCCGTGGTCGTCGATCAAGCATGCGGGCAGCCCCTGGGAAATCGGCCTGGCCGAAACCCAGCAGACCCTGGTGCTCAACCGGCTGCGCGGACGCATCCGGGTGCAGGCCGACGGCCAGATGAAGACCGGCCGCGACGTCGCCATCGGCGCGCTGCTCGGCGCGGACGAGTTCGGCTTCGCCACCGCGCCGCTGGTGGTCGAGGGCTGCATCATGATGCGCAAGTGCCACCTCAACACCTGCCCGGTCGGCGTCGCCACGCAAGACCCGGTGCTGCGCAAGAAGTTCACCGGCAAGCCCGAGCATGTCGTCAACTACTTCTTCTTCGTGGCGGAGGAAGTGCGCCAGATCATGGCCCAGCTCGGCGTGCGCAAGTTCGACGACCTGATCGGCCGCGCCGACCTGCTGGACACCCGCAAGGGCATCGAGCACTGGAAGGCCCGCGGCCTCGACTTCGGCCGGCTGTTCGCGCAGCCGAACGTGCCGGCGGACGTTCCGCGCTTCCATGTCGAGAACCAGGAGCACGGCCTCGAGAAGAGCCTCGACATGCGGCTGATCGAGAAGTCGCGGCCGGCGATCGAGAAGGGCGAGAAGGTGCAGTTCATCGAGGTGGCGCGCAACGTCAATCGCTCGGTCGGCGCGATGCTGTCCGGCGCGCTCACCAAGGTGCATCCGCAGGGCCTCGCCGACGATTCGATCCGCATCCAGCTCGAAGGCACCGGCGGGCAATCCTTCGGCGCATTCCTCGCGCGCGGCATCACGCTGTACCTGATCGGCGATGCCAACGACTACACCGGCAAGGGCCTCTCCGGCGGCCGCGTGGTGGTGCGCCCGAGCCTCGACTTCCGGGGCGAGGCCATTCGCAACACCATCGTCGGCAACACGGCGCTCTACGGCGCCACCACCGGCGAAGCCTATCTGTGCGGCGTCGCGGGCGAGCGCTTCGCGGTCCGTCTGTCGGGCGCGACTGCGGTGGTCGAGGGCACCGGCGACCATGGCTGCGAGTACATGACCGGCGGCACGGTCGCGGTGCTCGGCAAGACCGGGCGCAACTTCGCCGCCGGCATGAGCGGCGGCCTGGCCTATGTCTACGACGAGGACGGGCAGTTCGAGTCGCGCTGCAACCTGTCGATGGTGTCGCTCGAACGCGTGCTCACCTCCGCCGAGCAGACCGCCACGATGCATCGCAAGATCTGGCATGCCGGCCAGACCGACGAGGCGCAGCTGCGCAAATTGCTGGAGGAGCATCACCGCTGGACGGGCAGCAAGCGCGCGCGCGAACTGCTCGACAACTGGGCCGTGTCGCGGACCCGCTTCGTCAAGGTGTTCCCGAACGAGTACAAGCGCGCGCTGGCCGAGATCCACGATCGCAAGGTCGAATTGGCCAGCAGCGGCAACAATGCACACGTCGGCCTCGAGCCGCATGCGGTCGCGGTCAAGCCGCAGGTCGCCTGAGGCGGCCGGAACGAAGCAGACAAACAAGCAGACAGCGAAGAATCGAGGAAAGCACGATGGGAAAGATCACCGGCTTCATGGAGCATGAGCGCGTCGACGAGGGCTACAAGCCGGTCGACGAGCGACTCAAGCACTACAAGGAATTCGTTTTCGGCCTGACCGACGACGAGGCCAAGGTGCAGGGCGCGCGCTGCATGGACTGCGGCACGCCTTTTTGCAACAGCGGCTGCCCGGTCAACAACATCATTCCGGACTTCAACGACCTGGTCTATCGAACCGACTGGCAGAACGCCTTCACGGTGCTGGATTCGACCAACAACTTCCCGGAATTCACCGGACGGATCTGTCCCGCGCCATGCGAAGCGGCCTGCGTGCTGAACGTGAACGACGACCCGGTCGGCATCAAGTCGATCGAGCGGGCCATCATCGACCGGGCCTGGCAGGACGGCCTGGTGCAGCCCCGCATCGCCAAGCACAAGACCGGCAAGAAAGTGGCGGTGGTCGGCTCCGGCCCGGCCGGCATGGCGGCGGCGCAGCAACTGGCGCGGGTCGGCCACGACGTGACCCTGTTCGAGAAGAACGACCGGGTTGGCGGGCTGCTGCGCTACGGCATTCCGGACTTCAAGATGGAGAAGTCGCACATCGATCGCCGGGTCGAGCAGATGCAGGCCGAAGGCGTGGTGTTTCGATGCGGCGTGATGGTCGGCGCGGCCAAGGAGCCGCTCGGCAAGGGTTCCAAGGTCACCAACTGGGCCAAGGAAACCATCACGCCCGAGCAGCTCTCGGAGCAGTTCGATGCCGTCATCCTGACCGGCGGCGCCGAGCAGTCGCGCGACCTCCCGGTGCCGGGGCGCGACCTCGACGGCATCCATTTCGCGATGGAGTTCCTGCCGCAGCAGAACAAGCTGAATGCCGGCGACAAGGTCAAGGGCCAGCTGCGTGCCGACGGCAAGCATGTCATCGTGATCGGCGGCGGCGATACCGGGTCGGACTGCGTGGGCACCAGCAATCGCCATGGCGCGGTCAGCGTCACCCAGTTCGAGCTGATGCCGGAGCCGCCGGCCGAAGAAAACCGCCCGCTCACCTGGCCCTACTGGCCGTACAAGCTGCGCACCAGCTCCAGCCACGAAGAAGGCTGCGAGCGCGAGTTCGCCATCTCGACCAAGGAGTTCATGGGCGAGAAGGGCAAGCTCACCGGCCTCAAGACCGTTCGGGTCGAGTGGAAGGACGGCAAGATGGTCGAGGTGCCGGGCAGCGAGGAAGTGCTCAAGGCCGACCTGGTGCTGCTGGCCATGGGATTCGTGAGCCCGGTGGCCAGCGTGCTGGACGCGTTCGGCGTCGAGAAGGATGCGCGTGGCAACGCCAAGGCCGGCACCGACTTCATCGGCGGCTACGCCACCAACGTGCCCAAGGTGTTTGCGGCGGGCGACATGCGCCGCGGCCAGTCGCTGGTGGTGTGGGCGATCCGCGAAGGCCGCCAGGTGGCCCGCTCGGTCGACGAATACCTGATGGGTTACAGCGATCTCCCGCGCTGAGACCCCGCGTTTCATGCCGCCGGACGGCACCAGCCGGGCCGCCGGGTGGCTGCAGGGCTTCATTTATCATGCCCCAGGACCGCAAGCCGGGACGCCACCAGGTGCCCCGGCTTTTCTGTTGACATGAACCCCGCCCAATCCCTCGTCGAATTCAAGAACCTGAGCTTCGGCTACGGGGCGCGAGCCATCCTGCAAGACGTCTCGTTCTCGGTGCCGCGCGGCAAGGTGACCGCGCTGATGGGCGCCTCGGGCGGTGGCAAGACGACGGTGCTGCGCCTCATCGGCGGGCAGGTCCGGGCGCAGGCCGGCGAGGTCCTGTTCGATGGGCACGAGGTCGGGCGCATGAAGGCAGCCGAGCTCTACGCCGCCCGCCGGCGCATGGGGATGCTGTTCCAGTTCGGCGCGCTCTTCACCGACATGAACGTGTTCGACAACGTCGCCTTCCCGTTGCGCGAGCACACCCGGCTGCCCGAGGCGCTGGTGCGGGACGTGGTGCTCATGAAGCTGGCCGCGGTCGGCCTGCGCGGCGCGCGCGACCTGAAGCCGAGCGAAGTCTCTGGCGGCATGGCCCGACGGGTCGCGCTGGCCAGGGCGATCGCGCTGGACCCCGACCTGGTGATGTACGACGAACCCTTCGCCGGCCTCGACCCGATTTCGCTCGGCACCGCGGCGCGGCTGATCCGCCAGCTCAACGATGCGCTCGGGCTGACCAGCATCGTGGTTTCGCACGATCTCGAGGAAACCTTCCGCATCGCCGATCACGTGATCATCCTGGCCAACGGCGGCATCGCGGCGCAGGGCCGGCCGGACGAGGTCCGCCAAAGCAGCGACCCGCTGGTGCACCAGTTCGTGCGTGCGCTGCCCGACGGGCCGGTTCACTTCCACTATCCCGGCCCGACCATCGAAGACGATTTCGGCCACGCGGCGGGAGGTCGACCATGAGCTGGTACCGGCCTTCCGACGTCGGTTATGCAACCCGCAGCAAGCTCGCCGACCTGGGGCTGGGCGCACGTCTTTTCGTGCGGCTCCTGGCCGCGGGCCCACGCAACCTTCGGCGCTTTGGGCTGGTGCGCGACCAGATCCACTTCCTCGGCAACTATTCGCTCGCGATCATCGCGGTCTCGGGCCTCTTCGTCGGCTTCGTGCTGGGCCTCCAGGGCTACTACACGCTGCAGCGCTACGGCTCGGGCGATGCGCTCGGGCTCCTGGTGGCGCTGAGCCTGGTGCGGGAACTGGGGCCGGTGGTCTCGGCGCTGCTGTTCGCGGGTCGCGCCGGCACATCGCTCACGGCCGAGATCGGCCTCATGAAGGCCGGCGAGCAGTTGAGCGCCATGGAAATGATGGCGGTCGATCCGGTGCAGCGCATCCTGGCCCCGCGCTTCTGGGGCGGGGTCATCGCGATGCCGCTCCTGGCGGCGGTGTTCAGCGCCGTGGGCATCATGGGCGGCTACCTGGTCGGCGTGGTGATGCTGGGCGTCGATCCGGGCGCCTTCTGGGGTCAGATGCAGGGCGGGGTCGATGTCTGGGCCGATGTCGGCAACGGCGTGGTCAAGAGCCTGGTGTTCGGCCTGGCCGTCACCTTCATCGCGCTGCTGCAGGGCTACAACGCCACGCCCACGCCGGAAGGCGTCTCCCGTGCCACCACCCGCACGGTGGTGGTGGCCTCGCTTTCCGTGCTGGGGCTCGATTTCCTGCTGACCGCGATGATGTTCAGCATCTAGGAGAACAACGAATGCAACGATCCAACAACGACGTCTGGGTGGGGCTCTTCGTCCTCATCGGCGCTGCCGCACTGCTGTTCCTGGCGCTGCAGTCGGCCAATCTCCTGAGCCTGAACTTCCAGAAGACCTACAACGTGACGGCCCGGTTCGACAACATCGGCGGCCTCAAGCCGCAGACCGCGATCAAAAGCGCCGGCGTGGTGGTCGGTCGAGTCGAATCCATCACGTTCGACGACAAGAACTTCCAGGCCAGCGTGAACCTGGCGCTCCAGAATCGCTACAGTTTTCCGAAGGACAGTTCGCTCAAGATCCTGACCAGCGGCCTGCTCGGCGAGCAGTACATCGGCATCGAGGCCGGTTTCGACGAGAAGAGCCTGCAGGCAGGGGACGTGATCACCTCGACCCAGTCGGCGGTGGTGCTCGAAAACCTGATCGGGCAGTTCCTGTACAGCAAGGCTGCCGAAGGCAGCACCCCGGCCGCCGCACCCGCAGCAGCCGGCAACAACGGCGCGAACACGAAAAAATGAAAACACGCAGCTTTCTCGCTCCCATCCTGGCCAAGCTGGTCCTGCTGGCCGCGGTCGCGTCGCTCGGCGGATGCGCCAGCACGATGCAGAACCTGGACGACCGGATGGACCGGGCCCGCAATCCGAGCGCGGCCGATCCGTTCGAGCCCTTCAACCGGCAGGTCTTCCGCTTCAACGACGCGGTCGATACCGCCGTGCTGCGGCCCACCGCCGAGGCCTATCGGCGCGTGGTGCCTTCGACGGTCCGGACCGGCGTCAACAACTTCTTCGGCAACCTCACCGAGGTCTGGAGCTTTGCCAACAGCGTGGCGCAGCTCAAGCTGCAGAACAGCGCCGAGACCTTCATGCGCTTCAACGTCAACACCGTGTTCGGATTGGGCGGCCTGCTCGATATCGCGACCGAGGCCGGCATCGACCGCCACCAGGAAGACTTCGGCCAAACCCTCGGACGCTGGGGCGTGCCGAGCGGCCCGTACCTGGTGCTGCCGCTCCTGGGCCCATCGACCGTGCGCGATACGGCGGCCCTCACGCTCGACCGTCAGGGCGACCTGTTGAACGCGGTCAACGATATTCCGGTGCGCAATTCGATGTACGTGTTGCGCCTCGTCGACCTGCGGGCGAGCTTGCTGCGCGCCGGCCAGCTGCTCGACGATGCCGCGCTGGACAAGTACTCGTTCACGCGGGATGCATTCCTTCAGCGGCGCCGTAACGACGTGTACGACGGCAACATCCCCAATCCGGATGCCGAAGGGCAGTAAAGCCCGAGACGGCTCGAACCGAACGATGGGCCTGTTTCCGGCAGGCCCGTATCGGGAACGCCTACACGCGTTCCGGCTCCAAGGGCCATAGTGCTTCAAGCGTTCCGCTTTTTCCCTACCGGTCAATCAAGGAAGTTCTCGATGAATTCGCTTCTCCAACGCCGCTCCATCGGCCGCTTCGCGATGGCCAGCCTGCTGTTGATGGGCCTTGCAACTACCGCGCTGCGGCCGGCCCATGCGGCCGACGAAGCGCCGGATGCCCTGGTCAAGCGCCTGTCCAGCGATGTGCTCGACACCATCAAGGCCGACAAGACCATCAAGGCCGGCGACATCAACAAGATCATGGCGCTGGTCGACAGCAAGATCATGCCGAACGTCAATTTCCAGCGCATGACGGCCTCGGCGGTCGGTCCGGCCTGGCGCCAGGCGACCCCCGACCAGCAGAAGCGCCTGCAGGAAGAGTTCAAGGTCCTGCTGGTTCGCACCTACGCCGGCGCCCTCGACCAGGTGAGCGACCAGACCGTCACCGTGCGGCCGTTCCGCGGCTCGGCGGACGAGAAGGAAGTGCTGGTGCGCACCGAGGTGCGCGGCAACGGCGACCCCGTGCAGCTGGACTACCGCCTCGAGAAGACGCCCGGTTCGGGCAGCGGCTGGAAGATCTACAACCTGAACGTGCTCGGCGTGTGGCTGGTCGATACCTATCGCAGCCAGTTCTCGCAAGAGATCAACAGCAAGGGCATCGACGGCCTGATCGCGACCCTGGCCGCCCGCAACAAGAGCAACGCCAAGGGCTGAAGGACCTGACGATGCTGGTCCTGCCACCCCGCCTCACGCACGACGAGGCCCCGGCCTGCGTCGACATGCTGCGGCAGGGCCTGGCGGGGCAGAGCGGCACTTCGGCGGTGATCGACGCCAGCGCGCTCGCGCAATTCGATTCGTCCGCGCTCGCGGTGCTGCTCGAATGCCGCCGGGAGGCGAGTGCATTGGGCCGGGCCTTCGCGGTCAAGGGGCTGCCGCCCCGCCTGCGCGAGCTGGCGGCGCTCTACGGAATCGCAGGCCTTTTGCCGGCCGCCCCATAGCCCCGCTCGCCCGCCCGTAAAATCGCGGCCCCCATGCCCGCGATCACCTTCCAGCAGGTCTGCAAGACCTACCCTCCCACACGTCAACAGCGAGCCCAGGGCAAGACCGGCCTCCGAGCTGTCGACGATGTGAGCTTCCAGATCGAAGAGGGCGAATTCTTCGGATTGCTCGGGCCGAACGGCGCCGGCAAGACCACCCTCATCAGCATGCTGGCCGGGCTGTCCCGGCCGACCTCGGGCGCCATCAGCGTCCGCGGCTTCGACGTGCAGACCGCTTATGCGGAGGCCCGCCGCCAGTTGGGCATCGTTCCGCAGGAGCTGGTGTTCGACCCGTTCTTCAACGTACGCGAAGCCTTGCGCATCCAGTCCGGCTACTTCGGCATCCGCGACAACGACGCCTGGATCGACGAGCTGCTGCAAAGCCTCGGCCTCGCCGACAAGGCGACCGCCAACATGCGGCAGCTGTCCGGCGGCATGAAGCGCCGGGTGCTGGTGGCGCAGGCGCTGGTCCACAAGCCGCCGGTGATCGTGCTCGACGAGCCGACCGCGGGCGTCGACGTCGAGTTGCGACAAACGCTCTGGCAGTTCATCGCCAGGCTCAACAAAGAGGGCAGCACGGTGCTGTTGACCACCCACTATCTCGAGGAAGCCGAGGCGCTCTGCCATCGCATCGCGATGCTCAAGCAGGGCCGGGTCATCGCACTCGACCGTACCAGCGAACTGCTGCGCAATGCCGCGAGCAACGTGCTGCGCTTCAAGACCGACGGCATCCTGCCGAGCGCCCTGGCGGCGCAGGCCCGCATCACCGGCCGCATCGTGCAGCTTCCGGCACAGAACGCTTTCGAGGTCGAGCGGCTGCTCGCCACGCTGCGCCAGGCGGGCCTGGCGGTCGAGGACGTCGAGATGCGCAAGGCCGACCTCGAAGATGTCTTCATCGACCTGATGGCCGGCGAACAGACGCCGCTGGAGGTCGCACGATGATGATCAACGCGCTCGGCTGGCGGGCCCTGCTCTACAAGGAGACCCTCCGCTTCTGGAAGGTCGGCTTCCAGACCGTGGGCGCACCGGTATTGACTGCGGTGCTCTACCTGATGGTGTTCGGCCACGTGCTCGAAGACCACGTCAAGGTCTACGGCTCGGTCAGCTACACCGCGTTCCTGGTGCCCGGCCTCGTGATGATGAGCGTGCTGCAGAACGCGTTCGCTAACAGTTCGTCCTCGATCATCCAGAGCAAGATCATGGGCAGCCTGGTCTTCGTGCTGCTTACGCCGCTTTCGCACTGGGGCTGGTTCCTGGCGTATGTCGGCTCCTCGGTGATCCGCGGTCTGGCGGTGGGCATCGGCGTGTTCCTGGTGACGCTTTTCTTCGCGGCGCCGAGCTTTGTCGCGCCCTGGTGGATCCTTGCGTTCGGCTTTCTGGGTGCGGCCATCCTGGGCACGCTCGGATTGATCGCCGGGCTCTGGGCCGAGAAGTTCGACCAGATGGCGGTGTTCCAGAACTTCCTCATCATGCCGATGACCTTCCTGTCGGGCGTCTTCTATTCGATCGGCTCGCTGCCGCCCTTCTGGCAGGGCGTGAGCCACATCAATCCGTTCTTCTACATGATCGACGGCTTTCGCTACGGTTTCTTCGGCGTGAGCGACGCCTCGCCCTGGCTCAGCTTCGCGATCGTCGGTGGCGCCTGGCTTTTCGTGAGCGCGGTCGCCATCCATCTCCTTCGCATCGGCTACAAGATTCGCGGCTAGGCCCACTCCCCATGACTGCTCAAGAACTCCAGGCCATCATCCAGGCGGGCCTCGCCTGCGACCACATCACGCTCGAAGGCGACGGCCGGCACTGGTTCGCGACCATCGTGTCGAGCGAGTTCGAGGGCAAGCGTCCGATCCAGCGCCACCAGCGGGTGTACGCCACCCTCGGTGCCAAAATGCACACCGACGAAGTGCATGCGCTATCGATGAAGACCTTCACCCCGGCCGAATGGGCCGGGCAGAAAACCTCCTAGTCCCCGCAGGAACCGTCATGGACAAACTGCTGATTCGCGGCGGGCGCACGCTCCGCGGCGAGGTGCTCATTTCCGGCGCCAAGAACGCGGCGCTGCCCGAGCTGTGCGCTGCGCTCCTCACCGATCGCCCGGTCACGCTGCACAACGTGCCGCGCCTGAACGACGTCGGCACCATGCTCAAGCTGCTGCGCAACATGGGCGTCTCGGCCGAGCGCGACGACGACGGCTGCGTTCGCATCGACGCCGGCGCCCTGCACACGCAAGAGGCACCCTACGAGCTGGTCAAGACCATGCGGGCCTCGGTGCTGGCGCTCGGTCCGCTGCTCGCGCGCTTCGGACGGGCGCGGGTGTCGCTGCCGGGCGGATGCGCGATCGGATCGCGCCCGGTCGACCAGCACATCAAGGGCCTGCAGGCCATGGGCGCCGAGATCGTGGTGGAACACGGCTACATGGTCGCCAAGCTGCCGCAGGGACGCAGCCGCCTGCGCGGCGCCCGCATCACGACCGACATGGTCACCGTCACCGGCACCGAGAACTTCCTGATGGCGGCCGCGCTGGCCGAGGGCGAGACCGTGCTCGAGAACGCCGCGCAGGAGCCCGAGATTCCGGACCTGGCCGAGATGCTGATCGAGATGGGCGCCCGCATCGAGGGCCACGGCACCAGCCGCATCCATGTGCAGGGCGTCGAGCGGCTCCACGGCTGTACTCACCAGGTGGTGGCCGACCGGATCGAGGCCGGAACCTTTTTGTGCGCGGTGGCGGCCGCCGGTGGCGAGGTCGTGCTGCGCAACGGTCGCGCCGACCACCTGGATGCCTTGATCGAGAAGCTGCGGGAAGCCGGTGCCGAGGTCGCCTCGGTCGATGGCGGCATCCGCGTGCAAAGCTCGGGCAGGCTCAAGGCGCAGAGCTTCCGCACCACCGAATACCCGGGATTCCCGACCGACATGCAGGCCCAGTTCATGGCCTTGAACGCGGTGTCCGACGGCACTTCGACCGTGACCGAGACCATCTTCGAGAACCGCTTCATGCACGTGGACGAGATGCTGCGGCTCGGCGCCAAGATCCAGACCGACGGCAAGGTGGCCGTGATCGAAGGCGTGGCGCAGCTGTCGGGCGCGACCGTGATGGCGACCGACCTGCGGGCTTCCGCCAGCCTGGTGATCGCCGGGCTGGTGGCCGAGGGCGAAACCCTGATCGACCGCATCTACCACCTCGACCGCGGCTACGACCGCATGGAAGCCAAGCTGCGCGGCCTGGGCGCCGACATCGAGCGGGTGGCCACCGCGCCAGAGGGGCGCTCGTGATCACCCTCGCGCTCTCCAAGGGGCGGATCTTCGAAGAGACGCTGCCGCTCTTGGCAGCCGCCGGCGTCGAGGTCACCGAAGACCCCGATCGCTCGCGCAAGCTGATCCTGGCGACCACGCACCCGGAGGTGCGGGTGGTGCTGGTGCGCGCCTCGGACGTGCCGACCTACGTGCAGTACGGCGGCGCCGACCTGGGCGTCACCGGGCTGGACGTCCTGCTGGAGCACGGCAACCAGGGCCTCTACCAGCCGCTCGACCTGCGGATCGCGGCCTGCCGCCTGAGCGTGGCCGTGCGAGCCGACTACGACTACGCCTCGGCGGTCAAGCAAGGCTCCCGGATCAAGGTCGCCACCAAGTATGTCGGCCTGGCACGCGAGTTCTTCGCCGGCAAGGGCGTGCACGTCGACCTCATCAAGCTCTACGGCAGCATGGAACTCGCGCCGCTCACGGGATTGGCCGACGCCATCGTCGACCTGGTGTCGACCGGCAACACGCTCAAGGCCAACGACCTGGTGGAGGTGGAGCGCATCATGGACATCAGCGCCCGGCTGGTCGTCAACCAGGCGGCGCTCAAGATCAAGCAGGCGCCGATTCGCCGGCTGATCGATGCCTTTGCAGCCGTCACCGCCGAGCGGTTCGCCGCGGCGAGCTGAGCAGGCCCCGAGCCTTTCACCGTTCTTCTACCTTTTTTCCGGCAGCCCACCATCGTGAAAGCCACGCCTCTTCGTCTCTCCACCGCCGATTCCGATTTCGATGCCCGCTTCAAGGAACGGCTGCATTGGTCGGCCGAGGCGGACGCGGCGATCGAGAAGGTGGTTGCCGACATCCTGGCGGACGTCCGGCAGCGGGGCGACGCGGCGGTGCTCGACTACACGCGCCGCTTCGACCGGCTCGAGGCCGCGAGTGTCGAGGCGCTCGAATTGACCGCGGCCGAGCTGCGGTCCGCTTTCGATACCCTGCCATCGGCGCAGCGCGAGGCGCTGGAGCATGCCGCGGCGCGGGTGCGCAGCTACCACGAGGCCCAGAAGAAGGCGAGCGGCGAAAGCTGGAGCTATCGCGATGCCGACGGCACGCTGCTCGGGCAGAAGGTGACGCCGCTCGACCGGGTCGGCATCTACGTGCCGGGCGGAAAGGCAGCCTATCCCTCGAGCGTGCTGATGAACGCCATCCCGGCCCATGTCGCAGGCGTGGGCGAGATCGTCATGGTCGTGCCGACGCCCGGCGGCGAAAAGAATCCGCTGGTCCTGGCCGCCGCCCACGTGGCCGGCGTCACGCGGGCTTTCGCCATCGGCGGCGCGCAGGCGGTGGCGGCGCTGGCGTACGGCACCCCAACCATCCCGGCCGTCGACAAGGTGACCGGCCCCGGCAATGCCTATGTCGCCGCCGCCAAGCGGCGCGTGTTCGGCACCGTCGGCATCGACATGATCGCCGGACCGAGCGAGATCCTGGTGTTGGCCGACGGCACCACGCCCGCCGACTGGGTGGCGATGGACCTTTTCAGCCAGGCCGAGCACGACGAGTTGGCGCAGAGCATCCTGCTGTGCCCCGATGCCGCCTACATCGATCGCGTGCAGCAGGAAATCGACCGCCTGCTTCCGACCCAGCAACGTGCCGGCATCATCGCTGCCTCGCTCAACGGCCGCGGCGCCTTGATCCACACCCGCAACATGGAAGAAGCCTGCGAGATCAGCAACCGCATCGCGCCGGAGCATCTCGAGGTCAGCAGCAGCGACCCGCATCGATGGGAGCCTCTGCTGCGCCATGCCGGCGCGATTTTCTTGGGCGCCTACACCAGCGAAAGCCTCGGCGACTACTGCGCGGGTCCGAACCACGTGCTGCCCACGAGCGGCACCGCACGATTCAGCTCGCCGCTCGGCGTCTACGATTTCCAGAAGCGCTCCAGCCTGATCGAGGTCAGTGCCGAAGGTGCCCAGGTGCTGGGCCGGGTGGCCGTGACGCTGGCCGAAGGCGAGGGGCTGCAGGCCCACGCCGACGCCGCGCGCCTGCGGCTCCGATGATGCGGCGCAGCGCAGCGCCAGGCGAGACACGCCAAGCAATGACGATCATGAGACGGCGGTTGCTACCTTCAAGTGCTCTGGCTAGCGCCATCCTTCTGGCGCTGGCCGTGCCCTGTTCGGCGATGAGCATTCGCGAGCTGCGCACGCTCGAGGCCAACGAGAAAGATGGCCGCGCCTTCGCGAGCTACTACCTGGTGGGCGTGCTCGAAGGCCTTCGCGAGGCCGGCGACATGGCGCGCCGCACCGGGCAGAAGCCGGCTTTCTGCGTCGACGGACGGCGTCTCGAACCTGCGATGGCGCGCTCGCTGTATCAATCGGAGCTGACCCGGAACAGCGAGAACTATGAAGCCGACATGCCGGTGCAACTGGTCCTCGCCGAGGCCTTGCGCAACAGCTTCCGCTGCAATCCCTGAACCATGACCACCTCATCCGACGACCGCTCATCTTCCGCCCGTGCTCCCGCCCGCGCCCTCGGCCGCATCCGCGCCGACGTGCAGTCGATGCATGCCTATGCGGTACAGGACTCGCGCGGCATGATCAAGCTCGACGCCATGGAGAACCCGTTCTCGCTGCCGCCCGAGCTCCAGGTCGAGCTCGGCCGGCGGTTGGGGGCGGTGGCGCTCAATCGCTATCCCGGCCCGCGCGGCGCCGAACTGCAGCGCGCCCTGGCCGCGCATGCGCACATGCCGGCGGGCTTCTCCTTGATGCTCGGCAACGGCTCGGACGAGCTGATCTCGCTGCTGGCGATGGCCTGCGACCTGCCCGGCGCCGCCATCGTCGCGCCCGAACCCGGCTTCGTGATGTACGCCATGAGCGCGCAGCTGCAGGGCCTGCGCTTCGTCGGCGTGCCGCTGACAGCGAACTTCGAGCTGGACGAGGCCGCCATGCTGCAGGCGATCGCGCGCGAGAAGCCGGCGATCCTGTTCCTGGCCTATCCGAACAACCCGACCGCCAATCTCTGGGACGACGCAGTCATCGAGCGGCTGGTCGAGGCGCAGGGCGAGCAGGGCGGACTGGTGGTCATCGACGAGGCCTACCAGCCCTTCGCCGGCCGCAGCTATATCGACCGGGTCGAGCGCCACGGCCACGTGCTGCTGATGCGCACCTTGAGCAAGTTCGGCCTGGCCGGCGTGCGGCTCGGCTACCTCATGGGGCCGTCGGCGCTGGTGGAGCAGATCGACAAGGTCCGCCCGCCCTACAACATCAGCGTGCTCAATTGCGAATGCGCGCTCTTCGCGCTGGCGCATTCCGAGGTGTTCGAGCAGCAGGCCGTGGCGATCCGGGCCGAGCGCGCGAGGATCTTCGAGCGCCTGGCGAGCCTTCCGAAGGCGAAGGCCTGGCCGAGCGATGCCAACATGATCCTGGTGCGCGTGCCCGATGCCGCCGGCACCTTCGAAGCGCTCCGTGCGGCCGGCATCCTGGTCAAGAACGTTTCTAAAATGCACCCATTGCTCGCCAACTGCCTGCGCCTGACCGTCGGAACCGCCGACGAGAACGATCGCCTGCTGGCGGCACTCGAAACCTCGCTATGAACACCCCCACGGCACCCGAAGCAGTCGTCGCCACCGCCCTGCGCAGCGCCAGCGTCACCCGCAACACGGCCGAGACGCAGATCACCGTCACGGTCGGCCTCGACGGCAGCGGCCGCGCCCGCCTTGCAACCGGCATCGGCTTCTTCGATCACATGCTCGACCAGATCGCCCGGCACGGCCTGATCGATCTCGAGGTGGACTGCAAGGGGGACCTGCACATCGACGGGCACCACACGGTCGAGGATGTCGGCATCACCTTCGGCCAGGCCGTGGCGCGGGCGGTCGGCGACAAGAAGGGCATCCGCCGCTACGGCCATGCCTACGTGCCGCTCGACGAAGCCTTGAGCCGCGTGGTGATCGATTTCTCGGGCCGCCCGGGCCTGCACATGGAAGTGCCGTTCTCGAGCGGCATGATCGGCGGCTTCGATACCCAGCTCGCCTTCGAGTTCTTCCAGGGTTTCGCGAACCATGCACTGGTCACCCTGCACATCGACAACCTGAAGGGCGTCAACGCGCATCACCAGTGCGAGACCGTGTTCAAGGCCTTCGCGCGCGCCCTGCGTGCCGCGCTCGAACTCGATCCGCGCTCGGCCGGCGTCATTCCGTCGACGAAGGGTTCGCTCTGAGCCGCCATTCGGTCGCCGTGGTCGACTACGGCATGGGCAACCTGCGCTCCGTGTCGCAGGCCGTCAGGCATGCGGCCGACGAGGCCGGGGTCGAGGTTTTCGTCACGGCCGACCCCGAGGTGGTGCGGCATGCCACGCGCGTGGTTCTTCCGGGGCAGGGCGCCATGCCCGACTGCATGCGCGAACTGCGCGAATCGGGATTGCAGCAATCGGTGCTGGAGGCCGCATCGACCAAGCCGCTCCTGGGCGTGTGCGTCGGCATGCAGATGATGTTGTCCCGCAGCGACGAAGGCCCGACCGACGGCCTCGGCCTGATCCCGGGCGAAGTGATCAAGTTCGAACTGGCCGGACGCCACCAGCCGGACGGCAGCCGCTACAAGGTGCCGCAGATGGGCTGGAACCAGGTGCAGCAGACCTTGCCGCATGCCATGTGGCAGGGCATTCCGGACCAGAGCTACTTCTACTTCGTGCACAGCTTCTATGCGCGGCCGGTGGATGCGGCGCACAGCGCAGGCGAATGCGACTACGGCGCCCGCTTTACCGCCGCCATTGCGCGCGATAATATTTTTGCCACCCAGTTCCACCCCGAGAAGAGTGCGGACCGCGGGTTGCAGATCTACCGAAATTTCCTCCACTGGAACCCCTGAAGCCTTCGCATCGCTTCATCGCACCGCCTGCAACCCATGCTCCTCATTCCCGCGATCGATCTCAAGGATGGTCATTGCGTTCGCCTCAAGCAAGGCGACATGGACCAATCCACCACCTTCAGCGAAGACCCGGCCGCCATGGCCAGGCGCTGGGTCGAGGCCGGCGCGCGCCGGCTGCACCTGGTCGACCTCAACGGCGCCTTTGCCGGCAAGCCCCAGAACCATGCGGCCATCAAGGCGATCCTGCGCGAGGTGGGGGACGACATCCCGGTGCAGCTCGGCGGCGGCATTCGCGATCTCGACACCATCGAGCGCTACATCGACGACGGCCTGCGCTACGTGATCATCGGCACGGCCGCGGTCAAGAACCCGGGCTTCCTCAAGGATGCCTGCAGCGCCTTCGGTGGCCACATCATCGTCGGGCTCGACGCGAAGGACGGCAAGGTCGCGACCGATGGCTGGAGCAAGCTGACCGGCCACGAGGTCGCCGATCTCGGCAAGAAGTTCGAGGACTACGGCGTCGAGTCGATCATCTACACCGACATCGGCCGCGACGGAATGCTGTCGGGCATCAACATCGAAGCCACCGTCAAGCTGGCGCAGGCGCTCACCATTCCGATCATCGCGTCCGGCGGCCTCTCGAACATGGCCGACATCGACCTGCTTTGCGCGGCCGAGGAAGACGGCGTCGAAGGGGTCATCTGCGGCCGCGCCATCTATTCCGGCGATCTCGATTTCGCGGCGGCGCAGGCCCGCGCGGACGTGCTGGGCGCCGGCGACTCCGCCTTGCCGCAGGCGCCGGTCGAAGGCGCCGCCGAGCCGCACGGCCGGCCAGGCTGAGCCGACCGGCCGGTGCGCCTGGCGCGCTGGCCGCCCATCTTCCGATCATCCCCATGGCTTTCGAACCCATCGTTTTTCGCGGCCAACCGGCGATTCGGCTTGCGCCGCCTTCGGGTGGCGCCTGCGTGGTCGCGCTGCACGGCGCGCAGCTGCTGTCGTGGCAGACGCCGGATGGGGTGGAGCGCATCTACCTCAGTCCCGAAGCACGCTTCGACGGCTCGGCCGCGATCCGTGGTGGCATCCCGGTCTGCTGGCCGCAATTCAACCAGCGCGGCCCGCTGCAAAAGCACGGCTTCGCCCGCAACCTGCCATGGGCGCTCGAAGCCGATCCTTCGGCCGAGCCTGCCGGGCGCGTGGCCTTCACGCTGGGCGCGAGCGATGCGACCCGCGCCCTCTGGCCGCATGCGTTCCGTGTTCGGCTCGCGGTGGAAATCGAGGCGGATTCGCTCTGCGTCACGCTCCAGGTCCTCAACACCGGCGCGTCGCCCTGGTCGTTCGCCGCCGCCTTGCACACCTACCTGCGGGTGGACGATATCGCCGAGGCGAGGCTCGAAGGCCTCGAGGGCGCGCAGCGCTGGGACGCTGTCCGGGACCGCAAGCTCATCGAGACCGACGCCAGCTTGGCGTTCGGCGACGAATTCGACAGCGTCTACGCGGCGCCCCAGGCGCCGCTTCGGCTGGTCCAGCCCCGGGGCACGCTCGAAATCTCGCAAAGCGCGAGCTGCACCGAAACCGTGGTCTGGAACCCCGGCCCCGCCTTGAGCGCGAGCCTCGCGGACATGCCGGACGACGGCTATCGCCACATGCTCTGCGTGGAGGCCGCCCGCATCGACGAGAACATCCTGCTCGCCCCACAAGCCCAGTGGGAAGCCTGGCAGAGACTCACCGTTCTTTGACACCCTCCACATCGTCGATCACGAACTTTCCATGCTCGCCAAACGCATCATTCCCTGCCTCGACGTGACCGGCGGCCGGGTCGTCAAGGGCGTCAACTTCCTCGAGTTGCGGGACGCCGGCGATCCGGTCGAGATCGCCGCCCGCTACAACGCGCAAGGTGCGGACGAGCTGACCTTCCTCGACATCACCGCGACCAGCGACGGCCGCGACCTGATCCTGCCGATCATCGAGGCCGTGGCCTCGCAGGTGTTCATTCCGCTGACCGTGGGCGGCGGGGTTCGCACGGTCGAGGACGTTCGACGGCTGCTCAATGCGGGCGCCGACAAGACCAGCTTCAATTCGGCGGCCATCGCCGACCCGCAGGTCATCTCGGATGCCTCGCGCAAGTACGGCGCGCAGTGCATCGTGGTCGCGATCGACGCCAAGAAGCGGGTCGGCGACGATGCGCAGGCTCGCGGCGAGGGCTGGGACGTCTATAGCCACGGCGGCCGCAAGAACACCGGGCTCGACGCGGTGCGCTGGGCGGCCGAGATGGCGCGGCGAGGCGCCGGCGAGATCCTCTTGACCAGCATGGACCGCGACGGCACCCGCAGCGGCTTCGACCTGGCCCTGACCCGCGCGGTCAGCGATGCGGTCGACGTGCCGGTGATCGCATCCGGCGGCGTCGGCAGCGTCGAGGACCTGGCGGACGGCATCCAGCGCGGCGGCGCCGATGCGGTGCTGGCGGCCAGCATCTTCCACTACGGCCAGCACACGGTCGGCGAGGCGAAGGCGCTGATGGCGGCACGCGGCATTCCGGTGCGGCATTGATGCGGATGGATCGCGGAGAATCCCGTTCCATGGATTGGCTCGACGAAGTGAAATGGGACGCGAACGGCCTGGTGCCGGTCATTGCGCAGGAACAAGGCAGCAACGACGTGCTGATGTTCGCCTGGATGAACCGCGAGGCCCTCGAGAAAACCGCCGAGCTGAAGCGCGCCGTGTATTTCAGCCGTTCGCGCAACAAGCTCTGGTTCAAGGGCGAGGAATCGGGCCACGTGCAGACCGTGCACGAGATTCGCATGGACTGCGACAACGACGTGCTGCTGCTCAAGGTCTCGCAGCTCGGGCACGATCCCGGCATCGCCTGCCATACCGGTCGGCACAGCTGCTTCTTCAGCAAGTTCGAAGACGGGCGCTGGATCGAGGTCGAGCCGGTGTTGAAAGATCCGGCCTCCATCTATACATCCTGAAGAGCATGACCCGCGAAATCGCCGCCATCTCCGCTACCTCCGACACGCCCGGCGCACCCGGCGCGCAGGACGTCCTGGCCCGCCTCGCATCGACCATCGAGAGCCGACTGCCGGCGCGCGGCGGCGATCCGGCACAAAGCTACGTGGCCCGGCTGCTGCACCGCGGCCCCGACGCTTTCCTGAAGAAGATCGGCGAGGAGGCCTGCGAGGTCGTGATGGCCGCCAAGGACGCGGACCACGGCGGCGACAAGGCCAAGATCGTCAACGAGGTCGCCGACCTGTGGTTCCATTGCATGGTCGCCCTCGCGCACTATGGCTTGACGCCGGCCGAGGTGGTGGCCGAGCTGGAGCGGCGCGAAGGCACCAGCGGCATCGAGGAAAAGGCCTTGCGCAAGGCCCAGGACCGCGAAGCCTCCAACGACTGAAAGGACGCCAGCCGCCATGCAGAACGACATCGTCACCATCGAACCCGATCCCTCCCTCAAGACCTGGGGCTGGATCAGCTATGTCATGCACCTGGTCGTTGCCGTGGGCGCGGTGCTTCCCGGCGCGCAGGCCTCGATCGCGCTGCTGGTCATCGCGCTCATCATCGACCTCGTCAAGCAGGGCGATGCGGCCGGCACCTGGCAGGCCTCGCATTTCAGCTGGCGGATCCGCTCGGTGCTGTGGGCCGGCGTGCTGTACCTGCTGACCTCGTGGCTGTGGTTGTTGCTGCTGCTGCCGGGCTGGATCGCCTGGGCCTTGATTTCAGTCTGGTTCCTCTATCGCATCGTCAAGGGAATGATGCGGATGCAAGCGGGCCGTTCGATGGAGCCTTCCCATGTCGTCTAGTCCCGAGCCGCACGATCCGAACTGCATCTTCTGCAAGATCGTCGAAGGCAAGATCCCGTCCAAGAAGGTCTACGAGGACGAACAGCTCTTCGCCTTCCACGACATCGCGCCGTGGGCGCCGGTGCATTTCATGATCGTGCCCAAGCGCCACATTCCGTCGATGGCACAGGTCACGCCGGACGACGCGGCGCTGCTCGGCCGGATCATGACCCTCGCGCCCCGGCTGGCGGCCCAAGAGGGATGCCGGCCATATCCGGAAGGCGGTTTTCGCATCGTGGTCAACACCGGGGCCGAGGGCGGGCAGGAGGTTCATCATCTCCATGTACACGTCATGGGCGGACCTCGTCCCTGGGCCAAGGGTTGATAGGGCTACCTCGGGGTCGGGCGCGGGTCGCCGACTAAAATCTTGCACATTCTTCAGGAGTAATCCATGGGTTCTTTTTCCATCTGGCACTGGCTGATCGTGCTGCTCGTCGTGGTCATGATCTTCGGCACCAAGAAGCTTCGCAACATGGGTTCCGACCTGGGCGGTGCCGTCAAGGGCTTCAAGGACGGCATGAAGGACGGCTCGACCACCGACACGCCGGTCTCTCCCAACGCGCAGGTGACCGGCACCCCGGCCACCGACAAGTCGACGATCGACGTCGAGGCACGCCAGAAGTCCTGATCGTCCCGACGTGATCGATCTCGGCATATCGAAACTGATGCTGATCGGCGCCGTGGCGCTGATCGTCATCGGCCCCGAGAAGCTGCCGCGCGTGGCCCGCACCGTCGGCACCTTGCTCGGCAAGGCGCAGCGCTACGTCAACGACGTCAAGGCCGAGGTCAACCGGTCGATGGACCTCGACGAACTGCGCAAGATGAAGGACACGGTGCAGGAGGCTGCCCGCGACGTCGAGCAGACCATCCACACCAGCGCAAGCGACTTCGAGAAGCAGTTCTCGGAAAGCGGCCAGACGCTCTCCGAACTGGCGGAGCCCACGCCTTCGTTCCCGGAGTACAAGCATCCGCGCAAGAAATGGCGCCTGAAGCAGGGCGCCACGCCGCAGTGGTACAAGGCTCGCAACGGCGTCAGAACCCGGGCGCTCTCCGGCGCGGCGCGCGTGGCGCGCTATCGTCCCCACACGTTCAAATAGGCGAAGGGCAGGCGCCGGGCCTTCGCCTCGCGACTCCACTGCTCCAATTCCCACATGGCCGACTCCCGCGACAGCAACAAAGAAGACGAACTGGCCGGCACCGAGCAGCCGTTCGTCGCGCACCTCATGGAGCTGCGCGATCGGCTCCTCTATTGCGTGTACGGGCTCGCGGTCGCCGGTGCCTTGCTCGCGATCTGGCCGGGGCCTAGCGGCCTCATCGACATGATCGCGGTGCCGATCCGCAACCACATGCCGCCGGATGCCAAGTTGATCGCGGTCGGCGTGTTCTCGCCGTTCTTCGTTCCGCTCAAGGTGCTGTTGATGGCCGCGGTGCTGCTGGCGCTCCCGTGGCTGATGTACCAGGCCTGGATGTTCGTCGCGCCCGGGCTCTACAGCCACGAGAAGAAGTTCGCCCTGCCGCTCATCACCTTCGGCAGCTTCCTGGCGTATTCCGGCATCGCCTTCGTGCAGTTCTTCGTGCTGGACAAGATGTTCGGCTTCATCCAGCGCTTCACGCCCGCGAGCGTCGCCGCCACGCCGGATATCTCGTCGTACGTCGAATCGATCCTGTCGCTCTACATCGCGTTCGGGGTCGCGTTCCAGGTGCCGATCGTGGTGATGCTGCTGGTGCGCTTCGAGATGGTGACCATCGAGAAGCTGAAGAGCTTTCGCGGCTACTTCATCGTGCTGGCCTTCGTGGTCGCCGCGGTGCTGACGCCGCCGGACGTGGTGTCGCAGCTGGCGCTCGCGATTCCGATGTGCCTGTTGTACGAAGTCGGCATCGTTTCGGCGCGCTATTTCGTGAAGCACAGCAAGGCGCCCGAAGACGAGGAAGCGGACAAGAGCGCGGATTCGACGCCGTCCTGAGCACCTCGTACACCTCGTACACCCCGTCTTCCCGCTCCCCGACCGCCCAACCACCCAACCGCCCGAGCGCCCGAGCGCCCGACCCCACCGCGTTCGCTGGCCGGAACCGGCCGATCTTCGAAGCGCCGCTACTCGGTCTCGGGCATCCGGCGGATCGGTGTCTTGGGCCGCAGACCCGGGTTCACGTCGATCTCCATCTTGTCCGCGCCTCGCTGCAGGGCGAATCGGGTCGCCGCTCCCGGCTTGAGGCCGGCCACGGCGGTCAGCAGCTCCTGGACGTTGTCGACCTTCTTCTCGCCAACGGCAGTCACCACATCGCCCGGACGAATGCCCGCCTTGGCGGCCGGACCGTTCTGCAACACGCCGGTGATGATCACGCCGCTCTTGGTCTTGACGCCGAAGGTCTCGGCGAGTTCGGGCGACAAGTCGCTCGGCTCGACCCCGATCCAGCCGCGGGTGACCTTGCCCTCCTTGACGATGTCCTCGAGCACCTGCTTGGCGGTCGAGACCGGGATCGCGAAGCCGATGCCCATGCTGCCGCCCGATCGCGAATAGATGGCGGTGTTGATGCCCTGCAGGTTGCCGTTGACGTCGATCAGCGCACCGCCCGAATTGCCGGGATTGATCGCCGCATCGGTCTGGATGAAGTTCTCGAAGGTGTTGATGCCCAGCTGGTTGCGACCGAGCGCCGAGACGATGCCGCTGGTGACCGTCTGGCCCACGCCGAAGGGGTTGCCGATGGCCAGCACCTGGTCGCCCACCAGGAGCGCATCCGAGTTTCCCAGCACCATCACCGGCAGCTTGTCGAGCTCGATCTTGAGCACCGCCAGATCGGTATCCGGATCGGTGCCGATCACCTTGCCGCGGGCATGCCGGGCGTCGTTCAGGGTGACATCGATCTCGTCCGCGCCTTCGACCACGTGGTTGTTGGTGAGGATGTAGCCGTCGGCACTGGCGATGACGCCGCTTCCGAGCCCGACCTGCGGCTGGTCGGCACCCTGGTCGCCGAAGAAGAAGCGAAACCATGGGTCCTCGCTTCGCGGGTTGCGGCGGGCCGCCTTGCTGGTGTTGATGCTGACCACCGCCGGCGAGGCTTTCTTGGCAGCGGCGCTCAGGCTGCCCGGTGCGATCGACGCGGCGCCGGTGCTCGGCGCCTCGATCACCGACACCACGCCGCCGAGCGAGGTGCCGCGGCGGCCGATCCAGTCCGGCTTGAGGGTGGCCACCACGAAATAGGCGGCGAGCAGCACGGTCACGGCTTGGGAGAACAACAGCCAGGTACGTTTCATGGAGGGTGGGTGCGAAGAGGGGCTGAACGGCAGTCGTGCGGGGCACGGCAGGCAGGATTGTCCCTCAAGGTCGACTGTCGAGTGGGAGCCGGGCCGGCCGACGCCATGCGTCGAACCATGCCGCCGCATCGGCCGCCGAGCCGGTCCAGAATGTCGGCATGAGCACGACGCCGCACGAACTTCTCAACGCCTTCGACCTGCTGCTGTCGCCGCAGCGCTTCAAGGATTTCGGCCCGAACGGGCTCCAGGTCGAGGGACGCACGACCATCCGCAAGATCGTCTCCGGCGTCACCGCCAGCAAGGCGCTGATCGAGGCGGCGATTCGTGCC
This sequence comes from Burkholderiales bacterium 8X, assembly GCA_902506565.1. Classification (GTDB taxonomy): domain Bacteria; phylum Pseudomonadota; class Gammaproteobacteria; order Burkholderiales; family Burkholderiaceae_C; genus Variovorax. The sequence continues at coordinate 3,905,825 of LR732703.1, read as the reverse complement.
GAGGCGGATGCGATCTTCGTGCACCACGGGCTTTTCTGGCGCGGGCAGGACGGGTGCGTCACCGGCTGGATGCGGCAGCGACTCGGTTTGCTGCTGGGCGACGACGTCAACCTCTTCGCCTATCACCTGCCGCTCGACGCGCATCCCGAGCTCGGCAACAACGCGCAGCTCGGCCTCCAGCTCGGCCTGGTGCCGCATGCCGGCAGCACAGGTCGCTTCGGCGAGCAGGAGCTCGGCTTCATCGGCGGTCGCACGGACGGAACGACGTTCGAGAGCGCATCGGCCTTGGCCGACCATGTTCGCGATGTGCTCGGACGGACGCCGACGCTGGTCGGCCCGGCAGCCGGTCCGATCCGGAACGTGGCCTGGTGCACCGGCGGCGCGCAAAGCTACTTCGAGGCGGCGATCGCGGCCGGCGCCGAGGCCTTCATCACCGGGGAGATCTCCGAGCCCCAGGCGCACTACGCGCGAGAGATGGGCGTGGCCTACCTGGCCTGCGGTCATCATGCGACCGAGCGTTACGGCGCGCCGGCGGTCGCCGGTCACGTGGCGGCGCGGCTGGGCCTCGCGCACGAGTTCATCGACATCGACAACCCCGCGTGAAGAACCCACCGCCATCACCCATCGCCATCACCTTGGGCGACCCGGCCGGCATCGGGCCGGAAATCATCGCCAAGGCGTTTCGCGATGCACCCGATCTGCTGCGCGGCTGCTTCGTGGCGGGCGACGTCGAGATCGTGCGTGCCGCCTCACGCTTGCTGAGCAGTCCGGGCTGCCCCTCCTGGCCGGTCGCCGAACTCGGAAGCCTGGCCGAGGTCGGCTCGCTGCCGCCGCGCTGCATTCCGGTGTGGCAGGCGACGACGCCTCCGCAGGCTGCCATCGCGATCGGCGCGGTCAGCGCCGAAGCCGGCCGCATCGCCGGCGAATGCGTGCAATGGGCGGCGCGGGCGGCCTTGCGCGGCGACATTTCGGCGCTGGTCACCGCGCCCTTGCACAAGGAGGCGCTGTCGGCCGCCGGCTTCGACTACCCGGGGCATACCGAACTGCTGCAGGATGAATCCGCGAGGCATCTACGCGTCGGCATCGACCGGATGCCGGTCCGCATGATGCTGGCCAACGACCAGTTGCGCACGGTGCTGGTCAGCATCCACATGTCGCTGCGCAATGCAATCGAGGCGCTCACCGCGGACAAACTGCTGCAGACCTTGCGCATCACGCACGGCGCCTTGCAGGCCTTGCTCGGACGGGCGCCGAGGATCGGTGTCGCCGGGCTCAATCCGCATGCGGGAGAGGGCGGCCTGTTCGGGCGAGAGGAGATCGAAATCATCGTGCCTGCGATCGATGCCGCCCGGCGCGAGGGCATCGACGCGCATGGGCCCTTCGCGCCGGACACGGTCTTCATGCGCGCCCGTTCGACGACCGAGCACCCCGGCGAATTCGACGTGGTGGTCGCGATGTACCACGACCAGGGGCTGATCCCGGTCAAGTACCTGGGCGTGGAGAAGGGCGTGAACGTGACGCTCGGGCTGCCGCTGGTGCGCACCAGCCCCGATCACGGCACCGCTTTCGACATCGCGGGCACGGGCCGGGCCGACCCGTCGAGCCTGATCGAGGCGGTCCGGATGGCCCGGACCCTTTCGACTAGACCCGCTTGAGGCTGTCGCGGATTTCGCGCAACAGCACGATGTCTTCCGGCGGCACGGCCTGCACGGGTTCGGCCTCTTGCTTCTTGCGCAGCCGGTTCACCTGCTTGACCATCATGAAGATGATGAAGGCGAGGATGATGAAGTTGACCAGGATGGTGATGAAGTTGCCGTAGGCCAGCACGGCCACGCCCGCCTTGCGGAGGTCGGCGAGGTTATTCGGCACGCCGGGCGGCGCGCTGCCCAGGACGAAGTAGAGATTCGAGAAGTCGAGCTTGCCGAACACCAGGCTCACGATCGGCATGATGACGTCGGCCACCAGCGAGTCGACGATCTTTCCGAAAGCGGCGCCGATGATGACGCCGACCGCGAGGTCGATGACGTTGCCCTTGACGGCGAACTCACGGAATTCCTTGAGAACACTCACGCCGATCTCCTCGAAGTTGTGGGATGTGCGGGGCAGTATAAAGACCGCTCATGCGTGGCGCGGAGGCTGCCGCGGCGCGGCTTCGCGCGTTGAAACCGCTGGTGACGCTCCGCTACAATCTTCGGCTCACCCCCATGCCCTAGCGAAGAAGATTGAGGACCCCCATGAGTGACATGTCCGTCGGCCATCCGCGAGTCGACAGAAGCAAGCGTACGTGGTTGATTGCATCTGGTTGTGCTGGCGCGGTGGGCGGTGTCGCCGTTGCGGTGCCTTTCGTGAGCACCTTCCAACCCTCCGAGAAAGCCAAGGCAGCCGGTGCGCCGGTCGAAGTCGACATCGGATCGCTGCAGCCCGGCGAGAAGATGACGGTCGAATGGCGCGGCAAGCCGGTCTGGATTCTTCGGCGCTCGGCCGAGCAGGTGGCACAGCTGCCCAAGCTCGATGCCCAGTTGGCAGATCCCCAATCCAAGCGCAATCCCGACGAATTCACGCCCGAGTACGCGCGCAACGAGAACCGCTCGATCAAGCCCGAAGTGCTGGTCGTGGTCGGCATCTGCACCCACCTCGGCTGCTCGCCGATCGACAGGCTCCAGGCAGGTCCGCAGCCGTCGCTGCCCGACGACTGGGGCGGCGGCTTCCTCTGCCCCTGCCACGGCTCGACCTTCGACCTGGCCGGCCGCGTCTACAAGAACAAGCCCGCGCCCGACAACCTGCCGGTGCCGCCCCACAAGTACCTCTCGGCCACTCGCCTCCTGATCGGCGAAGACGACACCAAGGCCGCCTGAGAACAACGACATGGCTGAATTCAAAGAGATCTCCCCCAACGCGCCCGCCAACGAGCGCCTGCTCAACTGGGTCGACAACCGCTTCCCGCTGACCAAGCTCTGGAACGAGCAGTGGGGGCAGTACTACGCACCCAAGAACTTCAACATTTGGTACATCTTCGGCTCGCTCGCGATGTTCGTGCTGGTGATCCAGATCGTGACCGGCATCTTCCTGGTCATGCACTACAAGCCCGATGCGGCGCAGGCCTTCGCGTCGGTCGAGTACATCATGCGGGACGTGCCCTGGGGCTGGTTGATCCGCTACATGCATTCGACGGGTGCGTCGGCCTTCTTCATCGTGGTGTACCTGCACATGTTCCGCGGGCTCATCTACGGCAGCTACCGCAAGCCGCGCGAGCTGATCTGGATCTTCGGCTGCGCCATCTTCCTGTGCCTCATGGCCGAGGCCTTCATGGGCTACCTGCTGCCTTGGGGCCAGATGAGCTATTGGGGCGCGCAGGTGATCGTCAACCTGTTCTCCGCCATTCCGTTCGTCGGTCCGGACCTCGCCCTCCTGATTCGCGGCGACTACGTGGTGAGCGACGCCACGCTCAACCGCTTCTTCAGCTTCCACGTGATCGCCGTGCCGCTGGTGCTGCTCGGCCTGGTCGTCGCCCACCTGATTGCGCTGCACGAAGTCGGCTCGAACAATCCGGACGGCATCGAGATCAAGGCCCGCCGCGGCCCCGATGGCCATCCGCTCGACGGTATTCCGTCGCATCCGTTCTATACGGTGCACGACATCTTCGGCGTGGTGGTGTTCCTCACCATCTTCTCGGCGGTGATCTTCTTCGCACCCGAGGCGGGCGGCTACTTCCTCGAGTACAACAACTTCATCCCGGCCGATCCGCTCAAGACGCCGAACCACATCGCTCCGGTCTGGTACTTCACGCCGTTCTATTCGATGCTTCGCGCCATCACCAGCGAGATGATGTATGCGCTCATCGCCTGCGTGATCGCTGCAGCCGTGCTGGGTGCCTGGAAGGCCCGCGTACCGACCTTCGTCAAGGCCGGCTTCGTCATCGGTGCCGTGATCGTCGCGGCGCTCATGCTCAACATCGACGCCAAGTTCTGGGGGGTGGTGGTGATGGGCGGTGCGGTCATCATCCTGTTCTTCCTGCCCTGGCTCGACAACAGCCCGGTCCGGTCGATCCGCTATCGGCCGAACTGGCACTGGTACCTCTACGGCATCTTCGTCATCAATTTCGTGATCCTGGCGTACCTGGGCGTGCAGCCGCCGTCTCCGCTCGGCGAACGGGTATCGCAGGTCGGCACGCTCTTCTACTTCGGCTTCTTCCTCTTGATGCCGTGGTGGAGCCGCATTGGTGAATTCAAGCCGGTCCCCGAGCGCGTGACCTTCAGCGCGCATTGAGGCCGGGAGACGCAAGAATGAAGAAACTGATCCTCACTTTGATCGCCGCGCTCGGCCTGGCGGTGGGCGCCCATGCCGCCGAAGGCGGGCTCGCCTGGGACAAGGCGCCCAACAAGACGACCGACCTGGCCTCGCTGCAGAACGGCGCCAAGTTGTTCGTCAACTACTGCCTCAACTGCCACTCCGCGGCGTTCATGCGCTACAACCGGCTGCAGGACATCGGCATCAGCGAGCAGCAGATCAAGAGCAACCTGCTTTTCGCGACCGACAAGGTCGGCGAGACCATGAAGGCCAATATCGAGCCGAAGCAGGCCAAGGAGTGGTTCGGCGGCGTGCCGCCCGACCTCACCCTGGTTGCCCGTTCGCGCGCAGGCCACGGCGGCACCGGTGCCGACTACCTCTACACCTACCTGCGCACCTTCTATCGCGACGACACCAAGGCGACCGGCTGGAACAATCTCGCCTATCCCTCGGTGGCCATGCCGCACGTGATGTGGGAACTGCAGGGCGAGCGCCGCCCGGTCTACACCAAGGTGGAGTCGCACGGCCACGAGACCGAGGTCTTCAAGGGCTGGGAGCAGGTATCCCCCGGTACCATGACGCCCCTGCAGTTCGACCAGGCCATGGGCGACCTGGTCGGCTACCTGCAGTGGATGGCCGAACCGGCGCAGAACACGCGGGTCCGGGTCGGCGTATGGGTGTTGCTGTTCCTGCTCCTGGCGGTGGTCTTCGTATGGCGCCTCAACGCCTCGTACTGGAAAGACGTCAAGTAGCACGTTCCCGATCGGCCGCGCCGCGGCCGGTCCCGCAGAGTGGGTCGCCTACGCGATCCACTCTTTTTGATTTTTAGGAGCCTTAAGCCATGATGGTCTTGTACTCAGGAACGACCTGTCCCTTTTCTCACCGTTGCCGCTTCGTGCTGTTCGAGAAAGGCATGGACTTCGAGATCCGCGATGTGGACCTCTACAACAAGCCCGAGGACATCAACGTGATGAATCCGTACGGCCAGGTGCCGATCCTGGTCGAGCGCGACCTGATCCTCTATGAGTCGAACATCATCAACGAGTACATCGACGAGCGCTTCCCGCATCCGCAGCTGATGCCCGGCGACCCGGTCGATCGCGCTCGCGTGCGGCTCTTCCTCCTCAACTTCGAGAAGGAGCTCTTCATCCATGTTTCGGCGCTCGAGAACCGCACCACCAAGGGCAACGAGAAGGCCATGGAGAAGGCACGCGCGCACATCCGCGACCGGCTTACCCAACTCGCCCCGGTGTTCCTCAAGAACAAGTGGATGCTGGGCGACAGCTTCTCGATGCTCGACGTGGCCATCGCGCCGCTGCTCTGGCGCCTCGACTACTACGGCATCGACCTGAGCAAGAACGCCGCGCCGCTTTTGAAGTACGCTGAGCGCATCTTCTCGCGCCCTGCCTACATCGAAGCACTGACGCCTTCCGAAAAGGTGATGCGCAAGTAGGCTTGGCAACCCGCCCGACTGCCGTTCGCCCTTTTCGCATGGGATCCACATGATCAGCGCGCTCGAATCGACTTCCACGCGGCCGTACCTCATCCGTGCGTTGTACGAGTGGTGCACGGACAACGGCTTCACGCCGTATGTCGCGGTGCAGGTCGACGACAGCGTCCAGGTTCCGCGCGAGTACGTGAAGAACGGCGAGATCGTCCTGAACATCAGCTTCGATGCGACCAGCTCGCTCAAGCTCGGCAACGACTTCATCGAGTTCAAGGCGCGCTTCGCCGGAACCGCGCGCGAGATCAGCGTGCCGGTGGGGCGGGTGATCGCCATCTACGCACGCGAGAACGGGCAGGGCATGGCTTTTCCGGCGCCGGCACCGTCGATGCCTCAGGATGCGAATGGTGGTGGCGCTGCAAAGGGGGGCGCCTTGCCTGGACCGCGTCCGTCGCTGCGCGATGCCTCGCGCGGCAACGAAGGCGATGCGAGCCGCGTCGTTCATCTGGTCGACGACCACCCTGCCGAAGAAGGCTCGATGGCGCCGGGCGCAGAGACGACAGACGATGGCGAGCCGCCGCGCCCCTCTGGCGGTGCGGGGTCGCGGCCCTCTCTCAAGCGGATCAAGTAGCGCGCTCTGATCTGCCGCACCGATAGAATTTGTCTTCGTCTTTCTTGCCGCTTTAGCTCAGTTGGTAGAGCACCCGCCTTGTAAGCGGAAGGTCGTCAGTTCGATTCCGACAAGCGGCACCATCTTTCCCGTTCTATCACTCGCCCGTCACGCACGTTGACGCATCAACGGCGATCCACCGGCGGCCAGCGCCAGATCGTCGGTCGTCTTCAACAAGGCGCCTCCGAGCGACAACATCCGTTCCTCGGTCAACCTGACCATCGGCCCGGCGATGGTCACCACGCCGATCGCAGCGCCGGCTCGATTGCGCACCGGCGCAGCCATCGCCGTCATGCCCGGCGCGAAGGCTTCGACGATCAGGCTGAAGCCGCGCTTTCGTGCCGCTTCGAGGTAGCCGAGCAGCGCCTTGACCGTGGTCGGCGCGTTCGGCCCGAAGTCCGCCGGCTGCCCGAAGCCTTGCCGCGAGACGCGCTGCAGCGCCTCCTCGTCGCTCATGGTCGAGAGCCAGGCATGGCCTGCGGCACTGCACGACAGGTTGACCGACAAGCCCATGTCCGGGTCATAGCGCAGGCCCCGCGCGGCGCCCTGCGCCTTGGCGACGAAGGTGAGGGCGTCATCGTCGACCATCGCGAGCCGGACCAGTTCGCCGGATTCGACCGCCAGCCGGTCGAGAAGCGGTTGCGCGATGTCGACCACGCCGCTCGCGCTCAGGAAGTTGAGACCGAGCGATACCAGCTTGATGGTGAGCACGTAGGTGCCGTGCTTCTGGTCCTGCCGAACGTAGCCGCAGCGCACGAGCTCGGCCAGCAGCCGATGCGTCGCACTGAGCGGCAGGGAGAGTTCGGACGACAGCGCCGATAGCGGCAGCCCTTGCGGATGGGACGCGAGGTGCTCGAGGACGTAGAAGCTTCGTTCGAGGATGTTGCTCATCTTGGCGGAGTGCGCATTTCGGCAGGCTGGGGCGGTCGTTTCGACGGGTGGCTGGAGTGGGGTCACCGATCTGGAATGTAGCAATTCTGCAAAGGGTTTCCACTGTGGAAAACATTTCCATTTCCCGCGTAAGCTCGACGCGGCTGCCCAAGCCGGGCAGCAACCCCGCATTCGTTCTCAGGAGATTTGCATGAAGTCCAGCTTCCGGTTCGCTGCAGCCGTCATCGCATCATCGGTCCTCGGCTTGGCGGCGCATGCACAGCCCGCGTCGCAAGAGCGCGTGATCCGCTTCGGCCACTTGAACAACGCCGACCATCCGGTGAGCTTCGGCGTCAAGCGCTTCGCCGAACTGCTGGCGACCAAGAGCGGCGGCAAGCTGAAGGTGCAGGAATATCCGGCCTCGACCCTCGGCAACGAGATGCAGCAGCAGTCTGCACTGCAGGGCGGCGTGCAGCAGATGTCGGCACCGGCGACCACGTCGCTCGCCGGCATCGTGAAGGAATTCGGCCTGATCGACTTCCCGTTCTCGGTCGGCAACTTCGCGCAGGCCGACGCCCTGCTCGATGGCCCGCTGGGCCAGGCCTTGATCGCCAAGCTGCCGGAGAAGGGCCTGGTGGCGCTCGGCTACTGGGATCTCGGTTTTCGCAACGTGACGAACAGCAAACGGCCGATCACGCGCGCCGAAGATCTGGACGGCCTCAAGATCCGCGTCATTCCGAACCCGGTGTTCCTCGAGACCTTCAAGGGTTTCAAGGCCAACCCGGTGCCGATGCCTTTTGCGGAGCTCTACGGCGCGCTCGACGCGAAGGCGGTGGACGGCCAGGAAAATCCGTATGCGGTCATCCTGTCGAACAAGTTCTTCGAAGTGCAGAAGTACGTGAGCGCCACCAACCATGTCTACGCGGCCAACATCGTGCTGGTGAGCAAGAAGTTCTGGGACACGCTGAGCGCGGACGAGCAGCGGATGATGAACGAGGCCGCCAACGAATCGCGCGCCTACCAGCGTCAGGTGAGCCGCGCCGCGGCGCAGCGCGCGGTCGGCGATCTGCAGGCCAAGGGCATGGCATTCAACGAGATCGCCGCGCCGGAGCAGGCCCGCATGCGCCAGATCGCCAAGCCGGTGATCGACAAATTCGCCGCCACCTACGACCCGGCCATGGTCAAGCTCTACAACGACGAGCTGGCCCGCATTCGCAAGTAGCCGGAAGCCGACATGAAGATCCTCGTACTCCACGGCCCGAACCTCAACCTGTTCGGAAGGCGCGAGCCGCATATCTACGGTTCGACCACGCTGGCGCAGATCAATGCCCGGCTCGAATCGCTGGCCGCAGAGCTCGGCGTCGAGCTCGCGACCATCCAGTCCAATCACGAGGGCGTGCTGATCGACTTTCTGCATGAGCACATCGACGCCGCGCAGGGCGCATTGGTCAACCCGGCCGGGCTGACACAGCATGGCGTGCCGCTGCACGATGCGATCAAGGCAATGCCGTTTCCGGTGATCGAAGTGCACATGTCGAACATCGCCGCTCGTGAAGCATGGCGCACGCATTCGATCATTTCGCCGGCGGTGCGCGCCACGGTGCAAGGCCTGGGGCCGCATTCGTACCTGGCGGCGCTGCACGGGCTGGTCGGAACCCTGCGCGAGGCGTCGAGCTGATCGGCTTCTCTTCTCTGGCAAGATCGTTCGGCTCTGTCCAACATCCTGCAGGAGACCTCGAATGAAAAAGATCGGCATGGTCGGCGTCGGCCTCATGGGCCATGGCATCGCCAGCAACATCGTCAAGCATGGCCACTCGCTGGCGGTTCTCGAACATGCCGGCAACCAGCCGATCGACGACCTGAAGGCGAAAGGCGTTCGCACCTTCACCACGGCCAGCGACCTCGCGGCCGAGGTCGACATCCTGATCCTCTGCGTCACCGGCTCGCCGCAGGTCGAGGCCGTGCTGCTGGCCGATGACGGTGCGCTGAAGGGCCTACGCCCCGGCACCGTGGTCATCGATTGCTCGACCGCCATCCCCAGCTCGACCGAGCGCCTGGCCCGAACGGTGTCCGAGGCCGGCGGCCGCTTCATGGATGCGGCGATGACCCGCACGCCCAAGGAGGCGGCGGAGGGCCGATTGAACCTGCTGGTCGGTGCGGACGAAGCGCTCTTCGCCGAGCTCCGTCCGCTCTTGGCCTGCTTCGCCGAGAACATCACGCATGCCGGCGCCGTGGGGGCCGGGCATCGCATGAAGCTGTTGCACAACTACGTCTCGCTCGGCTCGGTGGCGTTGATCGCCGAGGCAGCGGCCTGCGCCGCGCGAGCCGACATCGCGCCGGAAGTGCTGGTCGATGTTCTCGCCAAGGGCGGCGGCGGCGGTATCGCGCTCGAACGCCTGAAGCCCTTCCTGTTGTCGCAGGATGCGAGCGGCCTGCGGTTCGCGATGTCGAACGCGCTCAAGGATCTCGGCTACTACGCGACCATGGCCGAGGACAGCGGCGCCGCGCGCGCGATCGCGAACGGGGTGCGCGCCACCTTCGAGCGAGCGGTGCAAGAGGGTGATCCGCAGGCGCTCGTTCCCGAGCTGGTGACGCTGCTCCAGCAGCGCGGCGACGGAAACTGAGGCAGCGCCGACCAAGAGGGCGATTGCGGCTGCATGGGGAGGCTTCTTCCGCGCGAAGCTGAGCTTCTCGCCGTGCAGCTGCTCAGCTTCTCAGCAGGCCGCGCATCAGCAGGCCAAGCACCCGCTGCAAGCGGGCCAGGCCCGCGGCCAGCTTGGGCGGATCGTCCTGCAGCCAGCGCCTCGCCTCGATCAGGTAGAGGCTGAAGATCAGCGAGGCGATCTCGTCGGCCGCCACGTCCTCGACCAGTTCGCCGTCGGCTTGCGCTGAGCGCACCATCTGCTCGATCTGCCCCAGCATCACCGGGCGGCGGGCATAGAAGCGGGTGGCTTCCTCGCCGGGCTTGTCGGCGGCCGGCAGGAACTCCGCTGTTTCCTGCAAGGCCGGCCGCGACAGCCGTGGCTCGCCGGCCCAGTACCGGTAACGCAACCTGAAGTAGGCGATGAGCCGCTCGAGCAACGGCCCTTTTCGGTCGACCAGGGCCTGTGCCTTGTTGCTGATCTCGTCCAGTTCGTCGTTGACCACCTGCAGCAGCAGGTCGCGCTTGTCGCTCGCATAGACGAACACGGTGCCGATCGAGACCCCGGCACGCGCCGCGATCTCGCGTGTGGTCGCGGCCTCGTAGCCCCGCTCGATGAAGATCGTCCGGGCGGCATCCATGATGCGGCGCCGCTTGTCGAGCTTGCTGCGTTCGCGCAGCCCCACCGGGCGTTCGGGTGCCGCGTCGTCGGAGGCAGGTGGTTCGGACAGGATGGACATCGGGCAAGTTTCGCAAACGTCGGCAGGTTGCAAAGCGTCGGGTCGATCGGCGACGCAAGCGGCGATTCGGGTCGATGCCGGGATGTTGACAGATTCTTGAGCGTGTTTATTATTGAGCACGCTCAAAATTATGAAGCTGGACGCATCGTGCGGCACGTGCCGGCTTCGACATCGGGGCATGTGATTCGCCGCCCCGCCCGCCGCCGCAAGGAGACACGATGAGCAACTTCCCCAAGAACGCCTGGTATGTGGCCTGCATGCCCGACGAAATCGACGACAAGCCGCTCGGCCGCAAGATCTGCAACGAGTCCATCGTCTTCTATCGAGGTCCCGGCAACGCCGTTGCCGCGCTCGAGGACTTCTGCCCGCATCGCGGCGCACCGCTTTCGCTCGGCCGGGTCAGTGAAGGAAAGCTGATCTGCGGCTACCACGGGCTCGAGATGGGCTGCGACGGCAAGACGGTGGCCATGCCGGGCCAGCGGGTGCGGGGCTTCCCGCCGATCCGGGCCTATCCGGTGATCGAGCGTTACGGCTTCGTCTGGGTGTGGCCGGGCGATCCGGCGCTGGCCGATCCGGCCAAGCTGCATCACCTCGAATGGGCCGAAAGCCCCGACTGGGCGTACGGCGGAGGGCTCTATCACATCCAGTGCGACTACCGCCTGATGATCGACAACCTGATGGACCTCACGCACGAAACCTACGTGCATGCGAGCAGCATCGGCCAGCCGGAAATCGACGAGACGCCGACCAAGACCGCCACCGAAGGCGACGTGGTGACCACGGCCCGCCACATGCAGAACATCATGGCGCCTCCCTTCTGGCGGATGGCCTTGCGGGGCAATCACCTGGCCGACGACGTGCCGGTGGACCGGTGGCAGATCTGCCGCTTCACGCCGCCGAGCCATGTGCTGATCGAGGTCGGCGTCGCGCATGCCGGTCACGGCGGCTACGACGCCGATCCGAAGGTCAAGGCTTCGAGCATCGTGGTCGATTTCATCACCCCGGAGACCGAGACCTCGATCTGGTATTTTTGGGGAATGGCACGCAACTTCAATCCGCGCGACAAGGCGCTCACGGCCAGCATCCGCGAAGGCCAGGCCAAGATCTTCGGCGAAGACCTCGAGATGCTGGAGCGCCAGCAGCAGAACCTGCTGGCTCATCCGGAGCGTGACCTGCTCAAGCTCAACATCGACTCCGGCGGCGTGCAGTCGCGCCGCGTGCTCGATCGCATCATCGCGGCGGAGCGATCGGCATCGGAGCCGGCTGGCGACGCCAGCGCGGCGGCTGCCTTGGCGGCGCTTTCTTCCTGAAAAACCCGGCCCAGGCCATCGACTACATGAACGCATCATCCGAGCTGCACGTCCGCGTCGGCAAGAAGACCGACGAGGCGGTCGGCATCGCCAGCTTCGAACTGGTGAGCGAAGACGGCCGGCCGCTGCCTTCGTTTTCGGCAGGCTCGCATGTCGATGTGCATCTGCCGAACGGCATCACGCGCCAGTATTCGCTCTGCAACGATCCGGGCGAAAGCCATCGCTACCTGATCGGCGTGCTTCGGGATGCGGCCTCCCGAGGCGGCTCGGCTGCGATGCACGACGAGGTGAAGGAAGGCGATCGATTGCGCATCAGCGCGCCCAAGAACCACTTTCCGCTCGCGCATGATGCGGGCCACAGCATCCTGATCGCGGGCGGCATCGGCGTGACGCCGATCCTCTGCATGGCCGAGCGGCTTGCCCTGAGCGGTGCTTCGTTCGAGATGCACTACTGCACGCGGTCTGCGGATCGCGCGGCCTTTCGCGGGCGGATCCAGGCATCCGGATTCGCTTCCCGGGTGCAGTTTCATTTCGACGACGGCGACGATGCCCAGAAGATGGACGCGGGCGAGCTGCTCGCCCAGGTTCGCCCCGGCGTTCATGTCTATGTGTGCGGACCGACCGGCTTCATGGATTGGGTACTGGGCAAGGCCCGCTCTTCCGGATGGCCGGCGGAGCAGCTTCACTACGAGTTCTTCGGTGCCGAGGTGGCGCCTTCGGAAGACGACGATGTCTTCGAGGTCAAGCTCGCGAGTTCCGGCCGCGTGATCACGGTCGCCAAGGACCAGACCGTGGTCCAGGCGCTGGCCGCGGCGGGCGTCGAGGTCGCGACTTCCTGCGAGCAGGGCGTCTGCGGAACCTGCCTCACGCGCGTGATTTCCGGCGAGCCGGACCACAAGGACATGTACCTCACGCCGGAAGAGCAGGAAGCCAACGACCAGTTCCTGCCGTGCTGCTCGCGTGCCAAGTCTGCGATGCTGGTGCTCGATCTTTGATGGATGCCCGGAAGGCCTTGCAACACGCGGCCTCGGCTTTGCGATGCGTCGCACGCAGCGCCGCCACAGGGGTGCCGGCTTGAGCGAGCGACTGCCGGAGCGCCTCAGGCAAGACACCCGGGAGCTGCACCTGCAGGTCGAGCGGAGCGGGCTCATCCACAGCTTGTTGCGAGGCGCGATGGCGCGATCGACCTATGTCCAGTTGCTGCGCAACCTGCACGCCGTCTACGCTGCGCTCGAAGACGGCTTGCGCCGGAATGCGGAGCACCCCGCCTTGGCGCCGCTGAACCTTCCCGAGCTTTGGCGGGAGGCACGGCTCGCGCACGACCTCGACTTCCTGCAGGGTTCCGGCTGGCGAGGCATCGACCTGCAGCCTGCGGCGCTTTCCTATGTGCGGCACCTCGACGCCATTTCAGTCTCCGAGCCCGTGCTGTTGATCGCTCACGGCTACGTCCGCTATCTCGGCGATCTGAGCGGCGGCCAGCTCCTCGCGCGCGTGGTTCGTGAAAGCTTCGGGTTGACGGCCAGCGACGAGGGCGCGGCTTTCTACGACTTCGGAGGCGCCGGCCAGGCTGCGGCGTTGAAAGCGGCATTCCGCCTGCGCTTGACCGCGCTGGACCTCGACGAGAGCACCGACGACGCGATCGTGGCCGAAGCTCTTCGTGCGTTCGAGCGACATGCCGAACTCTTCGCTGAGCTGGCGAAAGCCGTCGAGGGTGCAGGCGGAACCGGCACGGCGATGGGTGCCCCGGACCGATCGACGCCACCAGCGGACGCCGGTCCGGCTATTTCGTGATGTCCAGGCGATGCACCCGCTCGGTCGCGGGCGATTCCGCGCGGACCGCATAGAAGCCGTCATCGGCCTGCAGGACGTAGCGGCACCATTCTTCGGTCGGCGCGCTTCGCCACTCGATCAGGATGCAATAGCGACCGTCGTCCGAGATGTGCCACTTGCCCTGTGCGGTCGTCGGTCGACCCGAGGCGCGCGCCGCGCCGGCGCCCCGGTTGTCGGTGGAGACCACGAAGCTGCCGTCCGCCTCGTTGCGCCAGCTGTGGACGTTGCCGCGGCCGCTGACGCGGCTCACTCGGGCGCCGGTCAGCATGGCGGTCACTTCATCCTTGCCCAGCTTCTTCGGGTGCTGCGACTCGATGTCGCGAAGAGCAAGTCGATCTTCTTCCTCGGCCATCACCGGGAGTGTTGCCAGCCAACCCAGCAGCAAGATAGCGGCGCGATGTGTCGAGTGCATGACCCTGATTCTGGCGCACCGCCGAGCCCTCGCGGAGTCTCAACTTTGACCGCCGCGCCCGCGGCGCATCGTCCCACGCACCGGAACGCCGGCCGCTCCCTATGCTTGCGCTTCCAACAACGAGCGCGCTGCGCTGAAGGAGAAGAGCAATGGGCATCATCTGGACCATCCTGATCGGTTTCGTCATCGGCCTCGTCGCGCGCGCGATCATGCCGGGCAAACAGTCGATGGGGTTCATCCTGACGACCATCCTGGGCGTCGTGGGTTCGCTGATCGCGACCTACCTCGGACAGGCCATGGGCTGGTATCAAGCCGGTGCGCCGGCCGGCTTCATCGCTTCGGTGATCGGCGCCATCATCCTTTTGGCGCTCTACGGGCTGGTGGCACGCAAGGCCTGATCGGGCGCTATCGCGGCTCCGCCGCCCGACGCCATCGAAGGCGCTGCGATTCCGGTCGCGGCGCCTTTTTCAATGACGCACCTGAACCTTGATCCTGAGCTTGGTGGATTCCCAGCCGCGGGCAACCAGCCGGGATTGAAGCATCGGCAGCAGCTGGCGCAGCTTGGCAGCCGCCGAATTGCCCTGCACCAGCAGGCACCAGGTGCCTTCGTCGACCGGGCCGGCGCGGACCAATCCGTGCATCTCTCGCGGAATCAATTCCTGGATCGCCTGCATACGCTCGTTGGTCTCGCGCACCCGGGCCGCGAGGCTGGCAAGGGTGGGGGATTCGTCGGCAGCTTGCTGCAGGCTGACCGGATGGAGGCGGCGGTTCATGGGCGATCTGCGAGGAGTGAGGGTGGCTAAAATGCCCAGTTCGCCGGCGTTCGCGCCGGTTGGCGGGCACCCTGGCGGGTTGATTTTGCGCCAGGCAGGCCCAGCTGCATTCACCTATCTTTAGGAACTTCGGTCGCGACGCCCACTCGGTTTGAGGGCATCCGTCGACCCCCCTCGCATGGCCACCAACTTCCTGACCCAGATCTTCGGCAGTCGCAACGACCGGCTTCTCAAGCAATACCGCAAGACCGTCGAGCGCATCAACGCACTGGAGCCGAGCCTGGAGAAGCTGAGCGACGACGCGCTCCGCGCCAAGACCCAGGAGTTCAGGGAGCGGCTGGCCAAGGGCGAAACCCTCGACGACCTGTTGCCCGAAGCCTTCGCCACCGTTCGCGAAGGCTCCAAGCGGGTCATGAAGATGCGGCACTTCGACGTGCAGCTCCTCGGCGGCATGGCGCTGCACAACGGCAAGATTTCCGAGATGCGGACCGGCGAGGGCAAGACGCTCACCGCGACGCTGCCGGTGTACCTCAATGCGCTCACCGGCAAGGGTGTCCATGTGGTCACGGTCAACGACTACCTGGCTTCCCGCGATGCGCGCTGGATGGGTCGCCTCTACAACTTCCTCGGGCTGTCGGTCGGCATCAACCTGCCGCAGATGCCGCGCGAAGAAAAGCAGCAGGCCTACGGCAGCGACATCACCTACGGCACCAACAACGAGTACGGCTTCGACTACCTGCGCGACAACATGGTGTACGAGGTGCAGGACCGGGTCCAGCGCGGCCTGAACTACGCCATCGTCGACGAGGTCGACTCGATCCTGATCGACGAGGCCCGCACGCCGCTCATCATCAGCGGCCAGGCCGAGGACCACACCGAGCTCTACCTCGCGATCAACAAGGTCGTGCCGCTTCTCACCAAGCAGGAGGGCGAGGCCGACCCCCGCACCGGCGAGGGCGTCACCAAGCCGGGCGACTTCACGGTCGACGAGAAGACGCACCAGGTCTTCCTGACCGAGGACGGCCACGAGAAGGCCGAGCAGGTGCTCTCCGAGTTCAAGCTGCTGCCCGAGGGTGCGTCGCTGTACGACCCGGCCAACATCACCTTGATGCACCACCTCAATGCCGCGCTCAGGGCGCGTCATCTCTATCACCGCGACCAGCACTACGTGGTGCAGCAGGGCGAAGTCGTCATCGTCGACGAATTCACCGGCCGCCTCATGACCGGCCGCCGCTGGAGCGACGGACTCCACCAGGCGGTCGAGGCCAAGGAAGGCGTGGAGATCCAGGCCGAGAACCAGACCCTGGCGTCGATCACCTTCCAGAACTACTTCCGCCTGTACGCCAAGCTCTCCGGCATGACCGGAACGGCCGATACCGAGGCCTACGAGTTCCAGGAGATCTACGGCCTCGAGACCATGATCATCCCGCCGAACCGGATCAGCCGGCGCGAGGACCAGCTCGATCGGGTCTACAAGACCACCCGTGAAAAGTACGAAGCCGCGATCGCGGATATCCGCGAATGCTACGAACGCGGCCAGCCGGTGCTGGTCGGAACCTCCTCCATTGAGAACTCCGAGATCATCGACGAGCTGCTCAACAAGGCGGGCCTGCCGCACCAGGTGCTGAACGCCAAGCAGCATGCCCGCGAGGCCGACATCGTGGCCCAGGCCGGCCGCACGAAGATGATCACGATCGCGACCAACATGGCCGGCCGCGGCACCGACATCGTGCTCGGCGGCAATGTCGACAAGGCGATCGAGGCGGTCGAGGCCGACGAATCGATCGACCCAACCGCCAAGGCGGCCGAGGTCGCAAGGCTGCGCGCCGAATGGGAAAAGGACCACGAGCTGGTCAAGTCGCTGGGCGGCCTGCGCATCATCGCGACCGAGCGCCACGAGTCGCGGCGCATCGACAACCAGCTGCGCGGCCGATCGGGACGCCAAGGCGATCCGGGTTCGTCCCGCTTCTACCTGAGCCTGGACGATCCGTTGATGCGGATCTTCGCCGGCGACCGGGTGAAGGCGATCATGGACCGGCTCAAGATGCCGGACGGCGAGGCGATCGAGGCCGGCATCGTCACCCGCAGCATCGAGAGCGCGCAGCGCAAGGTCGAGGCCCGCAACTTCGACATCCGCAAGCAGCTGCTCGAATACGACGACGTCTCGAACGACCAGCGCAAGGTGATCTACCAGCAGCGCAACGACATCCTTGATGCGACCGAGCTGTCGGCGCAGATCGCATCGTTGCGCGAAGGCTGCTTCAACGACCTGGTGCGGCAGTACGTGCCGGCCGAGTCGGTCGAGGAGCAATGGGACTTGCCCGCGCTCGAGAAGACCCTGCGGGACGACTGGGGCATCGACCTGCCGCTGCAGGCAGAAGTCGAAGCCGCAGCCGCCATGACCGACGAGGACATCGCCGAGAAGGTGGTGGCCGCGGCCAACGAGGCCTTCGATGCCAAGGTGGCCCTGATCGGGCAGGAGAACTTCACCCAGTTCGAGCGCATGGTGCTGCTGCAAAGCATCGACACGCATTGGCGCGAACACCTCGCCTCGCTCGACTACCTGCGTCAAGGCATCCACTTGCGCGGCTATGCGCAGAAGCAGCCGAAGCAGGAATACAAGCGCGAAGCCTTCGAGCTCTTCGGGCAGCTGCTCGACTCGGTCAAGAACGAGGTCACCCGTCAATTGATGACCGTGCGGGTGCAATCGAGCGAACAGCTCGAAGAGGCCGCGGACGCCATGGAAAGCCGCGGCGAGAACCTGGCCAACATCACCTACAGCGCGCCGACCGAGACCGGCGAGGTCGAGGTACGGGTCGACGAACAAAGCCAGCAGCGGGCAGCGGCCGGTGGGCTCAGTGCGGAAGCGGCGGCGTTCGCGCGCGTCGGGCGCAACGACCCGTGTCCTTGTGGCAGCGGCAAGAAGTTCAAGCACTGCCACGGAAAACTCAGCTGACGCGCGAGCCTGAGCTTCGCGCACCAAGGATCTCTTCATGCCCGTTCATCTTTCCGCCCCCGATCCGGCCTCGCTGCATCCGGTGGCCGGCGTTCGCATCGGCGTGGCCGAAGCCGGTATCCGCAAGGCCCATCGCAAGGACCTCACCGTGGTCCTGATCGACGACGGCGCGGCGGTCGGCGGCGTGTTCACGCAAAACCGCTTCTGCGCGGCGCCGGTCCAGCTGTGCCGCAAGCACCTGGCGGCTGGCGTCGGTGTCCGCGCGATGGTGATCAACACCGGCAACGCCAATGCCGGCACCGGCGAGGACGGCCTGACCCGTGCGCTCGCCAGTTGCGTCGCCATGGCGCGGCATCTGAATATCTCGCCGGAGCAGGTGTTGCCGTTCTCGACCGGCGTGATCATGGAGCCGCTGCCGGTCGATCGCATCCAGGCTGGCCTCCCGGCGGCCCTGGCCGACGCCGCCGATGACAACTGGGGTCGCGCGGCCGAGGGCATCATGACCACCGACACCCTGCCAAAGGCCTTCAGCAGCCAGGCATCGGTCGGCGGCAAGACGGTGACCGCCACCGGCATCAGCAAGGGCGCGGGCATGATCCGGCCCAACATGGCGACCATGCTCGGCTTCATGGCGACCGATGCCTGCATCGACCCCGCCTTGATCCAGCCACTCGCCAAGGCGCTGGCCGATGCGTCCTTCAACCGCGTCACCATCGACGGCGACACCTCCACCAACGATTCGTTCGTGCTGATCGCCACGCAGAAGGCAGGACACGCCCGGATCGATTCGCTCGAGTCGGCGGAAGGCAAGGCCTTGTTCGAACTCTTGCGCGGCGTCGCGGTCCGGCTCGCACAGGCCATCGTTCGCGATGGCGAGGGCGCGACCAAGTTCATCGCCATCCGCGTCGAGGGCGGCAAGGATGCCGCCGAATGCCGGCAGGTCGCCTACGCGGTGGCGCATTCGCCGCTCGTCAAGACGGCCTTCTTCGCAAGCGATCCCAACCTCGGTCGGATCCTGGCCGCGGTGGGCTACGCCGGCATCGACGACCTCGACCAGACCCGCATCGACCTTCATCTCGACGATGTCCACGTGGCGGTCAACGGCGGTCGCCATCCCGATTACCTCGAGGAAGACGGACAACGCGTCATGAAGCAGAGCGAGATCACGGTGCGCATCGGGCTCGGCCGCGGCGCCGCATCCGATACGGTGTGGACCTGCGACCTGAGCCACGACTACGTGTCGATCAACGCCGATTACCGTTCATGACCCCGCAGTTCGAGAGCCTGGTCGAGCGCGCCGAACGCCTGATCGATCGAATCGAATCGATTCTTCCGCAGCCGCTTTCGGCGCCCGCCGACTGGAACGCGTCCATCGCCTGGCGGTATCGGCGCCGCAGCAGCGGGCATGGCACGCTGGAGCCGGTCCGCCACGTGGCGCAGATGCCGCTCGATGCCTTGAAGGAAATCGACGTCCAGAAAGAAAAGATTGAGCGCAACACCCGGCAGTTCGTCGAAGGCAAGCCCGCCAACAACGTGCTTTTGACCGGCGCCCGCGGCACCGGCAAGTCTTCATTGATCCGCGCCTGCCTGCATGCCTACGCGCCGCAGGGGCTGCGCCTGATCGAAGTCGACAAGGCCGAGCTGACCGACCTGCCGGACATCGTCGAGGTGGTGTCGGGCCGGCCCGAGAAGTTCATCGTCTTCAGCGACGACCTGAGCTTCGACGAGGGCGAGCCCGGCTACAAGGCGCTCAAGTCGATTCTCGACGGCTCGATCGCAGCATCGACGCCCAACGTGCTGATCTACGCGACCAGCAACCGGCGCCACCTGCTGCCGGAATACATGAAGGACAACCTGAGCTACACCCACACCGAGGACGGCGAGGTGCATCCGGGCGAGGTCATCGAAGAGAAGATCTCGCTGTCCGAGCGCTTCGGTTTGTGGGTGAGCTTCTACCCGTTCACGCAGAACGAATACCTCGCGATCGTGGCGCAGTGGCTGTCGTCCTTCGACGTGGCACCCGCCGAGATCGAGGCCGCCAAGAAAGAGGCGCTGGTCTGGGCGTTGGAGCGCGGATCGCGCAGCGGTCGGGTGGCCTACCAGTTCGCGCGCGACTTCGCGGGCCGCGCCTGAAGGGCTCGGCCGTGTCTTCGACGCGAAAGCACACCGAGGTCGCGGTCGGCATCCTGATCGGGGCGGACGACGCACTGCTCTTGTCGACTCGGCCTGAGGGCAAGCCCTACGCCGGGTACTGGGAGTTTCCGGGCGGCAAGGTCGAAACCGGCGAAACCATCGAAGAGGCGCTCCGCCGCGAGTTGCACGAAGAGCTCGGCATCACCATCGCCGCGGCCACGGTCTGGAAGGTGACCGAGCACGATTACCCGCATGCCCTGGTGCGGCTGCATTGGTGCAAGGTGCGCGAGTGGTCCGGCGATTTCGAGATGCGAGAGGGCCAGGAGATGTGCTGGCAGCAGTTGCCCCTGCAGGTGTCGCCGGTGTTGCCGGGCGCCATGCCGGTGCTGGCCTGGCTGGCCGAAGAGCGGGGCCTGGCTTCCGCGACCTGAGCCGAGTCGGCCCGATCTGACCCGAATCACTGCAGCTTCGGATCGCCGAAGGGTTCGTCGTCCGGCGGACTCTCGGCCGGCAGCTTGAATTCTTCGCTCGCCCAGGCGCCGAAATCGTTGCCCTTGCAGCGCGCGCTGCAGAACGGCCGGTACGGATTGCTGGGGGCATAGACGCTGTCGCCCCGGCACGACGGACAGCGAACGATCCGTTCGCCGAAGGAGTTGGCTTCGCTCATGCGCAGAGAGTCAATTCGAACGAGGTGTCTGCGGTGCTCTGGTGGAGCCGGTCGTCGGCCTCGTGTTTCATGAAGCGGATCGAGACCATCAGCCGGTTGAGGCTGATCTCCGGTATGAGGCCGAGCCGTGGATCGATCCGAAGCCGCAGCAGCTGGAAGCTGCGTCCCGAAGGCAAGGGCTGCTGGAACTGGCCCTTGACCGCGATGACCTTGTACGGAACGTCGGCGTCGCGCAGCAGCTTGAGCAGCAGGTAGATGGATTCGGCCAGCGGCGCGAGAGTGGACGACCAACGCTCGAGATCCGCCCGCCGCTCTGCCGGCCGGCGGTATTGCCAGGCATGGTAGGCCGGCAGGTCGAACTCGCAGGTGCCGCCCGGAATGCTGGCGCGGCTCCGAATGCTCATCAGCCATTCGTTTTCGGTGAGGGCCTGCCCTGCCTTGCCTGCGAGGGTGTTGAGCGTCGAGAAGTTGGCCTCGAGCTTGTGCACCACCTGGTCGAGCACCGCCTCGGCGATTTCCGGATTGCCGCGGTAGCTGTTGAAGAGGTTCTTGTGCTTGTCCAGGTCGCGAAGCACGTCGGCCTTCAGGTCGGCGCGCGCGGCAACGTCCATGATCTCGAAGATCGTGATGAGCGCATAGTGATGCATCAACGGCGACTCGGCGGGCACCAGTTCGCCGAGGCGGCGGAAGAGGTGCTCGAGGCGCAGGTAGGTTCGGATGCGCTCGTTGAACGGGTACTCGTAGAGGATCAATCAGTCAGCCCTTAAGACGCCAAAATGATAGTCGCATGTGGCGGGTCGATGTGCTTCAAGTTGCAGAGGCCGGGCTCGCGCCGAGTCTTGCGCGAACCGCCTCGAGCATCACCGGGCCGAGCGTGAGCAGGCCCCGTATCGAGAGATGCGTATCGTTCGGCTGGTAGAAGTCGATCACCTTGTGGCGTTGCTGCTGCGCGAAGGCGAACAGGTCCGGCCCCATGCCGGTCTGGTTGAAGGCCTCGACGAAGCCTTTCGAGAATTGCGGATCGAGGTAGACCGTGCTCTTGTTCGGAATCACCATCCAGAGCATCGGCACTGCATTGCGCGTCTTCTCGAACGATTTCATCTGCTCCACGGTCTTGGCAGTGAGTGGGCCGTTCTCGAAGTCGGATGCAAGGAACGGGATGCGTTCGCAGAGTTCGCTGCTGAACTGGCTGCAACCGCCGGTGACCTGGCGGACCTGCACCAGGTGCAGGCCCCGGGTCACTTCGCCCGCCTTGGCCATCCGCATGTTCTGGTAGGTGTGCCAGCCGGCCGTGAGCCTGGCGCCGGAGTTGAAGGCGAAGCCAGGCACCTTCTGAGTCATCTTCCAGAGCGGCTCGGGCGACGCCAGGAGCGGCTGCGTCATGGTGCTGCAGGCGGCGCTGCGGTCCATGCGCATCTGGAGGAGGTATTCGACGCTTTCGACGATGATCAGCTTGCCCTTGAAGCCGCCCTTGCGAATCCACTCGTTGAAGTCGCTGCAGACCTGGTCGCCGAGGCTGCCCCAGTACACCGTGCTGACCCGATAGCCCGCCTTGACCAGCTCGGATTGCCAGTTGAAGGACATCGAGAAGCTGTCGCCGACCACGAGGATGTCGGCCTGGTCGACCGTGACGCCGCGCAGCAGTTCCGGCGCGACCTGCGGCTGGTCGACTCGCCAGCCGAAATAGCGATCGGAGAGCTGCGCCACACGAGACAAATCACCGTAAGGAGCCGGAGTGAAGAGCGTGATGCCCAGGAGCGCCAGGATCACGGCGAAGCCCGCCAGGAAGACACGCAGCCAGAGTTTTGCGTGGGTCATGCTCAGAACTGGAAGTAGAGGAAGGGGCTGTACGTTCCCAGCTTGGAAATGCACAGCCCCAGCATGTAGATGCTGGCCAGCGAAATCACGCCGGTGGAAACCCATTCGACCTTCGGGAAGCTGGCCAGGGCCTGGACGCGCGGGATCCACCGATGCAGCGTGATGGTTGGCGGCAAGGCAAGGCAGATGAACATGGCGAGCATCAGGGTCTGGAAGAACTCAGGCTTGCGATAGGGCAGCACCGCGAACTCGCGGAAGGCGGTGCCCGGGTTGCCGTGGAGGCCGAGCATGCCCTGGTAGACCGCGACTGCGGCGTGCATGCTTTCGGCGCGGAACACCACCCAGGCGATCATCACGCACACGAAGGTCAGCATCCAGCCGAGCACATGACCGAAGCGGCTGGCAGGCCGCCCGCGTCGCACCTTGGCGACCCACAAGTGGTTGATCATCAGGTAGGCGCCATGCAGCGCGCCCCAGATCACGAAGGTCCACGCCGCACCGTGCCAGAGGCCGCCGAGCAGCATGGTCAGGAACAGGTTGAGGTAGCGCCGCGCCGGCCCCTTGCGGTTGCCGCCGAGCGGAACGTAGAGGTAGTCGCGCAGGAAGGTCGAAAGCGAGATGTGCCAGCGCCGCCAGAACTCGATGATGCTGGTCGACTTGTACGGCGAATTGAAGTTGAGCGGCAACTGCACGCCCAGGCACAACGAGAGCCCGATCGCCATGTCGGAGTAGCCCGAGAAGTCGAAGTAGATCTGGAGCGTATAGGCCAGCACGCCGAACCAGGCCGTATAGAGCGAAGGCAAGACACCGTTGTGCACGCCGTTGAACATCAGGTCGGCGTACTGGCCCATCGGGTCGGCGATCAGGAGTTTCTTGGCGAGTCCGAAGGTGAAGATGCCGAGGCCGAGCGCCACCTTGTCCGCATCGATTCGGTAGGTGGAAGGGTTGGCGAACTGCGGCATCATTTGCGCGTGATGCAGCACCGGGCCGGCAATGAGGTGCGGGAAGTAGGTGACGAAGAGCACGTAGTGGATGAAGCTGCGCTCGCGCACCTTGCCCTGCCAGCAGTCCACCAGGAACGCGATCTGCGTGAAGGTGTAGAACGAGATGCCGATCGGTAGCGCAATGTGCAGCAGCGGCAGGGGCGCAAGCCCCGAGGCAGCCAGGCCTTCGTTCACGTTGCCGACGAAGAAGTTGGCGTACTTGAAAACTGCCAGCACGCCCAGGTTGATCGCGAGCACCAGGATCAGGAATCGCTTCCTGCTGCGGTCGCTGCGATCGGGTGCCGGCGTCAGCTTGAGTCCTGCCCAATAGTTGAAGCAGATCGAGGCGACCAGGAGGGGCAGGGCCTCGATGCTCCACCAGCCGTAGAAGAACAGGGACGCCAGTGCCAGGAATCCTGCCGCGGCCCGGACGTTTCGTGCGCCGATCAGGAAGAAGCCGAGAACGACCAGCGGGAAGAAAAAGAAGATGAAGGCGTACGAGTTGAAGAGCATCGGGACTTCGGCCTTGCATCTGCGCAGGCGCGTGGCGGCTGGTCAGCGATTATCGCGTGCCGCGCCCATCCATTCGGTCCAAAGAGCCTGCACCTCGGAAGAGAGTTCGGCCAGCGAAAGCCCCTCGTTGAAGATCACGGCATCGGCGGCCGCCCGGCGAAGCTTGCGTCCGGCCTGCTGGGCGATCACGGCCCTGACGTCGGCTTCCTTCCAGCCGGAGCGCGACATCACGCGGCTGACCTGCGTGTCGGGCTCGGCGTCCACGATGAGGACGCGGTCCACGATGGCGCGCCATCGCCTGGACTCGACCAGCAAGGGCACATCGAACACGATCGGTCGACCGGAAGCGTGGGCCTCCGCTGCGAGGCGCTCGCATTCGGCGCCGATGAGGGGATGGAGGATGCCCTCGAGCCTGGCCTTGGCATCTCGGTCGCCGAAGACGATTTCGCGCATACGCGCGCGGTCCATGCCGCCGTCGGGCCCGATTGCCGCGGTGCCGAAGGCTTCGGCGATGGCCGGCATCGCGATACCGCCCGGCTGCGCGATGGCGCGGGCGATCGCGTCGGTGTCGATCAAGGCCGCGCCGAGCTCCACCAGCAGCAACGACACCGTGCTCTTGCCACTTCCGATGCCGCCGCTCAGGCCGATGCGCATGTCGCCTCGCTGCGAGAAATCAGAGGCCGATCACGCCGAGGATCGCCTGGGGTCCGAAGATCATGGCCGTGAACCCGGCGGCAGCCAGAAAGGGCCCGAACGGTACGTAGCCGCCTTCACGCAAGCCGCTGGTGAGCTT
Source organism: Burkholderiales bacterium 8X (assembly GCA_902506565.1). Taxonomy (GTDB): domain Bacteria; phylum Pseudomonadota; class Gammaproteobacteria; order Burkholderiales; family Burkholderiaceae_C; genus Variovorax. The sequence continues at coordinate 3,880,985 of LR732703.1, read as the reverse complement.
GAGCGCGAGGCCTACCACGACTCCGATCACCGAGGCCATCAGGATGATCGGGACCAGCGCAGGCCAGCCGAACCAGGCACCGAAGGCCGCGAACAGCTTGAAGTCGCCGTAGCCCATGCCTTCTTTTCCGGTCGTGAGCTTGAAGAGCCAGTAGATGCTCCAGAGCGACAGGTAGCCGGCCACCGCGCCGAGCACCGCGCTCTGCAGCGATACCGAAGTCAGCCCCACGGTGGCGGCCAGCAGGCCGGCCCAGAGCAGCGGCAGCGTGATGTCGTCCGGCAGCAGGGTCGTGTCCCAGTCGATCAGCGCCAACGTCAGCAAGGCTGCGGCGAACCCGCACCATGCGAGGCCCGACAGCTGCCCCGGCATCTGCCATACGCACCAGGCGAAGAGCAGACCGGTGGCGAGTTCGACCATCGGGTATCTCGGACTGATCGGCGCCCGGCAACTCGCGCACTTGCCGCGAAGGGCCAGGTAGCTCACCACAGGAATGTTCTCGAACCAGCGGATCTCGTGCCCGCACGACGGGCAGCGCGACCGAGGCACCATCAGGTTGAAGGCTTCGGTGTCCTTTTCGGGCTCAATGCCGTCGGAGGCTGCCTGCACGGCGCCGCATTCGGCCGCCCACTGACGCTCCAGCATCTTCGGCAGCCGGTAGATGACGACGTTGAGAAAGCTGCCGATCAGCAGGCCCAGAATGCCTGCCAACGCGGCATCGTAGCCCTGCGAGATCAGCATCAGACAACTTGGCCCAGCTTGAAGATCGGCAGGTACATGGACACCACGATGCCGCCGATGATGACGCCGAGGAACACGATGATGATCGGCTCCATCAGGCTCGAAAGCCCGGCCACCATGTCGTCGACCTCGGATTCGTAGAAGTCGGCAGCCTTGCCCAGCATGTGGTCGATCGATCCGGACTCCTCGCCGATCGCGGTCATCTGCAACACCATCGACGGAAAGAGGTTGGCGTTGGTCATGGCCGTGGTAAGGCTGGTGCCGGTGGAGACTTCCTGCTGGATCTTCACGGTGGCATCGGCATAAACCGTGTTGCCCGATGCGCCGCCGACCGAATCCAGCGCCTCGACCAGCGGCACGCCGGCAGCGAACATCGTCGCGAGGGTCCGCGTCCATCGCGCCACGCAGGATTTGTCGATGAGAGCGCCGAAGATCGGCAGCTTGAGCAGCAGCCGGTCCATGAAGCGTTGCACCCGCTCGTTGCGTTTCCAGGCCTGGATGAAGAAATAAAGACCGCCGCCGATCACGCCGAAGATCAGCCACCAGTAGCTCACGAAGAACTCGCTGATCGCCATCACGATCAGGGTCGGCGCCGGCAGGTCGGCACCGAAGGACGTAAAAACCTGCTTGAAGGCCGGGATGACGAAGATCATGATGATCGCGACCACCACGAACGCGACCACGACGACCGAGGTGGGATACATCAACGCCGACTTGATCTTCGACTTGATGGCCTCGGTCTTCTCCATGTAGGTTGCCAGCCGGTCCAGCAACTCTTCGAGAATACCGGCCGCTTCGCCTGCTTCGACCAGGTTGCAGTACAGGTTGTCGAAGTACTTGGGAAACTTGCGGAACGCCGCCGAGAGCGAGGTGCCGGTCTCGACATCACCGCGGATATCGTTGAGCAACTTGCCCACGCTCGGATTGGCATTGCCTCGACCAACGATGTCGAAGGCCTGCAGCAGCGGAACGCCGGCCTTCATCATCGTTGCGAGCTGGCGAGTGAAGATCGCGATGTCCTTGGGCTTGATCGATTTGCCCGAGCGCATCCGCCGCTTCTTGATCTTGGAGGCGAGGATGCCCTGGCGCCGGAGCGCAGCCTGGACCTGGTTCTCGCCGGCGGCACGCAGTTCGCCGCGGACGACCTTGCCATTGCGGTCCTTGCCTTCCCACTCGTAGATGAACTCCTTGAAAGTTCGCGGTGCGGTTGCGGTGGCCATTTTTCTCTCCCTGTGTTTTGTCGAGTTACTCGTTGGTCACTGCGAGTACTTCTTCGAGCGACGTCATGCCCTGCGCCACTTTTCGGAGGCCCGATTGCCGCAACGATCGGACGCCTTCGGCCTCGGATTGCTTGGCGATGTCGAGCGCGCTGCCATCGCGAAGAATGATCTTCTGGATTTCTTCGGAGATCGGCATCACTTGGTAGATGCCGACCCGGCCCTTGTAGCCGCTGTTGCAGGCCGAACAGCCCACGGCTCGATAGGGCTTCCAGCTTCCGTCGAGGTCTCGATCCTTGAAGCCGGCATCGAGCAGCGCCTGGCGCGGCACGTCGGCAGGCGCGCGGCACACCGTGCAAAGCCGCCGTGCGAGCCGCTGGGCCGTGATCAGGATCACGCTGGATGCGATGTTGAAGGGCGCGATGCCCATGTTGCGCATCCGCGTGAGGGTGGTCGGCGCATCGTTCGTGTGCAGCGTCGACAGGACCAGGTGGCCGGTCTGCGCCGCCTTGATGGAAATGTCGGCGGTTTCGATGTCCCGGATTTCGCCCACCATGATGATGTCCGGATCCTGTCGCAGGAATGCCCGAAGGGCGGTGGCGAAGGTAAGGCCGGCCTTGTCGTTGACATTGACCTGGTTGACGCCCGGCAAGTTGATTTCGGACGGATCCTCGGCGGTCGCGATGTTGACGCCCGGCTTGTTGAGCAGGTTGAGGCAGGTGTAGAGCGAAACGGTCTTGCCCGAACCGGTAGGGCCTGTGACCAGGATCATGCCGTAGGGCCTGCCGATGGACGTCATCAGGCGCTTCTTTTCGTCCTCGTCGTAGCCCAGCGCGTCGATGCCCAGGCGTGCGCTGCTGGGGTCGAGGATACGAATCACGATCTTCTCGCCGAAGAGTGTCGGCAAGGTGCTGACGCGGAAGTCGATGACCCGATCGGGACCGATCTTCAGCTTCATCCGGCCATCTTGGGGAATGCGCTTCTCGGAGATGTCGAGTCGCGAGATCACCTTGATGCGCGAGGCGAGCTTTTCCTTGATGACGGTCGGGGGCGATGCGATCTCGCGCAGCTCGCCGTCGATTCGGAAGCGAACCCGGTAGTTGTGTTCGTACGGCTCGAAGTGGATGTCCGAGGCCCGCATGCTGAACGCATCGAGCAGCATCTTGTGCAGGAAGCGCACGACCGGCGCATCCTCGACCTCGGCGCTGGCCTGTTCGTTGGACTCGGTGGTCTCGCTCGAGATGTCGTCGAACTCGAACTCGGCTCCGATGATGCCGTCGATGGTCTCGGCCGCACTGACCGAAGCCGCCTCGACCATGCGGGAGAGCTTGTCGTACTCGGCGATGACCCAGTCGACGCCCATCTGGGAGGCGAACTTGATCTTTTCTGCGGCTTGTTGGTCGGACGGATCAGCGGTCGCGACGATGAGTCGATTGCTGCGCTTGCTGAGCACCACCACGCGGTAGGCCTGGCACAGCTTCTGATCGAGAAGATCCTTGGGGAGCCGCTGCGGATCGATGGCGTCGAGGTCGAGAAGCGGCGCGCCGAAAGCGCTGGAAAGGGTGTGCGCCAGATCGGCCGCGGAAACCGCGCCGGTACCCGTGAGTTCCGCAATGAAACTGCTACGGCCGCTGAGCGACTTCTGGTAGATCTCCTCGGCGGCCTTGGCAGGAAGCTTTCCAGCCGAAATCAGCGCGCGTGCAAGACCTGGAAGTGCAACCGTAGGCGGTTCTTTGACGATGGGATCGGCAGCGGCCATTCAGCGGGTGTAAAAATCGTGAAAATTTGCTTCACCATCATCGCTGATCGCCAAAACGCTGTAAACAACCGCGCTGCTGGCAGACCGCGAAGCATTTTGCATTTGAAGCCTATAAAAAGGCTGGTCGGGGTGAGAGGATTCGAACCTCCGGCCTCTACGTCCCGAACGTAGCGCTCTACCAGGCTAAGCTACACCCCGATGGTTGCAGAAGCATTCGTCCAGCTCCCACATTACACGGGTCATCAGGCACGTCGCTCAAGCAACTGAGCCGCCAATTGTAGCAAACCGGAGGTGTGCGGATTGGCCGGAAAGTCGCGAAGCGCATCGATTGCGCGCTGCGCTTCGGCTGCGGCTGCGGCGCGAGTCGCGTCCAGCGCGCCGGTCGCGCGCACGATGCCGACGATCTCTGCCAAACGACTCGTATCTCCGGCCTGGATGGCCGCCCGGATCAGGTCGGCCTCCTGCGCGGATCCGCGCTGCATGGCGAAGATGAGAGGAAGCGTCGTCTTGCCTTCGCGAAGATCGTCGCCCACGTTCTTTCCTGTTTCGAGGGCTTCGCCTGCATAGTCCAGGACGTCGTCGATGACCTGGAACGCCGTGCCCAGCGCCTGACCGTATTCGGCGCAGGCGTTTTCGACGGGAGCGGCGGCCCCGGCAAGGACTGCGGCGAGACGCGTGCTCGCCTCGAACAGCTTGGCGGTCTTGGAGCGAATCACGCGCAGATAAGCTTCCTCGTCCAGGGACGGGTCATGCATGTTCATCAACTGCAGGACCTCGCCCTCCGCGATCACGTTGGTCGCCTCGGCAAGGATCTCCATGACCCGCGGGTTGTTCGCGTCGAGCATCATCTGGAAGGCGCGCGAATAGAGGAAGTCGCCCACCAGCACGCTGGCCGCATTGCCGAAAGACTCGTTGGCAGTCGGGCGTCCGCGCCGCAACGTCGATTCGTCGACCACGTCGTCGTGGAGCAAGGTGGCCGTGTGGATGAATTCGATGACCGACGCGAGGTTGAACTTCTGGGCGCCCTCGACGCCGAGGGCTCCCGCGGTCAGCAGCAGCAGCGCCGGACGCAGGCGCTTGCCGCCGGCGGAGATGATGTACTTGGCGACCTGCTTGACCAGTGGCACGCCGGTGTCGAGTCGTCGCTCGATCACGCGGTCGACTTCAGCCATGTCGCTCGCGATCAGGCGCAAGACATCGGCTGTGGAGGTGGTATCGACCGGAGGAACTGACAAGGGGTTTGCTTCTGCGCTTCGCGGCTTGGACATCGGCCGAGAGGCCGCGGAGCAGAAATTATAGAGAGGGAGATTCGGCCCAAGGCCGTGCTTGGCCCGCCAAGGGTGATGCCGGACGTGCTCCGTGCTATCATCTAGGGCTCTGCGGAATTCGCCGCGGAGCCATCTTATTCAAGAGGTCAAAATGTACGCGGTCATAAAAACCGGTGGCAAGCAGTATCGCGTTGCTTCCGGCGAGAAAATCAAAGTAGAACAGATTGCTGCGGACGTGGGCCAGGAGATCGTGATCGACCAAGTGCTCGCCGTCGGCGACGGAAGCGCAATCAAGGTCGGCACTCCTCTGGTGTCCGGCGCATCGGTAACAGTCACCGTGCTGTCGCACGGCAAGCACGACAAGGTTCGCATCTTCAAGATGCGCCGTCGCAAGCACTATCAAAAGCGGCAAGGTCATCGTCAGCAGTTCACCGAGCTGCAAATTGGCGCGATTGCTGGCTAAGGAGAGCAACCATGGCACAGAAAAAAGGCGGCGGCTCAACGCGAAACGGGCGCGATTCCAAGCCCAAGATGCTCGGCGTGAAGGCATTCGGCGGTGAAATGATCAGCGCAGGCTCCATCATCGTTCGCCAGCGCGGTACGCAGTTCCATCCCGGCACCAACGTCGGACTTGGCAAGGACCACACCTTGTTCGCATTGGTCGATGGTCAGGTTTCCTTCGGCGTCAAGGGCGCGCTCAACAAGCAAACCGTCAACGTCACGCCGGCCTAAGCACTCGCGGCCGAGCCGGCTCGACTGGCATTCCGAAGCCCCGCACTGACGGGGCTTCTTCATTTGTAGATTGGATAGCTCATGAAGTTCGTGGACGAGGCCTTTATCGACGTCGCAGCCGGCGACGGCGGCAACGGCTGCGTGTCGTTCCGCCATGAGAAGTACAAGGAATTCGGCGGCCCGAATGGCGGCGATGGCGGCCGAGGCGGGCATGTGTTTGCCGTGGCCGACCCCAGCCTCAACACCCTCGTCGATTTTCGCTACGCCCGTCGCCACGACGCCAAGCGTGGCCAGCATGGGATGGGGTCCGACATGTTCGGCGCCGCCGGAGACGATGTCACGCTCAAGATGCCGGTCGGCACGATCATCTCGGATGCGGAGACAGGCGAAGTGCTGCACGAGTTGCTGGTGCCCGGCGAGGTGATCACGATCGCCAAGGGCGGCGACGGTGGCTTCGGCAACATGCGTTTCAAGAGCGCCATCAATCGTGCACCACGCCAGAAGACACCAGGCTGGCCCGGCGACAAGCGCAGCCTCAAGCTCGAGCTGAAGGTCCTCGCCGACGTCGGCCTGCTGGGCATGCCGAATGCGGGCAAGTCGACCTTCATCACCGCCGTTTCGAACGCGAGGCCGCGTATCGCGGACTATCCGTTCACGACCCTGCATCCGAACCTCGGCGTGGTACGTGTCGGGCCGGAGCAAAGTTTCGTGGTTGCCGATCTTCCCGGCTTGATCGAAGGCGCATCCGAAGGTGCCGGGCTCGGCCATCAGTTCTTGCGGCACCTGCAGCGCACACGGCTCTTGTTGCACGTGATCGATATCGCTCCTTTCGACGGCGCCGATCCGGTCGCGCAAGCCAAGTCGATCGTGAACGAGCTGAAGAAATACGACAAGGCGCTCTACGAGAAACCTCGGTGGCTGGTGCTGAACAAGCTCGACATGGTTCCCGAGGACGAGCGCGCAGCCAAGGTCAAGGACTTCGTCAAGCGCCTGCGCTTCAAGGGGCCGGTGTTCGAGATCTCGGCCCTGACGCGCGAAGGCTGCGAAGCCTTGGTCAAGGCGGTCTATCAACATATCAAGGCGCAGCAGGTGCTCGAACAACCGGTTGCCGAAATCGATCCACGCTTCACCTGACATGAGTTCTGCTTCGGTCAACGGTTCGACGGTGCTTAAGGATGCGCGGCGCCTGGTCGTTAAGGTGGGCTCGAGCCTCGTCACGGACGAAGGCCGTGGCCTCGACGCCGAGGCGATCGGCGAGTGGTGCCGGCAACTCGCGACCTTGGTACGCGAGGGGCGCGAAGTGGTCATGGTGTCCAGCGGCGCCATCGCCGAGGGCATGAAGCGCCTCGGCTGGCGTAGCCGGCCGCACGAAATTCACGAGCTTCAGGCCGCGGCTGCCGTGGGACAGATGGGTCTGGCGCAGATGTACGAGAGCAAGCTGCGCGCGAACGGCATGGGCAGTGCGCAGGTGCTCCTGACCCACGCGGATCTCGCCGATCGCGAACGCTACCTCAATGCACGCTCTACGCTCGTGACGCTGCTGCGGTTGGGCGTGGTGCCGGTCATCAACGAGAACGACACCGTGGTGAACGACGAGATCAAGTTCGGCGACAACGACACGCTCGGTGCGCTGGTCGCCAACCTGGTCGAGGCCGATGCGCTCATCATCCTGACCGACCAGAAGGGCCTCTACACCGCCGATCCGCGCAAGGACGCCAATGCACGCTTCGTGGACGAGGCGGCTGCCGGCGACCCGAAGCTCGAAGAGATGGCAGGCGGCGCGGGTTCGAGCATCGGCCGAGGCGGCATGATCACCAAGATCCTCGCTGCCAAGCGGGCCGCAGGGTCGGGCGCCTCCACGGTGATCGCCTGGGGCCGCGAAAACGACGCATTGCTGCGACTTTGCCGTGGTGAAGCCATCGGTACCTTGCTCGTGGCTCAGACCGCCAAGCACACCGCTCGCAAGCGCTGGATGGCCGACCACCTCCAGCTTCGCGGCGCCGTCACGGTGGATGCGGGTGCGGCGGCCAAGGTGCTGGGCGAAGGCAAGAGTCTCTTGCCCATCGGCATGACGGGCGTCGACGGCGACTTCTCTCGCGGCGACGTGATCGCGGTACGCGATCTGCATGGTGCGGAGCTCGCACGCGGCCTGGCCAACTATTCGAGTGTCGAAGCCCGCATGCTGTGCCGGAAGCCTTCCTCGGAGTTCGAACGTCTGTTGGGCTACGTGGCCGAGCCGGAAATGGTGCACCGCGACAACATGGTGCTGATGCCTGCCTTGCGCTGATCGTCGGCTGCCTCTACGGCCGACGTGCCAGACCCGACGCGGCTTACTCGACTTCTCGAATCGGGTTCTTCAGCTGGCGCATGATCTCGCCCACCGTGGCGCGCGGCGCGTGGCCTCTGCAGAGGGCCTGCGTGAAAAGAGCGCTCGCATACCGAGAGTTGCGGTCCGAAATGCGCTTCCACTCGGGGTCGTTCACAGCCTGCCAACCGTCCCCGCCGTATCGCGCGTAGGTCTTCACCTCTTCGGTCGCGCAGCGGATGCCCTCGTAGAACGCATTGACGGCGCCGCCGGCCCGGCTGGTTGCGACCACCACGTAGCGCACGACGCCATCCCCGGTGATCACGATGGTGGCCGGATCGACGCCGAACTTCAGACTCATGTAGGGCGGCATCTCGATCGGCATCGCCCGGTTCTGGTCGAAGGCGGGCGGAGGCGGGGCCTCGGTCTCCTTCCAGTCGAGGTTCTCGACCAACTGGGCGGATGCGGTACCGGCGATGCCCGCAAGGCACAGGCCGAGCACGAGGCGCTTAGCGGGGAACATGAACCTGGCCGGCAGGAGGAAGGGTCGGGACGTCGTTGGCGACAGTTGCATTGGGATTGGGGTCGAAGCTGGCGCCGGGCGGCAGCTCGAAAGGTGTTTCGGGTCCGGTGTGGGGCTGGCGATCGAACTCGCGAGCCCGCGTGTTGCTGCGCAGGAAGCGATTGCGGAAGTCCTGCCGCGGCAGGTAGCGCGCCAGTTCGGTCAACGCCATTTCGTAGACGCCGCGCTTGAATTCGACGACGACGTCGAGCGGCACCCAGTAGTCATGCCAGCGCCATGCGTCGAACTCGGGATGGTCGGTGGCACGGAGATTGAGATCCCAGTCGTGACCCACCAGCTGGAGCAGGTACCAGATCTGTTTCTGCCCCTTGTAGTGGCCTCGTGCGTCTCGGCGGATGAACCGGTCCGGCACCTCGTAGCGCAACCAGTCGCGGGTACGGGCCACGATGCGCACATGCTCCGGATGGAGCCCCACTTCTTCGTGCAGTTCGCGGAACATGGCCTGCTCGGGACTTTCGCCGCGATCGATGCCGCCCTGCGGGAACTGCCAGGAATGGGTGCGTATGCGCTTGCCCCAGAAAACCTGGTTTCTCTGGTTGAGCAAGATGATGCCGACGTTGGGCCTGAAGCCGTCTCGGTCGAGCATAATCAAACCCCAAATTTTTTGAACTGAGTCGATTATGCATGCCGGGTTGCGCTCGGCAAGCGACCTGTTCACGGGCAGCCGGCAGGCCTGCCTTTCCCCTTCCGAAACGAACTCTCCGAGCACGATGAAAGCATCCCGATTTTTCATTTCGACCCTCAAGGAAGCGCCTGCGGATGCCGAGGTGGCGAGCCACCGGCTGATGCTCCGGGCCGGAATGATCAAGAAGCTCGGAACCGGGATCTATACCTACATGCCGATGGGCCTGCGCGTGATCCAGAAGGTCGAGGCGATCGTGCGCGAGGAAATGGAGCGAGCCGGCGCGGTCGAACTGGCGATGCCGGTCGTCCAGCCCGCCGAACCCTGGGAGGAAAGCGGTCGCTTCCAGGCCTATGGCCCGGAGCTGCTGCGCATCAAGGACCGGCACGATCGCTCGTTCGTGATCCAGCCGACCAGCGAGGAAGTCGTGACCGACATCGCTCGCCAGGAGCTCCGCAGCTACAAGCAGCTGCCGGTGAACTTCTACCAGGTCCAGACCAAGTTCCGGGACGAACGCCGCCCGCGCTTCGGCCTGATGCGGGGCCGTGAATTCATCATGAAGGACGCCTACAGCTTCGATCGCGACCTCGACGCCGCCAAGGAAAGCTACCGGATCATGGCGGACGCCTACCGCAAGATCTTCGATCGCTTCGGCCTGCGTTACCGGGCCGTGGCCGCCGACAGCGGCGCGATCGGCGGCGACGTAAGCCAGGAGTTCCAGGTCATCGCGGCCACCGGCGAAGACGCGATCGTCTATTGCGAGAACAGCGACTACGCCGCCAACATGGAAAAGGCCGAGGCGCTGGCGCCCTTCGGTTCGCCGAAAGCAACCCAGCCGATGGCCAAGACCCCCACGCCGGGCAAGAGCACCTGCGAGCAGGTCGCCGATTTCCTCGACGTGCCGCTCCGCACCACGGTCAAGTCCCTGGTGCTCAGCACCGATCGCATGGACGAAGCCGGCAACCCCGCCGGTAGCCAGGTCTGGCTGCTGCTGCTGCGCGGCGACCACGACATGAACGAGATCAAGGTGGCCAAGGTGCCGGGCCTGGACGCCGGCTTTCGATTCGCGACCCTGCCCGAGATCGAGGCGCACTTCGGCTGCAAGCCGGGCTACCTCGGCCCGATCGGCCTCAAGCAGCCGGTCAAGCTGGTGGTCGATCGCGAGGTCGCCGTGATGTCCGACTGGATCTGCGGCGCCAACGAGCCCGACTTCCACATGACCGGCGTCAACTGGGAGCGCGACCTTCCGAAACCGGATCTGGTGGCGGACCTTCGCAACGTGGTGGCCGGCGACTCGTCGCCGGACGGCAAGGGCGTGCTGGCGATCGAACGCGGCATCGAGGTCGGACATGTCTTCGTGCTCGGCACCAAGTACAGCAAGCCGATGAACGCGAGCTTTCTCGACGAGGCCGGCAAGCCGCGTTTCTTCGAGATGGGCTGCTACGGCATCGGCATCACGCGGCTGCCGGCGGCGGCCATCGAGCAGAACCACGACGAGCGCGGAATCATCTGGCCGGACGCGATCGCGCCGTTCACGGTGGTGCTCTGCCCGATCGGCGCGGATCGCAGTCCCGAAGTCAAGATGGCCGCCGAATCGCTCTACGCGCAAATGATCGAATCCGGTATCGATGTGATGCTGGACGATCGCGGCGAGCGCCCGGGCGCCATGTTCGCCGACTGGGAACTCATCGGGGTACCGCACCGGATCACGATCGGCGACCGCAGCCTCAAGGAAGGGCAGGTCGAGTACCAGCATCGGCGCGACGCGGCGTCGACCCGGGTCGCGGTCGGCGAGGTGCTCAGGCTGATCGGGGACAAGCTTTCCGCATGAGTGCTGCAGCGCTTCGCTCGGCGCCTTCCGCATCGAAATCATTGCCGCGGCAAGGCGCGGCGCTGGATGCGATGCTCGCTAGACGTGCCTGCCTGGGCGCTGCCATGGGTGGTGCCTTGTCGCTGGTCGCTCCGAGGGCGGCCATGGCCGGCGCGCAGATCGAGGAGCCGTTGATCGATTCGGTTCGCACGGCACTCAGCTCGGCCATCCACAACAAGGCGCCGCCATCGCCCGAATTCAGCAACACCGAATCGCGCCTCGCATATCTGCGTTGGCTCGGCGAGATGAGCGAGCGTCTCAAGAAGAAGATGCCCGACTGGCCGAGCCGCAAGGAGTTCCTGCAGACGATCTGGTACGAATCCAGGCGCTCGGGCCTCGACGTGAGCCTGGTGCTGGGTCTCGTGCAGGTCGAGAGCAACTTCCGGAAATTCGCCGTCTCCAGCGCGGGCGCCCGCGGCTACATGCAGGTGATGCCGTTCTGGACCCGGGTCATCGGCGACAGCGATCCCTCGAAGCTTTTCCACATGCAGACCAACCTGCGCTTCGGCTGCGTGATCCTTCGGCACTACCTCGACCGCGAAGCCGGCGACCTGTTCATGACGCTCGGCCGCTACAACGGCAGCCGCGGCAAGGCGCCGTATCCGAATGCGGTGTTCGCCAACCAGCGGCTCTGGACCTTCGTCGATCGTCGGCCGGACTAGCCGGCGCCGGTAGCCTCGCGCCGCCCGCGCTCCCGGCGGGAGGCCAATCGGTTCAGCCGCCGGTAGCCGCCACCGGACCACCCCGGGTGACCATGACCTGGTCGATGCGGTGGCTGTCCACGTCCAGCACCTCGAAGGTGAAGCCGCCCCAGCTGACGATGTCGGTGCGCTTCGGAACCCTCCGCAGCATCACCATCAGGAACCCGGCCAGGGTCTCGTACTCGGCGGCATGCGGAAGGCTGTCGATGTCGAGCGCTCGCTGGACGTCCTGGATCGGGGTCACGCCGTCGATCAGCCAGGAGTTCTCGTCGCGCTTCACGATCTGCGGTTCTTCGTCCTGCGGACCGATGAGCTCGCCCATTACCGTGTTCATCACATCGTTGAGCGTGATCACGCCGACCACCAGGCTGTATTCGTTCACGATGATCGCGAAGTCCTCGCGGGCGCTCTGGAACTGCTCCAGCACCTCGGTCAGCGAGAGCCGATCCGGTATCACGAGCGCCTTGTGCAGCGGCAATCCTTCGTCGAACGACAGCGGCTGGCCGCTCAGCACCCGCTGGAACATGTCCTTGGCATCGACATAGCCGAGCACATGGTCGATGTCGCCATCGCAGACCGGATAGGCCGAGAAAGGCTCGGCGACGATGCGCGCACGAAGCACCGCCTCGGCCTCGTCGCGCAGGAACCACGCAATTCGGTCGCGCGAGGTCATGACGCTGTTCACCAGCCGCGTGTCGAGCTCGAAGACGTTGGCGATCACCTGTTGTTCGCGCTGTGCCAGGACGCCGGCCCGCGCGCCGGCCTCGGTCATCGCCAGGATGTCGGCCGAGGTGATCTTGTCGTCCCGGACCAGCGGCATGCCGAGCAGCTTGAAGAGCAGGTCGGTGCTGCGGGTGAAGATCCAGACCAGCGGCTTCAGGGTGGTCATCAGCACCTGCATCGGCCCGACCATGCGAACCGCGAGGCGCTCCGGATGGCTCATGCCCAGGCGCTTCGGGAACAGGTCGGCGAAGACAAGGAAGACCGCGATGATGGTCACGAACGAGGCCAGGAACGCGGCGGTCGCGGCGGCGTCGCTTCCCATCCAGAGTTCGAAGAGCCGCGCGTAGTACGGGCTCAGCGATCCCTCGCCCACCACGCCGCCCAGGATCGCCACCGCGTTGAGGCCGATCTGGACGACGGTGAAATACGGCCCCGGTTGTTCCTGGATGCGCATCACGCGCTCGGCGCGCGAATCGCCCGCGTCGGCCATCTGCCTGAGCCGCAGGCGACGCGAGGCGGCGAGCGCGATCTCCGCGAGCGAGAAGAAGGCGCTGGTCGCGATGAGGGCGACGATGACGAAGAGGCTTTGGGTCAGGGTAAGGGTCATGGCGATCGGTGGCGAACGCCGATCGTGCCAGACCCGACGGCGTGCAGCTACGCCGCCCGATTCGCCTGGAGCCGGGATACGCCCCGGTCGGCCCCGATCGGCGCCAGCCGGCGGCCGGCTACTGGACGAAGCCGATCCTGCTGCGCGCCGCCCCGGTCCTGGGCAGGTCCTCGACCCGCACCTCGTCGCGCCTCGCGAGCCGCGCATTGCCGAAGCCGGTCATCAGCGCGCGCCGCATTTCGCGCGGCGCCAGCGTGGACAGCAGGTTCAGCACATCCTCCGAAGGTGCTTCGGCCAGGTGCCGGCCCCAATCATGATCGGCCCTGATCGAGACGTACAGCTGCCGCGCGATCTGGCGAGCGGCTTCGGGCGAGGGGGCCTCGATCTCGAAGACATTCATGCGGTTGAGGATGGGTTCCGGAATGCCGCGTTCGTCGTTCGCGGTGGTGATCCAGATCACTTGGCTGGCGTCGATCGGCACCTCGGCGAATTCGTCGACGAAGGCATGCGCGGTGTCGTGCTCGAGCAGGTTGTAGAGCGCGCCGAGTGGGTCGTACTGCGTGTCGGCGCCGGCCTTGTCGATCTCGTCGATCACCATGACCGGGTTGGCGTACTGGCCATCGACCAGCGCTTCGAACACCTTGCCGGGCTTGGAGCCCTTCCACTGCGACGAGGCACCCGAGAGCAACCAGCCCGCGGTCATCGAGTTCATCGGCACGAGCGACATGCCGGTGCCGAGCAGTTCGGCCAGCTTCTTCGCGAAGTGCGTCTTGCCGATGCCGGGCGGCCCGAGCAGCAGCATCGGCGTCACTTCGAGTCCGTCGCGGCTGTCCTGCGCCAGGGCGACATGCCGGCGCACATCGTCGAGCACGTCGGTGAAATTGGGGAGCTGCGCATAGAGGGCGGCCATCTCCGGAATGCCGCTCGGCTTGACCTGGAACCGGTCGGGCCCGCGCTCCAGCATGCGTTCGTAGGTGGTGCGGAGGTGTTCGCAATCGCGCTCGGGCAGCTTGGCCAACTTGCGTTCGACGTCATGCGTCTGGAACACGCTTCGCAGGCTGGCGACCGGCAACTGGAACGCGGCCGATGAAGGAGAAGGAACGAGACCTCGGGAATCCATGGGACCTCCTGTTTCGAACACATTGGCACAGCATCAATCGTGCCTCGTGTCGGAGCGCTCCCTCTTTACGTCGTAGGCGCACTTTGTGCGCAGAACGTCACACGCCGCCGTGCGGATGCGTCGGGTCGACCCAAAGCACCGACTCCGGCTTCTCGGCAGGTTCGATGTCGAGATTGACGGCGACCGCCTCGCCATCGCTTCGGCACAGCACGCATTCGAGCGGCTCGGTCGGGCTGGCGTTGATTTCCTGGTGCGGTACGTAGGGCGGCACGTAGATGAAGTCGCCGGGCCCTGCTTCGGCGGTGAATTCGAGGTGATCGCCCCAGCGCATCCGCGCCCGGCCGCGAACCACGTAGATCACCGATTCGAGGTGGCCGTGGTGATGCGCCCCGGTCTTGGCATTGGCATGGATGGTGACCGTGCCGGCCCAGAGCTTCTGGGCGCCGACCCGCGCGAAGTTGATGGCGGCGGCGCGGTTCATGCCCGGCGTCTGGGCGGTGTTGCCGTCGAGCCGATCGGCCGTGATGACCCTCACCCCGTCGTGCTTCCACGGCGTGCCGGCATCCTCGCCGGGCCCGCCAGCCGCGGCCGGGTGGTCATGGCCGTGATCGTGGCTCATCGGAGCAGCTCCACGGCCCGTGGCCCGGGCATGTCAGCTCGCGTCGTCGCTCAACATCTTCTGCAGCTCGCCCGACTCGTACATCTCCATCAGGATGTCCGAGCCGCCGACGAATTCACCCTTGACGTAGAGCTGGGGAATCGTGGGCCAGTTGCTGTATTCCTTGATGCCCTGGCGGATGCCGTCGTCCTCGAGCACGTTGACCGTCTTGAGCGAACCGGTGTTCACGCCGACGGCCTTCAAGACCTGGATGGCCCGGCCCGAGAAGCCGCACATCGGGAAACTGGCGTTGCCCTTCATGAAGAGCACCAGCTCGTTGGTCTTGACCAATTGGTCGATGCGTTGCTGGGCGTCGGAGACGGGAGAGGTATTGGCCATGGAAAGACTCCTTCAATGGGGGCGTCGGGCGATTATTTCACTGTGCGCCAGATTCCGCCGGATGCCCGTTCGATGCCGGCCAGGTCGCGCCGGCTTTGCACCTCGTCGAAGCCGCGCTTCTCGAGCAGCGACCGGACGGCCGCGGCCTGGTCGAAACCGTGTTCGAGCAGCAACCAGCCGCCTTCGACCAGGTGGTCCGGTGCGTCCTGCACGATCCGGCGGAGGTCGCGAAGCCCATCGTCCCCGGCAACCAGCGCCGTGAGCGGCTCGTGGCGCAAGGCCGGAAGGTGCGGATCGCCGGGCGCGATGTAGGGCGGATTGGAAGCCACCAGCGTGAAATGCCGTGGGAGGCCAGCGAACCAGTCGCCTTCGCGAAGGTCGAGTTGCAAGCCGAGGCGGTCCGCGTTCGCCCGCGCCACGGCCAATGCGTCCTCGCTGGCGTCGACCGCCGTCACACGCGCGTCGGGACGGCTCTTGGCAATGGCGAGCGCGATGGCACCGCTGCCGGTACCGAGATCGAGCACGGCGGGTTCGGCAATGGGCGCCAGGCATTCGAGCGCCCATTCGACCAGCGTCTCGGTATCGGGGCGCGGCACCAGGACCCGAGCGTCGACCTGAAGCGCAAGACCGTGGAACTCCTTGCTCCCCACCAGGTAGGCGAGCGGCTCGCCGGACCGGCGGCGGTCGCACAGGGCCCGGAAACGGATCGCGACCTCGTCGCCGACGATTTGCTCGTCGTTCGCCAGCAGCCAGGCCCGGTCGCCCGCCGCCTTGCCCAGCGCGTGCAGCAGCAGGAGTTGGCCGTCCAGCCGATCGACCGCGGTGGCGCGCGCCTCGGCCAGCAGCGCCGCCAGGGTCGGAGCCGAGGAAGAGCCGGCGCCGGTCATCCCGTCATCCCGGCAAGCTGGCTTCCAGCTCGGCCAGCTGTTCGGCCTCGCGAGCGGCCTGCAGCGCCTCCAGCACGTCGCCGAGGTCGCCTTCCATGATCGAGCCGAGCTTGTACAGCGTGAGGTTGATGCGGTGGTCGGTGAGCCGCCCCTGCGGAAAGTTGTAGGTGCGGATGCGGTCGCTTCGATCGCCGCTCCCGACCAGGCCCTTGCGTAGCGCCGCGTCCTTGGCGGCTCGCTCGCTGCGATCCTTTTCCTGGATGCGCGCAGACAGCACCTGCAGCGCCTTGGCCTTGTTGCGATGCTGGCTGCGATCGTCCTGGCACTCGGCGACGATGCCGGTCGGGATGTGCGTGATGCGCACCGCCGAATCGGTCTTGTTGATATGCTGCCCGCCGGCGCCACTCGCCCGGTAGGTGTCGATGCGCAGGTCGGCCGGGTTGATCTGCACGGCCACCGCCTCGTCCGGCTCCGCCAGCACCGCGACGGTACAGGCGCTGGTGTGGATGCGGCCCTGGGTCTCGGTCGCCGGCACGCGCTGCACCCGGTGCCCGCCGGATTCGAAGCGCAGTTTTCCGAACACCTGGTCGCCGGCGATCCGGACCACCACTTCCTTGTAGCCGCCGAGCTCGCTTTCGCTCTCGCTCACGATCTCGCTGCGCCAGCCGGCACGTTCGGTGTAGCGCAGGTACATCCGCAGCAGGTCGCCAGCGAAGAGCGCCGATTCGTCGCCGCCGGTGCCGGCGCGGATCTCGAGGAACGCGTTGCGATCGTCCTCCGGGTCCTTCGGCAGCAGCATGCGCTGCAGCTCGTCCTCGAGCTGCATCAGCTCGGCTTCGGCCGAGGCGATTTCCTCGGCCGCCATCTCGGCCATGTCCGCGTCGTCCAGCATCTCTCGCGCAGCGGCAGCGTCCGCCTCGCGTTGCCTGAAGCGCGCATAGCGTCCGGCGATCGCGGTGACCTCCGCGTGTTCTCGCGAGATCGTCCGGTACTGCGCCATGTCCGACATGATGTCCTCGCGCGAGAGCAGGAAGTCGAGTTCTTCCAGCCGCTGGGCATAGCGTTCGAGTTGGTTCCGAAGGAAGGTTTTCACGTGAGATCAAGAAAGGTGTGGCCGGGCGGGGCCTGGTCGGCACGCAAGCGGCCGTGTCGGGCCTGCGCGTCGGGTGCGCGTGCGCGCGTCGGCGCCACGAGACGAGACGATCGAATGCGTCGCTAACGCTCTTTGCGAAGAAAAAGCCGCGAGATCGCCTGGGCCGTGTGCTCGCGAGACTCGGCGTCGCCCGCATGCAGCTCGGCCATCGCACCGTGCAGCATCTTCTGGGTCAAGGCGCGCGACATCGCATCGAGCACCGCCTCCACCGGCTCGCCCTTGGCGAGCATCCGGCGTGCGCGGGCGAGTTCGGCCTGGCGCCACTCGTCGGTCTGCGCATGGAGCTGCTGGATGAGCGGCACCGCACGGCGCTTGTCGAGCCAGTGCATGAAGCTTTGAACGCCGGCGTCGATGATGACTTCGGCCTGCGCCACCGCGGCCTGCCGGTGGGCCTGGCCTTCTTGCACCACCTGGGCGAGGTCGTCCACGGTGTAGAGGTAGACATCCTCCAGCGCCTTGACCTCGGGCTCGATGTCGCGCGGCACGGCCAGGTCGACCATGAACATCGGCCGGTGCTTGCGCAGCTTGAGCGCTCGCTCGACCGCGCCCAGACCGATCAAGGGCAACGTGCTCGCGGTGCAGCTGACGACGATGTCGAACTCCGCCAGCCGCGCCGGCAGGTCCGCGAGGCGCATCGCCTCGGCCCCGAAATGCGAAGCGAGCTTTTCGCCGCGCTCGAGCGTGCGATTGGCGATCACCATCGACTTCGGCTGCTTGGCGGCGAAGTGCGTGACGGCCAGGTCGATCATCTCGCCGGCGCCGACGAAGAGCACGCGGGTCTCGCGCAGGTCCTCGAACACCTGGGCCGCGAGCCGGACCGAGGCGGCGGCCATGCTGATCGAATGGGCGCCGATCTCGGTCGCGGTACGCACTTCCTTGGCGACCGCGAAGGAGCGCTGGAACAGCTGGTTGAGGGTGCTGCCGAGCGCGCCGGCGGTTTCCGCGGCCCGCACCGCGTCCTTCATCTGGCCGAGGATCTGCGCCTCGCCCAGCACCATCGAGTCGAGGCCGCTCGCCACCCGGAAGGCATGGCGGGCCACGTCGTCGTCTTGCAGGGCATAGGCATGCGACCGGAGCAGTCGGGGTGCCACGCCGCCGCTTTCGGCCAGCCACTCGAACGTGTGATCGAGAGCCGCGTGTTCGCCTGCGCAATAGATCTCGGTGCGGTTGCAGGTCGAGATGATGGCGGCCTCGACTTCGGGATGGCGATGGTCGCCGAAGGATCGGCGCAGGCTTTGAAGGGTGGGGGCCATCTGGTCGATGGCAAACGCGAAACGACCGCGCAGATCGAGCGGCGCGGTCGTGTGGTTCAAGCCAAGGGCCCAGACAGACATAACGCGGGATTATAAAATCCGCCGCCCCTCCGCGGGTCGGCGTTTGCCGACAAGACCGCCCTCACGGCTCACCCGCCACTTTCGATGAACGCCCTCGACCTCCTGATCCACCTGCTGAACTTCATCGCGCCGGCCTTTTTCGTCGCGCTGATCCTGGCGGTCCTGTTCAGGCTGGCGATGCGCAAGCACAGCCGGGCGCACAGCCTCTGGCGCCAATGTGCCATCACGGGCGCGGCCGGCACGTTGGTACTGGTGGCGGGTCTGCTGGTGTTCGGTGGCGACGGTCGGATGGCGACCTATGCCGCGCTGGTGCTGGTCTGCGGCAGCGTGCAGTTCGTGCTGCTGCGAGGCTGGCGCGACTAGGCCGCTCTTCGGCAGGCGGCTGCCGCACCGAAGAAACGTAGGTCAGCCCCCGATCGTGATGGCGCCCGGCGCAGGCGGTGGCGCCGGCGCTGCAGCCACCGCGGGCGGCGCCGCCATCGGCACCCCGGCCGCGGCGAACAATCCCAGGATCGAAAACATCAGGTCGCTTCTCACCCCGCCCGCCAGGCGCGGGCTTTGCACGTAGCCGATCGCCTGGAAGATCAGCATGCCGCCCTCGATGCCCTCCAGCGTCACCGAAGGCGCCGGCGTCTGCAGCATCGAGTGATGCTGCGCGAAGGCTTCCAGCATCAGCTCCCGCGCACGCTGGGCATCGGTGGTGAGCGGCATCGGCAGGCGGATCAGGACGCGGCCTTCGGCGTTGGACAAGGTCATGTTCCGCACGATCTTGGTGATGAACTCCGAGTTGGGCACGATCAGGGTCGAACGGTCGCCGAGCTGGATCTCGGTCGCGCGCACGTTGATGCGCCGCACGTCGCCCTCGGCGGTCCCGAGCACCACCCAGTCACCCACCTTGACAGGCTGCTCGGCCAGCAGGATCAGCCCCGAGATGAAGTTCTGCACGATCGCCTGCAGCCCGAAGCCAATGCCGACCGACAGCGCGCTCGCGACCCAGGCGATCCGTTCGATGCCGAAGCCCAGTGCCGACAGCGCGATGGCGATCACCAGCACCCCGCCGACGTAGCCGAGCAGCGTGAGGAGCGAACTCTGCATGCCGGGTTCGAACGAGGTGTGCGGCAGCAGGCTGCGTTCAAGCCAGCGCTTCAGCACCCGCAGCACGACGAAGCCGAGGATCAACACCCCGACACCACTCGCGATCGCGGCCGGCACCAATTGGAATTCGCCGACCTTGATCCCGGTCTCGAGTTCGACGCTGCGCTGCAGCACTTCGCCCGGGCTGGTGCCGAGCGGCGCCGCCAGGGTGACCAGCATGTAGAAGAAGAGGGCGATCCGCACCAGCCCCGACAGCACCACGGCCGCCTGGTCGAGCGTGCGCGGCAGGAATCCGAAGCTCCTGGAAAGCCGCAGTCCGCCCGCGCTCTTCGACGACACCAGCGCCATGCACAGGTCGTCCGCGAACTTGAAGAGCAGGTAGAAGGCAGCCACCACGATGCCGGTCCAGGTCAGCTGGCCGGCGATGAAGCTGGCCATGGCGACATAGCCGGTCGCGACCAGCACGCAGACCGCGATCAGCAAGACTGCAGCACTGCCGGTGATGATGCCGACCCAGAGCGGCCGGTCGGCCGGCGTCACCGTGCTGGGCCCGCCGGCGGCAGGATCGCCAGCGGTGTCGGTTTCGGCGTCGGCCTTGGCCTCGCCCCCGCTGGCGGCAGTCGAATCGGAAGGCTCGCGCGGCGCTTTCAGCCGCATCAGCATCGCGGCGATCAGTGCCGTCAGCGCGAGCGCGGTGGCCACATGGGTGGTCACCACGGCGGCGAAGCTGGCCTGGACCACCGCGTTGACCTGCGCCGGTGCCCAGACCAGCACCGCGATCAGGGCCGTCAACCACGGAAAGGGCGCGAGCCGTCGGGCCATGGCATCCGAGATCGGCGGCAGCCGCCAGGAGGGCCGGGCATTGGACAGCAGCGCCCGTCCCAGTCCGACCACGAAGGCAATGAAGATGCTCGACTGCACGGCGCCCTGCGCGAGTTCGCGCGTCTGGGGCCGCAGCACGCCTTGCGCCTGCAGCAGTGCGTGGACGCCCTGGGCGGCCAATCCGACCAGCAGCACGTTGGTCAGCACGATCGCGACCACCAGCAGCGACCGTCGCAACCTGCCGGTCGGCAGCACGCGCGAGGCCAGCCTTGCGAGCGCATGCTCGGCGGCCCAGTTGCCCAAGAGCGCCAGCAACAAGGCCGCAGCGACGCCGCCGAGGATCGCCCATCGGGCGTCCGGCCGCTTGGCCACGGCGAGACCCTCCTTGATCTCGGCCGCCAACAAGCGCAGGCGCCCCAGGTCCGCAGGCCATGCATCCGCGATGTCGTTCCAGAACTGGCGCCCGAGCGGCGAAGGCGACCGTTCGGTGAGTTGCGCCTCGAAGAGTGCACGCCGCTTGGCGAGCAGGTCGTTGCCGCGCTGCTGCGAATCGACCGCGATCAGGCGCGCGAGGCGGATGTCGGCATCTAGCGCATTGCGCTCCTTGGTCAAGGCGGCGCGCTGGCGCGTGATGTCCGGATCTTCCGAGCTGCCGGCGGGCGGCGCATTGCCCAGCTCGCCCAGCCGGGCGTTGAGGTCGGCCAGGGGGCCGGTGCGCGAGGCGATGAATTCGTTGGCCTGCGCGCCGATTGCGCCGAGCTGGTTGACGAGTTCGCGCACCTCGTCGTTGCTCTTGATCGTGTCCGGGATCTTGTCGAGGCGGGCCCGGAGTTCGGCCACCGTGGGCGGCTCGGCGGCAGCGGCGCTGTTCGCCGGAGCCGCGGCGGCGGGAAGGGGCTGGGCAGCTGCGCCCTGGCCGAGCAGGGCGGCCAGCAGCCCGAAGGCGAAGAGCCGGGTGGCGAGTCGAAGGAACCTGCTCATGCCGGGATGATAGGAGCCGTCGCCCTCGATGCCCGAGCGGCCCCGCGGTCGGGTCAGGGCTCCGCCGGGCTGAACCGGTCGACCCGGTCGGTGATGATGCCGTCGGTGCCGAGCTCGATGAGCTGCTGGGCGACCGATTCGTCATTGACCGTGTAGCTCAGCGCGCGCATGCCGGCAGCGTGAACCTGGTCGACGACGGCGCGATTCCAAAGCGCGTAGTTGCAGACGATGACTCGGCAGCCGAGCCCCGAGGCGGCTTCGAGCCAACCGTTCCAGAGCGTGTCCAGCAGCAGGCCGCGCGGGAGCTCCGGCTGGGCTTCCTTCGCGCCCTGCAAGGCTTCGGGCGAGAAGGAGGTCATCAAGGGCAGCGGCGCCGGCGTGCCGGTCCAGCAGGAAGCAGCCAGCCCTGCGACCGCCTCGCCGGTGCGGCGCTCGACCCCCGGCGTCGGCTTGATCTCGATGTTGAGGGCGAAACGGTTGGCCACGCAGAAGCGCAGCAGGGCCTCGAGACTCGAAAGCGGCTCGCCGGCAAAGCGACGCGAATGCCAGCCGCCCGCATCGAGCCGCGAAAGCTCGGACCACGGTCGGTCGCCGGCTGTGCCCCGGCCATTGCTGGTGCGCTCCAGCGTCGCGTCGTGCAACAGGATGGCGATGCCGTCGGAACTGAGCTTGGCGTCGCACTCGAACATGCGGTAGCCGTGCTCGGCGCCGAGCCGGAACGCGGCCAGGGTGTTCTCGGGCGCCAACTTGCCGGCGCCCCGATGCGCGACCCAGAACGGATACGGCCACTCGGGCCCGTCGACCTTCGCTCCTCGCGGCATGTTCACTCCACGCGCTTGCCGGAGCCGGCATCGAACCAGTGCAGCTTGTCCTCGCGCGCGGCGATCTTGACCGTGTCCCCGGCTTGCGGCGGCTGCTGGCCTTCGTCGATCCGCATGATCAGTTGTTCTTCGCCGATGCGGCCATAGATGAGCCGCTCGGCGCCAAGCAATTCGACATGCTCGACCTGCACCGACCAGCCGTTCGCGTCCAGCACCAGGTGCTCCGGCCGGATGCCGAGGGTGGTGCCGGGCCGCACGCCCGGCGCGGTCTTGAGCAGGTTCATCGGCGGCGATCCGATGAAGCTGGCGACGAAGGTCGTGGCCGGGCGGTTGTAGACCTCCTCGGGTGTCGCGAACTGGTCCATCACGCCGCCGTTCATCACGATGATGCGTTCGGCCAGCGTCATCGCCTCGACCTGGTCGTGGGTCACGAACAGCGAGGTGATGCCCAGTTCGCGGTGCAGCTTCTGGATCTCGATGCGGGTCTGGGCTCGCAGCTTGGCGTCGAGGTTGGACAAGGGCTCGTCGAACAGGAACACCTGCGGCTGGCGCACGATGGCGCGACCCATGGCCACGCGCTGGCGCTGGCCGCCGGACAGCTCGCGCGGCTTGCGTTCGAGCAGGTGGCCGAGCTCGAGGATCTTGGCTGCCTTGTCGACCCGCGTCTTGATCTCGGGCACCGGCACCTTGGCGATCTTGAGGCCGTATGCCATGTTGTCGAAAACCGACATGTGCGGATAGAGCGCGTAGTTCTGGAACACCATCGCGATGTCCCGCTCGGCCGGCTCCAGGTTGTTGACCACGCGGTTGCCGATCCAGATCTCCCCGGCGCTGATTTCCTCGAGGCCGGCCACCATCCGCAGCAGGGTCGACTTGCCGCAGCCGGAAGGACCCACGATCACGATGAATTCGTGGTCGGCGATTTCGGCGCTCACGCCGTGAATGACCTGGTTGGCCTTGGGCCCGTGCCCGTAGCGCTTGATGACGTTGCGAAGCGAAAGTGCTGCCATGACTTTGATTTGTTCCTGAACCGCTTTATTTCTCGGTGTCGACAAGACCCTTGACGAACCATTTCTGCATCAGCACCACCACCAGCGCCGGCGGCAGCATGGCCAGGAGCGCAGTGGCCATCACGATGTTCCATTCGTTGGCGGCATCGCCGCCGGCGATCATCCGCTTGATGCCGATGACCACCGGGTACATGTCTTCGCTGGTGGTCGCGAGCAGCGGCCAGAGGTACTGGTTCCAGCCGTAGATGAACTGGATCACGAACAGAGCCGCGATCGAGGTCTTCGAGAGCGGCACCAGCACGTCCTTGAAGAACCGCATCGGCCCGGCACCGTCCATGCGGGCCGCCTCGACCAGTTCGTCCGGCACCGTGAGGAAGAACTGGCGGAACAGGAAGGTGGCGGTGGCCGATGCGATCAGCGGCACCGTGAGGCCTGCGTAGCTATTGAGCATGCCCAGGTTCGAAACCACCTGGTAGGTCGGCCCGATGCGGACCTCGACCGGCAGCATCAGCGTGATGAAGATCGCCCAGAAGCAGAGGCTCTTGAACGGGAAGCGGAAGTACACCACCGCAAAGGCCGAGAGCAGCGAGATGGAAATCTTGCCGAAGGTGATGACCAGGGCCGACACCAGGCTGACCCACATCATGCGAGCCACCGGGGCGGTCGAGCCGGCACCCACGTCGCGCCCGAAGAGCGCCGCCTTGTAGGTCTCCCAGAGATGGGAGCCGGGCAGCAATGGCATCGGCGCCTGCACGATTTCCTGCGCCGTGTGGCTCGACGCGACGAACGCGAGGTAGAGCGGAAAGGCGACGATCACCACGCCCAGGATCATCACCGCGTGGGCCAGGAAGCCCAGGATCGGATTGCGTTCGACCATCAGTAGTTCACCTTCTTCTCGACGAAGCGGAACTGCACCACCGTGAGCGCGATGACGATCGCCATCAGCACCACGGATTGCGCCGCCGAACCGCCGAGGTCCATGGCCTTGAAGCCGTCGTAATACACCTTGTAGACCAGGATCGCGGTGTCCTTGCCCGGGCCGCCCTGCGTGGCCGCATCGACGATAGCGAAGGTATCGAAGAAGGCGTAAACCACGTTGATGACCAGGAGGAAGAAGGTGGTCGGCGACAGGAGCGGGAACTGCACCGTCCAGAAGCGCCGCCAGGCATGCGCGCCGTCGATGGCGGCGGCTTCGATCAGCGACTTGGGGATGGATTGCAGCCCGGCCAGGAAGAAGAGGAAGTTGTACGAGATCTGCTTCCAGACCGACGCCATCACGATCAAGGTCATGGCGTGGGTGGAATTGAGCAGGTGGTTCCAGTCGATGCCGATCTTGCCGAGCGCATACGAGACCACGCCGAGCGACGGCGAGAACATGAAGAGCCACAGCACCGCCGCGACCGCGGGCGCCACGGCATAGGGCAGGATGAGAAGCGTCTTGTAGAACATCGCACCGCGCACGATCCGGTCGGCGAACACCGCGAGCAGCAGCGAGAGGCTGATGCCGATGGTCGCCACCAGCACTGAAAAGAGCGCGGTGGTCTTGAACGACTCCACGTAGCTCGGATCGTCGAAGAGCTGCTTGAAGTTCTGCATCCCGACGAACTCGGTCGAGCTTCCGAAGGCGTCCTGCACCTGCATCGACTGCAGCAATGCCTGGCTGGCCGGCCAGAAGAAGAACACCACGATGACCACCAGTTGCGGCGCGAGCAGAGCCCAGGGCAGCCAGCCTGAGCGAAAGACGACGCGTTTTTCCATGAACCCCTCGAGCAAAAGAAAACCCGCCGGCGCTGAGCGTGGCGGGCGTGAGAGTCTACTGCGCGTTGAGCCCGTTGCAGGTGCCTTGCGCCTGCAACGGACGCGCAAGAAGGGAGAGGCTTTCGGTCAGCCCTTGTTCGCCTTCTGGAACCGCTCGAGCAGCTCGTCACCGCGCTTTACGATCGAGTCGAGCGCTTCCTTCGCCGACTTCTTGCCGGCCCAGACCTGCTCGAGTTCCTCGTCCTCGATGGCGCGGATCTGCACGTAGTTGCCGAGGCGGATGCCGCGGCTCTTGTCGGTCACCTTGCGAACCATCTGGGTCACGGCGACGTCGGTGCCGGGGTTCTGCTTGTAGTAGCCGGAATCCTCGGTCAGCTTGTACGAAGCCGTGGTGACCGGCAGGTAGCCGGTGCGCTTGTGGCTCGCCGACTGCACTTCGGGCGTCGAGATGAACTTGAAGAACTCGGCCACGCCCTTGTACTCGGCCGGCTTCTTGCCCGACATCACCCACAGGCTCGCGCCGCCGATCACGGTGTTCTGCGGTGCGCCCTGCACGTCCGGGTAGTAGGGAAGGGCGGCCAGCGCATAGGCGAATTTGGCGTTCTTCGACACGTTGCCGTAGAAGCCCGACGACGTGTTGATCATGGCGCACTCGCCCGAGACGAAGCTGGCCTCGGGCACGTTGCCGCGGCCCTTGTAGACGAAGAGGCCCTGCTTGGCCATGTTCGACAGGTTGTCGATGTGGCGCACGTGCAGCGGCGAATTGATCTTCATGCGGGCGTCCATGCCCGAGAGGCCGTTGTTCTTGGTCGCGAACTCGACGTTGTGCCAGGCCGAGAAGCTCTCGAGCTGGGTCCAGCCCTGCCACGCGGTGGTGAACGGGCACTTGTGTCCGGCGGCCTTGAGCTTGGCTGCGGCGGCGACCACTTCTGGCCAGGTGGTCGGCGCCTTGTCGGCATCAATGCCGGCCGCCTTGAACGCGTCCTTGTTGTAGTAGAAGATCGTGGTCGAGCTGTTGAACGGGAAGCTCAGCATCTGGCCGTTGGGCGCGGTGTAGTAGCCGGCGACGGCGGAGATGTAGGCGTTCGGGTCGAACTTGGCGCCCGCGTCCTTCATGACCTGCGCCACCGGAACGATCGCGCCCTTGCTGGCCATCATGGTGGCCGTGCCCACTTCGAACACCTGCAGGATGTGCGGCGCATTGCCGGCGCGGAAGGCGGCGATCGAGGCCGTCATCGATTCGTCGTAGGTGCCCTTGAAGGTCGGGACGATCTTGTATTCCTTCTGGCTCTCGTTGAACTGCTTGGCGAGGTCGTTGACCCATTCGCCGTTGACGGCGGTCATCGAATGCCACCACTGGATCTCGGTCTGCGCCATGGCCGGCAAGGTAAAGGTTGCCGCGAGTGCCGTGGCGACGGCGAGAGTCTTGAATCGCATGTAAAGAACTCCTGAGAGGGAAATAAGAAGCGCGGATGCTAGGTCATCTCGATGACATTGCAGCGTCACATTTTTTTCCGGAGGTGCCGCGGGGACCAACCGGGGAAACCCTTTTGGGCCGTGGCGGCTTGGCCGGGCGGCCGCGACGGGGCCTGAGCCCTCGGTGCTAGCATGAAATTCTTTGGCCACTGCCCGCCCGAGAAACCGGCCGGGCGCACGACGCGCAATGAGCAAGACATCCCTCGACAAGAGCAAGATCAAGTTCCTTCTCCTCGAAGGCGTCCACCCTTCGGCGATCGAGGTCCTCCACGCCGCCGGCTACACCCAGATCGAGTCGATCGCCACGGCCTTGCCGGACGACGAGCTCAAGGCCCGCATCGCCGACGTGCATTTCGTCGGCATCCGATCGCGCACCCAGCTCACCGCCGAGGTCTTTGAGGCGGCGAGCAAGCTGGTCGCGGTCGGCGCCTTTTGCATCGGCACCAACCAGATCGATCTCAATGCGGCCCGGGAGCACGGCGTCGCGGTCTTCAACGCCCCTTATTCGAACACCCGTTCCGTGGCCGAGCTGGTGCTGGCGGAGGCGATCCTGCTGTTGCGCGGCGTGCCGGAGAAAAGCGCGGTCGCGCACCGCGGCGGCTGGCTCAAGTCGGCTGCCAATGCGTACGAAATTCGCGGCAAGACGCTCGGCATCGTCGGCTACGGCTCGATCGGCGCACAGCTTTCGGTGTTGGCGGAAGCGCTGGGCATGAAGGTCGCGTTCTACGACGTGGTGACCAAGCTGCCGCTCGGCAATGCACGGCAGGTACGGCTTCTGCCCGACCTGCTGGCGCAAAGCGACATCGTGAGCCTGCACGTGCCCGAGCTGCCATCGACCCAGTGGATGATCGGCGCCGCCGAAATCGCGATGCTCAAGCCGAACGCGATCCTGATCAACGCTTCTCGCGGCACGGTGGTCGAGATCGAGCCGCTGGCCGAGGCGCTGCGCCAGAAGAAGCTGCTCGGCGCCGCGATCGACGTGTTTCCGGTGGAGCCCCGTGGCAACAAGGACGAGTTTCAGAGTCCGCTGCGCGGGCTCGACAACGTGATCCTCACGCCGCACATCGGCGGCTCGACCATGGAGGCGCAGGCCAACATCGGCAGCGAGGTGGCCGAGAAGCTGGTCAAGTACAGCGACAACGGCACCTCGATCTCCTCGGTCAACTTTCCCGAGGTCGCGCTTCCGGCCCATGCCGGCAAGCACCGGCTGCTGCACATCCACCGCAACGTGCCGGGTGTGCTGTCCGAGATCAACAAGATCTTCTCGGAAAACCAGATCAACATCGCCTCGCAGTACCTTCAGACCAACGAGAAGATCGGCTACGTGGTGACCGACATCGAAGCCCAGTCCTCCGACCTGGCGCTCGAAAAGCTGGCGAAGGTGCCGGGCACCATCCGGAGCCGGGTGCTGTTCTAGCCGTGGGGCGGTGCCCCTGGGGGCGTCCGCCTAAAATCCTGCCTCCTGGTTGACGGGTGCGCAGCGCCCGACCACGGCGAGTGCCCCATGAATGCCCCGACCGCATTGACGGCGTTGTTGTCGCAGGCCGCAGAGCCTGCACGACTGCGCGAGATTCCCTACAACTACACCAGCTTCTCCGACCGCGAGATCGTGATCCGGCTGCTCGGCGAGCGCGGCTGGAGCCTGCTCGAAAGCCTGCGCGGCGAGCGCCGCACCGGCCGTTCGGCCCGCATGCTGTACGAGGTGCTCGGCGACATCTGGGTGGTGCAGCGCAATCCGTACCTGGTCGACGACCTCCTCGATAACCCGCGGCGCCGCGGTCAGCTGGTCGAGGCGCTCGAGCACCGCCTCGCCGAAGTGCAGAAGCGCCGTGCGCCGGATGCCGACCCGGAACGCGATCGGCTGGTCGGCGAACTGACCACCCTGGTCGCCAAGGCGATCGGCGACTTCGATCGACTCTTCCACGACATTGCCGCGCTTCGGCGCCGCGCGGTCCGCACGCTCGGGCGCCTCACCGCCAAGGACAACATCAAGTTCGACGGCCTGTCGCGGGTTTCGCACGTGACCGACGCGACCGACTGGCGGGTCGAATATCCGTTCGTGGTGCTGACGCCGGACTCCGAGGCCGAGATGGCCGGCCTGGTCAAGGGCTGCATCGAGCTCGGCCTGACCATCATTCCGCGCGGCGGCGGAACCGGCTACACCGGCGGCGCGATTCCGCTCACCTGGAACAGCGCGGTCATCAACACCGAGAAGCTCGAAACGATGAGCGAGGTCGAGATGCGCGTGCTGCCCGGTCTCGACACGCCGGTGGCGACCATCTTCTCGGAGGCGGGCGTCGTGACCCAGCGGGTGGCGGACGCGGCGGAGCGCGGCGGCTTCGTGTTCGCGGTCGACCCGACCTCGGCCGAGGCCTCCTGCGTCGGCGGCAACGTGGCGATGAACGCGGGCGGCAAGAAGGCGGTGCTCTGGGGCACGGCGCTCGACAACCTGGCCTCCTGGCGGATGGTGACGCCGGACGCCGAGTGGCTCGAAGTCACGCGCATCGGCCACAACCTCGGCAAGATCCACGATGCCGAGCGTGCGGTGTTCGAGCTGCAGTATTTCGCTGCCGACGGCCGCACCCGGCTGCGCAGCGAGCGGCTGGAGATTCCGGGCCGCACCTTCCGCAAGGAAGGCCTCGGCAAGGACGTGACCGACAAGTTCCTCTCGGGCCTGCCCGGCATCCAGAAGGAAGGCTGCGACGGGCTCATCACCAGCTGCCGCTGGATCGTGCACCGCATGCCGGCCCATACCCGCACCGTCTGCCTGGAGTTCTTCGGCAATGCGAAGGATGCGGTGCCCAGCATCGTCGAGATCAAGGATTTCATGTTCTCGCTGCAGCGCGCCGCGGTCGAAGGCGCCGATGGCGGGCCGGCTGCGTCGCCGGTGCTGCTCGCGGGCCTTGAGCATCTCGACGACCGCTACCTGAAGGCGGTCGGCTATGCGACCAAGTCCAAGAAGCACGGCGGCCTGCCGAAGATGGTGCTCTTCGGCGACATCGCCGGCGACGATGCCGATGCGGTGGCCCGCGCCACTTCGGAAGTGGTGCGGATCGCGAATTCGCGCAAGGGCGAGGGCTTCATCGCCATCAGCCCCGAGGCGCGCAAGAAGTTCTGGCTCGACCGCAAGCGCACGGCGGCCATCAGCAAGCACACCAATGCCTTCAAGATCAACGAAGACGTCGTGATCCCGCTGCCGCGGATGGCCGAATACACCGACGGGATCGAGCGCATCAACATCGAGCTGTCGCTGCGCAACAAGCTGGCCCTCTTGAACGAGCTCGAGGCTTTCTTCGAGCGCGGCAACCTGCCGCTCGGCAAGAGCGACGACGCCAACGAGATCTCGTCCGCCGAGCTGCTCGAGGACCGCGTGGCTCAGGCCATCGAGCTGCTGCGCGAGGTGCGCGGCCTCTGGCAGGGTTGGCTCGACGACGTCGAGGCGCTCTTTCCGCGGCTGCAGGACCATGAGCTGCGCGCCAGCTGGAAGACGCAGGTCCGCGCGCCACTGGCGCTGGTCTTCAGCGGCGCCGAGTTCGCGCCGATCCTCGCCGAGTGCAACGCGATCCATCAGCGGGTGCTCAAGGGCCGCGTCTGGATCGCCCTGCACATGCACGCGGGCGACGGCAACGTGCACACCAACATCCCCGTCAACAGCGACAACTACGAGATGCTGCAGACGGCGCATGCGGCCGTGGAACGGATCATGGTGCTGGCGCGAAGCCTCGACGGCGTGATCTCGGGCGAGCACGGCATCGGCATCACCAAGCTCGAATTCCTGTCCGACGAAGAGCTTGCGCCCTTCACCGACTACAAGCAGCGGGTCGACCCCGAAGGCCGCTTCAACAAGGGCAAGCTGCTCAGGGGCGGTGCGGCGGCCGGGCATGGGGTGCATGCGGATCTGACCAATGCCTACACGCCGAGCTTCGGCCTGATGGGGCACGAGTCGATCATCATGCAGCAGAGCGACATCGGCGCGATCGCCGACAGCGTCAAGGATTGCCTTCGCTGCGGCAAGTGCAAGCCGGTCTGCGCGACTCACGTGCCGAGGGCCAACCTGCTCTATTCGCCGCGCAACAAGATCCTCGCCACCTCGCTACTGGTCGAGGCCTTCCTGTACGAAGAGCAGACCCGCCGCGGCGTCAGCATCAAGCATTGGGAAGAGTTCGAGGATGTCGCGGACCACTGCACCGTGTGCCACAAGTGCCTCACGCCGTGCCCGGTCGACATCGACTTCGGCGATGTCTCGATGAACATGCGCAACCTGCTGCGCAAGATGGGTCAGAAGTCGTTCCGACCCGGCAATGCCGCGGCGATGATGTTCCTGAACGCGACCAGCCCGCAGACCATCAAGCTGATGCGAACCGGCATGGTCGACATCGGCTTCAAGGCGCAGCGCCTTGCCAACAAGCTGCTGCGCCGGGCCGCCCGCAAGCAGACCGAGGCACCGCCCGCCACGCTCGGCCCGGCGCCGGTGAAGGAGCAGGTGATCCACTTCATCAACAAGAAGATGCCGGGCGGATTGCCCAAGCGAACCGCGCGGGCGCTGCTCGACATCGAGGATGCCGACTACGTGCCCATCATCCGCAACCCTGCGTCCACCACGTCCGAGACCGAGGCGGTGTTCTACTTTCCGGGCTGCGGTTCGGAGCGCCTCTTTTCGCAGGTCGGACTCGCGACGCAGGCCATGCTGTGGCATGCGGGCGTACAGACCGTGCTGCCGCCGGGCTATCTCTGCTGCGGCTACCCGCAGCGGGGAAGCGGCCAGTTCGACAAGGCCGAGAAGATGATCACCGACAACCGGGTGCTGTTCCACCGTGTCGCCAACACCCTGAACTATCTCGACATCAAGACCGTGGTGGTGAGCTGCGGCACCTGCTTCGACCAGCTGCAGGGCTACCAGTTCGACAAGATCTTCCCCGGCTGCCGGATCATCGACATCCACGAATATCTGCTCGAAAAAGGCATCACGCTGGTCGGCACCGAGTCGCCGGGGCAGGGCGGCTACCTGTACCACGACCCCTGCCACAGTCCCATGAAGCAGCAGGAGCCGATGAAGACCGTCAAGGCGCTGGTCGGCAACGACGTGCTCAAGAACGATCGCTGCTGCGGCGAGTCCGGCACGCTCGGCGTGACCCGGCCCGACATCGCGACCCAGGTGCGCTTCCGCAAGGAAGAGGAACTGAAGAAGGGCGAGGCCGCACTGCGCGAGCGCTCGCTGCTGCCGGCGCAAGGCAAGGTCAAGATCCTGACCAGCTGCCCGAGCTGCCTGCAGGGACTCAGCCGCTACCAGGGCGATCTCGACAACGGCCTGCTCGAAGCCGACTACATCGTGGTCGAGATGGCCAATCGGCTCCTGGGCGACGACTGGATGCAGGGCTACGTGGCGGCGGCCAACCAGGGCGGGATCGAGCGGGTGCTGGTATGAGCGAAACGTCCGCGTGCCCGTTGTGCACCGGCGGTGGCGGCCGGCTGGTGTTCGCGTCGAAGCTCTTCCGGGTGATCCATGCGGAGGAGGCGGGCTTTCCGGCGTTCTACCGGGTCGTGTGGAACGCGCATGTGGCCGAGTGGTCCGACCTCTCGGCCGAAGAGCGGGCGCTCTGCATGGAAGCGGTGGCGGAGGTCGAGCGGGCGATGCGCGAAACGCTTTCGCCCACCAAGGTCAATCTGGCGGCGCTCGGCAATGTCGTGCCGCATCTTCATTGGCACGTGATCGGCCGCTTCGAGGACGACAGCCACTTTCCGGCACCGATCTGGGCAGCGCCGCTGCGCGCGCGCAACCTCGATCGCGAAGCCGTCTCGAAGCAATCGCTCGCCGCGCTGGAAGCCGAGTTGGTTCAACGCCTTCGGGCAAGGAGTCTTTGATGGCAGGTCTTCAATCGGGCGCTCCGACGCCGACGTCCATCACCCTGCACGGCAAGTCGCGGGTACTCGAGGTCGGCTTCTCGGATGGCGCGAACTTTCGCATTCCCTTCGAGCTGATGCGCATCTACTCGCCGTCGGCCGAGGTCCAGGGCCATGGACCCGGACAAGAGGTGCTGCAGACCGGCAAGCGCAACGTGGGGGTCATCGACCTGCAGCCGGTCGGCAACTACGCCGTGCAGCCGACCTTCTCGGACGGGCACGACACCGGGATCTTCTCGTGGGACCTGCTGTACGAGCTGGGCGCTCGCGAGGAGGCGCTCTGGGCCGAGTACCAGTCCCGCCTGGCTGCGGCCGGGGTCGATCGCGATGCACCGATGACACCCGCTCCTGCCGCCGGCGGACACGGCTGCGGCGGACATTGAGGGCGCCGCGCGGCGCGCAATGCCCGCCGTGCCTTTGGGGTCGTCGGCTTGATGCGGCGGCTTCCGCCCTAACATCCGATCCATGAGCAACACCCATTTCGGATTCGAATCGGTCGCCGAAGGCGAGAAGGCCGGCCGCGTTCGCGGCGTCTTCGATTCGGTTGCCCCGCGCTACGACCTCATGAACGACCTGATGTCCGCCGGGCTGCATCGCGCCTGGAAGGCCTACACCGTGATGGTCGCCAACGTCGGCGAAGGCTCGAAGGTGCTGGACATCGCGGGCGGTACCGGCGATCTCGCACTCGCCTTCTCAAAGAAGGTCGGCCCGACCGGGCAGGTCGTCCACACCGACATCAACGAAGCCATGCTCCGCACCGGCCGCGACCGGCTGCTCGACGACGGCGTGGCGCTCCCGACCCTGGTATGCGACGCCGAGAAGCTGCCCTTCGCCGACAATCACTTCGACGTAGTGACCGTCGCCTTCGGCCTTCGCAACATGACGCACAAGGATCTCGCGCTCAAGGAAATGAACCGCGTGCTCAAGCCTCGCGGCAAGCTCCTGGTGCTCGAGTTCTCGAAGGTCGCGAAGCCGCTGCAAAAGGCCTACGACTGGTATTCGTTCAACGTGCTGCCGCGGCTCGGCAAGGTCGTGGCCGGCGACGACGCGAGCTATCGGTACCTGGCGGAGTCGATCCGCATGCATCCCTCGCAGGAAGAACTCAAGACCCTCATGAAGGAGGGCGGATTCGGCCATGTGGACTATCACAACATGACAGCCGGCGTGGTCGCCTTGCATGTTGGAATCAAATGTTGAAACGCTTCGAGTAAGCCGAAAGAGGAGACACCATGAAAAGTTTTTGGTCCGTTTTGCTGGTTTGCGCCCTTGCGGTCGTGAGCCTTGATGCAGACGCCCGCCGGATGGGCGGCGGCAAGTCCTTCGGCAAGCAGTCCGGCAACGTCACCCAGCGCGACGCGTCGCCAACGACGCCGGCTTCGCCCGGTGCGCCGGCACAGAACGCGAACAGCGCCGCCGCCAAGCCGGCCGCCGCCGCGCCAGCGGCCGCTCCCAAGCGCCCGTGGGCCGGCATGCTCGGCGGCCTGGCCGCCGGCCTTGGCCTCGCGTGGCTCGCGCACTCGCTCGGCCTCGGTGCTGCCTTCGGCAACGTGCTGCTGATCCTCTTGCTGGTCATGGCAGGCGTGGTGGTTTGGCGCATCTTCGCTGCCCGCTCGCGTGGCAACGGCAATGTGTCTTCGCGCGGCGGCCTCGCATTCGAAGGCGCGGGCAACCCCGCCAACGTCGGCGCCCCGGCGCAGTACAGCCCCAAGAACGTCGGCAACGACGCCTCGGCCCGGCCATGGGAGCGTCAGTCCGCCGATTTCGACGCGAGCCCTGCCGAGCATCAACCGGCAGCCGGCGGATCGTCGATGGCGGGCGCGGCAGCGGCCGGCGGCAGCCTCATCGGCTCGGCGCTTGCGGGTTCGCAGAGCTGGGGCATCCCGGCCGGCTTCGATGCCGATGGCTTCCTGACCGCGGCCAAGCGCAACTTCGTGACCTTGCAGGATGCCTGGGACCGGGACGACATCGAAACCCTTCGTTCGATGATGACGGACGGCATGGTTGGCGAGATCCGTCAGCAGCTCGCCGAGCGCGAAACGCACACCGGCGGCCAGCCGAACAAGACCGAAGTCGTGATGCTCGACGCCAAGCTGCTCGGCATCGAGGAGCTGCCCGACATGTACATGGCGAGCGTCGAGTTCTCCGGAATGATCCGCGAAGACGTGTCGGCCGGCCCGAGCCCGTTCCGCGAGGTCTGGAACATGACCAAGTCGAAGTCGGGCAACGGCGGCTGGCTGGTTGCGGGCGTGCAGGCCTTGCAGTAGTCGTTTTCAAGCACGCACGGGGCGTAGGCGGATCGTCGATCCCGCTTGCGGCTCGGGAATAATGGGGACATGGCCACACCATCGTCCCCATTTGCTTTTCTAGGCGACCTCTTCGACAAGGTCGGCGCCCGGCTCCAGCCGCCGGCCTGGGCGGTGCACGAAGCGCAGCAGCGGATCGTGCTTTTCCTGAACCACGTGCTCCAGCAAGAGCCCGAAGCCCAGCAGCGACTCATTCGCCAGCAGAACCGGGTGGTGCAGTTCAGCTGGCGCTTCGTGACCCTGAAGCTGGTTGCCACGCCGGCGGGGTTGCTCGACCTGGCACCCGCCGGCGCCATTCCCGAACTGGTGCTCGCCGTCACCGAGGAAAACCCGCTCGGCCTCGCCCGGTCAGCCTTCCGCGGCGAGAAGCCCGCGGTCCGGATCGACGGCGATGTGCAGCTGGCGGCCGAGGTCAACTGGCTGGTCGATCATGTTCGCTGGGACGTCGAGGACGACCTCGCCCGCGTCATCGGCGACGTGCCGGCGCACACCCTGGCGACCGGCGCGCGCCGCGTGGTCGGCGCGCTGCGCCAGTTCGTCGCCCGGCGGCCGGGCGACAAGGCCGGCCCCTCGAGCGCCGAATGAGGCGTTTTTCCCGCAGCATCTTCATCGTCCTGGTCGCGCTTCGCTACGGCCTGGACGAGCTCGTCCTCACCAGCTTCCAGAAGCCCTGGCTCAGGGTGGTCGCGCGCATCGTGTCGGTCGGGCGCAAGCTCGACGCGCCGCGTGGCCAGCGGCTGCGCGAGGCGCTCGAAAGCCTCGGCCCGATCTTCGTCAAGTTCGGCCAGGTGCTCTCGACCCGCCGCGACCTGCTGCCGCCCGACATCGCCGACGAACTGGCCTGGCTGCAGGACCGGGTCCCGCCCTTCGATTCGAAGATCGCGATCGCCACCATCGAGCGCGCATTCCGCAGGCCGCTCGCCGATGTCTTCGTGCAGTTCGACCCGACCCCGGTCGCCAGCGCGTCGATCGCGCAGGTCCACTTCGCCACCATCCGCGACAACCGGGGCAACCTGCGGGAGGCCGCGGTCAAGGTGCTGCGGCCGGGCATGCGGCGGGTGATCGAGCAAGACCTCGAGCTGATGGCCATGATGGCCGGCTGGGTCGAGGGCCTGTCGGCCGACGGCAAGCGGCTCAAGCCGCGCGAGGTGGTTGCCGAGTTCGACAAATACCTGCACGACGAGCTCGACCTGGTTCGCGAAGCGGCCAATGCGGCGCAATTGCGACGCAACATGGCCAAGCTCGACCTGGTGATGATCCCGGAGATGTTCTGGGATTTCTGCCATCCGGAAGTGATCGTGATGGAGCGGATGAAGGGCGTGCCGATCGCGCAGCTCGATCGACTGCGGGCCGCGGGTGTCGACATCCCCAAGCTGGCGCGCGACGGGGTCACCATCTTCTTCACGCAGGTGTTCCGCGACGGCTTCTTCCATGCCGACATGCATCCGGGCAACATCCAAGTCAGCCTGGAGCCTGCCACGTTCGGGCGCTACATCTCGCTCGATTTCGGGATCATCGGAACGCTCACCGAGTCGGACAAGGAATATCTCGCGCAGAACTTCGTCGCCTTCTTCCGGCGCGACTACAAGCGGGTCGCCGAGCTGCACCTCGAAAGCGGCTGGGTTCCCGAGGGCACCCGCATCGACGAGCTGGAGGCGGCCATCCGCACGGTCTGCGAACCGTACTTCGACCGGCCGCTCAAGGAGATCTCGCTCGGCATGGTGCTGATGCGGCTCTTCCAGACCTCGCGGCGCTTCCAGGTCGAGATCCAGCCGCAACTGGTGCTCTTGCAGAAGACGCTGCTCAACATCGAGGGGCTCGGCCGCCAGCTCGACCCCGAACTCGACCTGTGGCACACCGCCAAGCCCTTCCTCGAAAAGTGGATGGCCGACCAGATCGGGCCGCGCAAGCTCTTCGAGCAACTGCGCGCCGAGGCGCCGCGCTACGCCAAGCTGCTGCCGCAGTTGCCGCGCCTCTTGCACGACTACCTCGAGAACCGGCCGGCCGACCATCGCCGCGAGCTGCTCGAACTGCTGGCCGCGCAGAAGCGCACCAACCGGCTCCTGCAGACCATCGTGTACGGCGGCATCGGTTTCGTGCTGGGCCTGCTCGCCATGCAGCTCCTGGTTCGGATTCGGCTCTTCTAGACACAAGGAGTTTTCGACGTGTTGCTGACCCTGGTCATCGTCTACCTGCTGCTCACGATCGCGCTCGGCCTGTATGCGGCAAAGCGGGTCAAGAACACCACCGACTTCGCGATCGCCGGGCGGCACCTGCCGCTCTTCATGATCGTGACGACCACCTTCGCGACCTGGTTCGGCTCCGAGACCGTGCTCGGCATCCCGGCCAAGTTCATCGACGGCGGCCTGCACGGCGTGATCGAGGATCCGTTCGGCGCCGGCACCTGCCTGATCCTGGTCGGGCTCTTCTTCGCCGGCAAGCTCTACCGCATGACGCTGCTCACCATCAGCGACTACTACCGGGAGCGCTACGGCCGCGTGGTCGAGGTGGCCTGTTCGCTGATCATCATGCTGAGCTACCTGGGCTGGGTGTCGGCGCAGGTGACTGCGCTGGGCCTGGTCTTCAACGTGCTCTCGGGCGGCGCGATCGGCATCCCGGCCGGCATGGTCATCGGGGTGGTCTCGATCCTGGCGTACACCCTGTTCGGCGGGATGTGGTCGGTCGCGGTCACCGATTTCGTGCAGATGATCATCCTGGTGGTGGGGCTCGCGGTGATCGCGGTGTTCGCCGGCAACATGGCCGGCGGCGCGGACAAGGTGATCTCGTTCGCGGCCAGCAAGGACCTCTT
Organism: Burkholderiales bacterium 8X; assembly: GCA_902506565.1. Taxonomy (GTDB): domain Bacteria; phylum Pseudomonadota; class Gammaproteobacteria; order Burkholderiales; family Burkholderiaceae_C; genus Variovorax. The sequence goes on along the minus strand of LR732703.1, from coordinate 3,843,393 downwards.
CAGGTTCTGGCCGGAGCCGAACTTCAAGGACATGGTGTTCTTCTTCGCGGCGGCGATCACGATGATGCTGGGCTCGATCCCGCAGCAGGACGTGTTCCAGCGCGTGATGTCCGCCAACAGCATCAAGGCCTCGACCCGCGGTCCGGTGATCGGCGGCGTGGCGTACATCCTGTTCGCCTTCGTGCCGATGTTCCTGGTGGCGAGCGCGCTCCTCATCATGCCGGAGCAGACCGCGGCGCTGCTCAAGGAAGATCCGCAGAAGGTGCTTCCGATGCTGGTGCTCGAGAAGATGCCTTTCATCATGCAGGTGCTGTTCTTCGGCGCGCTGCTGTCGGCCATCAAGTCGACTGCCTCCGCCACCTTGCTGGCACCCAGCGTCACCTTCACCGAGAACATCTGGCGGCAGTTCCGGCCCTTGGGCACCGACAAGGAAAACCTGCTGACCATGCGGATCACGGTGCTGGTGTTCAGCGCGGCGGTGCTGGCGTACGCGATCCGCATGCAGGGAACGCCGATCTACGAACTGGTTTCCGGTGCCTACCAGGTGCCGTTGGTCGGTGCCTTCGTTCCGCTGGTGTGCGGCCTGTACTGGCGGCGCGCGACGACGCAGGGGGCGATCGCGGCCGTGGTCCTCGGCATCGGCGTCTGGCTGCTGTTCATGGCGGTGCCGTGGGGCGAAGCCTTTCCGGCCCAGCTCGCCGGCGTGCTGGCGGCATTTGCCGGCATGTTCGCGGGGTCGCTGGCGCCGCAGTGGGTGTCGAACATCCGCACGCCCCATCGCCCGCTGGCCGTCGATCCTGCATGAGCCGTAGAGGGTGTTCGGAGGGGCGAGGCCTATAATCGCGGGCTTTGCGTGCGGCCCTCCTGCCGCATGCCATACCCCCCCGAGCCATGCCCATCTACGCCTATAAGTGCAGCGCCTGCGGCTTTGCCAAAGACGTATTGCAGAAACTCTCCGCCGAGCCGCTTTCGGTCTGCCCGAACTGCGGCGCCAGTACCTTCAGCAAGCAGGTCACGGCTGCAGGGTTCCAGCTCAAAGGGTCGGGCTGGTACGTGACCGATTTCCGCGATGGCGGCGGCAAGAAGCCCGCTGACAAGCCGGCCACCGCCGAAGCCGCGTCGCCCGCCACCGACTCGGGTACCAAGCCGGCCGAAGGCGGCGCAGCCGCTCCCGCATCCACCTCCACGCCCTCCGCCGCTTCGCCGTCCAGCACTGCCAAGGGCGCCTCCGGCTCGGGCAGTTCATCGCCGTCGCCATCGTCCGGCGCCGCCGGCGGCGGTTCGGCCGCCAAGGGCGATTGAGTCCTTTCATGCACGCGCTGCGCAAATGGCTGCTCTCGGGCTTGCTGGTCATCGTGCCGCTGGTCATCACGCTCGGCGTGCTGAACTGGATCATCGGCACGCTCGACCAGACGCTCTTCGTGCTGCCAGAGGCGTGGCAGAAATGGCTGTACGACCACCGCGTGCGCGGCCTCGGCGTGCTGCTGACGCTCGGCATCCTGCTCGGGGTCGGTGCCATCGCCAGCAACTTCGTCGGCAAACGGCTCCTCAACTGGGGCGACGCCGTGGTGCGGCGGATTCCGGTGGTGCGCTCCATCTACTCGAGCGTCAAGCAGGTCTCCGACACGCTCTTCTCCGAGAACGGCAATGCCTTTCGCACCGCGGTGCTCGTGCAATGGCCGCGTGAGGGCGTTTGGACGATCGCCTTCGTGACCGGCGCGCCCGGCAGCGAAGTGCTGGGCCACCTGGGGGGCGGGGACTACCTGAGCGTCTACGTGCCCACCACGCCGAACCCGACCGGCGGCTACTTCGTGATGCTCAAGCGCAGCGACTGCATCGAGCTCCGAATGAGCGTGGACGATGCGCTCAAGTACATCGTCTCGATGGGCGTGGTCGTTCCCGGCAGCCCGACCAAGCTCGCAATCAAATAGATCAGTCTCCAACGGACAAGACTCGCGCCTCCCGGCGCTTCGGAATCATCATGGCCATGCGTTCTCATTACTGCGGTCTCGTGACCGATGCCCTCCTGGGCCAGACCGTCACCCTTTGCGGCTGGGTCAATCGCCGTCGCGATCACGGCGGCGTCATCTTCATCGACCTGCGCGATCGCGAAGGCAACGTGCAGGTGGTCTGCGACCCGGATCGCGCGAAGACCTTCGCCGAAGCCGAGAACCTGCGCAACGAGTTCTGCGTGCAGGTCACCGGGCTGGTCCGTGCCCGGCCCGAAGGCACGGTCAACGAAACGATCAAGAGCGGCAGGATCGAGATCCTGTGCCACGAGCTCAAGGTCCTCAACCCGTCGGTCACGCCGCCGTTCCTGCTGGACGACGACAACCTGTCCGAGACCACCCGCCTGACCCATCGGGTGCTCGACCTGCGCCGCCCGGCCATGCAGCGCAACATGATGCTGCGCTACAAGGTCACGATGGAGGCACGCAAGTTCCTCGATGCCAACGGCTTCATCGACATCGAGACGCCGATGCTCGGCAAGTCGACGCCCGAAGGCGCCCGCGACTACCTGGTGCCGAGCCGCGTGCACGACGGCAGCTTCTTCGCGCTGCCGCAATCGCCGCAGCTCTTCAAGCAGCTCCTGATGGTGGCCGGCTACGACCGCTACTACCAAATCGTCAAGTGCTTCCGCGACGAAGACCTGCGGGCCGACCGCCAGCCCGAATTCACGCAGATCGACATCGAGACGTCGTTCATGGCCGAGGAAGAGATCCGCGAGATGTTCGAAGGCATGATCCGCAAGGTGTTCCGCGCGGCAGCCGAGGTCGACCTGCCGCCGTTCCCGGTCATGAGCTATGCCGACGCGATGTTCAAGTACGGCTCGGACAAGCCCGACCTGCGGGTCAAGCTCGAATTCACCGAGCTCACCGACGTGATGCGCAACGTCGAGTTCAAGGTCTTCGCGCAGGCCGCGAGCATGAACGGCGGCCGGGTCGTCGCACTCCGGGTGCCGGGCGGCGGCGGCGAGGGTGGCCTGTCGCGCGGCGACATCGATGCGTACACCGAGTTCGTCAAAATCTACGGCGCGAAGGGCTTGGCATACATCAAGGTCAACGATGCGCAGGCCGGCCGCGACGGGCTGCAAAGCCCGATCGTCAAGAACCTCAACGATGCATCGCTCGCAGAAATCGTGGCGCGCACCGGCGCCCGCAACGGCGACATCCTGTTCTTCGGCGCCGACAAGGAGAAGGTAGTCAACGACGCGATCGGTGCCCTGCGGGTCAAGATCGGCCACAGTGCATTCGGTCGCAAGAGCCAGCTCTTCGAGGAGCGCTGGGCGCCCTTGTGGGTGGTCGACTTCCCGATGTTCGAATTCGACGAGGAAGGCCAGCGCTGGTCGGCGGTGCACCATCCCTTCACCGCGCCCAAGGACGGCCACGAGGACCTGATGGACACCGCGCCCGAGAAGTGCATCGCCAAGGCCTACGACATGGTGCTCAACGGCATCGAGATGGGCGGCGGCTCGGTGCGTATTCATCGCGAGGAAGTGCAGAGCAAGGTGTTTCGTGCGCTCAAGATCAACGCGGAAGACGCGAAGAGCAAGTTCGGCTTCCTGCTCGACGCCCTGCAATACGGCGCGCCACCGCACGGCGGTATCGCGATCGGCCTCGACCGGCTGGTGATGCTGCTGACCGGCGCGGAGTCGATCCGCGACGTGATCGCCTTCCCCAAGACCCAGCGTGCGCAAGACCTGCTCACGCAGGCGCCGAGCCCGGTCGACGAGAAGCAATTGCGCGAACTGCACATCCGGTTGCGCAACACGCCGCAGCCCGCCGCCTGAGAGGCCGGCTTCGACACGGACATGGCGATCGGCTCCTGGAAAATCCCGGAGTCGGTGCTGGTCGTCATCTACACGCCGGCGCTCGACGTCCTCCTGATACGCCGCGCCGATGCCGCCGACTTCTGGCAGTCGGTGACCGGCAGCAAGGACCATCCGGACGAGCCGTTCCGATCGACCGCGATCCGCGAGGTGGCCGAGGAGACCGGGTTCGACTGCAGCGACGGCAGCCCGTTGGCCGCCAGCCTGCACGATTGGCAGCTGCAGAACGTCTATGAGATCTACCCGCGCTGGCGCAGCCGCTATGCGCCGGGCGTGCTGCACAACACCGAGCGGGTGTTCGGGCTGTGCCTGCCGGCGGCATGGGAGCCGCGGCTCGCACCGCGCGAGCACACGCACTGGCGCTGGCTGCCTTATCGGGCTGCGGCGGACGCCTGCTTTTCACCCTCCAACGCCGAAGCCATCCTGCTGCTGCCACAATTTGCGCGATGAATCCGGCGTCCAGCGTCTCCACCTTGCGTGTGGCGACCTACAACATCCACAAGGGCGTACAGGGCATCGGACCTGCAAGGCGCCTCGAGATCCACAACCTCGGCCATGCGATCGAGGGCCTCGATGCCGACATCGTCTGCCTGCAGGAAGTGCGCAAGATGAATCGCCAGGCGGCGTTGCGCTTCAGGCATTGGCCCGAACAGCCCCAGGCAGATTTCCTCGCACCCGAGGGCTATACGGCGGTCTACGAGACCAATGCGGTGACCCGCCACGGCGAACACGGCAACGCGCTGCTCACCCGATGGCCGGTGCTGCGCAAGACGCACCAGGACATCTCGGATCACCGCTTCGAGCAACGGGGCCTGCTGCACGTCGCCATCGAGGTCGATGCGCGCACCGTCCACGCGATCGTGCTGCACCTCGGCCTGATCAAGGGCAGCCGGGTTCGGCAGGTCGCGTTGCTGCGCGAGTTCATCGAGCGAGAGATACCCGCCGGCGATCCGCTGGTGGTGGCGGGGGACTTCAACGACTGGGGCGCCCGCATGCGATACGCCATGAATGCGATGGGCTTGCGCGATGCATCCGACCTGCGCGGACCGCGCACCCTGACCTACCCGTCCCGCCTGCCGGTCGCACAGCTCGACTTCATCTACGGGCGTCATGTCGAAGTGGTGTCGACCAGCGTTCCGCGCGGTCCGATCTGGGCGCGCATGTCGGATCACCTGCCCCTGGTGGCCGAATTTGCGCTATCCAAAGGATAGCGGCGACGTCATTGCGGGAGCCGTCCCGAAGGCGGCGTGCACCGAAAAGATTCACTGTTAGGATGCGCGAATGCTAAGGAAAACCGATGCCCCGGAGCGTGCCGACCCGGGTGCTGGCGACGAGGGCACCCCCGTATCCGTCAAGATTCGCGAGCGCCTGGTCGCTGCCCGCAAGCGCTTCAATGCCAACGACAACATCGCCGAGTACATCCAGCCGGGCGAACTCGACGGCTTGCTCGACGAGGTCGAGGTCAAGATGAAGCAGGTGCTCGAAAGCCTGGTGATCGATATCGAGAACGACCACAACACCGGCAACACTGCGCGCCGCGTCGCGAAGATGTATGTCAACGAGGTGTTTCGGGGCCGTTATGTCGCACCGCCGCCGATCACCGAATTCCCGAATGCCGAACATCTCAACGAGCTGATGATCGTCGGGCCGATCACGGTGCGCAGCGCCTGCTCGCACCACTTCTGCCCGATCATCGGCAAGCTCTGGATCGGCGTGATGCCGAACGAGCAGACCAACGTCATCGGGCTATCCAAGTACGCGCGTCTGGCCGAATGGGTCATGGGCCGCCCCCAGATCCAGGAAGAGGCGGTCGTCCAGCTGGCCGACCTGATCCAGGAAAAGACCCAGCCCGACGGCCTGGCGCTGGTGGTCGAGGCCGAGCACTTCTGCATGCAGTGGCGCGGCGTCAAGGAAATGGAAAGCAAGATGATCAATTCGGTCATGCGGGGCGTGTTTCTCAAGGATCCGAACCTCAGGCGCGAGTTCTTGTCGCTGCTTCCTCGCAAGGGCTGAACCATGTTGGTACGACTTCTCTATGCCAGCCGTGCGGTGGACACGAGCAAGGAGGCGATCGAGGCCATCCTGTCCCAGTCGCGGGCCCACAACACGCCTCACGGCATCACCGGCATCCTTTGCTACGGCTCGGGCATCTTCCTGCAGGCCATCGAAGGCGGCCGACGCGCCGTCAACGAGCTGTACAGCCACATCCAGAAGGATCCGCGTCACAAGGACGTGGAACTGCTGCACTACGAAGAAATCACCGAGCGCCGTTTCGGTGGCTGGACCATGGGCCAGGTCAACCTGTCGAAGATCAATGCGGCCAGCGTGCTTCGGTATTCGGAAACACCCGATTTCGATCCCTATTCTGTTTCGGGCAAGGTGTCGCTCGCGCTGCTCGAGGAGCTGATGGCCACTGCGGCCATCGCGGGCAGGCCCTGAGTCCTGCCATCGCCGTGGTCCCGGCGGCAGCGCCGTTGCTGCTCGGCTGCGATTTCTCGAGCGCGCCCAGCCGGCGCAAGCCGATCGTCATCGCGTTGGGAGCCCCGTCCGACCACGGCGTCGTCGCGTTGTCGGGGTTCGAGACCTTCGATTCTCTGGACGATTGGGCCGCATGGCTCGAACGAACGCCGAGCTGGGTGGGCGCCTTCGATTTCCCGTTCGGGTTGCCGCGTGAACTGGTCGAGACGCTCGGCTGGCCGCTCGAATGGGAAGCGCTGATGGCGCATTACGCAAGCCTCGAACGCAAGGACATCCGCACCACCTTCGCCGCGTTCTGTGCTGCCCGGCCTGTCGGCGGCAAGTTCGCGCATCGGGTCACCGACGGTCCCTCGGGTTCCAGCCCGTCGATGAAGTGGGTCAACCCGCCGGTCGCGTACATGCTGCATGCGGGCGTGCCGCGGTTGCTGGCAAGCGGTGCATCGATTCCGGGGTTGCACCGAGCCGCGGCGAGCGGCGAACGAAGAGTGGCGCTGGAGGGCTATCCCGGGCTGCTCGCACGCGAACTGGTCGGGCGCAGGAGCTACAAGAGCGACGCCGCGCTTCTCGAAGGGGATGGCCGCTCGCTGGTCCGGATCGAGTTGCTGGCAGCGCTCGAAGCCGGCAGGTCCCGCCTGGGCATTCGGCTGGCGTGCTCCCCGGCCGATCGACAGCTCATGCTTGCAGATGCCAAGGCGGATCATCTCGACGCGGCGCTGTGCCTCGTGCAAGCGGCCTGGGGCTACCAGCGCCGGGATTCGCCAGGTCCCGGTTACGGGCTGCCACCAACCGTCGACCCGCTCGAAGGTTGGACGGTCACGGCCTGAGCCGCGTCCTACACCCATTCGGCCTCCGGACTCCCAACACAACAGTTGAGCGTTGGTAATGTGAATGGGTGGTTCAGCCGATCCACGCTGTCAAAACTCTCGAAGGAGCTGAAATGAACAAGGATCAAGTCGAAGGTCGTGCAGACGAACTGAAGGGCAAGCTGAAGGAAGGCGTTGGCAAGGTCGTCGGCAACGAACAGATGCAAGCCGAAGGCAAGGTCGACCAGGCAACCGGCGCCGTGCAGAAGAACTACGGTGATGCCAAGGAAGACACCAAGGACGCGATCAAGCGCGGTGTCGACAAGATCTGAGCCCGCCTCGATCGACATGAAAAAGCCCGGCGATGCCGGGCTTTTTGTCGGGCGCTTCCTCATGCCGAGGAAGGCAGTCCACTTGCTTGATCAGCGGGTCAGCCAGTCGCTGAGTTCGTCCGCATGCTCCTCCTCGTCGGCGAGCACTTCCTCGAGCATGCGACGGGTGGTCGGATCCTTGTCGCCGATCAACACGATCATCTGGCGATAAGTCTCGACCGCGATGCGCTCGGCCACCAGGTTGGCGCGGACCATGGATTGAAGGTCGGAGGACTCGTCGTACTGCGCATGGCTGCGCTCGAGCAGCTGGTCCGGATTGAACAGCGGGCTTCCTCCCAACTGGACGATCCGCTCCGCGATCTTGTCGGCATGCGCTGCCTCTTCATTCGCGTGCACCAGGAACTCCTCGGCAATCGCTGGCGAGTTGACGCCCTTGGCGGTGAAGTAATGACGGCGGTAGCGCAGGTTGCAGACCAACTCGGTTGCGAGCGCATCGTTCAGGAGCTTGACGACATCGTCGCGCCAGGGGCCGTAGCCCGGCGTGACCGCGCCGTCGTCGATGCTTTTCGCGGCGGCATCGATGGCCGCCTGGTCGAGCTGCAGGCGCCCGCTGGAATCGGATGTGGGGTGTGCTCTGTCGTTCATGGGTGTTCTTTCTTGGTGTCTCGGTGCAGGAGCGTGGTGACCAGGTCGGCCACGTCGGAGGTCTTGAGCAGCGCTGCAATCACAGCCGTGATCGACAGCAGTCGCCACGGCTTGACCAGCACGATCAGCGAGCCGACCGCGGCTGCTCCCGCGACCAGCTTCACCGGCTCCTGCCGCGCATAACGTTCGAGCAACGGACGGGCGAGTTGGCCGGCTGCATTGGCCGGATGGCGCTGCCACCACCGCTCGATGACGCTCCGGCCGACGGAAGTCCAGACGAACCGGTCGGTGAAGCGCTGACGGGGTCGGCCTCGGGCAGCGAAGTCGCGGCCGCCGGTGATCGGCGGCGCCAGCGGATCGACCGGCACAGTCGCATCGAAAGCCGAAGTGCCGACCGGCAACGGACCGGCAGTACGCGAGGCGGCACGGCGATCGCCGCCCTGCATCTGCAGCAACAACGCCTCCCTCGAGCGGGTGAGGCGCTCCTTGGGCGAGGGCAGGTCGATTTCAGCGGCCATGACGTTCTCCGGCGAGATGCAAGGCTTGTACGTCCGCGTCGAACTGCGAGCGGAGATCGGAGAACGGATGGAAGTCCGACGGCCGCGCCGCGACGTAGCCCGATACCGCTGCAATGACGAGAGCGACGACCGGCACGATGACGAGCGTCCAGTGGAAGCCGTGCAGGGCGCCCAGCATCACCGCGATACCGATCAAGCCGAGCGCCAGCATGGCGCTGACTGCTGCGACCACACCGGCAATCATGCGGGCCATGATGCCCCGGCTTGCCTCGGACATCTCCTGCCGGATCAAGGCGCCGTAGTTGGATGCGTGCTCCGCTAGAAGATTCGGATGCCCGAGCAACGTGGGAAAGATGGGGTGGATCATGATCGATGCCTGCGCGGTGCCGTTCGGTGAAACCGCGACTTCAATAGTCGTCGCGGCTGCGGCTGGCGAGAACGATCAGCGCGGTGATCAGCGCGCCGGCGGCTGCGGCAACGAGCACCGAGCGGACCGGTTGATCGGAGATATAGCGGCCGGTGACATCGGCAGCCTGCTCGAAACGGCGCTGGGCCCGTGCACTGGTGGTGGAGGCTGCGTCCAATCCACGCTGCACGGCCTGCTGGACGCGGGCCGCGAGTTGCTCGACGGCAGGTTCGGCATCGCGGCGCAGGTCACGAACCTTTTCGCCCGCTGCATTGACCGCGTTCTGCGCATAGGCGCGGGTGCTGTCGATGGCGTCGTTGGCGGTCTGGCGGGCATCGCCGGCGAGCTGCGAGGGGGACTTGTTGTTCATGGAGCTTCCTTCAAAAAAGTGGTGGCGGGACCCGCTCATCGTAGGGCTTAACGGCGCCCGTCAGGCCATCACGCTACGGCCATGATGCTGCGTGCCGGTGGCCCGAAAACGCCGGCCTGGTTGGCGAGCGCACGTGGCTGGCAAGCGGTTCCGACGGGTTGTACGAAGGGTAGGCGACCACCCTCAAATACCCTGTCAGCTCCAGGGTTCACGGGGCGTAGGAGAGGAACGAATCGGCTTTTTGCAGCTCGCCCGACCGGCTGACTTCAGGCAGCGAGTGCAGGTAGCACGGCCGCGAGCCGAGTGCCTTTGCCAGTATCGGAACTCACCGTCAGGCTGCCACCGGCTGCCTCCACTCGATGCCGCATCCCGGCCAGTCCGTGGGAGCTGGGACGGTCGGCCCCGAGATCGAAACCCTCGCCGTCGTCGCTGACCTCGACCACGACCTGCTGGTCCTGGTTCTTCATCACGATGTGCGCGCTGGTGGCCCCGGCGTACTTGCTGATGTTGGTCAGGCTCTCCTGGACCATCCGGTACACGGTCAGCTGGTCCGCGTCGTTGAGCTTGACCGGTTCCAGCACCATCTCGACCTCGACGCCGGTGCGCTCGGCGAATTCGCGGCCGAGGATCTCGAGCGAGGCGATCAAACCGAGGTTGGACAGCGAGGAAGGCCGCAGGTCCTCGATGATGCGTCGCTTGAGCGCGATGCCGCTGTTGAGAAGCTCGTTCAGATGCTGGAGCCGCAGGCCCGCGTCCGGCGCGTCGCTGAGCCGCGACTTGAGCCGCGCGACATCGAGCTTGGCTGCGGTCAGCAGAGAGCCCAACTCGTCGTGCAGTTCGCGCGCCAGATAACCGCGTTCGGACTCGCGCACGTCCTGCAGGTGCGTCGCCAGCTCGGCCAGGGTGGCGGTGCGTTCCCGAACTTCGTCTTCGAGGGCGTTGCGCTCGCGCTGCAGCGTCTCCTGCTGGCGCTCGCCTGCTCGGCGAAGCGTATGGGCTTGCCGGAGGTACAGGAAGAAGGCCAGCAACGCGATCAATGCGACCAGCCCGATGCCGAGGCGGGCGAAGTTGAGAGCGCTCGCGATCTGGCCCCGAGCCTTGACCAGCGCCTGGTTGCCGAGTGCATCCAACGCGGCCGCATCGGCTCGTACCGCCTCCATCTCCTGCCGCCCGACATCGTTCGTCATGAGGAACCTGAGGGCTTCTTCCTTGCCTTCTTTCTTGAGCCGGACACTGGTCGCCATCTCTTCGAGCTTGCTCGCGAGATGGGCGGCGAGTTGGTTCAACCGTTGGCTCTCCTCAGGTCGTCCGGCGTAGGCAGATCGCAACACCGCCAGTTGCGCCTCGATGTTCTTGACGGCGGTGTCGTAAGGCTTGCCGTAACTGTCGTCGCCCGTCAGAAGGTAGCCACGCTGACCCGATTCGGCATCGAGGATGTTTTGCAACAAGATGTTGACGGCGAGCCGGTCGCGCTGCGCGTTGTCGATCTCGATCAATGCATGGGACGACTGTCGGTAACCCGCCTCGTTGATGCCCACCAAGGCGAGGGCGGCGAGTACCGCCAACGCAAGGCCAACGGCAATCTTCGGGAAAGCTAACCAGCGCATGGGGTCTCCGCGAGATGGCAGTCACCTAATTTCGGGAATAATCCCGTACGACCGGTGAACTAACGTGTGTGACTCGTAGAGCCGTAGGACAACAACGAAGGTAACAGATGATCAGGATCGGAATTGTGGACGACCACGCGATCGTGCGCTCGGGCTTGCGCACATTTTTCTCGGGGTACGTCGATCTGCGCGTCGTGGGCGAAGCAGCCAGCGGACGCGAAGCCATCGAGTTGGTTCGCACCACGGAACTCGACGTGCTGCTGATGGATCTTTCGATGCCCGGCCAGACCGGCATTGACGCGCTCGCGATGATTCGGGCCAAGGCGCCGGATGTCGGCATCTTGATCCTGAGCGGCTATCCCGAAGAGCACTACGCGATGAACCTGATCCGCCAGGGCGCGAGCGGCTATCTCAACAAGGAATGCGATCCGGTGGAGATCGTGAACGCGATCCGCACCATTTCGCTGGGTCGGCGCTACATCACGCCGGCGGTCGCCGAGTTGCTCGCCAAGACGCTCGACCGCAAGGACAACGCGGCGCCGCACGAACAGCTCTCCGAACGCGAATTCCAGGTGTTCCTGAAGCTCGCGCAAGGCGAAACCGCCGGCCAGATCGCCAAGACGTTGTCGCTATCGGTCAAGACCGTCAGCACCTACCGCACCCGCCTCATGGAGAAGATGGGGCTTCAGTCGAACAGCGACCTGACCTACTACGCCATGAAGAACAAGCTCATCGATTGAGCTTCCGTTCGAAGGCAGGCCGGCAGCCCGGCCGAATGCACGACGGCCTCTAGCGTCCCCGGACCTGGAGGCCGTTTTGCTGGATGTCGGGCGCAGCTCCCGCGGGCTTCGCGTCCTTGCCGCTCTTGTGAATGCAGAAATCGATCAATGCATCGATCTCGTTCGACTTGTCGAACACCGCGTCGACACCGAACTGCGCACAGCGCTTCCGGATATCGGGTGTGGCGTAGTTGCTGAGCACGACGACCCGCTGCGTGGCTTTGCGAGAGGCGCATGCCTGGATCACGCCGAGCCCGCTGCCCTGCTTGAGGAACAGGTCGACGATGGCCAGCTCCCACTCGTCCGGATGGGATTGGAGCCACTGAACCGCCTCGTTCTCCGATTCGGCGAAGCCGATGGTCGCGATGTGTGCCAACTCTTCGAGTGTGCCGACGAGGTTCTCTCGAATGGTGACGTTGTCTTCGACGATGTAAGTTTTCAATCTCTCGTCCATGGAAACTGAGAAGACCTGCTGAACCTGCCTCCGTATCGTGACCGGTCGCCAGGCACCGTGCGAGCCGAGCGCGAGCGGACACAGCTTCGCATCATGCAACTTCGGAGGCGCCGAACCTGTAGTCTGGTTCTTACGAGCACTTCGACGCATCTTGCGGCGAACACGGTTCGCGTACTTCGACCACCCCTCGGGTAGGCCTCGCCCCACAGTCGATGCTGTTCGATGCCGACCTCCGCTCATCGGCGACCACCTTAGTTTCAACGGGCCGGATCGATGAGCCGCGCCATCCCGGCGCTGCGACGAACCGACATCGTGGAGCACTCGATGAACATGCTTTGGACTTGCCTGGTCGCCTTCGCGGGCCTGGCGGCGGCGGCAGTCGGCGTCGCGGGTGGCGAGATCGCCGATGCGGAATTGAGGTTCGTCGACGCGGCAACACGCGTGGTGAGCAGTGGCGCTTTCGAAGCAGCCGATCAAAAGCTACCCGCCATCACCGGCGCCATGTCGGCGGTCGTGGCGCCCATGCAGACGCCGCGGTAGGCGCGTGGACATCGCCAAACCATGAATTCGAGCAGCACCTCTTTGCGTCGTCGCCCTCTGTGGGTCAAGGTATTGGGCGCCGTGCTCGGGCTCCTGGTCGTGTTGTGGCTGGTCCTGGTGTTCTTCCCCTGGGACATGTTGCGAGGTCCGATCAATCGCTATGTCAGCGAGCAGACCGGGCGCAAGTTCGAGATCACCCGGCACCTCGACGTCGGGTTGGGCCTGCGGCAGGCCACCGTCAAGTTCGATGGCATCGAGTTCGCCAATCCGTCCTGGGCGCGAGATCCGTATCTCATTCGCGCCGAACGTGCGGAGTTCGATATCCGGCTTTGGCCGCTCATTTCCAAGTCGATCGTCATTCCCCGCATCAACCTGGTTTCGCCTGCGGTCGGTCTGCAGATGGAGCAGGACGGACGGCGTACCTGGGCGATGGGCAAGGATGATTCGAGTGGTGGCACGGCGCCCACCATCGGCCTGGTGCAGGTCGACGGCGGTGCGGTGGACTTCCTGGCCGAGCACATGGGCGTGGACCTGCATGTCGATTTCGACTTCGACACCAGCAAGGGCGAGATGCCGCTCAGCTACAAGATCAAGGGCCGGTACCAGAAGCAGCCGCTCACGGCGGAAGGCCGCACCGGCAACGTGCTTCAACTCACGTCGGTCGGCCAGCCGCCTTTTCCCGCCGAGATCCGGGCGATCGCGGGCCAGACCCGACTCAGCGCCAAGGGCACCGTCGCCGAACTCACGACGCTCGACGGCATCGATGCGACCTTCGATCTCAAGGGCCAGAACCTGGGCGACCTTTACAACCTGCTCGGCGTGGCGTTGCCGCAGACCTCGCCTTACGCGCTCAGCGGAGAAATCAAGAAACGCGCGACCACCTGGCAGGTGGTCGGCCTGAAGGGCAAGCTCGGCTTGTCGGACATCGGCGGCGACATGCAATTCGAGCAGGGCCAAAAGCCGCCGCGGCTGAGCGGCAAGCTGGCATCCCGCGTCATGGACATGGACGACCTCGGCCCGCTGATCGGCCTTGCGCCCACCGAGCGCTCGGCCAATGCGGTCGAGGGCGTGAAGGCGCCGACCACCATCACGCAAGCGAAGCGCAACCAGGGCGGCGTGGGTGCGAAGGTGTTGCCCACCACGCCGCTCGATTTCGAGCGCCTCGGCGCGATGAACGCGGACGTGACCTACGCCGCAGCCAAGATCCAGAACGTTCGCGAATTGCCACTCGACCGTGGCAGCGTCCACGTCAAGCTCCAGAACAGCGTTTTGTCGCTCGACCCGCTGGACCTCGGCATCGCGAGCGGCAAGCTGGTCGGCTCGATCCGGATCGATGCGTCGCAAAAACCGGCCGACATCCGCGGCGCGCTCGAGATCAAGGCGATGCAGCTCAACCGCCTGATTCCGAAGGCGGAAACCCTGCGCACCAGCTTCGGCAAGCTGGATGGCCGGGTCAACCTGTCGGGGCGCGGCAGTTCGGTGGCCGAGTGGCTCGGCAACTCGTCCGGCGACGTGGCCGCCATCACGGGCCGTGGCCAGTTCAGCAACCTGCTTTTGGAATTCATGGGCCTCGATGGCGCCGAGGCCATCAAGTTCCTGTTGAACGGCGACCGCAACGTGATCCTTCGCTGTGCCGCCGTCGCCTTCGACGTGGACAAGGGCGTGATGCGCGGGCGCAGCCTGGTGTTCGATACCGAGGACACGGTGTTCAACATGACCGGCCAGGCGAGCCTCAAGGACGAGACGCTGGACTTCGTGGTCAACCAGCAACCGAAGGACAAGAGCATCCTGTCGCTTCGCACACCGCTCGTCATCGGCGGTACCTTCGGCGATCCGTCGGGCGGGCTCCAGATCGCACCGTTGGCGACCCGCGGGCTCGCAGCCCTGGCGCTCGGTGCCATCAACCCGCTGTTGGCGTTGGCAGCCACGATCGAGACCGGACCCGGCGAAGATGCCGACTGCAAGGACGTGCTGGCCAGAGCCAAGCAGCCGACGGCAGGTGCAGCCGCCGCGGGCGCGAACAAGGCCAAGCGCCAGTAGAAGAAGTCGAGGGTCTTGCCCTGCCGAGGCTGGCGCCACCCGCCATCGATTGGTTCGCCAGAATGCCGCGGGCGGTCAGGCTCGCGTTTCGCCAGGGCGATGCCCGCAGACGCCGCAAGCGGGATCCCGCGCCACCTTCATGCTATCGAAGGTCGTTCGCCGCCCGTCGAACATGAGCAATCTCCCGGCGAGCGACGGCTGCACGCCGGCAAGCAGTTTCAGCGCCTCGTTCGCCTGCAGCGTGCCGATCGTGCCCACCACCGGCCCGAAAGCCCCGAGCACCGCGCAGCGCGTTTCCTCGAATTCCGAGTCGGGCGGAAACAGGCAGGCGTAACAAGGCGATGAGGCATCGCGCGAGTCGTAGACGCTCAACTGCCCATCGAAGCGGATCGCAGCCCCTGCCACCAGCGGACGGCCGGCCGAAACGCAAGCCTGGTTGATCGCATGCCGAGTGGCGAAGTTGTCCGAGCAGTCGAGCACCACGTCCGCCTCGGCGACCAGCGTGCGCAGTTCCGTCGGCGATGCACGCTGCTCGACGCAGTCGATCCGGATCGTGGGATTGAGGGCGCGCATGGCTTCGGCAGCCGATCGCACCTTGGGCGCATCGACGCGCTCGGTCGAATGCGCGATCTGTCGCTGAAGATTCGTGAGGTCGACCCGATCGTCGTCGACGATGGTGATGCGACCGACGCCGGCAGCCGCGAGGTACAGGAGGGCAGGGGATCCCAGCCCACCGGCGCCGATCACCAGCACATGGCCGGCGCTGACGCGCTCCTGTCCGTCGATGCCGAATTCCTCGAGAAGGATGTGGCGCGAATAACGCAGCAGGTCTTGGTCGTCCATGCGTACCCGCGCCACGCCGCCCGAGCGCGGCTCAGTTTTCCTTCTTTTCTTCCTTGTTGTCGACGATGACCTGGGTCTTACTCACCAGCACGGGCGCACCCTTCAGCCGGTTGAGCGCCTGCACCAGCGGGAAGTCCTTGTCGGTTCCGAACTCGGGCACCTTGCGGTCCTGCGGCGGCTTCTTGGCCTCTTCCTCGAGCCGCTTGCGCGCCTCGTCGCGTGCCTTCTCGCGCTCCGGATCCTTGCTTTCGGGGCCCTGGCCGCTCGCCAAATGCTTCTCGAGGTCGGCTTCGCGCATCCGCAGGGCGGCGAAGGGGCTGCCCTCGGCGCTCTCGTCGATCAGCACGTTGGGCACGATGCCCTTGGCCTGGATCGACGTGCCGCTCGGCGTGTAGTAGCGAGCGGTGGTGATCTTGAGGCCGGTGTCGGGGCCGAGCGGCCGCACGGTCTGGACCGATCCCTTGCCGAAGGTCTGGCTGCCCATGACCGTCGCGCGCTTGTGGTCCTGCAGGGCGCCGGCCACGATTTCGCTTGCGGAGGCGGAGCCTTCGTTGACCAGCACCACCAGCGGGACGGTCTTGAGCGCGGCAGGCAGGGAGCGCAGCGGGTCGCTACCGGCGCGGCGCTGGTAGAACTCCGGCGCGGCCTTGAAGACCGACTTGCTCTCGGGCAACTGGCCGTCGGTGGAAACCACGGTGACGTTCTGGGGCAGGAAGGCAGCCGAAATGGCAACGGCCGCGTCGAGCAAGCCGCCCGGGTCGTTGCGCAGGTCGAGCACCAGGCCCTTGAGGTTGGGGTCCTGCTTGTAGATCTCGTCGACCTTCTTGACGAAGTCGTCGACCGTCCGCTCCTGGAACTGCGACAGCCGGATCCAGGCGTAGCCGGGTTCCATGACCTTGCCGCGAACCGACTGGGTTCGGATTTCTTCGCGGGTGATGGTGACCGGGAAGGTACGGTTCTCGTCCTTGCGGAAGATCGTCAGCAGCACCTTGGTGCTGGCTTCGCCGCGCATCCGCTTGACGGCTTCGTTGAGCGAAAGCCCGCGAACCGCGGTGTCGTCGATCTTGGTGATCAGGTCGTTCGGCTTGAGCCCGGCCCGGAATGCCGGCGAGCCCTCGATCGGCGACACCACCTTGATGAGGCCGTCTTCCTGCGAAATCTCGATGCCCACGCCGACGAAGCGGCCGGTGGTGCCCTCGCGAAATTCCTTGAAGGACTTCTTGTCGAAGTACTGCGAATGTGGGTCGAGCCCGGCGACCATGCCGGAAATCGCGTCCGAGATCAGTTTCTTTTCGTCGACCGCCTCGACGTAGTCGCTCTTGACCATTCCGAAGACCGCTGCGAGCTGCTGCAGTTCCTCGAGGGGCAAAGGTGCCAGCGAGCCGCGTGCGACCGTCTGGAGCGAGACGGTGGTGAGCACGCCGGCAACGGCGCCGGCTGCTACCCAGCCGGTGATCTTGAGTTTCTGGCCCATGTGTGAGTGTCCTTGTCGGCTGGCGAACCAATATACACAGCTTGGAAGCGAATTGCGTGCCGAGGTTCCGCGAGTCCCCCCTGGCAACGCGTCATATTTCAGCCCTTGCTGCGGCTCTGGGCGGCGACCGCCGCGGCCGCCTTCTCGGCCGCCGCGGCGTCACCCAGATAGTAGTGGCGCAAAGGCTTCAGATCGTCGTTGAGTTCGTAGACCAGCGGAATGCCGTTCGGGATGTTGAGCCCGACGATCTCGTCGTCCGAGATGCCGTCCAGGTACTTGACCAGCGCGCGGATCGAATTCCCGTGCGCGGCCACCACCAGGCGGCGCCCCGCACGAATCGCGGGCGCCATCGATTCGTTCCAGAAGGGCATGACACGGGCCACGGTGTCCCTCAGACATTCGGTCAGCGGGATCTGCTCGGCCGAGAGCTTGGCATAGCGCAGGTCGCCGCGCTCGCTGCGTGGGTCGTCGGCTTCGAGCGGCGGCGGCGGCACGCTGTAGCTCCGGCGCCAGATCAGTACCTGCTCGTCGCCGTATTTCTTGGCGGTCTCCGCCTTGTTGAGACCTTGCAGGCCGCCGTAGTGCCGCTCGTTCAGGCGCCAGGAATGCACCACCGGCAGCCAGGTCCGATCGAGTTCGTCCAGGGTGTGCCAGAGGGTGCGGGTGGCGCGCTTCAGGACACTGGTATAGGCCACGTCGAAGTCGTATCCCTCGGCCTTCAGGAGGCGCCCGGCCTGCTTGGCTTGTTCGATGCCGGTTTCGGTCAGGTCGACATCGGTCCAGCCGGTGAAGCGGTTTTCGAGATTCCAGGTCGATTCGCCGTGGCGGATCAATACCAGTTTGTGCATGGAGAGCCTTTGGGACGCGTGCGTAAAGACAGCATTCTAAAATCCCGGGTTTGCCTCCCAAGGACTACCGTGAAATTCATCGTCGACAACTGGATGCTGATCGCCATCGTGCTCAGCTCGGGCGCCATGCTCGCCTGGCCGCTCGTGCGCGGCGCCAACGCCGGCTCGCTGACCGCCCAGGGCGCGGTCCATCTCATCAACCGCCAGCGGGCCGTGGTGGTCGATGTGCGAACCCCCGAGGAATTTGCCACCGGCCATGCCACCGGCTCCAAGAACATCCCGCTCGAACAGCTGGAGGCCAAGCTGGCCACGGTGGTGAAGAACAAGTCGGTGCCGGTGCTGCTCATGTGCGCGAGCGGCGGGCGCGCACAGCGCGCGGTGGCGGCGGCCAAAAAGCTCGGCTACGAGCAGGCCCAAGCGATTGCAGGCGGACTCAAGTCCTGGAAAGACGCTAATCTGCCTGTCGAAAAGGCCTAGTTTTTCCAGGAAAGAAGCCCCGATGCAAGCCGTCAAGATGTACACCACCGCCGTCTGCCCCTACTGCATTCGCGCCAAGCAGATCCTCAAGTCCAAGGGCGTCGACCAGATCGAGGAAATCCGCATCGACAGCGATCCGCAGGCCCGCGCGACGATGATGGAAATCACCCAGCGCCGCACCGTGCCGCAGATCTTCATCGGCGAGACCCACGTCGGCGGCTGCGACGACCTGATCGCGCTCGACGGCCGCGGCGGCTTGATGCCGCTGCTGCAGGGCGCTTCCGCCGCCGGCTGATCCGGCAGTCAGTTTCGGCGGGCGATAATCGCGCCGGTTTTTCCCAACACCCCAACCTCTTTCTGCCCGTCGCGGGGTCCACCCGCCGATGCGCGCCGCACCGATTCCCGAAAGTCCAGCATGGCCGATACCAACCTCGATCCCGTCTTCCAGATCCAGCGCGTCTACCTCAAGGACCTGTCGCTGGAGCAGCCCAATTCGCCGGCCATCCTGCTCGAACAGGAGCAACCCACGGTCGACATCCAGCTCGGGGTCGACGCCCAGCCGGTCACGGACGGCATTTTCGAGATCACGGTCTCGGCCACCGTGCAGACCAAGATCCAGGACCGCACCGTGTTCCTGGTCGAGTGCAAGCAGGCTGGCATCTTCGAGATCCGCAACCTGCCGGAAGACCAGATGGGCCCGATCCTCGGCATCGCCTGTCCGCAGATCGTCTACCCGTACCTGCGCGGCAACGTGGCCGACGTGATCCAGCGCGGTGGCTTTCCGCCGGTCCACCTGGCCGAGATCAACTTCCAGGCGATGTTCGAGCAGCAGCAGGCACAGGCCGCCGCACAGCAAGGTTCGCCGATCGTCACGCAGTAACTCGCAGACCGGGCCCGCTATGAAGATCGGCGTGCTCGGTGCCGGCGCCTGGGGCACGGCGCTCGCGGTCAATGCGGCCGCGCAGCACGAGGTTCGGCTGTGGGCCCGCGACGCGGCGCAGCATCGGTCGATGCACGAGACGCGCGTCAATGTGCGCTACCTTCCCGAGGTGCAGCTGCCCGATGCGATCGTTTTGTGCACCGGCGAGCCGGGCGCGATGCTTGCCGGTCTCGATCTGGTCATCGTGGCCACCCCGATGTCGGCGCTGCGCGAGCAGCTCTCGGCGCTTCGCGATGTGAATGGCCCGGTCGCCTGGTTGTCCAAGGGCGTCGAGCCGCCGATGCACGCGAGCCTGGGTTACGGGCTACTCGCCCACGAGATCCAGGCAACGATCGCGCCCGAGTTGATGGCCGGCGTGCTGAGCGGCCCCAGCTTCGCGCAGGAAGTCGCACGCGGGCAGCCGACGGCACTGGTGGCCGCAAGTCCGCATGCCGAGGTTCGCGATCTGCTGGTCGCAGCCTTCCACAACCCGAGCCTCCGGGTCTATGCCAACGACGACATCGTCGGCGTGGAGGTGGGCGGCGCGGTCAAGAACGTGCTCGCCATCGCGACCGGCCTTGCCGACGGATTGGCGCTCGGGCTCAACGCGCGGGCGGCCCTCATCACGCGCGGGTTGGCCGAGATGACGCGGTTGGGCGTGGCGCTCGGCGCGCGGGCCGAGACCTTCATGGGGCTTTCCGGTCTCGGCGACCTGGTGCTCACGGCGACCGGCGATCTGTCGCGCAACCGCAAGGTCGGCCTTCTCCTGGCGCAGGGCCTCGACGCCAGGCAGGCGGTCGCCTCGCTCGGGCATGTGGCCGAGGGCGTCTATTGCGCGCGGGCGGTGGTCCAGCGTGCGGCGCATCTCGGCGTCGAGATGCCGATCGCCACGGCTGTCGTCGCTTTGCTGGATGGGCAGGTGAAGCCGGAGGAGGCGGTGGCCCGTCTGATGGGACGTGAGCCCGGCTCGGAGGCGTCTCTCGCGGGCAGTTGACGAGCGCTGCGCCGCACGAGCTTTTTGATGAGCGGGCTCGTCCGATGCAGGCTTATGCGGCCGAGTAGGCCAGCCGCACGTAGATCGGCGCGAAGGCTTCGGCCTGGGTGATGTCGATCAAGGTTTCCTTGGCAAGCTCGAGCATCGCGATGAAGGTGACGATCAACACCGGAATGCCGCGCTCGACGTCGAACAGCTTCTCGAACTCGACGAACTGCCGTCCCTGCAGGTGGCGCAGCACGATGCTCATGTGCTCGCGCACGCTCAGCTCCTCGCGCGAGATCTTGTGGTGCTGGACCAGCTTGGCACGCTTCAGGATGTCGGCCCAGGCATCGCGCAGGTCGACCACATGCACCTCGGGAAAGCGCGGCTTGAGCGATTGCTCGATGTAGACCTGGGCCTTCCAGAAGTCGCGGCCGGCCTGGGGTGCGGCGCCGAGCGCAGCGGCCTGCAGCTTGGCCTGTTCGTATTCGAGCAGGCGGCGCACCAGTTCGGCCCGGGGGTCCTCGACCTCTTCGCCCTCGGCCGACTTGCGGGGCGGAAGCAGCATCCGCGACTTGATCTCGATCAGCATGGCCGCCATCAGCAGGTATTCGGCCGCGAGTTCGAGGTTGGTGCGGCGCACCTGGTCGACATAGGCGAGGTACTGCCGCGTGAGGCCCGCCATCGGGATGTCGAGGATGTTGAAGTTCTGCTTGCGGATCAGGTAGAGCAGCAGGTCGAGCGGTCCTTCGAAGGCTTCGAGGAAGACCTGCAGCGCCTCGGGCGGGATGTAGAGGTCGTTGGGCAGCGCGAAAAGCGGCTCGCCGTAGAGCCTTGCCAGGGCGACCTGGTCGACCACCTCCGGCATCGCGATGTTCTGCGGCTGGTCGTCATCGGCGATTGCCGTGTCGCCGGCGCCGGCCGGATCGTCGCCACTGCCCGAGCCGGCGCCGTGGGCATGGCGCTCGCGCGAGGTCGCAACCGGCCGGATCGGCACTTACTTGACGCTGGTCTGGTAGACGTAGGGCTGCATCGGCACCTTGCCCTCGGTGTACTCGCTTTGCAGGCTGCGGTCGATGTGCTTGTCCCAGAGCAGGGCGCGGCCGGCGCGCTGCTCGGCCTCCAGCGTCGGCTTCTTGGCTTTCATCTCGTCGATGAAGCTCGTGATCTCGGACGTGTAGTGGGGGCGGGCAAAGATGGACATGGTGGCTTGGACCTTCGGAGGCCGGATTTTAGCGGCCGGGCTTGGGACATCCCGCATTGAAGCCGAAACGCTCATCGGTTAGCGTCGCCACTTCCCAATTTGAAGAGTAGGAGACAAAGCATGAGCCCGAAACTGTCGATGATCCTGGCCATTGGCGCTGCTGCCGCCGCCGTGTTGAGCGCGTGCAGCGCCGGCGGCCCGATGGCATCCAAGAGCCGCATGGGTTTCTTCGTGACCAGCACGAACCCCGGCAAGGGCGCGGACTTCGGCGGTCTTGCCGGCGCCGACCGTTATTGCCAAAGCCTCGCCAGCGCAGCCGGCGCCGGCAGTCGCACGTGGCGCGCCTACCTGAGCAACAGCGCAATGGCCGGCAGCCCCGCGGTGGATGCACGCGACCGCATTGGCAGCGGCCCGTGGATGAACGCCAAGGGCGAGCTCGTCGCGAACAGCGTCGCGGACCTGCATGCGAACAACCGCCTGGCCAAGACCACCGCGCTCACCGAGAAGGGCGAGGTCATCAGCGGCCGCGGCGACCCGGTCAACCTGCACGACATCCTGACCGGCTCCTCGCCGGATGGCCGTGCCGTGAGCGACGGCAAGGACAACACCTGCGGCAACTGGACCAAGAGTGGCGACGGGTCGGCCATCGTCGGCCACCACGACCGGATGGGCTTGCGTGACGACGCACCCTCCAAGTCCTGGAACTCGTCGCACGCCACGCAGGGCTGCAGCCTGGAGGCGCTCAAGAAGACGGGCGGGGGCGGCTTGCTCTACTGCTTCGCGCAGAACTGACACAGGCGAACGGAGCCCGGGCGGCGAGCGGTGCGTGAGCGGCGCGTGGTGAGCGGCGGCGCCGCGCTACTCGTCGCCGTCCGGAATCACCGCATCGGCCGCCGCTCCGACGGCCTTGCCGGCGATCCGTGCCGTGCCGATGGCCGCGTCCGCGGCCAGTCCCACGGCGCCGGCACCCACGCTGACCGCGGTGCTGGCCACGCTGACCACAGCGCAGCCGCCGAGCAGCCAGGCGACCAGCATCGACATCGACAAGATGGCGAGCGACTTGCGCGACGTGCCCATGGTCTTCTCCTGCAATTTCAGCGGACCCGCAGGCCGGGTGTTGCACCGGTTGCGGCCTCCAGCACGTAGATGCCCGGCTTCGACTTGTCGTCGGCATGGCTGGCCGCGAGCACCATGCCTTCGGAAATGCCGAACTTCATCTTGCGCGGCGCCAGGTTGGCGACCAGCACGGTGAGCTTGCCGACGAGCTCTTCCGGCCGGTAAGCCGAGGCGATGCCCGAGAACACGTTGCGATGCCGGCCTTCGCCCGCGTCCAGCGTGAGCCGCAGCAGCTTGGTCGAGCCCTCGACCTTGGCGCAATCCACGATGCGGGCGATGCGCAGGTCGATCTTCGCGAAGTCGTCGATCGTGATGGTGTCCGCGATGGCTTCGCCGCCCGGCAATCCGGCGACTTCGGCTGCTGGCGCCGCATCCTCCGCGGCAGCGACGGCCGGCTCGAAGAGCAGGTCGAGCTGCTTGTCGTCGACCCGCTGCATCAGGTGCTTGTACACGCCGATCGCATGGCCTTCGCCCAGCAGCCGCCCGGCATCGCCGAACTCGAGGGGCGGGCAGCCGAGAAAAGCCTCGACCTGCGCCGCCAGCGCCGGCAGCACCGGCTTCAGATACACGGTCAGCAGCCGAAAGGCCTCGATGCAGGTCGTGCACACGTCGTGCAGCCGCGCCTTCTGCTCGTCGCTCTTGGCGAGTTCCCACGGCTTGTTCTGGTCGACGTATTCGTTCACCTTGTCGGCCAGCGCCATGATCTCGCGCAGCGCCCGCGCATAGTCGCGGCCGTCATAGAGCGAGGCCAGGCCGCGGGCCGCGCCCTGCAGGTCGCGCAGGAGCGCCGAACCGTCCGGCCCCGGGCTCGCCAGGCTGCCGCCGAAACGCTTGCTGACGAAGCCGGCGGCCCGGCTCGCGATGTTGATGTACTTGCCAATCAGGTCGGCATTGACCCGCGCCATGAAGTCCTCGGCCGTGAAATCGACGTCCTCGACCTTGGCGTTGAGCTTGGCCGCGATGTAGTAGCGCAGCCATTCGGGGTTCATGCCGATCGACAGGTACTTGAGCGGGTCGATGCCGGTGCCGCGGCTCTTGCTCATCTTCTCGCCCGAGACCGTGATGAAGCCGTGCACGTTGACCTGCGCCGGGGTCTTGCGGCCGCTGAACTGCAGCATCGCCGGCCAGAAGAGCGTATGGAAGTAGACGATGTCCTTGCCGATGAAATGCACCTGCTCCACGGCCGGGTCGGCCACGAACTCGTCGAAGCTTTGCGGCGTGCGCGAAGGCTCGTGCCAGTGCTCCCGTGCCTGGCCCTTGTCGAAGTGGTTCTTGAGGCTGGCCAGGTAGCCGACCGGCGCATCGAGCCACACATAGAAGTACTTGCCCGGCGCGTCCGGGATCTCGATGCCGAAGTAGGGCGCCTCGCGCGAGATGTCCCAGTCGGCCATGCCGGCGTCGAACCATTCGCTCGCCTTGCGCGCCATCTCGGGCTGCAGCTTGCCGTCCTGCGTCCATTGCTTCAGGAATTCGACCACCTTCGGATCGGACAGCTTGAAGAAGAAGTGCTCGGAGCTGCGAAGCTCGGGCGCGGCGCCGGTCAGGGTCGAATAGGGATTGATCAGCTCGGTCGGCGAATAGACGCTGCTGCACACCTCGCAGGCGTCGCCGTACTGGTCCTTCGAATGGCAGACCGGGCATTCGCCCTTGATGTAGCGGTCGGGCAGGAACATGCCCTTGACCGGGTCGTAGAACTGCTCGATGGTGCGGTTGGCGATCATGCCGCCGTCCCGGAGGCTTCGGTAGATGCCCTGGGCCAGCTCGGTGTTCTCGGGGCTGTCGGTCGAATGCCAGTTGTCGAAGCGGACATGGAAGCCGTCGAGGTACGCCTTGCGGCCGGCTGCGATCTCGGCAACGAACTGCTGCGGCGTCTTGCCCGCCTTTTCGGCGGCGATCATGATCGGCGCGCCGTGCGCATCGTCCGCCCCGACGAAATGCACCATGTGGCCCTGCATCCGCTGGAAGCGTACCCAGATGTCGGCCTGGATGTATTCCATGATGTGGCCGACGTGGAATTTGCCGTTCGCGTACGGCAAGGCGGTGGTGACGAAGAGCTTGCGCTGGGGCATCGAAGGGGCGCTTTCTGGGGGTGGAGCCGGAGCACCGGAAGGTCTGCGGCAAAGAGCCGCCGGCAGTGCCGGCCGGAGGGGCATTTTAGGTGGCACCGGCCTACACTCGGCGCGTGACCGAACCTGCCGCATCCTCCTCTCTTCCCGCGACTGCATCCGGCTCCACCGCCGCCTTGCAGACCCACCTTCCTGCACCCCTGCCGGCGCTTTCGCCGACCGAGACCCGGGTGCTCGGCGTGCTGGCCGAGAAGCAGCGCACCGTGCCCGACAGCTATCCGCTCACATTGAACGCGCTGGTGGCCGGCTGCAACCAGAAGACCAGCCGCAATCCATTGATGGAACTGGGCGATACCGAGGTGCAGGCCGCACTCGACAGCCTGAAGCGCTACACGCTCGCGTCCGAAAGCAGCGGCGGCCGGGTCTCGCGCTACGAGCACAACCTGGAGCGGCGGCTTCGGATTCCGTCGCAATCGGCCATCCTGCTCACGGTGCTGATGCTGCGCGGCCCGCAAACACCGGGCGAACTGCGCATCGCCTGCGAGCGCATGCATTCCTTCGCCGACATCTCGTCGGTCGAGGCCTTCCTCGACGAGCTCGCCGCGCGGCCCGCCGGCGCGCTGGTCGTGAAGCTCGCCCGCCTGCCGGGGGCGCGAGAAAGCCGATGGATGCATCTGCTGGGCGGCGCGCCGATCGAACCTTCCGGTGTCGACGCGGCCTCGGGTGCGACATCGGGCATGTGGGCCGGCGGCGCCGCCGAAGCGTCGCTCGGCGAAGTCGCCGCCTTGAAGCTCAACGTGATGCGGCTCGAAGCCGAGCTGGCCCAACTCAAGGCGCTGACCACCCGGATCTGCAGCGAACTCGGCATCGATCCGCAAACTGATTCGCGCGGCGAGCGCGCCGCTTCCGACTGAGCAGGGTGCTCGCGCCATGATCATCCAGCTCGCCCGACCGCTCGATGCCGCGGGCATCGCTGCGATGTCGCGCGAGACCATCGAGTACGGATTGCCCTGGCGCTGGACCGAGCACCGCGTGCTGCGCTGCATCCGCGACCCCGAGACCAACGTGATCGTCGGCCTCGAGGGCGACCAGCTCGCCGGCTTCGCGATCATGAAGTACGCCGATACCGACGCGCACATCGCGCTCTTCGCGGTCAGCATCGGGCTTCGGCGTTCCGGGCTGGGCTCGGCGCTGCTCGCCTGGCTGGAGGAAACCGCGGGCTGCTGCGGCATCCGCGCCATCCGGCTCGAAGCGCGGATCGGCAACGCGGCTGCGCGCGCCTTCTATGCGCGGCACGGCTTCATCGAGGAAGGCCGCCGCGACGGCTACTACGAAGGCGCCGAGGATGCCGTTCGGCTGGTCAAGAAGCTGGGCCGGCTGGCGCCCTCGGACGGTCCCGGTTGGCGAGGCCTCGGCGGCATCTGAGCGCCGTTGATTGGCTCAGGTCAGGGGCGAGAACCCATCCGCGCTCCAGCCCTCGCTGCCCACGCCGTGGTGCACGAAGAACAATCCGTCCGGGTCGTATCGCCGCTTCACCGCCTGCAGCCTGGCATGGTTGTCGCCCCAGAAGGCGCGTTGCCAATCGCGTTCGAAGTAGTTGCTTTCGGCCAGGTAGCTCGCCGGCGTCGGCAACAGCCTGCGCAGCCCGGCCATCGCCGCAGCCGTCGATCTCGCGCGCTGCCTGCCGCGTTCGACATCCGGCTCATGGCCCGGGACGCCCGGGTAGGCGGCCGGTCCTTCGGTGGCCGAGATCGCCAGCGCGAAGGCTTCGAGGACCGCGGGATGGGTCGCCGTGTCGCGGGCTGCGCGACGAGCCGCGGGATCGGCGCCCGCCAGACCTTTGTTGACATGCAAGGCGATCCCCCCGTGCCGGCTGCCATCGAACAGTGCATCGACCAGCCGCTGCCGCTCGCCGCCTGCCAGCAGCGTTGCGGGTAGCCAGCAGGACTCGTAGCCATGCAGAACCTGGCCGGCCTGGCCCTGGTCGCCGGCCCAGAAGACATTGCCTTCCGGTGCATCCGGGCGATCGTCGGCTTTCATGAAGCCCGCCATCTTCTTGAAGGTGGAGGGCGCCCAGAAGGTGCGGGCCGGCAAGGCCATCACGAACGGGGCCGCGGTCCATTCGAATGCGTCGGGCAATTCGGTGATCGTCTGAAAGAAGGGTTGCCACACGGCCTGCGCCTCGCCGCGGTTCAGCCCCTGGAACAACATCTCGATGCGGATCGTGTTGCCCGGGCGGATGCGGATCTGCTCGCCCCAATGCGGGTTGTGCAGCCGCTCCGCATAGAAGCGCAGCGTCAGGTCGAGCAGCCGGCGGAAATCCTGATCGGAACGGGCGCGGACCGCGCAGGTGACGGTGCCGAACTCGTCCGGCAGCGGATGAACCTGCAGCGTGAGCCGGGTGAGGACGCCCATGCTTCCGCCGCCGCCGCCCTTCAGGCCCCAGAAGAGTTCCGGCTCGCGGCAGGCATTCACGGTGCGCACCGCGCCATCGGCCGTCACGACCTCGGCCTGCAGCAGGCTGGCCGCCGCGAGTCCGAAGCGTTTCGAGAAGCTGCCGAAGCCGCCGCTCTGGACCAGGCCGGCAACGCCGACGGTCATGCAGCCGCCGCCTTGCACATAGCCGCCTCCGCGCGTGGTCACCGCGTCGTAGGCGGCGCCCCAGAGCGCGCCAGCCTCGATCGTGACCGCCCGCTGCGGCGCGGCGATGCGGTCGCAGCCCTGCGGCACGAATCCATCGTGCAACTGAATGGCGTTCATGCCGCGGGTCCAGACCAGCAGCGAATCGGCGGCGTTCGATGTGCCCTGGTAGCTGTGGCCGCCGCCCTTGACCACCAGGCGAAGCCGATGCCGCCGCGCGAAATCGACCGCCGCCCGCACGTCCTCGGTGCTGCGTGCAGCCACCGCATAGGCGCTCGGCATCGAAGTCCACGCATCGACCCAGCCGAGCGTCTGGGTCAGGGCCGGATCGTCGCCCAACAGGTACGGGTTCTGGATGCCTTGGAACACGCGGTCGCAAGCCGGACTGCGGGGCGCTCCGGCGCAGGCGAGCAGTCGCGATTCGGGCCGGATCAGCCGTCCCTGCACCTGGCGGCTCAAACCCTGCCACTCGGTCTCGGCCGGCCATGCGGCATCGCCCGGGCGGACCCGTGCGCGACCCGCTCCAGCCCCTGGCGCCTCTGCGAGTCCGGCCAACGGCATGCCGAGACCCGGAAGCAGCGAAAACGCCGCGGCATGCCGAATGAATCTTCGGCGGGCATTCAAATCTCGGCTCATGAACCGACGCTACCGTGCCTGGCGCAGATCCGCCAGAGGGCGGCCACGGACCCAAGGCTTTGCCTCCGAACTAGACTAGCCGACCATCAGGAGTCTTCACCCATGTCCATTCAGCAACAGGCGATCCTCGACGCGCTCCAGGCGGTCGTCGATCCCAATACCGGCAAGGATTTCGTCGGGTCCAAGTCGCTTCGAAACCTGCAGCTGCACGAGGGCGACCTCTCGTTCGACATCGAGCTCGGCTACCCCGCCAAGAGCCAGGTGCCGGCCCTTCGCAAGGCCCTGGTCGCCGCGGCGAAGAGCGTTCCGGGCGTCGAGAACGTGTCGGTCAACATCAACACCAAGGTCGTGAGCCACGCGGTCCAGCGCGGCGTGCAGCTGATGCCCAGCGTCAAGAACATCATCGCGGTGGCCTCGGGCAAGGGCGGTGTCGGCAAGAGCACCACCGCGGCCAATCTGGCCCTGGCGCTGGCGGCCGAGGGCGCCTCGGTCGGCCTGCTCGACGCCGACATCTACGGCCCCAGCCAGCCAATGATGCTGGGCATCACCGGACGCCCCGAGAGCGACGACGGCAAGACCATGGAGCCGCTCGAGAACCACGGCGTGCAGGTCATGTCGATCGGCTTCCTGGTCGACCAGGACGAAGCCATGATCTGGCGCGGACCGATGGCCACCCAGGCGCTCGAGCAGTTGCTCCGCCAGACCAACTGGAAGGATCTCGACTACCTGATCGTCGACATGCCGCCCGGCACCGGCGACATCCAGCTCACCTTGTCGCAGCGGGTGCCGATGACCGGCGCCGTGATCGTCACCACCCCGCAGGACATCGCGCTCCTGGATGCGCGCAAGGGCATCAAGATGTTCGAGAAGGTCGGCGTTCCGATCCTCGGCATCGTCGAGAACATGGCCGTCCATGTCTGTTCGAACTGCGGTCATGTCGAACACATCTTCGGCGCCGAGGGCGGCAGGAAGATGGCCGAGCAGTACGACATGCCCTACCTGGGCGCGCTGCCGCTCGACATCAACATCCGTTTGCAGGCCGACAACGGCGTGCCGACCGTGGTGGCCGATCCGGACGGCGAGATCGCCGGCATCTACAAGGCCGTGGCGCGCAAGGTGGCGGTCGGCATCGCCGAGAAGGCCAAGGACTTCTCGGCCAAGTTCCCGACCATCACGGTCAGCAAGAACACCTGAGCCCGAAGGCCGGGTCAGATCTTCTTGGTGGCGCCGGTGTCCGGGTCGCTCGGCTGGTTCGAGCCGGACAGCTGCTCGGACGGCGGGCCGAGCCGACCGCTGTCGCCGCCGGGCGAATGCGCGGTGCCGCCTTGGCGGACGTTCTTGCCGCGGCCCGAATAGATCTCGCCGTCGTCGAAGTCGATGGCCTGGCGGCCGTCGGCGTTGCCGCCGCTGACCTGGCCTTTCTGCGGCGCCTCGTCCCCGTGGGGTCCGATGGCGTCGGGCGCGGAACTGGATCGTTGCGGGTCGTTCGGTGAAGGATGGGGCATGTCGATCTCCTGGTGTGATGATCAATCTGCTGCAACCGACGGCGGGCTCTTGTAGGACGCCTGCCGATCGGCGCGCGGTGCGAACGACAATAGCCACCGGCGCCTTCGACACCCAGCACCCACGCATGCAAGCTCCCATCGACTCCATCGTGCTCGGCACGCCCGACCAACTGCGCGACCGCATCCGCCGCAAGAGCAAGCTGAAGGGCCGGCAGCCGGACGAAGCTTCGCTCGACGAGGTGCGTGCGCTGATCGGTGCGCGTCCGGCCGAGGGTTTTCGGCGCGACCTCCTGATCGAGCA
This sequence comes from Burkholderiales bacterium 8X, assembly GCA_902506565.1. Classification (GTDB taxonomy): domain Bacteria; phylum Pseudomonadota; class Gammaproteobacteria; order Burkholderiales; family Burkholderiaceae_C; genus Variovorax. The sequence goes on along the minus strand of LR732703.1, from coordinate 3,813,587 downwards.
GCTGCACATGCTCAACGATGCATTCGGCGCGCTGCACGATCGCCATCTGGTCGCGCTGGCGCGGGAAATCAACGTTCCCATGGCCGAGATCTACGAAGTGGCGACCTTCTATCACCACTTCGAGGTGCTGCGCGGCGACGAGGCCGCGCCAGGGCTGACGGTGCGCGTCTGCGACGGGCTCGCCTGCGAGCTGGCGGGCGCGGCGCTGCTGCTCGACGAGGTTCGAGCCCGCCTCGGCCTGGCGGGGCGCACCGATGTTCGCGTGGTCTCGGCGCCTTGTATCGGCCGGTGCGAACAGGCACCGGCGGTCGCGGTTCAGCAGCGATCGGTCGCAATGGCCACGGCGGGCAAGGTGCTGGCGGTGGTCGACGAGGTGCGGGCGGCGGACGCGTCGGGAGCGGATGAACGGGAACCGCCGCGGCCAGCCGCTCTGCCACCCGATCGCCCGAGCGACGGCGCAGTCGAAGCCGAGCGCCCATTCGCAGGCGAAGGCGTGGGCGAGGGCGAGGGCGAGGGCGACCATTGCTTCGATCCGGTTGCGTTCGTGGAACGCAGCGTCTCGCCGCTTCCCGAGTCGACCGTGGAGCATCCGGCCGCGACCTCCTTGTCAGCCTACCGGGCTCGTGGCGGGTACGCGCTCGCAGCCGCGCTCGCGAACGGCACCCGCTCCGCGGACGACGTGCTGGCGGCGCTCGAGGACTCGGGCCTGCGCGGCCTCGGCGGCGCGGGCTTCCCAGCTGGCCGCAAGTGGCGCATCGTTCGCGAGCAACCATCGCCGCGCGTGATGGCGGTCAACATCGACGAAGGCGAACCGGGCACCTTCAAGGACCGCACCTACCTCGAGCGCGATCCGCATCGCTTCCTCGAAGGCATGCTGGTCGCGGCGCAGGTCGTCGGCATCGATCGATGCTTCATCTACCTGCGCGATGAATATCACGCCGCTCGCCATCTGCTCGCGGCCGAGCTCGACAAGTTGCGAGCCGATCCGCCGTGCCCGCTGCCGCAGATCGAGCTGCGCCGAGGCGCCGGTGCCTACATCTGCGGCGAGGAGTCCGCCATGATCGAGAGCATCGAAGGAAGGCGGGGGGAGCCGAGGATGCGGCCGCCCTACATCGCGCAGGTCGGGCTGTTCGGCCTGCCGACGCTGGAGCACAACTTCGAGACGCTGTATTGGGTGCGTGACATCGTCCAGCGCGGCCCCGCCTGGTTCGCCGGGTTCGGGCGTCGCGGCCGCAAGGGGCTGCGCAGCTTCAGCGTGAGCGGCCGCGTGCGGCATCCCGGCGTCAAGCTGGCGCCGGCGGGCATCACCGTGCAGGAATTGATCGACGAATATTGCGGCGGGATGCAGGAGGGCCACGTGCTCCATGCCTACCTCCCGGGCGGCGCTTCCGGCGGCATCCTCCCGGCCCGCCTGAACGACATCCCGCTCGACTTCGACACGCTGCAGCCCTACGGCTGCTTCATCGGCTCGGCCGCGATCATGGTGCTCGGCCAACATGACCGGGCGCGCGATGCGGCGCTCAACGTGATGCGTTTCTTCGAGCACGAAAGCTGCGGCCAGTGCACGCCCTGCCGGGTCGGCACCGCCAAGGCAGCGGCCCTGATGCAGGCGCCGACCTGGGACAACGCAACGCTCGAGGACCTGGCCCAGGTCATGGGCGATGCGTCGATCTGCGGGCTCGGCCAGGCCGCTCCCAACCCGATCCGCAGCATCCAGAAGTACTTTCCCGAGGAGATCGCATGAACGCGCCGACGCGGGTGGCAGAACTGCTGCCGCAGACCATCGATTTCATGCTGGATGGCAAGCCGGCACAGGCTTTCGAGGGCGAGACGATCCTGAAAGCCGCCGAGCGCCATGGCGTGCAGGTGCCGCGGCTTTGCTACATGGACGGCATGCGGCCGGATGGCAATTGCCGCTCGTGCGTGGTCGAGGTGAAGGGCGAACGCACACTGGCCGCGAGCTGCTGCCGCGTGGTCACGCCGGGCATGGAAGTCGAGGCGACCAGTCCGCGCGCGTCGAAGAGCCAGGCGATGGTGGTGGAGATGCTGCTCTCCGACATGCCTGAGCAAGGCTACAAATGGAACGATGGTCCTGCGGAGGCGAAGGTCGCCGCATCGCCTGCGGCTGCATCGTCCGTTGCAATCGGCCAGCATGGCGAACTGAGCACCTGGGCCGATCGGCTCGGCGTCGAGGTCCGGCCGGCACTGCGCGCGCTGCAACGGGAGCAGCCGGCCCCCGACCTCACGCATCCGGCGATGGCGGTCAACCTCGACGCCTGCATCCAGTGCAAGCGATGCGTGCGGGCCTGCCGCGAGGTGCAGGTCAACGATGTCATCGGCTATGCGCTTCGCGGCGAGGGCTCGAAGATCGTGTTCGACCTGGACGACCCGATGGGCGACAGCACCTGCGTGGCCTGCGGCGAATGCGTGCAGGCCTGCCCGACCGGCGCGCTCATGCCCAAGACCCGGGTCGGCTCGCAGGCGATCGACCGGCAGGTCGATTCGGTCTGTCCGTTCTGCGGCGTCGGCTGCCTCGTGACCTACAACGTGCGCGATGAAAAGATCGTGAGCGTCGACGGCCGGGACGGCCCGGCCAACCATGGCCGTCTCTGCGTCAAGGGCCGCTTCGGCTTCGACTACGCGCACCACGCGCAGCGCCTGACCCGGCCACTCATCCGCAAGCCCGGCGTGCCGAAGAACTTCGGCGATGCGCCGCGGCCCGGCGACTGGAGCGAGGCCTTTCGAGAGGCCAGCTGGGACGAGGCGCTGGCCTTCGCGGCCGGCAAGCTGGTTTCGCTGCGCGATGCGCATGGCGCCAAGTCCCTTGCGGGCTTCGGGTCGGCCAAGGGCAGCAACGAGGAGGCCTACCTGTTCCAGAAGCTGGTGCGAACCGGCTTCGGCAGCAACAACGTCGACCATTGCACGCGGCTCTGCCACGCGTCCAGCGTGGCGGCGCTGCTCGAAGGCGTCGGCTCCGGCGCGGTCAGCAACCAGGTCAACGATGTCGAGCATGCCGAGCTGATCTTCGTGATCGGCTCCAATCCGACCGCCAACCATCCGGTCGCGGCGACCTGGATGAAGAACGCCGCGCAGCGCGGCGCGAAGATCGTGCTGGCCGACCCGCGCATCACCGATCTCGGCCGGCATGCCTGGCGCACCCTGCAGTTCAAGGCGGACACCGATGTCGCGATGCTGAATGCGCTGATCCACACGGTGATCGACGAAGGCCTGGTCGACGAGGATTTCATCCGCGACCGCGCCAGCAACTTCGAGGCGCTGCGCGACAACGTGAAGGGCTACAGCCCCGAGGCGATGGCGCCGATCTGCGGCATTCCGGCCGAGACCCTGCGCGAGGTGGCCCGCGCTTTCGCGACCGCCAGGGGTGCGATGGTCTTGTGGGGCATGGGCATCAGCCAGCATGTGCACGGCACCGACAACGCGCGCTGCCTGATCGCGCTGGTGAGCGTGACCGGGCAGATCGGCAAGCCGGGTTCGGGCCTGCATCCGCTGCGTGGACAGAACAACGTGCAGGGCGCGAGCGATGCCGGGCTGATCCCCATGATGTTCCCCAACTACCAGCGGGTGGACGACCAGGCCGCGCACGGCTGGTTCGAGGACTTCTGGGGCATGCCGCTCGATGCGACGCCGGGCTACACGGTGGTCGAGATCATGCACAAGGCACTGGCGCCCGATGACGATCCGCACAAGATCCGCGGCATGTACATCATGGGCGAGAACCCGGCGATGAGCGACCCCGACTTGAACCATGCCCGGCATGCGCTCGCCAGCCTGGAGCATCTGGTGGTGCAGGACATCTTCATGACCGAGACCGCCTGGCTGGCGGACGTGGTGCTGCCGGCGAGCGCCTGGCCCGAGAAGACCGGCACCGTGAGCAACACCGACCGCATGGTGCAGCTCGGCCGGCGGGCGCTCGATCCGCCGGGTGACGCGCGGCCCGACCTGTGGATCATCCAGCAGCTCGGACAGCGCATCGGTCCGGCCTCGAGCCCGCTTCGCGCATCCGCCGACGACCGCTGGCACTACGAAGGCGAGGAATGCGGCGTCGCCGCGGTCTACGAGGAAATGCGGCAGGCCATGCATGCCGCCATCGAAGGCATCACCTGGGATCGGCTGGTACAGGAATCGAGCGTGACCTATCCGTGCCTGAGCGCCGACGACCCGGGCCAGCCCACGGTCTTCATCGACGACTTCCCGACCGCGACCGGTCGCGTGCGCCTGGTGCCGGCCGACATCATTCCCGCGGCCGAGCGGCCCGACCTGGACTATCCCTTCGTCCTCATCACCGGGCGCCAGCTCGAACACTGGCACACCGGCAGCATGACCCGTCGCGCCTCGGTGCTGGATGCGCTCGAACCGATGGCGACCGCATCGATGAACCAGGGCGACTTGCTGCGCCACGGCCTTGCGGCCGGCGACGTGGTGACGATCCGGTCGCGTCGCGGCCAGGTCGCGATCCATGTGCGGCGCGACGACGGCACGCCGAGCGGCGCCGTGTTCGTGCCGTTCGCGTACTACGAGGCAGCGGCCAATCTCATGACGAATGCGGCGCTCGATCCCTTCGGCAAGATCCCGGAGTTCAAGTATTGCGCGGTGAAGATCGAGAAGGGGGGCACGCCGCAGGCTGCCGCCGGGTACGGCACCGGCACCGGCACCGGGACAGCGGTCGGCGCATCCTGAGCCTTGCACCGGGTCGGCACGGTGCCTCGCACCGTGCAGTGTTGGGCACGAATCCGGAACTGGCCGGAAAAACCGCCTTCATCCGGGCTTCGAACCCGCGCGCGCTCCCTAAGCTTCGGACCACTGAGTACTAAAGCGTAAAGAAGCGAGCGAGGAATAAATGATCAGACTCATCATCCAAGGCAAGAACCAGAGCGTGCGGCAGTTCAACATAGACGGCCCGATCGCCACGATCGGCCGCGCGCCGACCAACCGGGTCTGCATCGACAGCGACCGCGTGAGCCGCCATCACGCGGTGATCCAGTGGTCCGGCGACTGCTACATGCTCAGCGACATGGGTAGCCGCAACGGCAGCTTCGTCAACGACGAACGGGTGCACAACCAGGCGCTTCGCGATGGCGACTCGGTCTCCATCGGCGACTTCTCGATTCGCTTCCTCTACAGCAGCTCGATGCGCGAGTTGCCGGCGGCCGAGGCTCTGCGCCTCTTGACCCTGCCGGCCGAACTTCACCATCGGCCGCTGGGCCGGCCGGCGATGGGCGTGGCGCGCAAATCGGCATGGACGGCGGTCTGGCGCTGAAGCCGCGCTGACCTCTGCAGCGCGTGCGGGCTTTGCCGCACGGGCGCGCTCATCGGCTATCTTCCGGGGCATGGAGCTCCCTGCCGACCCGAAAGAAGCCGATGCCCGGCCGTCGATCGACGTGGCCGTGGTGATGCGGCGCGAACGACTCGTCGGGCCTTCCAGCCGCTGGCAGCCCTGGCGTTGGCGCCTCGACGCCGTGATTCCCGACCAACCCGACTTCGGTGCCGAAGCCCGTCTGCTCGAAGACGACGGCGACCGGCAGCGATGGCTGCACCCGGGCTACCAGGTCGGGTTGTTCAAGGACGAGGTCGAGGGCTACCAACTCAATGCCGCAACCGAGGCGCCCTGCTGGTTCGTGTTCTGGCGGATGGAAGAGATGCCGAGCCTCGCACCCGAGCCGATGCCGCGGCCCTTGATCGTCACCCTGAGCTACAACGAAGCAGGCCGGTGGCTCGATGCGCAGGAATCCGTCGAGCAGGTGCCGGCGCAGCCCGAGGTGGTCGATTGGCTTCGGGCGTATGTCCAGGCTCACTACGTGGTGGAGCCCAAGCGGCGCAAGCGGCCCGAGAGCTTCCGGCCGTTGGTCGACCGTTTCGGCAATGCGGCGAGCGTCTCGACCGAGAAGAAGCGCGGTGGAGGACCGGGCGGTGGCTGAGGGTTTCTTCGAGCGCTGGTCGCGGCGCAAGCAGCAGGTTCGGGAGCAGGAGACCTCGCAGGACGTACCGAGCGACCATGGTTCCGCGGAGTCAGCGAACTCCGCGAACTCCGAGAGCTCGCCGAAGGCCCGGAACCCCGCGGAGTCGGCAACCACGGTTTCGTCCGCGGCCAGTCTCAAGGCCGAAGCCCCACCGCCGAGATCCGGCAATGCGGATGAATCGAATCTGCCGCCCGCGCCGTCGCTCGCCGACACCGAGTCGCTCACCATCGACTCCGACTTCAAGCCTTTCATGGCGCGCAACGTCGCGCCGGAGGTCAAGAACGCCGCCTTCAAGAAGCTGTTCGCGGATCCGCACTTCAACGTGATGGACGGTCTCGATACCTACATCGACGACTACTCGATCCCATCGCCGTTGCCGCCCAGCATGTTGCGCCGGATGGCCAGCGCGCAGTTCCTGAAGCTCGTCGACGACGAGCCCGAGCAGCGGGAAGACCACGATGTCGAGACAAATCGGGAAAGCCAGGAACGCCAAGAAAGCCACGAAAAACGCGAGCGCGTGGAGAACCCCGAGAAACCCTCAATAGCGGCCGCGGAGGTCGACATGGCACAGTCCAGTTCGGATCGCAGCGAGCCGGACCTCCCAGAAGGTGCCGATGCGATCCAAGGCGTGAGCCCTCCCAGCCCGCAGGTGGCCTTCGTGCCGCCCGCCAGCCAAGATTTCGATGACAACGACCCTGATCTGCGACTGCAACCAGACCATGCCGCTCGAGCCCCGGACCCTCGGGGCCGCGCTGGCTGAGACCCTTCCGCTTCACTCTTCCCTCTGCCGGCGCGAAGCGCCCGCATTCCAGCAGGCACTGGTCGATGGCGCCGAGGTGGTGGTGGCCTGCACGCAGGAGCAGCGTCTCTTCGGCGAGCTGGCCGAGGCCGCCGCGACCAGCGCGGTCGTTCGCTTCGTCAACATTCGCGAAACCGGTGGCTGGAGCCGCGACGCGAAATCGGCGTCGCCCAAGATCGCGGCCTTGCTGGCTGCCGCCAACCTGCCGGAGGCGGCGCCGGTCGCGAGCGTCAGCTATCGCAGCCAGGGCCGGCTGCTGATCGTCGGCCCGTTGCGCGAAGCCGAGCGGGCCGCCGAGCTGCTGGGCGACTCGCTCGAGGTGACGCTCTTCACGCGAGGTGCGGGCGACGGCGCCGATGTTGCGGGCGGCACGCAAGAACGTCGGTGGCCCGTGCTGGCCGGCCGCATCGACCGCATCGAAGGCTGGCTCGGTGCCTTCAAGCTGAACTGGACGCAGGACAACCCGATCGATCTCGATCTCTGCACCCGCTGCAATGCCTGCATCTCGGCCTGCCCCGAGGGTGCGATCGGCCTCGACTACCAGATCGACCTCGGCAAGTGCAGCAGCCACCGCGACTGCGAGCGTGCCTGCACCGCGGCCGGCGCCATCGACTTCCAGCGTCGGCCTGCAAGCTTCGATGCCGAATTCGACCTGGTGCTCGATCTCGGCAGGTCGCCGTTGATCGACTGGCATGCGCCGCCGCAAGGCTACTTCCACCTTGCCGGCGGATTGGCCCAGCCGGCCGGACTCAAGACGCTCCTGGGCCTGCGCGATCTGGTGGGCGAGTTCGAGAAGCCGAAGTTCTTCGACTACAAGCAGAAGCTCTGCGCGCACAGCCGCAACGAGCAGGTCGGATGCAACGCCTGCATCGAGGTCTGCTCGGCCCATGCCGTGACCAGCGACAAGGCGCGGCAGCGCATCGTGGTCAATCCGAACCTGTGCGTGGGCTGCGGCGCCTGCACCACCGTCTGCCCCACCGGCGCGCTGGGCTACACCTATCCGCGCGCGCCCGACCAGGGCCTCAAGTTGCGCACGCTGCTTTCCACCTACGCCAAGGCCGGCGGGCGCGATGCCGTGCTGCTGTTGCACAGCGAGGAAAGCGGCCGGCGGCTGGTCGAAGGGCTCGGGCGAGATGCACAGCTCGGCAAGGCGCACGGCGTTCCGGCGAACGTGATCCCGGTGGCGCTCTGGCATGCCGCGAGCACCGGCATCGACCTCTGGCTCAGCGCGATTGCATTCGGCACGACCCAGGTCGTGGTGCTGTGCACCGGGGACGAAGCGCCGGCATACGTCGATGCATTGAAGAAGCAGATGGACATCGCCCAGGCCCTGTTGCTTGGCCTGGGGTATACCGGAACGCACTTCCGGCTGGTCGCGGCGTCGACGCCTGCGGCGCTCGATGCTGCGCTGGCGCAAGGCTCCGGCACTCGCCAACGGGTGCCGCAGACGCCCGCTCGCTTTGCGGTGGCCGGCGAGAAGCGCAACACGCTCGAAATCGCGATCGATCACCTGGTGGCGGCATCGCCGATCCTGGCCGATGCAGGCGCAGGCGTCGCGAATCCTGCAGCCGCCCCCGCCATGCTCGCCATACCGCTGCCCGCCGGTTCGCCCTTCGGCGGCATCGAGGTCGACAAGGATCGCTGCACGCTGTGCCTGGCCTGCGTGAGCGCCTGTCCGTCTTCTGCCCTGCAGGACAACCCGAACGCACCGCAGCTGCGCTTCATCGAGAAGAACTGCGTGCAGTGCGGCCTGTGCGACAGCACTTGCCCCGAGAACGCGATCTCGCTGGTGCCCCGCTACCTGGCGGCGCCCGAGCGTCGCCAGCCGGTGGTGCTGAACGAGGCGCGCCCGTGGAGCTGCATCCGGTGCAGCAAACCCTTCGGCACGCAGAAGGCGATCGAGGCGATGCTCGGCAAGCTGGCCGGGCATGCAATGTTCCAGGGCGAGGCGCTGGAGCGGCTCAAGATGTGCAGCGACTGCCGGGTCATCGATCTCTACAGCGCTTCGAACGAACTCAAGATCACCACGCTATGAGCTTCGTCCCCACGTCTTCCGCGCTGGACGAAGAGGTCGCGCGAGCCGAGGTCTACGGCCTGCTGGCGCGCCTCTGGTATGCGGCGCCCGATGCCGAGCTGCTGCAGGCCTTCGCAGTGGCCCCGACCGAGGCACCGGCGCCCGGCGCGTTTCTCGAGGAGCCCTGGCGCCAGCTGGTCGGCGCTGCTCGCGGCACCGACCTGCCGGCCCTGCGCGCCGAGTACGACGCGCTCTTCGGCGGCATCGGCAAGCCCGAGGTCTACCTGTTCGGCTCGCACTACCTGAGCGGCTTTCTCAATGACAAGCCGCTCGCGCAATTGCGCGGCGAGCTCGCCCGCCTCGGACTCGCTCGCGACGATGCGATGAGCGAGTCGGAGGACCATGTCGCCTTCCTGTGCGAGGTGATGCGCTACCTGATCGCGTCAGACGACGTGGCGGTCGCCCACCTGGCGCGGCAACGCGAGTTCTTTTCGGTGCACCTGCAGCCGTGGCTGCCCGCCATGTGCGATGCGGTGCAGCAGCATCCGTCCGCGCGCTTCTATGCGGTGCTCGCAAGCTTTACGCGTGCGTTTGCCGAAGTCGAGGCCCAGGGCTTCGACATGCTGGACTGAGTCGAGTGCAGCGCTCATCCATCAGGGTCTGAACTAGTAGATTAAGTTATGCAATTGGTTTCATATCTAAGCAACAGCCTTTGTTCCTGGAGTGCCCGATGAAGGACCGTTTTCCTGCTTCCCCGAAGGCCGTCGACCCGGCCGCCACGAAGGCCGTCGCGACGAGTGGCGAACCCGCTTCGCGGCGCCGGTTCTTCGTCGGTGCCGCCACCATGGGCGCTGCCGCAGCCGCCGTTACCGCGCTGCCGCGAATCGTCGATGCGCCGCCCGAAGCTGCCGTGCCCGCCGCCGCGCCACCACCCGAAAAAGGCGGCGGCTATTCGCTCAGCGAGCACGTCAAGCGCTACTACAAGACCACCTCGACCTGAGGACCCACGCATGTTGCTGACCCGCAAGACATCCACTAGCCGTTCGGCTGCTTCCAACGACCCTGCAGCGACTGCAGCGACTGCAGCGACTGCAGCTTCTGCGGCATCGCCCGCGACGGCAGGCCGCGCTTCCACACCCTTCGTGCAGAGCCTCCGCCGCGGCCTCGCCCATGCGCTGCCCACCATGGACCGGCGTTCCTTCCTGCGGCGCTCGGGCCTGGGCGTCGGTGTCGGCCTGGCGGCCACGCAGCTCACGCTGGTCCGCAAGAGCCAGGCTGCGACCGAGGGCCGTCCGGCCGCCATCGGTGCCGGCAAGATCGAGGTCAAGCGCACCGTGTGCTCGCATTGCTCGGTCGGCTGCGCATCGGACGCGGTGGTCGAGAACGGCGTGTGGGTTCGGCAGGAGCCGGTGTTCGATTCGCCGATCAACCTCGGCGCGCATTGCGCCAAGGGCGCGGCGTTGCGTGAGCACGGGCACGGCGAATACCGGCTGCGCTATCCGATGAAGCTGGTCAACGGCAAGTACGAGCGCATCAGCTGGGACACGGCGCTCACCGAGATCACGGCCCGCCTGCAGGACCTTCGCAAGGCCAGCGGCCCGGATTCGGTCTACTGGATCGGCTCGAGCAAGCACAGCAACGAGCAGGCCTACCTGATGCGCAAGTTCGTGAGCTTCTTCGGAAGCAACAACTGCGACCACCAGGCCCGCATCTGCCACTCCACCACCGTCGCCGGCGTCGCGAACACATGGGGCTACGGCGCCATGACCAATTCGTACAACGACATGCGTAACGCCAAGGTGGCGCTCTACATCGGCTCGAACGCGGCCGAGGCCCATCCGGTGAGCATGCTGCACATGCTGCATGCCAAGGAGAAGGGCTGCAAGATGATCGTGGTCGACCCGCGCTTCACGCGCACGGCGGCCAAGGCGGACGAATACGTGCGCATCCGCTCGGGCTCGGACATTCCGTTCCTGTTCGGCATCCTGCACCACATCTTCAAGAACGGCTGGGAAGACAAGAAGTACATCAACGACCGCGTCTACGGCATGGAGGAAGTGCGCGCCGACGTGATGGCCAAGTGGACGCCGGACAAGGTCGAGGAGGCCTGCGGCGTGCCCGAGGCGCAGGTGCTCAAGGTGGCGACCTGGCTGAACGAGAACCGTCCCGGCACCATCGTGTGGTGCATGGGCCAGACCCAGCACACCATCGGCAACGCGATCGTGCGGGCCTCGTGCATCCTGCAGCTGGCGCTCGGCAACATCGGGCAGAGCGGCGGCGGCGCCAACATCTTCCGCGGCCACGACAACGTGCAGGGCGCGACCGACGTCGGCCCCAACCCGGATTCGCTGCCGGGCTACTACGGCCTGGCGGACGGTTCGTGGCGGCATTTCGCGAATGCGTGGGGCGTCGACTACGACTGGATCAAGGGCCGCTTCGCATCGCCCGCGATGATGACCAAGCCCGGCATCACGGTCTCGCGCTGGATCGACGGCGTGCTCGAGAAGAACGAGATGATCGACCAGGACAGCAACCTGCGAGGGGTGGTGTACTGGGGCCACGCGCCCAACTCGCAGACCCGCGGCATCGAGATGAAGCGGGCGATGGACAAGCTCGATCTCCTGGTGGTGGTCGACCCGTATCCGTCGGCGACCGCGGCCATGGCGGCGATGCCGGGCCGGCCCGAAGACCAGAACCCGAACCGCGCGGTGTACCTGCTGCCGGCCTGCACGCAGTTCGAGACCAGCGGTTCGGTCACGGCGTCCAACCGCTCGCTGCAGTGGCGCGAGAAGGTGATCGAGCCGCTCTGGGAGAGCCGCAGCGACCACATGATCATGCAGCAGTTCGCCGACCGGCTCGGCTTCGGCAAGGAGCTGAGCAAGAACTACAAGATGGTCAAGGTCAAGGGCATGGACGAGCCCTTCATCGACGACATCCTGCGCGAGATCAACCGCTGCGTCTGGACCATCGGCTACACCGGCCAGAGTCCCGAGCGGCTGCAGGCGCACATGCGCAACATGAACGCTTTCGACGTGGTCACGCTCCGCGCCAAGGCGGGCAAGGACAAGGTCAACGGCTACGACCTGACCGGCGACTACTACGGCCTGCCGTGGCCCTGCTGGGGCACGCCCGAGTTCAAGCATCCGGGCAGCGCCAACCTGTACGACACCTCCAAGCACGTGATGGACGGCGGCGGCAACTTCCGCGCGAACTTCGGCGTCGAGCGGGACGGCAAGAACCTGCTGGCCGAGGACGGCTCGCATTCGGTCGGTGCCGACATCACCACCGGCTATCCGGAGCTCGACCACCTGCTGCTCAAGAAGCTCGGCTGGTGGGACGAACTCACCGACGCCGAGAAGCAGAAGGCCGAAGGCAAGAACTGGAAGACCGACAACTCGGGCGGCATGATCCGCGTCTTCATGAAGAACCATGGCTGCCATCCCTTCGGCAATGCCAAGGCGAGGGCGGTGGTGTGGAACTTCCCGGACGGCATTCCGCAGCACCGCGAGCCGCTCTACGGCAACCGGCCCGACCTGATGGCCAAGTACCCGACGCACGACGACAAGATGGCGTTCTGGCGCCTGCCGACGCTCTACAAGACCGTGCAGCAGAAGAACATCGCGGACAAGGTCGCCGAGAAGTTCCCGTTCGTGATGACCTCGGGCCGCCTGGTCGAGTACGAGGGCGGCGGCGAAGAGACTCGCTCGAACCCGTGGCTGGCCGAGCTGCAGCAGGAGATGTTCATCGAGATCAACCCGAAGGTCGCGGCCGCGAAGAACATCCGCAACGGCGAGCGCGCCTGGGTCAGCACGCCGACCGGCGCGCGCCTCAACGTGCAGGCGCTGGTCACCGAGCGGGTCGCGCCCGACACCGTGTTCATGCCCTTCCACTTCTCGGGCCGCTGGCAGGGGCAGGACATGCTGGCCTACTACCCGAATGGCGCGGCGCCGGTGGTGCGCGGCGAGGCGATCAACACCGCCACCACCTACGGCTACGACAGCGTCACGATGATGCAAGAGACCAAGAGCACGGTCTGCAACATCGAAAAAGCATAAAGACAGGCAGGATCCCACCATGGCAAGAATGAAGTTCGTCTGCGACGCCGAGCGCTGCATCGAATGCAACGGCTGCGTCACCGCATGCAAGAACGAGAACGAGGTGCCCTGGGGCGTGAATCGCCGCCGCGTGGTCACCCTCAACGACGGCGTGCCGGGCGAGAAATCGATCTCGGTGGCCTGCATGCATTGCTCCGATGCGCCCTGCATGGCGGTGTGCCCGGTGCAATGCTTCTATCGCACCGAAGAGGGCGTGGTGCTGCACGACAAGGATGTCTGCATCGGCTGCGGCTACTGCTCCTACGCCTGCCCGTTCGGTGCGCCGCAGTTCCCAGCGCAGGGCACCTTCGGCGCGCGCGGCAAGATGGACAAGTGCACCTTCTGCGCCGGCGGCCCCGAGGCCAACGGCTCGCAGGCCGAGTTCGAGAAGTACGGCCGCAACCGTCTCGCCGAGGGCAAGCTTCCGGCCTGCGCCGAGATGTGCTCGACCAAGGCCCTGCTCGCCGGCGACGGCGACGTGGTGTCCGACATCTTCCGCACCCGGGTCGTGCAGCGCGGCAAGGGCGCCGAGGTCTGGGGCTGGGGCACGGCCTACGGCTCGCAGCAGGCCGGCACCCCGAACGCGGCGAACGGCGCGGCGAGCGGAACGAACGGAACGAGCGGAACGACCGGAGTGACGCGATGAAGCGCGGGTTGTTGCTCGCCGCCGGCGCCGCGGCCCTGATGCTGGCAGCCGCCTGCACCGAGAAGCCGCAGACCAACGCACAGGGCGTGAAGTACGACGCCACGCCATGGAGCGGTACCGGCGTGCAGGCCAACAGCGGCACGCCCTTCACCGCGCCCGGCTACCAGCCCGGCAACCAGAAGGCGTGGCAGGAACAGCTCAAGAACCGGATGCAGTATGGCCAGAACGAGTACACCCGGGCGAACTGATCGGACCGGTCCGCAGCGCTCCCGCCGCTGGACGAAAGCCGGCGCGGCGCTCGCGCTGGTCGCGGCTTGCGTTGGCGCCCCGGTCTTCGCGCAGCCCACCGTGCCATCGGCGAACCCGTCGGCGCAAGGCCCGGTGACCGAGGCCGCAACACCTGCGGGCTCCGCCGTCTCGGCAACCGCGCCCGCCCCGGCCGCGGCCACCGCAGCCGCCACCACGGGACCGGAAGCCGGCAACGTCGCTGCGACTCCCGCGCCGATGGGCTCCGCGGCGCAGCCCCCCACGAGCTCGCCGGTCGGCAACGTGGCCGCGACCCAATCCGCCGGGCCGATCCGCAGCCAGAACATCTTCGAGGTCAAGCCCGAGGCGAGCGCCGACCCGAACTATCTCAAGCAAAGCAACGGCGAGCGCATGAAGGTGCAGCCGGGCAACAACGCGCCGATGTGGCGCCAGGTGGGGCAGGGCGCCACCGGCTACAGCAGCCTGCCGCACAGCCAGGCGCCGGAGGCCGGCAACCTGATCCAGCCCTTCGTGCAGTACCCGGGCTCCCGCTACACCAATGCGGGCGAGGCCTGGCGGCAGGTGCGCAACGACTGGATCATCCCGTACGGTGCGGCGCTGCTCTTCGTGACCTTGCTGGCGCTCGCGATCCACTACCTGGCACGCGGCCCGATCGGGCTGCACGGCGTCGAGACCGGCCGCAAGATCGAGCGCTTCACGCCCTTCGAGCGAGCGACCCACTGGTCGAACGCGGCGGCCTTCGTGACGCTCGCGATCTCGGGCATCACGATGGCGTTCGGCCGCTTCTTCCTGTTGCCGATCCTTGGCGGTGCGTTGTTCGGCCCGCTCACTTACGTGCTCAAGACGATCCACAATTTCGTCGGTCCGCTGTTCGTGGTCACCACGATCTTCATGATCTTCACCTTCATCCGCGACAACTGGCCGAGCCGCGACGACATCGAGTGGTTCCGGCGCGCCGGGGGCCTGTTCGGCGGGCCGGACGTGCCGACCCATCGCTTCAATGCCGGCGAGAAGCTGATCTTCTGGGGCGTGCTGCTGTTCCTCGGCAGCATCGTGATCGGCTCGGGCCTCTTCCTCGACCGGTTGCTGCCTGGCTTCGTCTACACCCGCGGCGAGATGCAGATCGCGCACATGGTCCATGGCGTGGCGACGATGTTCATGATGGCCGGCATCCTCGGCCACATCTACATCGGCACGCTCGGCATGAAGGGCGCGCTGTCCGCCATGCAGAAGGGCTATGTCGACGAGACCTGGGCCAAGGAACATCACCAGCTCTGGTACGACGACATCGCCGCCGGCAAGATTCCCGCCGATCGGACCGCGCACGCGGCCGAGGCCCGCCAGGCACGCGATGCGCGTGTTTCGGACGGCAAGGTGCGGGTGGAAGGAACTCCGACATGAAGCAAGCCATCATCCGCGCCGGCCTGGCAGCCGGCATCGCCAGCCTCGGATTTGCCGCATCGGCCAAGTTGCCGGTCACACCCGAAACCCAGGCCAAGGCCGCCGAGGCCACTGCCAAGCTCGCCTGGTCGGGCAAGGTCGACGGCTACCAGTTGTGCCAGGCGCAGGACCGGGTCGCGAGCCAGTACCGCAGCAAGGCCGCCGCGGAAGGCAAGACGGTGGCCCCGGCGCCCGCCACGCCGCCTTGCGTCGATCCGGGTCCGTTCGTCTTCACACCGGCGGCGCCGGCTTCGCCGGGTGCACCCGAGCAGCCGAAGCCGATCGAGGTGTCGGGCGCGCACTCGCCGGCCGATACCGCCAAGAGCCCGCCCAGCACCAACGCGCCCGCCGCGGCCGTCAACCCGACGCCCAACGCCGGTGCAGCGACGGCGCCTGCGCCCGCGCCCGGGGCTGCACCCAAGCAGTGAGCGCATCGCCCGCGGCCTGCCTGCCGCGCCTGACCTCGGCCCGCGCCGAACTCACCCGCGAGGTGGAGGTGCTCGACGAACACGGCGAGCGCGGCCAGGTTTCGATTCCGGCGGAGCGCGACCTCACCGTGTATGTCGACCGGCGCGAGCTGGTCACGCTGATGACGCTCGGCGCCGAGCCCGAGCTGCTGGTGCTCGGCTACCTGCTCAACCAGCGACTGATCGAATCGGCGAGCGATGTCGAATCGATCACCGTCGATTGGGAGGTCGCGAGCGCGGCGGTCAAGACCCATGCCGGCATCGACCGCATCGAGGAACGCACCGCGAAGAAGGTGGTGACCACCGGCTGCGGCCAGGGCAGCGTGTTCGGCGAACTGATGGCCGGCATCGACAGCCTCGCCTTGCCGGCCACGCGCATGAGCCAGGCCCAGCTCTACGCCCTGGTCAACGCGATCCGGCTCCAGGAGAGCACCTACAAGTCGGCCGGCTCGGTGCACGGCTGCGCGCTCTTCACGCTCGATGACGCCGCCGATCCCGATGCCGAGGGCGTGCGGATGCAATGCTTCGTCGAGGACGTGGGGCGCCACAACGCGATCGACACCATCGCCGGCTGGATCGCCATGCAGCCCGCCGACCGGCTGGCCGGCGGCCGCGTCTTCTACACCACCGGTCGGCTCACCAGCGAGATGGTCATCAAGTCCGCGCAGATGGGCGTGGCGATCGTGGTGTCGCGAAGCGGCATCACGCAGATGGGGCACGAGGTGGCCACCCGGGTCGGGCTGTGCGCCATCGGCCGTGCGACCAACAAGCGCTTCGTCTGCTATGCAGGTTTCGATCGCCTGCAGCTGCAGCCCGAACTGGCCGCGCGCCGGCCTTCGGAGCGAGACGCCTGAGGCCGGGCGACGGCTTGCCCGGCCTGCGGGCCCATCACTCGGCCGTGATCTTCCGTTCCCGCACGACCTTGCCCCATACGGTGCTCTCGCTCGCGATGTAGCGGGCAAGCTCGTCTCGCGTGCCGGGCATCGGCGTCAGGCCGTGCTTCTCGAGCTGCTCGCGCATCTCGGGGTTGTTCAGCACCCGCACGATCTCCTTGTTCCAGCCGTCGAGGATCGGCGCCGGCGTCTTGCCCGGTGCCACGAACGCGTACCAATTGGTCGCGGCGAAACCGGGAAAGCCCGACTCCGCGATGGTCGGCACGTTCGGAAGCGACGGTGCCCGCGTGGGCCCGGTGGTGGCGAGCGCGACCACCTTGCCGGTCTCGATGTAGGGCGCGGCGGTGGAGGGCACCGCGTAGTACGAGGCCACCCGTCCGCCGAGCAGGTCGACCATCGCCGGAGCGCCGCCCTTGTACGGCACGTGCACGATCTCGACCCCGGCCCGCTGGTTGAACAGTTCGCCCGCCAGGTGCGAGGCCGAGCCGGCGCCGGTCGACGCGAAATCGAGGCCGCCCGGCTTTTTCTTCGCGGCCTCGATGAACTCGGCGAGGGTCTTGACCTTGAGGCCGGGGTCGACCACCAGCACGTTCGGAAAGTTGAGGCCCATGGTGATCGGCGCCAGGTCCTTCACCGGGTCGTAGGGCAGCTTCATGAGGTGCGGTGCGATCGACAGCGGCCCGATCGAGCCGAGCAGGATCACCGAACCGTCGGTCGGCGCCCCGGCCACGTACTGGTGGGCGATGTTGCCGCCGGCGCCGGCGCGGTTGTCGACCACCACCGACTGCCCGATGTTCTCGCCGAGCTTCTTGGCGATGAGGCGGGCGGCGGTGTCGGCGCCGCCACCGGCTGCGAAGCCGACCACCATCGTGACCTGCTTCTTCGGTGGGAAGTCTTGCGCAGCGGCTGGCAGCAGGAAGGCCGCGGCAGCTGCGGCTGCAAGGCCGAGCAAGGCGCTCTGCAGGCGGCGGCGCGGGAGTCGGTTGAAGGAACGGTTCATCGCTTGTCTCCTGTTGTCGATTGGGTCTTTGTTTTTCTGGTCGATCGGCTGCGCCGGTGGGTACCGCCTGCTGGAGGCTGCAGCGCGCCAGCGCTCAGTCGCCGCCGAGCGCCAGCCGGTTCGGTAGTCGCTTCTCCATCGCGTGCTTCAAGAGGGCGGCGGATCGGTAGAAGCCGTGCGCGAACTTGCCGTAGGGCAATGTCAGGAAGAGCCCCATCACCACCCCCAGGTGCACCGCCAGCAGCAGCGCCATGAAGCCGGTGTCGCGCCAGGCGAGCAGCGCGAGGCCGGTGATGCTGGTGAGCAGCAGCAAGGCGATGAAGCCGCGGTCCATCGGGCGCTGGGCCTGGTCGCCGTGTGCCGGATCGCGCCGGACGCTCATCCACAGCAGCCCAGAAGGGCCGACCACCAGGCCGATGCCGCCGAGCGTGCCGAGCAGCACCGGCAGGCTGGTCAGCGCATAGGGCGCCTCGAGCCCCAGCAGGTAGTGGTAGAGCGTCGCCACGCTGGTCGAGGCGAAGCACAGCATGAAGCCGTAGAAGGTCATGTGATGGAAGCGCCGCCGCCATAAGGTAAACCGATCGTCCTCGTTGTTGCAGCCCTCGCCGTGCCCGCCGCCCAGGTACTTGAGCTTGAGCACGTCGTGGGTGGCCTCGGCCGCGGCCGCGCCTCGCACCGCCGAGACCTCGGCCGGCGTGGACGGCTGGCCGGGCTGCGCCGGCGAGACCTGGCGCCAGAAGCTGCGCACCCCCATGCCGAGCGCGAAGATCACGAAGAGGAACACGGCGCCGAACACGGCCGCGAGGAAGTTGTGCGGAAAGATCGCGTAGAAGTCGCCGGCGAGCGGCTCGTGCAGCAGCGATCCGCGAAACGCCACGGCCAGCGCCAGGAACAACGCGAGCCCCAGCGCCAGCGCCACCGACACGGTAAGCCCGTTTCGCCGGTAGAGCGCGCCGAGGGCAGGTGGCCAGGCGTAGTCGTGATAGGTCTGCATGCGCACCTCGGCCATCGACCGCGGCACGTTCACCGCGAACTCGTGCGGCGGCGCGTACTGGCAGGCATGCAGGCAGGCGCCGCAGTTGTGGCAAAGGTTCGCCAGGTAGTGGGTATCGGCCTTACCGAATTCGAGCCGCCGGGTCATCGCCGGGAACACGGCGCAAAAGCCTTCGCAGTAGCGGCAGGCGTTGCAGATCTGCAGGATGCGCGACACCTCTTCTTCGGAGGCGGTGAGCGGAAGCGCCGGCCGGATCGGCACCACGCGCGGATTCACGGTGATGCGGCCATCGGCATCCTCGCGCGCCCGGGCGACCAGATCAGTGAGCTGCTGCACGTGCGGCCTCCGTTCCTGCGATGCGCCCGAAGGCGGTGCCGATGCTCATGCCGACGCCGGCCGTGTAGCCCTTGCCGAGCACGTTGCCGGCCATCATCTCGCCGGCGACGAAGAGGTTCGGGCTCGGCTCGCCGCCGAATCGCACGGCGGCCGTCTCGTCGACCTTGAGGCCGAGATAGGTGAAGGTGATGCCGGGCCGCACCGGATAGGCGTAGTAGGGCGGCGTGTCGAGCGGCCGCGCCCAATGGGTCTTGGCCGGCTCGATGCCTTCGGTTCGGCAATCGTCGAGCGAGGTGTGGTCGAAGCTGCCGACCCGGCAGGCGGCGTTGAAGTCCTCGACCGTCTCGACGAAGGTGACGGCGTCGAGGCCGATCGCCTCGGCGAGTTCGGTCAGGCTCTCGGCCCGGGTACCCGGAAACACCGGCGGCATGAAGCGACCGATCGCTTTCTGGTCGATCACCGACCAGGCGATCTGCCCGGGCTGCATCGCGACCAGCCGGCCCCAGATCGCATAGCGCTTCGGCCAGAAGTCCTCGCCCTCGTCGTAGAAGCGGCGGGCTTCGCGATTGACCACCACGCCCAGCGAGACGCAATCGATCCGCGTGCAGATGCCGCCGTCGTAGAGCGGCGCACGCGCGTCGATCGCGACGCAATGCGATTGCGACGGATCGCCGATGCGGTCCGCGCCGGCCGCCAGCATGGCCTTGAGCAAGACGCCCTGGTTGAAGCGGGTGCCGCGGATCAGGAAGTTGTCGCCCGGCCATTCGCCGCGTTCGTTCTGGCCCCAGGCCTCGCGCAGCCATTCGCGGTTGGACTCGAAGCCGCCGGCCGCGAGCACGCAGCTCCTGGCGGGGAAGCGCTCGCCGGATTCGGCGAATGCCGCGACGAAGCGCTCGCCGTCCATCTCGATGCGCGCGATCGGGGTGTCGTAGCGAACCTGCACGCCGAGGCGCTCGGCACTTCGGTAGTAGGCGTTGACGAGAGCCTTGCCGCCGCCCATGAAGAAGGCATTGGTGCGGGCGACGTGCAGCGCACCCGAAAGCGGCGGCTGGAAGTGCACGCCGTGGCTGCGCATCCAGTCGCGGCAATCGGACGAGGCGCGGATCACCAGCCGGGCCAGCTTCTCGTCGGTGAGGCCGCCGGTGACCTTGAGCAGGTCCTGCCAATATTCCTCTTCGGGGTACGCCTCGATCAACACGTCCTGCGGTGCGTCGTGCATGCAGCGCAGGTTGCGAACGTGCTGCGAATTGCCGCCTCGCCAAGCCTTGGGCGAGGCTTCGACCAGTTGCACCGACGCGCCGGCCTCGCGGGCCATCAGCGCGGCGCACAGCGCGGCATTGCCACCGCCGACAACGAGCACGTCGGGTATGTCTCTCACTCTTGATTCTTTCGGAGGCTGAAGTCTTCTTCGGAAGGCTTCACTCTAGGACGATCGGCCGCGCCTGCCCAGGGGCGGCGCAGCATGGGCCCATCACGAAAGCAGATGGCTTTGAGAAAGCTTGGCGCCAGGCCAGCGGCCGGCCTGCACCAGGGCTTGCGCGGTTTCGTTCAGCACGATGCGCACCGCGAGCGCCGCCGGCGACAGTTCGTCGTCCGACAGGCTGCACAGCGCATTGCGCCGAACGGCGCTTCGATCGGCAAGCGGCGCCAGGTGGAAGCGCTCGGCCGCGTCCGGAAAGCGCCCGACCGCCGCGCCAGGCTGCACCGTCGCGCCGAAGCCGGCATCGACCGCGTCCATCAGCATCGGCAGCGAATCGATTTCGGCCAGCAGCCGGGGCGAGCGCTCGGCACGCAGGAACGCGGCGTCGATCACGCTGCGGAGGCCGTGCGTTCCGGTCGGCAGGATCAGCGGAATCTCGGCCAGCTGCGCGATGGTCACGCTTCGGCTGCGGGCCGCGGCGGCTGCGGACATGTGGCGCCGCGCGCGGATGAGCAGCAGCTTTTCCTCGAGCAGCGGCGTCACGCTCCAGCGCGTGGCGGCCTGGGCGTTGAACAGGATCGCCAGGTCGAGCTGGCGGGCGTTCAGCATGCCGGTGAGGTGGCCCGACAGGCTTTCGACCATGTGCAGCCTCACGTCCGGATAGCGCTCGCGCATGGCGGCCATGAAGGGCATCGCG
The DNA here is from genome assembly GCA_902506565.1 of Burkholderiales bacterium 8X. Taxonomy (GTDB): domain Bacteria; phylum Pseudomonadota; class Gammaproteobacteria; order Burkholderiales; family Burkholderiaceae_C; genus Variovorax. The sequence goes on along the minus strand of LR732703.1, from coordinate 3,792,542 downwards.
ATCACCGCCGAGGTGGTGGGCGCGAGGCCGACGCTCACCGTGCCGGTCAGCCGCGAGTGCTGCGCCACCCGGGCCGCCTGCGCGGCATGCCGGAGCGTGAGCTGCGCCTCCCGAAAGAAGGCGAGTCCGGCTTCGGTCGGCGTCACGCCCTTGGCGGTGCGCTGCAGGAGGCGGGTGGCGAGCTCGCCTTCGAGCCGGCTGATCTGCTGGCTCAGGGCCGACTGCACCACCTCCAGGTCGAGCGCGGCGCGGCCCATGCTGCCGAGCTCGACGATGCGGACGAAGTAGCGAAGCTGGCGCAATTCCATGAGGCGGCATTGTGCGGCTGGGCTGCGGCTTGCCTCCACGGGCCATGGCCCTCCATTTCGCCCGGCGGCGCGGCTCGGCTATCTTCGGCGGATGAATGCCTCCATCCGCCTGGGATGGCGCACGCTTCGGCGCGACCTGCGTGCCGGCGAACTGCGCCTGTTGATCGTCGCCGTGCTCCTGGCCGTGGCCGCGCTCACGGCGGTCGGCTTCTTCGCCGATCGACTCAAGGGCGGGCTGCAGCGCGATGCCAGGCAGTTGCTCGGCGGCGATGCGGTGCTGGCCAGCGATCGTCCGACGCCCGACGTGTTCATCGAACGCGCTCGAACGCTCGGCCTGGATGCCGCCAGCACCTATGGCTTCCCGACCATGGCGCGCGCCGAGGAATCGAAGGGCGGCGCCAGCAAGCTGGTCGCGCTCAAGGCGGTGTCCCCGGGCTATCCGCTGCGCGGCAACGTGCAGGTGGCGACCGAGAGCGGCGGCACCGGGCAGGCGACGCAAGAGGTGCCGGCGGCCGGCGAGGCCTGGGTCGATGGCTCGCTGCTCGAATCGCTGTCGCTCAAGGTCGGCGACCCGCTCCTGCTCGGTGATGCCAGCCTGCGGATCTCGCGCGTGATCACGCTGGAGCCCGATCGCGGCGCCGGCTTCATGAGCTTCGCGCCGCGCGTGATGCTGAACCAGGCCGACATCCCCCGGACCGCGCTGGTGCAGCCCGCAAGCCGCATCAACTATCGCTACGCGGTCGCCGGCGAGCCCGGCGCGGTCAAGGCGTTCACCGACTGGGCCGAGGCCACGCTCAAGAAGGGCGAACTGCGGGGCGTGCGGCTCGACTCCTTCGAAAGCGGTCGGCCCGAGATGCGGCAGACGCTCGACCGCGCCGAGAAATTCCTGAACCTGGTCGCGTTGCTGGCGGCGCTGTTGTCGGCCGTCGCGGTGGCGCTGGCGGCACGCGGTTTCGCCGCCAGCCATCTCGACGATTGCGCGATGCTCCGCGTGCTGGGCCAGAGCCAGCGCACCATCGCGCAGGCCTATGCCTTCGAGTTCGCGGTGATCGGCGTGGTCGCGAGCCTCATGGGCGTGGCGATCGGCTTTGCCGTGCACTACGTGTTCGTGCTGCTGCTGTCGGGCCTGGTCACGACGGCGCTGCCGGCAGCGACGTTGTGGCCGGTCGCCTTCGGGCTCGGCATGGGCTTGACGCTCCTGTTCGCCTTCGGCCTGCCGCCGGTGCTGCAGCTGGCGCAGGTGCCGCCGCTTCGGGTGATCCGGCGCGATGTCGGCGGCCTCAAGCCGGCTTCGCTCGCGGTGCTGGGCATCGGCGTGCTCGGCTTCGCGGCCTTGCTGATCGCGGCCAGCAGCGACATCAAGCTCGGGCTGATCGCGGTCGGCGGCTTCGGCGCGGCGGTGGCGGTGTTCGCGCTTCTGAGCTGGATCGCGGTCAAGCTGCTGCGCCGCAGCGTGAACGAAAGCACTGCGCCGCGCTGGCTGGTGCTCGCCACCCGGCAGATCTCTGCGCGCCCGGTGTATGCGGTGGTGCAGGTGAGTGCGCTGTCGGTCGGGCTCCTGGCGCTGGTGCTGCTGGTGTTGCTGCGCACCGACCTGGTCGACAGCTGGCGCCGCGCGACCCCGCCGGATGCGCCGAATCGCTTCGTCATCAACGTGATGCCGGAGCAGAGCCAGGACTTCCAGAAGACGCTGCGCGACAACGGCGTGCGCAACTTCGACTGGTACCCGATGATCCGCGGCCGCCTGGTCGCCATCAACGACAAGCCGGTGTCGCCCGACGATTACGAGGACGACCGTGCCAAGCGCCTGGTCGATCGCGAGTTCAACCTGAGCAACAGCGCCGAGGCGCCGCCGCACAACAGCGTGGTCGCCGGCCGCTGGACGCCGAACGCACCCGGCGAAGTGAGCGTCGAGGACGGCCTCGCGCAGACGCTCGGCCTCAAGCTCGGCGATGCGCTGCGCTTCGACATCGGCGGCATCCAGAGCGATGCGCGCGTCACGTCGCTGCGCAAGGTCGACTGGGGGTCGCTGCATGCCAACTTCTTCGTGATGTACACCGTGGCGGCGCTGCAGGACGTGCCGGTCACCTTCATGGGCGCCTTCCGTGCGCCGGAGGTCAAGGGCTTCGACAACGCGCTGGTGCGCGCCTATCCGAACGTCACCAACGTCGACATGAGCGCCACCATCGGCCAGGTGCAGCGGGTGCTCGACCAGGTGATCCGCGCCGTCGAGTTCCTGTTCGGCTTCACGCTGGCCGCCGGACTGGTGGTGCTGTTCGCGGCCGTGACCGCGACCCGCGAAGAGCGGGCTCGCGAGTTCGCGGTGATGCGGGCGGTGGGCGCGAGGGCCAGCCTGCTGCGCCAGGTGCAGCGGGCCGAACTGGTCGGCGTCGGCTTGCTGGCGGGCGTGCTGGCGAGCAGCGTGGCCTCGGTGATCGGCTGGGGGCTCGCGCGCTATGTCTTCGAGTTCACCTGGACGGCGTCGCCGCTGGTGATCCTGGGCGGTGCGCTCTGCGGCGCGGCGCTGGCATTGGCGGCCGGTTGGTGGGGCTTGCGCGAGGTGTTGCGGCGGCCGGTGGTGGACACGCTTCGGCGCGCTGCCGAGTAACGAAGTTCTCCGGCGCCTGGCTCGCGGAGGCCAGGGCCGAGCGCTTCGTTTAGGCGGCGTTCGCAGCCAGCCGGAAGCCGATGTTGCTGGCCGCGCTCTGCAAGGTGTTCGAGCTGCGCGCGGCCACCCGGTAGCGGTTGCAATAGCTCTCGTGGCACAGGAACGAGCCGCCCCGCATCGTCCGGTGCGGCCCGGTGCCGCGGTCGAGCGGATCGACGTTCGAAGTCTCGCGGTGATAGCCCGGGCTGAACACGTCGGCACACCATTCCCAGACGTTGCCGCACACGTCGTGCAGGCCGAAGCCGTTGGCTGCGAAGGCACCGGCGGGGACGGGGCCGGGTTGCCAGCCGGGCGCCGGCTCGTCGGGAAAGCGGCCGCGCCAGATGTTGCATCGCGGCGGGCCGGCCAGCGGCGCCTCGTCGCCCCAGGCGTATCGCCGGCCTTCGAGACCACCCCGCGCCGCGTATTCCCATTCGGCCTCGCTCGGCAATCGCCCGCCTGCCCAGTCGCAATACGCAGTCGCATCGTTCCAGGAGACATGGACCACCGGATGATCCGGCCGCCCGTGGATCTGCGATCCCGGCCCCTCGGGGCGTTGCCAGCAGGCGCCTTCGACGACACGCCACCAGGGCAGGCCCGGCGGCGCGGGGCTGGCGTTGCGCGCCGCCTCGGCAAGCTGCAGATGAAAGACGAAGGAGCTGCCGAGTCGTTCGGCGTCGGTCACGTACCGGGTCGAACGCACGAACTCGGCGAAGGCGCGGTTGCTGACCGGGGCTGCGGCGATCCGGAAGGCGCCGAGCTGCACGCGGCGAGGCGGTCCTTCGCCATCGGCGGCGAAGCCGTCCGGCGCATCGCTGCCCATGATGAAGCGCGCGGCCGCGAGGTCGATGAGGGGTTCGCTCGGCAGGCGTGGCGGCGCAGCGCTCGGCGCAAACGTGGCGCGGGCGGCAGCGTCGCCCGAAGCACCCGCACCGGCCTGCTCGCCAGGATCTTCCGAATGGCCATCGATGGCCGACCGTTGCGGCGTGCAGCAGCTCTTGGACACGGATGCTTCCGGCAGGGTCTGCGGCTCGCTCAGCCTTTGCGCGCTTCCTCGACGATCTCTTCTTCCCAGAAGGCTGGCGGCGTCTTCTGCTGCTTCATGAGTTCGAGGATCTTCTCGCGCGGGATCACCCCGCAGCGTGCCGCCCATTCGTCGTATCGCCTCGCCATGTCCGCGACCCGGTCCGGATGCTGGGCGGCCAGGTCGTGCAGCTCGGTGCGGTCTTCGTCCATGTCGTAGAGCTCCCAGGCCAGCGGGTACTTGCGCACCAGCTTCCAGCGGCCCATGCGGACGGCTGCGTTGCCCTCGTGCTCCCAGAACATGGGCGGACGCTCTGCCGCATCCCGATCGAACGCGGTGCGCAGCGTGTGGCCTTCGAGCGCCTCGATCGGGTGGCCGTCGTGCTGCGAAGGGTAGGGCGTGGCTGTGACGTCCAGGATGGTGGCCATGATGTCCGGCAGGTAGCCGGGCGTGTGCCGCACCTCGCCGCGCTGCGCGATGCCGGTCGGCCAATGCATGATCAGCGGCGTCGCGATCCCGCCTTCATGCGTCCAGTGCTTGTAGAGGCGGAAGGGCGCGTTCGACAGGTTGGCCCAGGCCGTGCCGTAGCTCTGGTAGGTGTTCTCGGGGCCGGGCATGCGGTTCGGGTCGTTGCCGAAATGCACCGGCTCGCCGCTCCGGGTCTCGGCCTTGGCGATGCGCAGCTTGTGCACCAGCTCGTCGACCGTGACGGTCTCCGGGATGTCTTCCGCGCAGGCGCCGTTGTCCGCCAGAAAGATCACCAGCGTGTTGTCGAGCTGGCCGGTTTCCTCCAGCGCCTTCAGGATGCGGCCGATGCCCTGGTCCATGCGGTCGATCTGCGCCGCATAGACCTCCATGCAGCGCAGCAGCCAGGCCTTGTGCTCCGCGTCGGTCCAGGCCGGCTGGCTCGGATCGCGATCGGTGAGCTTCCAGATGTCGCGCAGGATGCCGTCGTTGACGAGCTTCTTGAGGCGCGCCGCGCGCAGCTCGTCCCAGCCGGCGTCGAAGCGGCCCTTGTACTTGGCGATGTCTTCGTCGTGCGCATGCAGCGGCCAGTGCGGCGCGGTATACGCCACGTACTGGAAGAAGGGCTGGTCCGCGTGCTCGCGCGCATGGGTGCGGATGGTGGCGGCGGCGTCGTCGCTGATGGCGTCGGTGTAGAACCAGCTCGGATCTGCCGAGGCTTCGTGCTCGACGTTGGCATTGCCGCGGGTCAGCGTATTGGGGTCGTAGAAGCTGCCGGCGCCGATGATCGTGCCGAAGAAATGATCGAAGCCGCGCTGCATCGGCCAGGCATCGGTCGGCTCGGTGAGGTTGCCCGCCACGTGCCACTTGCCGCTCATGTACGCGCGGTACTTGCTGGCCTTGAGGGCTTCCGGGATGGTCACGCAGCGATGGTTGAGATTGCCCGTGTAGCCCTCGGGACCGAAGTCGTAGGTCAGGATGCCGATGCCGGTCTGGTGCGGATGAAGCCCGGTCAGGAGCGAAGCGCGCGAGGGGCTGCAGCGCGCCGTGTTGTAGAACTGCGAGAAGCGCAGGCCGCCGGCGGCCAGTCGGTCGAGGTTGGGCGTCTGCACTTCGCCGCCGTAGCAGCCGATGTCGGAAAAACCCATGTCGTCGTTCAGGATCAGCACGACGTTGGGCTTGCGGGGTGGCGTGGTCATAGTCTTTCTCCGGTAGCGCGGTCGAATAGATGGGCCGCCTTGGATGCGAAGGCGAGATGAACGGGTTGGTCTTCGGCAAGGGGCGGGCCGTCGGGCTCGGTCTTGAGCTTGACCGTGTGCTCGCCGACCGCGAGGTGCACGATGAGGCTGTCTCCGAGATCCTCGACGAAGCGCACCTGCGCCGGGATGCCCCGGTCGGCGAGGCGCAGGTCGCCCGGGCGAACGCCCAGCGTGACATCGCGGCTTGTTGCGGCCAGGCTTGCCTCGGTCGCGAACTCGGCGCCGCCCACCAGCAGGCGGTTGCCCTCGATGCGGGCCGGCAGCAGGTTCATCGGCGGCGTGCCGATGAAACCGGCCACCGCCACCGTGGCGGGTCGCAGGAAGATGTCCTTGGGCGTGCCGATCTGCACCAGCCGGCCTTCCATGAAGACCGCGACCCGGTCCGCGATGGTCATCGCCTCTTCCTGGTCGTGGGTGACGTAGACCGCGGTCACGCCGAGCGAGCGCTGCAGGCGCTTGAGCTCGGCCCGGGTCTCGATGCGCAGCTTGGCGTCGAGGTTCGAGAGCGGCTCGTCCAGAAGGAAGAGGCGCGGCTTGCGCACGATCGCCCTCGCCAGCGCGACCCGCTGCTGCTGTCCGCCGGAAAGCTGCCCCGGCCGACGCGCGAGCAGGTGGGCGATGTTGACCTTGGCCGCGGCGTCCGCCACGGCCTTCTGGATCTCGGCCTGCGGCGTGCCGGTCATCTTGAGCGGGAAGGCGATGTTCTCTGCCACCGTCATGTGCGGATAGAGCGCGTAGCTCTGGAACACCATCGCGACGTCGCGCTCGCCGGGTTGGCTGTGCGTGACGTCGGCATCGTCCAGCCAGACGCTGCCGCCGTTGACTTCCTCGAGCCCGGCCAGGATGCGCAAGGTGGTGGTCTTGCCCGAACCCGAGGGGCCGAGCAGCACGAAGAATTCCCCCGGCTCGATGGCGAGGTCCATGCCGTGCAGCGCGGTGAAGTTGCCGTGCTTCTTGACGACGCCCTTCATCCGCACGCTTCCATAACGAGTGTTGCTCATCGGCGTCCTCCTCCCTTGACGGCGCCCACGGTGAGCCCCTTGACGATGTGGCGTTGCGCGAACAGGCCGATCAAAATCACCGGCGCCATCGCCAGCATGGCGCCCGCGGCCAGCTTGGCCCACTGGGTCTGCTCGAGTGAAATGAAGTTGTACATGGCGACCGTCACCGGCCGCACCTTGTTGCCGCCCAGCACCACGGCGAACAGGAATTCGTTCCAGGCATTGAGGAACACGAAGATGGTGGTCACCGCGATGCCGCCGCGCACCTGCGGCAGGATCACGTACCAGAGCGTGCGAAGGCGCCCGGCGCGGTCGAGCAAGGCGGCTTCTTCCATCTCGAACGGGATGTCCTCGAAGTAAGACACCATGAGCCACACGGCAAAGGGCAGCGAGAAGGTCAGGTAGATGGCCGTGAGCCCGCTGTAGCTGTCGAGTCCGCCCACCTTTTGCAGCACCAGGTAGAACGGGATGATCAGGCCGACCGGCGGCAGCATCTGCGTGGCCAGCACATAGAAGCCCGATGCCTTCTTGCCCGGATAGCGCAGCCGTGCCAGCGCATAGGCGGCCGGCACCGCGAACAACATGGTGAGCACGGTGGTCCAGCCCGACACCACCATGCTCGACCACAGGTTCGGCAGGATCGACGCGCCGCCGAAGATCACCTCGCGGTAGTTGTCGAGCGTCGGCGTGAAGAACACCTTGGGCGGGTAGGCGAGCACGTCGCGCTCCGACTTGAAGGAGGTCAGCAAGCCCCACAGCACCGGAAAGGCCCAGACGGTGAGCAGCGCGAGCGCGACCAGCCAGAGGGCGCCGCGGCGGAGGGCCGAGTTCTGCGGGTTCATTCGCGGGCCTTTCGAAGCCGGAACATCAGGTACGCGATCGCCATCGTGATGCCCAGCAACACCATCGCGAGCGAGGAGCCGTAGCCGATGTTGAGTTCGGTGAAGGAGGTCCGGTAGGCGTACAGGTTGAGGATCTCGGTCGACGAGCCCGGGCCGCCGCCGGTGGCCGCGAAGATCGCGGCGAAGGCGGACAGCGCGGTCATCATCCGGAGGATCACCACCATGACGATCGCCGGCCGGATCAACGGCAGCGTGATGTAACGAAAGCGCTGCCAGGCGCCCGCCCGGTCGAGCCGCGCCGCTTCGTAGATGTCGCCCGGCAAGGTCGAGAGCGTGGCCAGCAGCACCAGGAACGCGAAGGGCGTCCACTGCCAGGTGTGGATGGCGATCACCGAGATCAGCGCGAGTTGCGGATCGCTCAGCCAGTTGTGGCTGCCGAGCCCGAGCGCGCGGGTCGCCACGTCGACCAGGCCGACATCCGGCGCGAGCACCAGCGTGCGCCAGAACAGGCCCACCACCACCGGCGCCAGCACGATCGGCAGGATGGCGCCGACCCGCAGCACGCCCTGGCCCTTCGGGATCTGCAGCACCAGCAGCGCCAGGCCGAGGCCGATGACCACCTGCAGCACCACCGTGCTCATCGTGTAGACCAGCGTCAGCCAGAGCGAATTCCAGAAGCGCGGATCGCTGCCCATCTTGGCGTAGTTGTCGACGCCGGCGAAGCCCGACATCCACGGCATGCCGAGGTCGATGCGCTGCAGGCTGTTCCACGCGAGGTACACCAGCGGCACGGTGGTGACCAGCAGCAGCAGGGCCAGCGCCGGCGCCAGCAACGCGAACGCGAAGCGCCGCTCCTGCGCCGATAGCGTGTCGGAAGAACGCACGGCACTGCCGGCGACGGCGCCGTCAGCGCCGGCCGAGGCGACTTGCACGGCTCAACCCTTCATGAGTTGCGAGATGCGCGCCTGCGCTTCGTCCAAGGCTTCCTTGGACTTCTTCTGGCCGACCAGCGCGGACTGGATGCCGGTCGCCATGGTCTCGCCGATGGCAGGCCATTGCGGCACGCGCGGGCGCCATTCGACCGAGGTGTCCTGCTCCAGCGATTCGAGCGCGGCCTGCACGAAGTTGTGGCCTGCGTCCTTCATCGCGTTCGCGAACTCGGGCGACTTCCAGAGCGAGGTGCGGTTGATGCCCGAACGCTTGGCGGGACCTGCGAACTTCCAGGAGGTGCGGGCCTGCGTTTCTGCGGCGGTCGCCCAGCTGATGAAGAGCCAGGTGGCCTTCTTGGCCTTGTCGGGGAGCGCGGCATTGATCGGGAAGCCCCAGTTCCAGATCGAGCTCACGCACTTGTCGCTCGGGCCCTTCGGCCAGCGGGCGAAGCCGACCTTGCCGACGACCTTCGATTTCTCGGGGTTCATCAGCACCGCGGCGGAGGAATGCGCGTCGATGTAGCAGCCGAGCGTGCCTTGCGAGAACGCATCCGCGATGTCGGGCCAGTTCCAGTTGCGCACGGCCGGCGGCGCGTACTGGGTGAGGGTGTTGACGTACCAGTCGAGCGCGCGCACCGCCTCAGGCGAGTTGACCCGGATGTCCTTGCCGGCGAACCACTTGCCGCCGAAGCCGTGCAAGAGCGACGGGTAGATGTACATGTTCTGCCCGGCGCCGGCGAAGCCGCGCAAGGCGAGGCCGTACATGCGGCTGTTCGGATCGTTCAGCGCCTTGGCGTTCGATACCAATTCGTCGAGCGTGGTCGCCGGCTTCAGGCCCTTGGCGTCGTAGAGGTCCTTGCGGTAGACCTGCACCGTGACCTCGCCGTCGTACGGAATGCCGTAGGGCTTGCCGTCGATCGAGTCGGCATCGCGCCAGGCCTTGAGGATGTCCTCGTACTGGAACCAGGCCGGGTCGGTGAGGGTGGTGTCGTTCAGGTACTTGTCGAGCGGATCGACCCACTTGTTCGCCACGTAGAGCGGGTAGTACATCGGATCGGCCGCGTGCGTGGCGTAGGTGCCGGTCTTGGAAGACAGGTCGAGAGTTGCCTTCTGCCGGATCTGGCCGGGCGGCACTTTCTCCATCCGCACCTTGATGCCGGTGAGCGCCTCGAACTGCGGCAGGAGGCTTGCGAGGTTGTCGAAGTAGCTGGCCGGGATCACCGCGACCGAGATGGTTTCGCCTTCGGCCTGGCGCCAGTTGATCTTGGCGCTGCGGTAGGGCGCAAGGTCGGCCTCCTGCGCCTGGGCCGTGGACAGGAGCCAGGGCGAGGCGATGGCCAGGGTGCCGAGCGCGGTGGCTTGCTTGAGGGCGGTACGGCGACCGGGCTTGGAAACGTTCGACGGGTCGGGGCGGTGGCGCAAGATGGTCTCCTTTGACGCCGCTCGCCGCGGCATGTAATCGATTGCAGACGCAATTTATCATCGATGGTCGGGCCATGTTGCTTGGACGACTCGGTGTTTACCCCAGCCATAAACTTATTCTGAAATCGATTACATCGTTTTCGGCCGATAGAATTTCGCTTCATGAAAGCAGCTGAACCGATCGAGCCGTTACGCGAATCGCGGCCTCGTTCGGGCGCCAAGGACGTGGCGCAGCTGGCCGGCGTATCGACCGCGACCGTTTCGCGGGCGCTCAACATGCCCGACCAGGTCGACCCCGCCACCCGCGAGCGGGTGCTGCAAGCCGTCGCGAAGCTGCGCTACCTGCCGCATGGCGCCGCCCGATCGCTGCGCAGCCAGCGCAGCAAGATGATCGGCGCCGTCGTTCCGTCGTTCGACTACGCGCTCTATGCGCGCACCACCAGCGCGCTGCAACAACGGCTGGATGCGCGGGGCTACGCGCTGGTGCTGGCCGAGCATCACTACGACCTGGATGCCGAGATGCGGGTGGCCGGCCAGTTGATGCAGCACGGGGTCGATGCCTTCGTCTTTGTCGGGCTCGATCACCATGCCGGCCTCTTCTCCTCGCTCGAGGACTACGGCAGGCCGTACGTGCTGACCTGGGGCGTCGATCCGCACGGGCGCCATCCGAGCATCGGCTTCGACAACCAGGCGGCGACACAGGAGATCACGCGGCACCTGATCCGTCTTGGCCATCGCCGAATCGGCCTCCTGAGCGCCCCGGTGGACGGCAACGACCGGGCTCGCGCACGCGGCGCCGGCGTGCGCGCCGCACTGGCCGAAGCCGGCCTCGCCATCGAGGAAGGCTGCGTGCAGTTCGCGCCGATTTCGCTGCAGACGGCGGCGGAGGCGATGGGGCGCATGCTGTCCCTGCCCGAACCGCCGACGGCCGTGGTCGCCACCAACGACGTCTTCGCGGTCGGGGCGATGCTGGCCTGCCGAAGCGCCGGCGTGCGCATTCCGGAGGACATGTCCATCACCGGCGTCGACAACACCGACCTCGGCGCCACGCAGACGCCGGGGCTCACCAGCATCCGGACGCCGGTGGTCGAGATCGGCGATGCGGCGGCGGCGCAGATCATCGCGCGGCTGGAGGGGCAACCCTACGAGCCGCTGCAGTCGTTTCCGATCGAGGTCGTGCACCGCGGCAGCACGGCGGCGCCGCGCGGTTGAGTCCCTGCGGACATCCCGGCGTGCCCGGCACGCGGACAATGCCGGCATGCAGATCGAAGAAAAATCCGATTTCGCCACGCCCTTCGAGTGGATCGGCGGCGAAGACAAGGTACGCGCGCTGGTCGATCGTTTCTACGACCTGATGGAACTCGAACCCGCCTACGCCGAGCTTCGCGGCGTGCATGGCAACACGCTCGACAACGCTCGCCAGCGCCTTTTCTGGTTCCTGTGCGGCTGGCTCGGCGGGCCGCAGCACTACACCGACCGCTTCGGCCATCCGATGCTGCGTGCGCGCCACCTGCCGCAATCGATCGGCGGCCACAGCATCGGCATCAAGGAGCGCGACCAGTGGCTCGCCTGCATGGACCAGGCGATGGGCGACTGCGGGGTGGATGAGGGCCTGCGAACGCGCCTTCGCAACTCGTTCTTCCAGACTGCGGACTGGATGCGCAATCGGGGCGGCTGACCTCGACCGGCTTCGCTCGGCGCGCTCAGCGCTTCACCGGCGCGAGCAACACCACCAGCGCACCGGCGCCGCCCTCCGCCGGCTTGGCCTGCACGAAGGCGAGCGTCTCGTTCTTCTGGATCAACCAGCGCTGCACCTTGGCCTTGAGCACCGGTTGACGTCCGGGCGAGCCGAGCCCCTTGCCGTGCACCACGCGCACGCAGCGGATACCCGCCCTGTGCGCCTCGCGGATGAAGCCGCCGAGCGCCTCGCGCGCCTCGTCGCTGCGCATGCCGTGCAGGTCGATCTGGCGCTGGATCGTCCATTCGCCGGCGCGCAGCTTGCGGGTGATGGCGGTGCCGATGCCGGGCCGCCGGAAGCTCATCGCATCGTCTGCATCGAGCAGCGTGCTCACGTCGAACTCGTCGGAAAGCGATTCGCGCAGCACCCGCTGCTCGTCAAGCTGGTGCTGCACCGGGATCGGCGCCGGGGGCTCGGGTGCGAGCAAAACCGGCGCCACGCTGCGCAGCGGCCGGGTGGCGCCGACCGCGCGCGCGAACAGGTTCTGCTCGGCGGCGCGCTTCTTTTCGGCAGCGGCCCGGGCGCGGGCCTCGGCCTCGTCGCGCTCCCGGCGTTCCGCCAGCGTGCGCTGCACGGACTTGAGCTCGGCCAGGCTCTTGATGGCTTTGGAGGACTGCGGCATTCGGGTTTCTCGTCGAGCGTCACAGGATAAGCCCTGCGGCTTGACCGTACCCGGTCTCAGAGGATCCCGCGCTCGGCCATCGAGACCGAACCGCCGCTCGCCACGACCAGGTGGTCGAGCACCCGCACGTCGACCAGCGCGAGCGCCGCCTTCATGATCTGCGTGATCGCCTCGTCGGCTCGGGACGGCTCCGGCAGTCCGCTCGGATGGTTGTGCGCCAGCACCACGGCCGCGGCATGGTACTGCAGCGCCTGTGCGACCACTTCGCGCGGATAGACGCTGGTGTGGGTCAGCGTGCCGCGGAACATCTCCTCGAAGGCGATCAGCCGGTGATGCGTGTCCAGGAACAGCACCACGAAGACCTCGTGCGGCAGATGGGCGATGCGGAGCTGCAGGTAGTCCTTGACCAGGTTGGGCCTGTCGAGCACCTCTCGTTCCTTGAGGCGGCAGGACAACACCCGCCGGGCCAGCTCCAGCACCGCCGCCAGCTGCGCACGCTTGGCGTTGCCGCCGAGCCCCTTGATGCGCTTGAGGTCGTCGAGGCTCGTGTTGAGCAGGCCGGCCAGCCCGCCGAAGACATCGAGCAGTTCCTGCGCCAGCTGCATCACGTTCTTGCCCGCAAGACCGGTGCGCAGCAAGAGCGCGAGCAGCTCTGCATCGTCGAGGGTCGCGGCGCCGTGCGCGACCAGCCTTTCGCGCGGCCGCATGCCGGCCGGCAGATCCTTGAAAGCCATGTCGTTCCAGGGCTCTGGGCCCACTCCCTAAAATAGGCGGCCAGTCTATCGGGAACCCATCTTGTCCTTGTCTCCCACCGCTGCGATCGTCGCGCCCGGCTCCTTCCTCACGCTGCACTACCGGCTTGCCGGGCCGGCCGGCGACATCATCAACACCTTCGCGGACAAGCCCGCGACGCTGTCGCTCGGCACCGGCGAGCTGTCGCCCGCGGTCGAGCAGCAGCTGATCGGCATGGAAGAAGGCGCCCAAGCCACCTTCGAGCTGCCGGCCGGCGCCGCCTTCGGCGATCGCAACCCCGAGATGCAGCAATGGGTGGCGCGTTCGCTGCTGGCGCAGATGGGCGACCCGGACGAGAAGTACGCGGTGGGCGACGTGGTGCAGTTCCCCACGCCCGACGGCAGCGGCAGCTACGCGGGCGCCGTGATCGAGTCCAACGACACCGCGGTCCGCTTCGACTTCAACCATCCCCTCGCCGGCCAGCCCGTGACCTTCGAGGTTCGCTTGATCGGCGTGCTGTGAGCGGCATGCTGCAAGACGTGGTGCTGGCCGAGCCGCGCGGCTTCTGTGCCGGGGTCGATCGCGCGATCGAGATCGTCGAGCGGGCGATCGCCAAGTTCGGCGCACCGATCTACGTTCGCCACGAGATCGTGCACAACACCTACGTGGTCAACGACCTGAAGCAGAAGGGCGCGATCTTCATCGAGGACCTGGCCGACGTGCCGCCCGGCTCGACCCTGATCTTCAGCGCGCACGGCGTCAGCAAGGCGGTGCAGGCCGAGGCCCGGGAGCGCGGCTTCCATGTCTTCGATGCGACCTGCCCGCTGGTCACCAAGGTCCATGTCGAGGTCGCCAAGCTTGCCAAGGAAGGCTACGAGTTCATCATGATCGGCCACAAGGGACATCCGGAGGTCGAGGGCACGATGGGTCAGCTGTCGAGCGGCATCCACCTGGTCGAGGATGTCGCCGATGTCGCGACCATCTCGCCGGCCCAGACCGAGAAGCTGGCGGTGGTCACGCAGACCACGCTGTCGGTCGACGATGCCGCCGAGATCGCTGCCGCGGTGCGGGCGCGTTTTCCGAATGCACGCGAACCGAAGCAGCAGGACATCTGCTATGCCACCCAGAACCGCCAGGACGCGGTCAAGGTGCTGAGCCCGCAGGTCGACTTGCTGATCGTGGTCGGCAGCCCGACCAGCTCCAATAGCAACCGGCTGCGCGAACTGGCCGAGCGCCTCGGCACCGAGAGCTACATGGTCGACTCGGCCGCCGAGCTCCGGCCCGAATGGTTCGAGGGCAAGACGCGGGTCGGCTTGACGGCCGGCGCCTCCGCGCCCGAGGTGCTGGTGCGCGAAGTGATCGACCGGGTCAAGGCGCTGGGCGCGGTGTCGGTGCGCAAGATGGACGGCATCCAGGAGACGCTCAAATTCCCCTTGCCGAAGGGACTCAAGCTCGACGAAGGCGCGGCCGGCAAGGGTGCCGCCTCGTGAACGCGAGCTTCGACGAGCGGTCGATCGACATCGAGGCCGCGGCCTTGCGGCTGCAGCAGCGCGCGCCCGGTTTCGTGCGCGAGACGCCGCTGTGGAAGCTTCCGGGCAGCGCGATCGGATCGAAGGTCGCCGGACTCGACGTCTGGCTCAAGCTCGAACATCTGCAGACCAGCGGCAGCTTCAAGGCGCGCGGAATGATGAGCCGCCTGCTGGCCCACGAGATTCCGGCGAGCGGGGTGATCGTGGCTTCCGGCGGCAACGCCGGCATCGCGACGGCGGCGGCGGCACGGGCGCTCGGCGTGCGCTGCGAAGTCTTCCTGCCCGAGGTGTCGCCCGAGGCCAAGCGCGCCAAGCTGCGCAGCCTGGGTGCCGACGTCGTGGTCGGCGGCGCCGCCTACAGCGATGCCCTGGCCGCATGCCTCGAACGCCAGCGGCAAACCGGCGCCTTGTTGACCCACGCCTACGACCAGCCCGAGGTGGTCGCCGGCGCAGGCACGCTCGGGCGCGAGATCGAGGCACAGGCCGGCCTGCCGGACGCGGTGCTGGTGAGCGTTGGCGGCGGCGGCCTGATCGGCGGCCTTGCGGCCTGGTTCGGCCAGCGCAGCCGTGTCGTCGCGCTCGAACCCGAACGCGCGCCGACGCTCTTCCGGGCACGCGAGAACGGGGCGCCGGTCGATGTCGAGGTCGGCGGCGTCGCGGCCGATTCGCTCGGCGCACGGCGCATCGGCGAGATCGCGTGGGCGATCACCCAGCGGCATGTGCGGGATGCGCTGCTGTTGTCCGACGATGCGATTCGAGCGGCGCAGCTGTGGCTCTGGCGCGAGCTGAAGCTCGCCGTCGAGCCGGCCGCGGCCTTGCCCTTGGCGGCCTTGCAAAGCGGCGCCTGGCAACCGTCGGAAGGCGCCAAGGTCTGCCTCGTCGTCTGCGGCGCGAACGTCGATCCGGCCACGCTCGCCTGAGTACCGGCCGCGTCCGGGCGCCGAATCTCGACACCTAGAATCGACCGATGCTCGACATCAATCTGCTTCGCAAAGACCTGGGCTCGGTCGTTGCCCGCCTCGAAACCCGCAAGAAAAACCAGGCCTTCCTCGACGTCGAACGCTTCTCTGCGCTGGAAGCCGAACGCAAGACGCTCCAGACCCGCACCGAGGAAATCCAGAGCCGCCGCAACGCGCTCAACAAGCAGATCGGCCCGTTGAAGGCCAAGGGCGAATCGGTCGATGCGCTGATGACCGAGGTCAATGCGCTCAAGACCGAACAGGAGGCCTCGGCCGTGCGGCTCGAGGCGCTCAAGCCCGAATTGCAGGCGCTCTTGCTGGCGGTGCCGAATCTCCCGCATTCGAGCGTGCCCGTCGGCGAGGACGAGCATGCGAACGTCGAGGTGCGGCGCTGGAGCCCGCAGGGCGGCGAGGGCGGAGGCGCCATGGCGCTGGGCTTCGCACCCAAGGACCACGTGGAACTCGGTGCGCCGCTCGGGCTCGACTTCGAGCTTGGGGCCAAGCTGTCGGGTTCGCGCTTCAACGTCATGAAGGGGCCGATCGCGCGGCTGCATCGTGCCTTGGCGCAATTCATGATCGATCTCCAGACCGAGCAGCATGGTTACACCGAGTGTTACGTGCCGTACATCGTCAATGCCGAGACGCTGCGTGGCACCGGGCAGCTGCCCAAGTTCGAAGGCGACCTGTTCGCGGCCAAGAAGGGCGGCCAGGAGGCCGAGCCCGCGCCGGACCTGGCTGCGCTCTACCTGATCCCGACCAGCGAAGTGCCGCTCACCAACTTCGTGCGGGATGAAGTGGTACCCGAGTCGCAGCTACCCATCCGGCTCACCGCGCACACGCCGTGTTTTCGTTCCGAGGCGGGCAGTGCGGGGCGCGATACCCGCGGCATGATCCGCCAGCATCAGTTCGACAAGGTCGAGATGGTGCAGATCACGCATCCGGATGCGAGCTACGACGCCTTGGAGGCGATGACCGGGCATGCCGAGGCGGTGCTGAAGGCGCTCGAGCTTCCGTATCGCGTCATGCTGCTGTGCACCGGCGACATGGGTTTCGGAGCCAGCAAGACCTACGACCTCGAGGTCTGGTTGCCGGCGCAGGACACTTATCGCGAGATCAGTTCGGTGTCGAACTGCGAGGCCTTCCAGGCGCGGCGGCTGCAGGCCCGCTACAAGAACGCGCAAGGCAAGAACGAGCTGGTGCACACCTTGAACGGGTCGGGGTTGGCGGTTGGGCGGGCGCTGGTCGCGGTGCTCGAGAACCATCAGAAGGAAGACGGATCGATCGCCATCCCGAAAGCCCTTCGGCCCTACCTCGCCGGTGTCGAAGTGCTGCGCGCCTGAGTCGAAAATGCCGAAAAGCCTCTGCTAGAATTTGAGGCTCGACAGACACCGGAGAGGTGGCAGAGTGGTCGAATGTACCTGACTCGAAATCAGGCGTACGTGCGAACGTACCGAGGGTTCGAATCCCTCCCTCTCCTCCATGAAAGGCCCTCGAGATTTGATGCTCGAGGGCTTTTTTTTTGCCGGCAGCAACCGTTACGACGCCGAGCCCGAACGGCTCCGCGCCACCCTCCGCACCAGATCCCAGGCAATTTGCGCCAGCGGAACCAAGGCCCGATTCCGCCTGACCACCAGCATGATCTCCCGGTCGACACGTGGCGTCAGCGGCAGATGGACCAGTTCACCCGACGTGTGTCGCCGCAACGCAAGCTCGGGCAGCACCGAGACGCCCAAGCCCGCTTCGAGCATGTGGAAGACGGTGGTCGCGTGGCCGACCTCCTGCACCACCATGGCGTCGACCTTCTGTTCGGCCAAGGCCCGATCGATCAGCCGCCGGCTCCCCGAGGCGTGATCGAGCAGCACCAGCGGTTCGCCCGCGAGCTGCCGCCAAGCCACCGAGCGCTTCCGGGCCAGCCGATGCGAGCGATGCAGCACCACGCAGAACGGTTCCGACAAGATCGTCTCCGAACGCAGGTCCTCGCGTTCCCCCGGATCGACGACCACGCCGAAGTCGACTTCGCCCAGCACCACGCTGTTCAACGCATCCTGCTGAAGCCGATCGAGCACGATCAACTGCAGCGCCGGGTTCTCTTGCTTGCAGAGGGCGATGCAGTCGGGCAGCAGGTGCGCCGACAAGGTGGGGCTGGACGCGACCCGCACGCGTCCACGTCGCTGCGTCGCCATGCCGCTCACGTCCTGGAGCGCGGCTTGAAGCTCGTCCAGCGCGCCATGCAGCCGTCCCGACAGGCTCTTGCCGGCGTCGGTCAGAACGACTTCGCGAGTCGTGCGGTTGAGCAGCTTCAGGCCGAGCTGATGCTCGAGTTCGGTCACGCATCGACTGACGGCGGGCTGGGTCAAGCCGACCTGGCGGCCCGCTCGCGTGAAGCTCGAAGTCGCCGCCACGGCCTGGAAAACCTGCAACTGGCGCAAGGTCACATTCATGCAGCGAAATCATAGAACCATCCGCTCAATCGATTTCTCTTTTGCCAGCACACGCGATCCAATTCGCGGCAACGCATTTCGCTCTCCCGACCACCGATGACTCGTCCCCGCTTCCTGCCCGACAACTTCATGCTCATGCTCCTGTGCACCGTGGCACTGGCAAGCCTCTTTCCGGCACAGGGTCGGGCGACGGACATGCTGAAGGTGGCCACGACCGTGGCGATCAGCCTGCTGTTCTTCCTGCATGGCGCGAAGCTTTCCCGGAGTGCGATCCTGGCGGGGCTTGGCCACTGGCGGGCGCACCTGATGGTGTTCAGCGCCACCTTCCTCCTGTTCCCGTTGATCGGCTGGGGCCTGCAGCCCGTCCTGTCTCCCTTCGTGACGCCCGAGCTGTACGTCGGCTTCCTGTTCCTGTGCGTGCTGCCATCCACGGTGCAGTCGTCGATCGCGCTCACGGCGCTGGCGCGCGGCAACATGCCTGCCGCCATCTGTGCCGCGTCGGCCTCCACGCTGCTGGGCATCGTGATCACGCCTTTCCTCGTGGGGCTGCTGCTGGCTAAGGGCGCGGCCATGGCCGACCCGTTGGCGACGATGGGCCGCATCGCCATGCAACTGCTGCTGCCTTTCGTCGCCGGCCATCTGCTCCAGCCCGTGGTCGGCGAATTCGTGAAGCGGCGTGCGTCGGTCCTCAAGTTCGTTGACCAGGGCTCGATCCTGCTGGTGGTGTACGCGGCCTTCAGCCACGCCGTGATCGACGGCTTGTGGTCCGCGCTGCCCTTGCCGGCGCTCGCGGGCCTGGCGGTCTTGTGCGCCGTGCTGCTGGGCTTGGTCCTGAGTCTCCTGACCTGGGCTTGCCGCATGCTGGGCTTCTCGAAGGAGGACGAGGTCTCGATCGTTTTCTGCGGGTCGCAGAAGAGCCTGATCAGCGGGGTTCCGATGGCCAACGTGTTGTTCTCGGCGAGCGCAGCCGGCGCCATCGTCCTGCCGCTGATGGTCTATCACCAGATGCAGCTGATGGTGTGCGCCGTGCTGGCGCGTCGCTATGCCCGGCGGCCGGAGGATCGCGGCGCAGCGGATCCGGCAGGGGCGCCAGCCGGCGTCGAGCAGCGCCGGCCCGGCTAGGCAGCCGCCTTCGCTTTCGTCGCCACGGCGGGAAGCACGCCGCAGGCGCGCACGACCTGTTCGGGCGTGATCGGCGTCGTGTTGAACTCGACTCGAAACGGCCGCAGCGCATCGCACACGGCATTCGCGATCGCGACCGGCGGGCCGATCGCGCCGCCTTCGCCAAGGCCCTTGACGCCCACCGGGTTGAGCGGAGACGGCGTTTCCTGGTGCTTGATCTTGATGTGCGGAATCGCGTCGGCCGTGGGTAGCAGGTAGTCCATGAACGAGCCGGTCAGCAGCTGGCCGTTCTCGTCGTAATGAAAGCTTTCGAGCAGCGCGCCGCCGATGCCCTGCACCACGCCGCCGATGATCTGGCCATCGGCGAGCAAGGGGTTGACCACGACGCCGCAGTCGTGCGAGATCGCGTAGTCGACGATGTCGATCCTGCCGGTCTCGATGTCCACTTCGCAGACCGCCGCATGCGCGCCATAGGCCCAGGTGACGGTCGGCGGCTCCCAGTAGTAGGTGTCCTCGAGGCCGGCGTCCATGCCGGCGGGCAGCTTGTTGTCCCAGCCGGGGCGTGCCGCCTGCGCGAGCTTGCCGAGGCTGATCTCGCTGCCCGGCACGCCGATGAGTCCGACGCCGCCTCGGCGCAATTCGAGGTCGTGCACCGAGCATTCATGCATGTTGGCGGCCAGCGCCAGCGTCTTGGCGACCAGCCGCTCGCTCGCGTGATGCATGGCCGCCGAGACGTTGACGGTCGAGCGGCTCGCGATCGTGCCGAAGCCCATCGCGATCGACGAGGTGTCGCCCAGCACGACCACCACGTCTTCCGGCGCGACCTTCCACATGTCGGCCGCGAGTTGGGCGTAGACCGTTTCCATTCCCTGCCCCTGCGAACAGGCGCCGGTCGTGACGTAGACCTTGCCGGTGCGCTCGATCCGGACGGTGGCGCCTTCGAACGGCCCGACGCCGGTGCCTTCGGTGTAGACGGCAAGGCCGAGCCCCAGGTGGCTGCCGCGGGCGAGCGCTTCCTGCTGGCGCCGGCGGAAGTGCGCAAGACCGCCGATGGCTTCCACCGCCAGTTGCAGGCCCTTGGGATAGTCGCCGCCGTCGTATACCACCGGCTCGCCGTCGCGGTAGGGAATACCGACGGAGTAAGGCATGTGCTCGGGTGTAATCAGGTTGCGCATCCGGAGCTCGACCGGATCGAGTCCGAGTTCGCCCGCGATGATGTCCATCATGCGTTCGACCGCCTGCACCGCCTCGGGTCGGCCGGCACCGCGGTACGGTGCGTTCGGCACCTTGTTGGTGGTGACCACCCGCGCGGTGACGCCGAAATGCGGTACTTCGTAGGGGCCGATCAGGTGGCTCGCGGTGTTGTACGGAATGCCGACGCCGACCGGGTTCCAGGCACCGCAATCCATGTAGAACGAATCGTGCATGGCCAGGATGCGACCCTGCTCGTCGAAGCCGATCTCGATGTCGTGCAGCTGGTCCCGCGAGTGGCAGGCCGACTGCAGGTGCTCCCGCCGGTCTTCGATCCATTTCACCGGCCGGCGCAGCCGGTGCGCGAGATAGCTCATGAGGATGTCTTCGGGATAGACATGCCCCTTGCCGCCGAAGCCGCCGCCGACATCCGGCGCGACGCAGCGCACGTTGGCCTCCGGCAGCCCGAGGGTGGTGGCCACTTCGCGCTGCACCCAGTGGACCATCTGCGTGGAACTCCAGATCGTGATCACGTCGGTGCGTCGATCGTGCTGGGCCAGGATGCCCCGGCATTCCATCGGCATCGCGGCGTAGCGGTGATGATGAAAGCGCCGCTTGATGCGCCGTGGTGCGCGGGCGAGCGCATCCTTGACCGATCCCTTCTCGACCGCGAATTCCGCGAGCAGGTTGGTGCCGTTCTGCTCGTGGATCAAGGCCGAGCCGGGTGCGAGGGCCGCCTCCGGATCGACCACCGCGGGCAGCTCCTCGATCTCGACATCGACCAGGTCCAGCGCGTCTTCGGCGATGTAGCGGCTTTCGGCCACGATGACGGCGATGGCTTCGCCGACATGCCGCACCTTGTCGACCGCAAGCAGCGGCTGCCGCGGATCGAAGATCCGGTGGGCGACGGCGGTGCGCCACTTGGCCGGCAGGGGCAGCTGCTGGTCGCTGACCGGCGGCAGCGCCTGGGCGAGTTCGGCGCCCGCGAGCACGAAGTGAACGCCAGGCACGGCGCTTGCGCGCGAGAGATCGACCTTCACGATGCGACCGTGCGCGACCGAGCTGCGCACGAAAGCGACGTGGAGCATGCCGGGCAGGGACATGTCGGCCACATACTGGCCGCCGCCGGTGAGCAGGCGCGCGTCTTCACGGCGCTGCATCGGCATTCCTACGAATCGGACGTCGTTCTCGTTGCTCATGTTCACCTTCGAAATCTGCTAACTCTGATAGAAATTTACCAGATAGTACAATAATTGGACAGGTCCCGGCGAGGTCGATCGGAGCTGAAGTCGTTACGCGGAAACGATTTTGAGCGCGTTGGGCGAACGCGTTTACTTGATATATAGTTGACCAATCAGACAAGTTCGAACGGAATTCCATGAAGCCCCCGAAGTTCGCCTACCACGCGCCCGAGACGGTCGAGGAGGCGGTCGAGCACCTGCAGCACTACGAGGGCGATGCCCGGCCGCTCTCCGGCGGGCAGAGCCTGATCCCGATGCTCAATTTCCGGCTCACGGCGCCTTCGGCCTTGATCGACCTTTCGCGGATTGCCGACCTGGCTTACGTCCGCGCCGAAGCCGACACGATCCACATCGGCGGCATGACTCGCCAGCGCACGGCGGAGACCGCGGTGCAGGTCATCGAGCACCTGCCACTCCTGCATGAAGCGCTCGGCTGGACCGGCCACCTGCCGACCCGGTCGCGCGGCACCGTCGGCGGCTCGCTGGCCCATGCGGATCCGAGCGCCGAGCAGCCGATGGCGCTGCTCGCGCTCGGCGGCCGGGTGGTGGTGGCCGGTCCGGGCGGGCGCATCCGAGAGATCGAAGCGGACGACCTGTTCGTCTCGCTGTTCACGACATCGCTCGAGCCGGACGAGTTGCTGACCGGCATTCGCATCCCGGCGATGGCGCCTGATGCCGGCTACGCCGTCGAGGAGTTTGCCCGGCGCAAGGGCGACTTCGCCATCGTCGCGATCGCGGTCGTGCTGCGGTGCGAAGGCGAGCGGTGCCTGGCCGCACGCGTGGTGGCCGGCGGTGTCGACAGCGGACCGGTGCGGCTCCGCGCGACCGAGCGCGCCTTGCTGGAAGGCGGCCTCTCGGTGGAAGCGATCGAGTCGGCTGCCGCGGGCGCGCCGTCCGAGGTCGAACCTTCCTCGGACCTCAACGCGAGCTCGGACTATCGCAAGCATCTCGTGTCGGTGTTGGTGCGGCGGGCGGTCACGCGCGCCGCAGCCGTGGCACGGGTGCGGCAACAACAACAAGGAGTCTCGTCGTCATGAGCAGTCCATCGAACCCGGCGGGTTCCGGCTTCGTTCCCATTCAACTGGTCGTCAATGGGCAGGTTCGAAGCGGGGCCTGCGAGCCGCGCAAGCTGCTGGTCGATTTTCTTCGCGAGGATCTCGGTCTTTCGGGCACCCACGTGGGTTGCGAGCACGGCATCTGCGGCGCCTGCACCATCCTGATCGACGGCTTTGCGGGTCGCGCCTGCACCCATCTCGCGGTGCAGGCCGAGGGTTGCGAACTGCAAACCGTCGAAGGGCTGGCAGAAGGGGGCCGGCTGCATCCGCTGCAGGAGGCCTTTCGCAAGCATCATGGGCTGCAATGCGGCTTCTGTACCCCGGGCATGCTGATGACTGCGCTGGACTTTCTCAGAACGCACCCGTCGCCGAGCGAAGAAGAGGTGAGGGAGGCGATGTCCGCCGTGATCTGCCGCTGCACCGGCTACCAAGGCATCATCGCGGCTGTCATGGAAGTTGCCTCCGACATGGCCGAAGCCGCTGCGGTGCGCTGACAGAGCCGCTCCTCTTTCGCCGGCCGGCGTCGGAAGGGGATCGAAATGCGACCTCTACAATTCTTGAGCCATGGCACCTGCCTGGCTCGCTATAACTCGAGGAGTTCTCATGGCGAAGCCTTCCGGCAACGCACCAGCCCCGCAACCGATGCAGGAGCGTTCGCGGCGAACCCGGGAAATGATCATCGAGGGCGCTCTCGCCGAGTTCTCGACCAAGGGCTTCGACGGCGCGCGGATCGACGAAATCGCCTTGCGAGCCGGCGTCAACAAGAACCTTCTCTACCATCACTTCGGTAGCAAAGACGGCCTCTTTACCGCGCTCCTGGAGCGCATGTACGAGACCATCCGGCAGCGCCAGGACGACCTGCAGATCCGCAGCCTCGATCCGGTGGAGGCGCTTCGAAAGCTGGTCATCTTCACCGGCTCGGTCTGGGTCCAGCATCCGGAATTTCTTCGTCTGCTGCAGAGCGAGAACCTGAACGGCGGCCGGCATGTGAAGGCGTCCGAGAAGATCTCGAACATGTACAACCCGCTGCTCGCGACCATCAGCGACATCCTGGAGCGCGGCGTCAAGCAGGGCCTGATGCGCGAGAACCTCGATCCGATCGACATCTACATCTCGATCACTTCGTTGATGGCGCACTACATCACCAACGCGCATACCTTCGAGGCCATCTTCAATCGGCGCCTGATGACTGCCGAGCGCATCAAGAAGCGGCTCGAGCATGCGGCCGACATGATCGAGCGCTACGTCGTTCGGGATTGAAGGACCGCCCCCGCCCGACGCACCGCTGACCGACGTTTGTTCAAAGCGATACCGGCCGCGCGATGTTGCAGATGGCCCGTGCCACGCTGTAGACGGTGAGGGCGGAGGTCTTCGGGTTGGATGGGAGGGGCGCGCCGCGCAGCGTGATCTCGAAAGCACCGAAGGCGCCCGCTGCCGAGATGGCATGCACGTTCTCCGTGATGCCGGGGTCGGCGACCAGCTCCACCTGCGTCTCGTCGAGGCCGAGCCCGGCAAGCGCGACCGTCGCAGCGACATTGGCGTTCTTCGGATAGAGCGATGCCGCCTCGCGCGCCGATCCTCGGAAGATCACGGTGGGCTGGGCCAGGGACTCGAGCGCGAACGCCGTTTCGGCCGGCGTTCCCAGCCAGGCGCGTGGCGGCTTGCGGCCGACGTAGGTCACCGTGGACAAGCCGGCCAATCGCGCAGCAACCAGCGAGTCGATGCCGCCGATGGCGCCGGGCGTGAGATGAACGTGGGCACCTCCGCGGAGCGCAGCCCGCTCCAGCCGGTCCGCGATGCCGGGGTCGGAGAGTGCGCCGGTCGAAACCACGACCGCAGGTATCCCGTCCTCCAATGCCGGAATCACATGCTCGGCCAGGGCGCCGTGGCCTGCACACTCGACCAAGAGGTCGGGGCGCACGGCGAGCTCTCGAAGCGATTGCGCGACCACGGCTTCCGCCGGCAACAGGCCGCGCGCCGCCGAGTTCTGGCGATGCAGTTCGTTGGTGAGGAGTCCGACCACCTGCACCGATGCCTCGGTGCGAAGAAAGGCCAGCAGGCCGGTGGCGATCGCGCCTTCTCCGATGATGGCGATCCTGAGTTGCTTGTTCATGCGCGTGTGGCCTCGTTTTCGAGGATGTCGTCGATGAATGCGCGGATCTCCCGCCCCAGGTGATCTTCGCTGGTGTTGATGTGGGCGATGAGCGAGGTGTGGTTGTGGCCGCGCAGGTAGGCCAGGCGCGGTGACTTGCCGGTCGCCTTGGCAATCCGCGAGGCGAGTTCGAGGCTATGCACGTCGATCAGCGGGTTCTCGAATTCGGCGAAGCCGATGAAGGTCGGCACCGAATCGGCCGCGACCTTGGAAAGCGCGGAACGTTGTTCGAGCAGGGACGCATCGGTGCCGTAGTAGGCCTGCACCTTGCGGATGTTCGGATTGGCCGGATCGAAGTCGGCCCTGACGCGGCCGCTCAGCACGACCAGGCCGCGCAGCCCGTTGCCCTCCGTTGGCTGGAACGCTGGGTCGTAGGCATAGCTCGCGGCATGGGCCGCGCCGGAGGAATGCCCGATCAGGAAGACGCGGCTCGCATCGCCGCCATGTTCCGCCACCCGGGCTCGGACCCAATCCATCGCGAGCGCGACGTCCTCGGTGCCGCTCGGATAGGCGAACTCCGGCGCCAGGCGGTATTCCAAGTTGATGCCGACGAAACCGTTGCGAGCGAAGTAGTGGAGGACGTTCGCATAGATCTCGTCGTTCTTGTTCTTGTCGCCGTCGACGAAGGCGCCGCCATGCACGAAGACGACGACCGGCAGGCCTTGCGATTTCGTGGCGCTGTCGGACCGGTCGGGCGCGAACAGGTCGAGGCGTTGACGCGGATGTGCTCCATAGGCGATGTCCGGCACCACCGTCACGCCCTGCTTCGGCGCGCGCGCCAGCACCGGAGCGAACTCCCTGCACATCAGCGCGACGTTCTCGGCGACCGATCCGGATGCGGCCCAGCGGGGTCCGACATCGCGAAGCAGGGCTTGGAGTTTCGCGGGGATATCGATTTCGACCGGCGTCGACTCTGGCGTCATGAAGGCTCTCGTTTGGTGCAGAAACTGACTGAAAAGAATAGTTGTGGCCTTGCCGCGCAAAGCGTAAACAAATCCTAGCAAAATTGACGATACAGTCAACATTGGCTAGGATCCCGATTTTCAGAAACCTGCCCGAAAGGCATTCATGAACATCGCCAGACATCAGCGGCCACCCGAATTGCTGGACCTTTCTCTCGAAGACATCAGCAAGCGCTACATCGGCCGCTTCAAGGAACGCACACCCGACTGGAACGCGTTCGAGGACGCGAAGATCGAGGGCTACAAGCGTGCGCAGCATCGCTTCATCGGGGCCGGCGGCTCCGGCAAGGTGACCGACCCGACGGTCATCCCGGCGCGCGGATTCACCCTCAGCATCATGTTCGTCCCACCGGGGCAGGGCAACGCGGCCCATACGCATGAAGTCGAAGAAGTGTTCTTCGTCTTGAAGGGTTTCCTCGACGTGTTCTTCGAGGACGAAGCCGGCGAGCGCGTGTGGTCGCGTCTCAGCCCGTGGGAGTGCGCCGCCTGCCCGCCTGGTGTCATTCACGGCTACGAGAACCGCAGCCTGGAGCCGGTGTACTTCCAGGTGATGCTCGGCCGAGCAGCGCCCGAGCTCATGGGGTATTCGGATCCGGAGCTGTTCAAGCGGCGCGACGGGCACCTCCAGGGTTGATCGGGCGCGACATGACGATTCATTCGAACTTCATCGGCGGCGGGTCGGCAGGCGAAGAGAGCGCAAGAGGCGCAAGCACCTTCTCGTGGCCCTCGCCCAGCGACGACCGGGCTGCGGTCGAGATGCAGGATGCCTCGGCAGAGGCCGTGGGCATGGCCGTGGCATCGGCGCTGGCAGCGTTCAAGCAGCATCGCTCGGCCTCGACCGGGCAGCGGCTCGGATGGCTGAGGGCTGCCGCCGACCTCATCGAGGAACGTGCCCCCGAACTGGCGCAGCTGGTCTCCGAAGACGTCGGCAAGCCGATGAAGGCCGCGTCGTTCGAGGTCGGCCGCGGCGTCGAGTTCACTCGCGGCGCAGCCGCCCACCTGCAATCGATGGGCGTGGAGACGCCGACTCTCGACACCGTGCCCAACGGCGCTGGTCGGGCGGGCATGGTCAGGCGCGTCCCCTATGGCGTGGTGGCGGCCATCACGCCGTTCAATGCGCCGGTCAACCTGTTGCTGCAGAAGGTGGTGCCGGCCCTGGCCGCAGGCAATGCGGTCGTCGCCAAACCGCATCCGGCGGGCGCGCGCGTCGCGCTCCGGCTCGCCGGCCTCTGCGTCGAGGCGGGCCTTCCGCCCGGGCTTTTCAATGTCGTGGTCGGCGATCGCGTGCCTGCGCGTGCGCTGGCCGCGCATCCGGACGTGCGGGTGGTGTCGTTCACCGGTGGCTCGGCTGCGGCCGAAGCGCTGGTGGCGGCAGCCGGCGCCAAGAAGTTCGTCGCCGAACTCGGCTCCAATTCCGCCAACGTGGTGCTGGCCGATGCCGATCTCGAGGATGCGGCGAAGCGGATCGCGTCGGCGGGTTTCGAGGCTTCCGGCCAGCAGTGCGTGTCGGCGCAGCGGGTGATTGTCGAAGCGCCGGTCTACGACGACTTCCTCGCGCATTTCGTTCGTGCGGCTCGGGCGCTCAAGGTGGGGCCGGCATCGCTTGCCGGCGTCGACGTCGGCCCGATGATCGGCCGCTCCGCTGCCGACCGGGTGATGCAGGTGGCGCGCCGGTCGATCGAGATGGGTGCCCGGTTCGCGCTCGAGCCCGTCCAGGACGGCAGCATCGTGAGCCCGGGCATCCTGGTGGATGCGCCGCTCGAAAGCCCGATCTGGTCCGAGGAACTGTTCGGCCCGATGGTGGTGGTGCAAAAGGCGGATGACGCCGAGCATGCGCTGGCCCTCGCCAACGACTCGCCCTTCGGCCTGCAGGGCGCGCTCTTCACTCGCAGCCTCAAGCATGCCTTCGATTTCGCCGAGCGATTCGACGTCGGCGCCCTCTGGATCAACGAGGCGAGCCGGTTCCGTCTGGACATGTACCCGTTCGGCGGATCCAAGGCATCGGGCTTCGGGCGCGAAGGCATCCGCTATGCGATCGAGGAGTTCTCGCAACTCAAGTTCATCGGGATCCGTCCGCTTTGAGCGCCGATTCGCACCAACCCTGCGCATCAGGCACCGTGATGTCGCGCCATGCTCGTGCGGACGTCGTGCCTTCGACTGATAACTGTATGAACAGTCAATTTATAGATGGCACGGTTCTGGCTTAATCAGGGTATGCGAGCGTATCAAATTGACGAGACGGTCAAATAATTGCTCGTCGTGAACGCCTGAAAACCTTCAACGACCCCACGGAGCACGCGCTCCGGCAATCCAGCTGAGGAACATCGTGAAAACCAAGACCCCCCTTCGCACCCGTCTGTTGGCAGCGGCCACCGTGTTCGCCATCGCCACGCCCGGCATCGCCGCGGCTGCCGAGAAGCTGAGCGTGCGGCTCGATCTCTATCCATGGGGCATCCATGCGGCCATGCATCTGGCCAAGCAGAAGAAGTGGTTCGACGAAGCAGGGCTCGATGTCGACGTGCAGGATGGCACGGGCACCATCGCGACGCTGCAAATGGTGGCTGCCGGCCATGTCGACGTCGGTCAGGTGCAGTTGGGCAACATGGCCATCGCCGCCGAAGGCGGGTTGGACCTCGTGTCTTTTGCGGGCTTCGCTCGCAAGGGTGACCTGGCCGTGATGGTCGACGCGAAGTCGGATGCCAAGACCGCCCGCGATCTGGCGAACAAGAAGCTCGTGACCTTCGCGACCAGCCCGTGGGCGCCATTCGTCAAGCCCTACTTCAAGACGGCGGGCGCCGATGGTTCGAACGTCAGCATGGTGTCGCCGACCGCGATGATTTCCACCTATGCCTCCGGCAATGCGGACGGCTTCATGTCGCTTGCGCCATTCGGCGTGCCGCTCACCGAGAAGATGCGTCCGAGCCGCGCGATCCTGCTCAACGACGTCGGCATCGCGTTCCCGAGCTTCGGCCTGGTCACCCGGCCGGAGACGCTCGCCAAGCGCAAGGAAACGCTCACCAAGTTCGCGCAGATCCAGCAGCGCACCTGGGAGTACATCTACGCGGGCCACATCGACGAGGCGGTCGACGCCATCATCGCCCAGCGTCCCAATGCCAAGCTCGACCGCACCGTTCTGCATGAGCAGATCGTCCAGTACCGCCCGTTCTTCGATTCGCCGAGCGGCAAGAACCTTCGCTTCGGCCTGCAGAGCGACGAGGACTGGCAGCAAGCGATCAAGTCGATGAAGGATGCCGGCGCGCTCAAGACCGGGCTCCAGCCGGGTCAGTACTACACCAACGACCTGCTCCTCAAGTAGTCCGATGCTGATGCCGAACAACATGACCGGGCACGCACCGCCGACCGCTGCGGCGCGGCCGCAACAGCAGGACGCGTATGTGGACATCGCCGGCCTGGACAAGATCTATCCGTCGAAGAAGGGCGGCGATGTCTACGCCTTGCGCGATGTCGACCTCAGCATCCGGCGCGGCGAGTTCCTGAGCGTGCTGGGGCCGAGCGGATGCGGCAAGAGCACGCTCCTGAAGTGCATCGCCGGACTCGAGGGCATCTCGGGCGGCAAGCTGCTGGTCCGCGGTCAGAGGGTCACGGCGCCGCCCGAAAAAATGGGCGTGGTCTTCCAGCGCGATCTCCTGCTGGACTGGCGCACCGTGCTCGACAACATCCTGATCTCGGCGGAGTTCCTCAAGCTCGACCGCGGTGCATACCGCGAACGCGCGATCCAGTTGCTCGACAAGTTCGACCTGGCCGCCTATGCCGAGCGCTTCCCGTGGGAGCTTTCCGGTGGACAGCGCCAGCGGGTCTCGATCTGCCGCGCGCTGCTGGTCGACCCCGACCTGCTCCTGATGGACGAGCCCTTCGGCGCGCTGGATGCGATGACGCGGGACGAACTCAACTTCGAACTGCAGCGCACCTGGCTCGAAACCGGCAAGACGGTGGTCTTCATTACCCATTCGATCACCGAGGCGGTCTACCTCGGCGACCGGGTGGTGGTGATGTCGCGCAACCCGGGCCGGATCGCACAGACCATCGACATCGATCTCCCGCGACCGCGTGGACTCGAGGTGCGCGAGACGCCCGCCTTCGGGCAGTACACCGCCCAGATCCGCGCCACCTTCGCCGATCTCGGCATCTTCAAGGGGGTCTGACGCCATGCAAAAGCTCTTGAGTGCGCTCAATCGCAAGAAGTCGCTGATCATCATGCTGGTGCTCTTCTGCCTGGTCTGGCAGTTCGCGGTGCAGGTCTTCAAGATCAGGCCCTTCCTGCTGCCGGCGCCCAGCCAGATCATTGCGGAGTTCCTCGCCTATCCGCAGTTCTTCCTCAAGGAGAGCCTCTACACCTTGTGGACCACCTTCGCCGGCTTCCTGGTGGCGGTGATCGTCGGTGTGACTTGCGGCATCGGCATCGTCTACTCGCGCTTTCTCGAAGAAACGGTCTATACCTTCCTGGTCGGCCTCAACTCGGTGCCGAAGGTCGCGCTCGCGCCGCTCTTCGTCATCTGGATGGGGACGGGGGTCGAATCGAAGATCGCCATCGGAATGATGATCGCGGTGTTCCCGATCCTCATCGCCACGGTCATGGGGCTCAAGTCCATCGATCCCGAGATGCTGAACATGGCGCGCGCCGCACATGCGAGCAAGGTCGATGCGCTCTGGAAGGTTCGCATGCCGAATGCGCTGCCCAGCATCCTCTCGGGCATGAAGGTCGCCATTTCGTTCGCGCTGGTCGGCGCCATCGTCGGCGAGTTCGTCGCGGGAGATACCGGTCTCGGCCACGTGATCCTGGTGGCGCAGGGCGCCTTCGAGACGCCGCGCGTCTTCGTGGCCCTGGTGTTGCTCGGCGTACTGGGCACCATCCTTTTCGCCGCGATCGAACTCATGGAGAGGCTCCTGGTCTCGTGGCATGTCTCGCAGCGCGGCGGCCATGGCGCCAGCCAGACCATCCTCAGCATCTAGAAAGAAGGAATCAGGTCCATGGAAATCGTCGGCGAAAGAGTGCTCGGAGCGCCCATCGAAGTGGTCTGGCGCGGCTTGTTCGACCCCGAGGTGCTGAAGCAATGCATTCCGGGTGGAGAAGAGGTGTCGATGACCGGCGAGGGCTCGTATGCCATCAGGATGACCACCGCCATCGGGCCGATGAAGGCTAGGATGTCCGGCAAGCTGAACATCCTCGACTCGGTGCCGCCGGAGTCGTGCACGCTGAGCTTCGAAGGCAACGGCGGCGCGATCGGCTTCGCCAAGGGATCGTCGACCGTCGTGCTCACGGCCGAGGGCGATGCGACGCGCCTCAACTACGCCGCGCAGACGCAGATCAGCGGCAAGCTGGCGCAGCTCGGCAGCCGCCTGATCGACGGCGTGGCGAAAAAACTGTCGACCGAATTCTTCGACCGCTTCGAGTCCGCCGTCGCGGGCCCGGCGCCGGTCGAGGCTGCCGGCGGAGCCGGTCCGGACGTCGAGAGCGGCGCGGCGCAGGGCTGGCTGAAGCGAAACCTCGCACGCATCTCGCAGAGCTGAGGCAGAGCTGAGACGGGGCCGAGGCTCGGCCGAACGCCTGTCGCCGACGCCCGCGCGAGCGGCTCTTGCCGTCCATCAAAGCCGCTGGCAGAACTCCACCAGATGGTTGCGAAACCATTGGTGGCTCGCATCGCCATCGACCGAGTCGTGCCAGATCACATACACCGGAAAGCGCGGAATCCGCAGCGGCACGGTGTGTGCCTTGAGGTGAAAGTGATCGGCATACAGGTGCGCCATCCGGCGCGGCAGGGTGCAGATCATGTCGGAGGTCTGCACCATCATCGGCATCGACAGGAAGTGCGGCACGGTCACCGCGATATGCCGCTTCTGGCCGCGCTTCGAGAGTGCCAGGTCGATCATCGGCATCATGCTGGTCCGTGGCGCGAGCACCACGTGTCGCAGCGACAGGTAGGTTTCGAGGCTCAATCGCTCGGCCACCACCGGATGGTCGCGCCTCGAGAGGCTGAGCAGGGTCTCGGTCAGCACGCAGGTGTTCGAGAAGCCGTTCTCCCGAAGCGTGAAATAGTCGAGCGCCAGGTCGACCGAACCGTCCCGCATCTCGCCCTTGAGCAACGCCGCGGATTCCGGACGGATGCGAATGCGGATTCGCGGCGCGACCTTGGCGAGCCAGTCGACGAAGCGCGGCAGGATGATGGTCTCGCCGTAGTCCTCGACGGCGATGACGAACTCCCGGTCGGAGTTCGCGAAGTCGAACTGGTCGTCCGCACGAAACCCGCGCTCCAGCACGTCCAGCGCCTGGCGAATCGGCTCGGCCAGCGTCTTGGCCCGCACCGTGGGCAGCATGCCCTGCGAGCTGCGCTCGAAAAGCTCGTCCTGCAACCGCTCCCGCAGCCTGGCCAATGCATTGCTTACGGTCGGCTGCGACAGATGCAGCTTCAGCGCGGCCTTCGAGATGCTCCGCTCGTTGTAGATCGCATCGAAGATCAGCAGCAGGTTGAGGTCCAGGGTGCGCAGGTTCATGGGGCTCGGTCGGCAGTCGGCATCGGGTTGAGCGTATTCGGATTATGAATATTGGTCATTCGGTAAGGAAACTCGCCGAATGAGTCTTCGGCTTCCACAATGCATCGCAGAGACGAGAGCGGAGACCCGGCAGCGTTCGATGCCGCCGGCGCATCTCGTCGCCTTCACCAGAAAAGGAACACCTTCGATGCGATCCGAAGTTGCCGTGGTCGGCTATGGCCGAACCCCCTACAGCCGTGCCAAGCCGGGCGAGCCCGCGCCGACGGTGGACGAATACATTGCCTGGGCCGCCGAGCTCGCGCTGCAGAAGGCGGGCATGTCCAAGAACGACTTCGACGGCCAGGGCCTCGGCGTGGCCCATGCCGAGGCGGCGCACACGGTCAACTGGTCGGCCGCGACCGCCGAGAACCTCGGCATCAGCCCGCAGATCCTGCTGCGCGCCGACCAGGGCGGTGCCTCGGCCTCGGCGATGCTGATCCGTGCCGCGGCGATGATTCGCGCCGGCATCGTCGACCGGGTGCTGGTGGTGGGGGCCGACACGCCGCTCAACATTCCGTCCGCCGCGCCCGGCCTGCCGCTTTCGCCCGAGCGCACCCGCGGCGTGTACTGGGATTTCCAGGGACCGTTCGGCGTGATGGGCGCGAGCGCGCAGTTCGCATTGGTGCTGACCCGCTACATGCACGAGCACGACCTCACGTTCGAGCAGCTCGGCAAGATCGCGGTCAATGCGCGCTATCACGCATCGCTGCATCCCGGCGCCATCTATCGCAAGCCGTTCACGCTCGACGACTACCTGTCGTCGCGGATGCTGTCCGACCCGATCCGCCTGCTCGACTGCGTGCCGATCGTGAACGGCGGGCTCGCCTACATCGTCACCTCGGCCGAGACCGCGCGCAGCCTGACCGACAAGCCGGTGTACCTGCGCGGCTTCGGCGAATCGAACAACTTCTACAGCGGCAGCCGTGCGTTGCCGGACATCACCACCACCGGCTTCGCCGAGGCCGCGCCCAAGGCCATGGCGATGGCCGGCGTCTCGCACCGCGACATCCAGTTCCTGCAGCCGTACGACGACTATCCGTTCATCGCGATGATGACGATCGAGGACTGGGGCTTTTGCAAGAAGGGCGAAGGCGGACGCTTCGTCGAGGCGCACGACCTCGGCTTCAATGGCGACTTTCCGCTGTCGACCGACGGTGGCCAGCTCTCGGGTGGCCAACCCGGCGGCGCCATCGGCGGCTTCATGCCCCTGATCGAAGCGGTGACGCAGCTGCGCGGGGAGGGCGGCGACCGGCAGGTGCCGAACGCGACCATCGGCGCATCCTGCGGCTTCGGCGGCATCCCGTATGGCCGGCCCGGCCGCAGCTGCATCTCCCTCGTCTTCGGAACGGAAGCCTGATCATGAGCGTCGATCCCACCAGCGCCAAGCCCCTGCCGGTCATCACCGATCTCACCCGGCCCTTCTGGACCGCCGCCAAGGCAGGCCGGCTCGTGCTGCAGAAGTGCCAGCAGTGCGGCACCTTCAACTTCCACCCCAAGCCCTGGTGCATCGAGTGCGGCAGCCGTGCGCTCGAATGGACCGACGCCCGGCCGGGCGGCACGGTCTATTCGCACACCGTGTCGCGCTCGGTCGCGATGAACTACCAGGGCTGGGCCGCCGACCTGCCGGTCATCCTGTGCCTGGTCGACCTCGACGACGGCGCCCGCATGTATGCACAGGTCACCGACTGCGCGCCCGAGGAGATCCGCGTCGGCATGCGGGTCACGGTGCATTTCGAATCGATCAGCGACGAGGCCGGCATACCGAAGTTCAGGCTCGAGCGGAGCGCCGCGTGAGCGCCGCGCTGCACGAGCCGGTGCCGGATGCGCAGCTCCTGCGCAAGGCCGGCATGCGGCAGGTGCCGTTCGACTGGAAGGATCCACTGCGTTTCGACGACCTGCTCACGCCCGAGGAGGTGATGATCCGCGACACCGCGCGCGACTACGCGCAGGAGCGGCTGATGCCGCGCATCCTCGAAGCCAATCGCAACGAGACCTTCGATGTCGAGGTGATGCACGAGATGGCCTCGCTCGGCTTCCTCGGCGCCACCATCGAAGGCTTCGGCTGCGCCGGCATCAGCTATGTCGGCTACGGCCTGATCGCGCGCGAGTTCGAGCGGGTCGACACCAGCTTTCGCTCGGCGCTCGGCGTGCAGACCACGCTCAGCATGACGCCCATCTACCTCTTCGGCAGCCAGGAGCAGCGCGAGCGCTACCTGCCGGCGATGGCTCGCGCCGAGAAGCTCGGCTGCTTCGGCCTGACGGAGCCCGACCATGGCTCCGACCCCGGCGGCATGACGAGCCGTGCGCGCAAGGTGGAGGGTGGTTGGCGCCTGTCGGGCACCAAGACCTGGATCACCCATGCGCCGATCGCCGACCTCATGATCGTCTGGGCCAAGGACGACGAGGGCACGGTGCGCGGCTTCATCCTCGAACGCGGCATGAAGGGACTGGCCACCAGCAAGATCGAAGGCAAGTTCTCGGTGCGCGCATCGCCGACCGGGCAGATCCTGATGGACGACGTGTTCGTTCCGGAAGACCAGCGGCTGCCCGATGCCAAGGGCATCAGCGCGCCCTTCGCGTGCCTCAACAACGCTCGCTTCGGCATCTGCTGGGGCTCGCTGGGCGCGGCCGAATTCTGCTGGCATGCGGCCCGCCAGTACGCGCTCGATCGCCGGCAGTTTGGCCGGCCGCTCGCAGCCAACCAGCTGGTGCAGAAGAAGCTCGCCGACATGCAGACCGAGATCGCGCTGGCCCTGCATGCCTGCCTGCACCTGAGCCGCTTGCGCGACCAGGGGCTCGCCAGCTCCGAGATGGTGTCGCTCCTCAAGCGCAACTGCGCCGGCAAGGCGCTCGACATCGCGCGGGTCGCGCGCGACGTGCATGGCGGCAACGGCATCTCGGACGGCTATCACGTGATCCGCCACCTGATGAACCTGGAGACGGTCAACACGCTGGAGGGCACGCACGACATCCATGCGCTCGTGCTCGGGCGCGCCCAGACCGGCATCTCCGCCTTCAACTGATCGACCTGCTCATTCACCGCCCATGACACTCTCGACCTCCGATCGCGCCGACGCGGTCCATCGCATGCTCCATCCGCGGTCCATCGCCGTCATCGGCGCCTCGGCCGACCTCGGCAAGATCAACGGCCGGCCGCTCAAGCACCTGGTCGAGAAAGGCTTCGAGGGCCGCATCCTGCCGGTCAACCCGAAGTACCGCGAGATCGCCGGGCTCACCTGCTATCCCACCATCGAGAGCCTGCCGGAAGCGGCCGACCTCGCGGTGGTCGCGGTGCCGGCGAGCGAAGTCATCGCCACCATCGAGGCCCTGGCGGCGCGAGGCATCCGTGCGGCGGTGGTCTTCAGTTCGGGCTTCGGCGAGATGGGCGCCGAAGGCCGGGCGCACGAGGACGCGCTCGCGCAGAAGGCACGCGACTGCGGCGTGGTGCTGTGCGGTCCGAACTGCCTCGGCTTCGTCAACGCGTTCGACAAG
Source organism: Burkholderiales bacterium 8X (assembly GCA_902506565.1). Classification (GTDB taxonomy): domain Bacteria; phylum Pseudomonadota; class Gammaproteobacteria; order Burkholderiales; family Burkholderiaceae_C; genus Variovorax. The sequence goes on along the minus strand of LR732703.1, from coordinate 3,756,860 downwards.
GTCTACGCCACCTTCAGCCAGTACGCCGACGGCGAGACCAGCGCGGGCCCGATCGGCTTCGTGACCCAGTCCGGCGCCTTCGGCACCGCGATCGCGGCGCTGGTCCGCCAGCGCGGCCTCGGCCTCGGCTACTTCATCAACACCGGCAACGAGGCCGACCTCGCGTTCAGCGAGTTGATGGGCAAGGTGGTCGAGGATCTGCGCATCCGCGTGGTGGCCGGCTACCTCGAAGGCCTCGGCGACGGCGATGCGCTGGTGAAGCTCGCCGAGCGCTGCCAGGCATTGGGCAAGCCGCTGGTGCTCACCAAGGTGGGCCGCATGGCGGCCGGCGCGCGTGCCGCGGCATCGCACACCGGCGCGCTCGCGGTCGAGGACGCGGTGTTCGATGCGGTCATCCGCCAGTACGGCGTGCTGCGCGCCCGCAACGAGGAGCAGATGCTCGACATGCTCGAGGTCCTGAGCCAGCCGCGCGCGGCCGAGGGCAACGGGCTCGGCATCGCCACCCAGTCCGGCGGCGCCGGCGTGATGATGGCCGACCGTGCCGAGGAAGTCGGGCTGTCGGTGCCCGAGCTCGGGGCGGCGGCGCGGGCGCGCCTCGCGGAGGTGATGCCGGCATTCGGCGCGGCCGGCAATCCGGTGGATGTCACCGGGCAGTTCGTCGCGCGCCCCGAGCTGCTGAGCGAATCGGTGGTCGCGCTGATGGCCGATCCGAACGTGCATGTCGGCATCGTGTGGCTGCAGCTGATGACCGCGCATGTCGACAAGCTGGTTCGGATCTTCGAGGAGATCCAGTCGCGCACCACCAAGCCGGTGCTGGTCTGCTGGGTCGCGGCACCGGCCGAGGCGCTCGCCCGGCTGCGCGGCTTGGGCATCGTTGTCTACACCGCCGGCGAACGCGCCGTCGAGGCGGCCGGCGCGCTGGTTCGGTATCACGCGATGCGAAGGCAGCTGGCCTCCTCGGCATCGAAGAACCCGCCCGCTGCGGCGCCCCGCTCGCCGCAGGAAGCCTGGCGCAACGGCGTGCAGGGCACCGTACCGGCGGCCGCATGGTTGAGCGCCGCCGGCATCCCGATGGCGCCGGTCGCGCTCGCCGCGAACGAGGATGAGGCGGTGGCGCTCTGGCGCGCGGCCGGCGGCAAGGTGGCGCTCAAGATCGAGTCGCCCGACATCACGCACAAGACGGAAGTCGGCGGCGTGCTCCTCAATCGGGATGACGAGCCTTCGGTGCGAGAGGGCTTCCGGCAACTGATCGCTCGCGCCTCCGCGGCCGATCCGCGCGCACGGCTGCACGGCGTGGTGGTGCAGCCGATGGCCGCGGGCCATGTCGAGCTGGTGATGGGCGTGCAGCGCGACCCGATCTTCGGCATGGTCGTCATGGTGGGTTCGGGCGGCGTGCTGGTCGAGGTGCTGAAGGACGTGGTGTTCCGCCGCGCGCCCTTCGACCAGGACGAGGCGCTGCGCATGCTCGGCGAGCTGCGGATGGGAGCCTTGCTCGATGGCGTGCGCGGCCGGCCGGCGGTCGACCGCGAGGCGATCGCATCGATGCTGGCACGCCTCTCGAACTGGGCTTTCGGCATGGCGCCGGTACTGGCCGAGTTGGATTTGAATCCGGTCCTCGTGGGCACCGAGGGACCGGTGGCAGTGGATTGCGTGATGGTGTTCGACGACCAGCGCGATCGAGGCTGACGCAAGAAGAAGACGTGCCCGCGACGACATTCCGATCCCAAATAGACAGGAGACAACCCATGCGCTCGACCGACTCCCGAGGCTTCGCCAGCTGGCGAGCTTCTTTCGCTTTCCTCTCGCAAACGCTTTCGCGGCGACGCTTCGGAGCCGGTGCGATGGCCACCTTCGCGGCTGGCGCCCTGTGCGCTGTCGCGGCGCCGAGCTTCGCGCAGGAGCCGTATCCGAATCGGCCGATCACGGTGATCTCGCCCTACAGCGCCGGCGGCGACGCCGACCTCGCGGCGCGCAACTTCGCGGCGGCGCTGCAGCGGGCGATCGGGCAGGCGGTGGTGGTCATGAACAAGACCGGCGCGAGCGGCGTGATCGGCTCGGCGCAGGCGCTGGCTTCGCCGCCGGACGGCTACACGCTGCTGCTCGCCCGCACCGGGTCGCAGGCGATCCTGCCGGCCATCATGCCGACCGCCACCAAGTACAAGTGGGACGACTTCGACTTCATCGGCACGCTCGAGACCAACCCGTACGGCTGTGTCGTGAACGGCAAGTCGCCGTACAAGAGCTTCGGCGAGCTGGTCGACGCGATGAAGGTCAAGGGCAAGAGCATGAACTTCGGCACCGCCGGCGTGCTCACCACCAACGACATGGGCCCGCGGCAGCTGTTCAAGATGCTGAAGCTCACCGAGCAGACGCCGACGCAGATCCCGTACAAGGGCACCGGCGAGGCCTCGATGTCGCTGGTCGCGGGGCAGACCGAATTCGCGTGCGGCAGCCTCGGGTCTTTCCTGGCGCTGATCAAGAGCGGCCAGCTGCGCGCGCTGATGGTCACCAACCCCGAGCGGATGGCGTCGATGCCCGACGTGCCGACCGCACGCGAACTCGGCTATGCCGAGATGGAAGGCATCGTCGGCTGGAGCGCGGTCTATGCGCCGCCCGGCCTGCCGGCCGAGGTTCGCAATCGCCTGCTCGGCGCGATGAAGGTCATCGCCAACGACCCGGCCTGGCAGGCCGCCACGGCGCAGACCGGATCGCTCCCCTACGTGAAGTCGCCGGAGGAAACCCGGCAGTTCGTGCAGAAGCACTACCAGCTCTATCGCACGCTCGGCGAGTCGCTGAACATCATCGATTCCAAGACCAACCAGTAGCCGAGCTGCGGCGACTTCAGCGTGGCAGCGCCCAGGCCATGACATGGTCGCCGGCCTTGGTGCCGAGCGAACCGTGGCCGCCGGCGACCGCCAGCACGTATTGGCGACCGTCGGCGCCGGTGTAGGTCATCGGGGTCGCCTGTCCGCCGGCCGGGAGCCGCGCCTTCCAGATCTCCTTGCCGGTCACGGTGTCGTAGGCCCGGAGGTAATAGTCGAGCGTGCCCGAAAGGAAGGCGAGGCCGCTGCCCGTGAGCAGCGGGCCGCCGAGGTTGGGCACGCCCATGCGGAAGGGCAGCGGCACCGGCGACAGGTCGCGCACGGTGCCGTTGCGATGCATCCAGGCCGTTCGGCCGGCCGCGAGGTCGACGCCCGCCACGAAGCCCCAGGGCGGCTGCTGGCACGGGATGCCGAAGGGCGAGGTGAAGGCGCTCAGCTTGACCGCGAAGGGCGCGCCGAAGTTCTCGTTGAGCGCCGGCAGGCTGTCTTCCGGCCGTTCGTTGCCCTGCACCATCAGCGATCGGTCGTCGGTGCGCGGCACCAGCTTCGAGACGAAGGCCAGGTAGGTCGGCGTCGCGAAGAGCGACTGGCGCGAAGGGTCCACCGCCACGCCGCCCCAGTTGAAGACGCCGAAGTTGCCCGGATAGACCAGCGTGCCTTCGGTCGAAGGCGGCGTGAAGCGGCCTTCGTAGCGGAGCTTCCGAAAGGCGATGCGGCAGCCGAGCTGGTCGAACATCGTGGCGCCCCACATCGCGCGTTCGGTCAAGGGCGGCGGATCGAAGGAAATCGCCGAGCGCGGCTGCGTCGGTGCGGTGCGGTCGCCGGCCGCGGCGCCCTGCGGCGCGAGCTGCTCGATCACCGGATGCACGGGCGTGCCGGTACGCCGGTCGAGCACGAACAGCTCGCCCTGCTTGGTCGGCTGCACCAGCGCCGGCACGGTGGCGCCCCCGATGCGCAGGTCGACGAGGCTCGGCTGCGCCGGCACGTCGTAGTCCCACAGGTCATGGTGCACGGTCTGGAAGTGCCATCGCACCCGGCCGCTCGCGAGGTCGAGCGCCACCACCGAGGACGAGAAGCGGTCCACCGCCTCGCTGCGATGGCCGCCCCACTGGTCGGGCGGCTGGTTGCCGAGCGGCACGTAGACCATGCCGAGCGCTTCGTCGACGCTCGAGATCGACCAGCTATTGGGCGAGTTCGGCGTGTAAGTCTGGCCGGGGCCAAGCGGCGCGGTCTGGTCGGGACGGGCCGAATCCCAGTTCCACACCAGCGCGCCGGTCTCGATGTCGAAGGCGCGAATGACGCCCGACTGCTCCTTGGTGGAGACGTTGTCCAGCACGGTGCCGCCGACGATCACCAGCTTCTGGGTCACGACCACCGGCGAGGTCGAGTAGTACGCGCCAGGCCGATGGTTGGGCATGTTCTGCCAAAGGTCGATTTCGCCGCGACCGCCGCCGAAGCTGCTGCAGGATTTGCCGGTCGCCGGATCGAGCGCCACCAGGCGGCCATCGGCAGTCGGCATGAAGAGCTTGGCCGGGCACTCCGGCGCGCTGGACCGGGCCTGGTAGGACAAGCCCCGGCAGGTCAGGTGCTGCAGCGCGAGACCTTTCGGCATGCCGAGGTCGCGACGCCAGGCTTCCTTGCCGGTGGTCGCGTCGAGCGCCACCACCGACTGGTGCGGCGTGCACAGGTAGAGGTTCGGCCCGATCTTGAGCGGCGTCGACTGGAAGGTCGTTTCTTCCGGATCGCCCGGCTGGCCGCGCACGTCGCCGGTCCGGTAGTGCCAGGCCAGCTCGAGCCGGGGCGCGTTGTCGCGGTTGACCTGGTCGAGCGGCGAATAGCGCTGGCCTTCGCCGGTTCGGCCGTAGGCATGCCATTCGCCCGGCGGCAGTGCGGCTGCGGCCGCGGCTGAAATCGCGGCGGTGGGTGCTGCGCCAAGACGCCCCACGACCTCGTGCGGATCCTTGAACCAGGAGGCGACGCCGACCAGCGCGAACAGCGCGAGCGACAGCACGAGCGCCAGGCCGCCGCCGCGCGAGAAGGCCCTGGTGCGAAGCGGACGGGTGATCCATGGCAGCAGCATCAGCACACCGAGGATGAAGAGCACGTCGCCGCGCGCGGCCAGCGGCCACCAGTCGAGCCCCGATTCCCAGAGCGCCCAGGCCAGGGTACCGAGGACGAGCGCGGCATGCACGTACAGGGCGCCGCTTCGTCGCGCGAACAGCAGGATCGCGCTCGCGAGCAGTGCGACGGCCGCCACGATGTAGTACCAGGAGCCACCGAGCATCACCAGCCGGGCGCCCGCGATGCCGAGAAAGAGCGCCGCGGCGAGCAGCAGGACGGCGAGCAGCACGAGGAACCAGGGGCGCGGTGCGGAATGCCGGTCGCCGGTTCTTTCCGGATGGCGTGCCGATGAGCTGTTCATGGAAACTGCACCTCTTCTGATGGGGACGGTGCAGTCCGCTGGCAAACGGGATGCCTTGCGGCAACCTGACTCGTCTTTCGAGCCCTGTCGAGCTGTATCAGCCGAGGACCTGGAAGTCGGTATCGCCGCGACGCGGGCGTTCCTCGTGCCGCGCGATCCAGTTCCGGCAGCGCTCGACCAGGATCGCCTCCGCCGCTCCTCGGCTCGCCACCGCCTGGGTCAGCGATATCCGGCACATCCAGTCGTCGAAGCAGAAGAGGTCGGCATGGAAGTGCGTGCGGCCCAGGCGAAGAAAGCTCGCCGTGATCTTGACCGACCAGGTGCGCGCACCGACCAGGGGGCTGGAGCCTTCTGCAGTGATGCTTTCCGCGAACATGAGTGGAATGGACGATGAGATGCCATATCCTATTTGCGAAACAAAAGTATTACAACTGGGCGACTCCCGGTCAGGCGGCGGCGATGGGTTCCTACAACGCCGCCCGGCCGAGCTGCCTACGGTGGACGCTTCTCATTGCCCGAGGCATCGATGTCGAACCCCGAACTCCAAGGTCAACTCTCCCGTGTCGCCGACGAACTCGGCTTCGGCCGCGAGGCGGTCGTTGCCATGTGGAACGCCATCGTTCGTGGCAATGGCGGCATGGCCCAGTTCGATCATCCCGAACTCGGCGGACGCGGCCAGTGGATGCGGGGCGGCATGGTGATGGTCGGCGACCTGTTCAATCGCTCGCTGTCCGAGCGGGTGGGTGTGCTGGGCGATGCGCTGGCGCAGGTCCATGCGGCGCATCCGGAGCTTTCGGCCAGCAGCTGGGACGACCGTCATTCCGCTGCCGATGGCTCGGCGTCTGCAAGGCGCAAGGGCTGGCCGCAGGGGCTGGCGAACCCTTCGACCAGCGGCTTGCAGAACGACATGCATTACGCCTGGTTCCCTGCGGAGCGGCGGCTGGTGATCGAGCGCGGCGGCGTGGTCGAGGTGTACGACACGGACGATCACGTGATCCATGGCGTCTCGCAGCAGCAGGGCGGCAGCCAGTCGCTCGCGTTTCGCAGCCAGCAAGGTGAGGTGGGGCTGGCTTCGCTTCGCCGAGTGGATGCGGGCGGCTCGCCGCTCGGCGTCGGCGATGGCGGCGATGCGGTCGACCAGCCGGATGGAGCCCGAACGGCTGTCGCAGGCGGTGGATCGATGGCCGGTACGACGCCTTCCGTTCCGCGCGGAGCCGACGATCCGTTGAACACGCTCGAGCGATTGGCCGAGCTGCATGGCCGCGGCATCTTGACCGACGACGAGTTCAAGGCGAAGAAAGCCGAACTCCTCGCACGACTTTGATACACAACCAGGAGGAACGAATGGAACCGATGAAGCCGATGGAACCCATGAAACCCATGGAGCCGATGAAACCCATGGAACCGATGCAGCCGCCCGCCGGCGACTGGTGGCCAAAGGGTCTCAGCGACCCGGCGAGCAGCGGCGCTCAGGACGGGATGCGCTATGCCTTCTTCCCGCAGCAGCGCCGCCTTGCGATCGAGCGCGGTGGGTCGGTCGTGCAATACGACACCGGCGATCACCGGATCTCCGGCGTCGCGCAGTCAGGCGGGAACGAAGGACCGACCTTCAGCAGCCAGCACGGACCGGTCGACCTCGCCTCATTGAAGAAGGCGGGTTGAGCAGCGCGCGGCTGCAACAGCAACCGCGACACGCATCGGAGACCTAGCGGCGCCCGCGCCGCGAAGCCAACCAGGCCACTGCAACCGCTGCGCCGACCGCAGCCACCGCGACGCCGGCGACGGCCTTTCGCTCGGGGCTTGCACGAAAGCCGCCGTCGACCGCATTGCCCTTCGAGGGTTCGAACAGGTTGCCGTCCGTGCGCGCGGCCCGGTCGGCACGGCCGAGCGAAAACTCCATCAGCCGCATCATGATCCGGGCAACCCAGTCCGGTGCCACGGCATGGGCGAGGATGCCCGGCCACGCCGGCGCGCCGACGTAGACCGAAGCTCGCGGCCTCTTCACCAGCGAGACGATCGCGTCGGCCACCCGGCGCGGGTCGAGCACCGGCGGCGGCGGCGCGATCGAGCGGCCGGTGTAGTTGGCGCCGTGAGAGATGCCGGGCGTGTCGACGAAGGTCGGGTAGACGTCGCAGACATGCACCCGCGGCAGCTTCGACAGCTCGGCGCGAAGCGATTCCGAAAAACCGCGAATTCCGAACTTGCTGGCCGTGTAGGCCGCCGCATAAGGCGAAGCCACCCAGCCGCCGAGCGAAATCATGTTGATCAGGATGCCGCGGCAACGTTCCCTGAAGTGCGGCAGCACCGCGTGTGCGCCGTTCATGTGGCCGATCAGGTTCGATTCGACCACGCGCCGATGCGCATCGATGGGCGTCGAGTCGAACAACCCGACCGCGCCCACGCCGACGTTGTTGATCCAGACATCGATGTGGCCGTAGCGCGCGATCGCGGCGTCACGCAGCGCGCGCATCGCATCCGCGTCGGTCACGTCGGTCGGCACCGCGATGGCGCTGCCGCGCTCGGTGTTGCACTGCTTGGCGACTTCGTCCAGCGCTTCGGCATTTCGCGCCGCCAGCACCACGTCCGCGCCCTGGCTCGCCAGCGCCTGGGCCGTGGCGCGGCCGATGCCGCTGGAGGCACCGGTCAGCACCACTACCCGGCCGCGCAGCGCGTCGAAGCCCGCGGGCTTGGCCCAATCCTGCTGCTGCGGATCGCCGCTGTCCGCAGACGATCCGCCGGCGGCGGTGCGAGGTTGAATGAAGCTGACCGACATGGCGATACCCACGATGCGTTGAGGAACGACCGTTATGCGGGGCGAGAACAGGTTGGTCGGTCAGTCTTGGCTGCCTTGCGATGTGGTCATCGGACGACAAGAGCGGCACCTTCGGCAGCGCCGGCGCGCTGCCGGCGCGCTCACTCCTCCGGAACGGTGCGCAACTCGGCCAGCCAGGCTTCGGCTTCCGAATCGCTCGGCGCCCGCCAATCGCCACGCGGCGAAAGCGAGCCCCCCGATCCGACCTTGGGCGAGTTCGGCACGCAGGAGCGCTTGAACTGACTGGTCTTGAAGAAGCGCCACAGGAAGGTGCCGAGATGCTTCTTGATGTCGGCGAGCGAGTACTGGTTGTGCTCGCCCTGCAGGTCGTCCGGCCAGCGGCCGCGATCGCGATCGCCCCACGCGCACTGTGCGAGAAAGGCCACCTTGCTCGGCCGGAAGCCGTAGCGAAGCGTGTAGTACAGGTGGAAGTCCTGCAATTCGTAGGGCCCGATGGTGTCCTCGGTCTTCTGGCCCGGTTGTCCGGCGTCGGGTTCCGAGCCCGGCGCTGCTTGCTCGGGATGGGGTTCGGCCGGCTCGTTGGGGATGAGTTCGGGGCTGACCTCGGTCGCGACGATCGCGCGCAGCACCCGGCTGCCATCCGCGCCCAGCATGTCGGTGTTGGCGACCCAGCGCACCAGGTGCTTGATGAGGGTCTTCGGCACGCTGGCGTTCACGTTGTAGTGCGACATGTGGTCGCCGACGCCGTAGGTGCACCAGCCGAGCGCGAGTTCGCTCAAGTCGCCGGTGCCGACGACGATGCCGTTGTGGAAATTGGCGAGGCGGAAGAGATGGCTGGTGCGCTCGCCGGCCTGCACGTTCTCGAAGGTGATGTCGTACTGCGGTATGCCTTGGCCGAACGGGTGGCCCAGGTCCGCCAGCATCTGCTTGCAACTGGGCCGGATGTCGATCTCGCGCGCCGTGCAGCCGATGGCGGCCATCAGCTCGTGCGCCTGCGCCAGCGTGCGGCTGCTGGTGGCGAAGCCCGGCATGGTGAAGCCGAGGATGTTGGCCCGCGGCCGGCCCAGCCGGTCCATCGCCTGCGCGCAGACCAAGAGCGCATGGGTCGAGTCGAGCCCGCCCGACACGCCGATCACCAGTTTCTCGATGTTGGCCGCTTCCAGCCGCTGCACCAGCGACTGCACCTGGATATTGAAGACCTCCATGCAACGTTCGTCGCGCGTGGCCGCATCGGCCGGCACGTACGGAAAGCGCTCGACGCCGCGCAGCAATCCGTGCGGCACCTGCTGCGGCAGCGGAAGGTCGAAGCGGACCGTGCGCCAGCCCTGCAGCGCCGACCGGTGCTTCTGCACCGAGGTGCCGAAGCTGTTTTGCCGCATGCGCTCGCGCGACATCCGTTCGAGATCGACATCCGCCGAAATGACATGCGACCGGTTGCTGAACCGTTCGCTCTCGGCCAGCATCTCGCCGCCTTCGTAGATGAGGGCCTGCCCGTCCCAGGCCAGGTCGGTGGTCGACTCGCCGATGCCGGCGGAGCTGTACAGGTAGGCCGCGATGCAGCGCGCCGACTGCAGGCTGACCAGGCGATGCCGGTAGTCCGACTTGCCGATCGTGATGTTCGAGGCCGACAGGTTGACCAGCACGGTCGCGCCGGCGAGCGCGGCGTAGCTCGAAGGCGGGATCGGCACCCACACGTCTTCGCAGATCTCGACATGCAGCTTGAAGAGCGGCAAGTGCGCGGCCTCGAAGATCAGGTCGGTGCCGAAGGGAACGCGGCTTCCGCACAGGTCGATCTCGCTGGCGAGCGCGGTGTCGGCACCGTTGAACTGGCGGGCTTCGTAGAACTCGCCATAGTTCGGCAGGTAGGTCTTGGGCATGACGCCGAGAAGCCGGCCGCCTGCCACGATGGCGGCGCAATTGAAAAGCCGGTGATCCACCCGGAGCGGCAATCCGACCACCGCCACCGCCGGGATGTCGCTCGACGCATCCACCACCGACTGCAGCGCCGCTTCGCAGGCGTCCAGCAGCGCGGCCTGGTGGAACAGGTCGTCGCAGGTGTAGGCCGCGAGGCCCAGTTCCGGAAACGCAACCAGCATCGAGCCCTCGGCTGCCGCCTTGCGGTACATCTCGATCGTCTCCGCGGCATTGAAGGCTGGGTCGGCCACCCGGTTGCGCGGCACGGCGACGGCCACTCGCGCGAAACCGTGGCGGTAGGGGTTGTTGAACGGAAGCTGCTGGGTCACTGGGTTTCCTTCTTCTTCGGTCGCTCGGTCAACTTCAATCTTGCCGCAGGCGTGGTCGAAAGCTTGAGCGCGCCTTCGAGCTGGCGGAGCACTGCATCGTTGCGTGCTTTCGATTGTGAAGCCACGCAGTCGCGCGGAACCATCACCTCGAGGTCGCGCATGCGGGCGTCGAAGGCGGTGCTCAGCACGCATTGGTCGCTGGCCACGCCGGTCAGTATCAGCCGATCGGCTTCGAGGTGGGCCAGCAGCAACTCGAGCGGCGTCGCGAAAAACGCCGAGTGCTTGGGCTTGAGGACGAAGTAGTCGTCCGGCTCGGGCATCAGCTGGCGGGCGATCGAGGCCCCCGGGCCGCCGCAGCCGACCGCCAGTTCGACCAGGCTCGGGAAGTCGGAGCGCCATCGCCCGCGCGCATCGTTGGCATAGATCACTGGGATGCCGCTTTTCCTGCAGCGGGCCTTGAGGGCTTCGATGCGCGGGGCGACGGCAACCGCGCCGGGCAGCAGCTTTTCTGCATCCGGAAAGTCCCAGCAGCTGATCATGTCGATGACGAGGAGCACGGTCTTGGCGGCGGCGGTGTCGGGTGCCAGCGCTGCGTCCTCGACCTTGGGTGTCGGCTGGTGGGCGGGCGCGGCGGCTTTCGGGGGTTGACGTTCGGGCATGGCGTTCGAGCAGCGTTCGGGTCAAGGCGATGCACGGCAGCCTGCAACGGCGAGGCGCCGGCTTGGATAGGCGGCGATGACCGAGGGGGGCCGGCGGTATCCGACATGCGGACGGGCAGCTACACGCTGGTGAGCCAGCACACGTCGGCCGATCGTCGTTCGATGCAGCAAGCCTTGTTCGACGAGTTGGGCGCGCCGGCGCCGGAAGGCTGGCGGCTGGAGGAAGACTTCCTGTCGATCGATCAAGAAGCCGAACTGCTCCAGCTCATCCGCGAGCTGCCGCTTGCGCCCATGCAATACAAGGACTTCGTCGCACGCCGCCGAGGCATCAGCTTCGGCGGCCACTACGACTTCGATGCGAACCGCTTGCTACCCTCGCCAGCCTTGCCGGCGGGCCTCGCACCGCTGAGAGCGCAGGCCGCAGCCTGGTTCGGCGTGGCACCCGACGACTTCGTCCATGCGCTGGTCGCCGAGTACGCGCCCGGAACGCCGCTCGGCTGGCACCGCGACGTTCCCGATTTCGCAGACGTGGTCGGCATCTCGCTGCTGGGCGTCGGGCGCATGCAATTCCGCCGCTACCCGCCGAGGCCGCTGCGAAGCGATCCGCTCGGCGGCCGGCTGACCGTGGAAGTCGCGCCGCGCTCGATCTATGTGATGCGCGGGGCGGCACGATGGGATTGGCAGCACCGCGTCGAGCCGACCGAGAGCCTGCGCTACTCGATCACTTTCCGAACCGCGAACCAAGCCCGCCTTGCGCCTGCACGGCGTTGAATCGAAGTTCTCCTGCAACCGGACGCTCCGTCCACCGCCACCCGGCACGCGCGGCCGGCGACAAACTCGGCGTTCTCCTCATCGTGGCGCGAGCCGCGGCAAGCACAAGGGCAAGTCGAGCATGGCAACAGGCAGCAGGGTACTTTGGAAGGGTGCGATCACCTTCGGTCTCGTTCATATCCCCGTCGCCCTGCATACGGCCAGCACCGAGCAGGGCGTCGACTTCGACTGGCTCGACAAGCGGTCGATGGACCCGGTCGGCTACAAGCGGATCAACAAGAAGACCGGCAAGGAAATCGACAAGGAGAACATCGTCAAGGGCGTGGCCTACGAGTCGGGCCACTACGTGATCATCTCGCCGGAAGAAATCGCCGCGGCCTATCCGCGCACCACGCAGACCATCGAGATCCAGCGGTTCATCGATGCCTCGGACATACCGTTCCTGTACCTGGAGCGCCCTTACTACGTGGCACCTGTCAACAAGGGCGAGAAGGTCTATGCGCTGCTCCGCGAGACGCTGCTCAAGACCGGCAAGGTCGGTCTCGCCAAGGTGGTGATCCAGACCAAGCAGCACCTGGCCGCGCTGGTACCTTCGGGTCCGGCGCTGGTGCTCAACCTGATGCGTTGGGGCGACGAGATCAAGTCGCTCGAAGGGCTCGACCTGCCGAGCGAAGGCGTCAAGGGCGCGAAGTTGAGCGCGAACGAAATGAAGATGGCGGAGCAACTGGTCGACGACATGTCGGGCGACTGGGACCCTGACGACTTCAAGAACGAGTTCAAGAATTCGATCATGAAGCTGGTCGAGAAGAAGGTGAAGGCAGGCGACACCGAGACCGTGATCCAGCCCGAGGAAGAAGCGCCGGGCGAAAGCGCCGAGGTCATCGACCTCACCGAACTGCTGGCGCGCAGCCTCAAGGGCAAGAAGCCGGCGGTCAAGGCACCTGCTGCCAAGACCGCCGCCAAGAAGGCACCGGCGAAGAAGGCGGCCAAGACAGCGGCCCGCAAGACGGCCGAGAAGGCGCGCAAGGCGGCATAGGATGCCCGGCGATTCGCTCAAGACCTATCGCGCGAAGCGCAACTTCGAGGTGACCTCGGAGCCGGCCGAGGGCGGCGAGAGCAACGAGGACCAGCCGGTCTTCGTGATCCAGAAGCACTGGGCCAGCCGGCTGCACTACGACCTTCGACTGGAACTCGACGGCACCATGAAAAGCTGGGCGGTGCCCAAGGGGCCGAGCTACGACCCGCACGACAAGCGCATGGCGGTGCAGGTCGAGGACCATCCGATCGCCTACAACCAGTTCGAGGGCGAGATACCGAAGGGCGAGTACGGCGCGGGCAAGGTGATCATCTGGGACGAGGGCACCTGGACACCGCTGGAAGATCCGCGCAAGGGCTACCGGGACGGCATGCTCAAGTTCGAGATGCACGGACGCAAGATGCTGGGGAAATGGGCGCTGATCCGCATCAAGAGCCGCGGCAGCGAGAAGCAGCCGCCGTGGCTCCTCATCAAGGAAAAGGACGCGTACACGAAGCCGGCGAGCGAGTTCAGCGTGGTGGACGAATTGCCGGACAGCGTGGTTCCGCTTCGCGACGCCGCGAAGAAGTCGGGCGCGAAGGCCGCGGCGAAGAAGGCCGCGCCGAAGAAGGCTGCAAAGGCCACCGAGCCGACGAAGTCTGCCAAGCCGGCTCCATCCGCCAAGACGGCGAAATCGAAGTCCGAAGCAGCCGGGGCCGCTGAAGCTTCTACAGGCAACACGACGCGCCAGCGCGCGAGCACCGCCGGGCTGCCGGGCCAGGCGGCCGAGTTGCCGGCCGCATTGAAGCCGCAGCTCGCCACCCTGGTCGAGGGCGTACCGGGCAACCCGAAGGACTGGCTGTTCGAAATCAAGTACGACGGCTACCGCCTGTTGGCGCGGATCGAGGGCAAGGAGGTCAAGCTCTTCACCCGGAACGGCCACGACTGGACGCACAAGCTCACGCACCTCGCCAAGGTCTTGCAGAAGCTCAAACTCAAGTCGGGTTGGCTGGATGGCGAGATCGTCGTGGTCGACGACAAGGGCGTACCGAACTTCCAGCTGCTGCAGAACGCGTTCGACAGCAGCCGCACCGGCAGCATCGTGTTCTACCTGTTCGACGCGCCGTTCCTGAACGGCCGCGACCTGCGTCAGGAGCCGCTCGAGACGCGGCGGGAATCGCTGCGCGGGCTCTTCGAAGCCGGAGCGCCGGACGAACTGCGCTTCAGCGAGACCTTCGACGCCCGGCCGCAGGACCTGGTTGCCTCGGCCTGCCGGATGGGGCTGGAGGGCGTGATCGGAAAACTGAAGTCGTCGCCCTACGTGACGCGTCGTGCCGACAGCTGGGTCAAGCTCAAGTGTTCTCAGCGCCAGGAGTTCGTGATCGGTGGCTACACCGATCCGAAGGGCGGGCGGGTGCATGCTGTTTGAGCGAAGCGAGTTCATGCGGACCCCGCGAAACGCGAGCACCGCAGGTTGCCCCGAGCGAAGCGACGGGGTCACGCGCAGTGGGATCGACCGGACCGTACCGCGTACCGGGCGGACCCAGCAAAACGCACGGAAAGCATACGGAGCAGAACCGACGAGAGCACTCAACGCTTGTGCGTCACCCCTCCGTCGACCACCAACGTAGACCCCATCACGTAATCGCCAGCCCGCGAAGCCAGGTAGATGGCCGCAGCCGCCATGTCCTCCGGCTCCCCGATCCGCCCCGCCGGAATCCGCTCCTTGATCTCGTCGGCGCGATCCCGCGCATCCCGGTTCATGTCCGACGCGAAAGCTCCCGGTGCGATGGCGCTCACCACGATCCGATCCTCGGCCAGGCGCAACGCCATTCGACGCGTCAGCTGGATCAGCCCCGCCTTGCTCGCTGCATACGAATAGGTCTCCTGCGGATTCACCGAGATGCCGTCGATCGACGCGATGTTGATCACCTTCGACCAATGATCGGTCGCGCTCTTCTTCAGCATCGGAGTCAAGGCCTGCGTCAGGAAGAACGGCGTCTTCAGGTTCAGGTCGACCACCTTGTCCCAGCCTTGCTCGGGAAAGCTGTCGTAGCTCGCGCCCCAGGCCGCGCCGGCGTTGTTGACCAGGATGTCGAGACCGTCCTCGTGCGCCTGGTAGGCGCTCACCAGCGCGTTGATGCCCTCGAGCGTGGACACGTCCGCCGGCAACGATACGCAATCACCGAAGGCGGAAAGCTCCTCGGCGGTCTGATCGCAAGCGGCTGCCTTGCGAGCCGAGATGTAGACCCGCGCGCCCTGGGCCAGGAAGCCCTCGGCGATCATGCGGCCGATGCCGCGCGAACCGCCGGTGATCAGCGCCCGGCGACCTGCCAGCGAAAAAAGTTTCGAAGTGTCCATGGTGTCTCCTTGTCGTCGCCGAAGCTTAGTTCGGGCCGCGCGGTCGAGGCGTCGCCTTGGCGCCAGTTCGCCATCGGTCGACATTCGGGTCGGCGCAACGATCCAGCGCCGAATCAGTCGAGCGGCGGCACCGGCCAGGCGAGCTTCAGGCGAGTTTCGAAGCGCCGCGATTCGCCGGACAGCGGATCGACGAAGCGCAATTCGCGCGCCAGCAGTTGCAGCGGCCGGTCGAAGTCGGCCGGCGCTTCCGGCAGCAGCACCGGGTAGATCGCATCGTTGCGGATCGGCATGCCGAGCGCGGCGCAATGCACGCGCAGCTGATGCTGGCGGCCCGTCACGGGCGATAGCCGAAGGTGCGCCCAGTGCTCGGTCTGGTCGAGCATCGCGATGTGGGTCTCCGAATTCGGCTCGCCGTCGACTTCGCGCATCCGCATGAAATGCGAATCGGGGGCGAGCCGGGAGCGGCGTACATCCGGCATCGGTTGGCCGGCCTGCCAGGGAACGATCGCTTCGTAGTGCTTCTCGACGCGGCGCTTCTCGAACAGCGTGTGATAGGCGTTGCGGGTCGCAGGTTGCACCGACAGCATCACCAGGCCCGCGGTCTCGCGGTCGATCCGATGCACCGGCACCAGGTCGTCGATCCCGAGTTGCCGCTTCAGGCGCACCAACAATGTTTGCTGCACGTACTTGCCGACCGGCGCCACCGGAAGAAAGTGCGGCTTGTCCGCGATCACGAGATGCTCGTCTCGGTACAGCACTTCAGGCTCGAACGGGATGGCCTGCTCGTACTCGAACTTGCGGTAATAGAACACCTTGAGGTGCGGCTCGAAGCGGCGCGCGGGCGTGACCGCGAGACCGTTCACGTCGACCACTTCGCCGGCCTCGATCCGCCGCAACCACGTGTCGGCCGAAATGGCGACGAAGCGTTCGGCGAGGAATTCCGCGATCGTCGACCAGTGGCCAGGCGGCAGCACGGTGCAGCTGGGACTGACGCCATCCCGCACCGGCAAGGGCGACGGCAAAGGCAGCAAGGGCAGTCGCGATGTGGACGTTCGACTCACGGTGGGCGGCAATCAGTGCAGTTGCGACGATGGGAAGAGAAGCGAACTCGCCGGGCGAATGCTCAGGCGGCTTGCAGCGCCTGCTCGATTTCGTTGAACAAGGGCCGGGTCGCAGGGTCCTCGGCCAGGCAGCGCTCGCACAGGCGGCTGACCGAATCGAGCGACTGGGGATGGCGCCAGTCCGGCTGATCGACATCCACTTGCAGCCGTTCGAGCAGCTCCTGCAGCAGCACCCCGAAGGCACGCACCTCGATTCGCTGCAGCGCCTCGGACATCGCCTTGTCGCGTGGCAGCAGCGAAGCGGCGCCGAAGTCGCCGAGCAGGCAGTTGCCATCGACATCGAACAGGATGTTGTGGGCATACAGGTCGCCGTGCAGGATGCCTCGGGCATGCAGCCGTGCCACGCCGGCGGCAATGCCGCGAGCCATGCGCAGCAGCTTTGCCGGGCTCCACGCCCGGTCGGCTGCATAAACGTCGCGCGTGCAGGACGCCAGGCTGGGCGGGCCGGCCAGGTTGCGGAACTCCGCCGGAACGAGTTGCAGCGCCAAACCCTCCAGCGCCTTCGGATGACCGGTGATGCGTCCGATGGGCGACACGACGCTCGGATGGCGGCCCGCGAGGATGCAGGCCGCCAGCTCGCTCGTCGGCAAGCCGTCGCTGGTGACCGCGCCCTTGAACAGTTTCAGCGCCACCACGCTTTCCTCGCCTCGAGCGTTGCGCCAGAGCGCCCGGTGGATCACGCCGGATGCACCTTCGCCGAGCTGCGCCTCGAGATCGATCGAGGCCCAGTCGATCGAAGGCAATGCGCTGGTTGCAAGCGCCTCGGCTTCCACCGCCGCGCTTGCTGGGTTGCCCGCGACCGCAAGCCACGCAAGCCGAGGCATCGATGCAAGCCACTCGGGTACTTCGACGAACCGATTGGCGGAAATGCGCAGCAGCTCCAGCCCGCGGCAATCCTGCAAGCTCTCGGGCAAGGCGCTCAGCCGATTGCCCGCCAGCATCAGCTTCTGCATTCGGCTGCATCGACCGAGGCTCGAAGGCAGCGACTCGACTTCGTTGTCGGTCAGGATCAGCCAGCGCAATCTTGGCGGGAGCGACGCCGCCGGTACGCTTCGAATGCGGTTCGCCTTGAAGCCGACCATCTCCAGCGAGGCGCAGCGCCCGATGACGGCTGGCAGATGGGTGAACGCATTGTTCGAGCAGAACAGCACGCGAAGCCGATGCAGGCGATCGAGGTCTTCCGGCAAGTCCTCGAGCGCGTTGTCCGAGAGGTCGAGCACTTCGAGCGTGTCGGCCAGATCGAAGATCTCGCGCGGGAACTCGGTGAGGCCCGCGCGCAAATCGAGCCGGGTGGCCCCGGCCAGCTCGCCGCCTCGGAGCCGCTCCAGCAGGTTCATGCCGAAGGCGCGGCCCGATCCGGGAAGCGGCCGAATCGATACACGCCGTCGGTGCCGAGTTGGCGCTGAAGCTGCCCCGAGAACCACAGCAGGTGCAGGTGCGCAATGGTCTCGCCCATCGCGAAAGTGGTCTGGTGCACGTCGAGCTGCCGCTTGAAGAGGATCGGCATGCCTTCGGCGGCGGTATGCGGCCGGAGCATGCAGGCTTCGAGCAGCTCGGCCAGCCGATCGCGGTGATGGTCCTGCAGTTGCCGGACCCGCTGGTGGATGCCGGTGAACGGCTTGCCATGCGCCGGCAGGCCGAGCGCATCGGAAGGCAGTTCGTCGAAGCGCTCGATGCTCTTCAAGAAGAGCTTGAGCGGGTCGGCCTCGGGCTCGCCCGCATGCACGCTCACGTTGGTCGAGATGCGCGGCAGCATCATGTCGCCGCCGAGGAGGATGTTCGACGAGGCGCAGTAAAGCGCGATGTGCTCCGGGGCGTGGCCGTAGCCGCCGATGCAGCGCCACGCCTGGCCGCCGATGTCGATCGAATCGCCATCGAGCAGCCGCACGAAGCGCCGGGGTACCGACGGCACCAGTTCCGAGTAGTAGTCGCTCCGACGGCGGATGCTCTCGAGCACCTTCGGGTCGGACAGGCCGTGCGCGGCAAAGAAGTCGGCCGCATCGTCGCCGCCGGCCAGCGAGTCGCCTTGGCTCGACAGCACGTGCGCGACATAGAAGTCGGTCGCGCTGATCCACAACGGCGCGTTCCAGCGCTTGCAGATCCAGTCCGCGAGGCCGATGTGATCGGGATGCATGTGGGTCACGACGACGCGCAGCACCGGCAGGCCGTCCAGGCCGGTCGAGAAGATCTCTTCCCATTGCGCGCGCGAGTCGTCGTGTGCGATGCAGCAGTCGACCACGGTCCAGCCTTCGACGCCGCCGATGGTGTCGCGCAGCAGCCAGAGGTTGACGTGATCGAGCGCGAAGGGCAGCGCCATCCTGATCCATCGAATGCCGGGCGCCACCTCGAGGGTCTTGCCGGAGGGGGGCAAGGTATCGCCCAGCGGATAGTGCAGTTCGCGTTCGAGGAGGTTCATGTACGATTGACGTTGACGTAAACGTCATTGGCAGGATCGGGACATTGTAGGCAGCGCGGCCGTCTCGCGCAGCCAACCAGCTTCTTCACCGCAACGCGCGCATGCCCAACGAGACCTTCACCATCAGCGAGCTGGCCCGCGAGTTCGATCTCACCACGCGGGCCATCCGGTTCTACGAAGACGTGGGGCTGCTCGCGCCCGAGCGCGTCGGCGTGCAGCGGGTCTACAGCTCGCGCGACCGGGCCCGGCTGCTGCTCACCTTGCGCGCCAAGCGGCTCGGGCTCAAGCTCAACGAGGCCAAGGAAATCCTCGACATGTACGACAGCCCACGCGATACGGCTGCGCAGCTGTCGCGCTTCCTGGGTGTGCTGGGCGCCCATCGCGAGCAGCTCGAAAGCCAGCTGGTGGACCTCGAAGCCAACCTGGCCGAGGTTCGCGAGCAGGAGAAAAAGGCCCGCACCGCCCTGGCCCGCGCTCAAAAGGCGCGGCTCCGATGAAGCCGTCTCGCATCACTCCCTTTTTCAGCCCGACACCTCGACAATTCACACCATGACCGAATCTCTCGACGACCTGTTCGCACACAACCGTTCCTGGGCCGAGCGCATGGAGCGCGACCGTCCCGGTTTCTTCACCAGCCTGGTCAAGCAGCAGAAGCCCAAGTACATGTGGATCGGCTGCTCCGACAGCCGAGTGCCCGCCAACCAGATCACCGGCCTCGAGCCCGGCGAGGTGTTCGTGCATCGGAACGTGGCCAACATCGTGGTTCATTCCGACCTCAATGCGCTCTCCGCCATCCAGTTCGCGGTCGAGCGCCTCAAGGTCCAGAACATCATGGTGGTCGGCCACTACGGCTGCTCGGGCGTGCAGGCGGCGCTCGAAGGCGCGCGCATCGGCATCGCTGACAACTGGCTGCGTCATATCCAGGATGTGCGCGACCGCCATCACGTCATGCTCGAATCGCTGCCGGAACCCGTCCGTGCCAACGCGCTCTGCGAGCTCAACGTGGCCGAGCAGGTCGTCAATGTCGCGGTCAGCACGGTCATGGTCGATGCCTGGTCGCGTGGACAAGGGGTCACCATCCACGGCTGGGCCTTCGGCGTGCACGACGGCCTGCTGCAAGACCTCGGCATGACGGTCGACGGCAGCAAGCCGCTCGACAACGTCTACAAGGCCGCGGTGCAGCGCATCCGCTACAAGTGGAGCAAGCCTTCGGAGTTTCCGCAGAGCCGGCCGGCGCCGCTCGAGGCGGGCGGCTGAGCGCGATGTTCCCGCAGCGACTCGATTCGCCGCTGGCCTACGACATCGCCCGGGCGCTCCGGGACGGGTTCAATCGCCACTACCAGCTCTTCCGGGCCGAGTCCTCGCGCGCCAAGCATCGTTTCGAGACCGCCGACTGGCATGGCCAGCAGCGCGCCCAGCGCGAGCGCATCGAGTTCTACGACCTCCGGGTGAGCGAGGCCGTGGCCCGGCTCGAGAAGGAGTTCAAGGCCGGCGAACAGCCGATGGAGGTCTGGCACCAGATCAAGCTGCATTTCATCGGGCTCCTGGTCGACCACCACCAGCCGGAGCTGGCCGAGAGCTTCTTCAACTCGGTCACCACCAAGATCCTGCACCGCGCGTACTTCCAGAACGACTTCATCTTCGTGCGCCCGGCGATCAGCACCGAGTACATCGAGCCGCGCGGTGCGCCGACCTACCGTGCCTACTATCCGGCGCGCGAGACGCTGGCGGACACCATCGAGCGCATGCTCGAAGACTACGCCCTGCAGGGCAGCTTCGCGGATCGGGGGCGCGATGCCGAGCGGGTGGCGAGCGCCATCCTCGGGCGCTTCCACCAGGTCAAGCTGCGCGCCAACTTCCAGCTGCAGGTGCTTTCGGGACTGTTCTACCGGAACAAGGGCGCCTACGTGGTCGGCAAGATCATGAACGGTTTCATCGAGCTGCCGTTCGCGCTGCCGATCCTGCACGATGCCGACGGCAAGTTCCACATCGACGCGGCGCTCTTCGGCGAAGAAGACCTGCAGATGCTGTTCAGCTTTGCGCGCGCGTACTTCATGGTCGACATGGAAGTGCCTTCGGCCTGCGTGCAGTTTCTGCGGTCGTTGATGCCGCGCAAGCCGCGCGCCGAGATCTACACCGCGCTCGGGCTCGCCAAGCAGGGGAAGACGCTCTTCTATCGCGACTTCCTCTATCACCTCAACTATTCGAGCGACAGGTTCCGCATCGCGCCCGGCATCAAGGGCATGGTGATGCTGGTGTTCGACCTGCCGTCGTTCCCGTACGTGTTCAAGGTCATCAAGGATTTCTATCCGCCGCAGAAGGACACCACGCGCGAGCAGATCAAGGGCAAGTACCTGCTGGTCAAGCAGCACGACCGGGTGGGCCGCATGGCGGACACGCTGGAGTACAGCGACGTGGGCTTCCCGCTCGACCGATTCGAGCCGGAGCTGATCGAGGAGATCCGCAATTTCGCGCCGAGCCAGCTCGAGATCGGCGACCGCGACGGCAACGGGGAGATGGAGCTCGTGCTCAAGCACGTCTACATCGAGCGCCGCATGATCCCGCTCAACATCTACCTGCAGGAAGCCTTCGACCAGCTCGGGCATCCGGAGCATGCGAAGCGCGCCGGCAAGCAGCTGGAACACGCGGTGGTCGAGTACGGCAACGCGATCAAGGACATGGTGGCGGCCAACATCTTCCCGGGCGACATGCTCTGGAAGAACTTCGGCGTGACCCGCGGCGGCAAGGTGGTGTTCTACGACTACGACGAGATCGAATACCTCACCGATTGCAACTTCCGCAAGGTGCCGACGCCGCGCAACGAAGAGGACGAGATGAGCGGCGAGGTCTGGTATTCGGTCGGTCCGAAGGACGTGTTCCCCGAGACCTTCGGCCCGTTCCTGCTCGGCAACGAATCGGTGCGCGAGGCTTTCATGAAGCATCACGCCGACCTGCTCGACCCGGCCTTCTGGCAGAGCCACAAGGAGCGGATCCAGGCCGGGCAGATGCTGGACGTGTTTCCGTACGACGAGGCGCAGCGCTTCAGGTAGCGGCTCGGGTTTGTTTGTTTTTCTCAAGGAGTAGTGATGTCCGAATCCATCGTTATCGTCGGCGCCGCCCGAACCCCCATGGGCGGCTTCCAGGGCGACTTTTCTTCGTTGGCGGCCCACGACCTGGGTGGCGTTGCGATCAAGGCGGCGGTCGAGCGGGCCGGCATTCCTGCGGATGCGGTCGGCGAAGTGCTGTTCGGCAACTGCCTGATGGCGGGCCAGGGCCAGGCGCCGGCACGCCAGGCGGCCTACAAGGGCGGCCTGCCGGACAGCGCCGGCGCGGTCACGCTCAGCAAGATGTGCGGCTCGGCCATGAAGGCCGCGATGATGGCGCACGACATGCTGCTGGCCGGCACGCACGAGGTGATGGTGGCCGGCGGCATGGAAAGCATGACCAACGCGCCCTATCTCATGCTGAAGGGCCGCGGCGGCTACCGCATGGGCCACGACCGGATCTTCGATCACATGATGCTCGACGGTCTCGAGGACGCCTACGATCGGGGCCGCTCGATGGGCACCTTCGGCGAGGACTGCGCCGCCAAGTACAAGTTCACGCGCGAGCAGCAGGATGCCTTCGCGATCGCGAGCGTCGAGCGCGCCAAGGCAGCCACCACCTCCGGTGCGTTCAAGGCCGAGATCGCGCCGGTCAAGGTGACCAGCCGAAGCGGCGAAACCCTGGTCGAGATCGACGAGGGTCCGGGCAAGGTCAAGCTCGACAAGATTCCCACCCTCAAGCCGGCCTTCAAGAAGGACGGCGGAACCATCACCGCAGCCTCCAGCTCGTCGATCAACGACGGCGCAGCCGCTCTGGTGATGATGACCGAGAGCAACGCGAAGCGTCTCGGCGTGAAGCCGATCGCACGACTGGTCGGCCATGCCACGCATGCGCAGCAGCCCGCGTGGTTCTCGACCGCACCGGTGGGTGCCGTGGCCAAGCTCTTCAAGAAGACCGGCTGGGCCGTGAAGGACGTGGACCTGTGGGAAGTGAACGAGGCCTTCGCCGTCGTGCCGATGGCGCTGATGCAGGAGCTGTCGGTTCCGCATGACATCGTCAACGTGCATGGCGGCGCCTGCGCGCTCGGTCATCCGATCGGTGCCAGCGGTGCGCGGATCATGGTGACCTTGATCCATGCCTTGCAGCAAAAGGGCAAGAAGCGCGGCGTGGCGACGCTTTGCATCGGCGGCGGCGAGGGCACGGCGGTCGCGCTCGAGCTGCTCTGATGCGGCCATATGTTTCATCGATTCGGAAGGAGTGAGTTCATGCATCCGGTGGTTCAACGCGCCTCGCTGATGGCGCTCCTGGCTTCGGCCCTCGCCAGCCCCGCGGCCTGGTCGCAGGGCCGTGACGAAGCCCTTCTTGCGGCCGCCACGGCCGAGAAGGCGGCCGTCGTCAAGACGCTGGAAGCGCTGGTCAACATCGAGACCGGCACCGGCGATGCGGAAGGCATCGCGGCCGCCGGCAAGTACCTCGAAGACCAGCTCAAGGCGCTCGGTTTTGCGGTCAGCCGCAGCAAGTCGGCCGGCCTCGTGGTCGGCGACAACATCGTCGGCAAGTTAAAGGGCAGGGGCGGCAAGAACCTGCTCCTGATCTCGCACATGGATACCGTCTACCTCAAGGGCATCCTGCAGAAGGCGCCTTTCAAGGTCGAGGGCGACAAGGCCTACGGCCCGGGCATCGCCGACGACAAGGGCGGCAATGCGGTCATCCTGCACACACTCAAGCTGCTCAAGGCGCGCGGCTTCCAGGATTTCGGCACCATCACCGTGCTTTTCAACACCGACGAAGAAAAGGGCTCCTTCGGCTCACGCGATCTGATCCAGGAAGAAGCCAGGCAGTCGGACTATGTGCTGTCCTTCGAGCCGACCGGCGCCGGCAAGGAAGACTTTTCGCTCGGCACCTCGGGCATCGCCTATGTGCAGGTCGACATCGCGGGCAAGGCCTCGCACGCAGGCGCTGCGCCGGAGCTCGGCGTCAATGCGCTGGTCGAGGCATCCGACCTGGTGCTGCGCACCATGTCCATCGACGACAAGGCCAAGGGCCTGCGCTTCAACTGGACCATCGGCAAGGCCGGCGCGGTGTCGAACATCATCCCGGCGAGCGCCACGCTCAATGCGGACGTGCGCTACGCCCGCAACGAGGACTTCGAGGCCGCCATGAAGACGCTCCAGGAAAAGGCGCAGCAGAAGAAGCTGCCGGAGGCCGAGGTCAAGGTCATGGTCACGCGCGGCCGCCCCGCCTTCAATGCCGGCGAAGGCGGCCGGCGACTGGTCGACAAGGCCACCGCCTTCTACAAGGAAGCGGGCGGCGAGGTCGGCCTGACCGAGCGCACCGGCGGCGGCACCGACGCGGCCTATGCCTCGCTTGCGGGCAAGCCCGTCATCGAAAGCCTCGGTTTGCCGGGCTTCGGCTACCACAGCGACAAGGCGGAGTACGTCGACATCTCGGCCATCCCGCGGCGGCTCTACATGGCGGCGCGTCTCATCACCGATCTCGGTCAAGGAAAGTAAGGCACATGCTGCTCGATGCCGACCAGGAAGCCATCCGCGATGCGGTTCGCGAATTCGCGCAGGCCGAGCTGTGGCCGAACGCGCCGCGCTGGGACCGCGAGCACAGCTTTCCGAAGGAGGCGCATCAGGGGCTCGCCGCGCTTGGCGCCTACGGCATCTGCGTGCCCGAGGAAGACGGCGGCGCGGGCCTCGACTACCTGACGCTGGCGCTGGTGCTCGAGGAGATCGCGGCCGGCGACGGCGGCACCAGCACCGCGATCAGCGTCACCAACTGCCCGGTCAACGCGATCCTCATGCGCTACGGCAATGCGCAGCAGAAAAAGCAATGGCTGCAGCCGCTGGCCCAGGGCCGGATGCTCGGCGCCTTCTGCCTCACCGAACCACAGGCCGGCAGCGACGCCTCGTCGCTGCGCACCACGGCTCGCAAGGACGACGGCGGCTGGGTGATCGACGGCACCAAGCAGTTCATCACGAGCGGGCGCAATGGCCAGGTCGCGATCGTGATCGCCGTCACCGACAAGGGCGCCGGCAAGCGCGGCATGAGCGCCTTCATCGTGCCGACCGACAGCGAGGGTTACCGGGTCGACCGGCTCGAGGACAAGCTCGGCCAGCATTCGAGCGACACCGCGCAGATCAGCTTCGAGCGCTGCCTGGTCCCGGCCGAGAACCTGATTGGCCAGGAGGGCGAGGGCTACAAGATCGCGCTCGGTGCGCTCGAAGGCGGGCGCATCGGCATTGCGGCGCAAAGCGTCGGCATGGCGCGCAGCGCCTTCGACGTGGCGCTCGCCTATGCCAAGGAACGGCAGGCCTTCGGCGGTTCGATCTTCGACCAGCAGGCAGTGGGCTTTCGGCTGGCCGAATGCGCGACCCAGCTCGAGGCTGCCCGCCAACTGATCTGGCATGCAGCGGCGCTGCGGGATGCCGGCCGTCCCTGCTTGAAGGAGGCCGCCATGGCCAAGCTCTTCGCGAGCGAGATGGCCGAGAAGGTCTGCAGCGCGGCCATCCAGACGCTCGGCGGCTACGGCTATGTCAACGACTTTCCGCTCGAGCGGATCTACCGCGACGTCCGGGTCTGCCAGATCTACGAAGGCACCTCGGACATCCAGAAGCTCCTGATCCAGCGCGCGCTGGCCTGACACGCCCGAACCGGGCAGGATGGCGGCTTTCGTCAACCCCCGGGATCACCGTCATGCCTCCTGCTTTCTCATTCGATGCCTTGCGCGCGGCGCGGAGCGCTTCATCGTCGCTGCTTCGGCTTCGTGCGCTGCTGCCGGTGGCGCTGGTGGCCGCGGGCTCGATGGTCGCCACGTCGGCGATTGCGCAACCCGCAGCTTCGCCCGACTTGACGGCGCTGAGCGCCACCGAGGCTGCGCGCAGGCTCTGCGCCGGATCGATCACCAGCGTCCAGCTGGTCTCGGCCTACCTGGCCCAAGCCAAGGCCAAGCCGCAGCTGAACGCCTTCATCACCCTCGATGAAGCCGGGGCGATGCGCGATGCGGCGGCGGCCGATGCGGCCCGCAAGCGAGGAGGCGCTTGCAAGCCGCTGGCCGGCTTGCCGATCGCCATCAAGGACAACATCCAGGTCCAGGGGCTGCCCGCGACGGCCGGTACCCCGGCCTTGAAGGGCTTCGTGCCGGCGGCGGACGCGCCGGTGGTCGCCAAGCTGCGGGCCGCGGGTGCGATCGTGCTGGGCAAGACCCACATGCACGAGCTGGCTTTCGGCGTCACCGGCTACAACCCCGCTTTCCAGAGCGGCCCCGACGTCGGCGTCCGCAACGCCTACGACAGCACCCGGATTGCGGGCGGCTCGTCTTCGGGCAACGGCGCGGCCCTCGGCGCGCGAATGGTGGCGGCCGCGATCGGCACCGATACCGGGGGCTCGGTGCGCATCCCCTGCGCCTTCAACGGCTGCGCATCGCTGCGCCCCACCATGGGTCGCTATCCGCAGGACGGCATCGCGCCGATCTCCCACACCCGGGATACCGCCGGCCCGATGGCGGCGACCGTCGCCGACGTGGCGCTGCTCGATGGCGTGATCGCCGGCGGCAAGGTGTCGCGGCCGGCCAACCTCCGCCGGGTGCGGCTGGGCGTGGTCCCGGCCTTTCATGCCAACCTCGATGCCGATACGAAGGCGGTGACGGACGCGGCGCTCGCCCGCCTGCAGGCCGCGGGCGCGACGCTGGTGCCGGTCGAGATGCCGCAGCTGATGGAGCTGAATTCGGCGGTCGGCTTCCCGGTTGCGCTGTACGAGGCGCATGACGACATGGTCGCCTACCTGGCGCGCTACAAGACCGGTGTCGACATCAACCAGCTGGCGGCCGCGGCTGCGAGCCCCGATGTCAAGGGCACCTTCGACGGCCTCGTCATTCCGCGCAAGCTGCCGGCGCCCGGCGGCGGCCTGGTCGATGCCAAGCCGGCCTACGACAACGCCATGCGGAACGCCCGGCCGGCCTTGCAGAAGCTCTACGAGGACACCTTCAAGCGCAACCGACTCGACGCCCTGGTGTTCCCGACCGTGCCACGGGTCGCGCTGGTGGCGAATGCCGAGGCCAGCAGCCCGGAGAACTTCGGCGCCCTGATCCAGAACACCGATCCGGGCAGCAACGCCGGCATCCCGGGGCTGCAGGTGCCGGCCGGCATCGGCGCCGAGTCGAAGCTGCCGGTGGGCCTCGAATTCGACGGGCCGGCCGGCAGCGACCATCGGCTGCTGGCGCTCGGCATGGCGGTCGAACGCGTGCTCGGCCGCCTTCCCGCGCCGGGTGCGGCCGCGAAGTAGCCACAATACGGCGCTCCTACCCACCGTCCGATCGCCCATGTCCTCCCAGTCCCCGGCCCGCACTCCCTGTCCCTGCGGGCGAAGCGATCGCCGGGAGATCCCGATTCCGTACCTCCAGTGCTGCGGCCGCTACCTGGACGATTTCGCCCAGACGCCCGCACCCGATGCCGAATCGCTGATGCGTTCGCGCTACACGGCCTTCGTGCGCGAGCAGGCGCCCTACCTGCTCGCGACCTGGCATGCGTCGACCCGGCCGGGCAGCATCGATTTCGAGGAGGGCGTGAAGTGGCTCGGGCTCGAGGTGCGTGCGCGCTCGGTACTCGATGCGGACCATGCCGAGGTCGAGTTCGTCGCCCGCCGGCGCAGCAGTGCGGGCGTCGCCTCGCGCCTGCACGAGCGAAGCCGCTTCATGCGGGAAGACGACGGCGCGCTCAGCCGCTGGTACTACGTCGACGGCGACCTGAACTAAGAGGCATTCGGCCTCGCGCCTCGGCCCGGCGTCCTGCGCCCTGCGCCGAAGCGCCGCACGGCGCCGATCGGCCTATGCCGATCCGGCAGGTCCGGCCGATCCGGCGCTCGGCGCTCGGCGGCGCGCGATTGTGTCCGGAGAAGACACAGTCCGATTCCTTTCGGGGTATTTATCTCTCGTCCGGTCGCCCGCACACTCGGTCCACTCCTCCGAACCGATCAACGAAAGCGCGCAATGGCCATCCACCGCATGTCTTCGAGCCGGCGCCGGCTGCAGGCATGGCTGCAGGCGGCACTTCTTCTCCCGGCGTTCCTGATTTCAATTTTCTCGGCCTCGCCGGCTTTGGCGGCCGACAACCTGCTCGACGCCCGTGCCGGCATCGCCTCGTTCGCATCGGCGCCGCTCGGACCGGTTGCCGGCGGCTGGCGCTTCAGCAGCCTGCCGAACAAGACGCCGACCCGCTTCGACGTGGTCGAGGTCGGCGGCGAGCGGGTGCTCAAAGTGGAAGCCGCCGATTCGTACGGCAACCTGGTACATGCCACCCGCGTGCCGCTCGATCGGGCGCCCAGCCTCTCGTGGCGCTGGAAGGTCGGCGAATTCGTCCGCGATGCCGATCTCCGCACCCGCGAGGGCGACGACGGCGCAGCCAAGCTCTGCGTGTTCTTCGATCTGCCGGCCGAGCGGCTCCCGTTCGTGGAGCGCACCAAGCTGGCGCTGGCCCGAAAGACCACCGGCGAAAACGTCCCGAGCGAAGCCCTGTGCTACGTCTGGGACGCGAAGGTCGCGCGGGGTACGACCCTGGTCAACGCCTTCACCCAGCGCATGCGCATGATCGTGGTCGAATCCGGCCCGGCCACCGCCGCCGGCGGCTGGCTGGCCGAGCGCCGCGACCTGCTGGCCGACTACCGGCTCGCTTTCGGCGACGAGGCTCAGGGCGCGATGCCCGACGTGGTTGCGGTCGCGATCTCGGCCGATGCGGACAACACGCATGGCCACGGCCTCGCCTACTTCTCGGATCTTCGGTTGCAGGCCGGCCGGTTGCGGGAGGCCTCGAACAGCGGCTTCGTGCCGGCCGAGGGCCGGGCCGGGAACGGCGAATAGGTCGATCGGGAAAGCCATGGAACAACTCGTCTCGCTGCTCGCTGCCCACGGACCGCTGGTGGTCTTCGTCGCGACCTTGCTCGCCCGCATCGGCGCGCCGGTGCCGGCCACGCCGTTCCTGATCGTCGCCGGCGCGCTCAGCGTGGGCGGCACGGTGTCGCTGCCGGCCATCGTCGCCGCGGCGCTGATCGGCAATCTGGTCGGCGACGGCGCCTGGTTCTTGGCCGGGCGGCGTTGGGGGTTGCGCGTGCTGCGCCTCTTGTGCCGCATTTCGCTCTCGGCCGATGCCTGCGTGGCCCGCAGCGAATCGATCCTCGGGCGCTGGGGCGGGCTCTCGCTGTTGGCGGCCAAGTTCGTGCCGGGGGTGTCGGTGGTGGCACCGCCGATGGCCGGTGCCATGGGCATGACCAATGCGCGCTTCCTGGCCTACGAGACCGGTGCCGCGCTCGCCTGGACGCTGGCGCTCGTGATGCTGGGCCGCGCCTTCCACGGCGCCATCGAGGACGTGCTCGCGCTGCTGTCGAGCGTCGGCCTGGCCGCTTTCGGGCTGATGGTGGTGATGCTCGCCATTTATGGCGGCTGGCGCCTGCACCAACGCGGGCAGGCCGCACGCGTCGAGGATGTCGCGTTCATCGAAGTCGAGGCTTTGCGCGCAGCCATGGCGCAAGGGCAGCCACCGGTGCTGGTCGATCTTCGCTCCGAGGACACGCGGTCGCTGGATTCGCGCGCGGTTTCGGGCGCGATCGGCATGCCGGCCACGCACCTGGTCGCGCGTTTGCCTGCTGATTTCCGCGGTCGGGATTTGGTGCTTTTCTGTGATTGCCCGGACGACGTGGGCGCTGTATCAGCGGCGCGGCTGCTACAGAAGGCGGGCTTCACGAACGTCCGCGTGCTGGCGGGTGGGCTCGACGGCTGGATGGCCGCGGCCGCCAGGGTCGCGTCGACCGAACGGCCGGAGGCCGGGCATCGCAAGCTCGCCGTCGGCCTGAGCTGATGCCGCGTACGACGATGTTCCGCCTGTTTAGGATGGCGGGATGAAACCTTTCCCTTTCGAAGCCGTCCTTTTCGATTGCGACGGCGTGCTCGTCGATTCCGAACCCATCACCAACCGGGTGCTCGCCGAAATGATGACCGAGCTCGGCTGGCCGCTCGGCCCCGAGGAATCAATGCGCATCTTCACCGGCAAGGCCGTCAAGGACGAGGGTCCGCTCATCCTGGAAAAGACCGGATTCGCGATCACCCCCGAGTGGCTGGCCGGCTTCTGGACGAGGCGCAATGCCGCGCTGGACCGCGAGCTGGTCGAGGTGCCGGGCGCGCCGGCCGCGGCCCGGGCGCTGTACGAAGCCGCCGGAGGCCGCATCGCAGTCGCCTCGGGTGCCGATCGCCACAAGGTCGAGCTGCAGCTGCGCAAGGTCGGCCTCCACGATGTGTTCGAGGGCCGGATCTTCAGCGGGCATGAGACGCCACGGTCCAAGCCCCATCCCGACGTCTACTTGGCGGCCGCGGCGGCATTGAAGGTCGACCCGGCGAATTGCGCCGTGATCGAGGACACGGTCACCGGCGCCACCGCCGGGCTCGCGGCCGGCGCTACGGTGTTCGGCTACAGCCCCGGCGAGCCCGGCCACAGCGGCGCGCAGGCATTGCTGTCGATGGGCGTCGCGGAGGTTTTCACGGACATGGCCGACCTGCCGCGAATCTTGCGCGAGTGGCGGACGAAGGATGGGCAGGCCACACCTGCCGCAACCACTCTAAGTTAGCGCTTGCTGCCGATTGCGGCCTTGGCCATGGCGGCCAGGCTTTGCGTCATCGCGCTGGCTCGGGGTCCCCACATGCGATTGACCAATTCGCCGGCTTTCTGCTCCACCTTCGGATGGCCGCGCGAGCGGCCGGAAGTGGCCACGAACTCGATCAGGGCGGCGTATTCGGAGCTATCGGTGTCGGGTCGGTCCATGGCGTCGATCCTAGGGCGCGGTGCGTGCCGCAAGCGGCGGAACCGGCGCTTGTCTCCCGGTCGAGCCTGAACTTTGTCACGAAACCTCGCGGTGCAAAACACCGTCCGGCGCCTGGTCGAGCGCTTCGTCGCCCGCCGCAAGCCCAGGGTTCCGGGAGCTCGCTCGAAAGGCCCCCGGCGTCAGGCCGGACCAGGTTCGAAAGGCGCGTGAAAAGCTCTTCTCGTTTCGAAATCCGACCGCCAACGCGATCTGCTTGATCGGCTTTTGCGTGCGGCGCAACTGCTCGGCCGCCTGCGAATGCCGAACATCGTCCTTCAGGGCCTGGAGCGAGACGCCTTCTTCCGCCAGCTGCCGGTGCAGCGTGCGGCTCGACAGGTTGAGCCAGCCGGCGAGCGCTGGCGCGGTGGCCGCCTCGCCGCCGTGCGCGGCGATCAACTCCCGCACCCGTTGGCCGAGCAGGCGATCCCGGCGATATTGCAAGACCGTCAGCGGCAGGGCGCGCCGCAACATCGACCGGAGCGCCCGTTCGTCGCGCTGCAGCGGCATCGCCAGGTAGCGCTCGTCGAAGCTGTAGCCGGCGCGTGCGGCGTTGAATTCGAGCCGGTCGCAGAACATCAGCGAATAGGCATCGCGATGTGGAGGCGGCGCGAAGGGAAAGCTGGCAGAGCGCAGCGACAGGCGCGAATCCACCACCCACGAGGCGAAGCCGTGCAGGAAGCGCAGGTTGGATGCGAGGCAGAACTCGCGAAACCCGCCGAGCTGGCTCCGCTCCTCGATCGATACCGTGGCCAGCCCATCGGCGACCGACAGCTGAAGCACGACCTCGTCGGTCAAGAGGCGGAGATGCCGGCACCATCGCTTGATGGCGACGCCCAGGTCGGGCGCGCCGAGCGAGGCCCGGCACAACATGCCGTAGCTTCCCCATGGCAGCCGGCGGGAGAACCAGCCGAGGGCTTCGTCGTCGAGTTCCTGCATCGCATGGGCGCACAAGGCTTCGAACTGCGCGGAAGTGATGCGGGCGTCTTTCGATTCGAGCTCCCGCGGCGCGATCTGTGCCTCGGCCAGCGCACCCGCAGGGTCAATGCCGTAACGCTCGTAGCCCCTTACTACCGCTCGCACGAAGGCCATGGGCGTGGCGGCGCGGCGGGCAGGTCGCAACAGGGCTGAGCTCATCGAGTGCGCAATCGTGGATGGCGTGATCTGCAACCATTGTGGCGCCAATTGCTACGGCGCCGGGCGTAAGCTGCGGCTTTCCGCCCCCTGCCTGGAGACCACCTGATGCAAGACCTCGGCCTCGACTTCGACCTTGGCGAAGATATCGATTCCCTGCGAGACGCCGTCCAGCGATTCGCCGCCGAAGAAATCGCGCCGCGCGCTGCCGACATCGATCGCGACAACCTGTTCCCGCACGACCTCTGGAAAAAGCTGGGCGACCTCGGCCTGCACGGCATGACCGTCAAGGAGGAATACGGTGGAACAGAGCTCGGCTACCTCGCGCACATCGTCGC
Organism: Burkholderiales bacterium 8X; assembly: GCA_902506565.1. Taxonomy (GTDB): domain Bacteria; phylum Pseudomonadota; class Gammaproteobacteria; order Burkholderiales; family Burkholderiaceae_C; genus Variovorax. Next base: position 3,724,893 of record LR732703.1, on the reverse strand, counting down.
GATGGAAGAAGTCTCCCGTGCCTCGGCCTCGGTCGGACTCTCGTACGGCGCGCATTCCAACCTGTGCGTGAACCAGATCCACCGCAACGGCACCGAGGCACAAAAGAAGAAGTACCTGCCCAAGCTGGTCAGCGGCGAACATGTCGGCGCACTCGCCATGAGCGAGCCCAATGCCGGTTCCGACGTGGTCAGCATGAAGCTGCGCGCCGACAAGAAGGGCGACCGCTACGTGCTCAACGGCGGCAAGATGTGGATCACCAACGGCGGCGACGCCGACACGCTGGTCATCTACGGCAAGACCGACACCGAGATGGGCGCCCGCGGCATGACCGCCTTCATCGTCGAGAAAGGCTTTGCCGGCTTCTCGGCGGGCACCAAGCTCGACAAGCTGGGCATGCGCGGCTCCAACACCTATCCGCTCTTCTTCGAGGACTGCGAGGTGCCCGAAGAAAACGTGCTGGGCGGCGAGGGCCAGGGCGCCAAGGTGCTGATGAGTGGCCTCGACTTCGAGCGCGCGGTGCTCTCCGGCGGACCGCTCGGCATCATGGCCGCCTGCATGGACGTGGTGCTTCCCTATCTGCACGAGCGCAAGCAGTTCGGCCAGAGCATCGGCGAGTTCCAGCTGATGCAGGGCAAGCTGGCCGACCTGTACTCGACCTGGCAGGCCACGCGCGCCTATGTTTACGCGGTGGGCAAGGCCTGCGACCGGGCCGACCACCAGCGCACCTTCCGCAAGGACGCTGCCGGCGCCATCCTTTATTCGGCCGAGAAGGCGACCTGGATGGCGGGCGAGGCGATCCAGGCGCTGGGCGGTGTCGGCTATACCAACGACTACGCGGTCGGCCGCTTGTGGCGAGATGCGAAGCTGTACGAGATCGGCGCCGGCACCAGCGAGATCCGGCGCATGCTGATCGGCCGCGAGCTGTTCGCCGAAACTGCCTGAAACGCCTGAACCGCCAGCACGCTGCCACCAGGAGACGACACGGATGACCACCGAACTCAGCCAGGCCAAGGGCGCGACCGACGTCCCGCTGATCGAGCAGACCCTCGGCGACTTCTTCGACGACATGGCGCGCCGCCAGCCGGATCGCGAGGCGCTCGTGAGCGTGCACGAGGGCAAGCGCTTCAGCTATCTCGAACTCGAGCGCGAATCGAGGCGGCTCGCGAGTGCGCTCCTGAAGCTGGACCTGGTGCCGGGCGACCGCGTGGGCATCTGGTCGCACAACAACGCGGCCTGGGTGCTGATGCAGCTGGCAACCGCCAAGGTCGGGCTGATCCTGGTCAACATCAATCCGGCCTACCGCACCGCCGAACTCGAATACGCCCTCAACAAGGTGGCCTGCAAGGCGCTTGTCACCATGAAGCGTTTCAAGACCAGCGACTACGCCGGCATGCTGCGCGAATTGGCGCCGGAACTCGCCAACTGCGACCCCGGCCAGCTGCAATCGGTGCGGCTGCCGCACCTTCGCACGATTGCCTGGATCGACGCGGACGGCGATGACGAGGCGCTCGCCGGAATGATGCGTTTCTCGGATCTGCTCGCAAGTGGCGATGCCGCCGACGAGAGCGTCACGGCAACGCAGCGCACCCTCAAGGCCACGGACCCGATCAACATCCAGTTCACCAGCGGCACCACCGGCTTTCCGAAGGGCGCGACGCTCACCCATCGCAACATCCTCAACAACGGCTTCTTCATCGGCGAATGCATGCGGCTCACGCCCGAAGATCGCTTGTGCATTCCGGTGCCGCTCTACCACTGCTTCGGCATGGTGCTGGGCAACCTGGCGGTGCTGACCCACGGCGGCACCATCGTCTATCCGAACGACGGCTTCGATCCGCTCACGGTCCTGCAGACCGTGCAGGACGAGAAGTGCACCGGCCTGCACGGCGTGCCGACCATGTTCATCGCCGAGCTCGACCATCCGCGCTTCGCCGAATTCGACTTGAGGGCGCTGCGCACCGGCATCATGGCCGGCTCGCCTTGCCCGACCGAGGTCATGAAGCGGGTGGTCGACCAGATGCACCTCGGCGAGATCACCATCGCCTACGGCATGACCGAGACCAGCCCGGTGAGCTGCCAGAGCTCGACCGATACGCCGCTCGACAAGCGGGTATCGACCGTCGGGACCGTGCAGCCGCACCTCGAGGTGAAGATCATCGACCCGGAGACCGGACGCGTGGTGCCGAGGGGAACCTCCGGCGAGCTGTGCACGCGCGGCTACTCGGTGATGCACGGCTACTGGGAAGACGAGGAAAAGACCCGCGAGGCGATCGACGAAGAGCGCTGGATGCACACGGGCGACCTCGCCACCATGGATGCCGAGGGCTACGTCAACATCGTCGGCCGCATCAAGGACCTGGTGATCCGCGGCGGCGAGAACATCTATCCGCGCGAGATCGAGGAGTTCCTGTACCGACACCCCAAGATCCAGGACGTGCAGGTGGTCGGGCTGCCCGACAAGCGCTACGGCGAGGAGTTGTGCGCCTGGATCATCCCCAAGCCCGGGCAGACGCTTGCCGCCGATGAAGTGCGCGATTTCTGCAAGGGCCAGATCGCGCACTACAAGGTGCCGAAGTACATCGAGTTCGTTACCGAGTTCCCGATGACGGTCACCGGGAAGATCCAGAAGTTCAAGATTCGCGAAGCGATGAAGTCGCGCCTCGCGCTGCAGGAAGAGCGAACCGCCTGAACCGCTGCAATGCACGCTGCATCCGTCCCACGCACCCCCGCCAACGCTTTCGCCGAATTCACCGCTTCGACCTTCCGACGCCTGCCGTTCTCGACTTCGATCCATCCCACCCCATGACCATCCTGGAAACCAAACTCAACGCCCGCTCCGCCGACTTCCAGGCTAACGCTGCCGCCATGCGCGCCCTGGTCGATGACTTGCGCGTCCAGTTCGCCAAGGTCGAGGCCGGCGGCGGCGAGGCTGCGCGTGCCAAGCACACCGCCCGCGGCAAGCTGCTGCCGCGTGACCGGGTCGCCGAGCTGCTGGACCCGGGCACGCCTTTCCTCGAGATCGCTCCGCTGGCGGCGCATGGCATGTACCTCGATGCGAAGGGCGCCGAATCCGCGCCGGGCGCCGGGCTCATCGCCGGCATCGGCCGGGTGAGCGGCGTCGATTGCATGATCGTGTGCAACGACGCGACCGTGAAGGGCGGCACCTACTACCCGATGACGGTCAAGAAGCACCTGCGGGCACAGGAGATCGCGGAGCAGAACCGGCTGCCGTGCATCTACCTGGTCGATTCCGGCGGCGCCAACCTGCCGAACCAAGACGAGGTCTTTCCGGATCGCGACCACTTCGGCCGCATCTTCTACAACCAGGCCAACATGAGCGCGCAGGGCATCGGCCAGGTCGCGGTGGTGATGGGTTCCTGCACCGCCGGCGGCGCCTACGTGCCGGCGATGAGCGACGAGTCGATCATCGTCAAGAACCAGGGCACGATCTTCCTGGGCGGCCCGCCGCTCGTGAAGGCGGCCACCGGCGAAGTGGTGAGCGCAGAGGACCTGGGCGGCGGCGACGTGCATACCCGGCTTTCGGGCGTGGTCGACCACCTGGCGCAGAACGACCTGCACGCGCTCGCGCTGGCCCGCTCGGCGGTGGCCCAGCTCAATGCGCGCGGCGCGCAAGCCCGGTCGATCCCGCAGGAGGCCGGCCCCGCCGACATCGAGCCGCCCGTCTTCCCGGCCGAGGAGCTGTACGGCGTGATCCCGACCGATACCCGCAAGCCCTTCGACGTGAAGGAAATCATCGCCCGCATCGTCGATGCGAGCGAGTTCCACGAGTTCAAGGCGCGCTTCGGCAGCACGCTGGTCTGCGGCTTCGCGCACATCGAAGGCATGCCGGTCGGCATCGTCGCCAACAACGGCATCCTGTTCAGCGAGTCGGCGCAGAAGGGCGCGCACTTCATCGAGCTTTGCGGCCAGCGCAAGATTCCGCTGGTCTTCCTGCAGAACATCACCGGCTTCATGGTCGGGCGCAAGTACGAGAACGAAGGCATCGCGCGGCACGGCGCCAAGATGGTCACGGCGGTCGCCACGGTCAACGTGCCCAAGTTCACGATCATCATCGGCGGCAGTTTCGGCGCCGGCAACTACGGCATGTGCGGCCGCGCGTTCTCGCCGCGCTTCTTGTGGCTCTGGCCGAACGCGCGCATCAGCGTGATGGGCGGCGAACAGGCGGCGAGCGTGCTGGCCACCGTCAGGCGCGACGGCATCGAGGCCAAGGGCGGCGCGTGGAGCGCCGACGAAGAGGAGGCCTTCAAGTCGCCGATCCGCGAGCAGTACGAGGTACAGGGCCACCCCTACTACGCGACCGCGCGGCTGTGGGACGACGGCATCATCGATCCGGCCGATACCCGTCGCGTGCTGGCGCTCGGCCTTGCGGCCGCACGCCATGCGCCGATCCCCGAGCTGCGCTTTGGCATCTTCCGGATGTAGGCCGCACGCGATGACCGCATTCACCCAACTCCAGTTTTCGATCGACGGCCCGATCGCCCGCATCTGGCTCGACCAGCCGGCCACCCGCAATGCCTTCGACGACCGGGTCATCGCCGAGCTGACCCAGGCCTTCGAAGCCGCCGGCCGCGATCCGGCGGTGCGGGTGGTGGTGCTCGGGGCCAGCGGCCCGGCCTTCTGCGCCGGTGCCAACCTCGACTGGATGCGCCGCATGGCCGACTACACCCGCGACCAGAACCTTGCCGATGCCGGCAAGCTGGCCGAGATGCTGCGCACGATCGCCGGCTGCCCCAAGCCGACCATCGCCCGCATCCAGGGCGACGTGTATGCCGGCGGCATGGGCCTGGTCGCGGCCTGCGACCTCGCGGTGTCGGTCGACACCGCCGGCTATTGCCTGAGCGAGGTGCGGATCGGCCTGGTGCCGGCCACCATCAGCCCGTACGTGATCCGCGCCATCGGACATCGTGCCGCCCAGCGCTACTTCCTCACGGCCGAACGCTTCGATGCGGCCGAGGCGCATCGCATCGGCTTCGTGCACGAGGTGGTGGCGGCCGATGCGCTCGACGGCAAGGTCGCCGAATGGACGAAGGCCTTTGCCGGCAACAGCCCCGCGGCCGTCGCTGCCTGCAAGAAGCTGATCGCGGATGTCTCCGGGCAGGAGATCGAGCCCGGCCTCATCGCGCGCACCGTCGAGGGCATCGCCGACATCCGCGCCAGTGCCGAAGGGCGCGAAGGCGTGCAGGCCTTCCTGCAGAAGCGCAAGCCCTCCTGGCTGCAGGCCGCGCCATGACCGAACTCGACCTGCCGCAACTCCTGGCGCTCGCCGCAGCCATCGGCTGGGCCAGCGGCGTGCGGCTTTACCTGGTGGTGCTCCTCACCGGCATGGCCGGCTACTTCGGCTGGGTGCCGCTTCCGAACGGGCTCGACCTGCTCGCCCATCCGGTGGTGCTGGCCGCCAGCGGCTTCATGGTGTTCGTCGAATTTTTCGCCGACAAGATCCCGGGGCTCGATTCGCTCTGGGACATGGTGCATACGGCGATCCGCATCCCGGCCGGCGCGGCGCTGGCAGCGAGCGTGTTCGGCGCCGACCATGGCGTGATGGCGGTGGTCGCTGCCTTGCTCGGCGGCGGCTTCGCGGCCACCGCCCATGCGGCCAAGGCCACCACGCGGGCCGCGATCAACACGTCGCCGGAGCCCTTCAGCAACGTCGGCGCATCGCTGGTCGAGGATGCGGCCGTGCCTGCTGGTTTGTGGCTCGCGGTCGCGCATCCGGCGATCTTCGCGATCGCGTTCCTCGCGCTGCTGGTGCTGAGCGTCTGGCTGATCAGGAAGAGCTGGCGGTTCCTGAAGGCCTTGTTCGGGCGCGTGACCCGCATCTTCAGCGGCAGGTCCGATCCGGGCGTGCAGTCCGCGTTTACCTGGCGGGCCGGGCCTCCGGTTCCCGGCGATCCGGGCAACGCGCCCGATCCGCCAGCTCCTTCGGAAGGGCGTTTCTAGCCGAATGGTTGCCGGTCCGTCACCTTGCGCGTGTTCGCGTGTCCGTTTCCCGTTCCCGTTCCAAAACAATCATTCAGAGAGAAAGATCTTCGTCATGACGCCATCCATCGCTTCCAGCCTCGGCGCCCCGGCCCGCATTCTTCCGGCATTCGATCGAATGTCGCCCGCGAGGCAGGTGCTGGCGCTGATCCTCGGCACGGCATTCCTGGCCCTCGCATCCCATGTCCAGGTGCCGATGTTTCCGGTGCCGATGACGATGCAGACCTTCGCGGTGACCCTGATCGGCGCCCTCTACGGCAGCCGGCTCGGCACCTTGACCGTGCTGGCATGGCTGGGCGAGGCGATGGTCGGCCTGCCGATGCTCGCAGGCGGCACCGCCGGCCTCGCAACCTTCGCCGGCCCCACCGCCGGCTATCTGTTCTCGTTCCCGCTCGCCGCCTTCCTGGTGGGCTGGCTGGTGGAGCGTGGCTTCGCGAACCGAATGCTGCCGGCCTTCGTCGTCATGTGCCTCGGCAATGCGCTCTCTCTTGCAACCGGTGCCGCCTGGCTGGCGAGCCTGGTCGGCATGGAGAAAGCCTGGCTGCTCGGCGTCGCGCCTTTTGTTCTCGGCGGCTTGTTGAAGTCGGCGCTGGGCGCTTCGAGCCTGTCGCTGGCCGGCCGCGCGGCCTCGGCCTTTCGCCGCCGTTGAAGTGAGCGTCCAGCTCCGTCCGCATCACCTGCTCTGCATCCTGACCTATGTCGGCAAAGGCTACAGCCCGTCCTTCACCGCGAACTTCGATCGGGTGGTCGATCGGCTTCGCGACGGCGAGGAGGTCGAGCTGCAGCCGGGTCCGGATGAAATCTGCCGGCCCTTGCTGGACGAGCACGCCGGGTGCGAAGCGCGCCCGCACTGCGGCGAGCCGGGCGTGGTACTTCGCGACGCCCGCGCGACACGCGATCTCGAGCAGCTGCTCGGGCACGCGCTGCCGGCGGGTGCAAGGCTCTGCTTCGATGCCGAGCGCCTTCGGGCGTTTCGCCATGCCTTTCGCCGCGGCGCCGTTCGAAGCGCTTGCGACGGCTGCCCATGGTCCGACCTGTGCACCCGAGTTGCAGACGGCGCATTCACCGGCGCACGGCTGCAATCTCGAACTCCCGATGCCGATGCCGATGCCGAACTGCGCGGCGACCCGATCCCTTCCGATGCCTCCGGAGTCCTTCCATGTTCAAGAAAATCCTGATCGCCAACCGTGGTGAGATTGCCTGCCGCGTCGCGGCCACCGCTCGCCGCATGGCGATCCGCACAGTGGCGGTCTATTCCGATGCCGACGCGCATGCCAAGCACGTTCGTGCCTGCGACGAGTCGGTGCATCTCGGCGCGAGCGCGCCCAAGGACAGCTACCTGCGCTGGGAGAAGATCCTCGATATCGCCAAGGCCACCGGCGCCGAGGCGATCCATCCGGGCTACGGCTTCCTGAGCGAGAACGCCGACTTCGCGCGGGCCTGCGCCGAGGCGGGCCTGGTCTTCATCGGCCCGCCGCCATCGGCCATCCAGGCGATGGGCCTCAAGGCGGAGTCGAAGCAGCTGATGGAGAAGGCCGGCGTTCCGCTGGTGCCCGGCTATCACGGCCATGACCAGGACGAAGCGCTGCTGCAGCGCGAAGCCGACCGCATCGGCTATCCGGTGTTGATCAAGGCCAGCGCCGGCGGCGGCGGCAAGGGCATGCGCATCGTCGAAAAAAGCGAAGACTTCGCTGCGGCGCTGGCCTCGTGCCGGCGGGAGGCCATCAACAGCTTCGGCGACGACGCGGTGCTCATCGAGAAGTACGTGCAACGCCCGCGGCATATCGAGATCCAGGTGTTCGGCGATTCGCAGGGCCACCAGGTCTACCTGTTCGAGCGCGATTGCTCGGTGCAGCGGCGCCACCAGAAGGTGCTCGAGGAAGCGCCGGCGCCCGGCATGACCGAATCGATGCGGCGCGAGATGGGCGAGGCAGCGGTTGCCGCGGCGCGGGCGGTCGGCTATGTCGGCGCGGGCACGGTCGAATTTATCGTCGAGCAGCGCGACGGCGGCGACATGAACTTCTTCTTCATGGAGATGAACACCCGGCTGCAGGTCGAGCACCCGGTCACCGAAGCCATCACCGGCCTCGACCTGGTCGAGTGGCAGCTGCGCGTGGCCGCCGGCGAGCCGCTGCCCGCGACGCAGGACGAACTCAAGATCAACGGCCACGCGATCGAGGCGCGCATCTGCGCCGAGACCCCGGACAACGACTTCCTGCCGGCAACCGGCGTGTTGCGGGTCTACCGCAAGCCCCGCGCCACCGAGTTCCAGCGCAGCCGGGTCCGCATCGACGATGGCGTGCGCGAAGGCGACGAGATCTCGCCGTTCTACGATTCGATGATCGCCAAGCTGATCGTGCATGGCGCCACCCGCGGCGAGGCGCTTGCGCGGCTCGATGCGGCCCTGGCCGAGACCCGGATCGTCGGCGTGTCGACCAATGTCCAGTTCCTGCGCGGCGTGCTGCATACCGACTCGTTCGCCAACGCCCGGCTCGACACGGCCCTCATCCAGCGCGAGCGCGCCGTGTTGTTCGAGCAGGAGCCGATCGGCCTGCCGATGGCCGCTGCGGCAGCCATCACCCGGACCTTGCTGGCCGAGCGCGCCGCAGCAGAGGCCGACCCTTTCGCACGGCGCGATGGCTGGCGCGGCGCGGGCGTCTACCGCCGGCGCTTCGACTTCGAGTTCCACGGCGAGCCGGCGACCGCCTGGCTGGGCTACGAGCGTGGCGGGCAGCTACATCTGAAAGTGGGCGATGTCGAAGGCGCCCTGGTGATCGGCAGCTTGCCGGCGGGCGAGATGGAACTCGAATTCGGTGGCCGCCGCCTCACGCTCCATGCGCACCAGCATGGCGACACCACCCATGTCTTCGCCGCCGAGGGCGCCACCCGGATCGTGTCGATCGACCGGCTCGCGCACGCCGGCGAGTCCCCGACCGAAGGCGGCCGCCTCACCGCGCCGATGCCGGGCAAGGTGGTGTCGTTCGCGGTCAAGGCCGGCGACATGGTGAGCCGCGGCCAGCCCCTGGCCGTGATGGAAGCGATGAAGATGGAACACACCATCGCCGCGCCGGCCGACGGCACGGTCGAGGAGCTCCTGTATGCGCCGGGCGACCAGGTGGCGGAGGGCGCGGAGCTGCTGCGGATCGCGGCTTGACACTGCGCCTCTCGAAAGCTCGGGTTGTGCCGCAAAATGCCTTCTGCCGGCATGGCCCGACCCTCTGGAAGCCTTCCGCAGTCAAAGAAAGTTCTTCCATGAGTTGCGTACCGTTCCTTACTCGCGTCGTCCTCCGCAATTTCAAGAGCATCGGGCATTGCGACGTACGGCTGGGTCCCTTGACCTATCTGGTCGGCGCCAACGGTTCGGGCAAGAGCAATTTTCTGGATGCCCTCCATCTTGTTCGTGATGCGCTCGCTACATCGCTCGACAACGCCTTGAATGAGCGAGGTGGCGTGGCCGAGGTTCGGCGGTATTCGAGCGGACATCCGACGCATTTCGGCATCAGGCTCGAATTCATCCTTCCCGATCAACGACGTGGCCACTATGCCTTCAACATCCGCGCCCTTCCCGAGCGCGGCTACGAAGTTCAACGTGAGGAATGTGTGGTCGGCAAACTGGGCAAGGGACCATCTTTTCGGATCGAACGGGGTGTGCTGCAGTCGAGCAGCGAAGCCACCTTTCCCGCCGTAACGGCCGACCGGCTTGCGCTCGTCAGCGTCTCCGGCCTGATGGTATTCCGGCCTGTATTCGACGCCTTGATGTCGATGGGTTTCTACAACCTGAACCCCAAGTTGATGAGAGACCCTCAAAAGCCGCAAGACGGACGATTGCTGAAGCCGGTCGGGGAGAACATCGTCAGCGTCGTCGGTCATCTGGAGCGGGTTGCTCCAGATCGGCTTGCGCTCATCCAGGAGTACTTGCAAACGGTTGTTCCGATGGTGCATGGAGTCGAACGAAAGCAGATCGGGCCTTTGGAGACATTGCAGTTCAGGCAGGACATGGCCGGTTCGAAGGCGCCCTGGCACTTCCCGGCCCAGAACATGTCTGACGGAACACTTCGAGCACTTGGCGTCCTCACCGCGTTGTTCCAGGCGAACTCCGAGCATTCACCGCTGTTGATCGGTATCGAAGAACCTGAAACCGCATTGCATCCAGCGGCGAGTGCTGCATTGCGAGAGGCCCTGGCCAAGGCTTCGCAGACGACGCAAGTGATCGTGACCAGCCACAGCCCGGATCTGCTAGACGATCAAGACATCGAGCCAGAGCGCTTCCTTGCCGTCGTGTCGGAGGGTGGAGAGACGCAAATCGGGCCGCTCGATAGGGCGTCCGTATCCATGATGCGACAGCATTTGTTTTCCGCGGGCGAATTGCTCCGGATGAATCAGCTGGTTCCCGCTCCGTCCGATCCCGATGCTCAATCGAAGCGCCAGGACGACCTCTTCGGCCAAGGCGACGAATGATCAGGATCTCGTCGATCGTGGAAGGTGATGGAGAAGTCGCCGCGTTGCCCATTCTTCTGCGACGTCTCAACGAATGGCGAACCCCGGAGCAATCCATCCAGGTACTGACGCCAGCAAGGGTTCGCCGAGACCGTTTCCTGAGTCTGAGCCGACCAGAAGAATTCCACAGGCACCTGCAGCTTGCGGCTGCAAAGTGCACGGACTCTGGATGGATCCTCATCTTGTTGGACGCGGATGACGACTGTCCTATCGAGCTTGGAAGGTCGATCGTGGCCCGTGCCCATGACGCGGTCAAGCATCGGCGGATCGCAGCGGTGCTGGCGAACAGGGAATACGAGGCGTGGTTCATTGCCTCTGCTGCTTCGTTGATCGATGTCCGCAATTTTTCGTGTACTCCCGCAGATTGTTCGATCGAAGCGGAGACGCCTCGGAACGCCAAGGGATGGATGAACGCCCGGATGGGGAGCAGGGGCTACAGCGTCACGCTGGACCAGCCGGCGTTGACCAGTTGCATCGACCTGGAGTTGGCCTATGCGCGCAGCCGGTCGTTTCGAAAACTCTGCGACGAATGGTCCAGAAACAGCCAGCCGACATGAAGATCACCGTCTGCCTCACCGACCTGCGCCCCGACAGCTGGGTCGCCGACCTCCGATCCGCGTTGCCCGATGCCGAGGTCGAGCCTTGGGCGCCGGGCGCGCCGCAAGCCGACCATGCGGTCGTCTGGGCGCCGCCGCAGACATTCATCGACGAGCAACCTCGGCTCCGCGGTCTCTTCAATATCGGCGCCGGCGTGGATGCCTTGCTCGGACTTCGCCTGCCGCCCTCGATGCGCATCGTGCGGCTCGACGATGCCGGCATGGGCGTGCAGATGGCCGAATACGTCTGCCACGCGCTGATTCGGCACTTTCGCGATTTCGAAGGCTACGAGGCGGATGCGCGAGAAGGCCGCTGGAGCTTTCGCAAGCCGCGCGACCGAATGGACTTCGCGGTCGGCGTGATGGGCCTGGGCGTGCTCGGGCAACGGGTCGCCCAGGCGATCTCGACCTTCGAGTTCCCGGTCCTCGGCTGGAGCCGATCGCCCAAGCAGATCGAGGGCGTCGAATGCCATGCAGGTCGCGAGTCCTTCGATGCCTTCCTCGGTGCGAGCCGGGTACTGGTCAACCTGCTGCCGCTCACCGACGACACGCGCGGCATCCTGAATGCGAAGAGCCTGTCCAGGCTCAATGGCGGCCGGCCCGGCGGCTACCTGATCAACGTGGCACGCGGCGCGCACCTGGTCGAGCGCGACCTGCTGTCGCTGATCGATGCCGGCCAGTTGGCGGGTGCGACGCTCGACGTGTTCGAGACCGAGCCGTTGCCGCCCGAACATCCGTTCTGGCGTCATCCGCGCATCACCGTCACGCCGCATGCCTCGGCGCGCACGGTTCGCGAAGTGTCGGTGGCGCAGATCGCCGGAAAGATCCGCGCCATGGAACGCGGCGAGCCGATCGCCGGCGTGGTCGAGCGCGACCGTGGCTATTGAGGACCGAGAGGTGAACGATGAAACTGCCTGAACGCGTGAAGATCGTCGACGTGGGCCCGCGCGACGGATTGCAGAACGAGAAGCAGCCGGTGCCCGCCGGCGTGAAGATCGGCCTGGTGCATCGACTGCAGGATGCCGGCTTGAAGGAGATCGAGGTCACCAGCTTCGTGAGCCCGAAGTGGGTGCCGCAGATGGCCGACAACGCCGAGGTGATGCACGGCATCCGGCGCAAGCCGGGCGTGCGCTATTCGGTCCTGACGCCCAACCTCAAAGGGTTCGAGGCAGCGGTGTCGGCACCCGAGGCCGAGTGGCCGGACGAGATCGTGGTCTTCGGCGCGGCGAGCGAGGCCTTCAGCCAGAAGAACATCAACTGCTCCATCGCAGAAAGCATCGAGCGTTTTCGGCCGGTGGTCGAGGCGGCGCGAGACAAGGGCATCCACGTGCGCGGCGCGATGTCGTGCACCGTCGGCTGCCCCTACGAGGGCGAGATCGATCCGTCGCGGGTCGAGATGCTGGCCGGGCTCATGAAGGGCATCGGCGTGCAGCACGTGGGCGTGGCCGACACCATCGGCGTCGGCACGCCGGTCAAGGTGCAGCGGGCGATCGACGCGACCTTGAAGCACTACGCGGTCGACGATGTGTCGGGGCATTTCCACGATACCTACGGGCAGGCGCTCGGCAATACGCTCGCCAGCCTCGAGATGGGCATCTGGCAGTTCGATACCTCCTCCGCCGGGCTCGGAGGCTGCCCCTATGCCAAGGGCGCCACCGGCAACGTGGCGACCGAGGACGTGGTCTACATGCTGCACGGCATGGGCATCGAGACCGGCATCGATCTCGACGCCTTGATCGATGCCGGCGTCTACATCAGCGCGGCGTTGGGCCGGGAGCCGCAGTCGCGGGTGTCGAAGGCGCTCCGGCTCAAGCGGGCCGGATGACGAGCACCGCCAAGCCGGGTTTGTTCGAGCAGGCGCGCTTGGCGCAGGCGACGGCGGGGCCGGTGCCTTCGCCTTGCATCTCGGTCTGCCGAGTGGACGAGGCCAGCGGCTTGTGCAGCGGCTGCCTGCGCACGCTGGGCGAGATCGCCCGGTGGAGCGGCATGTCGGACGACGATCGTCGTGCGGTCTGGCGCCTGATCGAACGCCGCGCCGGTTCACCATCGCCACTCATCGGCATCGACCGCGGAGCGACACCATGAAGCACATCGTCTTTCATCTCGATTTCATCTCGCCCTATGCCTATCTGGCGTTCGAGCATTTGCCGCAGGCATTGGAGGGCCTGAGCTACGCCGTGCGCTATCGCCCGGTCCTGCTCGGCGCGATGCTGCAGCATCATGGCCAACTGGGGCCGGCCGAGATACCGGCCAAGCGTGCATGGACTTACCGCCATGTGCTGTGGCTCGGCCACCGGCACGGCATCCCGATCACGATGCCTGCCACCCATCCGTACAACCCGCTGCCGCACCTGCGCCTTGCATTGGCGACGACGCAGGACGGCGACATCAACCGCTACGCGTGCGAAACCATCCTGCGCGACGTGTGGCAAACCGGAGGCGAGGCGGGCGATCCGGCTCGGCTCGATGCCTTGTTGGCACGGCTCGCCCCGGTCCGCGAGCCCGGCGGTGCCGAGGTCAAGGCCCAGTTGCGGGCGAACACCGATGCCGCGATCGCCGCCGGCATCTTCGGGGTTCCGGCCTTCGAAGTCGACGGCCGGCTGTTCTGGGGCTTCGACGGGCTTCCGATGCTCCGCGCCTGGCTGGAAGGCGATGCCTGGTTCGATGGCGGCGAGTGGGACCGGGCGGCCGAGCGACCAGGGCTGGTGAGGCCTCGAGGTTGAGCATTTCCTGCATCTCGAAACGCGACCCGCGGGTTTCACCTTAAATCGTCAGCCTCGATTCAGTTTCGCGACAGCCAGGGGTCAGTCGGCCCTTCAAGAATGCTGCACGTCCCACGCCGTGGGCGCATTCGATAACAGGAGACGACGTTATGGCAGCCACGCTTGATTCGAGGGGAGCGCCGGCCGGCGTGCCCCGCCCGATGAGTGCCGAAGAGAAGAAGGTGATCTTCGCTTCGTCGCTCGGTACCGTGTTCGAGTGGTACGACTTCTATCTGTACGGCTCGCTGGCGGCGATCATCGCCCGCCAGTTCTTCAGCGGGCTCGATGCGGGCGCGGCCTTCATCTTCGCGCTGCTGGCCTTCGCGGCCGGCTTCTTGGTGCGGCCCTTCGGCGCCATCGTGTTCGGCCGGCTGGGCGACATGATCGGTCGCAAGTACACCTTCCTGGTGACGATCCTGATCATGGGCCTCTCGACCTTCATCGTCGGCCTGCTGCCCACCTACGCCACCATCGGCGTCGCCGCCCCGGTGATCCTGATCGCGTTGCGCATGCTGCAGGGCCTTGCCCTCGGCGGCGAGTACGGCGGTGCCGCGACCTACGTGGCCGAACATGCGCCGCAGGGCAAGCGCGGCGCCTACACCTCCTGGATCCAGACCACCGCGACGCTCGGCCTTTTCTTGAGCCTCCTGGTCATCCTGGGCGTGCGGGTCGGCGTGGGCGAGGCCGCCTTCGCCGAGTGGGCCTGGCGGATTCCGTTCCTGATGTCGATCCTGCTGCTCGCCATCTCGGTGTGGATTCGCCTGTCGCTGTCCGAATCGCCGGCCTTCCAGAAGATGAAGGCCGAGGGCAAGACCTCAAAGGCGCCGCTCGCCGAATCGTTCGGCGAATGGAAGAACCTCAAGATCGTGATCCTGGCGCTCGTCGGCCTGACCGCCGGCCAGGCCGTGGTGTGGTACTCGGGGCAGTTCTATGCGCTCTTCTTCCTCACGCAGCAGCTCAAGGTCGACAACACGACCGCCAACCTGATGATCGCCGCGGCGCTCCTCATCGGCACGCCCTTCTTCGTGATCTTCGGAACGCTGTCTGACAAGATCGGCCGCAAGCCCATCATCATGGCGGGCTGCCTGCTGGCCGTGCTGACCTACTTCCCGGTGTTCAAGATGATCACCGAGAACGCCAACCCCGACCTCGCCAAGGCCCAGGCCACCGCGGCCGTGACCGTCACCGCCGACCCCAAGACCTGCTCGTTCCAGGGCAATCCGGTAGCCCGCGAGATCGACTTCCGCAGCTCCTGCGACATCGCCAAGCGCTACCTGGTGCAGAACTCGGTGAGCTACTCGAACATCGATGGCGCGCCCGGTTCCAAGGCGATCGTGAAGATCGGCGACAAGACCGTGGAGGCACCGATCGGCAACGTCGTCAATTCCAAGTTCGACGAAGGTTCGGCCAAGGAAATCGCAGCCTTCAAGAAGGGCGTCGCCGATGACCTCAAGACCGCTGGCTATCCAAGCAAGGCCGACCCCGCCAAGATCAACAAGGGCATGACCATCGCGCTCCTGTTCTGGCTGGTGCTGCTGGTGACGATGGTCTACGGGCCGATCGCCGCGATGCTGGTGGAGCTGTTCCCGACCCGCATCCGCTACACCTCGATGAGCCTGCCGTACCACATCGGCAACGGCTGGTTCGGCGGCCTGCTGCCGACCACCGCCTTCGCGATCGTGGCCAGCACCGGCAACATGTACAACGGCCTCTGGTACCCGATCGTGATCGCGGCGATCACGCTGGTGGTGGGTACGCTCTTCATCCGGGAAACCAAGGACGTCGACATCTACGCGAACGACTAGGTTCGTGCCGCGCGCCGGCCGTCCCGGCGGCGGCGCTGGTCCATCGAAGGGCTTCGAGCCGACGGCTCGGAGCCTTTTTCAATTCGATCGAGGGAAAAGCTATGTGGAAACTTGCAATCGGCTTCGTGGTGTTCGCCGCGGTGGTCCTGTTCGTCATCATGAAGGCGGGCGACAAGGTGGACATGAGCGGCGAGAAGCACGGCGGCGACGTGACGCATTCGCCGGCATCGCCTGCAACGACGCCCGCGACCACGCCGGCTGCGCCCAAGTAGTCGCCGCGCCACCGCCTGCCGCGGTCGAGGCGCGGCCCATGCGGCCCGCCGAGCAGTGAGAATGCGGGTGCCGCCGCCGACCCGTCCATGCTTCATCCCGTCTTCGCCTCGCCGCCCCGCTCCTATCTGAAGGCGCTGGCTGCGGTCGCCGTGGCCTCGGGTATTCGCTTCCTGCTCGAGCCCTGGCTTTCGGGGCAGCTTCCCTTCGTGCTGGTCTTCGCGACCGTGGCGATCTCGGTCTGGAAGTGGGGCTTCGGACCGGCGCTGGCCGGGGCCATCCTCGGCCTCGCCGCAGCCTGGAGCTGGATGCTGCCGACGCCGCTGCCCGGCGTCCGGACCGAGGTCCGCCTCTTGGTCCATGCCTTCACCTACTGCGCGGCGGTGGGCGTGATCCTCGGCTTCGGCGTGGCGCTCCGGCGAACCCACGCGAAGCTCTTGAAGGAGGTCGAAGGCCGGCGCGGCATGGAGCGGGAACTCGGCGAATACGAGGAGCACCTGTTCCACACGGTCGACCTCAACCCGCAGGTGACCTGGACCGCGACGCCCGACGGCCAGCTGGATCATGTCGCCGAACGCTGGCGCGAATGGACCGGCACCACCGGGCTGGGCGAGAGCTGGGGCCGCGGCCTGCATCCGGACGACCTCGAGCCGAGCCAGGATGCATGGCTTCGCGCGGTGACGACCGGCGAGCCCTACGACATCGAGCATCGGGTGCGGATGCTGGACGGCAGCTACCGGTGGGCCCGGTCCCGCGCCTTTCCGCGCCGCGACCCGGCCGGCCGCATCGTCAAGTGGTACGGCTCGACCGAGGACATCGACGAGCGCAAGCGCGCCGAGCAGGCACTCAACCGGCTCAACGCCACGCTCGAACAGCAGGTGGCCGAACGCACCGCAGCCCTGCGCGCCAACGAAGCCCGGGTGCGGACCATCTTCGCCTCGACCTACCAATACCAGGGCCTGCTCGCGCCCGACGGCACGCTGCAGGACGCCAACGACACCTCGCTGGCAGCGATCGGCGCCACCCGCGGCGACGTGATCGGCAAGCTGTTCTGGGACACGCCCTGGTTCGCCGCGACGCCGGCTGCTGCTGAGGCCCTGCAGGACGCGGTCCGGATGGCGGCCGGCGGCCAGAGCTTCCGGCGCGAGCTGGTCATCAAGCTGCCGGCGGGCGAGCGCTTCTTCGACCTGGCGCTGCGGCCGGTGCAGGGCCCGGGCGGCGAGGTGGTCGCGATCGTTCCGGAGGCGATCGACATCACCGAGCGGCGCAAGGCCGAGGAGCAATTGCGGCAGGCGCAGAAGATCGAGGCGATCGGCCAGCTCTCCGGCGGCGTCGCGCACGACTTCAACAACCTCCTCATGGTGATCTCGGGCGGGCTCGAACTGATCTCGCGCGTGCAGGATCCGGTCCGGCAGGCCAAGGTGGTCGCCAGCATGCGGCAGGCGGTGCAGCGCGGCGCCGGCCTCAGCAAGCAGCTGCTGGCCTTCTCGCGCCGGCAGTCGCTGGCGCCGCGGCCGGTCGACCTGCAGCATCACATCCGCGGCATGCAGGAGCTGCTCGATCGAAGCCTGCGCGGGGACGTGAACGTGCGCACCGAATTCGCCGCCGACCTGTGGCCGGTGGAGGTCGATCCGGGCGAACTCGAGCTGGTGGTGGTCAACCTCGCGGTCAACTCGCGCGACGCGATGCCGCAGGGCGGCACCATCGTGATCCGCGCCGAGAACCTGCCGGGGCTCTGCGAAGACCAGGACGATGTCGAGGGCGACTTCGTGCGGCTTTCGGTCTGCGACAGCGGAACCGGCATGTCGAAGGAAATCCTCGACCGGGTGTTCGAACCCTTCTTCACGACCAAGCCGGTCGGGCAGGGCTCCGGGCTCGGCCTGGCCCAGGCGCACGGCTTCGCACGGGCCACCGGCGGAACCATCCGGATCGACAGCGCCGTCGGGCAAGGCACCACGGTGTCGTTGTTGCTGCCGCGGACCACCAAGTTGCCGGTGCAGGAGGCGTCGGAGTCCGCGGTCGAGGCGGCCGGCACTTCCGGCACGGCCGGACCCTCGCGCCCGAGCGGCCAGGTGCTGCTGGTCGAGGACGACGACGAGGTGGCGGCGCTCACCTGCGACATGATCGAGCAGCTCGGCTACACGCCGACCCGGGTGGCGAGCGCAGATGCCGCCCTGGGCGCGCTGGCCAACGGGCGCGCCATCGACCTGGTGTTCTCCGACGTGATGATGCCGGGCTCGATGAACGGGGTCGACCTGGCCATCGAGATCCGGCGCCGGCGCCCGGGGCTTCCGGTGCTGCTCACGAGCGGCTATTCGGAAGCCGTGCGCCGCACCGCCGAGGAGCGTGGCCTGCCGCTCCTGCCCAAGCCCTATCAGCTCGACCAACTCGCCCGCGCCCTGGCCGCGGTGCAGGGCGGCCAGGCCCGTTCCTTCGACCCCGCAGCAGTTTCCGCTCGATGATGAATCTCGATCCGCCGCCCGCCCGCGGCCTTGCCAAGCCCGATGCAACGCTGCAGATGCCTCTGCCGGAAGGGCCGCTTTCGCGTGCCCGCCCGGGCCGCGAGCGCATCATGGCCGCGATCCGCGGCGCGGCCATCGCCGAGTTCAGCCTGCATGGCCTCAAGGGCACCTCGACCCAGGCGATTGCCGCACGCGCCGGCATCACCAAGCCGCAGCTTCACTACTACATCGCCGGCAAGGAGGAGCTGTACGAGGAACTCCTGATGCAGGTGCTGCACGACTGGAAGGTGGTGTTTTCGTTCGATGAATCGAACGATCCGGCCGAGGTGCTGGCCGACTACATCCGCAAGAAGCTGGACCACGCGTTCGACCATCCGGAAATCTCCCGCATCTTCACCCGCGAGGTGCTGGATGGCGGCCGCAACCTCGAGCGCTACTGGCCCAACGCCCGCGCCTGGACGCAGAAGAAGGTCGACATCATCAACGGTTGGATCGCACGCGGCCTGGTGCGCCCACTCGATGCGCGGCTCCTGCTGATGCATGTCTGGGCGATGACGCAAAGCTATGCGGACTACGCGCTCCAGACCCGGGTGATGCTGGGCCTGCCGGCCGATGCGCCGATCGCGCGGGAGCCGGTGGCGCGGGAACTGATCGCCTTCGTGCTCGGGGGATGCGGCCTGGCCGCACCGGCCTGATCATCGCGGAGCGCGGCTGTCGCTCGCCCGCGACCTCGCTCCTAATCCTTCCGGCCCTTGGCTCGGTTGAACAGGTCGACCGCCGTCAGGGCGACGCCGAGCACCACCGCGAACCAGCCCACCACCGAGGCGCCGGCGATCATGTTCAGCCACGTCGGGCTGGTGAGGAAGTAGGGCGCCAGCAGCACGGCGGCGCCGATCAGGATGCAGAGGATGCCGCGCTCGTACATGCGGGGCGCGCGGCGAGCGGGCGTGCGGCGGGAGAACATGGCTACGGCGCCTCCACCGCGCGGTCGGGCATCGAAGCCGACCGCACCACGCGCTGGTCGTCGTCGAGCGTCGCCACGAACACCATCGAGGTATTCGGCGGCTGCACCCAGCGCCACTCCCACTCGGTTTCCTTCTTGAGCGCGTAGGGCGTCTTCCTGGCAGGGCGGCCCAGCAGCTTGCGCAGGTCTTCCATCGGCATGCCCGGCCTGACCTTGGCGAAGTTCTCGGGCGTGAGCACCTGGCGCAAGGCGGCCATCTTGCCGTCCGGTCCGATCGTGATCATGTAGTTCTTCTGGCCCTGCGGCTGGCGGTTGTATTCGAGCACCTGGCCGGCGGGCGAGCTCCAGATGTTCTCGGGCTGACCGAAGCGGGCTCGCACGTCGCTCTCGGTGGCGACGCCTTCCTCGAGTTGGTCGATGTTCTGGCGGTCGCAGCCAGCGACGCCGATCAGTGCGGCGACCCACAGGGCGGCGGTGCAGGCGCGGGTCGCGAGTCGGCCGGGCGATGAGCGATTGGGGAGCTTCGACATGTCGCCGCCATCGTAGCGCGAGCCGAAGTCGGCCTGACCTCGGTGCTCGGCTGCCAGAGGCCTCAGACCGCCGGCTTGGCCGAGCCGGTCGGCTCGGCGGCCACCTCGTGGCCCGCCATGTGTTCCAGCGCCTTGACCAGCGCCGAATGGTCGAGCTTGTTCCAGCCCTGGGCCGCGCACGAGGCCATCAGCTGCGCAGCCGACGCGGTCTGCGGCAGCGAGACGCTCATCGAACGCGCGCCCTGCAGCGCGAGGTTGAGGTCCTTCTGGTGCAGCTCGATGCGAAAGCCCGGATCGAAGGTGCGCTTGATCATCCGCTCGCCATGCACTTCGAGGATGCGGCTGGCCGCGAACCCGCCCATCAATGCCTGCCTTACCTTGGCCGGATCGGCGCCGGCCTTGCTCGCGAACAGCAGCGCTTCGCCGACCGCGGCGATGTTGAGCGCCACGATGATCTGGTTGGCCACCTTGGTGGTCTGGCCGTCGCCGTTGCCGCCCACCAGCGTGATGTTCTTGCCCATCTTCTCGAGCAGCGGCTTGACCTTGTCGAAGGCTTCCTGCGAGCCGCCGCACATGATGGTGAGGCTTGCCGCCTTGGCGCCGACCTCGCCGCCGGAGACCGGCGCATCGATGTACTCGCAGCCGCGCTCGTTGACCTTGGCGGCGAAAGCCTTGGTCTCGATCGGCGAGATGCTGCTCATGTCCATCACGATCTTGCCGGGCGAGAGGCCTTCGGCCACGCCGTCCTTGCCGAACAGCACTTCTTCGACATCCGGCGTGTCCGGCAGCATCAGCAGCACCACGTCGGCGGCCCGCGCGACCTCGGCATTGGTCTTGAGCGCGGTGGCCTTGGCAAGCGCATCGGGCACCCGGCTGCGGGTGCGCACGAAGAGTTCGTGGCCGGCGTCGAGAAGGTTGAGGGCCATGGGCGCGCCCATGGTGCCGAGGCCGATGAATCCGACTTTCATTGGGGAGGTCTCCGTTGTGGGTTCAGTAGGTGGCGCTGCCGTCTGCAGCGCCGGAAGGAGCGATCGGCCCGGTCGATGCCGCCTGCGCCTTCGAGGCATCGGGCGTGCCGCGCATCCTGGACAGGAGCTGCTGCGAGCCGGCGGCGATCAGGCGCGCGTCCGAGCTCACCGTGACGAACTGGAAGCCCTTCTGGATGCGCGCCATCGCTCCCTCGGCCGTGCCGTTGTGGATGCCGGCCACCAGGCCATGGGCCTTGGCGCGCTCGAGGATATGGTCGATGGCCTGCTGCGCCTTCGGGTCGACGTCGTCGAACACCGGCCGGCAGCCGAGCGCGAGCGACAGGTCCGAGGGGCCGATGTAAACCGCGTCGAGCCCCTCGACCGACATGATCGCGTCGAGGTTGTCGAGTGCCTGCGCGGTCTCGATCATGGCGAAGGTGACGATCTCGTCGTTGGCATGCTGGGGGTAGTCGGCGCCGCCGTAGAGCAGGGCCCGTACCGGGCCGAAGCTGCGGGTTCCGCGCGGCGCGTAATGGGTGTAGGCGACCAGCTGCTGGGCCTGTTCGCGGGTGCTGATCATCGGGCAGATGACGCCGTAGGCGCCGGCGTCGAGCGCCTTCATCAGCGCGCTCGGATCGAGCCAGGGCACCCGCACCACCGGCACCGTGTCGGTGGTGGAGATCGCCTGCAGCATCGGGATCATGGCCTGGTAGTCGACCACGCCGTGCTGCAGATCGATGGTCAGCGAGTCCCAGCCCTGGTGGGCCATGGTCTCGGCAGAAAAGCCGTTCGGTATGGCCAGCCAGCCGTTGATGGCGGCGCCGCCGGCCTTCCACAGAGTGCGCAGTCGGTTTTGTCTCATGGTGTTTTTCCTTCGGGATCGATGCGCCGGCGGATTCGGTTTCGCGCTTGGTTCGAATTGCCGCTGCGGCTGGAGTGTGCCCGCAAGCGGGCCGGCGTGCTCAGCGATCGAACGCCGGGCGCTTCGGGTCGAACTTCCAGCCCGGGATCAGGGCCTGCATCGCGATCGCATCGTCGCGCGCGCCGAGGCCGTGCTGCTTGTAGAGCTGGTGCGCCTTCTCGACCTCGACCATGTCGAGCGTCACGCCCAGGCCCGGCCTGCTCGGCACCTTCACATGGCCGCCGACGATCTGCAAAGGCTCCTCGGTGAGCCTCTGGCCGTCCTGCCAGATCCAGTGCGTGTCGATGGCGGTCACCCGACCCGGCGCAGCCGCGCCGACGTGGGTGAACATCGCGAGCGACACGTCGAAATGGTTGTTCGAATGCGAGCCCCAGGTCAGGCCCCAGTCGCGGCAGGTCTGCGCCACCCGCACCGAGCCGGCCATGGTCCAGAAGTGCGGGTCGGCGAGCGGGATGTCGACCGATTGCAGCGCCAGCGCGTGTGCCAGCTGGCGCCAATCGGTCGCGATCATGTTGGTCGCGGTCGGAAGGCCGGTCGCACGACGAAACTCCGCCATCACTTCGCGGCCCGAGAAGCCATCCTCGGCGCCGCACGGGTCCTCGGCATAGGCCACCACGCCGCGCATGTCGCGCATCAGGCGGATCGCGTCCTTCAGGAGCCAGCCGCCGTTGGGGTCGAGCGTGACCCGCGCCGAGGGAAAGCGTTCGTGCAGCGCGACGATGGCCTCCACCTCCTGGTCGCCGCGCAGCACGCCGCCCTTGAGCTTGAAGTCGTCGAAGCCGTACTTCTCGCGCGCCGCCTCGGCCAGCCGGACGATCGCCTCGGGCGTCATCGCTTCTTCGTGGCGAAGCCGGAACCAGTCGTTGTCGGCGGCAGGCGCGCTGTCGTAGGGCAGGTCGGTCTTGCCGCGGTCGCCGACGTAGAAAAGATAGCCCAGCATCTCGACCGAATCCCGCTGCTGGCCTTCGCCGAGCAGCGCCGCGACGGGTACGCCCAGGTGTTGCCCGAGCAGGTCGAGCAGGGCGGACTCGATCGCGGTGACCGCATGGATGGTGGTGCGCAAGTCGAAGGTCTGCAGCCCGCGGCCGCCGCTGTCGCGATCGGCGAACCGGTCTTGCACCTCTTTCAGCAGGCGCTGCTGCGAGCCGAGCGGCTGGCCGACGACGAGCGGTGCGGCGTCTTCGAGGGTCTGGCGGATCTTCTCGCCGCCCGGCACTTCGCCGACGCCGGTGCGACCGGCGCTGTCGGTCAGGATCAGGATGTTGCGGGTGAAGAAGGGGCCGTGCGCGCCGCTCAGGTTGAGCAGCATGCTGTCGCGGCCGGCGACCGGGATCACGCGCAGTGCGCTGATCACCGGAGTGCTTGAAGTAGGCATGGGTTCGACCAATGGATGGTGCGGAAGATCAGTCGATCGTGATCTTGCCGGTTTCGATGACCTTCTTCCAGCGGGCGAATTCCTGCTGCTGGAAGTCGGCGAACTGGGCCGGCGTGTTGCCGACCACCTCGAGGCCGATCGAGGTGAACTGCTGCTTGACCGCCGGATCGTTGAGCGCGCCGACCATCGCTTCGCCGGCCTTGGCGCGGACTTCGGGCGGCAGCCCCTTCGGCGCGACGATGGCCTGCCACGAATACACCTCCACGCCCTTCACGCCGGCCTCGGCCATGGTCGGCACGTCGGGCAACACCGGCGAACGCTTGTCGCCGGTGACCGCGAGCGCCTTGAGCTTGCCGGCCTTGATGTTCTGAACCACCGCGTTCACGTTCTGGAACGAAGCATCGACCTGACCGCCGAGCAGGTCGGTGATGGCCGGCGCACCGCCCTTGTACGGCACATGCAAGCCGCTGGTGCCCGTCTGCTGCCAGAAGAGCTCGGCCGTGAGATGGTCGCTGGAGCCGTTGCCGGACGAAGCGAAGGTCATCTTGGCGGGGTTCTTCTTCTGGAAGGCGATCACGTCGGCCATCGTCTGGTGCGGCGAGCCGGCGGGCAGCACCAGCACGTTGGGCGCCTGCACGGCCACGGTGATGGTGTCGAAGTCTTTCAGCGCGTCGTACTGCATGCCCTTGATGAGGTGCGGAGCGATCACCAGCGGGCCGAGCGAGGTCACGAGAAAGGTGGTGCCGTCGGGCGCGGCGCGCTTGACCTGGGTCGCACCGATGGTGCCGGTGGCGCCGGCCTTGTTGTCGACGAGAAAAGGCTGGCCGAGCGTGGCGGTGAGCTTGGGGCCGATCGCGCGAGCCACCATGTCGGTCGAGCCGCCGGCAGGAAAAGGAACGATGAGGGTGACCGGCTTGGAAGGCCAGGTCTGTGCCGTCGCGGAGGCGGCGGCCAGCAGGCCGAAGGCGACGAGGCCGAGAAGCTTTTTCATGGGAATGTCTCCAGTACGAATGGTGCATGGTAGCGCTACCGTATGGGATGTCAATCCCGACCGCGTGGGTGGATACCCCGATGGCTGCCGATGCAAGGATGAGTGGCGACGCAGCGCCGCTCGCCGTGTCGCCGAGGTTCAGGCGCTGGCGCGTTCGACGATGGTGAAGCCGACGTCGACCACGTTTCTCTCGGCAGCGCGACCCTCGGCGCGATCGATGATGAAGCGAGCCGCTTGCCGCCCGATCGCTTCGCCGTCGACATGCACGCTGGTGATCGAGGGCTCGACATCTGCCGCGAAGTCGAGGTCGCCGAAGCCGACCAGCGAGAGTTGCGCGGGGATGTCGATGCCCCGCACCCGTGCCTCGACCATCACGCCGAGCGCGAGCAGGTCCGAACTGCAGAAGACCGCGTCGAACTTCCTGCGTGCCTGCAGCAGTTGCCCGAGGGCGCTGCGGCCGCTCTTGAGCGTGGTCGGCGCCGGCACCTCGACCGAGATCACGTCGGCGAGCTTGGCGGCGCGTGCCGCTGCTTCGAAGGCCTGGCGCCGGCGCATCGATCGCTCGTCGTCGCCGGCGATCACCGCCAGCCGCTTGCGGCCCTTGCTGCGCAGGTAGTCCACCACGGCGCGGCCGACGTCCGCGTGCGAGAAACCGACCAGCATGTCGAGCGGTGTCGGCGTGAGGTCCCAGGTCTCGACCACCGGGATCCCGGACGCGATCAGGCGCCTTCTTCCTTGCGCCGAGTGCAGGATGCCGGTGAGCACGATGCCGTCCGGACGGCGTCCGATGATGGCTTCCAGCAGCGCATCCTCGCGCGAGTTCGCGTAGCCGCTCTGCCCGAGCATCAACTGATAGCCGTGTTCGGCCAGGCCTTCGGTCAAGGCCTGGATCGTCTGCAGGAACACCGGCCCGGTGATGGTGGGAATCACCGCGGCCACCAGGCGGCTGCGGGTCGAGGCGAGCCCGCCCGCCAGGCCGTTGCGAACGTAGCCGGTGCGGCCGACCGCCTCGGTCACCTTGCGAAGCACCTCGGCCGACACTTGCGATGGCGCGCTGAGCGCCCGCGATGCGGTGATCGGCGCCACGCCCGCCAGCTTGGCGACATCGTGCAGCGTGACGGCACCGCTGCCCCTGCGAGTTCGTCGAGGAGCAGGCGCGTCGGATGTCATCGGCGCATTCTAGGCAGCGCGATAGCGCTATCGTCCTCGACCGGCGCTCCGGAGACTGCAACGGCCGGGGTCGCGGCCCGAGGACGACCCGGGCAGCACGGCGGCACGGAGCCAGGCGAGCGGGAAGGCCGATTCGGCATGGGGCGGGCCTTGTGTCGGCAGCTCGTCATGACCGCGAATCTCGCCGATGCCATAGGTGGCGACCAGCAGCGCCGCGAGCTCGCGACAGGTCTCCGACTGCCAAGGCGTGTAGCCCTGCCAACGGGTGCGCGGCAGCCCGACGCCGGAGCTGCGCCACGCCAATTCGTCTCGATCGCCGTGACCCGAGAAGGGCTGCCGATAGGCGTCGATCAGCAACTGTGCGGCAAACGGCTTCATCGGCGGGACCAGGTTTTCGATCTCGATGTCGATCGAATGGCCGTGCGGCGTTTTCGCGGAAGCCTGTTTGCAGCTGGCGGAGCACGGCGCAGGCCGGTCGAACGGCAGGTACTGCGTGACGGTGCCGTCGCGATGGATCGACAGGTGCGCCGCGATGGGGCGCCTCGCGTTGCCGAGCGAGGCGAGCGGTGTGCCGGACAAGCCGGCCGCGTAGTGAATGACGATCGTCCCCGGCTCGGCCGGGTCACCGCGCGGGGAGGTGTGCACATGCATGACCGGGCTGCCGCCCAAGTGGCCTTCGAGGCGATTGCCGCTGATGCCGATGCCGATGCCGATGCCGATGCGCATGTTCTTTCCTGCCCTGGATCGTCGTGTTGTCGAACCCCGCCGAGGCTCGGAGGGGCCTTCGCGATCTTCTTCAAGCCGTGCTTGCAAGTCGATCGGTTCGCGGACGCAGGCCGATGCGGCGCATCGACGGGGTTCGGCCCAAGACCGCGGATGCCGCGGATGCCGCGGATGCCGCCGAGGCCACCGAGGCCACCGAGGCCACGAAAGCGCCTCTTTATGATCGGCAGCGCTTCCGCGCAAGGATCTCCATGCCCGTCTCCCAACTCTCGGTGTATTTCTTCCTCCAGGTCGCGGTGATCATCACCGCGTCGCAGCTGGTCGGCCGGCTGGCACAGCGGCTCGGGCAGCCGCAGGTGGTTGGCGAAATGATCGCCGGCGTGCTGCTGGGCCCTTCGCTTTTCGGCTTGTTGTTCCCCGAGGCGCAACGCGCGCTCTTCCCCAAGGAGACCTTGGGCATGCTCTATGTCGGCGCACAGCTCGGCGTCGGCCTGTACATGTTCCTGGTGGGCACGGAGTTCCGATCGGATCACTTCAAGAGCCGCTTCAAGAGCGCGGCCTCGGTCTCGGCGGCAGGCATCCTGGTTCCGTTCGTGCTCGCCTTCGCGCTCGCGCCGTTCCTGAAGGACATACCGGGTCTCTTCGCCGAGCGGGTCAGGGCGTTGGAGGCCTCGCTTTTCCTCGGTGCGGCGATCGCGATCACCGCCTTTCCGATGCTGGCCCGCATCATTCACGAGCGTGGCCTGGCCGGCACCTCGCTCGGCACCCTGGCCTTGACCGCCGGAGCGGTCGACGATGCGGTGGCCTGGTGCATCCTCGCGATCGTGCTGGCGAGCTTCGGCGGCAACTGGGGTGGCGCGTATGCGGCGATCGGCGGCGGCGTGGCCTTCGCGCTGTTCATGACCCTGGTCGGCACGCGGCTCCTGAAACGGCTGGCAAGCCACGCTCGGCCGGACGCGCCGCTGCCGTCGTCGCTGCTCGCCTTCGTCCTGGTGCTGTTCGCACTCAGCGCCTTCGCGATGGACGCCATCGGCATCCATGCGGTCTTCGGCGGTTTCCTGCTCGGTGCCTGCCTGCCGCGCGGCGCGCTGACGCAAAAGCTGCGGGAGCAACTGCAGCCCTTCGTGGTCATCTTCCTGCTGCCGATGTTCTTCACCTACTCGGGGCTGAACACGCGGCTGTCGGTGTTGTTCGAACCCGGCATCCTGCTGGCCGCCATCACGATCCTGGCAGCATCCTTCTGCGGCAAGGGCGTCGCCTGCTGGGCAGCCGCCCGCATGACCGGCGAGAACAACCGCGACGCGATGGCGATCGGCGCGTTGATGAACGCGCGGGGCCTGATGGAGCTGATCATCATCAACATCGGGCTGCAGGCGGGCGTCATCCTGCCGGGGCTGTTCTCGATCCTGGTGTTGATGGCGATCCTGTCGACGCTTCTCGCGACGCCGCTCTTCAACTGGGTGATGCGCGAGCGGCGCGGTACCGCTGCGCCAACGGCTTCGATCGGTTGAAGGGGCTGCCGCAATGCATGGACGAACATTCGCAGCCGGGTTGAAGCGCTGGCGTGGCGTGCTGACCCTGGCGGGTTGCTTGCTGGTCGGCTCGGCGAGCCAGGCGCAGAACCCGGGCAGCGCCGTGATGGAACGCGGCCGCGGCGACAGCTGGGGCGCCATCGCGGCGCAGCAGGGCTGGTACGGTTACGCCTTCAACCATCGAACCCAGCGCGAGGCCGAAGCCGCGGCTCGTGCCCAATGCGATCGCACCGCCGGCCGCACCGGCACCTGCGAGGTTCGAACCACCTTCAACCGCAGCTGCGCCGCGATGGCGATCGGCAATTTCGGCGAATGGGGAACCGCGAGCGGCCTCACCACGGCCGCGGCGGGCAAGGCCGCGATGGCGCAATGCGAAAGCCACTTGCCGACCGAGCCCTGCAAGGTGGTGGTGAGCGCGTGCTCGGGTCGGTAACGCAGGCCGCTCTATGGATTCGCTGATCGCCGCGGCTGGCCGTGCCCTCGCCGCCGGCGACGCGCTCGGTGCCCTGAAGCGGGTTGCGTTGCGCGAGGATCCGGCGGCCCTGGCCTTGCGCGGCATCGCCATGGCGCAGCTCGGCGATTTCGCCCGGGCGCGCGAACTGCTGCGTCGGGCCGCCCGCGGCTTCGGCAGCCACGAGTCGACTGCGCGGGCCCGCTGCGTGGTGGCCGAAGCCGAGGTGGCGCTCGCGATGCGCGACCTGGGCGGATCGCCGCGCTCGCTGCTTGCCGCGGCCGACACGCTCGAGGCGCGCGCCGACCTGGCCAACGCCTGGCACGCGCGGCTGCTCTCGGCGCGCCGGCTGCTGCTGCTCGGGCAGCTCGAAGAAGCCGGCGCCGCGTTGGCGCAGCTGGATGCCGCCGGCCTGCCGCCGGCGCTCGCCGCCATCGCCGAACTCAGCGCCGCCGAACTGGCGCTGCGCTCGTTGCGCATCGAGCCGGCGCGGGTCGCGCTTGCCAACGCGCGCGCCTTCGCCGAGAAGGCGCGGGTGCCGGCGCTTGTCGCGGAGGTGGCGGAGGCCGAGGCTGCGCTCGATCGGCCTGCCGCACGCCGGTGGACCGGCGATGCCTCCCAATCGATCCGTCTCGACGAAGTGGCGGCCTTGCTGTCGTCCGATGCCCTGGTGGTCGATGCCTGCCGCCGCGGCCTGCAGCTTGGCCGCAGCTGGCAACCGCTGGCACGCCGGCCGGTGTTGTTCGCGCTGGCGCGTGCGCTCGCGGCTGCATGGCCCGGCGACGTCGATCGCGAAGCCTTGATCGAGGCCGCCTTCCATACCCGCCGGCCGGACGAAACACATCGCGCCCGATTGCGGGTGGAGATCGGCCGCTTGCGTGCCTTGGTCGCTGCGTTGGCGAGCATCCGGGCGACGCCGCGCGGCTTCGTCATCGAGCCGCACGAGGCTCGGCCGATCATCCTGCTGGCGCCACCGATCGACGGCGCGCAGGCATCGCTGGTCGCACTGCTTTCGGACGGGGCGGCCTGGTCGACCTCGGGGCTGGCAATGGCCTTGGGCGCGAGCCAGCGCACGGTGCAACGCGCGTTGGCCGAACTCGAGGCCGAAGGCCGCGTGCGCTCGATCGGCCAGGCCCGGTCGCGCCGCTGGCTGGCGCCGCCGCTCGCCGGATTCACGACGATCTTGTTACTCCCCGCTGCGCTGCCGTTTGCATAAAGTGCCCTTGCGCGTCGACCGAGGCGCATCACAAGGAGCAGCAATGAGCAGCAGCAACAGCAGCAAAAGCAGCATTAGCAACGGCGCCACCATCGAAGGCCGCAGTGGCGACCCGGGCAAGTCGGTGAAGGAAAGCCGGCCGGGCACCCGCGTACGCACCGCCGAGATCGTGCGCGAATACGGACCCTTCGCCGGTTCGGACACGATCAACGGCGTGACCTACGACGGCCGCAGCGTCTGGGCCGCGACCGGCGCCCGGCTGGTGGCCTTCGACCCCGCCACCGGCGAGCC
Source organism: Burkholderiales bacterium 8X (assembly GCA_902506565.1). Classification (GTDB taxonomy): domain Bacteria; phylum Pseudomonadota; class Gammaproteobacteria; order Burkholderiales; family Burkholderiaceae_C; genus Variovorax. The sequence goes on along the minus strand of LR732703.1, from coordinate 3,695,370 downwards.
GACCCGCAGCCTCGACCAGGCCTGCGACGCCGGCACCGCGTTCGACGGCAAGCATCTCTACCAGATCGCCGAGAAGCGCATCGACAAGATCGATCTCGCGACCGGCAAGGTGATCGCGTCGATCCCGGCGCCGGCCCAGGGTTGCGACTCGGGGCTGACCTGGGCCGAGGGCAGCCTGTGGGTCGGCGAGTACCGCGGCCGCAAGATCCACCAGATCGACCCCGACACCGGCGCCGTGCGCCGCACCATCGAATCGACCCGCTTCGTGACCGGCGTCACCTGGGTCGACGGCGAGCTGTGGCATGGCAACTGGGAGGGCGACGAGAGCGAGATCTGCCGCATCGATCCGCAAAGCGGCGCCGTGATCGAACGGCTCGAGATGCCGGCCGGCACCGGCGTCAGCGGCCTCGAATCGAATGGCGCGGACTTGTTCTATGCAGGCGGCGGCAGCAGCGGCAAGGTTCGCGCCGTGCGGCGTCCCAAGGCTGATCTCTCTTGACGCGACGAAGCACATCAAGGAGCACATCATGAACACGACCCCAGTCACCGCAAGCCCGATCGCCGACCACCCGGTGGTCTCCGAAACGGAGTGGATGGATCAACGCCGAAGCCTCTTGCAGAAGGAAAAGGAGTTCACGCGCCTCGGCGACCAGCTTTCTGCCGAGCGTCGCGCGATGCCCTGGAGGCGGATCGAGAAGGACTACGTCTTCGACACGCCTTCCGGACGGCGATCGCTCGCCGAGCTTTTCGCGGGGCGTCGGCAATTGCTGGTGCAGCACTTCATGCTCGGGCCGGGCTGGCCGCAAGGCTGCCCGAGCTGCTCGTACATGGCCGACCACATCGGCGGCATGCGGCCGCACCTGGCGCAGCGGGATGTCACGGTGCTGGTGGTGTCGAGGGCGCCGCTCGCCGAGATCGAGCGGTTTCGCGAGCGGATGGGCTGGGACTTCGACTGGGTCTCTGCCAACGGCAATGATTTCAACTACGACTTCCACGTGAGCTTCACGCCGGAGGAAAGGGCGACCGGCCAAGTCCACTACAACTTCGGGCCTTCGCCCGCGCGCGGCGAAGAGGCGCCAGGCATCAGCGCGTTCTACGAGGGCGACGGTGGCGAGGTCTTCCACACCTACTCGACCTTCGGCCGCGGCGTGGAAGCCATGATGGGCACCTACGACATGCTCGACCTGATGCCGAAGGGGCGCGATGAGCGCGAGGTGCCGAACAAGATGGAATGGGTGCGGCATCACGATCGCTACGAGCCCACCGGCAACGCGGGTTCGTGCTGCCATCCCGAGCCCTGAAGCCCACCGCGATGGACACGCTCTGGACGTGCATGGCGGTAGCCGGCATGGGCGCGCTGCATGGCCTCAACCCGGCTTCGGGTTGGCTGTGCGCCGCGGCGTGGGGCGTGGGCTCGAAGAGCCGTGCCGAAGCGCTGCTGGCGCTGGCGCCGATCGCCTTGGGGCATCTCGCGGCGATGGGGCTGGTCGTCATCGCCATCAGCCTGGAGTGGTCGGTCGATGGACGCCTGGGGCAGCTCGCGGCCGGTGCGCTGCTGATCCTGGTGGCCGGGACCTGGTGGTGGGGCAGGAAGCGGATGGCCTGGCTTCGAGCCCCGGCGGGGCATGCCGGCCTTGCGCTCGGCTCTTTCGTATTCGCCAGCGCGCAAGGGGCGGGGATGATGCTGGTGCCCGCGCTCGTGCCCCTGTGCGCGGGAACGGCGATCGGGCAGGGCTCGGGCGCTGTCGAGTTGCTGGGCGCGGCGCTTCTCGCGGCCTCTGTTCACCTGATCGCGATGCTGTGCGTCACGGGCTTCGTCGGCGCGGCCGTCGCTCGCGGGATCAGGCGGTTGGCGCCCGCTTCCGTTCTTGCAAAGTGCCTTGGCTGGCTCAACGGCACCACTGCTTCTCGCACGGAACGCCATCCCCGTTCCCATCCATCTTCACGCCGGGACAGTTCTTCAGGAAGAAGGTGGCTTCCTCGCAGGACGACATCTGCGAGCAATGGGTTCGTCCATCGCACTTGAAGAGCGCGTTGGTAGCGGTGACCCGGGAACGGCTCGTCGGCTCGGTACGCCATTCCTGACCGGCAAGCGGCACCTTCGCGCTCTGCTGTCTTTGGTCGAAGTGCGTGTACGCCTTCCAGCCGATGGCGCACAGGATCAGCAGGACGATCAGGTTCTCCATAGCGTCTCGTAGCACTCGGTTCGTCAGGTTGCTGCGCTTCGATTTCGTGAATTAATGCGGGAGCCTTCAACCGCATCTCATGAGAACCAACGCTAACGCCAATCCCAGCGCCCGCCAGCGGCTCGCAACAAGTCTTCGCGGGGAACGAGCGAAGCGTGGTTTGTCGCAGGAACAGCTCGCGGACTTGGCCGGCCTTCACCGAACCTATGTCGGGTCCGTGGAGCGTTGCGAGCGGAACGTCTCGCTCGACAACATCGAGCGCCTGGCGTTGGCGCTGGGTGTCGACCTGGTTTTCCTTTTCAGGAGCGGTTGAGCGATCCGTCAAAGGCGCAAGGTCATGAAGACGCTGTTCGGATCGTCTTCATAACCTTCGAAAGGTCCGCACCTCGCGAAGCCGAAGCTTTCGTAGAGCCGATGCGCCGGCTCGAAGGCCGACATCGATCCGGTCTCCAGGCTCAGTCTTTCGTATCCGCGCGAACGCGCCACCTCGATCAAGCGCACCAGGATCGCCTTGGCCGCGCCGCGCCGCCGCGCCGCGGCGGGCGTGCGCATCGACTTCACCTCGGCGTGCTTGGCGTTCAGCTCCTTGAGTGCGCCGCATCCCAGCAGCAGGTCGCCGTCCCAGGCAGACCAGAAGGTGATCTCCGGCCGACGCAGCCGATCGAGGTCGAGGGCGTGGACGCTTTCGGGCGGCGAGATCTCGCGCATGTTGGCGAGGTGCTCTTCGAGCAGGGCGTGGACCTCGGGTCGGGTGAGGTCGTCGACTTCGATGTTCATGGCGGCGGGGCAATGGGTTCCGGGTGATGGCGCAGGCCGCCATTGTGATCAGAAGGTCGTCGGTTCGCGTCGGAGCCTCGACCCGCCCGGCATTCCCCAAACCGGTGCAATCGCGCTGGCACATCGCTTGCATGACTCTGACCACTTGCTCTGATTAAGCGGTCAACTTCATGCGCGTGCTCGTCGTCTACTGCCATCCGGTCGAAACCAGCTTCCACGCGGCGCTGCACCAGGAAGTGCTCGCCAACCTGAAGTCGGCCGGCCACGAGGTGGACGATTGCGACCTGTACGCCGAAGGCTTCGACCCGGTGCTGTCCCGCGAGGAGCGGCTCGGCTACCACGATGTGCCGAGCAACCGGCTGCCGCTGCAGCGCCATGTCGACCGGCTTCAATGGGCCGAGGGCATCGTGTTCTGCTTTCCGACCTGGTGCTTCGGGCTGCCGGCGATGTTGAAGGGCTACTTCGACCGCCTCTTTATGCCGGGCGTCGCCTTCGACATCAGCGACCCGGCCAACGTCAAGCCGATGCTGACCCACATCCAGCGCATCTCGGCCGTGGTGACCTATGGCCGGCCGCGCTGGATGGCCTGGTACATGGGCGATCCGCCCCGGAAGATGGTGACCCGCTACATGAAGCGCCTGACCGGTCAGCGCGCCCGGGTGGACTACCACGCCCACTACCACATGAACGTCGCGACCCGACCGCAGCTGGAGCGCTTCAAGGCGCGCGTCGGCCAGGCGATGGCGCGGTTCGCCTGAACGTCACGTCACGTCACGACACGCACGGCACGACATCGATGCACGACACCATGCCAACCCCGTCGCGCCTGGACCACGCCCGCTTGCCAGGCTGGCTGCTGCCTGCGGATTGGCCGACGCGCGGCGGCGAGCCGAGCACCGCGCAGATCGACCTCGCCGGCGGACGCGTGCAGGGTCTGCGGCCGTCGCCCCCGCCGTCGCCGTTGTCGCCCTCGTCGCCCTCGTCGCCTCGCCCCGGTTCAACCTGGGACCTGAACGGCGCCCTGGTCTTGCCCGGCTTCGTCGATGCCCATACCCACCTCGACAAGTCCTTCACCCTGCCGAGGATGTCGAACGTGCAGCCCGGCCTTCTGGGCGCCATCGACGCCATGCTGCAGGATCGCGCCCGCTGGACGGCGGACGACGTGTTGCAGCGTGCCTCGCGCGGCCTGGGCTGGGCCTTCGATGCCGGTACGGTCCGCCTGAGGACCCATGTCGATTGGTGGGAGCCCGAGGGCGTTCCGGTGGCCTGGCCGGTGATGGCCGAATTGGCCGCGGCCTGGCGCGGCCGCATCGTGCTGGAGCAGGTCGCGCTGATCAAGCTCCCGCTGTTCGAGGATCTCGAGCAGGCGCGGTCGCTGGCCCGCCGCATCCGCGCGACCGGCCCGCATGCGCTGCTCGGCGGCTTCGTGCATTCGACGATCTGGAGCGAGTCGGCGCTGCGCCACCTGCTGCTCGCCGCGCAGGAATGCGAGCTCGACATCGACCTGCACGTGGACGAGGAACTGAATCCGCAGGCGATCGGCCTCGCCACCGTTGCGCGCATCGCGAGCGAGATCGGTTTCGAGGGCCGCATCGTCTGCGGCCATTGCTGTGCGTTGTCGGCCCAGCCGTACGAAGTGGCGCTGGCAACGCTGGACGCGGTGGCGCGGGCGCCGATCACCCTGGTCTCGCTGCCGGCGACCAACCTCCTGCTGCAGGACGCGGTCACCGGTCGCACGCCGACCCGTCGCGGCATCACGCTGGTCAAAGAGGCTCGCGAGCGCGGGATTCCGCTGCTCTATGCGAGCGACAACGTGCAAGACCCGTTCTGCCGGCTCGGCAGCTTCGATCCGGTCGAGGCGATGGGCACCGCCGTACTGGCCGCGCAACTGGCGGCGCCGTTCGATCTGGCGTCGGAAAGCCTGTGTCGGGGCGACTGGCTGCAGCGCGGACTACAGTGCGCCCGCGCGCCGTCGCTGGTGGGCTCGGCGGCCGACTTCGTGATCTTCACCGACGCCGACGTGCATGGCTGGCCATCGCGCTCGGCCGGCCGGATGGTGCTTCGAAACGGTGCACCCATCCGCGCCATCGGCCCGGCCTTCTTCAGCTCATCCACGCCCTACCGAAACCTCTCATGCTCCACGGCTACATCCCACCCCACCGCTTCCTGCCCTACCTGACCTGGACCGAGATCGACGCGCTGCCCGATCGCGAGAACACGGTCATCGTGCTGCCTTGCGGCGCGATCGAGCAGCACGGGCCGCACCTGCCCTGCTCGGTGGACAGCGTCATCGCCTCGGGCGTGATGGGCAAGGCGCTCGACAAGCTGCCGGCCGAGGTCCGCGCCTTCGCGCTCCCGCCGATCACCTACGGCAAGTCGGAGGAGCACCTGCACTTTCCCGGCACGATGACGCTCACCGGCACCACGCTGCTCTCGACCGTGATCGAGATCGGCGAGTCGGTCTACCGCTCGGGCTTTCGAAAGCTGTTGTTCGCCAACGGCCACGGCGGCCAGCCGCAGGTGCTGGAGATGGCGGCCCGCGAACTGCGCCTGCGCCATGGCGACTTCATCGTGGTGCCGCATGGCGTGTCGCGCCTGCCGAGTGCGGCCAGCAAGCAGGTGAGCGACCAGGAGAAAAGGCTGGCGATGCATGCCGGCCATTCCGAGACGGCGCTGATGCTCGCGCTCGCACCCGAGACGGTGCACATGGAACATGCGGCCGCCAACTACCCGCCGCCGTTCCCGATCAAGCTGCTGTCGCCCGATGGCCGCCCGGCCTGCGCCTGGACGGCGCGCGACTTCGGGCCGAGCGGCGTCATCGGCGATCCGACCAGCGCCACCCGGGCGCAGGGGCTGGAGATCCTGGACACCCTGTCCGACAGCTGGGTTCAGGCGCTGACCGAACTGCACGCCCTGCGCTGGGCCGCACGCGAAGAAGCCACCTGGGGCCGCGGCCACGAGCAGGGCTTCATCCAGCGCGCCGCCGCACTCGATGCGGCGCTCGCCGACCGATGAAGCTCGGCCCGCAATTTGCATGAGCCGCTCGACGCCGATCGCTTCTCACCCATCCGATTTCCCATCCCCTCCGTCCCATCTTCAAGAGGCACCCACCATGCGCATTCCATCCGGTTCCCGGTTCCGCCTCGGCTTCGTCGCCGCCGCCAGCTTGGCATTCGCCGCCATGGCGCCGGCGCAGGCCCAGGACAAGTTCACCTACATGACCAACTGGTACGCGCAGGCCGAGCACGGCGGCTTCTACCAGGCCGTGGCACAGGGCATCTACAAGAAGCATGGCCTGGACGTCACCATCCGCATGGGCGGCCCGCAGGTCAACATCACGCAGATGATGGCGGCCGGGCAGGCCGACTGCATCATGGGATCGAGCGACATCCAGATGATGCAGGTGCGCGAGGGCGGCGTGCCGGTGGTCAACGTGGCGGCTTTCTTCCAGAAGGATCCGCAGGTTCTGATCGCGCATGACGACGTGAAGAAGTTCGAGGACCTGAAGGGCAAGACCCTGCTCATCGGCGCGCAGGCCAACCGCGGCTACTGGCCGTGGCTCAAGGCCAAGTTCGGCTTCACCGACGACCAGACCCGGCCCTACACCTTCAACATCCAGCCCTTCGTCGCCGACAAGAACACGGCGCAGCAGGGCTACCTGACCTCGGAGCCCTTCGCCATCCAGAAGGCCGGCGTCAAGAGCACGGTGCTGATGTTCAGCGACCACGGCTTCCCGGCGTACGCGACCACGGTGTCCTGCATGGAGAAGACCGTCAAGGAGCGCAGCAAGCAGGTGCAGGCCTTCGTCAAGGCTTCGGCCGAAGGCTGGAAGAGCTACCTGGCCGACCCGGCGCCCGCCAACGCGCTGATCAAGAAGGACAACCCCAACATGACCGACGAACAGCTGGCCTACAGCGTGGCCAAGCTGAAGGAGATGGGAATGATCACCGGCGGCGACGCCGCCACCCTGGGCATCGGCGTCATCACCGACGCACGCGCCAAGGCGAGCTACGACTTCCTGGTCTCGGCCAAGCTGCTCGACCCGGCCAAGGTCGAGATCGCCAAGACCTACACCACCGAGTTCGTGAAGGACAAGGTACTGCCCTGACCCGACCTTCGGGCACGACCCCGTGCCCGAATCGCGGTCGCCACCTCGCAACAAGGCCAGCCATGCAACCCACTCCAGCGGTCGAGGTCCTCTCTGCCGACAAGATCTACCCGAACGGCACGCAGGCGCTGCTGCCGGTCGACCTGACCATCGCCGAAGGCGAGTTCGTCACGCTGCTCGGGCCTTCGGGCTGCGGCAAGAGCACGCTGCTCAAGATGGTGGCCGGCATGCTGGAGCCGAGCGACGGCCGGCTGCTGGTGTTCCGCAAGCCGGTGGCGCAAATCGACGAAAGCGGCCGCCGCATGGCCTTCGTGTTCCAGTCGCCCACCCTGATGCCCTGGGCCAGCGTGCAGACCAACGTGCGGCTGCCGCTCGACCTGGCCGGCGTGCCGCGCAAGGAAGCCGATGCGCGAGTGGCCGAGGCACTCGAGCTGGTCGGCCTCGACAAGTTCGCCAAGGCATTGCCGCGCGCGCTCTCGGGCGGCATGCAGATGCGCGTGTCGATCGCCCGCGGCCTGGTCACCCAGCCCGACCTGCTGCTGATGGACGAGCCCTTCGGCGCGCTCGACGAGATCACCCGCCACAAGCTCGATGCCGATCTGCTCGACCTGTGGCGCAAGAAGAAGCTGACGGTGATCTTCGTCACCCACTCGATCCACGAGGCGGTGTTCCTGTCGAGCCGCGTGATCATGATGGCCGCGCGTCCGGGTCGCGTGGTCGAGCAGTTCGAGATCGACGAGCCCTATCCGCGCACCGCGGACTTCATGGTCTCGCCCCAGTTCAGCCGGTACGCCAAGAAGCTGCAAGACAGTTTGCTGCGCGCCAGCAATGCCCATGACGAGGTGATGCAATGAGTTCGATCGTTCCCTTGCGCGTGGTCAGCTCGCGCACCGCCGAGCCGGCAGCCGGCCGCGCTGCACCGGCCAACGTGGCGGCGGTGTCGCCACCAGTCAAGGCGGCGCCGCCCAGGAAGCCGGTGCGCGTGCCGCTCCTGCGCCAGCCGAACGTGCAGCGGGTGATGTATCCGCTGTTGGTCGGCGTGGTCCTGGTCGCGATCTGGCAAGGCCTGGTCACCGGGCTGGAACTGCCGCCGTACCTGGTGCCGTCGCCCTTCCTGATGATGCAGACGCTGGTCACCGACTTCGTCCCGCTCGGGCTGGCCCTGATGGTGACGCTCAAGATCACGCTGCTGTCCTTCCTGGTCGCGGTGGTGGCCGGCGTGCTGATCAGCTTCCTGTTCGTGCAGAGCAAGCTGATCGAGACGGCGCTCTTTCCCTATGCGGTGCTGCTGCAGGTGACGCCGATCGTGGCGGTGGCGCCGCTCATCATCATCTGGGTCAAGAACCCGACGGCCGCGATGACGGTTTGCGCCGCGCTGGTCGCGCTGTTCCCGATCATCAGCAACACCACGCTCGGCCTCCGCAGCATCGAGCCCGACCTGCAAAGCTACTTCAAGCTCAATCGCGCCACGCGCTGGCAGCAGCTGGTGCGGCTGCGCATCCCGAGCGCTTTGCCGTATTTCTTCGGCGGTCTTCGCATCTCGAGCGGGCTCGCGCTGATCGGCGCCGTGGTGGCCGAATTCGTGGCGGGCACCGGCGGATCGGGCGCGGGCCTGGCCTACCAGATCCTGCAAGCGGGCTTCCAGCTGAACATCCCGCGCATGTTCGCCGCGCTGCTCCTCATCTCGCTGACCGGCGTCGCGCTTTTCGTGCTGATGGCCTGGCTCACCAAGCTCGCGCTCGGCTCCTGGCATGCGAGCGAACTCTCGCAGGATTGACCGATGAACGCTCCCCTTTCCGCGATCGAGCGCCTGCAGTTCGAGCTGCCCGACCTCGACTGGATCACCGACCCCGGCCGCATCGCACGCCTGTCGCAGGACTTCGCCTGGTTCAGCCCGGTGCTCGACCGGCAGCTCAAGGACAAGCGCGCCGACCTGGTGGTGCGGCCGCGAACCGAAGACGAGATCCGCTCGCTCGTCGGCGCCTGCGTGCGCCTCGAGATCCCGATCACGCCGCGCGGCAGCGGCACCGGCAACTACGGCCAGACCACGCCGCTCGCCGGCGGCGTGGTGCTCGACATGACCGGCTACAACGCCTTGCAATGGGTGCGGCCGGGCTCTCTGCGGGCGCAGGCCGGCATCCGTCTCGGCGAACTCGAGAAGCAGACGCGCGCCGGCGGCCAGGAGCTGCGCTGCATGCCGTCGACCTATCGCAGCGCGACGCTCGGCGGGCTTTTCGGCGGTGGCTTCGGCGGCGTCGGCTCGATCAACTACGGCCCGCTCGGCGCACCCGGCAACGTGCTCGGGTTGCGAGCCATGACCATCGAGGCCGAGCCGCAAGTGATCGAACTGCGTGGCGCCGAGGCCATGCGCATGCATCACCTCTGGGGCACCACCGGCCTGGTGCTCGAACTCGAGATCGGCTTGGCGCCGGCACAGCCGTGGCTGGAGACGCTGGCCGTGTTCGACGAATTCGATGCGGCGCTCGGCTTCGCCGACAAGCTCGCCCATGCACCCGGCATCGCGAAGCGCGAGGTGGCATTCTTCGCGAGCCCCGTGCCCGACCATCTGGCCCAGCTCTCCGAGCATCTGCCCAAGGGTTGCCATGCGGTGCTGTCGCTGGTGGCCGAAGCCTGCGAGGCGCCGATGCTGGAACTGGCGGCCGTCCATGGTGGCCGCATCACCTATCGCAAGACCGCCGAAGAGGTGCAGAAGAGCAATCGCACCCTGATGGAGTTCACCTGGAACCACACCACCTTGCATGCGCTCAAGGTCGACAAGTCGCTCACGTACCTGCAGAGCAGCTTCGTTGCGGGTCGGCATGTGCAGCAGATCCGGGAGATGGAGCGGCTCTTCGAGGGCGAGGTGCTCATGCATGCCGAGTTCCTTCGCAACATGGATGGCCTCTTGACCTGCAGCGCTTTGCAGCTGGTGCGCTTCACCAGCGAGGAGCGGCTCGAGGAGATCATGCAGATGCATCGCGACCGCGAGGTGCGCATCAACAATCCGCATGTCTTCATCGTCGAGGACGGCAAGGCGGGTGGATCGCTGCCGCCCGAAGTGCTGGCGATGAAGCGCCGCTTCGACCCGAAGGGCCTGCTCAACCCCGGCAAGCTGCGCGACTGGCCGGCGCAGAAAGCCGGGGCCTAGAGCCGATCTGGCGCCGAGCCCTCAGTTCGGCTCCGAACCTTGCCAGTCGACCAGGTCGTCCAGGCAGAACTCGCGAATGTCCTGCTTCGGTATGTCGATGCGGCGAACGACGCAGCTCGGGTTGCTCGAATTGAGCTGTGGATGGAGAGCCCGAAAGCCCCGCTGTACGGACATGAGCAACGTCGCCGGTCCGCCTTGCCGCATGTCGCACTCGACATAGCCGCGGTCCGGGTCGAAGTAGCCGAATCGTTCTTGCCGTGCCTCCGCGACACGCTTGCAGAGCATCAACGAGTGATGTCGAAGGTCGACCAGGAAGGCACCGGGCGTGGCCGAGCGAACCACATCCGCCAGATCGTTCCATCTGCAGATCGTCAAGATCGGGCAGGCGGCGAGGATTTCCGAAGCGCCGAGATGCAGGCGCAGCAACCCAATCAGCCAGCGCGGCGGAACCAGGCGGTTGAGCTGGAAGGCGAGCGTCGACTGGTTTCGGCAGGTTGCCAGAAAGCGCTGCATGCCGTCTTGCGACTGCTGGACGGCATGGCCGGCGAGCAGGGCAAGGGACGCATGCAGGTCGGTCGGCTCGAGGCCTGGCACGAAGTGGGCAAGGGCCTGCTGGCTGAAGGTTTCGAGCCAACATCCATCGACTGAATCGGTCGTCGCTTTGCGCCAGGACTGCAGCTGTTCGTTGACCAGCCTCGACCGCTCGCAGGCGCTGGAAACGCGAACGAGCGCCAACAGCTCCATGATCTCCAACATGTGCCAATGGTGGATGACCGGACGCTTCATCTGGGCGACCAGGCTCTTCGTCACCACATCCTGCAGCGTCACCTGCGGAACCTCGGCGCCGAGCGCCTCGATCGTTCCATCGGTCGAGCTTCCCTGGAGAAGATGCAACGGCGTTTGGTTGAACGCGTTTTCGTCTTCGAGTTGCTGGTCGTCCAGGTTGAAGTGCGTCAGACGCTCCTCCCAGCACCTCTCCAGCCAGGCGGGGTTGGAGAGAAAGGGCAGCACCTTGATCTTCAAGAGGTCTGCCTGGAGCAGCAGCAGGCGACGCACGGTCGATGCCTGCTCGTACAGATCGCGCATGCAATCGACCTCGAACTCGACGCGATCGGGATCCTGATGCTGGTCCCGAACCATGCAGGGGTCGATCGGGAACCATTCGGCGATCACCTCCGGCGGCACGCATGCGCTCACGGGCTCGAAAAAGCCGAGCACCAGGGCTCTGAACTTGGCACGGAGCACGTCGGCCGTGCAGATGACGCCGCCGATCCTGGCACCCATGCGGCCATCTTCAAGGCTGTCCATGAAGTCCGTCAAAGCATCCGGGCTGCGTCTGTCCGGATTGCCATCCGAGTTGGGATGTGGCTCGTTCGAAGGTTCCATTCGTGAGTCCTCCATCAGCGTCACCTTAGATGCGTCAGGTGCTTGCCATGCGTGACGCGCGAGACTTCGAGACATCAATGCGACGACGGGCCTAGGGCGCAAGAACGTGATTGCTCGGAAACGCATGGCTCAACAGGTAGTGCTTTCGGGTTGATCCGTCAGGGGAATCTCGCGCGCGGGATCAGGCTGACAATGCGTGGCCCTCTTGCAAGCACGCCACTGTCACGGCAAATGGGAGGGATCAGGGAAAGAACAACAGAATGAAGAATGCAGGTCGGTGCGCCGAGGGCGCTTATGGAGATGGTCGCGCTGCGCGCCATCGGATGAGACGGGCTGTCGGCGGCTTGCTGATGGTCTCGCTGATCGCTGCGCCGGTTCATGGCGTGGCGCAGATTGCAGCCTTGCCGTCTGCGGCTGCGATGCATCGACCGCAGGTGCTGATGACGCCGAATGGCGTGCCGATGGTGAACATCACGGCGCCCTCCGCTGCAGGGGTGTCTCGCAACATCTACCAGCAGTTCGATGTGGATCGCAAGGGCGCGATCCTGAACAACAGCCGGACCGGGGCGCAGACGAATCTGGGTGGTGCTGTCGGTTCGAACCCGTGGCTTGCGAATGGTGCGGCTCGGGTCATCTTGAATGAAGTTCGGAGCAACGATCCTTCTTTGCTTCGTGGTCCGGTGGAGGTCGCTGGTCAGCGGGGCGAGGTTGTGATTGCGAATCCTTCGGGGATTCAGGTCGATGGCGGTGCGTTCATCAACGCGAGTCGGGCGACACTCACCACTGGAACGCCTGAAGTCAATGCGCTCGGGGGCCTCGAGCGCTACGTGGTGCGCGACGGCACCATCACCGTCGACGGCGCAGGGCTCGACCTGAGCCGCACCGACTACGGCGCGATCCTCGCTCGTGCCATCAAGGTCAACTCCGCGATCTGGGCGAACTACCTGCAAGCCACGGGTGGTGCGAACGATATCGATGCAGCCACCGGTGAAGCCAAGCCTGTCGAAGGAAGGGGCGAGCGTCCGCAGTTCCGCCTCGATGTCGCACTCCTGGGCGGCATGTACGCCGGCAAGATCTTCCTCAATGGCACCGAGCACGGCTTGGGTGTCCGCAACTTCGGCACGCTGAGCTCGACCGGCGACCTGATTCTCACGAGCGACGGAAAGCTGGTGAATAAAGGGACGATCGAGGCGGCGAGCGTCAAGATCAAGAGCGCCGAAGGCATCGACAACCAGGGCGGCACGATCCGGCAGACGCAAGCGCTCGGACTTGCGGTCACGGCGGCGAACCTGCAGAACGCGGGCGGCACGATCGGTGCGGAGCCTGTGCGGCCACCGCCAGCGCCGAACGGCAATGCGCCCGGTGGTGGCGACGCTGGCAACGGCGCTGGTGGAACCGGTGGAGCTGGAGGCAGCGGAAGCCTCTACGGCCGCGACGAGTTCGGCGATGTGAAGCCGGGCGCCATCGAGCTTGCACGCACGCTCGCAGGCGTCGCCGCAGGGCTTGCCGGTCTTGATGCAAAGGACATCGGCTACGCCGCTGCCGCGGGTGCCAATGCTGCAGCCAACAACGCCCTGAGCCTGCGAGGCTCGGCCAAGCTGATGCAGGCGCTTCGCGCATGTGCGAGCGGCTCGGCTGCGACATGCGACCTCGTGCAGCTGCGCGCTGAGATGGAAGAGGACTCGAAGAAGCAGGCTGAGCGCATCGAGAGTGCTTGCACGGGTTCGTCGAACCTGGATAAGTGCACTGGAGTTGTGGTCCGGGCGAACCTGAGCTTGAACAACTTGATTACCAGCTACCTCTATTCCGACACGGAGGAAAAGAAGGACCTGGTGTCCGATCTCGTGAGCAGGCAGGTCAGTGATATGACCCAGACCTACGAGGCACTCGGAGTCCAGCACAGTTCGGCCAGCGCAAGAGAGCTGTTGGCAGGCGCAATCACTAGCGCCATGCAGATAACGGGGATGGCTGGGATAAAGTGGTCGACGGGCCATGGCGTCAGCAGCAATCAAACCTGCGCCAACGGAAAATGTCAGGCGGCGAGCGCGGGCGCGCGCTCTATAGACGAGTTGTCGCAGGCCGCGGCCGCGGCGGATCGTGGAGGACTTACTGCCGCAGGACGGGCGCTGCAGAAGCATGGTGGGCGTGAAGGCAGCGCGTTCCCTGCGGCCAAAGGCAACCCTCTCTTCGTTAACCAACAAGGTCAGCATGTTGTCGACGACATTCTGACCAGCCCCGGCAGCACGATGGTTACACGCAATCATGCGCGTTTTGGCGAGGTCACCGAAGTCTGGGCGCCCGATGGTCGTGGGCTACGCTACGGCGCCGATGGCAAATTTATTGGCTTTTTGGAACCTAACAAATGAGTTTCACCATTGAGATTGCAAGCGTTCCGGACCGTGACGGCGTTGTCGCCGAAATCTGGTGGGATGATGCCATGGTCGCTGAGGTGTATCGAATAGCCAGCGGTGAATTCCAGCTGGAAATTTATCCTTCGAATTCGCAAGGTCTTTGGCGATTTGGCCTGAAAGGTTGGTGTGCTGCTCTTACAGAAGCGCAGCGAAGACTCGAATAAAAGTAGAGCTTCAATCAATGCCTTCCCCAAAAGCAGCTTGCCTGGTCCACAGTTGCTCTCATCTCACGTAGTGAGATTTTTATGGCAAGTGCACGACCGAGACATTCACAAGTCGGTCGTGATATTTCCAGAACTTCTACATGGCTCCCACCGCAAAGTGGCGTCCTATGGTTCGGAATCCAAGGCGATCTTCAAAAGCAATCTTGGGGGTGATCATGAAAGTTAAATGTGTTCGATTGCTCGATCATGGGGGAAGCGAAATGGGATTTTCCCCGTGGCTTGAAATCGGCAAAATTTATCATGTCCTTTCTATATTCATTGATGCAACGGGAAATCGTAGATTGTTTTTTGATTTCGAACCGCCAGGCGAGTGGCGCAGCAGCGCAGAGCATCAGGCCGAGTGCTTTGAGATTGTCAGCAACGTTGTGCCGTCAAATTGGCGGGTTTGGATACACGAAGTTCAGCAATTGGTCGACGCTATTTCGATGAACTAGGTAAACCGGGATGAAGATAATCTACAAAGATTCCACAAGTGCGAAAGTTGAGCTTAATCAAAACGAGCTCCTGATCATCAACGGCGCTCTGAATGAGGTATGTAACGGTATCGCAGTCTCTGTTTTGAATCCTCTCGCGGTGCGTGCGGTCGCGCTGGCAGCCGTGACATCGGAGTGCGGCACTGAGTCCCTGATTCTGCGTTCGCAGCAGAGCTAACCGCTATGCGGCAAGTGCTGCCAAAATTGCTCGAAATGTTCCAGCATCACTATTTTGCTGCTCGAAGCTTCGAATGGTGCTTTGCTTTTCAATGGAGGGCAACATGGCTTTTTGGCTTCGCCTCGATGCTGCGAGGACAAGAGCGTGATAACTGTGGATGCTAGCTCCTGTTTGCGTGACACACGTTCGATCGGATTGGACCTAGCAGCGGAATTAAAGACTCCGGACCGACTTCATGCGCGGTGAGCCGAAATTGATGCCCCGCGTGCGGCTACGATCGAGAAATCCACCTCCGGTTGCGACGAACGGGTTCATCCATATTCTCCTAGGACTTTGCCGATGTAGTATTTTTACTGCTCGAGATTAGGTTAATGTGAATTAAGCATCTGACGAGTTGTCGACGCGGAGATTGCATGAGCAGCGCACGAGTGCTCAAAATAACTCACGCGCACGGAACGTCGACGACCAATTTTCAAATGTTTCCGTACTTTTATCGAAGTCGACATCAAGATTGATATACCACCGATTTCAAAAAGCAGACAGTCGACGCGTAGAGCGCTCCCAGCCTGCATCGACCGCCTGGTCTAACCGTGCCTTTACCGCGGGGGTGCAGACAATCTCGTTTTATATGGGTGAGAGAACTTCAAGATGTCGTATCGGTATTTCGCGACTTGATCTTGTGCCTACATGCTCTGGACTAGCTCGGTTATCGGGGGTGCGCATTTTCTGCGGCGAGCTGTCCGGTGACGTTTGTTCGGTCCGCACTGGTTCATTGCGTGGTTAGAGGTAATCGGCTTCTGCTGCAAGGCCGTCGAAAGTATTCATTTTCGTGCAGCCATCAGCTCTGTTGATGATGACGCCGGATCTTCCCGGAAATACACACCTCTCACCTCCCAGTCAATACCCCAACCGGGTTAGTGGCATTGGATTATCAAACCCCTATCCTTGCGCTCCACAACCTGTTACAACACCGGCAAGTGTCGGCGACCAAGCGGGCAGAACGATTCATCAAGGGAGGAGCCATCAAATGGATGAGCAGCGCATTTGCAAATGCAATATCAGGAAATCCGGTCTTTTCAAGGACGAGCGCGACTACATCAACTTTAGTGCGCTTCTTGAGACGTCCACCATATTCAAGAGAATTGCGCAAGCCAGCACGGTCGCGCTTTCAGAGACTTGGTATCGCTGCGGCACCTGCAAAAGAATTTGGAGAATGGTTCATCCACGCGATCAATCCGCGGGCATGTGGGAAGTCACTAATCTGGACAACTTTTAGGGCTGCGCATTATCGATGAGTGCTCATCGCCGCGACCGCTGGCCACCGGTTATTTACTAGCCTCGCCTGCGCGACTTGCGCGCAAACCCCTAGCGCGCCCCGTTCCGTACCCCGCCCCTTCGCGCCTGCCTCGCGCAGCCCCCCGCGCATCTTGCGCACCCTCGCACACCCGCATCCACGCGCAGAAAACCAGGTCTGCCGCTCAGGGCCTCGCGCATTCCCTTCGCACATAGCCCCTCATTGGGAACACCACCATCCGTCCACGGATGTGCTTCCTAAAATGACTGCCCCATCCCCCAAGGCACTCATGACTCAGGGCTCGATCCGTATCCGTGGTGCACGTCAGCACAATCTCCAGAATCTCGATCTCGACATCCGCACCGGCGAGATGACGGTGGTCACCGGGCCCAGCGGTTCGGGCAAGTCGAGCCTCGTGTTCGATACCTTGTACGCCGAAGGCCAGCGGCGCTACGTCGAAACCTTTTCTGCCTACGCCCGCCAGTTCCTGGATCGCATGGACAAGCCCGCGGTCGACAAGGTGGAGGGCGTGCCACCCGCGATCGCCATCGACCAGACCAACCCGGTGCGGTCCTCGCGCTCGACGGTCGGCACGATGACGGAACTGAACGATCACCTCAAGCTGCTGTTCGCGCGTGCTGCCGAGCTGTTCGACCGCGAGACCGCGCTGCCGGTGCGGCACGATTCGCCCGACAGCATCTATGCCGAACTGGCCGCCCGCGCCGCCGCATCGAACGATCCCCGCGTGGTGTTGACCTTCCCGGTCGAGCTGCCTGCCTCCACCACGGCGGAGGAGGTCACGCAGTGGCTTTCCGCGAGCGGATTCACGCGGGTGCAAGCCGAGCGCGAGGTCTCGCGGCCGACCGGGCCGCGCAAGATCCTCGACGTGGTGGCCGATCGCTTTCGCATGCAGGCTGCGGAGCGTATCCGGGTGGTCGAGGCGATCGAAACCGCCTTGAAGCGTGGCGCCGGACGCTTGACGGTCTACGCGCTGCCCGAGGCGTCCACCGTGTCTGCGAAAGCAGGCGATGCCGATTCGATGGTCGCGGCCGTGCCGAGCACCCGATCCGAGCCGGAGATCTGGAAGTTCTCGACCGGTCTGCACTGCCCCGAGAGCGACATCCGCTATGCGGACCCGATTCCGTCGATGTTCTCTTTCAACTCCGCGGTCGGCGCGTGCGACACCTGTCGCGGTTTCGGCCGGGTGATCGGCGTCGACCTCGGCCTCGTGATCCCGAACGACAAGCTCACGCTGCGCGCGGGCGCGATCAAGACCATCCAGACCCCCGCCTGGAAGGAAGCGCAGGACGACCTGATGCGCCATGCCGAGGCCGCCGGCGTTCCACGCGACACCCCCTGGTACAAGCTGACCCCCGAGCAGAAAGCCTGGGTGATCGACGGCTCGCCCAACTGGAACGGCAAGTGGAACCAGCAGTGGTACGGCGTGAACCGCTTCTTCGGCTACCTGGAGAGCAAGGCCTACAAGATGCACATCCGCGTGCTGCTGTCCAAGTACCGCAGCTACACGCCTTGCCCGGTCTGCGCCGGTGCCCGCCTCAAGCTCGAGCCGCTGCTTTGGCGGCTCGGCAGCAAGGCCGATGCCGACGCGGTGCTGCCGCCTGCCAAACGCTTCATGCCGGCGGGCGTGAAATGGTCGCGCGAGCAGCTCGAAGATCTGCCGGGCCTGTGCCTGCACGATCTCATGATGTTGCCGATCGAGCGGCTTCGTCGCTTCTTCGATAGATTGGTGGCCGCGCCGTTGCTGGACCAGCGCTCCGCTTCCGAGATCCCCAAGGCAGGCGAGGGCGAGGGAGCCCGGCATGGCGAAGCGCAGGCGCTCAAGCTGCTGTTCGAAGAGATCACCACGCGGCTTCGCTACCTGCACGATGTCGGCATCGGCTACCTGACGCTCGACCGGCAGAGCCGCACGCTGAGCGGCGGCGAGGTGCAGCGCATCAACCTGACCACCGCGCTCGGCACTTCGCTGGTCAACACGCTTTTCGTGCTCGACGAGCCGAGCATCGGGCTGCATCCGCGCGACATGAACCGCATCACCGAGGCGATGCTGCGACTGCGCGATGCGGGCAACACGCTGGTGGTGGTCGAGCACGATCCGGCCGTGATGCTGGCCGCGGATCGCGTCATCGACATGGGGCCGGGCCCGGGCGCGCGCGGCGGCCGCATCGTGTTCGACGGCAGCACCGATGCGCTGCGCCATGCCGACACCCTGACCGGCAACTATCTCGGTGGCCGCAAGCAGATCGGCATGGGCTTTCGTCGCGCGGTCACCGACAGCACGCCGCGCCTGATCCTCGAAGGCGTGCGCGAGCACAACCTGCAGAACGTCTCGGTCGAGTTCCCGCTCGGTCGACTGGTCACGGTGACCGGCGTCAGCGGCTCGGGCAAGTCGACGCTGATCCAGGACGTGCTGGCGCCGGCGTTGATGCGGCACTTCGGCAAGGCGACCGAGACGCCGGGCGCGCACGACCGCTTGCTCGGCGCCGAGCAGTTGAGCGAGGTGGTGTTCGTCGACCAGTCGCCGATCGGCAAGACGGCGCGCTCCAACCCGGCCAGCTATGTCGGCGCCTGGGATGCGATCCGCGAGATCTTCGCGACCGCGACGCTGGCCAGGCAGCGGGGCTACACCGCATCCAAGTTCAGCTTCAACAGCGGCGATGGGCGCTGCCCGACCTGCGGCGGCTCCGGCTTCGAACATGTCGAGATGCAGTTCCTGTCGGACGTTTACCTGCGCTGTCCGGATTGCGACGGCAAGCGCTATCGGCCGGAGATCCTCGAAGTGGCGATCGAGCGGCCGCTGCCGGTCCGGGCGACGCCGTCGGTGGGCCAGGCCTCGGCCGAGACAGGCGATGTCGAAAGCGAGCTCGGAGACAACGGCGCGCCACGAGCGCCGCAGGCACCCGCGCCGCAGCGGCCGTCGACCCGCCTGCTGAACGTGGCCGACGTGCTCGATCTCACCGTGGCCGAGGCCATCGCCATCTTCGCCGCCGACCGCGAGGTGCTGCGCGTGCTGCAGCCGATCGTCGATGTCGGTCTCGACTACGTGAAGCTGGGGCAGCCGGTGCCCACGTTGAGCGGCGGCGAAGCGCAGCGGCTGAAGCTCGCCGGCTTCCTTGCCGAGTCGCTCAAGAACGCGAGCGGCAGCAAGCAGTCGCTGGCGCGCAAGGGCACGCTGTTCCTGTTCGACGAACCGACCACGGGCCTTCATTTCGACGACATCGCGCGGCTGATGCGTGCGCTGCGCAAGCTGCTCGACGCGGGTCATTCGCTGGTGGTCATCGAGCACAACCTGGACGTGATCCGGGCCAGCGACTGGTTGATCGACCTCGGACCCGAAGGCGGCGAGGCGGGCGGTCGGGTGGTGGCGGTCGGCACGCCCGAAGAGGTGCGCGAGAACCCGGCCTCGCTCACCGGCGCAGCGCTGGTCGACTACGACCTGGCGGTCGGCGCGGCCGGCTACAAGGTGGCCGAGCGCGCGGCGCGCTCTTACGCCGGTCGCAGCCAGCCGGGCGCAGGCAGCGAGGCGATCCAGATCGTGAATGCGCGCGAGCACAACCTGAAGAACCTGTCGGTCGACATCCCTCGCGGCAAGTTCAGCGTGGTGACCGGCGTCAGCGGCTCGGGCAAGTCGACGCTCGCCTTCGACATCCTCTTCAACGAAGGCCAGCGGCGCTATCTCGAATCGCTCAATGCCTACGCGCGCAGCATCGTGCAGCCGGCCGGCCGGCCGGAGGTGGATGCGGTGTACGGCATTCCGCCGACGGTGGCCATCGAGCAGCGGCTCTCGCGTGGTGGCCGCAAGAGCACGGTCGGCACGACCACCGAGGTCTGGCACTTCCTGCGCCTGCTCTACGTGAAGCTCGGCATCCAGCATTGCATCCACGATGGTGCACCGGTGCAGCCGCAAACGCCGGACAGCATCGCCGCGCAGCTGCTCAGGAACTTCAAGGGACAGCACATCGGGCTCCTGGCGCCGCTGGTCAGCAACCGCAAGGGCGTCTACACCGAGCTTGCCGATTGGGCACGGCCGCGCGGCTTCACCCACCTGCGGGTCGATGGCGAATTCCTGCCCACCACCGGCTTTCCACGGCTAGATCGGTTCAAGGAGCACAGCATCGAGCTGCCGGTGGCGAGCCTGGACGTGCTGCCGTCGAACGAAGCCCCGCTGCGCGAGGCGCTCGCACGCGCGCTGGAGCACGGCAAGGGCGTGGTGCATGTGATGAGCGAGCTCGACGGATTGCGCGGCGCGATGATGGCCGGTGCGCCGGCCGCCGGCATCGGCCGCACGCAAGTGTTCTCGACGCTGCGTGCCTGCCCGATCTGCAGCACCAGCTATGCAGAACTCGATCCGCGGCTGTTCTCGTACAACAGCAAGCACGGCTGGTGTACCGAATGCGTGGGCACCGGCGTCAAGCTGACCAAGGACCAGCGCAAGGTGTTCGACGACTCGGTGCTCGATGCGGACAACCGCGGGCGCGAGCAGACCTTCGCCGAGCCCGAGGCCGAGGACGTGACCGATGCGGCCTGCCCGGTCTGCGAAGGCACCCGTCTGAACGCGGTCGCGCGCGCCGTGATGTTCTCGGGCAGGGCACGCGCGCCCGGCCTGCCTGGCTCGCTGGCCGTGGCGGCATCGCCGGTCGCGGCAACGGGCGATCTCGATGGCGGCGGCTCGCCATCGGCGCAAGTCGTCGGCGCCGTTGCCGAGACCGACCTGCTGCCGCTACCTCCCGCCGGCGCGACCTGGGGCGAGGGCGGCATCAACATCACCCAGCTGGCCCGCATGAGCGTGACCGAGGTGCGCCAATGGTTCGAGCACATCGCCTTGACCGGCCGGCAGGCCGACATCGCCCGCGACCTGGTGCCGGAGATTCGCAGCCGGCTCGAGTTCCTCGAGGAGGTCGGGCTGGGCTACCTGACGCTCGACCGCGGCGCGCCGACCTTGTCCGGCGGCGAGGCGCAGCGCATCCGGCTCGCTGCCCAGCTCGGCAGCAACCTGCAAGGCGTCTGCTACGTGCTGGACGAGCCCACCATCGGGCTGCACGCACGCGACAACCGCATCCTGCTGGACGCGCTGCACAAGCTCGGCGACAAGGGCAACACGCTGGTGGTGGTCGAGCATGACGAAGACACCATTCGCCGCGCCGACCACATCATCGATATCGGGCCGAGCGCCGGCAAGCGCGGCGGCCGGCTGGTCGCCGCCGGCGCGGTAGCCGACATCGAGCAGGCCGCCGACTCGCAGACCGGCCGCTACCTGCGCGATGCGATGCGGCATCCGATCGAGGCACGGCGGCCGGTGCTGTTGTCCGAACTGCAGTCGCCGGTGCAGGACACCGCACCGGCAAGCGAAGCGGCTGCCGCCAAGAAGCGGGTCGATCCGCAGGCGGCTGCCGGCAAGCGGCCGAAGCGGCCGGCCGAGCCGGTCATCGAGCAGCCGGGCGGCCTGCAATGGCTCACGGTCCATGGCGCGGACCTGCACAACCTGCAGGACGTGACCGTGTCGCTGCCGCTCAACCGGCTGGTCGCGGTCACCGGCGTGAGCGGTTCGGGCAAGTCGACCCTGGCGCGCGACGTGCTGCTCGCCAACGTGCATGCGGTGGTGGTGCAGCGCATGACCAAGGCTGGGCGCGATGCCGACGCTGCCGGCAAGCGGCCGGCCTGGGTCGGCTGCAGCGGCGTGAGCGGCTACCAGGCGATCGACCGGGTGCTGGAGGTCGACCAGACGCCCATCGGCAAGACGCCGCGGAGTTGCCCGGCGACCTACATCGGCTTCTGGGACACCATCCGGAAGCTCTTCGCGGACACGCTCGAGGCCAAGGCGCGCGGCTACGGCCCGGCGCGCTTCAGCTTCAACACCGGCGAAGGCCGCTGCCCCGGCTGCGATGGCGCCGGCGTGCGCACCATCGAGATGAGCTTCCTCCCGGACGTCAAGGTGCCGTGCGAGGTGTGCCACGGCGCTCGCTTCAACCCCGAGACGCTGGCCGTGAGCTGGCGCGGCAAGAGCATCGGCGAGGTGCTGCAGATGGAAGTGGACGAGGCGGTCGAGTTCTTCGCCTCGATGCCGAACATCGCGCATCCGTTGCAGCTGCTCAAGGACGTGGGCCTCGGCTACCTGACGCTCGGGCAGCCTTCGCCGACGCTATCCGGCGGCGAGGCGCAGCGCATCAAGCTGGTGACCGAGCTCAGCAAGGTGCGGGACGACATCACCCGCCGCGGACAGAAGCCGCCGCACACGCTCTACGTGCTGGACGAGCCGACCGTCGGCCTGCACATGGCCGATGTCGAGAAGCTGATCCACGTGCTGCATCGGCTGGTCAACGGCGGCCACAGCGTGATCGTCATCGAGCACGACCTGGACGTGATCGCCGAAGCCGATTGGCTGGTCGACCTCGGTCCCGAGGGTGGCAACGGCGGCGGGCGGGTGGTGGCGGCGGCCGCGCCCGAGGAAGTGGTTCGGCTCAACACCCATACCGGCATCGCGCTCGCGCACGTGCTGGCGCGTTGACGGCGGCCGCTTTGATGCAGACCTACTTCAACGACCGCCACGCGCTGCACCAGGGGCGCTTCGAAATGTTCCGGGGCCGGCTGGTGCCGTGCTTCGAGTTGCCGGACCGGGTCGATCATGTGTATGCCGAGCTGCTTCGCCGCGCGCTCGGACCGATCGTTCCGCCGGACGGCGACTTCGACGAAGTCTTGCTCGCCAAGGTGCATGCGCCGCGTTACCTCGACTTTCTGGCGCACGCGTGGGATGAATGGGTGGCGCTCGACCCGGCTCACGCGCAGCAGGATGCGCTGCCTTCGTACTGGCCGACGCGCGGCATGCGCAGCGACCTGCTGCCGGCGAGCTTTCCGGCCCGGCTGGGGC
The DNA here is from genome assembly GCA_902506565.1 of Burkholderiales bacterium 8X. Lineage (GTDB taxonomy): Bacteria > Pseudomonadota > Gammaproteobacteria > Burkholderiales > Burkholderiaceae_C > Variovorax. The sequence continues at coordinate 3,672,302 of LR732703.1, read as the reverse complement.
TCTTCGCCTTCGACGCGGGAACGCCGCTCACGAGCGGCAGCTGGGATGCCGCCCGGCATGGCGCTGCCTGTGCCTTCAGCGCCGCACGCCATGTCGCCGCCGGTCGCGGTCCGGCCTTCGCGCTCACCCGGCCGCCGGGGCACCATGCAGGCTTCGACTTCTTCGGTGGCTATTGCTTCATCAACAACGCCGCGGTGGCGGCCCAGTGCCTGCGGGATGCCGGCGCGGCACGGGTGGCGGTGCTCGACATCGACTACCACCACGGCAACGGGACGCAGGCGATCTTCTACGAACGGCCCGACGTGCACGTGGCCAGCCTGCATGGCGATCCGCGGCATGACTATCCCTACTACCTGGGACATGCCGACGAGCGGGGAGAAGGCGAGGGACGAGGCTTCAATCACAACCTGCCGCTTCCGCGCGGGACCGGCTTCGAGACCTGGCGGCAAGCGCTCTACGAGGCGATCGGCGGCATCGCTCGCACGAAGGCCGAGGCTCTGGTGGTGTCGCTCGGCGTGGATACTTTCGAAGGCGATCCGGTCGCGGGCTTCGGGTTGCGAAGCGACGACTACCTGCGCATCGGCGAGGACATTCGCGGCGCCGGCTTGCCGACGGTGTTCGTCTTCGAGGGCGGCTACGCCGTCGCCGAGATCGGCGTCAACGCGGTCAACGTGCTCGCAGGCTTCCTGGGCGCCTGAGCCAGCGCCGAATGGCCGCGCCGGTCGCAGGTGCTTGCCTGGCAGACCGCCGTCCGGCGTGGCAGGCTCTGCATCCTGCAGGAGCCGGCCGAGCCCGCTGGATGAGCAGCGACACCTTGGCGACAGCGCCCCGGGACTTCACCGATTGAAGCACCGGCCAGCCGACGGCCCAATCGAGACAGTCAACCCAACGACGCCTACGAAAGCGCAACCATCATGTTCACTCGCCGTCCCCTGATCCTGGCCGCCATCGCGGCCGCAGCCAGCCTCGCCACCGTCGCGGTACAAGCGCAGTCCACGTTCCCGGCCAAGCCGGTCAAGCTGGTCATCGCCTTCCCGGCTGGTGGTCCGACCGACATCACGATGCGGCAGCTGGCCGAGAACGCTTCGAAGATCCTCGGGCAGCCGGTGGTGGTCGAGAACAAGCCCGGTGCCGGCGGCAGCCTGCCCGCGCAGACGCTCCAGGCCGCCCAGCCGGACGGCTACACCATCGGCCAGATCCCGCTCGGCGTGTTCCGCCTGCCTTACACCACCAAGATCAACTGGGATCCGGTCAAGGACATCAGCTACGTCATCAACGTGACCGGCTACGCCTTCGGCATCGTGGTCCCGACCGACAGCCCGCTCAAGACCTGGAAGGACTTCGTCGCCTACGCCAAGGCCAACCCCGGCAAGCTGACCTACGGCTCGACCGGCACGCTCACCAGCCCGCATCTCACCACCGAACTCATCGCCCAGCAGTCCGGCATCGAGCTGCAACACGTACCCTACAAGGGCAGCGCAGACCTGATGCTGGCCGTGCTGAGCGGCCAGCTGATGGCGGCCGCTGACAGCACCGGCTTCGCGCCGCAGGTCGAGGCCGGCAAGCTGCGCGTGCTCAACACCTGGGGCGACAAGCGCCTGGCAAAGTTCCCGGACGCACCCACGCTCAAGGAACTGGGCCTCGACATCGTGCAGAACTCGCCCTTCGGCATCGGCGCACCCAAGGGCACGCCGCCGGAGGTCGTCAAGAAACTGCACGACGCTTTCAAGCAAGCCATGGAAGAGCCGAGCTATGTCGCAGCGCTCGGGCGCTACGACATGCTGCCGAACTACATGAGCACGGCCGACTACGGCAAGTTCGCGCAAACGACCTACGCCAAGGAGAAGGCCTTGATCGAGAAGCTCGGGTTGGCGAAGCCGCAGTAGCAGCGCAGCCTCAGGGCTTCTCCGGCAGATCCCACTCGATCGGGCTGAGGTCCTTCAGGATGGGGCGGCTGAGAGCCCTGGCAAAGTCCTTGACGGGCGACTCGTCCAGCGCTTGGTCCGGAGCGAGCGCGGTGCTCACGGCCGAGACTTGCGTCTGAGCCGGGAGCTTGATCTGCTTGAAGAAGCGTTCCGCAGCCTCCCGCCAATCTGCACTCTTGATGAGCGCGATGAGGTCGTCTGTCCGCGAGCTGAGGATCAGGCCGTGGTCATCGCCGCAGACGATGAAAAGCGCGTCTGTCGCGTCTTTCCAGTCGAAGCAGATGCAGGCGTAGGCGTCGCCGTGTCGATCGTCGGAGTCGGCGGTCAGGGTGGCCCCATCCCAATCCAGGCGGACCGCGACCAGCGGCGTCTGCAATGGCTTGAGCGAGGGTTGGTCGTCGAACCAATGGTCGTATCCCTCGAGCAGTTCGTCGAAGTCCAGATCGTCGTGACGCATGGGTTCGATGCATTGCAGATCGGGGTTGACGGCGAGTGCCAGCATGTTGAACGCAGCGCTCTTGACGAAGTTGGGTTCGGCGATGTGGAAGACTCCGTCGATCGATGGAAAGGTATGGAACACCTCGCCGTCCGCCAGCTCGAAGTGGATGCAGTCCTGCCAGTTCCAGAGCGCCTTGGGGTCGCCATAGCGATGCTCGAAGGCGAGATATTGCATCGAGCAAACCTCGGACTCGAGCGCCGGCCGACGCTGAGCCCGGCCCTTGGCATCCAGCACCTTGAAGAAGCGCAGCAGGTAGCCGATCAAGCCGGTCGGCACCGCGTTCTTCGGGTCGCGAAGATAGGCCAGCATCGATCCGCGCCGAGCGCCGTAGATGCCGTAGAAGACGATGGACAGCACCTTGAGAGCGGTGAACAACCCCGTTTGATCGTGGATCCTGGCCAGGTCGCCGGCGACCGCTAGCAGGTCGGGCAGGCCGTTGTGCGTGATCCTGGCCGCAGCCTGCGTGCCGATGTGCTCGATCAGCTGTTTCGGGTTGTCGAGCATGACCGGTGAGAAGTTCTTGACCAGCCTCAGTTCTGCATTGCTGCCCTGGTAGGCGCCGGGCCAGCCGTTTCGCCAACGGGCCGCCAGCACGCAAGCGACGTCGGGCCAGATTTCGTCGAGGCCTTCGTTCGCGGCGGAAAGGCCGGCACCGGTCCATGGGTCCGGGTCGGCGAAGACGACGGCCCCGAGCGTGACTGCGGTCGAGATGACGTAGAGCAGGTCGCGAACGAAGTTGACGAACTCTCGATCTTCATCCGTGAGCGACGCACCATTCTTGTAGGTGATGCTGTAGGAACGCGTGAAGTTGCTTTGCGTCGCGCTCTGGAACACTTGCCTCGTGACGCGCGCGAAGGTTTGCGAGGCCACCAGCAACATGAAGTAGTTCAGCAGGGATCCATGCTTCTCGACGAGTTCCTCGTTGCGCGGCAGATCGGGCGCCGGAACGAAATGAGAGACGGCGTATGCGAGCGCCGGGACCGACAAGGCCATGAATTCGCTCGCGCGCAGCTGAAAGAGCGAGATGGCGCGGTGATTCTTTTCCCGACCGGAAGCGGTGCGCCAATCGGTCACGCGCGAGTAGAGGAAGGCGCCCAGCCGAAACGTGGCCTCCGCGCCTGCAAGGGCTGCACAGGTCGTCAGCAGCTCCTCCGGAAGGTACGAGACCGTCAAGAACATTCCCCCCAGCACGGCCAGGGCTCGCCCGGCTCCCTGGACTGCCGTGCCGCGAGCGAATCCGGTGATCCAGCGGAAGGTTCGGCCGCGATCGAGTGCGATTTGCCCCACCTTGTTGAGCGCAGGCTGCCTGACGGGCAGGAAGTCGTCGAGGAGTTGCTCGTTGTTCGAGAGCGACTTGTTCGCGGTGACAGCCCAGTCCAGAACAAGCTTCTGCCGCTTGCCGCTGTAGCCGTCTTGCCTGAGAAACAGGTAGATGGCCGCACCCGTCACCGCTGTCGAATGCTCGTGCATGCCTTGGGCGAAGGCATCGATGCGGGACGTCATGATCTCGAACTCGGTCTGGTTGACGGCCGAGCCGACGTCGGCGCGACTCTGAAGAGCGGCTTTGAGAAGAACTCGCTCCTTGTCGCTCAGCGTGGGGAGCTTTGCGAAGTCCTTGAGCAGCCTTCGAAGTTCTTTCTCATCGGCCTTGAACGCCACTTCGAGCAGCCGCATCCGGGTCTGCCACCAGGGCAGGGTGCCTTTCTGCTCATCGAGAAAAGCCAGGATCGAAGCCGCATCGCGTTGGGTTTCCCGCGTGGTCGCCTGCTGATGCAGGTCTGCAACCGACATCGTGTCATCGGCCAGCGACAGCATCGCGAGGAAGTGGTACAGGCGTTCGCGATGATGTGACTGGATCCGCCCGCAGGCGGTCGCGTTCAGGTGAGCAAGCCGCATCCGGACGATGCGCCGGTACAGGTCGGCGGGCGTCAGGCCCGTGCCGTAGCACAGGAATCGGACGCCCCCGTCATAGAGGAATCCCAGGTTGAGCTTGTGCGAACCGAGTACCGCGATATCCAGCAGCACGTCGATCTGTCCCTTGTAGTTGGGCTCGCCGAAGAGATAAAGCTCCCGGAGCGCCTGCCCCACGTAAGGCAGCAGCTCACCCAGGTCTTGAAAGTCGAGGAGCTTGTCGTATGGCTCTGTTGTCAGGTCCTTGACCTTGAGGCGCGTGAGTTCGACGCAGAACGAGTGGACATCGACGTTGCTGACCTTGTGCTTGTGAAAGGTATCGATCGTCGTTCGACACCAGTCCGCAACCGAGACCCAGCGGCTCGCGTGCGCTGGAACCGCGCCGAAAAGCGTGAAACAAGGGTTGGTGCGGTCGGATTGGTCTTGCTGGCCGTCAGTCTCGTCCATGGGATGCCTCCTCTTGCAGCGCGGCGCCTGCCGTCTCGCCCGTGTCGAGGCCCAGCGGCGCGGCATCGCCTTGCAGGAAGTAGCCTTCGTTCCACGCCCGGGCAACCTGTTGCACCTTCTCGATGGTCCGGGCGAGCTGCGGGCCGCTCATGGCGTAGATCGCTTCCCGGTGCAGCAGCGTCATGCGGCCGGACACCGGTTCGATCCCGAGCGCGGTCGAGGCGCCGCACAGAAAGCCGAGTTGATTGAGTTCGAGTGCACGTCGATGGACGGCATCGACGTTCTCTTGCAACGGGTCCAGCGGATGAAGGATCGTCAGATGATCCGGGTCCACCATCGGCTGATGCACCAGCATCAAGGTGATGCCGTCGCGCTCGATCTGGAGGGCGACGGGGCCCTCTTCGTCGAGGTCCAAGTCCGGGGCTGGATCCCCGAAATGTTCGCAGAGGTCTTCGACGAGATAGACGAAGCGGTCGATCGATTGGGACATGGCCTGGTTCTCCTGCAGGTTGACGCACGACGCGTGTCTGCATGGGTAACCGATGGCCTTCGCGGGTTCCGTCAGTTGGCGAAAGATGCGGCCTCATGCTTCGGGCATCGGCCCGAGCCCGGCCTCCTGCCGCGGCTGTGCTGCGTCTATCGCGCGACGGCCGCTTGCCGCAGGGCGGCTGCCACCTCGGCGAATCCGGCGCCGCGTTCGGCCTCCGTGACATACACCGGAAGATGGGAGAGCGCACCTTCGAAGCGCCGCACGTTCGCAACGCCGATGCTGTGCTCGAAGTGGCGGAACATCAGCGCGTCGTTGGTCGAGTCGCCGACGTAGGCCCAGCGGGCCATCTCGTGGTCGAGCACCCGCTGCCAGAGCTCCTGGACGATCCAGCGCGCGCCCACCAGCTTGTTGTGGTCGCCGAACCAGCCGTTGACATGGATGCTGCTCACGGTGGCATGCATGCCCTCGTCCCGCATCAAGGTCGCGACGCCGTCGATGGTCGCGTCGGGCAGGCGCGTGAATTCGCTGTGGTCGATCGCGATGTCGCATTCACGGCCGTCCGAGTCGGTGGCCCTGCGAGCGCCCGGAATTTCGCGCTCGATGCGCGCGAGCACCGCCTGCATCCGACCGTAGTTGCGCGCGCGGGTCTCGGCATCCTGCCGATAGCGCTTCTCGATCTTTCCGCCGGCATCTCGCAGCAGCGCAACCGCGCCGTTCTCGGCCACGATCGCATCGAGCGGCCAGCTGCGCGCGAACGGCTCGCTCCAGCCGACCGGGCGCCCGGTGATGGCGACCAGCGCCAGCCCGGCTGAATGCAACTCTCCCATGGCGGCCAGCGCATCCGGCGTGATCGCTCCTTCGGTGGTGAGCGTGTCGTCGATGTCGGTGAATACGCCGACCAGGTTTCGGCGGGCCGCGATCGGCCATTGCGCAAGCGGCTTCATCGTCGCGGACGCGGACTGTCTCACTGCGCAGTCTGGAGCGAGAGGCCGGCGTGCTCGCGCAGCGGATGGAAATGGATCTTCGGGAAGCGCTCCTGCGCGAGCCGCACGTCGTAGGGCGAGGTACACAGGAACGCGAGCGTGTCCGCAGCGTCCTTCGCCATGCGGGCCGGATAGGCGTCGACGAAGGTCCGCAGCTCGGCCGGTGTGTCGGCCGTGATCCAGCGGGCGCCGGTGTATTGGCAGCCTTCGAGCCGCACATCGGCGTCGTACTCGGTCTTGAGCCGGTGCTGCACCACTTCGAACTGCAGCTGGCCGACCGCGCCGAGCAGCATCGGTCCGCCGATCTCGGGCTTGAAGACCTGGATGGCGCCTTCTTCGCCGAGTTGCGCCAAGCCTTGCTGCAGCTGCTTGGTGCGCAGCGGATTCTTCAGGATCACGGTCATGAAGAGTTCGGGCGCGAAGAAGGGAAGGCCGGTGAACTGGAGCGATGCGCCATCGGTGATGGTGTCGCCGAGCTGCACGCCGCCGTGCGTGGTGAAACCGACGATGTCGCCTGCATAGGCTTCGTTGACCGCCTCGCGGCGCTGGCTCATGAAGGTCACCACGCTGGTCGGCCGCAGTTCCTTGGCGGTGCGCTGCACGCGCAGCTTCATGCCCGGGGTGTACTTGCCGGATGCCATGCGCACGAAGGCGATCCGGTCGCGGTGGTTGGCGTCCATGTTGGCCTGCACCTTGAACACCACCCCGGCGAAATCCGGGTCGGCCGGCTGGATCTCCCTGACCTGCGGCTGCCGGTTGACCAGCGTGGTGCTGATGCGCGGCTGCGGCGGCGGAGCCAGGTCGACCAGCGCATCGAGCACTTCCATCACGCCGAAGTTGTTGACGCCGGAGCCGAAGAAGACCGGGGTCTGCTTGCCGGCAAGGAAGGCCTCGCGATCCCAGCTGGGCGAGGCACCGGTGGCGAGTTCCATGCTTTCCTTCGCGGTCTCGAATTCATGGCCGAAGCGTGCGACCAGCGCAGCCTGCTCGGAAAGCGGCATCACCTCGAAGTCCTGCGGCAGGCGCTCGCTGCCGGATTCGAACACCGTCATCGCCTGCGTGCGCAGGTTGACGATGCCGCCGAAGCTCTTGCCCTGGCCGACCGGCCAGGTCATCGGCACGCAGGGCATGCCGAGTTCGCGCTCGATCTCGTCGAGCAGCTCGAGCGGCTCGCGCACTTCGCGGTCCATCTTGTTGACGAAGGTGATGATGGGCGTGTCGCGCTGGCGGCAGACCTCGATCAGGCGGCGGGTCTGCGCTTCGACGCCGTTGGCCGCGTCGATCACCATCAGGGCCGAATCGACCGCGGTGAGCACCCGGTAGGTGTCTTCGGAAAAGTCCTTGTGGCCGGGCGTATCGAGCAGGTTGATGACGTGGTCCCGGTAGACCATCTGCATCACCGAGCTGGCGACCGAGATGCCGCGCTGCTTCTCGATTTCCATCCAGTCGGAGGTCGCATGTCGAGTGGCCTTGCGCGCCTTGACGGAGCCTGCGATCTGGATCGCGCCGGAGAACAGCAGCAGCTTTTCGGTGAGGGTGGTCTTGCCGGCGTCGGGGTGGGAAATGATGGCGAAGGTACGCCTGCGCCTTGTCTCAGCAAGGAATTCGCGGTTCGACGACATAGATCTGAATACTCTGGTGTGTTCGCAACCGTTCAGGCAGCTGCGTCGGAAAAAGGTGAAGGCACTCCGCGCCTCGACGGCTATTGTCCCTCACCATGTCATTTGCGGCGGCGAACTAAAGGTCAGACCTGCTCTTCAAAGCCTTTTAAAGGGGATAATAAGCTCTTAAGAGCGCTTTTCCTTGTAAGCGATCCGCATTGATGCTACTTTGCATGTGAATGGAGAGGTCATGACCGCGCGCAACAAACTACTGGCCGCACCCCCATACGCCGTGGAGCAGTCGCTGAAACGCCTTGGTGCCGACCTGCGCACTGCGCGGCTGCGCCGGAACATGACCATCGAGGACTTGGCCGGCAAGATTGGCACCGGACCTCGTGCCGTCGGCGACGCCGAAAAGGGCAAGCCGTCCACGACGATCGCCGTCTACACGGCCATGCTGTGGGCACTGGATCTGCTGCCTCAACTCGATGAAGTTGCAACCCCCGAAAGGGACGCTGAAGGGCAGACGCTCGCCTTGTCTGCGGAAAGATCCCGCGCGCGAGCGAAGACCGAGCTGAGCAATGACTTCTGAACGGCAAAGCGAATGTTTCGTATACATCACCCTGCCCGGATCGACCGAGCCCATCACGGCCGGTCGGTTTGCGCTCGACAGCAATCGGCGCGGCGTCGCTGAAGGACGCTTTGTCTACGGGCGAAGCTATCTTGCGCGGGCCGACGCAGTGCCGCTCGATCCGGTCGAACTCAAGCTGACGGATCGAACCTTCACGACCACAGCGCTCAACGGCGTATTTGGCGCGCTCAGAGATGCAAGCCCTGACTATTGGGGCCGGCGCGTCATTCAGCGGCATCTCGGTGCGACACAAGTGGGTGAGCTCGACTACCTGCTCTACTCGCCGGACGACCGTGCTGGCGCACTGGGTTTTGGTCTCGACCAAGTTCCTCCTGCTCCCCGGCGCGCTTTCAATCAAACGCTGGAACTTGCGCAGGTCCAGGCCACGGCAGATGCCATCCTGGCGAACGAGGAGCCGCCTGCAGGCGCCACGGAAGGACAGATTAACGACCTGCTGATGGTGGGAACATCCATGGGCGGCGCGCGTCCGAAGGCTGTGGTCGAGGACGAGGTCGGCCTGTGGATTGCCAAGTTCAACGTCCCGACGGACCTTTGGAACAACGCGCGCGTCGAGCATGCGATGTTGGTGCTTGCGCGCACTTGCGGGCTGACGACAGCCGAGAGCCGCGTCGTCAGTGTTGCCGGCCGCGACGTGCTGCTGGTCAAGCGCTTCGACCGTGAAAAAACGAATGCCGGCTATGAGCGCGCGCGCATGATCAGTGCGCTGACTTTGCTGCGGGCCGATGACGCGCCGCAAGCCCGAGACCATTGGTCCTACGTACGGCTTGCCGAAGAGCTGCGCCGCGCCTGTGTTGATCCGGCGCGGAACGCCGCGGAGCTATTCAGGCGCATGTGCTTCAACGCGCTGATCTCCAACATCGATGATCACCCTCGCAACCACGCTCTCATTGCCAAAGAGAAAGCCTGGAATCTCTCGCCAGCCTATGACCTCACGCCTGCCGTGCCGGTGAGCGTGTCACGACGCGATCTCGCGATGGAATGCGGCGATGCGGGCCGATTTGCGAACGCGGAGAACCTCCTCTCGCAAAGCGTGCGCTTTCTACTGGAGAGAGATCAGGCCGCCGCCATCGTCGATGCGATGGAAGCACAAGTCAAAGCGGAATGGTTCGGCGTGGCACGCGCAGCAGGCATCACGCCAGCTGATTGCGACCGTATCGCGGGAGCAATCGCATACGAAGGCTTCCGGCAGTCCGGCACAGCGAGCTGAGAGGCGCGACACAGGTGGATCGAGCCCCGCGGGCCCTGCTTGCACGGGCTTCGTTCTTCGAGCCCGTCGGGTCGGGCGAGGCTCGGCATGCCGCTTGCCAGACTTCATTGGTCACCGAAGGAGTTGTGCCATGAAGTCGATCCGCTTGATTGCGACCAAGTCTTTGAGATCATGGATGCTGCTGGCGCTGGTCGCCTTGCTGAGCGCCTGCAGCCTGTCGCCCGAACTGCGAACGGCCGACCTCGCGCGCATCGAGGGCAAGACCTATGTCGTGACCGGCGCTTCGAGCGGCTTCGGCCGCGGCGTGGCGGAGCGGCTGGGCACGGCGCGCGCCAACGTGGTGCTCGCCGCGCGCCGGACCGAGTTGCTGGAGGAAGTGGCCGGACGGGTGCGAGCCGCCGGAGGGCAGGCGCTGGTGGTCACCACCGACGTGGCGCGTCCAGGCGACATGGACCGCCTGATGTCGGCGGCTCTGGCGCGCTTCGGACGGGTCGACGTCTGGATCAACAACGCGGGCGTGGGCGCGATCGGCCGCTTCGAGGACATTCCGGTCGAGGACCATTCGCGCCTGGTGGACGTGAATCTCAAGGGCGTCATCCACGGCAGCCACCTGGCCTTGCGGCAATTCCGGAAGCAAGGCAGCGGCACGCTGGTCAACATCGGCTCGGTCGAAAGCGAGGTGCCGCTCGCCTACCAGGCTTCGTACGCGGCGACCAAGGCAGCGGTGCTGAGCCTCGGACGAACCTTGAACGAAGAGCTGCGACTTGCGCGCCTTGCGGATGTGCAGGTCGTCACGGTCATGCCGTGGGCGGCGGACACGCCCTTCTTCGCGCATGCCGGCAACTACAGCGGCCGGCAGCCGAACATGGTGCTGCTCGATCCGCCCGAGAAGGTGGTCGATGCGATCGTGTGGGTCTCGGTCAATCCGCGCGAGGAACTGCCAGTCGGTTGGAAGGCCGGCGTATCGACCGCGAACCATCGCCTGTTTCCCGACCTGACCGAGCGCGCCTCGGCCGATCTCTCGCAGAAGGCGCAGATGGAAGAGCCGCCGCCGGCGCCCAGCGGGCCGGGCTCGATCCATCGACCCGTGCAGGAAGGCCGGAGCATCAGCGGCGGCATGCGTCACGCGCGCTGAGTCGGTCTGGCCGACGATCGGCCGGGGCATCGCTGCCCCGGTGGGTGCGCTGCATCCTCGCTGCGCTAAAATCGCGGGTTCCGAGGAGCGTTGCAGCGCCATCAGGCGTGAGGCTCGGAACCCATCGCAACCACGCTCACCCGCTGTTTTCGTCGCGGTGAGTCCTGTCCCGGTCATCCCCCAGAACGCAGTGGCATCTTTCAAACTTGCTTTGGAGTCCTCATGAGCGCCGTTCTCGAATCTTCTTCCGTTCATCAAAAAGCCGCCGCCCCCGGCGCCGTCGACGTTGCAATCGCCGACATCACCCTCGCAGCCTGGGGCCGCAAGGAAATCCGCATCGCCGAAACCGAGATGCCGGGCCTCATGGCCATCCGCGACGAGTTCGCGAAGAGCCAGCCGCTGAAGGGGGCGCGCATCACGGGTTCGCTGCACATGACCATCCAGACGGCCGTGCTGATCGAAACCCTGCAGGCACTCGGCGCCACCGTTCGCTGGGCCTCCTGCAACATCTTCTCCACCCAGGACCATGCGGCCGCTGCCATCGCCGCCGGCGGTACCCCGGTGTTCGCCATCAAGGGCGAGTCGCTCGAAGATTATTGGGACTACACCCACCGCATCTTCGACTTCGGCCCGGCGGGCTCGGCAGGCGAAGGCCCGAACATGATCCTGGACGACGGCGGCGACGCGACCCTGCTGATGCACCTCGGGCAGCGCTGCGAGCAGGACTTGTCGTTGATCGACACCCATTCGAGCGAAGAAGAGAGGGTGCTGTACGCGGCGATCCGCAAGAAGCTGGCCGAAGACCCGACCTGGTACAGCCGGAAGGCCAAGGAAATCATCGGCGTCACCGAGGAAACCACCACCGGCGTGCATCGCCTGAAGGACATGTCGGCGAAGGGCGAGCTGAAGTTCCGCGCCATCAACGTGAACGATTCGGTGACCAAGAGCAAGTTCGACAACCTGTACGGCTGCCGCGAGTCGCTGGTGGACGGCATCAAGCGCGCCACCGACGTGATGATCGCCGGCAAGGTCGCCTGCGTGGCCGGCTACGGCGACGTGGGCAAGGGTTCGGCGCAGGCCTTGCGCGCATTGAGCGCACAGGTGTGGGTGACCGAGATCGACCCGATCAATGCGCTGCAGGCCGCGATGGAAGGCTACAAGGTCGTGACCATGGAGTACGCGGCAGACAAGGCCGACATCTTCGTGACCACGACTGGCAATCGCGACGTGATCCGCCACGAGCACATGGTCGCCATGAAGGACCAGGCGATCGTCTGCAACATCGGCCACTTCGACAACGAGATCGCGGTCGCGTCGATCGAGCAGTACGAGTGGGAAGAGATCAAGCCGCAGGTCGACCACATCACCTTCCCGGACGGCAAGAAGATCATCCTCCTGGCCAAGGGCCGGCTGGTGAACCTCGGCTGCGGCACCGGCCATCCGAGCTTCGTGATGTCCTCTTCCTTCGCCAACCAGACCATCGCGCAGATCGAGCTCTTCACCAAGCCGGACGCGTACGAGTCGGGCCAGGTCTACGTGCTGCCGAAGCACCTGGACGAGAAGGTGGCGCGGCTGCACCTCAAGAAGGTCGGCGCGATGCTGACCGAACTCACCGACGATCAGGCCAAGTACATCGGCGTCGACAAGAACGGCCCGTACAAGCCCGACACCTACCGTTACTGAGCCCGACCGGGCGAACCCTGGTTTGCGTGCCGATCAATTGCTCGTCGAACGCGGGCTTGCCGCGTCTCGCTCGCAGGCCGTTCGCCTGATCGCGGGCGGCTTGCGCTGGTTCGACGGCGCAGCCTGGCGCAGCGTGACCCGGAACCGGGACGACATCCCGGTCGATGCCAAGGTCGAGCTGGTCGACGATGCCGAGGCCCGCTACGTGTCGCGCGGCGGTCTCAAGCTGGAAGGCGCATTGGTGGCGAGCGGAGTCGATCCGACCGGCAGGCGCTGCCTGGACGTCGGCCAGTCGACCGGCGGCTTCACCGATTGCCTGCTGCAGCACGGCGCGAGGCAGGTGGTGGGTGTCGATGTCGGTCAGGGCCAGCTGCATGCCAGGCTGCGTGCCGACGACAGGGTGCAGGCTTTCGAGAAGGTCAATGCACGCTCGCTGTCGGCCGCGGACCTGCTGCCCGCAGCCATCGACGAAGACGATCGAAAAGCCCCGGTCGAACCCTTCGACCTGGTGGTGGGCGATCTGTCCTTCATCTCGTCGACGCTGGTTCTTCCGGCGGTGGTGCCTTTCATGGCCTCCGGCGGCGAATTGCTCCTCCTGGTCAAGCCGCAGTTCGAATTGCAGCCGGGGCAGGTCGGCAAGGGCGGCATCGTGCGCGATGCGGCGCTCTACGCGGTCGTCGAACGGCGCCTGCACGAAGCCTGCGGCTCGCTCGGGCTCGGGGTCGTGGCCTGGTTCGAGAGCCCGATCGCGGGCGGCGATGGCAATCGCGAGTTCTTCATCCATGCCGTGCGGCCGGCCGCCGGCGATCAAGGAGAAAGCCGTGGGGCTTCCGATCAGCTTTGAGTTCTTTCCGCCGAAGACGCCAGAAGGCGTGGTCAAGCTGCGGGCCGTTCGGCAGCAGCTCTATCGCGCCAGGCCCGAGTTCTGCTCGGTGACGTATGGCGCCGGAGGCTCGACCCACACCGGAACCTTCGCGACGGTCGGCGAGATCCTGGCCGAGGGCGTGGCGGCTGCAAGCCATTACTCCTGCATCGGCGCCACCCGGGAAACCGTTCGCGTCCAGCTCGGCGAGTTGAAAGCCATGGGCGTCACGCGGCTGGTGGCGCTCCGCGGCGATCTGCCGAGCGGCTACGGCATGGGCGGCGAGTTCCAGTACGCGAGCGATCTCATCGGCTTCATTCGCTCCGAGACCGGCGACCACTTCCATATCGAGGCGGCCTGCTATCCCGAAGTGCATCCGCAGGCGCGCTCGCCCGAGGCCGACCTGCAGGCGCTGGTGGCCAAGGTCCGGGCCGGAGCGAACTCATCGATCACCCAGTATTTCTTCAATGCGGACGCGTACTTCCGTCTGGTGGACGAGGCAAGGCGCGCCGGCATCGAAGCGCCGATCGTGCCCGGCATCATGCCGATCACGAGTTCCACGCAGCTGATGCGCTTCTCGGATGCCTGCGGCGCGGAGATCCCCCGGTGGATCAGGTCGCGGCTGCTCGCCTACGGCGACGACGTCGCATCGATCAGGTCCTTCGGCCTCGACGTGGTGACCGACCTGTGTCGCCGGCTTCGCGACGGCGGCGCGCCGGCGCTGCACTTCTACACGATGAACCAGTCGCAGGCGACCCTCGCGGTGCTGGATCGGCTCGGTTGATGGCATGGGGTTCGCGCGACGCTGGTTGAGCCGGGGCTGGATGGCCGTACTGGTCGCGGTGGCCGGCTGCACGGCGCCGCCGAAGCCGGCCGACCCGGGCGGCGCCGAACCGGGCGCGACGGCGACCACGACGGCGCGTCAGCCGGGACTTCGCCCATTGGCGGTGCAGCCATCGCTGCCGCCGGGCTCGCCGCCACGTTCCCAGGTGCCTTCGGTCCGCTACGACCTTTCGGTCTCGGGAACCGGTGAGGTCGACGACGGCTTGCCCGGTGACGAAGCCCCCGTGGAGGTGTTCGAGCGGGGTGGCGCCTCCTGGTACGGCATCCAGTTCCACCAGCGCAAGACCGCGAACGGCGAGCGCTTCGACATGAGCGCCATGACGGCCGCGCACAAGACCTTGCCCTTCAACACCCGGGTCTGTGTTCGCAGCCTGGTGAACGGCCGCGAAGTGCTGGTGCGCATCAACGACCGCGGCCCTTATGCGGCGGGACGCATCATCGACCTGAGCCAGGCCGCGGCGGACGCCATCGGCATGGTGGGCCAAGGCATCAAGCAGGTGTCCCTGTCGGTGGTGACACCGGAACGCACGCGTTGCGGCGACAAGCGCATCGAACCGGAGGACAGTTTGGCGTCACCGCCGGACGACCCGCCGCGAAGGCTGGGCACGCCTGCGAAGAAGGCGGCGACGCCTGTGCTGCGCGAGGTGCCGCCGCGTCTCAGGCGCTAGCGACTCCGGACGCTGGCGGCTGCAGAAGCTAGCAGCTCTCGTTGCCTTCTCGGCGCCGGGTCAGCCGGACCCGGGTGCCGTGCTGCTGGATTTCAGCCGCCGCTGTCGATCGACGAGGTCGCGTTGCGATCCTGGGCCAGTCGCCTGGCGAGCTGCGGCAGCGCCGCTTGCAGCAGCGGCTTGAGGGTGAACGGCGGATTGATGAGGAACATGCCGCTCGCAGGAAGGCCGGGCCGATGCGTCGTGCCGCCGGCATCGGTCACGATCTTGCTCGACTTGATCGTGAGCGTGGCATGCAGCCACGACTTGCCGGCCTTGGTGGCCAAGGTCTTGAGCCGGCGCGGAAGATCGTGCGCCTCGGGCCGCGGAATGATCGGATACCAGACGGCGTAGGTGCCGGTCGCAAAGCGCTTGACGGCTTCGGCGACGAAGTCGAGCACCCGGGCATAGTCGCTCTTGACCTCGTAGCTCGGGTCGCAAAGAACCAGCGCGCGGCGGGATGGCGGCGGCAGGAACTTGGTCGCGGCGCTGAAGCCGTCTTCGTGCAGGACGGCAATCTGCCTTCCTGCTTCGAGTTGCGCGATATTGGCCGAGAGGGTGCGCGAATCGGTGGGGTGCAGTTCGAAGAGCTTCAGCTTGTCCTGGTCTCGAAGGAGGTGCTGTGCGATGAAGGGCGAGCCGGGATAGATTCGCGCACCGCCTTGCGGGTTGAAGTCGCCCACGACCTCGAGATAGCGGGCGATTGCCGGCGCCAGAGCTTCGGGCTCGGCGACCTTCTTGGCGAAGGCCACCGGTGGGGCGGGCGCAAGCAGCTTCAGGATGCCTTCTGCGGCTTCTCCGCTCGTGCCGGCGTAGTCGCCGTCGAGCCGATACAAGCCGGCACCGGCATGCGTGTCGACGACCGTGAGCGGCGCCTCCTTCGCGAGAAGGTGGTCGAGCGTGGCGATGAGCACCACGTGCTTGAGGACGTCGGCATGGTTGCCGGCGTGGAAAGCGTGGCGGTAGCTGAACATGCCGTCGATGGTAACGGCAGAGCTTCGAGCGGCCTCGCCCGGTTGCCCGGCAAGGCGCAATCTTCGTATAATCGTGGGCTTCGCAGCGCTTCAGTGGTCCCGCGGCGAAGCTTGAACACCCACCTAAGAGATTCCCGCCAGAGGAACGCCGACCGTGGAAAAGGGCCCGCCAAACCGACTTTCCTCCAGGAAGACTCATGAAAACGTTCAGCGCCAAGCCCGCTGACGTGACGCACGAGTGGTTTGTGATTGACGCGACCGACAAGGTCCTCGGACGAGTAGCCAGCGAAGTTGCTCTCCGTTTGCGCGGCAAACACAAGGCCATCTACACGCCTCACGTCGATACCGGTGACTTCATCGTCATCATCAATGCAGCCCAGCTGCGCGTCACCGGCGCCAAGCCGACCGACAAGATCTACTACCGTCATTCCGGCTATCCAGGCGGCATCTCGGCCACCAATTTCCGCGACATGCAAGCCAAGCATCCGGGCCGCGCGCTCGAGAAGGCCGTCAAGGGCATGCTGCCCAAGGGTCCGCTGGGCTACGCGATGATCAAGAAACTCAAGGTGTATGGCGGTGCCGAGCATCCCCACACCGCCCAACAGCCCAAAGCGCTGGAAATCTAAGGAGCCTTGAGATGATTGGTGAATGGAACAACGGTACCGGCCGTCGCAAATCGAGCGTCGCCCGGGTCTTCCTCAAAAAGGGAAGCGGCAAGATCACGGTCAACGGCAAGGACATCCAGAGTTTCTTCGGCCGCGAAACCTCGATCATGATCGCCAAGCAACCCCTCTACCTGACCAACAATGCCGAAACCTTCGACATCATGGTCAACGTGGCTGGCGGCGGCGAGTCGGGCCAGGCAGGTGCCACCCGCCACGGCATCACCCGCGCATTGATCGACTACGACGCCTCGCTCAAGCCCGTCTTGAGCCAGGCCGGCTTCGTGACCCGCGATGCTCGCGAAGTGGAACGCAAGAAGGTCGGTTTGCATTCCGCACGCCGTCGCAAGCAGTTCTCCAAGCGCTGATCGTCACGACGCTCTGCTTGGACCTACTGCCTGTGCAGTCAAAAAACCGCCTTCGGGCGGTTTTTGCCTTTTGAAGTAGCATCCCTCGATCGGCCGCCACGAGCGGCCCACCCCTCTTTAGGAGTTTTCCCCATGAGTGCAGTAGCAGAAAACGTCCAGACCCAGATGCCCGAACCGATCGTCTTCACCGACAGCGCGGCCGCCAAGGTGGCCGACCTGATCGCCGAGGAAGGCAATCCCGATCTGAAGTTGCGAGTCTTCGTCCAGGGCGGTGGTTGTTCCGGATTTCAATACGGCTTCACCTTCGACGAAATCACCAACGAAGACGACACGACGATGACCAAGAATGGCGTGTCGCTCCTGATCGATGCCATGAGCTACCAGTACCTGGTCGGCGCAGAAATCGACTACAAGGAAGACCTGCAGGGTGCGCAGTTCGTCATCAAGAACCCGAATGCCACCAGTACCTGCGGTTGCGGGTCCAGCTTCTCCGCCTAAGAGGCAAGTCCAGTTCTCGCGATCCTTGACGGGATGCATAAAAAAGCCGCCTTCGGGCGGCTTTTTTCATGGGCGCATCGCGGCGGAGACGTGACGGCCGGCCGCGACCCGCAAGTTGCAATTCAAGCCGGGTAGAGCGCGCCCAATACCCTCGGGCCCCTTGCGCCGGTCACGCTCGCCAGGTTGCCGGCCTGGCCTTCGACCGTCGCTCGCGCCAACCAGGCGAATGCCGCCGCTTCGACCTGCTGGGGCGGCAGGCCGTGTGCGGCCGAAGAGCTGACCTCGACCTCCGGCAGCAAGGCCGCCAGCCGTTTCATGAGGTGGGTGTTCTGTGCGCCACCGCCGCAGACGATCAAGGTCCGAGCTTCGGGCAAGTGGCGCCGCAGGTCGGCTGCGCAACTCGCGGCGGTCAGTTCGGCAAGCGTGGCTTGCACGTCTTCCGATGGGGCGCCGATGTTGCCGAGATGGGATGCGAGCCACGCCGGATGGAAGACATCCCTACCGGTGCTCTTGGGAGGCGCCTTGTTGAAATACGGGTCGCTCATCAAGCGAGCGAGGAGCTCCTGCACCACCGTGCCGCTCGCCGCCCACGAGCCGCCCTCGTCGTAAGGTTTGCCGATGTGGCTCTGGCACCAGTGATCGAGCAGCGCGTTGCCGGGTCCGCAGTCGAACCCCAGAACCCTGCCTTCGCCGGCCGGAAGCAAGCTCAGATTCGAGATGCCGCCGATGTTCAGCACGGCGATCGGGAGCTTGGCGCCGCCGCCGAAGACGGCGCGGTGGAACGCCGGCACCAGGGGCGCACCTTGGCCACCGGCTGCCACGTCGCGGCTGCGGAAATCCGCCACCACCGCGATGCCGGTCAGTTCGGCCAGCAGCGACGGGTTGTTGATCTGCAGGGTGTAGCCGACTTCGTCGAAGGCGCCGGGGCGGTGCCGCACCGTCTGCCCGTGGGCACCGATCGCCACGACGTTCGAATGCGAAATGCCGGTGTCCGCAAGCAGTTGCCGAACCACGCGGGCATAGACCCGGGCAAGGCCGTTGCCGGCCAGCGCCGCACGATGCAGTTCATCGACGCCTCCGGTACTGTTCAACGCCAGGAGCTCGGTTCGAAGCGCAATCGAGAACGGCGCCGTCGCGTGCGCCTTGACGGCGATCTGCTGGTGGCTGAAGTCCGCGAGCACACCGTCGACCCCGTCCAGCGAGGTGCCCGACATCAGGCCGATGTAGATCTGTGACATGCGCCTCCCCAGGTGCTTTTCAGATTCCGCTGCGAAGGTGCGTCGCTGCCGTCCGCGGTGGCTCGCGAAACGAGAGCAGCCGCGCGGGGCTCGAACGAGGCGCCGCTTACTGGGCGCTTGCCTGGACCACGGAGAAGGCTGCCGCCAGCTCGGTACGCGTCGCCACGGCAAGGCGCTCGAACGCGGGGCGCGATGCAGCGGCGATGGGCGAGCCGCCCTCTTGCCGGGTGATGGTGGTCGGATCTTCGTACTCGCCGTTGACCCGGAATTCGAAGTGCAGATGCGGACCGGTCGCCCAGCCGGTCGAACCGACAGCGCCGATGTTCTGACCCTGGCTCACCGCCTGGCCGACCTTGACGTCCACACGGCTCAGGTGGGCGTACGCGGTCTGCTGGTTGTTGCGGTGGTTGACGATCACGATGTTGCCGTAGCCGCTTTGCTGCCCGGCGAATTCGACCGTGCCATCGCCCACCACCCGCACCGCCGTGCCTGAGGGCGCCGCGAAGTCGATGCCGTTGTGCTGGCGCCAGCTGTTCAGGATGGGGTGCATCCGCATCGCGAAGCCGCTCGAAACGCGGGAGAACTCCACCGGCGACCCGAGGTAGGCGCGACGGAGGCTGTCGCCGTTCGGCCGGTAGTAGCTGCCTTTTTGACCCGGCTCCTGGAACCAGAGCGCCTGGTGCAGCTTGCCGTTGCTCTCGAACTCGGCCGAGAGGACACGCCCGGTTCGCAGCGTCTGGCCGTCTGCTTCGAAGGTTTCGTAGACCACGGCGAAGCGATCGCCCTTTCTCAGCGCTCGAAAGTCGACGTCGCCGGAGAACACGTCCGCCAACTGGCTGGCGACCGAATCGGGGATGCCGGCGCTGTCGGTCGCGGCGAAGAGCGTGCTGCGGACCACGCCGCTCGCCAGCCGGCTGCCGGGTACGAGGGCATCGTTTTCGAGACGGACGCGGAAGGTATCGGCCGACTTCTCGACCACGAATCGCTTGAAGCCGCCGTCGCCATCGGGAATCCAGCGCACGCTGAGCTTCTTGAGGCTGTTGGTTTCGGTTGCCTCGGCGGTCACGGTACGACCCACCCGGTTGAAGAGCGCGCCGCGAACTTCTGCATTGCCGCGGATGAACGCCGCGGCAGAGGGGTCCGAGATGCCGAGCCGCTTCAGGAGTGCTTCGGCGGTGTCGCTGGAGCGGGTGAGGTCGTTGCGGAAAAGCGTGAATCCGTGGGATTCGAGGGCTTGGAGCTGCTCGTCGATGGCCACCGGCTTGACCGACTCGAAGACCTGCTTGACCGGCAGTTCGGATGCGTCAGGCCCCAGGGACGCGACAGCGAAGGCGCCGCCGCCGGCGCAGAACAACACGGCGGCGATCGCTGCGCTGATTTGCTTGGGATAGGTTCGAAACGTATAAGCCACGCGCGAAGCAAGAAGCTCCTCGGCGGCAAGAATGCCGTTGATCAATCGTCGAATTCCAGCTCAGGTTCTGCAGAGCCGCGCTGCGAAAGCCGTGTCGAACGGGGTGGCAGGACGGTGCGGAAAAAAGCGCCGCTTAGAATCCGGCGCTTGAAAATGTCGGCCCGAGTATAGCTTCGGCTGTAGGAATATCCGCCGAAAAACCCAATGACTCACGCAGCTGTTACATCCCTAAACCTTTCTGACGGTGTAGGACATGCGCTCGAAGTTTCGATTCGTGGAACCGACGAGCTGTTGCCGCAGGACGAGTGGATCCGCAAGCTCCAGCGGGCCGAGCAAACCTCGAAGCCGCTTCGCATCAAGCTGGGCCTCGACCCGACCGCGCCCGACATCCATATCGGCCACACGGTGGTGCTCAACAAGATGCGGCAGCTGCAGGACCTCGGGCACACCGTCATCTTCCTGATCGGCGATTTCACGAGCACCATCGGCGACCCATCGGGCCGCAACAGCACGCGGCCGCCGCTCACCCGGGAGCAGATCGAAGCGAATGCGCAGACCTACTATCGGCAGGCCAGCATGGTGCTCGATCCGGAGCGAACCGAGATTCGCTACAACTCCGAGTGGAGCGACCCGCTCGGCGCGAGGGGAATGATCCAGCTGGCGGCCAAGTACACGGTCGCGCGGATGATGGAGCGCGACGACTTCCACAAGCGGTTCCAGTCCGGCCAGTCGATTTCGGTGCACGAGTTCCTGTATCCGCTGATGCAGGGCTACGACTCGGTGGCGCTGCAGTCGGATCTCGAACTCGGCGGCACCGACCAGAAGTTCAACCTGCTGGTCGGGCGGCACCTGCAGCAGGAGTACGGGCAGGAGCCGCAATGCATCCTGACCATGCCCTTGCTCGAAGGGCTGGACGGCGTCGAGAAGATGTCGAAGAGCAAGAACAACTACATCGGCATCAGCGAGGACGCGAACACCATGTTCGCCAAGGTGCTCTCGATTTCGGACGCCCTGATGTGGCGCTGGTATCCGCTGCTGAGCTTCAAGTCGACGACGGAGATCGAGACGCTCCGTGCCGAGGTCGACGCCGGCCGCAACCCGAAGGACGCCAAGGTGGCGCTGGCGAAGGAAATCACCGCGCGGTTCCACAGCTCTGCCGCCGCCGAATCCGCCGAACAGGACTTCATCAATCGCAGCAAGGGCGGCGTTCCCGAGCAGATCCCCGAGGTCGACCTATCGGGTGCTCCGCTCGGCATCGCACAGCTGTTGAAGCAGGCTGGCCTGGCGGCCTCGACCTCGGAAGGAAACCGTCTGATCGACGGCGGTGGCGTGCGGATCGACTCCGGCGTGGTGAGCGACAAGGCGCTCAAGCTGGACGCCGGCAGCTATGTGGTGCAGGTCGGCAAGCGAAAATTCGCTCGGATCCGGCTGAGCTGAACGCGCTGGACGCGCTGGCCTTGGTGGTCGGTCGAGGCGGGTGCCCGGCGGTGCCGATCAGCGCACTTCGATCGTCACCCGCCGGTTGCGGGGCTCGTCGACCTCGTCGCGCGTCGCCACGTCGAGATCGCGCTCGCCGCGGCCGACCACCTCGATCCGTTCGGCCGGGAAGCGTCTGGCCACGAACAGGTCACGCACCTGCTGGGCCCGGCGCCGGGACAGGTCGTCGTTGACGGCGCCCGAACCGATGGTGTCGGTATGCCCGGTGAGAACGATTTCGCTCCCGCTTCGAACCACCGCGAGCCGCAGGGCCGACTCCATGGTGATGCGCGAGCTGGCGGTCAGCACGGCGCCACCGGGCTCGAAGTAGACGGTGTAGCGCTGAACCGGCGGCGGCATCATGCTGAACAGCAGCGGATTCGCGGAGCGGACTTCCCGGTCGTCCGCTCGATCGACTGCCGGCGAACCGCGCCCGACGCTGGCGCGTTGGTAGGGTTGGTTGAGGACCTGCTCGGCGTCGTTGTTGGAGCGAACCACCACCGAGGACGGCGTGCCATCGGCCTGGGGCAGCAGGATCACGCGGGTGGCCGGCGTCGAGCAGCCCACCAGCAGTAGCGACGCCAGCAGGCCGACCGCGCTGCAAACTCGCTGCGCGGTCACGGCTGCGCGTCCGCCTGGACGATGAAGTCGGTGCCGCGGATGCCGATGGTCGCGGTCTGTGTTTCGACCCGCACCGCGTCGGGCTGGGTCTTGCCGATGAGTCCGGTGATCATCCGCAGCGATCCCTTCAACAAGCCGACGAGCATCCCGCCGTCGCGGGTGGTCGAGTCGAAATGGAATTCTTTCAGGTGCATCCGGCTCGAGGGCCCGATGAGCAACGTGGTGCCGTCCCTGAGCACCACGCTGGCAGCTGAATCGGCTTCGGTCTCGATGCGGTCGATGGGTGCCAGCACCTCGCCCGCGCTGGCCGGCCGAGCGATGCCGTCGCTGCCGAGCACGCGGACCGTGCCGCGAACCTGCTTGACGATGCCGGCGCGTTGCGCCTCGTCGGTGACAGCGCTCGCAGGTTTGGTGATGGAGGACTGCGCGGTGGCGTCGAGGCCGGCCAGCGCTGCGGCGATCCACGCCGCGGCAATCAGGTTTCTCATGGACACTCCCAAGTGTGTTGTCGGTTTGTCCCCGGATGGTAGCCGAGGCGCTGTGTCGTCGCGCCCTCCAGATGACCCCCTGCACGCGAGCTCGGCACCTGCGGTGGGTGCGCGCGCCGTCGTCTCGTTGGCGGGGCCTTTGCACGACGGCGACGGACCGAGCGGCCCGACTCTTCTTTACTGCTTCATCGACATGATCCTCCATCGAATGCCTTGCCGTCGCAGCCCGAAGTCCCTGAGCGGACGGACCTGCGCGTCCCGCCCATCACGCGGGAGCCTGCCCCGATGAAAGCGCTGCTTCAACGGGTGAGCCAGGCACGGGTCGAGATCGACGGGCAAGTGGTCGGCGCCATCGACCTCGGCCTGCTCTTGCTGCTGTGCGCAGAGCACGGCGACGATGCTGCGATTGCGCAGCGGATGCTCGACAAGATCCTCAAGCTGCGCATCTTCTCGGACGATGCCGGCAAGATGAACCGAAGCCTGCAGGACGTGGCGGGGGGCTTGCTGGTGGTGAGTCAGTTCACGCTGGCGGCCGATGTGCGGGGCGGCAATCGACCGAGCTTCACCCAAGCCGCGCCACCGGCCGAGGGGCGGCGCCTCTACGATGATTTTCTGGAGCGCGCCCGGGCCGCGCATCCGAAGGTCGAGAGCGGCGTGTTCGGTGCCGACATGCAGGTCCATCTGGTGAATCAAGGTCCGGTCACGATCCCGATCCAGATGTCCGCCTGAGCTTCGCCGCTTGAGGCGCAAGAGGCGCAAGAGGCGCAGCCCGAGTTCAGTACGGGTTGTCGAATCCGAGTTTCGACAAGACCTGGACTTCGCGCGCTTCCATCTCCGCGGCATCCGACTCGCCGGTCTCATGATCCCAGCCTTGCGCATGCAGGCAGCCGTGCACCAGCAGATGGGCGTAGTGCGCCCTCAACGTCTTCTTCTGCGCCGCGGCTTCGCGTGCCACGACCGGTGCGCACAGGACGAGGTCCGCCATCACGACGGGCGCCTGCGCATAGTCGAAGGTGAGGACGTTGGTCGCGTAGTCCTTGCCGCGGTACTCGCGGTTGAGCTCGCGCCCTTCCTCTTCGCCGACGATGCGGACCGTCAGTTCGGCGTCCGCATCCAACGAATGTCGGAGCCAGCGCATCACCTGTGGGCGGGGCAGGGCGGCGCGATGTTGCGGAAGTTCGTCGAAGCGCGCGAACTGCAGCGACAGCATCAAGCCGGGCAGCGCCATCTCAGGCTCGAGCCGCCCGCTTGCCGGCGCCGTCGTAGGCGTCGATGATCCGCGCCACCAGCGGATGCCGAACCACGTCCGCGCTGGTGAAGTGCGTGATGGCGATGCCGTTCACCCGCCTGAGCACCCGTTCGGCATCGACCAGGCCGCTCAGCTGCGCCTTGGGCAGGTCGATCTGGCTGACGTCGCCGGTCACCACCGCCTTCGCACCGAAACCGATGCGGGTCAGGAACATCTTCATCTGCTCGGGCGTGGTGTTCTGGGCTTCGTCGAGGATCACGAAGGCGTTGTTCAAGGTGCGCCCGCGCATGAAGGCCAAGGGCGCGATCTCGAGGGCATTGCGCTCGAAGGCCTTCTGCACCCGATCGAAGCCCATCAGGTCGTACAGCGCGTCGTAGAGCGGCCGCAGGTACGGATCGACCTTCTGCGTCAGGTCGCCCGGCAGGAAGCCGAGCCGCTCGCCGGCCTCGACCGCCGGCCGGGTCAGCACGATCCGCTGCACCGCGCTGCGTTCGAGCGCGTCGACCGCCGACGCCACCGCGAGGTAGGTCTTGCCGGTTCCGGCCGGACCGATGCCGAGCGTGATGTCGTGGGTCGCGATGTTGTGCAGGTAGACGCTCTGGTTCGGGGTGCGGGCGCGCAGGTCGGCGCGGCGGGTCGCCAGGTTGAGGGCGCCGTCGGCGTCTTCCGGCATGGATGCGTCGCCGGCCAGGGTCAGCTGGACCATGGCGGCATCGACCGGTCGACGTGCCAGTTCGTACAGGGCCTGCAGCACCTCCATGGCGCGGGTGGCCTTCGCCTTCGGCCCGTCGACCTTGAACTGCTCGTGGCGGTGCGCGATCTTCACGCCCAAGGCTTCCTCGATGCGGCGCAGGTTCGCATCGAGCGGGCCGCACAGATGGCCGAGGCGGTTGTTGTCGGGCGGAGCGAAGGTGTGACGCAGAATCACGCGGATCCCAATCGTTAGAGCAAGAAGACACCCATGATAGGCAAACTCACCGGCATCCTCGCCGAGCGAAATCCACCGCAGCTCGTGGTGGATTGCAATGGCGTCGGCTACGAGGTCGACGTGCCGATGAGCACCTTCTACAACCTGCCTCAGGCGGGCGAACGCATTTCCCTGCTGACGCATTTCGTGGTGCGGGAGGATGCGCAGATCCTCTACGGATTCGGCACCGCCGCCGAACGCGCCGCGTTCCGCCTGCTGATCAAGATCTCGGGCGTCGGTCCCCGCACCGCACTCGGTGTTTTGAGCGGCATGAGCGTCGGCGAGTTGTCCCAGGCGATCACGCTGCAGGAGGCCGGGCGGCTCAAGAAGATCCCGGGCATCGGCCCGAAGACCGCCGAGCGCCTGCTGCTCGAACTCAAGGGCAAGCTCGGCGCGGACATCGGCGCGACGGTGCATGCGGTCAGTGATTCGCAAGCCGACATCCTGCAGGCGCTGGTCGCGCTCGGCTATAGCGACAAGGAGGCGAGCGCATCGCTCAAGGTGCTGCCGAAGGATGTCGCCGTCAGCGAAGGCATCAAGCTGGCGCTGCGCGCGTTGGCCAAGTAGCTGGCCCTAAACTCATCCCGCGCCGCAGCCACGGCTTCGCTTTTCTTCCATGACCATCCAGACCGACGACTTCGCTCCCTCGCCCGCGCCGCAGCGGGTGGTCTCCGCGGCGCCCGCCTCGCCCAACGAAGAAGCCATCGAGCGTGCCCTCCGGCCCAAGCTGCTCGATGAATACGTCGGCCAGGCCAAGGTTCGGGAGCAACTGGAGATCTTCATCGGCGCGGCGCGGCATCGTGCCGAGGCACTCGATCATGTGCTGCTCTTTGGGCCGCCGGGCCTCGGCAAGACGACGCTCTCGCACATCATCGCGGCGGAACTCGGCGTCAACCTGCGACAGACCTCCGGCCCGGTGCTCGAGAAGCCGAAGGACCTGGCTGCGCTCCTCACCAACCTGGAGCGCAACGACGTCCTCTTCATCGACGAGATCCATCGCTTGAGCCCGGTGGTCGAGGAAATCCTTTACCCCGCGCTGGAGGACTACCAGATCGACATCATGATCGGCGAAGGCCCGGCCGCCCGCAGCATCAAGCTCGACCTCCAGCCCTTCACGCTGGTGGGCGCAACCACCCGCGCCGGCATGCTGACCAATCCGCTGCGCGACCGCTTCGGCATCGTGGCGCGGCTGGAGTTCTACACCGCGGAAGAACTGGCGCGCATCGTCCACCGAAGCGCCGGGTTGCTCAACGTCCCGATGGATGCGGAAGGCGGCCTCGAGATCGCCAAGCGTTCGCGCGGCACGCCTCGCATTGCCAACCGCCTGCTTCGGCGGGTGCGCGACTATGCGCAGGTCAAGGGCAACGGCCGCATCAGCGAGGACATCGCCAATCGCGCGCTGGCGATGCTCGACGTCGATCCGCAAGGCTTCGACCTGATGGACCGCAAGCTGCTCGAGGCGGTCATCCACCGCTTCGATGGCGGGCCGGTCGGGCTCGACAACATCGCAGCCAGCATCGGCGAGGAGTCCGGCACGATCGAGGACGTGATCGAGCCGTACCTGATTCAGCAGGGTTACCTGCAGCGCACGCCGCGCGGCCGGATCGCGACCTTGGCGGCGTACCGGCATCTGGGCGTCGCGCCACCGCAGCGCGATGGCGACATGTTCGCCGCCCCCTGAGAAGTTCTCGAACTAACGGCCGGGCTTGCCGGTGCCTCGGTTGCTGCCGGTGCCCGGTGCCCCGGCTTCGTTGCCGGTGGTGGACGAAGGCCCGTCGTTCGGTCCGACGGGCGCGTCGGCCTGCTCGATCTCTGCATCGGTCTTGGCGAACTGCTTCATGGCTTTTTGCGCGGCGGTCTGGCGATCGGCCGGGGTCGGGTCGGGTTTGTCGGTCATGTGCTTGCTCCTGGGTGATGGGTCAAGCTAGCACCCGGCCGTCCATCCCGCTGTAGGAGATCGGCGGGCTGAACAGCACGAGCCTTGCCGCCATTGCCAACACTGTCGGTGCAAGCTTCGTGCTGCGAACGCCGAGCGCTGCGCATGAAGCGGGAAGACATCATTCGGGCTTCAGATGGTTCTCTCTCACGACCTGTCCGAACTTCTCGGTCTCGCCCTTCAGGAAGCTGCCGAACTGCGCCGGCGACTGTTTCATCGGTGCGGCGCCGAGGCTCTCGACCTTCTGGCGCACGTCGGGCATGGCCAGGATCGCCTGCAAGGCACCGTTCAGCTTGGCGGTAACCGCCGGAGGCATGCCTCGCGGGCCGAGCACGCCGAACCAGACGGCCATGTCATAACCCGGCACGCCGCCTTCGGCCAACGGCGGTACGTCGGGCATGTCCTTGGAACGCGCAGCCGTCGAGACGCCCAGCACGCTCAACTTGCCCGCATCGACATGCGACTTGATGCCGAGCAGGGTGAAGAACGAATAGGACACCTCGCCGGACATCACCGCCATCACGGAGGGTGGCGTGCCCTTGTAGCGCACGTGGACCACGTCGAGGCCCGCACCCTTCTTCATGAGCTCGCCGGCCAGAAAGCCGTCGCTGCCGGAGGACGAATAGTTGAGCTTGCCCGGACTGCTTTTTGCCATTGCGATGAGCGAGGGCAGGTCCTTGGCGCCGAGGCTTGGCGACGCGACCAGATAGAACGGCGACTGGGCGATGCCCGTGATCGGCGTGAAGTCGCGGGCGGCGTCGTACGACAGGTCAGGGTAGAGCGCCTTGTTGATTGTGAAGGCGGAAGTCAGCAGGCCGATCGTGTAGCCGTCGGGTGCAGCCTGCGCGACGGCCGCGGTGCCGATCTGCGTATCGGCACCTGGACGATTTTCGATGACGACCGGTTGCCCCCACATGGTCGAGAGCTTGTCGCCGAGCATGCGCGCGAGCACGTCGACGCCACCCCCGGGAGGAAAGGGCACGACCAGCCGGATCGGCTTGTCGGGATAGTCGGCATTCGCGGCGGTGGCGCACGCCGCTGCCGCGGCGCCGAGCAAAAGGGACGCGAGGATGCGTCGGATCGGTGTCTTCATGTTCGTCTCCGTTGTGATCAATGAAAGTTTTTCCAATATTTGGAAAGCGACATCAACTTTCAGAACAACTCTAGAGACCGGCACAAACGCTGTCAATCACGAGCGCGCCGTTCGGCCGGCTTAATCTGCCCTGGCGCAATCAGCGCAATGCCGGGTTCTGCAAGAAGCCCAGTGCTCTCGATACCTGCGATGCCGCATCGACGACGGCCGGCGAATACTTGCGCAGGGCCGCTGGCTTGAGCCGGTCGGCCGGTCCCGAGATGCCGATGGCGGCGACCACCTTGCCGGTGCTGTCGCGGATGGGCGATGCGATGCCGCACACGCCCTCGCGCCATTCGCCCGTGTTGAAGGCCACGCCCTTGTCACGGATCTCCTCCATGGCCTTGATGAGCAGCGCCGGCGTGGTCACGGTCCTGCCGGTGAATCCTTCGGGATCGAGGTCGGCCGCATAGCTCCGGATGAATTCGTCCGACTGCCCAGCGAGCAAGGCCTTGCCCGTTGCCACGGCGTGCGCCGGTGCGCGGGCACCGATGCGCGAGTAGGCGCGCACCGGGTGATCGCCATCGATCTTGTCGACATAGACCACCTCGCGTCCGTCGAGTACCGAAAGGTGCGCCGTCTCTCCGGTGGCCTTCACCAGCTTTTGCAGCAAAGGTCCGGCCACACGCTTCACGTCGTTGCGCATGAGCACGTGAGTCCCGTACTCCCACATCCGCAGCGTCGCCTCGTAGCGGCCCGCTCCCAGCGAGCGCACGTAGCCCGCAGCGACCAGCGTCGTGAGCATGCGATGCACGTTGCTCTTGCCGAGGCCAAGCGCCTCGCTCAGTGCGGTCACGCCGAGCGGCTCGGCGCTGGCAGCGAGGAATTCGAGCGTGTTGAGGGCCTTGATGACTGTCTTTTCCACGACGGTCCTTTCTTTTGGTGCATGTCTGGGCAGCTTGGCAACTTGACAACCGAAGCCTGCAGTAGCCAAATTCTTCCAGAATTAGGAACAGCTTTCTGATATTTGGAATTTTACAGGAGACCTCGCATGCACATCGATCTGAAGACACTGGCGGCATGGCTCGCTGCATCCCTGCTGGGCATGGCGGCTGTGGGCGCGCAGGCCGGTTATCCGGACAAGCCGATCCGTATCGTCGTCCCCTACCCGCCGGGCGGCGGCGCGGACGTGATGGCACGGCTGGTCGGCCAGAAGCTCGGCGAGGCTTGGGGCCAGGCCGTCGTCATCGACAACAAGCCGGGCGCGGACACGCAGATCGGATCGGAATTCGTCGCCAAGGCGGCTCCGGACGGCTACACGTTCGGCATCGTGACGCCGACCTTGGCCATCAACAAGTTCCTCTATCCCAAGGCCAACTACGACATCAAGGACCTGAGGCCCGTGGCGATGATCGCCAGCTCGCCGATCTTCGTGCTGGTGAACAACGACGTGCCGGCCAAGACGCTGCCCGAATTCATCAAGCTGGCGCAGCGCGAGCCCGGCAAGATGAACTACGCGGGGTCGAGCAGCATTTCGTTCATCGCTGGCGAGTCGTTCAAGAAGGTGATGGGCATCGAGGCCAAGCACATCCCCTATAAAGGCAGCGCCCCCGCAGTCGCGGCGGTCGCCGGCGGCGAGGTTCAGTACGCCCTCGATACGGTTCTGATCGGCAAGCCCCTGGTCGAAGCCGGCCGACTCCGCGCGCTGGCCATTACCGCCAAGCAGCGTCATCCGCTCGCTCCGGACGTACCCACCGCGCTGGAGGCCACCGGCAAGGATTTCGAGTTCGGCACCTGGTACGGACTGGTGGCTCCCGCGGCCGTGCCGGAGGACATCGTCGTCAAATTCAACGCCGAGATTGTCCGGATCCTCGCCATGCCCGACGTTAAAAAACGCATCGAGTCGCTCGGCGGCTTTCCGATGGCAGGCACGCCACAGGACTTCGCCGACCAGATACGCGAGGACCTGACGCGCTACGGCGCCACCATCAAGGCCACCAACCTCACCGCGATCAACTAACCTTCCACGAGACCTGCAGATGCTGATGAATTCCCCCTTCGGCCCGGACTACACGGCCGCCATCGCCGACAAGGATCCCGTGGCCTACATGGCCGCGTTGAACGAGCTGCGCATGCGCAAGTTGGGCCCGCAACTGGCGTACTGCTTCAAGAACGAGTACTACAACGCCAGGATGCGCGCCGCCGGGATATCCGACCCGCGCGATATCCGCACGATCGAAGACTTTCGTGCGTTGCCGGCCTTCCTCACGAAGGCGCTTCATCGCGAGTCGCAGCAGCAGTCGCTCGAAAAGTACGGGCATCCGTTCGGCATGCACCTGTGCGCGCCGATCGAGGACGTGATCCACGTGGCGGGCACCTCCGGCACGACCGGCATGCCGACCTTCTACCTTTTCACCCGAAAGGATCTGGAGCTGACGTATCTCACCATCGGGCGTGTGTTCGAGATGATCGGCCTGCGGCGCGGGGATTCGATCCTGCAGCTGTTCGGCCTGTCGATCTGGGTGGCGGGCACGACCATGGTGCAGGCGGCCGAGGCCTACGGCGCGCGGCCGATTCCGTTGGGCGCGGAGGCCGGCGTCACGAAGGCGCTGCAATACATCGAAGCCTGCCGCCCGCGCGTTCTCTTCGCGACGCCGTCGATGGTGTCCCATCTCATCAATCGTGCGCCCGAACAGCTCGGCCGCCCGCTGAAGGAGATGGGCATCGAGGTGATCCTGGTTGGCGGCGAACCCGGCATGGCCATTCCGGCCTACCGCAAGAGGCTGCAGGAGGGCTCGGGCGCCAAGGTGTTCGACTCCAGCTCCGGCGCGTGGACCAACGCGACGGTCGAGTGCGGCGGACCGGATCACCAGGGACTGCACTACATGGCCGAGGACTACTGCTTCCGCTACGACCTCGTCGACCCCGACACGCGCAAACCGCTGCCGCTGGTCGACGGGCAGGTCGGTGAGGCGATCCACACCGGCCTCGAATACGAAGCTGCGCCGGCGATGCGGTACGCCACAGGCGACATCCTGAAGCTCAACGTGGGCGAATGCCCGCACTGCGGCCGCTTCGGTTCGCGCTTTCATTTCGTGGGCCGCGCCGACGACCTGATGAACATCGCAGGGGTGAAGGTCTACCCGACGGCGATCAAGGAAGTGGTGGAGACTTTTTCGCCCGATGTGTCGGGTCAGATGCAGATCGTGCTCGACAAGCCGCTGCCCAGTGTCACGCCGCCCGTCCGGATGAGGATCGAGGCGGCTGCCACGCTGCCCGAGTCGTCGTGGGCCCCGCTGGCCGAGAAGATCGAGGCCAAGGTACACCTGATGCTGAAGATTCGCCTGAAGGCAAGCATCGTCGCGGCGGGCTCGCTCGCCACCTCCAATCTGAAGACAAAGCTGGTCCACGTGTTGCCGGCGCAAACCACCGAGGGCTGACATCATGGAAAACAGAATCCCACCCGTCGTGCTGAAGGACGTTTCCGAACTCGTCGAATACGTGCGGGATGGCGACACGCTCGTGGTACCCGCCGATTACGGCGGCGCACCTGCCGAAGCCGCACGCGCCCTCGTGCGAAAAGGCGCGCGCAACCTGCGGCTGATCGGCGGGCCGCCCAGCGGCTACGTCGCAGACCTGCTGATCGGCGCGGGCTGCGTGAGCTACCTCGAAATGCCCGGCGTGATCCTGGGCGACTTCGGCCTGGCGCCGCGGTTCCGTGCATGGGCATCGTCCGGCCGCATGGAGGTGCGAGACACCACCTGCCCGGCCTTCCATTCGTCGATTGCGGCGGCGCAGAAGGGACTGCCTTTCATGCCGATGCGCGGGCTGATCGGCTCGGACATCCTCAGGTACCGACCCGAATGGCAGGTCATACCGAACCCCTACGCAGAAGGCGGCGACCCGATCGTCATGCTGCCCGCGCTCCGGCCCGACGTGGTGCTGTTCCACGGCCTCTACGGCGATCGCCACGGCAACGTCTGGGTCGGCAAGGCCTTCGAGGTCATGGCGATGGCGCAGGCGGCGCACCGGGTGATCGCCACCTTCGAGAACTTCTACGAAGGCGATCTGCTGGAGGACAAGCACCTGGCGCCCTCGACCGTTTCGCAGCTCTACACCACCGCCACCGTGCATGTCGAGCGAGGCGCCTGGCCGGTGGCCTTCGGCAGCGAATACCCATTCGATGCGCAGCACATGACCCGCTACGCCGCCATGGCCCGCACCGAGGAAGGCTTCGCGGCCTACCTCGACGAATTCGTGTTCGAGCCACATCGTGCGGCGGCATGAAGGGACCTGCAAGCATGACGACGACCTCCTCGAACTACACGCAGCAAGAGCTGCTGGCAGCCGTGCTGGCACGCATGTGCCAAGACGCCAAGAGCATCGGCGTGGGCAACACCTCGCCGATCCCCGCAGCGGCGGCGCTCACCGTCTATGCGCAACGCAACGGCAATTTCACGCTGTCGATACTGGGCAGCTTCAAGTTCAACAAGCTGTTCACCGGCGGCATCCGCGAGCAGTACGACTTCTCGGCCAAGGGTCGCGTCGACATCCAGTTCTTCAGTGGCGGCCAGATCGACGGTCAGGGCAACATCAACCTGGTGGGTGTCGACGGCTACCCGCAAACGCGGGTCCGGTTCGCGGGCTCGTTCGGCTCGGCGCTGCAGTACTACACGGGACTGCGCACCATTCTGTTCCGGGAGGAACATTCGCCGCGGGTCTTCGTGCCGCGCGTCGACTTCATCAGCGCGCCCGGCGTATCCCCCGAGGGTGTGTTCCGACCGGGCGGACCGGTGGCGCTGGTCACGGGTCTGTGTGTCTTCAGCTTCGATCGACAACGCGCGCGTTTCACGTTGGAAAGCGTTCACCCGGGCCACACGGTGGACGAGGTGAAGGCGCAGACCGGCTTCGATTTCGATTGCCCTTCGGACGTCCCCACGACCCAGGAGCCGACCGCCGACGAGCTCGCGCTGCTGCGCGGCTTCGCGCGTCGAGAGGTTGCCGAGGTCTACCCCAACTTCGCCGCCAACGCGTTCATGGCAGAGGCTGCCTGACATGGCCTACCACCACGACCTCGCGCGCATGGCGGTGGCCTGCAGCCTGCGCGACATCGGCAGCGAGACGCGCAAGGCGCTCGAACTCACGATCATCGACACCCTGGGCTGTGCCGCCGCCTCCGCACCTGAGGACTTCGCCATCGCCGCCGAAAGGTCGCAGCTGGCCACCACCGGCAGCGGCGCCTGCAGCGTGATCGGACGGGCGCAGCGACTCACGCCATCGGGCGCGGCCTTTATGAACGCCACGCTCGGTCATGGCTACGACTTCGACGACGTTCACCTGCCTTCGGTCGCGCATTTCTCGACCATCGTCATCCCGGCGGCCATGGCGGCCTGCGAACTCTTCGACGCGGACGGCCGCACCTTCCTGGAAGCGGTCATGACCGGCGACGAAGTCGGCGGGCGCATCGGCTGGGCCGCCTGTTCGACCGAATGGAACGGCACGGCGGTGCGTAATCGCGGTTTCTTCCCGACGGCCATCCTGGGCACGATCGCCGCGGCGGCGGCGGTGGCCAAGGTCGCGCGGCTCGACGAGGCGAGCTTTGCGCAGGCAATCGCCATCGCGTGCAGCTACGCGGGAGGACTGGCGGCGATCTCGCGCGGAGACAACTCCACCAAGCGAACGCAGGCAGGCTGGGCCGCGCAGGCCGGCCTCGCGGCTGCCCTGCTCGCGAAAGAAGGATTCACCGGGCCCGACGCCGTGCTAGAGACGAACCAGGGCTTCTTCGAAGCTTTTACCGGTAACCATTTCCGGCCCGAAGCATTGCAGCGCACGGCGGACATGCCCTGGGTGTGCGAGGAGATGTCCTTCAAGTGGTATCCCCTCGAGTACATCATCCATCCGCTGGTGGAGATGACCCACCGGGCGCGTGCCGATGTCCTGCCGCGGCTTGCCGATGTGACCCGCATCGAAGCGAGCGCGACGAGTCGCTTCGTCACGTTGTTCACGCCGAAGGCGACCAAGACCGCACCGGCCGATCCGTTCATGGCCCTGATGAGCGCGCCGTATTGCATCGCACGTGCCTTGCTCAAGCCCGGCACAGGACATCTGTTCCTGCCCGATTTCCGCGAGGACTATGTTTTCGATGAAGCCACGCGCTCGCTGGCCTCGAAGGTCGACTTCACCACCGACCCGTCGTTCGAGGCCGTCTTCCCGCAGCACGTAGCCGGGGCGCTGAGGTTCTTCGCCGGCGACGAGCTGCTGTGGCAGGGCCGTGTGGACGACGCTTACGGCAGCCTGCATCGCCCCATGTCCCGCGCCGACCTCACCGGCAAGTTCGAGACCAACTGCGCGCAACTCGGCAGGGGCTATGCAGCCACTGCGTTGGAGACGCTGGAGGGATTGGACAGCCGCCCCGATGCCCGATGGATCGGACGCCTGCGTGCGGGCGATCTTTGATGCGCATCTCCACGAAAGGATTTTTCAGATGAGTTCCAAGCTTCCGTTGGCTAGCATCAAGGTCGTCGAGTTTTGTCAGGTGGCGGCGGGGCCGTTCTGCGGCCTGCTGCTGTCGGACTACGGCGCCGATGTCGTCAAGGTAGAGCCGCGCGAGGGTGATTCGCTGCGGCAATGGCCACCGCTATCGGGTGGCTACAGCGAGAACTTCGCATCGTTGAATCGCGGCAAGCGTTCGGTGGCCCTCGATCTCAAGACCCCGGCGGACCTGGAACTGGCTCGTTCGCTCGTGCTGGAGGCCGAGGTCCTTGTCGAGA
Organism: Burkholderiales bacterium 8X; assembly: GCA_902506565.1. GTDB lineage: Bacteria > Pseudomonadota > Gammaproteobacteria > Burkholderiales > Burkholderiaceae_C > Variovorax. The sequence continues at coordinate 3,637,627 of LR732703.1, read as the reverse complement.
ACAACCGTCCCGGCGTCATGCAGCGACTGGGGCTCGGTTGGGACTGGTTCGAATCGCGCAAGCCGTCATTGGTCTATTGCTCGATCTCCGCCTTCGGTCAGACCGGGCCGCGTGCGGGCGAAGGCGGCTTCGATCTCACCATCCAGGCCGCGGCCGGCGTGATGAGCGTGACCGGGGAGGCCGATGGCGCCCCGGTCAAATGCGGCGTGCCCATCGCGGATTTCGCGGCCGGGCTCTACGGCGCCTTCACCATCTCGTCGATGCTCGCCCGGGTCGCGGCCGGCGGCGCAGGCGGCCACATCGACGTGCCGATGTTCGGCACCACGCTGGCCATCGCCGCATTGCAGACGAGCGAATACTTCGGCACCGGCGCCAATCCGCGCAAGCTCGGATCCGCGCATCCGCGCAACGCGCCGTACGAGGCCTTCAGGGCGCTAGACGGCTGGTTTGCCATCGCGGCCGGCAACAACCGCCTGTGGGAAGCAGTGTGCGGCGTGGTGGAAAACCCGCGGCTGCTGGAAGATCCGCGCTTCCTCTCGCCGACCCTGCGCGCACAGAACCAAGGCGCATTGAAGGCGCTGCTCGAGCAGCGATTCATGATCGAACCGCTCGCCCGGTGGCTGCAGGCCTTCGCGAAGGCTGGCGTGCCCGCATCGGCGATCAACGGTTATGCGGAAGCGCTGGCCGATCCGCAGACCGCGCATCTGCAGCTCGTGCAGGACATCGACCTGCCCGGCGCGACGCACACGAGCACGGTCGGCTGCCCGGTCTGGCTCGACGGTGCGCCGGTACCGCTGAACAAGTCGCTGCCGCTTCTCGGCGAACACACGCAGGTTTTGCGCGAGGCCGAAGCCTCCCGGCGGCACGATGCGTGAGGTCTCGCTTGCACCGGGTGTGGTGGCACTCGACTTCGACCGGCCGTCCAAAGGCAATTCATTGACGACGGAGCTGGTCGAGGCGCTCTTGTCTGCCATCGACACCCTCACCGCCGATGAAGCAGTTCACACCTTGGTGCTGCGGCCTGAGGGTTTGCACTTCTGCACCGGCTTCGACCTGTCGAGACTTGAAGATGAATCCGAGGGCGACTTGCTGCGTCGCTTCGTCCGGGTTGAACAATTGCTCGCTGCACTTTGGTATGCGCCCATCCGCACGATCGCCTGCGCCCAGGGACGCGCATGGGGCGCGGGAGCCGACCTCTTTGCCATGTGCGACGTTCGCGCGGCCCGGCCGTCGACGACATTCTGTTTCCCCGGCGCACAGTTCGGCCTGGTATTGGGCAGCCGCCGCCTTGCGGAACGGGTGGGCACGGAGCGGGCTCGCGAGTGGATCGCGAATGGCAGCATGTTGGATGCATCCGCAGCGCAGACGGCCGGACTGGTCACGGACCTTCTGCCCACCGACGAGGACGAATGGCTTGCCGAGATCTGCACTCTACCCAGGATCGATCGCGCCACCATGATCGCTATTCGAGCGGCGACGCGCAGCGACGGGTGGCTGGATGCAGACCTTTCCGCACTGGTGCGTTCGGCGACCCGCGCAGGATTGAAAGAGCGGATCCTGGCTTACCGGGCTCGAGCGAAATTCGGTCGAGCGATAGCCGAATAGCGGCAGCTACGCATCTTCAGCTCACAAAGAAGAAAGCCCGCTACCTGTTGGATAGCGGGCTTTTTGTCAGTCACGAGGACTTGCGTTTGGTGGCTCTTCACGGACTCGAACCGCGGACCTGTGGATTATGATTCCATCGCTCTAACCGACTGAGCTAAAGAGCCGAGCCCAAGATTATAGCCAATCCGGTGGGCGGCTCAAGCCGGTCGATCGGCTGGCCGGGGCAACTTGGCAAGTTCTTCGGTGACCAGGCGGACGATCAATCGATCGAGGGTCTGCACCGAGTAATTGCCGACGTCGTGTACCGTCTCGCGGCCCGGCCCGCTCGCCGGGTTCGCGGCCTCCTTGTAGGTGAGGAACACGAAGCTTCCACCGGTGTACTGCGCGATCTGCCGCTGGATCACCTCGCCTTGCTTGTCGAGGCCGCTCGCACCGACCGAGAAAACCTTGATGCCCTTGCCGAGCGCGGCCATCATGTCCTCGTCATAGCGCGGACCGCCGTAGTCGAGATGCGGCGGTGCGTCTGCGAGCAGCACCACCATGCGCGTGGCGCCGCTGCCGCGCCAGCTCATCTTGTGGACGGTCTCGTGCAGGGCTTCGCTCAGCGCCTCCGGATAGTCGCCGCCGCCATCGGCCTGCAGCGCATTCAGCACGCTCTGAAAGGCATTCAGGTCGTTGGTGAAATCATGGCGCCGGGTCAGGAAGGCATCGCCGCGGTCTCGGTAGGCCATCAGGCCGAAGCAGGTATCTGGACGGCTCGGCAGACGGGCGACCTCGTCCGCGATCGTCTTCAACGTGCGCCTGAGCTTGCCGATCTCGTCGCCCATCGAACCGGTCGCGTCGATCAGGAACACCAGGTCGAGCCGGGCTCGGCCGATGGTTGCCGTCGGGGCCAGCACCACGTCCACCGCGCTCTTCTGGCCGCGACGCAGGTACGCGGTCGAATAGACGCCGTCCTTGCGCACCGCCACTTCGTAGACCTGGCTGCTGCCCGGGTCGAAGGCATTGGGATGCAGCCAGGCCCGGCCCGCCGCATCGGTCCGGGCCCACATGGCGGCGCCGTTGGCGGCGTGGACGGCGACTTCGGCATCCGGCACTGCCGACCCGCTGCGATCCCGAACCTGGAGCAGGTGCCGCTCGCTGACGTCCCTGGCCCGGAAGGCCACCTGGGTCTGCGCGGTGAATCGCATATAGGCGCCGAAGTCCGCGTTGTCGTCGACCATGCCGGCCGTGACGACCTGCGTAATTTGCGGACGCTGCAGCGGCTGCGGCAACTGCGGCGTCGAGCCGCCTGGTGCCGGCGGAGCGAAGCGCGCTGCATCGCCCAGTGTGGGGCTGCTCCGATCGGCGGCACGCGCCGCGGGCGCTGCCGGTGGTGTCGCCGGCAGGGCTTCGGCCGAGGTGGCTTCGCCTGCGGCCGCCAGGCTCTCGGCGGGCGAGGCAGCTCGTCGACTCGTATCGGCCTTGTCTTCGCGGCCCGGCTCCGAACGCAGCTCGCGGTCGAGCCGCTCGCGCTTGTTTCGAGGGCGCGATGGAAAGGTGTCTCCCGGCACCTCGACCGTCTGGATGCCGCGCGCGCAGTGGGTTGCGGAAGGCGCTTCGAAGTTGGGCGTGGTCTGCGCCTTGAACGAAGATGGCCACTGCGGCCCGCGCTGGTCGATCGGCTCCGGCATCGGCGCGGGGGTCGGCCAACGAGCGGGCGAAGCGGCCAGCTCGGTGGCGCCGCAGCCGCTCAACGCCATCTGGGCGCAAAGCAGCAAGAGGGCAGGACGACGCAGGGCGGGAAGAGGGTTCATCATCAGGAGCTCCGGGTTGTGGATGCAGCTGATACGGCCGGCGGTTCGCGGCAGGGTTCGCGCCCAACCGAATTTTTTTGCTCCGTGCGAACCCCGGGCGACGAGCTGGCCCGTACAACGAGAGGTGAAAATCTGCCGATGCTTGCGCCCTCCGCGATCCCGTCCCTGCACGAAGCCATGGCCGACGACCAGTTGATGCTGGCCTACGCCGGCGGCGACGCGACCGCGTTCGATGCGCTCTATGCGCGGCACGAGAGCGGCATGCTGAGATTCGTGCGCCGCTTGCTGGGCGTGCGCCTCGCACCGGAAGTCGAGGAGGTCTTCCAGGAAACCTGGATCCGGATCATCGCGGCCCGCCAGAGCTTTTCGCCACAGGGCGCCACCTGGCGCACCTGGGCCTTCACCATCGCGCACAACCTCGCCATGGATCGTCTTCGGCAAAGCGGCCGCGAGTTCACCTTCGATGCGCACGATGAAGACGGCGATGGGCTCGAGGCAGCCCGCCTTTTTGGCCGCGGCCTGATCGGCGGCAGCATCGCGCTGTCCAACGCCGCGCATCCTTCGGCCGAGGAACTGGCGTTCTGGCGGGCTGCCGGCCGGCGCTTGCTGGCCTGCCTCGACGAGCTGCCGGACGACCAGCGCTCGGCCTTCCTGCTGCACCACGAGGAAGGCTTCACGGTCGAACGGATGGCGAGCACGCTGGACATCGGCTTCGAGACGGTGCGCAGCCGGTTGCGCTACGGCCTCAAGAAATTGCGTGGCTGCATGGAGCGCTACCTTTCCGTGCTGGAGCATCGCGCATGACCGGCACCTCGGTCGACGACGACCTGCGCGACGACGGCGGCGCCGACGACCTGCGCGACGAGCATCTCCGACGCGCGCTGCACAACGCACCCGATCACTCGTTGGCACCCGATTGGCGGCTGCGCAAGGCCATCCTCGACAAGGCGCACGAGGCGGTCGGCGTGGTCGGCGACGAGATCGATCTCGAACCTGCGAAAGCACCCTGGTGGCAACGCATGCTCGGCCTTGGCGGCGGGTCCCGCATGCCGTGGAACGCGGCCTTCGCGACCGTGCTGGTGGCGGTGCTCGCCACCGTGATGTGGCAGCGGGAGCCCGTGCCGGGCGCAAGGCCCGACGCCGAGAAGGTGGCGACGGCGCCTGCAATGCCGGCATCGCCGGCGCCCGCATCGACTGCGGCGCCTGAAACACGTGAAGCGCCTTCATCGGCCACCCCTTCGGGCAGCTTGCCAGCTGGAAGTCCGGAGACTTCGGCGGCACCCGCTCCTTCTGCCGGGGCGCAATCCGACGATGCTGCGGCAGGCGGAAGCCAGTCGCTCGAAGCTTCGGCGGAGAACAAGTCGGCATCGACGAATACCCCGGTCGCCGAAGCCGCCACCGCGGATGCCGGGCCGCAGTTGCTCCAGCTTCCGTCGACCTCGGCCATGGCACCCCCGGTACCGACCGATGCCTCGACCTTGGACTCGGCTGCGCGCGCGTCGAAGCCGAGCGGCGACGCACGTCGCGATGCGGCAACCCTGGCCCGCGAGCGCTACGACGCTGCTGCGGCTGCGCTCGCGCTGAATCCTGCAGCCGGCCCAGCTGCCCCGAGCCAGCGGGACGCTGCCAGGTCGACGCGCATGACCAGCCGTGCCCTCGCCGATGCGCCGTTGCCGCCGGTGCCGCCGCTCACCCCGCAAGAGCGCGCGGCTGCCCTGGCTGCGCCCAACCCGGAGGCTCCGCTCGCCGCACTGCCTTCATTCGCTGCGCTTTCCAGTTGGTCTCGACTCACGCTCAAGAAGAGCGATACCCAGAGCATCGGCATCCCGCGCGAGCAGGGCCAGGAGCTGGGCGCACTGCTGGGCTCGATCGCGATCACGGCGTTGAAGAGCAAGGCGCTTGCCGGTGCGGTGGAATGGCGGGTGAGTTTCGAGCGTGGTGCCGAGTTGTTGGCCGTGCTCGACATCACGCGCAACCAGGTTCGCTGGCGCGAGAAGGGATTGCCTGCCGCCACCGGCGAACCCTCGCCCGCAGCGATGGCGGCGGTGCGCAATGCGCTGCAGGCAGCAGCGCAGCAGCAACAACAGCAGCGCCAGTCGTCGCCGACGGAGCCTGCGCCTTCCGCGGAAAGCGGGGCAGCATCGATGGCGGCGCCTTCGAGTCGATCTTCTCCTCCGCCGGTCGAGGCAGCTCGTGCGGCTCGCACGCCGGCGTCCGAGCCGCGGTCCGGCCAGGCCGCACCGACCGCTTCGGAGTCGCGCGGAAGCGGAGCCGAGCGACCGACAGCGAGCCCCGCTGGCAGCCAGGCAGCGCCGCCGGCGGCTGCCCCCAGCGCGGATGCCGTGGCGGCGCCGGCTGCATCGCCGCCGCGACGGGTGATCAAGTCGGGCATTCCGGGCGTGCCGGACATCGTCATCAATTCGCCGGCAGCGCCGGTACCGACCCCGAGCCCGAGCCCGACCCCGACCCCGACGGCGCCTGCAGCACCTGCGCCGGCGCCACCCGGAACCGAAGCCGCGCCGCGCTGACTTCCTCTCGCGAGCGACGAGCTACGAGCTACGAGATGCCAGCCGGGGAGCTGCCGGCCACGAGCCGGCTGGTGGGCTTTCCCGCTTCACTCGTGCTTGAACGCGGCCGGCCGCTTGTTGACGAAGGCATCCATGCCTTCCTTCTGGTCGCTGGTCGCGAACAACGCATGGAACAGCCGGCGCTCGAACATCACGCCGTCGGCCAGTCCGCTTTCGAAGGCGCGATTCACCGATTCCTTGGCCGCCATCACCGCGACGCGCGAGAAGTTGGCGATGACCAGCGCGGCCTCGATCGCCTCTTCCATCATCTTGTCGAAGGGTACGACGCGGCTGACCAGCCCGGCCCGCTCGGCTTCGTCGGCCTTCATCATGCGGGCGGTGAGCGCCATGTCCATGGCCTTGGCCTTGCCGACCGCCCTGGGCAGCCGCTGCGTGCCGCCGGCACCCGGAATCACGCCCAACTTGATCTCGGGCTGGCCGAACCGGGCATTGTCCGCGGCGATGATGAAGTCGCACATCATCGCGAGCTCGCAGCCGCCGCCGAGCGCATAGCCGCTGACGGCGGCGATCACCGGTTTCCTGATGCTGCGGATGGTTTCCCAGTTGCGGGTGATGTAGTCGCCCTTGTAGACATCGGCGAAGGTGTAGGTCGCCATGGCGCCGATGTCGGCACCGGCGGCGAAGGCCTTCTCGCTGCCGGTGAGCACGATGCAGCCGATCGCGTCGTCGGCGTCGAACGCCTTGAGCGCTGCGCCGAGCTCGGTCATCAGTTCATCGTTCAAAGCGTTGAGGGCCTTGGGACGATCGAGCGTCACGATGCCGACCTTCTCGGACTCGATGCGAACCTGGATGTTGGCGTAACTCGGGGTCATGGTGTCTCCTGGGAACGAACAAGGTTGGGTTGTGAAAGCGGGGCGAGGCAAGGCGAGGTCAGGCAAGGTGCAAGGACTGCGGCGCTCAGGTCGATCCCGCTGCGCTAGCCGGCTTCCATCCAGCGCTTGAGCGCGGCGGCATCGTGCGCAAAGAGGCGCCAGGTGGTTTCCGACGCCGGCACGGCCAGTGGGAGTCGAAGCAGGCGGCGATCGCGAGCGACCAGCGCGGTGCACTTGCCCGCGGGGCCGAGATACAGCGACAGGTCGTCCAGCTTGGTGATGCGCCAGGCCTGCGCCGCCCGGCCCCTCGCGGCAGGCAGCTCGATGCCGAGCCATTCGTCGTTGGCCGAGAAGCCTGCGCGTTCGGCTGCACCGCCGCGCAGCACCATCTTGACCTGCACGCTGCCGTTCGCTTCGGCGACCCGCAGGCCCAGTGCCTGGGCACGTTGCGCGGGTTCGTCCAGCGTCGCGACGCCGTGGGCCCGCAGCACGTCCGAAAGCGGCAGCTCGTCGGTCGAGTGAACCCAGCTCGCGATCTCGCCCGCGAACGAACGGCCGCCCACCTGCTCGAGCGCCGACGCCACGTCCGCTTCGCTGATCGGGCCGCCGGCGCCGGTTGTCCAGAGCAGGCGCATCACGTCGTCGAGCGAGCCCTGGTCTTCGTGCCGCAGCGTGAGGTCGAGGCACAGCGCGACCAGTGCGCCCTTGGTGTAGTAGCTGATCGTGGTGTTGGGGGTCTGCTCGTCCTGCCGGTAGTACTTGACCCAGGCGTCGTAGCTCGCCTCGGCCACCGACTGCACATGACGACCCGGCGCCTGCAAGACCTGGTTGACGGTCTTGTTCAAGAGCCGGAGGTAGCCCGCGTCGTCGACCCGGCCGGCACGCCGCAGCAGCAGGTCGTCGTAGTAGCTGGTGAAGCCCTCGAAGAACCACAGCATCCGGGTGTAGTTCTCGCGGCCGTAGTCGTAGCGCTCGAACTCCGACGGCCGCATGCGCTTGACGTTCCAGGTGTGGAAGTATTCGTGGCTGATCAGGCCCAGCAGCGTGACGTAGCCCTCGGGCTGCTTCTTGGCGGCCAGCTGCGGCAGGTCGCGACGCGTGCAGATGAGCGCCGTGGAATGCCGGTGTTCCAACCCGCCGTAGCCGTCGTCGACCGCGTTCAGCATGAACACGTATCGATCGTGCGGAGGTTTCGCGCCGCCGCGCTTGCCGACCCGTTCGCCGTGCCAGAAGCGCATCTGCGTCTCGCAGATCGCCTGCGTGTCCGCGACCAGGCGGGCACCGTCGAACGAAGCCGGTGCGCCTGCCACCACGAAGCGATGTGGCACCCCGCACACCTCGAAGTCCGCGCTCCAGAAGGCGCCGAGTTCGAACGGGCTGTCGGCCAGCTCGTCGTAGTTCGCGGCCAGGTAGCTGCCGAAGCCGCGCCGGTCGACCTTCTGTGGCCGCAGCGCCGTGGCGCAGGACCATCGCGCCGCCTCTGCGCCGGCGGCCGGTGCAACGACTTCGATCCGATGGGGCGAATCGGCCTGCCCGTCGACCTGCAGAAAGAGGCTGGTGCCGTTGAAGAAGCCGCGGTCCGCGTCGAGCCAGGCGGTTCGAACCGAGTGGTCGTAGGCACACACTTGCCAACGCAGCACCAGCGGCTTGTCCGGGTTGCAGGCGAATTCCCAGGTGCACTTGTCGAGCTGGGTCGCGACCAGCTTGCGCCGGCCCTGCGAGCCGCCGAGGTCTTGCAGGTTCTTCGAGAACTCGCGCACCAGGTAGCTGCCCGGGATCCAGACAGGCAACGAAACGCGCTGCAACGCCGCGGGCCGGTCGATGGTGAGCGTGACCGCAAACAAGTGCGCATGGGTGTCCGCGCACTCGACGCGGTAGTGCAGGCCGGCCCCGGTCACGTCAGTTCAGCGCGGCCAGCTGCTTTTCGACCTGCTCGGCCGGAATGGCGCCGGGCGTGCGGGTGCCGTTGCTGAAGATCAGCGTGGGCGTGCCGGTGATGTTGTACTTCTGGCCGAACTCGCGGTTGCGGGTGACTGCGGCGGTGTCGCACTCGGCGGCTTCGGGTGTCACGCCGCGGGTCATCCAGTCGCTCCAGGCGCGGCCCTTGTCCTTGGCGCACCAGATGTTCTTCGACTTGACGACCGAGTCCGGCCCGAGCACCGGGTAGAGGAAGAGATAGATGGTGACGTTGTCGACCTTGGTGAGGTCGCGCTCGAATTGCTTGCAGTAGCCGCAGTTGGGGTCTTCGAACACCGCGAGCTTGCGCTTGCCGTTGCCGCGCACGATCTTGAAGGCGTCCTTGATCGGCAGCTTGTCGAAGGCGACCTCGCTGAGCTTCTCGACCCGCTCCTCGGTCAGGTTGCGCTTGGCCTTCACGTCGATCAGGTTGCCGTGCAGGAGATAGTTGCCCTGCTCGTCGGTGTAGAAGATGTCGAAGCCGTTGACCCGCACCTCGTAGAGGCCTGGCATCGGCGACTTGGCCACCTCGTCGATCTTGGCGAACTGCGGCAACCGGGCCGCGAGGTTCTGCCGGATCTCGGCTTCGCCGGCTCGTGCAACCGTGCCGAGCATCGCGCCGAGGCTTGCAACGGCAATGGCGCCGCCTGCCAGCGCTCGTCGCGCGCGGTGAATCGAATGTTTTTTCATCTTGCTAACTCCCTTGGTTCATCGAAGCCCCATGGCCTGTCGGGCGATCCAGTTCTTGACGAAGAAGCTTCGGTCGAAGCCTCGCATGCCCCAATTGCGCAAGGCCGGCAGCGGGTCGGTGCTGTGTGCGAAAAGCTGCTGGAGGCCGTCGGTGGCCAGGCTCATCGAGAGCACGTCGGAGCGGCGCGCCCGCTCGTAGCTTCGAAGGAGCCGCGGGTCGCCGACGCTGCGCCAGTAGTCACGATCCTTGAGCACGCCGGCGAGCGAGGCCGCATCGGCCAGGCCGAGATTCAGGCCTTGGCCGGCCAGTGGATGGATGGTGTGGGCCGCATCGCCAGCCAAGGCCCAGGCCCCGCCGTCTTCGAAGCGGCCAACCCAGCGGCGTGCAGTGGCGCGCTGCAGCGGCCAGCTCGCCCGTTCGCTCGACAGCGTGAGGTTGCCGAGCGCTTCCTGAGTGGCTTCGCGCAGGGCAGCATCGAATTCGGCAGCGCCCAGGGCCATCAGGCTCGGCGCCCTCAGCTGGTCGACCGACCAGACCAGCGCCAGGCCCTGGCCGGCGAGCGGCAGCAACGCAAGCACTTCGCCCTTGTCGTTGAACCACTGGCGAGCGATGCCTTCATGCGGCTTCTCGGCGACCAGCCGCGCGGCGATCGCGACCTGGGAATATCGGGTGACTTCGTATTCGACCGGCAGCGAATCGCGGGTGACGCTGGCGCGTCCTTCGCAGATCACCGTGAGCGGGGCTGCAACCGGTTCGGCGACCACCTCGATGCGCGACTGGAAGCGGACCGCATCGCTCAGCTGGCGCTCGAGCGCGGGAACATCGACGATCCAGGCCAGGGCGTCGACCTTCTGGCGAGCGGCATCGAAGCGGACCTCGCCGCCTTCGTCGCCGTGCACTTGCATCGCTGCGACCGGCGTGGCATTGACCGGGTCGGGCCAGCCTCGAAGCGACTCGAGCAGGCTTTTGGAAGCGGCATTGAGGGCATAGGCGCGAACGTCCTGAGGGCCCGCTGCGGCAGCCGGTGCGACCAGCGCCACCCGCACGCGTTCGCGTGCCAAAAGCAGGGCGAGCGTGCGTCCGACGACACCGGCGCCGCGGATGCAAACCTCGGGTGGAAGAGCCATCGCGGCATTGTAGGAGCAGCCTTTCGCGTCACCGCCCGTAGGGGAGAATCGCCGCTCCAGACCGAGGACCCGTCCGTGTCATCTTCCGCATTCGACCTGCAAGCCACCATTTCGCGCCTCTTCATCTACCCGGTGAAATCCTGTGCCGGGGTCGAACTGCCCGACGTGCTGCTGACCGAGACCGGCTTCGAGTTCGACCGCGCCTGGATGGTGGTCGACGCCGACGGCAGCTATCTCACCCAGCGCGAGTTGCCCCGCATGGCGCTGATCCGGCCGCAGATGAAGCATTCCGAAATGGTGCTTCGCGCCCCCGGCATGCTGGCGCTGCACATCGCCTTCGACCGGGTCGAGCAGCCGATGCGGGTTCGCATCTGGGACGACGTGGTCGAGGCCTTCGACATGGGCGACATCGCCGCGCAGTGGTTCAGCGATTTCCTGCAGCCGGGAAGCAGCGCGAAGCGGCTGCGCATGGTGCGCTTCGATCCGGAGTTCCAGCGGCTCTCGAGCATGAAGTGGACCGGCGGCATCGAGGCGCCGAACCAGTTCGCGGACGGCTTTCCGGTGCTGGTCGCCAGCGAGGCTTCATTGGCCGAACTCAATCTGCGGTTGGAGGCTGCGGGGCACGCTGCGGTCGGCATGGAGCGGTTCCGGCCGAACCTGGTGCTGGCCGGCATCGAGGCCCATGACGAGGATCGGGTCGAGCTGCTGCACATTGCAACCGGCGAGGGCGAGGCACGGCTGCGCAACGTCAAGCCCTGCAAGCGTTGCCCGATCCCGGATGTCGACCCCGCGACCGGCGAGCGCGGCACGGCGGTGGGCGCGGCGCTGCAGAGCTATCGGGCGGACGCCCGGCTGGATGGCGCCATCACCTTCGGCGTCAACACCATCGTGCTGCAGGGTGTCGACCAGTTGCTGCGCCGCGGCCAGCGGGTCCAGGCCAACCTTCGCTTCGACTGAACGCACGCGTCACTAAAGCCGCGCCGAGGAGGCTGGGCGGCGCCGCTGCGGCCCAGATGGTGCGCGCCTAAAATCCCGGCTTCCCCAAAGCTATCCGAAAGTCCCCGCCATGAGTCTCCAGTGCGGCATCGTCGGCCTGCCCAACGTCGGCAAGTCCACCCTCTTCAATGCGCTGACCAAGGCTGGCATCGCGGCCGAGAACTATCCGTTCTGCACCATCGAGCCGAACGTCGGCGTGGTGGAGGTACCCGACCCGCGATTGGCAAAGCTGAGCGAGATCGTCAAGCCCGAACGCGTGGTGCCGGCGATCGTCGAATTCGTCGACATCGCCGGCCTGGTGGCCGGCGCGAGCACCGGCGAAGGCCTCGGCAACCAGTTCCTCGCGCACATCCGCGAAACCGATGCCATCGTGAACGTGGTGCGCTGCTTCGAAGACCCGAACGTGATCCATGTCGCGGGCAAGGTGGACCCGATCTCCGACATCGAGGTGATCCAGACCGAGCTCTGCCTGGCCGACCTTTCGACAGTCGAGAAGGCGCTGCACCGACACACCAAGACCGCGCGCTCCGGCGACAAGGAAGCCGCCAAGCTGGTCGCGTTGCTCGAGCGATGCCAGGCCGCCCTCAACGAGAACCAGCCGGTGCGTGCGCTCGAGTTCAGCAAGGAAGACAAGCCGCTCATCAAGCAGTTTTCGCTGATCACCGCCAAGCCGGCGATGTTCGTCGGCAACGTCTCCGAAGACGGCTTCGAGAACAACCCCTTCCTCGATCGGCTGCGCGAATATGCCGCCAAGCAGAACGCGCCGGTGGTTGCGATCTGCGCCAAGATCGAGGCCGAGCTGGCCGACATGGACGACGAGGACAAGGCGATGTTCCTCGCTGAGATCGGCCAGGCCGAACCCGGCCTCGATCGCCTGATCCGCGCGGCCTATTCGCTGCTGGGCCTGCAGACCTACTTCACGGCGGGCGTCAAGGAAGTGCGCGCCTGGACCATCCACATCGGTGATACCGGCCCGCAGGCTGCCGGTGTGATCCATACCGACTTCGAGAAGGGCTACATCCGCGCGCAGACCATCGGCTTCGACGACTACATCGCCTTCAAGGGCGAGCACGGCGCGAAGGAAGCCGGGAAGATGCGGGCCGAGGGCAAGGAGTACGTCGTCAAGGATGGCGACGTCATGAACTTCCTGTTCAGTTCCTGAGGCCCGCGGCCAGCGCCGCGAGCATCAGGGGCGCTCCAGGCCGGCCAGCACCTTGTCGAGCGTGAGCGGGTAGTCGCGTATCCGCACCCCGCAGGCGTTGTAGACCGCATTGGCGATCGATGCGCCCGCGCCGCAAATGCCGAGCTCGCCCACGCCCTTGATCTTGAGCGGGTTGGCCTTGTCGTCCACCTCCGGAAGAAAGTAGGCCTCGACCGCCGGGATGTCGGCATGGGCCGGTACGTGGTATTCGGCCAGGTCGTGGTTCACGAAGTAGCCGTAGCGCGGGTCGACGATCGCGTCTTCGTGCAACGCCGAGCCCACGCCCCAGATCATGGCGCCGGTCGCCTGGCTGGTTGCGGTCTTCTGGTTCAGGATGCGGCCGGCGGCAAAGACGCCGAGCATGCGCCGAAGCCGGATCTCGCCGGTATCGGCGTCGACCGCGACTTCGGAAAAGAAGGCGCCATACGCCTGCTGCGAGAACTTCTTCATCATGTCGCCCGGCTTGATCTCGCCATCGGCGCTCAAGCCGATGGCACCGGCGACGGTGCCGAGCAGCTCCGACCGATTGCCGACACTCACCCGGCCATTCGCAAAGGTGGCGTCGGCGGCGCCTGCGCCGAGCCGGCGAGCGATCTTCTCGCGCAGGTTGTTGCAGGCGTCGAATAGGCCGGAGCCGGCGCTCGCGGCGCCGAACGATCCACCCGAGCCCGGGGTCTCGGGCATGTCGCTGTCGCCGAGGTCCATGCGGACCCGGTCGATCGGCAAGCCCATCATCTCGGCCGCGATCTGCGTGAAGATGGTGTAGCTGCCGGTGCCGATGTCGGTCATCGCCATGTGGACGGTCAGGACGCCGTTGCGGTCCAGCGTCACAGTGCACTTGGACGGCCGGAGATAGTTCGATCGGGTGGCCGAGGCCATGCCCATGCCGACCAGCCAGCGACCTTCGCGCCGCCCGCCCGGCGCCGCGCTGCGACGGCTCCAACCGAAGCGCTCTGCGCCTTCCTTCAGGCACTGCACCAATTGGCGGGTGGAGTAGGGGATGTTCTTCTCGGGGTCGATGGTGGGTTCGTTCCGGATGCGAAGCTCGATCGGGTCGAGCTTGAGCTTCTCGGCCAATTCGTCCATCGCGCCTTCGAGGGCCAGCATGCCGACCGCTTCGCCCGGTGCACGGGTCGAATCCGAGATCGGCAGGTCGAGATGCGCCATGCGGTGCGCGGTCATCCGATTCGGGGCGGCGTAGAGCGAACGGGTCTGCGTGCTGGCGGCCTCGTAGAAGTTGTCGAAGCGCGCCGCATGCGACCAGGTCTCGTGGCCGATCGCCGTCAGCTTGCCGTCGCTGGTGGCACCCAGGCGCACCCGCTGGATGGTGTCGCTCCGGTGGGTCGTCAGGTGGAACATCTGCTGGCGCGTGAGCGCCGTCTTGACCGGTCGGTTGAGCTGGCGCGATGCCATGGCGGACAACATCACGTCGGCGTACACCGGCAGCTTGCCGCCGAAGCCGCCGCCGATGTAGCGGCTCACGATGCGGACCTTGTCGGGCGCGATCTGCAAGGTGGCGGCAACGGCCTTCTGCGCGCTCTCGACCAGCTGCGAGGAGCAATGCACGATGACCCGTCCGCCCTTCCAGTAGGCGAGCGTGGCGTGCGGCTCCATCTGGGCGTGGATATGGAAGGGCGTGGTGTAGGTCGCATCGACGCTGACCGGTGCCTGGGCGAATGCCTGCTCGAAGTTGCCGAGCGATGAATCGGGTTTCTTCTCTTCGGTCTCGGCGGGCTTGGTGGCCTTGTCCTTGGTCAGCACGAACTCGCCCGGTTCGGCGGCATAGCGGATGCGAACCGACTGCGCCGCGGCACGCGCCAGCTCGAAGCTTTCGGCCACCACGTAGGCCACGGCTTCGCCGTAGTGGCGAATGCGCGCATTGCCCAGTTGCGGCGACGAGCGTGCGTAGCGGTCCTTGGCATCGACCGGTCCCCATTCGGCCTGCCGCGGGGCGTTGCGGTAGGTCCAGACCAGCAGCACGCCCGGCGCGCTTTCGGCGAAGGAGGTGTCGATGTCGGCCACCGCTCCCTTCGCGATGCTGGCTTCGACGACGAAGCCGTAGACGGGACGATTGCCTTCCTGGACCTCGTAGGCATAAGGCGCCTTGCCGGTGACCTTGAGGCGGCCATCGACCCGGTCGACCGGCTTGCCGATCAGGCCTTGCCGGTTGTCGTCGATCGGGTTCGGCGCCGAGGGTGCTTTCATTTCCATGCGATTCGCTCCTTCAGGCCGAGACGGCTTCGTTGGCCGCCGCCGCCAGGGTGCGGCGCAGCAGGGGGATCTTGAAATCGTTGTGGCCGAAGCCGCGTGCGCCGGCGAGGACGGCGTCCGCCGTTCGGCTCCAGCTCGCCTCGTCGGCCGAGGCGCCTGCGAGGGCGGTCTCGGCGGCTTCCACGCGCCAGGGCTTGTGCGCGAGCCCACCGAAGGCCATGCGCGCCGAGCGGATGCGGCCGCCGGACGAATCGACGATGGCAGCGACCGAGACCAGCGCGAACGCGTACGAGGCGCGGTCCCGCACCTTGCGGTAGACGTGCCGGCCGGGAACAGGCGGCGGCAGCGTGACCGAGGTGATCATTTCGCCTGGCATCAAGCTGGTCTCGACATGCGGCATGTCGCCGGGCAAGCGGTGGAAGTCGGCGATCGGAATCACCCGCCGGTTGCCGGTGGCCGACACGGTCTCGATCTCGGCGTCGAGCACCCGCATCGCGACTGCCATGTCCGACGGATGGGTCGCGATGCATTGGTCGCTGGTGCCGACGATCGCATGGATGCGGTTGTAGCCCTGCATCGCCGCGCAGCCGGCGCCCGGCTGTCGCTTGTTGCAGGGCTTGGACGTATCGTAGAAGTAGTAGCAGCGGGTGCGTTGCAGCAGGTTGCCGCCGGTGGTCGCCTTGTTGCGCAGTTGCCCCGATGCGCCCGCCAGCAGCGCCCGGCTCAGCACCGCGTAATCGCGGCGCACGCGCGCATCGGCCGCCAGGTCGCTGTTGCGGACCATCGCGCCGATGCGAAGGCCGCCGTTCGACAAGGTCTCGATGGTGTCGAGGCCGAGACGATTGATGTCGACCAGGTGCGCCGGCGTCTCGATCTGCAGCTTCATGAGATCGAGCAGGTTGGTGCCGCCGGCGATCAGCTTGGCGCCGGGCTTGAGCGCCGCGGCCGCGGCCTGCGCCGGCGTACCGGCACGTTCGTAGCTGAAGGCTTTCATGAGCGCACTCCGGCGGCATCCTTGATCGCGGCCACGATGTTCGGGTAGGCGCTGCATCGACAGAGATTGCCGCTCATGCGCTCGCGGATCTCGTCGTCGGTGAGCGCGACCGGCGCGCCGAGATCGCGGGTGGCGTGGCTCGGCATGCCGAGCTTGACCTCGTTCAACATGCCGACCGTGGAGCAGATCTGTCCCGGCGTGCAATAGCCGCACTGGAAACCGTCATGCGCGATGAAGGCCTGCTGCACCGGATGCAGGTCTTCGCCCTTGGCGAGTCCTTCGATGGTGGTGATCTGCTGGCCGTCGTGCATCACGGCAAGGCTCAGGCACGCATTGGTGCGGCGGCCCTCGACCAGCACGGTGCAAGCGCCGCATTGGCCGTGGTCGCAGCCTTTTTTCGAGCCGGTCAGGTGAAGGTTCTCGCGCAATGCATCGAGCAGCGTGGTGCGGGTATCGACCGTGAGCTTGTAGCCCTTGCCGTTGATCTGCAACTCGATCGGCATGCGCTGCGGCGGCATCTCCATTGCGGCATTCGGCACTGGCGCAGTGGCAGCGGGGTTCGGCGCAGGCTGCGCGATGGCGCCTCGGCCGGCCTGTGCCGCCGCGATCGCGGCGCCTGCCTGGAACACGGTCCGTCGTGTGACGTGCAGGGCATCGTCCCGGTCCGGGGATTGCGGTGGTTGGGGCATCGTTGTTCCTTCGGCCGCTCCGGCGGCTCGCGACCCGTGGGTCGAGTTCATCGTGGCAAATGTGGTGGTCGAGCGGGATGCTAGGAACCCACCTTGTGCTCGACTGCTCGCGGGGGCGCCGAGATCCTGTAGGTGGATACGCATGCGCCGCGTCATGCTGGGCGGGCGATGCACGAGGCGACGTGGTCTCTCGATGCGGCATGACTCGCGGCGAGCGGCGCCCCGGCTAAGCTCGGGCGATGATCACCGTCCATCACCTCAACAACTCTCGCTCGCAGCGGATCCTCTGGCTGCTCGAAGAGCTGGACCTGCCCTACGAGATCGTTCGCTACCAGCGCGATCCCAAGACGATGCTGGCGCCGCCCAGCTTGCGAGCGGTGCATCCGCTCGGCAAGTCACCGGTCGTGACCACCGACGACGGGCTCACCCTCGCCGAATCCGGCGCCATCATCCAGACCTTGATCGAGCGCCACGGTGCCGGTCGGCTCGCGCCGGCCGCCGGCAGCGACGATGCCGTTCGCTATCGCTACTGGCTGCACTATGCCGAAGGCTCGCTCATGCCGCCGCTCTTGCTCAAGCTGGTCTTCGATCGGATCGAGACCGCGAAGATGCCGTTCTTCGCGAAGCCGATCGCCAAGGCGATTGCGGCTCGTGCCAAGGCCAGCTTCATCACGCCGAACCTGGTGTCGCACCTCAACTTCCTCGAGGCCGAACTGGCGCATCGACCGTGGTTCGTGAACGAGGCCCTTACCGGCGCCGACATCCAATTGAGTTTCCCGATCGAGGCGGCGGCAGCTCGCGGTGGACTCGACTCGTCTCGGCCGAGACTCATGGATTTCCTGGCGCGGATCCATGCCCGCCCGGCGTATCAGCGTGCACTGGAACGGGGCGGGCCGTATGCGCTGCTGTCTTGAGCTTGCGCGCGCGGTCGACCCGGGTCACACGATCTAGTTGGGCCAGATGTAGAGGAGCGCCACCGTCATCGTGACGTAGCGCGCAAACTTGCCAATCGCCATATAGAAGAGGCAAGGCCAGAACGAAAGCCGCAGCCAGCCTGCAACCGCGCACAGCGGATCGCCGACCAGCGGCAGCCAGCTCAGGAGGCAGGCCTTCGGTCCGAGCTTCTCGAGCCAGCCGAGCACCCTCATGTGATGCTTGGAATGCGAGTATTTGTCGGCCACCTTGTGCGCGCCGTAGCCCAGCCACCAATCCACCGCTCCGCCGAGCGTGTTGCCGAGGGTCGCGACGCCGATCGCCGGCCAGAACATGTCGGGGTTCAGCTTGAGCAATCCGAAGAGCACCGGCTCCGAGCCGACCGGTATCAAGGTTGCCGATATGAAAGCCGCGAAGAACAACGTGCTCAGGCCATATTGCGGCAGCGCCAGATAGGCGAAGAGAGAGTCGAGCCAGGCTTCCATGTGCGGCGGAGTATAGAAAGAGCTCGTCTTATGAGTCGTCGGCCTAAGCGCTGCGCGCGTGCGCGTCAAGAGCGATTGCCGAGGAGAAAAGTTCGAAAACCCGCGGGTCGAGCCAGCCTCGCGCCGCTACAATCGTGCCTCATTTTTCAGCACCCATCGGGTGCATCGGCTTCCAACTCCACCCTCGCGCCCGTGTCCTCGACGACCTTTCGAATCGGCAGCTTCGTGCTGGACAACCGCGTGTTCGCGGCGCCCATGGCGGGTGTGACCGACCGGCCGTTCCGCATGTTGTGCCGCAAGCTCGGCGCAGGCTACGCGGTGAGCGAGATGGTGACTTCTCGCAAGGAGTTGTGGGGCACGCTCAAGACATCGCGCCGCGCCGACCACGACGGCGAGCAGGCGCCGATCGCGGTCCAGATCGCCGGCACCGATGCCGCGATGATGGCGGAGGCCGCGCGATACAACATCGAGCGCGGTGCCCAGATCATCGACATCAACATGGGATGCCCGGCAAAAAAGGTCTGCAACAAGTGGGCCGGGTCCGCGCTCATGCGGGACGAGCCGCTCGCCCTCGAGATCGCCGAGGCGGTGGTCGCAGCCGCGGCGCCGGAGGGCGTTCCGGTCACGCTCAAGATGCGGACCGGATGGAGCGACGACCGCCGCAATGCGGTGGTGCTGGCCCGGCGCTTCGAAGGCGCGGGCATCCAGATGCTGACGGTGCATGGCCGCACCCGCGAACAAGGCTACAAGGGCAGCGCCGAATACCGAACCATCGCCGCGGTCAAGGCGACGGTGTCGATTCCGGTGGTGGCCAACGGTGATGTCGATTCGCCCGAGAAGGCGCGGCAGGTGCTGGCCGAAACCGGTGCCGACGCGGTGATGATCGGCCGCGCAGCGCAGGGCCGGCCCTGGATCTTTCGCGAGGTGGCGCACTACCTGGCAACCGGCGACCTGCTCGCCCCGCCGCTGGTGGCGGAGGTGCGGCGTCTGCTGCTCGCGCATCTCGAGGACCACTACGCGCTCTACGGCGACTTCAGCGGCGTGCGCACCGCGCGCAAGCACATCGGCTGGTACGTGCGATCGCTGCCGGGTGGCGAGGACTTTCGCGCGCGCATGAACGCGATCGAGGATTGCAAGGCGCAGTGGCAAGCGGTGGCCGACTACTTCGGCCAGCTCGGCGAGCAGATGGACCGCATGCCGGCAATTGCCGATCTGCAGCCAGGTGCGCCGGACGACGAGTTGGCGACCGACGCATTCGCATGACTTTTCAGCAGCAGCGACTCACACAACAACAAGGCCATGAGCAAGAAACACATCGAAGATTGCGTGCGCAACAGCCTCGATAGCTACTTTCGCGATCTTCGCGGCACGGAGCCCGATGGCATGTACGAGATGCTGGTGCGGGTGGTCGAGAAGCCGCTGCTCGACGTGGTGATGACCCGTGCCGAAGGCAACCAGTCGAAGGCCGCGCAATGGCTCGGACTCAATCGCAACACGCTGCGCAAGAAGCTGGTCGAACACAAACTGCTGAAGTAAGCCCCACTGATGAACGCACTCATTTCCGTTTCGGACAAGACCGGCATCCTCGAATTCGCCCAGGCCCTGCACGCGCTCGGCATGCGGCTCCTGTCCACCGGCGGAACCGCCAAGCTGCTCGGCGACGCTGGCCTGCCGGTCACCGAGGTTGCCGAGCTCACCGGCTTTCCGGAGATGCTCGATGGCCGGGTCAAGACGTTGCATCCCAAGGTGCACGGCGGCCTTCTGGCACGCCGCGATCTGCCGGCGCATCGGGCGGCGCTCGAAGAGCACGGCATCGAGACCATCGACCTCCTGGTCGTCAACCTCTATCCCTTCGAGGCGACGGTCGCCAAGCCCGGCTGCACGCTCGAGGACGCGATCGAGAACATCGACATCGGCGGCCCCGCCATGGTGCGGAGCGCAGCCAAGAACTGGCAGCACGTGGGCGTACTCACCGACGCCTCGCAATACCCGGCCGCGCTGGCCGAACTGCAGGCATCGGGCGGGCTTTCGGACAAGACCCGGTTCGCGCTCTCGGTTGCAGCCTTCAACCGCATCAGCCAGTACGACGGCGCCATCAGCGACTACCTGTCGGGCATCCAGGAAGACGGGACGCGGTCGATGTTTCCGGCGCAGAGCAACGGCCGGTTCGTCAAGCTGCAGGATCTTCGCTATGGCGAGAACCCGCACCAGCAGGCCGCGTTCTATCGCGACCTGTATCCGGCGCCCGGCTCGCTGGTCAGCGCCAGGCAGCTGCAGGGCAAGGAACTGAGCTACAACAACATCGCCGATGCCGATGCCGCCTGGGAATGCGTGAAGAGCTTCGACACGCCCGCCTGCGTGATCGTGAAGCATGCCAACCCGTGCGGCGTCGCGGTCGCGGCCACGGCGCACGAGGCCTATGCGAAGGCCTTCAAGACCGATCCCACCTCGGCCTTCGGCGGCATCATCGCGTTCAACCGCCCGGTCGACCTGCAGGCCGCCAAGGCGGTAAGCAAGCAGTTCGTCGAGGTGCTGATGGCGCCCGGCTTCTCGGCCGAGGCACTCGAACTCTTCAAGAAGAAGGCGAACGTCCGCATCCTCGAGATCGCTCTGCCGCCGGGCGGCCCGACCGACTGGGACAACGGCCGCAACCACATGGACGTCAAGCGCGTCGGCTCCGGCCTGCTGATGCAGACCGCCGACAACCACCAGCTATCGGCCGACCAGATCAAGGTGGTCAGCAAGAAGCAGCCGACGCCGCAGCAGATCGAGGACTTGCTGTTCGCCTGGAAGGTGGCGCAGTTCGTGAAGAGCAATGCGATCGTCTTCTGCGCGGACGGCATGACCATGGGCGTCGGTGCCGGGCAGATGAGCCGGCTGGATTCGGCGCGCATCGCGAGCATCAAGGCCGAGCATGCAGGGTTGTCGCTGCAAGGCACGGCGGTGGCGAGCGACGCCTTTTTTCCGTTTCGCGACGGCCTCGATGTGGTCGTCGATGCCGGCGCGAGCTGCGTCATTCAGCCGGGCGGTTCGATGCGCGACCAGGAGGTCATCGACGCGGCGGATGAACGCGGCGTGGTGATGGTGCTGTCGGGCGTGCGGCACTTCCGGCATTGAGGCACCTCCGGCACTGAGGTGCCGAAGCGGCGCTGCCTTGCCCGGCTACTGGGCAGGGCAAGGCAGGGCAGAGCTCGTGGGCGGATCAGCCTCTTGCCAACGCGCCGAAGATCTCGCGCGCGGCAGCGATCGTTTCATCGATGTCCTGCTCGCCATGCGCCGCGCTCACGAAGCCGGCTTCGTACAGCGCGGGCGCGATGTACACGCCGCGCTCCAGCAAGCCGTGGAACAGCCGGTTGAAGCGCGCGTTGTCCGTGGTCATGACGGTCGCGTAGTTCTGCGGCAACGATTCCATCAAGAAGAAGCCGAACATGCCGCCTTCGCTGTCGGCACTGAACGGCACGCCCTCGGCCGCAGCCACTGAGCGCAGGCCGTCGACCAGCTGTCGGGTCCGGGTGCCGAGCGATTCATAAAACCCCGGCTTCGCGATTTCCTTCAGCGTGGCGAGGCCACAGGCGGTAGCGACCGGATTGCCGGACAACGTGCCGGCCTGGTAGACCGGCCCGAGCGGCGCAAGCTGTTCCATGATGGCGCGCGGCCCGCCGAAGGCCGCGAGCGGCATGCCGCCGCCGATCACCTTGCCGAGCACGGTGAGGTCCGGCTTGATGCCGAGCACGCCCTGCGCGCCGTGCAGGCCCACACGGAAACCGGTCATCACTTCGTCGAAGACCAGCAGCGCCCCATGCTGCGTGCAAAGCTCGCGGCAACGCCGTGCGAACTCGGGCGTGGCGCGGACGAAGTTCATGTTCCCGGCGATCGCCTCGATCATCAGGCAGGCGATGTCGGGGCCGTGCAGCGCGAAGGCTTGCTCGAGTTCGGCCAGGTTGTTGTATTCGAGGACCAGCGTGTGCTGCACCACTTCCGGCGGCACGCCGGCCGAGGTCGGATTGCCGAAGGTCGCGAGGCCCGAGCCGGCCTTGACCAGCAAGGCGTCCGCATGACCGTGGTAGCAACCTTCGAACTTGATGATGGTCTTGCGCCCGGTGGCACCGCGTGCGAGCCGCAGCGCGCTCATCGCGGCTTCGGTGCCGCTGCTGACCAGCCGCACCATTTCCATCGACGGCATCAGCGCGAGGATCGCCTCGGCCAGTTCGATCTCGCGCTCGGTCGGCGCGCCGTACGAGAAGCCTTCGGTCACGGCGCGCTGAACGGCCTCGACCACCGCCGGATGCCCGTGGCCGAGGATCATCGGCCCCCACGAGCCGATGTAGTCGATGTAGCGGCGACCGGCGGCGTCCCAGAAGTACGGGCCGTTCGCGCGCTGGATGAATCGAGGCGTACCCCCGACCGCCTTGAAGGCGCGCACGGGCGAGTTGACGCCGCCCGGAATGACGGCGCAGGCGCGCTCGAAGAGGATCTGGTTCGGATCGGCAGCAGAGGACATCAGTGGCGGGTCTCGTGGGGCGGCAGGGCAAAGTCGGAAAGCGAGGCGGCGGCTTCGTCGTCCTGCTCGCCCTCCTCGGGCTCGGCCCAGAAAAGGCGATCGGGCAGCACATGGCCCATGCCGGGGCGAAAGCCGGCATCCAGGCATCGGTCCATGTAGCTCAGCGCCTCGCTGGTGGCGGCAACCAGGTCCGTGCCGCTCGCGAGCAAGGCGGCGAGGGCGGCGGACAAGGTGTCGCCCGCGCCCGCGAAGATGGCATCCAGCCGCTCGTAGCGTTCGGTCGCCAGCACCGATTCGGGCGATGCCAGCACGTTCTCGACGAACTGGTCCGGCTGCGCGATGCCGGTGACCAGCGTGTAGGGCACGCCGACTTCGCCGGCCGCCCGGGCGATGTCGCGCGGCGTCGGCGAACGCTCGCCGCTCCAGTCGGGCAGCAGCCATCGCCAGAGGGTGCTGTGATTGCCGACCAGCACGGTGGTCTGCGGAAGCACCAATTCGCGGAAGACATCGAGGTAGGCCTCGATCTGCACGTCGCCCCACCAGGACAGGTTGGGCATGTACGAGACCACCGGCACGTCCGGGTAGTCGGTGGTGGTTTCGGCCACCACGCCGAGGTTCTCGGGCGAACCGACGAAGCCGACCTTGATCAGCTGCACCGGCACGTCTTCCAGGATGGCCCGGGCCTGCTCCGCGACGGCTTCCTCGTCGAACGGAAAATGATCGAAGATCTCGGCCGTGTCGCGCGCATAGGCGCCGGTGACGACCGGCAGCATGTGCGCCCCCACCGAAGATATCGACAATGCATCGGCGCCGAGACCGCCTGCACCGCTCGGATCGCTCGCATTGAACACGAGCACGCACGGGGGAGTTGTCTCTTCTTCTGCAGCCGTTTCGTCGTCCATGAGGTCGTTAAGATTACGGGCTTTGTCGTCGTCCTTCGACGGCGGTAGTAAATAAGTTGGACTTTGCTGCTGCGTTACTTCGGCCGGTGGCAGATCCGAGACGCATGTCACGCCTTTTGTTGATACACCTGGATACTTGCGTTGCATTCTATGAACAGGGACTTTAAGCTGCGATGAATACCGAATCTTCAACCAAGACCTGGATGTGCCTGATTTGCGGGTGGATCTACGATGAATCGGCGGGTGTTCCGGAAGATGGTATTGCGGCCGGCACGGCCTGGGCAGATGTTCCGATGAACTGGACCTGTCCCGAGTGTGGCGCCCGCAAGGAAGATTTTGAGATGGTAGAGATCTGAAGCATGGCATAGGGCCTTGCTTCTCGCGCCCTGGTGGCGTGCGCGGTCTCGGAGGATTGCCAAAACGAGGAGCAGTGCGGATGAGCGCCAATGGTTCGGGATTCAAGGTGCTGGTCATCGACGACAGCAACACCATTCGACGCAGCGCCGAGATCTTCTTGAAGCAGGGCGGCCACGAGGTGCTGCTGGCCGAGGACGGCTTCGATGCCCTCTCCAAGGTCAACGACCACAAGCCCCACCTGATCTTCTGCGACATCCTGATGCCGCGGCTCGATGGCTACCAGACCTGCGCCATCATCAAGCGCAACGCACAATTCTCGAGCGTGCCGGTCGTGATGCTGTCCTCCAAGGACGGTGTCTTCGACAAGGCCCGTGGTCGCATGGTGGGCTCGCAAGACTACCTGACCAAGCCTTTCACCAAGGACCAATTGCTCCAGGCAGTGCAGCAGTTCGGCGTCGTTCAGCAGGAAGTTTCCTAATGGCAATCCGCAAAGTGCTCGTGGTCGACGACTCGAAGACCGAGTTGGTGTTCCTCACCGATCTGCTCCAGAAGAACGGCTTCACCGTGCAGACGGCCGAAAATGCCGACGACGCCATGCGCCGCATCGAGGAAGAGCAGCCCGACCTCATCCTGATGGACATCGTGATGCCCGGGCAGAACGGCTTCCAGCTCACCCGCTCGATCGCCCGCAACCCGCAGTACGCGGGCGTGCCGATCATCATGTGCACCAGCAAGAACCAGGAGACCGATCGGCTCTGGGGCATGCGCCAGGGTGCCCGCGACTACATCGTGAAGCCGGTGAATCCTGCCGAGCTCATGGCCAAGATCAGCGCCCTGGCTTGATGCAGCCGGACCGATCCGATGGCCGACCGTGATGCCCTCAGAGAGTTCCAGGCGAGGCTCGCCGGACGCTTGCAGGCCGCTCGCACCACCGGTGTCTCCGCATCGTGGCTCGCAGTCGAGGCGGGCGACGGCAAGTACCTGTTTCCGCTCGGGCACGCCGGCGAGATTTTTCCCTGGGCCCCTCCGCAGCCCGTGCCCTACACCGCGCCGTGGTTCCTCGGCGTCGTGGGCCTTCGAGGCGGCCTCTACGGCGTCATCCATTTCGCCGCGTTCCTGAACGGCAGGAAGCTGCCGGAGGCGGCCAGCGAATCGAGCCACGGCCAGGCCCGCCTGGTCGCCCTCAACGAAATGCTCGAAGTCAATTGCGCCCTGATGATCGATCGCCTGGTCGGACTGCGCGGCGTCGAGGCTTTCGTCGAGTCGGAGCCGCCAGCGGCCGACGCCGCCCCGTGGCATGGGCATGTGTACCTGGACGCCGCGGGCGCGCGCTGGCAAGAAATCAGCCTGCAGGCGCTGTCGCAGCAAGATCAATTTCTGAGCATCGGCGCCTGAGCATCTGCTGGCGCGAATCAACCCGAAGGAACGACCGTGAACACGATCGCCGACAAGTTCAAGCCATTCCAGTCGACGGGGCATGACGAAGCCCAGCCATCGACTGGCGGTGCCGCCGGCCAGGACGGTCCCGACACGCTGCAGGCGGCGGACGAGAAGACCGTGCTGGTCCGGCGCGAGCCTTCGATCGAGCCGGCCGAGGCGCTGCCGGTCCCGATGCAGGCCGCCGCCAACGACCATTCGCCGGCGCCCGAGCTGCCCGGCGAGCCGGCCGAGCCCGATGGCTTCGTCGCCGGTGGCCGGTCCGACATCGTGCGCGAACCGCCCACCCGCGGATGGAACCCGGCTCGTCAGCAACGCGTGCTGGCGATGCTGCTCGGCGTGGTGGTGCTGCTCTTGCTGCTGGTGGCCGGCTCCGCCATCCTTCGCGCCGAGCGCCTGGCCCAGCAGGTCGCCGCGACCGGCCAATCGTTGATGCAGTCGCAGCGCCTCGCCAAGTCGGTGTCGCAGGCACTGGTCGGCAACGTTCCGGCTTTTGCCGAAGTGAAGGACAGCTCCGATGACCTGTTGCGGCGGGTGCAGGGCCTGTCGGGCGGCGACGATTCGCTCAAGCTGGAGCGGGTCGGAAGCCAATACGAGACCGAGCTGTCGAAGATCATGCCGTTGGTCGAGCGGGCCGACCGGAGCGCGAAGGCAGTCCTGGCGCAGCAGCAGATCCTGACGCAGGTCGGCGCGGCGCTCCGCGACATCAATCGCCAGTCGTCCGACCTGCTCGAGATGACCGAGACCGTGGCCGCGCTCAAGATGCAGCAATCGGCCACGCTGCCCGAGATTTCGGCAGCCGGGCAGCTGGTGATGCTGACCCAGCGCATCGGCAAGTCGGCCAACGAGTTCCTGACGGCCGACGGCGTCAGCCCCGATGCGGTGTTCCTCCTCGGCAAGGACTTGAACAGCTTCCAGGAGATCGCCAAGGGATTGCTCGACGGCAGCGCGCAGCAGCGGCTTCCGGGCTCGCGCGACTCGCAGACCCGCCAGCAGATCGATGCGGTCCTCAAGACCTACGAGCAGACCCGCACGCAGGCCGGCGCCATCCTCGGCAACCTGCAGGGCCTGGTGGCGGCGCGCGAAGCGCAGACCGCGATCCTCTCCGACAGCGAACCGCTTCGCACCTCGCTCAGCGATCTCCAGCAGAAGCTTTCGGCCCGCACCGGCCTCGGCGCCGGCACCATCGTGATGCTGATCGTGCTGTCGCTCGCCGCGCTCGGCCTGGCCGGCGCGATCGGCTACGTCCAGGTTCGCGAAGGCCGCGAGCGCGCCGTGTCGGCAGAGCGGGAACGCCTCGAGGCCGAGCGCGCCACCGAGGAAGCCGGCCGCGTCAACGCAGCCAACCAGGCCGCCATTCTTCGCTTGATGAACGAACTGCAAACCGTGGCCGAAGGCGACCTGACCCAGGAAGCCACGGTGACCGAGGACATCACCGGCGCCATCGCCGACTCGGTCAACTACACCGTCGAGGAGCTTCGGCTCCTGGTGGGCAACGTCCAGAACACCGCGACCCGGGTTGCGCAGACCACGTCGCAGGTCGAGAGCACCTCGACCGAGCTGCTGGCCGCATCCACCGAGCAGCTGCGCGAGATCCGGGAAACCGGCCAATCGGTGCTGACGATGGCCGAGCGGATCAACGGCGTGTCGTCCCAGGCACAAGAATCGGCGCTGGTGGCGCGCCAATCGCTCGAAGCCGCATCCTCCGGCCTGCAGGCCGTGCAGAACGCGATCGGCGGCATGAACTCGATCCGCGACCAGATCCAGGAAACCTCCAAGCGCATCAAGCGCCTGGGCGAATCCTCGCAGGAGATCGGCGAAATCACCGAGCTGATCTCTGACATCACCGAGCAGACCAATGTGCTGGCGCTCAACGCAGCCATCCAGGCCGCCTCGGCTGGCGAGGCCGGTCGCGGCTTCTCGGTGGTGGCCGAAGAGGTGCAGCGTCTGGCCGAGCGTTCGGCCGATGCGACCCGGCAGATCTCGGCGCTGGTCAAGGCGATCCAGACCGACACGCAGGATGCGGTCGGCGCCATGGAGCGATCCACGCAAGGCGTGGTCGAGGGCGCCAAGCTGTCCGACAACGCCGGCACCGCGCTTTCGGAAATCGACCGGGTGTCGCGCCGCCTGGCCGACCTGATCGAGCAGATCTCGCAATCGGCTTCGCGCGAGGCGGACTCGGCCAACGTGGTCGCCGCCAACATCCAGCACATCTTCGCCGTCACCGAGCAGACCGGCGAGGGCACCCGGACCACCGCCCAGCAGGTCCGGGAGCTGTCGCACATGGCCGAGGAACTCCGGCAATCGGTCGCACGCTTCAAGATCGCCTGAACCCCGAGCGCACCAACGTGTCGACGCCAAGCCCAGCCAGCGCGCCCACCACGGCGCTTTCGCCTGCCGCCGAAGACCTGGGCCCACTGGCCTGGGTGCTGGCAGAAGTCCAGAAGTCGCTCGACAACGCCAGCAAGACGCTGCGCCGCTTCATTCGAGAGGGCGGTACCGGCGCCGAGCAGGACGCCGCGCCGCTGCGCCTGGCGCGCCAGCAGCTGCACCAGGCGGTCGGCGCCCTGCAGATGGTCGGGCATCCGGCGCCGGGGCTGGTGCTGGGTGCGGTCGAGTTCGCGCTGCAGACTTTCGTTTCGGAGCCCACTCGTTGCAACGAGGCAGCGGTCAAGACCATCGAGCGTGCGGGCTTCGCGGTTAGCGATTTCCTCAACGCGGTCATTGGCGGCAAGCAGGTTTCGGCGGTCGCGCTGTTCCCGCAGTACCGGGACGTGCTCGAGCTGGTCGGCAACGAGCGCGTGCATCCGGCGGACCTCTGGGGCGGACCTTGGCGCTGGGCCGAAATTCGCCCGGCCGCCTCGCAATCCGCGCTGGTGTACGACCCGGCGGTGCGATCCAAGCTCGACCGCGAAGTGCTGAGCGTCGTGAGGAGCGGCGACGACCAGGCCGCCAAGCGCCTTCATCGGCTGTGCCTCGGCCTCGGGCGCGGTTCGGCCGTGCCGCGTGTCGCGAGCTTCTGGACGCTGGCTGCCGGCTTCTTCGAGGCCCTGGCGCTGGCGCTCATTCCGCCGGACTCCTACGCCAAGCGGGCGGCGTCCCGCGTGCTCCTGCAATACGCCACGCTGGCGCGCGGCGACACCACGGTGTCCGATCGCCTCGGCCAGGACCTGCTGTTTTTCTGTGCCCAGGCGGTGCCGGGGCCGGGTGACGATGCGGCCACGCTCCGCGCCGTGCGCACGGCCTGGAACATCACCACCGAGCAGTCGGTCGACTACACGGTCGAGCAGTTCGGCCGCTTCGATCCGGTGGTGCTCGCGCAGGCGCGCAAGCGCATCGAGACCGCCAAGGAAATGTGGTCGAGCCTGTCCGGCGGCGACGTGAGCCGGGTTCGCCAGGTGGCGGATGCCTTGTCGCAGCTCGGCGAATCGATCCAGAAGCTGCATCCCGCCAGTTCGCCGCTGGTGCAGGCCCTCAACAACGCGGTCGACAGCTCGGTGCGATCGGGCCGTGCGCCCTCGACCGAGCTGGCGATGGAGGTCGCGACCTCGGTGCTCTATCTCGAGGCGGCCTTCGAGGATCTCGATCCGCATGACCGCCAGTTGACCGCCCGAACCATCCAGCTGGCCGGCCGCATCGACCGGGTGCGGGAAGGCGGCCGCTCGGAGCCGCTCGAATCGTGGATGGAGGAGTTGTACCGCCGCGTGAGCGACCGCCAGACCATGGGTACCGTGGTCGATGAGCTGCGCAGCCACCTGGGCGAACTCGAGAAGTCGCTCGACCAGTTCTTCCGCAGGCCGGCCGAAAAGCCGCTGCTGCGCGACGTGCCCAGCCAGCTGCTGCAGATGCGCGGCGTGTTCTCGGTGCTCGGGCTCGACCAGGCCACGCAGGCCGTTCAGCGCATGCGCGAGACGGTCGACCAGTTGTTGGCCGCCGATTCCGCACGCCAATCGGCGGACGACTTCGAACTGCTCGGCAACAACCTCGGCGCGCTCGGCTTCCTGATCGACATGCTGGGCTACCAGCCGGCGTTGGCCAAGCGGCTCTTCGTGTTCGACGAAGAGGCCGGCGAGCTCAAGCCGCTGATGGGCCGGCAAGCCGCCGAAGCGGCTGCCGCGCCGCAGGTCTTGCAGGATGCGCCGCCGCCTTCCTTCGCGGTCACCGAGGGGCCGGTGCAGGTCGCCAGCACCGTCCTCAGCGTCGAGGAAGTCGACGCCCAGATCGCCGCCAAGCTGGCGGCGCTCGCCGGCCCGAACCGGAAGGCGCCGTCGCCGATCGAGGAATTCAGCCAGGCGGCCGCGAGCTGGACCGCCAAGATCACCGGCCCCGCGCCATTGGAGCCGCTGCCGCACACCGAAGTCACCGAACTCGAAGAAGACGACCTGCAGAACATCTTCCTGGACGAGGCCCGCGAGGTGCTGCACAACGGCCTGGCCGCGGTTTCGGTGCTGGGCGGAACGCCGGACGACCACGGCGAACTGACCGTGTTGCGCCGTGCCTTCCACACCCTCAAGGGCAGCGCCCGGATGGTGGGGTTGATGGACTATGGCGATGCGGCCTGGTCGTTCGAGCAGGTCCTCAACAGCTGGCTGGCCGACCAGAGGCCGGCCACGCCGGAACTGCTGTCGACCACCCGCAAGGCGCTGACCGATTTCGCGAGCTGGGTCGAGGCCATCGCCGCCGGCGAGCCCCACGGCTGGCAGTCGGCGCCGTTCAAGGCGGCGGCCGAGAACCTGAGCCGCGACGAACCCAAGGTGGTCTCGACCCGTGTTGCCGACGTCGACGCCCTGGTCGCGGCAGCCCGCCACATCGCCTCGGCCGAGGCGGCCGAGGATCATCCGGCTGTTGCGGCGGACGCGGGCATGCCGCCAGTGCCGCTGTCACTGCCCGAACTGCCGGACCTCGATCTCAACCTCGAGTTCGACACCGATCTCGCGGCGCTCGAAAGCGCATCCAACGAGCGGCAGCGGGATCGGGATCGGGATCATGAACTCGAGCCGGATACCGGGCTGGACAGCGACTTCGCTTCCACCGACTTCCTCGAGTTCGAAGCGCCGGCCGACCCGGCAGGCACCGCATCCGAGCTGTCGTTGCCCGACCGGTTCGAGGAAATCGATTTCCTCAAGAGCCTGAATGCGGCGGTGCAGGAGACGAGCGGACGGGACGATGCGGCCGAGATGGCGCCTCCGGTCGAGTCGCTTTCGCAAGACGATCTATTGCAGCGAGCGGCCCCTGGCGCGCGCCTCGAACCGTCGGCGCCGAACGCCGCCGAGGCCGAGCGTTCGGCCGAGTTCGACGAGTTCGACGAGTTCGTTGCCGAGTTGGCTGCCGAGGTGGCCGCACCGGCGCCGGCGACGGAGGGCGAACCTTCGCCGCCTCGCGACCCGGTCGATGGCACCGACGAAGAAGCGCCTGCCTTCGCCACGGAAGCAGCAAAAGCCAGCGAGAACGACCACGCCGGCGAAGTCGTCTCTGCCGACGCAGCAGACCGCCGCGCCGACGCCGTGGCTGCCGACGTGCCCCCACCCGCAGTCGAAGAAGCGGAGGCCGTCATGGCCGCCGCCGCGAGCGAGTTCTCGTCGATCGACGACCCGGTGGCGGCCGAGCAGCCATCGGCAGCCGAGGAGCCGGTCAAGGTCATCGGGCCGCTGCGCATCGGGTTGCCGCTCTACAACGTCTACCTGGTCGAAGCCGACGAGTGGTCGCGCCAACTGGTGGACGAGGTCGGCGAATGGGCGCTCGAACCGCACATGCGGATCGGCGATACGACGATCAATCTGGCGCATTCGCTGGCCGGCAGTTCGGCCACGGTCGGGTTTCACGGGCTCTCCGGCATGGCCCGGCTCATGGAAGCCGCGCTGCAGCATCTCCAGATGCATGGCCGC
This sequence comes from Burkholderiales bacterium 8X, assembly GCA_902506565.1. Classification (GTDB taxonomy): domain Bacteria; phylum Pseudomonadota; class Gammaproteobacteria; order Burkholderiales; family Burkholderiaceae_C; genus Variovorax. The sequence goes on along the minus strand of LR732703.1, from coordinate 3,606,461 downwards.
GGCACGGCGACGCAGGGCGCGGTGCTGTCGGCCGCGGCCGAAGAGATCCGGCGCCTCTTGCACCAGTTCGCGGCCGGCTTCCTGAAGGAGCCCGCCGAAGGCACGCTGCATGCATTGCGCGCGGTCGCGAGCGCGCCGATCGCCGACGACGGCATGGCGGCGGCGGCCACGCCTTCGGCCGAGCCATCGCGCCGCACCATGGTCGACGCCACCGTCGACGATGCGGACGACGCGATCGATGCGGTCGACGGCATCGATGCCGACCTGTTCCCGATCTTCGAGGAAGAAGCCGCGGAGCTGCTGCCCGTGCTCGGCACCGCCTTGCGCCAATGGGCCGAGCGGCCGGAAGACCCGGCGCCGCGTGCCTCGACCTTGCGAACGCTGCACACGCTCAAGGGCAGTGCCCGCTTGGCCGGCGCGATGCGGCTCGGCGAACGCGCGCACTTGATGGAGTCCGAGATCGAAGTGCTGGGGTCCGCGGGCGTGGACCGCGCCTCGATCGAGCAGTTGCTCGCCAGGTTCGATGGGCTCCAGGCGAGCTTCGATGCGCTTCGGGCTGCGAACGAACCGGCGTCGACCGAAACGGCCTCTGCTGCCGCGGTCGGGGCGGAAGCCGAAGCCAAGCCATCAGGCGTTGCACCGCCGACGCAAGTCGCATCCGAAGCGGAAGCTGCATCTGCATCTGCATCTGCATCTGGAGTGGCATCCGAACCTGCATCCGCCCCATCGACGGAGCCTTCGGGCTTGACGTCGAGCGAAGCCGTCGCCGAAGCCAAGGCCGACACCACGGTGCCGCGCAGGCCGATGGTGCTGCCTTCGCCGTCCGCGCTCACGCCGCTGCGACCTCGCACCAACCAGCAGGTTCGCGTCAGTTCGCACCTGCTCGACCGGCTGATGACGCAGGCGGGCGAAGTCATCATCACGCGCTCGCGCCTGGAGGCGCAGCTGGTGCACCTGCGCAGTTCGCTTTCGGACCTCACCGGCAACCTCGATCGGCTGCGCCAGCAACTGCGCGATGTCGAGGTCCAGGCAGAAAGCCAGATGCAATCCCGCCTGGCGCAGGCCAAGGATTCGCAGCAGGGCTTCGACCCGCTCGAGTTCGACCGCTTCACCCGGGTCCAGGAACTCACCCGGATGATGGCGGAGTCGGTGAACGACGTGGCCACCGTGCAGCGAACCCTGCAGAAGACGGTGCAGACCACCGAGGACGACCTGAGCGCCCAGGCCCGCCAGACCCGCGAACTGCAGCGCGGGCTGCTGCGAACCCGCATGGTCGAGTTCGAAGGCATTTCGGAGCGGCTCTACCGCGTCGTCCGGCAGGCAGCCAAGGATGCCGGCAAGCAGGTGCGCCTCGACATCGTCGGCGGCACCATCGAGATGGACCGCGGCGTGCTCGACCGCATGATGCCGGCCTTCGAGCATTTGCTGCGCAATTGCGTCGCGCACGGCATCGAGCCGGCGCCGCAGCGCGAAGCTGCGGGCAAGGATGCGGTCGGCCTGATCGTCATCGAGCTGCATCACGAAGGCAACGATGTCTCGGTCACATTCCGGGACGACGGCGCCGGCTTGAACCATGCACGGGTGGCCGAGCGCGCGATCGCGCTGGGCCTGATGGCGCCGGGCCAGCCGCTCGGCGCCGACGAGTTGGCGCAGTTCATCTTCCAGCCCGGCTTCTCCACCGCGGACGAGGTGTCCGAGCTGGCTGGGCGCGGCATCGGCATGGACGTGGTGCGGGCCCAGGTCGCCGGCCTCGGTGGGCGCATCGAGACCCAGACCGAACAGGGTGCCGGAACCAGCTTCAAGCTGGTGCTGCCGCTCACCACCGCGGTGACGCACGTGGTGATGCTGCGTACCGGCGGCACCTCGGTCGGCGTGCCGTCGAACGTGGTCGAGATCGTGCAGCGCATCGGCGCCTCGGATACCGAATCCGCCTACCAGCGACAACACTTCAGCTTCGGCGGCGAGGACATCCCGTTCTATTCGGGCAGCGCGCTGCTCCAGGGCGCCCAGCGTGGACATCACGTGATCGGCAAGGCCAACACGGTCGTGATCGTTCGCAGTGCCGCCCAGCGGGTCGCCTTGCATGTCGACGAAGTGCTCGGCAACCAGGAAGTGGTGGTCAAGAACCTCGGTCCGCAGCTGTCCCGCCTGCCGGGCATGGCCGGGATCTCGGTGCTGGCATCGGGCGAAGTCGCGTTGATCTTCAACCCGGTGGCGCTCGCGGCGGTGCATGGCGACAAGGCCAGGGCCCTGCAGGTGCCGAGTGCGGCGGCTTCGGGCCAGGCACCGGCCGATGCGGCGCCGGGTACCGCGGTCGAGCCGCCGATGATGCCGCTGGTGCTGGTGGTGGACGATTCGATCACGGTGCGGCGGGTCACCCAGCGATTGCTGCAGCGCGAAGGCTTCCGCGTGACGCTTGCGGCCGATGGCCTGCAGGCGCTCGAACGCCTGCAGCAGGAACGGCCAGCCGTGGTGCTCTCCGATATCGAGATGCCGCGCATGGACGGCTTCGACCTGGCGCGCAACATCCGCGCCGATGCGTCGCTCGCGTCCCTGCCGATCATCATGATCACCTCGCGCATCGCTGAAAAGCACCGCGACCATGCGCGCGTGCTGGGTGTCAATCACTACCTCGGCAAGCCGTATTCCGAGGACGAGCTGCTGCGCCTCGTTCGCAGCTACACCAACGCGCCGACGGCCGAGACGCCGCGGCGGGGCGGCGGCAGCCTGGCTGCGCAGCTGACCGAGGCCGCCGCCTAGGCAAGCTCCTGGCGGCTCTCGGCGCGATCTGGGCGTGATCTCGGCGTGATCTCGGCGCTATCTCGACGCGCAATCGGGGCGCGCGATCAGTGCCGCCTCCGCTCAGGCCCTCGCGACGCTGGGTTGGCGCACCACCGCGTAGCGCTGCAAGGTCTTCTCCCGCGCCTCGGCGTGATCGACGATCGGCTTCGGGTAGGTCTTGCCCAGCACCACCCCGGCCGCTTCGAGCTCGACCGGCTTGGCGAGCCAGGGCGCGTGGATCGCGGCATCTGGCAGCTTGGCCAGTTCGGGCAGGTAGCGCCGGATGAACTTGCCGTCCGGATCGAAGCGCTGACTTTGCGTGACCGGGTTGAAGATGCGGAAATAGGGCTGGGCATCGCAGCCGCTCGAACTCGCCCATTGCCAGCCGCCGTTGTTCGAGGAGAGTTCGAAATCGTTCAGATGGATCGCGAAGTAGCGCTCGCCGCGCCGCCAGTCGATGCCGAGGTCCTTGCACAGGAAGCTGGCGACCACCATCCGGAGCCGGTTGTGCATGTAGCCGGTCTGGTTGATCTGGGCCATGGCCGCATCGATCAGCGGATAGCCGGTCTGCCCCTGGCACCAGGCATCGAACAGCAGGTCGGCATGCTTGCCGTGATGCCACTGGATCTTGTCGTATTCGGGCCGGAAGCTGCGCGACTCGCCGCCTTCCGTCAGGCGCGGATGATGCGCGAGGATCTGGAAGTAGAAGTCGCGCCAGATCAGTTCGCTGAGCCAGGTGGCCGCGCCCTTGTCGCCCTGCAGCGAAAGCTGGTGCGCGACGCCCGCCAGTTGGCGGATCGACACGGTTCCGAAGCGCAGGTGCACGCCCAGGTAGCTCGGTCCGCGCAGCGCCGGATAGTTGCGCGCATGGTCGTAGCGCTCGATGCGGCCAAAAAAATCCTCGAACAGCGCAGCGCCGCCTTGCGTTCCGGTCGGGATCTCCAGCGCCTCGAGGTTGGTCTTCTCGAATCCGATGTCCTCCAAGGTCGGCACCTCGGCCCGATGCGCCTCCGGTATCGGCGCCAGCGCATCGGCATGGCCGCGGGTCGGATAGGGCTTCAGGAAGAAGGCATCGAGCTTGGCGAGCCAGGCGCGCTTGTAGGGCGTGAAGACCGAGTAGGGCTGGCCGGCCTGGGTCAGCACCTCGTCCCGCTCGAAGATTGCCTGGTCCTTGTAGGTGTGGAAGGAAATGCCCGCGTTGGCCAGCGCGCCCAGCACCTTCGCGTCTCGAGCGAGCGCGGCCGGGTCGTCGTCCCGGTTCGCGAACACCGCCTGGACGCCGAGTGCGCGGGCCAGCGGCGCGATCTCGTCCTCGGCAACCGCATGCTTCACGACCAAGCCGCCGCCGGCCGACTGGAGGTCGGCCGCGAGTTCGACCAGCGACTCGCGGATGAACTCGACCCGCCGATCGGCCCGGGGCAGAGAATCGAGGATGGCACGGTCGAAGATGAACACGCACACCACCTCGCGGCAGGCGCGCAGCGCGTGATGGAGCGCTGCGTTGTCGTCCAGCCGCAGGTCGCGGCGAAACCACATCAGTCCCTTGGGATAGGTCTTGTCGACCGCCAGTAAAATCGGGGGCATGGCCTTCGATTCTGCCCGCATGAACCTCACGCATCACTTCCTGATCGCGATGCCGGGCCTGGCGGACCAGTCCTTCAGCCGCAGCGTGATCTATCTTTGCGAGCACAGCGAGCGCGGCGCACTGGGCCTCGTCATCAACAAGCCCAGCGACATCAACCTCAAGGTGCTGTTCGAAAAAATCGAGCTGCACCTGGCGAGGCCCGAGCTGGGCGAGGCGCCCGTCTTCCAGGGCGGGCCGGTGCAGACCGAGCGCGGGTTCGTGCTGCACGAACCGGTGTTCGCCGATGCCGACAAGCCGGAGGAGTCGGTCTACGCATCGACCATGACCATTCCCGGCGGCCTCGAGATGACCACTTCGAAAGACGTGCTCGAAGCGCTTGCGACCGGCTCCGGCCCGCGCAAGGTGCTGGTGTCGCTCGGCTACGCGGCCTGGGGCGAGGGCCAGCTCGAATCGGAACTGGCCGAGAACAGCTGGCTCACGGTCGGCGCCGATCCGGCCGTGATCTTCGACACGCCGGTCGACCAGCGCTACGACAGGGCGTTGATGCTGCTCGGCCTGGAGGCCTGGAAGTTGTCGCCCGACGCGGGGCACGCATGAGCCAGGTAGCCGGGGCCGAGGCTCCCGCGGTCGAGCCGGTCCCGTCCCATTTCCAGAGTTTCCTCGCCTTCGACTTCGGCCAGAAGCGCACCGGCGTCGCCAGCGGCAACCGGCTCTTGTCCGCGGCCACGCCACAAGGCACGATCAAGGCCGAAGGCGATGCCCGCTTCGCGCAGATCGAGGCCCGGATCCGCGAGTGGCAGCCCGATGCGCTGGTGGTCGGCGTTCCGTACCACCCGGACGGCGCGCCCCACGACAACACGCGGGCGGCGCAGCGGTTCGCGCGCCAGCTGCACGGGCGCTTTCGGCTGCCGGTGTACCAGGTCGACGAGCGCTACAGCACCACCGAGGCCCTGGCCGCCGGCGCCCGCGATGCGGATGCGGCTTCGGCCTGCATCATCCTTGAGCAGTTCCTGAGGAGCCTTCCATGAGCGCCGTTCCGCAAGCGGAAACCCTCTATCTCGACCTGCGCGATGGCGTCCGCAAGCTGATGCGGCCGGACACCCGGCTGGTCGGCATCACCTCCGGCGGCGCCTGGCTGGTGGAGCGCCTGCAATCGGATCTCGGCCTGGCGGGCGCCCCCGGCATCATTTCCTCCGCCATGCACCGGGACGACTTCGCCCGCCGCGGTCTCGCATCGAGCGCGCAGACCTCGCTCCCCTTCGACGTGAACGGCGCCGACATCCTGCTGCTGGACGACGTGCTCTATACCGGCCGCACCATCCGCGCGGTGCTGAACGAACTGTTCGACTTCGGCCGGCCCGAACGCGTGCGGCTGGCGGTGCTGGTCGACCGTGGCGGGCGCGAGTTGCCGGTGTGTGCAGATTTCGCGGCCGCGCACTTCGAGCTGCCAGAGGCCCAGACGCTGGAGCTCGCACGCGATGCGGATGGCGCCTTCGGCTTCAAGATCGAGGAGGCCTGATGCTCTACAAGCGCAATCCGCAGTTGAACAAGAACGGCGAGCTGATCCACCTGTTGTCGATCGAAGGCCTGTCGCGCGACATCCTGACGCACATCCTCGACACCGCCACCAGCTTCACCAGCGTCAACGACCGCGAGGTCAAGAAGGTTCCGCTCTTGCGCGGCAAGAGCGTCTTCAACCTGTTCTTCGAGAACTCGACCCGCACCCGCACCACCTTCGAGATCGCGGCCAAGCGGCTTTCGGCGGACGTGATCAACCTCGACATCGCGCGCTCGTCCGCGACCAAGGGCGAATCGCTGCTCGACACCATCGCCAACCTGAGCGCGATGGCGGCGGACCTGTTCGTGGTGCGCCATGGCGAATCGGGCGCGCCCTACCTGATCGCTCAGCATGTCGCGCCGCATGTGCACGTGGTGAATGCCGGCGACGGCCGCCATGCGCATCCGACGCAGGGGCTGCTCGACATGTACACGATCCGCCACTACAAGAAGGACTTCGCGAACCTCACCGTCGCCATCGTCGGCGACGTGCTGCATTCGCGGGTGGCCCGCTCCGACATCCATGCACTCACCACGCTCGGCTGCGCCGAAGTGCGGGTGGTCGGACCCAAGACCCTCGTGCCCGGCGACATGGCGCAGATGGGTGTCCGGGTCTGCCATTCGCTCGAGGAAGGCATCCGCGATTGCGACGTGATCATCATGCTGCGGCTGCAGAACGAGCGAATGAGCGGCGCCTTGTTGCCGTCTTCGCAGGAGTTCTTCAAGACCTATGGGCTTACGCCCGAGAAACTGAGCCTGGCCAAGCCGGATGCGATCGTGATGCATCCGGGCCCGATCAATCGCGGCGTCGAAATCGATTCGGCCGTGGTCGACGGCCGGCAAAGCGTCATCCTGCCGCAGGTGACCTTCGGCATCGCGGTGCGGATGGCGGTGATGAGCATCGTCGCGGGGAACGAAGCATGAAGATCCTGGTTGCCAACGGGCGCGTCATCGATCCGGCATCGGGCGTCGATGGGCCGGCCGACCTCGCCATCGCCGGCGGCGTCATCCGGGCGATCGGGCAGGTGGGGAGCGACTTCGAACCCGAGCGAACGCTGGATGCGAAGGGCTGCCTGGTCGTGCCCGGCCTGGTCGACCTGGCCGCGCGATTGCGCGAGCCGGGCTACGAGCACGAAGGCATGCTCGAAAGCGAAATGGCCGCGGCCGTGGCAGGCGGGGTGACCAGCCTGGTCTGCCCGCCGGACACCGATCCGGTGCTCGACGAGCCCGGGCTGGTCCAGATGCTGAAGTTCCGTGCCGAGAAGATGCAGAGCGCGCGGCTTTTTCCGCTCGGCGCACTGACCCGCGGACTGGCCGGCGAGGTGCTGACCGAAATGGCGGAGCTCACCGAGGCCGGCTGCATCGGCTTCGGCCAGGCCGACGTGCCGCTCGCCAACACGCAGGTGCTGCAGCGCGCATTGCAATATGCGAGCACCTTCGGGCATCGGGTCTGGCTTCGGCCACAGGACCGGGATCTCGGCCGCGGTGTCGCAGCCAGCGGACCGTTGGCGACCCGGCTCGGCCTGGCCGGCGTCCCGGTCGCCGCCGAGACCATCGCGATCTTCACCATCATCGAACTCATGCGCAGCACCGGCGCCCGCGTGCATCTGTGCCGGCTGTCGAGTGCGGCGGGCGTCGCGCAAGTTCGCGCGGCCAAGGCGGAGGGGCTGCCCCTGACCTGCGATGTGAGCATCAACTCGCTGCACCTGGTCGATACCGACATCGGTTTCTTCGACAGCCGCGCGCGGCTTCATCCGCCGCTGCGCCAGCAGCGCGACCGCGACGCCTTGTCGGAAGGACTTCTCGACGGGACCATCGACGCGCTGGTGTCCGACCATTCGCCGGTCGAGGCCGATGCCAAGACCCTTCCTTTCGCCGAAAGCGAGCCGGGCGCGACCGGGCTCGAATTGCTGTTGCCGCTGGCCTTGCGATGGGCGACGCGCAGCGGCGCCTCGTTGAGCCGTGCCATCGAGGTCGTCACTTCGGCGCCGGCTCGGCTGGTCGGAGCATCGGGATTGGGCGAACTATCGGTGGGTTCGGCGGCCGACCTCTGCGTGGTCGACCCCGCGGTCGAGTGGCAAGCCGACGCCGCCAGCCTGCGCAGCCAAGGCAAGCACACGCCGTTCGCGGGGCAGCCGCTGATCGGGCGCGCCCGCTTCACGCTGGCGGGTGGGCGCATCCTGCACGGCTGACTCGGGACGTCGCCCCCGCATGCGATCGATCAAGGCGCTCTGGAAGCTGGCGCGGGCGGTGATGCACACGGCGCGCGGCTGGTGGATCATCCGGACCCGGTTCCCGTCGCTCTCTGCCGATGACCGCGCAGCCGAAGTGCAGAAATGGTCGGCGCGGATGTTGGCGCTGATGGACATCGAACTGGTCGTGCGCGGCACGCCGCCCGTCGCCGGGCCGGCGCTGATCGTGAGCAACCATCTCTCGTGGCTGGACATCCTGACGATCCACGCGGCGCGGCACGTGCGCTTCGTGTCGAAGGCGGGTGTTCGACATTGGCCGGTGATCGGCACGCTTTCGACCGGCGCGGGTTCCCTCTACATCGAGCGCGAGCGACGTCGCGACGCCTTGCGGGTGGTCCATCACATGACCAAGGCGCTGCGCGAGGGCGACTTGATCGCGATCTTTCCGGAAGGAACGACCGGCAACGGCGAAACGCTGCTGCCCTTCCATGCCAACCTGCTTCAGGCCGCGATCTCGGCCGGCGCGCCGATCGTGCCCGCCGCCTTGCGCTTCGCCGACGCCGCGACCCGCGAGACCAGCTTTGCGCCGAGGTACATCGACGACGACAACCTGATCAGCTCGCTCTGGCGCACCTTGAAGGCGCCGCGGCTCGCCGCCATCGTCTGCTTCGGTGAAGCACAGCAGTCGTGGGGGCGAGACCGGCGTGCATGGGCGATTTCGCTGCAGGCGGATGTTCGCGCGCTGCAACGGCAGACGTCGTAGCGCTCTGCCCGCTCGTCGATGACGCGACCACCAAAAAAACAGCGCCCCGGGGGGCGCTGTGTAACGGCGCGCGTTGCGCCGGGAGGAGGAATGGGAGTTCGAAGAGCCATGCTTCGAACGAGCCTCAAGGATAGGCGGGCCGCTTTCGCGAGGCTTGCCGGATAAGTCTATGCCGTGACGTGGGCTTGAACCTACAAGCCTTGCTTTGCCAAAAGTTGGCAGCGTCTTTGATATCTGACTCATTGTCACGAGTCGGCGGCTTCGGGCAAATCGTCTTCCATCATCCGGCCGCGTACGTTCGGACGGCGATCCGGCGCCGAGTGACAGCGAAGCGCTGACGCCGTCCGAACTGCTGCGCAAGAGCTGCGCAATCGCTGCCAACTCGGCGTCGTTGCGGCGCTTTCTTCGGTGCAGCTTCATCAAAGAGCCGGTCATGGACATCCTCATCCTCATCGGATTGAACCTCTTCAGCGTCCCGTTTCTGCAGCAGGCAGAACTTCGGGGCCGGGTCGTCGGCCACTGGCCGGCCTGCCGCGACATCGCACGATTGCGCGACGTGCGCCGGATGTTCTGGTTCAAACCATTCTGCGTACTGCTGGGCGCCTACACGGCCTTGCTGCTCGTCGCGACCTGGGTGGTCGAGCCGGAGATCGGTGGCGTCTTGCCGATCAACTTCCTGATCATGCAAGTGCTGCTGTGGGGTGCGGTGATGCTCGCGGTGCGGGCCCATCGGGCGTCGAAATCCGGCTCGGCTGCGAAGCCGTTGGTGCCCTCGACAGGAATCGAACCTGTATCTGAGTCTTAGGAGGACCCCGTTCTATCCATTGAACTACGAGGACGAGAGCGGCGCCTACTTTACCAGCCCGCCCCGTCGTACTGCAGCGTGTAGATGAGGTCGAGGCCGCTCTGCTGGCCGGCCTGGCCACGCAGGGTGAGCCTTCGCGTCAGGTCGTAGAAGATGAAGATCGTGCCGAGCGTGCCTGCCAGGCTGCGCTCGTAGGTGAGGTAGAAATCCTTCGAGATCCGCTTGCCGACCGTGAGCGCCGAGCCGCGCAGGTCGCCGCCGTTGCCCGGGCCCTTGAAGCCGATCTCGTCCAGCCCGAAGCGGCTCGCGAGCCCGCCACTCGATCCGCCCTTGCCCAATCCGCCCAGCACCGCGAGCGCCGCCTGTTGCAGCAACAGCGACTCGCCGCCGCTGGATGCCGAGGCCCGCCCCAGCACCACCCACGACAGGGTCTCGGCGTCCGACAGGGCTGGCTCGGAGTAGAGCTTCACACGCGGCGATTGCGCCGTGCCGCTGATCTGCACGCCGGCGCGCTGCGAGATGTTCGGCCGGATCGCGAGGATGTCGAGCGAAGGGTTGTCGTAGGGTCCGTTGAAGCGCGCGAGGCCGGTCTCGACGTTGAGCGCCTGGCCGTAGGCGCGGTACTGGCCCTTGACGGTCCTGACCTCGCCGGTGATGCGCGGCGGCGCGCCGAGCGCCGATGTGCGGATGTCGAGCTTGCCTTCGAGCCGGGTCGTGATGCCGCGTCCCTGCACCGCGAAATCGTTGCCGAGATCGAAACCGACCAGGATGTCCGGCGGCTTGGCGGTCTGCGCCTTGGCGACCTGCGCCTCGTCGCGCGCAACCTGGCGCTTGGCCGCTTCGGCGGCTTCCCGATCCTTCGCGGCCGATCGAACCACGACATCGGTGCCCAGGCTCGGCGCGCTTTCTTCCGGAAGGATGATCACCGCCCGGTCGGTCTTGAGATCGCCGCGGACCGTGAACTGCCCGGATTCGAGCCTGGCCTGGAGACCCCCCGACAGGCTGATCTGCCGGTCGCTGCGCACCAGCACGCGCAGGCGCCGAAGCTCGGCCTGCATCGCCATCCGGATGCCGGTCGCGGTCGGGGTGGCGGTGCCCCAGCTGAGTTCGCCGGTGGCCGACAGCGTGCCGCCGTCGCTCGCGGCCTCGCTGGCGCCGGTGCTGACATTGCCGCTTTGCCCGGCGATCCGGGTGCTGCTGCCGGCACCGCCCTTGAGGCTGAACTCGGTGATCTGGACCCGGTCGCCCGAAAGCCGGGCGCGCAGGCGGCCGTCCCGAAGGTCGAGCCCTTCGACCAGCGCGCGGATCGCGAGCTGGTCGGCATTCAGGCTGCCGTTCCAGCGCGGTGCCGAGCGACTGCCCGAGATCGCCGCATCGGCTTGCAAGGTGCCGGCGATTCGCCAGCCGGGCGGCGCGAGGATCGACCAGACGCCGAGGTTCGGCAAGCTCGCGCGCACCCGGCCTTCGAGCGGCGCGTCGGCGCCCCATTGCCAGCCATCGGCCTGGCGCTGCACGCGGGTGGCGATGTCGGCCCTGATCTCGCCTGCGCGTTCGCTCTTCCAGGACAGGCTGGCCTTGACCGATTCGCCGACCGCATCGAGGCGCAGTTCGGCTTCGCGCAGTCCAGCCGGCGTGCTCGGGCCATCCGCGGCCGCGTTCATGGTGCGTTCGCTGGCGGTGCCGGTTCCGCGGCTGGTGATTCGGGTGACGAGCGCCACTTCGCCCGCCTGCACCCGGATGTCGCCGCTTTGCCGGACCAGGCGCGCGGTGGCGCGCAGGGCGTCGGCGGCATCGATGTCCCAGTCGCCGTCGAACTTCAGGTCGCCACTGATGCCGACCTCGCCCATGGCGGCGCCGCCGCCGAAGGCCTCGGCCCAGGCGAGCGGCAGGCCCTGCATGCGACCTTTGGATTGCAGCCGGAAGCTGCGATTGGCGCTGCCGCCGCTCTGGCTGAAACGCAGCGGCTGCCAGTCGAGGCGAACGACCCCCGGCACCGGGCCACGCAAGCTGGCGCCGCCGGCCGTCGCCTCCATCTCGAGCCGATCGGGTGCCTGGCGAATGGTCGAGCTGAAGGGTTGGGTGAGTTCGACCGTCCACGGGCCGGGACGGGTGAGGTCCTGCGCTCGCAGGCGAAGCTGGTCGAGCGCAGCGCGCCAGACGCCCGCACGTTCGAGCCCGCCGCTGCCCTTCAGGTCGAGATTCAGCTTCTGGTTGCCGGTGCTCGCCTCGGCGTCCAGGGCGAGCGTCATGCGCGGGAGGCTCCCGGCCAGCTCGGCGCGCAGGCCTCGAAGCTGGATCTCGGTGTCCTTGGCGCTTGGGGTCGCGGCGGCGTTGGCGTTGGCGTTGGCGCCCGCAGCGGCAGCCGCCGGCAGGCGGAGGTCGAGTCGGGGAGCGGTGAGCGTGGCTTGCAGGGTCGGCTCGGCTGCCCCTGGGCCGACCGGCGCATCGAGCTTCAGGCGGCGCTGGATGGCTCGCCAGCCGCCTTGCCACTTGGCATCCAGCCGTGCGCTGCCCTTGGCCGAGGCGCCTGCGAATGTGCGTTCGAGGCCGGGCAGGCTCTCGATCCAGCGTTGCAGGCCCGCGGCATCGTCGATGGCGGCCGTGATCTCGCCGCCACCGGAAGCCGGTGCCGCACGACCACGGATCCGCGCGCTGCCACCGGGAATGGCTAGGCGGATCTCGCCGCTCGCGGCCTCTTCGGCAATGCGAAGCTGCAGTTGCTGTCCGTCGAGGGTCGCATTTGCTGCCTTGACTTGCAGCATGCGCAGGTCGAGCACCTGATCGTTCCATCGGCCGTGCGCCTCGGCGCTGTCCAATCGCAGCCCGGCGAGCGCCTTGGCGCCGGCGCCGCCGCCGGCTTGCAGGGCCAGGTCGAACACGATGCCGTCGGCGCGCTGCTCGGCCTTGAGGCTGCCGCCGATCGGCCCTCCGGCCAGTGCCGTGTGGAGCTCGCCCGGCCGCACGTTGCGAAGGGTTGCGGTGGCCCGCCAGGGTTCCGGCGCCGGCGCCCAGCTGCCCTCGGCGTCGATCCGGCCACCGCCGGCCCGAATGGTTGAATCGAGCAGGGTCCAGGCGCTGCCGTCGTAGCGCGCCGCGGCCTCGATGCGTTCCAGCGGCAGCTTGCCGGTGTCGTACGGGCCGGGCGCTGCATTGCGGATATCGGTGGCGATCTGCCACACCGTGGGCGCATCGGCCGCGCCGCCGGCCTGCGGGCCGACATCGATGCTGCCGCTCAAAAGCGTCTGGGGAGCTTTCGGCCACAGCCGCGCCACGTCCAGGTTGCTAAGGTCTGCGTGGGCCTCCAGCACGGGTTGCGGCTGCCACGGGGCGAGGGTCGCTCGCAGCTGCGCCGCCATCGGCGAAGCGGCATCGCTCTCGACCGGCTCGAGGGCTGCATCGACCTTCAGCCGCGCATCGCTGCCGGCGAGCTTGCCGCCGACATCGGCGCGTGCGAGCACCTCGATGCTGCGATCCTCGGGCAGCGGCGTGCGCACACGGCCTTCCAGGTGCGCCTGGATCGCCATCGGCGCCGGCCCCTCGAGATCGAGCTTCGCGCTGTAGCGGCCGTCGGCGATCTCGACGTTGTCGATGTCGAGCTTGTGATGCTGGTCTTGATAGCGGTAGCTGCCCGCGAGCGCGGTCGCCTGCAGGGCCGGCGGTCCGCTCCAGCGGAGATCGTCGATGCGGAAGGGCAACTCGACCTCGACCGGCAGGACGATCGGCTCCAGCGGCTTGAGCGGCTCCGGCTTCTCCTCGACCGGGCCGCGCCGCTCCACCAGCACCCGGGCGGCATGGACCTCGCCGAGCTTGACCTTGCGATCGAGGAGCGGCGGCAGTTGCCATCCGATCGTCGCGTCCTGCACCTCGACGGCGAGCGTCGGGCTTTCGTAGCGGAGCCAGCCGATGCGACCGCCGGCCCGCAGCGATCCGCTGACTTCGCGGCTTTGCAGCGTCTGGCCTTCGGGCATGTAGCGGGCGGCACGCGCCAGCGCGAAGGCCAGCGATTCGTTGCTGCCCAGCCACCACCAGGCGCCGGCGCCGATCGCGACGACCAGCACGACCAGTCCGAGGAGACTCCAACCCAGCCCACGCAGCACCCGCCTCGTGCGGGAGCGTCGCGGGACCGCGGCCGATGGTGCGGGGCCTGCATCGGCCGACGGAGGGAGCGGGCGGGCGGGCTCGGTCGTCGCCATCAGAAGGTGAAGCCCAGTCGAAGGTGCAGCCGCAACTTGCGCGTGTCGACGCCGTAGGCCACGTCGGCCTGCACCGGCCCGACCGGGCTGCGCCAGCGAGCGCCGATGCCCGCGCCGACCTTGGCCTTGAGCTGGTTCGGCTTGTCCGCCACGGCGCCGGCGTCGACGAACACCACGCTCTCGAACTCGGTCATCTTGCCGTTGTAGACCACCGGCCGCTGCCACTCGATGCTGGCCACGCCCAGGTAACGGCCGGCCACGATCTGGCCATCCGGGCGCACGGTGCCGATCTGCCGGTAGCTGTAGCCTCGCACGGTGGTGTCGCCGCCGGTCAGGAAGAGAAGGGTCGAGGGAATCTGCGCGCTGTCCTTGGCGGCGACCATGCCGCCTTCGGCCCGAAACTGCAGCCGCGCGCTGCGGGCCTGGGTGCCATCGGCCGCCTGCACGGTGCCGACCGGAAGAATGCCCAGCCAGCGCGCGTAGGCCCGGGTGAAGGGCCGCCGCTCGCCGGTGAGCGTGTAGCCCGCGCCGAGCTCCAGCGCCAGCCCCTGGCCGCGCGTCGGCGCGCCGGCGTCGTCGAAGTAGCGACCGGTCCAGCTCCAGTTGGCGCTCACGGCCGAGGCGGATGGCGGCGCATCGACGCCGCGGTTCTGCGAATAGTCGTATTGAAGGAACAGGCTGCGGTCGATGCGCTCGCCGGCCTTGCTGCGGCCGCCGCGCACCCGGCCGCTGTCGACCTTGTAGCTGCCGGAGGTCTCGCTCTTGAGCAGTCCCGAGCCGAACCAGCGCCAGCCCGAGTTGTCCGGGATCGCGTTCCAGTCGGTGCCGAGCGATTGCGTCTCGCGGTCGATCGAAAGCCGCGAGACCGCGCGCCAGCCGAGCAGGGGCATCCGGTTGTGGATGTGGTCGGCCGAAATCCGCGGCCCGCTGTCGGTGGTGAAGCCGACGCCCAGCACGATCTTCTGCAACTGGGCCTCGCGCAGCTGGGCGATGACCGGCGCCATCTGCGGGTCGGCGCCATCGGTGTCGAGGGTCAGGAAGACCGAGTCGTAGTAGCCGCTCGAGGCCAGGCGCTGCTGGGCGTCGAGCAGTTTCTGCTGGTCGTACTCGGTGCCGGACGGGACCCTGGCGATGCGGCGCACGCCGTCGGCGTCGTAGCGCTCGGCGCCGCGGACGTCGAGCGGCCCGAAGCGGTAGGCGGGCCCGGATTGGTAGTTGGCGCTCAGCTTCGCCTTGCTGTTGTCGGCATCGATCTCCGCCCGGCTAGTTGCGATGCTGGCCGTCGGATAGCGCTTGGCGGTGAGATTGCGCAGCGCCGTGGCCTTGGCGTTGTCCCAGGCCAGCTGATTGAAGGGCTGGCCGGCGCGAAGCGGCCAGGTGCTTCTAATCGAGTCGCGCTGCTGCACGGACGCGGGGTCGGTGGCGATCGGTCCGCTGAACTCGATCTGCACGTCGTCGACCCGGGTCTGCTCGCCCGGCTGGACGTTGACCGTGACCCGGCGCGGCGCCGCTTCTCCCGGCGTTTCGGTCAGTTCGAAAACGAGCGTGGGCGTGAAGTAGCCGAGCGTGCCGAGCAGTTCGCGCGCGTTGCCCTCGGCCGCCACCATCAGCCGCGAAAGCTCGGCGGCACCCAGGTCGTCGACCCGCTTGTAGCGCTGGATCTCCAGGTTGCGCTCGAGGTAGTCGCGAACCGTGTCGGGCGCCTTCACCTCGACCGCGAAGACATCCTTGGACGCGGCGGAGCTGCTGCCGGCGACCGCACCCGTGCCCGCCTCGTCCGCCGGATCGCTCTTGGGCAGGAGGCTGCATCCTTGCAGGAGCAGGACGATCGAAAAAAACAAAGCCGGCTTCCAAGCCGGCTTGCGCGGAACCACCCTGTGCATCGGGGCATTCTGACATGCACCCGAAAGCCTCTTGCGCCCTGCGGCGCAATGGGGCCTAGACCCGGCCGGTGATCTTCTTGGCGATCGACCAGACGATCGGCGGCGTCACCCAGCGGGCGAGCGCCTTGACCCGGTCGGCGCGATGGGTCTGCATGAAGACCGATGCCGACTCGTCGCCATGCTGCTTGCCGACCAGTGGGCTGGTGTAGAAGTAGGCGGCGACGGAGCGGCGGGGCCGGCCATCCGGCGTCTGCAGGGGCTTCGTGTGGCCGTGATAGCTGGTGGGGCCGTGCGGCAGCAGGATCGAGTGACCGAATTCCGGCTGCACCTCGGTCACGCAGCGGTCTTCCTTCTTGTCCCACAACTCGAGCGCCGAGCCCCAGGTCGGGTCCCAGTTCTTGTTGAGGTAGGTGATGAAGACCATCTCGTTCTTGAGGCCGAGATGCCGGTGGCGATTGAAGTCGCGATGCACCGCGAAGGTCGCGCCGTTGCGGCTTTCGTGCAGGCCGCCGCCGAAGAGCTTGGGGTCGGTCAGCAGGTACGGAATGCCGGTCACGGCCGAAAGCCATTCGGTGAACCAGCCGGAATTGATGGTGTCGAAATAGATCTGCGAAGCCGGACCGAGATTCGCGCCGAGCACCGATCGGCGGGTCGACTCGTAGCGGGTCTTGACGTCCGACCAGTAGTCGCCGGGCAAGCCGTCGAACTCTTCGGCCACCAGTTCGAGCAGCGCCGGATTGAAGACGTCCTTCAGGACCAGATGGGGGAAGGGCGCGGCGCCGTTCAGCTGCTGGCGCAGCTGGTCGATCCGGTCCTGGGCGAAGAAGCTGCGATCGACGATCTCGGCAAACGGGAGCCGGACGCCGCGGATGCTGATGCCGTCGAAGGCGACGTCGGCAGCCTCGTGCAAGGGCGCCATCGGTGCGGAAGAGATCAGGTTTTCCGTAGGAAAAGACAGGACTGCAGACACGTCGACAACTCCTTGAAGAGGACTCTATTAGTACTTCGGTTTGAATCCCAAGGCTTCGAATGTAACGGAATTAAGAAAAAAGTGACATTTTTTCAGATGTATGACGTTTGTTCTAAGCAACAGCTCGGCAGTCGGCATTTCCGGCCTACTTGGACAGCAGGCGCATCGCCTCTTCGAGGCCCTTGAGCGTCAGCGGGTACATGCGATTCGACATCAGCTGCTGCATGACCGAGATGCTTTGCCGGTATTGCCACACGCCCATCGGCTCCGGATTGATCCAGGCGAACTTCGGAAAGGCGTGCGTGAGGCGCTGCAGCCATTCGGCTCCCGCCTCTTCGTTGTTGTATTCGACGCTGCCTCCGGGCTGGAGGATCTCGTAGGGACTCATGGTCGCGTCGCCCACGAAGATCAGCTTGTAGTCCTTGTTGTACTTGCGGATCACGTCCCAGGTCGCGAACTTCTCGGAGAAGCGCCGCCGGTTGTTCTTCCACATGAAGTCGTAGACGCAGTTGTGGAAGTAATAGAACTCGAGGTGCTTGAACTCGGTCTTGACCGCCGAGAACAATTCCTCGACCCGCTGCACGTGCTCGTCCATCGTGCCGCCGACGTCCATCAGCAGCAGCACCTTGACGTTGTTGTGGCGCTCGGGCCGCATCCTGATGTCGAGGAAGCCGGCGTTGGCGGCGGTCGAATGGATGGTGTCGTCCAGGTCGAGCTCTTCTTCGTGGCCTTCGCGCGCGAAGCGGCGCAACCGCCGGAGCGCCATCTTGATGTTGCGGGTTCCGAGTTCCTGGCTGTCGTCGTAGTCCTTGTAGGCCCGCTGGTCCCAAACCTTGACCGCGCTCTTGTTCTTGCCGGCCCCGCCGATGCGGATGCCCTGCGGGTTGTAGCCGCCGTGGCCGAAGGGCGAGGTGCCGCCGGTGCCGATCCACTTGTTGCCGCCCTCGTGGCGTTCCTTCTGCTCCTCGAAGCGCTTCTTGAGCGTCTCCATGAGCTCGTCCCAGCCCATCTTCTCGATCTTGGCCTTTTCCTCGGCGGTGAATTCGCGTTCGAGGGTCTTGCGCAGCCAGTCGAGCGGAACCTCCTGGGTGAAGTCGGTGAGCATTTCGACGCCCTTGAAGTACGCGGAGAAGGCCCGGTCGAACTTGTCGAAGTGCTTTTCGTCCTTGACCAGCGCGGTGCGGGCCAGGTAGTAGAAGTCGTCGAGGCCGAACGCGTCTTCCGAGTTGGGCCCGACCACGTCGGCCTGCAGGCATTCGAGCAGCGTCAGGTATTCCTTGACCGAGACCGGCAGCTTGGCCGATCGCAAGGTGTAGAAGAAATCGATCAGCATGGGAGCGCTCCGGAATCAGTGCCTGGGCTTCTCGAGCTGCCAGCGCAGGTGGCTTTGGACGGTGGGCCATTCGGCCTGGATGATGCTGAAGACCACGGTGTCGCGCAGCGTTCCGTCCGGCGCCCGCTGATGGTTGCGCAGCACGCCGTCCTGCTTGGCGCCCAGGCGCGCGATCGCGGCACGGCTGTCAAAGTTGAACCAATGGGTGCGGAACTCGACCGCGATGCAGCCGAGTTGCTCGAAGGCGTGCTGCAGCAACAGCAGCTTCGACTCGGTGTTGACGCCGGTCCGCTGGACGCCGCGGCTGTACCAGGTGTGGCCGATCTCGAGCCGCCGGTTCTTCGCATCGACATTGAAGTAACGGGTCGAGCCGACGATGCGGCCGTCGGTCTTGCGGCGAATGACGAAAGGCATCGCGCCTTGCTCTTCGCGCATGCGAAGCGCGTCGGCGACATAGGTCGCGGCCGTGTCCGGCGATGCCACGCTCGTGTACCAGAGCCGCCAGAGTTCGCCGTCGCGCGCGGCCTCGGCCAGGCCGCCCTCGTGGGCACCGGCCATCGGCTCGAGCGTGACCCACCGGGGGCCGTTCAGGGTGACGGGTTCGATGAAGGCCAAGGCCGATCCTTTCGCTCAGTGCTCGAGCTTGCCGTAGCGGCGCCGATACCAGGCCCGGGCCAGCTGCACGCCGCCACCGCCGCCCGCACCGATCAGCAGGATGCCGCCCAGCGCCCGCGCGTCGTAGCCGTTCGGGCCGAACGCATCGAGGCCGAGCGCGAGGCCGATCCAGCGACCGAGAAGGGCGCCGATGAAGAACATCAGCGCCTGCGCCACGCCGAGCACGAGCAGCTGGCTGGCGGGCGGCGTTGCGGGTCGCTCTTGCATGATCGGCTTGCTAGCGGTTGCGGCCTTGCATGAACACCAGCTTCTCGAACAGGGTCACGTCCTGTTCGTTCTTGAGCAGGGCACCGACCAAGGGCGGCACCGCCACCTTGTCGTCCCGGCTCTGCAGGGCCTCGAGCGGAATGTCCTCGGCGACCAGCAGCTTCAGCCAGTCGAGGAGTTCGGAAGTCGACGGTTTCTTCTTGAGGCCCGGCAGGTTGCGCACGTCGTAGAAGGTCTTCATCGCCGATGCCAGCAGCTCCTGCTTGAGATCGGGGAAATGCACCGCGACGATGCTCTTCATCGTCTCGGCATCGGGGAACTTGATGTAGTGGAAGAAGCAGCGGCGCAGGAACGCGTCGGGCAGCTCCTTCTCGTTGTTCGAGGTGATGAAGACCACCGGCCGATGCTTGGCCTTGATCAGCTCGCGGGTCTCGTAGCAATAGAACTCCATGCGGTCGATCTCGCGCAAGAGATCGTTCGGAAACTCGATGTCGGCCTTGTCGATTTCGTCGATCAGCAGGGCGACCGGCTGGTCCGCGGTGAAGGCCTGCCAGAGCACGCCCTTCACAATGTAGTTGTGGATGTCGCGCACGCGCTCGCCGCCATCGACGTCCTTGAGCTGCGAGTCGCGCAGGCGGCTGACGGCGTCGTATTCGTACAGGCCCTGCTGCGCCTTGGTGGTCGACTTGACGTGCCATTGGAGCAAGGGGAGTTTCAGCGCTTCGGCCACTTCCTCGGCCAGCATCGTCTTGCCGGTGCCGGGTTCGCCCTTGACGAGAAGCGGGCGCTTGAGGGTGATGGCGGCATTGACCGCAAGCATCAGATCCTGCGTGGCGACGTAGTTGTCGGAACCTTTGAATTTCATGGATGGGAAGCCGGCCGGAAGGTTGAAGTTGCACAACATTCGATCTGCGTTGCGCAATGCCAAACCGCCTCGCGACTCGGGCCGCTCGATGGCCCCGCATATAATCAAAAGTTGATTTCGAAACTGATTTCCACGAGATTGTGCGCGCAAAATGAACAAGTTGTTGACCACGGTGTTTGCCCTTGCTGTCGCTTGCGTGACGCTCTCGGCCCAGGCTCAGAAGGTGACCGGCAGCGTCGAAAACGGCGGCAAGAAAGTGGCCATGTGCGTGGGTTGCCACGGCATCGTCGGCTACCAGGCCAGCTTCCCTGAGATCCACAAGGTCCCGAAGATCGCAGGCCAGAGCGCAACGTATATCGCGTCGGCGCTCAACGCCTACAAGGCTGGCGACCGCAAGCATCCGACGATGCGTGCCATCGCCGATTCGCTCACCGAACAAGACATCGCCGACCTCGGCGCCTACTACGGCCAGCTCGGCCTGCAGGAAGGCGACGCGCCGCCGGCCACGTTGGCCAAGCAGCCGGGCGACAAGGTGCAGGCGCTGATCTCGCGCGACAAGGACAACAACTGCACCAAGTGCCACGGCGCCAACTTCAACACGCCGAACGACGGCACCGTGCCCAAGCTGGCCGGCCAGCATGCCGACTATCTGTATGTCGCGCTCAAGTCGTACAAGGTCGAGAACCACGGACAACTTGGCCGGGCGAATGCGGTGATGGCCGGTCAGGCCAAGAAGTTCAGCAACGCCGAGCTGAAGGATCTGGCGAGCTACATCGGCTCGCTCCCGGGCGAACTCAAGACCGTGCCGGAGTCGCGCATCCATCGTTCGCACTGAGCACGCCGAGGACAGGTCGAGCATCTCGCATGCTCGGCCGCTCACGAAAAAAAGCCCGCGACCTGCGGGCTTTTTCAATGGTGCAGCAAGAAAGCCGGACAGCCCGGACGTTCTGGCTCGGCGTCCGGCTCAGACGTCGAAGAAGACCGTCTCGTTCGGGCCCTGCATGTGGATGTCGATGCTGTAGGTCACGGCACCGGCCGATTCCTGGCGCCGCGCGATCAGGGTCGATCGCCGTGCGGCCGGAACGCTCGCCAGCACCGGATCGGCCGCGTTGGCCTCTACCTCGTCATCGAAATAGATCCGGGTGAAGGCATGCACCAGCATGCCTCGCATCAGCACGATGACATCGATGTGCGGTGCCTCGCCCCGAGCGGAAGCGGCGGGCTTGACGGTTTGGAAGACGAACCGGTTCTTCGGATCGGTGCCGGTGCCGACCCGGCCGAAGCCGCGGAAGCCGCGCTGCTCGGCGTCCGCGACCGAGCTCGGGTATTCGCCGGTGCCGTCGGGCTGGCTGATCTCGATCATCGCGTCGCCGATGGCAACGCCGTCGCCGTCGAGCACGCGGCCTTCGAGCCGGATGCGCTCGCCGCGCGCGTTGTCGAGCGCCAGGACCGCGTCGAAGGGTTGGTCGAAGTCGTAGCCGTACTGGGTGGCCGTGAGGCCGTAGGCGAAGTAGGGGCCGACCGTCTGCGACGGCGTCTGGCCGAAGTTGGATTCGAGGGCGCTCATCATGGTGTCGGTCTCCTCAGCGATTTTCGAAGTGGGTCTGGTCGCTGCCGCGCAGCACGATGTCGAAGTGGTAGCCGAGCGCGTAGCCTTCCTCGGTCGCGTCGAGCGTGAAGTCGGCCACCAGGCGATTGCGCGCGCGTTCGGGCGTGGCGGCGAAGATCGGGTCGTATTGCAGCAGCGGGTCGGCAGGGAAGTACATCTGCGTCACCAGCCTGCTCGCGAAATGCTCGCCGAACAAGGAGAGGTGGATGTGCTGCGGCCGCCAGGCGTTCGGATGATTGCCCCAGGGGTACGCGCCGGGCTTGATGGTGAGGAAGCGATAGCGACCTTCGTCGTCCGTCAGACACCGGCCGGCGCCGAGGAAGTTGGGGTCGAGCGGCGCGTCATGCTGGTCGACCTTGTGTACGTAGCGGCCGGCCGAGTTGGCCTGCCAGAGTTCGATCAGCGTGTTGCGAAGGGGCTTGCGGCCTTCGTCGAAGACCTGGCCGGTGAGGATCATCCGCTCGCCGAGCGGCTCGCCGTTCTTGCGGGCGTTGCGGGTGAGGTCGTGGTCGAGTTCGCCGACCGAGGCGTGGCCGTAGACCGGCTGGGTCAGCTCGCCCAAGGCGGCCTTCAATGGGACGAGCGGCTGCAGCGGACCGCGCTTGGTGGTCGACTTGTAGCCCTTGTCGAGGTAGGACGGGTGGCTCGGCCAGTCGCGCGGGGTGAGGCTGGGCATCGGCTGCTGCGATGCGGATGAAGAGGCCATGGCGTTGTGTCTCCGGTGCTGGAAGGCTGTCACTTTATTGATGCCTGCGGCTCATGTAAATTGAGCAATTCCGCAATTCACATAACCAACGGTAAAGATGCCGAGCAGTGTCGAAGCCTATCTGCGCAACATCCAGCTGCGCCACCTGCGATGCCTGGTCGCGGTGGCGCAGGAGCGTCACCTGGCGCGGGCAGCCGAACGTCTGGCGCTCAGTCAACCTGCCGTGTCCAAGACCTTGGCCGAGCTGGAGGCGCTCGTCGGCGAGCGGCTGGTGGAACGCGGGCAACCGGGGCGCCGGGGCATCCAGGGGCTCAGCGTGGCCGGCGAGCGCTTGCTGGCCCATGCGCTTCGAGTGATCGAGGCGCTCGACCACAGCGCGCAGGCGCTGCTGCCCGAAGGCGGCTTGCGGCTCAGGCGATTGCGCATCGGCGCACTGCCGAGCGTCGGACCCTCGCTGCTGCCGCCTGCGCTGGCGGCGCTGCGCGAACGGTTGCCCGACCTCCAGCTGCAGGTTCACACCGGCGCCAATGCAGCCCTGCTGGACGCCCTGCGCAGCGGCGATCTCGACCTGGTCGCCGGTCGGATGAGCGATCCGCAATTGATGGTCGGCCTCACCTTCGAGCTGCTCTACACCGAGCCCCTGGCGCTGGTGGTGCGGCCCGGCCATCCGCTGCGAGGCACCACCCCTTCGGCGCAGGAAGTGCTGCGCTTTCCGCTCGTGATCTACGGTGAAGGCACCATCCCGCGCCATCACACCGAGAGCTTTCTGTCGAGCATGGGGCTCGGCCTGCCGGGCAACGTCACGCAGACCCTCGACCTCGCGGTCGCGCGCGGGCTGGTCGCTCGCTCCGACGCGGTCTGGTTCACGCCGCTCGGCGCGGCTTCCGACGAGCTGGCTTCGGGAACCCTGGCGAAGCTCAAGCTGGACATGACCGGTACCGAGGAACCGGTCGGCCTGTTGCTGCGGATCGATGCCGAACCTTCGGCCGAACGGCAGGCGCTGATCCAGCTGTTGCGCGAGCAGGGCGCTCGTCAGTCGCGGGTCGCGCGCCGCTGAACGCAGGCCACGTAGCCGTTGCCGTCCGGCGGGCGGCCGGCGCGCTGGCTTTCCCACATCATCTGGCCGAGGCATTCCATGGCCTCGTGATGCGCGTCGAGCAGCGAATCGCGCCGCGCGGCCAGCAGCTCGACCGCCTGGCGGATGCCACGGGGTTGGTCGATGGAGCACTGCTCGCTGATCGACAGGTGCATCGACAGGTGCAGGAAAGGGTTCTCGCGGCCATCGCGGCCGTCGTAGACCCGGGCCACCGCTGTGTCCGCGTCGACCAGGTCGGCGTGGTATTCGGGATGCTCGTCGATCCAGCGGCTGGCGATGATTTCCAACGCTTCCATCGGCGCGCCGCTGCGGCTCTTGGCGAAGACGTCGCAAAAGAAGCGACGCACTTCCTCTTGGGAGGGATTGAACATTCGAGCAGATTAGCACCGCGAGTTCGGCGGGCTGGGTCGCCGTTCGTGCTCCCTGCGGGCCTCATGGGTTGGCATTGCCGCAACAGCGCGCCGTGCTTTTTGCACGCTGTCGTCCGTGGATTCGACGCCTTGCCCGAACTACCGCCAATGGCTACTTCTGCTTGTCATTCACGCGTGATACATACCACTTATGTTTTCAATCCTCGCCACCCGACCCCTTCGCAGGAAGCCGCGTCGCCCTTCTGCCGTCAAGGGTCAGACGGTGGTGGCGCAAGGCCACGGCCAGACGCTGTTGTTCGACTGCCAGCGGCATCGCGAATGGTGGTCGGGCGTGGTCAAGGTCCGCGAAGGCAAGGAGCTGCGCGTGGTGCATGTCTGCAACCAGCTGCGGCCTTCGGTCGACGCTGCGCTGGTCGACGCCGAACAGGACGCTCAGCACCTGGCGCTGATGTTCGCGCAGTAGGTCGCCGAACGCGGCTCAGAGCATTCGCGACACGTCGGCCGCCGCCGCCACCAAGGCCGGCAGGATCGACTCCTGCATGACCTTCGCGCTGGTGCGGTTCGCCTGGCCGCTGACGTTGAGCGCCGCGACCATCCGCCCGGTGCGATCGACCACCGGCGCCGCGATCGAGATCAATCCCTCTTCCAGTTCCTGGTTGACCAGGCACCAGCGTTGCCGGCGGGCCTGCGCGACCTTGGCCAGGATGGCATCGACATCGGTCAGCGTATGCCGGGTGAGCGGCTGCAGCTGCGAGGCTTCGAGACGCCGGCGCACCACGTCGTCGTCGAAGTCGGACAGCAGCAGCCGGCCCATCGACGTGCAATAGGCCGGCAGCCTCGATCCGACGCCGAGGCTGATGCTCATGATCTTGTGGGTGGGCACGCGCATGACGTACACGATGTCGGCGGCATCCAGCACCGCGGCCGAACACGACTCCTGCACCTGCTGCACCAGTGCCTCCATCACCGGCTCGGCCCGGTTCCAGATCGGCATGGACGACAGGTAGGCAAAGCCCAGGTCGAGGATGCGCGGCGTGAGGCTCCAGAATTTGCCGTCGCTCTCGACATAGCCGAGGGTCTGGAGGGTGAGCAGGATGCGCCGTGCGCCGGCCCGCGTGAGCCCGCTGGCCGCGGCCACCTCGCTCAGGGATTGTCTCGGCGCCTGCGTGTTGAAGGAGCGGATGACCTGCAGCCCGCGCGCGAACGACTGGACGTAGCTGTCGCCGGGTACAGGCGTTTCAGGTTGTTTCGCGTGGGTTGCCATGGCAGGAGATGCTGTCTAGAATTCATTATACGAACAATTGTTCGGTATACGAACAAAATCCAACTCTTCACATGATCAACAAGATCGCGCAATCCATCGCCGAGGCCATGGCCGGCATCCAGGACGGTGCCACGGTGCTGATCGGCGGTTTCGGCACCGCCGGCATCCCGGGCGAGCTCATCGACGGCCTGATCGAGCAGGGCGCCCGGGACCTCACGGTGGTCAACAACAATGCCGGCAATGGCGAGACCGGGCTGGCTGCCCTGCTCAAGACTGGGCGTGTGCGCAAGATCATCTGCAGCTTTCCGCGCCAGGCCGACAGCCAGATCTTCGACGGCCTGTACCGCGACAAGAAAATCGAGCTCGAGCTGGTGCCGCAGGGCAACCTGGCCGAGCGCATCCGCGCAGCCGGTGCCGGCATCGGCGCCTTCTTCTGCCCGACCGGTTTCGGCACGGAGCTGTCGGGCGACCGGGAAACCCGCGAGATCGACGGCCGGCCGTACGTGCTCGAGTACCCGATCCGCGGCGACGTGGCGCTCATTCGTGCCGAGCAGGGCGACCGCTGGGGCAACCTGGTGTATCGCAAGGCGGCGCGCAACTTCGGGCCGGTGATGGCGATGGCGGCCAGGCGCACCATCGCGACCGTGCATGACATCGTCGAACTCGGCGAGATGGATCCCGAGTCGATCGTCACGCCCGGCATCTTCGTCCACCAGATCGTCAAGATCGACCGTGTCGCCACCCAGGCGGGCGGCTTCAAGAAGGCGGCTTGAGCATGGCCTACCAGCGTCGCACCAAGGACCAACTCGCGGCACGGGTCGCACAAGACATCTTCGACGGCGCCGTCGTCAATCTCGGCATCGGGCAACCGACGCTGGTGGCCAACCACCTGCCGGCCGGCCGCGAGATCATCCTGCACAGCGAGAACGGCATCCTCGGCATGGGGCCGGCACCCGTCGCAGGCGACGAGGACTACGACCTCATCAATGCCGGCAAGCAGCCGGTGACGCTGCTGCCGGGCGGCGCCTACTTCCACCACGCGGACAGCTTCGCCATGATGCGCGGCGGCCATCTCGACATCTGTGTGCTCGGCGCGTTCCAGGTCTCGGCCACCGGCGACCTGGCCAACTGGAGCACCGGCGAGCCGAACGCCATCCCGGCGGTGGGCGGTGCCATGGACCTCGCCATCGGTGCCAAGCAGACCTGGGTGATGATGGACCTGCTCACCAAGAAGGGCGAGAGCAAGATCGTCGAGCGCTGCAGCTATCCGCTCACCGGCATCGGCTGCGTGAAGCGGGTGTATTCCGACCTCGCGACACTCGAATGCACGCCCTCGGGCCTGCGGCTGGTCGACCGGGTCGAGGGCCTCTCGCTCGAGGAGCTCGAGAAGCTCGTCGGCCTGCCGATCGCGGCCGGCACCTGAACCTCACCACTGCAGACATCCATCAAGGAATCCCCGACATGACGACCACCCGACAAGCCTTCATCTGCGATGCGGTCCGCACGCCCTTCGGCCGCTACGGCGGCGCGCTGTCCAGCGTCCGCACCGACGATCTCGGCGCCGTACCGCTGCGCGCGCTGATGGAGCGCAACAAGGAAGTCGACTGGCAGGCCGTGAGCGACGTGCTGTACGGCTGCGCGAACCAGGCCGGCGAGGACAACCGGAACGTCGCGCGCATGTCGGCGCTCCTGGCCGGGCTGCCGATCGACCTCGGCGGCGCCACCATCAACCGGCTCTGCGGCTCCGGGCTCGATGCGGTCGGCAGCGCTGCTCGCGCCATCAAGGCAGGCGAGGCGGGCTTGATGATCGCCGGCGGCGTCGAGAGCATGAGCCGTGCGCCTTTCGTGATGCCCAAGGCCGAGAGCGCCTTCAGCCGTGCCAATGCGGTCTACGACACCACCATCGGCTGGCGTTTCGTCAACAAGCTCATGAAGGCGCAGTACGGCGTCGACTCGATGCCCGAGACCGCCGAAAACGTCGCCACCGACTACAAGATCGAGCGCGAGGCGCAAGACCGCATGGCGCTGGCTTCGCAGCAGCGTGCCGTGGCCGCGCAGAAGGCCGGCTTCTTCGATGCCGAGATCGTGCCGGTGCAGGTGCCGCAGAAAAAGGGCGATCCGCTGGTGGTCTCCAAGGACGAACATCCGCGCGAAACCAGCCTCGAGGCACTGGCCAAGCTGAAGGGCGTGGTCCGGCCGGACGGCACCGTCACGGCCGGCAATGCGAGCGGCGTCAACGACGGCGCCGCAGCGCTGCTGCTGGCCGACGAGCAACATGCGGCCAAGTACGGCCTGACGCCTCGGGCCCGCGTGGTCGGCATGGCGACCGCCGGCGTGGCGCCCCGCATCATGGGCATCGGACCGGCGCCCGCGACCGAAAAGGTGCTGCGCCTCACCGGCCTCACGCTCGACCAGCTCGACGTGATCGAACTCAACGAGGCCTTCGCGGCGCAAGGACTCGCGGTGTTGCGCCTGCTCGGCCTGAAGGACGACGACGCCCGCGTCAACATCAATGGCGGCGCCATCGCCCTCGGGCATCCGCTGGGCGCGAGCGGCGCCCGGCTCGCGACCACCGCGGTCAACCAGCTCCACAAGGGTGGCGGACGCTACGCGCTGTGCACCATGTGCATCGGCGTCGGCCAAGGCATCGCGGTGATCCTCGAGCGGGTCTAGCCCGTCAGCTTCGAGGACCTGCGTTCGCTTGCCACACGAGTGTTGCAGCGGCGAGATCCTCGAGCGCGGTCCCGACCGCCTTGAAGACCGTGCGCTCGCCTTCTGCAACGCGGCCTGGCCGGGCGCCCCTGCAGAGTTCGGCGAGCGTGCCTGCGATGCCGTCCCGCCGCAGGCTTCCGGCGGCCATCGCGTCCAGGAGGTCGCCCGACTTCTGGAGCGCTTCATCGGTATCCACGAAGGTCCGTGCCTGGGCGAAGCAATCCGGCGAGGCCTCCTTCATCTGCGGCGTGAAGCTGCCGATGAGGTCGAGATGGCTGCCGGCGCCCAGCCAGGTGCCTTGCACCAGCGGCTCGGTCGCAAGGGTCGCGCAACTGACGATGTCCGCGTTTCGCACCGCAGCTTCGAGATCGGTCACGGCCTCGGCTTTCCAGTCGTCGCTCCGAAGCTCGGCCGCCATTGCGGCTGCACCGGAAGGTCGGTGGTTCCAGACCTCGACTCGCTCGATCGGCCGAACGCTTGCAAAGGCCGCCGGCAGGCATCGCGCCACGCGGCCGGCACCCAGCACGAGCAGTCGCCTCGCATCCTTTCGCGCCAGGAACGAGGCGCCGAGCGCGGCCGCCGCGGCGGTGCGCCTTGACGTGATCTCGTTGCCATCCATCGAGGCCAGCGGCACGCCGGTTCGCGCGTCGTAGAGCAGGTAGGTGGCGTGGAGGCCCGGCAGGCCCTCCTGGGCATTCGACGGATAGATGTTGATGGTCTTGATGCCGAGGAAGCCGGCTTCGCTCCACGCCGGCATGACGAGCACGGTGCCGCGTCGGCCGTCGACCTCGATTTGATGGACATGGCGCGCCGGTACCGTCATGCCCTCGGCGAAGGCGGCGTGCAGCGCCGGCACCAGCCGTTCGAAGTCGAGGGCGGAGCGGGTGTCGGCGGCATCGAGGATCTTCATCGCCGCAGTATGCCGATGCGCGCTTGCTGCTACGCTCGGCCGGCCCGCTCGATCGCGGGCATTTTGTTGCTCGTCGCCATGTCCCTGCCCATCATCACCGACCCCTGGTTCTACGCGGTCGCAGTCCCTGCCGTGCTGCTGCTCGGCATCAGCAAGAGCGGCTTCGGCGCCGGCTTCGGCGCGCTCGCGGTGCCGATCCTGGCACTCGTCGTGACCGTGCCGCAAGGCGCCGCGATCCTGATGCCGGTGCTGCTCCTGATGGACCTGCTCGGCATCGCGGCATTCCGGCGCGACTTCGATCGGGCCCTGCTCAAGTTCTTGCTTCCATGGGGGCTGCTCGGCCTCGCGATCGGGGCGCTGTCGTTCAAGCTGCTTCACGCCGACACGGTCGCCGGCCTGGTCGGCATCTGCACCTTGCTCTTTCTTGCGCAGCGGCTCCTGTTTCCGCCCGAGCCGGATGCGCCGCCGCCTTCACGGCGCACCGGCGCGGTATTGACTGCGCTCAGCGGCTTCACCAGCTTCATCTCGCACAGCGGCGGTCCGCCGATCAGCGCCTACCTGATCCCGCTCAAGCTGAAGCCGGTGGTGTTCACCGGCACGATGGCCTATCTCTTTTTCGTGCTCAACCTCAGCAAGTGGATCCCGTACGCATGGCTCGGCCTGCTCGACCTGCGCAACATGGCGACCTCGCTCGTGTTGCTGCCGATAGCGCCATTGGGCGTATGGCTGGGCGTGCGGGTGGCACGCCGCATCAGTCCGCTCTGGTTCTATCGAATGGTGTATCTCGGCATGCTTCTCACAGGGGTGAAACTGGTCTGGGACGGCTTCTTCGCTTGAGAGCTAGCGCCCGATGTAAGCCAAATCTCTACGATTGTCGGGAGCGTTTTCGGTGGGCAGAATTCGCCCCCTATGTCAGTTCCGGCAACCACCCCTGCGACGCTCAAAGACGCCGAGCTGCAGAGCCTTGCAGCAGAGTGGCGCATTCGCGCCATGCAGGGCGATCAGCTCGCGCACCGTATGGCCCAGGCCCTCGAGGCCGAGCAGCGTCGCCGCATCCGCGACAGCGGCCTTGCGCCGCTTCCGCCGGCACGCTCCTTTCACGATGCGCCGTGGTGGAAGTTCTGGTAGCGGCCTTGCCTTGGCCTCGAACACGGCCTGAGCGGCATCGATCGCATCGCGAATGGTGTTGCCAGGCGCAACGCCGCAAGGTCAGGGTTGGCGGTAGATCTTCTGCAGCAGCTTGATCAAGGTGTCGCGTTCGCGCGGCGTCAGGTTGGCGCTGGCGTCGGCCTCGAGCTGCATGACCGTCCGCTCGGCCTCCTGCACCAGTTTTTCTCCGGCCGGCGTCAGATGCAGCCCGATGGCTCGCCCGTCATGCGGATGAGGTCGGCGCTCGATCAAGCCGCGGCTGTCCATGGCGGAGATCAGGCTGACCAGGTTGGGCGGCAGGATGTCGAGCGTGGCGCAAAGCTGCCGCGAGGTCGCGCCCGGGTTGTGGGCGAGCAGTGACAGCACCGAGAAGTCGACCTGCTTCAGCCCGTAGACCGCCATGCGCTCTGCGAACACGGTGGTCACCGCGAGCCATGCCCGGCGCGAGTTGTAGCCGACGAATTCCTCCAGCACCCGCGTGTCCAGGCGCTCATGCACCGCTGGTGCCGCCGATGCCTTTTTTCGAGGGGCTGCCATGCCTCACGCCACCGCTGGCCGGGTCACTTCTTCGCAGGCGCGCTTGACCATGGCGAGCCGCATGTCGAACTCTGGCAGCACATGGCGCCGGAAGGCGGCGGCCGGCACCGACCAGCGTTCTTCCGACGGTGCGGCGTGCTCGATGCGGGCCCAGGCCCAGGCCAGCATCGCGAGCATCACGACCCGAAGGTAGTCGTCGGCCACTTCATGGGCCAACGTGGGGGAAAGCGGCGCAGCCATGACGATCGACGTGCCCAGGTAGCGCAGCTGCGCCAGGCGGCGCTGCACTTCGGAGTCGATCGGGCGCGAGGCCTCGAGCTCGTCGCGCAATTCGACCAGCAGCGCCGACATGCCGGCGCCGCCATCGGCGAGCACCTTGCGCACCAGGAGGTCGATCGCCTGGATCTCGTTGGTGCCTTCGTAGATCATCGTGACCCGCGCGTCCCGTACCACCTGCTCGATGCCCCATTCGCGGATATAGCCATGGCCGCCGAAGACCTGCAGGCATTGGCTGGCGCCATCGAAGGCCTGCTGCGTGCAGGCGGCCTTCAGAACCGGCGTGACCAGGGCGCACCAGCGCTGCGCGCGATCGCGCACGGCCGCGTCGGCATCGTGCTTCGCGATGTCGAGCTGCAGGGCGGTGCGATAGGCGACCAGGCGCGAGCCGTCGATCCAGGCGCGCTGCACATCGAGGATTCGGCGCACCGCCGGATGCGAAGCGATCAGGTCGGTGGCCTGGTCGCCGCGGCTGGCGGGCGCCGCGCCCGGCGCCCGCATCTGGCGCCGCTCGCCAGCGTAGGCATCGGCCTTCTGCCAGGCGGCATCGAGCAGCCCGATGCCTTGCAGCGCCACGTGCAGCCGGGCGGCGTTCATCATCACGAACATGGCCGCCAAACCGCGATGCGCCTCGCCGACCAGCCAGCCGGTGGCGTCGTCGAATCGCATCGCGCAGGTGGGGCTGCCGTGAAGCCCCATCTTTTCCTCGATGCGATCGCAATGGACCCGGTTGCGTTCGCCGCCGGGGAGCCACTTCGGAACCAGCGCCAGCGACAGGCCCTTGGGGCCGGGCGGCGAATCGGGCAGGCGGCAAAGCACCAGGTGGACGATGTTGTCCGAGAGGTCGTGCTCGCCGCCGGAAATGAAGATCTTGCTGCCGGAAACCCGCAGCGAGCCGTCTGCCTGCGGCAGGGCGCGGGTTCGCACCTGGCCGAGGTCGCTGCCGGCATGGGCTTCGGTCAGGCACATCGTCGCCAGCCATTCGCCGCTTGCGATCTTCGGCAAGTAGTGCTCCCGCAACCAGGCGCTGCCGTGATGCCGAATGCACTCGTAGGCGCCGTGCAGCAGGCCGGGCGCCATCGTGAAGCCGTGGTTGGCGGCGCTCAGCCATTCGAACAGCACCGCATCGAAGACGCTCGGCAGGCCCTGGCCGCCGTCCGCCTGGTCCGCCGTGAGCGAAAGCCAGCCGTTCTGGCTGAGCTGCCGGTAGGCCTCGGGGAAGCCGGGCGGCGACCTGACCTCGCCGTTCTCGAAGCGGCACCCGATCTCGTCGCCCTGCCGGTTGAGCGGCGCAATGACCTCCGCGACGAAGCGCCCGGCTTGCTCGAAAAGCTCTGCCTGCAGGCTCTCGTCCACCTCGGCGAAGGGCGCAAGCTGCGCAAGCCGCGGACCGGCCCCCAGCACCCGGTCGAGCAGGAAAGAAACGTCTTCGCGGCGGGGCTGGTAGTTCAACGACATGCGAAGCTGGCAGCGATCTCCGGATCGCCTCCCTGGTATCTGGCGACCTGCGGAAACGGGCACAACGGCCGCGTGCGACGCGCCGACCATGCCGTCGGCACTTCGGGGTTGACGACGTTCGCACCCGGTCCGCGTGCCGAGGCGACCACCGCGGCAGGCGCCTGGCCGAGCTCGACCCAGCGCACCAGGGCGTCCAGCATGTCGAACTGGTCGGTGGCCGGACCACCCGAGCAATGGTTCATGCCGGGCACCGGGAAATAGCGGGCGAAACGCGCGGCAGCGCCCTGGTTGTTTCGCTGCAGGCGTTGGTACCAGTCGGCGGTGTCGTCCGAGGAGAACACCGGGTCGCTGGTGCCGTGATAGACGAGCATCTTGGCGCCGCGTTCCCGCAGCCGGTCAAGCCGGTCGGCGTCCGGCGGCGACATGAAGCTCATCGCGGATTCGGTATAGATGCCGCTGGCCGCATCGATCAGCGGCGCATCGCGGTCCATGTCGAAGCCGAGCGCGAAATCGAGGCCGCCGGGGCGATCGGCCAACGGCGGGCTGCTGAAGATGAAGGCGACCGCGCCCGGATCCCGGGTCTGCGAGCTGGAAAACTTCCACTCGCGCCAATTGGCGCCGGCGATGCCGCTGTCGTAGGGAAAGCTGTTGTAGATCGGCTTGCCGTCGCTGCCCCGGGCGCCCGCGAACACCCGACCCAGCGCTGCTTTCTGCGGCGCCGAAAGGCAGCTGCCGTTGCGCGGGCCGCTGCAGGTCGGCAGGTCGCGGTCGAGCGCGAATGCGGCCTGGCAGGCCTTGACGTCGGAGACGATGCCGTCGGCCAGCCCGTCCAGTGCGTCGCAGCGCGCGCGGATGCGATCCGACACCAGGCCGAGTTCCGCTGGCGTGAAGGCGGTCTGCAGATCGGGCTTGCCGGCGGCATCCGTGGCCGCGAGCCTGGCGTACTGCTGCGCACCATAGAGCTGGGCGACCGCGGCGCGGGGCAGGTTGAAACCGGGGTTGCCTGCGAGGATGCCGTCGTACGCGGCTGCCGAACGCGAGGCCGCGACCATCGCATGCCGGCCACCGTTCGAGCAGCCGCCGATGTACGAGCGATCGGGGCCACGGCCGTAGGCCTCGACGATCAGGCGCTTGGCGACCGGCGTGAGTTGCGCGACCGCGCCGTAGCCATAGTCGCGGCGCGCCACCGGGTCGAGGCCGAAGCGGGGCCCGAGTGATCCGGCATGGCCGGCATCCGAGCTGACGACCGCAAAGCCCGTTTGCAAGGCATTGGTGGTCGGAGCCCCGCCGCCGATGCCGCCGAGGGCCGGCACCACCACGCCGTCGAGGCCGCCGTTGACCTGGTGGAAGAAACGACCGTTCCAGGCCACCGGCAGCCGCAGCTCGAAGCCGATCGCATACCGGTTGCCGTCGACCGGGCTGGTGCGTTCGTTGATGCGGCCTTGAACCAGGCAATGCGCCGGCGCGGGTTGGCTGCCGCTCCCGACCGCCACGGCGCCGGCCGGAACGGCGACCGCGTTCGTGATCGTGGTGCCTGCTGGCGCGGCGTGGGTCATGAGCGCCGTGCAAGCGATCAGGGTACCGGGCTGCGCTTCGGACAAGCGCGGCAGCGGCTTACGCTGCTCGGGCGAGGTTCCGCAGGCGGCCAAAGCCGCTGCGATCGAAAGCACCGCGGCCGCCGCCGAGGCGTGGCGAACACCGTCAGCAGGGCGAAGCGGGCTTTTCATCATCGAACTACCGCGGGCTCATCCGGAGGGCGCCATCGAGGCGGATGGTCTCGCCGTTCAGATGGCCGTTGGTCACGATGTGGCAGGCGAGCTCGGCGAATTCCGAAGGCGCGCCGAGCCGCGGCGGAAACGGGATCGATGCCGCCAGCGCCTGCTGGACCGGCTCCGGCAGTTCCTTCAGGAGCGGCGTGGCGAAGAGCCCCGGCGCGATCGTGCAGACGCGGATGCCGTGCTGCGCCAGGTCGCGCGCCATCGGCAGGGTCATGCCGGCGAGGCCGGCCTTGGACGCGCTGTAGGCCTGCTGGCCGACCTGGCCATCGAAGGCGGCCACCGATGCGGTGAAGAGGATCACGCCGCGTTCGCCACCCTCCGCCGGATCAAGCTTCGCGCAGCGGGCCGCGAACAATCGGCTCATGTTGTACGCGCCCACCAGGTTGATGTTGACCACCCGCGTGAAGTCTTCCAGCGGCGCCGGGCTGCCGTCCTTCGCGACGATGCGCTTGGCGCCGCCCACGCCGGCCACGTTCATCAGGATGCGCGCCGGCCCGTGCGCCGCGGCAGCGCGATCGAGCGCGGCGGAAACGCTTTCGGTGTCGGTGATGTCGCAGGCGCAGGCGATGCCGCCGATGTCCTTGGCGACCTGCTCGGCCAGCTCCGCGTTGCGGTCGAGCACCGCGACCTTGGCGCCGAGCCGGGCCAGCTCGCGGGCCGTGGCCTCGCCCAGGCCCGAAGCGCCGCCGGTCACCAATGCAGCTTGTCCTTGGATCTTCATGATGTCTGTCCTCCGGGTTGCAGGATGCAGGAGAGGCCGCCGGCGTGCAGCGCGTCGACGGTGTCGGCACGATGCTTCAGCACCGCGCGCTGGTTGATGGAGCCCTTGTCGGTGACCTCGCCCTTGTCGATCGAAGGCGGCTCGTGCTCGATGTGCAGGCGGGCGACGCGATTGGCGCTGCCGGTGGATTGCGCGGCGAGCGTGTCCAGCACCTGCTGGAAGTGCGCCTGCACGGCCGGGCTTTCGACCACCTCGCGCATCGATGCGTCTGCGGCCAGCCCTGCGAGCTCCCGCACCTTGGCGGTCGGGAAGATCAGGGCGCCGACTTCGCGCAGGTTGATGCCGGTCAGCACCGCGTCCTGCACATAGGGCGCGCCGGCCGCGATGATCTTTGCGCGCATCGGCCCGACGCTCACGAAGGTGCCGGTGGCGAGCTTGAAGTCTTCGGCGATGCGGCCGTCGAAGCGCAGGCCCCGGTGATGGTCGCCTTCGTCGATCCAGGTGACGGCATCGCCGGTGATGAAGTAGCCCTCTTCGTCGAAGGCCTCGGCGGTGGCTTCGGGCGCGCGCCAGTAGCCGGGCGTGATGTTGGGCCCTCGGTAGCGGACTTCGGTCTTGCCATCGGACGGCACCAGCTTGATCTCGATGCCCGGCGCCGGCAGGCCCAGGTCGCCCGACCTCACCTGCGGCCCCGTGACGTAGAGCGCGAACGGCCCGGACTCGGTCATGCCGAGCCCTGTGCCCATGACGATGCGCTCGCCGATCTCGGCCTCCTGCGTGCGATGCAAGCTGTCCCACACCGGCTGCGCGAGCGCCGCGCCGGAGTAGAAGAACATCCGCACCCGCGACAACAGGTTGCGGCGCAGCAGCTCGTCGGTTTCCATCGCGTTCGCGATCGCCTCGAAGCCGGTCGGCACGTTGAAGTAGATGGTCGGCGCGATCTCGCGCAGGTTGCGCAGCGTCTCTGCCATGCCGGCCGGCGTGGGCTTGCCGTCGTCGATGTAGAGCGTGCCGCCGTTGTTGATCACGATGCCGACGTTGTGATTGCCGCCGAAGGTGTGGTTCCAGGGCAGCCAGTCGACCAGCACCGGCGGCTCGTCGCTGAGCGCCGGCATCGATTGGCTCATCTGCTGCTGGTTGGCGCACCACATCCGATGCGTGTTGACCACTGCCTTGGGCATCTTGGTCGAGCCCGAGGTGAAGAGGAACTTGGTGATGGTGTCGGGGCCGACCTTGGCCATCGCCTCGTCCACGGCCGCGGTCGGAATGGTGGCGGCCAGCGCGGCGAACGAGGTGCTGCTGCGCTCCGGCAGACGGCCGTCGACCAGCACGATCTCGACCTCGGGCGGCACCGCCGCATCGATGGCGCGGGCAAAGCGCTGCGCATCGGCCGCGAACACCATGCCCGGCGTCAGCGTCTTCATCACGTGGCGCAACTTTTCGAAGTCCTGGCTCACGAGCGAATAGGGTGGCGAGACCGAGCAATGCGGCACGCCCGCATAGAGGCAGCCGATCACCATCAACAGGTGCTCGATGCCGTTCTCGCTCAGGATGGCGACCGGCCGCTCGGCGTCGAGATGCCGCTCCAGGATGGCCTGCGCGATCCCGCGTGCCTGGCGGTGGGCCTCGGCGTAGCTCACGCGGATCCAGTCGCCGGTGCTGCCGTCTGCGCGCTTTTCGCGGCGCGCGACGAAGGTGCGGTCGGGCGCCTCGCGCGCCCAGTGGCCGAGGCGGTCGGTCATCCGCTCCGCGTACGGAAGCAGCGGCACTTCGGCCTGCAGGTACTGGACGCCGTCGTCGCCGCTCCGCAGCACGGCACGCGTGACGCCGAAGGTGAGTTGGCGGTACTTGGGCGAGGTGGTCGGAGGCGTTTGGGTCATGGCATTGCCTTGGTCATTGATCAGCCCCTGCCGACCTTGTCGGCGCGGCCTTCGAGGAAGGCGCGCACCCGCTCCTTGGCCTCCGGCGAAGCTTGTGCGATGCCGGCCATCAAGGCTTCGGTGAAGTAGCCATGGTCGGCCGGTTGTTCGCTGATGCGCGGCAGCGCGTGCATGAGCGCGTAGTTGGTGAGCGGCGCATTGCCCGCGACGCGCCTGGCCAGTTCCAGCGCCTTGTCGAAAGCCTGTCCTTGCGGCACCAAATACTGGGCGAAGCCGGCACGTTCGCCGTCCGCGGCGTTGTAGGTCCTGCCGGTCATCATCATGTCGGTCATGCGCGCGGCGCCGATCAGCTTCGGGATGCGCACCGAGCCGCCACCGCCGACGAAGATGCCGCGCGAGCCCTCGGGCAGCGCATAGAAGGTGGTCTGGTCCGCCACCCGGATGTGGCAGGCCGAGGCCAGTTCGAGACCGCCGCCGACCACTGCGCCGTGCAAGGCGGCAATCACCGGCACGGTGCCCATCTGGATGTGGTCGAGCGCGGTGTGCCACATGCGCGAATGGTGCAGGCCCTGGCCGGCATCGCGCTCCTTGAGTTCGGACAGGTCGAGCCCGGCGCAGAAATGCTCGCCTTCGCCGTCGATCACCGCGGCGCGAACTTGCGGCGGCAGGTTTAGAAAGGTGTCCCGCAGCGCGAGAATGAGCGCGTCGGACAAGGCATTACGCTTCTTGCCTCGGGTGAGGCGCACGATGGCGATGTCGTCTGCAATTTCGAGGGAAAGATCGGTCGAGGTCATGTTGCGCTCCGGAGCATGATCGATTATGGTTATGAAAAATAATCAATTCAAGCCGCACTCGTCGGCTCGGGACTAGGACTTACCCCTAGGTCAAATACGTCTTGGAGACACGCATGGACTACCAGAACCTGATCGCGATCGACACCCATACGCATGCCGAAGTCAGCTGTTGGAACCCGTTCGACAACTACGGCGAAGAGTACGACCGCGCCGCGGACAAATACTTCAAGTCGGGTCGGCGCCCCACCATCCAGGAAAGCATCGACTACTACCGCGAACGCAAGATCGGCCTCGTGATGTTCATGGTGGATGCCGAATCCAACCTCGGCCGCCGTCGCATTCCGAACGAGGAGATCGCCGAAGCGGCGATGAAGAACAGCGACATCATGATCGCGTTTGCCAGCATCGACCCGCACAAGGGAAAAATGGGCGCCCGCGAAGCCCGGCGGTTGATCGAGGAGCATGGCGTCAAGGGCTTCAAGTTCCACCCGACCGTGCAGGGCTACCACCCGTACGACCGCATGGCGTGGCCGATCTACGAAGTCATCAACGAGTACGCGATGCCGGCGGTCTTCCACACCGGCCACAGCGGCATCGGCTCGGGCATGCGTTGCGGCGGCGGCCTGCGGCTCGAGTACAGCAATCCGATGCACCTGGACGACGTGGCGATCGACTTCCCCGACATGCAGATCGTGATGGCGCACCCGAGCTTTCCCTGGCAGGACGAGGCCCTGAGCGTGGCCACCCACAAGCCGAACGTCTGGATCGACCTGTCGGGCTGGAGCCCTAAATACTTCCCGAAGCAGCTTGTGCAATACGCGAACACGCTCCTGAAGGACCGCATCCTGTTCGGCAGCGACTATCCGCTCATCACGCCCGATCGTTGGATGAAGGATTTCGAAGAGGCCGGCTTCAAGCCCGAGGTGATGCCCGGCATCCTGAAGGGCAACGCGGTGCGGCTCTTGAAGCTGGGCGAGGCGCCTGCGCCCGCCGCCGACCAGCCCGTGCCGGCGAATCCGGCGAAAGCGGCTTAGCCTCGAAGAGCCTGGAGGTCAGGTCTCCTTTGCGGCGACCTTGGCCGGGGCGGCAGCGGTCGTCCTGGCGTCTGAACGAACCGCCGCCTGGCTGGGCGAGCCTGGCTCGCCCGGCTCGAACTGCTCGATGCCGAAGCCGCCGTCTTCTTCGTCCTGGTCCAGTCCCCAACTCCCGCCCGCACGCAACCGCCGCTGCGCCCGTTCGCGCGCCATCTGCTCCGCGAACTGCTGCCTGCCGGCCTTGTTGGCCGAAATGAGCTTGGCCCGGTCCTTGTAGTGCGGGTAGGTGTCGTGCATGAGTCGGATGTTCATCGTGCGAAAGCGCATCGCCGCTTCGCGCGCCTCGTGCGCCGGCCAGCCGATCTCCTCGAGCACCGCGCGCCCGCTGCGCAGCGACGACTCGAAGACCTCGCGTTCGACCAGGTCGACCTTGCGGTCCAGCAGCTGGAACAGGTGCCCCACGTTGCGAGCCCGCGCGACGATCTTGGCCTGCGGAAAATGTTCGCGGGCCAGGTCGACGATGGCGAGCGATTGCTCCACGTCGTCGACGGCCACCACCAGCACCTTGGCGGTGGCGGCGCCGGCGGTCCGGAGCAGGTCGAGCCGCGTCGCGTCGCCGTAGAACACCCGGAAGCCGAACTCGCGCAGGCTCTCGATGGTGTCCGGGTCATGCTCGAGCACCGTCAGCTTCAGGCCTTGCGCGCTCAGCAGGCGGCCGACGATCTGGCCGTAGCGGCCGAAGCCGCAGATCAGCACCTTGGCGTCCTGCGGCTCCGAGATTTCCTTCATGCTCGTCTTCTTGCTCGCGCCGTAGCGTGGCAGCACCCATTTGTCGAGTGCGACCAAGAGCAGCGGCGACACCAGCATCGACAGCGCCACCGCCGCGATCAGGAACGAGGCGACGGCCGGCGCCAGCACGTTGGGCCCTGCGGCCTGGAACACCACGAAGGCGAACTCGCCGCCTTGCGCGAGCAGCAGCGTGAAGACCGGGCGCTCCTGGTAGGGCACGCCCATCGCCTTCGCGAGCGCATAGATCACGACGCACTTGATCGCCAGGAAGCCCACCACGACCAGCGCCATCAAGCCAGGCCGCTGAAGCAGCACGCCGAAGTCGATGCTCATGCCGACCGCGATGAAGAAGAGCCCGAGCAGCAGCCCCTTGAAGGGTTCGATGTCGGTCTCGAGCTCGCGCCGGTATTCGCTTTCGGCGAGCAGCACGCCGGCCAGGAAGGCGCCGAGCGCCATCGACAAGCCGACGAACT
Organism: Burkholderiales bacterium 8X; assembly: GCA_902506565.1. Classification (GTDB taxonomy): domain Bacteria; phylum Pseudomonadota; class Gammaproteobacteria; order Burkholderiales; family Burkholderiaceae_C; genus Variovorax. Next base: position 3,567,095 of record LR732703.1, on the reverse strand, counting down.
GCATCAGTGCCGCGATCGCGACCACCAGCAGCAGCGAGGCCGCGGTGAAGATCTCGGGCGTGTTGCTGCGGGCGATCCAGCGCAGCAACGGGCGGATCGCCAGCCGGCCGCCGATCACGATGCCGGCGATCACGCCGACGATCTTGAGGCCCTCGAAGGTGCGGTCGGCCGCTGTGATGGCGGGCCCCGTGTCGGAACCCACCGCGAGCAGCGGCAGCAGGGCCAGGATCGGGATCGCGGCCACGTCCTGGAACAGCAGGATCGAGAAACCCGCCTGGCCGCCCGAAGTGCGAAGCAGGTTGCGTTCGCCGAAAACCTGCAGCGCGATCGCGGTCGAGGACAGCGCCAGGCCGAGTGCAGCCACCAGCGAGACCCGCCAATCGACGCCGAAGGCCCAGCCGATCGCGAACAGCACGGCCGCGCAGCCGAGCACCTGAGCGCTGCCCCAGCCGAAGATCGGCCGCCGCAGGCTCCAGAGGCGCTTGGGCTCGAGTTCGAGCCCGACCAGGAAGAGCATCAGCACCACGCCGAACTCGGCGAAGTGCAGGATGTCCTCGACATTGGTGACCAAGCCCAGCCCCCACGGGCCGATGGCGATGCCGGCCGCCAGGTAGCCGATGATGGCGCCGAGCCCGAGCGCCTTCGAGAGCGGCACGACCAGCACGGCCGCGCCGAGGTAGATGAGCGAATTGATCAGCCAGGCCGGTGCGTGTTCCATGCTCAGGCCTTTTCGGTCGCTTCGACTTCGGTGGGGCGGTCTGCGGCCGGTACTTCGCAGGCCGGGCAGGCCGCGAGTTCTTCCAGTTCCGGCCAGTTCGGGTAGGAAGCCAGGCGCTCGCTGAACACGTCCACGTGCCGGCCGAGTTCTTCGCTCGACGCCCTGCGAGCGCCGTGGAACATCAGGGGCGGCAGGAAGCGCATCCCGCAAAGCGCGGCGGTCTGCTCGTAGGGCGGCAGGAAGGCGTCGAAGAAGTAGCGGTTGTAGCTGGAGGGGTGGTAGCTCGCCTCCGGGCCGCCGGTGGTGGCGACCAGCCACAAGTCCTTGCCTTCGAGGGCCCGGCCGCCCGGGCCGTATGCCCAGCCGTAGCCGAACACGTCGTCGATCCAGAGTTTTTGCAAGGCGGGCATCGAATACCACTGGATCGGGTGCAGCAGCACCAGCATGCGGGCCTCGGCGAGCCGCGCCTGCTCGGTCTCGATGTCGATCGCGTAGTCGGGATAGGTCGAATAAAGATCCGTCACCCGGACATTCGGCGCGGATCGCGCCGCATCGAACAAGGCGCGGTTGACCCGCGAATCCCGCCAATGCGGATGCGCGGCGAGCAGGTAGATGTCTGCCGAGCCGCCGCCGTTTCCCCCGGTTGCCGTTGTATTCATCAGCCGAACATAACGCAACTGGCGCCGGCTACGATGCGGCTCAGTTCAGCTTTGCAGGAGTTCCTTCATGCCTGTGGTCCTGGTCGCCAATCCGAAAGGTGGCGTCGGCAAGTCGACGCTCGCCACGAACGTCGCCGGCTATTTCGCGAGCCGCGGCCATGCGGTGATGCTGGGCGATGTCGATCGGCAGCAATCCTCGCGCCTCTGGCTGCAGCTCAGGCCGCCGCAGGCCCGCCGGATCGCCACCTGGGACATGTCGGGCGAGAACCACGTCGTCCGGCCGCCGAAGGGCACCACCCATGCCGTTCTCGACAGCCCCGCCGGTTTGCACGGCGCCCGCTTCAAGGAAGTGGTGGCGGTGGCGGACAGGATCCTGGTTCCGCTGCAGCCGAGCATCTTCGACATCTACGCGACCCGCGATTTCCTCGACAAGCTGCTCGAGAAGCGGCCCGGCAAGGCCCGCATCGGGGTGGTCGAGATGCGGGTGGACGCGCGCACGCTGGCGGCCGAGCGGCTTCGCGAATTCGTCGCCGGCCTGGGCGTGCCGGTGCTCGGCGAACTGCGCAACACGCAGAACTACGTGCAGCTCGCAGCCCGCGGCCTGACGCTCTTCGACATCGCGCCGGGCCGGGTGCAGCGGGACCTGGACCAATGGGCGCCGATCTGCGCCTGGCTGGACGCCTGAAACTTGGCGCGTGTCACGGCGGCAACACCGCGTCCTTCTCCGCTTCGCTAAAGTCATCCGATGAAAAGAACCTTCGAGACATTGCAAGACCTTGCCGCCTGCGTCGGCCAGGAAGTGGCCACCAGCGAGTGGCTGACCGTGAGCCAGGAGCAGGTCGACCAGTTCGCCAGCGCCACCGGCGACCACCAGTGGATCCACGTGGACCCGGAGCGCGCGAAGGCCGGGCCTTTCGGCGGCACCATCGCACATGGCTTTCTCACGCTGTCGCTGCTGCCGCGCTTCTTCGATTCGGCCCTGGCGGTCACCCAGACCGGGATGAGCATCAACTACGGCCTCAATCGCGTGCGATTCATGTCGCCGGTGCGGGTCGGAAGCCGGCTGCGAGCGAGGATGAAGCTGCTTTCTGCCGATCCGATCGCGAACGACGGCCTGCAGCTGATCTGGGAAACCACGGTCGAGCTCGAAGGTGCCGAGAAGCCGGCCTGTGTCGCCGAATCGGTGGTTCGGCGGTTTCCCTGAGGGCGGATGCTCAGGCGAAGCCGTTCTGCCGCCAGGCCTCGAAAACGGTCACCGCGACCGCGTTCGACAAGTTCAAGCTGCGCTGCCCGGCACGCATCGGCAAGCGCAATCGCTGATCTGCCGGAAACCCATCTCGGAGTTCCGGTGCCAGGCCGCGGGTTTCCGAGCCGAAGACGAGCCAGTCGCCAGGCCGAAACTTCACCTCGAACGCGGATCGGCTGCCTTTGGTGGTGAATGCGAACTGGCGATCGGCAGGCGGCGCCTCGGCAGCCAGCAGCGCTTGCCAACTCGCATGTCGTCGGACTTCGGTGTATTCGTGATAGTCCAGGCCGGCCCGGCGGAGCAACCGGTCGTCCATCGAGAAGCCGAGCGGCTCGACCAGGTGGAGGGTGCAACCGGTATTGGCCGCCAGGCGAATGACGTTGCCGGTGTTCGGCGGAATCTCGGGCTCGACCAGGACGATGTGGAACATGGCCGGATTTTCGCCAGATCGCCAGATCGCCAGATTCCCCAAGGCGGACCGTGGCGCGGCGGGCACGCGAAGTCGGCGTCGCCAGTTTCACGCGGTGCGCGGCCGCCGTTCGCTCGTCAGAGTTCGGTGCGCGCCAGCGCGATCCCGGTGACGTGCGCCGCGCCGGATCGCTTCAGGAGCGAGCCGACCGCGAACAACGAGGCGCCGCTGGTCATGACATCGTCGACCACCACGATCCGTCGTTGGCGTACCTGGCTCGCGCGCAAGGGCTCGAGAGCGAACGCGCCGTGAAGATTGAGAAGGCGCTCGGCACGGCTCAGGCCGCTTTGCGGCGCGGTGTTCCGAACCCGCAGCAGCAAGCCCGGGTCGGTCTTGCGGGCAGCTCCGAGGCGCCGCGCGAGCTCGTGCGCCTGGTTGAATCCGCGCTCTCGCAGCCGACCTCGAAAGAGCGGCATCGGCAGGATCAGGTCGCACTGCTCCACCGCGGATTCGATCCAGGGTGCGCTTCGCATCAGCGTGGCGAACGGGCCCGCCCAGCCCGCCTGCTGCCTGAATTTGAATTGCGCGATGCAGTCGGTCCAGGGCCAGGCGTAGGCGCAGGCCACCAGGCAGGCGTCGAGCGGCGGCGGCTCCGCCACGCAGGCGCCGCAGCGCGCAACGCCGGCCGGAAGCGGCAGGGCACAGCCCTGGCAGCGGGGTACGGGGCTCGCGAATCGCCGGACACAGGCATCGCAGATCGGCCGCGAAGGCCAACTGCGGCAGATCGCGCACTGGCTCGGCGGCTCTGCGAGCAAGGACATGAAGCGGCGCCAGCCGAAGCGAAGGGACATCGCTCAATATACTGGCCGGCCATGCCTCCAGACCTCGCCCACCGTCCGCCGACCATCGACGCGACGGCGGCTGCGCGCTGGGAGCGGCTGGCGCCGGGTTCCAGCTCGCCCTGGCTGCACGAAGAGGTCGGCCGACGGATGCAGGACCGGCTCCAATGGATCAAGGCAGTGCCGCGCAGCTGGGCCGACTGGTCGCCGCTGCGCGGTGGCCGCGAGGCGCATGCCGCGGTGGCGGAGCGCTACAAGGAGGCCCGGGCCTACCTGATCGAGCCCGCGCCGGAGCGGGTCGCCGAGACCGCGGGCCTGCAGAAGAAAGCCTCCTGGTGGTCGGCGCTGCGCGGCCAGGCCAGGGGATCGGTGCCTGAGGCACCGCCGGAGGAGGGCGTCGACCTGCTGTGGGCGAACATGGCCCTGCACATGTCGGCCGACCCCGAGGCGCTGATCGCCCGCTGGCACCGCCTGGTCGCCACCGATGGCTTCCTGATGTTCTCCTGCCTGGGCCCGGACACGGTTCGCGAGCTGCGGGCATTGCACCAGCGCAAGGGCTGGCCGCCGGCAAGCCATGCCTTTACCGACATGCACGACTGGGGCGACATGCTGGTGCATGCCGGTTTCGCCGAGCCGGTGATGGACATGGAACGCATCGTCCTGACCTGGCCGAGCCCCGAGGCAGCCCTGGCGGAGCTGAGGACGCTCGGCCGCAATCTCCATCCCGGACGTTTCGCCGCCTTGCGGGGCCGGGCCTGGCGGGCCGAACTGTGCCGCGGCTTGCAGGAGTCCGCGCCGGCCGGAGACGACCCCCGGCGGATCGGCCTGACCTTCGAGATCATCTATGGGCATGCCTTCAAGCCGGCACCCCGCGTCGCCCTCGCCGCCGAAAGCGCCGTGTCGCTGCGCGAGATGCGCACCATGCTGCAGCGCGGCCGCCCCGGAGCCTGAGTGAGCCATTGTCTTGCCGCTACAATTCGCGGCTGCGTGAAGCCACGGGTATGGTCCCGTGAATCGAGGCCTGTCGGACATGGGTTTGACAGCGATCGACGCACCGATTTGCTGAACTCGCCCGTGTCGAATTCCGTGTTTCGTTTTGCCACCGTCTCCGGCCAGTCCATCCACTGGTTCCTGAAGCGGAACTGCTCGGTAACGCCGAGCCAGATGCTCTGGCTGTACGCGTCGCTGTGCGTGGTGTCGATCGGAATCGGTACCTTCTTCTGGCTGCACGGCGCACTTCTGGTGTTGCCGTTCGCCTGGCTCGAATTGGCCGCTGTCGGGTTCGCGTTCGTGCTCTATGCGCGCCACGCGACCGATGGCGAAAAGATCGCGCTGCAGGGCGGCCGCCTGGTCGTCGAGCTCGAAAATGGCGGTCGCTACGAACGTGCGGAGTTCCTCCCGCACCAAGTGCGCATCGAACCTCAGGTCAGCGATCGTTCGTTGATCGAAGTGTCGGGCCAGGGCCGCTCGGTCCGGGTCGGGCGCTACGTGCGTCCGGAGCTGCGGGCAGAGCTGGCGCGCGAGATTCGCATGGCCCTGCGCGGCGCTTGAGAGGCCCTGGCGCGGGGCGAGTGGCTGGGCCGGTGGGTTAACTGAAAATTGAAGAAGTGAACACGATGAAGAGCAATTGGTACAAGCCGGCGAACCTGCTGCTGGCGGCCGGCGCGGCGCTGAGCAGTGCGGCGCATGCAGTCAACGATCTGCCCGGCGGCCCTTCGGTGCGACAGCTCAACCTGCCCGTCGGCGTCACCAAGATCTCGCAGGAGCAGCACTTCCTCAACAACGCGATGATGATCCTGTGCACGGTGATCTTCGTCGCCGTGTTCTCGGTGATGTTCTATTCGATCTGGAAGCACCGCAAGTCGGTCGGCCACAAGGCGGCCAACTTCCACGAATCGGTGGTGGTCGAGGTCATCTGGACCATCGTCCCCTTCATCATCGTCATCCTGATGGCCTTGCCGGCCACCAAGGTGCTGGTCGCCCAGAAGGACACCACCAATGCCGACCTCACCATCAAGGCGACCGGCTACCAGTGGAAGTGGGGCTACGACTACATCAAGGGCGAAGGCGAGGGCCTAGCCTTCATCTCGACGCTCGACAGCTCGCACCGCGCGATGTCCGATGCTGGCGCCAAGGGCGACGTGCCGAACGACTACCTCTTCAAGGTCGACAACCCGCTGGTGGTGCCGGTGAACACCAAGGTTCGCATCATCACCACGGCCAACGACGTGATCCACGCCTTCGCCGTGCCGCAGCTGGGCGTCAAGCAGGACGCGATTCCCGGCTTCGTGCGCGACACCTGGTTCCGTGCCGAGAAGGTGGGCGACTACTACGGCCAGTGCCAGGAGCTCTGCGGCAAGGAGCACGCCTACATGCCCATCCACGTGAAGGTGGTCGCCGCAGCCGACTACACCGGCTGGGTCGACGGCAAGCGCAAGGAAGCCGCCGCCAAGCAGGACGATCCGGCCAAGGTCTGGGCGCTGCCCGAACTCCTCGCTCGCGGCGAGAAGGTCTACGCGGCCAACTGCGCGGCCTGCCACCAGGCCAACGGCAAGGGCGCCGGTCCGATCAAGCCCCTCGACGGCGCGGCCGTGGTGCTCGACGCCGACCACAGCAAGCAGATCCACGTTCTGCTCAACGGCCAGAACAACGGCGCCATGCCCGCCTGGAAGCAGCTGAGCGATACCGACATCGCCGCAGTCGTGAGCTACACCAAGAACAGCTGGTCGAACAAGACCGGCCAGCTGGTCCAACCGGCCGAAGTGCTGGCGCAGCGCGGCAAGTAAAGCCCGTTTGCACGAAGAAAGCTAAGGAACCAAGATGAGTGCAGTCCTCGATCCCCACGGTCACGCGCACGGCGATCACGCCCACGACGAACATCACGACACGCCGACCGGCTGGCGCCGCTGGGTCTACGCGACCAATCACAAGGACATCGGAACGCTCTACCTGCTCTTCTCCTTCACCATGCTGATGGTGGGCGGAGTGCTGGCTCTCATGATCCGCGCCGAGCTGTTCCAGCCGGGGCTGCAGTTGGTGAACCCCGAACTCTTCAACCAGTTCACCACGATGCACGGTCTCATCATGGTGTTCGGCGCCATCATGCCGGCCTTCGTCGGCTTCGCGAACTGGATGATCCCGCTGCAGATCGGCGCGTCGGACATGGCCTTCGCGCGGATGAACAACTTCAGCTTCTGGCTGCTGATTCCGGCGGCGCTGATGCTGGTCGGTTCGTTCTTCATGCCGGGCGGTGCGCCGGCGGCAGGCTGGACGCTCTACGCGCCGCTCACGCTTCAGATGGGTCCGTCGATGGACGCCGGCATCTTCGCGATGCACATCATGGGCGCCTCGTCCATCATGGGTTCGATCAACATCATCGTGACCATCCTCAACATGCGCGCACCCGGCATGACGCTGATGAAGATGCCGATGTTCTGCTGGACCTGGCTCATCACCGCCTACCTGCTGATCGCGGTGATGCCGGTGCTGGCAGGCGCCATCACCATGACGCTGACCGATCGGCATTTCGGCACCAGCTTCTTCAATCCGGCCGGCGGCGGCGATCCGGTGATGTACCAGCACATCTTCTGGTTCTTCGGCCACCCCGAGGTCTACATCATGATCTTGCCGGCCTTCGGCATCATCAGCCAGGTCGTTCCGGCCTTCGCCCGCAAGCGGCTCTTCGGCTATGCCTCGATGGTGTACGCCACCTCCTCGATCGCCATCCTGTCGTTCATCGTGTGGGCGCACCACATGTTCACGACCGGCATGCCGGTCACGGGCCAGCTGTTCTTCATGTACGCGACCATGCTGATCGCGGTGCCCACCGCCGTGAAGATCTTCAACTGGATCGCCACCATGTGGCAGGGCTCGATGACCTTCGAGACGCCGATGCTGTTCGCGGTCGGCTTCATCTTCGTGTTCACCATGGGCGGCTTCACCGGGCTGATCCTGGCGATCGCGCCGATCGACATCCAGGCCCAGGACACCTACTACGTCGTGGCGCACTTCCACTACGTGCTGGTCGCGGGCTCGCTCTACGCGATGTTCGCCGGCTACTACTACTGGGCGCCCAAGTGGACGGGCGTGATGTACAACGAGACCCGCGGAAAGGTCCACTTCTGGTGGTCGCTGATCTCGTTCAACGTCACCTTCTTCCCGATGCACTTCCTCGGCTTGGCCGGCATGCCGCGGCGCTATGCGGACTATCCGATGCAGTTCGCCGACTTCAATGCGGTGGCATCCGTCGGCGCGTTCGCCTTCGGTCTGGCGCAGGTCTACTTCTTCTTCTTCATCGTCCTGCCGAACATGATGGGCAAGGGCGAGAAGGCGCCGCAAAAGCCATGGGAAGGAGCCGAGGGCCTCGAGTGGGAAGTGCCGTCTCCGGCGCCGTTCCACACCTTCGAGAACCCGCCCCGCCTCGATCCGACGGCGACCCGCATCGTCGGCTGATCCTTCCAGGCGAACGAGGCATGGCCATGACGCCCGAGCAGAAGAAGAACAACCGTCGGATGGGGCTGGTGCTGGCCTCGATCGCGGTGATCTTCTTCATCGGCTTCATCGTCCGGATGGTGTGGCTCGGCCGCTGACGCCATGAGTTTTACAGAGCGCCTTCGCCGCGAAAACATCCGCATGGTGGGCAAGTTGGCCGTGGTCGCGGCCGGCATGTTCGCCTTCGGCTATGCCTTGGTCCCCATGTACCGCGCCATCTGCGAGATGACGGGCATCAACATCCTGGCCTTGTCCGAACTCGAAGTCCCCGGTGGCGCGTCCGGCGGCAAGAACGTCCGGGTGCCCACCAACTCGCAGGTCGATACCAGCCGGACCATCACCGTCGAATTCGACGCCAACGTGCGTGGCCTTTGGGAGTTCAAGCCGGCTCTGCGGTCGCTGCAGGTCCATCCGGGCGAATTGAACACGGTGATGTACGAATTCCAGAACGTGCAGAACCGTCGCATGGCGGCGCAGGCGATCCCGAGCTATGCGCCCCAGCAGGCAGCGCCGTACTTCAACAAGCTCGAGTGCTTCTGCTTCAACCAGTACACGCTCGAAGCCGGCGAAAAGAAACAATGGCCGGTGGCCTTCGTGATCGATCCGAAGATCTCCAAGGACGTCAAGACCATCACCTTGTCGTACACCTTCTTCGAGGTCGGCGGCAAGACGCCGGCCGCGCCGGTGGCCAACAACCTCGTGCTGCCCACGGAGCCGCGGTCATGACGCTGGAACAGCCTGCCCGCAAGGGAAACCTGCTCCGGACCGTCAAGGCGGTGGCCTGGGGTTTCTTCGGGGTTCGAAAGAACAGCGCCTACCAGGAAGACATCGCCAAGCTGACGCCGCTGCACATCATCGCGGTCGGCCTCGTGGCGGTGGTGTTGTTCGTCGTGGCGCTGGTGCTTTTCGTGAAGTTCGTGGTCGTCGCCTAGGCGTCGCGCCGGATAACGAGTGACGCCACCCCATCCAGTTTTGAGTCGAGAAAGAAAGCCAGAACCGAAATGAGTTCAACCACCCACGGCAGCGCGCCTTACTACTTCGTGCCCGGACCTTCGGCGTTCCCCGTCATGGCGGCGACCGGGCTGCTCTTCGTGATCTTCGGTGCTGCCCAATGGATCAACGGCCACGTGTGGGCGTCCTACGTGCTCGCACTCGGCATGGTGGTCTGGCTGGCCACGCTCTTCGTCTGGTTCCGCCAGTCGGTCGCCGAAAGCGAAAGCGGCCGCTATGGCAGCAAGGTCGACCTGTCCTTCCGCTGGAGCATGAGCTGGTTCATCTTCTCGGAAGTCATGTTCTTCGGCGCCTTTTTCACGGCTTTGTGGTGGACCCGCACGCACTCGCTGCCGGCCCTCGGAAGTCTCGAAAACGCCTTGCTCTGGCCTGACTTCAAGGCAGTGTGGCCGAGCGTGGCGGCTGGCGCCACCGGCTCCCCGGCCGACATCGTCGAGCCGTTCCAGACCGTGGGCCCGTTCTGGCTGCCGACCATCAACACGGCGCTGCTGCTGAGCTCTGGCGTGACGCTCACCATCGCGCACCATGCCCTGCGTGCCGACCACCGGGCGCAGGCGGTCCGTTTCATGTGGCTCACGGTGCTGCTCGGCGTGATCTTCCTGGGCGTGCAGGGCTACGAATACCACCATCTCTACACCGAGCTGAACCTCAAGCTCAGCTCGGGCGCCTATGGCTCGACCTTCTTCATGCTGACCGGCTTCCACGGCCTGCACGTGTTCATCGGCATGCTGATGCTGCTCTTCATCACCTTGCGCCTTCGCAAGGGCCACTTCACCTCGGAAAGGCATTTCGGCTTCGAAGGCGCGGCCTGGTACTGGCACTTCGTGGACGTGGTTTGGCTGGGCCTGTACTTCCTGGTCTACTGGCTTTGAGCAGCGAGCATCACGGCACGAAAAAAAAGCGCCGCAAGGCGCTTTTTTCATGGCGGCTGTGGAACGAGCACAGCCTACTTGCCGATCGGCAGCCCACCGGGCTGGATGTACCCCAGCTTCCAGCTCACCAGAAGGCAGACGAAGAGCAGAACCGAGATCCCGATCCGGAAGGTCAGGGCCCGGGCCATGCCGCCACTCTTGGCACGCCCCTCGCGCCCGTCCTTGAGCATGTAGAAGAGCGCCGCCCCGAGGCTGGCCAGGATGCCGAGGAACGCGAGCGCGGCGAAGTACTTCATGCTTCGGATTATCCGCGCGGCCCTCGCAGGCGGGTCGGCGGCTGGTTGCTCATGACCCTGATCGCAGCGGGGCTCGTCGCCGCCGGCGTGTCGCTGGGCCGGTGGCAGCTTGCGAGGGCCGCGCAAAAAGAAGCCTTGCAAGCCGAGATCGAGGCGCAGAAGAAGCAGCCGCCGCTGTCGTCCGATGAATTCATGGCGATGCAACCGGCCACGGATTCGATGCATCGCCCGGTCAGGCTTCGAGGCCTCTGGTTGCCGACCCATACCGTGTACCTCGACAACCGGCAGATGCGCGGCGTGCCGGGTTTCTACGTGCTCACGCCCTTTGCGCTCGAGGGCAGCGACCAGACAGTGCTGATCCAGCGGGGCTGGGTGCAGCGCAACTTCAACGATCGAACCCAGCTGATGCCCGTTTCCACGCCATCCGGGCTGGTCGAGATCGTCGGCACCATCGCCCCGGCGCCTTCGCACCTGCTCGACCTGTCCGGTCCGGGCAAGCCGAACGAACCCGCTTCCGCAGATGGCGGCGCAAGGGCCACATCGTCCAGTCCACCGGCTCCGGCGGCAAGCTCGGCAAGCGGAACTTCCGCTCCTGGCAACGGCCCAACCGGAGTCAGCATGCCTGCCGCTCCGGGGCCTTCCGCCATCCGGCAAAATCTGGAGCTCGCGGCGTTTCGTGCCGAAACCAAGCTGCCGTTGCGCACCGACGTGACGTTGCAGCAGGCCGGCCCGGCGTCCGAAGGTTTGCAGCGCGACTGGCCGGCTCCTGCACTGGGCGTCGAAAAGCATTACGGCTATGCCTTCCAGTGGTTCGGGCTCGCAGCCCTCGTGGTCATCCTCTATGTCTGGTTCCAATTCATCGCACCCTTCCGCCGCTCGCGCCGCGCACGCCATGGCTGAGGAGCCCCTGGGCCTGACCGTGCATTCGATGCCTTCGCCGCAGCAGGCGCTGGACGGCGGCGACGATCGCCGAACGTCTCGCGGGCGTTGGAAGATGATCCTGGTGCTGCTCTGCTGCGCCGCACCAGTGATCGCCTCCTACCTCGCCTATTACGTCGTGCGTCCGGAAGGACGGCGGGTCTACGGCGAGCTGATCGATCCCCAGCGAAGCCTGCCGAACCTGGCTGGGACCGCGCGCGACGGCAGCACCGTCCGCCTTCCGGCACTCAAGGGCCAATGGCTGCTGGTGGTGGTGTCGGGCGCCGCCTGCGATGCGCAATGCGAGCGGCATCTCTACCTTCAGCGGCAGCTGCGCGAGAGTCTCGGGCGCGAGAAGGATCGGATGGATCGGGTCTGGCTGGTGAGCGACGCGGCGCCCGTGCCCGATCGACTCGACAACGGACTCCAGGGGGCCACCGTGCTGCGCGTCCCCGAAGCCGAACTCGCCAAGTGGCTGGTTCCGGCGCCGGGCTCCGCGCTCCAGGATCATCTCTATATCGTCGACCCGCTCGGCAACTGGATGATGCGCTTTCCTGCCGGCATGGAGGTCGAGGGCGCCAGCCGTGCCAAGCGGGATCTCGACCGCTTGCTGCGGGCTTCGGGTTCCTGGGACGAGGCCGGCCGCTGAGCCGATTCGCTGCATGAGCTCCAACCCGCTCTACGACCTCGCGCCGATCTTCTGGCTGTTGGCGGTCGGCGTGTTGGTGGCGCTGGGCCCGCTGCTCTGGGTCTGGCGCCACAACGCCGGTAGCGGCCCGGCCCGAAAGCTCTACGCGCTCACGGTGCTGACGCTGTTCCTCACCTTCGACCTGACGCTTTTCGGCGCGTTCACACGATTGACCGATTCGGGTCTCGGCTGCCCCGATTGGCCGGGCTGCTACGGGAACGCCAGCCCCCTCGGCGCCCGCCATGACATCGCGATGGCGCAGGCCGCGCAACCGACCGGCCCGGTGACGCACGGCAAGGCCTGGGTCGAGATGGTGCATCGCTACCTTGCCACCGGCGTCGGTTTCCTGATCCTCGTCCTGACCGTTTCCACGTGGCTCACCCGACGCAGTCAGCGACGGCGGCCGGCCGAACAGGCGCGCGACCGGCCGCTGAGCCTCTGGTGGCCGATGTCGACGCTGGTCTGGGTCTGCCTGCAAGGCGCATTCGGTGCGCTGACCGTGACCTGGAAGCTTTACCCCGCCATCGTCACGCTGCACCTGATGGGCGCCATGGTGCTGCTCGCGTTGCTTTGCATCCAGGCCGTTCGATATCGGCAGGCCGCTTCGGACCGTGCGCCGTCGCCGCTAGCGCCGGGCTTGCGGCTCGGCCTCTTCGCCGTCTTGGCATTGCTCGTCCTGCAGATTGCGCTGGGCGGTTGGGTCAGCACCAACTATGCGGTGCTGGCGTGCACCCAGTTTCCGCAATGCCAGGGCAGCTGGTGGCCACCGATGAACTTCTCGCAGGGCTTCCAGATCTGGCGATCGCTCGGCGAGGCTGCCGGGGGTGGCACCATCGATTTCTCGGCGCTCACCGCGATCCACTACACGCACCGCCTCATGTCCTATGTGGTCTTCGTTGCGATCGGGCTGCTCGTCCTCCGGCTGTGGCGGGGAAGTGCGTCGCTGCGGCCGCAGGCCCGATGGCTCGGTGGCCTGGCCTTGCTCCAACTGGCGACCGGGCTCGGCAACGTCCTGCTGGGCTGGCCCTTGATCGCGGCCGTTCTTCATACCGGCGGTGCCGCGGCGATGGTGGTCGTGCTGACCTGGGCGCTTTGCGAGACGCGCTTCGCGGCAGCGGCAGCAGCTCGAGCTCGCGACCTGCGAAACCAGCCGAACCCACGCATGGAGGTTGCGCGATGAGCACGCCTGCATCGACCCATGCGCTGCCGACGCTCGGCGTGCTGCGCCAGTTCTACGCGTTGACCAAGCCGCGGGTGGTGCAGCTGATCGTTTTTTGCGCGCTGATCGGCATGGTGCTCGCCGTCCCCGGCGTCCCGAGCCTGGCGGACCTGCGGCAGGGCTTGCTGGCCTGCGCGGGAATCTGGCTGGTGGCGGGTGCGGCGGCGGCTTTCAATTGCCTGGTGGAAAAGGGCATCGATGCCAAGATGAGGCGCACCGCCTGGCGACCCACCGCCCGGGGACAGTTGAGCGATCGCCAGGCCCTGATCTTCTCGGCGGTCCTTTGCGCGTTGGGTTCCGGCCTGCTGTGGGTAGCGGTCAACCCGCTCACGATGTGGCTCACCTTCGCCACCTTCGTCGGCTATGCCGTCATCTACACGGTCATCCTCAAGCCCCTGACGCCGCAGAACATCGTGATCGGCGGTGCCTCGGGCGCCATGCCGCCGGTGCTCGGCTGGGCCGCCATGACGGGCGATGTCGGACCCGAGGCGTTGATCCTTTTCCTCATCATCTTCTTGTGGACGCCGCCGCACTTCTGGGCGCTGGCGCTTTACCGGGTCGAGGATTACCGCAAGGCGGGGCTTCCGATGCTTCCGGTCACCCACGGCAACGAGTTCACGCGGCTCCAGGTGCTGCTCTACACCTTCATCCTGTTCGCGGCTTGCCTGATGCCGTTCATTTACGGCATGAGCGGCTGGCTCTACCTGGCCGTGGCGGTCGCGGTCAGCTTCGGCTTCACCGGCTATGCCTTCGCCCTCTGGCGAAACTATTCCGACGCCTTGGCACGGCGGACCTTCCGCTTCTCGTTGATCCATTTGAGCGTGCTGTTCGCGGCGCTGCTTCTCGACCACTACCTTCGTTGATCCCCATGAACAAGCGACAAGCTCTCAGCGTCATCGGCAGGTTTCCCTTCGCGCTCGCGGCCATCGGCGCCGGAGTCTCGATGGTCGGATGCACCGAGGAAAAAGCCAGCTTCAACTCGATTGACATCACCGGTGCCGACTACGCGAAGGGCTTCCAGTTGACCGACGCCGACGGCAAGCAGCGCACGCTGGCCGACTTCAAGGGAAAGCTCGTGGTGCTCTTCTTCGGCTATGCGCAATGCCCGGATGTCTGCCCGACCACCATGACCGAGATGGCGCAGGTCAAGCAGCAGCTCGGCGCGGACGGCAACAAGCTGCAGGTGGTGTTCATCACGGTCGACCCGGCGCGCGATACACCCGCGGTGATGAAGGCGTACATGGAGGCCTTCGACGCCAGCTTCGTCGCGCTCATTCCGACGCAGGAGCAGCTTGCCGCCCTGGCCAAGGAGTACAAGGTCTACTACAAGAAGGTAGAGGGCAAGACGCCGACCAGCTATTCGATGGACCACTCGGCTGCAAGCTTCGTCTACGACCAGACCGGCCGCCTGAGGCTCTATACGCGCTATGGCGCCGGCGTGCCGGCAATGGTGAGCGACCTGCGGGCCTTGCTGAAGGCCTAAGTCACGGCCGAGGGGACGGTCGATCCAGCGCCCGAGTCGAGGCCGACTCGATGCCCGCGTCGAGGCCGTCGTTCGTCACCTGACTTCGTCAGGCGTACTGGGCCAGCGCCTTCTTCATCTTCTTCATGGCCGCCACTTCGATCTGGCGGATCCGCTCGGCACTCACGCCATACACGTCGGCCAGGTCGTGCAGCGTCATGCCGCCCGAGCCGTCGTCGTTGACCTTGAGCCACCGCTCCTCGACGATGCGGCGGCTCCGGTCGTCCAGCGCCGCGAGCGCGGTCGAAATGCCATCGGTCGCCAGACGATCGCGCTGGGCGGATTCGATCTTCGCGGTCGGCTCCTGGGTGACATCGGTCAGGTAGGCGATCGGACCGAAACCTTCGTCGCCATCGTCGTTCGGGCTCGGGTCCAGCAGCACGTCCCCGCCGGACAGGCGGGTTTCCATCTCGAGCACTTCTTCGGGCTTGACGTTCAGCCGGGTCGCCATCTGGGCGACTTCGGCCGAACTCAAGGTGTCGCGATGGGTATCGCCGCCTTCCGAGGACGCTGCGTCGGCCTTGAAGCTCTGCTTCATCGAGCGCAGGTTGAAGAACAGCTTGCGCTGGGCCTTGGTCGTGGCGACCTTGACCATGCGCCAGTTCTTCAGGATGTACTCGTGGATCTCGGCCTTGATCCAGTGCATGGCGTAGCTCACCAGCCGGACGCCCTGGTCGGGATCGAAGCGCTTGACCGCTTTCATCAGGCCGACGTTGCCTTCCTGGATCAGGTCACCGTGCGGCAAACCGTAACCGAGGTATTGGCGAGAGATCGAAACGACCAGGCGCAGGTGCGAAAGAACCAGGGCACCGGCGGCTTCGAGATCGTTGTGGTCGCGCAGACGGCGCGCGAAACCTTGCTCTTCTTCGAGCGTGAGGAGGGGTAGTCGATTCGCGGCGGAAATGTACGCGTCGAGGTTGCCCAGCGACGGCACCACCGACCAAGGGTTGGCAACCGCGAGCTGATGGGTCGAGGCTCCGGACAATGTCGTCATTGAGGAAACTCCTTGAATGGAAAACATATTAGCACTCGGTTAGAGGGAGTGCTAAGTACGAGGTTCCGACCGCCCGCCAATCGGCTTCATAGGTTGCGCCTATGGGCTCAAGCTTGCTTCCATCGACACGTATATAAAGCCGATGCCTCGGTGCACAAGGGGGACGGTCGTCGGAGCCCGGCAGTCGGCATTTGAAATCTGGCGGCTTTGAGCGCAAGCCTGGACCTTATCAATGCGGCAGCCGTGAGGCCAATCGCCACGAGGCTGTAGGTGGAGTTCAGCTGAGTTCGATTGTTAATACATTTGGTCACACCTTTGGGGCGAATTGCCTTTTTTTCTGGCAAAGTCGCTGCTCATGAAAGCCTTTTCCTACGTGCAATGGCCAGCCTGATCTTGCTTGGAACTCACAAGGCCAAGCTCTTTCCGTTGAAGAAGGGCTTGGTCACCCTGGGCCGGAGCGAGCGCTGCGACATGCCGCTCGACCATCCCCGCGTCAGTCGACTGCACGCTTCGATCTGCGAATCGGACAACGGTCCGATCCTCTGCGACCTGCAAAGCCGGAATGGCACCTATGTGAATGGTGTTCGGATCGAGCAGCAACTGCTGCGCAATCGCGATGTCATCCGCCTTGGCAATTGCGAATTGCGCTACCTCGAAACCGCCGATGAAGCTGCGGCGGTCGATCACCTGACACTGACCGCCTGAACCTTATTCGAGCAGTGCGCGCGCGAATTCCCGCGCATTGAAGGTTTCCAGGTCTTCCAGCTTTTCGCCGACGCCGATGAAATAGACCGGCACCGGCCGCTCCCTCGCAATCGCGCACAGCACGCCGCCCTTTGCGGTTCCATCCAGCTTGGTCACGACCAGACCCGTCAGCGCAAGGGTTTGATCGAAGGCCTTGACCTGCGCCAGGGCGTTCTGCCCGGTGTTCCCATCGATGACCAGCAAGACCTCGTGCGGCGCGGATTCGTCGGCCCGGCCGATCACTCGCTTGATCTTCTTCAATTCGTCCATCAGGTGAAGCTGCGTCGGCAGCCGGCCGGCGGTGTCGACCAACACGACATCCTTGCCACGCGCCTTGCCGGCCTTGACCGCATCGAAACTCACGGCGGCCGGGTCGCCACCTTCCTGGCTGACGATTTCCACCGTGTTGCGATCGGCCCAGACCAGGAGCTGCTCGCGGGCCGCCGCCCGGAAGGTATCGGCTGCGGCAAGCAGGACGGATGCGCCTTCGGTCGCGAGGTGCTTCGTCAGCTTGCCGATCGACGTCGTCTTGCCGGCGCCGTTGACGCCCGCCACCATGATCACGGTCGGCGTGTGCTCGCCGATGACCAGCTCTTTCTCGAGCGGCCGCAGCAGGTCGGCCACGGTGTCGATCAAGAGCGCCCGGACCTGGTCAGGCGTCGTCGCGATGTTGCTCTTGACGCGCCTGCGAAGCTCGTCGAGCACGAACTCGGTGGCGTTGAGTCCGGCATCCGCCATCAGCAGCGCCTCTTCGAGCTCCTCGTAGAGCGCGTCGTCGATCTGGGCATTG
This sequence comes from Burkholderiales bacterium 8X, assembly GCA_902506565.1. Classification (GTDB taxonomy): domain Bacteria; phylum Pseudomonadota; class Gammaproteobacteria; order Burkholderiales; family Burkholderiaceae_C; genus Variovorax. The sequence continues at coordinate 3,549,679 of LR732703.1, read as the reverse complement.
ACGAAGACGGCAGCAATGCCGGTGCTGGTCTTGCGCAGCCCCGCCTTCAGCTTGTTGAGCCAGCCGCTGCGCTCGGGGGCTGCGGCGAGCTGGGGGGCCTCGATGGGCACGGCCGGCAGGGTTGCCGATGAGGTGGAGGGCGCTGATGGCGGTGAGGGCGCGGCGGGCGGTGGAGCTGTCGGCAACGTTGCCGGGGGTGCCGGGAGTGCCGCAGGTCCTGCGGGTGCCGAAATCGCTGTCGACGGCGTCGAGGACGAGGACGAGGGCTGCTTCAGCGGCTCAGGCTGCAGCGGTGGATGCGCCTGTGATGGCGCAGAAGACGGTGATGGCGACGGCGGCGATGCCGACGGAGCCGGGGAGCGCGCAGGAACCGAATCCTGAAACGGCGTCAGACTCGGAGCCGGAGCCGGAGCCGGAGCCGGAGCCGGAGCCGGAGCCGGAGCCGTCTCCGCCTGCTTCCCGCCAAACCAGCGAGACGGCGAGAAGACCGACTTCGCACTGGTTGCCGATTCCGGCGCGGGAGCAGCCGGTTCGGCCGGTGCGGGCGCCGGGGCCGGCGTGTCCGCAGCGGGTTTTTTCTTGAAGAAACTGAACATCGGTGCGTTTTTACAATCGGAGCCATTCTATGAAACGCTCTTCGCCACGCCGTGCTGCGTCGGGTGCGGTGTGGGTCCTGGCGCTCTTCGCGTCCGGGCTCCTTCCCGCGACTGCGCAGGTTCCTCCTCCTTCCACTTCCATTTCGGCCGATCTGTCTGCCACCGCGCCCCGCCAGTTCAAGCTGGCCAATGGCATGACGCTGATCGTCAAGCCCGACCGGCGGGCACCGACCGCGGTGCAGATGGTCTGGGTCCGGGTCGGCTCGATGGACGAAGTCGACGGCACCACCGGCGTCGCGCATGTGCTGGAGCACATGCTGTTCAAGGGCACCAAGGAACTCAAGGCCGGCGAGTTCTCGCGCCAGGTGGCTGCGCTGGGTGGCCGCGAGAACGCCTTCACGATGCGCGACGCCACCGGCTACTACCAGCAGATCCCGGCCGGCAAGCTCGAGCAGGTGATGCGGCTGGAAGCCGATCGGTTCGCCAACAACCAATGGCCGGACGATGAATTCAAGCGTGAACTCGAAGTCGTCAAGGAAGAACGCCGCCTGCGAACCGACGACCAGCCGCGGGCGCTGCTGGGCGAACAGCAGAATGCCGCGGTCTTCACCGCGTCCCCGTATCGACGGCCGATCGTCGGCTGGATGAGCGATCTCGAATCCATGACGCCCGCCGACGCGCGCGAGTTCTACCAGCGCTGGTACGTGCCCGCCAATGCGGCCATCGTCATCGCCGGCGATGTCGATGTCGAGCAGGTCCGCCGGCTGGCGGAGAAGACCTACGGACAGATTCCTCAGCGCGCGGTGCCATCGCGCAAGCCGCGGACCGAGCCGCCGCAGCGAGGCATCCGCCGCGTCGAGTTCAAGGCGCCCGCCGAGCAGGCCTACGTCTCCCTGGCTTTCCGCATTCCGCAGATGCCGAGCGCCGAGGCCTTCGAGGCCGATGTCGAACGCGACCCCTATGCGCTGGCCGTGCTCGCTGCGGTGCTGGACGGCTATCCGGGCGCGCGTCTCGACCGTGCGCTGACGCAGGGTCCCACGCGGGTCGCCGATTCGGTCGGCGCTTATTCGGGCCTGGTCGGTCGCGGCCCCCAGCTTTTCGTGCTCGACGGCGTTCCGGCAGCCGGCCAGACGCCGGAGGCCGTCGAAGCCGCACTGCGGGCGGAGGTCGGCAAGATCGCCCGCGAGGGCGTCGGCGCGGCCGAGCTGGCCCGGGTCAAGACCCAATGGGTGGCCAGCGAGACCTACAAGCTCGACTCGGTGATGTCCCAGGCGCGCGAACTCGGCAGCAATTGGATTCAGGGCCTGCCGCTCGATGCGAGCAAGCAGATCATCGACCGGCTGCAGGCGATCACCGCCGAGCAGGTGCAGGCGACCGCAGCCAAGTATTTCGGCGACGACCAGCTGACCGTGGCCACGTTGCGACCGCTGCCGGTCGATGCCCAGCGCAGAGCCCGTGCCGGCGCGGTACCGGCCGGCGAGATGCGTTGAACGGAACGACTTCATGAACACTCGCGTTTTCCTCCTTCCCCTGCGCGGCCTGCTGGCCGGTGCGGTCGCCTGCGTCGCACTGGCCGCCCAGGCCGCCTTGCCGATCGAACACTGGACGCTCGCCAACGGCGCACGCGTCTACCTCATCACGACGCAGGCCCTGCCGATCGTCGACGTGGAGATCGATTTCGATGCCGGCGGCCGGCGCGATCCGGCGGATCGCGCCGGATTGGCCAGCGTGACTGCGGGCATGATCGAGAAGGGCATCCAGGCGGTCGGCAACGAGCCGGCGCTCGACCAGAATGCCCTGGGCGAAGCCTGGGCCGACCTCGGCGCCGACTTCGATGCCAGCGCCGGCGCAGATCGCATGAGCTTCTCGCTGCGCTCGCTGTCGAAGCCGGCGCTCCTGGACAAGGCCGTCGCGCTGGCGGCCCGCGAAATCGGGCAGCCCGCATTTCCGGAGGCTGTCTGGCAGCGCGAACGCGAACGCATCGGCGCCTCGATCCGCGAGTCCAACACCAAGCCGGCGACCATCGCCGGCAAGGCCTTCGGTGCGGCGGTCTACGGCGATCATCCCTACGGTCGTGAAACCACCGAGGCGACGCTGGCCCGGATCGACGTGGCGGCGATGCGCGAGCGCCATGCGCGCTACGTGATTCCGTGCCGTGCCAAGGTGAGCATGGTCGGTGCCATGAGCCGGGCCCAGGCGGATGCGATCGCCAACGCGCTGTTCTCGCGGCTCGCACCTGCCGCGCCAGGTGCGTGCGATGCCTTGCCGCCGGTCGCCGAGGTGGCGCCGCTCGCAGCCGCCCGGGACCAGCGGATTCCTTTCGAGTCGGCGCAGGCGCACGTGCTGATCGGCCAGACGGGCTACGCCCGCCGCGATCCCGATCACTTCGCGCTCACCGTCGGCAACTACATCCTGGGGGGCGGCGGCTTCGTCTCGCGGCTGACCGAGGAGGTGCGCGAGAAGCGCGGGCTGGCCTATAGCGTGTCGAGCGGCTTTTCGCCGGGCCTGCATGCGGGCGCCTTCCGCATCGGCTTCCAGACCCGTCCCGACCAGGCGGCCGAAGCCGTCAGGGTCTCGCGCGAGGTGCTCGCGCGCTTCGTGGCGGACGGGCCGACCGCCGCCGAGCTCAAGGCCGCCAAGGACAACCTGGTCGGCGGCTTTCCGCTGCTGCTCGACAGCAACCGGAAGCTGCTAGGCAACCTGTCGAACATCGCCTGGAACGATCTGCCGCTCGACTACCTGGACACCTGGACCGATCGAATCAACGCCGTGAGCGCCTCGGACATTCGCGCAGCCTTCGCCCGAAAGCTGCAGCCGGAGCGCATGGTGACCGTGGTGGTCGGCGCCAAGGAGTGATGGCCCCGTCGGCGGTGTTCGCTTGCGCTTCGCAGAGAGGCATTGCCGTTAAGCTCTGCGCGTGAAAGCCTCATCCCGCGCTCCCCGCTCCAGTCCCTCGTCCTCGTCCGCCAAGCCCGAACGGTCCGCCCGCACCGTGCAGGCCGCCAAGCTGGCCAAGGCGCCGCACGTCATTCGCATCATCGGCGGCCAGTGGAAGCGAACCCGCCTCGCCGTGGCCGACAAGCCCGGTCTTCGCCCGACGCCCGACCGGGTGCGCGAAACCCTCTTCAACTGGCTCGCCAGCCTCGCCGGTGCCGGCGGCGGCGAGCTGCCCGGCTGGCGCTGCATCGATGCCTTTGCCGGCACTGGCGCGCTCGGCATCGAAGCCGCATCCCGCGGTGCCGCGGGCGTGCTGCTCTGCGAGCAGGACGCCGCGCTGGTCGCGCAGTTGCAGGCCATCAAGACCAAGCTCGGCGCGGAGGCGCTTCGCATCGAGCGCGGCAACGGTGTCAGCGTGCTCGACCGTGCGGTTCCCGGCAGCCAGAACGTGGTGTTCCTCGATCCGCCGTTCGAGAGCCCCGATCTTTACCTGCCTGCGCTGCGAGCCGCGATGCGGGCCTTGTCGCCCGGTGGCGTCATCTACCTCGAGGCCGGCAGGCGCTGGCCGGACGAGGAACTCGGAGCACTGGGCCTCGCGGTTTTTCGGCACCTCAAGGCCGGCGCGGTGCATGCGCACCTGCTGAAGCCAGCGCAGTCCGTGCAGCCGGCAGAGCCGGACGGGGCGCAAGAGCCGTCACGAGAGCCGTCATCGCCGACGGCATAATCCGCCGACCCAACCGCACCAACCGCACAACTGCACGAGGAGCCATCGACCATGTCCAGCAGCAACGTGATTGCGGTCTATCCCGGCACCTTCGACCCGATGACGCTCGGCCACGAAGACGTGGTTCGCCGCGCCACCCAGCTCTTCTCGAAGGTCATCGTCGCGGTCGCGGCGGGGCATCACAAGAAGGCGCTCTTCACGCTCCAGGAGCGCATCGACATGGCGCGCGATGCCGTCAGGCCCTATAGCGACCAGGTCACGGTCGAGAGTTTTTCGGGCCTGCTGCGCGACTTCGTGGTCGAGCGCGGCGGCAAGGCCATGGTGCGCGGCCTCCGGGCCGTCACCGACTTCGACTACGAGTTCCAGCTCGCCGGCATGAACCGGTCCCTGATGCCGAACGTCGAGACCGTGTTCCTCACCCCAAGCGACAAGTACCAGTTCATCTCCAGCACCTTCGTCCGCGAGATCGCGATGCTGGGCGGCGAAGTCGACAAGTTCGTCTCCCCGGCGGTGCAGGAGGCGTTGATGAAGAAGGTCGGCCGCGCCGCACCGGAGACCGGCAAGGAACAGCCGGCGCCATGAGCGCCGTGTCCGAGGCGCCGCTGCGGCTTCATGCCCTCGGCGACGCGGCGTTGGTCTGCACCCTGCCGGCGCCGGCCCTGCTTCCCATGCAGCGAAAGATCTGGGCACTGGCGCAAGAAGCCCTTCGGTGGCGCGGCATGCGCGAGGCGCTGCCGGGCATGAACAACCTCACCCTGGTCTTCGATCCGGCCCAGATCGACGCGGCCGAACTCGAGATCCAGGTGCTGGCCGCGTGGCCCCAACTCGAAGGCGCGGCCATCGAGGGCCGCCGGATCGAGATTCCGGTCGCCTACGGCGGCGAGTCCGGGCCCGACCTGGCGGCGGTCGCCACGCATACCGGCCTGGCCGCCGCCGAAGTCGTGCGCCGCCACAGCGCGGCGGAGTACGTGGTCTACCTCCTGGGATTCCTGCCCGGATTCGCCTTCATGGGCGGTCTGCCTCCCGAGCTCGCGACCCCACGCCGAGCCGAGCCGCGGCTTGCAGTCCCGGCGCGCTCGGTCGGCATCGGCGGCGAGCAGACCGGCGTCTATCCGCTGGTCTCGCCCGGCGGCTGGCAGTTGATCGGTCGGACCCGGCTCGAACTCTTCGACCCGCGCGCCGAAGAGCCGACCTTGCTGAGACCCGGCGACCGGGTGCGTTTCGTCGTCGAAAGCGTCGAGGCATGAACGGCAGCGTCGGCCTGACGATCTTGCGGCCGGGCATGCTGGCGTCGGTGCAGGACCTCGGCCGGCACGGCCACCGCGAGCGTGGCATTTGTCCGGGCGGAGCGCTCGACCCGATCGGCCTCCAGATCGCGAATTGGCTGGTCGGCAATGCGGCCGGCGCGGCCGGGCTGGAACTCACCATGGGCGGCTGCGAAATCCGTTTCGAGCGGGCCTGTCGCATCGCGCTTGCGGGTGACGACTTTGCGGCCCGGCTCGACGGGCAGCCGGTTTGGCCCGGGTGGAGCCTGCCGGTCGCGGAAGGGCAGGTGCTGAGGCTCGGCATGCAGAACGAATGGCAGCCGAAGCCGGGGCTTCGAAGCTGGCTGGCAGTGGCAGGCGGCATCGACGTGCAGATGGTTCTCGGCTCGCGCAGCACCGACCTCAAGGCGGGCTTCGGCGGCTTAGAGGGTCGCGCGCTCAGGCGTGGCGATGCCTTGCCGCTCGGCCCGAGCGAGCTCGATGCGGAGCAGCTTGCGCGCCGGCGCTTCGGTGTCCGAATGCCGCTCTGGAACCTGGACAATGGCAAAGCATCCGGTGCGAGCTCGCCGGACTCCGATCGCACCGCTCGAAGCGGAGCCGGTGCGGACGCGACGTTGGTCCTTCGGGTGATGCCCGGCCCGGAGTGCGAGCAATTCACCGAGGCATCGAAGGACGCCTTCTGGCAATCCCGTTGGCGGATCACGCCGCAAAGCAGCCGGATGGGCAACCGTCTCGAAGGACCGGTGCTCGAGCGCAGTCGGAGCGTCGACATGCTGTCCTCCGGCGTCGTCCCGGGCACGATCCAGGTCCCGCCTTCCGGCCAGCCGATCGTGCTGATGGGAGATTCGCAGACCACCGGCGGCTACCCACGCATCGGCGCGGTGATTCGTGCCGACTTGTGGCGACTGGCCTCTGCGCCGATCGGCGGCCATTTGCGATTCGCGCGGGTGGATGCCGCCCAGGCGCTCGCTGCCTGGCAGCAGCAGCAGTCCCTGCTCGCAGGCGTGGCGCGCAGCTTGCGTCATGCAGGCTGGCCGGCGCCATCACAGAATGCCGGCGAAGGAGCAAATGATGCAGATTGACCTGAATGCCGACCTCGGCGAAGGATGCGAGAACGACGAAGCGCTGCTCGGCCTCGTCAGCTCGGCCAACATCGCGTGCGGCTGGCATGCCGGCGATGCCCGCACCATGCGCCAATGCGTGCGCTGGGCCTTGCAGAACGGCGTGGCCATCGGCGCGCATCCGAGCTTTCCGGATCGCGCCAACTTCGGCCGGAGCACCATGCATCTGCCGACCGATGAAATCATCGCCGGAACGCTCTACCAGATCGGCGCGCTGGCTGCGATCGTGAAGGCCGAGGGCGGAACCCTTTCGCACGTCAAGCCGCATGGCCAGCTCTACAACCAGGCCGTGAAGGAGCCCGAGCTGGCCGCGGCGCTTTGCGAGGCGGTCCGCCTCTTCGATCCGAAGCTGCGTTTCTTCGGGTTGGCAGCAAGCGGCATGATCACGGCCGCGCGGCAGGCCGGGCTCGAACCGGTGGAGGAGGTCTTCGCCGACCGTGGCTACATGCCGGACGGCAGCCTGGTGCCACGCAGCCAGCCGGGTGCGCTGATCGAGGACGAGGCCCAGTCGCTGGCGCAGACGCTCTCGCTGGTGCGGGATCGGCGGGTTACCGCGATCGACGGCAGCGTGGTGCCGGTCAATGCGCAAAGCGTCTGCCTGCACGGCGATGGCGCGCATGCCCTGGCCTTCGCGCGGCGCATCCGCGAGCGGCTTGCGGCCGAGGGCATCACGGTCTGCGCCATGGCGCCGCCGTCATCCGACAAGGCGACCGCCTCGGCATGACCAAAGGCTCCGCCGATTCGGTACCCAGCCTCGGCGCGACGAGCCCGCGCCGCGTGCTCCTGACCGGCTTCGAGCCCTTCGATGCGGAGAGCTTGAACCCGTCCTGGGAGGCGGTGCGCGCGCTGGATGGCTGGCAATGCGAGGGCGCCACCGTGCATTCGCGCCGCATCTCCTGCGTGTTCGGTGCCTCCTTGCGCGAGCTCGATGCGGCCATCGACGAACTCCGCCCGGAGCTGGTGCTCTGCATCGGCCAGGCAGGCGGCCGCAGCGAGATCACGCCCGAGCGGATCGCGATCAACATCGACGACGGCCGCATCTGCGACAACGCCGGCTGCCAGCCGATCGATCAACCCGTTATCGCGGGCGCGCCGGCCGCCTACTTCTCGACCTTGCCGATCAAGGCGATGGTGCGCGACCTCCGGCTTGCCGGCGTTCCGGCGGCGGTGTCGAACAGCGCCGGCACCTTCGTCTGCAATCACCTGTTCTTCGGCTTGATGCATCGCCTTGCCTCGAAGGCCCACGGTGGCGAGCAACGAATCCGCGGCGGGTTCGTGCACGTTCCCTACCTGCCGGAGCAGGCGGTGCGCTTTCCATCGGCGCCCAGCATGGCGATGGAATCGATCGTCCGAGGCTTGCGGATCATGATCGCCACTGCGCTTTCGGTGCACGAGGACGTGCAGCTCGGCGGCGGACAGCTGCACTGAGCTTTTTCTTCAGCGAAGCACGCCGCTTTCTGCCAGGTGGCGGAGCCAGGCCATGAGCTTGGCGTTGACGGCATCGGGCTTCTCCATGGTCAACATGTGGCCGCAGCCCGCGATCCATTCGAGCTCGGCATGCGGCACGGCGGCCGCGATGGCGCGCGAATGCTCCGGCGGCGTCAGCCGGTCGGCGTCACCGCACATCACCAGCAAGGGGCACGCGAGCGCCGGCAGGTGCGCGAGGGCATCCGGCCGCTTCATCACCGCGCGGTTCTGGCGAATCAGCTGCTCGACACCGCCATCGAGGATCATCTCGACGTACCGTTTGACCAGCGCCGTGTCTTCCGCCTGTGCCGGCGCGAAGGCGAAGCCTGCATTGAACTGGATCACGTCGCGCGCCTCGCCGCGCTCGAACAGCTCGATCGCGGATTCGCGCAGCTGGTACATGTCTGGCGTCTCGGGGCTGGCATTGGTGCCGAGCAAGGCCATGGCGGCCACGCGGCCCGGGGCCTGGCGCGCGGCCTCCATCGCGATCATGCCGCCCATCGATGCGCCGCAAAGCACCAGACGGCCCGGATGCTCGGCGAGCAGCGCGGCGGCCATCGAGCCGATGTCGGCATGGCGCCGATGGACATCGGTCACTCGGACGTCGAAGGATGCCTGCAGCAGCGGAAGCTGTGCCTGCCAGAGGCGCTCGTCGCAGGCGAGGCCGGGGAGTAGAACAAGACGATGCATCGGGCGAATTCTGCTGGAAGCCGAAGACAATAGGCGACCCATGCCGACGCCCATCGAATCCACCACCACCGAACTGATCCTCATCCGCCACGGCGAAACCGACTGGAACCGCCAGCTGCGCTTCCAGGGGCACATCGACGTGCCGCTCAACGACATGGGCCACGAGCAGGCCCGAAGGCTCGGCCTTCGAGTGGCCGACGAGCCGGTCGCGCACCTGATCAGCAGTGACCTGATGCGGGCTCAGCAGACCGCGGCGCCGGCGGCGCGCCACCTGACCCTCGAAGTGACGACCTCGGTCAAGCTGCGCGAACAGAGCTTCGGCCTGGTCGAGGGCATGCGAGCCGACGAAATCCAGGCGCTGCATCCGCGCGCCTGGGAAGACTGGCTGCAGTTCCGCGAAGAACACGCCATGCCCGAAGGCGAATCGGCACGGCAGTTTCATACCCGCATCATGGATGCGCTCGGCGGCATCGTGGCTGCGCATCGCGGCGAGCGGGTCATGATCGTGACGCACGGCGGCGTGCTCGACATGGTCTGGCGCACGGCGCGTGGCCTCGGCTTGAACGGGCCGCGGCAAAGCGACATACCCAATGCCGGCTTCAACCGGATCCGGATCGCCGATCCGGCTGCGCCCGAGCAGATCGAGATCCTCGACTGGGCGGACATCCGGCACCTGGCCGACCTGCCGGATCAGCCCACCTACGACCAGCGGCGGCACTTGAAGTAACCTGGCCGCGTGGCGGTCACGCAGTCAGGTCGTCAGACAGCCAGGCCGGCCGCTTCCGACTTGGCCCGGATCCGCAACGATTCGGGTTGCGCGTCGCGCAGCGGTCCGAGCACGGCGCGCGCCGTTGCAAGCGATTCGTCCGTGCCGGCACGCAGCAGGGCTTCGAGGTAGATCTGGTCGAAGAGATCGCGCTGCGCATGGCTGCCGCCGATCTGGACCATGAGCGGCAAGGTCGGGCCGAGTCGATCGGCCGCCTCCAGATAAGAACCCGCAACGAAGGCCCTGAGGCCGTGCGCCGCCGGTACGCAGACCTGCTTCCATGCCTCGACATGCAGTGTCTTCGGATCCCTCGCATGAGCCTCGATGCCGGCCAGAAGCGCATCCGCTTCCGGCAGGCCGGCTCGCGCGAGCCCGTACAGGTACTGCAGGTCCAGGAACGGCAGCACGTGATCGTCGGTGCGCGCACGCAGGTGCTCGGCCACGTCGGCCCAACGATTGCCGACATCGATGCCGGCCAGTTCGAGTCGCGCCAGCAGCGACACGGCGCCGATCTGGTCCTGCGAGTAGTCCTTGGCGACGCCCCAGGCGTGTCGGTCGTAGACCTCCAGCGCTTCGGCATGGTGGCCAAGGTCGATCAGGAACAGGGCCAGGTGCCACCAGTTGTGCGTGACCATGAAGGAGTTGAGCCCGGTCCAGGTGTCGCTCACGCTGCGCATGAAGGCCAGGCCCTCGGCCAGCCTTCCTTGCGTGAGCAGCACATGACCGAGCGCGTGATGCGCCCACGGTTCCTTGCGAAGCATGCCGATGGCTCGGCGGGCACTGGCTTCGGCTTCTGCCAGCCGGTTGCATTGCTCGTAGCCGAAGGCGGTCATGCCGTGCAGGTAGGGCACGTCGTCCGCCGCCGGATGCGCGGCGAGCGCCATCCGGAGCATGCCGTCCATGTCGCCGATGTTGAAGCAGTGGTACTGGCCGAGCTTGAGCGAAGCCAGGTCGCGCGGATGCTCGCGGGCCTGGAGATGGTGCAGCTCGATGGCGGCATCCACCTCGCCGCGATGCCAGGCCGCCACGGCCTGGACGAAGCGCGCCTCTCGCGGTGTCACCGCTGCCACGCCCGCCAGTGCACGGTCGATGAAGGGCGCCGCTGCCCCGGGACCATCCGCCGATTCGGCGAACAGGTGCACTGCGCCGCAGTAGGCCTGCACGATCGGGCCCGGATCGTCGGCGCCCGCCAGGACGTCGGCCACCCGCGACTCGCATGAGATGAATCCGTCGACGAAGGCATTGACGGCAGCGAGGCCGCGTTCGCCGGAGACGGTCACCGGATTGCCAAGGCTGTCCTGCATCGAACGATTGTCTCCAGGCCTGCGGCTCGTGCTTCGTGGCTGCGGAAATCCTCGGCGGAAGCCAGGCTATCCGGCTGCTTGCGCTATCGAGCTGCCGGCGGCTCCGGCCAGGGCTGCTGCGGCTCGCGCAACTGCTCGAAGGCACGCGAAACCCGCAACACGCCCAGGTCGTCGAAGCGCTGCCCGGCGATCTGCAGCCCGATCGGCAGCCCTTCGCGGGTGTAGCCGCAGTTGATCGAAGACGCGGGCTGCTCCGACATGTTGAAGGGCACCGTGAAGCCGATGTGCTCCAGCGGCCGCAGCGGGTCGTTGGTCGGCGAGGGCATCTCGGCCAGTGCCGGCGAGTTGGGCGCCGTCGGCGAGATCACGTAGTCGAACCGGCTGCAGGCCTGCACCGCCGCGACCCGGGTCGCATGGAACTGGCTGAAGGCGCGGAACACGTGCTCTCCGTCGAACGAGGCGGCGCTTTCGGCCCACTGCCGGATGTAGGGCAGCACCTTCTCGCGCCGGGCCGCCGGCAGCGCCTGCATGTCGACGAACGAGCGCATGCGCCACAGGTGGTCCATGCCGTCGAGCAGGGTCTGCGTCATGAAGGGCCGCATCGGCTCGACGATCGCGCCGGCCTGCTCGAACAAGGCGGCCGCATGCTCGACCGCCATCCGGATTTCGGGCTCGACCGGAAGACCGCAACCCGCATCGAGCAGGAGGCCGATGCGAAGGCCGCGCAGATGGTCGGTGCCGACCTCGAAGGCGTTCCAGTCGATCGCCTGCTCGGGCAGGCTCATGCTGTCGCGCGGGTCCGGCCGGGCCAGCGCCTGCATCATCAGCGCGGCATCGCCGACCGTGCGGGTCATCGGCCCCGCGGCCCGGCCCATGTAGGGCGGATCGATCGGTATGCGGCCGAGGCTCGGCTTGAGGGTGAAGATGCCGCACCAGGCGGCCGGCAGCCGAAGCGAACCGCCGATGTCGGTACCGATGTGCAGCGGGCCGTAGCCGGCGGCCGCCGCGGCGCCCGCGCCGGCGCTGCTGCCGCCCGGCGTGCGGGTCAGGTCCCACGGATTGCGCGCGAGCGCGTGAAAGCTCGACAAGCCGGAGGACAGCATGCCGTAGTCGGGCATGGTGGTCTTGCTGACGATCACCGTGCCGGCTTCCTTGAGGCGTGCGGCCGGCGGTGCATCGGTTGCCGCCGGAAAGAGCTCGACCGCCGCGGTGCCCGAAGGCATCGGGTCGCCGCGGGTGGCGATGTTCTCCTTGATGGTGGTCGGTATGCCGTCGAGCGGCCCGAGCGCCTCGCCGCACTTCCAGCGGGATTCCGACGCCTGCGCCTGTTCGAGCGCTGCCTCGGGGCGCAGCAGCCAGGTGGCCTTCAGCACCGGCTCCCAGGCCTCGATGCGATCGAGCACCGCTCGAGTCACCTCGACCGGCGAAAGGTCCCGGCTCGCGTAGGCCGCAGCCAGCTCCCGGGCATTCAGTTCATGAAGCGGCGTACTCACGACCAGGACAGGGCGGACAGGTCGTTGGCGAAGATCGGCATCTCCTTCCAGAGGCCGCGCACGTTCTTCTTCGCGATGGTCGGGAACTGCGGCTGGAACAGGTACACGTTGGCCGCGTCGTTGGCCAGCAGGCGCTGCGCATCGCCGAGCAGCTTGGTGCGCTCGGCCGGGTTGGCGGTGCTCTTGATCTTGTCGAAGAGCGCGCTGAACTCCTTCGACTGGTAGCCCCAGTAGTACTCGGGCTTGGCGTAGTTGCCGAGGTCGAAGGGCTCGACGTGCGAAATGATCGACAGGTCGTATTCCTTGTTGCCGTAGGTGCCGCTGAGCCATTGGGCCCACTCGACGTTCTGCACCTTCACGTTGATGCCGATCTTGGCCAGCTGGGCCACCACAACCTCGCCGCCCTGCCGCGCATAAGGCGGTGGCGGCAGCGTCATGGTGAGTTCGAGCGGCGTCTTGACGCCGGCCTCGGCCAGCAGCGACTTGGCCTTCTCGATGTTGAAGGCATTGACCGCGGTCAGGTCGACATAGCCCGGCGCGCCCGGCACGTAGTGGCTGCCGATGGGCGCGCCGAGGCCGTCGGCCGCGCCTTCGATGACCGCCTTGCGGTCGATCGCGGCCGAGATGGCGCGCCGCACGCGCACGTCGTCGAGCGGCTTCTTGCGGTTGTTGATGGCGAGGATGGTCTTGGCGCGCGAGCCGCCCAGGATCACCTGGAACTGCGGATTGCTCTTGAACTGCGGAACGATCCGGGTCGCGGCGCGCGGGTAGGCGTCCACGTCGCCCGCCAGAAGCGACGCCGCCTGCGCGGCCGGGTCGGAGATGAAGCGGAAGGTCACCTTCGCGAGCTTGGCTTGCGACGGGTTGCGGAAGCCCTCCCACTTGGTGAGCACCAGGGACGAGCCCTTGCTCCAGCTTTCGAGCTTGTAGGGGCCGGTGCCGACCGGCTTGGTCGCGTTGCCGTCGGCGCTCTTGGGCTCGACGATGACCGAGGTGGCCTGGCCGAGCACGAAGGGCAGGTCGGGATCGATTTCCTTGTTGATGATGACCACCGTGTTGGCGTCCACCACCTGGGTGCTCATGTTGGCGAAGGTGCGCTTGTCCTTGTTGGTGCTCTTCTCGCCGCCGGCCCGATCGAAGGCGAACTTGACGGTCTGCGCATTGAACGGCTCGCCGTTCTGGAACTTGACGCCCTGGCGCAGCTTGAAGGTGTAGGTGCGCAGGTCGGGCGAGATCTCCCAGCTCTCGGCCAGGAGCGGCGTCACGCTGCCATCGGCGTTGATCTTGGTGAGGGTCTCGAACACGTTGTAGTGCGTGATCTCGGCGATGGCCGCGGCGGCGCCCGCGGTCGGGTCGAGGCCCGGCGGCTCGAGCGTCATGCCCAGCACGATCGAGTCCTTGCGCCCCTGCGCCAGGGCGGCTTGCGGCAGCGCGAGCGGCACGGCGGCCAATGCGGCGGAGGTCAGGAGGGTGCGGCGTTTCAACATGGTCAAGGCTCCAGGGAAAGGCTGAGGGAAGGCGTTCGGAGGTTTCGAAGGTACATCATGTTCGGGGCAGCGGCAGCCGGCAACCGGGGCCTACCCGGCAGCAGGTCGAGCGGCGTCGACCATGCGAACGGCCGGCTCGGCGCGCGGCACCGCGGCCAGCAGGGCCTGGGTGTAGGGATGCTCGGCATGCGCGAAGAGCTGCTGCGGATCGCCTTGCTCCACCACCAGGCCGCGGTGCAGCACGCACACGTGGTCGCACAGGTGGTTGACCACCGCCAGGTCGTGGCTGATGAGGAGGTAGCTGACGCCGAACTGCTGCTGCAGGTCCTGCATCAGGTTCAACACCTGCGCCTGCACCGACACGTCGAGCGCGCTGACCGGCTCGTCCGCCACGATCAGCTTGGGGCGGGTGATGAGGGCCCGTGCGATCGCGACCCGCTGTCGCTGGCCGCCCGAGAACTCGTGCGGATACTTGTCGAGGTCGCTGCTGCGAAGGCCGACGGCGGCCAGCGATTCGGCGGCGCGCTCGCGCTGCTCCTTGCGGCTGGTTTCGGCAAGGGCTTCGAGCGGCTCGGCGACGATCCGCGCCACGGTCTGCCGCGGGTCGAGCGAACCGTAGGGGTCCTGGAACACCATCTGCAGGTCGCGCCGTGCCGCTCGCAGTTCGTCCTTGCTGGCGGCATGCAGGTCGCGGCCGAGCAGCTTCACGGTGCCGGAGGTGGGTTTGTCGAGCGCCATCACGAGGCGTGCGATCGTCGACTTGCCGGAGCCCGATTCGCCGACGATGCCGAGGCTTTGTCCGGGCTGGATGGCAAAGCTCACGCCATTGAGCGCCTTGACCGATGCCGGCGGGCCGAAGAGGCGTTCGCGCGGCAGCGTGTAGTGGCGGACCAGGCCGCTCACTTCGAGCAGCGGCGTGGCGCCGGCGGCAGCGGCCGGGGCGCTGCGCGAGTCAGGCGCTGCGCTCACGACACCGACCCCGAAACCTCGAGCGGCCGACCCGGCTGCCCGGTGGCGGCCAGCACATCGTCCAGCCGGATGCAGCGTGCCTGGTGGTCGTGCGGCAGCGGCACCGGCGGCGGCCGGGTCGCATGGCAGGCATCGATGGTGAAGCTGCAGCGACCGGCGAAGGGGCAGCCGCGCGGCAGGTCGACCAGCTCGGGCACGCTGCCGGCGATGGTCGCGAGCCGCTTGCCGCGGGCGCCGCCAAGTGCCGGGCGCGCCGCGAAGAGTCCCTGCGTGTAGGGATGCGCGCGCTCGGCGAAGACGGCCGCCGTCGGCCCGCTCTCGACCACGCTCCCGCCGTACATCACCAGCATCTTCGACACGCTCTGCGCGATCACGCCGAGGTCGTGTGAGATCAGGATCAGCGCCATGCCGCGTTCCTGAACCAGCCCCTGGATCAGGTCGAGGATCTGCTTCTGGATGGTCACGTCGAGCGCGGTGGTTGGCTCGTCGGCGATCAGCAGGTCGGGTCCGCAGGCCAGCGCCATCGCGATGCCGATGCGTTGCCGCTGGCCACCGGAAAACTGGTGCGGATAGGCGTCGAGGCGCGATGCCGCATCCGGAATGCCGACGCGTTCGAGGAGCCCCAGCGCTTCCTTGCGGGCATCCGCGGCGGACAAGCCGCGGTGCAGCCGAAGCGGCTCGCCGACCTGCCGTGCGATGGTGTGCACCGGGTTGAGTGCGGTCATCGGCTCCTGGAAGATCATGCCGATGCGATTGCCCCGGATCTCGCACATCTGCGACTCGGGCAGCCCCACCAGCTCTGCTCCGTCGAACCGGATGCTGCCGGTGACCTTGGCGGTGGCCGGCAGCAATCCCATCAGCGACTGCACCGTGATCGACTTGCCGCAGCCGGACTCGCCGACGATGCCGAGCGTCTCGCCGCGTTCCAGCGTGAAGCCGATGCCCCGCACCGCCTCGGCCGGACCGCGCTGGGTCTGCAGTTCGACATGGAGGTTGTTGACTTCGAGCAGCGGCATGGATGGATGGAGAAGAACGTTCGAGTCGTGGGTGCGTTTCGACTAGCGCGCCCGCGCGAGCCGCGGATCGAGCAGGTCGCGAAGCCCGTCGCCGAGCAGGTTGAGGCCGAGCACGGCCAAGGCGATCGCGACCCCCGGAAACACGGCCAGCAGCGGCGCCTGGAACATCATGGTCTGGGCCTCGCTCAGCATCCGGCCCCAGGACGGCTGGGGCGGCTGCGTGCCGAGGCCGAGGTACGAGAGCGCCGCCTCGGCCAGGATCGCGATCGCGAAGCGGATGGTGATCTGCACGATCAGCACGGCCGAGATGTTGGGCAGCACGTGCTGGAAGGTGATGGCGAAGGCGCCCTTGCCGCAGGCGCGTGCCGCGGCGATGTATTCGCGCGACCAGATCGCGTTGGCCGAAGCGCGCGTGATGCGGGCGAAGGTCGGGATGTTGTAGATGCCGATCGCGATGATGGCGTTGACGATGCCGGCGCCGAACACCGCCGTCATCATGATGGCCGAGAGGATCGCCGGGAATGCCATCGAGAAGTCGGTGAACCGCATGATGGCTTCCTCGACCCAGCCGCGCCGCGCCGCGGCCAGCAGGCCGAGCGCGGTGCCGACCAGGAGGCCGATGCCGACCGCGATGACGCCGACCAGGATCGATGCGCGCGCACCCACCAGCAGCAGCGAGGCCACGTCACGCCCGAAAGTGTCGGTGCCCAGCCAATGCGAGAGGCTCGGGCCTTTCAGCTTGTTGGGCAGGTCCATTTCGTACGGCGACCAGGGCGTCCAGACCAGCGACACGGCCGCGGCGAGCAAGAGCAGCAGCGTGAGGACGCCGCCGACGGTGAAGCTCGGGTGGCGCAGCGCACGTCGCCAGAAACCGGGCAGCTTGAGCGCGGCCGCGCTGGGCACGGCGCGAGCGGACGGGGAGGGGGTAAGGGCGCTCATCGGATCGGATCGCAGGTCGTCAAACGTCGCTCGCCTTGATGCGCGGATCGATCACGGCATAGAGCACGTCGACCACGAAATTCACCACCACCACCATCGCCGCGAGCAGCATCACGCAATTGCGCACCACGATCAGGTCGCGGTTGCTGATCGACTGGAAGATCAGGCGGCCAAGACCGGGCAGGTAGAACACGTTCTCGACCACGATGGTGCCGGCCAGCAATTCCGAGAACTGCATGCCCATCACGGTGATGACCGGGATCAGGGCGTTCCGCAGCACATGGGTCCAGAGCACCGCGCGCTGCGAAACGCCCTTGGCGCGCGCCGTGCGCACAAAGTCCTCGCGCATGACCTCGAGCACCGCCGAGCGGGTGATGCGCGCAAGGATCGCGGCCTGCACCACCGCCAGCGACAGTGCCGGCAGCAAGAGCGCCTTGAGGCCAGGCAGGACGCCTTCGCCCCAGCCTTCGAAGCCGCCGGCCGAGAACCATTGCAGCTGCACCGAGAACAGCAGGATCAAGAGGATCGCGAACCAGAAGTTCGGAATCGCGATGCCGACCTGCGTGAGGCTCATGAGGCCGACGTCGCCCAGTTTGTTGTGGCGGGCCGCGGCCGTGACGCCGACCACCAGCGCCAGCACCGTGGTGAGCGTCATGGCCAGGAGCGCGAGCGGCACGGTGAGGGCGAGGCGCTCGAGGATCAGTTCGGAGACCGGCGAGCTGTAGGCGTAGCTGTCGCCCAGGTTGCCGGTGAGAAGGCCGGCGACCCAGTGCCAGTAGCGGGTCCATGCGGGCTGGTCGAGGCCGAGCTTGGTGGCCAGGGCGGCGACTGCGTCCGGAGAGGCATCCGGCCCCATCAGCATCTGCGCGGCGTTGCCGGGCAGGATCTCGAGCACCAGGAAGACGATGATCGACGTGCCGACCAGCGTCGCGATCAAGGTGATGAAGCGCTTGAATAAAAACAGACTCATAAGGCGGGGCGCAGCATAACCCGGCTGACGCAATGACCATGCCCGGGTCCGATAATCGGCCGCATGGCCCTCATGATCACCGACGAATGCATCAACTGCGATGTGTGCGAACCCGAGTGCCCGAACGACGCGATCTACATGGGCGCCGAGATCTATGAGATCGATCCGCGCAAGTGCACCGAATGCGTCGGCCATTTCGACGAGCCGCAATGCGTGCAGGTGTGTCCGGTGGCCTGCATCCCGAGGAGCCCGGACCATCTCGAATCGCAGGACAGCCTCTGGGAGAAGTTCCGCCGGCTGACGGCCGCCAAGGAGGCGGCAGCAGCAGGCGGTTCTTCGGGGAAAGCCGGGGCGGTCGGGGCAGTCGGGGCTGATGCTGGATCGGCGACTGCCTTGCCCCTTTCGGGAGCGGCCGGCGAGCGTCCATAGTCGGACGGCTCGGTCGGTTCGATCCGTCGGCTCCTCAACTCTTGTCGGCGTTCTTCGAGGCTTTTGACGCCTTGCGTGCCGCCTTGTTGCGCGCCGTCGCGACCGGGTCGTGTGCAGTGAAGTCGTTTCGGGCCTCGAGGCTCGACTTCGAGCCCTTCTTCCTGCCTCGGACCGGCTCGGGCGCTCGCGCCTCGACCCGGTGATCGCCCAGGATCGTCGCGCCTCGCCTTGCGCCTTGCACCTCGTCCCGCACGCGCTCTCGCTCCAGTCGGTCGGCGGCCGTGCGGGCGCTGCGCGCATCGCCGTCCGCCTCGCGCCGCTGCTGGTGGCTGCGAGGGTCGGCAGCGTCGACTTCGGCGCCGCCCATGCACGGTCGATCGGAATAGGCATTGCCGCAGCGCCAGGTGGCCGCCGTGGCGGCGGCAGCGTGCAGCCCCATGGCGGACAGGCTTGCGAGGGCCATCGCGGTCGATATCAGTGCCGATGCAGTCCGGGGCATGCGTCTCGGCTCCGCTGCAGCCGCAGCCTGCACGCGGCGACCTTCGCCGATGCGCGAACCGCGGGGTATGTCGCAGCCCGGGCTGCAGGTCAAGCTGCCAGGTACGCCCTGGTCGGTCTTCTCGCTCATTCTCTCGACTCCCTGATCTCTTTTCGTGTGAACCGCTAGGCCGCGGCGGCGGGTGGCTCCTCCCCGCCCGGATCGCGCCGGGGCGGTTTGGGGCGCGGCGGCTTGCTGGTGTGGATCAGCAAGGTCGCCTTCTCCATCTCTCCCGCCGCAAGGGCAGGGAAAGCATGCAGGGTGCGGACGATCGCATCGTCGATCGCTTCGCGATGTTCCTTGAGCGGCTTTTTCAGCACCCATCCGACCACCTCGGATTTCGCACCCGGATGGCCGATGCCGATACGAAGTCGCCAGTAGTCGGGCGTTCCCAATTGGGCGTGGATGTCGCGCAGTCCGTTGTGTCCGGCATGGCTGCCACCGAACTTGAGCTTGGCTTGCCCCGGAACGATGTCCAGTTCGTCGTGGACGACCAGGACTTCGCGCGGCTCGATCTTGAAGAAGCGGGCGAGTGCGGCTACCGATTTGCCTGAAACGTTCATGAAGGTCTGCGGCTCCAGTAGCCAGACCGGGTTGCCTGCGACCTGGGTGCGCGCCACCAGGCCGTGGTACGAGCGCTCCGGGGCCAGGCTCAGCCTGAGGTCGCGCGCCAGGGCGTCGATCCACCAGAAGCCGGCGTTGTGGCGGGTGGCTTCGTACTCCGGGCCGGGATTGCCGAGGCCGACGAACAACTTGATCATGGGCCCGGATTATGGAGGGCGGCGTTCCATGAAAAACGGCCCGCACGAGGCGGGCCGTTTGAAGCGGACGACGGCAGCGCGCGAGGCTTGCCGACTCTCGTCTCGCCGATTACTTCTTCTTGGCGGGCGTCTTGGCGGCGGTCTTGGCGGCCGGCTTCGCGTCCGCGGCGGGAGCGCCTTCTGCAGCTGCTGCACCCTCGGTGCCGGCAGCCGGCTCTTCGGCCACCAGCGGCGGCACGGCGGACACGATCACCGGGTTCACCTTGCCGTGGCTCACGTACTTCACGCCCTTCGGGAGCTTGATGTCGTTGACGTGCAGCGTGGCCTTCGCGGTCAGGCCGGAAAGGTCGACCTCGATGAACTCGGGCAGATCGGACGGCAGGCAGCTCACCTCGAGTTCGGTCATCACGTGGTTGACCAGGTTGTGGTTGAGCTTGACGGCTTCGGACTCTTCCTCGCCCTTGTAGTGCAGCGGCACGCGCATGTGCAGGCGGGTCTTGGCATCGACGCGCTGGAAATCGATGTGTTGCACGAGCGGGCGGAACGGGTGGTACTGCACATCGCGCAGCAAGACCTTGTTGACCGCGCCGCCCAGTTCCATCTCCAGGACGGACGAATGGAAGGCTTCCTTCTTGAGGGCGTGCCACAACGCGTTGTGATCGAGCTCGATCAGCTGCGGCTGGCCTTCGCCTCCGTAGACGATGCCGGGCGTCTTGCCCGAGATGCGGAGACGGCGGCTCGCACCCGTGCCCTGCTTTGCGCGCTCATAAGCGACGAATTTCATGATGACTCCAGTGGAAGCCGACCGCGACCAGTGCGGCTCCGGGTTTAAAAAGGGGTCTTCGAGAAGACCCCGCTGCTTGTCTCTCGACCTCTCGAAATACCTAGAACAGGTTTTCCTGGTCGGAGAACAACTTCATCACCGACTCGCCCTTCGCGATGCGCTGGATCGTTTCGGCGATCAGCGGTGCGACGGAGAGTTGGCGGATCTTTCCGCATGCCTTGGCGACCTGGGAAAGCGGAATGGTGTCGGTCACGACGACTTCGTCGAGCGCCGCGCCGCGGGACAACCGCTCGATGGCAGGGCCCGAGAAGATCGGGTGGGTGCAATAGGCATACACCTTCTTGGCGCCGCGCTCCTTCAGGACCTCGGCGGCTTTGACCAGCGTACCGGCGGTATCGATCATGTCGTCCATGATCACGCAGTTGCGGCCGTCGATTTCACCGATGACGTGCATCACTTCGCTCACGTTGGCGCGGGGACGGCGCTTGTCGATGATGGCGAGGTCGCAGTTGAGTTGCTTGGCCAGGGCCCGCGCACGCACCACGCCGCCGACGTCGGGCGAGACCACGATCAGGTCTTCGTAGTTCTTCTGGCGCAGGTCGCCGAGCAGTACCGGGGACGCGTAGATGTTGTCGACCGGAATGTCGAAGAAGCCCTGGATCTGGTCGGCATGCAGGTCCATGGTGAGGACTCGGGCCACGCCGACGGTCTCGAGCAGGTTGGCCACCACCTTGGCCGAGATCGGCACGCGGCTGGATCGGGGCCGGCGGTCCTGGCGGGCGTAGCCGAAGTAGGGGATGACCGCGCTGATCCGCTCGGCCGAAGCGCGCTTGAGCGCGTCGACCATGATCAGCAGTTCCATCAGGTTCTCGTTGGTGGGTGCGCAGGTGGACTGCACCACGAAGACGTCGCGTGCGCGGACGTTTTGGTTGATCTCGACGGTGACTTCGCCATCCGAGAAGCGCTCGACCCGGGCAGCGCCCAGCGAAATGCCGAGATGCTGCGCGATTTCCTGCGCGAGGTCCGGGTTGGCATTGCCGGTGAAAACCATGAAGTCAGGATGGTGAGCCTGCATGAGCGCGTTCCGGCAAAGCGATGGGCTCTCGGGAGCCTCCGATGAATTCACGATAAGAATTTGGCAGGGGAGAAAGGATTCGAACCTTTGCATGCTGGAATCAAAATCCAGTGCCTTAACCAGCTTGGCGACTCCCCTACACGGGTCTGTAGCCAACGCCACAAACCGATATAAGTCACATCAGTTTCGATACAGAACCTGATGACTCATCCGACCAGCCAACGAGAGGATGCTCGGACAAGTTGCTGCACGTTCGAACCTGGAATCCTGGTGGAGGATGGCCCAGCTTCGACTCGTGCGGCATTGCTGCGAAAACCGAACTCCCGGAACCGGTCATCCTTGCTCGAAGCCCTTGGTGACCGAGCCACTGGATGGCTTCGGAAACCTGGGGACAAAGCCGCTCGGCAACCGGTTGCAGGTCGTTGTGGCCGTAATCGAAACCGAAGTTGTCGACCGAAGCCCCGTCATACGCAGCAAAGCCCGAGATTATAGCAGCGGGTGTCGACCGCTCAAGGTCAGGCGCTGCAAAAATCGAACGCGTATCCAGCCCCCGTGGTGGTTTGACGATGGCGAATCGGCCTTTCGGCAGGGCGATCGGCGTGATTTGCTCGCCGATGCCCTCGACCCACGCGTTCCTGCCGCGCAGGAAGAATGGAACGTCCGCGCCCAAGGCGAGGCCGAGGCGCTCCAGCTCGATGAGCGGCAGGTCGAGTTTCCACAAGCGATTGAGCGCGAGCAGGCAGGTCGCCGCGTCGGACGATCCTCCGCCCATGCCCGCTTCGGATGGCAGATGCTTGGCAACACCTACATGCGCGCCAAGCTTCGTGCCACCAGCCTCCTTCAGCGCCCGGGCGGCTCGCAGGACAAGGTCGTCGGCCGGGAGGGGCGTCGTCAGGTCTTCGCGGCTCAGCCCGCCGTCCGCCCGAAGTTCGACATGCAGGAAGTCGCACCAATCGACCAGCATGAACACCGACTGGATCAGGTGATAGCCGTCTGCCCGCCGGCCGGTCACGTGCAGGAACAGGTTGAGCTTGCCCGGGGCCGGAAGATCGTAGAGCGCCTTCATGCGCGCTCGAAGACGATGCGCAAGTCGGCTCGGGGCAGCGGCGCTTCCCGGATGGCGCGCAGGCGTCCGCCGGCCACCTGCGACAAGTCGGGCTGCCATCCCGAGATGCGCTCGTCGCGGCCGGCAAGCCAGGCAAAAAGCGCCTCGATCGGGATGGCGGCGCCGGTCGCGTTCTGGAGCAGGGCTTCCACCGAGTCGAAGCGCCGCACCTCGCTTCCGTTTCGCAGCAGGGCTTCTCCGGGCGACCATTCGGCCTTGGCCAGGATCGTTCCGATGGGGCTGGTGAGCGTGAGTTCTCCGGCCGCCGGTGCGCCGCGCAAATCGAACAGCGCGGCGAAGGTCTGGGCCGGCTCGCTCTCGATGCGCAGCGACAGACGCCCGCTCCAGGCGGCGAGTGCCGAGCCTTCCGATCGAGGACGAACCGGCGCAGCGCAGCCCGCGATCAGCAACGCGGCGGCGCCCGCGGCACCCAGGACCAACCGCCGTTTCAAAGCCGCACGCGCAGACGCTTCAGCGTCTCCTGCAGGGTTTCGTTCTCGGCATCGACCAGCGAGGCTTCCTTCCAGATCGTGACGGCCCGGTCGCGCTGTCCGCGGGCCCAGAGCACCTCGCCGAGATGGGCTGCAATCTCCGGATCGGGCCTCCGCTTGTACGCCGCCTCGAGGATGCGGACCGCTTCGTCGATATTGCCGAGCCGGAATTCGACCCAGCCGAGGCTGTCCGCGATGAAGGGGTCTTCGGGCGCCAACTGGACAGCCTTCTGGATCAAGGTCCGCGCCTCTTCGAGCCGGATCTTGCGATCCGCGAACGAGTAGCCGAGCGCGTTGTAGGCGTTCTGGCTGTCGGGCTTGAGCTCGATGATGCGCCGCAGGAGGCGCTCCATCTCGTCCAGGCGATTGAGCTTCTCGGCGACCATGGCGCGGTCGTAGACCAGGTCGGTGTCCTCTGGCGATGCCAGGCTCGCCTGCGCCAGCAGGTCGTAGGCGGACTGATATTGCTTGGCGTCGCGCAGGAGCTGCACCTCGGCCATCAGCTTGGCCTTCTTGTCGTCGGCGTTTCGTTCGGGCAAGCCCCGCACCAGTTCGCGGGCCTGCGGCAACTTGCCCTGGCGCGCGAGCAGGGCGGCACGCCGGGTCTGCGCCACGACGAGATCGTCGGTGTTGTCGATGCGAGCGAGCCATTGCTCGGCGGTCGCGAAGTCCTTGCGGCGCTCCGACAGCTGCGAGAGGAGCAGGTAGGCCTGGGTCTGGCTGCGGCCGCGCGCCTCGGCGTCCGGCACGGCCTTGACCAGTTCCAGGAAACGCTTGAGCGACGCCTCGGCTGCCGCGTCCTTTCGGCCTTGGGCCTGGAGGCTGCCGAGCAGCAGCCAGGGTTCGGGCAGTTCGGGACGAGCCGCCGTGAGGGATTCGAGCTCCGCGGTGGCTTCGTCGAATCGCCGGCCCTCGACGAGAACGCGGGCGTATCCGATGCGGATTTCCGGGAGCGCCTTGGGACCGGCCAGGTAGCGCTTGACGATCGGCTCGGCCAGCGGCTGGGCCGGGTCCATCAGTTCCAGGGCCAGGACCGCGGGCCCATCGGAGGAAGGATCGAGTTCCTGTCCTTTCTGCGCCGCTTCGAGCGCGCCGGCGTTGTCGCCCGCTGCCAGCCTCAGCTTGCCGACGGTGGCCCAGGCCGTGCCGCCTGTGGCCGGGCTGGCGAGTTCGTCCCGCAGGCCCTGCTCGACCACCGAGGCGGCCAGCTTCTTGTCGGTGGCGCGGCCGTAGTTGCGCGCGATCACCGCCATCAGGAAAGGCCGCTCGATCTGCGGCGTGGCCGCCAGCTCGGCGCGAAGCGGCTCGGCAGTCTCGCCGATGCGATTGAGCGCGATCAGGATCTGGAGCTCGAAGCGCCGTGCCTCGCGCGAATCGGGCAGGGTCTCCTTCCAGGCTTGTGCCGCCGTGAGGGCGGCATCGCCGGACCTTGCCTGCAAGGCGATCTCGACGGCACGCTGGAAGAGCTTGCCGTCCTTGGTCCGGCGCGCGGCATCGAGCACGAGCGCGTAGCCCGAGCCGGGGTCGCCCGAGCGCGTGGTGAGCTCGCCCATGAGGATTTCGTAGAACAGTTCCGCGGTCAGCGCGGAGACCTTGCCCTGGCTATCGGCACCGGGCTCCGGCTGCGTCGCGGCCGGCGTCGTGGGTGCGGAAGGCGTCGCAGGCGGCGCGGCCGGCTTGATGATGGGAGCGGGACTGGTCGGCTCGGCGGGCGCCGGCATGCCGGGTTGGGCCTCCGCCGCGAGCGCCAACAAAGCCAGGAACGCAGCCGCCGCAAGGCGGGATCGGCGGGGCGAAAAGGTCATCGAACCATAATAATCCAAGCCTTTCTCGCGCCGGAGTCAGGGGGCTCTTCCGCGTCGTGCCACCGCTGGCTCGCTCCGAGCTTTCCGGCAGCTTCCTTCTTCATCTGCAACACGAATCCTTTTCTCATGCCCGAACTTCCCGAAGTCGAGGTCACGCGGCTCGGCTTTGCCGACCGGATCGCCGGCGCCCGGATCGAAGCGGTGCGGGTCGGCAAGCCGCTGCGATGGGCCTTGGCGGTCGAGCCATCGGAGCTCGTCGGCCGCACGGTGCTCGAGGTGCGGCGACGCGGCAAGTACCTGCTCATCGACCTCGACCGGGGTTTGCTCCTGATGCACCTGGGGATGTCGGGCAGCCTGCGTTTCGGTGCCGAATTGCCGGCCGCCGGTGTTCACGATCATTTCGACCTGGTGACCGCGCGCGGCACCTTGCGCCTCAATGACCCGCGGCGCTTCGGCGCGGTGGTCTACGCCGAAGACGAAGCCTCTCCGCTGGCGGTCAAGCTGCTCGGCAAGCTCGGCGTCGAGCCGCTCGGCGAAGGCTTCGACGCAGCCGCCTTCCATGCCGAGCTTCGGCGGCGCAAGGCGCCCATCAAGCAGGTCCTGCTGGCAGGCGACATCGTGGTGGGCGTCGGCAACATCTATGCGTCCGAGGCGCTGTTCCTGGCAGGCATTCGGCCGACGGTGTCCGCCTCGCGGCTCAGCCGTCCACGCGCAAGCCGGCTGCATGCCGCCGTGAAGGAGGTGTTGGCGCGGGCGGTTGCGCGCGGCGGCAGCACGCTGCGCGACTTTTCGGATTCGGAGGGCCGGAGCGGCTATTTCCAGCTGGAGGCCAATGTCTACGATCGCGCCGGCGAGCCTTGCCGGGTGTGCCTCACGCCGATCCGGTGGATGAAGCAGGGCCAACGGTCGACTTATTTTTGCCCCACGTGCCAAAAGTATTGAAAGCTGACGGCCAAGGCGGTTCGCAAGGCGAGGCCAATGCTATATTTTGTAAGCACTCCCGGGCCCATTCCCCTTGACACGTTCCTTCAATCAGCAACTCGACCAGCACGGCGTCTGGCGGCGCAATTTCGCGCAACGCCTCAAATGGCTCTCGCGCTGGCTGGGCGAGAACGAGTTGCTCGACCAGAGCGTGGCTGAACGCCTGCAGGAACTCGAAGCCCAGATGCGCACCAGCAAGGTGATGGTGGCCTTCGTTGCAGAGTTCTCGCGCGGCAAGTCCGAGCTGATCAACGCCATCTTCTTTGCCAGCTACGGCCGGCGCATCATGCCGGCGAGCGCGGGCCGCACCACGATGTGCCCGACCGAGCTCGGCTACGACGCCGCCTACATGCCGGGCCTGCGCCTCTTGCCGATCGAAACCCGGCTGGAGCCGCATTCGCTCGCCCATTGGCGCACCGAATCCGAACGCTGGACCGAGATACCGATCGACGTCGAGGATGCCGAGGAACTGTCCCGCACCATGAGCAAGGTGGCCGAGGTCATCTGGGTGCCGCTCGAAGAAGCCCGGGCGCTCGGCTTCTGGAGCGACGACTCGCCGGACGACAACCCGGTGCCCGATGCCGAGGGCAAGGTCGAGATCCCGCGCTGGCGCCATGCCTTGCTCAACATGCCGCATCCGCTGCTGGAGCAAGGGCTGGTCATCCTGGATACGCCCGGCTTGAACGCGATCGGCGCCGAACCCGAGCTGACGGTCAGCCTGATTCCGCAGGCGCATGCCGTCGTGTTCATCCTGGGCGCCGATACCGGCGTCACGCGATCCGACCTCGCCATCTGGCGCGAGCATTTGATTACCGAAAGCGATGCGCGCGACACGCGGATCGTGGTGTTGAACAAGATCGACACCATGTGGGACACCCTGAGCACGCCCGCGCAGATCGAGGCGCAGGTTCAAAGCCAGCGCCGCGGCGCGGCCGAGATCCTGGGCGTTCCGCTGCACCAGGTGCTGCCGGTTTCTGCGCAGAAGGGCCTGCAGGCCAAGATCCGCCGCGACATCCCGCTGCTGCAGGCGAGCCGTCTGCCGGGCCTGGAGTCGGTGCTGGGCGAAGGCTTGCTCGGCAATCGCGAAAAGATGCTGCGGCTGGCGGTCGATGCCGGCATCGCCGGATTGCGCGCCGAGGCCGGCCGCCTCATCAAGGTTCGCCAACGCGACCTGTCCGAGCAGGCCATCGAGCTGCAGGGTCTTCGCGGCAAGAACGTATCCGTCATCCGCCACATGCGGGGGCGCATCGAGCAGGAGCAAGCCGAGTTCGAAGGCAGCAATGCGCGCATCCTGGCGCTGCGGTCGGTGCAGGGCAAGCTGCTGCGCGAGGTATATGCGGTGCTCGGCAGCACGGCGCTCAAGGCCGACATGGGTCGGCTGGCGGCGGCGCTGAAGCGGCCTGGCGTCAAGCTCAACGTGCGCAAGGTCTACGGTGAAACCT
This sequence comes from Burkholderiales bacterium 8X, assembly GCA_902506565.1. Taxonomy (GTDB): domain Bacteria; phylum Pseudomonadota; class Gammaproteobacteria; order Burkholderiales; family Burkholderiaceae_C; genus Variovorax. The sequence goes on along the minus strand of LR732703.1, from coordinate 3,522,524 downwards.
TCGATTCGCTGCGCAACAACCTGCGCGAAGTGCAGGCGACCACCGGCGAGATCCAGTCGATGCTGCACGCGACCTTCCGCCAGCTCAACGCCGAGCACGGCTTTGCATTGCAGGCGCCGGCCGAGCCGGACTTGGCAAGCTTCCAGGAGCAGCTGAGCCAGATTGAAAAGAGCCATATCCACTACCTCGGCATCGGCAACATCCTCAAGCTGGCGCAGCCCGACTTCTGCGACAAGCTGGTGCGGGCGCTTTCCAGCCGGTTGCGGGTGGTGAACGAGGCGGCGATGACCGAGGTCGAGCGCTGGAGCAAGGGTGCAGGCGCCCAGCTCGATGCGCAGCTCAAGGAACGTCGGCGCAACTTCACCAAGCGCATCGAGGCCGTCGAGCGCATCCAGAGTGCGGCGGGCAACCTCGAGGAGCGCCTGGCCGAGCTTGCCGCCCAGGAAAGCGGCCTGACCGAACTCAACGTGCGGCTCGGTGAATTCACGGCGCTCTTGACCAGCAACGAGCCGCCCAACAGCGCGCCCGCGCAGCGAACCGAACTCAGTGCGGCCTGAGGTCGAGCAGCCGATCGATTCTTCGGCGACGAACGACCGCTTCCACGCCCGCATCGTCGCCTGGCAGCGAACACACGGCCGAAGCCAGCTGCCCTGGCAGAACACGCGAGATCCCTATCGGGTGTGGCTTTCCGAGGTCATGCTGCAACAGACCCAGGTCAGCACGGTACTGGGCTACTTCGAGCGCTTTCTCGATCGCTTCCCGACCGTCGGCGCGCTGGCTGCCGGCAGCGAGGACGAGGTGCTCGGTTTGTGGAGCGGGCTCGGCTACTACAGCCGCGCCCGAAACATGCACCGCTGCGCCCAGGAGATCGTCGAGCGCTTCGGCGGGGAGTTCCCTCGCACGGCAGCACCACTCGAAACGCTTCCCGGCATCGGACGCTCGACCGCCGCCGCGATCGCCGCTTTCTGCTTCGGCGAGCGCGTCGCGATCCTGGACGGCAACGTGAAGCGGGTGTTGACGCGCGTGCTCGGATGGGGCGCTGACCTGTCGCAGGCGAAGCAGGTGAATGCGCTCTGGGATCGAGCCACGAGCTTGCTGCCGCGGGCCGACGATCCGGCCGCGATCGCGTCGTACACGCAAGGCCTCATGGACCTGGGTGCCACGATCTGCCTGCCTCGCAAGCCGACCTGCCTGCTCTGCCCGGTGAACGATGCGTGTGTCGCCTTGCGCGAGGGCGATCCGGAGCGGTTCCCGGTAAAGACCAGGAAGCTGAAGCGAAGCGCGCAATCGCTCTGGCTGCTGCATGCGCGCGATGGCGAAGGGCGAGTCTGGCTGGAGAAGCGTCCGGCAACCGGCATCTGGGCCGGTCTTCATGCCCTTCCGCTCTTCGAGAGCCTCGATGCGCTCATTGCCGCCGCCGGCGAATCGACTATTCGGCCGATCACCGAGGAGCCGGTCTTCAGGCACGTCCTGACCCACAAGGACCTGCACCTTCATCCGGTGGTCGCGATGTGCGCCACAAATTCTCGCCCGGGCGAAGTCGGCCGATGGTTCACCGCGGCCGAGTGGCGCAAGCTGGGCCTGCCGACGCCGATGCGAAAGCTGCTGGAAGCCGCGCAAGGGTCGCCCGGCGCACCCTGACCGACGCACTCAGGTGGCGTCGAGCTCGCGATGCCTCTTCAAGGCCGCCCAGCGGGCACCGAAGCCCCGCGCCAACTGCTCCACCAGGAACACCGAGCGGTGCTGGCCGCCGGTGCAGCCGATCGCCACCGTGACGTAGCTTCGGTGGTCCCGAGCCAGGACGTCCAGCCAGCGCTCGAGGAAATGCTCGATGTCGTTGTACATCCGTCCGACATCCTCGTGCTCCCGCAGCCATTCGACCACCGCCGCATCCCGCCCGGTCAGTGCTCGCAGCGCCGGCACGTAATGGGGATTCGGCAGCATCCGCACGTCGAACACATAGTCGGCGTCGAGCGGAACACCTCGCTTGAAGGCGAAGGATTCGAACACCAGGGTCAACGTGCTTTCGGGTGCCGCGATCAGCGCCTTCACGTAGCTTTGCAATTGCGCCGGCCGGATCAGGCTGGTGTCGATGACATCGGCGCCATCGCGCAGGTCGGACAGCAGTTCGCGCTCGAGTTCGATGGCTTGCATCAGCACCCGCTGCTGCTCGGGCGCGTCGGTTCGGCCCTCCTGGCGGGAGAGCGGATGACGCCGGCGGGTTTCCGAGTAGCGCCGCACCAGCGCGTCGGTGGTCGAGTCGAGGAACAGGGAGCGCATCGAGACCCCGTCCTTGCGCAAGGCGTCGAGCTGCGGTGGAACCAGGGGCAGCGAGACGCCGCTGCGAACATCCATGGCGATGGCGACCCGCGATGCCGACTGCTGGCGTTGAAGATCGATGAACGCAGAAAGCAATTCGGGCGGCAGGTTGTCGACGCAGTAATAGCCGGCATCCTCCAGCGCATGCAAGGCGACCGACTTGCCCGAACCGGACATGCCGGTGATGAGAACGAGTTCGAGATTCAAGGTGCGGCCTCCGCCTCCGGCTTGCCGAGCAGTTCGCGTGCATGCGCCATCGTGGTCGACGAGATCCGCTCGCCGCCGAGCATGCGCGCGATCTCGCGAGCACGACCGTCTGCGTCCAGGGCCGACACGCTGCTTTCGGTTCGCACCGCGCCGCCCTTCTTGTCGGCAGAAGGGCGCTTGGCCACGACCAGGTGATGGTCCGCCCGCGCCGCCACCTGCGGAAGATGGGTGACCGCGAGCACCTGCCGATCGCGGCCCAGGCGCTGCATCAGCTGGCCGACCGTGTCGGCCACGGCGCCGCCGACGCCTGCATCCACCTCGTCGAAGATCAGGGTGCCGGCCGTTCCGAGCTGGCTCGTGGTGACCGCGATGGCGAGGGCGATCCGCGAGAGCTCGCCGCCCGAAGCCACCTTGCCGATTGGCCTCGGCGTCGCACCCGGATGTCCGCTCACCAGGAAGCTCACGTCGTCCAGTCCGGCGCGCGACGGCTCGGCGAGGCGCTGGAGATCGGCCTCGAAGCGGCCGCCGTTCATGCCGAGCCCCTGCATGGCCTCGGTGACGGCCTGGCTCAACCGGGGCGCCGCCTTCTTGCGCAGCTTCGAAAGCGCTTCGGCCTCCTTCGAATAGTGTTGCCTGGCGTCGTGCTCGGCACGTTGGAGCGCGTCGAGGTCCGACTGAGCGTCCAAGGTCGCGAGTTCTGCCTGCCAGCCGGACAGCAAGACCGGCAGATCCGCCGGGGGGCGCTTGTAGCGACGCGCCATCGACATCCAAAGCGACATCCGCTCGTCGAGTTCGGCAAGCCTTCGCGGATCGGTATCGGCTTCGCGCAGGTAGCCGTGCAGCGAATGCGCGGCATCGGAAGCCTGGGCGATGGCCGAGGCGAGCACATCGCCCAGGGCTTTGAATTCCGGCTCGATGTGCTCGCAGCCCTGCAGGCCGGTCATGGCCCGGTGCAGCGCCGCCAGCGCGCCGTGGTCGTCGTCTTCGAGCGCGAGCGACGCGGCCTCGGCCGCCTCGATCAGGGATTGCGAATTGGAGACGCGCGTGTGGTTCGCCGAAAGCTCCTCCCATTCGCCGACGCCGGGCGCGAGCTTCGCCAGCTCGGCGATCTGCCACTGCAGCCGCTCGCGTTCGCGCAGCAGGGTTTCCTGCGACGAGCGGGCGGCGTCCAGAGCGGCAAGCGCATGGCGCCATCGGTCCCATGCCTGCTGGAGCGCGTCCGTGCTGGCGCCGGCGTAGGCGTCGAGCAAGCCGCGCACGGCATCCGCCCGGGTCAGGCTCTGCCAGGCGTGCTGGCCGTGAATGTCCAGCAGGTGTTCGCCCAGGTCGCGCAACTGGGCAGCCGTTGCCGGGCTGCCGTTGATCCAGCCGCGGCTGCGACCCTGCAGGTCGACCGTGCGGCGCAGCAGCAGCAATCCGTCGCCGGTGTCGAACCCGCCCTGGTCCAGCCATTCGGCGAGCGACGCATCGGCGTCGAATTCGGCGCTGACGTCGAGCCGTTCAGCGCCTTCCCGCACCGCGCCGGAGTCGGCGCGGTTGCCGAGGGCGAGCTGGAGAGCGTCGATCAGGATCGACTTGCCGGCGCCGGTCTCGCCGGTCAACACCGTGAAGCCGCCGGACAGATCCAGTTCGAGCGACCGCACGATGACGAAATCGCGCAAGGTGATGCGCCTCAATGCCATTCTTGATTTCTCCCCTGCTGCAGGTGGCTACTTTTCATTCCAATGCAGCTTCTTGCGAAGGGTGTCGAAGTAACTCCATCCCTTCGGATGCAGAAACCGGACCCGATAGTCCGAGCGGCGCACGACCACTCGATCGCCGATCGCCAGCGAGGCCAGCGACTGCATGTCGAAATTGGCGCTCGCATCCCGACCGCCGACCAGTTCCATCGAGATTTCCTCGGCGTCCGGCAGCAGGATGGGTCGGTTCGAAAGCGTATGCGGCGCGATCGGCACCAGCACCCAGCCAGGCACCGCCGGGTGCAGCAGCGGACCGCCGGCCGACAGGGCGTACGCGGTCGATCCGGTCGGCGTGGCGATGATGAGGCCGTCGGCGCGCTGATTGGCGACGAAGTGGCTGCCGACGGTGACCCGAAGTTCGACCATTCCGGAAGTCGCGCCGCGATTGACGACCACGTCGTTCATCGCCAGGGCCTCGAAAACGATTTCGTTGCCCCGGAGGACTCGGGCCTGGATCAGGCTGCGATGGTCTTCCTCGTAGTCGCCTGCCAGCATCGGCACCAGCGTGGTCTGGTAGGCATCGAGCGAGATGTCGGTGATGAAGCCGAGCCGGCCGCGGTTGATGCCGATGAGCGGCGTGCCGTGGCAAGCCATCTGGCGACCGATGCCCAGCATGGTTCCGTCGCCGCCGACCACGAGGCCGAGGTCACACTCCGCGCCGATTTCCTCGACCGTCAAGGCACGATGACGGGAAGCCTGCCGATCGCCCGCATGCGAAGCCTCGACGAAGACTTCGCAACCCTGCGACTCCAGGAACGACGCGATGCCTTCCATGATGTCGTCGAGCGCTCCGCCGTCGGTCCGTGCGCCCGTTGCCTGGTACTTGCCGATGAGCGCGACCTTCTTGAAGCGGCATGTCATGTACAAATTACAACACTAAAATCAATCGATGCTGGACGATCGCGCCAAGTTGCTGCTGAAGGCTTTGGTCGAGCGATATATCGCCGACGGGACACCGGTCGGCTCTCGAACGCTCTCCCGCGCATCGGGTCTCGAGCTCTCGCCGGCGACCATCCGGAACGTGATGTCCGACCTCGAGGATCTCGGCCTCATCGCGAGTCCGCACACCTCGGCAGGCCGCATACCGACCGCACGCGGCTACCGGCTCTTCGTCGACACGATGCTCACGGCGCAGCGCGAGCAATTCGCGACGCCCAGCCTTCCGCCCGACCAGCCCCAGAAGGTGATCGCGAACGCGGCCAACCTCTTGTCCAGCCTGTCGCAATTCGTCGGCGTGGTCATGGCGCCGCGCCGGCCGACCGCGTTCAAGCAGATCGAGTTCCTGCGCCTGGCCGACCGACGTCTCCTGGTCATCATCGTCTCGCCGGACGGCGACGTTCAGAACCGGGTGATCTTTCCGGAAGTCGACTACACGCAATCGCAATTGGTCGAGGCGGCCAACTACATCAACACGCACTTCGCGGGCCTGTCGCTCGAACAGGTGCGCGACCGCCTCAAGTCCGAAGTCGAACAGCTTCGCGGCGAGATCGCCGCATTGATGCAGGCCGCCGTCAACGTGAGCGCCGAAGTAATGAGCGAGAAGCAGGAGGAAGTGGTGATCTCCGGAGAGCGCAACCTGCTTTCGGTCACCGACTTCTCGAGCGACATGAGCCATTTGCGCAGGGCGTTCGAGCTCTTCGAACAGAAGGCGCAGCTGATGCGCCTGCTGGATGTCTCGAGTCAAGCCGAAGGCGTGCGGATCTTCATCGGCGGCGAGAGCAAGGTCGTTCCGTTCGAGGATCTCTCGATCGTGAGCGCGAGCTATGAGGTCAATGGCGAGGTCGTCGGTACGCTGGGCGTCATCGGCCCGACGCGCATGCCGTACGACCGCATGATCCAGATCGTCGACATCACCTCCCGGCTGGTGACCAACGCCCTGAGTCATCGGAAGTAGGGCGGCTGCGGGCAGACTTGCCGCCACTAGAATCCCGCGCATGGGCCGTTAGCTCAGTTGGTTAGAGCAGCGGACTCATAATCCGTTGGTCGCTGGTTCAAGCCCAGCACGGCCTACCAGTCACATTGCACGATCGCCGATAGGCGTTGCTGCCCGTGTCGGGTCTCAAATTGCGAATGCGCGCGATCCGGACGCCAGAACTTTTCCGTTTCGTCAGTTGCGAGCAGCCAAGTGGCTCGCTGCCGAGTTCGCGAATTTTTTCGCGGATCGACCTGGCGCCTACATCGTCAGCGGTGGCGCGGCTCGCTGTCTGACAGACGCGTTCGCGCAGCGGACCATGATGGGCCCATGACCTCCAAGGACATCCACGCCCTCGAACCTGTCGACCTCTCTGACGAACGCCTGCTCGCCGTTGCGAGCTTCTGCCGCGAGCAGGCAAGAAACGGTGACCTGTTCGCTGCGGCTACGGCGGCGGAATGCGAGCGCGAGATGTCTCGACGCTTCGGAGGGACGACAACCATGGCGGCCGAGCTGCCGGAGACGCCTGCTGTCCGGACGTGGAAGCGCTGGCAGCACTGACCGTTCGCCGGTCATCACTTTCAATTCCATGTCATCCGAACTCGAAGCCTTGTTGGCTGCCTACACATCAGACTTTCCGCAGAAGGTTCGGGATGTCGCCGAAACGCTTTGCGCCGAGACCACGCACATGCCGCATCGGCAAACGGGAACGTCACGCCTGAAGCCGGCCGAACTGCAACGCACGGCCTCGAAGCACGGAATCGAGGTCGAGATGCTCGCATCCGCGGTCGCGGCCTATTCGCAGATCGAGGAACGTGCGGTCGCGTCGGCCCGGCGTGGCTCGTCGCTGTCGTGAGCTCGGCGCGTTGGGCCGGGGCAGCTGCTGCGCGTTCGTCCTTCGCGTTTCGGATGACTCGGCGCAAGAGCACTTCATCCGTCTCGAGTGCTCTCGCTTGTGGCTATAATCGCAAGCTGTGCGGCTGTAGCTCAGTTGGATAGAGTACTTGGCTACGAACCAAGGGGTCGTGGGTTCAATTCCTGCCAGCCGCACCACTCTTCAAGGGTTGGCTTCTTCACCGAAGCCAACCCTTTTCATTTGGGACCTTCGTTGATGAGCAAGGCTTTCACCAAAGAGACCGAGTCCGACGACGACGAGGCCGGCGAGGTCGCAGCGCCGCTTGCACCCGGGCTCAAGAACTACATCACGCCGCAAGGCTACGAACGGCTTCGCACCGAACTGCTTGGGCTGATGGATGTCGAGCGCCCCAAGGTCGTCGAAGCCGTCCATTGGGCTGCCAAGAACGGGGATCGTTCTGAGAATGGCGACTATCTCTATGGCAAGAAGCGGCTCCGAGAAATCGATCGCCGAATCCGGTTCCTGGGCAAGCGCCTCGAGATCGCGGAGATCGTCGACCCGTCGGTGCATCACGGTCGCGATCAGGTGTTTTTCGGTGCCACGGTGCAGCTGGTCGACGAGGAGGGCGCCGAGCGAGAGCTCACCATCCTCGGCATCGACGAAGCCGACAGCACGCAGTCGCAGGTCAGCTGGATATCGCCGATCGCCAAGGCCTTGCTGAAGGCTCGCAAGGGCGATGTCGTGAAGCTCGCCGCGCCGAGCGGGATTCACGAACTCGAAGTGCTCGAAGTGAACTATCCGCCGCCCGCAGGCAAAGAGGATTGATCGGTACCTGACTCAGTGCGAAGGCACGGTCCGGGTCGCCGACAAGACCGAAGACGTTCGTCGTGCGGCGCGCAGCACCGCCTCGAGATGAGCCCGATCGCGAACGGCGATGACAAAGCGAAGGTCGGTCGAATCCTGCGGCGTCTCTTCGTTCATCTCGACATGCGTGATGTCGGCTTCGGCGTCCGCAAGCGTTGCCGCCACCCGCGCGAGCACGCCCTTGTCGTTGCGAACCGTGATGACGACGCCGGTCTCGAAGGTGCGAACCGGCTCGTCGGCCCATTCGACCGTGAGAAATCGCTCGCTGTCCTTGTGGCGCAGTCTTTGCCCGACGCCGCATTCCAGGGTGTGCACGACCAGGCCTTCGCCATGGCCCAGGTAGCCCACGATCGAATCGCCCGGGATCGGTCGACAGCAGAGCGCGAATCGCACCGAGGAGTTCTCGCTGCCGTCGAGCGTGACCGCGCCCTGCGAAATCGTCTCGTGCGCCGTGAAGCGCTCTCGGCTGAGGGTCAGCGCATCCGGCTTTTCGCCGCGCTCGGCGAGCAGGTTGAGGAGCCGCTTTGCAACGATGCTTGCGATCCGCTTGCCGAGACCGATGTCGGTCAGCAATTCGGCACGGCTTCGATTGCCGGTGAACCGCAGCAGCTTTTCCCAGAGTTGCTGGTACTCGGGCTCGTTGCCGGGCATGTTGCCGACACCCTCGGCGCGCAATGCCTGCGCCAACAGCTTCTCGCCGAGGCCCTCGGATTCCGCATGGGCGAGCGACTTGAGGTAGTGCCTGATCTTGGAGCGGGCCCGACCCGTCCGGACGAAGCCCAGCCATGCCGGGTTCGGCGTCGAGACGGGCGCGGTGATCACCTCGACCACATCGCCGTTCTTCAGTTCGGTTCGAAGCGGAACCTGGTCGCCGTTGATGCGGGCTGCGCAGGTGTGATCGCCGATGTTGCTGTGGATCGCATAGGCGAAGTCGACCACCGTGGCGCCCCGCGGCAACGCAAGGATCTGGCTCTTCGGCGTGAAGACGTAGACCGCATCCGGAAAGAGATCGACCTTGACGTGATCCCAGAACTCGGCCGCGTCCCGGGTCTCGTCCTGAATGTCGAGGAGCGATTGAAGCCACTTGGCACCCAGGCGCTCGCTGGTGGCGGCGCTCGGTTCCGACGCCTTGTAGAGCCAGTGCGCTGCCACGCCCGACTCCGCCACCACGTTCATGGCGTCGGTTCGGATCTGGAACTCGACGTTGACGCCGGCGGGGCCGACCAGGGTGGTGTGCAGCGACTGATAGCCGTTGAGCTTGGCAATCGCGATGTGGTCCTTGAACTTGCCCGGTAGGGGCTTGTACATCTGGTGGAGGATCCCGAGGCAGGTGTAGCAGCCGATCACTGTCGGAACGATCAGGCGAAAGCCGTAGATGTCCGTGACGTGCGCAAAACTCAGGCGCTTTTCTTCCATCTTGCGGTAGATGGAATAGAGCGTTTTTTCGCGGCCCGCCATGCGAACGCTCATGCCCGCCTGCGAAAACGATGCCTCGAGCTCCTGCTGAACCTTCTGGATCAGGTCGCGCCGCCTGCCTCGCGCCTTGGCGACCGCCTTGGCGAGGATGGCGTATCGCCAGGGCCGGAGGTAGCGAAACGATAGGTCCTGCAACTCGCGGTAGCTCTGGTTGAGGCCGAGGCGATGCGCGATGGGCGCGTAGATTTCGAGCGTTTCGCGGGCGATGCGGCCCCATTTCTCGCGCGGCGCGTCGTCCAGCGTTCGCATGTTGTGCGTGCGATCGGCCAGCTTGACCAGGATGACGCGCACATCGCGAGCCATCGCCAGCAGCATTTTTCTGAACGACTCCGCCTGGTTTTCTTCTCGCGTGTTGAAGTGCAGCTTGTCGAGCTTGGTGAGACCGTCGACGAGTTCCGCGACCGGCGCACCGAATCGTTCGATCAGCTCGACCTTGGTGACGCCGCAGTCTTCGATCGCATCGTGGAGAAGGGCGGCCATCAAGGCCTGCGCATCGAGCTTCCACTCGGCGCATTGGGCCGCCACCGCGATCGGATGGGTGATGTACGGCTCGCCGCTGTTGCGAAGCTGGCCAAGATGCGCTTCGTCCGCAAATCGATAGGCGCGCCGCACTTGCTCGACGTCTTCCGCGCCCAGGTAGTCGAGGCGATCGGTGAGTGCGGCAAAGCTTGCAGCGGCGGCATTGAGTGCGGCAGCGCTGGGCCTTGCGCCCCGCTTGGGGTCGGTGGAAGGAGACTTGGCGACCGCGCTCATCATTACACTTTAGCGTGAGCCTCGGCGAGGCGTGCTCACGCAACAAAAAAGCACCGCGGCGCGGTGCTTTTTATAGAGAGTCGTCGGCTGGATCAGCGGACCTTCTTGAGCATCTCGTCTCCATCGATCTTGCCCGCTGCGATCTCGCGCAATGCGGTGACGCCCGGCTTGTTCTTGCTTTCAACCTTGGGGGCATGCCCCTGGCTCAGCATGCGAGCGCGATAGGTGGCAGCCAGCACGAGCTGGAAGCGATTCGGGATCTGGACGAGGCAGTCTTCGACGGTGATGCGGGCCATGAGTACTTTCGGCTTGTTGCGACGTAATGAATCAGGGGATGTTCAAAGCCGCGAAGGTGGCGGCACGAGCGCGGCGCTGTGCGGTGTAGCGAAGCCGCTGGGCATGCACGATGGCTTTCAGGTCAAACAATGCACGCTCAAATAACTCGTTGATTATAACGAAGTCGAATTCCCCGGCGCGTGCCATTTCGGTGGCTGCGTTCTCGAGCCGAAGCTGGATGGTCTCGGCGCTGTCTTCGCCGCGGCGCTCCAGGCGCGAACGCAGCTCTTCCCAACTCGGAGGCAGGATGAAGATCGTCACCGCATTGGCAAAGGTTCGGCGAATCTGGATGGCGCCCTGGAAATCGATCTCGAGGATGACGTCGGCGCCTTGTGCAATGCGATCCTCGATCGCCTTCTTCGAGGTGCCGTAGCGCTGCCCATGAACATGCGCCCACTCGACGAAGGCATCGGCCTCCACCATGGCATCGAATTCGCCGGGCGAGCAAAAGAAGTATTCGCGTCCGTGTTTTTCCTGGCCGCGAGGCGGGCGGGTGGTGTGCGAGACCGAGGGCTGCACGGCCGCGTCGAGCTCCATCAAGGCCTTCACCAGGCTGGATTTGCCGGCGCCGCTCGGCGCCGCGACCACGAAGATGTTGCCGGGGTAGTCCATGCCGCGCCGCTATTCCAGGTTTTGCACTTGCTCTCGCATCTGCTCGATCAGCACCTTCATGTCGACGCCGATGCGACTGAGCTCGAGCGTGGCCGACTTCGAACCGAGGGTATTGGCTTCGCGGTGAAGTTCCTGGATGAGGAAATCGAGGCGCTTGCCCACCTCCCCGCCTTTCGACAGAAGCCGCTCGATTTCCTCGAGATGCGAGCCGAGCCGGGTGAGTTCTTCGGCCACGTCGATCCGAATGGCGAACGCGGTCGCCTCGCTGAGGGCGCGGTCCTGCGCGCTTTCCGGCGCCACGCCGGTCGCGCCCATCGCGTCCTGCCAACGCTCCAGGAAGCGGGTTCGCTGCTGTTGGATCAAATTGGGAATCAATGGCTTGGCCTTGGCCACCAGCGCTTCGATCTGCTTGACATGATCGAGCAGCATTCGGGCGAGGCGCTCGCCTTCGCGTTCACGTGCCGATACCAGCGACTTGACCGCCTTCTGGGCCACCGTCTGCACGGCGCCGGACCAGTCGCCCGGCGCACCCGACTCGTCCGCCGCCAAGCGCAGCACTTCCGAGACGCTGAGCTCGCGGGCACCCGGGAGCCAGGCCTTGATGCCGTCCTGCAAGCTGTTCAAGCGCTGCAGCAACTGCATCGACGGGTCTTCGATGTCCGCATGCCCGGCAGCGAGAAGCGATGCGCGCACCTCGATCTTGCCTCTCTTCAACTTGCTTCCGAGCAATTCGCGAAGGGACGGCTCGTACTGCCGCAACTCGTCGGGCAACTTGAACGTGAGGTCCAGAAAGCGGCTATTGACCGAGCGAATTTCAATTCCGATGCGGGCTGCGGGCCGCTTGGATTCAAGGTCGGAAGGGTTGTCTGCGGCGCTGTTCTGGGCGCTCGCAAAACCGGTCATGCTGTAAACTGGCATTGAGTCTCGATGTGAATTTCCGGGTCGATCTTGTGAATATGCACCGAGCAACGGCACAGCGTTCGCTTGCCGCCTCCCCGCCTTCCGGCGACACTTTCTGATTATGTCAAAGGTCAAACCTTCACCTCTGCTGCCCGAGACGGTCATCGGCGGCTATCGCGTCATTCGACGGTTGTCGGCAGGGGGTTTCGGCGTGGTCTACCTGGCGGTCGATCAATCCGGGCAGCAGGTGGCCATCAAGGAATACCTTCCATCCTCGCTGGCCACGCGCGGCATCGGCGAACTCGCACCCCAGGTGCCGCCCGAGAAGCTCTCTCTCTACCGTCTGGGCCTCAAGAGCTTCTTCGAAGAAGGCCGTTCTCTCGCGCAGATCTCGCATGCCTCGGTCGTCAGCGTGCTCAACTTCTTCCGGGAGAACGAGACGGTCTACATGGTGATGAACTACCTGGAAGGCGCGACCTTGCAGGACTTCATCGTCACCGCCCGGGATCTCAAGAAGCAGAAGGTGTTTCGCGAATCGACCGTGCGATCGCTCTTCGACGAAATCCTTCGCGGTCTGCGCATCGTGCACCAGCACAAGATGCTTCACCTGGACATCAAGCCGGCCAACATCTTCGTCACGGACGACGACCGCGCCGTGATGATCGACTTCGGCGCCGCGCGCGAGGTGCTTTCCAAGGAAGGCAATTTCATCCGGCCCATGTACACGCCCGGTTTCGCGGCGCCCGAGATGTACCGGCGCGATTCGTCGATGGGACCGTGGACCGACATCTACGCGATCGGTGCCTGCATCTATGCCTGCATGCAGGGCTATCCGCCCAACGACGCACCCCAGCGCATCGAAAAGGACCGGCTCGGCCTTTCGCTGTCTCGCCTGCGGGGCATCTATTCGGACAACTTGATCGAGGTGGTCGAGTGGTGCATGTCGCTCGATCCGCTTTCGCGCCCGCAGTCGGTCTTCGCGCTGCAAAAGGAGCTGAGCCGGGAAGGCGAGCGGCGCTATACGAAGCTCACCGTCAGCGAAAAGGTCCGGCTCTCGATCGACAACATTCGCTCGTTCGAGAAGAAGGGGCTCCCGAAGGCAGCCGCTCCGACCACGCGGCCGAGTTGAGCGGCATCACGTTTCTTCCTCGGCAGTCATCGATCTCTGCGCGCGCTGCATTTGCGGCATCGCTTTCTCAGCCCATCATTCGATCCTCATGAAGTTCTCGGTCTTTCAAGTCAGTCGCAAAGGAGGCCGCGTCAAGAACGAGGACCGGATGGGCTACTGCTACACCCGCGAGTCCGGTCTTTTCGTGCTGGCCGACGGAATGGGCGGCCATCCCGAAGGCGAGATCGCGGCGCAGCTGGCATTGCAAACCATTGCGGCGCTCTACCAGCGCGAGGCCAAGCCGACGGTCAAGGATGTCAAGGCCTTCCTCGGGTCCGCGGCCATGGCTGCACACCAGCAGATCATGCGCTACGCCGGCAACAAGGCGATGCTCGACACGCCCCGCACCACCGTCGTTGCCGCCGTGATCCAGGGCACCACGGCGACCTGGGTGCATTGCGGCGATTCGCGACTCTATGTCGTTCGCGATGGCGAGCTGCTGGTGCGAACCCGCGACCATTCCCATGCCGAACGCCCACGTGCCAACGCGGGACCGGAATACGTCAACCGAAACCTGCTCCTCACCTGCCTGGGCTCTCCCACCCCGCCGCTGCTCGAGATCTCCACGCCGCTGGTGCTCCAGAAAGGCGATCGGATCATGCTCTGCTCCGATGGCTTGTGGGGCGTGCTCGATGAAGACCTGATCGTGCGGATGCTCTCGTCCGGCAAGCCGGTGTCCGACGCCGTACCCGACCTTGCCGAAGTGGCGCTCCGCAATGGCGGCACGCACAGCGACAACGTGACCTTGATCGCGCTCGAATGGGAAACCCCCGAGGCCGAAGGGCAGGCGCGCAACGTCTCGACCGACAACATCAGCGACGGCGTCTTCGCTTCGACGATCCAGGCCGGCATGCCCTCGGATGGTGAACTCGACGACCTGGACGACGACGCCATCGAGCGTTCCATCGCCGAAATCAACGAGGCCATCCGGCGCTCGGCGGCTCGCAAGAACTGAACTCAGAACGACTGATATCCGATGACAACCTTTGTACGCAGCGGCGGCCGCTCGGCCGATCAATTGCGCGAAATCCGCATCACCCGCAAGTTCACGATCCATGCCGAAGGTTCCGTGCTGATCGAGTTCGGACAGACCCGGGTGCTCTGCACCGCTTCGGTCGAAGAGAAGGTGCCGCCGCACAAACGCGGGAGCGGCGAGGGTTGGGTGACCGCCGAGTACGGCATGCTGCCCCGCGCGACCCACACCCGCAGCGACCGTGAAGCCGCGCGCGGCAAACAAAGCGGTCGCACCCAGGAGATCCAGCGGCTGATCGGTCGATCCCTGCGTGCGGTGTTCGATCTGACCGCGCTCGGCGAGCGAACCATCCATCTCGATTGCGACGTGTTGCAAGCCGACGGCGGTACCCGCACGGCTGCCATCACCGGGGCATTCATCGCTGCCCAGGATGCCGTCGACCAGTTGCTGCTCGAAGGCAAGCTGGCCGCGACCCCGATCAGGGGCAGCGTGGCCGCGGTATCGGTGGGCATCGTCGAGGCGACGCCCTTGCTCGACCTCGAATACATCGAGGATTCGGCCTGCGATACCGACATGAATGTCGTCATGACCGGCTCCGGGCGGTTCATCGAAGTCCAGGGCACTGCGGAGGGCGCAGCCTTTACGAGGGACGAGATGAACCAGCTGCTCGCGCTGGCTGAAGGCGGCATCGCGCAGCTGACCCGGATGCAGGCCGAGGCGCGCGCGCTTTGAATCCTGGCGGGGCGTCTCGATGAAACTGGTCCTGGCTTCGAACAACGCCGGAAAACTGGCCGAACTCCAGGTCCTGTTCGCACCGCTGGGCTGGGAGTTGGTCGCGCAATCCAGCCTCGGCATCGGCGAGGCCGAGGAGCCCTTCAAGACCTTCGTCGAGAACGCCTTGGCCAAGGCCCGGCATGCCTCTTCAGCCAGCGGGCTGCCGGCGGTGGCAGACGATGCCGGCCTGTGCGTTCACGCCTTCGGCGGGCTGCCGGGTGTCGATACCGCTTTCTATGCCCAACAGTTCGGGTACAGCAAGGGCGATGACAACAACGTGCGAGCCTTGCTGGAGCAATTGGCGCCGCATGCCGACCGGCGAGCCGCGCTGGTCAGCACGCTCGTCGCGATTCGAAGCCCGGCCGATCCCGAGCCGTTGATCGCGGTCGGTCGGGTCGAAGGCGAGATTGCACCCGAGCCCATGGGGAAACTCGGCTTCGGATTCGATCCGGTCATGTGGCTGCCCGAGTTCGGCAAGACCTTCGCGCAACTGCCACCCGAGCTCAAGAACGCGCGCAGCCATCGCGGCATTGCGGCGCGGGCCCTGCTGGACTTGATTCGCGAGCGTTGGATGTGACCGGTTCCATTCCGATTCGGGTGGTGGACGAGGAAGATCCTTCTTCCTCCGATTCGTCCGCCGGGGCGGCATCGGCCAACGACCTCGCTCGCATGATGCGCCCGGGTCCCTTGCAGCTGAGCGCGCTTCCGCCCTTGTCGCTCTACATCCATGTGCCCTGGTGCTTGAAGAAGTGCCCGTATTGCGACTTCAATTCACATGCCCGAGCCGAAGGCGGTGAATTGCCCGAGCGCCGCTATGTCGATGCGCTGCTGAGCGACCTGGATGCCGCATTGCCGCTGATCTGGGGGCGGACGATTCAGACGATCTTCATCGGCGGTGGAACCCCGAGCCTTTTCTCGCCGGCGGCGATCGACCGCCTGCTGAGCGAAGTTCGCGCCCGTGTACGGCTGGTACCCGACTGCGAGATCACGCTCGAGGCCAACCCTGGCACTTTCGAGCGCGACCGCTTCAGGGGCTTTCGGGCGGCGGGCGTGACGCGGCTTTCGATCGGGGTGCAGAGCTTCGACGATCGGCATCTGGAGGCGCTCGGCCGGGTGCACGATGGTCGGCAGGCGCGGGCTGCCATCGAGGAGGCGAGCAGCAGCTTCGATACCTTCAACATCGACCTGATGTATGCGTTGCCGGGGCAGGATCTGGCCGACCTCGAGCAAGATCTTGCGCAGGCGCTCGCAACGCCGCCGCCGCATCTTTCGATCTATCACCTCACGATCGAGCCCAACACCTTCTTCGCGAAGTACCCACCGGCCTTGCCGGAGGACGACCTGGCCTACCAGATGCTGGACCGCATCGCCGAGGCAACCGGCGCTGCGGGCATGGCGCGCTACGAGGTGTCGGCGTTCGCGCGAGCGGGGCATCGCTGCGTGCATAACCTGAACTACTGGCAGTTCGGCGATTACCTCGGTATCGGTGCGGGTGCCCACAGCAAGATCAGCTTCGCCCATCGAGTCGTTCGGCAGGTGCGATACAAGGAGCCGAATCGCTACATGGAAAAAGCCGAGCTTTCGGCGGCCGTGGCGCAGAGCACGGAGGTCCGGCGGTCCGAACTTGCCTTCGAGTTCATGCTGAACGCTTTGCGCCTGAAGGAGGGCTTCCGCTTCACCGACTTCGTCGAACGCACGGGTTTGAGCATCAACGCCATCGCATCGCCGCTGTCGGAGGCGGAAGCAAAGGGGCTGCTCGCGCGCGATCTGTCCGGCGCCTGGCCCACGGACAAGGGCTTCGACTTCTTGAGCGATCTTCAAGAGCTTTTCCTGGGCGATTGATTCGCCGGGGCGTCGGGGCGAGCCTGCTCGACGCGCCTAAAATGCCGCGACCGGTGCAACGCCGGAACGGAGAGTTGGGTGAGTGGTTTAAACCAGCAGTCTTGAAAACTGCCGACGGGCAACCGTCCGTGAGTTCGAATCTCACACTCTCCGCCAATCGAATCACCCGCGAGCAGACGCCTAGCCGTTTTCGCGTTGCCTGATCGGCTTTCAACCTCCTGGTTCGGCAACAAAAGCTCGGTATCGATTTCCGCATGATCCAGCTTCGTAACAGATATAGTGCCGCCACTGGATTCAAACCCAGTACCGAAAAAAAGGCCGCCAAGAGGTGCAACTCAAGGCGGCCTTGGCAGACGACCGATACCCGGCGAAGTCTGCTCCCAACTCACGTTCGGAACGATGAGCGTAACCCAAACGAACTAGTTTGGCATTGCGGGGTTTTGCGTACCGGGGCGTCAGTAGCTGGTCATGGAGGAAATCGATATGACAGCGAGGATGAGGTCCGGTGCAAACACCGGCAACAAAGGTGGCTTGTTTCGCAAGATCGATCCCGGGATAGAAGCCGGAAAGCAGCAAGAAAGTGCCGATCGAAAGCCATCGATCTTGGTACGAACTCCCCCCTGAATCGGGCTCATTCCCCTATTGCGAACGCCTGAAGGCGGTCGCAAAGGGCGAAAGCTCCCAACACTCCGGCAATCGCTGCGCTTCCGCGCAGCTGCTTTGCTGCGGGCGTCGATTCATTGCTTCACGTTACGTCATCAACTTAGGAAACAAACATGCCTATTCATTTCGACCTCAAGCGCAGTGGCGCGCAATTCATGTTCAATCTCAAGGGCAACAACGGCGAACCCGTGCTGACCAGCGAGCGGTATACGCAAAAGCAGGATGCGCAGGGAGGCATCGCCTCGGTCAAGGTCAACGCCCTCTACGACATCTGGTATCGGAGGCTGATTGCGGCGGACGGGGCGCCGTACTTCACGCTGACGGCTGCCAATGGCGAGATCATCGGCGTCAGCGAGACCTACTCGTCGACCTCTACACGGGAAAGCGGGATCAACTGGGTGAAGGCCAATGCGCCTGGCGCACCGACCAATGACAACACCTGAGCTCGAATAGCTTTGAAGGGGCACCGCCGGTCGGTGCCCTGGGCTCTGATCCCCTGCGACCTGCCGACATCCGCACGGCACGTCAGCACAGCTAGCCGGTCCCGCTCGCCGGCCACGCGAGGCCTCACCTCAGGCCGCTTCCCAATTCCGCACCACGTTCCGCTCCTCATTGCCAAGGTGTGTCGAGCTGCTGCATGCAATGTTGGTACTTAGTGGGTACTCGGCACGCCGGCACCGACGCTGGCAGACGCTTTTTCCGAACTGGTCATTGATTGGTCAACGCTTGGTCGCGGTGCGGTGGGTGTGCGGCATCGACCAACTCAGCAAACTGCATCCGAGCACCGATTTAGGCACTTCGCACCGGGTTCCATGGCCTGCGTTCCATGCAGGTCAAGAGATCAGGGCGAAGCTCGAGTTCAACCTAAGAGCAGGAGTTACCAAGCACCAGATATTCGGCCCAAGCTTTTTGAAGCGCATTCCCGTGTCATCGATTCGCCACCTGTCACTTGGCTGATCGTGTCACGCATTCAACATCCAAACAGTTCTTCGCAGGGGAGTCACCATGAACAGTTCCATCCGCATCAGCCCACCACAGGCCGTCAATCACAACGCCAATCAAAAATATCCCGAAAGTCCGCTCAACTTCAACGATCCGCTGAAGGTCTTATTGACACCGCGTGAAATCGAGGTGCTCGATCTCATCGCGCGGGGTTTTACCGCAAAGGTGATCGCGCAAATACTCGGAATCAGCCAACACACGGTGAGAACTCACCGTGACAATCTGAGACGAAAATTCGGAGCGCGCAATACAGCCCAACTGGGTTACTACCATGCCGCATTGAAGATCGGATCGATGGTTGCCGCCGCGCCGGCGGTGCCCATTTCCCCACCTGTCGCCAAGTTGGACAATTGGCCGCCTGCCGCCGGAACGTCTTTCAGGTAGGGTGGCTAAAGTCCGAAAGGCAGCAAACTCACGAGATGAGGCAACCGCCGAATGGCGATTGCCTCACCCGAGGTCAGTGCTTGCAAATAGGCTGAATGGAGGTAGTCATCGAATGCCTTCGTTCGAACATTGCAGTTGCCCTGCAGCAGCTTTTCCTGCAAGCCGACTGCTGCACGCCAATTTCCGGTCTCGTATTGGTAGCGTGCCAACACCATGATTGCCGTCGGGTTTTCTTGCACCAGATAATCGACTTTGGTCAGCCAGGCGGCCGCATCTGCGAGATTGCGGTCTTCGCAAGCCAGCCAGGCAATCGCCAGGCACACCTGCGTTTGCACAGGGCCGGGGCCGACATGACGAATGGCTCGCAAGGTATTCCAAGCTTCCGCGCGGCTTCCGTAGACATGCGCCAATGCGGCTTTGTAGAATTCCGGAGTTCCCTGGTAAATCGTTTCGCGAAAGAAATTGTGGTGGGTTTCCATTTCGGCGACGAAGTTTCGAGCCAAATCGTGGTTTCCTGTTGCAATGGCCATTCCGGTGCCGATGCTGATGGCCGAGCTCAGCCAATGGGCCCTTACGAAAATACCGGACACTTGCGCCGCCTTCATGATCGTCAGAGCCCGGACCGGTTCGTTCTTGTTCCAATAACGGTAGGCGTCTGCCAGGCTGGCGTAGTACCGTCCGCCGTGCGTCTGCCTCATCCTGCTCGAGCTCAGTTTTTCGAATGCAGCCTGTTCGCCTTCGTCCGGCATCGCAAAGCCATCGATCTCGCTCTGCAAATACAAAGCTCTGGCATATTCAAAAGGCAAACCGCTCTGTTCGGCCGCCTCCAGCACCTTGATTGCCAGTTCGCGTGCATCGCTCAGGCGCCCGGTTTCGAGATAGATGGCCGCGATCCCGTGAAGTGATTTGGCAAGGTTGGCGTGCAGCACCTTGGGTGTGGAGTTGATCTTTACGGATCGCCGGTACAGCTCCAAGGCTTGCGGGACCAAGCCTTTCAGATAATTGATTCGTGCGCTTTGCAGAAGGTGCTGGGCAGCCGTGGCGACTCCGGCCGATGAGATTTCGGTGGAATCCGAGCCTTCCGCGGAACGAACTCGAGCAATGCCTGTTGAGTGCCAACCTGTCCCTTTTGGAAGGCGACCGCTTCGATCGATTGGGCAGTTCGCTCAAGCCAAGCCAGGTGCATCATCTGCTGGCGCGCCGACTGGACGTTTCGTCCAAAACCTCGTTCGAAGAGGTGCTGGCCGATAGGACCAGAAACCTCGGCGCAGCCACCTTCGAGGAAAGCGAGGCCTATGAAGCCTTCGCCGGAGCCTTCGAATACGACAGCAGGTTCGAATCGGAAGAAGATGGCGTTCTCGACCCGGATGCCGTCGAATCCCTTTCAGGAATCTGCGGCCTGCTCCGGCAGGCGCTTGAAAGCCGAACGCCGGCCACGAAGCTTTCTGCCATGCATTTCACTTCGATGGCCCGGGACATCCAGAAAGCGGCATTTCTCGTTCGGCTCGGATTGGCGGCGGGATATCTGGGCATGGAAGATGCCGGGATTCAATTGAAGTTTCTTCAATCGATCGCGGCCGCCCGGTATGCCTCATGGACCGATTTTTCACTCTCCGGCATTCTGGGAATGGCCATGTGCAACCGCCGCAATGCGTTCGTGGCGGCAGATTGGAAGCCCGTGCTTCAAAGCCATTTCGTGGTTGCGAAATGGGATGTCGAGCTGCCCATCCGATTCGGCAGCTCGCAATCAGCACCGCAGCGCATCAACCGGCGAATCGAGTCCGGCAGCACGCTCGAACTCGAATGGGCCGACGTCGCAAGCTGAAGCTGAAAGGCTCGCTCGTATTCAGTTCTTTTCGAGCATGCCTCGCTTGACGATGAAGGATCGGACTTCCGCCAAGCCGGATCGGGTCTTCAGATTCGTCATGACGAATGGCCGCTGTTTTCGCATGCGCCGGGTGTCGCCTTCCATCACGTTCAGGTCGGCTCCCACGTAGGGAGCGAGGTCGGTCTTGTTGATGACGAAGAGGTCGCTCTTGGTAATGCCCGGTCCGCCTTTTCGAGGAATTTTTTCTCCGGCTGCGACATCGATGACGTAGATCGTGAGATCGCTCAATTCGGGGCTGAAGGTTGCCGCCAGGTTGTCGCCGCCGCTTTCGACGAAGACCACGTCCGCATCCGGAAACTTGGCCAGCATCTGGTCGATGGCCTCCAGGTTGATGGAGGCATCTTCGCGAATGGCGGTATGCGGGCATCCGCCGGTCTCGACTCCCATGATTCGCTCGGCCGGCAACGCGCCGGCCTCGGTCAGCAAGCGCTGGTCTTCCTTGGTGTAGATGTCGTTCGTGATGGCAACCAGGTCGTACTCGTCGCGCATCGATTTGCACAGCATCTCGAGCAGGGTCGTCTTGCCGGAGCCCACCGGGCCGCCGATGCCGACTCGAAGCGGCGGCAGTTTCTTGGTTCGGTGCGCAATGTGGTGAAGTGCGGAACTCATCGGATGTCAACTTCTGAATAGACGGGAATACTGGGTTTCGTGGCGCGCCGAAAAAATGGCGAGCATCGGACAAAAGGCTTGTCGATCTTCGGGCGCCAGGGTCATGGCCGCGTGGACCGATTCCGGGATTTCGCGGGCCAATCTGGCAAGGATTCGTTGGCCCGAGCTTTGGCCCAATGGAATCGCCTTGACGGCCGCACCGACCATGTTCTCGGCCCAGGCGAAGGCATGGCTCAGGCAGATGTCTCGGACGGAGGCGCCGCTTCTCGATGCCGCGAAGGCGAAGGCGATCGGGTAGGCGGGCGTCATGCCTTCGAAAGTCCGCTCGGCGTCGGGATGATGCAGCTTCAGCCAATCGACCAATGACTTGCCCATCTGGCGCGATTGGAGCCGGAACTCGGCCGATTCGCGCGTTGCATGCACCCAGCGGTTGAGTGCCTCGACCTGGGCCATGTCGCCGTCCCGCCATGCCTGCACGGCACTCGCGACGATCGCGAGGTCGCCGCGAACGAGGCCGAGGGCGAGTTGGTCGGAGAGCCAATTCGATGCGGCGTCTTCGTTGTCGATCTCCGCCCATTCGACCGCGGCCTCGACGCCTTCGGAATAGGAGAAGCCGCCGATGGGCAAGGCGGGCGAGGCCAGCCAGATCAGTTGCAGCAATGCCGCCGCGGAGTCGGCAGCCGGTGTTTCAGACATCCTTGCTGCCGGACGTGCCGTGTTCGTGGGGCAGCGTGTGGCCGTGCGTGTGCCCATGCTCGTGCTCATGCGGGTGGTCATGCGCATGCGAGTGGTCGTGCGCGGGCGTAGGAGCGTGCTCGTGCTCGTCTCGGTGTCCATGCCCATGCCCATGCCCATGCCCACCATGCGCCCCATGTCCGCCGTACGCACCGCCCTCCGGCTCGAAGGCTTCTTCCGCTTCGCGCACGATCAGATGCATCGATCGCAGCATGCTGGCCAGCACGTGATCGGGTTCGATTTTCAGGTGGTCCGGCTGGAGTTCGATGGGGACATGTCGGTTGCCGAGGTGATAGGCGGCACGCGTCAGGTCGAAGGGGCTGCCGTGCGCCGTGCAATGGGTGATCACCAGCACGGCCTGCGGGGACGCGATGACTTTGATCAACGATCCGTCTTCGGCGATCAACACGTCGCCGCCTCGCACGGACGTGCCTCGGGGCAAGAACACGCCGAGCCGGCGGCCCGCCGAATCTTCTGCATCGAAGCGGCTTTTCTGCCGAACGTCCCAATCGAGTTCGATCGTTGCGGCGCGCTTCAGCAAGATTGGCGCGAGGCCCGCGCCACCCGGTATCGACTTGTTGACTGTGAGCATGCTGGAAAAACCTGGAGCTTCGCGGTGGTCGTCAGCTGGCAAGAAGGCGGCGAGCTCGAGAGCCGCCTTGTCCTTCGCTGCTGGCGCCGCCGCCGATGTCTAAAACAGAAAGTAGCGCTGCGTCAGCGGCAGCGTCACGGCGGGGTCGCAGGTCAGCAGCTGGCCGTCGGCCCGCACCGCGTAGGTTTGCGGATCGATCTCCATCCGTGGCGTGTAGCCGTTGTGCACCATGTCCTGCTTGCGAATGCCGCGCACGTTGCGGATCGCACTCACCGTCTTCTGCAGGCCGTAGCGCTGGCCGATGTCGTTGGCCAAGCCGGCCTGCGAGACGAAGGTGAGCGAGCTCCTCGCGAGCGAGCCGCCGTAGGCGCCGAACATCGGCCGGTAGTGCACCGGCTGGGGCGTCGGGATCGACGCGTTCGCGTCGCCCATCGCGGCCATGGCAATCGTCCCACCCTTCAGGATCGTGAACGGCTTGACGCCGAAGAAGGCCGGCTTCCAGACCACCAGGTCGGCCCACTTGCCGACTTCGATGCTGCCCACCTCGTGCGAGATGCCGTGGGCGATGGCCGGGTTGATCGTGTACTTGGCGACATAACGCTTGGCGCGGAAGTTGTCGTTGCGGCTTTGCGCTTGGGCCTGTGTGCCTGCGCCGGCGGACGAAGCGGCGTCCGGCGAGAGCCAGCCGCGCTGCACCTTCATCTTGTGGGCCGTCTGCCAGCAGCGAAGGATGACCTCGCCGACCCGGCCCATGGCCTGGCTGTCCGAGCTGAACATGCTGATGGCACCCAGGTCGTGCAGGATGTCCTCGGCCGCGATGGTTTCCTTGCGGATGCGGCTTTCGGCAAAGGCAAGGTCCTCGGCGATGCTGGCGTCGAGGTGATGGCACACCATCAGCATGTCGACATGCTCGTCGAGCGTGTTGACCGTGTAGGGCATCGTCGGGTTGGTGGAAGAGGGCAGGAAATTCGCCTCGCCGACCACCCGCAGGATGTCCGGCGCATGGCCGCCGCCTGCCCCTTCAGTGTGGAACGCGCAGATGGCGCGGCCGTTCACCGCGGCAATGGTGTTCTCGACGAAGCCGGATTCGTTCAGCGTGTCGCTGTGGATCGCCACCTGCGTGTCGGTGGCATCGGCCACGTCCAGGCAGTTGGAGATGGCGGCCGGCGTGGTGCCCCAGTCCTCGTGCAGCTTGAGACCGATCACGCCGGCATCGATCTGTTCGTGGAGGGCGCCCGGCAGGCTGGCATTGCCCTTGCCGAGGAAGCCGAGGTTCATCGGAAAGCCGTCTGCCGCCTGCAGCATGCGTTCGATATGCCACGGGCCCGGCGTGGCGGTGGTGGCGAAGGTGCCGGTGGCGGGGCCGGTGCCGCCGCCGAGCATCGTGGTGACACCGGAAGAGAGCGCTTCCTCGATCTGCTGCGGGCAGATGAAATGGATGTGGCTGTCGATGCCGCCTGCGGTGACGATGTTGCCTTCGCAGCTGATCACCTCGGTGCCGGGCCCGATCACGATGTCGACGCCCGGCTGCGTGTCCGGGTTGCCGGACTTGCCGATCGCCACGATGCGCCCGCCCGAGAGGCCGATGTCCGCCTTCACCACGCCCCAGTGGTCGAGGATCAGCGCATTGGTCATCACGGTGTCGACCGCGCCTTGGCTACGGCTTCGCTGCGATTGCGCCATGCCGTCGCGGATGGTCTTGCCGCCGCCGAACTTGGCTTCCTCGCCATAGCCACCGGCACGCAGCGTGTAGTCCTCCTCGACCTCGATCAGGAGGTCGGTATCGGCAAGCCGGACCCTGTCGCCCACGGTGGGGCCGAAGATTTCGGCGTAGGCACGCCGGCCGATGGTTGCCATCAGAGCTTTCCTTGGACGAGACCGCGAAACCCGTAGATCGTCCGGTCGCCGGCGATGTCGACCAATTCGACCGTGCGCTGCTGTCCCGGTTCGAAGCGGACCGCCGTGCCGGACGCGATGTTGAGGCGCATGCCGCGCGCCGCCTCGCGATCGAATTGGAGCGCGGCGTTGGTTTCGCAGAAGTGATAGTGCGAGCCCACCTGGATCGGTCGGTCGGCGGTGTTGCGGACGACCGTGGTCCAGGTGCGGCGACCCGGGTTCAGCGCGTGGTCGCCTTCATCGGTGATGAGCTCGCCCGGCGTCATGCGACACCGCCCAGCAGGGCCAGCCCGAGGAGGGCGATCGCGCCGCCGGCTGCACGCGGCATCCAGCGGCTGTGGTTTCGCATCGAAAGGCCGATCGCGATGCCGATGGCATGCAGCAAGAGGGTGGCGGCGAGCATGCCGGCCAAGATGGCAAGGCCGCCCGACTCGCCCACCAGTTCGCGGCCATGCGCAATGCCGTGGAACACCGCGAATGCGCTCACCAGCGCGAGCGCGCCGAAGAGCGGGAGCCGCTTGCGCACCGCGACCAGCAAGCCGAGCACCAGGAGCGAAGCGGCGATCACCGGTTCGACTGCAGGAACCTGCATGCCGCCCATGCCTGCCAGTGCGCCGACCAGCAGCATCGCGGCGAAGCCTGCCGGCGCAACCCACAGCGAGCGCTTCGAAGAACCGGCGACCAGTGCGCTCCAAAGCCCGACGGCCAGCATCGCCGCCAGGTGGTCCATTCCGGCGAACGGATGAACGAAGCCGGCCATCCAGCCGTGGTGCAGGCCGGCGTCCGCGCCGGTATGGGCAACGGCCCCCAGGGGCAACAGGGCGAGCAGCAAGGCAGGCACCACCGAACGCGCGGCTTGCCTGGCGAGTCGGCGGGCCATCGAGAGGTGGGCAGGAGGCACGGCAGCGTCGGCGAGGTCGGTCATGAGCGAGGTATGCGGGTGGTAGTCGAAAGGAACATCGGCCGGGATTCAGACGATCGGGCTATGAAGCGTGACCAGCTTGGTGCCGTCCGGAAAGGTCGCCTCGACCTGGATCTCGGGGATCATCTCGGCCACCCCGTCCATGACCTGGTCGCGGGAAAGCACGTTGCGGCCTTCGCTCATGAGCGCCGCGACGCTCTTGCCGTCGCGGGCACCTTCCATGACGAATGCGGAGATCAGCGCCACCGCTTCCGGGTAATTGAGCCGCAGCCCGCGCGCCTGCCGCCTTTCGGCCAGCAGCGCCGCGGTGAAGATCAGCAGCTTGTCTTTTTCTCGGGGTGTCAGTTCCATGAGGTGGTCGGTTCTGCCCGGGGGCCGGGGCGGCCATTATGTGGGCCGCCGGATGCTTTGCAACAGTCGTGCCGCCGGGTCCGAGTGGCACGAAAGCTGCACCTTGCCAGCCGTGAGCACCGCCGCCGAACCGCCCCTCCCGAACGACGACGCGCCGCAGCGCATCGTGAAGGTCCGGCGCGACTACAACAGCTGGGTGGCGCGCGAGACGCTCGAGGACTACGCCCTGCGCTACACCCCGGAGCGCTTCCGCCGGATGAGCGAATGGCGGGTGGCGAGCACCGCCTTCGGTGGCGCGGCCTCGTTCCTGATCCTCGAGGCGGTGGGCGCCACGCTGCTGGTGCAGTACGGCTTCATCAACGCGTTCTGGGCGGTGCTCGCGACCGGCCTCATCATCTTCCTGGCGGGCCTTCCGATCAGCGTGTATGCGGCGCGCTACGGGGTCGACATGGACCTGCTCACCCGCGGCGCCGGCTTCGGCTACATCGGCTCGACCATCACCTCGCTGATCTACGCGTCCTTCACCTTCATCTTCTTCGCGCTCGAAGCCGCGGTGATGGCCTATGCGCTCGAACTGGCGTTGGGCATCCCGGTGGTCTGGGGCTACCTGGTCTGCGCGCTGGTGGTGATACCGCTCGTGACGCACGGCATCTCGGCCATCAGCAGGTTGCAGATCTGGACCCAACCGATCTGGCTGCTGATGCTGGTGGTGCCCTTCGGCTATGTGCTGGCGCGCGATCCTGGTGCGTTTTCGGGGCTTTCGCACTACGTCGGGGTGCGCGATGGTGCGGGCGGGTTCAACCTGCACATGTTCGGTGCGGCACTCACGGTTGGCATCGCCCTCATCACGCAGATGGGCGAGCAGGCCGACTACCTGCGCTTCATGCCGAGCCGTACGGATCGCAACCGCAAGCGCTGGTGGGCCGCGGTGTTGGTCGGCGGGCCGGGCTGGGTGGTGCTGGGCGTGCTGAAGATGCTGGGCGGTGCCGCCCTGGCCTATCTGGCGATCCGGCACTCGGTGCCGCCGGAGCGGGCGGTCGACCCCAACCAGATGTACCTGGCGGCGTACGAGTACGTGTTTCCGAACTACGGCTGGGCGGTGGCGGCCACCGCGCTCTTCGTCGTGGTCTCGCAGCTCAAGATCAACGTCACCAACGCCTACGCCGGTTCGCTCGCCTGGAGCAACTTCTTCTCGCGGGTCACGCACAGCCATCCGGGCCGGGTGGTGTGGGTGGTCTTCAATGCGCTGATCGCCTTCATGCTGATGGAGATGAACGTGTTCGAGGCGCTCGGCGACGTGCTGGGCGTGTACGCCAACATCGCGATCGCCTGGATGATGTCCGTTTTCGCGGACCTGGTGATCAACAAGCCGCTCAAGCTGTCGCCGCCCGGCATCGAGTTCAAGCGGGCGCACCTCTGGGACATCAACCCGGTCGGCGTCGGTGCCATGGCGCTCGCCTCGACGCTGTCGATCACCGCGCACCTGGGCGTCTTCGGCCCCTTGCCACAAGCCTTCTCGGCCTTGATCGCCCTCGGTACCGCGGTGGTCGCGACACCGCTGATCGCCTGGGCCACCCGCGGCAAGTACTACATCGCGAGGCTTTCCGACGATCACGACGCCAAGCCGTTCTCGCCCGTGGCCCTCGGCAAGCAGGTGCGCTGGGCCCGGGTCGAGAGCGAGGCCGGCAGCTACCGGCGGCTGGCGGTGCAGCGCTGCGTCATCTGCGAGCGCGAGTACGAAGGCCCCGACATGGCGCATTGCCCGGCCTACCAGGGCGCGATCTGTTCGCTGTGCTGCACGCTGGATGCGCGTTGCGGCGACCTGTGCAAGCCCGATGCGGCGCTGGCGGCGCAGTGGTCGGGGGCGCTGCGCTGGCTGCTGCCGCGCAAGGTCTGGCCCTACCTCGACACCGGGCTCGGCCACTTCCTGCTCCTGATGCTGATCGTGGTCCCCCTGCTGGCGGCGGTGTTCGGCGTGCTCTACCAGCAAGAGCTGCGCGGGCTGGGCGAGGCGGCGGTGTTCGAGGCGCAGCAGCAACCCCAGTCGCTTCGTTCCGGCTTCCTGAAGGCCTACATGGCCTTGCTGCTCATCGCCGGCATCGTGGCCTGGTGGCTGGTGCTGGCACACCAGAGCCGCAAGGTTGCGCAAGAGGAATCCAACCGCCAGACCCACCTGCTGATGCGCGAAATCGGCCTGCACCGCGAGACCGATCGCGCCTTGCAGGCGGCCAAGCAGACCGCCGACCTCGCGCGCGAGCAAGCCGACCAGGCCAACCAGGCCAAGAGCCGCTACATCAGTGCCATCAGCCACGAGCTGCGCACGCCGCTCAACAGCATCCTTGGCTATGCGCAGCTGATGGGCGAGGACGCCAGCGTGCCGCCGCATCGCCAGCAAGCCGTGGCGGTGATCCGGCGCGGCGGCGAGCATCTCTTGTCGCTGATCGAAGGCACGCTCGACATCGCGCACATCGAGGCCGGCAAGCTCACGCTGCATGCCCGGCCGATGCGCTTCGCCGAGCTGATGGACGAGCTGGCCGACATGTTCGAGCTGCAGGCGGCCGAGAAAGGGCTCGCCTTCCGCTTCGAGCCGGAAGGCCCCTTGCCCGAGCTGGTGCGCGCGGACGAAAAACGGGTTCGGCAGATCGTCATCAACCTGCTGGGCAACGCCATCAAGTTCACGACCAGTGGCAAGGTCACGCTGCGGGTGCGCTACGCCCGCGAATTCGCGACCATCGAGATCGAGGACACCGGCCCCGGCATGACGCCGGAGGAACTCGGCCGCATCTTCGAGCCCTTCGCCCGCGGCGAAACCGTACGGCCCTCGGCGCCCGGTGCCGGCCTCGGCCTCACCATCGCCAAGATGCTCACCGACCTGATGGGCGGCGAGATGAACGTGCAGAGCGTTCGCGGCAGCGGTTCGACCTTTCGCATCCGCCTCTTCGTGCCGCGCGTCCACGATGCCTCGCCCGCCGCTCGCCCGGCTGCGCCGCCGGCGAAGCAGTCACGCCAGCGCCGCGGCTACGCCGGGCCGAGGCGCCGCATCCTGGTGGTGGACAACGAGGAGGCCGATCGCGAACTGCTCGTCCACCTGCTGGAGCCGCTCGGCTTCGAGCTTCGCACCGCGGCGAGCGGCCACGACGCGCTCGACCTCGTCGCGGCCGGCTGGAATCCGGACCTGATGTTCGTCGACCTCGCCATGCCAGGCATCGACGGCTGGGAGACCATCCGCCGCGCCCGCAGGCTGGGGCTGGCCGATGCGCATGTCGCGATCGTGTCGGCCAATGCCTTCGACAAGCGGCTGGAAAACGACGTGGGCATCGCGCCGGACGATTTCTTCGTCAAGCCGGTGCGCCACAGCGAATTGCTCGACTGGATCGAACGGCGGCTCGACATCGAATGGACCGAGGCCAAGCCGTCGGCCGCGGAGTGCGCCCCGGCCGGCGACATTCAGGCGGCACGCCTTCCGAGTGCGCCCCGGCTGCGGGCGCTCGAAGAAGCCGTCGGGCTCGGCTACCTGCGAGGCATCCTGAACCAGCTCGACCAGATCGACGCCGCCGAGCCCGATTGCGCCGGCTGGACGGCAGCGCAGCGCCTGCTGGCCCGCCGCTTCCAGTTCGAGGCCATGAGCCTGGCGCTGGCCGCGGCCGGGGAGGGCACCGCATGACCGACGCCACATCGCCGTCCTGGTCGCAGCCGCAGTTGACGCAGCCGCAGCCGGCGCAGCCGCTCCTGCGCAGCCTGCGCGAGGACGGCGCCAACAGCGACCTGGTCCTCATCGTCGACGACGTTCCGGACAACCTCGCCGTGTTGCACGACGCGCTCGACGAATCCGGCTACACCGTGCTGGTGGCCACCGGCGGCGAACAGGCGCTGCAGCGCGCGGCGCAAGCCCGGCCGGACATCATCCTGCTCGACGCCATGATGCCGGGCATCGACGGCTTCGAGGTGGCGAGGCGGCTGAAGGCCGACCTGGCCACGGCGTCCATCCCGATCGTTTTCATGACCGGCCTCACCGAGACCGAGCACCTGGTCGCCGCGCTGGAGGCGGGCGGTGTCGACTACGTCACCAAGCCGATCAAGCCGAAGGAAGTGCTGGCCCGCATGAACGTGCATCTGCAGGGCGCCCGCCGCGCTCGTCAGGAAGCGCGGCAGGCCGGTCAGGCACGCAATGCGCTCGATGCGTTCGGCTACGCCAGCTGCACCATCCGCATGCCCGAAGGCAAGTTGATCTGGCAGACCGCGCTCGCACGCGACCTGCTGCAGCGCTACTGCTCGACGCTCGCACCGGCCACGCCGCCGCCGGTGCTCGAATGGCTGCAGCGCCACCTGCCCGACGCCCAGCAGCGCGGCATCGAGCCGCCGATGTTGTCGATCGGCCAGGGTGCGGCGCAACTCAAGCTCCGGCTGCATCAGCAGACCGGTCAGGACGAGGCCGGCGACGAGTGGCTGATCATCATGCGCGAGGTGTCCGATTCGGCGGTGATCGAGGCCATGAGCCTCAGCCTCAAGCTGACCGCTCGCGAGGCCGAGGTTCTGTATTGGGTGGTCAAGGGCAAGACCAACAAGGACATCGGCGAGATCCTCGGCAGCAGCCCGGCCACCGCCAAGAAGCATCTCGAACGGGTCTACGTGAAGCTCGGGGTCGAGACCCGCACCGCGGCGGCGGGCGTGGCCATGAAGCGGATTCGGGAGCTGCAGCCGCAGTTCGAGGTCTGAGCGGCGCCGTGGGCTCCGCATGGCGGCGTTGCAGGCCGCCATGCTTTCGGCTTCAGCCGGGTTCTTTCACGGTTCGCGGCGCGGCGGTGTCGGTGGCAGTTGCACGCGGGGCGAATCGAGGTCGACCAGCAAGCCGGGCACGGTCAACAGGCGCAGCGCCTCGACCGAGGTGAAATCCTGCTCGCCGGCCACGAAGCGCATCAGGCAGTTGCCGATGCGGATCTCGTCGCCGGTCACGAGCATCTGCGACGCCACCCTTACCCCATTGACGAAGACGCCGTTGCGGCTGTCGAGGTCGGTGAGGGTCACGAACGGGCCGTCGACCACGAGCGAGGCATGAACCCGGCTGACTTGCTCGTGGTCGATCGCGATGTCGTTGGTCGGTGCCCGGCCGATCTTGGTCTCGGGGATCCGCAGGGGAATCTGCTCCGCGGTGGCGGGGTCTCTCATGACGATCACTTTGGGCACGCTTGCAACTCCTGGATGGCGGATTCGGGTCCGGCCGTGCGAAAACGGTCCTTCGGACTGTAGAAGACCCATACGCGCGCGCCGTGCGGTTTTGACGAATAAGCCTCCGATTGGTTGGGGCATCGCCTCAAGCCGGGCCTTCGACGATCGCGAGATAAGCCTTGCGGGTCGAAGGCGAAACGCCCGCCAGCAGCTGGGCATGAGAAGTCTTGTGCCGGGTCAGCATCCGGGCCGACGCCACCGTCTTCGAGCGGCAGAACCAGTGGCAGCTGTGCTGCATCAACAGCAGCTCGGCGGACATGGTGTAGGCCTTGTCCCTCGGGCTTCGGCCCGCCGCGTTCTCGGCGGTCTCGACGATGCCTTTCGCATGCACGGCCAGGAGCCGCCGCAGGTCGAAGCTGCCGCCGGGCAAGAGGCGGCCGAGAAACGGAAAGGGCAGGGGCAGCCTGCCGACCTGCGTCAGCCCTTCGTCCACGGCGCCAAATGCCATCGCGAAGCGGGCGAACTGCCGGGCCAGGTTGCGCTCGGTCGCATCGAGCAGCGGCCAGATCTGCGCGCGCCGGGCCGGATCGTCTTCGCCCAGGCAGCGCAGGTAGCCTTCGGTCAGCTGTTCCATCAGCTTCTCGATCTGGTAGTCGCCGAGATGGCTCGCGAGCAGGGCGATGCGGCGGCGCCGGTCCTTGGCGCTGAAGAGGGCGGCGCCGACGAAGGCGAGCGCGGCCAGAAGCAGGATATCCATCGTTATTCGAAGAAGTCGTCGAAGCCGCCCGGCGGCTCCAGTCGCGTGCCCCGCATCAAGAGGCGCAGAGGCC
The DNA here is from genome assembly GCA_902506565.1 of Burkholderiales bacterium 8X. Classification (GTDB taxonomy): domain Bacteria; phylum Pseudomonadota; class Gammaproteobacteria; order Burkholderiales; family Burkholderiaceae_C; genus Variovorax. The sequence continues at coordinate 3,490,755 of LR732703.1, read as the reverse complement.
CGGGCATCACCCGCAGCAGCTCCGGATGAAGCGGGTCGCCCGGATAGGCGGTGCCGCGCACGCCATCGATCGAGAAGACCTGCGGGCGCACCACGCAGGGGGGCCTGCGACCGGCCTCGGCCAAGAGCCCTGCCAGCGTCGGGTAACGCGCGAGGTGCGCGAGGCTCATGATCTGTGGGGGCGCCAGCACGATCTCGCGCTGCCAGTAGGCGGCCAGCGCCGAGCGAGGCTGCCACCAGCGGCTGGCGATCGCCTCGTGGTCGTCGTGCAGGGCGACCTGCCCATCGGGTGCGGCTGCCACGAAGAAGCGGGTGTCGAAGCGCTTGCCGGGTGCGGTCAGCGATTTTTCGGGAGTGATCCAGCGCGACCAGGGCTCGAGCGAGCGCGTGTCGAGCCGGAGCTGCAAGCTGGCCAGCATCTCGTTGAAGCCGACGCCGGCCGCAGCGAGCGAGGCCGCCTGCGCGATGCCTTCCTTGCCCACGTCATGGGCCAGCAGCACGCCGCACTCTTCGTAGGCTTCGCGCACCGCCGCCACGTGCAATGCGGCGGCGGTCGCGGCATCGATGTCGGGCTCGTTCAGCCGCGCATGCAACTCGGCCGGGGATTGGTCGAGATGCCGATCCGCATCGAGCAGCGCGTCGGCCGCATCCAGCTTGCCGCCCGGAAACACGTACGAGCCGCCATGCACGTCCGAAAGGCTGTGGCGCTGCACCATGAAGACCTCGAGCCCTTCGCCGCCATCGCGGCAAAGCAGTACCGTCGCGGACGCCCTGATCGGCAACGGCGCTTCGATCGGCGCCGCGGAAGGCGTGCGGATGTCATCCATGCTGAAGCTCCTCGCCTGCCATGCCTTCGACCAGGAAGCGCACCCGACGCACGCCCTGCCATTCGTCCGCATCGAGCCGGAACGCCAGCACCGCACGCGCAGGCACCGGCTGGGTGCGCCCGAACCACATGCCGTCGACCGGACGGCCGCAGTGCTTGAGCTTGAGCGCCAGGTGCTTGTCGGCAATCAGCCGCTGCGACAGCACCTCGACTTCCTCGCTGAAGGTGGGCGGTGCGAAACCCTGCCCCCAGACCTCGCGGTGCAGGGTGTCGACCAGGTCGATGCGCAGGTACTCGGGTGCCAGCGGGCCGTCGGTCTCGAGCCGGCGGGTGAGCGAGGCCGCATCGAGCCACTCGAGCGCGACCTGTGCGAAGGCACGCTCGAAGGTCGCGAACCGATCCGCGGCAATCGTGCAGCCGGCGGCCATCGCGTGGCCGCCGAAGCGCAGCAGCACGCCCGGATGCCGCTTGGCGACCAGGTCGAGCGCGTCCCGGAGGTGAAAGCCCGGGATCGAACGGCCCGAGCCCTTGAGTTCATGCGACTTGCCCTCGGCGCCGCTGGCCGCGAACACGAAGGTCGGCCGGTGGAACTTGTCCTTGATGCGCGAGGCCACGATGCCGACCACGCCCTCGTGGAAGTCGCGGCCGAAGACGCTGATGGCCGGCGGCGCCTCGGATTCGCCGTTGAAGAGCGTCTCGGCCAGCCTCAAGGCTTCGATGCGCATGCCGCCTTCGATGTCCCTGCGTTCCCGGTTGATCGCATCCAGCATCCTTGCGAGTTCGTCGGCACGGCCGGCATCGTCGGTCAGCAGGCATTCGATGCCGAGCGTCATGTCGGCCAGGCGGCCGGCCGCGTTGACGCGCGGGCCGAGCGCGAATCCGAAGTCGAAGGTGGTCGCGGATCGGGGGTCTCGGCCGGCGGCCTTGAAGAGCGCGTTTAGGCCGACCGGCATCGATCCTGCCCGGATGCGACGCAGCCCCTGCGCAACCAGGCGGCGGTTGTTGGCATCGAGCCTGACCACGTCGGCGACGGTGCCGAGGGCCACCAGCGGAAGCAGCGAATCGAGTCTGGGCTGCGGCGGCCGGGGCGATCCGCCCGGCATCGGGTCCAGCGTCGGGGCGGCCGGGTCGGCATAGGCGCCGCGCGCCCGCAGCTCGGAGCGCAGCGCCAGCAGCACGTAGAACATCACGCCGACGCCGGCGATGCATTTGCTCTCGAAACCGCAGCCCGGCTGGTTCGGATTGACCAGCACCTCGGCCTCCGGCAGCGTCGGTCCGGGAAGGTGGTGATCGGTCACGAGCACCGAGAGCCCGAGCGCCCGGGCGGCGGCCACGCCCTCGACGCTCGCGATGCCGTTGTCCACGGTGATCAGCAGGTCGGCCCCGCTCGCGGCGACTCGTTCGGCGATCGGCACGGTCAGGCCGTAGCCGTCGATCACGCGGTCGGGCACCAGGTAATGGACGTGGCGCGCACCGAGCAAGCGAAGCCCGCGCACCGCGACGGCGCAGGCGGTCGCGCCGTCGCAGTCGTAGTCGGCCACGATGCAAAGACGCTTGTCGTCGCGAATGGCATCCGCCAGCAGCACCGCGGCCTCGCGCGTGCCGTGCAGCCCGGCGGGTGCGAGCAGGCGGGCAAGGCCGTCGTCGAGTTCTTCCTTGCTGCCGACGCCGCGGGCCGCATAGAGCCTCGCCAGCAGCGGATGAACGCCGGCCTGCTCCAGCGCCCAGGCGCTGCGCGGCGGAATGATGCGGGCATCGATCTTCATCAGAGTGTCTCCAGCACCTGGGCACTGCCGGTCCGCTGGAACAGGCCGCGCGTCCACGCCAGCAAGCCGCGCTTCTGCCATTCGAAGCGTTGCCAGCCGAGGTCTCCGCCGAGGGTCAGCGACAGCTCGCCTTGCGCGTCCTTGCTTGCCGCGAGGAGCTCGGCGAGCGGGCCATCGTCGATCTCGCGCCAGGCCTGTTCCCAGCCGGGTCCGTCATCGATCAATGCGGGCTTTCGGAGCGTATCGATGACCGCGGGCCCGGCAGGACGCGACGGTCCGAAGCTCGCGGCAAGCCGGCCGGTGCCGCTGAGCCAGAAGGAGTTGATTGCCGGAACGCCGCGCGAAGTGCGTTCGTCGTTGATCCGCTCGGTGTAGAGCAGCATCTGCATCTCGTTCTGCAGGCGCCGGAGCGAACCCGCGCCCGCAGAAAGCGGCGACCACTCCGCGATCGGCCGGCCAACCGCACGATCGATTGACGCGGTCGGCAGGTCGGCGAAGACCGCGGCGCGCGCGAGCCAGCGGCCGGGCGCGTCGGTGGCGTGGAGTGCGATGCCGTCGCCTTCGAAGAAGGGCCGGGCCACGGCGAGCAGCGCTTCCGATTCGTGTGCGTCGATGCGGATCGCGGCCGGATCCGCGAGCACCACGTCGTCGATGCCGACCTGCCAGTGGCAAAGCGTCGCAAGAGCCCAGCCTTCGTCGGCGCTCGCATCCGGCAGGCCGAGCCGCCGTGCTTCCAGCGCAGCCCACGGGACGAGGCCGTCCTTCGGCTCGATGCCGAGGGCCGTGGCCAGGGCGCGCTCGTGCGGCGGGGAGAGGGTGCTGTCGTCCTGCCGATCTCCCTGCGTGGCGGCGAGGCGCGCCAGCAGCGCATCGAGGTTGGGCAGCCGAAGCCCGGCCCGCGCCTGCCGACATGCCGGCGAGCCGTGGCTCGCGAACGGAATCAGCAAATGGCGCGAGTAGGTCGTGGAAGGCATGGGCCTATTGTCCGGGATGCCACAATTCTTCCCCTATGAAGCTTCCCTACGAACTCCAGCTCGGCTGGCGCTACACGCGCGCCGGGCGGGCGACGCGGCGCAACGGTTTCATCTCCTTCATCTCCGGCGTCTCGATGTTCGGCATCGCGCTCGGGGTGGCGGCCTTGATCATCGTGCTGAGCGTGATGAACGGCTTCCAGAAGGAAGTGACCGACCGCATGCTCGGCGTGATCTCGCACATCGAGATCTTCTCGCGCGACGGCCAGGCGCTTTCGGACATCGATGCGATCGCGGCCGCCGCGCGCCAGAACCCGAACGTGATCGGCGTCGCGCCCTTCATCGCGGCGCAGGCGCTGGTCGCTCGCGGCGAGGACATGAAGGGCACGCTGGTTCGCGGCATCGAGCCGACGCTCGAACCGCAGGTCACCGACATCTCGACCACCGCGCAGCAGGGCGCCCTGGAACGCCTGGTGCCCGGCCAGTTCGGCATCGTGCTCGGCGTCGAACTGGCGCGGTCGCTGTTCGTGCGCGAGGGCGACCAGGTCACGCTGATCGCGCCGGGCGGACAGGTCACGCCGGCGGGCGTGGTGCCCCGGCTCAAGCAGTTCACCGTGGTCGGCACCTTCGATTCGGGCCATTACGAGTACGACTCGGCGCTCGCGATGATCCACGAACAGGACGCTGCCCGCGTGTTCCGCCTCGAGGGACCGAGCGGCCTGCGGCTCAAGCTCAAGGACCTGCACCAGGCCCGCGACGTGGCGGACCAGCTGGCGGTCAGCCTGCCCGGCCAGTTCCTGATCCGCGACTGGACCCGGCAGAACAAGACCTGGTTCGCCGCGGTGCAGGTCGAGAAGCGAATGATGTTCATCATCCTCACCTTGATCGTGGCGGTCGCGGCCTTCAACCTGGTCTCGACGCTCGTCATGACCGTGACCGACAAGCGGGCCGACATCGCGATCCTGCGCACGCTCGGCTCCAGCCCGCGCAGCATCATGGGCATCTTCGTCGTGCAGGGCGCGATGGTCGGCATCATGGGCACCCTCGGCGGGCTGCTGCTCGGCCTCGGCATCGCCTACAACATCGACGTCATCGTGCCGGCGCTGGAGCGGCTGTTCCACGCCAGCTTCCTGCCGAAGGACATCTACCTCATCAGCAAGATGCCGAGCGATCCGCAGCGATCGGACATCCTGCCGATCACCGTCATCTCGCTGATCCTCGCCTTCGCGGCGACGCTCTATCCCAGCTGGCGGGCGAGCCGGGTCAACCCGGCGGAGGCGCTGCGCTATGAATGACCGCGTACCGATGGCCGCGACCACGTCCACCGACGCCATCCCGTCGGCCGGCCATCTGCGGTCGGACTCCGCCAAGGTGGTGCTGAAGGTGCGCGGCCTCACCAAGCGCTTCCACGAAGGCCGCATCGACCTCACCGTGCTGCACGGCGTCGACCTGGACGTGCATGCCGGCGAGACCCTCGCCATCGTCGGCGCTTCCGGTTCCGGCAAGAGCACCTTGCTGCATTTGATGGGCGGGCTCGATTCGCCGAGCGCGGGCAGCGTCGAGCTGCACGGCAAGAACATCGCGCTGGCCGACGCCGCCCAGCAGGGGCGCCTGCGCAACGTGCATCTCGGATTCGTCTACCAGTTCCATCACCTGCTGCCCGAGTTCAGTGCCTTGGACAACGTGGCCATGCCGCTCAAGATCAGGCGCCTGCCGCCCGCCGAGGCGCATCGGGCGGCGGCCGACATGCTTGCCGCGGTCGGATTGGGCGAGCGGCTGCAGCACCGGCCGGCGGAACTCTCCGGCGGCGAGCGCCAGCGGGTCGCGATCGCGCGGGCCCTGGTCACCCAGCCCGATTGCGTGCTGGCCGACGAACCGACCGGCAACCTCGACCGCACCACTGCCGACGGCGTGTTCGCGCTCATGCTGCGGCTGTCGCGCGAGCGCGGCACCGCGTTCGTGATGGTCACCCACGACGAAACCCTGGCGAAGCGCTGCGACCGCGTGCTGCGCCTAACCGCCGGCCGCCTGGGCTGAGCGCCATCAGAGGCTCGTGCGCATGTCGATGCCGGACGACGACCTGCTCGACCCGATGCTCGGGCCCCTGTTCAAGGGCTATCCGCCGCGGGAGGCACCGCGCCGCACGAGCGACATCGGCGCCGCCGGCTGGAACCTGCTGGCCGGCGACCTGCCGCTGCCTTTGGCCGTGCTCAAGGCGGATGCGCTCTCGCACAACCTCGCCTGGATGCAGGCACGGGTGAGCGAATGGGGAATCGACCTGGCGCCGCACGGCAAGACCACGCTCTCGCCGCAGATCTTCAGGCGGCAGCTCGATGCCGGCGCCTGGGGCCTGACCTTCGCGTCGGTCACGCAGCTCGCCTTGGGCGTCGCCTCGGGTGTCCGCCGAGCCGTCGTCGCCAACCAGGTGGTCAACGAGCAGGACCTGGCCACGCTCGCCGGCCTGCTGCGGCGGCATGCCGAGCTGCGCGCCGTCTTCCTGGTCGACTCGGTTGCGCAGCTCGACATCATCGAGAGCTGGTCGATCGGAGCGGAGCGGCCGGTCGTCTTCGAGGTCCTGCTCGAACTCGGCCTGGACGGCGGCCGAACCGGCTGCCGCACCCAGGACCAGGCCCTGCAGCTGGCCGAGCGCCTCCATGCGAGCAGCGCGGTCCGCCTCGTTGGCATCGAATGCTACGAAGGTCTTTGGGCCACGGGAGACGAGTCTGCGGACAAGGCCTTGGTCGATGGCCTCATGAACCAGCTCGAAACCGTGGCCCGCCACTGCGAGGCGAGGGGTTGGTTCGAAACCGATGAGATCCTGTTATCCGCCGGCGGTTCGGCCGTATTCGACTGGGTGGCCGCCCGCCTCAGGCCCTCGCTCGGTCGCCCGGTGCGCGGCCTGCTGCGTTCCGGCTGCTATGTCACCCATGACCACGGCTTCTACCGAGGCATGGTCCGCAAGCTCGATGCGCGCATTGGTTGCGTCGACTGCGAGGGCCTCCGCCCCGCCCTCGAAGTCTGGGCCACCGTCCAATCCAGGCCCGAGCCGCACCTCGCCATCCTCGCCGTCGGCAAGCGAGACCTCGGCTTCGACATGGGCTTGCCCACCCCCCTCCACCATGTTCGCCGCGGCACCCGGCAATTGTGCGAAGTCCCACCAAGCTGGACCATCACCGCCCTGAACGACCAGCACGCCTACCTGCGCTGCGTCAAGGACGACGACCAGCCGATGCCCCAAGTAGGCGACCTGATCGCCCTCGGCATCTCCCACCCCTGCACCACCTTCGACAAGTGGCGCTGGATCCCATTGGTCGACGAGCACTACACCATCACCTCCGCCATCACCACCAACTTCTAAAAGAACCCCAAGACCCCGCGACCGAAGGTCCGCGTCACAAGCGAACACCGAGGAACCGGCTCCGCCGGGCCTCTGGTGTTGCCCCCGGCAGGGGGTGGAGAAGCGACACGAAGTGCGCGGAGCCTGGGGGCGAGCTAAATTGCGTAGAAGAACTCTTCCCGCACGATCTTCCCGTCCTCGACCGTATACAGCCCCACCTCGTCCATCGTCATGCGCTGCTGCTTCGGCTTGAACGTGACGTCGTACTTGAACCCCACCACGAAGCGATCGCCGTTCGGCCACGGCCCGGTGATGGTTGCCGAATGGATTTCGTGGTTGTTCACCCACCATTCGCTCTTTTTCTTGACGTTTTCCAGGCCCGAGGTTTCCTTCGATCCGCCTTCCATGGCCATGGCATCGACGCTCACCATGTCTTTGGAGAAGAGCGTGTCGAGCGACTCTTCGTTCTTGCCTTGGCGGCAGAGGTCGATCATCTTGTTCGCGATCGCCATGGTCGTCATGGTCGTCATGGTCGTCATTTTTGTCATGTGAATCCCTTCGGTGGTTTGACTGGAGCGGCAAGATGGCCGCGGCGCGAGTCTAGGACTGCCACGCGACAAAAGGAAGGCGATCCCGCCAGCCGAACGCTCGGCAAATTGGCTAGGCCGAGCGGCCAGATGGCGCGACCGAGTGGCCAGTCGGCGATCGACCGAGCAGCCGGGCCGCGATCGACCGAGCGGCTAGGCCGCGATCGAGTAACCGCCATCCACCGGAATCGCCGTGCCGGTGACGAAGTCCGATGCGCCGCTGGCCAGGAACACCGCGATGCCGGCCAGGTCGCTCGGCTGGCCCCAGCGTCCGGCGGCGGTGCGGGCCACCACGCGTTCGTTCAAGCCCGCGACCTGCGCCCGCGCACCATCGGTGAGTTCGGTCTGGATCCATCCCGGCAACACCGCGTTGACCTGGATGCCGTCCGGGGCCCAGCTGGCGGCCATCGCCTTGGTCAGCTGCACGATGCCGCCCTTGCTCGCGCCGTAGGCCGGCGCATAGGGCGCGCCGAAGATCGACATCATCGAGCCGATGTTGATGATCTTGCCGCCGCCCTCGGCCTTCAGGTGCGGGTAGGCCGCGCGGCAGCACAGGAAGGCGCTGGTGAGATTGGTGTCCATCACCGTCGTCCACTCGGCCAGCGCGAGCTGGTCGACCGGCTTCCGGACCGTGGTACCGGCGTTGTTGACCAGGATGTCGAGCCGTCCGCAGCGCTCGACCAGCTGCTCGACCATCGAATGGACCGAGGCCTCGTCGGTCACGTCCACGGCGAGCGCGAAGCTGTCGGCGCTGCCGGCAGCCTGCAGCGCCTTCACCGCGGCCAACGACTTGTCGGCATTGCGCGCTGCGACCACGACCCGGGCGCCTGCCTCGGCAAGGCCGAGCGCCATGCCGAGCCCGATGCCGCCGTTGCCGCCGGTCACCAGCGCGACCTTTCCGCCGAGATCGAACATCATCGGCTTCAAGTCAAAGGATGCGGTTGAACCACAGCAGCGAAAGGCCGGCCGAGAGCAGCGCGAGCGCAGCAGCCGCCATGGCGAACAAGGCCGAGACCTCGGTCTCCTTCTTCTCGACCGTGAGCCGCGAACTGAGCGTGTTGTAGACCTTGGTCAGGTCGGCAGCCGTGCCGGCGTAGTAATACTCGGCCTGGGTCTTGTTGGCGATCGCCTTCAGGGTTTCCTCGTCGAGCCGGACGCGCATCGACCAGCCTTCAAAGCCGATCGTCTCGCCGTCCACCGTGCCGATGCCCACCGTGTAGACCCGCACGCCGCGCTCGGCCGCCACCTTGGCGGCGTCGAGCGGATCGACGCCGGTGGTGCGCTGGCCGTCGGTCAGCATGATCACGGCCGCCGAGGTGTACGAGCCCGGCGCCACCGGCGTGAACTCCTTCTTGGCGCTCTTGCCGGCCTGCTCGATCGGAACCCCGCGCGATTGCGGCTGCGGCCCGAAGTTGGAAACGTCGATGCCGGCATCCGGGAACAGCGTGGCGAGCGACACCACGATGGCATTGCCGGTGGCGGTGGCCCGCTGCAACTGGAACGAGTCGATCGCGGTGACCAGGTCGTCGCGGTTGGTGGTCGGCAGCTGCGCCACCTGGGCACTGCCGGCAAAGGCGACGATGCCGACCTTGACATGGCGCGGCAGCTCTCGCAGGAAGCTCTTGGCGGCATCCTGCGCCGCGACCAGCCGGTTCGGCTGCACGTCGGCGGCCCGCATGCTGCCCGAGACGTCCATCGCCAGGATGATGGTCTGCTGGTTGGAGGGCAGCACCACCACCGCCATCGGCCGCGCCGCGGCGATCAGCATTGCGATGATCGCCAGCAGGAAGAGCACCGGCGGAATATGGCGCTTGACGCTTTGCCCGGTGCTCATCGCCTCGCGCACGATCGAGAGGCTCGCATAGCGCAGAGCGAGCTTCTTCTTGCGCCGGATCAGCCACAGGTACAGCAACACCAGCACCGGTGCCGCGAGCAACAGCCAGAGGAATTGAGGCCACAGGAAATTCATGCCGCCGCCGTCTTGAAGTTGAGGGATCCGGCCCGGATGCGGCGCTTGCGCATGTCGGCGAAGCGCACGATCGACGCCACCAGATCGTCGTTGGTCGAGAGTTCGAGCGCGTCCACGCCGACCTTCGCGAAGGTGTCGCGCAAGACGGTTTCGCGCTCGGCCGCGATGCGGGCGAAGCGTTTGCGAAAGCCCGCGTCGTGCGTGTCGACCCAGACCTGCTCGCCGGTCTCGGCATCGCGCAATGGCACCAGGCCCAGGTCGGGCAATTCACGCTCGAGCGGATCGAAGAGGCGCACCGCCACCACCTCGTGGCGTTGCGTCAGTTGGGCGAGCGGCCGCTCCCAGCCCGGTTCGCTCAGGAAGTCGGACACCACGAACACGGTCGAGCGACGCGGCATCAGCGCCGCCGCGGACTTGAGCAGGTCGGCCAGCCGGGTCATGCCCTTCTGGTCGGGCGCGGCCTTGGTCTCGGCCCGGCGCTCCATGGCATGGAGCAAATGCAGCACGTGCCGCCGGCCGCTCCGAGGCGGTATGACCGCCTCGATGTCGTTGCCGTAGACCAGCGCGCCGACGCGGTTGCCGTGGCGGGTCAGGAGCCTCGCGATGACGCCGACGAAGCCCGCGGAGATCTCGCGCTTGGCCTTGGTGCCGGAACCGAAATCGACCGAGCGGCTCAGGTCGAGCACGAACCAGGCGGCCATTTCGCGGTCTTCGGTGAAGACTCGCACATGAGGTGTCTGCAGGCGCGCGGTGACGTTCCAGTCGATGTGCCGGACGTCGTCGTGATGCTGGTATTCGCGCAGGTCCGCCAGGTCGAGGCCGGTGCCGCGCATCAGCGTCCGGTAGTCGCCCTGCAACAGGCCGTCGAGCCGGCGGATGACCGTCCACTCGAGCCGGCGCAACGCGCGCTCGGCCCCGCCGGCCGCGACGACGGCGGCTTCGTCGTTGGCGGCGACGGTCGGCTTGCGGAACCAGTTCTTCATTGCGTCACTTCTCGTTCGAGCAAACGATCAGGCGGCGAGCTTCTCGTGCTCGAGCGGCTTCGCCGGCGCCGGAACCGCACGCATGATCTTGTCGATCACGCTGTCGGGCGTGAGCCCTTCCGAGAGGCCTTCGTAGGAAAGCGTCACCCGATGCCGCAGCACGTCGGGCACCAGCGCGGTCATGTCCTCGGGCAAGGCATAGGTGCGGCCGCGCAGCAAGGCCAGCGCGCGTGCGCCTTCGGTCAGGTTGATGCTGGCCCGAGGGCTCGCGCCGTAGGTGATGAACCGCCGCACGTCCTTCAGGCCGTGCTTTTCGGGATTGCGCGTGGCCGAGATCAGCTTGACCGCATAGGTGATGAGCGACGGATCGACATAGACCCGCCGGGCCTCGGCCTGCAAGGCGGCAAGCTGCGCGGTGGTGGCGACCGGCGTCGCCGAGACAGGCTCGCCGATTACGCGCTGGACGATCACGAACTCCTCTTCGTCGGTCGGGTAGTCGACCAGCACCTTCATCATGAAGCGATCCACCTGCGCCTCGGGCAGCGGATAGGTGCCTTCGGTCTCGATCGGGTTCTGGGTCGCCATCACGAGGAAGGGCCGCGGCACCTTGTGGGTCTCGCCGGCGATGGTCACCTGCCGTTCCTGCATCACTTCGAGCAGCGCGCTCTGAACCTTGGCGGGCGCCCGGTTGATTTCGTCGGCCAGGAGCAAGTTGGCGAAGACCGGGCCGAGCGAGGTGCTGAAGTCGCCGGTCTTCTGGTTGTAGATGCGGGTGCCGACCAGGTCGGCGGGCACCAGGTCGGGTGTGAACTGGATGCGCTTGAACTGGCCCTGCACCGTGTCGGCCAGCGTCTTGACGGTCAAGGTCTTGGCAAGGCCGGGCACGCCTTCGACCAGCAGGTGTCCGCCGGCCAGCATGGCGACCATGACGCGCTCGAGAAAGCGATCCTGCCCGACCACCACGCGCTTCACCTCGTAGAGGATCCGCTCCATTAGTTCGGCGGTGGCGGCGGAGGTCGATTCGGTTTCGGTGCTCATGCGTGCTGCTCTCTCGAAATGAAGGGCGGTGGACGGATCGGGGAATGCGGTTCAGAACGGCGGCGAGCCGGCAGCCGAGGCGGCGTTTTCGATCGGCACGGCAAAGCCGATGCCGATGAAGGTGCGCTGCTGAGTCGGATTGAGGATGGCGGTGACGATGCCGAGCACCTCGCCCTTCATGTTGACCAGCGGCCCACCGGAGTTGCCCGGATTCGCGGCCGCATCGAACTGGATCAGGTTGCCGAGTTCCTGCTTGCCTTCCGGGGAGCGAAAGGAGCGCTTGAGGCCCGACACCACGCCGGCCGACACCGAAGGGCCGATGCCGAACGGAAAGCCCACGGCCACCACCTGGTCGCCCGACTGCAGGTCTGCGGTGGACGCCATGGTGGCCGGGATGAGGTCGTCAGGCAGCTTCTGGGCCTGCAGCACGGCAAGGTCGTTCTCTGGCTGCACGCCGGTGATGACCGCCGGAGCCTCGAAGCCGTCGGCAAAGGTGACCTTGATGGTTTCGGCGCCGGCGACCACGTGCAGATTGGTGAGGATCACGCCCTTGTCGACGATGACCACGCCGGTGCCGACGCCGCGCTCGACCTGCTGTCCGGGCGCCTCGTCGGTCGCTTCGGGCGGCTTGCCCTTGGCGAGGTTGCGGCCACGCTTCTCGGCCTTGGCCTCGGGGGTCGCTTTCTCGGCGCCGTAGCTGACCACCCGGACCACCGAAGGCCGCACGACCTCTGCAGCCTTCGCGGCCGGCGAGGGCAGGTTGGCGGTTTGCAGCGTGCGCAGCACGGCCGCGTCGATGTCTTTCTGTGTGAGCTTGTGGGCGCCCTGGCCGGGCAGGAGCAGCAGGCTGGTTGCACCGAGCCCCAGGCTCAAGGCCAGCAGCAGGGCGAAGCTGCCGCGGCCGGGCTGCCACTTCTTGCTGGCCGTGGATGTTGCGGGGCTGTCTTGATGCGGCGGGGCGCGTGCGTCGAGGGCCTCCGGCGAGGCGTCCGATGAGCCACCGGAGCTTGCGGGTTCGGCCGCGTCCACGGGAGCGCGGGGCGAGCGGCTGTAGTGAGCGGGCCTGCGCATGGATGCACCTCCGGCATGAAGTCGACGCTGACGATGGAGTCACGGTAGCACGCTTTCTGACGCCGTGCATCCGTTCGGGCATCATGCGGCGAATGGCTTTCCTGATCGACACCCATTGCCATCTCGACGCGCCGGAGTTCGGCGACGAAGCGCCCCTCGTTCGTGCACGCGCCCGCGAAAAGGGCATCGGCTTGTGCGTGATTCCGGCAGTGGCTCGATTCAATTTCTCGGTGGTGCGCGAGCTGGCGCATCGGCAGCAGGATGCGTATGCCCTCGGCATCCACCCGCTCTGCACCAACGAGGCGCAGGACGGGGATCTCGATGCGCTCGACCACGAACTCGCGCTCCGCGTCAGCAACGACCCGCACCTGGTCGCGGTCGGCGAAATCGGGCTGGACTATTTCGTGGACAACCTCGACGACGACAAGCAGGAGCGGATCTTTCACATCCAGTTGCAACTGGCCCGACGCCACGACCTGCCGGTCATCGTGCATGTGCGCCGCTCCGTCGACAAGGTGCTGAAGCATCTTCGGCAGGTCGGCGGCGGCAAGCCATGGCACGGCATCGCGCATGCCTTCAACGGCAGTCTGCAGCAAGCCGATGCCTGCATCGCGCTCGGGCTCAAGCTCGGATTCGGCGGTGCCCTGACCTTCGATCGAGCCTTGCAAGTCAGGCGGCTCGCTACCGAATTGCCGCTCGACTCGATCGTCATGGAGACCGATTCGCCCGACATCCAGCCGCATTGGCTGTATCGCACCCAGGCGCAACGCGCTGCGGGCGAAGCGCAGGGACGGAACGAACCGGGCGAACTTCGCCGCATCGCGGACGTGCTGGCCGGCCTGCGGGGAATCTCGCCCGATGAGCTGACGGCCGCGACCACGCAAAACGCCTTGGCGGCACTGCCCAAGCTCGCGGCGCTCGTCGGCTTGCAGGAAAACACCGGGCATCCGGCGTAGGCCGAGACCTCGACTTGCCGCTCGAGTGCATTGCAGAGCCTGTTTCTGTCATCCTCGTTGCCGCACCATCGTTGCATGACAAGGTGGCACGTCGCCACCCGAAAACCTGAGGAGCTATCCGATGAACAACATGTCTCTCCGCGCCATTCCCGCCGCCTTGGCCTTGACCCTTGCCGGCTTCGGCTTGACCGCAGTGGCGCAGACCACCACCACGACGACGATGCCGGCCACGGCCCCCGCCGCCACCGCGCCGGCACCGGTCACCGTGCAGCCCGCGACCGCCACCGAGAAAACCAAGGAAGCGGGCAAGGAAGCCTGGGATTCCACCAAGAAGACGACTCGCAAGGCAGTCAATGCCACCGAGCGCACCGCCGAAAACGCGACCGATGCCACCAAGCGCACCGCTCGCAAGGCCACCAGCGCCACCAAGAACGCCGCCAACAAGACCGGCAACGCTGCCAAGAACGTTGCCCAGAAGACCGGCAATGTCGTCGCCAATGCAGGCCACAAGACCGCCGACGGCATGCGCAGCGCAGGCCACAAGATCGGCGAGAAGATCCCGGGCACCGCCGAGAACGAAGCCGTCAAGAAGTAAACAGTCCGTGCCGGCTCAGCGAACCCCTGTTCGCCCAGCTCCAAGACCCGCCCAGGCGGGTCTTTTCACGAGCGGACCGCCCATGCCGACCACCGCTTCGACGCCCACGCGCCTCATCGGGCTGGACCCGATCGTCGATTCGCGCACGCGCCTCCTGATCCTCGGCAGCTTCCCGGGCGCCAGGTCGCTGGAATGCGGGCAGTACTATGCCCATCCCCGCAACCAGTTCTGGAAGATCTTGCAAAGCATCTGGCATGACCTGTCGATTCCGCTCGGCGACGACGGCCAGGTCGAGCGTGCGAGCTGGCTCCGCGACCGCGGGATCGGCCTCTGGGATGTCTACGCCAGCTGCGAGCGCGAAGGCAGCCTCGATGCGTCGATCCGCTCGGCCGCCCTGAACGACATCGCAGGTCTTCGCCTGCCGTGCCTCGAAGCCATCGCGCACAACGGCGGCAAAAGCTTCAGGCATGCCCGCCATACCCGCAAGGTGGGCGTCCCGGTTTATTCGCTTCCATCCTCCAGTCCTGCCCATGCGGCCTGGAGCCTCGAACGCAAGACCGTTGCCTGGCGAGAGGTCTTCGCCAAGCACGGGCTGGTCTGATGGCCGCCCGATCTGCCGGCAAACCGGCCGCTCCCCTGCCCGAGGTCAACTTCTCGGATTTCGCCGGCATCCGCTACCTGCACCTCGGCACCGAGTGGGTCCAGGGCTCGATGAAGCTCTCTGCGCCCTACGAGATCGAACTCGACTATGTGCAGCGGATGATGGCCTGGCTGCTGTTCGTCGAGCCCGCATCGGTCGGCAAGCTGCATGCCATGCAGCTCGGGCTCGGCGCGGCCAGCCTCACCAAGTTCAGCCGCAAGGTGCTGCGGATGCGAACCACGGCGGTCGAGCTCAATCCGCAGGTCGTCGCAGCCTGCCGAGGCTGGTTCAAGCTGCCGCCGGAAGACACCAAGCTGGAGATCGTGATGGCGGACGCCGGGGTCGAGGTTCGCAATCCGCGCTGGCACGGCAACGTGGATGCGCTGCAGGTCGACTTGTACGACCACGAGGCCGCCGCGCCCGTGCTCGACAGCGAAGGCTTCTATGCCGATTGCCGCGAGCTGCTCGCCGACGGCGGCAGCATGACCGTGAATTTGTTCGGCCGATCCTCGACTTACGCCGAAAGTCTTGCGCGCATCGTGGGCGCATTCGGCGAGGATGCGGTGTGGGCCTTCAAGCCGACCCGCGAAGGCAATACGGTCGTGCTGGCGAGACGCCAGGCCGATCGTCCTTCGCGTGCCTTGCTTGCCGACCGGGCGCAAAGCATCCAGACTCGCTGGAGCCTGCCGGCGCCCAAGTGGCTGCGCGTCTTCAAACCCATCAAGCCGATCGCCTGACCATGTCCGCTGTCCCCCATGCCAAGACCGCCGCCGCGCCCCATCGGTACGAAGGCCCGCTCGACCTGCGACACCTGATCGAATGGCTGGCCGCCGACGGCGTCATCACCGCCGAGGAAGCCAAGCGCACCATGGCGCGCTGCGCCCAGGCCGAGAGCCGGCAGCAGCCGCTGGTGCGCCTTGCCAACGTGGCGATGACGCGGGCCAGCGACGGCAAGCCGCTCGACCTCGAGATGTTGAGCCAGTGGCTCGCCGGCCGCGCCGGGCTCGGCTACCTGCGCATCGATCCGCTCAAGGTCGACGTGGGCAAGGTGGCCGACAGCATGAGCGCGGCCTATGCCGAGCGGCACAAGGTGCTGCCGGTGCAGGTGACCTCGGCGGAAGTCGTCATCGCGACCGCAGAGCCTTTCCTGACCGACTGGATCTCCGAGGTCGAGCGCCAGTCGCGCCGCTCGGTCAGGCGGGTGGTCGCCAATCCGGTCGACATCCAGCGCTACACGGCCGAGTTCTTCGCGCTCGCCAAGTCGGTGCGCGCGGTGCAGAAGGCCGGCGGCAATGCCGGAGCCGGCAGCTTCGAGCAGCTGGTCGAGCTCGGCAAGTCGAACAAGCAGCTCGACGCCAACGACCAGAGCGTGGTCCAGGTGGTCGACTGGCTGTGGCAATACGCGTTCGACCAGCGGGCGAGCGACATCCACCTGGAGCCGCGCCGCGAGCAGGGCGTGATCCGTTTCCGGATCGACGGCGTGCTGCATCCGGCCTACCAGATGCCGATGGGCGTGATGAACGCGATGGTGGCCCGCATCAAGCTGCTCGGCCGCATGGACGTGGTCGAGAAGCGGCGGCCGCTGGACGGCCGCATCAAGACCCGCAACATGCGGGGCGACGAGGTCGAGATGCGGCTTTCCACCTTGCCGACCGCCTTCGGCGAGAAGATGGTGATGCGGATCTTCGACCCGGATACGGCAGTCAAGGACCTGGACGCGCTCGGCTTTTCGCAGCACGACGCCAAGCGCTGGGAGCAGCTGGTGACGCGGGCCCACGGCATCGTGCTGGTGACGGGGCCGACCGGCTCGGGCAAGACCACCACGCTCTACTCGACGCTCAAGCGGGTCGCCACCGAGGAAGTCAACGTCAGCACCATCGAAGACCCGATCGAGATGATCGAGCCTTCGTTCAACCAGACCCAGGTCCAGCCGCAACTGGACTTCGGCTTCACCGAGGGCCTGCGGGCGCTGATGCGGCAGGACCCGGACATCATCATGGTCGGCGAAATCCGCGACCTGCCGACGGCCGAGATGGCGGTGCAGTCGGCGCTGACCGGCCACCTGGTGTTCAGCACCCTGCACACCAACGACGCGCCGAGCGCCATCACCCGGATGATGGAACTCGGCGTGCCCAACTACCTGATCAACGCCACGGTGCTGGGCGTGCTCGCGCAGCGCCTGGTGCGAACGCTGTGCTTGAACTGCAAGGTGCCGGACGAAAGCGTCACGCGCGAAAAGCTCGGCGAGTTCGTGAAGCCGTGGCAGATCAGCGGCTCGGTCCGCGCGTATCGGCCGGTGGGTTGCGTGGATTGCCGGATGACCGGCTACATGGGCCGCATGGGGCTCTACGAACTCCTCACCGTGAGCGAGGAGTTCAAGGACATGGTGACCAAGGAACCCAACCTGACGGCGCTGCGCCGACAGGCTGTCAAGGACGGCATGCGGCCATTGCGCCTGGCGGGTGCCCTGCGAGTCGCCGAAGGCGTCACCACCGTCGAAGAAGTATTGAGCGCCACGCCGACGCTGTCCTGAGCCTCTAGGCAGGGCGGCTCGCCCGCTCCGGGGAAACCCTAGCCGTGCGCTAGGTGGAATCCACATCAGACCTGACCATTGGCTGACCACACAATCCGCTGTTCGATTTTTTCGAGAGGTTGATTGTGAAAATAAAGAGTCAGAAGGACTTCTTCGCAGGGCTGATGTTCGTCCTGGTCGGCATTGCCTTCGCCTGGGGTTCGACCAGCTACAACGTGGGCACCGGCGCCCGCATGGGTCCGGGCTACTTCCCGCTGATGCTGGGCATCCTGCTCGCCATCCTCGGGCTGGTCGTGGTCTTTACCGCGCTCACGATCGAGACGGTCGACGGCGACCCGGTCGGCAAGATCGCCTGGCGACCGCTCGGCTTCATCATCGGCGCCAACCTGGTGTTCGGCGTGCTGCTGGGCGGCGTGGTCGCCTGGGGCCTGCCGGCCATGGGCCTCATCGCCGCGATCTACGCACTGGTGCTGATCGCCGGCCTCGCGGGCGAGAAGTACAGCGTCAAGTCGAGCCTCATCCTGGCGACGATCCTGGCCGTGGGCAGCTACCTGGCCTTCGTGGTGGCGCTCAAGCTGCAGTTCCAGGTCTGGCCGACCTTCATCACCGGCTGAAAACGAAAAGAACACCATGGATCTCGTCAACAACCTCACCATCGGGTTCACCGCGGCCTTCACGCTGCAGAACCTCATCTATGCCTTCGTCGGCTGCTTGCTGGGCACGCTGATCGGCGTGCTGCCGGGCATCGGCCCGGTCGCCACCATCGCGATGCTGCTGCCGGCCACCTACGCGCTGCCGCCGGTGGCCGCGCTCATCATGCTGGCCGGCATCTACTACGGCTCGCAGTACGGCGGCTCGACCACCGCCATCCTGGTCAACCTGCCGGGCGAATCGTCCTCGGTGGTGACAGTGATCGACGGGCACCAGATGGCCAAGCAGGGAAGGGCGGGGCCGGCGCTGGCGGCTGCCGGGCTCGGCTCGTTCTTCGCGGGCTGCGTCGGTACGCTCATCCTGGCCGCCTTCGCGCCGCCGCTCACCGAACTGGCCTTCAAGTTCGGACCGGCCGAATACTTCTCGCTGATGGTGCTGGGCCTGATCGGCGCCGTGGTGCTGGCGTCCGGTTCGCTCCTCAAGGCGATCGCCATGATCGTGCTGGGCCTTCTGATCGGCCTGGTCGGCACCGACGTGAATTCGGGCGTGGCCCGGTTCAGCTTCGACATTCCGGAGCTCACCGACGGCATCGGCTTCATCGTGATCGCCATGGGCGTGTTCGGCTACGGCGAGATCATCTCGAACCTGTCGCGCCCCGAGGAAGAACGCAAGATCTACACGGCCGAGGTGCACGGCCTGTGGCCGACCAAGGACGACTTCAAGCGCATGACGCCGGCCGTGCTGCGCGGCACGGCGCTCGGTTCGGCGCTGGGCATCCTTCCGGGCGGCGGCGCCTTGTTGTCGGCCTTTGCGGCCTACACGATCGAAAAGAAGATGAAGCTCCGCCCCGGCGAGATCCCCTTCGGCAAGGGCAACATCCGCGGCGTGGCGGGCCCCGAGGCGGCCAACAACGCGGGCGCTCAGACCTCGTTCATTCCGCTGTTGACGCTGGGCATTCCGCCCAACCCGGTGATGGCGCTGATGGTGGGTGCGATGACCATCCACAACATCCAGCCGGGCCCGCAGGTCATGACCAGCAATCCCGAGCTGTTCTGGGGCCTGATCGCCTCGATGTGGATCGGCAACCTGATGCTGATCGTGCTCAACCTGCCGCTCATCGGCATCTGGATCAAGCTGCTGTCCATTCCGTACCGCTGGCTGTTCCCCGCCATCGTGTTGTTCTGCGCGATCGGCGTTTATTCGACCAACAACAACGTGTTCGACATCTGGATGGTGGCGATCTTCGGCGTGGTGGGCTACACCTTCATCAAGCTGGGATGCGAGCCGGCGCCGCTGCTGCTCGGCCTGATCCTGGGCCCGATGATGGAAGAGAACCTGCGGCGGGCGCTGCTCTTGTCGCGCGGTTCGTGGAGCGTGTTCGTGACGCGGCCGATTTCCGCAGGCTTGCTGGCCGCCGCCCTCTTGCTGATCGTGATCGTGTTCCTGCCTTCGGTGAAGTCGAAACGGGAGCAGGCCTTCGTCGAGGAATAGAGGCTTGTAGCCTTTCGAGAAAAGCTCTGACATGTCAGAGCTTTTTTTTATCCCCTGTTCGCATTAGCCGCAATTCATTGCGTCGAATCGGCTCGGTAATCAAACTTCCACGTAGAACTGTTTTTTTATTGACTTCGCGTGTTGTTTCCTTATTAATCAAGCCTTCAATAAAGGGGGTTTTATGATTATCGACGAAGAAGTCAAGTGGCCTACTCCTGGACGGCACGAGGATGTTTCGGGAAGTCTCTTTGGAAACAATACGGCAACTTTTCACAAGTTAGTGGACGTCTTCGATGTAACAAATGTAGCCGCCGATCGCGAACGCTGGCAGGGATTTATTCAAACGTCTGACGAGATCATTTCACATTATGGGTCCGAACTGGACGCTGCAGACGTAGTCGAAAGGTTTCTCAGCTTCTACGTGCAAGCTCGATCCCTGAAGGAGATGTTTGCCAGCTGTAATTTTAAGGGCGACAGACCCGAAAAGGTCAAAGCCATTTTAAAGCGCATCAATAAAATTTCTCCCGGATCGGTGAGGAGTCGTTTGCGCGACGAGTTGATATGCGTTCTTTTCGAAAGTACGATCACAAAGACCTTTTTCACCGCAAAACTGACTGCAGTGAAGGATAAGTTCAATTTGCCAGCCGATGATCTGCAGTCCAAATGGCTGGAGTTCGTGGGCCCGCTATTTTGCAAGTTCATCGGTGTTGAGGATTTCAAGCAGAAGCACCACGACGATGCAACGCGCGAGCGCCTTCAACGGGTCTGGGTCGTATTCGATTCGGGAAGAAGCGAAGTCCACAAGGAACTCAAAAAACTCCTAAAGGAAGCTTGAAAGTACCGACGGTCTTCGAAGGATGCACTTCAGGGTCAGGCCAGCGGCTGCTGGGATTGAGAAATTCCGCCGGCGGCCAGCTGCGGCTCAAAGCTGCAAAGCGTCAGAATCGAGGGATGAAACGACGCCCCCTCCTGACCGCCGGCGCAGCGTTGCTGCTCGCCCGACCCACGCTCGAAGCCTTCGCGCAAGGCTACCCGGCCCGTCCGATCCGCCTCGTCGTGCCATTCCCCGCCGCCGGCGCGACCGACCTCTTCGCCCGCACCCTGTCGCAGAAGATGGGCGAGAAGCTCGGCACCACCCTCGTCATCGACAACAAGCCGGGCGCCGGCGGCTCGATCGGCTCCGACCTCGCCGCCAAGGCGGCGCCCGACGGCTACACGCTGCTGCTCGCCACCACCAGCACCCATTCGATCGGCCCGGCCATCAACGCGAAGCTGCCCTATGACACGGTGCGCGACTTCACGCCCATCGGCCATGTCGGCGACGCGCCCAGCATCATGCTGGTGCCGAACGACTCGCCCGCCAAGTCGGTCAAGGACTGGATCGCCTACGCCAAGGCGAATCCTGGCAAGCTGAATTACGCCTCCAGCGGCAACGGGACCATCGTGCAGCTCACGGCGGAGCTGTTCAAGTCGCAAGCCGGCGTGTTCGTGACCCACATTCCGTACAAGGGCACGGCGCTCGCGATACCGGACCTCATCAGCGGCAAGGTCGACGTGCTGTTCGATTCGCTGCCGACCGGCATGCCGCATGTGCGCGAAGGCCGGCTCCGCGCCCTGGGAGTGACCTCGCTGAAGCGCAGCCCGCTCGTGCCGGACTTGCCCGCCATCGCCGATACCCTGCCCGGCTTCGACTCGAACACCTGGTTCGGCCTGTACGGCCCCAAGGGGCTTCCGGCCGACGTGGTCTCGCGCGTGAACACGGCCGCGAACGAAGCGCTGGCCGACCCGGAAGTGCGCGACAAGCTGTCCCGCCTCGGCATTTCGCCGACCAGCAGCACGCCGGAGCAGTTCGCGTCGATGGTCGCTGCCGACGCGGCCAAGTGGAAGAAGATCATCGTGGATCGCAAGATCACGGGCGACTGACAACCTTTATCCCTCACACCCATGACGACGAACGTTCCCCCCGTGACCCCTGGCTTCAACTACGCCAATCCCTACACCTCCACGCGCATTCCGGTGTTCGCGCGCAATGTCGTCTCGACCTCGCATCCGCTCGCGGCGCAGGCGGGGCTCGAAATCCTCCGGCTCGGCGGCAATGCGGTGGATGCGGCCATTGCGACGGCCGCTGCGATGACGCTGGTCGAGCCGGTCAGCAACGGTCTCGGCAGCGACGCGTTCTGCATCCTCTGGGACGGGCAGGAGCTGCATGGCCTCAATGCCTCCGGCTGCTCGCCGGAAGCCTGGACGCCGGAATATTTCAAGCGCAAGTACGCGAACGGCGGCAACACGCCGCCGCAGCGCGGTATCGATTCGGTGACCGTGCCCGGCGCGGTCGGGAGCTGGGTCGCGCTTTCGGAGCATTTCGGCAAGCTGCCGTTCGAGGACCTGCTGCAGCCCGCGATCGAGATCGCCGAGCGCGGCTACCTGGTGACCCCGGTGGTGCAGCAGAAGTGGGAGGCGGCGGCTTCGCTGCTGCAGTCGCAGCCGGGATTCGCCAAGACCTTCCTGCCGTGGGGGCGGGCGCCGAAGGTTGGCGAGCTGTTCAGGTTCAAGACCGCGGCGCGGGCGCTGAAGGCCATTGCCGAGACCAAGGGCGATGCGTTCTACAGCGGCGAGATCGCCGAGGCACTCGAAAAGTTTTCGATCGCCAATGGCGGCAGCCTCAAGGTGCGCGACCTTTCGAACTGGCGGCCCGAGTGGGTTGCGCCGATCAGCCAGGACTACGCAGGCCACACGCTGCACGAGATTCCGCCGAACGGCCAGGGCATCGCGGCCTTGATCGCGCTCGGCATCCTCAAGAACTTCGACATCGCATCGATGCCGGTCGACTCGATCGCCTCGCAGCACCTGCAGATCGAGGCCATGAAGCTGGCCTTCGCAGATACCTACCGCTATGTGTCCGACCCTTCGTCGATGGATGTGAGTCCCGTGCAGATGCTCGATGCCGGCTATCTCGCATCCCGTGCCAAACTGATCGACTTGAAAAAAGCGACCGACTTCAAGGCGGGCAACCCGGTCAAGGGCGGCACCATCTACCTCACCGCCGCCGACGAGAGCGGCATGATGGTGAGCTTCATCCAGAGCAACTACATGGGCTTCGGCTCGGGTTGCGTCGAGCCAGACTTCGGCATCAGCCTGCAGAACCGCGGCTATGGCTTCAGCCTCGACGAGAAGAGCCCGAACGTGGTCGAGCCGCGCAAGCGGCCCTTCCACACCATCATCCCGGGTTTCCTCACCAAGGACGGCGCGCCGATGATGAGCTTCGGCGTGATGGGCGGCAACATGCAGCCGCAGGGCCACATGCAGACGCTGGTGCGCATGCTCGACTACGGCCAGAGCCCACAGGCCGCCTGCTGCGCGCCGAGGTGGCGCTTCAACACCGGCATGGAGATCAATGCCGAATCGACGATGAACCCCGAGACCGTGCAGGGCCTCGCCGCCATGGGGCACAAGGTCGACGTCATCAACGATTCGTACCAGGACTTCGGCGCCGGACAGTTCATCTGGCGCATGGGCGACCCGGCGGTCGAAGGCTACGTGGCGGCGAGCGACAGCCGCCGCGACGGCCAGGCCGCGGGGTTCTGACGCGTCGATGAAGAAGGCCGAGCCGGACGCTCCCGTCGATGCGCGAGTGGGCATTCCGATCGCAGCGACACCGGCTGCGCCAACGATTGCCGCCGGCGCTCCCGTCGGCCCCGGCGCCTCGCCGCATCCGGAGATCGGCAAGGGCCTGACCCTCGCGGTGCTGGGCGCGATGGCTTTTAGCGGCAAGGCAATCATCGTCAAGCTCGCCTATCGGCACGGCGTCGACGCGGTCACCTTGATCATGCTGCGCATGCTGTTCGCGCTGCCGCTCTTCCTCGTGATGGCCTGGTGGGCCGGGCGGGGCAAGCCGGCGTTGACCGGCCACGACTGGATCGGCGTGCTCGGGCTCGGGTTCTCCGGCTATTACCTGTCGAGCTTTCTCGACTTCGCGGGGCTGGCGTACATCTCGGCCAGCCTGGAGCGGCTCATCCTGTATCTCAACCCGACGCTGGTGCTGCTGTTCGGATGGATGGTCTACCGGCGACGCATCACCTGGCGACAGGTGGCCGGCATGGCGATCAGCTACGCCGGCGTGCTGGTCGTGTTCGGCCATGAGCTGCAGATTTCGCAGGGCAGCGGCGCGGCCTGGGGAACCTTCCTGGTGTTCCTGAGCGCGATCACCTATGCGGGCTACCTGGTGGCGAGCGGCGAGTACGTGAAGCGCCTCGGTTCGCTCCGGCTGGTCGGCCTTGCGAGCAGCGTGGCCTGCGTGCTGTGCATCGCGCAGTTCCTGGTGCTGCGGCCGATCGGCGGCATCGCGGACATCGCCTTGCCGGTGATCTGGCTGTCGATCCTCAACGCCACGGTCTGCACGGCGCTGCCGGTGCTGGCCCTGATGATGGCGATCGAGCGGATCGGTCCGGCGATGGCTGCGCAGACCGGCATGGTCGGACCGCTGTCGACCATTCTTCTCGGGGTGCTGATCCTCGGCGAACCCTTCACCGCGTGGGTCGCGGCCGGCACGGTGCTGGTGATCTCCGGTATCTTCGTCTTCACGCGAACCGGGCGCTGAGCCCGACGAAAGGAAACAACATGGATCTGGGAATCTCGGGCCGCACGGCCCTGGTCTGCGGTGCCAGCAAGGGCCTGGGCTTCGGCTGCGCCCTGGCACTGGTCGAAGAAGGCGTGAACCTGGTGGTAGTGGCGCGCAGCGCCGATCCGCTCGCCGATGCCGCGAGCCGGCTCGCCGCGATCGGCGCCGAGGCAGCGGCCAGGCGCGGCGCCGCGGCGCCCTTCGTCAAGCACGTGGCCGCCGACATCACGACGCCTGAAGGCCGCAAGGCCGCGCTGGCGCTTCATGCCGACTTCGACATCGTGGTCACCAACGCCGGCGGCCCGCCGCCGGGCGACTTCCGCGACTGGGATCGCGAGGCCTGGATCAAGGCGGTGGATGCCAACATGCTCACGCCGATCGAGCTGATCAAGGCGACGGTCGATGGCATGGCGGCTCGCGGTTTCGGGCGCATCGTCAACATCACTTCGAGCGCGGTCAAGGCGCCGATCGACATCCTCGGCTTGAGCAACGGCGCGCGCAGCGGGCTCACCGGCTTCGTGGCCGGCCTGTCTCGCAGCGCCCTGGCCGGCAAGGGCGTGACGATCAACAACCTGTTGCCGGGTGCCTTCGATACCGATCGCCTCAAGGGCACCTTCGCCGCATCGGCCCAGAAGACCGGCCAGCCGATCGATGCGCTGGTGGCCAAGCGCAGGCAGGCCATTCCGGCGCAGCGCTTCGGCACCGCCGAGGAATTCGGCGCCACCTGCGCCTTCCTGTGCAGCATGCATGCCGCGTACATCAACGGGCAGAACGTGCTGATCGACGGCGGCGCCTATCCCGGCACCTACTGAACTTCGAGGAGCAACTCCCATGAGCAAGGCCATTCGCATCGACCGCCACGGCGGCCCCGAGGAACTGAAGATCGTCGACGTCGAGGTCGGCGAGCCGGGCGCCGGCGAGATCCGCATCCGCCATCGTGCGGTCGGGCTGAACTTCATCGACACCTACCAGCGCAGCGGCCTCTATCCGTTCAAGATGCCCTTGCTGCTCGGCATGGAGGCGGCCGGCGTGGTCGAGGCGGTGGGCGAAGGCGTCACGCACCTGCAGGTCGGCGATCGGGCGGCCTATGCAAGCCAGCCGCCGGGCGCCTACACCGAGCTGCGGGTGATGCCGGCGGTCAACGTCTGCAAGCTGCCGGACGCCATCTCGTTCGAGACCGGCGCCGCGATGATGCTGAAGGGCCTCACGGCTCAATACCTGCTCAAGAAGACGCTGCCCGTCGAGGGATTGCAGAAGGGCGACTTCATCCTCTTCCACGCGGCGGCCGGCGGTGTCGGCCTGATCGCCTGCCAGTGGGCCAAGGCGCTCGGCCTGCAGTTGATCGGCACGGCCGGCAGCGACACCAAGTGCCAGCTGGCCCTGGAACATGGCGCCGCGCACGCCATCAACTACAGCAGGGAAAACTTCGCCGAGCGGGTGCGGGAGATCACCGGCGGGCAAGGCGTGAAGGTGGTGTACGACTCGGTCGGCAAGGACACCTTCGAAAGCTCGATCGATTCGCTGCGGCCTTTCGGCTTGCTCGCGATTTTCGGCAACGGCTCGGGCCCGGTGCCGCCGGTCGATCTGGGCCTCTTGGCCCGAAAGGGTTCGCTCTACGTCACCCGGCCGACGCTCTTCACGCACATGTCGAGCCGCGCGAGCACGCAGGCCATGGCCGATGACTTGTTCGCCGTGGTGCAAAGCGGCGCGGTCGAGATCCCGATCGACCAGCGCTACAAGCTGGAGGACGTGCAGCAGGCCCATCGCGACCTCGAGGCCCGCAAGACGACGGGCTGCACGATCCTCACGCTCGACTAGCCGGGCGGCTCGTCGGAGCTGGCTCGGAGCGTTGCCCCGGCGTCTCTCGATCGAGCCTTACTCGAGCGTGCTGAGCCGCGATTCGCGCATGCGGGTCGGAGCGAGCGCGCCGGCCGATTCCAGGATGGGGTAGGCGATCGAGCAGATGTGCGAGTTGATGCGCTTCAGGTCGCTGATGAGGTCGATGTGCAGCGAGCTGGTTGCCATGCTGGAGGCCGTGCGATCGGACAGCCGCCCCAGGTGGGTGTTGGCATAGGCGCGCTCCAGGTCGCGGAAGCGTGCCTTTTCCTCGAGCAGCTTCTGGGCGTCGCGGACATTGCCGTTCAGGAACACGCTCATCGAGAGCCGCAGGTTGGCCACCAACCGCTGGTGCAGCTCGACGATTTCGTTCATGCCGGCCTCGGAAAAGTTGCGCTGCGGCCTGATCTTCTTGTCCTCGATGTCGATGATCACGCGCTCGATGATGTCGCCGATCTGCTCCATGTTGATGGTGAAGCTGATGATGTCGGTCCAGCGCCGGCTCTCTTCTTCGCCGAGCGCTTCGCGCGAGATCTTGGTCATGTAGTACTTGATGGCCGAATACAGCTCGTCGACCGTGTCGTCGAGCTTGCGCAGTTCGGCGGCCAGCCGCACGTCGTTGTGGCGGATCACGTTGAGCACGCCGATCAGCATGGTCTCGACCACGTCCGCCTGGTGCAGCGCCTCGCGCGCCGCGTTCGAGATGGCGAGGCTCGGCGTCGACAGCGCCGACGGATCGAGGTGCTGCGGCCGACGGGTGGCGGTGGGCTCCGGCGGCACCGGCAGCAGCTGCGACACGATCTTGGCGACCCGGCTGGTCAGGCCGATGAAGCCGATGCTCACGATCACGTTGAAGGCGAGGTGGTACAGCACCACCAGCTGGGTGGCGTCGGTCACGTAAGGCCGGGCCGTGCGCAGGTAGAGGCCGACGAAGGGCGCTGCAATGGCAACGCCGAGCAGCTTGAACAGCAGGTTGCCGACGGTGACCTGCCGCACGCTGACCGCCGACTTGGCCGTGGTCAAGACGGCCAGCAGGCCGCTGCCCAGGTTGGCGCCGAGCACCAGGCCCAGCGCGACATCGAGCGGCACCACGTTCGAGCTGGCCATCGCCGCGACCAGCAGCACCACCGCCAGGCTCGAATACGCCAGGATGGCGAGCCCGGCGCCGATGGTGATCTCGAGCAGCACGTCGCTGCTGATCGAGGCCAGCACCGCGCGCATCGCCGGCGACGAGAACAGCGGACCGGTCGCCTCGACCACCAGCTGCAACGCCAGCAGCATCAGCCCGAGCCCGATCAGCACCCGGCCGACCCGGCCCGCGGCAGTGCTGGAGCGGGTGATGAAGAGCACCACGCCGACGAAGATGAACAAGGGCGAGAGCCATGAAAGGTCGGTCGAGAACAGCACCGACATCAGCGCCGTGCCGACATCCGCGCCGCGCATCACGGCCAATGCCGCCGGCAGCGTGACCAGCCCCTGGCCGACGAAGGAAGAAGTCATGAGCGAGGTCGCGGTGCTCGATTGCACCAGCGCCGTCACCCCGATGCCCGACAGCGCCGCCGTGAACCGGTTGCGCATGCTGTGCACCAGCACCCGGCGCAGGTTGGCGCCGAAGACGCGCAACACGCCGGTTCGAACGAGATGGGTACCCCATACCAGCAACGCCACGGCTGCCAGCAGATTCAACAAATGCTTCATGGAAGGCAGCCACTATACGCGGCAGCCCGGCTCTGCCGGAGCGGGCAAATGCCGATGCGACGAGCCCTGCGCGCTACTTGCGCCGCATGCGGCGCAGTTCGTCGAGGATCAGGCAGATCGCGCCGACGGTGATGGCGCTGTCGGCCACGTTGAAGGCCGGGAAGTGCCTCCCGCCGAGATGGAAGTCGAGGAAGTCGACCACGTAGCCGTGCATCATCCGGTCGATCACGTTGCCGATGGCGCCGCCCAGGATGCTCGCCATCGCGAACGAGAAGAGCTTTTGCCCGGGATGCGAGCGGAGCATCCAGACGATGAAGATCGCCGCCGCGATGCCGATCAAGGTGAAGAACCACCGCTGCCAGCCGGCTGCATCCGCCAGGAACGAGAAGGCCGCGCCGGTGTTGTGCGCCCGGACGATGTTGAAGAAGCCGGTGATCACGGTCACGTCGCCGAGCGAGTAGTTGCCGAGGATCAGGGTCTTGGTGACCTGGTCGACCACCAGCACCACCAGCGCCAGGAGCAGCCAGGGCCAGATGCCGGCACGCGTCGGTGCGAGGGTAGGTGCAGTCGTCATGCCACGCTCCTGGTTTCGCCCGAGCCGTACAGGTTGCTGGTGCAGCGGGCGCAGATGCTCGGATGCGACGGGTCGTGGCCGACGTCGTCGCGCCAATGCCAGCAGCGTTCGCACTTGATGGCTTCGCTGGCCCTGACCTGGATCGCGAGCTCGTCGCCCTGGGCGGCGGTCGCGGCCGAGGTGATCAGCACGAACTTGAGATCGTTCCCGAGCGATTGCAGCAGGGCCAGGTCGTCGGCCGGGGCCTGCAGCACGACATTGGCCTGCAGCGACGAGCCGACCAGGCCCTCGGCCCGGACGCTTTCGATATCCTTGTTGACCGCATCGCGGATCTCGCGGATGCGCGTCCACTTGGCCATGAGCGCCTCATCGGCCGGCGGAAGCTCGCTGTAGGTCTGCGCAAAGATCGAGCGGCCATCGCCGCAGAGCTTCCAGGCCTCTTCGGCGGTGAAGCTGAGGAAGGGCGCCATCCACCGCAGCATCGCCTGCGTGATGTGCCACAAGGCGGTCTGCGCGCTTCGCCGTGCCGTCGAGGCGGCGGCGGTGGTGTAGAGCCGATCCTTCAGCACGTCGAGGTAGAAGGCGCCGAGGTCTTCCGAGCAATAGACCTGCAGCTTGGAGACCACCGGATGGAACTCGTACAGCCGGTAGTGCGCCAGCACCTCCGCCTGGAACTGCGCAGCCCGGCTGAGCGCGTAGCGATCGACCTCGAGCAGCTCGGCGAGCGGCAGGCCGTCGCGGGCGATGTCGAAGTCGCTGGTATTGGCGAGCAGGAAGCGCAGCGTGTTGCGGATGCGCCGATAGGCATCCACCACCCGGGCCAGGATCTTGTCGTCGCCGGCGATGTCGCCCGAGTAGTCGCTCGCCGCCACCCAGAGGCGGGTGATCTCGGCGCCGAGCTTCTTGTTGACTTCCTGCGGATCGATGCCGTTGCCGAGCGACTTGCTCATCTTGCGGCCCTGGCTGTCCACCGTGAAGCCGTGGGTCAGGAGCCCCTTGTACGGCGCACGGCCCTCCAGCGCAGAGGCGATCAGGAGCGACGAATGAAACCATCCGCGGTGCTGGTCATGGCCTTCGAGATACAGGTCGGCTTCCGGTCCCTGCTCGTGGTGCACGTTGGCATGGGTGCCGCGCAGCACGTGGAAGAAGGTCGAACCCGAGTCGAACCAGACTTCGAGGATGTCGGTGCTCTTGGTGTAGTGGGGTGCATCGTCGGCGCCGAGGATTTCCTCGGCGGTGACACGGCTCCAGGCCTCGATGCCGCCGGCCTCGACGATGTCGGCCGCCTGGTCGAGGATCTCCATCGTGCGCGGATGCAGTTCGCCCGAATCCTTGTGCAGGAAGAACGGGATCGGCACGCCCCAGCTGCGTTGGCGGCTGATGCACCAGTCCGGCCGGTTGGCGATCATGTCGTGCAGCCGCGCCTTGCCGTTCTCGGGATAGAAGCTCGTCTGCTCGATCGCCCGGAGCGCGGTCTTGCGCAGCGACTCGGGCGCCTTGTCCTTGGTGAAGACGCCTTCGCCCTCGTCCATGCGGATGAACCACTGCGCCGCCGCCCGATAGATCACCGGGCTCTTGTGCCGCCAGCAATGCGGATAGCTGTGCTCGATGGTCTCGGTGGTGAGCAGCCGGCCGGCCTCGCGCAGCGTTTCGATGACGTGCGGCACGGCCTTCCAGATGTTCTGCCCACCGAAAAGCGGGAAGTCGGCCGCGTAGGAGCCGTTGCCCTGCACCGGGTTGAGGATCTGGTCGTAGCCGATGCCGTGGGCGATGCAGGAGTTGAAATCCTCCACCCCATAGGCCGGCGAGGAGTGGACCAGGCCGGTTCCGTCGTCCGCGGTCGCGTAGTCCGCCAGGTAGACCGGCGAAAGCCGCCGATAACCCGGGTCGACCTCGTAGAGCGGATGCTCGAACTCGAGCCCGCCGAGCTGCTCGCCCTTGACCGTCGCCAGCACCTGGCCGTCGAGCGCGTAGCGCGTCATGCACATCTCGACCAGCGAGGCCGCCAGCACCAGGAGCCCGCGCTCGGTGTCGACCAGCGCGTAGTCGAGTGCGGGATTGAGGTTGATCGCCTGGTTGGCCGGGATGGTCCAGGCGGTGGTCGTCCAGATGACCGCGAACACGTCGCCGAGCGCGTCTTCGCGGCCGAAGGCCTGCAGCACCTTGGCGCGGTCGTGCGCCTTGAAGGCGACATCGAGGGTCTGCGACTTCTTGTCGGCGTACTCGATCTCGAATTCGGCGAGCGACGAGCCGCAGTCGAAGCACCAGTAGACCGGCTTGAGCCCGCGATACACGAACCCGCGCTCGATGACCCGCTTGAAGGCACGAAGCTCGCCGGCCTCATTCGCGAAGTCCATGGTCTTGTAGGGATGGTCCCATTCGCCCAGCACGCCCAGGCGCTGGAAGTCGGCCATCTGCTGGGCGATCTGCTCGGTCGCATAGGCGCGGCTCTTGGCCTGCATCTCGTCGCGGCCGAGGTTGCGGCCGTACTTCTTCTCGATGGCGTTCTCGATCGGAAGGCCGTGGCAGTCCCAGCCGGGCACGTACAGCGCATCGAAGCCTTCGAGCTGCCGCGCCTTCGTGATCATGTCCTTCAGGATCTTGTTGACCGCGTGCCCCATGTGGATCTGGCCGTTGGCGTAGGGCGGGCCGTCGTGCAGGATGAACTTGGGCGCACCGCGGCGGGCATCGCGCAGGCGGTGATAGCGGCCTTCGTCGTTCCACTCCTTGACCCAGCCCGGCTCGCGCTTGGGCAGGTCGCCGCGCATCGGGAACGGGGTGTCGGGCAGGTTCAGCGTGGCGCGGTAGTCGGCAGCGCCGTCGGTCTTGTTGTCAGCCATGAGGGTTCCAGAAGTCTGCGCTCAACGAGAGCGCCGGGAATCGAGGGGGCGTACGGCACGGCAAGATGAAAGGCATGCGGTACGCGGCGGAAACGCGGGGGCTTCCGTTTCAAATTCGATCGCGCGTGGTCTGGCGATGGGTCTCGGCGTGATGCGATGCAAAGAAGGCACGTGCGTCCAGGCAGTCCTTGGCGATGCCCGCGGTCAGGGCTTCGAGGCTGGTGTAGCGCAATTCGTCGTGCAGTTTGTGCAGCAGTTCCACCCGCACGATTTTACCGTAGGCCCCCTCGGCGCCGAGCTCGTTCGGCCAGTCGAGGCAATGGGTTTCGAGCAGGACCCGGCCGGCGTTGACGTCGTTCGGATCGAGCGACGGACGCACGCCGAGGTTGGCCACGCCCTTGAGCGGCTCGGCCAAAAGCCCGTGCACCAGCACCGCGAAGATGCCGCTCGCCGCCGGCTTCCAGTGCTTGAACCTGAGATTGAGGGTGCGGAATCCGTCAT
Source organism: Burkholderiales bacterium 8X (assembly GCA_902506565.1). Taxonomy (GTDB): domain Bacteria; phylum Pseudomonadota; class Gammaproteobacteria; order Burkholderiales; family Burkholderiaceae_C; genus Variovorax. The sequence continues at coordinate 3,459,275 of LR732703.1, read as the reverse complement.
CGCGGCCGGGCTCCGAAGCACCGAGCGCGCGGCCGAGCTTGCGGCCATGCACCACATGCCCCGAGATCGCGTACGGGCGCCCGAGCAGCGCCTGAACGTCGGCCATCCGGCCCTCCGCCAAGGCCTGCCGCACCGCCGAACTCGAAACCCGGAGCCCGTGGACTTCGTAGCTGTTCATGCGCGCCACGTCGAACCCGTGCAGGTCGCCCGCACGATCGAGCATGGCGTAGTCGCCCGCCCGCTTGGCGCCGAAACGGAAGTCGTCGCCCACCAGCACGTAGCGAGCACCCAGCCCTTGAAGCAGGACATGCTGGATGAACTCGTCCGGTGTCTCGGAGGCGAGCCGTGCGCCGAACGGGAGCACCACGGTCTGGGCGACGCCGGCCGCCGCCAGTTCGCCGAGCTTGTCTCGCAGCGTGCCGATGCGGGCGGGCGCGAGCTCGGGCCGCTTGGCGAGCGCGGCGAAGTAGTCGCGGGGATGCGGTTCGAAGGTCAGCACGCAGCTGGGTAGGTTCCGGGCGCGGGCCTCGGCGTTCAGGAGGCCGAGCATCGCCTGGTGGCCGCGATGGACGCCGTCGAAGTTGCCGATGGTCAACGCACAGGCCGGAGCGATTCCCGGATGTCTGAGTCCTCGAAAAACCTGCATTGAAAATTATCTTTTTGATAGCACCTGACACCCATGCTGCGGGCACCGTGGCGCGGTTTGTCACAAAGCCGGTATATTGTGACGCAGGGTTCTTGCGAGGCGCATCGACCCGTCCACTGGCTCTCTCTGGTGTTTTCCTTTTTCGAAGGAGGCGTGCGTGAAGGTCTTGAAGCTGTCGGCCCAGGGGCTGCCGCAATCGTGGATTTCGCTCGAGCAAGCCGTCATCCATTACGCGGCGGACGAGGTTCGCTGGGAAGTCGGTGCCCAGGTCGCACTCTTTCGCGGCGGGCACAACGCGGTGACCGGCGAGCAGTCGCAGATCGCGGTCAACAGCATCATCGGCACCAAGGGCGTCCCGCGGATCAACCCTTTCGCGCAGCGCCCGGGCCTCACGAACAGCAAGCTTTTCTCGCGCGACCGGAACATCTGTGCCTACTGCGGCGGCCACTTCCACGACGACGAGCTCACGCGCGAGCACATCATTCCCTTCGCGCAGAACGGCATCGACACCTGGATGAACGTCGTCACCGCGTGCAAGCCGTGCAATCACCGTAAAAGCAGCCGGACGCCCGAGCAGGCCAACATGCCGCTCCTCTATACGCCCTACGTTCCCAGCCTGTGGGAAGACTTCATCCTGCGCAATCGGCGCATCCTTGCGGACCAGATGGAGTTCCTGATGGCGCATCTGCCGAACAGTTCGCGGCTGCACGCCTAGCGCCGGCCCTCGAAACCGGCGACGGTTCAACGGCGGGGCGCCGGTGGAACCGAATCGCGCTCGCTGTTACTCAAGAAGTGCGAGTGAGCGCAAGTCCGTGTGTTCACCCAAAAAATGCGTTCGTTTTGAGCGTCGGGCAACGCCGGCTGGGCGAGCGCTTTTTGCAGGAGCAGATGATGGAATCGAACACAACATCCACGTCGACACCCTCGACGCATGGGTTCACCTATGTCGAGCTTGGAAGCGCATTTCAAAAGGTGCCAATCCCTTTTTCACGCGGTTTCTCGGCGTCGGGTTCTACATCGAATCGTGATCAAGGCCGGCACTCGCCCGGCAACGCGACGGCTAGCTTTGGCAACTATCCACCGCCGCCGAAAAAAAGAACGCCTGACCAGCAGAAGGCGTTCGTCGAAAGAATCATTGCCGAGCAAGAGGCCAAGGGACTTCGGCCTATGCAGGTTGTCAACCTGGAGCGGCAAGACGATTCGAAGGTTGACTTACGCAATCTTTGATTGCGATCGCAAAGGCATCGCTGCAATATGTTCATGCAGCTGTCAATAGTTACTGGCCTTCGATTCCAGGTGCGACGGCAACGGAAACCTGTGATGCAGAGCGCGGCGATTGCGACACACCGAAACCAAAAACACTGCCTGGGAAGAAAGACTTGCGGAAGTTGATGGCGAACAGGAAATATTCATTTAAGCAAAATGCGGCATTTATCCAAAAAACCGACAAAACGCTAAGAGGTGCAATTGTAGTGATCGCCGACTGCAATCACAATGATCCGAAAGTTCAGTCTGACCTAACCTACTTCAAGCGGTGGGGTGCTAAATATGGGAAGGAGCATGGCAAGGACAAATTGCTTTTGGAGTCGCCCAATGAAAAGGGAAAAAAGTTGTCAATGATGTGTGAGGCCTGGAGCCCTCCTGCGACTTGCGTTGGAATTGAATCGTCGGTTCTTGAACAACGGCTGATCGATGCGACAAGTGAATGTCTTGACGCTGCGACAAACCTGATCATCTTAATGCAAGAAGCCGGAAGCCCGATTGCTGCGAGATCAACCGACCACTTGACCAAACGATGATCGAGAAAGCTTGGCAGGAGGTAAGGTCGAAAATGTGGGGATCATTGGACGCAGATGAAAAATCAGAGCTAAATAAATATTATGCGCTATTTAATAAGGAGTATGCTCAAATTGATCCAAAAGTTGAGGCGCTAGATAAAGATCGGGCTGATTGGTATCTTCAGCAAATAAAACTTCATTTCGGAGAAGATCATGTAACTTATGTCATGCTCGGATTTAAGCACATTTATAATCTCCGTGCTCGCCTAATGGCTCTCAAAATTCCTGTCGTTATATGTTCAATGATTGAGATGATTGACGCGTACATTCCCAAGGGAGAAAGAGCGGCGTGGTTCGATCCCGAAGGTATCGAATGAAAACATTGTTGCAACGTCGGTAATCATCGTGTAATCACAAGCTAATTTATTTATCGGAGAATGATATGGAAGATCTTGATCCAAAATCCAGTTTGCCAAGTGCTCTTGCTTTCGAGTTCTGTGATCTCGCTTACCAGTCGAAGCTCTTCGCTTATTATGGAAAAAATAACAAGATGATTGAGCGATTGCAGCGAACCAGCAAAGCAGCGCACGCGGCGGCACCGCAAACTTGGCTTCAAGTGCCCAACTGGAAGCAGCTAGCCGACAAGATGGGCTACACCTGCAAACGCAGTTCAAGCCTGAAACGGAGAGTCGACCAGTCGTTGAAAGGCGTGGTGATACTGATGGCTCAAGCCACCCCGTCCGACGCCGTGTTGGCAGGCTGCTTGGCCGAGTTCATCCAGCATGCGACCGCAGGTGGTGAGCATCGCAACGACAAGTTGCTGGTCGAAGCTGCGGCACATGATCAGGAAAGGGTGTACGAGTCATCGCACGGGTGGCGGCCACTGGAAACCTGCATCGGGATCGATGACGAACAACTTGCGCAGTCCCGCGATTCTCTCGCCCTCAATGCTTGCAATGCCGGCGTCGCGCTGCTCGCGCGGATGGCAGAGCTGGGAAGCGAACTGTCCCGCCAGGAGCTTGTCGCGCCCGCAACCGGCCTCGACCGAATCGTCACGCGCTGGGTGAAGGCGGACAAGCAGGTACAGGATGCAACGCAGGAAGAGTTTTTCGAGTTCTATACCGAACTTGAGAGGTATCTCAAGAACGCCAACGATGTCGACAAGCTGAGATGCGAAGCGTTCTTGAAAAAGACCAAGGCCCACGCAGGACCCGATCATGCGACCTACGTGATCCTGCAAGCCTCGCATGTCAACGCCCTCAAAGACGCGCTGCTCGCGGAATTCGATGCGTTGATGATGGCGCCGCGGGACCATCTTGGAATGCTGACTTCCGATCAGCGCGAATTCGCGGCCTGGGAGGACACCGCCTCCGAATCCTCGGTTCCACCAGGCACGCCCTGAGCCCGGATCACGCAGAGCGGGGCTGCCGCTTCTCGATGAAAGCCTGCACGCCTTCGAGCGCGGACTCGTCCATCATGTTGCAGGCCATCGTCCGACATGCGTCGTCCAACGCGGTTTCGAAGCCTGTTTCGAGCTGGCGGTAGAACAACGCCTTGCCCAGCGCCAACGCGCGCTTCGGCTTGGCAACGATGCTCGCAACCAGCGCCTCGACTGCGCCATCCAGCTCGTCCGGAGGGGCGATGCGATTGACGAGCCCCCTCGCGAGCGCTTCGTCGGCATCGATGAAATCGCCCGTGACCAGCATCTCGAAGGCAGCTTTCCGACCCACGTTGCGCGACAGCGCCACGCTCGGCGTGGAGCAGAAGAGGCCGACATTGATGCCGCTGACGGCAAAGCGTGCGTCGCTCGATGCCACGGCCAGATCGCACATCGCGACCAGCTGGCAGCCCGCGGCGGTCGCGATGCCGTGGACCCGTGCGATGACCGGTACGTCGAGCCGCTGGATGCGCAGCATCATCTCGCCGCAGCGCCGAAACAAAGCCTCGTAGTAGGCGAGCGAAGGTTGCGCCCGCATCTGCTTCAGGTCGTGACCCGCGCAAAACGCGCGGCCCGCGCCGGCGATGACGACGCAGCGCGCAGCCGGGTCGGCTTGCACCGACTGCAGGGCATTCGACATCGCATCGATCATTTCCTCGCTCAAGGCGTTGAAGGATGCGGGCCGATCGAGCGTCAGCTTCACCACGCCGCGGTTGTCGCGCTCGACCCGCAGGTGCGGATCGGCGGAGGTGCGGGTTGGATCGAGCGACGTCATGCAGCCGGCTTTCTGCGTGAACGCAATCAGTAAGTCAGTTCGAGCACGGAGACATGCCCCTGCGCTGCCGGCCAGGTCTGGCCGACCACCCGTTCGCCATTGAACTCGCCGACCACGCTGCGCTGCGCGTCGCTTGCGAGCTTGAGCTTCGAACTCGATACGCCGGCGCCCTGCGGCGGCACCCCGGGCAGCATCGAGGCGCCATCGAAGCGCATGGTGTCGCGCTGTGCATCGAAGTAGCCACGCGGACGCGTGAAGACGACCAGCGCCTTGCCGTCCTTGTCGGCATCGGCGATGCGTTCCGGCCGCAGGTGAACCACGCTGCTCGAACGCGGAAACGGGCTTCGATAGGTGTGCGTGGTGGCGTAACCCGCGGCGATCACCTCGAACTCGTATGCCGTGGTCGGCGAAGCACGGAACGGACCCCAGCGGCCCTCTGCGCCAACGGTTTGCTCGAATGCCACCGCGCCGCGCCGGGCGCCGGTGGCAGGATCGATGGCGAAGATCGCGAGGCGCGCGCCCTCGATCGGCAGGTTGTTGCTGAAGCTGCCGCTCGCGGGATCTCGCGATTGCAACCCCGAGCCCGTGATGCGGCCCGACAGGCTGGGCGCGGTCTCGGGTACCGGCTGCAGGTTGCGCGGGGCCTCGCCGGTCAAGAAGCGCCAGGTCGCATCGAACGCGGCTGGCGAGAACGAAGTCTCGCGATGGTCGACCCGCGGCAGCACCAGGTTGGTGGCACCCTTCAAGGCCGGACCGTCGAAGCCGATGTTGGTCGGCGTGCCCTTGGCGGCGATCCAGAGTCCGTCCGGCTGGGCGTACTTGTCGTTGTTGTCGGAGCGCAGCGTGAGCCACTTGATGCCCGGCGTCACTTCGTCGCCGGCGGCATTCTTGGGCGCGTTGAGCTGCTGCATGAACGGGCTCAAGCCCGAGAACTCGTTGCGCTCGCGCAATCCCTTGACGGCCCAGATGCCGTGCGCCGGATTGCCGCCGAGAACCACATGGCTCACGGTGCGGTCGCCGCCGCCGTTCTGGACGTAGTTCCGGATCGTGTTGCCGCCGCGCGAATTGCCGAGCAGGATCACCTTGCCGGCGCCGGTCAGCTTGAGCACGCGCTCGACCTCGGCCTTGAGGAACGCCATCGACTCGGCAGTGGAGCTGCGGCCCGGTTGCGCGACCGTATCGTCGTCGCGTGAAAGCGGATAGGGCTGATCGAGCGCGAACAGCCGATCGCGCGGCCATCCGTTCGATTCGAAGCGCCAGAGGGTGGTTTGCCAAAGGGCGGCCGAGTCCCCGTTGCCGTGCATGAAGACGATCGGCGGCCGATCGCTCGAACTCATCGGCGAGGTGCCGCAAGCGGCGAGAACGGTGGAGGCAAGGCCAGTGGCGAGCAGGGTTCGACGGGTCGGCATGGTCAGGCAAACACTCCGGCAGTGTCTTGCATGCGTGCGGACACCTCGCCGAGGTGATAGAGGCTGTCGCCGAAGGTCATCTCCAGCTGGGTGAGCTTGCGGAAGTAGTGGCTCACGATGTATTCGTCGGTCATGCCGATGCCGCCGTGCAACTGCACCGCCTGCTGGCTCACGAAGCGCATCGAGGCGCCGAGCTGCACCTTGGCGCGGGCGATGGCCTGGCGCCGCTCGTCGGCCGGCGCGTTGAGCTTGAGCGAGGCGTAGTAGCTCATCGAGCGTGCCAGTTCGAGCTGCATCTTCATGTCCGCTACCCGATGGCGCAGCGCCTGGAAGGTGGCGATGGCGACGCCGAATTGCTTGCGAGTCTTCATGTACTCGACCGTGATGTCGAGCGTGCGATCCATGACGCCGACGGCTTCCGCACAGGTCGACGCGATGCCGATGTCGATTGCGTGCTCGAGCACCGGCAGGCCGTCCTCGGCGATCAGCACCGCGCGCGCCTGGTCGAACACGACCTCCGCGGCGCGGCTTCCGTCCTGCGTGCCATAGCCCCGTGACTCGACGCCCGAGGCAGAACGTTCGACCAGGAAGAGGGCGACGCCCGTACCGAGCCGGGCGGAGACGATGAAGGCGTCGGCCTGGTCGCCGGCGGGCACCAGGCTCTTGCTGCCGGTGACGAGGTAGCCGTCGGCCGTCTTCGATGCCTCGGCACCGGGCGTATCGGCCCGGTAACGGGATGCGCGCTCCTGGTAGGCCAGGGCCACCAGCGATTGCCCGCTTCCGATCCTCGGCAGCCATTCGTTCTTGGTGGCCTGGTCGGCATGGCCGGCCAGCACGGCGCCGGCGATCAGGGATTGCGCGAGCGGCTCGAGCACGATGCCGCGCCCGAGTTCCTCCATCACGACCATGCCTTCGACCGGCCCCATGCCGAGGCCTCCGTCCGACTCGGGGATGTACAAGCCGCCGAGCCCGAGCTCTGCCAACTGGTCCCAGGCCTCGCGGGAGAAACCGCCCTTGGCCTCGATGCGCCGGCGGCGTTCGAAGTCATAGCCTTTTTCGACCCAGCGCGCCACGGCGTCCCTTAGCTGCTGCTGGTCGTCCGAAAATTCGAAGTCCATTGCTGTTCCTTGTGTCTGGGGTCGCTCAACCGAGCACGGTCTGCGCGACGATGTTGCGCTGCACTTCGTTGCTGCCGCCGTAGATGGTGGTCTTGCGCATGTTGAAGTAGGTGCTGGCCAATGGTGCCAATTCGGGATGGCCGCCCGGGAAGTCGCCCTGCCAGCCGGCCGCCATGGCTTCGCGGATCAGCGGCAACGAATAAGGCCCGCCCGCCAGCATCATGAGTTCGCTGTAGCGCTGCTGGATCTCGCTGCCGCGGATCTTGAGAAGCCCGGCGATGTCGAGCGAGTTCTTGCCCGAGGTGGCCGCCGAAAGCACGCGCAGCACCAGCATCTCGAGCGCGACCACGTCGACCTCGAGCTTGGCGATCTCGTCGCGAAAGCGCGTGTCCTCCCAGACGCCTTCGCGCTTCGCGATCCGCTTCAGGCGCTCGAGTTCGCGCTTGGCGCGGTTCACGTCGGCGATGTTGGTCCGCTCGTGGCTCAAGAGGTGCTTGGCGTAGGTCCAGCCCTTGTTTTCCTCGCCGATCAGGTTGTCCGCCGGTACCTCGACGTTGTCGAACCAGACTTCGTTCACCTCGTGGCTGCCGTCCATCAGCTTGATCGGACGAACCGTGACGCCCGGGGACTTCATGTCGAGCAAGAGGAAGCTGATGCCGGTCTGCGGCTTGCCTTCATTGCTGGTCCGCACCAGGTTGAACATCCAGTCGCCGTGCTGGCCGAGGGTGGTCCAGGTCTTCTGGCCGTTGACGATGTACTTGTCGCCCTGGCGCTCGGCCTTGGTCTTGACCGAGGCGAGGTCCGAGCCGGAGCCGGGTTCGCTGTAGCCCTGGCTCCACCACACTTCGCCGCTCGCGATGCCGGGCAAGAAGCGCTTCTGCTGCTCGGCGTTGCCGAAGGCCTGGATCACCGGCGCCACCATGACCGGACCGAAGGGCACGATGCGCGGCGCGCCGGCCAATGCGGTTTCTTCCTCGAAGAGGTGCTTCTGCACGGCGGTCCAGCCCGGCCCGCCAAATTCGGAAGGCCAGCCGTAGCCGAGCCAGCCTTTCTTGCCGAGGATCTTGGCCCAGCGCTGCATATCCTCGCGGGTCAGCTCCAGGGCGTTGTGTACCTTGTACGAAATTTCCCCGGGGAGGTTCTCCTTGACCCAGGCGCGGATGTGTTCACGGAACTGCTGTTCCTCGGGCGTGAAGCTCAAGTCCATGCTTGCCTCTTTTCTCTCGATCGATCGCGGCAGGTTGCAGCGGGGGGATGAAACGATAAATGGATCGGGCAGTTTTAGCACGGTCGTGCGGCGCCATGGTTGCCGTGCGCGACAAGACCGGGTCGGGGAAAACCAGCACGGATAATGCCGCTCCCCATGAAGAACATCGCCATCCTGATCTCCGGCCTCGGCAGCAACATGTCGGCGGTCGTCCGCGCGGCGGAGCGGGATGCGTGGCACGACCGCATCGGCGCCCGAGTCTCGATCGTGATCAGCAACAAGCCCGGCGCGGCCGGGTTGAAGTTCGCCGAGGACAACGGCATTCCGACCGCGGTGGTGCCGCACCAGGACTTTCCGAGCCGCGAGGAATTCGATTCGGCCCTGGCCCAGGTGATCGACGCGCATTCACCGGCGCTGGTGTTGCTAGCCGGATTCATGCGGGTGCTGACGCCGGCGTTCGTCGAGCGCTATCAGGGCAGGCTGCTCAACATCCACCCTTCGCTACTGCCGGCCTTTCCGGGACTCGACACGCATCGCCGCGCCATCGAGGCCGGCTGCCGTTTCGCTGGCGCGACCGTGCATCAGGTGACGGCCGAGCTGGACCATGGTCCGATCGTCGCGCAGGCGATCGTGCCGGTGCTGCCGGACGACTCGGCAGACACGCTCCGCCGACGCGTGCTGGCGGTGGAGCATGGGCTGTACCCGCGGGCCGTCTTCGATTGGCTCCGGGCGCGCTGAGACAATCGCCTCATGCACCCCAAAGTCCTCGTTGATGCCTGCGCCGACCTCGTCGGGCTGGTCCTGAAGTTCGATCATCCGGCCGACCAGGTCGTCTCCCGCTTCTTCCGCGATCACCGCGAACTCGGGCCACGCGAGCGTGCGACGCTCGCGGAAACCGTCTATACCGTGCTGCGCAAGAAGCTGCTGTTCGACCATCTGTCGCCGTCCGGCTCCGGGTCCAAGGAGCGGCGGATGGCGATCCTCGGTTTTTACGGACCGCGGGATTTTCTCAAGAGCGGGCTCTCGGAGGTCGAGAAGCGCTGGCTCGACAACTGCGATGCGGTCCAGCCCGAAGACCTGCTCGAGCGGCACCGGCACAACCTGCCGGAGTGGCTGGTCGGCCCGCTCAAGCAGCAACTCGGAGCGCAGTTCTGGCCGCTCGCAGAAAGCCTGCAACAGCCGGCGCCGCTCGATCTGCGCGTCAATTCGCTCCATGACAAGCGGGCCGACGTGCAGAAGGAGCTTGGCTTGGCGGGCATCAAGGCCGCCGCCACGCCGTTCTCGCCCTGGGGCCTGCGGATCGACGGCAAACCTGCATTGACCCGGCTGGATGCCTTCGCCCGCGGCGCGATCGAGGTACAGGACGAAGGCTCGCAGCTGCTGGCCTTGCTGCTGGATGCGAAGCGCGGCGAAATGGTCGTGGATTTCTGTGCCGGTGCGGGCGGCAAGACCCTGGCGATCGGCGCCACCATGCGCAACACCGGCCGGCTCTACGCCTTCGATACCTCGGCCCATCGGCTCGATGCGCTCAAGCCGCGGCTCGCGCGCAGCAAGCTGTCCAACATCCATCCGGCGGCCATTGCTCACGAGCGAGACGACCGGATCAAGCGTCTGGCAGGCAAGATCGACCGGGTGTTGGTCGACGCGCCGTGTTCGGGCCTGGGTACGCTGCGCCGGAATCCCGATCTGAAGTGGCGGCAATCTCCGGGGTCGGTGGTGGAGCTGACCGCCAAGCAGGCAGCCATCCTGCAGAGCGCTGCACGCCTCGTGAAGTCGGGTGGACGGCTCGTCTATGCCACCTGCAGCATCCTTCCAGCCGAAAACGAAGCCATCGCAGAGGCGTTCGGCCAGGCGAATCCCGATTTCGAGCTGGAGGAGGTTGCGGCGCTTCTCGAAGGTTCGAAGGTGAAGGATGCCCGAACGCTCTGCGCGGGCGGGGAAGGAGGCGGACAATTTCTCCGGCTTTGGCCCCATCGGCATGCGACGGACGGGTTTTTCGCGGCAGTCTGGAAACGCAAGTAGTACCGTCACCCTATTCGCATTCCTTGTTGCGAATCAAGGATTTGGCACCTATTTCGCGTGCAAACCTCTAAAATCCCGGGACCTGAAGGCCGCACCTTTGTGCGCCATGGAGTACCCGAATCAATGTTGCTTCCTGATCACGCCGTCCTGAATGCGGCCATCGACTGGCTGGGCCACGGCTTGTGGAACCTCACCTGGTGGCAGGTCGTGTTGTACACGCTGGCCACGACGCACATCACCATCGCGGCGGTCACGATCTTCTTGCATCGTACGCAGACGCACCGGGCCATGGATCTGGGCCCGATCCCCTCGCATTTCTTCCGCTTCTGGCTCTGGCTCGGCACCGGCATGGTGACCAAGGAGTGGGTGGCCATCCACCGCAAGCACCACGCCAAGTGCGAGACCGAGGAAGATCCGCACAGTCCGCAAGTCAAGGGCATCGACGAAGTCCTCTGGCGCGGCGCAGAGCTCTATCGGGCCGAGTCGAAGAACAAGGAAACCATCGAGCGCTTCGGCCATGGCACGCCGGACGACTGGCTCGAGCGCAACCTCTACAGCCGGTTTAGCTGGCAAGGCGTCGGCTTGATGCTGATCATCAACTTGGCGCTCTTCGGCGCCTTGGGAATGGCGGTCTGGGCCGTGCAGATGCTCTGGATCCCGATCACCGCGGCCGGCATCATCAACGGCATCGGCCACTACTGGGGATACCGCAATTTCGAGGCGGCGGATGCCAGCCGCAATGTGTCGCCTTGGGGCTTGATCATCGGCGGCGAAGAGCTGCACAACAATCACCACACCTATCCCACTTCGGCCAAGTTCTCGGTCAAGAAGTACGAATTCGATATCGGCTGGGTCTACATCAGCATGATGCAGAAGATCGGCTGGGCGAAGGTCAAGAAGGTGCCGCCAAAGATGCAGCTCGGCAGCGTGCAACCGGTGGCCGATGCCAATACGCTCGAGGCCGTCATCGCCAACCGGTACGAAGTGATGGCAGGGTACGCGCGCGAAATGCGCCGGGTGACCCGGAGCGAGCTGACGGCCCTGAAGGCGAAGGGTGCCGACATGTCGGTGCTCAAGGCCGCACGGCGTTGGCTCCACCGCGACGACGACAAGGTGCCTGCCGACGTTCGCGGCCACCTGGTGCAGGCCCGTCAGGCGCATCCCGTGTTGGACAAGATGGTCACAATGCGTGAAGAGCTGCGCCAGTTGTGGCTCAACACTTCTCATTCGCGAGAGCAGCTGGCGGCAGATTTGGCTGCCTGGTGTCATCGCGCGGAGGCCAGCGGCATCGCGGGATTGAAGGAGTTTTCGACGCGCCTTCGTTCAGCACGGGCTTAGCCCCAGGGGTTGATGCACGGGCTAGACGCCTCGCTGTTGACCAAAAAAGCCGGCTGATTGCCGGCTTTCTTGTTTCCCGGTTGTGCGTGTCCTCAATTGAACCGACAGCACGGGCCAGCACACAGACGAAAAAAAGCCCGCTGGATCGCAGCGGGCCCTGGTCGCGAATCAGCCGAATTACTTCAGCTTGATTTCCTTGTATTCGACATGCTTGCGAGCCTTCGGGTCGAACTTCATGATCGACATCTTTTCAGGCATCGTCTTCTTGTTCTTGCTGGTCGTATAGAAATGGCCGGTACCCGCAGTGGATTCCAGCTTGATCTTCTCGCGTCCGCCTTTGCTTGTTGCCATGGTTCAGCTCCTTAAGCTTGGCCGCGCGCACGCAGATCTGCGAGGACGGCATCGATGCCCTTCTTGTCGATCAGGCGCAGTGCGGCGCTGGAAACCCGCAGGCGAACCCAGCGGTTTTCAGATTCGACGAAGAATCGGCGGTATTGCAGGTTCGGCAGGAACCGGCGCTTGGTTTTGTTGTTGGCGTGGGAAACGTTGTTTCCGACCATCGGGCCTTTGCCCGTTACGTCGCATACGCGTGCCATGTGGCATCTCTTTCATGAACAGCTGGCACCGCCCGGGTTGCTTCGACCTTGCGGGGCGGTGGATTGCAGCTTGACCTCGCCAGGATCGGGTGGCGGTAGCCCGGATTGCCGCTGGCCTTCCAGATTGGGCAAAGCCGGCGATTATAGCCCGGCCCGAAGCGTTGTCGTTCGGCTTGTCAGAGCGTGCCGTCCTGCTCCAGGAAGCGCTGCGCATCGAGTGCAGCCATGCAGCCCGTGCCGGCGCTGGTGATCGCCTGCCGATAGACATGATCCTGCACGTCGCCCGCCGCGAAGACGCCCGGCACGCTCGTCATCGTGGCAAAGCCCTGCAGGCCCGAGCGGGTCAGGATGTAGCCATCCTTCATTTCGAGATGGCCCTGGAAGATGTCGGTGTTGGGATGGTGGCCGATGGCGATGAAGCAACCGGCCAGGTCGATCTGCTCGGTCTCCCCGGTCTGGGTGTTCTTCAGCCGGACCCCGGTCACGCCCGAATCGTCCCCCAGGACTTCGTCCAACGTGTTGTGGATCTTGAGCTCGAGCTTGCCCTCGGCGGCTTTTTCATGAAGCTTGTCGATCAGGATCGGCTCGGCGCGGAACTTGTCGCGCCGGTGAACCAAGGTCACCTTGCTTGCAATGTTGGTCAAATACAACGCTTCTTCGACGGCGGTGTTTCCGCCGCCGATGACGCAGACTTCCTGGCCCTTGTAGAAGAACCCGTCGCAGGTGGCGCAGCCGGACACGCCGCGGCCCATGAAACGGGTCTCCGAAGGCAGTCCGAGGTACTTGGCGGAGGCACCGGTCGCGATGATCAATGCATCGCAGGTATAGGTGCCGTCATCCCCGGTCAAGGTGAAAGGGCGCTGGCTGAAATCGACCTTGCTCACGTGGTCGAACACAATCTGCGTCTTGAATCGCTCGGCGTGCTCGAGAAACCGCTGCATCAGCTCCGGCCCCTGAACGCCATGCACGTCGGCGGGCCAATTGTCGACCTCGGTCGTGGTCATGAGCTGGCCGCCTTGTGCCATTCCCGTCACCAGCATCGGCTGCAAATTGGCGCGGGCCGCATAGATCGCGGCCGTATAGCCGGCGGGGCCAGAACCCAGAATAAGAACCTTTGCGTGGCGTGGAGAGGACATGAGTAAAAACCTAGAAGCCGCCCCGGTTGAGCGTGTACATTTTGAGGGTAGGGGATAGGAGTATCACCGTAGCCGAATTGGCTTCGCGGTGATGATTTCAATACGTGCGATTGTATTTACCGATCAAATGCGTCGTACCGACCTTGGGGGTTCTTTGAATGTCGACGATGCTTTCGAATCTTGACCTGTTGCGGCGCGTGCCGCTGTTCTCTGCACTCACGCCGACCCAGGCCGCCAGCATCGCAGATGCGATCATCAAGAAGCGTTTCAAGCGCGCCGAGATGGTGGTCGAGCAGGGCAAGAAGTCCAACGCGCTCTACATCATCCTCACCGGTCGGGCCCGGGTCATGAACACCGACAGCCGCGGCCGCGAAGTCATCCTGGCAACCCTGCAGCCCGGCGACTACATCGGCGAGATGAGCCTCATCGACGACGAACCGCATTCCGCCACCGTCCGCACCGAGGTGCAGACCGACGTGCTGATGCTCGGCCGCGAGGCGTTCTCGAAGTGCCTTCCCGAAAATTCCTCGATGTCGTCCAACATCATGCGCGGCCTGGTCAAGCGCCTTCGCAGCGCCGACGACAAGATCAAGTCGCTGGCCTTGCTGGACGTGTACGGCCGGGTGGCTCGGGCGCTGCTCGAGTTCGCAGTCGACGACGGCGCCGGCAACCTGAAGGTGCGCGACAAGATCTCCCGCCAGGACCTGGCCAAGATGGTGGGCGCCTCCCGCGAGATGGTCAGCCGGGTCATGAAGGACCTGGAAGGGCGCGGATTCGTCCAGACCCAGGCCGACGGCTCGATGATCGTCAAGGAGCGGCTCTCATCCCTCACCTGATATCGATGGCGCGCGGCGTGTGTTTTTCGTCTCCGAGGCGCGCCGCGCCTTTTCAGGATACGGCCACGACGGGGCGGTTGTGGAGTCGATTGGACGTCGAAAGACCATTGCCGCCCGGGCCGTGCGGGCCGCGAGCCGCGAGCCTCGGCTGATGACCAGTCGTCTCCCATTGCGCGCCGTCATCGACTCCAGCCCGATGAGCGTCAAACTTCCTGCAACCGCGGCTGCTCCGCGGCCCGCGACCTCCTTTGTTCGAGTGGTCGCAGCTGCCAACTTCGTATAGTGCAGCCAGGCGACCGGGGTTCCCAGGGGTCAGTCCGGTTTCTCTTCAATTGCTCTCCGGTGGGCTCGCCGCCCTGGCCGGCATGTCTTCAATGACGTATTCGCTCAATACCCTTCGATCTTCGCCTTCGAGCCCGTTACCCGATTCGCAGCCCGTGCGTTTGCGGGCCATGCGTTTCGCCCACGAAATCACCTTGATCGCAGGCTTCGTCCTGCTGCTCTTCTGGTTGCTGGCCATGCTCAGCTTCACGCCGTCCGATGCGGCATGGTCCACCTCGGGTACAGGCGGCGAAGTCAAGAACTGGGCGGGCCGCATCGGCGCCTGGCTCGCCGACGCCAGCTACTACCTGGCGGGGTATTCGGTCTGGTGGTGCCTGGTCGCGGGCTTCCGGGTCTGGTTGTCGTCACTGGCCGGGTGGCTGCGCGGCGGCGAGATGAATCCGCCGGACGAGGCACCGCGCGGCCGCTTCAATCGCAGCCGAATCGCTTTCTGGCTCGGCCTGGTGTTGCTGCTCTGCGCAAGCGCCGTGCTCGAGTGGTCGCGCCTCTACCGGCTCGAATTCCGGCTTCCCGGCCATGGCGGCGGCGTACTCGGGTACTTCGTCGGTCCGCTGAGCGTGAAGTGGATGGGCTTCACCGGATCGGCGCTGATCGCCATCGCGGCAGGCGTCGTCGGTTCGGCCCTGGTCTTCCGCTTCTCCTGGACACAGATCGCCGAACGCCTCGGCTCGCGCATCTACTCGCTCTTCGAATCGCGCCGCGAGAAGCGCGAAATCGCACAGGACATCGCGCTCGGCAAGCAGGCGGTGCGCGAACGCGAAGACTCCGCCTCCGGCTTCGCGGCGTTGGCCGGCGACCTGCCCGACGAACCGGACGACGAGATCCGCGTCATGCCCCGGCCGAAGCGCAAGCCGGCAGCCGCACCGGTCCAGATCGAACCCGCGCTGGTCGAGGTGCCCCGCAGCGATCGGGTCGCCAAGGAACGGCAGAAGCCGCTCTTTCGCGAGCTGCCCGACAGCAAGCTTCCGCAGGTCGACCTGCTGGACGCACCGCAGGCGCGGCAGGAGACCGTGTCGTCCGACACGCTCGAGATGACCTCGCGGCTCATCGAGAAGAAGCTCAAGGATTTCGGCGTCGAGGTGCGGGTGGTGCTCGCGTCGCCGGGCCCGGTGATCACGCGCTACGAAATCGAGCCGGCGACCGGCGTCAAGGGCTCGCAGATCGTCAACCTGGCAAAGGACCTGGCGCGTTCGCTGTCGCTGATCTCGATCCGGGTGGTCGAGACCATTCCGGGCAAGAACTACATGGCGCTCGAGCTGCCCAACGCCAAGCGCCAGTCGATCAAGCTGAGCGAAATCCTCGGTTCGCAGGTCTACAACGAAGGCAAGTCGATGCTGACGATGGGCCTCGGCAAGGACATCATCGGCAATCCGATCGTGGCCGACCTGGCGAAGATGCCGCACGTGCTGGTGGCCGGTACCACCGGTTCGGGCAAGTCGGTCGGCATCAACGCCATGATCCTGAGCCTGCTCTACAAGGCCGAGGCGCGCGACGTGCGCCTTCTCATGATCGACCCGAAGATGCTCGAAATGTCGGTCTACGAAGGCATCCCGCACCTGCTGGCGCCGGTGGTCACCGACATGCGGCAGGCCGCACATGGCCTCAATTGGTGCGTGGCCGAGATGGAGCGCCGCTACAAGCTGATGAGCAAGCTGGGCGTACGCAACCTGGCCGGCTACAACGCCAAGATCGACGAAGCCAAGTCGCGCGAGGAGTTCATCTACAACCCCTTCAGCCTGACGCCGGACAGCCCCGAGCCCCTCGCCCGCGAGCCGCACATCGTGGTCGTGATCGACGAGTTGGCCGACCTGATGATGGTGGTCGGCAAGAAGATCGAAGAGCTGATCGCGCGCCTGGCGCAGAAGGCCCGCGCCGCCGGCATCCACCTGATCCTCGCGACCCAGCGGCCGAGCGTGGACGTGATCACCGGCCTCATCAAGGCCAACATCCCGACCCGCATCGCCTTCCAGGTCTCCAGCAAGATCGATTCGCGCACCATCCTCGACCAGATGGGCGCCGAGGCGCTGCTCGGCATGGGCGACATGCTCTACATGCCGAGCGGTACCGGCCTGCCGATCCGGGTGCATGGCGCTTTCGTGAGCGACGACGAGGTTCACCGGGTCGTGGCCTACCTCAAGTCGCAAGGCGAGCCGGACTACATCGAAGGCGTGCTCGAAGGCGGAACCGTCGACGGTGACGGCGATCTCATGGGTGAAGGTGGCGGCGACGGCGGCGGCGAGAAGGACCCGATGTACGACCAGGCCGTCGAGGTCGTGCTCAAGAACCGCAAGGCCAGCATCTCGCTGGTCCAGCGTCACCTCAAGATCGGCTACAACCGCGCCGCGCGATTGGTCGAGGACATGGAAAAGGCCGGCCTGGTCAGCGCGATGAGCGGGGCCGGCCAACGCGAGATCCTGGTGCCCGCGCGCACCGAGTGACTGCCGCAGGAAGGACGTCGATGATGATGATGATGATGATGATGAAGAAGTGGATCGTGACGGGCGTGCTGGCCGGGGCCAGCGCCATGGCCTGGGCGGACGGCATGGCAAGTCTCGAGGCGTTCGTCAAGAACGTGAAGTCGGGCAGGGCGGAGTTCACACAGACCGTGACGGCGCCATCGCGCGATGGCGAGACGCCCCGCGTCAAGACCTCGAGCGGCAGCTTTGAATTCCAGCGGCCGGGCAAGTTCAAGTTCGACTACAAGAAGCCCTTCGCCCAGGTGATCGTCGCCGACGGCCAGACCTTGTCGCTCTACGACGCCGACCTCAACCAGGTGACTCAGCGCAAGCAGGCCCAGGCATTGGGCTCGACGCCGGCGGCGCTGGTTGCCGCGGCGCCCGACCTTCGTGCGCTGCAGAACGATTTCGCGCTCGAATCCGCACCGGCGCGTGACGGCGTCGAATGGGTCAAGGCGGTGCCGAGGAACAAGGACGGGCAGCTCCAAAGCGTGATGGTCGGGTTCCAGGGCGAATCGCTTTCGGCGCTCGAGATCGTCGACAGCTTCGGGCAGAAGTCGTCGATCCGCTTCAGCAAGGTCGAGATCAATCCGTCGCTCGCCGCCTCGACCTTCGCTTTCCAGCCGCCGGCCGGCGCCGACGTGCTGAAGCAATAGACCGCAGGGCATCGGGCGCAAGCCGCCGTCCCGCTTCGGCCGAGCCGATTCCTGCAACCTGGTTATCGATGGCAACGAGTTCACACGTTCCCCTGGCCGAACGCCTTCGCCCCCGCACCTTGGGCGAGGTCATCGGGCAGCAGCATCTGCTCGGCAACGGCATGCCGCTGCGCATCGCCTTCGAATCGGGGCAGCCTCATTCGTGCATCCTGTGGGGTCCGCCCGGCACCGGCAAGACCACCATCGCGCGCCTGATGGCCGACGCTTTCGACGCGCAGTTCCTCAGCATCAGCGCGGTGCTCGGCGGCGTGAAGGACATCCGCGAAGCGGTCGAGCGCGCCACCGCGGCACGCGACGGCCTGGAGCAGCGCCGCACCATCGTCTTCGTCGACGAGGTGCATCGCTTCAACAAGAGCCAGCAGGATGCGTTCCTGCCGCATGTCGAGTCCGGCCTCTTCACCTTCATCGGCGCGACCACCGAGAACCCTTCCTTCGAGGTCAACTCGGCCCTGCTCTCGCGCGCCGCGGTTTACGTGCTGCAGCCGCTCGGCGAAGACGACCTGCGCCAGATCGCGAGCCGCGCACAAGCCATCGACGCGGTGCCGGCGATCGAGACGGATGCAGTCGATCGACTGGTCGCGTACGCCGACGGCGACGCCCGCCGACTCCTCAACACGCTCGAGACCCTGGCCGTGGCCGCGGGTGCCGAGAAGCTCGACCGCATTGCGGACGCCTGGCTGTTGCGGGTGCTGGGCGAGCGGCTGCGGCGCTACGACAAGGGCGGCGAGCAGTTCTACGACACCATCTCGGCGCTGCACAAATCGGTGCGCGGCAGCGATCCGGATGCGTCGCTCTACTGGTTCGTGCGCATGCTCGACGGCGGCGCCGATCCGCGCTACATGGCGCGGCGGCTGGTTCGCATGGCGAGCGAGGACATCGGGCTCGCCGATCCCCGCGCGCTGCGTCTGGCGCTCGACGCGTCCGAGGTCTACGAACGGCTCGGCACGCCGGAAGGCGAGCTGGCTTTGGCCGAATGCGTGATCTACCTCGCGATGGCGCCCAAGTCGAACGCGGTCTACAAGGCCTACAACGCGGCCAAGGCCTTCATCAAGTCGGACGGCACGCGTCCGGTGCCGATGCATCTGCGCAACGCGCCGACCCGCCTCATGAAGCAGCTCGACTACGGCAAGGGCTATCGCTACGCGCACGACGAAGAGGGCGGCTTCGCGGCGGGCGAAACCTACCTGCCGGACGGCATGGCGCCGCCCGGCTTCTACCAGCCGGTCGAGCGCGGCCTCGAGCTGCGCATCGCCGAGCGTCTTCGCGAACTGCGTCGCCGCAACCAGTCCGAAGAAGGCTGAACGTCGTCGGGTAAACCCGCCCAGAAGCTGCACGAAAACCGGGCAGCGGCATGACTACAATCCCGCCCACAAACCCGCCGTCGAAACATGCTGGCGGGTTTTTTGCTAAGAGAAGCCATGGCGCCCAAACGGAGCGCCGGGTCAGGTTGGGCGCCCAACAGGCGCATTACAAAGAGGATTCTCCTATGGACATCTTGCTGCAGCAGATCATCAACGGTCTGGTTCTCGGCAGCATGTACGCCTTGATAGCCCTCGGCTACACCATGGTGTACGGCATCATCAATCTCATCAACTTCGCGCACGGCGAGGTCCTCATGGTGGGGGCGCTCACCAGCTGGTCGATCATCGGCCTCATGCAGCAATCCATGCCGGGAACCCCCGGCTGGCTGATCCTCATCATCGCGTTGATCATCGCCTGCGTGGTGGCGGCGAGCCTCAACTTCATCATCGAGAAGGTGGCCTATCGGCCGCTTCGAAACAGCCCCAAGCTCGCGCCGCTCATCACCGCCATCGGCATGTCGATCCTGCTGCAGACGATCGCCATGATCATCTGGAAGCCGACCAACAAGGCCTATCCCAACCTGCTCTCGACCGAGCCGATCCATGTCGGCGGCGCCGTGATCTCGCCGACCCAGGTCATGATCCTGAGCGTCACCGCCTTCTGCCTCGTGATCCTGATGTGGATCGTCAACTACACCAAGCTCGGCCGCGCGATGCGCGCCACCGCCGAGAACCCGCGGGTCGCGGCGCTGATGGGCATCCGGCCCGACATGGTGATTTCGGCCACCTTCATCATCGGCGCCGTGCTGGCCGCCGTGGCCGGCGTGATGTACGCCTCGAACTACGGCATCGCGCAGCATGCGATGGGCTTCATCCCCGGGCTCAAGGCCTTCACGGCGGCGGTCTTCGGCGGCATCGGCAACCTGGCCGGCGCGGTGGTCGGCGGCATCCTGCTCGGCCTGATCGAGGCGATCGGCTCCGGCTACATCGGCGCTCTCACCGGCGATGTGCTCGGCAGCCACTACAGCGACATCTTCGCCTTCATCGTGTTGATCATCATGCTCACGCTCAGGCCCTCCGGCCTCCTCGGCGAGCGCGTGGCCGACCGGGCCTGAAGGAGCGCACGCCATGAAAAACAGCAAGAACATCGTCTTCTTCCTGATCGCGGCCGTGGGCCTCCTGGTGCTGCCGCTCTTGCTCCAGTCGGCCGGCAACGCCTGGGTCCGCATCGCGGACATCGCGCTCCTCTACGTGCTGCTGGCGCTCGGGCTCAACATCGTGGTGGGCTATGCCGGCCTGCTCGACCTGGGCTATGTCGCGTTTTTCGCGATCGGCGCCTACCTGTTCGCCTTGCTCGGCTCGCCGCACCTCACGGACACCTTTCCGGCGTTCAAGGCGATGTTCCCGAACGGCCTGCATACCTCGCTCATCGTCGTGATACCGGCCGCGCTGGTTCTCGCGGGACTGCTCGGCGTGCTGCTCGGGGCGCCGACGCTCAAGCTGCGTGGCGACTACCTGGCCATCGTCACCCTGGGCTTCGGCGAAATCATCCGGGTGTTCCTGAACAACCTCGACCACCCGGTCAACATCACCAACGGCCCCAAGGGCATCACCTCGATCGACGCGATCCATTTCTGGGGCCTCAACCTCGGCAAGACGCTCAAGATCGGCGGCTTCTCGATCTCCTCGGTCACGCTCTATTACTACCTCTTCCTGGTGCTCGTGATCTTCACGGTCATCATCTCGCACCGGCTGCAGCTGTCGCGGGTCGGCCGCGCCTGGATGGCGATCCGCGAGGACGAGATCGCCGCCAAGGCAATGGGCATCAACACCCGCAACATGAAGCTGCTCGCGTTCGGCATGGGTGCGAGCTTCGGCGGCGTCTCCGGCGCGATGTTCGCTGCCTTCCAGGGCTTCGTCTCGCCCGAATCCTTCAGCCTGATGGAGTCGGTGATGATCGTCGCGATGGTCGTGCTCGGCGGCATCGGGCACCTGCCGGGCGTGATCCTCGGCGCCGTGCTGCTGGCCGCCTTGCCCGAGGTGCTGCGCTACGTCGCCGGCCCGCTGCAGTCGATGACCGACGGCCGGCTCGACGCGTCGATCCTGCGCCAGCTCTTCATTGCGCTCGCCATGATCATCATCATGCTGGTCCGTCCGCGCGGGCTCTGGCCTTCGCCGGACCACGGCAAGACGCTCAATCGCAAGGGCACGGCGCCGGCCTCCGGCATGCCGGCCGCGGCACCGGGCGTCGACACGCCGTCCGACGAGCTGCCCGGCGGCGCCGCCCGCCCCATGTCGATCAATCCTTGAGGTGGAGCACGGCACATGACTGAAACCATCCTCAACGTGCAGGGCATCTCGAAGCGCTTCGGCGGGCTGCAGGCACTTTCCGACGTCGGCATGAAGATCGAGCGCGGCCAGGTGTACGGCCTGATCGGTCCGAACGGCGCCGGCAAGACCACCTTCTTCAATGTCATCACGGGCCTCTACACGCCCGACAGCGGCAGCTTCGAGCTGGCCGGCAAGCCCTACCAGCCGAGCGCGGTGCATGAAGTCGCCAAGGCCGGCATCGCCCGCACCTTCCAGAACATCCGGCTCTTCTCCGAGATGACCGCGCTCGAGAACGTGATGGTGGGGCGGCACATCCGCACGCATTCGGGCGTGTTCGGCGCCATCTTCCGTACCGGCAGCTTCAAGACCGAAGAGGCCGCCATCGCCAGGCGCGCGCAGGAACTGCTCGACTACGTGGGCATCGGCAAGTTCGCCGACTACAAGGCGCGCACGCTGAGCTACGGCGACCAGCGCCGGCTCGAGATCGCCCGCGCGCTCGCCACCGATCCGCAACTGATCGCGCTCGACGAGCCGGCTGCCGGCATGAACGCGACCGAGAAGGTCATGCTGCGCGAGCTGATCGACCGCATCCGCAAGGACAACCGGACCATCCTCCTGATCGAGCACGACGTGAAGCTGGTGATGGGTTTGTGCGACCGGGTCACGGTGCTCGACTACGGCAAGCCCATCGCCGAAGGCACTCCGGTCGACGTACAGCGCAACGAAAAAGTGATCGAGGCCTACCTCGGCACGGGAGGACACTGACCATGGCTCAAACCCTGTTGAAAGTCACCGGCCTCAAGGTGGCCTACGGCGGCATCCAGGCGGTCAAGGGCATCGACTTCGAGGTTCGCGAAGGCGAGCTGGTGTCGCTCATCGGCTCCAACGGCGCCGGCAAGACCACCACGATGAAGGCGATCACCGCCACCTTGCCTTATCTCGGCGGCGACATCGAGTTCCTCGGCAAGAGCATCAAGGGACGCGGCGCCTGGGACCTGGTCGCCGACGGATTGGTCATGGTGCCGGAAGGCCGCGGCGTCTTCACCCGCATGACCATCACCGAGAACCTCCAGATCGGCGCCTACATCCGCAAGGACAAGGCCGAGATCGCGAAGGACATCGACCGGGTCTTCGCGACCTTCCCGCGCTTGAAGGAGCGCGCCACCCAGCTCGCGGGCACGATGTCCGGCGGCGAACAGCAGATGCTCGCCATGGGCCGCGCCCTGATGGCGAGGCCCAAGGTGCTGTTGCTCGACGAACCCTCGATGGGCCTCTCGCCCATCATGGTCGACAAGATCTTCGAGGTCGTGAAGCAGGTCTACGACCAGGGCGTCACGGTGCTGCTGGTGGAACAGAACGCGAGCCGTGCCCTGCAGTTGGCCGATCGCGGCTACGTGATGGAGTCGGGCCTCATCACCATGAGCGGCGACGCCAAGGTGATGTTGAACGACCCGAAGGTGCGCGCGGCCTACCTGGGCGAGTAGGGCGGCTGCCGGCAGCTGCCGGCGCTTGCCGAGGGCTCCGGCCGGCGCCCGAGCGAGTCCTCTTCAGTCGACCTTGGCGCCGGTCGCCTTGACGACCTTCTCGTACTTCGCGAGCTCCGACTTCATGAAGGCGCCGAATTGCTCGGGCGTGTTGGCGACCGGTTCGGCCAGCAAGCCTGCGAAGCGGCTCTTGGTCTCGGGTGCGTTCAGCGCATCGACGAAGGCGCGGTTGAGCTTCGCGACGACGTCCGCGGGCGTGCCGGCCGGAGCGACCAAGCCCCACCAGGTGTCGATCGAGAAACCCTTGAGCGTCGCCGCGACCGGCGGCACGCCGGGCAACGACGTGCTGGCTTCGGCGGTGGTCACGGCAATCGCCTTCAGCTTGCCCGAGCGGATGTTCGGCGCAGCGGTCGCCAGGTTGTCGAAGTTGAAATCAACCTGTCCGGACAGCAGGGCCAACTGAGCCGGATTGCCTCCGTTGTAGGGAATGTGCACGGCGAAGATACCGGCCTCCTTCTTGAACAACTCTCCCGCCAGATGGCCGGCGCTGCCGTTGCCGCCGCTGCCGTAGTTCAGCTTGGCAGGATTCGCCTTGGCATAGGCGATCAGCTGGGGCAGCGTCTCGATCTTGAGGCGCGCTGCCGTCTCCGCATTCATCACCAGCACGTTCGGCACCCGGACCATCTGCGTGATCGGGGCGAAATCGGTGGCTGCGTTGAACGGCATCTTGGCGTAGAGCCACGGATTGACGGCGTTGGTCGCCGTGGCGGCGATGCCGATGGTCAGCCCGTCCGGCGCGGCCTTGGCGACCGCATCGGCACCGATGTTGCCGCCGGCTCCCGGCTTGTTGTCGATGATGACCGTGCCGAGCGAATCCTTGACGCGCTCGGCCAGCACGCGGGCGGTGACGTCGATCGGTCCGCCGGGCGCGTAGGGCACGACGAGCCGAATCGGTCGTTGCTGGGCCCACGGGGACGAGTGCGCGCAGAGGAGGGTTGCCGCTGTGAGCAGCAGGTGGAGCTGGCGTCTTCTGATGGTCATGGCTTGGAATGGATGGGCGGTTCGAGCCGGTCAAGGATAGCGCCTGGTGCGCCTCCGCCGCCCAGAACGCGGTCGCATCCAAGCTGCTGAAGTCGTGCCGAAAAGGGTGGGCGGCTTGCGCGCGGGTGGATGCGGCGTGCGGCAGCGGCAGTCGATGCAGCCCAGGTGCTATTTCCCTGGTGGGATGGGCAATACCAGGAAAGCTCGTGACATTGATCGTCGAAACGGGATGAAAAGAGGAAGTCCATTCTCTTGAAGTGAAAGAAGGTCTCTCATGAAAATCGATCAATGGCCAAGCTCTCGGACGCTCGGCCATACCATGCATTCCCCGGAAGTCCTGCATATGCCAGGATGTCGCCTTGGAAACTTGGCAATGCCTTTCGGGTGGTAGGTAGCAGTAAGCCGCTGGAAGCGATGGAGAGCGTCGTTTACAACTCTGTGCAGGGGTTCATTGAATTGATGCCGGATCTCTACGAGTAGGAACACGCGAAGTTCCCCAACCAATCAGAGAAGTTTCATGCCGAAGTCCGGGCGACCATGCGACCATCACTGATGTCGCCAACGGCAAAGTACGATCCGCAATCAGGGACGAGGTGGTGTTCGTGGTATTCATCAAGATGGTCGACAGCGCTTTTTCTTACTCTTTGCCGATCCGAGCTTCGTTCATCTTAATTGGGAAAAATACATGAACTCGCCGGCCTGCAATCAGAAACCTGTTCTCACGGAAAAATTCTGGTCCTGCAATGATTTTGCATCCCCCATGGCCAAGCCCTCAGACTTTAGTAATACGCTTCATCACCTGAAAATCCTCGATCTGTAGGGCTGTGCCGACGCGAATTCTGCATGGCTTTCGATGCGAGGACATCAAACAATTCGATAGGATGGGGGTTGCTGTGTATAACGCCCTAAGCTTCCTCATCGTATTGATGCCAGCGCTTTATTAGCAAAAAGACGGATACAAATCAGGCTCGGCTGCGCGTTTTTTGAAGATGTCAGGGCGGCTATAACAGCTATTCGTCGGCTGGCACACGGTAAGGTGCGGACCGCGCTCAGGGACGAGGTGGTGTTTGTGGCTTTCGTCGAAAACGTCGACAACGCATTGGCCGGGGCTATTTCGCGTTCGGCAGCCAACATCTCAATTTGCTCGAGCTAAAAAAAGATCGACGATGTTCGATTTGGAAGTTGTGTTCGCGGCGAATTCTCAAAGTTGCGCTCGGCATATGGTTGCCGGGCCTCGGTCGACAGAAGCAGTTGTATACGGATTTGAAGAAGCTGGTGAAGCAAGTACACCAAGGGTTTGAAAAAAAGACTCCATGAAAGTAGCCTAAGGTCGGTACCCTAGGCGTTCAAGGGACTACAAAATCTGCAATAGAAGGACAACACTGACCGTCTTGCAACATCGGGAGAGACACATGGAACAAGATTCATGGCCAGGCTTGGGAACTGCTGGGAAGGCAGTGTTCGATGACGACGTCCTTAACGGCTCCTTGCTGGAGCCAAGACTAGACATCGACGTAGCTGGGCTGGCGAACCGCGTATCAGCTGCAAATACTGTCAATGATGCTGTCTACAAGGCCACCAAGACCTTGATTAAGAAGCTCGAGCTTCTCCATGATCCAGATCGAATGGATGCGAAGTTCAAAGCTGATGTTCAAGCGGCGATGGAGACAATCAAGAAGACCCCCAAGGGGCAACTTCGGTCATCGTTGCGAGATGAGGTGGTCTTCGTCGCTTTTTTTAAAATGACCAAAGATGCATTTGCGTTGATGGAGCGGTTCCTTAAGTTCGACAACAAGAATATGAGGCCAAAATTCGATGAAGTGCGACAGAAAGTCCTTCAGCAGATCCAGCGGTTGTTCTCGAATAAAATACACAACGTTCACCTTGAGCAGAGCCATTTGCTGCCAGATCTCGAAAAGCAGGAAGAGCTCTATGCGCTCTTGCTGCCCAAGCTAAAGGAAACTCACGGCAGATTCAAGAAGTTGTGAAGCTGGTTCAAGCCCTCGGCGCCAGATTTGCGCGCTTTGGGCAGCCAAGTTGCATGGTGCAACAGACCAGCGCTGAGGCGTGGTTGACGCGAGCAGCGCCCTCGGATGGTCGAGTCTCCGCAAACGAATCTACTATTCACGGAAAACGACCAATGGCCCAGCGCCAGAACCCTCGGAAACGCGATTGACGATGATGATATTCTTGACGGTGCCAGAATGGCGCCGCACTATGCGTCCCGTCACATGGAATTGGGTCTACTTGTGTCGCAGATTGAAAGGTCCATGGATGTTCCACTCGCTGTATACGCGGCGGTCGAGTTTTTCATGGCACGGATGTACAACGTTCATGCGATGAGCATATTAAAAGTCAACGGTCCAGATTTCGTAAAAGAAGTTCGGACTTTGATGACCAAAATCGCAGATGTTTCAAAGGCGGTGTGCGATCAAAGCTCGGCGATGAGGTTGTCTTCGTCGCGTTGATAAAACTCGTCGACCATTCTCCGGCTCGCGTTGCATCCAATCCTGATTTGGGCCAATTCGATCACACCAAATTGCAAGGGCTGGTCCGCAGCCAGATCAGGCGACTATTCTCGAAAAGAATCCAGGGCGTGTCGTTGAGTGCGGTACCGAATTTGCCCGATCTTGAGCAGCACGAACAGTTGTACGAGCTGCTCGTGCCGCAACTGCAAATGGCTCACGCAACCCTGAAGTCCTTCTGACGGGTGAATGCTCGATGCAGGTTCCGGCTGTTTCGGCCGTCAACCACCAGCCTTGTCAGCCTCGCTCGTGAACGAGTCCGCGTAGAACTCCTCCTCCGGCAACCTGCACCCTGCGACATAGTCGCGCTTGGCCGAGTCCACCACCACCGGCGCACCACAGGCATACACCTGGTAGCCCGACAAATCCGGCAAGTCTTCCATCACGGCGCGGTGGACGAAGCCGGTGCGCCCTTGCCAATCGTCCTCCGGCACGGCGTTCGAGATCACGGGCACGTAGCGAAGGTTCGGCATCTCGCTCAGCTGTGCGCGCACCCATTCGTCCATGTACAGGTCTTCAGGCCGGCGGCCGCCCCAGTAGAGCGTGGCCGGGCGGTCGATGCCCTTCATCTTCATGTGTTCGATCAATGCCTTGATTGGCGCGAAGCCGGTGCCGGACGCCAGCAGCACCATCGGCTTGGCCGAGTCCTCGCGCAGGAAGAAGCTGCCGTAGGGGCCCTCGACCCGAAGAATCTCTTTCTCCTTCATGAGGCCGAAGACATGGTCGGTGAACTTGCCGCCGGGCATGTGGCGGATGTGGAGTTCGATGCCGGTACCGGGTTCGAGCAGGGTGTGCGGCGCGTTCGCCATCGAGTAGCTCCGCCGCGATCCGTCCCGCAGCAGGAACTCGACATATTGCCCGGCATGGAACGGGAGCGGTTCACCCGCCGGCAGCTGCAGTCGGACCAGCATCACGTCGTGCGATTTCTTGGCCAGCGCCGAGACCCGGACCGGCATCTTGCGAACCGGAAACGCACCGGCCTCGGTCACCTGCTTCGACTCGAGCACGACGTCGCTCAAGGCAGTGGCGCTGCAGGTGAGGACGTAGCCGGCGAGTTCCTCGTCGGCGCTCAGGGCCTTGCTCTGGTGGGCGCGCATGCTGACCTCGCCCGAGAGCTTCTTGCACTTGCAGGAACCGCAGGCACCGTCCTTGCAGCCGTAGGGGAGGCCGATGCCCTGGCGGATACCGGCCGCCAGGATGGTTTCGTCCGCCAGCGCCGTGAAGCTCCGGCCGCTCGGCTCGACGGTGATGCTGAATCCGGCCTCGTTCGCGGTGGCTGCGCTGCTGGTCATGGGTATTCTTCGGCTCTGCTTCTGCTTGGGATCACGGATTTTGCCTTCAATCAACAGCCCTCTCGGCGCCATGCCGGCCCGGTTCCGGCGCGAACGCGTCCTGGTGGTCGGCTGCGGCGACATCGGCCTCCGCGCGGCCCGGGCGCTCGGCGGCCGGGTTCGGCTGCTGGCGCTGACCTCGTCGCGCGATCGCATACCGGCGCTGCGGCAAGCCGGACTGGTGCCGCTGGTCGGTGATCTCGACCGGCCAGCGACCCTTCGCCGCTTGGCCGGCATCGCTCACCGCGTCCTTCACCTGGCACCGCCGCCTCGGGGCAACACCGCGCTCGTGGCGCCTGGTTCCCCGGACGCACCGCACCCGCATGGTCCCGGCGACCCCCGCACGCTCGCGCTGGTCCGCGCGCTCAGCCTTCGCTCCTTCCCGACGAGCCTGGTCTACGGATCCACCTCCGGCGTCTACGGCGACTGCGGCGGAGCACGCATCGACGAGACGCGCGCGCTGCGTCCGGCAACGGCCCGTGCGAAACGCAGGGTCGATGCCGAGCTTGCGGTGCGCTGGTTCGGCAGGCTGGGGGTGGCGACCCGCATCCTGCGCATCCCCGGCATCTACGCCAACGATCGCGAGGGCGGCACGCCGCGCGACCGGCTGGCGAAGGGCACGCCCATCCTGCGCGCCGAGGACGACGTCTACACCAATCACATCCATGCCGACGACCTGGCGCGGGCCTGCGTGGCCGCGCTTTACCGGGGCGGCACACAGCGGGCGTTCCATGTCAGCGACGACAGCGCGATCCGGATGGGCGACTACATCGAGCTCGCGGCCGGGCTTTTCGGCCTGCCACGTCCGCCACGGATTTCTCGAGAGGAGGCCGGGTCTCGGCTGCCGGCGATGCAGCTCAGCTTCATGGGCGAATCGCGGCGGCTGGACAACCGGCGCCTGAAGCGCGAATTGCGGCTTCGCCTGCGTTTCCCGACCGTGGGCGAGGGCCTTCGCCACGGAATGCCGCCGGCGACGTAGCGCCGCGCCCTAGCCGGGCAACAGCTTTGACAACACGGCCAGTTCGGCCGCTGCCGCCTTCTGCATCGACTCGATCTGCGAAGCGGCCTCCTTTGCATCCCGCTGGTCGGCCGCGAAGCGGGCGGTGGCCTGCTCGACCTGGGCCCTGAGCGCCGCATCGCTGTCGATCAGTCGCTTGACCGCGGCGCCTTTCAACGCACCGGCGACTTCGGTGCGGTCGGCGCCCAGCTGCTCGAAGCCGGCCTTGCTGCGTCCTGCGGCCTGTTCGAGGCCCTGCTCGATCTGCGTTCGCAGTTCGTCGAAGCTGCCGCCGTCGAGCGCGCGGCTTTCGGGCTGCGCAAGTTCGGGCGCATCGGGCAGGAACAGCACCGCGCCAGGCTCCAGCCTGGCCAGGTCGAGATGTGGATTGAGCCGGCGCAACCGTTCCATCGAAACGGCCGATTGCGGGTCGTTCGCCTGCAGCGTGGCCTTGATCGATTGCAGGCTGTCGGTCTGGAGAATCAGAAGGCGCATGGCGAAGTCCTCGAGGTCGTCGGCCGCGGGATCGCGGCCGGCGGGATTGTGAAAGTAGCTGCGAACGATCGGCGAACAGCGAAGCAGCGGCCGCTCGCGTCAAGCCACCAGGTTGAGCGCTTGCATCTCCGGTTTGACCGGCCCCGCGACACCGCTGGTGGTCACGTTGCCGATGGCCGCGACCGTGGCGTTCTGCGGACCGATCGCGATCGAGGGCTTGCCGCCGCGCACCCGGTTGCCGTGCACCAGCGAAACCGGCGAAGCGAGCCGCACCGCCTCGATGTTGGTGTTGGCGCGCAGCTCGCATCGGTTGTCGCTGAACATCAGGTCGCCGCCCGCGCTCACGTCCACCGCCGGCGTGCGGCCGCGAGCGATCAGGGTGTTGCCGAGCACGGTCACACCGGCGCCGCGCACCACGGCCGCGCCGGCCGCATCCACCGCGGTGGCGCCGACATCGACCCAGGCACGGTTGCCGGCCACGACCAGCGTGCGTGCCTCGTCCAGCTTGATGGCGCTGAAGTTCGCCATGCGTGACAGCACCCGTTCGCGGGCGCTGGGTTCGTCCAGCAGCAGCGCATACCAGGAGGCGGCATTGGGCTGCTCGCTCGGCTGCGGATCGCGCTCGACATGGTTGTTCGCGATCGCGACCTGGGCGTAGGGCGCACGCAGCATGATGCCGGCCGCGGTGCCGCCGAACTCGGTCGGCGGCCCGATCTCGGTCACTTCGTTGCCATGGATGCGGATGCGCTGCACCGACATTCCGAAGATGCCCGCGACCAGTTGCTTGGCGCGCGCAAGCTCGGTGCCGACCTGGCGCACCGTGTTGCCCGCGATGGTGGCGGCCTGCGTCCGCAGCACGCCGATGCCGGCCACCACCGGGCCGATGGCGCTATCGGGCTGCGCGCCGCCGTCGGCGCCATCGGCGGAGCCGCTTCCGATGCTGCGTAGGTGATTGCCGGTGATGGTGAGCGACCCCGAGCGCGCGCCGTCGATCATCAGGATGCCGCTGCCGCAGGCTTCGATGATGTTCTGGTCGATCAACAGCTCCTTCGCAGGAGCCTGCACCAGCACGCCGGCATCCGGAAATCCGCGCAGCTGGTTGCCGATGACCTGGCACTGGTCGCTGCCGCTCGCGTCCAGGCCCACCGCGAGGTGGATGCCGGCGCCGGTCGGTTCGCGGTCGCCTTGCCGGGCGGCATGCAGCTTGTTGCGCTCGATCCAGCTTCCGTCGAGCGCGCATCGGATGCCGGGGCCGTTCACCGACAGGCTGTTGTCCTGCAGCCGCATGGCCGCGCCCGGCAGCGCGAAGCCTGTCAGCGCGATGCCTTGGATGCGGCCGCCCAGCAACTGGTTGCCTGCGATCCGCGAGTCGAGCAGATGGGCAGAGCGCCCGCTCAGCACGATGCCGTTTCGCTGGCACCAAAGCAGGTTGTCCGTGATGCGCAGGAGCGCCGTGATGAGGAAGCCGGGCGCATCCTCGGCCGTGGGCTCGCCCGCCCGGATGCCGTCCGGCGCGATGATGAAGTTGTCCTCGATGGTGGCGCCGGCCACGACGCCGGCGAGCGAGATCGCTGCGCCGCGCGTATCCCGCAGCGCCGGCACGAGGATCACCAGTCGTCGGAGCAAAAGCCCGATCGCGCTGCGGACGCTCACGACCGAGGCTTGCCCGATCGAGAGCAGGGTCATGTCCTCGAGTGCGATCGCGGCGCTTCGCTCGACCACGAAGGCGCTGCCCGGCGCGACCAGCACGGTCGCCGGGCCTTGCCCTTGCACCCGCACCGATCGGGCATTGGCGATGCGGACCGGTTCGGCCAGCGTGTACTGGCCGGCATGCAGGCAGACCGTGCCGCCGGTATCGCGCACCCGGTCGATCGCGGCCTGGATGGTGAGCTGGCCGCTCGCATGCGTCTCGGGCGTGACGCAGGCGGTGCAGGCACAGTCGCTGCCGCCCGAGGCCGGCGGCCAGTGCTGGCGGCAATCGCTCACCGTGCCGGCGGCCACGTCCCAGAAGCCGAGGCGCGCGTAATGGTGATGGATGCCGCGCGGCGGGGCCCGGTCGAGCGCTTCGACCGAGCCGTCGGCCGTGCGGGCCGCGAAGCACCAGAAATCGCCGCTCCTGAAACCCTTGGCACCGCTGCTGTCGAAGCGCACGGTCACGCCGTTCTCGAGCAGCAGTTCGGTGTTCGCCGATGCCGGCACGGTGATGAGGCCGCTCGATCCGGCTGCGTCCAGGTCTTGCACGGGAGCCGTGTTGCCGTTGGCTGCCGTGCGGAGGATGCGGCCTTTCTGGTCCCAGCGCCGCACCCTCAGATGGCGTTGCATCGGCATCGATGCGTCCGGGAAAGCGGACGGCAGCATCTCGGCCGGAAGCGGCGCTGCAAGTTCGAGGCGTCGGGTGGCGTCATCCACCGTGACACGGCGAATCTCGCCCGGACGTTGCGACAGTTCGCTCAGGTCGTCCGTGATCTCGACCCAATCGCCGCTCGAAATCCGCAGCACGTCGTCACGGCCCAGCGACTGCAGTTCGAGCGCCGTCGCCGAGACGATGCGGCTCACGGCGCTGCCAACGCTCGCGTTCTCGCGCGACCACTTGAAGGTCGCGTTGCCGGGCGCGCCGCCGTCGTGGATCTCGACGCGATAGAGCTGGTTCTCGAGACCCTGGTAGCCACCGGTCGGCGGCAGTTCGCACGGGTCGGCCACCGCCGCGACATCGAAGGTGCCGGTGCTGAGCACGCCGGTGGAGGGCGCGATCAGGCTGCTCCAGCCCGGTATCTCGGCATCCGGCGAGGCGCAACTGCCGTTGCCCGCCGCTTCTGCCAGCACCCGGACCTGCCAGGCCGTCTGGCGGCGCGAGCTGGTCTCGACGCCGATCGCGCTCTCGATCAATGCCGGCTGCTCCAGGTGGGTGAGTTCGCGATCCCAGACGTCCAGGTACACGAGATGCACGCCCGAACTCGGCAGCGCGGCGGGCGCCGGCAGGTAGGGTTGTTCGGCAAGGGCGATCGGGCCGTCGAAGAAGGTTTCCGCCAGCAGGTCGTCGAAGCGTGCCTCGGCGCCTGCATTCGAGCCGGCAACGCCGTGGTTCTCGGCCAGCATGCCGTCGACGTACATCCGGCCGCGGCCGATCTGCAGGGCCCCCGCCACGGCAGTGACCTTAAAGGCTTCTGGCGTGTTGGCGGACACGGTCGCGCGGCCGAGCGTGTCGCTCGCCAGCGCTCGGAGGCGCCGGTCGAGGATCGCGACCAGCTCGTTCGCGTCCGCGTCCAGCAGCACCGCGCCTTGCTTGAGCTCCACGCCGGCGTAGTCGAGCAAGGGGTTCAAGCGCATGCGTGAAAGATCGGCGGCCATGTCATCTCTCCCGTGGTTCGGTCATGTGGAAATCAGTTGGCATGGAAGAAGCCGGCACGAAGGCCGAACCGCAGGTATTCGTCCAGCCGGATGCGCAGGTTGTTCTCTCGCTGGGGCTGAAAGAGGCCGTGCAGCACGCCCATCTCGCCGCCGTCGTCGGCGCCCTCGCGGATCGCCTTCGATGTGACCTGGCGCAGCTGGCCGTAGCCGGGCGCGCCATACCGCAGCGAGCTGAAGTGCGGCGCTGCATCGAGGTGCCCCGCGTCGGGCATGCAGCGGAAGCGCCGCGGCGTGATGGCGCCGGCCGGCAGGTAGCTGAAGCGCACGCAGCCCTGCTGGCGGCGCTCGGCAATGACCGGTGCCCGCCAGGTTTCGGTGGCGGACGGCCCGAGCGCAGCCACCAGCAGGCTGTTGGATGCGAGTTCGAGCCGGCGCGTGTGCAGCTTGCCGACCACCGTGCATTCGCGCAGCGTCAGCATGCCGCCGGGTCCGCCGGCGCCGTCTCCGTCGAAGGCCACGTTGCTGGCATCGACAGCGTCCAGGATGCAATCGACCAGCGCGACTTCTGCACCGCGCACGATCTGCAGCGGCCCGGTGATGCAGCGCTCCAGCGTGATGCTGGCGAACGGATGCTCGACGATCAGGCTCGGGGTGCCGGGCGAGGCGGCGCTTCCGTCCGGCAACAGCGAGATGCCCGGCACCAGCGTGCAGTCGCGAAGCACGAGCTCGCACGGGGCGTCGTCTCCGGCGGCAGGCGCCGCCAGTCTCAGCACGGCGCCCGATATCACCAGGCCGTCCAGCACCAGCCGGCCGCGGCGGCCGATGGCGAGCGCGATTTCGCCGGTCGCCTCGATCAACGGCCTCGCGCCGTTGCGTGCGGCCACCACCAAGGCGATGCCGGGCGATGCGTCATCGCTCGGCGCATCGACCTCAAAGCGAGGTGCCGGCGTCCCCTCGTAGCGAAGGCTGTCGCCGATCAGCAGCCGACCGCCGCCCGACATCTGATCCAGCATCGGCTGCAGCGAAGCACCGTCGCGGATGGCCCGCTGCGCCGGCAAGTCGGCGCCCTCGGGCGAGCGCTCGTATTCGCCGCCCCCGATGGCACTGGCAGCACCCAAATGAAAGCTCGCCAGCAGCGGCCCGTCCGCCACGTCCCCGAGCAGCACGCGGCCGCGTTCCGGATCGAAGCCGATGGTGCCGGCCGGCAGTGCGTCTTCGTGGTTCCAGCCGATCGGGTTGCCGCCGGCATCCAGCCGATCGCGAAGGTCGCAGACCCGCACCGCCGCGAGCGGCACCGGCGTCGGCGGGCCACCGGCGTTGCCGGGGCGGAGGAACACCAGGCTTTCACCCTCGCCGTAGTCGTCGTCCAGCCGGGCATCCGGGGCCGGCGGACTTGCGGCTTGCGCGCTCCGGACGGCAAGTGCCATCAGGCGAACCGAAAGCGGCGCCGGCAGGTTGATCGGCTCCGCCAAGTGCGTGATGTCGTCTTCGGTGCGGGCACGGCGAAACAGTTGCAGGTCGGCGCCGAGCGGATTCAGCCGAAACCTGCGGCCGCTCGCGTCCGTCGGGTCGGGCGTCAGCGGCACGCTGCCGAGGCGGAATGCCCGAAGCCGCCACAGGAAGATGCCGATGTTCGGAATGTTGTAGCGCCCGGCGCCGGTCTCGGGCCGACGCATTTCGGCGGTGTGGGCCAGGGCATTGAAAGGCCCGCCCTGCTCGAACAGGGCCCGCGTACGGCGCAGGTCGGCGGTCGCCGGCGCGTGCAGCCGCGGATGCTTCATGTACTGGGTGGTCGCGAGCTGTTCGAAGAACTCGACCGCATGGGCCGGCCAGCCGGTGACGTCGCCGGCCAGCTGTTCGAGCATCAGCGCCGTTCCCTTGCGGCGGCGCAGTCGAATGGTGTTGGCGACTTCGGCTCGCGGGGAGGCCACCGCCGGTGCGAGACCGGGCCCGGCGGCGCCGCCCAGCCCGTGCAGCGGCCGATAGCCGACCAGGTCGCCGATGTACGGCGCGACCCAGTCCGCGCAGGTCTCGATGAACTGGTCGTCGTAGAGCTGCTCGATGTTGTCCTCGAGCGCGGCGAACTCCTCCGCGAAGGCCGCGAGCAAGGCGCGCAGCGGCCCGCCCTGTTCGCCGTCACGAATGCGATGGATGGCTGGCAGCAGCTCGTAGAGCCGATCGGCATCGAGGCTCATGGCGCCTTCCTGCCGTCGCTCGGGTGGTCTCGGTTCATGTCATCTCCTCCAGCGTGTCGAGCGGGCCCGGATCGAGCGTGAGCAGCTCCGCCGGCAGCGCCATGCCGTTCGCGACCCGCATGCGCGAGGCCAGCAGCCGCACCTGCACCGACGGCAAGGTCTGCGAGACCGGCTGGCTGCCGCCATGAAGGCGCGTGAGGTCCACCGCGCGAACGCCGGACACCGCCTGCGCCGTGGCGATCACCTCCGACTGCTGGACCGGTTGTCCCAGCTGGCGACGATCGAAGCCGAATCGATCGCGCAGCGCCGCCTCGACTGCGGCCAGCACCGTCGATGCCTGCCAGCCGGGCTCGACCTCGATCCGCAAGCCGAGGCGAAAGTGGCTGTGCCGGCTGGCCAGCAAGCGCACCGGCACGTAGGGATCGCCGCTCTTTTGCAGCGCCGCGATCAGATGAACCCAGACTGGGCTTTCGGGCGAGATCGGTTCGCCGCCCGGCGCTGCGAGCGTGATCGCGACCGTGGCGCCGGCCGGCAGCTGCAGCACGGCGGCGCTCGCCTTCGCGATGCCGCTGAACGCGCGGGCGAAATCCTCGTAGTCGAGCAGCGACACCGCCCGGCCGAGCGTGCGGGTGACCAGCGGAATGCTTTGCCGCGCGGCATCGGCGCCTTCCGGATCGGTGCCGCCGGCAGCGGCCAGGGGGTTGCTCACGCTCTTGAGCCCGATCGGGCGGCTCATCAGCTGGGTCAGCTTGCCGGCCGCGACATTGCCTTCGCTGCCAAGGCCCTTGCGATAGGTCGCTCGCACGTTGTTCGGTCGGGTCGGAAGGCGCGCGCCGCGGATGCCGTCGCCGAAGAGCGCGAAGTTGCGGCCCTGCTCGTCCGTTTCGAGGGCATAGCTGCGTTCGCCGGCGCCGGCTTCGAACAGCGATCGCCGCCGGGTCCAGGCGATGTCGCCGATGCGCAGTTCGATATCGGCTTCGGCGCCCAGCTCGTTGGCTGCCGCGCGCCAGGAAAGCGGCGCGTGCTTCAGCTCGAAGCGCTGGAAGGCGCGGCTCGCATCGCCGCTTCCCAGCACCTGCGAGACCGATTGGCCATGCGATGCCAAGGTCACGTTCGCATGCACCACCACGCTGGCGCGGCGAAGCGGCACGGCGAGCGGCGGCGCGATGCGCAGCACGCAGCAGCCCCGGCCTGCCGGCACCGCCTCGACCAGGCTGACGGCGGCGACCACCGGCGAGCCGTCCTTCGCAGCCGTGCCTCGAACCACGAGCCGCCGCCCCGGCAGCAGGCCCTCGGCATCGACTGCGACCTCGATCCGATCGCCCTCGACCTCCCCGGCCACCGGATAGGGAGCGAGCTCGAGTTGCTGCGATTGCGCGAACACGGCGGTCTCGCGCACCTGCCGCCTGAATTGCGTGTCGTAGTTGGCGCCCGAAAGCCGCAGCCGGGTCAGCTTGGCAGACAGCGCGAACTCGGCGCGCGACACCTCGGACACGCCGGCGACCCGGTACAGCTCGACGTACGTGCCGCCCGGTGCCGGCTCCGACGCATAGTCGAAGCTGCCCTTGGCCAGCACCAGCAGGCTGCCGTTCGCGATCTCCGGGTAGACGGCATCGAGGTCGATCACGCTGCTCGCCGCATGGCGGGACAGCACGAACTCCGGCCAATCGGTCGCATCGGTGCCGCCCGGATAGCTGCGCCTGAAATCGCTGCCCATGGCCTGCCACATCGGCGCGTTGTGACCGAACGCCGAGGCGCGCCTTCGCAGAACATGCACCCGCGGCGTGGCCGAAGGCGACATCGACGGCGAGATCGAACCCAGCCCGCGTTTCCAGGCAACCAGCGTGCGATCGAAGGCCGGCTGCAGCTCGACCCGCTCGATCAGGCGGAAGTCCCAGGCGTTGCTGTCCGGGTTGGCGTCGAACTCGCTGCCGACGATCAGCAGCGCGTCGCCCGGCTTCAGCCCATTGCCGACGCCCGCGAGGTAGGTGCGGGTGTCGCCCCGCGCCGGCCGACCGGACTCGCTCATCCACGGCTGGATCGCGCTCCATTCCGGCCTCGCCTCCAGCAGGGCTTCGACCGTTTCGAAGGCCTGCGGCTTCTCGCCCGGCCCCGGCACGCTTTGGACCGCCAGTCCGGCCGATAGCGACACGCGCGTGGGAACGCCGGTCACGAAGTTGCCCGGCTCCGGCGCCAAGCCCGCAGGCGCGGTGGGCGGGGTTTCGAGCGCGAACGCGAGCCAGCTCTCCGCCGCCACGCCTGGACGAAGCCGATAGCCGACCAGCTTGCCGAGTTCCTGCAGCGACACCCGTTCGGTGGCAGTCCGCAGGAAGGACTCGTTCGCGATCCGCTCCTGGTAGAAGGTCAGCACGTCCGCCGAGCAGGCAAAGGCGTCGATCAAGGCGATCGTGAAGTCGTCCGCATCGCGCGTGCGCAGCTGGCCGAGCGGTGCGAAGCGGCTTCGCGACAGTGCATGGCGCAGGCTGCTCGCGAAGCCGGCCTGGTCGCCGATTCGATAGCGGACGGCCGAGAGGCCGTAGCGGTTGTCGATGCCTTGCGGCGTCTCGGCTCCGATCCCGCTGCAGCAACCGCAGGAGTCGCTTTCGGGCGGGCGTGACAACAGGTGCGGCTTCATGGTCACAGTCCTCCGCCCGCAGTGAGTCGCAGCCGGCCGCGCTCCGGAAAGTTCGGGTTGCCGGCCAGTTGCGCGATCTCGAGTGCGCCGATCGGAATCACGCCTTGGTCGAGCGTTGCCGCGCCGCCGACGCCGAGCCGCCCGAAGGCGTCCGGCCGAACCGAGTCGACGCCCTCGACCGCCTGCGCCGCCGCGATGACGCTGCTCAGGTACACCGGCTGCCCGAAGCTGAAGCGGTCCGGGTGGAAGACACCCAGCGTGCCGTCAGCCAGCACCCGGCAGGACAGCACCGCCTGCACGCTCCGCAGCACCTCGGCCCGAGAGTAGCCGGGCTGCACGCAGACGTGCAGCGCCAGGTCGAGCGGCACCGGGCGCGGCGCGCTCACGTCGAGGTCGTAGCCCGCCATGCGAAAGCGTTCGAGAAAGCGGCGCAGCCGGCGCGTGAACGCCGCGTCGGCCGTCAGGCCGCCGAAGCGGTCGGGCGTGACGAACACCGTGTGCCAGCTGCCGGTCCAGCGGAAGGTCGCCGCAGCGCGTTGAACGTCCGGCCGGCGCTCGGCCGCGGCGGCGTAGTCGGCCGGCGTCACCGCGCGCTCCTGGGTTCGAAAAGCCTCGGGCGCATCGCGCCGGGCCGCCTCGATGTCCTCCGGCCCGATGCCGCCCGCGGCCGGCATCGGGTTGCGCACGGCAGTGAAGACGCCCGCGGTGTTCGAGACGATGTGCCCGATGCTGTCGGCGCCCACGTTGCCGGCCGTTCCGTTGCCGATTCGATAGCGCGCCCTGAAGCTCGTCCCGCTGTCCGGCCGGCGGCCGCGCCGGTCGTCGCCGAAGCGCAGGCTCGCCCGTCCGTCGTCGTCGACTTCGACCACGAAATCGTCGCTGTCCGCGCTGCTCGAGAGCAGGTCGCGCCGCGCCGCCCAGGTCTGGGGCAGGGCGCCCGGGTCGTCCGGCTGTGCGGTCAGCACGATGCGTGGCGTCGCCTGTCGCGGATCGATGGCGAGCAGCGCGCTCGCCGGCCACCAGCCCTCGTCCTCGTCGATCGGCACAGCCAGCATCTGGCCCAGGTCGAAACCCTGCGATAGCGGCGTCTGTGCGAGCGTCGGCCGGAACCGCGGCGGCACCGGCCGCGGCGGGACAGGGTCGCAGCCCGCGCACGAAGCCGCGGCCGGCGCCAGTTGCAAGCGGGCCGCCGGCACGCGGCCCAGCGCCTCGTCGGCCAGCGTGAGCCCGTGGTCGACCAGCACGATGTTGCCGAGCGCGACGCTGATCTCCAGCCCCGGCCGTTCGGTCACCGAAAGGCAAAGCGCGAAGGGCAGGGCATCGGCCGCGTCCCAGGCGACCTCGGTGACGTCCACCGGTTCGTCCACCGCAGGGAAGTCGAAGAGGCCGCCCGAGGGATCGACCCCGAGCGTTCTTTCGGTGATGCGCACGGCCCAGCGATGGGTGCGGTCGGCATCTTCCGGAGCGAAGGTGCTCGGGCTGATCCGTTCTTCGAACACCAGCAGGTCGCCGACCTGCAGGGCGGTCGCATGGCCGCGCAGCGTGGCGCGAGTGCTGCCGCGCGGCAGGCAGCAGCCCTGGTCGCCCCAGGTGTGAAAGGCGAGCCGATCGAGGCTCCGGTCGAGCAGCGCGTCATGCGCGGTCTCGAAGACCTGCGCGCCCGCGGCAAGCGCCGCATGCCATGCATCGCTTTCCGGCGCGAGGACCAACGGCGTCCGCGGCACCCGGGTCAGCAGCTGCGTCCCTGCGGGCAACAACACGTTGTCGCCAGCCACCTCGATCTGCACGAACGCCCGCGCATTGCATCCTTCGTGCAGCAGGTAGTCGACCAATCTCGCGTGCCGTCGGACCGAGATGCGCTGCCGCGCCGTGCCGAGGTAGGCCTCGTTCGCGATCGCGTCCTGCCGATACGAGAGGTTGTCGGCCGCATACGCGAGCAGCTCGACCAGCGTGATGCCGAGGTCGGCGCCGGATCGCTCGGTCCAGTCGGGCACCTGCAGCGCAAGCCGGTCGAGCATGAGCCGCCGAAAGCCCTGGTAGTCCTTGGCGAGGTAGTCGATGTCGACGCGGGTCTTCGGCTCGGCCGGGCAATCGTCCGTGGCCTTGCAGTCGAAGTCGGATGGGCATTCGACCTTGAAGGAGAAGTCGATGTGCGACAAGCGCGGATCGAAGTCGGCTGGCGCCGTCGTGCCGCCTGCATGGGAGACGATCGACAACGTGTACCGCGAGAAGTCGCCGCTTCCGTCGGTGCGCACGACCAGGGTGCGCGCGAGTTCGTCGAGCGTGTCGACCAGGCCGGCTTCGGCTTCGGGCGGCAGCGCATCGGCGGCGGCGGCCCAGAGGATGCCGACCGTGTCGATGCGTTCCCCGCCGTCGATGCGGAGGTTGGCAGGGACCAGGGCGAAACCTGGCCTGAGGAGGCGCACGAACAGCGTTTGCTGCCTGGGGGCCGAAGGCGGCGAGGACTTGTCCAGCACCTCGACGAATTCGATCGCGTTGGCGCTGCCGCTTTGTTGCAGCACTGCCAGTCTTCGTTCGTCGCAGCAGTGGAATCTTGTTGTTGCTGTGGGCGTTGTCATGGGCTGCTTTCCGTGCGCTGCTGGGTCCGCCCGGTACGCGGTACGGGCCGGTCGATCCCACTGCGCGTGACCCCGTCGCTTCGCTCGGGGCAACCTGCGGTGCTCGCGTTTCGCGGGGTCCGCATGAACTCGCTTCGCTCAAACAGCATCCGCTGCCCCCACCGCTGCCCCCAACGATCAACCGAACCCGCTTCATGCCCCCCCCAAGAGCCCGCCAGGCGAAACAAACCGCCCCGAGCGCAACGACCCGTCGAGCAACAACACATACGCCACGTCCACCCGCAACGCAGCCGAGTCGTTCGACACCTCCACCGCCTGCACCGCGATCAGGTGCGACAGATGCTGCTGCAACGCGCTGGCAACCAGCACCTGCACCGTCGCCGCCAACGTCGAGCTGTTCGGCTCGAAGACCAGCCCCAGCAAGCCGCTGCCGAAATCCGGCCGCATCACCCGCTCGCCCGGCGACGTGAACAGCACCTCTTCGATCAGGTCGCGCACGTGGTCGTCCAAGCGCGTCGTGGCCGTGCGTCCCACCGCATCGAATCGAAACGGAAAATCGAGTTCGGCCATGTGCTTCGCTCCTTTTGTCGTGCGCTCAGCTCGCCAGCACCCGCGTCTGGGTTGCGAGCGGCATCAACGGGGTGCCCGTCGGTATGCAGCTCGACTGGCCCGCCACCGTCAACACCGGCACGCCGCCGGCCAGTACCCGCGTCGCGCCGGACATCCACTGCGCCGTCGCGCAGGGCGGCGAGCCCGAGCCGCTCAGGCCGCAAGCCGCTACGGCGTACGGGCTCGACAGCGTCACCACCGGCTGGCCGCTCACCATCACCCTCGCGAAAGGCGACATCGGGGTGGCCTGGCCGGCATGGGCGCACATCACGGTGGCGGCCAGGTGGAGGATCGGCGCGGGCATTCAGATCACCGTCAAGGCGCCGGCATTCACGTCCACCGTCGGGCCGGTCATGTTGATCACGGCGCCCTTGCCGTTCGAGATCACGATGCCCACGTCGCTCACCGAAATCATCGCGCCGCTGGTGGTCTGGATCAGGATGCCGCCGGTCGGGCCCGGCAGGTCGCTGATCACCAGGCCGTTCTTGAGCGGCGTCTGCAGCGTGAAGCCGGTGACGCCGGGCGGCACCAGGCGAGCCATCGCGGGCAACTCCGCGGTGGTGCCCCAGTAGCCGCCGACCCAGATCGGATAGTCGGGGTCGCCGCGCTCGAACTCGATCCACACGCCGGAGCCGATCGTCGGCACCGTGAAGAAGCCGGTATTGATGCCGGCCGCCGGCACGCAGGGCATGGCCCAGGTGGCGGGGAGGAGGCCGGCGACATCCGGCACCATCGCCTGGATGCGGCCGAGCTGCATCGGGTCGATGTTGTTCACCACCGTGCCGCGGTACTTGCCGTAAAGCGGTGCGCGGGCGCTGTCGTCGTTCATCGTGTTGGCTTCTTCATCAGGTCGGGACCGAGGGAATGGTCGACACCAGGCCGTTGCGCGCGAGCTTGAAGGCCTGCTTGTAGCTGCCGCGTTCGATCTGGTGCGTCACGCTCTTCACGTAGTAAAGGCCATCGAAAGGCAGGCCGGCGCCTCGCACGCCGACCAGCGCACGCGACTTCAGGAGCCGGCCGTAGGTCGCGACATCGAGCTGGCCGCTGCCGAACACCGAATCGCCATGCGCCGCGGCATACGCCAGGCCGGTCATCAGCGCCTGGGGCGCGGAGAGGTGCGCGGTCTTCTCGAGCTTGACCAACTTGGGCGGCAGCGGCGGCACCAGTCCGAGCGGCGGGTCGAGCGGCGACACGTCCGGAATCACGATCGGAATCGGCACCTTGCTTGCGGCCTCCTGGAAGAACACCACCGGCATCGACTTGCGCTCCCGGTCGAAGTCGAACGAGATCTGCTCGACATTGGTCTGCGAATCCATGCCGGTGGTGAGCGCCGGTTGCGGCTGCCCGACCCGGATCTCCGGACCCCAGTAGGCCTTAGAGGTGCCCGGCGTCGGGCCGGGTTCGAGATAGAACACGTAGCCGGCCTCGGCCGCGAGCTTCTTGAGGTAGGCATAGTCGGTGCCGCGCTGTGCCGGCACCTGCTGCATCGGAAGCGGCGGCACGTCGGCCAGGGTCGGGATCACGAGTGGCAGCACGCCGAGCGCCGCGTACTTGGCAAGCACCAGCAGGGCGCGCGCCGATGGCGGCAACGCGGGGTAGGGCAAGCCGGGGAACTCGACGATGTCCATCAACGCCGACAGGTCCTTGCCGCGCACCACCAGCTTGCCGATGCCGCCTTCGCCCGGCCGGGTCTCCACGTGGGTGGTGACGCCGTCGATGATCGACTGGGCCGCGCCGTTGATGCTCACCACCAGCACGACCCGCATCAACGGCACGCTGCCGCCCCCGGTCAGGAGAAACAGCGTCCGGAGCGGCGACCGCGCCGGCAGGTCGAATCCGAGTTCGAAGCCGCCTTGCGATTCACCCGACCCGCTCTCGACCCGCGCATGCACCAGCGCCTCGACCACCTCCCGCGGTGCAGGCACCGGCACCGGGCCGATCCAGAGGGAGAGCTGTACGCCGTTCATGGTGCAAGGCCGATCGCGTCGCGTCTTCAGAAGCCGACCGGCCGGGGAATGCGAACGCGCCGCCCGGGCAGGTCGGTGAGCGTGTTCGGGTCGATGACCGCATTCGCGTCCGCGACGCGCCAGTACAGCTCGGCATCCCCGAGCGTGCGCGCGGCCAGCAGGTCGGGCCGGTCGCCGCTCCGGATCACCTGTTCGGCTGCGATCGCAATGTCGCGCCGCTGCGGGATGAAGCGGCGCAGCACGTAGGGCACGCCGACGTCTTCGCCTGCTGCCGGGGGTTGCGGGGCGGTGGCACCGCTCGGCCATGCGTAGCGCCCGAGCGGCACGCCGTCGTAGCGGCTGTTGCGCTCGAACGGTGGCGCCGCGATCGCGCCGGCTTCCATCAGGAATCGATAGGGATCGTTGGTCATGCGGCGGGCTCCTTCAGGGCAGGCTCTCGATGCCGAGCGAGGCGAGCGAGGCGGAGGCCGCGCGAAGCGCCAGTGCTTCCCGCGTCTTCAGGTGGCCGAGGAACATCGTCCCGCCCTTGTGCCGGAAGCCCAGGTCGTCGGTGCTCAACACGCGCAGGCCGAGCGACACCCGCGCCCGCAGCGGATTAAGCGACGGATCGAAGGCTTCCTCGGCAATCGAGATGTCGGTCACCCGCACCGGAACGATGCGGCTGCGGCTCCAGACGAACAGCACCAGCGGCGCCTCGGGCGGCAGGATCTCGAGCGTGCCGTTGGCACTTTGCGCGGCGACCGCCATCAGTTCGGCGGCGCTCGGGTTGACCAGCGACTCGAGCAAGGCCAGCTGCGGCGCGATGCCGAAGGCGACCGCGCCGGCGTTGTGGTCCGGGAACTCGAGCGGGTCGGTGGCATCGATCTCGGCCTCGAGCTTGATCGATTCGATCGCCGGACCCTTCAGCCGGAACGGCTGCGCGCGGTCGCCGCCGCCATCGCCGCCGACGCCCTGCACCTGGTAGCTGCGCGTCAGGGTGTCGGGGTTGTATTGCAGCGAGATGATGCGCTGCACCGCGCCGCCACCCGGGGCCAGCACCACCAGTCCTCCCTTGGCCAGCTTGGGTGACGACGAAAGGCTCATGCGGGCTCCTCGCCGGGGACGGAAGCCGAAGCGCCATCAGCGACCTCGATGCCGGGCTGCGAGCGACCGAGCGAACCGGTCTTGCCACCGGCGGGCGCGGCAGGCGCGCTCGGCTTGGGCGCCTCGACCTTGACGATGGCGCAAGGCGTGGTGCTCGCGGTCATGTCCTTGGAGCAGATCGAGCCTCGCTGCCACTTCTCGTTGTATTCGGGGCTGGCCCAGCTGGCGATCAAATTGCCGCCGTTTTCCCAGTACAGCTTCCAGATCTTGGGCAGCGACCGCGCGTCTGCCCGCTCGCCCGGCGCCAGGCCGACCAGGCAGTTCTGTACCGGCTTGCCGTCGGCCGACCTCATGTTGCCCAGTTGCCGAAGCAGGGCGGCGTTGAAGGCGCCCTGGCGCGTCTCCGGAATCTGCGACGGGCTGGTGACGTCGACGCCGTTGATGTCGAGCGGCGTCGCGCGTTGAATGAAGGTCCAGCAGTTGCTGCCGCTGGTCGATTGCGCGCCCATCGTCTTCCGAAACGACTCCATCGCGCCGGATGCGTCGCCGAGCTTGCAGCCGCGGAAGTCCACGTCGTCGATCGAAGCTGCGCCTTTCAGGTCCTTGGCAAGCTCCGGCAGCGAGACCCACGACAGCGTGCCGATGCTCGAGCTGAAGCGCACCTTGCCGGCCGCGCTCGAATGCGAGACCACGAAGAGCTTGCCGATCGGCACGCCCAGCGCTTTCAGCTGGGCCGCGGCGTCGGCGGTGCTGGTCACCCGCAGCACGGTCTTGGCGTAGGACCGTCCTTCCGACATGTCCTGGTCGTCGTCGCTCAGCACGATCGACACGTCGCGCTTGCCGGCGGTCGGCGGCGCATTGGTCGGCGGGTTGTCGCGCTGCAGGCTTGCCGGTCCGGCGCCTTGTTGCACCACGTGGGCGAGTTCATGCGCCAGCAAGCGGCGGCCGGTGTCGGTCCCGGGCGC
This sequence comes from Burkholderiales bacterium 8X, assembly GCA_902506565.1. GTDB lineage: Bacteria > Pseudomonadota > Gammaproteobacteria > Burkholderiales > Burkholderiaceae_C > Variovorax. Next base: position 3,414,576 of record LR732703.1, on the reverse strand, counting down.
GAAGCGGCCGGCGGCGAACACGATGTCGGGTCCGACGGTGAAAGCGTTGGCGCCGACCGCGCGAGCCGATTCGTCCGCCAGCGAATCGTCGTGGACGCGGACCTGCGAGAAGTCGCGGCCGAAGTGGGGCTCCATGAAGGCACGGGTGGGCGCATCCAGGCCGCGGGCCGAGCTTGCCAATGCCTCGTGAACCACCGGCGGCGCCTCGGCTTCGCTCGCGCAGGTCTCGGCAGCCTGGCCGTGCTGCCCGGCACCTTGGCGGCGGCCCGCCGCATCGCGGTTGGCGGAGCGAGCTTGCAACCCCGCCACCGCGCCCTCGAGCTTCGGCATGGCGCCCGCCTGCATGACCGCATCGGCGGCTCGGTCGGCCTCCTGTTCGAAGCGGTCGTTGCGCTCGCCGATCGGCAAGCTGCGAGCAGAAACCAGGGAAGCCGATGGCGCGAGTGGCGCCTTTCGGCCGACCAGTCGTTCGCGCTCGCAGGAAGTGCAGCGGCCGGCGAGTCCGGCTGACTGTCCACAGGCGCATTGACGCTGGAGTCGAACGAAGCTGCCCCGAGCCGACGCGGCTTCGAGCGACGGCTGCCGGAGCAAGGTCGGCATCGCGGCAGAAGATCTGTCGTGCGAGTGGTGTGCATTCGATGTCATGGCTTCAGCTCCCGGCCGATGCGCTGGCCTGCGGCGTGCCCGAGGGAGGCTGCGTCATGGCTGCCCACGACCTGTGCCCGAAGCGATTCGCGGTGTCCGCTGGCGGCGACCCGCTCGGCCGCACCGGGCGCGACCACCTCGGCCGTCAACGCCTTCCGAAGCGCGTCGACCAACGCATCCCGTTGCCCGGGCGCGATGCCGCGCAGCACCATTCGATCGATGTGGACGACCACCTTCATGGCACCCAACCCCGGGTCTGCGATTCGGGCAACGGACGCTCGTTCTTGGCCGCCTCCTGGTGGGTGGCGCGCAGCAGGTGATCCATGCCGAGCGGTCGACCGTCCTCCGCCGCCAGGAAGGCGGCATTGAGTGCGATGTTGCGGATGCGCCCGCCCGCCATCGGCACGCGCGCGAGGCCTGCAGGGTCGATCGCGCCCCGCGGCATGGCGGCCGGAAACACGCCGCGCCAGATCGCTTCGCGCTGCGCCGAATCCGGAAACGGAAACTGCACGACGAAGCGCAGGCGCCGCAGGAAGGCGGGGTCGAGCGCGGCACGCTGGTTGGTGGTGAGCACTGCCAGGCCGCGGTAGCTTTCCATTCGCTGGAGCAGGTAGCCGACCTCGATGTTGGCGTAGCGGTCGTGGCTGTCCTTGACCTCGCTGCGCTTGCCGAAGAGCGCATCGGCTTCGTCGAACAGCAGCAAGGCGCCCGAGTCCTCGGCTGCATCGAAGACGCTGCGCAAGTTCTTCTCGGTTTCGCCGATGTACTTGCTCACCACGCTCGACAGGTCGATGCGGTACAGATCGAGTTGGAGCTCGCGGGCCAGCACTTCGCAGGCCATGGTCTTGCCGGTGCCGCTCTCGCCGACGAAGAGCGCGCTGATGCCGAGGCCGCGCGTGCCCTGGGCCTCGAAGCCCCATTCCGAATAGACCCGGCTGCGCTGGCCGACCTGGGCAGCCAGCTGGCGCAGCAGGGCCATGGGCGCCTCCGGCAGCACCAGGTCCGACCAGCCGGCCGCGGGTTCGATGCGCTGCGCCAGCGTTTCGAGGCGGGAGCGTGCCTGCTCGCAGCAGGCGCGCCACAAGCTGGAAGACAGGACGCCCAGGTCGCCGGCGTCGCGAGTGCCGAGCCCGCCTTTGATCGAGGCCGCCTGGCGAGCGATGCTCGCTGCGGAGAGCCTGAACTGGGATGCGACCGGCAGGACGGCGGCTTGCGATTCGGCCGGTGCAGCGAGATCTGCAAGAGCCTGGTTCCAGAGCTGGCGTTGGCCCGCCGCATCCGGCTTGTCGATGCGGACATGGAAGGCCGCTTTCACCCCGGTCGGCTCGCGCGAGGCGATGAAGACCAGCCCGCCGAGCCGGCCCACGAATCGCGACAGCAGGCCGCCGGGAAAGGCCCCGGCGCTGTCGTCATGGCCATTCGGGCTGCTTCGGGCGCCTTCGCCGAGTTGCGTGTCGATGCACAAGGCGGCCGGAAGCATCAAGGCCTCTCGCCGCCAGAGCAGGGCCAGCGCCTCCTGCTCGGCGGGGCTTGCGGGAATCTCGGCAATCGAGAGAACGTACAGGTTGCGGCCGAGGCGTCCGGCGACTTCGGCCGCGAAGTCCAGCTGGCCTTCCGCATCGTCGCCCGCCAGCTGCACCACCTCGCGGCCGACCATGCCGCGTCCGAGCATCGAGGACAGTCGCCGGGCTTCGCTTCGGTGAGCCGCGGCCATCAAGGTCGGCGGCGCCTGGGCTCGCAACAGGGGCTGGAGTCGCGCATCGAGCTGGTCGATGCCGACCAGTGCGTGCAGCATGCGTTCGTCGATCCGAAGGCGGGCTTGAAGCGGACTGCCGGCTTCGAGCTCGATCAGGCGCCAGGCTCGCAGCGGCGCCATGGGCGTGACGGCGTTCCAGTGCGCAGACGGCAGGCTGGCAAGGGCCGCGCCCAGGCTCGGCTGCGGCTCCCGCGCGGCGAGTGCCGCATCCATCTCGACGCCCGCGGCCAGCAGCAGGATGTCTCGCTCGAAGTCGCTCAGGTCGAAGGCTGCGGCGATCCGATCGATGGCGGCGTTGCCTTCGGCCTCGGCTGCAAGCCGCTCGCGAGGCGCGGGTCGTGACGGAGCCGAGCCTGCGTCGATGGCGGACGCATGGCCGGTTCGGCTTTCGAACGACTCGACGAGTCGGGCGAATTCCGCCGCCAGCCGCTGTCGGTTGTCGGTCGTCCATTCGGCGGAGAGGCGTGCGTTCATGCCGGCAAGGTGATGCGATGGTCGAAGAAGCCGGGTGGCGAGCCGTTGCGGTCGACATGCACGCTTTCGATGCCGTCCACCCTGAGCCGCAGCAGCGGCGTGCCGCCGACGGGTGGCGCATCCGCGAACACGAACACCAGTGGGTCGCTGTCGGTGGCGCGTGCCTGTGCCGGCGCTTCGCGGGTGTCCATCGAAAGCGTCACGGTCTGGCCGACGCGGACCGCCGGCGCCACCGCGAGCGTGATCGACAACCGATTGGATGCGTCGCGCGCGATCGCGAGCGGCGGAAAACTGGTGATGGCCGGCGCAATCGCGAGCGGCAGCGCATTGCTGGTGCGAGGGCGCGGCTCGCCTGCGCGAAGCACCTGGAGTTCGGCGCGGTAGAGGCCGGCGGGCAGCGCGGCAGGCGTGATCGGCATCGAGAAGCCGATAGACGTCTCGCCCACGCCATCGGCGAGCGGGATCTCGTGTGCGACGCCGAAGCGATCGCTCCGCAGCACCAGCCGGCGGGCGGTGCCGCCGAGGTGATGCCCCGCGAGTTGGACCGTGTCCCCCAGCCGCAGCACGCCAGGCGTCCGGTGTGCCGGCGCGATCGCGCTGTCGAGGGTCGGATAGGGCGGCACCATTCCGGGCGTGACGATCGGACCCTGGTCCCGTTCGCCTCGACGCAGCACCGGCAGCGGCGACACGGCAGGCTGCTGCGCCTCGATCAGCACCACCGAGACGGTGAACGCGACGGTCGGCCGATAGCGTGCCTGCAGCGCCGACCAGAGCCGCGACATCTCCTCGCCGGCCATGTTCGTGAGCGAGATCTTGAGCAGCTCGGCCTGCTCGGCGAGGTCGGCGCTGCGAAGGCCCTGGAAGACGGTGGGCAAGAGGGCGCCGCTCACCGGCGACGGGTTCAGCGCGGCACGGATCTGGGCACGGTCGAGGACCGGGTTCTGGTGCAGCATCTGCAAGGCATAGCCGAGCAGCACCTCGGCCTGAAGTTCGTCGAATCCGTAGGCGCTCAGCAGGTAGTGCAGGTCGAGCGGCAAGGGCGGCGAGCCGGTGCGCCGGCCGTCGTTGTTGCGCGAGGGCAGGTCCACGTTGCGCCAGGCCGTGTTCGGGCTGACCTGGTGCAGGAAGAGGTTGATGCGCGGCACTGCGTCGCTGCCTTCGAGCGGAACCCGATCCGGCGGCAACGACGACACCGTCACGCCCGCGCCCATCGCGTCGACGACCTGGTGGTCGATCAAGCCGGTGTCGATCAGGTCTTTCAGGACCGCGGTGACGCCGGCGATGGCGAGGGCGTTGCTCATGTCGTCGGCTCGTCAGCGATCGCGCGATCCGCGCAGGTAGTCGGCGAGGCTGCGCTCTTCGCGGCCCGGCCGCGCGGCGGGGCGAGTCTTCGATGCCTCTCCGGGCAGCGCGGCGAGGTCGATCCGGCCGATGCTGACATGCACCTCGGTCGGCGTTCGAGCCTCGGCGCCGTGGCGCTGCAGCTGGCGGTGGATGGGAAGAACCGGGCCGTGGCTGCCGTCGACGGGCCCTGCGGCCGGCTGGAACCGGGGCACCAGGAGAGGAGGCATCGGCAACGCCGAAGCAGGGTCGACATCGCCGGATCCCGAGCGTCGAATGCCACGCCGTGGAGGCACCGCCCGATCGTCTTGGCGGAAGCGGGTGTCGCTGCCCGCCTCCTGCGGTTCGTCGCCCGGGTGGACGTTGGAAGCGCCGTCGGCGCTTCGCTTGATCGGGCTGTTCGACACCGGGGGCCGCGCCGCACTCAGATCGTTGTCGTCGGTGCGTGATGGCGAGTGCTGCGCTTGTTGCCGTCGACGCCCCGGAAGCTTCGGATCGGGTCCGATCGCAACCCTGGCTGCCATGCCGAGCACGCCTGCATCGCTGCCGTCTGCGTCGCCTGTGTGGTCGGCCACCTGTGCGTCGCGTTGCGGCGATGGCCAACCGATGCTGCCGGATCGAAGCCGCTCTGCATGTTGCGATCGCACCCGGTCCGCGGTGCCGAGCGCGCGTTCGGCCAGCCCGCGCAAGAAGCTCATGACGTCAACCTTCCGATGTAGCGACGGCGCCGAGCGGCAGGCATCGCGAGGATCTCGGCTTCGGACCATCCGTAGCCGGAGGCCAGCCAATGGACCTCGTCGACGATTCGCAGTGCCGCGGCGTCGAGCTCTTCCCACAGCAGCTCGGCGATGTCCAGGGGCGCGATCCAGCGGTGATCGCAGGCCGTGCATCGCATATCGAGGCCGATGTGGGCAAGCGGATCGATGCGGTCGAGTTCGGCTTCGATGGCCGCGGACTCCCGATCGCTCCACTCGCGTGGCTCGCCGAGCGAGAGCCGAAGCAGCAAGGCGCGGGTCGCGACCTCGGCGTCCGATTCATCGCAGATGGCGGCCAGGTCGCGCGAGGTGGGCGGGCGAAACTCGAAGACCCGATCGGCGTGACGGCCGGCCTGTGTTTCAACGGGCGCCGTGGCGTGCAGGAAGGTCCGCAAGTCGACTTTGGCGACCGATTGCTCCGCGCAAGCCGGGCACCTCGCCCTGACCTCCAGCGCCGAGCCGAACCATTCGCAGCGCAGCGCCATCAAGGCCGCGTCGCGCTCGCCGAGCGGTCGATCGGCCCAGTCGACCTGCGGGTTTCGAGCCGCGGCCAGCAGCAGCGCCCGGTCGATCGGATGCCGCGCCGCGGCGCGTTCCCAGAATTCGAGGCAGGAGCGATCGTCGAGCGGCATGGCGGCTGCTTCAGGACGGTTCGGTGAAGGTTGGCTCGGCCGGCTCGGTGACGTCGAAGTCGCGTTCCCAGCCTTCGTTCTCGAGCTTGATGCTCTGGATCAGGATCGCGTTGGCATTGGCGTCCAGGTCGGCCTGCGCCTGGAACTCGGACACCCAGGCGCGAAACACCTTGTAGGCGATCGCGAGCTGGCCGGCCTCGTTGTACAGCTCGATGATCAGGTCCTTGCGGAAATCCTTGAGCGAGACTTCGGCGCCGAGGCCCGAGCCGAAGTTCCAGACCTTGTTGGCCCACTTCTCGAACTCGGTGTCGTGGGTCACGCCGCGCTCCAGCGTGAGCGCCTCGAACTTGGTGCGGCCCGGCGACTTGCGGCCGGTGGACGGATCGCCACCCTCGCGATGCTCCACCACTTCGGTGCTTCGCTTCAGGGCCGAGACCTTGCTGATGCCCGCGACATAGCGGCCATCCCACTTGACCCTGAACTTGAAGTTCTTGTAGGGGTCGAAGCGCTGCGCGTTGACGGAAAACTGGGCCATGCGGATGCTCCTTCCGGTCTTTCGAAGCGGGGCGCCATGGCCTTCGCCTTGCGGGCTGCAGGCCGGCGGCGCGGGATGGGGGATCAGGTCGGGACGTCGCCTGCAATCTGCTGCAGCTTGAGCACCACGAACTCGGCCGGCTTGAGCGGTGCGAAGCCGACCACGATGTTGACGATGCCGAGGTTGATGTCGTTTTGCGTCGTGGTCTCGCGGTCGCACTTGACGAAGTAGGCCTCGCGCGGCGTCTTGCCCTGGAAGGCGCCCTGGCGAAACAGGCCCTGCATGAAAGCGCCGATGTTGAGCCGGATCTGGGCCCAGAGCGGTTCGGCATTCGGCTCGAACACCACCCACTGGGTACCGCGGTAAAGGCTTTCTTCGAGGAAGAGCGCGGTGCGGCGGACCGCCAGGTACTTCCATTCGGAGGCCAGCGCATCGGCACCGGCGAGCGTGCGGGCACCCCAGACGATTCGGCCGAAGACCGGCATGTCTCGCAGGCAGTTCACGCCGAGCGGATTGAGTTCGCCGTTCTGCGCATCGGTCAGCTTGAGCGTGAGGGCGCTCACGCCGTTGAGCGTGGCCTCGGTACCGGCGGCCGACTTCCAGATGCCGCGATTGGCGTCGGTGCGCGCGATGATGCCCGCCACGGCACCGCTGGGGGCATAGGGCTCGAGGCGGCCTTCGCGCAGCGGATTGGGTGCCTGCACGCGCGGGAAGAAGAAGGCCGCGTTGATGTCGCGCCCGACCGCATTGGCATGGGCGGTCGCCTCGGCGATGGTGTCGACGTCCGACGGCGGATCGACCAGCAGGATCGCGCGCCGGCGGCGGCAATAGGCCAGCGCGTCGCCCAGGTCGGCAGCAGCGACGTCGGCGTCCGGCGCATAGGGCGGAATCACCAGCAGGTTGAAGAGGTCGGCCCGCTCGAGCGCGAAGATGCCCTGGCGCGTGGCTTCGAGGCCGGGCGCGGTGATGTTGGCGGCGCTGACCGCATCGCCGTCGGCGTTGGCGGCCACGGCGAGCAGCGTGGCCGCGGCCTCGGCAGGCCTGGCGGGTGCGGCCGGTATCGCGGTGGCGCGAAGCAGCTGGCTGCCGAGCAGCACGCGACCGACATGGCGAGGATGGTCGTCGTCGGTCGAGAGACTGAAGTAGATCTCTTGCAGATCGGATTCGGTGTCGCGGACCGACAGGTTGAAGAGCGGTGCCGGCAGGCTGCCGCCGGAGCCGTCGTCGTAGTCGATCGTGACCTCGACCAGGTCGCCCCATTGCCCCGGGTTGGCGGCCGAGAGGGTGAGGCCGCCGTTGGTGATGGATGCCGTCAAGGTGTTGTCGCCGGCGACGCGGACGACGAGCGCATCGCTGCCGCCGTTCTGGAAGTAGTGGCTGATCGCGAAGGACATCGGGCTTCGATCCCACAGCCCGCCGAACACGCGCTGGTATTCAGCGAAGCTGTGGATGCGCGTCGGGCTCAGGTTGAGCGGGTCGTTGTCGAGCGGCCCGCGCAGGGCCCGGCCGACGAAGGCGGTGACGGAGGTCGCGACACCGGTGATGGTGCGAACGCCGCTCGGGACTTCTTCCACGTAGACGCCGGGATAGGTCAAGGCCGCTGGCATGGGTTGCTCCTTGTCGCGCGTCGGTGCGCCGGTTGACGTTGAACCCGCGCTCGGCTTGCGCGTGGTCGCGCAACCATCGGCGCGCGTGCGGGCGACGCGCCGACGTTGGGGGAATGCCGCTGCCTTCGTGGCGCTTCGAGAGAAGGCGCCCTCTCGCAGCAACATGGCGGCCGAATCTACTAGCCTCCCGAAGGGGCGCAATATGACTGACGGCGTATGCGTGCGCCGGCACGGGCCCTGTTGGCCCGACGCCTGGCAGCGGATGGTGGGGTGCTCAGCCGAGCAGGAGCGGGTTGCGGCGTGCTTCGTCGAGGCGACGTTGCTGGATCACCGGAACGCACTCCGCAACAGTGCGTGCCGCGCGTTGCGCGCAGCTGTTGTTCATGCAGATGGCGCGCGAGAAGATGTTGAGCGCATCGCACTTGGCCAGCAGGTTGCGGCCCGGAAGCGACGCGGACGCCGATGCGCGAACCCGGTTGCCACCGGATGATGACGAAGCACTTGCGCGGCCGCTGCGTGAAGACGCGGCGCCTTGCGAAGCCGACGCTGGCTTGACGGAGGCCGTCATCGCTGCACGGGCTGCACCCGCAGCCTGTGCGGCCAGGTCGACTGCCTGCGACGTGGCCGTGCCGAAGCTCTCGAGGAAAGGCTGGGACGATGGCGTCGGGGTAGCGGCGCCGAGTTCGGCGACGTGCTCGAGGGGCTGCAGCGATGGCGGCGGTTGAAGCGAGTCGCGCGATTGCAGCGGTTGCAGAGGTTGAAGAGGTTGCAGCGACCCCGAGCCTGGTGCTTGCGGTGCGGCAATCGCGACGGCCTCGCCGCGGCTCGCAAGAGCGCCACTCAACTGCTGGCCTGGTGCTGCCGTCGCGACCAGGCGATCCGCCTCGCGCAGGCTGCCGACCACGAGCAAGGTGGTCAGTGCCATGACAGCCATCATCGCCATGACGGCGAATCGCGGCACGGAAGACTTCTTCGCTGGGACCTGATCGCGCTGCTGCGGGCTCGGAGCGATCGGCGCCTCCGATCGATCGCTCGCCTTGCTGATTTCGGTCGGCACCCATCTGCTAGTCGAAGTCGAAGTCGAAGTCGAAGTCGAAGTCGGAATCGAAGGTGCCGAGGTCGGCTGCACCTCGGCTGCGGGGCTCGTGCCGTGCGATCGTCGAGTGTCGGCGCCGGAGCGATGCAGCCTGTGCTCGGCCGCCACCAGCTTGGCGAACGACCTGAGTTCTTCGTCGCTCGGACCCGTGCCTTGGCCTCGAACATGTGCGCCGAACGACTCCACGATGCGCGTCTGCGCGACTTCGCGAAGCTGCGCCGCCAGGAACACGGCAACCCGCGTGCGTGTCGATGAATGAGCCGAGTCGTTCATGGAATCCGCCTTTGCGAATCGCTTGCGAAGAATAGGGGCCTGGATTGCGGGCGGCTTGGCGCGCTCACCGGCGCGAGTCTGCCTTCAAGTCGCTCAAAATGGAGACTGTCCTCTCGAGCGCCCGGCGAGTTTCGCAGGCCGCAGGCGCGGAGCCCAGCCGATTCGAAAGCCAGAACACGGCGCTCGCACTCGCGAGCAGCGTCAGGACGGCGATGGGTCCGAGCGAGCCGGGGGCCGGCATGGCCAGCAGAAGATTCAAGGTGGCGTGCATCGTCGAAGCGCTTTGGATGTCCTGTCGGAACTAGATCGATAGAATGGGATGTGAATTTTTCCCATGCGCCGATAGTGGTTCAACGACGTCGGGCATCCTTGTCGGACGAATGCTGATGCTTTTGTCCATTTCGTAACAGGGCGTTATCCGTTGCAAGAAACTCCGTCACCCGATCCGGATTCATCGAAAGCTGCGGCTTCGACGGAAGACCCTATCGGATGGGTGTTGTCGGCATGCGCGCGCATCCTTCGGCCGGTGGTTCGCCTGGCAATCGCCAAGGGCTTGAAGTACCAGCACCTTGAGAGCTTGCTGCGCGACCTGTTCCTGGAGGAGGCGCGCCGGCTATGGCGCAGCAAGGGCGTCGAGCCCAACCTCAGCCAGGTCTCGGTCACCACCGGGCTCAACCGCAAGATCGTCACCGCGCGCAGCCGCGAGCCGGGCGACACCTTGCCGCACACCGAGATGTCTGCCGCCGCCAAGACGTTGACGCTGTGGCTGCAGATGGTCGGCGAAAACGGCGCGCTGCGATCGCTGCCGATCGCGGACGGGGGCGGACCTTCGTTCGAATCCGTCGCCCGCCAGGCGAGCCGCGGCAATGTCCACCATCGAACCATCCTGGACGAACTCGTTCGGCTCGACATGGTGCTGGAGCAAGCCGGGCAGGTCGAGCTGAAGGCCTCCGGCTTCGTTCCGGTCGAGGATCTGCAGGCGATGCTGGCTTTCCTGGGCGACAACGCGCGCGACCACATCTTCGCGGGCGTGGCCAACATCATGGGCGGAGGTCCGCGCATGCTGGAGCGGGCCGTGTATGCGAGCGGGCTCGCGCTGCACGACTGCGAGCGCATCCACGAACTCGTGCGCGAACGGTGGGGCAGCTTGCACGGCGAGTTGGCGCGCGAGATGAGGCAGGCACTGGATTCGGCGCCGGAACCTTCGTCCGGCCGGATCAGGGTCGGCGTGTACACGTACTACGAGGATGCAGCCGCCGAGGCGCAACTGTCGGTGATCGGCCCTGCAAGGCCGCCGGTCGAGGAGAGCGGGAAATGATTCGGTTGGCTCGATGTGCGGCAGCGTTGGTGATGCTGGTGATGTTGCTGTCTTGTGGCGGTGGCGGTGGCGGTGGCGGCGGTGGTACGTTCGTCGGACCGGTGGGTGCGGCCAGCGAAGCCGCCCCAACGCCTTTCGGCAGCGCGAATCAGGCCTCCCTGTTCGGAGCCGGTTCCGGCGCGAACGGGACGAGCGGGGCGAACGGGGCGAACGGGGCGAACGGTTCAGGCGACGGGTACGCCGCGGCAGGCGGTGGCGGCGGCAATGCCGGAAGCGGCTCGGCATCGTCGTCTGGCGGAGCTGGTGCGGGCACGGGCAATTCGACGGCTGCGAGCGGAGGCTCCGGCGACGATTCCGGCGTCGGCTCCGGGGGTACCGGCGTCAGCACGGCGGATGCCGTCGGCATCGGCGCCGTGGATGGCTTCGGCAGCGTGATCGTCAACGGCGTGCGTTACGCGGACGACGCGGCCGTGCGTCGCATCGCCGACACCGACGAACTCAAGCTCGGCATGACGGCGCGGGTGATCGGCCCGGTCGATGCCGCGTTCGCCAACGGTGTCGCGAGGACGATCGTTTCGGAGGCGGACCTGCGCGGCCCGGTCTCGAACGTCGACCTCCAGCAAGGCAGCTTCATGGTGCTCGGCATCAACGTGACGACCGACGAGTCGACCGTCTACGGCGACGGACCCGGGCTGGGCGCGATCGTGCCCGGCAGCACGGTGCAGGTGTGGGGGCTGCCGGGTGCGGCGGGGGTGCTGCGCGCCACGCGCATCGAGCGCAACGTGGCGGCGCCGGGGTTGATCGTGTCGGGCAGCGTGGAGCAGCTGGACAGCCGGTCGTTGCAGTTCAGATTAGGGAGCCTGTTGATCAACTTGAATCCTGCGGCCGGTACCGTTGCGGGCCTTGCGAATTCCACGATCGTGCGGGTCAGGGCCTTGACGCTGCCATTCGTCGGACAGCTGGCGGCGAGTTCGGTGGAGTCTTGGTACGGCGCGCCTGCCGGTGATGGAACGCCTGTGCAGCTGGCGGGACTGATCACCGATTTTGGTGGACTGGGCGCATTCCGCGTGATCGGAGTGCCCATCGACGCTTCCGCTGCGCAAATCACCGGTGGGCCGTTGTCCGGGATCGGCAATGGGGTGCGGGTCGAAGCGGCCGGGGTGTTGTCGGGCGGCGTGCTGAAGGTGTCGAAGCTGCGCCTCCGCCACGTGCCGGGGACCGGCGGCCCGGTGTCATTCGCGGTCAGCGGAAAGATCAAGGATCTCGGCTCGGCCGCGAACTTCAGGATCAAGTCGCAGCGCATCGATGCGAGCGGTGCCGGCGTGGTGTTCGTCAACGGCTCGGCAGCGCTGCTGCGCGAAGACGCGAATGTTTCGGTGACCGGGGACCGGGTGGTGGAGGGGACGTTGATTGCGAGCCGCGTCAGCTTCCTGAATTGAAGCGGAGGGTTGCGCTGGTGGTGGTGCCCGGGGCCGGAATCGAACCGGCACACCTTTCGGTGGGGGATTTTGAGTCCCCTGCGTCTACCAATTTCACCACCCGGGCACTGAGAGAAGGCAGCTCAAAATTATGGCACAGTGCTCGACATGAATGTCCCTCGTTATCCGACCATCGAAGATGCGATCGGCAAGACGCCCCTCGTTGCGCTGCAACGCATCGACGCCGCGGAAAACGCGAAGCGGGGCAACGTCATCCTCGGCAAACTCGAAGGCAACAACCCTGCAGGTTCGGTCAAAGATCGGCCCGCCCTGTCGATGATCCAGCGCGCCGAGGAGCGCGGCGAGATCAAGCCCGGCGACACCCTGATCGAGGCCACCTCAGGCAATACCGGCATCGCCCTTGCGATGGCGGCGGCGATCAAGGGCTATCGGATGGTGCTCATCATGCCGGAGGACCTGTCGATCGAGCGCGCGCAGACCATGAAGGCCTTCGGCGCCGAACTCATGCTGACCCCCAAGAGCGGCGGCATGGAGTACGCCCGTGACTTGGCAGAGCAGATGGTCGGCCAGGGCAAGGGCCGGGTGCTCGACCAGTTCGCCAATCCCGACAATCCGCGCATCCACTACGAGACCACCGGCCCGGAAATCTGGAACGACACCGGCGGCCGCATCACCCATTTCGTGAGTGCCATGGGCACCACCGGCACGATCACCGGCGTCTCGCGCTTCCTGAAGGAAAAGAACGCCGACGTCCAGATCGTCGGCGCACAGCCGGACGAGGGTTCGCGCATTCCGGGCATTCGCAAGTGGCCGCAGGAATACCTTCCGAAGATCTACGACCCCAGCCGGGTCGACCAGGTCGTCAACGTCAGCCAGGACAGCGCCGAGGAAATGTGCCGTCGGCTGGCGCGTGAGGAAGGCATCTTCGGCGGCATCTCGGCTGCAGGCGCCTTGTGGGTCGCGCTCGAGATCGCCAAGACCACCGAGAACGCGACCATCGTCTTCGTCGTCTGCGATCGCGGCGACCGCTACCTGTCCACCGGTGTGTTCCCCGCATGAGCGCGGTCTTCGAGCCTCGCTTCTGTCCGGCGTGCGCCGCGCCGCTTTCGATGGTCGAGTTGGCCGAGGACGGCGGTCCCAAGGCTCGACTTCGCTGCACCGCCTGCCATTGGACCCACTGGAACAATCCCACGCCGGTCCTGGCGGCCATCGTCGAGTATCGCGGCCAGGTTTTGCTGGCACGCAACGCGGCCTGGAAGCACAAGGCCTATGCGCTCATCACGGGGTTCATGGAGGCGGGCGAGACGCCGCAAGATGGCATCGCTCGCGAGATCAAGGAAGAAACCAACCTCGACACGCTTTCGCTCGACCTGGTCGGCGTGTACGACTTCCAGCGCATGAACCAGGTCATCATTGCCTACCACGCAGTCGCCGATGGCGAGGTCAAGCTCTCGCCGGAACTGGTCGACTACCGCCTCTACGACCTGCCGGCGCTGCGCTGCTGGCCAGCCGGCACCGGCTATGCATTGGCGGACTGGCTGCGCACCCGCGGCATCGAACCGCAATTCGTCGAGTGGCAGCGTCCCACCGAGCCCGTCGCCGTCGACCGGCCTGCCTAGAATCACCCGCGCTGAAGGACACCCCGATGAACATCCATCTCGAAATCGACACCCGCGGGCTGAACTGCCCCTTGCCCATCCTGAAAGCCAAGAAGTCGCTCAACGACATGGAAAGCGGTCAATTGCTGAAGGTGGTCTCCACGGACGCCGGGTCGGTGCGGGACTTCCAGGCCTTTGCGCGCCAGACCGGCAACGACCTGGTCGAGCAGCAGACCGTGGGCGACGAGTTCATCCACGTGTTGCGGCGCCGCTAGTCCGCGGCTGCCGCCGATCGCTACAGCTCGAGGCTCTTGAGGTAGGCGCGGAACTCTCCGCCTACCTCGGGGTGCGCCAAGGCCAGTTCGACCGTCGCCTGCAAGAAGCCTTCCTTGCTGCCGCAGTCGTATCGCACGCCCTTGTACGCATAGGCGTAGACCGATTCCTTCTTCATCAACGCTGCGATGCCGTCCGTGAGCTGGATCTCGCCGCCAGCGCCCTTGGGCTGGTTGCGGATCTCGTCGAACACGCCGGGCGTGAGCACGTAGCGGCCGGCCACGCCGAGGCGCGAGGGAGCGTCTTCGGGTTTCGGCTTCTCGACCATCCGGTTCACCTTGACCATGCCCTCTTCAGTGGTGTCGCCGGCCACGATGCCGTAGCGCTTGACCTGGTCGAGCGGAACTTCCTGCACCGCGATCAGCGAGCCGCCGAGTCGCGCGAAGGCCGCGGTCATCTGAGCCAGCACCGGCAGCCCGCCTTCGGGTCCGACCATGAGGTCGTCGGCCAGCAGCACGGCGAACGGTTCGTTGCCGACCAGGTGCTCCGCGCACAACACCGCATGGCCGAGGCCCAGCATGCGCGGTTGCCGCACGTACGAGCAGGTCATGTCGTCGGGCATGACCGAACGAGCGATGTTCAAGAGCTCGGTCTTGTTGTTGGCCTCGAGCTGCGATTCGAGCTCGTAGGCGGTGTCGTAGTGATCCTCGATGGCGCGCTTGTTGCGGCCAGTGACGAAGATCATGTCGCGAATGCCGGCGGCATACGCCTCCTCGACCGCATACTGGATCAGTGGCTTGTCGACCACCGGCAGCATTTCCTTGGGTTGCGCCTTGGTGGCCGGCAGGAAGCGAGTGCCGAAGCCCGCAACCGGAAAGACAGCTTTGCGGATGCGCATCGAGGGGGTGGACATACTTGAATCGTCGAAGGTTAGGTCTTGGATGGCAGGCGCATGGCGCCAAACGTAATACTAAGTGCCACGTGATTCAAGCGTCTGTCAGCCGAGGCGCACAAGCTGGGCGCGCAGGCGCTCCAGCATCGTGCCGAAGTCCGCGAGCCGCTTGCGTTCCTGTTCGATGACCGCTGCCGGCGCTTTGGCCACGAAGGCCTGGTTGCCCAGCTTGCCATCGACCTTGGCGATTTCGCCCTCGACCCGGGCGATCTCCTTGCCCAGGCGGGCCTTTTCCGCAGCCTTGTCGATTTCCATGTGCAGGCAGAAGCGGACGGCGCCGACCACCGCCACCGGCGAGGCCTCGGCCGCTGCCGACCAGGCAGCCTCGTCTTCGAAGACCCGCACTTCCTTGAGCTTGGCCAGCGCCTGCAGCACCGGTGCGGTGCCGCGCAGGAACTCGGCACTCGAAGGCTCGTCCGCGATGGCGAACAACGGAAGGCGCGTTGCCGGCGACACGTTCATTTCGCCGCGCAGCGTGCGGCAGGCGTCCACCAGCGACTTGAGCCGGGCGACATGGGCTTCCGCGGCCTCGTCGATCTTGTCGGGCTGGCTCTTCGGATAGGGCGCGACCATGATCGAGTCGCCGCCGCGGCCAGCCAGGGGCGCGACGGTCTGCCACAGCTCCTCGGTGATGAACGGGATGATCGGATGGGCGAGGCGCAGCAGCGTCTCGAGCGTGCGGATCAACGTGCGCCGGGTGGCACGCTGCTCGGCGTCGTTGCCTTGCTGGATCTGCACCTTGGCGATTTCGAGGTACCAGTCGCAGAACTCGTCCCATGCGAACTGGTAGATGGCGTTGGCGACGTTGTCGAGGCGGTATTCCTCGAAGCCCTTCTCGACCTCGGCCTCGACCCGCTGGAGCAGCGACACGATCCAACGGTCGGCCTGGCTGAACGACAGGTAGCCGTGGGCCGGCCCGCCCACCGCGCATTCGGCCTTGGTGTGCTCGCGCAGGCCGCAATCCTGCCCTTCGCAATTCATCAGCACGAAGCGGGTGGCATTCCAGAGCTTGTTGCAGAAATTGCGATAGCCCTCGCAGCGCTTGCTGTCGAAGTTGATGCTGCGGCCGAGCGAGGCAAGCGAAGCGAAGGTGAAGCGCAGGGCATCTGCACCGAAGGCCGGGATGCCGTCCGGGAACTCCTTCTGCGTGTTCTTGCGAACGGCGGGCGCGGTCTCGGGCTTGCGAAGTCCCTGGGTGCGCTTTTCGAGCAGTTCGGGCAGGGCGATGCCGTCGATCAGATCCACGGGATCGAGCACGTTGCCTTCCGACTTGCTCATCTTGCGGCCTTGCGAATCGCGAACCAGGCCGTGGATGTAGACATGCCGGAACGGCACCCGCCCGGTGAAATGCTTGGTCATCATGATCATCCGGGCCACCCAGAAGAAGATGATGTCGTAGCCGGTGACCAGCACGGTCGAGGGCAGGTAGAGGTCGTAGTCCTCGGTTTGTTCGGGCCAGCCGAGCGACGAGAAGGGCACCATGGCCGACGAGAACCAGGTGTCGAGCACATCCTCGTCGCGCCGCAGGGTTCGGCCGGGCGCCTGGGCCTGAGCGTCGGCTTCGGAGCGGGCAACGTACACCTTGCCTTCTTCGTCGAACCAGGCCGGAATCTGGTGGCCCCACCAGAGCTGGCGCGAAATCGTCCAGTCCTGGATGTTCTCCATCCAGTGGTTGTAGGTGTTGACCCAGTTCTCGGGAACGAAGCTGACCTCGCCCGAACGCACCGCATCGATGGCTTGCTGCGCGATCGACTGGCCCTTCGCGCCGGGCTTTGTCATCGCGACGAACCACTGGCTGGTGAGCATCGGCTCGACCACTGCACCGGTACGCGCGCAGCGCGGCACCATGAGCTTGTGCTTCTTGGTTTCGACCAGGAGGCCGAGCGCGTCCAGATCGGCGACGACCGCCTTGCGGGCCACGAAGCGGTCGAGCCCGCGGTACTTTTCCGGCGCGTTGTCGTTGATGCGCGCATCCAGGTCGAGCACCGTGAGCGACTCGAGCTTGTGCCGCTGGCCGACCGCATAGTCGTTGGGATCGTGCGCCGGCGTGACCTTGACGACGCCGGTCCCGAAGTTCCGGTCGACGTACTCGTCCGCGATGATCGGAATCAGCCGATCGACCAGCGGCAGCCGCACGTGACGGCCGATGAACGCCTTGTAGCGTTCGTCTTCCGGATGAACCATGACGGCGGTGTCGCCGAGCATGGTTTCGGGTCGGGTGGTGGCAACCGTCAGCTGGCCGGAACCGTCCTCGAGCGGATAGGCGATGTGCCAGAGAAAGCCGTCTTCTTCCTCGCTCTCGACCTCGAGGTCGCTCACCGCGGTCTTGAGCACCGGATCCCAGTTGACCAGGCGCTTGCCGCGGTAGATGAGGCCTTCCTCGTAGAGCTTGACGAAGGTGTCGGTGACCACGGTCGAGAGCTTCTCGTCCATGGTGAAGTACTCGCGGCTCCAGTCGACGCTGTCACCCATCCGGCGCATCTGGTTGGTGATGGTGTCGCCGGATTTCTGCTTCCAGTCCCAGACCCGCGCGATGAAGTTCTTGCGCCCGAGATCGTGGCGGCTGATCTTCTGCTCCTGCAGCTGGCGCTCGACCACGATCTGGGTGGCGATGCCCGCGTGGTCGGTGCCCGGAACCCACAAGGTGTTGTCGCCTTTCATCCGGTGGTATCGGGTGAGGCTGTCCATGATGGTCTGGTTGAAGGCATGACCCATGTGGAGGGTGCCGGTCACGTTGGGTGGCGGCAGCTGGATCGCGAACGACGGTGCGCCGTCCTTGGGTTGGCCGGTGCCCCGGTACCCCGCGACCGCGTAGCCGCGTTGCTCCCACTCGGGTCCCCATCGGGCTTCGATGGCTTGAGGTTCGAATGATTTGGACAGGCGTTCGAGGCCGGTGGAAGGCAAGGTGTCGCTCATGGCGGTGCAAAGAGGAACGGCATCCCGAAGGATGCCGTTCGTGGGGCTGCGGAAGGCGCGATTTTATTCGAGCACCGCGGAACCGCGACATGGCTTGCCGTAACGGCCGACGGCTGCGCTACGGCTGCGCTACGGCTGCGGACGGATCGCTTTGCAGAGCTTGCGCTCCTAGCATCGAAGTCCTGCAAACACACACATCGAGGGCTCGCCACATGTTCAACAATCTGCTTTCCTCATCGGACGCCTGGGTTCAGATGGACGGGCTGGCGACCGACGTCGCCGCCAGCACGCGGGGCGACATCTTCGTGGCGGGCACCAAGCGATGCGAGGGCGGCTACATCGTCTACGAGTGGAATCAGCAATGGGTCGAGATCGGCGCCGGCTTGCGAGTAGCTGCGGCTCCGGACGGCACGCCATGGGTGGTCGACAACGTCGGCATGCGGATTCAACGCCGCGTGGGCGGTCGCTGGATCACCATCCAGGGCGAGGCGCAGGACATCGGCGTCGGCGCCGACGGAACGCCCTGGGTGATCGGTCCGGATGCGAAGGAGGGCGGCTATGGCGTGCACCGCTTCGTGAGCCCTGAAAAAGGCTGGGAGCGAATCGACGGCTGCGCCGGCGTGCGGATCGCCGTCGACAGCACCGGCAAGGCCTGGGTGGTCAACAGCAATCGCGACGTCTTCGCGTACAACGGCAGCACCTTCGATCACCAGGGGAGCGGCGTGCTGGACGTGAGTGCCGGACCCAACGGTTCGATCGCGCTGGCCTGCATCGACGGTTCGGTCCGCATTCGCCGGCCGGGCGCCGGCAGTGGCTGGACCCAGGTCCGCCCACCTTTCGGCTTCGTCAACATCGCGGTGATGTCGCAAGGCCAGATCCTCGGCGCCGATCAGTCCACACGCATCTATTGCGAGGGCGTGGGCTCGAATGCCGAGGCGGTGCAGGCGGCCAATGCCCTGGCGGGCGGCAATCCGGCTCCGTTCGGCTTCGCAAACTGAAGCTCCGGCGGGCATCGGTCCGGTCGGCCGCCGAGGTCGGTCGATAATTTGCCGATGCTCTTTCTGGTCTCTCCCGCGAAGTCGCTCGACTTCGATCATCCGGCGCCCGCCTCCTTGCCCGCGACGCAGCCACGCTTCGAAGGACCGCGCGGCCCTTCGATGGAGCTGATTCGCCTGATGCGTCGCAAGTCGCCGGCGGAGATCGCCGAGCTCATGCATCTGTCGGACAAGCTCGCAACGCTCAACTTCGAGCGGTATGCAGCCTGGTCCTCCAAGAGCGACGGTGCCAACTCCAAGCAGGCGGCACTTGCCTTCGATGGGGACGTGTATGGCGGCCTGGATGCCAAGTCGCTGGAGCCCGATGAATTGCTTTGGAGCCAGGACCATCTTTGCATCTTGAGCGGGCTCTATGGCGTGCTGCGTCCGCTCGACCGATTGCAGCCCTACCGGCTGGAGATGGGCACGCGCCTCGAAAACCGGCTTGGAAGTGACTTGTATGCGTTCTGGGGCAGCCGCATCGCCCGATACCTGAACGAGCGACTGTCGGCCGATCCGTCTCCGGTCGTCATCAATCTGGCGTCACAGGAGTACTTCCGCGCGGTCGACCGGAAAGTGCTCAAGGCACGAGTCGTCGATTGCGTCTTCGAAGAGTGGAAATCCGGCCAGTACAAGATCGTCAGTTTCTTCGCCAAGAGAGCTCGGGGCTTGATGGCTCGCTGGGCCATACAGAACCGCGCCACGATTCCGCAGACGCTGAAGAACTTCGACCTGGAAGGCTATGCTTTCGACGCATCGGCGTCGGCGCCGCAACGTTTGGTGTTCAGGAGAAGAAGCACATGAGCCTCGGCCAGGCCATCAGCCCGGATCTGCGCGAATGGATCGTCACCCAGATGAGGGCGGGCCATTCGGTCGAGAGCCTTCGACTCTCCATGCGGCAAGCCGGATGGAGCTCTCATGTCGCCGAAGCCGCGCTCGCCGAGATGCAGGGCGAGACCACCCTCCGCGGGGCCGAGGCCAGTGGCGCCGCTCAGGGGTCGCCGGTGCCGGGTCCGGATCTTTCGCAATCACCGCTTTACATCGAATGCGGAGGTCAGAGGGTTCAGATCCTGCAGACCATGAAGCGTCCGAATCTGGTCGTGTTCGGCAACCTCGTCTCCTCAGAAGAGTGCGAGTTCCTGATCCGCAAGGCCAAGGAGCGGCTGGCCCGGTCGCTCACCGTGGAAACCCGGACCGGCGGTGAAGCGCTGAACGTCGATCGCACCAGCGACGGCATGTTCTTCGAGCGCGGCGAGAACGACGTCGTCGCCCGGCTGGAGCAGCGGATTGCGGACCTGGTCGCCTGGCCGGTGATCTTCGGCGAGGGCCTCCAGGTGCTTCGCTACCAGCCCGGCGCCCAGTACCGGCCTCACTACGACTATTTCGATCCCGCGGAGCCGGGCACGCCATCGATCCTCAAGCGGGGCGGACAACGCGTCGCCACCTTGGTGATGTACTTGCAGGAACCCGAGCAGGGCGGTGCAACGACCTTTCCGGACGTCGGGCTCGAGGTCGCTCCCAAGCAGGGCACTGGCGTCTTCTTTACCTACGATCGGCCGGACTCGTCAACCCGAACGCTGCACGGCGGCGCGCCGGTACTTGCAGGCGAGAAGTGGGTCGCCACCAAATGGCTGAGGGAACGGGAATTCAAGTGACGAGCGCTCACAAGTCTCGTGGCGCCGCAGTCGCTCGCGCCGCATGAAGCTGGTTGCGAACGGCCTACCGATCGAAGTCGACGATAGCGGTGGCGCGGACCGGCCGGTCATCCTGATGATCATGGGGCTGGGCATGCAGCTGACCGGATGGCCGGATGAAATGGTCGATGCATTCCTTCGGCGCGGATTTCGTGTCGTGCGATTCGACAACCGCGATTCGGGACTGAGCCAGGGCTTCGATGATGTGGTGGTCGGCAATCTGTTCTGGCAGAGCCTGAGGCACCGCCTGGGATTGCAGATTCGCACCGCCTACTCGCTTCAGGACATGGCTCTCGACGCATTGGGGGTGCTGGATGCACTGCAGATCGAACAGGCGCATGTCATCGGCGCGTCCATGGGCGGGATGATTGCCCAGCGCGTTGCTGCTTCGGCGCCCGCGCGAGTCAGGAGCTTGGTCAGCATCATGAGTTCGAGTGGCGCCGCAGGCCTGCCGGGCCCGCGGCCCAAGGTTGCGGCCGCGTTGCTCAAGCAGCCCGCCGACAAAAGCGAGGCCGGGCTGGTGGCGCACGGCTTGAAATTTGTCCGCCTGATCGCAAGTCCTTCCTACCCGCAGGAAGATCCACTCGTCGCGGCGCGGATCCTGGGGTACTTGCAGCGAGCCTATCGACCTTCAGGGACGCTCAGGCAGATGCTGGCGGTAGCGGCAGACAAGGACAGGGCTGCTTTACTGGAAAAGGTTCGATCGCCAACCCTGGTGCTGCACGGCGATGCCGACCCGCTGGTACCTGTCGAATGCGGCCGTAACACCGCCAAGAGGATCGCCGGGGCACGCTTTGTCGGCATCCCGGGCATGGGGCACGACCTCCCGCCACCTGTCGTCGAGATGCTTCTGGAATGCATCTTCCCCTTCATCGACTCGGTCGAGAACATGAATGAACACTGAAACGACATTGAACGCATCGCCACTCGGCAAGCAAACAACCTACGTCAAGAAGCTCGAGCCTCAGTTGCTGTATCCGATTGGCCGTGATGCGCAGAGAAGCGCTCTTCAGTTGCATGGCGATCGGCTGCCGTTCTTCGGTGCCGATCTATGGACGGCTTTCGAGCTGAGCTGGATCAACGCACGCGGCAAGCCGCAGGTGGCAATCGCGCACTTCACGATTCCGTGCGACACGCCCAACATCATCGAAAGCAAGTCGTTCAAGCTCTATCTCAACAGCTTCAGCAGCACGGTCTTCGAGAGCGCCGACGCGGTGAGGGAGCAACTGCGAAAAGATGTCAGCGAGGTGCTTTGGAGGGAAAGCGATCGCGCCGCCACGGCGGGAGTCGCGTTGGTGCTCCCGGAAGCTTTCGGACGCGAGAAGGTGAGCGAACTCGACGGGATCGACTTGGACCGTCTGGACATCGAATGCAACCAGTTTCAGCCGGCGCCCGAGCTGCTGATGAGCGACGAATCGCAATCGCCGGTCAGCGAGACGCTTTCGAGCCGGCTGCTCAAGAGCAACTGTCCCGTTACCGGGCAACCGGACTGGGGCAGTGTCCAGATCCGTTACGTCGGGGCACCGATCGACCAGGCGGGGCTGCTGGCCTATATCGTCAGCTTTCGCGATCACAGTGATTTTCATGAGCACTGCGTCGAGAGGATGTTTGTCGACATCTGGCGCCGATGCAGGCCAACGAAGCTGTCGGTCTCGGCTCGCTACACGAGAAGAGGCGGGTTGGACATCAATCCTTTCAGGGCGAGCTGGCCTCAAGCGCTTCCGTCCAATGTTCGAACGGCGAGGCAATGAAAGTTCTCTCGACCTGTTGCGAACAGCGAATTTTTCATGGCATAATCTGAGGCTCGGCTGACGACGTAGCTCTTGAGCGAAACGGTTCTCGAACCTTAGTTAGTCAGCAGAGAAAAGCGAAAAAAAGTTGCCGGTCTTATCAAAACCGTGTCATAATCGAAGGCTTCGCTGATCGCAGCGAAGTGAGGTGTAGAGAGAAGTTGAGGTTGCTGCGGGGGTTGAAGCTCTTTTGNATCAGACCGTCCCCTCAACAAGGACTCTCCTGCATCAAGGTGTTATGCCAAGTTGACGCAGTCAAAATACAATTCACCACCAGCTGATTCCAAACTCTATGAATTCGTCCGGCTGACTTCATCCTCAGCCAGACAACCCTTTATGCCTGATGACCATAGCGAGTTGGTACCACTCCTTCCCATCCCGAACAGGACAGTGAAACGACTCAGCGCCGATGATAGTGCGGATTCCCGTGTGAAAGTAGGTCATCGTCAGGCTCTTACAGCCACAAAAAGCCCAACCAGATAACCTGGTTGGGCTTTTTGCTTTGCGCAAGGGAATCACGAGAAAACTCTGGTCTTTGACGGGGCGTGCCGGTGTATTACCAATGCCGAGCTGTCTAACGCAGCGGCGCCACGAAGCTGGCCTTTCATGTGTGATTGGCTACGCTAAAACGGCGATAGGTTTGGGGCAAGCAATGCCAGCGCCGAAAGGGGTATCAAAATTACCCTGCCGTCTTTCACGATCTGCAGTAACTCCCGCCGTCCGCGTCTTCGAGCACTTCCGTGTTCGCAAGCCCCCGTGTCGTGAACGCACGTGCGTCTACCTAAGCCGAGCACATGGGTGGACCCGTCAAGCAGGTTGCGGCAGCTTCCTAAGGCTTCCTGTCGCATGTCCCTTCGCAACAGCCTGGCCGTCTCGCAAGCGCTTTACAGACCGCTTCAAAAGCTCAACAGTCGTCACGCTGTCTCCTGAACCGCTTCCCCGTTTGGATCGACGTTCCTGCCGACGGTGGTGGTGCAAAAAGGCGAGCAGGCGAGCCTCTGCTGCAAGCAGAAGGCGGTAACTCTTCGCCCCAGCGGCAATCTTCTCCCACGTCTCGGTCATCACTTCCGAGTCGCCAGATAGCGTCGCACCAAGCGACAAGACCGCAGGATGAACGTACGCCTTCTTGCAAACCGCCGGCGTATTTCCAAGCTTCTGCGCCACGGCTTTCAAGATTTCCTTGGCGTTGTACCGGGTCTTAACGGGAATGTCGGTCGGTCCTTCCGAGTCGCAGGCCAATCGGGTCAATTCGAGTGCCTGAACGGTGCCATGCCAGGTCCGGAAATCTTTTGCAGTGAACTCCCCACCAGCCGCTTCCCGGATGTATTCGTTGACGTCCGTTGAAGACAGCGTTCTTGCTGACCCATCGTCGTCGACATATTGAAAGAGCTCTTGTCCCGGCAACTGCTGGCATTGCCGCACCACCTTCGCAACTCGCGGATCGTCCACCTTGGCCTCGTGCATCACTCCGCTCTTCCCACGGAACTTGAGCTTGAGTTGGCCCGAATAAACGTCCGCATGCCGATTACGTAATGTCGTAAGGCCGAAGGACCCGTTCGTGCTCGCATATTCCTCATTGCCAATCCGCAGGAATGTCGTATCTAGCAGCCGAACCAGGGTCGCAAGCACCAACTCTCGGTCGGGCCGCCCCTTCGAAGTGGCTTTCAAATCTCGCGCAACGCGGCGCCTGATCTTCGGCAGCGCACGACCGAACGCCTCCAGCCGTTCGAACTTGACCTCGTCCTTGTGAGCCCGCCAGTCGGCGTGGTAACGATATTGCTTTCGACCACGGGCATCGATTCCAGTCGCCTGCAGGTGGCCGTTGGGCAATGGGCAGATCCACACATCCGTGTACGCTGGCGGAATAGCCAATCGACGGATCCGGCCGATATCTTCTTCGTCCGTGAGCCACTTTCCCTTCTCGTCCTTGAACCTGAATTTCTCGCCTTTCTTGACCCGTGTGTAGCCCGGCATGTCCGGGTTCACATACACCAGCCCGTTCTGGAGCGGAATGGGCCGGGCGGTATGGGAAGAGGGCATGAGGGTGGTTGCCTCTGCAAGGAGGCCGGTAAGCGAATGACAGATTGTTGACACCCCATCGGCTGGGCTTTGTAGGACGCCAGATGCCGTCCTCATGCGAAAGCGGCGCCCGGATCGCCCAAGGAGCCTGGCATCGGCGGAGTGACAACTGCGCGCCCGTCGTGCGCGCCCCAGTTCAACTCGACTCGAAAAGCGGCGCAGTTCCCGGCCCACGGCTTCCCGGGCTGCCGTGTCGCCGGCTGTCACCAAGGTCGCCAAGGGCGTGAACCGCCTGCTCAGGCGCTGGATCTTTCGCGCTGGCCTCCATCAATCGAACGCCGTCCGCATCGGCTCGAGCAAGGTTTCCGACCCGCACGCCGAGGAGCCGCAATGGGCGTTCCAGCGGGACTCGTTTCAGGCACTGCCCCGCGATTCGCCGGATCGTCTTTGCGTCTGAACTGAACGCCGACATCGTGTGGTCCCGGGTGGCAATCTTGAAGTCGGCGTAGCGGAGTTTGATCCCGATGGTCTTGCCGACGAAACCCTTCCGCTCCAGGTCGCCAGCGACTTTCTCGCAGAGGTGGGTGAAAATCGCCCCAAGTTCGGCGCGGTCTCGAATCGCGTGAAGATCGCGGTCGAACGTGGTCTCGCGACTCATCGATACCGGCTCGCTGTGCGTCACCACCGGACGATCGTCACGTCCCCAAGCCACCTCGTGCATCCAGGCGCCGGTCGATCTGCCGAATGAAGACATCAGCCAATCGCGATCTCGCTCGGCCAGATCACCGACCGTGTGAATCCCGTGGCGTTGCAGCTTCTCGTCCGCCTTCGGTCCGATGCCATTCACCTTGCGACAGGACAGCGGCCAGATGCGCGTTGCAAGGTCGCTTTCATGCACGATCGAGATGCCGTTCGGCTTCTCGAACTCGCTGGCCATTTTTGCGATCAGCTTGTTCGGTGCGACCCCGATCGAGCAGGTGAGCCCGGTCGCTTCGAAGATCGTTCGCTGGATCAGCCGTGCCAGCGAGCGGCCACCCTCGCGTTGGCCTCCGGGTATCTCGGTGAAGTCGATGTACACCTCGTCCACGCCGCGATCTTCCATGACCGGGGCGATGTCCGCGATGATCTGCTTGAAGGCGCGGGAGTACTTCCGGTATTCATCGAAATCGACCGGCAGGATGATGGCCTGCGGACACAGCTTGGCTGCCTTCATGAGTCCCATTGCCGAACCGACGCCGAATTGCCGGGCCGGGTAAGTTGCGGTCGTGATCACGCCGCGGCCTGCATAGTCCTTGAGCAACGGAAACGCCGATATCGGAATGTCGGCCAGGGTAGCGCCCCTCGGCAGATCACGAATCGCCTCGTCGACCCTGCGGCGGCCACCGCCGATGACCACCGGCAAGCCTTTCAGCTGCGGATAGCGGAGCAATTCCACCGACGCGAAAAATGCGTCCATGTCGAGGTGGGCGATGCGGCGAGGCAGCGGCCGGGGGGCCGAGGTGTCCATTGCGAAGGTCGAGGAAGTGAGAAGCCAGCGAAAGCCGATTGTCCGAAGAATCGACGAAGGTTGCTGGGCTCGGTGGCATCATCCGCGCATGCAGACCATCAGCGCGATCTTGTGGCGCAAGCTCGATTCGCCCGGCCACGATGCGTGCCGGCTCGAGCAGAGCGATTCGGCCTGGCAACTCGATGGTTGCGCCGTGTTCCTGGAATCCAGCGGTCGAACCGCGCAGCTTCACTATCGGGTTCGCTGCGACAAAGCGTGGCGGACGCAGTGGGGTACCGTCAAGGGCTGGCTGGGTGGCCGCACGGTCGACGCTTGCTTCACCCGCGATGCGCGTGGCAAATGGAAACGCGATGACGACATCTTTCCGAATCTGGAGCGGTGCATCGATCTCGACCTGGGCTTCACGCCTGCAACCAATCTCATCGCGCTTCGACGCATGAACCTGGCGATCGGCGAATCCGCCGAAGCGCCGGCGGCATGGCTGGACCTGTCGGCCGACCACCTCGACGAGCTGAGCCAACGCTACCGGCGCACGAGCGATTCTTGCTATGCCTACGATGCGCCTCGGTTCGGCTATGCAGCCTCGCTCGAAGTCGCGCCCATCGGATTCGTGCTTCACTATCCCGGCCTCTGGCAGGTCGAATCGATCAGCCGTTGACGCACGGCGTCCGCGACCAGGTGGCGGTTGAACCTTTGAGCCGGGCACGCAGCCGGCCCCACGCGGTCAATGATCGTGATGCAGGTAGCTCGCCTGCCGCGGCAGCCGCAAGCTGACCAGGAACGCCACCACCATCATCGCGGTGACGTACCAGTAAAACGCAGACTCATGTCCGAGCGACTTGAGCCCCAGCGCCACGTACTCCGCCGAGCCGCCGAAGATCGCATTCGCCACGGCATAAGCAAGCCCGACGCCCAGCGCGCGAACCTCCGGCGGGAACATCTCGGCTTTCACGATGCCGCTGATCGAGGTGTAGAAACTCACGATCGCCAATGCCAGAACGATCAGCGCGAAAGCAGCGTACGGGCTGGTGACGGCCTGCAAGCCCGTCAGGATCGGCACGGTGGCGAGCGCTCCCAGGCCGCCGAAGAGAAGCATGTTGGTCCGGCGACCGATGCGATCCGACAAGGCACCGAAGATCGGCTGCATGCACATGTACAAGAAGAGCGCCACTGTCATCACGTAGCTGGTCGTCTTGATCGGCAAGCCGACCGTGTTGACCAGGTACTTCTGCATGTAGGTCGTGAAGGTGTAGAAGATCAGCGAGCCGCCGGCGGTATAGCCCAGCACCGTGAAGAAGGCGGCCTTGTGATGGCGGAACAAGCCGGAAATCGTTCCCGCTTCCTTGTTCGCCTTCGAAGCATCGGTCTGCGTCTCGTGCAGCGTGCGGCGCAAGAACAGCGCAACCACCGCAGCAATGGCGCCGATGACGAAGGGAACCCGCCAACCCCAGGCGCGCAGCTCGGCCTCGCTTAGCAACTGCTCGAGAATCACGATGACGAGCACCGCAAGCAGCTGTCCGCCGATGAGCGTGACGTATTGGAACGAAGAAAAAAAGCCACGCTGGCCGCGCAGCGCCACTTCGCTCATGTAGGTCGCGGTCGTGCCGTACTCGCCGCCGACCGAAAGGCCCTGGAACAGCCGGCAGACCAGCAGCAGGAACGGCGCCCACGCGCCGATCGCGGCGTAGGTCGGCAAGCAGGCGATCGCCAGCGACCCCGCGCACATCATCGTGACCGAGATCAGCATCGAGGTCTTGCGCCCGTAGCGATCCGCCACGCGGCCAAAAAGCCAGCCGCCGATCGGCCGCATGAGGAACCCGGCCGCGAACACGCCCGCCGTGTTCAAGAGCTGCGCGGTGGGGTCGGACTTCGGGAAGAAAGAGGGCGCGAAGTAGAGCGCGCTGAAAGCGTAGACGTAGAAGTCGAACCACTCGACCAGGTTGCCCGAGGACGCCGCCATGATCGCGAACACCCGATGGCGTTTCTCCTGGGCGGTATAGGGCCGAATGGCGGAGTCGGCTCCCGTGGCCCCGGTCGATGACGACTGCGATTCAGCAGGTGGCGTGATTGTGCTCATCAGCGCTTCTCTCTTGCATGTGGATGCGATACGAGAGAAGAGTCTCCGGCTCGGCGCAGCTGGCGGGCTGTCAGCCAGCGCCGCGGATCGAGCGTCGCCAGCCGCTCAGAACGTGCCGGGCAGCAAGATGCTCGATTCGACCTGGTCGATCTGGGTGCGTCCACAAAACGCCATGCTGAGATCGAGCTCGCGCTGGATGATCTGCAGCGCACGTTCGACGCCGGCCTGGCCGAACGCGCCCAGGCCATACAGGAAGCTGCGGCCGATCAAGGTGCCGCGAGCACCCAGCGCACGGGCCTTGAGGACATCCTGCCCGCTCCGAATGCCGCCATCCATCCAGACCTCGATCTCGTTGCCCACGGCTTCGGCAATCGCCGGCAGCGCCTCGATCGACGAAGGCGCACCGTCGAGCTGCCGTCCGCCATGGTTCGACACGATCAGTGCATCGGCACCGCTAGCAGCCGCCAGCCGTGCGTCCTCGACATCCATGATTCCCTTCAGGATGAGCTTGCCGCCCCAGAGCTTCTTGATCCACTCGACATCGGCCCAGCTCAAGGTCGGATCGAACTGCTCGGCGGTCCATGACGAAAGCGACGACAGGTCTTTCACGCCCCGCGCATGGCCCGCGATGTTGCCGAAGGTGCGCCGCTTGGTGCCCAGCATGCCGAGGCACCACTGCGGCTTGGTGGCCAGGTCGATCATGTTGGCCAAGGTCATCTTGGGCGGCGCGGTCAGGCCGTTCTTGATGTCCTTGTGGCGCTGTCCCAGGATCTGCAGGTCGAGCGTGAGTTGAAGCGCCGACACGTTGGCGGCTTTCGCGCGCTCGATCAATCGCTCGATGAACTCGCGGTCGCGCATGACGTACAGCTGGAACCAGAACGGATGGCGGTCGGTGTTCTCTGCGATGTCTTCGAGCGAGCAGATGCTCATCGTCGACAAGGTGAACGGAATGCCGAAAGCCTTGGCCGCGCGGGCACCGAGGATTTCGCCGTCGGCATGCTGCATGCCGGTGAGCCCGGTGGGCGCGATCGCGACCGGCATCGAGACCTCCTGCCCGACCATCGTGCTGCGGGTCGAGCGACCTTCCATGTTCACGGCCACGCGCTGGCGGAACTTGATCTTCTGGAAGTCGGATTCGTTGGCGCGGTAGGTGCCTTCGGTCCAAGAGCCGGAGTCCGCATAGTCGTAGAACATGCGCGGCACGCGGCGTTGGGCGATGACACGCAGGTCTTCGATGGTCGTTATCTTGGAAAGATCGGGCAAGGGGCTGGCTCCTGTGGCGCTCTGCTGGCAAAGCGGCCTATTATCCGCAGCCCCCGCTTCTTGTCGCGTTGCACGTCGAAGATAGGCGACCGCTTTGCTCGGCGCCGGGTGCTCGCCGCAGGCTCAGGCCGGCAGCCAGCTGCGCGATTCGCGCAACCCGAGCAACACCCCGGCATCCACCCGCTCGATGTCCGTATGGCCGCAGAACGCCATGGTCAGGTCGAGCTCGCGATGGATGATCTGCAACGCCCGCGTGACGCCGGCCTCGCCCATCGCGCCCAATCCATACAGCAACGAGCGCCCGATATAGACGCCGCGGGCGCCGAGCGCGCGCGCCTTCAACACGTCCTGGCCGCTGCGCACGCCGCCATCCATGTGGACCTCGATGCGCTGCCCGACCGCCTCCGCGATCGCCGGCAGTGCGGAAATCGACGAGGGCGCGCCATCCAGCTGACGGCCGCCGTGGTTCGAGACGATCACCGCCTCGGCACCCGACTCGGCGGCGAGCCGAGCATCCTCGACGTCCTGGATGCCCTTCAGGATCAGCTTGCCCGGCCAGCGCCGGCGAATCCAGGCGATGTCTTCCCAGGACAAGGTCGGGTCGAACTGCTTGTTGGTCCACTCCGACAGCGACTTCATCGTCTCGATGCCTTCCACATGGCCGAAGACGTTGCCGAAATTGCGCCGCCGGGTGCCCAGCATGCCGAGGCACCAGCGCGGCTTGGTCGCCATGTTGGCCATGTTGCGCAAGCTGAGCTTGGGTGGCACCGAGAGACCGTTGCGCAGGTCCTTGTGGCGCTGTCCGATGATCTGCAGGTCCAGCGTCACCACCAGCGCCGAGCAGTTCGCCGCCTTGGCGCGATCGATCAGGCGCTCCATGTAGCCGCGATCGCGCATGACGTAGAGCTGGAACCAGAACGGCGTGCGAGTCGCCTCGGCGATGTCCTCGATCGAGCAGATGCTCATGGTCGAGAGCGTGAACGGAATGCCGAATTTCTCCGCCGCACGGGCCGCGAGGATCTCGCCGTCGGCATGCTGCATGCCGGTCATGCCGGTGGGCGCGATCGCCACCGGCATCGCGACATCGATGCCCACCATGGTCGATCGGGTGCTGCGCTTCTCGATGTCGAGTGCGACCCGCTGGCGCAGCAAGAGGCGATCGAAGTCGGCCGCGTTCGCGCGGTAGGTGCCCTCGGTCCAGGAGCCCGAGTCCACGTAGTCGTAGAACATCCGCGGCACGCGCCGCTTGGCGAGGACCCGCAGGTCCTCGATCGTGGTGATGATCGGCATGACGCCCGTCTTCGCTATTGCGACGAGATCTTCTGTTCGGTGATCACCTTGCCCCAGCGCTCGGATTCCTTCGCGAGCGCACCGGCCAGCTCGGCCGCGGGCATGAAGTCGACCACCGCGCCTTGCAGCGCCGCGGCCGGCGCCAGGTCGGGCGCGGCCATCACCGTGCGCACGGCTTCGCCGAGCTTGTCGATCACGGCCTGCGGCGTTCCGGCCGGTGCCACCAGGAAGAGTCGCGGCGCCACGTCGACGCCGGGAACGGCGGAAGAGAGCGGCTGGATATCTTCCGCGCCGGGGAGCTTGTCGTTGCTCATCATCGCCACCGCGCGCAGCTTGCCGGCCTTGGCCTGCGCCATGCCGGCGGTCGCGCTCACCACGCCGAGCGGCACCTGGTTGCTGATGACGTCCGGCACGATCTGCGCGGCGCCGCGGTAGGGAATGTGAAGGGCGAAGGTGCCCGACTGGCCCTTCATCATCTCGAAGCCGAGATGCTGCACCGTTCCGACACCCGAGGTCGCGAACGAATAGACGCCCGGCTTCGACTTGAGCGCCGCGACCAGTTCGCGCGGGTTCTTCGCCGGAAAGTCGTTGCTCGAGACGATCATGAGAGGCGACTTGAACAGGCCCGCAACCGGCGCGAAACTCTTGATCGGATCGAAGGTCAGCTTGGCCTGCATGTACTTCGCGATCAGCGTCGAGCTGTCGCCCAGGAGCAGCGTGTAGCCGTCCGGCGTGGCCTTGGCCACCGCGTCGCCCGCGATCACGCCTGCTGCGCCGGCCCGGTTCTCCACCACGACCTGCTGGCCGAGCTGGGTCGAAAGCCTCGGCGCGACCAGGCGCGCCATCGCATCCACGCCGCCGCCGGCGGAGTAACCCACCAACAGGCGGATCGGCCGATCGGGGTAGCTTTGCGCGCCGGCCCAGCCCGCATGCGCGCCGAGCAGCGTCGCGGCGCACGCCAGGATCGCGGTCCTGCGGCTCGGCAGGGCGTCGCGGCAAGCGGCACGCGGGCGCCGGAGCGTCGCGGCGCCTGCGATCGTGTCGTCTGCGTTCGGGGTATGTCGTGCATTCATGGTCTGTCTCCGTTCATTGATCGATCGCGCTTCGATGGCAGTGGTCGCCCCCGCGCCTTCAGGCCTTGCCGGCGCCGCGCGACCCGGCGCGCTTCGCGAGTTCGGCCACGCGGTCCCGGTTCGGCGCGAAGCCGAGGCCCGGTGCTTCGGGCAGCGCCAATACGCCGTTGCTGGGTACCGGCAGGTCGTCGAACACCAGCTTGCAGCAGTCCACCGCGACCGAGTGGTATTCGACCAGCGACCCGTTCGCAAGGCCTGCGTGCAGGTGCATGTTGTGATGCGGCCAGGCGCCGCCGTTCGCGAAGCGGGTGTTGAAGGCCGCCGCCATGCCGGCAATGCGCGCGCATTGCGTGAAGCCGCCGGTGATGCACGCATTCGGCTGCACCACGTCCACCGCCTGCGCCACCAGCATGTCCCTGAAGCGGCTGGAAAGCCCTTCGTTCTGCCCCGCCGCCAGCGGGATCGAGGTCTTCTGCCGCAGCTTCACCAGGTTCGGGATGTCGTTCTGCGCCACCGGCTCCTCGAAGAAACTGATGTCGTATTTCTCGATGCGCTGCGCCAGCGACAGCGCGTGGAAGTAGTCGAGGCTGCAATTGCCGTCGATGTAGATCTGCACGTCCGGCCCGACCGCCTCGCGGACCGCGCGGATGCGCTGCACGTCTTCTGCGATCAGCGAATCGAGCGGCCGCGGTTCGTCGCGGCGCTGCAGTCCGTGATGGCCGACCGTCATCTTCAGGCGCTTGAAGCCGCGCTCGACCCAGCTGCGTGCGGCGGCAGCGAGTTCGTCCCGGTCGAAGAAGGCGAAGCCGAAGGTGGCGTACACCGGCACCTCGGCGCGCGCACCGCCCAGAAGGCGCCAGCAAGGTTGTCCGAGTGCCTTGCCCTTCAAGTCCCACAGCGCAAGGTCGAGTGCGGCCATGGCATGGCTTGCATAGCCGGATTGCCCGCGCGGTGCCAGCAGCCAGAACAGCTTGTCCCAGATCTGCTCGTGGCGCATCGGGTCCATGCCGACCAGCGCGTGCGCGGCGATGTCGTTCACCACCGACGCGATGACTTCTTCCTCGGTGATGGCGGTGAGGCCGGTGCCGACCAGGCCGTCGTCGGTCTCGATGTCGACGATGCAAAGCGACAACGAGGTGCTCTTGCTGCGGCCGGACACCTCGACCGTGATGGGCAGGTGCAGTGGCGTGGCCGCGACGCGGGCGATCTTCATCTTCGGGGTCTCCTGTGTTCGGCGCAGTTTGAAAGCGCCGGCGAACGGCGACAAGCATGCCCTGCGAAGCCCGCTTTCGCCATCCGCGAAACCCTGGGGGCGCCGTGCCGTTCCGATCCGGCTGGGGCCGGTCAGCGCAGCAGGAATTCGACCAGCGTCAGGGTGGCGGGTGCGGCGTCCTGCCCGCTTCGGAGGGCGATCCGGTGGGTGCGCGCCGCCCACGGATCGGTCAGCGAGACGGTCCGAAGCGGCAGGCTCGCCAGCTGCGGGCCGATTGCCTGCAGCGGCAGCACCGCGACGCCGAGGCCGCCGGCCACCATCCGGCAGACCGCGTCGAAGCTGCGCATCTGCATCCGCAGCTTGAGCGGCTTCTGAGCGAGCGAGGCCGAGATTGCCAGGCGGCTCGAAAGCGCGGTGCCGTCGTGCAGCGTGATGAAGTCCTCTTCGAGCGCATGCTGGAGCGGCATCGGCTCCGCGCCCGCCAGCCGGTGGTCGGCATGCACCACCAGCACCAGCGTGTCGCCGAAGCAATCCTGCAGTGCGATGCCGTGCGGCGCATGCACCATGTCGACGATGCCGACATCCGCACGCCCCTCCAGGAGCAACAGCGGGATGTCGAGACTGCCATGCTCCGCGACCTCGATGCGGATCAGCGGATGCGCGCGGGTCATGGCGTCGAGCTTGGCGGGCAGCAGCTCCAGCATGGCCGACGTGTTGGCCACCAGCCTCACGTGTCCTTGCAGCCCCTTCGCATAGTCGTGCAGGTCGACCGACAGGCGCTCGCTGTCGGCCAGGAGCTCGCGGCCCCGCCGCACCAGCAGCTGGCCCGCCGGCGTCAGCCGCACGCCCCTCGACGATCGTTCGAAGACCCGCAGCCCCAGGCTTTCCTCGAGCGCGCTGACCCGGGCGCTCGCCGCCGCGACCGCGAGTTGCAGCCGATCGCTCGCCGCGCTGATCGAGCCCAGCTCGGCTGCGGCGACCACGACCCGGAGCGTGGCGAGATCGAGCGGTGTGTTCAAGCGGCGCGGTCGAGCGGCTGGCGTTCCGTGAACAGCTGGCCGTAACCGGCGGCCGACGGATCGATGCCGGCGGCTCGCATCACGTCCCAGAAGCCGGCTGGCGAGCTCGATGTCACCGGCAGGCCGAGCTTCTTTTCGAGCGGCGCATGCAGGTCGAGCGTGATCAAGCCGCCGCACGAAATCAGCAACCCATCGGCCGACCGGTCGGCGGCGACACAGCGTTCGGCCAGCGCCATCAGGGTCTCGCCGGGCACCTGCGCGACGCCTTCGACATCGGTGATCGACAAGCCTTCGATGTGGGTCACCGTGATGCCGCAGCTCTTCAGATAGGAGACCAAGCGCTGATTGAGCGTGTCGATGTACGCCGTGGCGACCGCGACCCGGCGCACGCCCAGGTGGCGCAGGCTTTCCACGATCGCGTGGCTCATGGTGCTGCACGGAAGGCCGGTGGCCTGCTGCATGCGGTCGCGCAGCTCGTCGGTAAAGGCAAGGCCGCGATAGAAGCTGAGCGAGGTGCCCATCATCGAGACCGCCTCGGCGCCGGCATCGCGCAACTCGACGGCCGATGCGACGATGCGGTCCACCACGGTGTCGAAGCCTTCCGGCGAGATGCCGGGGATGCCGAGCCCGCGGGCGATGAAGCGGACATCGTTCCGAGTGCCGTAGAGCTGCGCCGCGTCCGGCGGCACCAGCCCGGCAGCCGGCGGAACGACCAGGCCGATGGTGCGGACGGCGCCGGGCGCGCGGTTGGAAGAGAAGGGGTCGATGCTGCTGCTCATGCGTGGGTCTCCTGGTGCGCGATGGCCAAGCGCCGCATTGTGCGCGAGGCCTAGCGGCCGCGGGCCGATGCCTTGGAGACCACGCCGGCACCGCGCACTTCCAGCCGGAGGCTGTCGAGCACGTCGCCGCGGGCATCGGCGAGTTCGATCCGGTGCCGACCGGGCCACGGCAGCCAATCCACCTGGCCCCCACGACCGAAGGTCTTGCCGTCGATGCGCCACTGCAGGCTGGCGGCCGCGCCCTCGGCCTCGAAGCGCACGCGCTGCCGGTTCGGCGGGATGTCCGGGTCGAGCGCGATGATGCTGCCGTCCGCCGGTGCCCGGATCCGGCTGCTCGACGGCAAGCTGCCGTAGGCCGAGGGCAGGGCGAACAGGGTTTGCTCGGTGCCGGCGATGAACCACTCGCTTCGAGCGGCTTCGAGCTCGTCTCCGAAGCGGACCGGCATCTGCACCAGGCCGACCGGTGGCATCGGCGGGCGGCTGGGCTCCTGCCGATGCAAGAAGCCCATCAGCTCGGCCCAGACCGGCGCCGCGCCGCTGGTTCCGCTCACATCCCACATGGGCGCGCCGCTCGCATTGCCGACCCAGACGCCGACCGTGTAGCGTTCGGACCAGCCGACCGCCCAGTTGTCGCGCATGTCCTTGCTGGTGCCGGTCTTCACGGCGGTCCAGAAGCGGGTGGCGAGCACGCTGTCGAGGCCGAAGGTGCGAGCCCGGGCGTTGGCATCGCTCAGGATGTCGCCGACGATGAAGCAGGCCCGCTCGTCGATCGCGCGGGCGTCCTTCTCGGGCTTCTCGTCCGCGGGCGATCGAGCCGTCGGTCGAGCGGGCTCGCGCGAAGAGTTCATCAGCCAGCGTGGCTGGCCCATCCGGCCGCCGTTCGCCAGCGTGCGGTAACCGTTCGCAAGATCCAGCAGCGACACCTCGGCACTGCCGAGCGCCAGGCTGTAGCCGTAGTAGTCGCCGTTCTGCGCCAGTCGCACGCCCGCCGCCTCGAGCCGGCGAGCGAACGAAGCCGGCGACACCATGACCAAGGTCCGCACCGCCGGCACGTTGAGCGATGCCGCCAAGGCCGTTCGAGCCGAGACCGGCCCCTTGAACTGCCGGTCGTAGTTCTGCGGCACGTACAGGCCGGAGGCAGTGTTGATCTGGGCCGACGAGTCGTCCAGCAGCGATGCCGCGGTGAGTCGACGTTCGTCCAGCGCCTGCGCGTAGAGCAGGGGCTTCAAGGTCGAGCCGGGCTGCCGCCTGGCGAGCACGCCGTCGACCTGCGAAGCCTGGCTGAGCTGCACGCCGGACGAACCGACCCAGGCCAGGACCTCGCCGCTCGCGTTGTCCAGGACGACGACGGCGCCGTCCTCGATATGCCGACCCCGCAATTCGCGCAGGTGCCGTTGCAGCGTGGCGATCGCGAAGCGTTGCAGCGGCGCGCGCAGCGTGGTCGCGATGGCGGTGCGGCCATCGTCGGGCGCGGCTGCAGCCACCCGGCCGCCCAGGTGCGGCGCGATCCCCGCGCTCGGATCGAAGGCCCGCCGCTGCAGCACCGCCGCCGCGAATATGCCGACGGATGCGCAATCGACCACCGGCTGAGGCTGCATCGCGCGCATCACTTCGCAGGCACGTTGGCCGACGGCCGTCGCCGTCGCGTTCGGTGCGCGCACCAGCGCCGCCGCGACGGCCGCCTCGCGGGCATCGAGGCCCTGCGGTGCCTTGGCGAACAGCGTGCGCGACAGCGCGTCGATGCCGACGAGTTCACCGCGATAGGCCACCCGATTGAGGTAGGCCTCCAGGATCTGGTCCTTGCGCCATGCGCGCTCCAGCTGCGAAGCCGCCGTGGTCTGCGCGAACTTCTGGCGCCAGCTGCGTCCGCCGTTGCCGCGACGAAGCTCCTCGTCCAGCAGGCCGGCCAGCTGCATCGTGATGGTCGAGGCGCCGCGCGTCTTCGTGTTCCAGAGGTTGCCCCACGCAGCCGCCGAGACCGCCTGCCAGTCGACTCCGCTGTGTTCGTAGAAGCGCCGGTCTTCGCTGAGCACCATCGCCGTGCGGAGCGCAGGCGAGACATCGGCCAAGGCGATCCACTGCCCGCGCCGTTCGCTCCGGTCGGTGCGCACCCGTTGCAGCAGTTCGCCGTCGCGGTCGAGCACCCGGAGGTCGGACGGCTTGAATGCCGCTCGCACGGCCTCGAAGGTGGGCGCCGCCGAGGCAGATCCGGCATGAAGTGCGACGGCGAAAACCAGGCCGCAAACGACGGCGAGCCGGCGCCTTTTGATGGGCCGCGCGTCACGGACGGCCTTCGCTCGATCGCGGCAGCTCGATGGGTTGAAGGCAGGCTCGGCATGCATGGGTTGGCGAGCTTGCCATATCCGGATGCGAGGCAGCGCATCGTCCGACAGGCGCTCGCAGGCGTTCGAGCGAGCCTCGCCCGAATGTTTCAAAGGAGTCGTCATGAAGCAGACTGAAGAAGACCCGGCGAGAAGGCGATCGTTTCGGCGCATGGCGCTTTTCCTGTCGCTGCTGGCGCTGGGCGCCATCGTGCTGATCGTGATCTGGCTGCGCGAACCGCCACCCAGCGTCGGCTCGACCACCGGCAAGGCACCGACCTCCGAAGAAACCACTGCCCGTGACATCCGTCACGCGCCGGAGCGTCTCATGGCAGAGGTTGCGGCTTGGGCCTACTCGTAAACACGACCGCTCGGGCCTTCCACGGTCGAGCAGGCGTGGGCAAGTTCGAATCTTCTTTGAAAGGAGATTCGAGATGAAGAAACTGGCGCTCTTGATGATTGCCTCGGCCACGCTCGCGGGCTGCGTTGCCGTTCCGTACGACAACGGCCGTCCGCCACCGCCGCCGCGCCCTTATGCGGATCGCGATCGCGACGGGGTACCCAACCGAGGCGACCGCGACCGCGACGGCGACGGCGTGCCGAACCGCTACGACAGCCGGCCGAACAATCCGAATCGCAACTGACCCGGGCGCCGCCAGCGGCCGCACCGCCTTCCGCTGGCCGCGCTCAACCGGGCTCGGCCGCGCGCGGCGCGGCTGCGTCCATGACCCATTGCGTTTGCGTGACCACCGCGCAAAGCCTGCATTCCGCATCCCTGATCGAGGTCTGCCAGACCATGGTGGTTCGCCGCACGCCCATGGTTCCGGCGAAGAGCGGCGCCGACAGTTCCTGCATCGGCTCGAGCGAAAGGAAAGACGGGTTCATCTTCCTACCTGAGCGGTTCGACCTTGATCGGCGCATTGGGCGTTTCCCCGAACATCTCCGGCGCATAGAGCGCCTCGGCGCGGCTCGGCGGCAACGAGAACTCGCCGACGTTGTTGAGGCGCACGGTGTATTCCATCTTCACGATGCCCTTGGGCAGGAACTGGTAGTAGCTGCGAAAGGCCTCGAACGAGCGTTCCTCGAAAGCCGGGTAACCGGCGCCGCTGCGCTTTTCGCCCTGCGTGGCGATCTGCGAATCGCGGCCGAGCCCGCCGCCCAGGATGGTGGCGCCGGCCGGAATCGGATCGGTGATCGCGACCCAGGTCATGTCGGAGCTCGCGTTGACCTCCAGGCTTACCCGCAGCACGTCGCCGCGGCTGTAGCTGCCGGGCTTGCTCTGCTCGACCGGCGTGATGGTCTTCTTGATGGCGTAGCCCGCTGCGAAAGGCGCCTTCAGCTGCACCGCAGCGATCGACTGCAGCGTGAGCCACGGCTTGCCGCTGCCGGCCTGCGTCACCAGCAAGGTGTCGTTGACCGGCGCGCCGGCACGGGTCGGCCAGGGCAGGAACATGCCGTTGTTGCGCAGGTTGCCCGGCGATGCGGGCGCGCCGAAGAAAGTGGTCTGGTTCGGCGCACCGCCCGGATCGCTGGCCTTCACCCGCTCGACGCGGCTCCAGTCGACCTGGGCCCGGGTCTCGCCGAGCACGGCCGCGGTAACGCCGGTCACCGGCGCCTTCTCGAAGCGCTTCGAGAACTTCTCGAGCGCGAGCCCGCCCCACAGGTTGGCGGTGGTGGTGTGCCAGGCACCCTTGTGCTGCCGGCCGATGAAGCCGCTCGCCAGCTTGCCGATGTCGTCCTTCCAGCCCGCATCGTCCATCACCGCGAGCAGCAGCCTTGCCGTGTTGACGTCGCCGTTGGTCATCAGCCACCACCAATGGTCTTCGCGTTCGGTGCTGAAGAGCACCTTGGTGCCCTGGTACGAGAGCCGGGACTTGAGAACGCTGTCCGCCTCGGCCAGCCGCTCGGCCCGGCGCGGAACGTCGGGTACCCGCTTCAGGATGTCGAGCCAGTCGATCAGCGCGCTGGTCGGCCATTGGTTGGGCGCGACGGTGATGCTGGTGGTCATGCGGCCCTCGGCCTTGCCGTAGCGCGAAAGCGCCTCCAGCGCCGCCAGCTTGCGGACATCGAGATCCTTCTGCGGGCTCCAGAACTTGCGCTCGATGCGGCCTTCGACGAAGGCCTGCAGCCCTTGCTCCATCGGTGCGCGGACCTCTTCGGGCAGCGCGAAGCCGGAGTCGAGCGCGGCGGCTTCGTGCGTTGCGGCGAGGATGTACGAGGTCAGGATGTCGCTGCCGAGATTGGCGTCTCCATCGCGCGGCGGGAAGTAGTTGGCGAGGCCGTCCGCATCCAGGTAGCCGGGCAGCTGCGCGATCACCGCCTGCCAGGCCTTGGCGTCGCGCAGTCCGATCGACTTGCTGGTCTTCTGCTCGAGACAGATGTACGGGTAGTTGGCGAACCAGTCCCGCACGCCGGTCAGGCCTTCCGCCAGCCGCGGTTGCAGCGACAACTTGAGTCCGCCGCGGCCGGCGAGGGCGTCGGCCGGTGGCGCGACGTCGAGCGTGAAGGGGCCGTCCAGCTGGACCAGCGTGGCTTGCTGCACGGTGAGCGGCACCGCGGGCACCAGGCGCTGGCGCAGCTTGAGCGCATCGCGCGCCGTGCCGAGCGTATCGCGCGCCTCGATCTCCCACAGGATCGCTTCGGCCCGGGTCTGCGCGAGCTGCGCCGGTGCCACCACCTCCCAGGACACCTCGCGCGCTTCCTGCGCCGGGATATCGATCGTTTGCGGCGCCATCGTGATCGCCGTGGCGCGAGGCGACACCTCGACCTTCATCGGCTTTTGCGTGGTGTTGCGCAGTGTGAGCTGGGCTCGGAAGCGGTCGTCTTCGCGCACCAGCGGCGGCAGGCCGCCGATGATCTGCAGGTCTTGCGTGGACTGGATGCTCGCCTGCCCGGTGCCGAAGAGGCCGGTCGCCGCATCGGCCACCGCGACGATGCGGAAGGTGGTGAGCGCATCGTTGAGCGGCACCTCGACGCTCGCCTTGCCGTTGGCATCGAGCTGAACGCGCGGGTTCCAGAGCAACAGGGTGTCGAGCAGCTCGCGGGTCTGCGCCTTGCCGCCGCCACCGCCCGCAGGCACCGCCTTGCGGCCGTAGTGACGGCGCCCGACGATCTCCATCTGCGCCGTGGAGGTGCTCACGCCCCAGCTGCGGCGCTGCAGCATGGCGTCGAGCAGCTTCCAGCTGTTGTTCGGCATCAGTTCGAGCAGGGCCTGGTCGACGGCTGCCAGCGCGACTTCGGCATTTGCCGCCGGTTTGCCGTCCGGCAGCGTGGCGGAAATCTGCACCAGCGCCTTGGAGCGCACCGCATAAGCCGGCTTGTCGGTCGATACCTTGACGTCGAGCTGGTGGGCCTGGGTCCCGACCCGGATCTCGGCCAGCCCGAGCCGGTACGCCGGCTTGCTCAGGTCGACC
Source organism: Burkholderiales bacterium 8X (assembly GCA_902506565.1). Lineage (GTDB taxonomy): Bacteria > Pseudomonadota > Gammaproteobacteria > Burkholderiales > Burkholderiaceae_C > Variovorax. The sequence goes on along the minus strand of LR732703.1, from coordinate 3,374,474 downwards.
AGCACGGTCGGCGCGACGTACTCCTTGCCTTCCACCCAGAAGGCGTTCCACCACTCGCGCGGCGCCTTGAAGCCCCAGGTGAAGAAGCTGTACCACGGCACCTCGCGCAAGCGGCCGCGCAATGCCAGCACGCTGACATAGGCGTTCGGCCCCCACTCGGGCTTGACCTGCAGGCTCAAGGTCGGATCCTGTCCGTTGAGCTGCACCACCTGAGACTCGAGCACGCCTTCGCGTTCCACCGAGACCAGCGCGGTCGAGAAGCGGAACGGGCTTCGCACCTGGAACTTGGCGACTTCGCCCGGCTGGTAGTTCTTCTTCTCGGCCAGCACGTCCATGCGGTCGTGGTCTTCGCCGCCGAACCAGATCTCGCCCTGGCGAGTGACGTAGACCGAACTGGCGGCGCGGCTGTCGCGCCCGTCGGCGTCGGTGGCGCTCGCGATCAGCTCGACCTCGCCTGCCTCCTTGAGCTCGGCCTCGCACAGCAGCAGGCCGCGCGCATCGCTCTTGCCGCTGCAGACAGTGCCGATCTCCTTCACGTCGGTCTTGTTGTCGTAGGTGTAGAAGCCGCCGACCATGCGCTTGCGGCTGGTGGTGGTGATGCGTGCGATGGCCCGCACGTTGAGCGTCACGCCCGCCTTCGGCTTGCCGGCAAGGTCCAGCGCCAGTGCCTGGAACTTGAGTTTCTGGCTGGTCGAGACCCAGCCCTCGGTCTTGATGCCCGCGACCACCGCGGCCGGCCACAGCGTCTGAATGCTGCGAAGCGTTTGCACCTCGCCATTCGGGTCGGCGTAGCTGGCCTCCATCAGGAGTTCGCGCGGCGCGGCCTTGGCCAGCGGGATCTTCTCGATGACGAGCTTTCCGGTGCCGTTGCGATCGAGCGTCACGGACAGCTTGTCCGCGACCACGCGCACGTCCTGCTCGGCTTCTCCGGTTTCTTCGCCACCCGGCGCGCTGCCGGGCTGCCGGCTGGGCGGCGAGAAGCTGAAGGCGTCGTAGTCGGCGAATTCCGGCCGCTTGGCGCGACTGATCGCGGACACCTTGACCGCCAGGTTGCCCGCACCGCCGCCGGCCACGTAGTTGACCTGCAGGTCGGTGGGCAGGCTGGTGATCGCCACCAGCGGCTTGGCATCGCTCGGGCCGATGCGGCCTTCCAGCACCGGCAGGCGGAACTCCTCCACCCGGAACTGCCCCGCGGACTGCGTCGGGCCTTCGTCCGAATCACCGTCCTGACGCAGTTCGACCCGATACACGCCGAGCTTGGCGGCGGCCGGAATCGAGAAGCTGCTCTCGGCGCTCTGGCCGCCGGTCGCGGTGCGCCTCCAGGCGAGCGGCTGGGTGTATTGCTGGCCGCTGCCGACGTGGGTGACGACCAACTCGGTCGGCGGCTTGTCGACCAGCCCGAAGCCTTGGCGGGTCTGGGTGCGGATCAGGTGCTTCATCGACACCGTTTCGCCCGCCCGGAGCAGGCTTCGATCGAACACCGTGTGCGCGACGCGATCGGGCTCGGGCTCCAGGCTGGTCGGCACGTTGAAGCGCCAGGGCTCGATGCCGCGTTGCCAGTCGCTCCAGGTGAAGGCGAGATCCTCGACGCCCTGCTCGTCCTTGGCGCGGGCGCTGACGAACCAGGCATCGCCGCCGTAGTCAGGGCCATCTTCCATGTCGGCGCCGCCGCCGCAGGACGGCGCGGTCGGCGAAACGCCCGACAGCAGGACCCGCCCCATCGCATCGGTGCGGCCGCTCGCGACCTCGCGGCCATTGCAATCGGAGACCCGCACCATCGCGCCCGCGACCACCCGGCCCTTGTCGAGCGTGGTCACCCAGGCGAGCGAGTTCTCGCGCCCGAGCTTGAAATGCACCGCGAGGTTGGTGGCCAAGGCGGAGGTCCGCACGTACATCGTGCGGCCGGCGCCCAGCCGAGGATCGAGCAGCGATTCGCCCAGCTTCTGCGATGCGATCTCGAGCACGTGGAAGCCGGGTTGCAGCGGAATGCCGACCACTTCGAACGGCCGCGGATCGGTGGCCTGGCTCTTCGGCATGTCGAGCGTCTTGACGCCGGACTGCCCGTCGAGGAGCGACACCATGCGGCTCTGGATGTCGTCCTTGTCGGCCGCGTCGAGGGGCGGCGGGATCGGCCGCCGGGCATCCTGCGCCGCGACCTTGCGCGGCACGGTGTAGCTGTTCTCGTAGCGGCGCACCTTGCGAAACCAGGCAATGATTTCTGCGTCGGTCTGCGGGTTGAGGTCGCTTACCTTGCCGGGCGTGAGGGCCTGTACCTGCAGCGCCGGCTCGACCCGCCGCACGGTGACCGGCATCAGGGCCGGCATGCCGGGTTCGGCCAATCGCTCGACCACACCGAACGGCGAGGCCGCGAACTTGGCGAGCGGCGGCATCGCGCCGGTCGCGACCTTCATCGGGAAGCTGTCCGCGGCAGCCAGCGGGCGGGCCGAAGCGTCTTCGAACTTCGCGGGCAGCGCGATCGTGAAGGCGGTCTGCTCGGCAAAGGGCGGCGCGAACGAGATCGACTCGACCACGCTGTCTTCGTTCGCTGCGCTGGCTTCATCGTCGAACTTGGGCTGCAGGGTCTTGCCGCCGCCCTGCATCGTGATCTGCGCGGCCAGCTTGCGGGAGACGGGCGCATTGAACTGCAGCACCATCGGACGCAGCGGCAGGCAGGCGGCCTGCGCGTTCTCGCGCTCGCAGGTGAAGGAGGCTCGGAACGGCTCGCGCACCTTGAACTTGAGCCGGCGCTCCACGTTGTTCGCGAAGCCCGAAGGCGTGGCGACGCCCTTGCCATAGACCAGTTCGACCTTGCTGGCGGGCGTGAGCGTGCGGTTGCACCGCAGCGTCAAGAACCGGCCTGGCTCCTTGGCTGCCTGCTGCTCCCGACCGGTCGAGCGAAGCACCGCCGCGCGCTGCGCGCCTTCGATCCGCACGACCGGCAAACGCTCGCCCAATCCTTCGGCGGCGCACCACATGTTGGCCTGCACGCTTTCCGGCGTCGCCGGGCCGCTCAGCTCGAGCATGAAGACCTGCTGCTCGTCAATTTCGCCGTAGCTCGGCTGCCAGCTGCGAACGAAGGGTCCGCCGGTGTTGAAGGCGTAGGTCTCCGGCCCTTGCAGCTCGCTGCCGCCGGCGGACCTGAAGCCGGCGACGCGGGTCGCCGTACAGCGCACGCCGGGCGGCAGGTCGTTCTCGAAGTCGAAGACCCATTGCTTGTCGCTGGTCCAGCGACCGGTGCCCTTGACCGCCGGATCGCTGCAGCGAACCGCGAGCGGAGCGGGTGCCTTCGGACCGCCGAAGCTGACCGCGGCCTGATCGAAGCGGGCCACCGCCTGCCGAACCCGCGCGACTTCGCCTTGCGGCGTGAACTGGGTGATCTGCAGGGCATGGACCTCGATGCCGGCAAGGGCCAGGCATGCGGCCGCCAGAAAGTGCGCCATCGTTCTCGTTTTCAACGTTCTTCTCCTCGTTCCCGGAGGGTATCGCACCCGGGTTTGCACCCGGTCGACCGGGGGGCCTCCACTATGATCGATCGATATGAAATTGTTGTTCAGCCACCCCGCAGGCAACCAGAACGCGCGTGCCATGCTCGATGGTCTGCAAAGAGAAAAGCTACTGGCTCGCTTCGCAACCACGCTGGCCGTTTCGGCCGACAACCCGCTGCTCAAGATCCTGCCCGAAGGCGCGCGGCGCGACCTGATGCGGCGCCGCTTCGACGTTCCGGCATCGATGATCGTGCAGCATCCCTGGCGGGAGATCGCGCGTGCGGTCAGCAATCGGCGGGGCTGGGAATTTCCGCTTCGCCACGAGGTCGGCTTCGCCTCGGTCGATCGGGTGCTGCAGGAGTTCGACCTGTTCGTCTCGCGCCAGCTGGCATCGATCAACGCGAGCGAACGCATCGACGCGGTCTACTGCTACGAGGATTCGGCGCTGGACACCTTCCGGGTGGCCGAGGGCATCGGAAGCCTGCGCGTGTACGACCTGCCCATCTCGTACTACGCGACCGGCCGCAAGCTCATGAAGGAAGAGCTCGAGCGCCTGCCCGCCTGGTCGATCGCCCTCGGCGGCGGCATGTCCGACTCGCCGGCCAAGCTCGACCGCAAGGAGCAGGAACTCGCCCGTGCCGAACTCGTGGTGGTGCCCAGCCGGTTCGTCGCCGATTCGTTGCCCGAGTGGGCAGCCGACAAGCCGCGGGTGCTGTCGCCCTTCGGCTCGCCGCCGTCGGCCGGCACGCCGCCGGCGCCGTCCGATCGATCCAGGCCCTTGCGGGTGCTGTTCGTCGGATCGATGGGCCAGCGCAAGGGGCTGGCGGACCTGTTCGCCGCGATGCAGCTCCTGAAGGGCCAGAACATCGAACTGGTCGTGATGGGATCGCGGCTGGCGCCGGCTTCGTTCTATACCGGTCAGTACCCGGACTTCATCCACGAGGGCGGCCGGCCGCATGCCGAAGTCCTGAAGTTGATGCGCACCTGCGACGTCTTCTGCCTGCCGTCGCTTTACGAAGGCCGGGCCCTGGTCATGCAGGAGGCCATGAGCCAGGGCCTGCCGCTGGTCATCACGCCGAACACCGGCGGTGAAGACCTGGTGATCGAAGGCAAGACCGGTTTCCTGGTGCCGATCCGCTCACCGGGCCTCATTGCAGAGAAGCTTGCATGGTTCGAGCAGAACCGCGAGGAACTCCACCAGATGAAGCTGGCCGCCCAGGCCCACGCGGCCACCTACACCTGGGCCCGCTATGCGGACGATGTGATCGGGGCGATCCGGGAGGCGGTGGAGGTGCAGCCGGCTTGAGGATGCCCGCGAGGGCGGCGGCCGCGAGCCGTCTCGGCGCCAGCGTCCGCGAGGGGGGCGGCGCCTTGGCAGCCGCCCGGCAACTGTTTCAGCGGGCGGCGGCCTGCAGGTTGGCCGGAGCCTTGTCAGCAGGTGAAACCGGAGCTGCACCTTGGGTGGCACTTCCGGCGAGTTGGCTGCCCGCAGCCGGCGGCAACCGAGACGCAATCACGTTCTTCCACAAGGCGTAGCCCTGCGCATTCAGGTGCAGCTGGTCGGTCCGGAACAGCTCCGCCCGCGGGCGGCCATCGGCATCGATCATCGGCGTGAAGATGTCGATGTATTCGCTGTTCGGGAGCCGCCGCACATAGGCGGCGATCATGTCGTTGGTTGCGCGGATCTGCGGCAGCAGCTTCTCGCGCGAAGGGCTCGGCTTGACCGAGATGTAGGAGATCCGGACATCGGGCAGCTCGCCCCGCACGGTCGACGCGAAATGCGCGAAGCTTTCGAGTACCTGCATCGGCGTGCGGCCTTCGGCCAGGTCGTTGTCGCCGGCGTAGACCAGCACCTGGCGCGGCTTGTAGCGGACCACCAGGTCCTTCGCGAACAGGTTGCAATCGTTCATGGTCGAGCCGCCGAAGCCGCGGTTGATCACCACCGGCAGGTCGCGGAAATCGTCCGCCATGCTGTTCCACATCCGGATGGTGGAACTGCCGACGAACAGCACGCCGCCGTCCTTGGGAAGCTGCTGCTTGTCCGCATTGGCGAAAGCAGCCAGGTCGTTCTTCCAGCGGGCGGCAGCCGCCACATAGGCATCGACCACCGGCGTCGCCGCGGCGACGACCGAGCCGGGAATCGATCGGGGAGAGGGAGGTGCCGAAGTCTGTGCCTGGGCGGCAAGACCCAGGGACAAGGTCAAGGCGAGGGCGGAAAGTCGAACGCTGGAGAAGATGTTCATCGGCACCGTCGAATGATGAACGTGCTTTGAGCGACTTCGCGCGCCAAGTTCCGCTCAGCAGCTCGCGAAATCGTAACTATTCGTCAAAGCACCTTTTCGATCAGCGGACCCTTGAACAGGATCGGGCCGGTCGCCGGCTGCCCCGGCGGTACGCCGCCCTTGGGCTCCAGCGTGACGGCGAGAGCAGGAACGGCACGGATTTCGTCGGATTGAGCGGGCAGCTTGAGTGCCGCTTCGCGCCCCAGCACGCCGAGCGAGCGCGGCGCGCTTCCGGGCGGCAGAGCCCAGAGCTGCAGCGATTTGTCGTCGCCTTCGCGGAATCCGCCGAGGCGCTGCAGCGTCAACTGGCCGTTCTTCGGATCGAAGGTCACGAGCATGGACGCCGCCGCCTGCTGGTCTTGCAGGACCGCGACGTACTGGACGGCCGGGGCGGTTCGAAGCTGCTGGCGCAGGTCGAGCCCGACCGCCAGCAGTACGGCGGTCGCGAGCGCACCGGCGCCGGCCACGCCGCGCCAGAACCCGAGGCTCCGCAGCCAGCCCGCAGCCGCCGGTTGAGCCGGATGGGCCGGATGGGCCGGTTGCGTCTCGGTGGCGGCTTGCAGACGCCGGCGCGCGATGGCGGCTTGTTCCTTCTCGGCCTCGATCAGGTTGCGGATTCGGATCCAGACGGCGGGGTCGGGCGACACCGGCGCCTGCAATTCGGACATGCCGGCCAGCCGGGCCTGCCAGGCCACCGCAGCGGCCCGCACCGCCGGCTGCTCGCGCGCGATGGCCTCGAAGCGGCGACGCGCGCCGCCTCGCAAGGTGCCGAGCGCATGGCTGGCGGCCAGCAGCTCCAGGAGTTCGGGATGGGATGCGATGTTCACGTGGGTGACTTCAGGCGACTTGCGCCATGCAGAGCCGGATTTTTTCGAGGCCGCGCCGGATCCAGGTCTTGATGGTGCCGAGCGGCACCCGGAGCTGGTCCGACAGCTCGCTGTGGCTCAGGTCCCGCAAATAGGCGAGGCTCACGACCTCGCGCTGCCGGGCTTCGAGTTGCGACAGGCACTGGTGCAGCGCCCAGGCCTGCTCGCTGGCATCGGCAGCGTCCATCGGATTGGCGTCGTCCGAGCCCATGGTCTCGGCCATGATGTCGTCGAAAGGTTGCGTCAGGTGAGCCCGATCGGCGCTGCGTCGGCGCAGCAGGTCGAGCGAGCGGCTCCGCACGATCAACCCCATCCAGGCCATCGGCGGGCTGAGCGAGGCGCGGTAGTCGCCGGCGGCGCGCCAGATCGACAGAAACGCGTCCTGCAGCACGTCCTCGGCCCACTCGCGCTGGCGGACGACCCGCATCGCAAGCCCCAGCAACTTGGGCGCGGTGCGCTCGTAGAGCTGGCGAAGCGCCAGTTCGTCGCCATGGCCGACGCGGTCGATCAATGCCGTCAGCTCGGCATCCGGTTGGGGTGAACTCATGCGTGGATTGTGGATCAGCAGCCGCCATGGAAAACATACGGGCAGCTACGGTGGGTGGATTCACCGCCTGACGACGAGATGGTGATAGGCGACACAAATCGAAACATATACTGCCAACAACCTGACCTGGAGCGCTCGATGTCCCCCACCGCATCCGTGACCGCCGAAGCGGCGCAGCAAGCCGACGAGCTGGTCACCCAGATGATTGCCGACGGCGATCTGCGCGCCGCGCTGCAGGTGGCCTACGAGGAGCGGCAGGCTTGGCCGGACGACCTGTCTGCACATCGCCGGTACCACCGCGTGCTGCTGCTGATGCCAGGGCAGGCGGCCACCCTGGTCGACCACGGGCGTCGTTTCGTCGATCTCCTGCTGCGCCGCGACCGGCCCGGCGAAGCCTTGCGGGTCTTCAAGGCCTGCCGCGTGAAGGACCCGGCCTTCCACCTCGAACGTGCATCCGGCATGCTGACGCTGTGCCGGACCCAATGGCGAAGCGGCGATGCCAAGGCCACCCTGGCGCTTCTGGCCGGCTTCGACCGCCACTACCCCGGCGACCCGCTGATTCCGCAGGCCTACGAGCTCGCCGCCCGGGTGCTGGTGCAAGGGCTCGGCCGGCGCGACATGGTCAAGCCGATCCTTCGCACCTTGCAGAAACGCTATCCGGACAGCCCAGAAGCCCGAGAGGTGGAGTGGCTGATGCGCGATGCGCCGGAGCCGATCTGACTCTCCTTGAGTCCCCTCAAGCCGCCTTGACGGCCTGCGACAGGTTGGCCGCGTCGACGTCCAGGCCGGACGGCGCCGCTTCGGCGCTGTTGCGGCCGATGCCCTGGTAGACGATGCCGGCGGCTTTCATGATCGACGGCTCGTACAGGTTGCGGCCATCGAAGATCACCGGTGTCTTCATGGCGGCCTTCAGGCGTTCGAGGTTGGGGCTGCGGTAGGCCTTCCATTCGGTCACGATGATCAGCGCATCGACGCCGGCCACGGTGTCCAGCGGGTCCTTGGCCGAGCTGAATTCGAGTCGCTCCAGGAGCGACGGCGCGTCGGCGAAGTCGAGCTTGAGCACCCGGCGGGTCTCTTCGACCGCGATCGGGTCGTGCGCCACCACCCGGGCGCCGGCACGCAGCAGCACGTCGAGCACGACCCGGCTGGGCGCCTCGCGCATGTCGTCGGTGTTCGGCTTGAAGGCGAGGCCCCAGAGTGCAAAGCTGCGACCGCCGAGGTCGGGCCCGAAGCGCTCGAGCACCTTGTTGGTCAGCACTTTCTTCTGCTCGTCGTTGACCGCCTCGACCGATTCCAGCACCCGCAAGGCCTGGCCGTTGTCGCGCGCGATGCGGGTCAGGGCCTGGATGTCCTTCGGAAAACAGCTGCCGCCGTAGCCGGTGCCCGCATACAGGAAGCTGTAGCCGATGCGCGGGTCCGAGCCGATGCCCTGGCGAACCGCCTCGATGTCGGCGCCGACGCGGTCGGCCAGGTTGGCCAGTTCGTTCATGAAGCTGATGCGGGTTGCCAGCATCGCATTGGCCGCGTACTTGGTGAATTCGGCGGAGCGCACGTCCATCACCCGGCTGCGCTCGTGATTGCGGTTGAAGGGCGCGTACAGCTTTCGCATCCAGGCCAGCGCCTCGCGGCCGGGCTCGTCGTCGGTGTAGCCGATCACGATCCGGTCGGGCCGCATGAAGTCTTCGACGGCGGCGCCTTCCTTCAGGAATTCGGGGTTGCTCACCACCGAGAAGCGAAGGTCGCTACGGCCGCGCTTGTCCAGCTCTTCCTGGATCACGGCGGTCACCTTGTCGGCCGTGCCGACCGGCACCGTGGATTTGTCGACCACCACCTTGAAGCCGTTCATGTAGCGGCCGATGTTGCGAGCCGCGGCCAGCACGTATTGCAGGTCGGCGCTGCCGTCCTCGTCGGGCGGCGTGCCGACCGCGATGAATTGCACGTCGCCGTGCGCGACCGAGGCCTCGATGTCGGTCGAGAAGCCGAGCCGCCGCGCCGCCACGTTGGATTCGACCACCTCGGCCAGGCCGGGCTCGTAGATCGGGATGCCGCCCGCGTTCAGGGTGGCGATCTTGCTCGGGTCGAGGTCGAGGCAGAAGACGTTGTTGCCGATGTCCGCCAGGCAGGCGCCGGTGACCAGGCCGACGTAGCCGGTGCCGATGATCGAGATGTTCATGGAGTCAAGCCGTTTTGAGTTCGTTGGATTCGCGAAGGATCTGGTCGAAGTAGGCGATCGTCTTCTTGAGGCCTTCCTCGAGCTGCGTCCGGGGCTCCCAGCCACCCAGGTGGCGCTGCGCCTGGGTGATGTCGGGGCGGCGCTGCTTCGGATCGTCCGAAGGCAGCGGCAGGTGCACCAGCTTGCTCTTCGAGCCGGTAAGTTCGATCACCTTGTTGGCGAGTTCCAGCATCGAGAACTCGCCGGGGTTGCCGGTGTTGATCGGGCCGGTGATCTCGTCGCCGGTGTTCATCATGCGGATCATGGCCTCGAGCAGGTCGTCCACGTAGCAGAAGCTGCGGGTCTGCTGGCCTTCGCCGTAGATCGTGATGTTCTCGCCGCGCAGCGCCTGCACGATGAAGTTGGACACCACGCGGCCGTCGTTGGCATGCATGCGCGGCCCGTAGGTATTGAAGATGCGAACCACCTTGATGCGCAGCTGGTGCTGGCGGTGGTAGTCGAAGAACAGGGTTTCGGCGCAGCGCTTGCCTTCGTCGTAGCAGCTCCGGATTCCGATCGGGTTGACCCGGCCCCAATACGCCTCGACCTGCGGATGGATCTCCGGATCGCCGTAGACCTCGCTGGTCGAAGCCTGCAGGATCTTGGCGCGCACGCGCTTGGCGAGGCCCAGCATGTTGATCGCGCCGTGTACGCTGGTCTTGGTGGTCTGGACCGGGTCGTGCTGGTAGTGCACCGGCGAGGCCGGGCAGGCCAGGTTGTAGATCTGGTCGACCTCGACATAGAGCGGAAAGGTGACGTCGTGCCGCATCAGCTCGAAGCGCGGATGGTCGAGCAGGTGCTCGATGTTGCGCTTGGTGCCGGTGAAGAAGTTGTCGACGCACAGCACGTCATGGCCCTGTTCGATCAATCGGTCGCACAGGTGGCTGCCGAGGAAGCCTGCGCCTCCGGTCACCAGGATTTTTTGGGTGGCGTTGTAGTTGCGCATGGGATGAGTCGAAGTTGATGTCTGGGCGGCAGGATGGCGGTCGGGTTCAGCGGTTCTTCTGGTGGCGACGCTCGTACATCTTGGCGTCGATCAGCATCCGGAACCACAGAGCCTGGAAGAAGGCGAAGTAGAAGCCCACCACGCCGTCGAGGAAACCCAGCCGGAAGATATAGCGGTAGACGAAGTAGAGCACCGGCCGCATGCCGGTCGGCAACCGGTAGTAAAGCTCCTTGATGAAGCGGGTACGCTCGCGCGCATCGCCCATCAGCCGTGGTTGCAGGATGTCGGAGCCGGCCGCGCGCGGGCCGAGCTTTTCTTCGGCCTCGGCATCGCTCCAGCGGTTGTGGCTCGTGATCCAGTCGACCAGCTTCTGCGAGTTCTTGTCGTGCATGAAGCCCTGCATCCGGCCCGGGGTCGAACTGCTGATGAAGTGCTGGTCGTAGAGCCGCGATTCGCAGCGCCCGAGCCCTGACCGGAAAAGCCGCAGGTGCCAGGGATTGACGCCGCTGAAGCGCAGCATCTTGCCCATGAAGTAGTCCCGTCGACGAAGGAGGTAGGCGTCGCGCGACGGCGTGCCGGCCATCAGGGCGTTGATCTCGCCGATGGCCTCTTCGTCGAGCACCTCGTCCGCGTCCAGGTGCAGCTGCCACTCGCAGGTCGGCTCGACCTGGCTGATTGCCCAGTTGCGCTGGTCGCTGTAGTTCTTGAAAGGACGCTGCACCACGGTGCAGCCGAGCTCTTCGAGGATGGCGGGGGTTTCGTCCTTCGAGAACGAATCCACCACGTAGACCTGGGAGCTGACCCGTTTGGCTGCGCCGACCGTCTCGCGAATGATCGAGGCGGAATTGAAGGTCAGGATGACGACGACGCAGCGGTGTTTGTCCATGAAGGTCCGGAAGGGCGGCGATGCGGGCCAGGGTTAACCCGTCTTGCATGCATCGAAAGTCGCAAACTTTAGCACTACATAGTTACATGTAGCCCAACGCCGTTACAGATGAGCGTGACTTTTTGGGACTTGCGTCCCGGTTCTTGCCATCCACGCCAGATCGAAGCCGCTCCGACTCGCCCTCAGGCCGCTGGCGAGGCTTCGAGACGAGCTCGATGCAAAGCGATTTGCTCGCGAACCCGCTCCGGCGCCGTGCCGCCGAGAGTGCGGCGCGCGTTCAGCGAGCCTCGCAGGCTGAGGACGTCGTAGACGTCCTTCTCGATATCCGGATGGAAGCCCTGCAGCACCGCCAACGGCAGTTCGGACAGATCCACCTGGTGCGAGATGGCGGCCTTGACCGCATGCGCCACGGTTTCGTGCGCATCCCGGAAGGGCAGGCCTTTCTTGACCAGGTAGTCCGCGAGGTCGGTGGCGGTGGCGTAGCCGCGCCGGGCCGCGTTTTCCATCACCTCGGACTTGACCGTGATGCCCGCCACCATCTCGGCAAAGATGCGCAGCGTGTCCTTCAGGGTGTCGACCGTGTCGAAGAGCGGTTCCTTGTCTTCCTGGTTGTCCTTGTTGTAGGCGAGCGGCTGGCCCTTCATGAGGGTGATCAGCGACATCAGGTGGCCCACCACCCGGCCGGTCTTGCCGCGTGCCAGCTCGGGCACGTCCGGGTTTTTCTTCTGCGGCATGATCGAACTGCCGGTGCAGAACCGATCGGCGATGTCGATGAAGCCGAAGGCCTGGCTCATCCACAACACCAGCTCTTCGGAAAGCCGGCTGATGTGCACCATCGCAAGGCTGGCTGCCGCGCTGAATTCGATCGCGAAGTCGCGGTCGCTCACCGCGTCGAGGCTGTTCTGGCACACGCCGTCCATGCCCAGCTGCCGTGCCACCGCCTCGCGGTCGAGCGGGTAGCTGGTGCCGGCGAGGGCGGCTGCGCCGAGCGGGAGCCGATTGAGCCGCTTGCGAACGTCCTTCATGCGATCCGCATCGCGCGAGAACATCTCGACATAGGCCAGCATGTGATGCCCGAAGCTCACCGGCTGCGCCACCTGCAGATGGGTGAAGCCCGGCAGGATCGCCTCGACATTGCGCTCGGCGATGTCGACCAGCGAAAGCTGCAGCGCCACCAGCAATTCGCCGATGAGGTCGATTTCGCCGCGAAGCCACAGGCGAACGTCGGTCGCGACCTGGTCGTTGCGGCTCCGCCCGGTGTGCAGCCGCTTGCCCGCATCGCCGACCAACTGCGTGAGCCGGGCCTCGATGTTGAGGTGGACATCCTCCAGGTCGAGCTTCCATTCGAAGGCGCCGGATTCGATTTCCGAACGGATCGATGCCATGCCGCGCTGGATGCTGGCATGGTCTTCGTGGCTGATGATGCCTTGCGCGGCGAGCATCGAGGCATGGGCGAGCGAGCCCTCGATGTCGGCTTGCCAGAGCCGCTGGTCGAAGAACACGCTGGCGGTGTAGCGCTTCACCAGGTCGCTCATGGGTTCGGAAAACAGGGCCGACCAGGCTTGTGCCTTCTTGTCGAATTGGTTGTGGGTCATGGAGTTCGGATGGTGTGCGATGGGCAAGATAATCGGTCCGCACCCCACGCCTGGACCCGAGTGATGCGCAACCCAACGATTTTATCGGCCGCTCCCTCCGCAACGCCTGCGGTTGCACGGGTACGTCCCGGGGCGACGCGGCATGCGCAGGCGCTCTTCGATGCGTGCAGGGTCGGCGTGGTGCTGCGAGCCGTGGTGTTCGTCGAGATCGTGATAGCGGTGGTCGCGCTGTTCGGCGCGCGGGCGCCGGGCGAGTGGCTGGCGGTCACGGCCACCGTCACCGGCGGCGCCTTGCCGGCGACCCTGCTCTGGCTGCTGGCGGCCTGCGCCTCGAAGAAGCTGCTGGCGCGATGGCCCTCTCGCATCCAGTACCTGGTCGGCACGGTGCTGGGTGCTGCCGCCGGACTCTACGGCTGCGGCGTGCTGGCCCTGACCGGCGCGCTGAGCGAGCCGTCATGGCTCGGCAGCGCGCTGGCCGGAAGCCTCTTCGCACTCTGCATGATGGCCGCACTCGCCTTGCGGGCCCGGAGCCGGACGCCGGCCGCCACCACTGCGCGCCTGACCGAGCTGCAATCGCGGATTCGGCCGCACTTCCTCTTCAACACGCTCAACAGCGCCATCGCACTGGTGCGCGAAGAGCCGGCCAAGGCCGAGGCCATGCTCGAGGATTTGGCCGAGCTGTTCCGGCAGGCGCTCGCCGACCCGCGCGAATCGGTCACCCTGGCCGACGAGATCGGGTTGGCCGAGCGCTACCTCGCGATCGAGCAGGTGCGCTTCGGCGACCGGCTTCGCATCCGCTGGGATCTCGACCCGGCCGCCAGCACCGCCCGGCTTCCGCCGCTCCTGATGCAGCCGCTGGTCGAGAACGCGGTCAAGCACGGCGTCGAACCCAGCCCCGAGGGCGCCAGGATTCGAATCCGCACCGAACGCCGCGGGAGCCTGGTGGTGATCGAGGTCACCAACAGCCTGCCGCCATTGCGCTGGGCCGAAGCGCCGCTTGCGCGCGGACACGGCATCGCGCTGGCGAATGTTCGCGATCGATTGCGTCTCCTGCACGATATGGAGACTCAATTCAGCGCCGGCATCGACCAGAACAACTATCGTGTGCGCATCGTCATCCCGCTGGCACCATGAGCCTCCTTCGCATCCTCATCGCAGACGACGAAGCCCTGGCTCGATCGCGGCTTCGGACCCTGCTCGCGGATTGCCGCTTGCCCGGCATCGATCTCGAGGTCGCGGGCGAGGCTTCCAATGGCGCCGAGGCCCAGGCGCTGGTGAACGAATGTGCGCTCGACCTGGTACTGCTCGACATCCACATGCCGGGGCTGGACGGCATCGAGCTCGCGCGGCGGCTGCGGCAGCGACCCGACTCGCCGGCGATCGTCTTCGTCACCGCGCACGAGAGCCATGCGGTCACGGCTTTCGAACTCGAGGCGGTCGACTACCTGACCAAGCCGGTGCGCATCGAACGCCTGCAGAAGGCGCTGCAAAAAGTCGAGCGCATCCTCAAGGAGCGGCGCGCCGGCGCCGGTGTGGACGAGCCCCAGGAGATGCTGGTGATCCAGGAACGCGGCCGCATCGAGCGGGTGCCGCTTGCCGACGTGCTCTATCTCAAGTCCGAATTCAAGTACCTGACGGTGCGAACCGCGACCCGCAGCCATATCTACGACGGGGCGCTGGCGGACTTCGAGGAACGATTCCCGGCGCAATTCGTCCGGGTGCATCGCAATGCGCTGGTGCGGCGGGCCGCCATCCGGGCACTCGAGAAATACGACGACGGCGAGGACGCCGAAGGCTGGGCCTTGCGGCTCGACGGCATTCCCGAGCCGGTGGTGGTCTCGCGGCGGCAGCTGTCGGGCGTGCGGGATGCGCTCAAGGAACAACGATGAAGGAAGACAGTGGCAAGAATGAAGAGCAACCCGGCGGCGCATCACCCGCATCACATGACGAAGACGACAAGAAGATGCAAGAGATGAGGGAGGGCCGGGCGGTGGCAGAGCAGCCCCAGGTTTGGACGACTGCGCCGGACGCGCCGAACGCGCCGGACGCTCCGGACACGCGGAACAGCTCCGAGGAGCCGCCGCTCGCAACGCCCGAGCGGGTGCTGCTGCACATGCCGGTCGACGTGCGGAGCGCCTCGCTGGTGGTGCTGGCGGTGCTGGCATCGGTCTTCGCGCTCCGCTGGGCATCGGCGGTCTTCATCCCGCTGATGCTGAGCCTGCTCCTGACCTACGCCCTCGAACCGGTGGTCAACAAGCTGGCCGCCTGGAAGATCTCGCGCTGGATCGGCGCCGGCGCGGTGCTGGTCGGCTTGAGCGGCGCGCTCGGCTTCACCGGCTACACCCTTTACGGCAGCGCGGTCGAACTGGTCGAGACCCTGCCGCTGGCCGCGCAGAAGATCCGCGTCACCATGCAGCAGCAGCGCAGCCAGGCCGACACCAACACGCTCGAGACCGTGCAGAAGGCAGCCGCGCAGCTCGAGCAGGCCGCCGAAGAAAATTCCGCCGCGGTCGCTGCCCGACGCGGCGTGACGAGGGTCATGGTCGAGAAGGCGCCCTTCAACGTACGCGACTACGTCTGGACCGGCACCCTCGGCCTCGCCAGCGCCGCCGGGCAGCTCACGCTGGTGCTGTTCCTCACCTTCTTCGCGCTCGGCACCGGCGACACCTTTCGCCGCAAGCTCGTGAAGATCACCGGTCCGAGCCTGCAGAAGAAAAAGATCACGGTGCATGTGCTGGACGACATCACGGGGCACATCCAGCGCTACCTGCTGGTGCAGATCCTCACCAGCGGACTGGTCGGCGTCGCCACGGGACTGGTCTTCTGGATGATCGGACTCGAGAACGCGGCGGTGTGGGGAATCATCGCGGCGGTCACCAACCTGGTCCCCTACATCGGTTCGGTGGTCGTGATGTTCGCAGCCGGCGTGGTGGCCTTCCTGCAGTTCAACAGCATCCAGCTGCCGCTCCTGGTCGCGGGTTCGTCGCTCCTGATCCACACCTTCGTCGGCAACCTGCTGGTGCCGTTCCTCACCAGCAAGACCAGCAAGATGAATCCGGTCGCGGTGTTCGTCGGCGTGATCTTCTGGGGCTGGCTGTGGGGCTTGTGGGGGCTCTTGCTCGGCATCCCGATCATGATGGTCATCAAGGCCGTGTGCGACCACGTCGAGGACCTGCAGCCGGTCGGCGAGCTGCTCGGCGACTGAATCCGAGGGCGCTCGCCGGCGACGCGTCGCGTCGCCGGCAACGTCTGATGTCTTCCGGCCGTTCTCAGCCGGTGTTGCGAAGCCCGGCCGCCACCCCGTTGATCGACATGTGGATGCCGCTCTGCATCCGATCGTCGAGCTGGCCGGCACGATAGCGGCGCATCAGCTCGATCTGCAGGTGGTGGAGCGGGTCGATGTACGGAAAGCGGTGGCGGATCGAGCGCTGCATGTCCGCATTGCCTTCGAGCCGCTGGCGCGCGCCGGTGATGAGCGTGAGGGCGTTGGAGGTGCGGTGGAACTCGGCGTCGATCATGCCGAAGACCTTCTGCCGGAGCTTGCGGTCGGCGACCAGCTCGGAGTAGCGCGAAGCCAGCGCCAGGTCGCTCTTGGCGAGCACCATGTCCATGTTCGAAAGCAAGGTCCTGAAGAAAGGCCACTGCACCACCATCCGCTGCAGGAGCGCCTGGCGCTCCTTGCGGGCCGCCGCGCTGCCGCCGCCGGCGACGAACTGTTCGATCGCCGAGCCGAAACCGTACCAGCCCGGCAAGGTGAGACGGCACTGGCCCCAGCTGAAACTCCACGGCACGGCGCGCAGATCCTCGATCCGGTGGCTCGGGTTGCGCGAAGCCGGGCGCGAGCCGATGTTGAGCTCGGCGATCTCGCGGATCGGGGTCGCGCTGAAGAAGTAGTCGCCGAAGCCCGGCGTTTCGTAGACCAGCTTGCGATAGGCCGCCATGCTGGCCGCGGAGATTTCGGCGGCGGCCGTCAGGAACGCAGCAGGCGCTGCCTTGGCCGCCGGCAGCAGCGTGGCCTCGAGCATCGCTGCCACCAGCGTTTCGAGATTGCGTCGCCCGATCTCCCGGTTCGCGTATTTGGATCCGATCACCTCGCCTTGCTCGGTCAGCCGGATCTGGCCGCGAACCGTGCCGGGCGGCTGCGCCAGGATTGCCTGGTAGCTCGGTCCGCCGCCGCGGCCGACCGTGCCGCCGCGGCCGTGGAACATGCGAAGGCGCAGCGGCACGTCGGCGCCCTTGTTCAGTTCGTCGAACAAGGCCACCAGCGCCGTGCCGGCGCGGTACAGCTCCCAGTTGCTGGTGAAGATGCCGCCGTCCTTGTTGCTGTCGCTGTAGCCGAGCATGACGTCCTGCTCGGCGCCCGAGCGCTTCACCAGGTCGAGCATGCCGGGTAGGGCATAGAAGGCCCGCACGATCGGAGCTGCATTGCGCAGGTCGTCGATGGTCTCGAAGAGCGGCACCACGATCAGGTCGGCCACGGCGTCGTCGGCTTGGCCGCCATCCGCACCGACGGTGCCGCGCAGCAAGCCCACTTCCTTCTGCAGGATCAGCGCCTCCAGCAGGTCGCTGACCGTCTCGGTGTGGCTGATGATGTAGTGGCGAATGGCGGCCGCACCCCAGCGGCTCCGCGCCAGCCGGGCCGCCGCGAAGATCGCGAGTTCGCTTTGCGCCAGCGGCGAGTAGGGCGCATCGGGTACGCGCAGCGGCCGGGCATCGCCCAGCAGCTTCAACAGGAGCGCCTGCTTGTCTTCCTCGGCGAGCGCCGCGTAGTCGGGCTCGATGCGCGCGATGGCGAGCAGCTCGGCGACCACCGCCTCGTGCTTGTCCGAGCTTTGCCGCAGGTCGACCGTCGCCAGGTGGAAGCCGAACACCTCGACCGCGCGGATCAGCGGCCGGAGCCGATGCGATGCGAGCACCTGGCCGTGCTTGTCGGCCAGCGACTCGTCGATGGTGCGCAGGTCCTGCAGCAACTCGTCCGCGGTCAGGTAGGGGTTCTGCGGCGCCACCGCGTGCCGGGCCGCCTCGCCGCCGGTGAGTTCGCGCAAGGTGGCCGCGAGTCGCGAATACATGCCGGTGAGCGCACGGCGATAGGGCTCGTCCTGACGATGCTCGCTGCGATCGGGCGAACGCTCTGCCAATGCCTGCATCTCGACCGAGACATCGACCAGCGTGGCCGAAAGCGACAGCTCGCCGCCGAGGAAGTGGAGTTCGGTCAGGTAGTGGCGCAGCGCCAGCTCGGATTGCCGGCGCAGCGCGTAGTTCAAGGTGTCGGCGGTCACGTTCGGGTTGCCGTCTCGGTCGCCGCCGATCCATTGCCCCATGCGCAGGAAGGGCGCGACCTCGGCGCCGCCCAGCGCCTTCTCGAGGTCGGCGTAGACCCGCGGAATCTCGCGCAGGAAGGTGGCCTCGTAGTAGCTGAGCGCGTTCTCGACCTCGTCCACCACCGTGAGCTTCGAAAAGCGCAGCAGCCGGGTCTGCCAGAGCTGCGTCACCCGGGTGCGGATCTGGACTTCGTTCTCGGCGTATTCGATCGGCGTCAGCGCGTCCTTGCCGCCGGCGAAGGCGCGGCTTCGCATCTGGATGTCTTCGCGGGCCGCGAGCAGCAGCGCGATGGCGCGCTCGGCATCCAGGATGCTCTTGCGCTGCACCTCGGTCGGGTGGGCGGTGAGCACCGGCGAGACGTAGCTCCCGGCGAGCGATGCAACCACCGCCGGCGCGCCGATGCCGGCCTTGCGAATGCGGGCGAGCGCGGTCTGCAGGCTGCCGTCGAACGATTCGCCGGAGCGCTCCGCCTCGGTGTGGCGGCGGATCTGGTGACGGTCTTCCGCCAGGTTGGCCAGATGACTGAAATAGGTGAAGGCGCGGATCACCCGCACGGTCTCCGCGGCGCTCAAGCCCTTCAGCAGGTTCTTGAGCGCCCGGTCCGCCGCTTGGTCGGCGTCGCGCCGGAAGGAGACCGACAGGGTTCGGACCTTCTCGACCAGCGCGAAGGTTTCGTCGCCTTCCTGTTCGCGGATCACGTCGCCGAGGATCCGGCCGAGGAGCCGGATGTCCTCGGCGAGCGCCCGCTCGTCTTCGTGGCGGCCGCGTCTCGGACTCGCGGAAGGCGTGGCGGGTGCTGCGGGAAGGCTCTTTTTCATGGGCATGGATCTCCTCGGAAGAGCGGCAGAACCGCGACCGTTGCTGCGATGCAACATGCTAGCATCCGACAGATTTCGCCACCCATGGAAGCCGCCTTGAGCAAGATCGTGATCGCCACGCGTGAAAGTCGCCTGGCCTTGTGGCAGGCCGAGCATGTCCGCAGCCTTTTGCAAGAACGAGGCCACACGGTCGAGTTGCTCGGCATGACCACCCGTGGCGACCAGATCCTCGATCGCTCGCTGAGCAAGGTCGGTGGCAAGGGACTCTTCGTCAAGGAACTCGAGCAGGCGCTCGAAGACGGGCGAGCGGACATCGCGGTGCATTCGCTGAAGGATGTGCCGATGGATCTTCCGGACGGCTTCATGCTGGCTTGTGTGCTCGAACGCGAAGATCCGCGAGATGCCCTGGTGTCGCCGCGCTATTCATCATTGGAAGAATTGCCACAGGGCGCCGTGGTGGGCACTTCGAGCCTTCGCCGCGTGGTGCTGCTCAGGGCCTTGCGTCCCGACCTTCGCATCGAGCCGCTGCGCGGCAACCTCGATACGCGGCTTCGCAAGCTCGACGAAGGCCAGTACGACGCGATTGTGCTCGCCGCTGCCGGGTTGAAGCGGCTCGGGCTCGAGCACCGCATCCGGCTTGCCTTCGACGAGGACCGGATGCTGCCTGCCGCCGGCCAGGGTGCGCTCGGCATCGAGATCCGTGCGGATCGCCCCGAGCTGAACGCTTGGCTGGCGCCGCTCGAAAGCCCGAAGGACGCGCTCGCCACCGCCGCCGAGCGGGCGGTCAGCCGGGCCATGGGCGGGAGCTGTTCGATGCCGCTCGCCGCGCATGCCCGCTGGCAGCCCTCGGGCGACCTGCGCATCGACGCGGCCTGGGGCGACCCGGAGCGAGCCGACGCCCTGGTGCGGGTGCATGTGCTGGCAGAGCCGGACGAAGTGGCGGACATGGCCGGCGCGCGCTCCTTGGGCGAAGCCGCGGCGTCGCTCTTGCGCCGCTCAGGCGCCAGCTGAGATGCCGGTGGCCGGTGCCCGGGTGCTGGTGACCCGTCCCGCCCGGGAGGCCGGCCGGTGGGTCGAGGCGCTCGGCGCCGCCGGCATCGACGCGTCTCCCTTGCCGCTGATCGCGATCGAGCCCCTGGCAACGGACGATGCGCTCCGCGCGGCCCGGCGCCATTGGCGGGACATGAGCGCGCTGATGTTCGTCAGCGCGGCGGCGGTCGAACACTTCTTCGGCGGCGTTCCGTTCGATGCGCTGCCGGGAGCCGGCGCCGAGTCGGATCGACCGACCCGCTTCTGGGCGACAGGTCCGGGTACGGCCCTCGCGCTGGTCTCGGCCGGCGTGCCGCCGGACCGGATCGACGCACCGCCTCCGGACGCGCCGCGCTTCGACTCCGAGGCGCTCTGGCATCTAGTGCAACGCAGCGTCGGGCCGGGGAGGCAGATCCTGATCGTGCGAGGTGGCAACCGGCAGGGCGAGGCGACCGGGCGCGACTGGTTGCAGCAGAGGATCGCCGAAGCCGGCGCGGATTGCCGCATCGTGGTCGCCTATCGGCGGCTTGCGCCGAACCTCGATGTCGATCAGCAACGCGCCGCACGGGCCGCATCCGACGGCTCGGCGATCTGGCTTTTCAGCAGCTCGGAAGCCATCGGCAACCTGCGCATCGCGATGCCCGGGATCGACTGGCGCCAAGCCCGCGCGCTGGCCACCCATCCGCGCATCGCGGAGGCTGCCGAAGCCGGCGGTTTCGGGCGTGTCCGGAGCGTCGCGCCACGGCTGGACGCGCTGGTCGCGTCGATAGAATCCTTCGAATGAGCGATGCCTCGGTGTTGAACGACAGCTTGCAGGAGCCGACCGCGCGTCCCTCGCTCCCCGCCACGGTGCAGGCGAGCCCGCCCGATGCCGCCGCCCTGTTGCTCTCGCGGCTGCTGCTCGGCCTCCTGGCCGTGTTCTCCAGCATCTCGCTGATCACGTCGCTGGTGCTCTGGCAGCGGGTCGGCGGCATGCGCGAACAGCTCGCCAAGCAGAGCGCGGATTCGATGGCGCAATCGATGGAGGCCCGCACGCTGGCGCGCCAGGCCAACGACGTGGTGCGCGATGCCGCCGCCCGGGTGGCGCTGACCGAGACCAAGGTGAACGAGGTCGCACTCCAGCGGGCCCAGCTCGAGGAATTGATGCAGAGCCTGTCGCGCTCGCGTGACGAGAACCTGGTCGCCGACATCGAGTCGGCGCTCCGCCTCGCGCTGCAGCAGGCGCAGGTCACCGGCGACCTCCAGCCGCTCCTGGCCGCCTTGAAGGCGGGTGATCTGCAGATTGCCCGCGCCTCCCAACCGAGGCTCGCACCATTGCAGCGCGCGATGCAGCGCGACGCCGATCGCCTTCGCAGCAGCGCGAGCGCGGACAACGGCGAGGCCTTGCAGAAGCTCGACGAACTGATGCGAGGCGTCGACGACCTGCCGGCGGCCAACGCGATCGCCACCCGCGGCGGCGGACTCAACGTGTGGCAGACCGATCCGATCCCGGCCGAGACGCCGTGGTGGCAGCGCCTCCTGCTGCAGGTGCGCAACGAGGCGCGGCTCCTGGTTCGGGTGGGCCGGATCGACCGTCCCGAGGCTGTGCTGGTCACACCCGACCAGGTGTTCTTCCTGCGCGAGAACCTCAAGCTGAAGCTGCTGAACGCGCGCCTCACCTTGTTGTCGCGGCAGGTCGATGCCACTCGGGGCGAGCTGGCGAGCGTCTCGACCACCCTCAACAAGTACTTCGATCCCTCTTCGCGCCGGGTGCAGAACGCGGCGACCTTGATCCAGCAGCTGCAAAGCCAGGTTCGCACCAGCGAGCCGCCGCGCATCGACGAGACCCTGGCCGCGCTGGCCACGGCGGCCGCGGGGCGCTGAAGAGCGATGCGGGCGGCGCTCTGGTTCCTGGCGCTCTTCGGCGTCGCCTCTGCGGTGGCGCTGTTCGCCGGCAACAACCAGGGAACCATCACGGTGTTCTGGCCGCCCTGGCGGATCGACCTGTCGCTCAACCTGGTGCTGATGCTGCTCCTGGCGGCGTTCGTCCTGGTCCACCTCGCGCTTCGCGGGCTTTCGGCCTTGTTCTCGCTGCCGCGGCAAGCGCGCCAATGGCGGCTGCAGCAGCGCGAGCGCAGCCTGAATGCGGCGTTGCTCGATGCCTTGTCGCAGTTGCTGGCGGGCCGCTTCTCGCGGGCTCGCAAGGCGGCGCAGGCCGCACTGGCACAAGAGCGGATGCTGGCCGCGCAGGACGCTGCGCTGCCGCAGGCGCCGCAGATCCGGGTGCTCGCGCACCTGCTCGCCGCCGAAAGCGCGCAGGCCCTGCAGGATCGACCGGGCCGCGACACCCACCTCCAGCTGGCGCTCAACGAAAGCAGCGAGCGGGTGGCGGGGCTCGGCAACGAAACCCGCGAAGGCGTCCAGCTGCGGGCTGCGCGCTGGGCGCTCGACGACCGCGATCCGGCAGCGGCGCTGGTGCGGCTCGAGGAGCTGCCGCAAGGCGCCCAGCGCCGCACGCTGGCCTTGCGGCTCCGCTTGAAGGCTGCGCGCCAGGCACGGCAGAGCCTGCAGGCGCTGGAGACCGCCCGCCTGCTCGCCAAGCACCGCGCTTTTTCGCCCACGGCGGCGCAAAGCATCCTGCGCGGCCTCGCCGGCGACCTTCTTTCGAGCGCGCACGACCCGGCGCAGCTGCTCAAGGCCTGGCACCAGCTCGATCCTTCCGAACGAGAGCTGCCCGAAGTGGCCATCCAGGCCGCACAGCGGATGGTCGCCCTGGGTGGCGACCTGCAGCTCGCGCGCGAGTGGCTGCTGCCGGTCTGGGAACGAATGGTTTCCCAGCCGCAAGCATTGGGCGATGCGCTGCGGGTCAAGCTCACCCACGCGCTCGAAGCCGGGCTGGATTCGGTCGACGCGGCCTGGCTGGCCCGGATCGAGGCGGCCCAGGTCAACAACCCGCGCGACCCCAACCTCCAGTACCTCGCCGGCATGGCCTGCAAGCGCCGGCAACTGTGGGGCAAGGCCCAACAACTGCTTACCCAGGCAGGCGCTGGGTTACACGATCGGACGCTTTATCAGCGAGCGTGGGTGGCGTTGGCCGAGCTGGCGGAAGGCCGCGGCGACCATGAGCAGGCCGCTTTGGCTTGGAAGCGGGCGGCGCAAGCAGAACAGCCGTAGACCCGAAATCTCTTCAGCTATTGAATTGATAGCTGAAGCGCAAGGCTGCACGCGGTGGAGTGAGGAAAACCAGGGGTGCGACAATACGGCCATGTGTGAATTAGTACTAATCCTAAGGACCTACATCCAGAAAGAATTTGGAACGTTTGGTCACCTGGGGTACATTCGTAACTGATTGCAAAAGTATTCATTCAGGGTCATGACTCGGAGCTGAGTTTGAAACGTTTTCTACTACACGCCACTTTGTTCGCTTCTGCCGCAGTGCTGTTGCAAGCCTGCGCTCCGTTAGCGCCAGGGTTCCGCTCCGCGAGCAACGATGCCGCGCAAGCGGTCTCGCCTTCGGGCTTCTCGACGGCCGAAATCGATCCACCGCCGCCCGGCGCGATCACCTCCATCACGCCCGAACTGATCCGGGCGCAGCGGGCGGCGATGGGCCGCGGTGTCGGCCCCGAGATCAAGGCGCTGGTCGGACCGCCCGAGATCTACCGGGTCGGCCCCGGGGACGTGGTCGGGATCGTGGTCTACGACCATCCCGAGATCGTCTTCAGCGCCACGCCGGCAACGACCGTTGCCGATCCGTCGAGCGTGTCGCCCGCACCGGGCTTCATCGTCTCGGACACCGGCCAGCTCAGTTTTCCGTACGTCGGGTCGATCAAGGTCGAGGGCATGACCATCGCCGAGATCGAGACCACCCTGACCCGACGCTTGGCCCGGGTCTTCAAGGATCCTCAGTTGAGCGTCCGCGTCACCGCGTTCCGCAGCAAGCGTGTCTATATGGAAGGCGAGGTCAAGAACACCGGCCTTCTGGTCTTCACCGACATCCCGATGACGCTGGCCGAGGCGCTCAACCGTTCCGGCGGCCTGACCGCCACCGGCGATCGCTCGGCGGTGATGCTCACCCGCGATGGCAAGACCTACCAACTCGACCTCACGGCAATGGCCGAGGCCGGCATCGATGCCAATCGCATCCCGATGAAGTCCGGTGACATGGTGCTGGTGCGAAATCGGGACGAACGCAAGGTCACCGTCATGGGCGAGACCAACGTGCAGACCGGTGTCCTGATGCGCAACGGTCGCCTGAGCCTGACCGACGCGCTGGCCGAGGTCGGCGGTCTCAACCTGACCACCGCCAATCCGCGGCAGATCTACGTGATCCGCAACGAAGCCGAAGGCGTCTCGATCTTCCACCTGGACGCCAAGACGCCGACCGCACTGGCCATGGCCAACGGTTTCGCCCTGCGGCCGAAGGACGTCGTGTATGTCGACCCGGTCCCGCTGGTGCAGTGGAACCGCGTGTTGAACCTGGTCCTGCCGACCGCCACCACGGGCAGCGCCTATCGTTCGCTCGGCTCGGGCAACCCGGTTGGGCAGTAGGCGCAAGTGAGCATCAGGAACGTCCTCATGGTGTGCATCGGGAACATCTGCCGCAGCCCGATGGCACAAGGGCTGCTGGCCGCCGCCTCGCCTGAACTCCAGGTGCAGTCGGCCGGCTTGCAGGCCTTGATCGGCCAGCGGGCGGATCCGATTGCCTGCGAGCTCATGGAAGCCCGCGGCGTCAGCATCGCCGCACACCGGGCGCAGCAGATCAATCTCGATCTGTGCCAGCGGGCCGACCTGATCCTGGTGATGGACCGCGAGCAGCGCCGCGTCATCCAGGAACGCTACATGTTCGCCTCGGGCAAGGTTTTCCGTCTTTGCGAGTTCAGCGATCAGGATGTGCCGGACCCCTATCGCGCAGGCCGAAGCAGTTTCGAACGCTCGCTGTCGCTCATCGAGACCGGTGCGCAGCAATGGGTCAAACGTATATCAAGAGTAGCCAGTTGATGAATTCCACTCTCACACCCCAAGCCCCTCTCAACTCGTCCAGCGCGGGTGACGAGGACGAACTCGACCTCGGGAAATACATCGACACGCTGCTGGCGCAGAAATGGCTGATCCTGGCCATCACCGCCATCGTGTTCCTGATCGGTGCGGCCTACGCGCTGCTGTCGCGGCCGATCTACGAATCGAATATCGTGGTGCAGGTCGAGGATGCGGCGGGTGGCTCCAAGGGCATCCTGAACGAGGCCAGCGGGCTGGTGGACATCAAGACGCCGGCCGGCGCCGAGATCGAGATCCTCAAGTCCCGCATGATCGCTAGCCAGGCGGTCGACCAGACCAAGCTTTACATCGCGGCTTCGCCCAACTACGCGCCGCTGGTGGGCGGCTGGCTGGCACGTCGCGCCACGGGCCTGTCGGATCCGGGCTTCATGGGCATCGACGGCGTGGTCACCGGGCTCGAGCGAATCGAGGTCACCGACTTCAATGTGCCGCCCTCGATGGAAGGCGCCATGTTCACGCTCACCGCCAAGGCGGGCGGCCAGTACGCGCTCGACTATCCGGGCGTTCCGACGATGACCGGCAACGTCGGCTCGCTCATGAAGACCGACACGCCGGTGGGCCCGATCGAACTCAACGTCAAGACGCTCGCCGGCAAGCCGGGCGCGCAGTTCCACCTGTACCGCTACTCGAAGCTGTCGACCGCCATCGGTCTCCAGCAGGGCCTGACGCTGACCGAGCGTGGCAAGACCTCGGGGATCATCAGCGTCGCGCTGCAGGATATCGACCCGTACCGCGTCACCCGCGTGCTGAACGCCGTGGGCGAGCAGTACGTGCGCCAGAACGTCGAGCGCCGCTCGGCGGAAGCCCAGAAGACGCTGGCCTTCCTCGACGTGCAGCTGCCGATGTTCAAGAAGCAGCTGGAGGCGTCCGAAGAGCTCTACAACCGCTTCCGCAACCAGAAGGGCACGGTCTCGTTTACCGAAGAGGCGACGCTGGTGCTCGGCCAGGCGGTCGACCGCCAGACCAAGCTGCTCGACGCGCAGCAACGCCGCCGCGAACTCGAGGCCCGCTTCACGGCGGCCCATCCGAGCGTGCAGACGCTCGACGCGCAGATCGCTGCGCTGCGCAACGACCTCGGGGACATCCAGGGCCGCATCAAGAGCCTGCCGGCCGTGCAGCAGGATGCCGTGCGCCTGGAGCGCGACGTCAAGGTGAATACCGAGCTGTACCAATCGCTCCTGAACAACGCCCTGCAGCTGCGCCTGGTCAAGGAAGGCAAGGTCGGCAACGTTCGCGTGCTCGACGAAGCCGTGGTGCCGCAGCAGCCGGTCAAGCCGCAACGCAACGTCATCATGGCGGCCGCCCTGGCGCTGGGCCTCTTCCTCGGCATCATCGCCGCCTTCGTCCGCGGCTCGTTCGTCGAGCAGCGGCTGCGCGATCCGCACGAGGTCGAGGCCGATACCGGACTGCCGGTGTTCTCGACCATCCCGCTCAGCGGCGCCCAGGACTCGATCGCCAAGCGGCGCTTGAGCGGCGCCACCGGGGTTCGGCTGCTCGCGATCGAGAACCCGGACGATCCGGCGGTCGAAAGCCTGCGCAGCCTGCGCACTGCCATGCAGTTCGCCATGCTCGAGGCGACCAACAACCGCGTGCTCATCAGCGGCCCGACGCCGGGCGTCGGCAAGAGCTTCGTCACGGCCAACTTCGCGGCGCTCATGGCGGCTGCAGGCCGACGCACGCTCTTGATCGATGCCGACCTGCGCCGTGGCCACACGCACCAGTATTTCGGCTTGCAGCGTCATGGCGGCTTGTCCGAACTGATCGCCGGCAGCCTGACCGTGCAACAGACCGTGCACCGCCAGGTGGTGCCGAACCTCGACTTCCTGGCGACCGGCCAACTGCCGCCCAACCCGGCCGAGCTGCTGGTCTCGGACTCGTTCAGGACCAACCTCGAGAAGCTGTCCGAGCAGTACGACCTGGTGGTGATCGACTCGCCGCCGGTGCTGGTGGCGGCGGATACCTCGACCGTGGCGGCGCATGCCGGCACCGTGCTGCTGGTGGCCAGGGCCGACCAATCGACCATGGGCGAACTGCGCGAAAGCACCCGGCGCCTGGCGCTCGGCGGCAAGGCCGCCACCGGCGTGCTGCTGAACGCGATGGATGTCGGCAAGCGCAACTACGCGACCTACAAGTACGGCCGCTACCGCTACACCAGCTACAACTACGAGAGCATCCTGCCGGAAGAGCAATGATGCGAAGCCGGGGCCCGCGAGGGCTTCCGGTCAGGCAAAGAGAAAGGGCACCCGAAGGTGCCCTTTTTCTTTGGACCCTGCGATGTGCCTAGATCGTGCGCGGCGCGGCGGCCTCGACCTCGCCCGCCACGCAGGCCGCGAGGTCGCGTGCGAACTGGCCGAGCACCGCATCGCGGTCGAAGCGCTGCTCGGCGAACTGGCGGGCATGCAACCCGAGTTGCCGCCGGCGCTCGGGATCCGCGGCCAGCGCCCAGATCGCGGCCGCGAAGTCCTGAACATGGTCGGGCGCCACGGCGATGCCGCATTCGCCGGCGACCTTGCCGAGCTCGGTATCGGCGCGCGCGCCCGCCACCACCGGTCGACCGCTGCTGAGCATGCCGGTGAGCTTGGAGGGCATCACGAGATCCGCGGCGTCGGCGCGCTGCGGCAGCAGGTGGATGTCGGCGAGGCCCAGCAGGTCGCCCAGGCGCTCGACCGGCTGGAGGTCCATGAAGCGAACGTTGGCAAGGCCTTCGCAACGCTTCATCAGGTCGGCGCGGCCGGAGCCGCCGCCGCAGAACACGAATTGCAGCTCGGGCCGATCCTTCGACAGGATCGCCACGTCGGCCAGCAGTTCGAGGCCCTGCTTGCCGCCCATGTTGCCGGAGTAGAGCGCCACCACGGCATTCGAAGCGATGCCGAGTTCGGCGCGGAAGGAACTGTCGCCCGTGAGGGGCTGGATGGCCTGGACGTCGGCCCAGTTCGGCAGGAACACCAGCCGATCCGCATCCGTGCCCTTGCGGCCGGCGCGTTCCAGCATGCGGTGCGAGATGGTCGAGATGCGGTCGAAGCGCCGCATCAGGCCGCGCTCCATGGCGCTCACGAAGCGGCGCAGCCGCCCGCCCTTGAGCAGGCCGAGATCGAAGGCGGCGTCGACCTCGTAGTCCTGGATGTGGAGCCAGGCCTTGGCCGAGCGCATGCGGGCGAAGGCCAGTGCGGCCGGCGCGCAGACCAGCGGTGGTTCGGTCATCCAGACCACGTCGGGCTTCCAGCGCCACTGCGCCAGGAGCGCCGGGATGCTGGCCAGCGCGAAGCTGAAGAGGTGCAGCAGACGGGTCTTGCCGGTGACCTTGCGCGGCACCCAGACCGGCGTGCGGAAGACCTTGGCGCCGTTCCAGGTTTCGGTGACGTAGCGCGAGCCGCTGTAGCCCGCCTGCACTTCCCAGGCGGGATAGTAGGGCGGCGCGGTCACCATGCGGACGTCATGCCCGTGGGCGCTCAGCCACGCGACCATCTCGCCGGTGTACTTGCCGATGCCGGTGAGTTCCGGCGCGAAGTTGATGCCGTAGCAGAGGATTTTCATGAATCAGGAAATGGTGGGAAGCGCATGCGTCGGCGCGTGCTGGCCAACGATTTCGACCAGCTTGCGAGCCACATGTTCCATCTGGAAGCGGTGTTCGAAGCAGGCTGTCGCGGCCTTTTGCATGTCGGCCAACTGCGCCGGGGATGCTGCCACCCATCGCGCGAGCAGGGCCGCGGTGCCCGCGGGCGTGTCGTCCTCGACCAGACCGGCGCCGTCGGCTTCGATCTCGCGCCAGATGTTGACCTTGTTGCTGATGAGCACCGGACGCCCGCAGGCCAAGGCCTCGGCGACGGCGATGCCGAAGTTTTCTTGATGCGATGGAAGGCAGAAGGCGTCGCACGCATAGAAGGCGCCCCACTTGAGGTCGCCCTCCAGCATGCCGGTCCAGCTGATGCGGTCGGCGATGCCGCGCGACGCGGCGCGCGACTGCAGCTCGGCCGTCAGGCTGGCATCGCCAGGTCCGGCCATCACCAGCTGGAGATCGGGATGTTGTGCCGCGATCGCCGCGAACGCATCGACCAGCAGGTCGGGACCCTTCTTCTCGTGGATGCGGCCGAGGAACAGCAGGATGCGCTTGCCGGCCAGCGCGGGGTAGGCCGTGAAAAAGGCCTTGGACAGGCGCTCGGCATCGCGCGGCGGCGCTGCGGTGCCATAGGAGCCGACCACTTCGCGCGCTCGATAGAGCCAGAAGGATTGGCGGGCCAGGAGCCGCTCTTCTTCGCAGGTGAAGATCACGGCCGCGGCGTCGCGCAGCACCCGGTACTCGCCCCACGGCCAGTACGCCCACTTCTTCGCGTGCTTGAGCGGGTACTGGCGCTTGAACCACGGATCGAGCATGCCGTGGGTGTAGACGAAGTAGGGCGTGGCCGACCGGTGCAGCGCGCGCCAGGTGCCGAAGCCGGGGTATTGCCACAAGCCGTTGACGATGACCGCGTCGAAGCGCGGCGCGTGGGCCTTGAGCCACGGCACCAGCCTGGCGTTGTAGTGATAGCTGCTGGCCGAAGGACCGAGCGCGGTCACCTTGCCGGGAAAGTCCCGGACGAACGAGGCAGACGGATCGTCGAGGCTGACCAGCTCGCCCTCGTGACCTTGCGCAGCGAGCGAATCGTGCAGGCGGCGCACGCCTTCGATCGGTCCCCCGCCCCGGAGATCGACCGAGGGGATCAGGTGGAGCAGCCTCACGTTCGCGACGCGCGCGGCGGGAAGAGCTCGAGCCTCGGAAAGCGGAACAGCAGCAGCGCGAACGCCATCATGACGCCGAGCAGGCCATTGCCGGACAGCTGGCCGATCGAAGGCCAGGTCGCGACGGCGATGGCGGTGCTGACCCAGACGATCAGCGGGAACGGCGAGTTGGTGCGGGCCGAGATCCGAACGCTCTTCAAAATTCCGTAAGCCACGAAGACCAGCTTCAGGGCCAGGTAGAGGAAGCCGACGATGCCGGCTTCCATCAGGATCCGGGCGCCTTCGGTTTCGGCGAGCGAGAACACGTCCGCGCTGCCGGTTCGGACGTAGGTCGCCAGGTTCGAACCGAAGCCGATGCCGAAGCCGGTCCACGGCGCTGCGTCCCAGGCGCCGGCTTCGCCGAACAGCACCGTGAAAATGCGCCCACCCAGGTCTTCTGCAGCCGCGGCTTGCGCGAATCGAGTTTGCGTGACTTCGATTGCGTCCTGGAAGAAGAGCGCGAACAGGCCGAACAGCACGATGGCGGCTGCGACCGCGGCGGCGGCGGCCGGCTTCTTCTTCATCTTCGAGAAAAGAAGGCGGCCGACCAGGTAGGTGATGAAGAGCAGGCCACCGGAGATGACCGCTGTGCGCGAGCCGCTCACCAAGGCGCCGACCGCGAACGCGCCGAAGGCGGCCAAGGCGAACGCCACTTGCCGGATGCCGCGCTTGCGGGCACTGAGGAAACCGAAGACCACCGGTGCGACCAGCGTCAGGAAAACCGCGTAAGCCGAGGTGAAGCTGAACGTGCCGGTGGTTCGCACGACGCCGACCACCACCACGAAGACGCCTTCGTCGCCGTCACCGTCGATCTGCGCATTGATGCGCGCGCCGGGCGGCAGGTTGTGTTGCAGCACGGCCAGGGGCGCCATCACCAGCAACATGCCGATCGCGGCGTACATCGAGGCCCGGTAGTCCGACTCGTTCATGGCACAGGCCGCGGCCACGGCGAACCAGGTGTAGAGCAGCCAGAAGCGCAGGCC
Source organism: Burkholderiales bacterium 8X (assembly GCA_902506565.1). Taxonomy (GTDB): domain Bacteria; phylum Pseudomonadota; class Gammaproteobacteria; order Burkholderiales; family Burkholderiaceae_C; genus Variovorax. Next base: position 3,343,714 of record LR732703.1, on the reverse strand, counting down.
GATGATCAGCACCAGCGGACTGCTCTGGCCGACCACCAATTGGAAAAGCCCCCAGGCGAGCACGATGCAGGACCAGACCAGCAGGGCGGCGACGATGCCCTTCTGCCGCTTCAAGGCGCCGGTCGAGACCGCATAGAGCACCAGCCCGAGTGCCAGCAGGTCGCGCAGCAGGATCAGCGGCAGCGTGGATGCCGAGGTGACCCATTTGCGGATCGCGCCCTCGAACACGAGGATGAAGAACACCGCCAGGAACAGGTAACCCGCGCGGCTGAGCGAACTCGAGCGGCTGGGCGCGCGGGTGGGGAACGGGGTGGCTGCAACAACACTCATGAACTGCTTCGTTGGGTGGAAATGCCGCCGCTGCATGCGGTCGGCACTCCCTGTTTGTTCATCGCGCCAACTCCTGGCGCGGTACCGAGGCGGTCAGTTCGCGCAACGCGCGGACCTGGGTCTGGACGTCGTGCGACGCATACCACTTGCGGGCCGCACGCCCGACCACGCGGGGCTCGATGAACGATGCCTGGAGCGCGTCGAACCCGCCGGCGTAGTGGACGTTCGGCCGCAGGCCATCGTGCACGCCATAGTCCTTCGACAGCAAGACCGGGCAAACCCCGTGCGAGCAATAAGCGGCAAAGATGCCGCTTTTCGCGGCGAAATCCGCCGGGTAGGCCACGGCGCCGTAGTTCGCGGCGGCAAGCACGGCACTGACTTCTTCCTTCGGCAGCTTGCCGCGCAGCACCACCTTGCTGCGGACCAGCTTGCGCGACAGCGTCTCGTCGTCGATCGAAGGCCCGAGGTCATGGATTTCGAGGCCGAGCTGCTCGGCATGGCGGAAGATTTCGCCGTCGTTCCATTCGTAGACCTGCCTGCGCATGCCCGGGCTGCCGAAGACGACCATCCAAGGAGAGCGAGGGCCTTCGATGTCGTCCAACTCGCCGACGTTCGAAAACACCGGCAGCACGCGATGCGGCAGCGGCTTCGATTGGCGCTGGAGCCACCGCGCGGAATCTTCGCGGCTGGCCAGCCAGAAGTCCGCTTCGAGCAGCAGGTCGCGCGCGATGCGTTGCTGCAGGCCGGCCAGCCAGAAGGCCGAACCCCAGGGCGACACGTTGGTGGCGAAGAGTTCGTGAAAGACGATGCCGATCCGATCGAAGCGGCCGTGCAGCAGGCGGACCTTCTTCACCAGCCAGAACGGAACCCCGCGCTTCTCGAAGCCATAGCCGCTGAAATGCAGCAGCGCGCACTCGCCGCCGAGCGTCGACACGTCCGTGTCCGGGCTCAGTTCGACCACCGGGCTGCCGAGGGGCTCGCCCAGCACCGTGGCGTAGTCGCGCACCCCGCCGGTTCCCGGGGGAATCAACGAGACTAGCGAAGCACTCATGGGCGGATCGCGACGCAAAGGCGTTCCTTCAGGTTGCCACCAGCTGTTCGCTGCAGAAGTCTTCGTAGGCACGCTGGATGCCTTCGCGGAGCGTGACCTGCGCGCGCCAGCCCAGTTGATGGATGCGGGACACGTCGAGCAGCTTGCGCGGCGTGCCGTCCGGCTTGCTGGTGTCGCAGCGGATCTTGCCCTGATAGCCGACGACCTCGGCGACCAGGTGTGCCAGCTCGAGGATCGACAGGTCTTCGCCCGTGCCGACGTTGAGGTGGCTGGTGGTGACGGTGGTGTGCTCCGCGTAGCGCTCGCGCGGCAGGTCCATCACGTGTACGCAGGCGGCCGCCATGTCGTCCACGTACAGGAACTCGCGCTTGGGCGAACCGGTGCCCCAGATCACCACCGACTCCGCCTCGGAAACCTTGGCATCGTGGAAGCGCCTGAGCATGGCCGGCATCACGTGGCTGTTCTCGGGGTGGTAGTTGTCGCCGGGACCGTAGAGGTTGGTCGGCATCACGCTGCGGAAGTCGCAGCCGTACTGGCGGTTGTAGCTTTCGCAGAGCTTGATGCCGGCGATCTTGGCGATGGCATAGGGCTCGTTGGTCGGCTCCAGCTTGCCGGTGAGGAGCGCGTCCTCGGACATCGGCTGGGCCGCCAGGCGCGGATAGATGCAGCTCGACCCGAGGAACAGCAGCCGGGCGACGCCGGTGCGCCACGACTCGTGGACCACGTTGGCCTCGACCATCAGGTTCGAGTAGATGAATTCCGCCGGGTAGGTGTTGTTGGCGTGGATGCCGCCGACCTTGGCCGCCGCCACGTAGACCTCTTGCGGCTTTTCCTCGGCAAAGAACCGGCGCACCTGGGCCTGGTCGGTCAGGTCCAGCTCGGCGTGGGTTCGCATCAGGATGTTGGTGTAGCCCTTGTCCGTCAGCTGGCGGACGATGGCGCTGCCGACCATGCCGCGATGCCCGGCAACGAAGATGCGCTTGTTGAAATCAGTCATGGAGATACCGCATGGATGGCGCTCGATCAGGCGAGCTTGCGCGTGAGGTCGGGCTTGCCCGCCGAACCATCGCGGGATGGATCCTGGTCGAAGCGGACGATGTCGTCGTCTCCCAGGTAGGAGCCGGTCTGCACCTCGATCACCTCGAGCACCGTCTTGCCGGCGTTCTCGAGCCGGTACACCGCGCCGACGGGGATATAGATGGATTCGTTTTCCTTGACCAGGGTCGTGCGCTGGTCGCAGACGACCGAGGCGGTGCCCTGCACGACCACCCAGTGCTCGGCGCGGTGATGGTGCATGCGCAAGGCCAGGTGGGCACCGGGCTTGACCGTCAGCCGCTTGACTGCGAAGCGGTCGCCGTCGTCGATGCTGTCGTAGGCGCCCCAGGGCCGCGGAATGCGTCGATGGCGCGTGGCCTGGGCATGGCCCTTGGTGGTGAGGAGCGACACCACGTCCTTGACCTGCTCGGCGCTGTCGCTGCTGGCCACCAGCAGTGCGTCGGGCGTGTCGATCACGAAGATGTCCTTGGTGCCCAAGGCCACCACCGGGCGATTCGGCGCATGGATGAAGGTGTTGGTCGCGCCCATGGCATAGCCTTGGCCGCTGATCCGGTTGCCGTTCTCGTCGGCGTCGTGCAGGTCGGCAACCGCGTTCCAGCTGCCGACATCGCTCCAGGCGCCGTCGAAAGGGATCACGGCGACCTGATCCGCCTTTTCGAGCACCGCATAGTCGATGCTCTGGCTCCGGCAGCGGCCGAAGGCAGCAGCTTCGAGGCGATCGAAGTCGCCATCCGGCTCGACCGTCGCCACGGCATTCCGGCAGGCTTCCAGGATGTCCGGCGCATGTTGGTCGAGAGCGGCCAGCAGTACCTTGGCCTGGACCAGCAGGATGCCCGCGTTCCAGAAGTGATCGCCGGTCAGAAGCAGTTGCTGCGCGTGGGCGGCGTTGGGTTTTTCGACGAAGGCGGCCACCGAATGGCCGGCCACGCCGTCAGGGCCCGCGTCGAGCGCTTCGCCGCGGCGGATGTAGCCATAAGCGGTGCTCGGAAAGCTGGGCTGGACGCCGAACGTGACCATCTGCCCGGCTAGCGCCGCCGGCACGCCCTTGCGCACCGTCGCCACGAAGCGCTCGGCATCCGGAATGTGGTGATCCGCCGGTGCGAAGAGCAGCAGCTGGTCGGGCTCGACCATCAGGGCCGCTGCGGCCATGGCGGCTGCCGTATTGCGAGCAACCGGCTCGAGCAATTGGCGACCGCGGACGTCGGCCGCCTGGATGCATTCCTGCACCAGGAAACGATGCTCCTCGGCGGCGATGCAGCGCACTTCGCTGCTGAGAAGGCGCAGCCGCTCCAGCGTGAGAAGAAGCAGGCTCTTGTTGCCGATCAACGGCGCGAATTGCTTGGGAAGCGTCTTGCGGGACAGCGGCCAGAGGCGCGTGCCGTTGCCGCCGCAGAGCACCACGGGATGGATGTCGCTCATTTGGAGCCTTCGCCGGTGATGACGGTGCGGACCGTCTTGAAGAGGATCTTGATGTCCAGCCAGAGGGACCAGTTGTCTACATATTGCATGTCGAGTTCGACACGCTGTGCGTAGGACAACCGATTGCGTCCGCTCACCTGCCACAGCCCGGTGAGGCCCGGTCGCATCGAGCAATAGTGATCCCAGGCGTGACCGTACAGGCTGCGCTGGCGTTCCATGCAGGGGCGGGGGCCGACCAGGCTCATGTCGCCCTTCAACACATTCCAGAACTGGGGCAGTTCGTCGAGGCTCAGCTTCCGGATGATCTGGCCGATCGGCGTAATCCGCGGATCCTTGTCCAGCTTCTGGAAGGTATCCCATTCGGTGCGCGCCATGTCGTTGCGACTCAGGAACTCGTCGAGCACCACGTCGGAGTTCTGCACCATCGAACGAAATTTATAGAAGCGGAAGCGCTTGCCGCCATGTCCGAGGCGGTTCTGCCAGAAGTGAATCGGCCGACCCATGCTGAGGCAGACGCCGAGCGCCACCGCAACATACAAGGGGCCGAAGACGGCAAAGAAGAACAGCGCGCCCACGATGTCGATCGTACGCTTGGCCGCCCGCTCGATCGCCGAGTGCTGGCGGGGCTTCGCGATGATCGGCGCTGCGGGGCGCGGACCGTCCGGTGGGGTGTATCGGCGCACCACGCTACCGTGCGTTGTCGAGTCGGAACGAAACATATTTGGTCCCAGTTGGCGGGTGGAGCTTCCTCAGCAAATCTGAGGAAACAATGTAACGCTTTACTACTATTCGCAAGAATTTAAACACAATCTGCTCAAGATGTCTTGTGAACAAAAGTGGTAACTCGCCACTTGGCTGATCGGCCAAACCATGGTTTTCCCGGTGGAGGCGGGCTGGTTTGGTGCAATGCAACATCGTAGGCAGTGGTGTAGGTCTTTCGTATGACAGGATGTTAACTTCTGTTCTCAGGTGCATCACGGGTTTGCACACAGAAGTTGTCAAAATGTGACCGAGTGCCGCGAACGTGTTACATCACTTCTGCCGGAACCATGAAAAAAGCCGGCGCAGGCACCGGCTTCAATCAAAAAGCGCGAGAAACGCGCGCGCTTTGCGTCTTCGCTCAGGCGCCAGACCCCGGCTCGCCTGCCGCCGGCTCATTTTCGAAGGGCAGCTTGACCGATCGGAGATCTCGCTTGGTCTCGACGAGGATCAGCGCGCCTTCATCAATCTTTACCATCGGCGGCCGCTCGCGCGGGACGCGGGGCGGCTGGACTTCGGCCTGGATGGCAGCCCGCACTTGAGCGACCCGCTCGGCGTCCGAATTGATCCATTGAAGACCCGAGCCCTCGGCTACCTGAGCCAGTTGGTCGATCGGCAGTTGGAAGGGCGTCACCTTCGGCAGCTGCCTTGTCGTGCTCGCTGGAGCGGACGACCTGTCCGAATGGCCTGGATCGGCAGAACTGGCCGAACTGGCCGAACTGGTGAAACCGGCAGGAGCGGCCGGCGACAGCGATGCCGAAGACCTTGGCGCTTGTGATCGGCCAGGGTCAGCCTGACGAGGTGCTTCATCAGCCGAAACCGCCGGCGCTTGCAGCGAGTCTGCCGTCGAGGTCGCGGCCCCGGCGGCTTCCATCCCGTTGCCGGCTTCCGAAGCCGCTTCCCCGAAGCCCTGCGGCTCGGCTGGCAAATCGTCGCGCGGCGCACGTTCGCGGCGATCGCGTCCGTAGCGATCGCGCGAACGACCCCGACGCTCCTCGCCGTTGCGGCGCCCGCCGCTTTCGCCGGTAGCGCCCTCGAGCGTGCCGGCTTCGGGGTTGCCGCTATCACCGAAACCTGCGGTGTTGTCGGTCGACGAAGGCGCGGAACCAGGATGCGTGCCGACGGCGTCGGCCAAGGTGCCCGGGTTTTCTTCGGGATTCAGGCTCTCGCCTTCGGCCGAACCGTTGATGCCGGTCGAACGCCGGTCGCGGCGTCCGTCGGCGCGTTCACCGCGATCGCTGCGCTCACCGCGATCGCTGCGTTCGCCACGGTCACCGCGCTCTCCACGGTCGCCGCGTGGGGTTCGCGGAGCGCGGCTGCCGGCGGCTTCCGGCGAGCCGCTCTCGAGCACGGCATCTTCCGTACCGCGCTCGACGCTGCCGGCCGCCTGGCCGGGCTGGAACTCGCCTTGGTTTGCACGTTCGCCTTCGTTGCGCTCGCCCCGATCACCGCGCTCGCCGCGTTCACTACGCTCACCACGCTCACCCCGTTCGCGGCGTGCGCGAGGCGGGCGATCGCCGTTCGGACGCTGCGAATCGCCCGATCCGCTCTCCGGCGCGAGGCCCTGCGGGTCTGCCAAACCCATTAGTTCGGCAGACTCCGGCTTCGATTCGAGCGAATCGGAGTCGCGGCGCTCGCCGCGTGGACGACGCTCGCCTTCACGCGGCGGACGCGGTTCGCGCGGTTCGCGTGGTTCACGCGATTCGCGCGGTTCACGAACCTCGCGCGGTTCACGAACCTCGCGCGGTTCGCGGGCTTCGCGCCCTTCGCGCGGCTCACGGGCTTCGCGACCCTCACGCAATGCGGTTTCGCCGGCACGTCCCTCGCGCCGTTCACCACCACGCCCGCGGCGCTCGCCGTCGCGGGAGCCGCCACGGCCACCCCGGCGCTGCTCCCCTTCGCGCGGCGGCCTGGCCTCGCCGTCACGGCCGCGGCCCTCGGCGTCGCGGCCACGGCCGCCTTCGCGCCGGGGCTTCGGCGGCTCGACCGGGATGGTCGGCGCCGCAGGCGCCTGCGCCGGCGCCGGCGGCGCTACGAACAGGCTCTTGATCCAGCCGAGCAGACCGGATTCGGCCACTTTCCCGGCCGTCGCGGGCGCCGGTGCCGCTGGCGCGGGCGCTGGCGCCGCCACCGGGGCCGGTGCTGCTGCAGCCCGGGCGGTCGGGGGCGTCGAAGCGGAAGCTTCGGCGGAGCGACTGCGCGCGTCCTCGCGCGGCACGGCGATGGGCGCCGGTGCATCCGGCAGCACGCCCTTGATCACCGGGGTTTGCCGGTTGGTCGGCTCTTGCGAACGGCGGGTGACGGAGGTCGGATCCTCGATCTCCTCGGCCATCTTGTAGCTCGCCTCGATATGGTCGAGACGCGGATCGTCGTGCTTGAGCCGCTCCAGCTTGTAGTTCGGCGTCTCGAGCGTCTTGTTGGGCACCATCAGCACGGTGACGCGCTGCTTGATCTCGATCTTGGCGATCTCGGGCCGCTTTTCGTTCAGCAGGAAGGACGCGACCTCGACCGGCACCTGCACGTGGACCGCCGCCGTGTTGTCCTTCATCGATTCTTCTTGAATGATGCGCAGGATCTGGAGGGCGCTGGATTCGGTGTCGCGGATGTGGCCGGAGCCGCCGCAGCGCGGGCAGGGAATAGACGAACCTTCGCTTAGCGCCGGCTTGAGGCGTTGGCGGCTCATCTCCATCAAGCCGAACTTGCTGATCGAGCCGAACTGCACCCGGGCCCGGTCCTGGCGCAGCGCGTCGCGCAGACGGCTCTCGACCTCGCGACGGTTCTTCGACTCGTCCATGTCGATGAAGTCGATGACGATCAGGCCACCGAGGTCCCGAAGGCGCATCTGGCGCGCCACTTCGTCGGCGGCCTCAAGGTTGGTCCGGGTCGCGGTTTCCTCGATGTCGCCGCCCTTGATGGCGCGCGCCGAGTTGACGTCAACCGAGACCAGCGCCTCGGTATGGTCGATCACGATGGCGCCGCCGCTCGGCAGCTGCACCGTGCGGGCGTAGGCGGATTCGATCTGGTGCTCGATCTGGAAGCGGCTGAACAAGGCCGCATCGTCGCGATAGCGCTTGACCCGCGCGGCATGCTCCGGCATCACGTGCGCCATGAACTGCTGGGCCTGGTCGTAGATGTCGTCCGTGTCGATCAGGATGTCGCCGATGTCGTGATTGAAGTAATCGCGAATCGCGCGAATCACGAGCGAGGACTCCTGGTAGATCAGGAATGCGCCCTTGGCGCCCTTGGCGGCGCCGTCGATGGCGGTCCAGAGCTTGAGCAGGTAGTTGAGATCCCACTGCAGCTCGGGTGCCGAACGCCCGATGCCGGCGGTGCGGGCGATGATGCTCATGCCCTTGGGATACTCGAGCTGGTCCATCGCCTCCTTGAGCTCGGCCCGGTCGTCTCCCTCGATGCGCCGGCTCACGCCGCCGCCGCGCGGATTGTTCGGCATCAGGACCACGTAGCGGCCGGCCAGCGAAATGAAGGTGGTGAGGGCTGCGCCCTTGTTGCCGCGCTCTTCCTTCTCGACCTGGACCACCAGTTCCTGGCCTTCGCGAATCGCGTCCTGGATGCGGGCCTGGCTGGCCGAAACGCCTTCGGCGAAGTACTGCTTGGAGATTTCCTTGAAGGGCAGGAAGCCGTGGCGGTCTTCGCCGTAGTCGACGAAGCAGGCCTCGAGCGACGGCTCGACCCGCGTCACGACGGCCTTGTAGATATTGCCCTTGCGCTGCTCGCGGCCCTCGATTTCGATCTCGTAGTCGAGGAGCTTTTGTCCATCGACGATGGCCAGGCGGCGTTCTTCGGCCTGCGTGGCGTTGATCAGCATCCGCTTCATGGTGCGTTTCCTTTGTCGTTCGTTTTCGTTCAACCGGTCCGTTTCGGACCTAACGATGCACGGACAAACGCTCGCGAAACGAAGGAACTGCCGCTGCGACAAGAATGAGCGGCGACCGCGCGCTGGGCGCAGTACGCACGCCGAGGGTTAGCTCGACCTCAGTCTGGAAGGGGGCGCATGGATGGGCGCGAGCCCGATGTGGTGTCGAGATGCTGCCTGGGTGACAGCAGCCGGCGCAGGGAGAATGCGCACTTGCCGAGATTCAATGCCTTCGGCCACTGGCGGGAGCCAGCGCAGGCAGAGTCGAATCAACAGCATCAACACAAGGTACTCGCTTCGATCCGCCGGCAGCTTGGAGCCTGCCGGCTGGTATTCCGTATCGGTGTTTCGTGGGCGTCGGCTTGACTACGAAGCAAGGCTCGCCGCCTCGTGCGTCGGCACTCGGCTTGCGGGCTCTGCCTCAAAGCGGCATCGACCTCGCAGCGCAGCCTGTGGTGCTCTAAACTTCTGATTTATCAAGCACTTACAAGACCGCGCTGGTGAAAAATATTATAGGTGCGAAGCCAGAGGCGCCGGCCGAGCAAGTCCGCTCGATGACCGTCGACGCCGATTCCGAAGGCCAGCGACTTGACAATTTCCTGTTCCGGCGCCTGAAGGGCGTGCCCAAGACCCATGTCTACCGGATCATCCGTTCGGGCGAGGTGAGGGTGAACAAGGGTCGCGCGCAAGCCGACACCCGACTTGCCAACGGCGACGTCCTGAGGCTTCCGCCGGTCCGGGTTTCCGAGCGCTCGGAGCCCGGCGCACGGGCCGCCGCGCCGCCGCGCGAATTCGCCGTGCTGTTCGAGGACGACGCGTTGCTGGCCCTCGACAAGCCGGCCGGCGTCGCGGTTCATGGCGGCAGCGGCTTGAGCTTCGGCGTGATCGAGCAGTTGCGCACGGCACGGCCCGCTTCCCGGTTTCTCGAACTGGTGCATCGGCTCGACCGCGAGACATCCGGCATCCTGCTGGTGGCCAAGAAGCGCAGCGCCCTCAAGAACCTGCAGGACCAGTTCCGCGAACGCGAGACGGGCAAGACCTACCTGGCGCTGGTCGAGGGCGCCTGGCCCGCCAACAAGAAGGTTCTCGACGCGCCCCTGGCCAAGTTCGTCCTGCCCGGAAAGTCGTCTGGCGACGAGCCGGGCGAACGGCGGGTCCGCGTGGTGGCCAAGGATCATCCAGACGCGATGCACGCGGTGACCCTGGTCCGCGTGTTGGCGACGGTTCGCTTGGAAGGCGGCGGCAATCGGGCGGACGGGGCAGGGCCAACCCATTCGCTCCTGGCCGTGACCATCAAGACCGGCCGAACTCACCAGATCCGCGTCCACCTGGCGTCGCAGGGGTATCCGATTGCCGGCGACGACAAGTACGGCGTCTTCGAACGCAATCGAACGCTCCAGAAGCTGGGCCTGAAGCGAATGTTCCTCCACGCCTGGCGGCTGCAGTTCAATCACCCGCTCGACCATCGGCGGATCGCGCTCGAGGCCGAGCTTCCGGCCGAATTGCGCGGCCTGCTCGCGCCCGAGGTGCTTGCCGGCCTGCCGGGCCCTTCAACATCCGTTCCCAATGACTGACCGCACCGTTCCCCGTTTCGAACTGATCGCCTTCGACTGGGACGGCACCCTGTACGACTCCACCCGGCTGATCGTTCGCTGCATCCAGGCGGCGGTGGTGGATGTCGGCGGGGCGAAACCGTCCGAAGACGCCGCCGCCTGGGTCATCGGCCTCGGCCTTGCCGAGGCGCTGGCGCGCGCTGCACCGGACGTGCCCAAGGAAAAATACGCGGCACTGGGCGCTCGCTACCGCTATCACTACCTGCAGCACCAGGACGACGTCGTGCTGTTCGAAGGGGTGCTGCCGATGCTCGATGCCTTGCGTGCGCGCGGGCACAAGCTGGCGGTTGCCACCGGCAAGTCGCGGCGGGGTCTCGACGAAGCGCTCGCGAGCGTGGCGCTGCGCGATCGCTTTGACGCCTCGCGGACAGCCGACGAAACCCACGGCAAGCCGCATCCGAGGATGCTGCTCGAACTCATGGAAGAGTTGGATGTGCCGGCCAGCCGGACGTTGATGGTCGGAGACACCACGCACGATCTCCAACTCGCGCAAAACGCCGGGGCCGCCAGCGTGGGCGTGAGCTACGGCGCGCACGAGCCCGACAGCTTCCACTCGCTCAACCCGCTGCATATCGCGCATTCGATCGCGGACTTGCAGGACTGGCTGCTGCAGCACGGCTGAGCACGATGCAAGACCTCCTGCCGCTATGCGCCTCATCCGACCTGGTGGATGGTGGGCGGGCGGTTCCGTTCGACGTCGTCTTCGCCGGAATGACCTGCCGGGCCTTCGCCGTACGGTTCCAGGGCCAGGTTCATGCCTACCTGAATCGCTGTACCCATATCGCGATGGAGCTCGACTACCAGCCCGACCGCTTCTTCGACGACACCGGAAACTGGCTCCTGTGCGCGACGCACGGCGCGGCTTACCGCCCGGACACCGGCGAATGCGCCGGCGGGCCATGCCGTGGCGGGCTGGTGAAGATCGAGCTGTCGGAATCCGGCGGCGTGGTGCGCTGGCATACTGCCTGGAACCTCCAACCCCTGGCTTTCTGAAATGTCCGAGTCCCACCGCACGGAACCCGAAGGTTTCGAGCCTTTCGAGCGCACGCCGCCACCCCTTCATATGTCGAACGTCGATCCCACCAAGCAACTCCACTGGGAGCGCGAGACGCTCGAGAAGCTGGCATTCGCCTCCTTGCGCGAGCAAAAGTCGGCCAGGCGCTGGCGAACCTTCGTTCGGTTGAGCTGGCTCCTGTTCTTCGTCTTCCTGGTGTGGCTCGGCATGTCCCGCGGCGCGCCGACGGCTTCGAAGACCACGGCCCATACGGCGGTAGTCGAGATCAAGGGCGAGATCGCCGCCGGTGCCGATGCCAGCGCCGAGTTCGTGGTCGCTGCCATGAAGACCGCCTTCGAGGACGAAGGCGCCAAGGGCGTGGTGCTCTTGATCAATTCGCCCGGCGGAAGCCCGGTGCAGGCCGGCATCATCAACGACGAGATTCGCCGCCTGAAGGCCAAGCACAAGAAGCCGGTGATCGCGGTGGTCGAGGAAAGCTGCGCGTCTGCCGCCTACTACATCGCCGCCGCCACCGACCAGGTGTTCGTCGACAAGGCGAGCATCGTCGGAAGCATCGGCGTCCTGATGGACGGGTTTGGCTTCACCGGCTTGATGGACAAGGTCGGCGTCGAGCGCCGGCTCCTGACCGCGGGCGAGAACAAGGGCTTCCTCGATCCGTTCAGCCCGATGAGCGATGCGCAACGCGCGCATGCCCAGCAGATGCTGGCGCAGATCCACACCCAATTCATCGATGTCGTGAAGGCCGGTCGGGGCGATCGCCTCAAGCTCGACACCCCCGGCTTGTTCTCGGGGCTTTTCTGGAGCGGCCAGACTGCCGTCGACCTGGGCCTTGCCGATCAGCTCGGCAATGTCGATTTCGTGGCGCGCGAGGTGATCAAGGCGGAAGAGGTCATCGACTACACCCGCCGTGACAACGTGGCCGAGAAGCTGGCCAAGAAGTTCGGCGCAGCGCTCGGGGACGCCACGGTTCGCGCAATGCGGCTTTCGCCGAGCTTGCGCTGATCTTCGCCGTGCTCTACCGCGCGGCCACCTGCCGCGCCAGCGCCGCCAGCACCAGGGCGAAGGCGACCACCACGAACAAGGCTGTCGTCAGGTTGGTGCCTTGCGCAATGAAGCCGATGAACGGCGGGCCCACCATGAAGCCGGTATAGCCCAGGGCGGCGACCCCTGCAATCCCGCGTGCCGGCTCCACCCCCGGAAGCCGCGAAGAGGCTGCGAACAAGAGTGGCACCACGTTCGCGAAGCCGACACCGACACCGGCAAAGCAGGCCAGTGCGACCAGCGGACGATCCGTGAGGAGCGCCAGGCTCATCGAAGCCGCCGCCACCAGCGCGCTGGCGCGCAACAGATGCGTTGGCTCGAACCGGGCCCGCAACCGGTCTCCCACGAAGCGCGTTGCGGCCATGGCAGCCGAGAAGAACCCATAGGCCAGCGCTGCCTGCTCTTGCGGGCTGCCGAGTTCCTGCTTGAGGTACAGCACGCTCCAGTCGTAGATCGCACCTTCTGCGATCAACCCGAGCGCAGCCAGCAGGCCGAGCATCGCCAGCACGCCGCGCGGCAGCATGAAGCCTTCGCTCGACGCTGCAAAACGCGTCTCGCTGGCCGGAAGCATCCAGCGCGCCGACAAAACGACCGTCAACGTCATGGCAATCGCGACCCACGACAGATGCACGCGAGCAGCGACGCCCAGGGCGATCGCCGTACTGCCGACCAGGGCGCCCGCCATGCCGCCGAGGCTGAACATGCCGTGCATCCCGCTCATCAGCGGGCGTCGGCTTCGCAGTTCGATCTGCGCTGCTTCGGTATTGATCGCCACGTCGAAGACGCTGGTGACCACGCCGAACATCAGGAGCAAGGCGAGCAGCCACGGATAGCCGGGCATGGTCAGCAAGCCGAGCAGCAGCAACGCGTAGACCGCGCCACTCGCGCAGGCCGCATGGCGGGCACCGTACCGCCCGATCCAGTGGCTCGCGCGGGTCAGGCCGAGCAGGGCGCCGATGCCGGCTGCGAACAAGGCGAGGCCGAGCTGGGCCTCGTCCATCGCATAGTGGAGCTTGACCGTGGGCACATGGACGCCCCAGGTCGCGAAGATGAAGCCGGACGCGAAGAACATGCTCCGCGTCGCCCAGCGCAAGCTGCCGGATCCGGCCTCGGGCGCGACGGCTCCGCGGCTCAACGTCCGAGCGCGAAGACCGCGGGCATCTTGTCTTCGACCGGCAACTCCTGCGCGCGCCAGGCCTTGACGGTGGCGCAACGCACCGTGGCCGCAGGGAGCGTCAGCCCGCGCGCGAACGCGAGCCGCGTGTTGTGCTGCAGGGTCTGCAGCAGAGCCTGCATCAGGACCCGGTTGCGGTAGGGCGTTTCGATGAAGAGCTGCGTCTGGCCGCTGCGCAGTGCCAGGGCTTCCAGCTCGCGAATTCGGCGAGTGCGCGATTCCGGCTCTTGCGGAAGGTAGCCGACGAAGGCGAAGTTCTGGCCGTTCAAGCCGCTCGCGGCCAGTGCGAGCATGAGCGAGATCGGGCCGGTCAGCGGGATCACCGCCAGGCCGAGTTCGTGCGCGGCGCGCACCACCGACGCGCCCGGATCGGCGATCGCCGGCATGCCCGCCTCGCTCAACAAGCCGATTTTGTCGCCCTGCAGCGCAGTGCTCAGCAGAGGGCGTGCATCGAACTCGCCCGCATGGTCGCCCTTCTTGTGCACCTCGCGGGGCAGTTCGTGAATCTGCATCGACTGGATGGGAAGCGCCAGCGGAACGACCGCGTCGACTCTCTTCAGGAAGGCGCGGGCGGTCTTGGCGTTCTCGCAGATCCAGTGCGTGATCGATGCTGCGATCTGCAGCGTGCCGGTGGGGATGACGTCCTGGATGGCGACCTCGGGCTCGCAGCCGAAATCGAGTGGTGCCGGAACCAGGTAGAGGGTCTTGGCGCTCATGGCAGCTGGAGCCCGGCTGCTCGCAAGAGGCGCGCGGTGCGGATGAGCGGCAAACCGATCAGCGCCGTCGGATCGTCGCTCGTGATCGCGTCGAGAAGGGTGATGCCGAGGCCTTCGCTCTTGGCGCTGCCCGCGCAATCGTAGGGTTGCTCGGCACGCAAATAGCGTTCGATCGAGTCGTCGTCGAGGCTTCGAAACCGGACCTCGATCGAGGCAAGGTCGCTTTGCATGAAGCCGCTTTCGATACACGCCACGGCAACCGCCGTGTGGAAGATGACGGTTCGGCCCTGCATCCTGCGCAACTGCTGAGTCGCCCGCAAGTGATCGCCCGGCTTGCCGAGCGCTTCGCCTTCCAGATCGGCTACCTGGTCGGAGCCGATGACGATGCGATCCGGGAATTTCCGCGCGATCGCCATGGCCTTTTCGGCTGCGAGGCGCTCGGCCAATGCTCGTGGCGTTTCGCCGGCAACCGGGGTTTCGTCGACCTCCGGCGGATGGACGTCGAAGGCGACTTCGAATCGAGCGAGCAGCTCGCGCCGGTAGCGGGAAGTCGAGGCCAGAATCAGGTTGCGGTGCATGAGAACGATTGTGCGCGAGCGGTTTAGACTGCCGCGAATGAGCAGACAAATCGACCCGCGCCGCGTGGACGTCCGGCGGTTCGCCGAAGAACAGGACACTGCTGCCGGCGAGCTTCCGCTCTCGGCTTTTCCGAGGCTGAGCGCAGAGGCCGGCGTTGGCGCTGGTGACGCAAGCGCCGCCACCGACGCTGCCGGCGCCCGTGGTGCGACCTGGGAATTGCACGGCGAGGTCCGACCCGGCGCGATGGGAGCGAAGGTGCCCTGGCTGCATCTCGATGCAAGACTGCAAGTCGGCATGGTCTGCCAGCGCTGCCTGACGCCGGTCGAGGTCGACCTGCATGCCGATCGCTGGTTCCGTTTCGAGAAGAACGAGGAGCTCGCGGCCGCCGCGGACGAGCTCTCCGAAGAAGACGTCCTGGTCGAAAGCCGCGACTTCGACTTCGTCGACCTGATCGAGGACGAACTGCTGATGGAGATGCCGATCGCGCCGATGCACGACGAATGCCCGGTGCCCGTCGATCTGAAAACCGCCGACCGGGCGTTCGAGGACCCGGGGCAGGAGCGCCCCAATCCGTTCGAGGCGCTCCAGGCGTTGAAGAAGGCAGGCAAGCCCGATGGCGCCTGAACCCGAAGCGCGGGGCAGAATGCCTTGCGCTATAATCGTGGGCTTCACGCGCTCGGCAGAGCCTCAGAGCCCCCGCGCAATCCCACCCACCTTCACGAATCCTTTCAGGAGCCATCATGGCCGTCCAGCAAAACAAGAAGTCGCCTTCGAAGCGTGGCATGCACCGTTCGCACAATGCGTTGGACGTGCCCGGCATCGCAGTCGAGCCCACCACGGGCGAAACGCATCTTCGTCACCACATCAGCCCCAACGGCTTCTATCGCGGCCGCAAGGTCCTGAAGACGAAGACCGAAGCCTGAGTTCATTTTCAAGACAAGGCCCGAAGCTACCCCGACGTAGCGTCGGGCCTTTGTTTTGATGGCTGCTTCCTTCATTGCCTCCGGCCCGCCCGTGATCACCCTTGCTGTCGATTGCATGGGCGGCGATCACGGACCGCAGGTCACGCTTCCCGCATGCCGCGACTTCCTGGGCCGCCATTCGGAGGCTCGAGTGATCCTGGTCGGCTCGCCCGCGGCCCTGTCCGGCTTCTCCCACCCTCGTGCCACCCTCGTGCATGCGAGCGAGGTGGTCGGCATGGACGACCCGGTCGAGATCGCGCTGCGCAAGAAGAAGGATTCTTCGATGCGGGTCGCGATCCAGCAGGTCAAAGACGGATCCGCCCAGGCCGCCATCTCGGCCGGCAACACCGGGGCCTTGATGGCGATCGCGCGCTATCTGCTCAAGACGCTCGAGGGCATCGATCGTCCTGCCATCGCGCCGCAGCTCCCGAATCGCAAGGGCGGCGCCACCACCGTGCTGGATCTCGGCGCCAACGTGGATTGCGACGCCGAGGACCTGTTGCAATTCGCCGTGCTCGGATCTGCGCTGGTCTCGGCGCTGACCGGCAACGAATCGCCTTCCGTCGGCCTGCTGAACGTGGGCGAAGAGGCGATCAAGGGTAGCGAGACCATCAAGAAGGCCAGCCAGTTGCTCCGCAAGGCTGCGCTCGCGCAAGACCTGAACTTTTACGGCAATGTCGAGGGCAACGACATCTTCAAGGGCACGACCGACATCGTGGTGTGCGACGGGTTCGTCGGCAACGTCGCCCTGAAGGCGACCGAGGGCGTCGCTTCGATGATCGTGGACTTCTTGAAGTTCGAGTATTCGAACGGAATGTTCAGCAAGTTCGCGGCGGTGGTGTCCTATCCGGTGCTCAAGGCCCTCAAGGCGCGCTTGGACCATCGGAGGTACAACGGCGCCGCGTTGCTCGGTCTCAGAGGGCTGGTCTTCAAGAGCCATGGGTCGGCGGACGACGTGGCATTCGGGCATGCCTTGGATCGGGCTTATGATGCCGCCCGCAACAACCTGCTCGAGCGCGTAAGGGCTCGCGTCGCCCATGCCGCACCGCTCCTTGCGCGGGTGCAGCCTGCACCGGTCGATGCAGCCGCGCTTCCAGTGCAATGACATCCACTCTCTTCTCACGCATCACCGGTACCGGCAGCTTCCTGCCGCCGAAGCTTGTCACCAACGACGATCTGGCACGTGATCTCGCGACCCGCGGCATCGAGACATCGGACGAGTGGATTTTCACGCGCAGCGGCATCCGCCAGCGCCACTTCGCGGAGCCGGACGTCACCAGCAGCGACCTCGCCCTCCAAGCCGCCCGGAACGCGCTTCAAGCGGCCGGTCGGCGCGCCGACGAAGTCGACCTCATCATCGTCGCCACTTCCACGCCCGACATGGTGTTCCCGTCTTCGGCCGCGATCCTCCAGCACAAGCTCGGCGTCGCGGGCTGTGCGGCGTTCGACGTGCAGGCGGTCTGCAGCGGTTTCATCTATGCGTTGACGGTCGCGGATTCGATGGTTCGAACCGGTTCGGCCAAGTGCGCGTTGGTGGTGGGAGCCGAAGTGTTCTCGCGCATCCTCGACTTCAACGATCGTTCCACCTGCGTGCTCTTCGGCGACGGCGCCGGCGCCGTGGTGCTCGAGGCGAGTCCCGAACCCGGCATCCTGGCGAGCGACCTGCATGCGGACGGCTCCCACGTCGGCATCCTCTGCGTGCCGGGGCAGGTTTCCGGCGGGCAGATCCTCGGACAGCCTTTGCTGCGGATGGACGGCAAGGCTGTTTTCAAGCTGGCCGTCAGGGTGCTCGAGGAGGCTGCGCAAACCACCTTGCGGAAGGCGGGAAAGACCGAGGCCGATATCGATTGGCTCGTTCCCCATCAAGCCAACATCCGCATCATGGAAGGCACCGCGCGCAAGTTGAAGCTGCCTCTCGAGAAGCTGATCGCGACGGTCGACCAGCATGGCAACACGTCGGCCGCTTCGGTGCCACTCGCCCTGGACTCGGCGGTCCGCGGTGGCAAGATCAAGAAGGGCCATACGGTGTTGCTCGAGGGGGTAGGCGGTGGCTTTACCTGGGGTGCCGTGCTGCTGACGATGTGAGCCCGCAGACGGCACTGCCGGCGGATGCTTTGGAGACACTGAAACTTGACTAAGAAAATCGCTTTCCTGTTCCCTGGCCAGGGCTCACAGGCCGTCGGAATGCTCGACGCATGGGGTGACCATCCTTCGGTGCGCGAGACGCTGGCCGAAGCCTCGGATGCGCTGGGACAAGACATCGGCGCACTGATCCGCGAAGGCCCCAAGGAGGCGCTCGCGCTCACGACGAACACCCAACCGGTGATGCTGGTTGCCGGCGTGGCCGCCTGGCGAGCCTGGTGTGCCGAAGGAGGGGCCGCGCCCTCGGCCCTGGCGGGGCATTCGCTCGGCGAGTATTCGGCGCTGGTCGCCGGCGGGGCGCTCCGCCTCGCCGAGGCTGCGCCGCTGGTTCGCTTCCGGGCGGAGGCGATGCAGCAGGCGGTTCCGGTCGGCGTCGGCGCCATGGCTGCCATCCTGGGCCTGGGTTCCGATGCGGTGAAAGCGACCTGCGCCGAAGT
Organism: Burkholderiales bacterium 8X; assembly: GCA_902506565.1. Classification (GTDB taxonomy): domain Bacteria; phylum Pseudomonadota; class Gammaproteobacteria; order Burkholderiales; family Burkholderiaceae_C; genus Variovorax. The sequence goes on along the minus strand of LR732703.1, from coordinate 3,325,546 downwards.
CACCGCCAGCTTCGGGCCGGACAGTGCTGAGGTGGTGGAGGCCGTCAACTTCAACGATCCCCAGCAGACCGTGATTGCCGGCAGCAAGGCCGCCGTCGACCAGGCCTGCCAGGCGCTGAAGGCGGCCGGTGCCAAGCGAGCCCTGCTGCTGCCGGTGTCGGCACCTTTTCATTCGAGCTTGATGCGACCGGCGGCGGAAGCCTTGCGGGAGCGGCTTGCCGCGATCCGGATCGAGGCGCCGCAAATTCCGGTCCTCAACAACGTCGACGTCCGCTTCGAAAGCGAGCCCGAGCGCATCCGCGACGCGCTGGTGCGCCAGGCGGCCGGACCGGTTCGCTGGGTCGAAACGGTGCTGGCGCTCAAGGAGCAGGGGATCGAAGCCTTGATCGAGTGCGGGCCCGGCCGGGTGCTGGCCGGAATGGCAAAGCGCATCGCACCGGAACTCGCGATCGGCGCGGTGTACGACGGCGCCACGTTGCAGCAATCGCAGCAGCTGTTGCAGGTTCAAGGCACGGTTTCGCAGCAAGGAGAGGGCGCATGAGCACATTCAACCAATTCGAGGGCCAGGTTGCCCTGGTGACTGGCGCATCGCGCGGCATCGGCGCCGCCATCGCGCTCGAACTCGCACAACGCGGCATGAAGGTGATCGGTACCGGCACGACCGACGAGAGCGCGGCCAAGATCAATGCAGCGCTGTCGGCCCTCGGCGGCGTCGGTCGCAAGCTGCAGGTCAACGACGCTGCAGCGGTGGATGCGTTGATCGGCGAGATCGTCCGCGAGCTGGGCGGCATCCAGGTGCTGGTCAACAACGCCGGCATCACCCGGGACGCGCTGGCGATTCGGCTCAAGGACGACGATTGGGATGCGGTGATCGACACCAACCTCAAGGCGGTGTTCCGGCTGTCGCGGGCGGTGGTTCGGCCGATGATGAAGCAGCAGTACGGGCGCATCGTCAACATCACCAGCGTCGTTGGCGCGTCCGGCAATGCCGGACAGGCCAACTACGCTGCAGCGAAGGCGGGCGTTGCGGGCTTGACTCGGGCCCTGGCGCGCGAGCTGGGTAGCCGCAACATCACGGTCAACTGCGTTGCGCCCGGATTCATCGAAACCGACATGACCGCCAAGCTCAGCGCCGAGCAGCAGAATGCATTGCTCGGCCAGATTTCGCTGGGCCGGCTCGGCAAGCCGGCGGAGATCGCTCATGCAGTCGCCTTCCTCGCTTCGCCCCAGGCCGGCTACGTCACGGGGCAGGAGCTGCACGTCAACGGCGGCATGTACATGTAGCCACCAACTTCCGATCGGGCCGGCTCATGAGCAGATCCAGCAGGTCCGAGCGGCTAAAATTCAACGCTTATCTACAACCCTCAGAGGGAAAACAATGGCTGACATTGATACGGACGTTAAGAAGGTCATCGCCGAGCAACTGGGCATCGAGATCGACAAGGTTTCGAACGAGATGTCCTTCGTGAACGATCTCGGTGCCGATTCGCTCGATACCGTCGAACTCGTCATGGCACTCGAAGAGCGCTTCTCACTCGAGATTCCCGACGAAGCCGCCGAGAAGATCACCACCGTGCAGGACGCCATCAACTTCGTCAAGAACGGCCCTGCAGCCGCTTCTGCCGGCGATTCGGGTTCCTCGGCAACGCCGGGTGCTTGAGCCGCAATCCGTCTGACCGCCATGCACGCACCTCCGGGTGTTTGCAGCGTCCTTCGACATTGATTCGCAATTCCAGAGTTCGAGAAAGATCCTTGGCATGACTCTTCGCCGCCCGCGCCGCGTCGTTGTAACCGGGCTCGGTTGTATATCTCCGGTCGGAAACACGGTCGAGGAATCCTGGACCCATCTGCTGGCCGGCAAGTCGGGCATCGACACCATCACCCAGTTCGACGTCAGCGCCTTCTCGTGCAAGTTCGCGGGAGAGGTCAAGGGGTTCGAGACCGCGAAGTACATCTCGGACAAGGAAGCGCGCCACATGGATCGCTTCATCCACCTCGGGCTTGCGGCGGGCATCCAGGCGGTTCAGGACAGCGGCCTTGCAACCAACGACGCACTCGGCCACGACGAGGCGGTCCGCATCGGATGCAACATCGGTTCGGGTATCGGCGGCTTGCCGATGATCGAAGCGACGCATGCCGAGCTGGTCAATCGCGGGCCACGCCGGGTTTCGCCGTTCTTCGTTCCCGCCTCGATCATCAACATGATCTCGGGACACCTCTCCATCCGGTACGGCTTCAAGGGCCCCAACATCGCCTTGGTCACGGCTTGTACCACCGGCCTCCATGCCATCGGCGTCTCTGCCCGGATGATCGAGTACGGCGATGCGGACGTGATGATTGCCGGCGGCTCCGAGTCGACGATTTCGCCTTTGGGCCTGGGCGGCTTCGCGGCCGCCCGCGCCTTGTCGACGCGCAACGACGATCCGAAGACCGCCTCCCGCCCCTGGGACAAGGACCGCGACGGCTTCGTGCTCGGCGAGGGTGCGGGCGTGCTGGTGCTCGAGGAGTACGAGCATGCCAAGGCGCGCGGTGCCAAGATCTATGCGGAGCTGATCGGCTTCGGAATGAGCGGCGACGCCTATCACATGACCGCGCCAGACGTCGACGGTCCCCGTCGATCGATGGAGATGGCCCTCAAGAATGCCGAGGTCAACGTCGACGAGGTTCAATACCTCAACGCCCACGGAACCTCGACGCCGCTGGGCGACCTCAACGAAACCAACGCCATCAAGGCGGCCTTCGGCGACAGCGCCCGGAAGCTGGTCGTCAACTCGACCAAGTCGATGACCGGGCACCTGCTCGGAGGTGCCGGTGGTATCGAGTCGGTGTTTACCGTGCTTGCGCTGCACCAGCAGAAGAGCCCTCCGACCATCAATATCTTCAATCAGGATCCCGAGTGCGATCTGGATTACTGCGCGAACGAGGCGCGGGACATGAAGATCGATGTTGCCGTCAAGAACAACTTCGGTTTCGGCGGCACCAACGGCACCCTGGTGTTCAAGCGCATTTGAAGCCGTGTAGTTCATGCACCGTGCCCCGCCGGTGAGTTATCCGCTGCGACCCTCGCCCAAGGCGAGGTGGCTCGTGGGGATCATCTGGTTGGCGGGCCTCGTTGCGTGCATGGCTGCTGCCCAGCAGTGGGGGCTCGATCAATGGCGATCGATGCTGCTGCTCGCATCGAGCTTGGTAGCGGGGCTCGGCTGCGCGCTGGCCTTGTCGCGCGGCATTCGGGGCATGGATCTGAAATTCGACGGTGAGCGTTGGACCTTGGCTGGCGGCTCGCGGTCCGCCCAGGCCGATCAGTGCTTTCCGACGGTCTCGCTCGACCTGCAAAGCCTCCTGCTGGTACGACTCGCAGGCGCTTCGCCCCAGCCAATCTGGTTGTGGCTGGACCGCGAGGCCCTGCCTGAACGCTGGCTCGAACTTCGGCGCGCGGTCCATGCCCGCCCGGCAAAAGGCCTTCGCCTGCAGCCCGGTCCGTTTCCGGTCGACACTCCCCTCAGATGACCACGATTCCTCCTGCGCCTCCGCCTCCTCGGGTGGATCAGCCTCTGGCGCCGGATTCGGAAGTCCGACCCGGCGAGGTCGATCTCCAACTCGTGCGGCGCACGGTGGCTGGCGACCAGAAGGCCTTCGAGCTGCTCGTCATCAAGTACCAGCGGCGGATCGAACGGTTGATCGGCCGGATGGTGCGGGACGTTGACCTGGTCGAGGACATTGCCCAAGAGACCTTCATTCGCGCCTATCGCGCGCTCCATCAATTCAGGGGCGACGCGCAGTTCTACACCTGGCTCTACCGGATCGCCGTCAATACGGCCAAGAAGGCCCTGGTCGACATGAAGCGCGACCCCACCGTCTCCGAAAGTACCCTTCGCGCCTCTTCGGAAGACGACGATGAAACTTACCGGCCGGGAAACGAACCAATCAGCGACGAGACGCCCGAATCGGTTCTGGCCGCCAACGAAATCGCGGCGGTGGTTCAACAGGCGATGGACGCATTACCCGCCGAATTGAGGCAGGCCGTGACTTTGCGGGAAATCGACGGCATGAGCTACGAGGAAATCGCGGAAGTCATGAATTGCCCCATCGGCACGGTGCGATCCCGCATTTTTCGAGCGCGCGAGGCCATTTCGGCCAAGGTGAAACCGCTCCTGGACAGCCAATCCGGCAAGCGATGGTGACTGGAAAACCCATGAAGTACACACACTCGGACCACGAACAGGTATCGGCACTGGCAGATGGCCAGCTCGGCGGCAGCGAATTCGACCATGCTGTCGACCGCCTCTGCGCCGAAGACGATTTGCGGGCCTCCTGGCACGCCTACCACCTCGTCGGAGACGTGCTTCGCTCCGGAACCCACACGCCGTGCAGCGATTCGGCCGCCTTCCTCGCACGTTTCCAGCAGCGCCTCGTCGAGACCCATGACGCCGAGCCAACCCTCGTCCGTACCGGTGGTGTCCAGAAGGAGCTTCTTCGCGCGGAGGCTGCCAACGAGCCGGTGTTTCGCTGGAAGCTCGTGGCAGGTGCCGCGTCCCTGGCCGCGGCGGCGGCGATCGGCTGGAACTGGATCGGAAGCCCCGCTTCGCCTGCCGGCGGCGCGCAATTGGCGCAGCAGCAGCTTTCGGCGCCGGCCGCGAGTTCCGTTCCTGCAACCGCCCTCGCGTTCTCTGCACCACCTCCCGGCACTTCGAACCTGCGAGTGGTCGGCGGAGGCAGCAAGCCTCAGGTCATGATCCGGGATCCGCACCTCGACCGCCTGCTGGAAGCTCATCGCGAAGCTGGCGGTGCCTCGCAGATGCCTTCCGGCTTTCTTCGCAACGCCACGTTCGAGGGAGCATCGCGCTGATTGCGCGTGCACCACGTCTCTCCATGAGCATCTCGTCGCCCTCGGTCATTCGCGCCGTCTTGGTCGTGACCCTGCTGGTGGGGCTTGCGCGCATGGCGCCGGCCCAGAACTCGAGCGCCGCGAACAGTCTTGCAACCGGAAGCAATGCGCCTGGCGCCGGGGCCGGCGCTGCAGCGTCGATCGGCGTCGTCGAGTGGCTGAGGCGGATGCATTCGGCCTCGCGGCAGCGCAACTATGTCGGCAACTTCGTGGTCTCCGCGGCGACGGGCGACATGGCCAGCGCGCGCATCTGGCATGTGTGCGAGGGCGACACCCAGTTCGAACGCATCGAGGCCCTGTCCGGCCCGCCGCGCTCGACTTTCCGGCGGAACGATCACGTGATGACCTTCCTGCCCGACTCCCGGGTGGTCAAGGTCGAGAAGCGGCAGCTCCTCGAACTTTTTCCCAACCTGATGGGAGCGCCCGAGTCTTCGATCGCAGAGTTGTACGAGGCCAGGCTGGTCGGCAAGGACCGGGTGGCCGGCTTCGAGGCGGACGTGGTCGAGTTGTCGGCAAAGGATTCGCTGCGCTTTGGCTATCGGATCTGGAGCGAACGCAAGTCGGGGCTGGTCGTGAAGTTGCAGACCGTGGACGGCGACAAGCGCGTCATCGAGCAGTCCGCATTCTCCGAACTCCAGCTCGATCCGCCGATCAAGAGCCAGGCCCTGGCCCAGATGATGGCCAGCACGGCCGGTTACCGGGTTGAAAAGTCCGAACTCGAACACACCTCGGCTCTCAGCGAGGGTTGGGCGCTCGAGCCAGCGGTCGTCGGCTTCAAGCCGGTGAGCTGCCTCAAGCGCGCGATGGCGCCGGCAGCGGGCGAGGGCGGCTCTGCAGCTCCCAATGCTCACATGATGCAGTGGACGTTTTCGGATGGGCTCGCTTCGGTGTCCTTGTTCGTCGAACCGTTCTCGGCTCGGGGTCAGCAGCGTGAGGCAATCATGACCTCCGGTGCGACCTACACGATGACGCGGCGGATTTCAGGCAAGGGCGGCGATTGGTGGCTGACGGCGGTCGGCGAAGTTCCGCCGCAGACGCTCGAAGCCTTCTGGCGCAGCTTGGTCAGGAGACCTTGACCGGCCGCAGCGGGCTCGCAGGCGCTCGTGGCAATCCGGTTCGAGGTGGTTGTATGGCTTTTATGAAAGATCACATGGCGATGATGTCGAAGTTTGACGGGAGCAAGGTCCGTTCGATCCTTGCCGCGGGTGCAATCGTGGTGGCCGCGAGCAGCGCTGGCTTGTTGCCGGCGTCGGTGGCGCACGCTCAGATGCGGTCGTTGCCGGATTTCACCGACCTGGTCGACCAGGTCGGGCCGGCGGTGGTCAACATTCGCACCGTCGAAAAAGTCGCAGCGCGCAGCGGTGGAAACGGCGAGATGGACGAGGAAATGCAGGAGTTCTTCCGGCGCTTCTTCGGCCAACCGATGCCCAACGTGCCGCGCCAGGCGCCGCGTCCCAATCGGCCGCAGCAGCCGCAGGAAGAAGAGCGGCCGCGCGGTGTCGGTTCCGGCTTCATCCTGACGCCCGACGGCTTCGTGATGACCAACGCCCACGTGGTCGAGGACGCCTCCGAGGTGCTGGTGACCCTGCCCGACAAGCGTGAATTCAAGGCCAGGCTGATCGGATCGGACAAGCGCACCGACGTCGCCGTCGTGAAGATCGAGGCAACCGGGCTGCCCGCCGTGAAGGTCGGCGACATCTCCAAGCTTCGCGTCGGCGAATGGGTGATGGCCATCGGTTCGCCGTTCGGTCTCGAGAACACGGTCACGGCCGGCATCGTGAGCGCCAAGCAGCGCGACACGGGCGAATACCTGCCCTTCATCCAGACGGACGTCGCGATCAATCCGGGCAATTCGGGCGGGCCGCTGATCAACATGCGCGGCGAGGTGGTCGGCATCAACAGCCAGATCTATTCGCGCTCCGGCGGCTTCATGGGCATCTCGTTCTCGATTCCGATCGACGAGGCGATCCGGGTCAGCGAACAGCTGCGTACCTCGGGCCGGGTCTCGCGCGGCCGCATCGGCGTGCAGATCGACCAAGTGACCAAGGACGTTGCGGAATCGATCGGGCTCGGCAAGGCGCAAGGTGCCCTGGTGCGCGGCGTGGAAGCCGGCTCGCCCGGTGAGAAGGCCGGCATTGAGCCCGGGGACATCATCACCAAGTTCGACGGCAAGCCGATCGAGCGTCCATCCGATCTTCCGCGACTGGTCGGAAACACCGCGCCCGGCACCAAGAGTTCGCTGACCGTCTTCCGGCGCGGCAACGTTCGCGACTTGAGCGTGGTGGTTGCCGAGATCGAGGCCGAGAAGCCGACCCGACGCACCTCCGAGCGCGAAGAGCCTGCAGCCAAACCGCCTGCGTCGGCCGCCGCCAAGTCGATGGGGTTGGCAGTGAGCGACCTGACCGATGCGCAGAAGCGCGAGGCCAAGCTCAAGGGCGGCGTCAAGGTCGACGCGGCGACCGATGCCGCGACGCGTGCCGGATTGCGAGAGGGCGACATCATCCTGGCCGTCAACAACGTCGAAGTCGCGAGCGTTCGCGAGTTCGATTCGATCCTGGCCAAGGTCGACAAGTCGAAGCCCGTCAACTTGCTGTTCCGGCGCGGCGAGTGGGCTCAGTACGCGCTGATTCGACCGGCCCGCTGACCACGCTCGACAGTCTCCAGTGGCCCCATCCCTCAGTAGGGTTTGGGGCCTTTTCATTGGAATGCGGCGCTTTCGCGACGCAGTTTGGAAAGTTTTTTCTGCTGCTGAGCGGGCGGTTTTTGGTTGGTGAGCACTAACAATAGGCCGTGCCATGTGGCTGTTTCAGTAGAATGAAGCCTGCGCTTCCCGATCCACGAGCATTTGGCGTTGCCCGCTCGTGACTGATTCATCTGAACTTGAAACAGTCCACCGCTGGTCCACAGATCGCCCACATGTTGTTCAGCGCTTCATCCCCCGATATTGTTGATAACCTGTGAACATCTTTCATGTTGCTGACCTGCAACGAGCCCTCCGAGCCGCTCCGCTGGCTGTACGAGACTCCCTTTTTGCCTACAATGAAGTCCCAACTACTGCAGTTGCCATTGCTTGTTGGTTCAGGGCGCGTCTCTCGGAGACGCGCCCTTTTTTCTTGTGCGCCACTCGGTCGCATCGAGCCAATTCAAGTACTTAAGCGTTCCCCTTGATGAATCACATCAGAAATTTTTCAATCATTGCGCACATCGACCACGGCAAGTCGACGCTTGCCGATCGACTGATTCAACGCTGCGGCGGCCTCGCCGAGCGAGAGATGGAAGCGCAGGTGCTCGACTCGATGGACATCGAGAAAGAGCGTGGGATAACCATCAAGGCGCAGACCGCCGCGCTGCACTACAAGGCCAAGGACGGACAGGTCTACAACCTCAATCTGATCGACACGCCGGGGCATGTCGACTTCTCGTACGAGGTCAGTCGTTCGCTCTCGGCCTGCGAGGGTGCGCTGCTGGTGGTCGATGCGAGCCAGGGCGTCGAAGCGCAGACCGTCGCGAATTGCTACACCGCCCTCGACCTCGGCGTCGAGGTGGTTCCGGTGTTGAACAAGATGGACCTGCCGCAAGCAGATCCCGATAACGCCAAGTCCGAGATCGAGGAAGTCATCGGCATCGACGCGAGCGAGGCAATCCCGTGTTCGGCGAAGACCGGCCTCGGCATCGAGGAGATTCTCGAAGCCATCGTCGCGAAGGTGCCTGCACCGCGCGGCAATCCGGATGCCGCTCTTCGCGCGATGATCATCGACAGCTGGTTCGATGCGTACGTCGGCGTGGTGATGCTGGTCCGCGTGGTCGACGGACGGCTCGCGAAAGGCGAGCGCATCAAGATGATGGCGTCCGGCGCGACCTACAACGCCGACAACCTCGGCGTCTTCACGCCCGGCACCGAGCCGAGGCAATCGCTGGAGGCGGGCGAGGTAGGCTTCATCATCGCCGGCATCAAGGAACTGCAGGCGGCGAAGGTCGGCGACACCGTCACCCTCATCAAGGCAGGCACCGGCGGCGCGGCCGCAACGGCCACCGAGCCCTTGCCCGGCTTCAAGGAAATCCAGCCGCAGGTCTTCGCCGGCCTCTACCCGACCGAGGCGAGCGAATACGATTCGCTGCGGGACGCGCTCGAGAAGCTCAAGCTCAACGACTCGTCGCTGCATTACGAGCCGGAGGTTTCGCAAGCCCTCGGCTTCGGTTTCCGATGCGGCTTCCTCGGCTTGCTGCACATGGAGATCGTGCAGGAGCGCCTCGAGCGGGAGTTCGACCAGGACCTCATCACCACCGCGCCGAGCGTGGTCTACCAGGTCGTCAAGAACGACGGCGAAGTGCTGATGGTCGAGAACCCGTCCAAGATGCCGGACGTCGGCCGCATGTCCGAGATCCGCGAGCCGATCGTGACCGTGCATCTCTACATGCCGCAGGAGTACGTCGGCGCCGTGATGACGCTTGCCAACCAGAAGCGCGGCGTCCAGATGAACATGGCGTACCACGGGCGCCAGGTGATGCTGACCTACGAGATGCCGCTCGGCGAAATCGTCCTCGACTTCTTCGACAAGCTGAAATCGGTCAGCCGCGGCTACGCATCCATGGACTACGAGTTCAAGGAATACCGGGCTTCGGATGTCGTCAAGGTCGATATCCTGCTCAACGGCGAGAAGGTCGATGCGCTGTCGATCATCGTGCACCGCAGCCAGAGCCAATATCGGGGCCGGGCGGTGGTTTCGAAGATGCGCGAAATCATCAGCCGCCAGATGTACGACGTCGCCATTCAGGCAGCCATCGGGGTCAACATCATTGCGCGTGAGACAATCAAGGCGCTGCGCAAGAACGTGCTCGCCAAGTGTTATGGCGGCGATATCACCCGCAAGCGCAAGCTGCTCGAGAAGCAGAAGGCGGGTAAAAAAAGAATGAAGCAGATTGGTTCGGTCGAGGTCCCGCAAGAGGCCTTTCTTGCCATCTTGCAGGTCGAAGACTAAACGATGGCTTTTCTCACCTCGCTGATCCTCGCGGCTTTTGTCGGCTATATCGGGGCCTGGTACTTCGGTGCCGTCGAAGGCAACTTCGCGTTGCTGCTTTTCCTCGCGACCGTGGTCACCGGCATCTATTGGCTGGCTGAACGCTTCTATTTCCTGCCGCGTCGGCGAAGGGCTGCCGAGGCATTGCAGCAAAGCCTGGACGCGCGTCGTGCCGAACTGGGTCGCCAGGGCATCACCGAGGTCGACAGGGTCGATCCGCAGGCGCAAGAACGCCTGGTCATGCAGCCATGGTGGCTCGACTGGACCGCGGGCTTGTTCCCGGTGATCCTCGCCGTGTTCCTGCTGCGCTCGTTCCTGGTGGAGCCCTTCAAGATCCCGTCGGGCTCGATGATGCCCACGCTCCTGACCGGCGACCTGATCCTGGTCAACAAGTTCACCTACGGCTTCCGGCTGCCGGTGATCAACACCAAGCTCACCGACGGCACGCCGCCGGCCCGCGGCGACGTCATGGTGTTCCGCTATCCGCCGAAGCCCAGCATGGATTACATCAAGCGGGTCATCGGCGTTCCGGGCGATGAGGTCGCCTACCTGAACAAGAAGCTGACCATCAACGGCCAGCCGGTCAGCAAGGAGCCATTGCCCGAATACTTCGATGAAGACGTGATGCGCTATTTCCAGCATTACGCCGAAGATCTCGGCGGCAAGAAGCACCGCCTCCTGAACGACGAATCCCGGCGGGCCGGGCTCTCCGAAGCCGAGGTGATCGACTTTCCAAATCGCGAGAACTGCCGCTACAGTGTCGAGGGCGTGGTTTGCAAGGTTCCGGCCGGCCACTATTTCATGATGGGCGACAATCGTGACAATTCGCTCGATTCTCGCTATTGGGGATTCGTTCCGGACAAGAACATCGTGGGCAAGGCGTTCTTTGTCTGGATGAACTTCGGTAATCTCAAGCGCATCGGCACTTTTCAATAATATTCAGCGAGAAGAGGGAAGAAATCATGAGCGCAGGTCTGGCCAGAAAAAAGCAACGCGGGATTTCATTCATCGGGTTGTTGTTCGTTGCGATCGTGCTGGCATGCGTCGGCGTGGTGGTGGCTCAGGTCATCCCGACCCTCATCGAATACCAGGCCATCCTCAAGGCGGCCAAGAAAGCGACCGAAGGCTCCACCGTGCCGGAAGTGCGCGCCATCTTCGACCGCGCCCAGGCCATCGACGATTTCCAGTCGGTGAGCGGCCGCGACCTGGTGGTGCAGAAAGTCGGCGACAAGGTGGTGGTCTCCTTTGCCTACCAGCGCGAGATCCATCTCTTCGGTCCGGCCTTCCTGACGCTCAAGTACGAGGGCAGGGGCGAGTCGCAGTGACGCTGTCGTTGCCGATGCGAGTGGCCCGAGCCGGGTTCGCCTGCGCAAGCCGCGCAAGCCGCGCAGGCGGTGCCGGTGGCGCCTGAGCCCCTGAGCCCCTGAGCCATTCACGCAGCGCGTGCCCCGTGACAAGCCCTGGATTGGCCGCGCTGCAGGCGCGTCTTCAGCACTCCTTCTCCGAACCGCGTTTGCTGCAACAGGCGCTGACCCATCGGAGCTTTTCCGCCGACCATAACGAGCGCCTCGAGTTTCTCGGCGATTCGGTGCTGAGCCTGGCGGTTTCGCACTTGCTCTACACGCGGCTTTCGACCCTGCCCGAGGGCGACCTGTCGCGGGTCAGGGCCAACCTGGTCAAGCAGGACACGCTGCACCAGCTGGCGCTTCGCATGAAGATTCCCGAGCTCTTGCGGCTTGGCGAAGGCGAAGCGCGCTCCGGCGGGCAGGCCAGGCCATCGATCCTGGCCGATGCCCTCGAGGCAGTGATCGGCGCGGTCTACCTTGATGCGGGCTTTGCCGCTGCCGAGGCGCTGGTTCGTCGGCTGTACGAATCGGTCGAGATCAAGCCGCGCATGGAGGCGGCGGCCAAGGACCCCAAGACCGAATTGCAGGAATGGTTGCAGGGCCGCAAAATGAAACTGCCGAACTACCGCGTGGTGGGCACCCTCGGCGCCGCGCACAAGCAGACCTTCGATGTCGAATGCGAGGTCGCCGACCTGGGCCTTCGCGAACGCGGCATCGGCGGTTCGCGGCGCGCCGGCGAACAAGCGGCCGCCGCGGCCATGCTGATCCAGCTGAAGGCCCGTGCCAACAAGACAAGCTCATGAATCCGCCTTCCACCGATCCCGTCGAACCTTCCGAGCCCGTCGAGCCCCAGCCGTCGATCGTCGTCTCTTCAGCCACAACGCCGCGCCAGCTCGGTGCGGATGACCGCGCAGGCCAGCGCTGCGGTCTCATCGCCATCGTTGGCAAGCCCAATGTCGGCAAGTCCACGCTGCTCAACGCCCTGGTCGGCCAGAAGATCAGCATCACCTCGCGCAAGGCGCAGACCACTCGCCACCGGATCACCGGCATGCGCACGCTGGCCGAAACGCAATACGTCTTCGTCGATACCCCCGGCTTCCAGACCTTGCATGCGAACGCACTCAACCGGTCGCTCAACAAGGCGGTGGTGGGCGCGGTGTCGGACGTCGACCTCATCCTGCTGGTGGTCGAGGCGGGCAGCTTCACCGGCGCCGACGAACGGGTGCTGAAGCTGCTCGACGCCAAGATCCCGACCATCCTGGTCGCGAACAAGCTCGACAACGTTCACCGACGCGGCGACATCGCGCCATGGCTCCAGCAGATGCAGCAAAGGCACGCCTTCGTCGAATTCGTGCCGATGTCGGCCAAGAATCCGAAGGACATCGAGCGACTCCTGGGCATCTGCAGCAAGTACCTGCCCGAGCAGCCTTTCTGGTACGCCGAGGACGAGCTCACCGACCGCAGCGAGCAGTTCCTCGCAAGCGAACTGGTGCGCGAGAAACTTTTCCGCCTGACAGGCGACGAGCTGCCCTACACCTCGACCGTCATCATCGACAAGTTCGAGGAGGAGCCTCCGGCGCGCAAGGGCCAGAAACGGCTGCTGCGGATCGCCGCCACCATCGTGGTGGAGCGCGACGGCCACAAGGCGATGGTGATCGGGGACAAGGGCGAGCGCATCAAGCGCATCGGCATGGAAACCCGGCAAGAGCTCGAGAAGCTCGCGGATGCCAAGGTGTTCATCGAGCTGTGGGTCAAGGTGCGCTCCGGCTGGGCGGACGACGAGGCGCGCGTGAAGTCGTTCGGCTACGAATGAGCGTCTCGCGCTGATTCCCTGACGTGGTCGCCAGACGCATCGCCCACGAGCCGGCCTATGTGCTGCATCGCTACGACTGGAGCGAGTCGAGCCTGATCCTGGAGACCTTCACCCGCCATCACGGGCGCATCGCGCTGGTGGCCAAGGGTGCCAAGCGGCCGAGCTCCAACTTCCGGCCGGTGCTGCTGCCGCTGCAACCGCTGCAGCTCAACTACAGCGGCGATGCCGAGATCCGCACGCTGAAGGGCGCGGAGTGGATGGGCGGCCATGTCATGCCGACCGGCGAGGCGCTGTTGTCCGGCTACTACGTCAACGAGCTGCTGCTCCGTCTCCTGGCGCGCGACGATCCGCATGCGGCGCTCTTCGACGCCTATGCGGCCGTGGTCCAGGTGCTGGCGAGCGAGCACGCGGGTGCGCAGGCGGCGACCCAGTCGGCGGCTTTGCGCGCATTCGAGCTCCTGCTGCTGCGCGAAGTCGGCTTGCTGCCGTCGCTCGACGTACAGACGGCGACCCTGGCGCCGCTCGAGCCCGATGCCCGCTATGCCCTGGTGCCCGAGGCCGGGCTCCGCCCGGCGGACGACGAAGAGGCCGCGCTCGCCGGCGCCGCCTGGGAGGCGCTGCAGCTGGCACTCGACGACCTCGCGCCGTTTACCGCGACCTTGCGTGCCTGTGCCTCGATGGCGGCCGGTCTGCGCCCGCAATTGCGTACCTTGCTGAACTACCATTGCGGCGTTGCAACCCTGCGAACCCGGCAGATGATGAGAGATCTGCAAGCTCTATGACCAGCCCTTCCAACCGTACTGCGCTGTCGGTCAACCTGAACAAGGTCGCCCTGGTCCGCAACACTCGACCGCTGGGGATCCCGAGCGTGCTGTATGCAGCGGCCTTGTGCCTCGACGCCGGCGCTCACGGCATCACCGTGCATCCGCGGCCCGACCAGCGACACATCCGACCACAAGACGTGCACGATCTCTCTGCCCTGCTGGCCAAGGACTGGCCCGCCGCCGAGTTCAACATCGAGGGCAACCCGTTCCACAACCTGATGGAGTTCGTCCGCGAGCTTCGGCCGCAGCAGGCCACCTTCGTGCCGGATGACGAGAGCCAGGCCACCAGCGACCACGGCTGGAGCTTTCCGGAGGATGCCGAACGCCTCCGGCCGCTGATCGCCGAAGCGCACAGCCATGGGGTGCGGGTGAGCCTTTTCATGGATCCCGATCCCGGGATGATGGCGGCGGCCAAGGCAGTGGGCGCCGACCGCGTCGAGCTCTACACCGAAGGCTATGCGGCGTCGCGCGACACTTCGCGGGCTGCGTCGGTGCTCCAGCTCTACGTCGAAGCGGCCAAGGCGGCACGAGCGGCCGGGCTCGAGGTCAACGCAGGCCACGACCTGAGCCGGGAGAACCTCACCGAGTTCCTCGCGGCGGTCGCGGGCGTGCGCGAAGTCTCCATCGGCCATGCGTTCGTGGCCGACGCGCTGGAACTCGGCTATGCGGCCGCGACCCGCGAGTATCTGAAGCGAATCGAAGAGGCGCGGTGATCTACGGCATCGGTACCGACATCTGCGACATCCGCCGGGTTGCCGCGACCTTCGAGCGCCATGGCGAGCGCTTTGCCCGCCGGGTGCTGAGCGATGGCGAACTGGCCGTATGGCGACGCCGCAGCGCCCGCCTGCCGCGCCGTGGCCTGAGCTACCTGGCGACCCGTTTCTCCGCCAAGGAAGCCTTCAGCAAGGCGATCGGCAAGGGCATGCATTCGCCGATGAGCTGGCGGCTGTGCGAAGTGGCCAATGAGGCCAGCGGCAAGCCGGTCATCGTGCTGCACGGCGCGCTCAAGGCCTGGTTCGAAGCCGAAGGCCTCCGCGCCCATGTCACCGTGACCGACGAGGCGGACTATGCGGCCAGCTTCGTGGTCGTCGAGCGCAATCGATGAGCACCGCATCGCCCGTGCAGGCGCCGCTCATCATCGACGTGGCCGGCACCACGTTGAACGCGAACGACCGTCGCCGCCTCGCCCATCCCCTGGTCGGCGGCGTGATCCACTTCGGCCGCAACTGGCAGAATCGCGCGCAGATGCAGGCGCTCAATGCCGAGATCAAGTCGATCCGCGAAGACCTTCTGATCTGTGTCGACCACGAAGGAGGGCGCGTCCAGCGCTTTCGCACCGACGGTTTCACGCGGCTGCCTTCGATGCGCCGCCTGGGCCGGCTGTGGATGGAGGATGCGCTGGCAGCCACCAAGGCCGCGGTGGCCTGCGGTCTGGTCTTGGCTTCCGAGCTTCGTTCCTGCGGCGTCGACTTCAGCTTCGCGCCGGTGCTCGACCTCGACTACGGCGAAAGCAGCGTGATCGGCGATCGCAGCTTCCATCGCGATCCGCGCGTGGTCGCGATGCTCGCAAGGAGTCTTGCGCACGGCATGCTCCTGGCCGGCATGGCGAACTGCGGCAAGCATTTTCCGGGGCACGGTTTCGTCAAGGCCGACTCGCATGTCGACGCGCCGGTCGATCGGCGCAGCCTGAAGGCCATCCTGGCCGAGGATGCGAAACCCTATGACTGGCTCGCCGGCACGCTCAGCGCCGTGATGCCGGCGCATGTCATCTATGCCAAGGTCGACGCCCGGCCGGCGGGCTTCTCGCCGAAGTGGCTGCAGGAGGTGTTGCGCAATCAACTTGGCTTCGACGGCGCCGTGTTCAGCGACGACCTCAGCATGGAGGCGGCGAGGCGCATCGACGGCCGCCTTCTCAGTTACGCCGAAGCAGCCGGGGCGGCACTCGCGGCCGGATGCGACCTCGCCTTGATCTGCAACCAAAGCATCGGCGACAGCACCGTGCTGGACGAAACGCTCCAGGCCTTCGACGAACGGCTTCGCAACGGCAACTGGGTTTCTTCCGCCGCTGGCGAGGCGCGTCGACGCGCCCTGCTGCCGAGCCGGCCGTCGCTGGGCTGGGAGGCGCTCATGCAATCGTCTTCGTATCGCCACGCTTTGGCTGAGCTGCCTCGCGACTGAATCCGTCGGGCACGGGGCTCGGCTTCGCCAAGCCAAGCCAAGCCAAGCCGAGGCTCAGGCGCGGGGCGAGGACGCGGGCCGCCAGAGCGCCTCGCCGCCGACATCGAGATGCGTCAAGTAAAGGCGCAAGTCAAGTTCCAGCCGGTGGTAGTCGGGCTCCATGTGCAGGCACAGCTGGTAGAACGCCTTGTCGTGTTCGCGCTCCTTGAGGTGCGCGAGTTCATGCACGACGATCATCCGCAAGAGCGGCTCCGGCACTTCCTTGAAGAGGCTGGCGATCCGGATCTCGCGCTTCGACTTGAGCTTGCTGCCCTGCACCCGGGAGACCGTGGTGTGGGTGCCGAGCGCATGCCGAATCACCTGCAGCTTGTTGTCGAACATCACCTTGTTGAGCGGCTCGGCATTGCGCATGAATTCACCGCGTAGCCGCATCACGTAGTCGAAGAGTGCGCGATCGTCGCGCACCCCGTGCGTACCGCGCGATCCGAGGTGTGCGGCTTGCCCCTCGTCGCTTGCATGGCCGACCGGATAGCGTCGGGTCAGCAAGGCGCCGAGCCGGCCTTCTGCGATCAGCTGCTCGACCTCGGCGCGCAGCGTCGCGGAATAGCCAGCCAGGTACTTCACCGCCGGCCCGCTTGCGTCTGGCTGCGCGCGGCCGCGGTGTAGGCGAGGCCTGCCGCGACACCGCCGAAGAGGTCGCCTTCGACCAACTCGACATTCGGAAACGCCGCCCGCAACGCCTCCTGGAAGGGTCGCAAGGCGGAGGACCCACCCGTCAGATAGACGGCGCCGAGCGAGCCGGCCGACAGATTTGCGCGGCGCACGCATTCGGTGGCGCAGCCGACGACCTTGTTCAAGAGCGGGGCGAGGTAGTGCTGCAGCCCGGGGCCTTCCAGGAGGGCGCTCAAGCCGGCTTCGGCGAATTCGATGTCGAGCCGAACGGCCTCGCCGCCGGACGACGAACTGCCAATCTTCGCTTGCTCGACCTCGTTGGCCACGCGGTGACCGTGCCGACCTGCGAGCACCCGCATCAAGCGATCGTGCAAGCGGGTCTCGGTGTAGTCCTTCCGGAGGTCCTGGGCCTGGCGGATCGCGCGCGGCGCATAGAGCCAGTTGATCAGGTGCCAGGTCGAGAGGTCGAAGAAGGTGCGGCTCGGCACTTCCCGGCCGCTCGGCCCGACATGCCCGAGCCCCAGCAGCGGCATCACGCAATCGAGGCTGAGCCGCTGGTCGAAGTCGGTGCCGGCGATATGGATGCCGGCGGTGGCAAGCACATCCGAAGACCGATCGTCGGCCTGCGACCGGCCGGGGCCCAGGCGAACGACCGTGAAATCGGAGGTGCCGCCGCCGATATCGACCACCAGCGCCGTGGTTTCCCGATCGATGCGCTGCTCGAAATCGAAGGCCGCCGCAATCGGTTCGAACTGGAACTCGACTTCTCCCCAGCCGGCGGCCCGGGCGGCACGGCGCAGCGTGTCCTCGGCGTGCCGGTCGCGTTCGATGTCGTCATCCACGAAATGCACCGGTCGCCCCATGACCACCGAGCCGAAGGCGTCGCCGGCTCGGTCGCCGCCGGTGCCGAATGCCTGGCGAGCGCGACTGCCCAATTCGGCAAGGAACATCGACACCACCTGCTCGAAGCTCACCCGTCGATGGTTGATCTCGGTCTGCTCCTGCATCAGGCTGCTGCCCAGAAGGCTCTTGAGCGAGCGCATCAGCCGGCCTTCGTGCCCCGCCAGGTACAGCGAAACGGCATCGCGACCGTAGTGCGTGCTGCCGCTTTCGGCATCGAAGAAGAGCGCGGTGGGAATGTTGGTGGCGTCGGCCTCCAGCGGCAGCAGGCGAGCGCCGCCTTGCGGGCCCACGCACGCGATGGCCGAATTCGAGGTGCCGAAGTCGATGCCGATCGCAGGGCGCGAGTTGCTCAAGATTCGCGTCGCAGCGCCGGAAACAGGATCACGTCCCGGATGCTGGGCGAATCGGTAAGCAGCATCATCAGCCGGTCGATGCCGATGCCGCAGCCGCCGGTGGGTGGCATGCCGTACTCCAGGGCGCGAACGAAATCATGGTCGAAGAACATGGCCTCGTCATCGCCGCTCTCCTTGGCCGAAACCTGCGCGTTGAAGCGGGCGGCCTGGTCTTCGGCATCGTTGAGCTCGCTGAAGCCGTTGCCGAATTCGCGGCCGGTGATGTAGAGCTCGAAGCGCTCGGTGACCTCGGGCCGGTCGTCGTTGGCGCGGGCGAGCGGCGAAATCTCGGTCGGATGCTCCATGATGAAGGTCGGCTGCCAGAGCTTTTCCTCGACCGTTTCCTCGAAGTACATCACCTGCAGGCTCGCGAGCGAGCGCTGCGACAGGCGCTCCTTCTCTTCGCCGAGCCCGAGCTTGCGAAGTGCGTCGATCAGCCAGGCGGCATCGTCGACCCGGTCGCCGGCATCGGTGTGCGCGAGGATCGCTTCGCGAATGGTGAGCCGCTGGAAAGGTTGGCCGAGGTCGACCGCCTTGCCCTGGTAGCTCAGTTGCTGCGAGCCGACCGTCTTCGCCGCGATGTCGCGAATCAGCGCCTCGGTGAAATCCATCAGGTCGAGGTAGTTCCAGTAGGCCGCATAAAACTCCATCATCGTGAATTCGGGGTTGTGCCGAACCGAGATGCCTTCGTTGCGGTAGCTGCGATTGATCTCGAACACCCGCTCGAAGCCGCCCACGATCAGCCGCTTCAGGTACAGCTCGGGCGCGATCCGCAGGAACATCTCCTGGTCGAGCGCGTTGTGGTGGGTCTTGAACGGCTTGGCATTGGCGCCGCCCGGAATCGGGTGGAGCATCGGCGTCTCGACCTCGAGGAAGTCGTGCGACACCATGAATTCGCGCAAAGCGCTCACGGCGCGGCTGCGCTTGGTGAAGCGGTCGCGCGCGCTTTCGTCGGTGATGAGGTCGACGTAGCGCTGCCGGTACTTCTGCTCTTGGTCGGCCATGCCGTGGAACTTGTCCGGAAGCGGCCGAAGGCTCTTGGTGAGCAACCGGAGCCGGGCAACCTTGACCGACAGCTCGCCGGTCCGGGTCTTGAAGGCGACGCCCTCGGCGCCGACGATGTCGCCCAGGTCCCAATGCTTGAACTCGGCGTAGGCGTCATCGCCGAGCGAGTCGCGGGTGATGTAGAGCTGAATGCGACCGGTGGCGTCCTGGATCGTGGCGAAGCTGGCCTTGCCCATCACCCGCTTGAGCATCATGCGGCCGGCGACGCTCACGGCGATCGGCTCTGCCTCCAGCGCTTCGGCTGTGGCTTCGGCATGCGCTGCAAGCAGGGCCGATGCACGATCGGCCGGCTTGAAGTCGTTCGGGAAGGCGACACCCTTGCCTTCCGCCTGGGCGCTGCGAAGCGCCTTCAATTTTTCGCGCCGCTCGGCGATCAGCTGGTTGTCGTCTGCCGCGGCGGGGGCTGCCGATGGAGCGGACGAAGCGGACGAAGCGGAAGAAGCGGAGGAAGAGGCGAGGGAAGAGGAGTCGGCCATGGAGCACAAGGTGGGGGCGTGCGGTCGCGCGCAACCGGCAATTTTAGCCAGCGATGGTCTCTCTCGACCGTCGCCGCACCGGGACGGCGCTAGCTGGTGATGCCGTTGCGGCCCAGGATGTCGCTCACCAGCTCCAGCCGCATCAGCGGGCTGTCCAGCTCCATCAGCCGCTGCTTCAGCTCCGGCGCAGCCGGCAACAGCTCGCACCAGCGGTTGGCCACCCAGCCGCAGTCGTCGAACCTGTACGGCGGCAGGAGCGGCAGACGAACACCGTCGCCTTCCGCCTGCCGGCGCTCTTCGAGCGTCTCGACCAGCCTTCGCAGTGCGTCTGCCGTGTGTGCGAGGTCCTCGGGTATGGCGAGCGAAACATCGTCCGCGATGGCCTCGACTTCCGCGGTCCAGAGGCCGTACTTCTGCAACTCGCTCGCGCGGATGCGAAATCGCTGCGTCCCGACGCATTCGATCTGCATCAACCCGGGTTGCGAGGCGTCGAAGTCGTGGATCAGGGCCAGCGTGCCGATCGCCGCGAAACGCTCATCCGCGAGGCCGGGCTTGCGGACTTCGCTGCCCTGCACGAGGCTCACCACGCCGAAGGGCGCCGAAGCCTTGTGGCACTTGCCGATCATGTCGAGATAACGAACCTCGAAGATCCGAAGCGGCAGGAAGCCGCCCGGGAACAGCACCGCCGTGAGCGGGAACAAGGGCAGCGAATGGAGCAGGGGAGGATTCGTCATCGTGGCGGTCGTGCGTGGCTATCATCGCATTCCGACCACGACAGCGCGCCATGCTTTATCAGATTCCATCGTTCTTGCTCGACGTGCTCGTCGGCCTCCTGGGCGGGGCCTGCCTGCTGCGTCTCTATATGCAGTACCACCGGGTTCCGTTCGGCAATCCGCTCGGCCGCTTCGTCTTTGCGATCACCGACTGGATCGTGCTGCCGCTCCGGCGGGTGCTTCCATCCATCAGGCGCTGGGACCTGGCGAGCCTGGTGGCCGCCTGGCTGCTGGTGCTGGTCAAGTTCGTGCTGATCTTCGCGCTGGCCGGCGCCTTGCACCGGTGGATCGCGCTGCCGTTGGTGTCGCTCGTCGGGCTGTTGCAGCTTGCGGTATCGGGGCTGACGGCGCTCCTGATCGTCTATGCCATTTTGTCTTGGGTGCCGTCGGCGTCCTCGATGCTGCAGGATTTGATCGCCCGCCTGGCCGAGCCGCTGGTGCGGCCGTTGCGGCGATTCATTCCGCTGATCGGCGGGGTGGATCTGTCGCCGTTGGCAGCCATCGTCCTGCTGCAGGTGCTGGCGATCGTCCTCGGCAATCTGATGGCGCAAGCCATGCTGGTCGGACGCTAGACCTCGGGCGGCACCGGCCGCAGCCGTGCTGGCTCAGCGACCGGCCTCCGCCGATCGCCGCTCGCTCAGACCACCGCGTCCGCCGGCAGCCTCAGCATCATCGCCAGCGTGTTGGCGACCGTCTTGCGAAGCTCGCGCCGATCGCAGATGAAATCGATCGCGCCCTTGGTCTGCAGGAACTCGGCACGCTGAAAGCCCTCGGGCAGGGTGACCCGCACGGTCGACTCGATCACGCGCGGCCCGGCAAAGCCGATCAGCGCCTTCGGCTCGGCGATCACGACGTCCCCGACGAAGGCGAAACCGGCGCTCACGCCGCCCATGGTCGGATCGGTCAGGACACTGATGTAGGGCAGCCCCTTCTTGGCGAGCCGGGTGAGCGAGGCGTTGGTCTTGGCCATCTGCATCAGCGACAAGAGGCCCTCCTGCATGCGCGCGCCGCCGGTGGCGGTGAAGCAGACGAACGGTACCTTCTGCTCGATGGCGGTCTCGACGCCGCGGACGAAGCGTTCGCCCACCACGCTTCCCATGCTGCCGCCCATGAAGTCGAACTCGAAACAGGCGACCACCAGGTTGATGCTGTGGACCGAGCCGCCCATCACGACCAGGGCATCGGTTTCGCCGGTGTTCTCGAGCGCTTCCTTGAGCCGCTCCGGATACTTGCGGCTGTCCTTGAACTTGAGGGCATCGACCGGCAGGACCTCCTGCCCCAGTTCGTAGCGGCCCTCGGCATCGAGGAACGCATCGAGACGCGCACGCGCGCCGATGCGGTGGTGGTGGCTGCAGGTCGGGCAGACGTTCTGGTTGTGCTCGAGGTCGGTCTTGTAGAGCACCGTCTCGCAGCTCGGGCACTTGATCCAGAGGCCTTCCGGCATCTGGCGGCGCTCGCTGGGGTTGATCGGCGCGATCTTGGGAGGAAGCAGTTTTTCTAGCCAGCTCATGGGGTCTCCATCCAGGGTCGGGCGATTATCGGCCAGCCGCGTTCTTGGCGGTGGCGGCGGGGAGCGCGTCGAGCGCCAGCCGGATTTCCGCCAGGAAGCCGCTCGCGGCGCCGACGACCTTGTCGCGCGGCTGCTGCTCGATCAGCTGGATGAGGCGGGTACCGATCACCACCGCATCCGCGGCCGAACCGACCGCCTGCGCAGTCTGCGCATTGCGGATGCCGAAGCCGACGCCGACCGGCAGATCGACATGCTGGCGGATGCGAGGAACCATCCGCCCCACCGCCTCGGTGTCGAGATGCCCGGCGCCGGTCACGCCCTTCAACGACACGTAGTACACGTAGCCACTGGCAATTCGCCCGACTTGCGCCATCCGTTCCTCGGAACTGGTCGGGGCGAGCAGGAAGATGAGGTCGATGCCTGCAGCGCGAAGGTCGGCGGCGAACTGCTCGCATTCTTCCGGCGGATAGTCGACCACCAGGATGCCGTCGACGCCCGCGGCGGCGGCGCTTTGGATGAAGCTGCCCGGACCATGCACATGGTCGAAGCGCTCGATGGGGTTGGCGTATCCCATCAGGACCACCGGCGTCGACGCGTCGTTTTCGCGGAATCGGGCCACCATCGCCAGCACCTGCTTCAGGCCGATGCCGAGGGCCAGCGCCGCTTCGCCGGCTTGCTGGATGACCGGGCCGTCCGCCATCGGGTCCGAGAAAGGCACGCCGAGCTCGATGACGTCGGCGCCGGCTGCCACCATGCCGTGCATCAGCTCGGGCGTGATGTCGGCAAACGGGAAGCCCGCCGTCACGTACGGGATCAGCGCGCGCCTGCCCTGTTCGCGCAGCCGGGCAAAGGTGGCGGAAATTCGTCCGGAGCGCTTCGATGGTGCCATGGCTGCATCGTCGGGCATGCGGGCGGGGGCCGCGGCGATGCCGGTCATGCGCGACCTCCCTTCACGCTCAAGCCGCGCATGGATGGGCGATCGTAGAAGTCGACCCCGGAAAGGTCGGCGACGGTTCCGATGTCCTTGTCGCCACGCCCCGAGAGATTGACCAGGATGCTCTGGTCCGGGCGCATCGTTTTCGCGAGCTTGATGGCGTGGGCGATCGCATGGCTCGATTCGAGCGCCGGAATGATGCCTTCGGTGCGGCAGAGATGGTGGAAGGCTGCCAGAGCCTCGGCATCGGTGACGCCGACGTATTCCGCCCGTCCGATGTCGGCCAGGTGCGCGTGCTCCGGCCCGACGCCCGGATAGTCGAGGCCGGCGCTGATGCTGTGGGTTTCGGTGATCTGGCCGTCCTCGTCCTGAAGCAGGTAGGTTCGGTTGCCGTGCAGCACGCCGGGGCTGCCCCGCAGGATCGAGGCCGAATGCTTGCCGCTGTCGAGGCCTTCGCCGGCTGCCTCGACCCCGACCAGCCGGGTGTTTTCGAACGGGATGTAGGGGTAGAAGATTCCCATCGCGTTACTGCCGCCGCCGACGCAGGCCACCACCACGTCCGGCTGCCGGCCTTCGGCCTCGCCGGTGATGCCCTGGGCGGCCAGCATGGCGGGCATCTGGTCGATGCATTCGGTCCCGATCACGCTCTGGAAGTCGCGCACCATCGTCGGATAGGGATGCGGGCCGGCGACGGTTCCGATGATGTAGAAGGTGTTCTCGACATTGGTGACCCAGTCGCGCATCGCTTCGTTCAACGCGTCCTTCAGGGTCTTGCTGCCGGATTCGACCGGCACCACGGTGGCACCGAGCAGGTTCATGCGATAGACGTTCGGGCTTTGCCGCTTCACGTCCTGGCTCCCCATGTACACCACGCATTCGAGTCCGTAGCGGGCGCAGATGGTGGCCGTGGCGACGCCATGCTGCCCGGCGCCGGTTTCGGCGATGACGCGGGGCTTGCCCATCCGGCGGGCCAGCATCGCCTGACCGATGGTGTTGTTGACCTTGTGCGCGCCGGTGTGGTTGAGGTCCTCGCGCTTGAGGTAGATCTGTGCGCCGCCGATTTCCCGGCTGGTGCGCGCCGCGTGGTAGATGGGCGATGGCCGGCCGACGAAGTGCTTCAGCTCGTACCTGAACTCGGCGAGAAAGTCCGGATCGTTCTTGTAGCGTTCGTAGGCATCGCGAAGCTCGGCGATGGCATGGGTCAGGGTCTCGCTGGCGAAGCTGCCGCCGTAGGGGCCGAAATGGCCGCGGGCGTCGGGTTGGGCATAGAGGGTCATGGTCTCGATGGGCTGTGCCAACGGGCGTGGTTGCACCGCTGGCGGAATGGTGGGAGCGCTCGACTAGCCGAGCCGGTCGACGGCGGCATCGGCCGCGCGCACGGCAGAGACGAACTCTTCGATCTTGCCGGCGTCCTTGATGCCCTTGGCGGACTCGACGCCGGAACTCACGTCAACGGAAAGCGTCTTGCAGCGCTTTCGCAGCTGGCGAATTCCGTCGCCCACGTTTGCAGGTGTGAGTCCACCACTCAAGACGAGGTGAGCGTCGACGGCGGTTGGAAGAAGTGACCAATCGAAAGCCTTGCCGCCACCACCGAATCCTTCGACGAGGGCGTCGAGCAGGATGGCTTGGGCGCGAGAGTAATCGGCTGCGTATTTTAGGAGGTCGAAGCCCGCGCCGGCGTCCCCGAGCGGAATTCGGGCCGCGCGCATGTAGGTATAGGTTCCCTGGCCGCTCAACTTCCAGCACGCTTCAGGCGATTCGTCGCCATGGAATTGCGCCATGGCGCCTGGCACCCTGGCAAGGAGCGGCGCGGGATCCGGCTCGTTGACGAACAGCAACACCGGCCGCACGAAGGACGGCAGCCGCCTCGCCAGCTCGGCCGCGCGTTCGGCCGAAACATGGCGCGGACTTGCCGGATAGAGCACGAAGCCCACTGCGTCGGCCCCGGCTGCCACGGCCGCATCGACGTCTTGCTCGCGCGTCAGGCCGCAGATCTTGATCCGGGTGCGCTGCGGGCGTGGGTTGCCGTCGGTCATGGCAAGCCATGATACGCAGCCGGGCCGCCCGGCGCGGTTGCCTCGGCTGGCAAACCCCATTGCGTGTCATAGAGGGGCCCGACAAAGTAGAGACCCGCGGCGGAGAAGGTCGGCGCCGCGCGTTCGCGGTTCCGCGCCTCGAGCAATTCGGTGACCCACGCCGGGTCGGCGTCACCGCGGCCGACCCGAAGCAAGCTGCCCATCAGGTTCCGGATCATGTGGTGCAGGAACGAATCCGCTTCGAACTCGAAATGCCAGCGGCATCGCGGTCCGGCGCCGTGGCGGGTGATCTCGATCCGCCGCAGATCCTTGACCGGGGAAAGCGCCTGGCATGCCGAGGCTCGAAAGGAGCTGAAGTCGTGCCGCCCGATCAGGCGGGCGGCTGCCAGCCGCATCGCGTCGCCATCGAGTTCGTACATCGACCAGCCGACTCGCCCGGCGTCGAGGCTGGGGCGCACCGGCGACTGCGACAGCACATAAAGGTAACGCCGCGACACCGCGCTCGCTCGACAGTGGAACTGCGCCGGCACCGGCACCGCCCACTGCACCGCAATGTCGTCCGGAAGGTAGCGATTGGTGCCCCGAACCCATGACACCGCGGCGCGCTCGATGGCGGTGTCGAAATGGACGACCTGCATCAGGCCGTGGACACCGGTGTCGGTGCGGCCGGCGCACAAGGTCGATACCTTCTGTGCCGCGAAGCGCGAGAGGGCGTCTTCGAGCTTGTCCTGCACGGTGCGCCCGGAGCGCTGGCTTTGCCAACCTTCGTAGGCCTGGCCGTTGTAGCTGATGCCGAGGGCCAGCCTCACCATGGATCAGTCGCCGGGCATGGCCTCAGCGAAGTTGACCGAGCAACTGCTTGGCTTCGACGTTGACCTCGCCCGAACTCTCGGCGGCGACTTCCTCGACCAACGAGCGGGCGCCTTCGATGTCGCCCAGCTCCTTCAGCTCGCGGGCGAGCGACAGCTTGATCGCATGCGGGCTGTCGACCGGCTCGCCAAGGTTCTCGAGCCGCCCGGGTTCGGTGTTGGCTTGGCCGCGGTCGCCGAGGCCGCCGAGCGAACTCATGTCGAATTCGATGAAACCGGAGTCGCCCGGCAAGCCCGCACGCAGCGTCGCCGGCTGCGTGAAGTCGTCATTGGCCATGAGCGGCGCGCGAGCGGTGGGCTCTTCGAGCGCGCCGGGCGCGGTATCGAAATCCTGGTCGAGATCCAGCGCCAGGGTGGGGCTGAACGGCAACGGTGCAGGCTTGGTATCGGCAGCGGGCAGGAAGGGAATCGTCACTTCGTCGGCAAAGGGGGCAGGCGGCTGCTCGCTGGTCGTCGCCGGGGTGGTCGCCGCCGGCATGGCGGCCGGCATGACCGGCGGCGAGACGGGGGGTTCGGAGGCGATCAGCGAATCGAAGTCCGACTCGTCCAGGCTGCGGAATGCCGAAGCGGATTCGGGGAAGGGCGCTGTTGCAGCGTTGGCCGCTTCGCCATGCAAGGGGGCGCGATTCGAGGGTTCGCTCAAGTCGAGATCGAAATCGAGCGGTGCCACGGTCGGCACGAAGGCCGGACGGTCGACTTCGGGCAAGCTCGGCAGCGGAACCGGAACGGTGACCGGCGCAGGGTCTGCGGTCGCTGCTGCCAAGGTGCCCGCAAAAGCGGCTGCCTCGGCTTGGGAAACCGTGGTCGCTCCCTTGTCGTAAAGCGGATTGGCCGGATCGAGTTCCTTGCCGAGCTCGACCGCACGCTCCCAGTCCGGGCCGCTTCCGCCAGATAGTTTCTGGACCTCCAAAGCCGTGGCCTCGAAGGCGCGCAGGTCGCGTCGCTTGACGTGGATCTCGAGCAGCTTGAGGTGGATGGCGGTCCGGTCCGGATTGACTCGCAGCGCCTCGCGCAGGATCTCCTCGGCTTGCAGGTCGCGACCGTAGGCGAGATAGACGTCTGCCTCGGCGACCGGGTCGACGTCGCCCGCATCCAGTTGGCTCGGCGAGTACGACAGCGAAGACATGACCGAGTTGCCGCGCTCCTTGGTGTCGACCGACTCGCCGCCAGTCGCGCCGAAGAACGAATCCTTGGGCATCCGGCTTTCGAGGAAGACGCTGTCGCCGGCGTCGACTTTCTTCTTGCCCAGCACGCGATAGAGCAGGAAGCCGACGAGCAACGCGATGAGGGCGGCGCCCGCGAGGATCAGCGGGTTGTCCATCAGCTCGGCCAAGAAGCCGCGACTTTCGGGCGCTGCCGCAGCCGTGGCCACCGGGGTCGAGCCGGGCAGGGCGGGAGTCGCGGTGGCCGGCGCGGCGGCCGGCGAAGCGGCAGCTGCCGGCGCAGCCGTTGCACCGGTGCCTGCGGACGACGACGGTGCGCCCGCTGTTGACGAGCCCGGGACCGCGGCGGGCGTGGAGGTGCCGGCCGAAGTGGACGCGCTGGGCGAAGGCGCAGCAGAGCTTGCCATGCCGGAGGTTGTGGGAACTGCCGGAGGCGTCGCGCTCGACGGCGTGTTCGCAGGAGCCGCAGGAGCCGCAGGAATCGAAGGCGAGGAGCTTGGAGCCGGCGTCGAGGGCGATGTGGCCGCAGCGCCGCTGTTTCCCTGCAGGCGATTCAGGTCGTTGATGTTCTTGGAGAGTTCGGCCACCCGGGTGCCGGCATCCCGTGCTTCCCTGGCTTTCGCGAGCTGCTCTTCGCTTTGCGCGCCGGACGCCAGGCTTTGCGAAAGCCTGAGCTTGTCGGCCGAAGCGGTTGCCGCATTGCGATCCTCGACGTTGGCTTGCAGCCTTCCGGAGGCTCGGCGATCTGCCTCGGCGACCCGTGAAACCGGCGCATTGTCGGCAAGCCGGCGGCGATACGCGCCGAAGTCGCGGCTTTGAGCCGTCACCGTTTGCCGTGCTTCGGCGGGTGGGACACTGGCGGCCTGCCCGGCCGCCGGAAGATCGAGCACGGCACCGGCCTTCAGGCGGTTGACGTTACCGCCCACGAATGCGGAAGGATTGGCGCGAAGCATGGCAACGAGCATTTGCTCGAGCGAGACATCGGCCGGTTTGTAGGCGCCGGCGATCTTGCTGGCCGTGTCGCCCGGACGAACGGCGACCTGCTGATCGCCGCTGCCACGGGCCGCACCGCCCGCAACCGCTGGCGCGGGCGCACTGGCGGTGGCGGGAGCGGGGGTGTCGGGCGCCGGTTGCGGAATTGCACGTGGCCGGGCGGCCTGGCCGAGAAGGATCGGCGGGCGCTGGCTGGGAGCCGAGGTCTGCGGTGCGGTGGGCGCGATCGGGGCGGCTGCCGCCGAAGAGCGAGCCGCGGGCGGATCGAGCAAAACCGTGTAATCCCTCACGATTCGTCCCGAATTCCAGCTCGCCTCGAGCAGCAGGTCGACGAATGGCTCGCCGAGGGCGCGATTGCTGGTCAAACGGACGACATAGCGACCGTCGGCTCGTCGCTGGAGATTGGCGCGCATGTCCGATAGGACGGGGTTGAACGGGACACCCGCAGCGCGGAAGGCATCGGTGGAAGCGATGTTGACCTTGAGGCCGAAGATCTCTTCGGCGGTGGCCTCGGTCACCTCGATTTCGGCTCGCAAGGGCTCGCCGAGAGCCGACTGGATGTTGAGCCGCCCCAATGTAAGTGCGCTGGCGTTGCCGCCCAGGAGGCTCAAGGCGCCAGCGACTGCCACCCCGACGAGCGACCGGTCGAACCATGGAGAAAGCGATTGGCTTGCTCGTGGAATGGGTGAGGCCGATGGCAACGTGTGTCTTGTCATGCTGGTGCGGGGGCAGTCGGCCCGAAAATGTAAGAGGACGTTAACACCATCGACCTGCACTGACAAGGCGGCGAGCCTTGTAGACCCAGTGCGTACCAACTTCGGAACCGATTATTCGTTGTCGGTGAACAACTAGTGTCGTCGATGATTCGCCACAGTTCAGCTTTCCAGAAGAATCCGCAAGATTCTGCGGAGCGGCTCGGCTGCACCCCAGAGCAGTTGGTCGCCAATGGTGAACGCGCCCAGGTACTCCGGCCCCATCGCGAGCTTGCGGAGGCGCCCGACCGGAATGTCCATGGTGCCGGTGACGGCGACCGGGGTCAGGGAGTCGATCGTGGCCTGACGCGTATTCGGCACCACTTTCACCCACGGGTTGTCGTTGGCGATCATGGCCTCGATGTCCGCCAGCGGAACGTCCTTCTTCAGCTTGAAGGTGAGGGCCTGGCTGTGGCAGCGCATGGCGCCGACCCGCACGCAGAATCCGTCGATCGGCGTGGGCACGGTACCGAACCCTGCGCCTTGGCCGAGGATCTTGTTGGTTTCGGCGCCAGCCTTCCACTCTTCCTTGCTGATGCCATCGCCCAGGTCCTTGTCGATCCAGGGGATCAGGCTTCCGCCCAGCGGCGCGCCGAAGTTCGCGGTTTCTGCCGCGCTCAAGGATTGCTGCCTGGAAAGCACCTTGCGGTCGATTTCCAGAATGGCGGACTTGGGATCGTCGAGCAGCGCCTTGACCTCGGCATTGAGCGTGCCGAACTGCGTCAGCAACTCGCGCATGTGCTGTGCGCCGCCGCCGGAAGCGGCCTGATAGGTCATGCTGGTCATCCACTCGACCAGCCCCGCCTTGTAGAGCGCCCCGACGCCCATCAGCATGCAGCTAACGGTGCAGTTCCCGCCGATCCAATTCTTGCCGCCCTTCGACAAGGCATTCTGGATGACCGGCAAGTTGACCGGATCGAGAACGATGACGGCGTCGTCGTTCATGCGGAGCGTCGAGGCGGCGTCGATCCAATGCCCGGTCCAGCCGGCGGCGCGCAGCCTGGGGAAAACATCGCTCGTGTAGTCGCCGCCCTGCGCGGTGATGACGATGTCGCACCTGCGGAGTGCCTCGATGTCGTTGGCGTCCTTCAGGACACGCTCGTTACGCGCCATGGCCGGCGCCTTGCCGCCGGGATTCGAGGTCGAGAAGAAGAGCGGCTCGATGAGATCGAAGTCGCCTTCGGCCTGCATCCGGTCCATGAGGACCGATCCGACCATGCCGCGCCAGCCGACGAGGCCGACCAGAGGTTGATTCACATTCGCCATTTTTGATGCCCTGTAAAAAAGAAAGTTGTCTTCTTTGCGCCCGGCTCGTCAGAGCCGGGAGGGCGTGACGATGCGGGCTGCGGTTAGCCGGTAATCGTCTTTTTGGTGATCGAGGAAGAGAGCGCGGCCACCACCGCATCGCCCATTTCGCGAGTGCCGACCCTGGTCGTGCCCTCGGACCAGATGTCCGCGGTTCGAAGCCCTTGCGCCAGCACCTGCTTGACGGCCGACTCGACACGTTCGGCAGCCTCGGGCTGGTTGAGGGAGAAGCGGAGCATCATGGCAGTGGACAGAATTGTAGCCAAAGGGTTCGCAACCCCTTTGCCGGCAATGTCGGGCGCGCTCCCGTGGCTCGGCTCGTACAGGCCCTGGTTGCCCGAATTGAGCGATGCCGACGGCAGCATGCCGATCGAGCCGGTCAGCATGGCCGCTTCGTCCGACAAGATGTCGCCGAACATGTTGCCGGTGACCACCACGTCGAACTTCTTCGGCGCCTTGACCAACTGCATGGCGGCGTTGTCGACATACATGTGGTCGAGCTCGACGTCCGGATAGTCTTTGCCGACCTCGCTCACCACATCCTTCCAGAACTGGAAGGTCTCGAGCACGTTCGCCTTGTCGACACTGGTGACGCGCTTGCTCCGCTTCTGCGCGGCCTGGAAGGCGACATGCGCGATGCGTTCGATCTCCGGCCGCGAGTAGCGCATGGTGTCGAAAGCTTCCTCGGCGCCGGGAAAGTGCCCGTCGACCGCCGTGCGCCGTCCGCGCGGCTGCCCGAAATAGATGTCGCCGGTGAGCTCCCGGATGATCAGGATGTCGAGCCCGGCAATCAGCTCGGGCTTGAGGCTCGATGCGCCGACCAGTTCCTCGTAGCAGATGGCGGGCCGGAAGTTGGCGAACAGGCCGAGATGCTTGCGCAAGCCGAGGATCGCCTGCTCCGGCCGCAAGGCGCGCTCGAGGCGGTCGTACTTCCAATCGCCGACTGCGCCGAAAAGAATCGCGTCGGCTTCCTTGGCCAACTTGAGCGTCGACTCGGGCAACGGGTGGCCGTGGGCCTCGTAGGCCGCACCGCCGACCGGCGCCGATTCCATCTCGAAGGGCAATTCGAGCGTGTCGAGCACCCGGATGGCCTCCGCCACGATTTCGGTACCGATGCCGTCACCCGGCAAGACTGCGATTTTCATGTTCTGGTTTCTGGTTGAGAAAGAAGGATGCGGCTCAGGCGATCAGCTGATGGGAGAGCCAGGGCTTCTGCGCGAGGCGCTCGGCCTCGAAGCCCTTGATCTTGTCCTTGTGGCGCAAGGTAAGGCCGATGTCGTCGAGGCCGTTGACGAGGCAGTACTTGCGGAACGCCTGCACGTCGAACGCCAACTCCGAACCGTCCGGCTTCACCACGACCTGGCGCTCCAGGTCGATCGTGAGGCTGTAGCCCGGAAACGCGAAGGTCTCGTCGAACAGCTGCGCCACCTGCGACTCGGGCAGCACGATCGGAAGCAGTCCGTTCTTGAAGCTGTTGTTGAAGAAGATGTCGGCATAGCTCGGCGCGATGATCGCCCGGAAGCCGTACTGGTCGAGCGCCCAGGGCGCGTGCTCGCGCGATGAGCCGCAACCGAAGTTCTTGCGCGCCAGCAGGACGGATGCGCCGGCATAGCGCGGCTGGTTCAGGATGAAGTCCGGATTCGGCTTGCGCGACGCCGGATCCTGCCCCGGCTCGCCCGGATCGAGGTAGCGCCAGGCGTCGAAGAGGTTCGGGCCGAATCCGGTCTTGCGGATCGACTTCAGGAACTGCTTGGGAATGATCGCGTCGGTGTCGACGTTCTCGCGGTCCATGGGCGCGACGAGGCCCTTGTGAACGGTGAATTTCTGCATGATGAATCGCCTTCCTTGCCTCAGCTGAACTTGCGGATATCGACGAAGTGCCCATGCACCGCGGCGGCAGCCGCCATCGCGGGGCTGACGAGGTGGGTACGGCCGCCGGCGCCCTGCCGGCCTTCGAAGTTGCGGTTGCTGGTCGATGCGCAGCGCTCGCCGGGCTCGAGGCGATCGGCGTTCATCGCGAGGCACATCGAACATCCGGGCTCGCGCCATTCGAAGCCCGCTGCCTTGAAGATCTGGTCGAGCCCTTCGCGCTCGGCCTGTTCCTTGACCACGCCCGAGCCTGGCACGACCATGGCCACCCTCACGTTCTTCGCGACCTTCTGGCCGAGCTTCTTGACGATGGCCGCGGCTTCGCGCATGTCCTCGATCCGGCTGTTGGTGCATGAACCGATGAAGACCTTGTCGAGCAGGATGTCGCTCATCGGCTTGTTGGGCGCGAGGTCCATGTAGACGAGCGCACGTTCGATCGCACCGCGCTTGTTGGCGTCCTTCTCCTTCTCGGGATCCGGCACGCGGCCGTCGACCGGCACGACCATCTCCGGCGAGGTTCCCCAGGTGACCTGCGGCTTGATCTGCGTCGCGTCGAGTTCGACCACGAGATCGAAGTGCGCGCCGGGATCGGATTGCAAGGTCTTCCAGTAGGCGACCGCCTGGTCCCATTCGACGCCGGTGGGCGCCAGCGGTCGGCCCTTGATGTAGCCGATGGTCTTTTCGTCCACCGCGACCAGGCCGGCACGCGCACCGGCCTCGATCGCCATGTTGCAAACGGTCATCCGGCCTTCCATGCTCAGGTCGCGGATGGCCGAGCCTGCGAACTCGATCGTGTAGCCGGTACCGCCCGCCGTGCCGATCCGCCCGATGATCGCCAGCACGATGTCCTTGGCGGTGACGCCGAGCGGAAGCTTGCCGTCGACCTTCACGAGCAGGTTCTTGGCTTTCTTGGCGAGCAGGGTCTGAGTCGCCATGACGTGCTCGACCTCGCTGGTGCCGATGCCGTGTGCCAGGGCGCCGAAAGCGCCGTGGGTCGAGGTGTGCGAATCGCCGCAAACGACCGTCATGCCGGGCAGCGTGGCGCCGGACTCCGGGCCGATCACGTGCACGATGCCTTGGCGCTTGCTCAGAAACGGAAAGAACGCCGCGGCGCCGAACTCCTTGATGT
Source organism: Burkholderiales bacterium 8X (assembly GCA_902506565.1). Taxonomy (GTDB): domain Bacteria; phylum Pseudomonadota; class Gammaproteobacteria; order Burkholderiales; family Burkholderiaceae_C; genus Variovorax. Next base: position 3,292,641 of record LR732703.1, on the reverse strand, counting down.
TGCTGTCGAGCGTGGTGATCTGCTCCTTGCTGATCGGGTCGGCAATGCCGTCGTAGCCCAGCTCCCAGTTAGTAGTGGGCGTGTTGTGGTCGGCGGTCGCGACCACCGAGCTCATGCGCCAGAGCTTGCGGCCGGCCTGGCGAAGGCCTTCGAAGGCCTGCGGGCTGGTTACCTCGTGGACGAGATGGCGGTCGATGTAGAGCACGGCGGTGCCGTCATCTTCGGTGTGGACGACATGTTCGTCCCAGAGCTTGTCGTAGAGCGTGCGTTGCATGAGGGTCTCTGATCGTGGTGGGTAAGGGGTGTCGAGGGTGCGGATTGCAAGTGGCCGACCAGGGCGCGGGCAGCCACCGGCAAGGTCGAGAAGTCGCGGGCGACCATGCGGATCTCGCGATGCGCCCAGTCGTCCTGCAAGGCGATCGCGACCAGCCGGCTGCCGACGCCAGGGCCGAGCAACTCGAACGCGCGCTGCGGCATGACGCCGATGCCGAGGCCGTTGTCGATCATCCGGCACATGGCGTCCAGCCCGGTGACATGGATGCGCAACCTGATGGCGCGCTCGACCATCGCCGCCGATTGATGGATCGCCCGATAGATCGAGCTATTGGTGTGAAGGCCGACATGATCGAAATCGAGCGAATCCGCAAACGGGATGGATGTTTCCGGCGCGAGCGGATGCCCGGCCGGCACGATCAGCGCGAGCCGATCCTCGCGATAAGCAAGGCTTTGCAGGCCCGAGGCCTCGCCCGCCAGGTTGCAGATGCCAAGGTCGGCGGCGCCTTCGGCCACGGCACGCAGGATCTCGCTGCTGAGATGCTCTTCGAGGTCGATCTTGATCGCTTCGTGCAGCCGCTTGAAGACGCCCAGGTCTTCCGGCAGGAACTGGACGATTGCCGAGATATTGGCGTGGACGCGGACATGGCCCCGCACGCCTTCCGCGTACTCGCTGAGCTCGCCCTGCATCTTCTCGAGGCTGAACAACACCGATCGAGCGTGATGCAGCAAGCTTTGCCCGGCGGGTGTCAGGTCGACGCCCCGTGCGTGGCGGTAAAGGAGCTGAGTTGCCAGCGTGGCCTCGAGGTCGGACAGGCGCTTGCTGATCGCCGACGCGGCGATGAACTCGCGTTCGGCAGCGCGTCCGATGCTACCCAGCTCGCAGACCGCGACGAACAACTGCAGCGACGTCAGGTCGATACGGCGAGCGAAATTGCGGTCGGGGTAAGAAGAGGGCATGCAGGCTTGCCATCTCGTTAGAAGATGGCAAGCGGTATTTTCCGCCGAAATGATGGCGGGAGCCATCGCAACCGGCGATGCCCTGGTTCTCGGGCAGAGATGAAAAAGCGGGCCGTGGCCCGCTTGGTATTCGATCAGTTCGGGTGTTACTGCCGGCGCTTTGCAGCGTCTTCCACCTTTTCGCCACCCTTCTGGATGTCCTGGCCGGCACCCTTCATCATGTTGCAGCCGCCGAGAGGCACGGCAAACGCGAAGGCGACAGCCATCAATGCGACGATCTTTTTCATAGAAAGCTCCTAGTACGTTGAGGTGGATAGCTTGGAGAAACCCTCCGCCACGAACCCTAGGTGCGACCGAAGCGTCGCCGTGTCAGCCAAGACGCAAAAAAGCTGCCCGAAGGCAGCTTTCGCGGGGAATCGCCGGCTGGCGATCAGCGCTTGTCGATGGCCGGTACGTCGCGCTGGGTAGCGCCGGTGAAGAGCTGGCGAGGACGGCCGATCTTGTAGTCCGGGTCGCCGATCATCTCGTTCAGTTGCGCGATCCAGCCGACCGTGCGGGCGAGCGCGAAGATGGCCGTGAAAAGCGGCACCGGAATGCCGATGGCGCGCTGCACGATGCCCGAGTAGAAGTCCACGTTCGGGTAGAGCTTGCGGCTGACGAAGTACTCGTCTTCCAGGGCGATCTTCTCGAGCGCCATGGCCAGCTTGAAGAGCGGATCGTTCTCGAGGCCGAGCTCGGCCAGCACTTCGTTGCAGGTTTCCTGCATCAGCTTGGCGCGCGGGTCGTAGTTCTTGTAGACGCGGTGCCCGAAGCCCATCAGCTTGACGTTCGAGCTCTTGTCCTTGACCTGCTTGATGAACTCGCCGATGCGCTCGACGCCGCCGGCCTTCTGGATGTCGCCCAGCATGTTGAGTGCCGCTTCGTTGGCACCGCCGTGCGCAGGGCCCCAGAGGCAGGCCACGCCGGCCGCGATCGCGGCGAAGGGGTTGGTGCCCGACGAGCCGCACAGCCGCACGGTCGAGGTCGACGCGTTCTGCTCGTGGTCGGCGTGCAGGATGAAGATGCGGTCGAGTGCCTTCTCGAGCACCGGGCTCACCTTGTATTCCTCGCACGGCGTCGCGAACATCATGTGCAGGAAGTTGCCGGCGTAGCTGAGGTCGTTGCGCGGGTACATGTACGGCTGGCCAATCGTGTACTTGTACGCCATGGCGACCAGCGTCGGCATCTTGGCGATCAGGCGGATCGCGGAGATGTCGCGATGCTCCGGATTCTTGATGTCGGTGCTGTCGTGATAGAAGGCCGACAAGGCGCCGACCAGGCCGGTCATGATGGCCATCGGATGGGCGTCCCGGCGGAAGCCGCGCAGGAAGAACTGCATCTGCTCGTTGACCATCGTGTGGTTGGTCACGAGCTTGGTGAACGACTTCTTCTTGTCAGCGTCCGGCAGCTCGCCGTACAGGAGCAGGTGGCAGGTCTCCATGAAGTCGCAGTTCTCGGCGAGCTGCTCGATCGGGTAGCCGCGGTACAGCAACTCGCCCTTGTCGCCATCGATGTAGGTGATGGCGGACTTGCAGGCAGCCGTCGACATGAAGCCCGGGTCGTAGGTGAACATGCCCGTCTGCGCATAGAGCTTGCTGATGTCGATCACGTCCGGGCCCAGGGTGCCCTTGAGGATCGGCAGCTCCACGCCTTGTCCGCCGCTGCTGAAGTTGAGCGTGGCCTTGTCGCCGGAAGGTTTTGTCATTTCGGGTGGTCTTTCAAAAAGTGTTCAATTCGGAAGCCGCTGCGCGCCATCGACGCGCATCAGCTGCAACAGGTCGATCACCTCGGCCCCGGCCCATTCAGGCTCGGGCTCCTTCCTCCGAAGCAGCAGGTCCAGCAGATCGTTGTCCGACAGATCCATCAATGTCTCCAATGCCTGCGCCTGCCCGAAGGTCAGGCTTGCCTCGTGCTTCTCGAAGAAGCGGGCAATGAACAGGTCGTTCTCGAGCAGGCCGCGCCGGCACCGCCACTTGAGCTTGCTCAGCGCACGTTCGCTGATCGGCTCGTTGGGTGGGGGCGCATCGGCGGCGGCTTGCATGGGCGTTGAAGGCTAGATGGCGCGGCGCACCATCAGTTCCTTGATCTTGTTGATCGCCTTGGTGGGGTTCAGGTTCTTCGGGCACACGTCGACGCAATTCATGATGACGTGGCAGCGGAACAGGCGATACGGATCCTCGAGGTTGTCGAGCCGTTCGCCGGTCGCCTCGTCGCGGCTGTCGGCGATGAAGCGATACGCCTGCAGCAAGCCGGCCGGGCCGACGAACTTGTCCGGGTTCCACCAGAAGCTCGGGCAGCTGGTCGAGCAGCTCGCGCACAGGATGCACTCGTAGAGGCCGTTGAGCTCGTCCCGCTCTTCGGGCGACTGCAGGCGCTCCTTCTCGGGCGGCACCGCGTCGTTGATCAGGTAGGGCTTGATCGAGTTGTACTGCTTGAAGAACTGGGTCATGTCCACGATCAGGTCGCGGATGACCGGCAGGCCCGGCAGCGGCTTCAACACGATGGTGCCCTTGAGCGTCAGCATGTTGGTGAGGCAGGCCAGGCCGTTCTTGCCGTTGATGTTCATGGCGTCAGAGCCGCAGACGCCTTCGCGGCAGGAGCGGCGGAACGAAAGCGTCGGATCCTGCGCCTTGAGCTTCATCAATGCGTCGAGCAGCATGCGCTCATGGCCGTCGAGTTCGATCTCGATGGTCTGCATGTACGGCTTGGCGTCCTTGTCCGGGTCGTAGCGGTAGATCTGGAAGGTGCGTTTCATGGGGTGACCAGGTGGTTGTTCTTAGAAGGTCCGAACCTTGGGAGGCACGGATTCGACCGTCAGCGGCTGCATCTTGACCGGCTTGTACGAGAGGCGATTGCCTTCGCTGTACCAGAGGGTGTGCTTCATCCAGTTGGCATCGTCGCGCCCGAGCGGCGCCACCGGGTCGTCCGACGCACGTTCGTAGTCCTCGACGGTATGCGCGCCGCGGCATTCCTTGCGGGCCGCTGCCGAGACCATGGTGGCCTGCGCCACCTCGATCAGGTTGTCGACTTCGAGCGCCTCGATGCGGGCGGTGTTGAAGACCCGCGACTTGTCCTTGAGCGCGATGGCGCCCACGCGCTCGCGGACGGCGGCGATCTTCCGGACGCCTTCGTCCATCGAGGCTTGCTTGCGGAACACGGCCGCGTGCTGCTGCATGACCGAGCGGATCTCGTTGGCCACGTCCTGCGCGTATTCGCCGGAGGTGGTCGCCTCGAGCTGGTTGAGACGCGCCAGGGTGCGGTCGACCGCATCGGCCGGGAGCGGCTTGTGCTCCTTGTTCTTGTCGTTGAATTCGACGATGTGGTTGCCCGCGGCACGGCCGAACACCAGTAGGTCGAGTAGCGAATTGGTCCCGAGGCGATTGGCGCCGTGCACGCTCACGCAGGAGCATTCGCCCACGGCATAGAGCCCATTGACCACCGCGCTGTTCTCCTCGCCCTTCTGGATGACGACCTGACCGTTGATGTTGGTCGGGATGCCGCCCATCTGGTAGTGGATGGTCGGGACCACCGGAATCGGTTCCTTGGTGATGTCGACGTTGGCGAAATTCACGCCGATCTCATACACCGAAGGCAGGCGCTTGTGGATGGTTTCGGCGCCCAGGTGGTCGAGCTTCAGGAGCACGTAATCCTTGTTGGGACCGCAACCGCGGCCTTCCTTGATTTCCTGGTCCATCGAGCGCGACACGAAGTCGCGCGGCGCCAGGTCTTTCAGGGTGGGTGCATAACGCTCCATGAAGCGTTCGCCGTTGCTGTTGAGAAGAATGGCGCCTTCACCGCGGCAGCCTTCGGTCAGCAGCACGCCGGCACCGGCCACGCCGGTCGGGTGGAACTGCCAGAACTCCATGTCCTGCAGCGGCACGCCGGCCCGTGCGGCCATGCCGAGGCCGTCACCGGTGTTGATGAAGGCGTTGGTCGATGCCGCGAAGATCCGGCCCGCGCCGCCGGTGGCGAGCAGCACCGTCTTGGCCTGCAGCACGTGCAGGTCGCCGGTTTCCATCTCGAGGGCGGTGACGCCCACCACGTCGCCTTCGGCATCGCGGATCAGGTCGAGCGCCATCCACTCGACGAAGAACTGGGTGCGCGCCTCGACATTCTTCTGGTACAGCGTATGCAGCATCGCGTGGCCGGTGCGGTCCGCTGCGGCGCAGGCACGTTGCACCGGCTTTTCGCCGTAGTTGGCGGTGTGGCCGCCGAACGGGCGCTGGTAGATGGTGCCGTCCGGATTGCGGTCGAAGGGCATGCCGAAGTGTTCGAGCTCGTAGACCACCTTGGGGGCTTCGCGGCACATGAACTCGATCGCATCCTGGTCGCCGAGCCAGTCGGAGCCCTTGATGGTGTCGTAGAAGTGGTAGTGCCAGTTGTCCTCGCTCATGTTGCCGAGCGAGGCGCCGACGCCGCCCTGCGCGGCGACGGTGTGCGAGCGGGTCGGGAACACCTTCGACAGCACCGCGACGTTGAGCCCCGCGCGCGCCAGCTGCAGCGATGCACGCATGCCGGAGCCGCCTGCGCCGACGATGACGACATCGAACTTGCGCTTGGTGATTTGTTCTTTTGAATAGGTCATGAACTGTGGACTCTTATCTGGCGGAAAGCTGGAGAGAGAGGAGCGGCATCAAAGCCTCCAGAGCACCTGGATGGCCCAGCCGGCGCAGCCCAGCAGCCAAACGATGGTGAAAATCTGGGCGCCGAGACGGAGGCCGACGGGTTGGAGGTAGTCCATCCAGACATCGCGCATGCCGACCCACACGTGGTAAAGCAACGAGGCGATGACGACGAAGGTCAGCACTTTCATCCACTGGGCGGCAAAGATGCCGGCCCAGGTCTCGTAGCCGATGGGGCCGCGCGTGAACAGCACCTGGCCGAGCACGAGCAAGGTGAAGACCGCCATCACACCCGCGGTGATGCGCTGGCTCAGCCAGTCGCGCAATCCGTAGTGCGCGCCGACCACGATGCGCTTGGAGCCGTAATTGACAGACATGTTTCAGTATTCCGGTGAGTCAGTGTTTCGCAGGCGGCGACGGGTGCCGCGATGCGATCAATAAAGTCCGAACAACTTGGCGCCGAGCACCACGGTGAGCAGGATGCTGAGCGCCAGCGTGGCGATCGCCGAGCTGTGTCCGAACTGCTTGCTCACCGCGTTGTGGCTCACGTCCATCCAGAGATGGCGCATGCCGGCGATGAAGTGATGGAGGTACGACCACATCAGCACCAGTACCACCAGCTTGAAGAACCATCCGGGCGCGAAGCCGACGCCGTTGTTGAACACCGCCTTGAAGCGGGCGAACGAGTATTCGGAAGAGATGGAGGTGTCGAACATCCAGATGATGAACGGCATCAGGAGGAACATGATGACGCCGCTGATGCGGTGCAGGATCGAGACGATGCCGGGCGGCGGAAGCCGGTAGGTCGTCAAGTCCTTGAAAGCGTTGATGTTGCGGAACTCGCGCCGCGGGCGGGGTTGGTTGGCCAGCTCTGTCATGAGGACTTTCGATTTGGACTTTCGATTTTTTTCGTGGGCGGCTCGGTCTTTGGCATTAATCCGAACAGCTCAAAATTCTATTGCAATGCACCATGTTGATTGGTATGGACGGTTTCTCGCGGCAGCGCCCGCTCAACCCAGGTCGTTGCGGTAGTGATGCGCATCGGTGCGGTACAGCCCGCGCCGGAGTTCCATGGGCTGGTCATGGTAGGTATGCGCCACGCGTTCCACGCTCAGGAGCGGCGTTTGCGCCGTGACCTGAAGCAGCGCGGCTTGCTCGGGCTGCGGCAGCACGGCACGGATCTTTTCCTCGGCTCGCACCATGCGAACGCCGAACTCGGTCTCGAACATGGCGTACATAGGCCCCTGCCAATCTCGCAATCGATCGGCGGTCAGGCCCTTGAAGGGCGTGCCCGGCAGCCAGAGTTCCTCGAGGATGGTCGGACGGCCGGCATACGAGAGAACCCGCTGCACCTGCAGGACCGCGTCGCCGGCCCGCAATGCGAGGGCCCGGGCGACATCGGCGCTGGCTCTCGAACGCCTGCAGTCGACGATCGTTCGCTCGGCCGGACCGGGATCGCCGTCGCCGGCCTGGTCGAGGTCGGGCACCAGCTTCAAGAACCGGTATTGCACATGCTGCTCGGCGTGGGTCGCGACGAAGGTTCCCTTGCCTTGCCTGCGCACCACCAGGTTCCCGGCCGCCAGCTCGTCGATGGCCTTGCGCACGGTTCCCTGGCTGACGCCGTAGCGGGACGCCAGTTCGATCTCGCTCGGTATCGGCTCGCCCGGCTTCCATTCGCCCGCATGCAGGCTCTGCAGGATCAACGACTTGATCTGCTGGTAGAGCGGGCTGAATGATGGGGTGGTCGGTTCGGCGGCGGGAGTCATGGCATCGAGGACGCAGGGTTTCCGCGCTCGCCGGGTATCTTATATAAGACATAAGACTCCCGCCATTGCCCACTCGATTCGGCTTAAAATAGTTAACGCTTTTTCAACCCGGGCAAGCCTGCCCGGCTCCGCATCGCGAACGCTGCGCGACTGCATCCCGTCAATTTTTTCCTGGAGTTTCCCCATGAGCATGAGCAAAAAGCCTGTTCGCGTTGCCGTCACGGGCGCCGCCGGCCAGATCGGCTACGCACTGTTGTTCCGTATCGCTTCCGGCGAGATGCTGGGCAAGGACCAGCCGGTCATCCTGCAATTGCTCGAGATCCCGGACGAGAAGGCGCAGAAGGCCCTCAAGGGCGTGATGATGGAACTCGACGATTGCGCGTTCCCGCTCCTGGCCGGCATGGAGGCCCATGGCGATCCGATGACCGCCTTCAAGGATGCGGAATACGCGCTGCTGGTGGGTTCGCGGCCCCGCGGCCCTGGCATGGAGCGTTCGGAGCTCCTGGCCGTCAACGGCGCCATCTTCACGGCGCAAGGCAAGGCCCTCAACGCGGTGGCGAGCCGCAACGTCAAGGTGCTGGTGGTCGGCAACCCGGCCAACACCAATGCCTACATCGCCATGAAGAGCGCGCCCGACCTGCCGCGCAAGAACTTCACCGCCATGCTCCGGCTCGACCACAACCGCGCTGCCAGCCAGCTCGCGGCCAAGACCGGCAAGCCGGTCGCCGACATCGAGAAGCTGGTGGTCTGGGGCAACCATTCGCCCACCATGTATGCCGACTACCGCTTCGCCACCATCAATGGCGAAAGCGTCGCCAAGATGATCGACGACCAGGAATGGAACGCCAACACCTTCCTGCCGACGGTCGGCAAGCGCGGCGCCGCCATCATCGAGGCACGCGGCCTTTCGTCGGCGGCCTCCGCAGCCAACGCCGCCATCGACCACATGCGCGACTGGGCGCTCGGCACCAACGGCAAGTGGGTCACCATGGGCATTCCGTCCGACGGCCAGTACGACATCCCCAAGGACATCCTGTTCGGCTTCCCGGTCACCTGCGAGAACGGCGAATACAAGCTGGTCGAAGGCCTGGAGATCGATGCGTTCAGCAAGGAACGCATCGAGAAGACGCTCAAGGAACTCCAGGACGAGCAGGGCCTGGTTTCGCACCTGCTCTGAGGCATGCTCGACTGGAACCCGGCTCTCTATCGGCGCTACGAGGACGAGCGCACCCGCCCAGCCATCGAGCTGCTGGCGCGTGTGCCACTCGAAGCGCCGCGCCGGGTGGTCGACCTGGGTTGCGGCCCGGGCAACTCCACCGAGTTGCTGGCCGCGCGATTCCCGGGTGCGGACATCGTCGGCATCGACAACTCGCGCGCCATGCTCGAAAGCGCGCGCAAGCGGCTGCCCGCGGTTCGGTTCGAGTTCGACGACATCCACGATTGGGAGCCGGAGTCGGCGCCCGACCTGATCTATGCCAACGCGGCGCTCCAGTGGGTACCGGATCACGAGACCTTGATCCCGCGGCTTTTCGACAAGCTCCAGCCGGGCGGCGTGCTGGCCATCCAGATGCCCGACAACCGGGCCGAGCCGACCCATCGCCTGATGCGCGAAGTGGCGGCCGAAGCCGCCTTCAGCGCGGCCATCGGTGATGCCGACAAGCTCCGCACCGAGCTGCTTTCGATCGACGGCTACTACGACCTGCTGGCGGGCAATGCGGCCACGGTCGATGTCTGGCGCACCGCGTACCAGCATCCGATGGCGTCCGCTGCAGCCATCGTCGAGTGGGTGCGCGGCACCGGGCTCAAGCCCTTCGTCGATCGGCTCGCGCCGGGGCTCCAGCAGGACTTTCTCGCCGAGTACGAGCGTCGCGTCGACGCGGCCTATCCATCGCGTGCCGACGGGCGCCGCCTGTTGGCGTTTCCGCGGATGTTCATCGTGGCCGGGCGCAAGGCATGAGCGCCGCCGCCGCCAGCAGCCATCCGGGTCAGGTGCTCCTGGGCAGCCAGGCCGGCGCCGCGATGCTGCCGGTCTGCGATCACTACAGCGGAGTCGAGGCCCGCATGCGCAAGAGCCTCGCGTTGCAGGCCGAGATAACTGCCGAATTCGGCGCCTGCGTATTCGATGTCACCCTCGACTGCGAAGACGGCGCACCGGTGGGCGGCGAGGCCGAGCATGCCGCACTCGTCACCGAACTCGCGATCGGCGCCGCGCCGGGCATGCGGGTGGGCGCGCGGGTTCATCCGGTCGACCATCCGGCCTTCGCGGGCGACGTCATGACCATCGCCGGCCGCGCCGGCGATCGGCTCAGCCACCTGATGGTGCCGAAGGTCGAGTCGATTCAGGACGTGATCACGGCGGCCGAGGCACTCGACAACGTCGGCGCCGAGTCGCTGCCGCTGCACGTGCTGATCGAGTCGCCGCTCGCGGTCCACCATGCCTTCGACATCGCGGCCCATCCGCGGGTGCAGTCGCTCAGCTTCGGGCTGATGGATTTCGTGTCGGCCCATGCCGGCGCCATTCCCGCGGACGGCATGGCTGCCGCGGGCCAATTCACCCATCCGCTGGTGGTGCGAGCCAAGCTCGCGATCGCCTCGGCGGCCCATGCCCATGGCAAGGTGCCGTCGCACTGCGTGGTGACCGAGTTCAACGACCTGGATGCACTCCGACAAGCCGCGCGTCGGGCGTCCGGCGAATTCGGCTACACCCGGATGTGGAGCATCCACCCCAACCAGATCCGGCCGATCGTCGAAGCCTTTGCGCCCGACGAAAGCCAGGTCGGCAAGGCCGCGGATATCCTGCTCGCGGCTTCTGCCGCCCAATGGGCACCGATCAGCCTGCATGGCAGCTTGCACGATCGGGCCAGCTACCGACATTTCTGGCAGGTGCTGATACGCGCCCATGCCACCGGCCGCGCGCTGCCACCCGAGGTGCAACACTGGTTTGCACCCAAGGGCCCCTGAACGATCTCTCGACTAGGAACGAACCCCTCCATGAAAAACCTGATCCTCGCGACTGCTGCCGCCCTGGCGATCACGCTGCCGATCGCAGCCGCTGCCCAATCCTCCGAAACCAAGCCGAAGCCGGCCGCGAAGCCGGCTGCCGCCAAGCCCGCTGCCAAGTCCGCCGACGGCAGCACCGCCAAGGCGCCGAAGAAGCCGACCCGCCAGGTCACCCGCAGCGCCGCCAAGGCGGTCGAGGAAGTCACGCCGGTGGACGACGACACCAACGTCACCTTGACCGACGCCGACCTCGCGGTCGCGCAGCGCGTGCATGTCGGCAAGATCGACTGCGAACTCGGTGCCGACGTGACCGTCACGGCCGACGAGAAGAAGCCGGGCTTCTTCACCGTGTCGACCAAGGGTGCGCGCTACCGCATGCATCCGGTCGAAAGCCGCACCGGCGCCATCCGCCTCGAAGATCCGCGAGCCGGCGCCCTCTGGCTGCAACTCGGCAACAAGTCCATGCTCATGAACCAGCAGCAGGGCCTGCGGCTCGCCGACGACTGCAAAGCGCCTTCGCAGGTCGCCTTCGCCGAAGAGATGAAGAAGAACCCGCCGAAGGCCCTGTTCGACGGCGCCGATGCACCGGTCGACAAGCCCTTCGAGCAGCCGCCGGCAACCGCCGCGGTGGCCAAGAAGTCGACCAAGTCGTCGCAGTCCAAGGAAGCTGCCAAGAAGTAAGCCAGGATGGAAATCGCGGCGCGGCTCTTGCATCCCCGCAAGCGGCTCGCGCCCCCTCGTGTTACGGAGAACAAATATGTTGCAAGCCTACGTTGACCATGTCGCCGAGCGCGCCGCGCTCGGTATCCCGCCGCTGCCGCTCAATGCCAAGCAGACCGCCGAACTGATCGAGCTGATCAAGAACGCCACCGCCAAGGAGGGCGACTTCCTGCTCAACCTGCTGACGCACCGCGTGCCGGCAGGAGTCGACGATGCGGCCAAGGTCAAGGCGAGCTATCTCGCGGCGGTGGCCCATGGCACCGAAAAAAGCCTGCTGCTCAGCCGCGTCCATGCCACCGAGCTGCTCGGCACCATGCTGGGCGGCTACAACATCGGTCCGCTGGTCGACCTGCTCGACGACTCCGAAGTCGGCGCCGCGGCGGCCGAGGGTCTCAAGAAGACGCTCTTGATGTTCGACCAGTTCCACGACGTCAAGGAAAAGGCCGACCAGGGCAACGCCCATGCCAAGGGCGTGCTCCAGAGCTGGGCCGACGCCGAGTGGTTCACCAGCCGCCCCGAGGTGCCTGAAAGCATGATGATCACGGTCTTCAAGGTGACCGGCGAAACCAACACCGACGACCTCTCGCCCGCGCCCGATGCCACCACCCGGCCCGACATCCCGATGCACGCGCTCGCGATGCTCAAGAATGCGCGTCCCGGCATCACGCCCGAAGAAGACGGCAAGCGCGGACCGATCAAGTTCATCGAGTCCCTGAAGGAAAAGGGCCACCTGGTCGCCTATGTCGGCGACGTGGTGGGGACGGGCTCGAGCCGCAAGAGCGCGACCAACTCGGTCCTGTGGTTCACCGGCGAGGACATCCCTTTCATCCCGAACAAGCGCTTCGGCGGGGTGTGCCTCGGCAACAAGATCGCACCGATCTTCTACAACACCATGGAAGACGCCGGCGCGCTGCCGATCGAGCTGGACGTAAGCCAGATGGACATGGGCGACGTGATCGAGCTTCGCCCGTATGAAGGCAAGGCGCTGAAGGACGGCAAGCTGATCGCTGAGTTCAAGGTCAAGAGCGACGTGCTGTTCGACGAAGTCCGTGCCGGCGGCCGCATTCCGCTGATCATCGGCCGCGGCCTGACCGCCAAGGCGCGCGAGGCGCTGGGCCTGCCGGCCTCGACCCTGTTCCGTCTGCCAGTGGCACCGGTCGATACCCGGAAGGGCTTCTCGCTCGCGCAGAAGATGGTCGGCCGCGCCTGCGGCCTGCCCGAAGGCCAGGGCGTTCGCCCCGGCACTTATTGCGAGCCCAAGATGACCTCGGTCGGCAGCCAGGACACCACCGGCCCGATGACCCGCGACGAACTCAAGGACCTGGCCTGCCTCGGCTTCAGCGCCGACCTGGTCATGCAGTCGTTCTGCCACACGGCCGCCTATCCGAAGAAGGTCGACGTGAAGATGCATCACGAGCTGCCGGACTTCATCTCGACCCGCGGGGGCGTGTCGCTCCGCCCGGGCGACGGCGTGATCCACAGCTGGCTCAACCGCTTGCTGACGCCCGACACGGTGGGCACCGGCGGCGACAGCCACACCCGCTTCCCGATCGGCATCAGCTTCCCGGCCGGCTCCGGCCTGGTGGCGTTCGCCGCCGCGACCGGCGTGATGCCGCTCGACATGCCCGAATCGGTGCTGGTGCGCTTCAAGGGCAGCATGCAGCCGGGCGTGACCTTGCGCGACCTGGTCAACGCGATTCCGCTGTACGCCATCAAGGCCGGCCTGCTCACGGTCGAGAAAAAGGGCAAGAAGAACATCTTCTCCGGCCGCATCCTCGAGATCGAGGGCTTGCCCGACCTCAAGGTGGAACAGGCCTTCGAGCTGAGCGACGCATCCGCCGAACGCTCGGCCGCCGGCTGCACCGTGCACCTGAACAAGGAGCCGATCATCGAATACATCCAGAGCAACATCACCCTGATGCGCTGGATGATTTCCGAGGGCTATGCAGACGGCCGCACGCTGGCGCGCCGGATCGCCGCGCAAGAAGCCTGGCTGAAGGACCCGCAATTGCTCAAGGGCGACGACGACGCCGATTACGCCGCCGTGATCGAGATCGACCTGGCCGACATCCACGAGCCGATCGTCGCCTGCCCGAACGATCCGGACGACGTCAAGACGCTCTCCGACGTCGCGGGCGCTGCGATCGACGAGGTCTTCATCGGTTCGTGCATGACCAACATCGGTCACTTCCGCGCAGCCTCCAAGCTGCTGGAAGGCAAGCGCGACATCCCGGTCAAGCTGTGGATCGCGCCGCCGACCAAGATGGATGCGCAGCAGCTCACCGAGGAAGGCCACTACGGTGTTTTCGGCAACGCCGGCGCCCGCACCGAAATGCCCGGCTGTTCGCTCTGCATGGGCAACCAGGCCCAGGTGCGCGAAGGTGCGACGGTCATGTCGACCAGCACCCGCAACTTCCCGAACCGGCTTGGCAAGAACACCAATGTCTACCTGGGCAGCGCCGAGCTGGCAGCCATCTGCTCGCGCCTCGGTCGCATTCCGACCCGCGAGGAATACATGGCCGGCGTCGGCGTGCTGGACGCGTCGAGCAGCCAGATCTACCAGTACCTGAGCTTCGACAAGATCGAGGATTACCAGGCGGCTGCGGATTCGGTCGCGGCCTGACGGTCAGGCATCAAGACGAAAGGGCCCTTCGGGGCCCTTTTTCGTTGCTGCGCCGGCTTACATGTCCAGCTTCTTGTGCTCCGACATGTCCTTCGGCGGGTTGCCGGTCACGGCCGAGGCCATCATCTTGAAGATCTGGACCATCTTGCTGTCCTTCACGTCCCAGAACTCGGCTTCCTCGATATGGACGGCCAGCAAGCCCATGTTGGGGTCGTTCGGGCCGTCCGGGAACCATGCCTTGGCAGCGGTGTTGAAGAGCTGCTCCTTCTTGGCCTGGTCCTCCAGCAGCGAGGCGCGGCCGGATACCGATACGTAGCTGTCGGCATCGGTGTTGGCATACGACACGTTGACCACCGGGTCGCTCACGGTGTGGCGGGCGATGTCACCGTTCTTCGGAATGAAGAAGTACAGCGTCGCACCCTCGTCCATCGACTTGTTCTGCGTGGTCAGCGGATGGCTGTGCAGCATGCCGTCGCCATGGCGATGGGTCAGCATGCCGAAGCGGGTGTCCTTGATCAGGTCGAACAGCTTGGCGTGGTCGTTGTTGGCGGTGCTCATGTCGATATCTCCAAAGCGGTGGAAGAAAACTCGACAGTAGGGCGGGCGGGCACCGGCGCAGCCGGACGGAGGCCGCGTACGGTTGTGGTCCGGCACCGACTCTGGTGTCAGCGTCCGGGCTGGAGGCCGTCGAACATCCGCCGAAGCGCCGCGGCAGTCGCCTCGTCCGCCGGAAAGAACGATTCGATCGCGAGCTCCTGCAAGGTCACGTCCACCGGCGTGCCGAAGACGGTCGTGGTGCTGATGAAGCTCAGGACACCATTTGGCGAAACCAGCTGGAAAGGAACGACCAGCCCCGAAACGGCGGTGCCCGGCGATGGGGCATCGTGGCCGACCTGGGGAGCCGGGTAGGCGGCGAGTTCGTCGTGCAGCGTGCGCAGCACGGCATCGCCGGTGGCCGCCACCTGCTGCTGCAGCCGCTCCAGCAGGTGCGCCCGCCATTGCGCGAGGTTGGCGATGCGCGTCGCGAGTCCTTCGGGATGCAGGCTCAGCCTCAGCACGTTGACCGGTCCGGCCAGCAGCTCGGGAGCGGCGCCTTCCATCAGGAGCGGCACCAGCGCGTTGTACGCCACCAGGTTCCAGTGCCGGTCGACCGCGAGCGCCGGGAAGGGCTCGTGCCCCTTCAGCACCAGGTCGACCGCCTGCCGAGCCGCGGCCATGCCCGGGTCGTCCAGCGAGCGCTGGCGGTACATCGGCGCATAGCCGGCGGCGACCAGCAAGGCGTTGCGCTCGCGCAGCGGCACCTCGAGTCGCTCGGCCAGGCGCAGCACCATCTCCCGGCTGGGCTCGGCACGGCCGGTTTCGACATAGCTCAGGTGCCGGGTCGAGACCTGGGCTTCGTTGGCCAGTTCGAGCTGGCTCAGGCGGCGTTGCTGGCGCCAATGGCGGAGGTGGGCGCCGAAGGGGTCGGCGGCGGTCGGAGCGCTGTGCAGCAGGGACATGGCGCCGATCCTAGCCAAGCCATGCGCCCTGGCGATGACCTCGGAGGTCATGAAGACATGCACATGGGTTCCCCTCCTGCACGCTCCGACATCGAAGCCTGCTATCTTTCTTCTCGCTTCCCACGAACCCCCAAGCCCACAGGAGTCTGCCCATGGCAACCGGAACGGCCCACGCCTTCGCCCCCGCACTCAAGACCTTCAAGACAGCAGCGGGGAAGTCCGGCAAGTACTGGTCGCTGAAGGAACTCGCCAAGCAGTATCCGCACGTCGACAAGCTGCCGGTCTCGATCCGCATCGTCCTGGAATCGGTGCTGCGCAATTGCGACGGCAAGAAGATCACCCGCCAGCATGTCGAGGAACTCGCCGCCTGGACGCCGAATGCCGAGCGCACCGAGGAGATTCCGTTCGTCGTGACGCGGGTGGTGCTGCAGGATTTCACCGGGGTGCCGCTCCTGGCCGACCTGGCCGCGATGCGCAGCGTGGCCCAGGAGCTCGGCAAGTCGCCGAAGACCATCGAGCCGTTGGTACCGGTCGACCTGGTGGTCGATCACTCGGTGATGGTCGACTATTACGGCACGCCCAAGGCGCTCGACCTCAACATGAAGCTGGAGTTCCAGCGTAACAACGAGCGCTACCAGTTCATGAAGTGGGGCATGCAGGCCTTCGACACCTTCCGCGTCGTGCCGCCTGGCTTCGGCATCGTCCACCAGGTCAACCTCGAATACTTCGCCCGCGGCGTCTACAAGAGCCCGAGCGACCAGGGCGACCCGCCGGTGTACTACCCCGATTCGCTGGTCGGCACCGACAGCCACACCACCATGATCAACGGGGTCGGCGTGGTCGGCTGGGGCGTCGGCGGCATCGAGGCCGAGGCGGCGATGCTCGGCCAGCCGGTCTACATGCTGACGCCCGACGTGGTGGGCTTCGAGCTCACCGGCAAATTGCGCGAAGGCGTGACGGCCACCGACCTGGTGCTGTTCGTCACGGCCATCCTTCGCAGCGAGAAGGTGGTCGGCAAGTTCGTCGAGTTCTTCGGCCCGGGCGCGGCGTCGATCGCGGTGCCCGACCGCGCCACCATCGGCAACATGGCGCCCGAATACGGCGCCACCATGGGCTTCTTCCCGGTGGACGAGATGACGGTCGCTTACTTCAAGGGCACCGGTCGCACCGACGAAGAGGTCGAGCTGTTCGAGGCCTACTACAAGGCGCAGGGCCTCTTCGGCATGCCGACGCCGGGGCAGCTCGAATACACCAAGGTCGTCAAGCTGGATCTCGGTACCGTCACGCCGAGCGTCGCCGGCCCCAAGCGGCCGCAGGACCGGATCAACCTCGGCCACCTTTCCACCCGCTTCTCCGAGCTTTTCAGCAAGCCGAACGATGCCAACGGCTTCAACCAGCCGGCCGAGAAGCTGCATGTGCGCTACCCCGTGGCGGTGGCCGCGCCGGCACCGGTCGCCTCGGAGCGGCCACAGGCGGCCAACGACGAAGGCTCGCCGGTCACGATCGGCAACGGCGATGTCCTGATCGCGGCGATCACCTCGTGTACCAACACCTCGAACCCGAGCGTGATGCTGGGCGCCGGACTGCTCGCCAAGAAGGCGGTCGAGGCCGGCTTGACGGTCAAGCCGCATGTCAAGACTTCGCTCGCACCCGGTTCGCGCATCGTGACCGACTACCTCGAGAAGGCGGGCCTGTTGCCGTATCTCGAGAAGCTCGGCTTCTACCTGGCGGGCTACGGCTGCACCACCTGCATCGGCAATGCCGGCGACCTGACGCCGGAGATCAACGAAGTCATTTCCGAGAACAACCTGATCGGCGCCGCGGTGTTGTCGGGCAATCGCAATTTCGAGGCCCGGATCCATCCGAACCTGAAGGCGAACTTCCTGGCCTCGCCGCCGCTGGTGGTCGCCTATGCGATCGCCGGCAACGTGATGGTCGACCTCATGACCCAGCCGGTCGGCAAGGGCACCGGCGGCAAGGACGTCTACCTGGGCGACATCTGGCCGACCATGCAGGAAATCGACGAGAACCTGCGGCACGCGATGAATGCGCAGTCGTTCCGCAAGAACTACGAGCAGATACAGGACAACCCGGGTGCGCTCTGGAGCAGCATCAAGGGAACGGCGGGCGAGGTCTACGACTGGCCCGAGTCCACCTACATCGCCGAGCCGCCGTTCTTCGAGGGTTTTCAGATGCAGCCGCGGGCCTCGGATGCCGGCATCCAGCGGGCGCGGATCATGGCGCTGTTCGGCGACTCGATCACCACCGACCACATCTCGCCGGCCGGTGCGATCAAGGAAGACTCGCCGGCCGGCATCTGGCTCAAGGCGAACGGCGTGTCGAAGGCGGACTTCAACAGCTACGGCTCGCGGCGCGGCAACCACGACGTCATGATGCGGGGCACCTTTGCCAACGTGCGCATCAAGAACCTGATGCTGCCGGCGGACGCCAATGGCAGCCAGGAGGAGGGCGGCCTCACGCTCTACCAGCCCGGCAACCAGAAGATGTTCATCTACGACGCCGCGATGAAGTACATCGAGCAGGGCGTGCCGACCGTGATCTTCGGCGGCGAGGAATACGGCACCGGTTCGTCGCGCGACTGGGCCGCCAAGGGCACCCAGCTGCTCGGCATCAAGGCGGTGGTGGCCCGGAGCTTCGAGCGCATCCACCGCGCCAACCTGGTCGGCATGGGCGTGCTGCCGCTCCAGTTCCGCGGAGCGGACTCGTGGCAGACGCTCGGCCTCACGGGCGAGGAAGAAGTCGACGTGGTGATCGGCGGCGACCTCAAGCCGCAGATGGATGTCAAGCTGATCATCCGGCGCGCCGACGGCAGCCAGCAGGACGTGACCGTTCGGCTTCGCATCGACACGCCGATCGAGGTCGACTATTACAAGCACGGCGGCATCCTGCCCTTCGTGCTGCGCCAGCTGCTCGCCTGAGGCCCCGAAGCCGCGCGGCGCGGCAGGTCCGCCTGACCGGAGCCGGGTTCAAGGGAATTCGGCTCTTCCTTTGCCGAAGCCGTGGGTTTCGAGAATAATTCTCATTTTGAAAATCCACGGACCTCAGGGTGACCCCAGCGATCCCGGCGGCTGCTGCCGCCATCAGCCTCGACCAGCTTCCCGATGATGAATGGGCCACGGTGCTCGACGTGCGACGAGCCGAGGAGCCCGACGAACGCGATCTCGTGCTCCGCCTGACCGAGATCGGCTTCGTACCCGGTGAAGCGGTGCGAATCGTCGCCAGGGGCTTGCCCGGACGGGAGCCGATCGCCGTGCGGCTCGGCCACACCACCTTCGCGTTGCGGCGCCACGAGGCTTCCTTCATCCGCGTGACATTGGGAGCCGCGCGACATGGTTGAAGCCACGCTCCGCTTCCAGCCCGGCGCCGCCGTCGGCAGCCAACCGGCGCCGCCCGAGCGCATCGCGCTGCTCGGCAATCCCAACTGTGGCAAGACCGCGCTCTTCAACCTGCTGACCGGCAGCCGCCAGAAAGTCGCCAACTACGCCGGCGTCACGGTCGAGCGCAAGGAAGGTCTCCTCAAGACGCCCGCCGGCCGCAAGGTCTTCGTGCTCGACCTGCCCGGTGCCTACAGCCTGAACGCGCTGTCGGCGGACGAGGCGGTGACCCGCGACGTGGTCACTGGCCAGAGCCGCGAGGCGATGCCCGACCTGCTGGTCTGCGTGACCGACGCCACCAACCTGCGACTCAATCTTCGGCTGGTGCTCGAGGCGCGCCGGCTCGGCCTGCCCATGGTGGTGGCGCTCAACATGACCGACATGGCGCGCCGCCAGGGCATCCGGGTGGATGTTGCGACCTTGTCGCGCGAACTCGGGGTGCCGGTCTTCGAAACCGTGGGCATCGATGTCGGCGGTGCCGAGAAGCTCTTGGCCGCGCTCGACGCGCCGGTCGCGTCCGCACCGGCCTCGACCTGGAAGGCACCCGGCCTCGACGACGTGCTCGCGACCCAGCAGGAAGTCCGCCGCATCCTCGAGCTCGCGGTGCAGGAGCCGGTCGGAAGCCTCGCCACCACCGATCGCCTGGACCGCATCGCGATGCATCCGGTCTGGGGCATGGTGCTGCTGGCGGTGATGCTGTTCCTGATGTTCCAGGCGGTATTCAGCTGGGCCAACGTGCCGATGGACCTGATCAAGGAAGGCACCGGCGCCCTGGGCGACCTGATCAAGACCTGGGTGCCCGAGGGCTTGCTGCAAAGCCTGCTGGTGGACGGCGTCATCGCCGGGGTCGGCGGCGTGGTCGTGTTCCTGCCGCAGATCCTGATCCTGTTCCTCTTCATCCTCGCGCTTGAAGATTCGGGCTACCTGCCGCGTGCCGCGTTCCTGCTCGACCGGATGATGAGCACGGTGGGCCTTTCGGGGCGATCGTTCATTCCGCTGCTCTCGAGCTTCGCGTGCGCGATTCCGGGCGTGATGGCGACCCGCACCATCAGCAATTGGCGTGACCGGCTCACCACGATCATGATCGCGCCGCTCATGACCTGTTCGGCACGGCTGCCGGTGTACGCGCTGCTGATCGCGGCCTTCATTCCCGAGCGCAGCGTGGCCGGCATCTTCAACCTGCAAGGGGTCGTGCTGTTCGCGCTGTACCTCTTCGGCATCGTCTCCGCGATGGCGGTGGCCTGGGTCATGAAGCGCTTCCGAAGCGGCGGGCAGCCGTCGCCCCTGATGATGGAACTGCCTGCCTACCGCTGGCCGAACCTTCGCAACCTGCTGCTCGGGCTGTACGAGCGGGCCTGGATCTTCCTGCAGCGGGTCGGCACGATCATCCTGACGCTCACCATCCTGCTCTGGTTCCTGTCGACCTTCCCTTCGCCGCCGGACGGCGCGAGCGGGCCGGCCATCCAGTACAGCCTGGCCGGCATGATCGGCCGCGCGCTGGAGCACGTGTTCGCGCCGATCGGCTTCAACTGGCAGATCTCGATCGCGCTGGTGCCCGGCATGGCGGCTCGCGAGGTCGCGGTGGGCGCGCTCGGCACGGTGTATGCGCTTTCTTCCACCGGCGACGACGTGGCCGGCCAGCTGCAGCCGCTGATCGCCGGCAGCTGGTCGCTGGCGACCGCCCTGTCGCTCCTGGTCTGGTACGTGTTCGCGCCGCAATGCATCTCGACCTTGGCCGCGGTCAAGCGGGAGACCGGTTCCTGGCGCTACGTGTGGATCATGGCGGGCTATCTGTTCGCGCTGGCGTACATCGCCTGCTGGGTGACCTATCGGGTCGCGCTGGCCTTCACCGGAGGATGAAATGATCGAGAACCTGGTGGTCGGGCTGATCGTCGCGGGCGCGGCCTGCTATGCCGTGTGGCGCTGGATGCCGGCTGCCTGGCGGCGCGGCGCCGCGGCGCTCTTCGCGCGCGGCTCGGCCCGCGTGGGGCTGCTCGACGCAGAGCGTGCCCAGCGCCTGCAGACCGCCCTTTCGAAAAGCTCCGGTTGCGGCGCCTGCGACAGCTGCGGTGCCTGTGCCTCGCCGAAGGCGGGCACGGCCGATCCGCGCCGACCGCAAGAGAAACCGCCCACGCCCGCTCACTGACGCCATGCCCGAGGCGCTTCGGGTCCTGGTCGTCGGAGGCGGCATCGGCGGGCTGGCCGCGGCCCTCGCGCTCGGCCGCGAGCCGCGGCGCAAGATCCAGCTTTTCGAACAGGCCGGTGCCTTCGGCGAGATCGGCGCCGGCATCCAGCTCGGCCCCAACGTGACCCGGCGCCTGGCTTCGCTCGGCCTCGAAGCCGCGCTGACGCGCATCGCCGCCCGGCCGCGGGCGTTGAACGTGCGCAGCGCCGTCGACAACGCCTCGTTGGCGAGCATGCCGCTCGGGGGCGACATTGCCTTGCGCTACGGCGCCCCTTATCTCTGCGTCCATCGCGCCGACCTGCACGCGGCCTTGCTCGCGGCGGTGCGCGAAGGCGGCGCCGCCGAGCTGATCCTTCGGACCCGGGTCGGCGACGTGATGTCGCGCCGGGAAGAAGTGTGCGTTTCCTGGGGCCGCACGCAGCTCTGGTGGGGCGACCTGCTGGTCGGCGCCGACGGGCTGTGGAGCGCGCTGCGGCCCTTCGCCATCGGCGACACCACGCCGCCCCGCGCCACCGGTCACATGGCGTGGCGCGCCTTGGTCGAACAGTCGGCGCTGCCCGAAGCCTTGCGAAGCCAGGACGTCACCGTTTGGCTCGGCGAGCGGCTGCACGTGGTGGCTTATCCGGTGAGGGCAGGGGAAGCGCTCAACGTCGTGGTGCTGGCCGAAGCCGACGCGCCGGGCGACCTGCGCGACTGGAGCCAGGACACCAGCCTGGCCGCCCTGCGAGCCGCGACTGGGCGAACCCACGGCGCGCTCCAGGCCCTGTTCGAAGCAATGCCTGGCTGGAAGGCCTGGGCCCTGCACGACCGTCCGCCGCTCGTGCGTCCTTCGCAGATGGCGACCCGTCGTGCAGCGCTGGTGGGCGATGCGGCGCATCCGATGCTGCCGTACCTGGCGCAGGGCGCCGGCATGGCGATCGAGGATGCGGTCGGCCTGGCCGAGGCGCTGGAAGGTCGTGCCGCCGCGGACGTTCCGGCGGCGGTGCTGCGCTACGCAGCGGCGCGCTGGGAGCGCAACGCCAAGGTGCAGGCGAGAGCCCGCCGCAATGGCGAGATCTTCCATGCGACCGGCGCCTTGCGGCTAGGGCGCGACACGGCGCTTCGGATGTTCGGAAGCCGGTTGCTCGACGTGCCCTGGCTCTACCACGGTTGACCTGCTTCGGCCCGGCGGCACCGATCAGAGATCGGTGCGCAGCTTCCAGATCTCCGGGAACAGCACCACGTCGAGCATCTTTCGCAGGTAGCTCACGCCGCCGGTGCCGCCGGTGCCGCGCTTGAAGCCGATTACCCGCTCGACCGTGGTCACGTGCCGGAAGCGCCACAGGCGGAATGCGTCTTCGAGGTCGGTCAGCTCCTCGCCGAGCTGGTACAGGTCCCAATGGTTCTTCGGATCGCGGTACACCGCGAGCCAGGCCTGCTCGACCCCGTCGCTCACCTCGTAGGGCCTGGACCAGTCACGCTCCAGGTAGTCGGCAGGCACCGCGAGGCCGCGCCGGGCCAGGAGGCGCAGCGACTCGTCGTAGAGCGAGGGCGCGCGCCAGGCCGCCTCGACCTCCGCCAGCAACTCGGGTCGGTGCGAATGCGGCTTGAGCATCGCCGCGTTCTTGTTGCCGAGGGCGAACTCGATGCAGCGGTATTGCCAGCTCTGGAAGCCGCTCGAGTTGGCAAGGTACGGCCGCATCGCGCTGTATTCGGGCGGCGTCATGGTGGCCAGCACGTCCCAGGCATGGACGAGCTGTTCCATGATGCGCGACACCCGGGCCAGCATCTTGAAGGCGGCCTGCAGGTCGTCGCCGGCGATGCACGCGATGGCGGCTCGCAACTCGTGCAGCATCAGCTTCATCCAGAGTTCGCTGGTCTGGTGCTGCACGATGAAGAGCAGTTCGTCGTGCGAAGGCGAGCGCAGCTTCTGCGCATTCAGGATGACGTCCAGGTTCAGGTAGTCGGTGTAGCTCATCGACGCGCTGAAATCGAGCTGCGCTTTCTCTTCGTGGACGATGTCCTCGGGCCGCCGTGCCGCGGGGCCTGCGGGCGTGTTCGACTTCATCTCAGGTCACCGCCTGCTTGCGGTTGAACTCGGGGCGCATCCATTCTTCTCCTTCGAGCACCTGGACCAGATGCTCGACCGCGTTCCAGACATCCTCGAAGCCGATGTAGAGCGGCGTGAAGCCGAAGCGCAGGATGTCCGGCATCTGCGAGTCGCCGGCGCGGTAGTCGCCGATCACGCCGCGGGCGATCAACGCCTGCACGATGGCATAGGCGCCTGGCGCGCGATCGGCCATCGCGAGACAGACCTGCGAGCCGCGCCGCGCATGCTCGCGCGGCGTTACCAAGGTGAAGCGGCCGGGGCAGCGTTGCTCCACGAGCGTGATGAAAGTGTCGGTCAGCGCCAGCGACTTGGTGCGAAGCGGCGCCATGCCGTCGCCATCGCCAGCAAGCGCTTCGGCCGCCAGCACGGTGTCGAGGCCGCAGTCGAGCGCCGCGAGCGCGAGGATCGGCTGGGTGCCGCACAGGTAGCGGCCGACACCGGGCGCCGGCCGGTAGTGCGGAGAAAACTCGAAGGGCGCCGCATGACCCCACCAGCCGGAGAGCGGCTGCTCGAACCGGTCGGCATGCCGGCGGTGCACCCAGGCGAAGGCCGGCGCACCAGGGCCGCCGTTCAGGTACTTGTAGCCGCAGCCGATCGCGAAGTCCGCATCGGCCGCGTTGAGCGCGACCGGCACCGCGCCGGCGCTATGGGCGAGGTCCCACACCATGAGGGCGCCGGCCTGGTGCGCCATCCGGGTCACGGCCTGCATGTCGTGCATGGCGCCGGTCCGGTAGTTGACGTGGGTCAGCATCAGCACCGCTGCCTGCTCGTCCAGGGCATCGGCCAGCTCGCTTTCGTCGATCAGCCGGAGGTTGAAGCCGTGCTCCCGGCACAGCGACTCGGCAATGTAGAGATCGGTCGGGAAGTTGCTTCGTTCGCTGATCACCACGCGCCGGTTGCCGGCCGCCTTGGCCTGCGAGAGCGCCGAAAACAACACCTTGTAGAGGTTGATCGAGGTGCTGTCGGTGCAGACCACCTCGCCCGCGCCGGCGCCGATGAGGCGCGCCACCTTGTCGCCGAGGCGCTGCGGCAGGTCGAACCAGCCGGCGTTGTTCCAGGACCGGATCAATCCCTCGCCCCATTCGTTCGCGATGACGTTGGCGATGCGATCGGGCGTGGTGCGCGGCAATACGCCGAGCGAGTTGCCATCCAGGTAGATGACGCCGGACGGCAGGATGAACTGGTCGCGCAGGGCGGCCAGCGGGTCTTCGGCGTCGAGGCGCCGGCAATCTTCGAGGTTCATGGTGATGAGGGTTGGAGAGTTCGCAGCACCGCCCTGACCGGCGATGCATCGGCGCTCACGAGCTTGAGCGGCAGGGCGATGAGTTCGTAGTCGCCCTCCGGCACGTTGTCGAGCACCAGGTTTTCGAGCACCCGCAAGCCTCGGCGGCGAATCACCTGGTGGCTGTCGAGTCGTTTGCTGTCGGCCGGGTCGATGCTGGCGGTGTCGATGCCGATCAACAGCACGCCCGCGTCCGCCAGCCTTTCGACCGTGGCGGGCGCGAATGCGGCGAGCGCGTCATCCCACCGGTCGACCGGCGCCTGCCGGTAGGTGCGCACCAGCACCCGTTGCGGCAACCGGCCCGTGGCGTGCTCGATGTGCCGCCATTCGACCAGCGGTCCGCAGTCGATGGCATGGATCACACGGCAGGGGCCGAGGTACGGCAGCAGGTCGACCTGGCCGATCGAGGCGCCTTCGGGGTCGTAGTGAAGCGGAGCGTCGGCATGGGCGCCGACATGCGGCGACAAGGTGATTTCGCTGACGTTGACCGGGCAGCCCGGCGCGATGGTCGCGGCCCAGCGCTGCCGGTAGCGGGTGTCGCCCGGAAAGACGGGCGCCCCTTCGTGGACGGGCGGGGAGATATCCCAGAGAGCGGAAAGCATGGCGCAAAGTTAGCGCCGGGCGGAAGAGCGTGGTGTCGGTTAATCCCAACAGCATCGCAACTTTGTGTGCTGGCCTCAGTTGTCCAACTGCCCCAGCAGCACGAACTCCATCAGCGCCTTCTGCACGTGAAGCCGGTTTTCTGCTTCGTCCCAGACCACCGACTGCGGCCCGTCGATGACCTCGGCCTGGACCTCTTCGCCGCGGTGCGCCGGCAGGCAATGCATGAAGAGCGCGTCGGGTCCCGCGGCTCGCATCATGTCCTCGTCCACGCACCATTCGGCGAAGGCCTCGCGGCGGGCCTGGTCCTCGGCTTCGTAGCCCATGCTGGTCCAGACGTCGGTGGTCACCAGGTCGGCACCGCGGCAGGCCTCCATCGGGTCCTTGAAGACCCGGTAGCTGTCGTTGGATCGAAGCCCCGCCACCGACTGGTCGACCTCGTAGCCGCTCGGCGTGCTCACGTGCACCTTGAAGCCGAGGATCTCGCTCGCCTGCAGCCAGGTGTTCGCCATGTTGTTGCCGTCGCCAACCCAGGCCACGGTCTTGCCCTGGATCGAGCCGCGGTGCTCGATGAATGTGAAGATGTCGGCGAGGATCTGGCAGGGGTGGAACTCGTTGGTGAGGCCGTTGATGACCGGTACCCGCGAATGCGCCGCGAAGGCTTCGATCTTGGTCTGCTCGAAGGTCCGGATCATCACCAGGTCGACCATCCGGCTGATGACCTTGGCGCTGTCCTCGATCGGCTCGGCCCGGCCCAGCTGGCTGTCGCCGGTCGTCAGGTGGACCACGCTGCCGCCGAGCTGGTACATGCCGGCCTCGAAGCTCACGCGGGTGCGGGTCGATGCCTTCTCGAAGATCATCGCGAGCGTGCGATCGGCCAGCGGCTGGTGCTTTTCGTAGGCCTTGAAGCGCTTCTTGATCAGGGCTGCACGCGCGAAGACATGGGCGAACTCGTCGGCCGTGAAGTCGGAGAACTGCAGGAAGTGCCGCGGCGGCGGCAAGGTGTCGGCCGGGCTCATGGCTTGGGTTCCGCGAGGAAGGCCTGGACGATCGGGACGAGGATCGCGACGATCTCGTCCGCCTCGGCGATGCTCAGGATCAGCGGTGGCACCAGGCGGATGACGCTGTCCGCGGTCACGCTGAGCAGCAGGCCGGCCTCGCAGGCGCGGTTCAGGATCACGCCGCACGGGCGATCGAGTTCGATGCCGAGCATCAGGCCCTGGCCGCGGACTTCCTTGACGCCGGCGAGCGAGCCGAGTTCGCGTTCGAGCGCGCTCTTGAGATGGGCGCCGACCTCCGCCGCGTTCTCCAGCAGCCGATGCTCTTCCATGATGCGGATGGTCTCGATGCCGGCCCGCATCGCGAGCGGATTGCCGCCGAATGTGGTGCCGTGGTTGCCGGGCTCGAAGATGCCGGCGGCACGCGGGCCCGCCACCACTGCGCCGATCGGAACGCCCGAGCCCAGGCCCTTGGCGAGCGGCATGACGTCCGGCTTGATGCCGGCCCACTGATGCGCGAACCACTTGCCGGTGCGGCCCATGCCGCATTGCACCTCGTCGATCATCATCAGCCAGTCGTTCTGGTCGCACAGCGCCCGCACCTCGCGCAGGTATTCCCACCGCATCGGATGGATGCCGCCTTCGCCCTGGATGGTTTCGAAGAACACCGCCACCACGTTCGGATTACCCTCCGTGGCTTCCTTCAGGGCCTCGATGTCGTTCAGCGGCACGCGGATGAAGCCCTCGACCAGCGGTCCGAAACCCTTCTGGACCTTCGGGTTGCCGGTCGCGGACAAGGTCGCGATGCTGCGGCCGTGGAACGCGGCCTCGTACACCACGATCTCCGGCCGCTCGATGCCCTTGTCGTGCCCGAACTTGCGCGCCAGCTTGAGCGCGGCCTCGTTCGCCTCGAGCCCGGTGCAACAGAAGAAGGCGTTGGTGAGACCCGAGAGCTCGACCAGCTTGGCGGCCAGCTTTTCCTGGCCGGGTACGTGGTAGTAATTCGAGCTGTGGATCAGCTTCGAGATCTGGTCTTGCAGGGCCGGAACCAGCTCGGGATGGTTGTGTCCGAGCGTGTTGACCGCGATGCCGCCGAGCCCGTCCAGGTAGGCACGGCCTTCGGTATCCCACACTCGGCAGCCCTGGCCATGCGACAACGCGATCGGCAGGCGCCCGTAGGTGTTCATGACGTGGGGCGACGAAGGTGCGGCAGGGGCGCTCATGCGAACTCCGGGGAAAAAGGAAGGGCGGATTCTAGGCGTGCAGTTCGGCGCGGAAGTTGAGGATTCCGCATGACTGCAATGCCCTTGAAGGCAGTCTCGACAGGGGCAGCTCGCTAGAATCATTGTTGCGCCGCAGCACTCCTGCCGGTGCCTTCAACGCCCCATGGTTTCTCCTTCCGCCAAGCAGGTCTTCATCCAGGGCATTACCCAGGATGGCAAGACTTTCAGGCCCAGCGATTGGGCGGAACGGCTGGCGGGCGTCATGTGTTCATTCCGTCCGGGCGGGCCCCAGCCGGGCAGCCACCTGAGCTATTCCCCCTGGTGCGTGCCGACCGTCATCAACGGCATCAAGTGCGTGGTCGTGAGCCACGAATTGCGCGATGCCGATGTGATGGCCTGGGATTTCGTCATGAACTTCGCGCGGGACAACGGCTTGCAGGTCGGCGAGGCCTGCCTGGTGCCGAACGCGCCGCCGGCGCCGATCCGGCCGCCTTCGCAAACCACGAGCTGAAGACAAGCTCGGCGATAGCCGAGCCCCGGCCCCGGGATCGAGCGCCCATGAAAAAACCGCCCGAAGGCGGTTTTCACTTTGCTGCAGCGCACCCCGATCAAACGGCGGAAAGGTCGATCGACCTGTCCGGGCTGTTTGCCTGATGCCTCAGGCGGCGGTTGCCTTTTCAGGGGCGAGGGCCAGGTTCTTTACCTTGGTGGCCAGGCGGCTCTTGTCGCGAGCTGCCTTGTTCTTGTGGAAGATGCCCTTGTCGGCAACCGTGTCCACGATGCTCTGCGCCTTGGCGAAGAGTTCGGCTGCCTTGGTCTTGTCGCCGGCCAGCACGGCCTTCTCGACGTTCTTGACCGCGGTCCGGTACTTGGAACGCAGCGACGTGTTCGCGGCGTTGAGTTTGACGTCCTGGCGGACGCGCTTGCGGCCCGACGCGAGGCGCGGGTTCTTTTTCTTGGGTTTGGCTGATGCCATGTGTAGGTTTCCTTGGTGTCTGGGGATGATGCAGCAAAGCCCTCGATTATAGGCCGGCGAGGTCAGCTCGCGCGAGGCACCTACACTCGCTGGCTGTGTCGCTCTTCAAGTCCGCCTCCACCGTCTCCCTTTTCACGCTGGCCTCCCGGGTGACGGGGCTGATCCGCGACCTGCTGATGGCCTCGGTGTTCGGCGTCAGCGCGTTGACCGACGCGTTCAACGTCGCCTTCCGGATTCCCAATCTCTTTCGCCGGATCTTCGGCGAAGGCGCGTTCAGCCAGGCCTTCGTTCCGGTGCTGGCGGCGACCCGTACCGAGCGCGGCGACGACGCGGCCCGCCTGCTGGTCGACCAGGTCGCCACGCTCCTGACCTGGATCCTGGTGCTGTTCTGCGTCGCCGGCGTGGTGGCGGCGCCGATCATGGTCTGGGCCATGGCGAGCGGCCTGCGGCAGACGCCGCAAGGCTTCGATGCCGCGGTGCTGATGACCCGCTGGATGTTCCCCTACATCGGCTTCATGTCGCTGGTGGCGTTGGCGGGCGGCGTGCTGAATACCTGGCGCAAGTTCGCGGTGCCGGCGGCTTCGCCGGTGCTGCTCAACCTGGCGTTGATCCTGTCGATCGTGCTCGGCGCGCCCTGGTTCCGGCGCCTTGGCATCGAGCCGATCTATGCCCAGTGCGTCGGGGTGATGGTGGGCGGCGTCCTGCAGCTCGCCCTGCAGCTTCCGGCACTGCGTCGCATCGGCATGTTGCCTCGCATCGGCACGCCGCTCGCCGGCATCCGGCGCGCCTGGAAGGATCCGGAGACCCGCAAGGTCGGCAAGCTGATGGTGCCGGCCCTGATCGGCGTGAGCGTCTGGCAGTTGTCGCTGGTCATCAACACGCAGATCGCCTCGCACCTCGCGCCGGGCAGCGTTACCTGGCTCAGCTATGCGGACCGGCTGATGGAATTTCCGACCGCGATGCTCGGCGTCGCGCTGGGCGTGGTGCTGATGCCGCAGCTTTCCGCGGCACGAGCCGCCAAGGACGACGCGCGCTACTCGTCGATGATCGACTGGGGCTTGCGGCTGGTCGTGATGCTGGCGGTGCCGTGCTCGGTCGCCTTGCTGGTGTTCTCGACGCCGCTGGTCGCGGTGCTCTTCCACAACGGGGCATTCAGCAGCGAAGACGTTCGGCGCACCTCCATTGCGCTCGCCTACTACGGCGTCGGCTTGACCGGCCTCGTGGCGATCAAGATCCTGGCGCCGGGCTACTTTGCCAGGCACGACATGCGAACGCCGATGCTGATCGCCATCGCCGTGCTCATCCTGACCCAGGCCTTGAACCTGCTCCTCGTGCCCGTGCTGCAGCATGCGGCTCTGACCCTGACCCTGGGACTGGGCGGCATCCTGAATGCGGGCTGGCTGCTGATCGGCCTTCTTCGGCGCAAGAGCTACGTCCCCGAACCGGGCTGGATCCGCTTCCTGCTGCAGGTCGCAGCCGGCGCGGTGGCGCTCGGGGCCCTGTTGGCCTGGGGCTCCGCCCACTTCGACTGGGTCGGGCTGCGCGCCGATCGATTGGTGCGCGTCGGCCTCCTCGCCGGCTTGATCGCAGCGGCGGGGCTGCTGTATTTCGCCGTGCTGGCGCTCACCGGCGTCAAGCTCCGCAGCATGGTCCGCCGCTGACTACCCACGGGGCCGGGGCTTCTTGACGCTCCGCCCGGGCTCCTCTACAAAGACGCATGACATTCAGCTTCCGGTCGCTCACGGCACTCGAGTATTTCGAGTCGCTGGTTAAGAGCGACGACCACTTTCCCTTGCTGGAAGCCGCGGCCAGCCTCGCCCAGGACGAATACCCGGACCTCGACGTTCAGGAGGTACTGGGCGACGTCGACCAATTGCTCGCCCGGCTCAAGCGGCGCCTGCCGGCCGATGCCGCGCCCTTGCAGCGGCTTCGCGTGCTCAACCAGTTCTTCTTCCACGACTTGAGCTTCGGCGGCAACGTCAACGACTACTACGATCCGGACAACAGCTTCCTCAACGCGGTGCTTCGGACGCGGCGCGGGATCCCGATCTCGCTCGCCGTGCTCTGGATGGAGCTGGCGCAGGGCCTCGGCCTGCATGCACGCGGCGTCGGCTTTCCCGGGCACTTCATGTTGAAGGTGACGCTGCCGAAAGGGCAGGTGGTCATCGACCCGTTCTCGGGCAAGTCGCTGTCGCGCGAGGAGCTCGGCGAACGGCTCGAGCCCTACAAGCGGAACAACGGCCTGGTCGGCGAATTCGACGTGCCGCTCGGGCTCTACCTGCAGCCGTCGTCGCCGCGTGAAATCGTCGGGCGCATGCTGCGCAACCTGAAGGAAATCCACCAGGCGCAGGAAGACTGGCAACGACTCATCGCCGTCCAGGACCGATTGGTGACGCTGCTCCCGACCGCATGGGCCGAGTACCGCGACCGCGGCCTCGCCCATGCCGAGCAGGGCAACAGCGCGCTCGCCGTGCGCGACCTCGAGACCTACCTGGCACACGCCGAGGACGCGCTCGACATCGATGCGATCAACGAGCGCGTCGCCGCGCTCCGGAGGGCGAGGAATTGACGACGTCCGGCCTCGCGGTCCACGCCACCGAAGCTCGTCGAACAAGGCCCGACCCGGTGGACGCCGGATGACGGCGCCGCGCGCTCCGGCAGTCGACCTCGGCACGACACACGAATTCCACGGCATCCAGCCGGTGCTGCCGGTGGCCGACGCGGCGCGGGCAGCCCGCTATTTCTGCGACGTGCTCGGATTCGACCTGGATTTCATCGCCGGCGAGCCGCCGAGCTATGCACGGGTCAAGAAGGGCGACCGGAGCTACGGCGATCCGGTCTACATCCGTCTTTGGCAGTGCAGGCGGCGAGAAGGCGATTGGCGCGGCGAGATCGTGATCCATGTCGGGAACGATGTCGACGGTCTGCATGCGGCTTACGTCAAGCGCGGTGTGGTCGTGATCGAGGAACCCGCGTCGCAACCCTGGGGGCTCCGCGAATTCGCGATTCGCGAGCCCGACGGGCATGTGCTTCGCTTCTGCGGCTATCTTTGAGCCGGGGCCGCGCCGCGAGCTTTCGGCTCAGACCAGTCCGGCAGCCTGCAACTCCTTCTTGAGATAGGCATAGAAAAGCGGCGCCGCCACCAGCCCGGCCGGCCCGAAGGTGGCCTCGGCGACGAACATCACGGCCAGCAGTTCCCACACGCCCATCTGGGTTCGCGAGCCCACCACCTTGGCATTGATCACGTACTCGGCCTTGTGGATCAGGATCAGGAAGCCGAGGCAGGCCAGGGCGGTGATCGGCGACACCGAGAGCCCCACCACCGTGATGACCGCGTTGCACAGCAGGTTGCCGACGATCGGCACCAGGCCGGCGACGAAGGTCAATGTGATCAGCGCCGGCGTATAGGGCAGGGCAGGGCTCCACACCGGCAAGACGAAGAGCAGGAAGATCGCCGTGAGCAGGGTGTTGAAGGCCGCGATCCAGAACTGCGCCGCAACGATCTGGCCGAAGGCCTGGCCGAAGAAGGTCACGCGCCGCTCAAGTTCTGCCGCGAGCGGCCGGCGTCCGGGGGCCGGCATCGGAACCGCGGCGAGGGTGCCCACGATCAGGCCGACATAGGCGAAAAGCAGGCCGCCCAGCCAGGCCCGGCCGGTGAGCGCCAGTGCGCCCGCCTGCGCCCGAAGATAGCCGGCCACCACCTGCTGGACTTCGGCGGCACCCTCGGGCAGGTAGGCGCCGATTTCGGGTGGCAGCTTCAGGCGCAGCTCGAGCACGGTGCGCGCGATGTAGTCGAGGAGTTCCTGGTACTGCTCCGGCGCATTGAGAACGAAGTCGCGGGCTTCCGAGAACGCGACGCTGAGCAATCCGAGCGGGGCCAGCATCACCAAGGCCGCGGCGAGGATCCGGGCCCAGCTCGCCGACGGCGCGAGTCGCGAACGAGGGCCGGCGCGCGGCAGCCTCAGCTTGCCGGACCCGGCATCGAGCCAGCGGGCGATCCGGCGAGTGCCGAGAAAGCCGATGCAGGCGCACAGGAGACCCGGAAGAAGCCCCTGCCACATGACCAGCAGCAAGCCGCCCGCCATCAGCAGGTAGCTGGCGGTCAGCACGGCGCGGGACGAATGGGTCGGGCGTTCTTCGTTCACGGCGCGTGACGCGTCAACCCACGGTCACGGGTGCGCCATCGCCGCGCTCGGCAATGATGCCGATGCGATGCACCGCCTCGCCGGCTTCCTGCAAGGTCGCGGCGCAGGCATCGGCTTCCTTCGGGTCGATCACCACGACCATGCCGATGCCGTTGTTGAAGGTGCGGTTCATCTCGATATCGTCGATGCCGGCCACCTGCTGCAGCCAGGCAAAGAGCTCGGTGCGCGGCCAGCTGCCTTTCGAAAGTCGCGCGGCGCAGCCTTCGGGCAGCACGCGCGGGATGTTCTCGAGCAATCCGCCGCCGGTGATGTGCGCGAGCGCCTTGATGGGGTGCTTGGCCAGGGCGGCCAGCACCGGCTTCACATAGAGGCGGGTCGGCATCATGACGGCCTCGCGAAACGGCTGGCCGTCGAGCGTGGCCGGAAGCTCGCTGCCGGCGCGCTCGATGACCTTGCGGACCAGGCTGAAGCCGTTGGAGTGGACGCCAGAAGAGGCGAGCCCGAGCACGACGTCGCCGGGTCGGACGTCTTGGCCGGTCAGGATCTTCGACTTCTCGACGGCACCGACCGCAAAGCCTGCAAGGTCGTATTCGCCCGCGGGGTACATGCCCGGCATCTCGGCCGTTTCGCCGCCGATCAGCGCGCAGCCGCTCAGTTCGCAGCCGCGAGCGATGCCGCCGATGACGGCAGCGGCGGTGTCGACTTCGAGCTTGCCGCAGGCGAAGTAGTCGAGAAAAAACAAGGGCTCGGCGCCTTGCACCAGCACGTCGTTCACGCTCATGGCCACCAGGTCGATGCCGACCGTGTCGTGCATGTTCCATTCGAAGGCCAGCTTGAGCTTGGTGCCGACGCCGTCGGTACCGCTGACCAGCACCGGCTCCCGGTAGCGCTTGGGCACCTCGAACAAGGCGCCGAAGCCGCCGATGCCAGCGAGCACGCCTTCGCGCAGGGTCCGCTTCGCCAGGGGCTTGATCCGGTCGACCAACGCATCGCCCGCATCGATGTCGACCCCTGCATCCTTGTAGCTGAGGGGGGTGGACGGAGAGGAATTCATGAGTGAGCCGCGCCGAAGAACGGTGATGAGGAGGAGGAAAAGACGACGACCAAGCCAACCGGATGGGGCAGGTCGATAGAATTCCGGACGATTTTAAGGTCCCACGGGGCCTCTCCATGAACCCAAACCTTGCGTCGTCCGCGCCCTCCGAGCCGCTTGCGGCGGCTCCGGCATGAAGCAGCTCGCCCTCGACATCGGTCTTGCGACCGGTCCGACGCTGGGCGGTTTTCTGGCCGGACCGAACGAGCCGGCGCTGCGGCATCTCGAACTATGGCTCGGCGGGGCGCAGGCGCCGACGCTGCATTCCCCGGTTCCGACCTACCTCTGGGGCGAGGGCGGAAGCGGCAAGACCCATCTTCTCGAAGCCGTGCGCGCCGGTCTCCGCGACCAGGGAGCGAGCGTCGGCTGGCTGCAGCCGGGCCTGGCGGACCCGCCGCCGTTCGACGAAGCCTGGGGTGCGGTGTTGATGGACGATGTGCATCTCTATACCGCGGTCCAGCAGCATGCGGCCTTCACCTGGTTCGTCAGCGCGCAGAGCCTGCAGCGGGGCGTGATCGCCGCTGGCCTGGAGCCGCCCGCTGCCTTGAAGCTGCGCGAGGATCTCCGCACCCGGCTGGGATGGGGCCACGTGTTCCACTTGCAGGTCTTGAGCGAAGCCGAACGGCGTGCCGTGCTGCGCCAGGCCGCAGACGAGCGGGGCGTGATGCTGTCGGACGAGGTGCTCGACTACGTGCTGCATCGTTTCAGCCGCGATCTCGGCAGCCTCCTCGAGCTGCTGGCCAAGCTGGATGGCTATGCGCTGCAGACCCAGCGCGCGATCACCATCCCGCTGATCCGGTCGATGCTCGAAAATGAATGACGCGCCCAATGCGCCAACGACTCAAACAATGATCAAGAATTTCTTCGACAAGCTCCTCGGCAAATCCGGGGATGCCACCTCGAGCAAAGCCCGTTTCGGCAAGCGCCAGGAAGTTGCGGCATCGGTGCATGGCATTAATCCGGACCTGATGGACGAACGCGCGAAGAACGTCGTCACCACCTTGCAGGACGCCGGCTTCGAGGCTTATGTGGTGGGCGGCGCGGTGCGCGACCTGTTGCTCGGCCTGCGGCCCAAGGACTTCGACGTGGCGACGAATGCGACGCCGGAGCAGGTCAAGGGGCTGTTCCGGCGGGCGTTCATCATCGGTCGCCGCTTCCGGATCGTGCACGTGGTGTATGGCCGTGGCCGCGAGCACGAGGTGATCGAGGTTTCGACCTTTCGCGCGTCGCTGGACGGCGCCGCGGCCGAGCAGGTGGCCGGCAACGAGCGCACCAGCAAGAGCGAACTGGCAGGCATGAAGCATGCGGTGGATGCGAGCGGGCGGGTGCTGCGAGACAACGTGTGGGGCCCGCAGGAAGAAGACGCCGCGCGCCGCGACTTCACTGTGAACGCCATGTACTACGACCCGGCGAGCCAGATTGTGGTCGATTACCACAACGGCATCCGCGACGCCAAGAAGCTCACGCTTCGGATGATCGGCGACCCGGCGGTGCGCTACCGCGAGGACCCGGTCCGGATCATCCGCGCCATCCGCTTTTCCGCCAAGCTCGCTGGGCTCGGCTTCAAGCTCGAGCCGAAGACCGCCGCACCGCTGGTCGAATCGAGTCGCCTCCTGGCCGACGTGCCGCAGAGTCGGCTCTTCGACGAGATGCTCAAGCTGCTACAGACCGGGCATGCCATCGCCACCATCGAGCAACTGCGCAAGCTGGGTCTGACCACCGGCATCTATCCGCTGCTCGACGTGGTGGTCGAACGTGCTGACCAGCCCTTCGTCAAGGCCGCGCTGCTCGATACGGACCGGCGCGTCGGCGAAGGCAAGCCGGTGGCGCCGAGCTTCCTCCTGGCTTGCGTGCTGTGGGCGGATGTGCGTGACGGCTGGGCAGAGCGTGTCGCGGGCCGCAACGGCCAGCGCGGCCAACCTTCGTTTCCGGCGCTCCAGGATGCGATCGACGATGTTTTCAATGCCCGCATCGGCGATGTCTCCGGCCGCGGCAAGCTGGCGGGAGACATGCGGGAGATCTGGATGATGCAGCCGCGCTTCGACAAGCGCAGCGGTGCCACGCCGTACAGCCTGGTCGAGCAGGCGAGGTTCCGCGCCGCCTTCGACTTCATGCGGCTGCGTGCGGACGTCGGCGAAGTCAGCGAGGCCATCGCGGAATGGTGGCAGGAGTTCAGTACCGCCGATGACCTTCGCCGGCAGGATCTCATGGACCAGGTCCGCGACGAGCAGCACAAGAAGCCGCGCCAGCGGGTCGTGACGCGGACTGCGCCGGCGGCGCCGCAGGCCGGGGCCGAGGCAGGATCCGTCGGTGGACCCCGCTCAGAGCCGGAAGAGGGTCGATTCGAGTCCGGTGGATCGGAGCAGCAAGGCGAGGACCGGACCGAATCGGACTCTGCGCCACGCAAGCGCAGGCGTCGCCGCAAGCCCCGTGGCGGTAGTCCGGCGGAGTCGTCCCAAGCCGAATGAACGGTCGCGCCTTTGTCGGCATCGGCGCGAACCTGGGCGATGCGGTTGCCACCGTCAGGCAGGCCATTCTCGACATCCAACGCCTCTCCGGCACGAGCGTCGCGGCGGCGTCGTCCTTGTATCGCAGCCAACCGGTCGATGCCGCGGGGCCGGATTTCATCAACGCCGTCGTCGAGATCCGCACGCGCCTCGATCCGTTCGAACTGCTGTCCGCGCTGCAGCAGCTGGAAGCCGACGCGGGCCGCGAGCGGCCCTATCGCAACGCGCCCCGAACGCTCGACCTCGACCTGCTCATGCATTCGGACGTCGTCTTGCAAACCCCGCGCCTGACGCTGCCTCATCCGCGAATGCGACAGCGCGCCTTCGTCCTGGTGCCGCTCGCCGAGCTGGCTCCGGAACTCGTGTCGGTGCACGAGCTCGATGCCGTTCGAGATCAGCGCATCGACAGGCTGGCCTGACCGCGCCGCAGCAATCCCGCGAGGGCCACCAGTACACTTGCCGGGTTTTCACGATGGTGTCACGAAGCTGTGATAACCGCGAACCCTGGAGAGCGCCATGTTCGGCAAGCTGCTGCCCCGCGAGGGGAATTTTTTCGAGATGTTCAACCAGCATGCCGACCGCATCGTCGAGGCTGCCCGGGCCTTCGAGCAACTGGTTGCCAACTACAACGATCTGCACCTGCGCGAGCAGTACAACCGCGATGTCGATAACGCCGAACGCGCCGCCGACCGTGTGACGCACGACGTCAATCGGCTGATCCACAAGACCTTCATCACGCCGATCGATCGCGAGCAGATCCACAAGCTCATCAACACGATGGACGACGTGGCCGACCTGATCCAGGATTCGGCCGAAACCATGGCGCTCTACGACGTGCGCCACATGACCGAGGAAATCACGCGGCTCACGGCGCTGAGCGTGAAATGCTGCGAACGGGTCAAGGATGCGGTCAAGTTCCTTGGCAAGACCTCCAATCCGGCCATTGCCGAGGCGACTCTCAAGACCTGCGAGGAAATCGACCGGCTCGAATCCGATGCCGACCGGGTCATGCGCAGCGCCATGAGCAAATTGTTTCGCGAAGAGCCGGATGTCCGCGAAGTCATCAAGCTGCGCGCCATCTACGAACTGCTCGAGACGATCACCGACAAGTGCGAGGACGTGGCCAACGTGATCGAGGGCATCGTCCTCGAGAACTCCTGACGCTCGTCGACTGCCATGGCAACAGCTGAGGTAGCCCTCTGGGTGGTGATCGCGTTGGTCGCGCTGGCCATCGCCTTCGATTTCATGAACGGCTTCCACGATGCGGCGAATTCGATCGCCACCGTGGTGTCGACCGGCGTCTTGCGACCGGGGCAGGCGGTGGTCTTCGCCGCATTCTTCAACCTGATCGCGATCTTCGTCTTCCACCTGAGCGTGGCCGCGACCGTCGGCAAGGGCATCGTGCATCCGGGCATCGTCGACGTGCATGTGGTGTTCGGCGCCTTGATCGGCGCGATCAGCTGGAACCTGGTGACCTGGTACTACGGCATCCCGAGCAGCTCCTCGCATGCGCTCATCGGCGGCATCGTGGGCGCCGTGATCGCCAAGGCCGGGTCCGGCGCACTGGTGGCATCGGGCATCTGGAAGACGGTCGCGTTCATCTTCGTTTCGCCCTTCCTGGGCTTCATGCTCGGTTCGCTGATGATGATCGTGGTGGCATGGGTCTTCAGGCTTTCGACGCCGTCGCGAGTCGACCGGTGGTTCCGTCGACTTCAGCTGGTTTCGGCAGGTGCCTACAGCCTGGGACACGGCGGCAACGATGCGCAGAAGACCATCGGCATCATCTGGATGCTGCTGATCGCGACCGGTCACGCCTCGGCCAGCGATGCAGCGCCGCCGACCTGGACCATCGTGAGCTGCTACGCCGCGATCGCGCTCGGCACCATGTTCGGCGGCTGGCGGATCGTGAAGACGATGGGGCAGAAGATCACCAAGTTGAAGCCGGTGGGCGGGTTCTGCGCAGAAACCGGCGGCGCCCTGACGCTCTTCCTGGCCACTGCTCTCGGGATCCCGGTGTCGACCACCCACACCATCACCGGCGCGATCGTCGGCGTCGGCTCGGTGCAGCGCGCGAGCGCGGTGCGCTGGGGCGTGGCGGGCAACATCGTCTGGGCCTGGGTGTTCACCATTCCGGCTTCGGCCTTCGTCGCCGCGATCGCCTATTGGGCCGGGCTCCAGATCTTCTGACGACTGGTGCGAAGGTGGGGGCGCCCTGGGCGCCCAGGGCCCGAAGGCCCGCCGCTATTGCGAGATCTTCCGGCCTTCTTCGATCTGGTGCTCGAAGAAGCGCTGGAAGCTGAAGGCGATGGTGGCCATCAAAATCGTGCTGCCGAAGAACAGGGCGAGCACCACGGCCGCGATCGTGAGCCACCCGGTGCGCCCGGCTGCGGCCTCCGACGGCGAGCGCGCGTTGTAGCGGGCATTCCACTTTTCCGGCGGCATCAAGCCGTAGACGATCGCGGTCAGGGCGCAACCCGCGATCGTGAATCCGAGCAGCGGGATGAGCACCCAGCTCAGGCCGTCGTCCACGCCGAGCGCCAAGGCCCTTTCGATCCCGTAGATGCCGAGCGCGGTGGGGATCGGCAGCAACCAGCCGAGCATGCTGCCCATCCCGCGCAAATAAAAGCAGTGAAGCCCCAGGGGGCCGCCGAGGAATGCGAGCCAGGCGGCCAGGGTCTTGTTCTTCATGCGGGGGAGGTCGAGCTGCCCGCGCCCAGTTCACGCTCCATCAGCACCACGTCGAGCCACTTGTCGAACTTCCAGCCGCAGTCCTTCAAGACGCCGACATGCCCGAAGCCTTGCGCACGGTGCAGGTTGATCGATCCGAGGTTGGCGGAGTCGCCGATGACCGCGATCAGCTTCCGGATGCCGGCCTTTTCGCTGGCGGCGACGAGTGCGGACAAGAGCTCGGTACCGACCCGCTGCCCGCGCGCCTTGTCGTCGATGTAGATCGAGTCTTCCGCCGAGAAGCGGTAGGCCGGACGGGGCTTGAACCAGTTGCAGTAGGCAAAGCCGAGGACGTCGCCATCTTTTTCTGCGACCAGGTACGGAAGGTTCTTGGAGAGCACGTCCTGCCGCCTCGCGGCCATGTCTTCCTCGGTGGGCGGATCGGTCTCGAAGGTGCCGGTGCCGTGCCGTACGTGATGGGCATAGATCGCAGTAATTCTTGCGACATCTTCGGGGCGGCTGGGTCGGATCAGGGTCATGGCACGGCTGCTGGCTATAATCGTGGGCTTTTCAGCGTGTCGCTGGCCGGGTGGCCATGTCGCGTGTCTCGACGCTGGAAAAACATCGTGGGCAAACACAATTCTTGTTTGCTGCACCACCCGAAGGATAAATCATGGTCGTCATTCGACTCTCCCGCGGCGGCTCCAAGGGCCGTCCGTTCTTCAATATCGTCGTTGCCGACAAGCGGGTCCGCCGCGACGGTCGCTTCATCGAGCGCCTGGGTTTCTACAACCCGACCGCCAAGGAAAACGAAGAGAGCA
The DNA here is from genome assembly GCA_902506565.1 of Burkholderiales bacterium 8X. Lineage (GTDB taxonomy): Bacteria > Pseudomonadota > Gammaproteobacteria > Burkholderiales > Burkholderiaceae_C > Variovorax. The sequence continues at coordinate 3,253,158 of LR732703.1, read as the reverse complement.
TCCGCATCGCGCAGGATCGCCTGACCTACTGGAAGAGCGTCGGCGCACAAGCCTCTCCCACCGTCACCCGCCTGATCCGCCAGGCAGCCGCATCGGCTCCCCAGGCCGCAGCCTGAAGCCAGCCCGGGCGGCAGTGCGATGTTGCCGACGCTCGAGGCCGCCGATCTGCCGGCGGATGCGATCGAGGTAGGCCGCATTGCCGATGCCTGGGGCATCAAGGGCTGGTTCAAGGTCCTGCCTCATAGCGCCCAACCCGAGGCGCTTTTTTCATCCAAGCGCTGGTTTCTCCAGCCGCCCGGTGCCGCATCCGGCGTTGCGTTCATGCTCGCCGTCCGAGAGGCCAAGGAGCACTCCGACGTGGTGGTTGCTTCGTCGGCCGACGTGCCGGACCGCAATGCAGCGGAAGCACTTCGCGGCGCCCGAATCTTCGTGCCGCGCTCCAGTTTCCCGACGGCAGGCACCGACGAGTACTACTGGGTCGATCTGATCGGTCTTGCGGTCGTGAACCGCGAAGGCATCGCGCTGGGCGAGGTGCGCGAACTGCTCGCGACCGGTCCCCAGACCACGCTCGTGCTGCAGGCAACCGAAGAGGGCAAGCCGATCGAGCGAATGGTTCCTTTCGTCTCTGCCTTCGTGGACAGCGTGGATCTTGCAGCCAGGCGCATCGTCGTCGACTGGCAGCCGGACTACTGATCCGCGCGTGCTCCGATGCGCTTCGACGTCATCACCCTTTTTCCGGAGTTGTTCGGCCCGTTCCTCTCGAGCGGCGTGACGCGTCGCGCCTTCGAATCGAAGCAGGTCGAAGTCGTGCTCTGGAACCTGCGGGATCACGGCGAGGGCAAGTACCGTCGGGTCGACGATCGACCCTTTGGCGGCGGACCGGGCATGGTCATGATGGCCGAACCCCTGTCCGCCTGCCTTGATCAAGCAGTCGCGGCGCGCGGGGGGCAGGCACCTCCGGTGGTGCTCTTCTCTCCGGCTGGCGATGTCCTTGGGCATTCCGCGGTCCAGGGCTGGGCGTCGGGCGAAGGCGCGGTCCTGATCTGCGGCCGCTACGAAGGGCTTGACCAACGCTTCGTCGATGCGCGCGTCACCCACCAGGTCAGTTTGGGGGATTTCGTGCTGTCCGGAGGCGAGATCGCAGCCATGGCGTTGCTCGATGCCGTGGCGCGACTGCAGCCTGGGGTGTTGGCCGACCCCGCCAGCCATGCACAGGACAGCTTCAACCCCGAGCTGGACGGCCTGCTGGATTGTCCCCACTACACCCGGCCCGAGCATTGGCGCGACCAGCCGGTGCCGGATGTGCTGATGTCGGGTCACCATGCGCAGGTCGAGCGCTGGCGCAGAGACCAGCGGCTTCGAATCACCGCGCAGCATCGGCCGGAGTTGATCGATGCGGCGCGGGCGGCAGGCCGGCTCGATGCGACCGACGAGAAGAGCCTCCTGAAAAAGCTATAATCGCGGGCTTTCCGATCCTCTGCCCGGCCGCGTAGCCAGCTCCACGAACATTCCGTGGGGACTGCAAGACGCCTTTTGTGTAGCGCGGACACGATCGAATCCAGGAAATCATGAACCTCATCCAGACCCTCGAGCAGGAAGAAATTGCCCGTCTCGGCAAGAAGATTCCCGAATTCATGCCCGGCGACACCGTCATCGTCAGCGTCAACGTCGTCGAAGGCAATCGCAAGCGCGTGCAGGCCTACGAAGGCGTCGTCATCGCCAAGCGCAATCGGGGCCTCAACAGCGGCTTCACGGTTCGCAAGATCTCCAGCGGCGAAGGCGTCGAGCGGACCTTCCAGACCTACAGCCCGCTGATCGCCGGCATCGAAGTCAAGCGTCGCGGTGATGTCCGCCGTGCCAAGCTCTATTACCTGCGCGAGCGCAGCGGTCGTTCTGCTCGCATCAAGGAAAAGCTGCCCAGCCGGTCGAACAAGGCCGCTGCCGCTGCCCAAGCCTGATCTCCGATCGGCGCCTAGCTCACCTATCGCGTCATCTCGGTATTGCAGCCGTGACCGACAAGAGCCGCCTCCGGGCGGCTTTTGCTTTGGTGCGCACGCAGGTCGTGGCTTTCATGCTGAGTCTGCGGAAGTTGTTCACAACCTGGCTCGCCGCACTGCAAGCGAGGCCGACTCGGCAGCCTCGCCGCGATTCTGAGTTGGATACGATCGATCTCACCATGTCAGCCACGCCCATCGAACCGATCAACACGCCGGCCCCGGTGCTGGCACCGATCGACCCGAGGTCGGTCGACGTGATCGGCGTCGACGCGCATTTGCCGCCGGTCAACGCATCCGTCCTTTCGGTCGACGCACTGCGCGAGCGATTCGCCCAGCCGCCCACCTGGGCGCCGGAATTTCGACTCGAGCCCCAATGGGGCAATCGCATCCCGGCCGAGGCGGCAGTGCTGGTGCCGATCGTCATGCGTGCGCAGCCGACGGTGCTTTTGACCGAGCGGACGGCACACCTTTCCAATCACTCGGGGCAGGTCGCGTTCCCTGGCGGACGGGTCGATCCGGAAGATGCGAATCTCGCAGCAGCAGCCTTGCGAGAAGCCTGGGAAGAGGTCGGGCTTTCGGCCGACCATGTCGAAGTTTTGGGGAGCTTGCCGACTTACACCACCGTGACGTCATTCGTCGTCACACCCGTGGTCGCCATGGTCCATCCGTCTTTCGAGCTTGCGATCAATCCGCATGAAGTGGCAGCAGCCTTCGAAGTGCCGCTTGCGTTCCTGATGAATCCTGCGAATCATCGTCGGCACGCAATGGTCGACGCGCAAGGACGCCGCCGCGAGTGGCTGTCCATGCCTTACCAGGACGGACAGAACGAGCGTTTCGTATGGGGCGCCACGGCCGGCATGCTGCGCAACCTGTACCGATTCCTCGTCGCCTAGGCAATGCCTGCGGCACTGTTGTAGCCCGGGATGCCTTTGATCCCTGTCGCTATCATCCGGCGATGAGCTTCTTTGCGATCCTCTGCGCCTTGCTCATCGAGCAGGTGAGACCGCTGGCCTATCACAACCCGGTCTACGCGGGCGTGCTGGCATGGACGCGGTGGACGAGTCGCAATTTCGATGCGGGCAAGCCGCATCATGGTTGGGTGGCATGGTTCCTGGCGGTGATGGTGCCGACCCTGCTGTCGCTCGCGATCTACTGGCTGCTCGTGCTCACGCTCGGGCTTCCCTTCGCGATGATCTGGAGCGCCGCGCTCCTCTACGTCACGCTCGGCTTTCGGCAGTTCAGTCACCACTTCACCGGTATCCGCGACGCGTTGGACGAAGGCGACGAAGCGCTTGCCCGCTCGCTCCTCGCGCACTGGCGCCGTGTCGATGCAGCCGATCTGCCGAGGAGCGAAGTGGTGCGGCATGTCATCGAATATTCGGTCGTTGCGGCCCATCGGCACGTGTTCGGGGTGCTGGCCTGGTTCTCGATCCTTGCTGCGATCGGGCTGGGGCCGGCAGGCGCGGTGTTCTACCGCATGAGCGAATTCGTGTCTCGTTACTGGGCGCACAAACACAATGCCTCGGTGCAACCGTCCAGCGCCTGGGTCCAGCTTGCCGCGGCGCGGGCATGGCACGTCATCGACTGGCTGCCGGCGCGGATCACGGCGCTGGGTTTCGCGGTCGTCGGAAGCTTCGAGGAAGCGATCGACTGCTGGCGCAACGATGCGAAACGGTTCCCGAACGAGAACGATGGCGTGATCCTTGCCGCGACCTCGGGTGCGGTCAACGTGCGCTTGGGCGGCGGCACGCTCGGTAGCCTTGCCGCGGTCGATCCGTTGGCGCGAGCGGAAGCGGGTGACTCGTTCGCCCGGATGCAAGGCTTGGGCGGCAGCGGGAGCACGCCTGGCCGGGAACCCGAACCGGCGCACCTTCGAAGCGTGGTCGGGCTGGTGTGGCGATCGGTCGTGATGTGGATGGTGCTGCTGGCCCTGCTGACCCTGGCGCGTTTGCTGGGCTGAGTGCCTTCTTGCAAACGGACGAGTCGCTCCGCTCTTCAACCGCGAGGTCCGCGCCCGGTCAATAGCGGCTCTGGCTCAACTCGTCGAAGATCTCCCGGTAGATGCGATAGCGAGAAGCATCGATCGCGCACGGCTGCCCGGGCGTCGACACCGCCGCGATCACACCGCAGCCCGGCTCGTGAAGGTGGGTGCAGTTGTAGAACTTGCACGCCGTTGCATGCGCGGCGATGTCGGGCATGAGGTGGGCCAGCTGCATCGGCTCCACGTGGTGGAGCCCGAACTCCTGGAATCCAGGCGAATCGATGATCGCCGTGCTGCGCTCGGCATCGATCCAGTACCAGGAAGTGCTGGTCGTCGTGTGCTTGCCCGAATTGAGCGCCTGCGAGATCTCTGCCGTCAATGCCGATGCGCTCGGAACCAGCAGATTGGTCAAGGTGCTCTTGCCGGCGCCGGAAGGACCGAGCACCAACGTCGTCTTGCCTCCCAGCACCTGCATCAGCGCAACGCGATCGGCCTCCGGCGATGCCTTGAGCGAAAGTGGCATCACCTCGTACGTCATCGCGCGATAGGGCGCGAGCCTCGACCAGGCGCGGGCGAACGGAGCCGCGACATCGCTCTTGTTCAATGCGATCCGCGGCGCGATATGCGCCGCCTCGGCCGCGATGAGCGCGCGGGCGAGCTGAGTTTCGGAAAACTCCGGCTCGGCGGCCACCAGGATCAGGACCTGATCGAGGTTGGCTGCGAAGGACTTGGTGCGAAGCTCGTCCTGCCGATAGAACAGGTTGCGGCGTTCGAGCACCTTCTCGATCGTGCCTTCATCCTCGCTGGCCTGCCACTTCACCCGATCGCCGACGACCGCCTGGCTCTTCTTGCCGCGTGGATGGCAGATTCGGCGTTCACCCTCCGGCGTCTCGACCAGAACATGACGCCCGTGGCTGGCAACCACCAAGCCATCGTGAAGGAGGGGCAGCGCGGCGCTGCCGCTGCCGCTGCCGCGGGCAGCCCTAGCCAAGAGACCGCCCCGTCGACATCGGCTCAGCTCGCGAGCAACGCGTCGGCCTGCGTCGCGCAGTCCAGGTCGGTCGAGGACACGCCCTGCACATCGTGGGTGTTGAAGCGGACGACGCAGCGATCGTAGTGAACAGAGAGATCGGGGTGGTGATCCTGCCGGTGAGCGACCATGGCCAAGGCATTCACGAAGGCGATGGTCTCGAAGTAATTGGCGAAGCGATAGGTCTTCTCGATGGCGACGTCGGCGCCGTCGCCGGTCAGCCTCCATCCCTCCAGCCGAGCGAGGCCGGCCACGATCTCCGTGCCGTTCAGCGCACGGCGCTCCACGCCTTTCCATTGCTTGATCTTCAACATGCTCGTCATGGCTCACTCCGATGGCTCAACTCGACCCGAGGCGCGCGAGTCGCTCCGAAGCCGGGGGATGCGAATAGTAGAAGCTGACGAAAACCGGGTCCGGCGTCAGCGTCGAAGCATTGTCCTTGTAGAGCTTCAGCAAGGCGGCCTTCAGATCGCCGCTGCTGGTCTGCGCGGCCGCGTAGGCGTCGGCTTCGAATTCGTGCTTGCGCGACAGACGCACCGAAAGCGGCGCCACGAAGAAGCCGAACACCGGCATCGCGAGCATGAACAGCAGCAGTGCGAGTGCGTCGTTGGGCGCATTCATGTTCGGCTGGACGCCGAGTCCCCCGTAGAACCAGCTTTGCTGGGAAAGCCAGCCCAAAAGCGCAAAGCCGAGCAGGCTCAAGCCGAAGAGCGCGCCCATCCGCTTCACGATGTGGCGATGCTTGAAATGGCCGAGTTCGTGTGCCAGCACGGCTTCGACTTCGGGCGGGCTCAATTGACGCAGCAGCGTGTCGTAGAACACGACCCGCTTGCTGGCGCCGAAGCCGGTGAAATAGGCGTTCGCATGGGCGCTGCGTCGACTGCCGTCCATGACGAAGAGGCCTTTCGATGCGAAGCCGCAGCGCTGCATCAGGGTGTTGACCCGCGCAGCCAAGCCGGCATCGTCCAGCGGCTTGAACTTGTTGAAGAGCGGCGCGATGAAGGTCGGATAGATCGACATCAGCAGCAGGTTAAAGGCCATCCAGACGCCCCAGGCCCACAGCCACCAGAACGCGCCGGTGGCGCCCATCACCCACAGGATCAATGCGGCGATCGGAAGGCCGATGAGAGCGCCGACCACGGTGGACTTGATGCCGTCGAGCAACCACAGCCTCAAGGTCATCTTGTTGAAGCCGAACCGCTCCTCCAGCCTGAAGGTCTGCCACAGGGTGAAGGGCAGGTCGAGCAACCCGCTCACGAGTGCAAAGGCCGACAACAAGGCCAGTTGCTGGAGCAAGCCGCCGCCGATCCATCCAAGCAGTGCCTTGTTCATGAAGTCGAGGCCGCCGAGCAGCGTCCATGCGATCAGCACCGCGGCTCCCCACGCCATCTCGACGATGCCGAAGCTGGTCTTGGCGATGGTGTAGTCGGCGGCTTTCTGATGCGCCTCGAGCGAAATTGCCGATTCGAACGGCGACGGCACTCGGTCGCGATGCCGCGATACGTGCCGCATCTGCCGCGTGGCCAGCCAGAACTTGACCAGCAGTCCGATCAATAGCGCAGCCGCGAATGCAAACGTGAAGACCAGGGCGGGCGAATCGAAGGGCATGGCGAGCGAGTTTAGTCCTCCCACCTGGGCTCGCAGCCGGGGAGGCATCGCTCGTTGAAGGACAATTCGGCGATGTCCGAACCCTCAGCAACCCCCGACTCTTCCGCCGACGCCTCCGTTCCTTCGCTCAAGAAAAGCGACCAGAACCTCGTCTGGCTCGACTGCGAGATGAGCGGGCTCGATCCCGAGAAAGAGCGGCTGCTTGAAATTGCCGTGGTGGTCACCGGCCCCGATCTGAGCCCTCGGATCGAAGGCCCCGTCCTGGTCATTCACCAGAGCGACGCCGTGCTGGATGCCATGGACAACTGGAACAAGGGAACCCATGGCCGCAGCGGCTTGATCGACAAGGTGAGGGCGTCGACGCTCGACGAGCCCACAGCCGAGCAGCAATTGCTGGATTTCATCTCGCGCTACGTGCCGAGGACGGGGTCGCCGATGTGCGGCAACACCATCGGGCAGGATCGGCGGTTCCTGGTCAAGTTCATGCCCCGGCTGGAGGCCTACTTCCACTACCGCAATCTCGACGTGAGCACCTTGAAGGAACTTGCCAAGCGCTGGAAGCCTTCTGCGTATGCGAGTTTCAAGAAGCAGCAGGCACACACCGCACTGGCCGACGTGTATGAATCCATCGATGAACTGGATCACTACCGAAAGACCTTTTTGCGATTGGAAGACTAGGTAGGAACCCCAATCCATGCGATAATCGACGGCTTCGCTGCGAGGGATCAACCAGACCGAAAGGTCGATGCTCTTTCAGCGGTTCTCGCATCTCCCTATCTTGCACACCGCGCCCGACGAACGGGCCGCAGCAGCGACGAAAGTCCTGTTGAAGTCGTTGGATGGTTGATGTTTTCACCACCCGACGGAGCGCCGCCCACGGCGTCGCTCGCGTATGAGTTCACGACATGACCGATGCTTTCGAAGCACAGGGCGACTTCGCGCCTGTGCAAACTTCCGACTTCGCCGACGAGCGCGAAACCTTCACCGCCGTCGATGCGCAAACCGACGTGCCCGAAATCCTTGAATCCGACACCGCTTCGGATGCCGCCGAGGCCCCGAAGGCGCCCAACGGCTTCATTAAGCTCGGCCTCGCGCCCGAACTGATTGCCGCGGTCGTCGACCTTGGCTTCACCCAGCCGACCACCGTCCAGGAAAACGTCATCCCGCGCGCCATGGTCGCCGGCGGCGATGCCGAAGGCCGTACCCGTTTCACCGACCTGATGGTGTCCAGCCAGACCGGCAGCGGCAAGACCGCGGCCTTCCTGCTGCCCGTGCTGCACACGCTGCTCCAGCGGCAGGCGGCGGCCGAGGCGCAAGCCAAGGCCGAGTTCCAGCGCCTGGCTGCCGAAGCCGCTGCGCGCGGCGAGCCGGCACCCAAGAAGAACAAGCGCAAGGATCCGACCAACTCGCGCAATTTCAAGGCCGCCACGCCCGGCGCCCTGATCCTGTGCCCGACCCGCGAACTCGCCCAGCAGGTCGCGCACGACGCCATCGAGCTGGTCCGCCATTGCCGCGGTCTTCGCATCGCCAACGTGGTGGGCGGCATGCCTTACCAGTTGCAGATCGCAAGGCTCCAGAACGCCGACCTGGTCGTCGCCACGCCGGGCCGCCTGCTCGACCTCCAGCGCTCGATGCAGATCAAGCTGGACCAGGTCAAGTTCCTGGTGGTCGACGAGGCCGACCGCATGCTCGACCTCGGCTTCTCCGACGACCTGGCCGAAGTCAACCAGCTCACCATCGAGCGCCAGCAGACCATGATGTTCAGCGCCACCTTCGCGCCGCGCATCCAGCAGCTGGCCCAGCGCGTCATGCGCGAGCCGCAGCGCGTCACCATCGACAGCCCGCAAGAAAAGCACGCCAACATCAAGCAGGTGCTGTTCTGGGCCGACAACGTGCAGCACAAGCGCAAGATGCTCGACCACTGGCTTCGCGACACCACCATCAACCAGGCGATCGTGTTCGCGAGCACCCAGGTCGAATGCGACGGCCTTGCCAACGATCTGCAGCAGGACGGCTTCAGCGCCGTGGCCCTGCACGGTGCGCTCAGCCAGGGCCTCCGCAACCGTCGACTGATGGCGCTGCGCCAGGGCCAGGTCCAGATCCTGGTCGCGACCGACGTGGCTGCCCGCGGCATCGACGTACCCACGATCACGCACGTCTTCAACTTCGGCTTGCCGATGAAGGCCGAGGATTACACCCACCGCATCGGCCGGACCGGCCGTGCCGGGCGGGACGGACTTGCCGTGACCTTTGCCGAGTTCCGCGACCGTCGAAAGATCTTCGACATCGAGGCTTACAGCCGCCAGCAGTTCAAGGCCGAGACCCTTCCCGGCCTCGAGCCGCAGCAGCGCTTCCCGCAGTCGCGTCCGCCGCAGGGCGAATACCGCGGCCGCGAAAGCCGCGACAACCATTCGCGTGACCGCAAGTTCGGCGGTGGTGCTTCGCGCGGCGGAAACCATGGCGGTGGCGGCGGCTTCGGCGGCGGCGGTAGCGGTTACGCCGGTGCCAGCGGCTTCAACGATCGTGGTGCTCGCCCGCCGGGCGCACCGTTCGCAGGCCGTGGCGCGCCGGTTCGTGGCAAGCCGTCGTTCGGTGGTGCGCGCGAAGAGGGCGGTGGCTACGGCCGCAAGCCGGGTTGGGGCGATGGCGCTCCTCGCGCATCGGCTGGTGGTGCCCACCATCCTGCAGGCGCCGGCAAGGCCTTCGTGCCGCGCGACGGGCAAAAGCGCGGCTTCAAGCCGGCACGCTGATCGCCCATCCGGCAGCGCGGCATGCGCTGCTCGGCTGATGCAACCAAGGCGCTTCGTTCGATCGAAGCGCCTTTTTTATTTGAGCCCCCGAAGGCTAGACGACCGTTCCGAAAAGCCGTCCGACGCCTGCCGTCGCCAGCATCGCGATCGCACCCCACGATGCGACCCGCCATGCTCCCCGGCGCCGCCCCGCACCGCCCGCCTGCGCAGCAAGACCTCCCAGGATGGCGAGGAAGACGATCGACATCGCCGCGGTCACGATCAGCAAAATGTTGCCACGCGTCAGCATCGCCACGACGAGCGGCAGCAGCGCGCCCACTGCAAAGCTGGCTGCCGAAGTCGCCGCCGCCTGCAGCGGAGCGGCTTGGCGATGGGTCGCAATGCCCAGTTCGTCGCGCGCATGGGCGCCGAGTGCGTCATGGCTCATCAATTCGGCCGCCACTTGCCGCGCCAGGGCCGGCTTCAGGCCGCGCTTGACGTAGATGGCCGTGAGCTCCCGAAGCTCGCCGGTCGGGTCGGAAAGCAGCTCCTCGGCTTCGCGCGCCAGATCCGCCTTCTCGGTGTCCGCCTGCGAATGCACCGAGACGTACTCGCCGGCCGCCATCGACATCGCGCCCGCAACCAGACCTGCAAGCCCGGCGGTCACCACGCTGCCATGGTCGGCGCCGGATGCAGCCACGCCCAGTACCAGGCTGGCGGTCGAGACGATGCCGTCGTTCGCGCCGAGCACGGCCGCGCGGAGCCATCCGGTGCGATCGGTGCGATGGTGTTCCCGGTGGAGGTGTCGTCGCATGTCGTCATCCCAGCGGAACGCTGGCCTCCTTCAACACCCTCAGCACGAAGTGCGACTGGCTGTGCCGTATGCCCGGGATCTTGTAGAGCTTCTCGCGCAGCAGCCGCTCGTAGTCTCGCGTGTCGCGCACCGCGATGCGGATGTAGTAGTCGTAGTCGCCGGACACCAGGTAGGCCTCCTGGATCTCCGGAATGGTCGCCAGCACCCGGCCGAATTCGTAGAGCGTTTCGTCGCTGTGGCTTTCGAGCGTGACCTGGACGATCACCGAATCGCGGTAGCCGAGGCTTCCCGGGTCGATGTCGATGGTGTAGCGCTTGATGACGCCTTGCGCCTCGAGTCGCTTGATGCGGCTCCAACAGGTGGTGGCCGAGAGGCCGACCTGGCCGCTGATTTCCTGCAGCGTTCGTCGCGAGTCTTCCAGCAGCAGGCGAAGGATCGACAGATCGAGTCGGTCGAAAGAATCTTCGCCCTCGCTGCTTTTCTTTCGAATGGTTTTCAAGATGAAGCGTCCTTGGACCTAAAGAACGAAGCAAATTCTGCCGCAGTTCCGGAAGAATTGGGTGATGCTTCCATTTGCTACCCTCCATCACGACACCCTCATCGAAGATTCCTGCGACCCAGCCGGCGCTCGCGCCCGCGTGCGCAACGGCGCCGAAGCTTTGCTCGACACCTTGGCCGAATGCGGCGTCGACACCTTGTTCGGGTACCCCGGCGGCGCGGCGCTCCCGCTCTACGACGCCCTCCATGGCGAACCGCGCCTGCGGCACATCCTGGTGCGGCACGAGCAGGCAGCCGTTCACGCGGCCGAGGGCTACGCGCGCACCACCGGCAAGGTCGGCGTGGTGCTGGTCACATCCGGCCCCGGCATCGGCAACACCATCACCGGCCTGCTCGATGCTTCGAGCGACTCGATTCCCGTGTTGTGCATCAGCGGACAGGTCGCAACCGCCGTCATCGGCACCAACGCGTTCCAGGAGAGCGATGCGCTCGGCATGTCGCGACCGGTGACCAAGTGGAACCAGCAGGCACGCAGCGCCGACGAGATCCCATCGCTGGTCCGGCAGGCACTCGACATCGCGAGCTCCGGGCGCCCGGGGCCGGTGCTGCTCGATGTCCCGAAGGACGTGCAGCTCGCCCTGGTCGACCGTGTTTCGTGCAGCAACTCGCCAGCGAGGCGGAACCGAAGCGACGAACGCCGTGCCCGGCGAGAAGCTGCTCCGGGTCTGCCGCCGCGCGGCAGCCTGCAACGCGCCGCGGACCTGATGTCGACCGCGCGTCGGCCGGTGCTCTATGGCGGGGGCGGCCTGGTCAACTCCGGGCCGGCTGCTTGCGAACGCTTCGCCGAGCTGGTGCGGCGGCTCCATGCGCCCTGCACCCTGACGCTGATGGGCCTCGGCGCATTTCCGGCTTCGGACGAGCGCTTCGTCGGCATGCTCGGCATGCACGGAACGCTCGAGGCCAACCTGGCGATGCACGAGGCCGACCTAGTGGTCTGCGTCGGCGCGCGCTTCGATGACCGGGTGACCGGCAAGCTCGACGAGTTCTGCCCGCATGCCCGCAAGATCCACATCGACATCGATCCGGCCAGCATCAACAAGGTGGTGAAGGTCGACGTGCCGATGGTGGGCGACTGCGGCGCGGTGCTCGATGCGCTGCTCGCCATGCCCGAGCTTCGAGGTCTGGATCCGTCGCGACTCGATTCGTGGTGGCGGCACATCGACCGGTGGCGGAACGAGCGTTGCCTGCACTTCACGCCGAACGACCACGCCATCCTGCCCCAGCAGTTGCTCGCCAGCCTGCAGGCGCAGATCGAAGGCCGCGACGCGATCGTCTCGACCGACGTCGGCCAGCACCAGATGTGGGCCGCCCAGTACCTGCGCTTCGAGCAGCCTGGTCGATGGCTGACCTCCGGCGGCGCCGGCACCATGGGCTACGGCTTGCCCGCCGCGATCGGTGCGCAGGTCGCACATCCCGGACGCTGCGTGGTCTGCGTCAGCGGCGACGCATCCGTGCTGATGAACATCCAGGAGCTGTCGACTGCCATCCAGCACCGCACGCCGGTCAAGCTCGTCCTGTCGAACAACGGCTACATGGGCATGGTGCGCCAATGGCAGGAGCTCAACCATGGCAACCGCCTGAGCCACAGCTGGAACGAGGCGCTTCCCGATTTTGTCGCCCTGGCCAAGGCCTTCGGCTGGGGTGCGCGCCGGGTCGTCCGGCCGGCGGAGCTCGATGCCGCGTTGGCGGAATGCCTTGCCTACGACCGGCCGTTCTTTCTCGATGTGCAGGTGGTCGCCGAGGAGAACTGCTTTCCGATGATGCCTTCCGGCCATGGTCATCACCGGGTGATGCTTTCGAAGGACCGGTGGTACGAAGGAGAGGATTGATCGGCTTGCCGGTACAGCGAGCGACGATCAGGCGGAGGACGAAAGCCGCAGCAGCACGGCACCCAGCGCGACCGCGGCAGCCAGCGCGACCCGCGCTCGATCGACCCGCTCCTTCAACACCCATGCCGCGATCGCGATGCCGAAGAGGATCGAGGTTTCGCGCAAGGCCGCGACCATGGCGACCGGGGCGAGCGTCATTGCCCACAAGGCGAGTCCGTACGAGGCCAGCGTGCCCGCCCCGCCGCACAAGCCGCTGCCGAAGTGCGCCTGCGCGTAGCGCCAAAGCGCCGCACCTCGCACGGCGGCCAGTCCCCCGATCAGCGGCAAGGCACTCAACGCGAACAACCATGCGGTGTAGCTCGCGGCGGAGCCGGAATGCCGCACGCCGATGCCGTCGACCACGGTATAGGTCGCGATCACCACCGAATTCGCGAGTGCGAGGAACATGCCGCGCCGCCCGCCTGCTTTCCGGCCGATGAAAGCCATTCCGGCGATGCCTCCGCCGATCATGAAGATGCCGGCCATCGCCAAAGTGGGCACCCGTTCGCGCAACGCAACCGCTCCGAACAAGGCGACCAGCAACGCCGCCGTTCCTCGCATCAGCGGATAGGCCTGGCTCATGTCCGCCTGCTGGTAGGCCTTGGCGACCAGCACGTAGTACGACACCTGCAGGAAGACCGAAGCCGCCATGTAGGGCCAGCTGGCAGGCGCGGGCAGCGGAAGGAACGGCAAGGCGAAGGCCGACATCAAGCCGGCCGCACCCGCCACCAAGGCAGTCGTCGCGAGCTTGTCGCTGCCGCTCTTCACGACTGCGTTCCAGGCGGCGTGGATCGCGGCGGCCAGCAGCACGGTCAGGAAGATGGTCGTCGTCATGCGCGCGGGAGGTTCGGCTCGAGCTCGGGTGGTGGCAGGGCCCGCATTGCAACACGCCGACGGATCCGGGCATCCGGCTTGCCAGCTGCGATGTGCAAACCTGAACCATCGGGCGGAGAACTCGGATGAGCGACAGGTCCACCATCATCGACACACAGCGCTGGAAGTTGACGCGCAACTGCACACTTCGGCCGGCAGCCTTCGCATGCCACATCGGCGCACTGCTCGCATTCAGCGGCATCGTCGGCGGATTGTTCTGGGCGCTGGGCTACCCGGGCGTCATGACCTGGTGCGCGGCCGAGATGCTGCTGCTCTGTGGTGCAGCCCTGGTCTATGCGCGTCATGCGGCAGATGGCGAACGCGTGAAGCTCGAAGGCGCTCGGCTGCAGATCGAAACCTTCGACGGAGCCAAAGTCCGGACCTACGAACTCCATCCGGCCTGGGTCCGACTGGAGCGCGATTCGCGGGAGCATCTGACGCTTTGCAGCGGCCGAGTTCGCCTGCCGCTCGGCCGCCACGCGAACGACCTGCAACGACGCCGCTTCGCCAAGGAATTGACGGCAGCCCTGACGCAGGCACAGGGGCGCGGCTTCGCACCGCACCCGAACGCGGACGCTGCCGAGTTGCCCGACCAAGGCACCTGAACAAGGCACCTCGCTTGCCACTTGGTCGCCGGCATCCACGACAACCGAAGCACCATGACCACTTCTTCAAGCGACATCCTCGTCGCACCGCCCGGACCGCATCCTGCCGGACTTGAGCATCATCCGCACGAGGAGCATCACGACACCCCCGTCGGCTGGCGGCGCTGGATGCTGGCCACCAACCACAAGGACATCGGCACCCTGTACCTGCTCTTCAGCCTGACCATGCTGATGGTCGGCGGCGTCCTGGCGCTGGCGATCCGGGCCGAGCTTTTCCAGCCGGGGCTGCAGCTTTTCAATCCGGAGCTCTACAACCAGTTCGTCACCATGCACGGATTGATCATGGTGTTCGGCGCGATCATGCCGGCCTTTGTCGGCTTCGCGAACTGGATGGTGCGATCGGCGCCGGCTGGACGCTCTACCCGCCGCTCAGCCTGCAGATGGGCTAGGCGATGGATTTCGGCATCTTCGCCATCCACATCATGGGTGCCAGCTCGATCATGGGCGCGATCAACATCATCGTGACCATCCTCAACATGCGCGCGCCCGGGATGACGCTCATGAAGATGCCGATGTTCTGCTGGTCGTGGCTGATCACCGCCTACCTGCTGATCGCCGTGATGCCGGTGCTGGCCGGCGCGGTGACCATGCTCCTGACCGACCGGCACTTCGGCACCACCTTCTTCGTGCCATCGGGCGGCGGCGACCCGGTCCTGTTCCAGCACATCTTCTGGTTCTTCGGGCATCCGGAGGTGTACATCATGATCCTGCCGGCCTTCGGCATCGTCAGCCAGGTGGTGCCGGCGTTCTCGCGCAAGCCGCTCTTCGGCTATGCCTCGATGGTGTATGCGCTCGGCGCGATCGCGATCGTGTCGTTCATCGTCTGGGCGCACCACATGTTCACCACCGGCATGCCGGTGACCGGCCAGCTCTTCTTCATGTACGCCACCATGCTGGTCGCGGTGCCGACCGCGGTCAAGGTGTTCAACTGGGTGGCGACCATGTGGCAGGGCTCGATCTCGATGGAGACGCCGATGCTGTGGGCCGTCGGCTTCATCTTCGTCTTCAGCATGGGCGGCTTCACGGGCCTCATCCTGTCGGTGGCGCCGATCGACATCCAGTTCCACGACACCCACTACGTGGTCGCGCATTTCCACTACGTGCTGGTGGCAGGTTCTCTGTTCGCGATGTTCGCGGGCTACTACTACTGGGTGCCGAAGTGGACCGGCGTGATGTACAGCGAGCGGCGCGGGCAGATCCATTTCTGGGTGTCGCTCGTGAGCTTCAATGTGGCCTTCTTCCCGCTGCACTTCCTCGGGCTCGCGGGCATGCCGCGGCGCTACGCGGACTATCCGATAGTTCGCCGACTTCAACCTGGTCGCGAGCATCGGCGCCTTCTGCTTCGGCCTTGCCCAGGCCTACTTCGCGCTGTTCGTGGTGCTGCCTGCCTTGCGCGAGAAGGGCGCACCGGCGCCGGCCAAGCCTTGGGAAGGCGCCCAGGGGCTCGAGTGGGAAGTGCCCTCGCCGGCACCCTTCCATACCTTCGAGACGCCGCCCCGGCTCGATCCGACGGCGACGCAGGTCATCGGATGATCGGTCCGCTCGCCGTGCTGCGGCTGTGGCTTCGGCTGGTCAGTGCAGCTTGATGGTCGGTTCGTAGGTTTCCTCGAGCCAATCCGCCAGCACGCGCGCGAGTCCTCGTCGCCAGCCGAGGATCGCGAACTCGTGCCGGCGGTAGAGAAGGGCATACAGCCAGCGTGCGCTCAAGCCCTGGATGAGATGGTCGCGGCTCCGGCGGCCGACCCTCAGGGTCAGGTTGCCGGCGGCGCCTCGATCGGCCAGCGACACGATCGCGCCCGCACCTTCGAAACGAAAGGGCTGCGCCAGTCGACCCCGGGCCTGCTCGGCGAAAGCCTTCGCCAGATAGCGCGCCTGCGCCGACGCGATCTGCGCGGTATAGGGCGCCGGTCGCCCGGTGGCCGGGTCGGTCCACTCGGCGCAATCGCCGATGGCGTACACGTCCGGTACCGCCTGGCAGCGCAGCTGCGCATCGACCTGCACCCGACCCGAGCGGCTGCGCGGCAGGGCGGCGATCCCCTCGAACGCGGCCGGTCCGCGGATGCCGGCGGTCCACAACCGAAGCTGCGCCTCGATCCGCCGGCCACTCGCCAATTGAAGCCCGGCTTCGTCGACGAGCGTCACCCGTTCGCCGGTCAAGAGTTCGACGCCACGCTCGCGAAGGCTCGCGGCGGCGTACTCGGACACTTCCGGCGGATTGGCGCTCAAGAGGCGCTCCGACGCCTCGACCACCGCCATCCGCACTCGGCCCGGATCCATCGGCTCGTGCCGGGCGAATGCATCCATGGCGTGCTTGATTTCTGCGGCGAGCTCGACCCCTGTCGCGCCGCCGCCGATCACCGCGACCGAGAGTTCCTGCTGCTGCCCGCGCGCCACCCGAAAGGCACCGGCGAGCAGCGCATCGCGGATGCGGCCTGCCTGCTCGGGCGTATTGAGGAACAGGCAATGCGCCCGCGCGCCGGGCGTGTCGAAGTCGTTCTCTTCGCTGCCGACGGCCAGCACCAGCGCGCCGTAGCCGATCCGGCGCCGCGGCAACACCATCGTGCCGTCGGGCGCGAACAGATGGTCGAGCACGATCTCGCGCGAGGCCGGGTCGACGTCGATCAAGACACCCGGCTCGAAGCGGTAGCCGTTCGCGCTGGCATGGCCGACGAACGAGTTCTCCGCGCCAGCCTGGCTCTGCATGGCGGTCGCGATCTCGTGCAGCCGCGGCTTCCAGATGTGCCCGAGGCTCCGGTCGACGAGGACCACGCCCTGGCGTCGATAACGAGGCTGGCGCGAGAGGCGGGTAACGAACTCCAGGCCGGCAGCACCGCCGCCGACGACCACGATCGGGCCGGTTTGCTCGGGTGAACGATCCATGAGCTTCGATCAAGGCGCCGGGATTGCGGCAAGAACGACACGCTCGTCCTGCCATTCGCAGTAGTACGCGATGAGTCGAGCGCGGCGCGAGAGGGCGGCGGCCTCGGTCCTGGCGTAGGCGTCATCGAGCATCGTCTGGAGGGGCGCGGTGTTCGACAGCCTCGGCTCGAAGCGCATGGCGACGCGCAGCGGCAGCGCCGGGAGCGAGGAGGCTTGTCGGAAGCCGCCCAGGGTTTTCGGGTTGGGTGCGGTCACGGTGTCGCTCCTTTGCGCCGACCGGGGCAAGCCGCGTTCCTGTGGAGACCGAGGTACGGGCATGTGCATTGCCGAGGCGGAGGTCTCTTCTTCATGCAGGTTGCATCTCGGGACCATGATCGCCAACGACACACTCACCGAACGGATCGCGCCGGCGCCGGCCCAGGCCCACATGCTCCGGTTCACGCGCTGGGGCGCCATTCTTCTGGGCGTCGCGCTCAGCGGCTTCTTCGACGGCATCCTGCTTCATCAGGTGCTTCAGTGGCATCACCTGCTGAGCGGGATCGAGGACCCGGAAGTGCAGCGCATCGACCGCCTGATCCTGGCGGACGGGCTGTTCCACGTCCTCATGTACCTGATCGCCGCTGCAGGCTTGTGGCTCCTCTGGCGAGGACGCGCGGCGCTCAGCGGCTTCGTGCTCGGCCAGCGCGTGCCGGCGTGGATGCTGCTCGGCTTCGGGCTCTGGAACCTCGTCGACGTGGTCGGCTTCCATTGGCTGGCCGGCATCCATCGACTTCGCATGGACAGTCCTCGACCGTGGCTCTGGGACACCCTCTGGCTGGTGGCGTTCGGATTGCTGCCGATGGTCGCTGCCGCTCGCTGGCTGCGCCGGCGCGAGGTGGCTCCGCCTTCGGCATCCGCCGCCAGCAGGAAGAAGCGTTCGCGCGCGGGCGCCGCCGCCTGGGCGGCCATCGCCGTGCTGGTCGCCAGCGCGGGCTTCGTTTCGGGCCGGCCGCCGGCCGATGTCTCCACGATGCTGGTCTTCTATCCGCCGGGAGTCCCCGGCGCCACCATTCTTCGCGGCATCGAAGCGGTCGACGCGCGCATCCTGTGGGTCAATGCCAGCGGCACCGTATGGGCGCTCGATCTGCCGCCAGGTGCTTCCACCGACGGGCTGTCGCGGCAAGGCGCCTGGTTCTCGAGCCGGTTCGCCGGGCTGGCGTCATGCGCTGCCTGGACCCGTGCAAAGCCGCCGTCCGCCTCTCGCCATCCCGCCATTGCTCCGTTGGCCTACGTCCATGCCGCCCAGCCTTGGGCAAGTTAAGGCTTCAACCATTCTGGAGAGACACGTGGAGATTCACATCAACACCGGAAACGGCATGGACAACCGCGAGGCGCTCGAGCGTTGGGCCGATGCGGAGATCCGGCGAGCCCTGGCTCGCTATTCGCACGAGATCAGGCGCGTGGAGGTCCATCTGTCGGACGTGAACAGCAGCAAGGGAGGCGCCGACGACAAGCGCTGCCTGATCGAGGCCCATCTTCCGCAGCATGCACCGATCGCGGTATCGCACCAGGCGCCCACGCTCGACGAAGCCTTTCGTGGTGCCGAGCCGAAGGCGTTGCACGCTTTGGAAAGCGTGATCGGCAAGCAGAAGAAGCACAGGGACCGCACCACCATTCGCACCGATCCGGACCTCATCTGACGACGAGGCCGGAGAACCATTCGATTCCTTGGAGCAAGAGCATGAGCAAGAAGCAGGATTTTTTGCGCGACGAACAAAGCCGCGACAAGCACCCGGAGCGCGACCAGGTCGGAAGCCCCGCCGCGTTGTCCCAGGCGGCGACGCAGTCGACGAGTCCGGCCGACCGGCAGGAGCCGGGGCAAGGCAAGGTGGCGAACGATCACAACAAGATGGGGAACCAGGAGCCCACACAGACCCACCAGGGCCAGCGCACGCCGGAGAGCCGGCACGATCGCGAGACGCTCGGTGCCGGGCCGCACAACCAGGTATCCGCACGAAAGGGCGGCGGCGGTGCCGGCCGCGAACCGCGTGGGGCTGGGTAGGACCCTCGGTTCGGACTGACTCGCCGCCATGGCGGCCGCAGCCCGCCAGTCAGGCCCGCGCCGCGCGCTGCATCGAGGCGCTTCGGCGCCGGCTCCTGGCAAAGCCGATCAACGGTGGCACCTCGTGCAGGCTGCCCAGCACGGCGAGACTGAGTTGCTGCATTTCGGGCGTCGCCGGCAGCAGGTCCGGGACCATCGCGACCGGCATTCCTGCGGCGTTCGCTGCGCGTACGCCGTTGTACGAGTCTTCCAACGCCAGGCAGGAGCCGACCGGTTTGCGCAAGGCACGAGCGGCGGCCAGGTGAAGGTCGGGGTCGGGCTTGCTGCGGTCGACGTCGTCGCGACTGACGATGCGATCGAATCGATGGGCGATGCCGGCGTGCTCCAGATGATGCAGCGCCTTCTCGCGGCTCGACGAGGTCGCCACCGCGCGGCTCATCTCGAGGTCGTCCAGCAGGTCGAGCAACTGGCCGGCGCCGGGCTGCAGCTTCAACTCACCCGTCGCGATCTGCAGCCGGAGGTAGCGTGTTGCCAGGCGCAGCAATGCCTCGGCCGCATCGTCGCCGCCGAACTGCTCCGCGATCAGTCGCCGCGAGGCGTCAGCCGGGATGCCGATCAGCGAAGCGCAAAAAGCATCGCTCACGAACATGCCGAGTTCCTGGCCGGCCCGCGCGAGCGATCGCCGGGCAAGCACTTCGGTGTTGAGGAGGAGTCCGTCCATCTCGAAGACGACGGCTTGAATGACGAGGGGCTGGAGCATGTTTTCCGGGGGGTGGCACGAGGACGATGAGCGAACCTTCGACTTGAAGTGGATTCGCATGAAGACGGGGGCGGTCGAGCGTGGAATTCAGGGCGCGGCTTCGGCGCCTCGACCCGCATGCGGCGGCATCGGCGCCCGGCCCGGGGCCGAGGAAAGCTCCGCTGCCCCTGCATCGGCATCCGGATCCGTCGCCGGCATGGCGGCGATGTCGCTGCTGGCGGCGCCGCTCAAAGCGAGATAGATCGTTCTCGAAGGAAACGCGAACTCGACGCCGAGTGCCGCAAGCTCGCGCAGCAATTGGAGATTGAGCCGTTGCTGCTCGTCCATGTAGAGGCCGTAGTCGGGCTTCGTCACGTAATACACGACTTCGAAGTCGAGCGAGCTCTCGCCGAGCGCCTGGAAGTGGACCCGGTCAAGACGCAGCGCCGGCCGCGATTCGATCAGCTTGCGGACGACGCCCGGAACCTTTTCGAGCTGCTCGGGCGTGCTGGCGTAGCTCACGCCGAACTTGAACGCGACGCGGCGCTCTTCCATGCGGCGGTAGTTCTTCACCACCTGCTTCAGCAGGTCGGTGTTGCTGATGACGATCTGTTCGCCGCTCAGGCTGCGCAGCCGCGTCGTCTTGAGCCCGATGTGCTGCACCGTGCCCGAAAGATCGCCGATGCCGATCGCATCGCCCACCTCGAACGGCTTGTCCACCGCGATCGAGAGCGACGCGAACAGGTCGCCGAGGATGTTCTGCACGGCCAACGCGATCGCGATGCCGCCGACGCCCAGGCTGGCGATGAAGGCGGTGATGTTGACGCCCAGGTTGGACAGCACCGCCAGCAGCACCACCGTCCAGAGCAGGGTTCGCAGCGACCATGACAGGAGGGTGGCGGAGGCGCTGACCTGCGTCATGCCGGCGGAGCCGTGGCGCTCTTCGTAGCGCACCAGCCCGAGGCTGATGGCGCGGGTCAGCCAGAGCCCGACCTGGAAAGCCAGCGCGATGAACCAGAGTTGCTCGATGCGCGCATTCCATCGCGGCGAAAGGTCGAGCATGCCGAAGCCGACCAGCACCGCCGCCAGCAACAGGAAGCCGCGGTTGGTCTGCCCGAGCACGTCCACCAGCATGTCGTCCACCCGGTTGGTGGTGCGCCGCGCGATCACCTGCATCCGGCCGGTCGCGTAGCGCAGCACCAGTCGCATCGCCAGGTAAGCCGCGAGGGCTGCGGCGATCGCCAGTGCGATGTCGACGGCGGGCAGCCCGGCGAAGCTGGCTTGGTGAAAGTCTTGCAGCAACCCGTTCATCGAGACGGGTCCCCTGGTTCCTGTGGAGCGCTCATTCGGGCGAACCGGCAACGGGCATGCCTGCCGCGAGGATTCTCCAGATTCGTAACAGAACTTGGCTTGCAGAATGCCGCCGGGCCAAAGCTGCTGCGCCGTCGGCCGCAGTGCTTCTGGCGCCATCCATTCGCCTTCCGCCCGGTCTCCAGCTCGGCTCGGCGGTGTCTTTCTTAGTGCTTCAACTACGTAGAAGGTATGCATTCATGAATTGCGAATCCGCAATCAAGACACTCGGCATGGCCGTGCTGCTCGGATTGCTTCTCGGTTGCTCGGCCGAGCAACGGGCCCTGTCGCTTGCAAAGACGCGGGCGGAAGTGCAGGAGGGCGTGGATGAATACGTCAACCAGCTGGTGCGCCCCGGCGAGCCGCATGCGGTGCTGTCGACCCAGCCGAGGCCCATGGACGCCGTGGTCAGGTACAGCGCCTACCTGCTGCTCAAGTTCGACGGCAAGCGGGTGGCGCGACCGGTCGGCGTCACCTGGAACACGGCCCGACCGCTACCGCGCCAACTGGCTTTCTCGGAGCTGAAAGTGCCTGTGGGTCCCCATGACCTGTACGTGTCCGGTGGCGGCGTTCGCAGCTACTTCACCGAGTTCTCCAAGGTGAACTTCGAGGCCGGCAAGCGCTACGTCATCTCCGAAGAAGTGGCGCCGGACGAAACGCTCACTGTCCACATCTCGGAGTACGAGCCCGACCGGCGATTCCTTCCCAGCGAGCAGGACTACTACGTCATCGGCAAGCGCATCAGCGATGCGGTCGAACTCGGCAGCTCGTATGTCGTCGACATGAAGGCGGCCCGACCGTGAGGCACGCCGTTGCCGTGCTGTTGCCGCTCGCTCTGCTGGCCGGATGCGCCGTTCGCGGCTATTACGAGCTGGACGACCTCAAGTCCGAGGCCAGGCACAAGGTCGTCTTCGAGATCGAGGCGGATCCGGTCCTCGTCTACCGGGACATCACGCGTTCGCTGAACAGATGCACCTTTACCGACTTGGGGGAAATGTTCGCCACGGTGAACCCGAAGCTGGATCGTGCAAGCGAGGCCGGCGTGGTCTCGCTGATGCGCGAGGGCCGGTTCATCGCGCGCTACGAGGTGGCGAGGCTGCCCGAAGGAAAGGTCAGGGTTGCCGGTTGGTGGATGCCGATCGCGGCCCGGTGCCAGCCTCCGTTTGCCACGGCAAGCATCCAGTCGACTCCAGCCGAAATTCCTCGGCAAGATCCTGAAGGGAAGAAAGAATGAAATCCATCGACAAGCGATTCCTGATGATCGCCTCGTTGACCGTGTTGGTCACGCTGCTCACGGCCTGCGGCTCCCGACGCCATGCGGCCGAAGAGCCCGAGCCTCCCGAACCCACGGCCAATGCGCGCAACACGCTGATCGTGCATGACATCGTCTACGGCAAGACCGCGACGGGTTTGCAGCTCGGCAAGGAACACGACATCTGCGACGTGCCCCGGTCGCTCGGCCAGAGCATCCGGGAGCAGGTGCGATCGCCCTACGAGTTCGTCGTGGCCAAGACCTCGCCCGAAGTCGAAGGCGCGCCCACGCTGCGCATCACCATGACCGACATCCTCGCCAATGCCGGCGGATGGTTCAGCGGGCCCAAGATGGTCGAGCTGCACGGCGTGCTCGAACGCCCCGGCGTTGCCCCGATGCAGTTCACGGCTCAGCGTCAACGCTTCATCCGCTTCGGCCCGCCACGCGGAACCTGCACCATGGTCAGCTGGGTGACCTGGGACCTGGGGAGCGATATCGTGCAGTGGCTGAAGAAGCCGGTGGACGGGGCGAAGCTCGAGGAGCTTTGAGTCGCCAAGCCTGAAGTCCGAGCCCGAGCGACGCCCTTGTTCGACGCCGACATTTCTTCGGAAACAAAAAAGCCCGCCAACGTTGAGATGGCGGGCTTTTCGTGAACCACTGAGTGTTGGGTGGTGGGCCCTGAGTGACTCGAACACTCGACCTACGGATTAAGAGAGCGTTCCCGAGGCGCTGCGTATTCTTGCGGAGCCTTGAGTATAGGAGAGTCGTGCGCGGATCAACCTCGGAATAGGCCAAGCGAGCCAAGGTGCGCAGTTGCGAACGGAACCTTCCCCTTGCATCGGGCCCGCGATAGCGCGGGTGTTCGCTTCAGGCTGATTGTGTTGAAAAACTGCCCAAGTTCCTGGGAACTGGCGCGCTGTTTGCGTGCCGCTCCTCATCAAAATGGAGGTCCGCATCATGAGGAGTCAGAGCATCGTTCAGGATCAACTGTTGTACGCATTCAACCTCGAAGATCACGTCCGCACGATCACCTCCTGCGAGGCGCGGACCGGTTCCTCGACCTTGGAGAACTGCGCCAACATCTGGCGCCGTTCTACAGCCACACCGGCCGGCCATCCATCGCCCCCGAACTCATGATTCGCATGCTCGTGATCGGGCACTGCATGGGCATTCGATCCGAGCGCCGGCTTTCCGAGAAAGTGCATCTCAACCTGGCCAATCGCTGATTCTGTTACGTCGGGCTCGGGGACACCGCCAATCGCGCCGCACTGCGACGGCTGATCCCACCACCGGCAGACGAGACAAAAATCAAGCTACGGGAAGTGTCCCGCTAGGCTCAGATCCAAGGGCTGTTCTTTCGGCACGGTCACAAGATCGGACGCACACCTTTGAGCTTCGAGGTGCACACGTGCGGCTGCGGTTCGGCTCCGCAGTAGCCTTCGGAGAGGGGCTCGATGTACTATGTTACACACTGCCTGCTGGAGGATGCCGTACAGCCGCGCCCAGGATTCATTGAAAGCATACGAACAAATGACCGACCACGTCCGCATACCACTCTTGAAGGTTTCTCAATGGTTGCCCTCATGGGACGAAGCGGAGTGGTCGCCGCCAGACTTACCCGAACCGTCTAAACTGTTCTTCATCGGGTCCATTGCGTTATCCACGTTGCGCCGTCTGGCGGGCGTAAGCCGTCGGCAAGTGAAGGAACGCAGGCATGGCGGCCGTGGAGCGGGATACCAGCGCGCTCACCAAGCAGATAGGTCGAAAAGCATCGCTCGATACTTACAGTACGGCTATCCCCTTTCGAGCCAGCCTTCGCTGAACGCATCGGAGCATCCTAAGCTGATTCATCCAGGCTGGCTGCCTACCTCCATTTTGGTTAATGTCATCGGATCCAGTGATAAGCGTCGCCGAGCGGGCAAGCTCCTTGGCGTTAGCGACGGATACGGGGTATCCGTCGAGAAGGATAAGTCGGGCTACTTTCTAAGCATCCCTGCAGGCGCGACCGAAAGCAACTTTCAGATTCCTCAATCGAGTTTGGAGCCCATTGAGATCATAGATGGCCAGCACCGGCTGTTTGCAACTGACGAAATGGGGATGTTTGGCCTTGGTGAAGACTACGAAGTTCCAGTGGTATTTTTTAACGGTCTCACTGAATCTTGGCAGGCGTACCTGTTCTGGGTCATCAATGTTGAACCAAAGAAAATCAATCCCAGCCTTGCATATGACCTGTATCCCGAACTTCGGAGCCAAAGTTGGCTCGAAAGCGGCGAGACAATAAAGGTCTATCAAGAGCATCGTGCGCAAGAGCTCACCGAAGTCCTCTGGCGCCATGAGCAGAGTCCTTGGCGGGATCGTATCGAGCTGCACGGCAATCGTGTGGATGGCCATGTATCAAATGCGGCGTTCATTCGGTCCCTTATGGCTAGCTTCGTCCGTCGCTGGGGCAGCGAAAATCGGATCGGCGGCCTTTTTGGATCTATTGATCGAGATGCTACCGAGCGCATCCTTCCATGGAAGCGATCGCAGCAGGCTGCTTTCCTGATTGCTTGTTGGAAGTATGTGCACGACGCAGTCGAAAACTCCAACGCCGAATGGATCAAAGGTTGTGCTAATGACTTTCGATCCAAACCGCTTCAGGAACAAAGGCAAACTAATCCTCACGGTCTGCATGCTGCATTTGCGGGAAACACAACTCTGCTTGGCACCGATCAGGGGGCGAGATCGGTTTTGGTTGTGTTCAATGCACTTTGCCAAGTGGTCTACTCCGATATCGAGCTTGAAACCTGGGAATCGGATCGAGTCTCCGACTCGCCAGAAGACGAAGACGTCTCTGATGCGCTGGAAGAATTTTCTGAAATGTCCAGTGCCAATAAGTTTCTTCAGGCCGTCGCGATTGGGCTAATTGATGGAGTGGACTGGCGCACGTCATCTTCGCGAAGCCTCTCGAATGATGAGAAGCAGGCGCAAGCTGCATTTCGCGGCAGCAGTGGTTATTCAATGCTTCAATCGAAGTGCTTGGAATCACTTCAGCAAGGAAAAAACAAGCAAATTGCTGAAGCGGCAAAATTGGCCGCGGGGCTACTTGGCCGATGAACATCGGAAAACAGCGCGGCGGCGCTTCTAAATCCGCAAAGCGCGGATCTACGCCCAAATCCGCCCACTCAGCACGGCGAGCGAATAGACATACGCCAACCCAGGCCGCGTTTACTAAGTGGTGCACGGATATATGCACTTTGTCGGACGGGGCCGGGACTCTCCGAGGCCTGAGCTCTCTCGGTCCGATTAACAACATTAGCGATCTACTGATACCGGCTGCGGGGGCTAGTCCTCAGGCGGTGTTGGCTGCAGAGCAGTTGGTGCATCTCATCGAAGGGTGGCGCTATGCTGCCGCTGCTACGAGCGCTATGCTGAATCACGCAAATGGTCAGGCTCTTCATCTCGCATACTATGCGGAGCTACGCGCGGCGATGTCCTTGTTCGCGTGGAGTGGGATCCGAGTGAAGAGGAATGGGTTTTATTATCTCGATAGCAAAGGCTTGAGGCAAGCGGTGTCCCCTCAAAAAACCCATGATGCAGTCTGGGGACTATGGAATCAATGGGTTCATCGCTCCGATGCCAAAAGGCTTTTCAACGAGCAGATAAAGCTACTCCCCTCGGTAAACTTGGGGCATGTATTGTCAAGCGTACAATACGTCAACGCGAGTGCGACCCTCGCTAGTTGGGGACTCGACTTATGGGACCCTTCCCGTGATCACTTTGCGCGTAATAACGCGAGCTATGAAGCAGGGTTGGCTGCAAAGCCTCTCTTGCCTATGACGACGCCAGACGCTCAGCTGATCCTGGACATCTGGAGGCTCTTCTTGAGCGATGGTACCTCCCTCGCATTCGACGCAGCCCTTATCAACTACATTGTTGCAGACGCAGTTCCAAAATTAATCTCTCAGAGCCAAGCTGCCGAAAAGCCAACCTTTAACGAGCAGCTCAACGACGTCGCGATTAGCATTGCAGCAAATACGGGAGCAAGTGAGTTCGACATACTGCGCCGGCTTAATCACACAGCCTATCCGAGCGTTCCCTTCGCACTTGCTGCCGCTTCGGCTACCAACGTAGGAAACGTGGTGTGCCGCGGATTTTTCTTGCTGCGTATGGCAATGAGCGCTTCTAAAATGAGCATTAGCGCTGCAACAAACACCGCCGCAAAGCAATGGATGGAAAACTGGTTATCTCATGCAGGAATCTGGTCACCCACTGCCGCGGTAGCACTTTTCGATTTAGAGGAAGACTATCGCATTGCGGTTGATGAATTCACTTTGAATCCGCCGTATCCTCAATCTTTTTGGGATGCCGCCAACGTCTCGCGCTCAGCACGGCTCGCTCGGCCCGACGCGTGCATCGCTTGGGGACTTGTTGCATGAAGTACATGGGGCACAAGGGTAAGCTGCTGCCGGTACTTGGGGAGATCCTGAAATGCGAAAGTGTCAATGCTCGTCGGGTGGCTGACCCATTTTGCGGCTCAGGTGCAGTGTCTTGGTTTCTAGCTCAGTCGACAAGCAAAGCAATCTTTTCCAGTGACCTTCAGTCGTTCGCTGCAGCAAGGGCTGCGGCCGTCGTGGAGCGAACAATCGTGCTTGATGCAGATTCGATCATTCGCACTTGGTTCCAGGCAGCGAGGAAAGTCGTCAATTCTATTGTTGTTCACTTTCCTAATTCGAGTCGGTCTATTCAGCCCGATTTGACGATCGCTACGCGCATTCGGTCATTAGTCGTGCGGTCTCGAAAGTTTTGCCATTCTGTCCTGCCATCTTTGCTCGATAACCTCGGAGGTGAATTCCCCATGACCATAGCGTACGGGGGGCACTATTTCTCGCCGATGCAGGCGCTTGAACTCGACGCCCTGCGCCAAACAGTCCCAAGTTCGATTGCGGAGAGCAATGCGTGCATCGCGGCTCTTGTCGAAGCGGCGAGCCGTTGCGCTGCCTCTCCTGGGCACACTGCCCAGCCTTTTCAGCCGACGGACACTGCTGCTCGTTTCATCGTGGAAGCTTGGGATCGAGACGTTTGGGATTTGACTGCTCAGGCGCTTCGCTCAGTCGCTTGCGCTCATGCGCAGACTAAAGGGAAAGCTTTGGTCGGCGACTACCAAGATTGCATTCGAAACCTAGAGCCGGGCGATCTAGTGTTTGCAGATCCTCCATACTCTGATGTTCATTACAGTCGCTTTTATCATGTCTTGGAGACTCTCGCCCGCGGCTTCGAGGTGACAGTAACTGGCGTGGGACGTTACCCGCCGCTGTCTGAGCGGCCAGGATCTTCGTTTAGTCGGAAGGGCGAAGCCCACAGTGCTGCTCGCGCACTAGTTGATGGGTGTGCTACCCAGCAGGTCAGTCTTGTGCTTACATTTCCTTCGGAGGGGGCGAGTAATGGCTTAACTACCGCTGATTTCGTTCGGCTAGGCACTGGAAAATTCGCGTCAATCGAAGTTTATGAAGTCAGCTCTACCTTCAGCACACTTGGTGGCTCGGCGGCGAGCAGAGGCGGAAGAAAGGCCTGCATCGAAAGTATCGCTTGCTTCCGAGTCTGATCGCGCGCTGCAGTAGTTGTGCCCGCGTCGCTGACTGCTCGGTATTCATTTCGCCGTCAGTGAATTAAGCATCTCGACAGTAGCGTTTGCGACGCTGAGCGCTACCACGACTTTGATCAGGGCTGCCGTTCGCACCACCGTCGATGCTGTCACCGCCCTTCCTTTAGCT
Source organism: Burkholderiales bacterium 8X (assembly GCA_902506565.1). Classification (GTDB taxonomy): domain Bacteria; phylum Pseudomonadota; class Gammaproteobacteria; order Burkholderiales; family Burkholderiaceae_C; genus Variovorax. Next base: position 3,225,020 of record LR732703.1, on the reverse strand, counting down.
GGAAGCGATGCTAAGCCCGTTTTAAGCCGTCGAGGGCGCCGAGTATTGCGCCCAGTTAATCTGCCGCATTTGCCGGACGCTCGGCACGTTTGACAAAGCGTTCCCAAGCTCGCGCTATGTGCCTGCCTCCGCTCCGTTGCAAGCGTTCTTGCTTTTGCAGGTCAAGGCGGCGCAATGACCGCAGTGACAGCAATTGAACCCCGGCCAGGAACCGCGCGTCTATCGGCGAGGGACCGCGATCGCTGCATCGCGGGCACTCTCGACCTGCATTTCTTCGTTGTTCAAACTCGACCGCCGGGAACACGATCAGCAGTGCGAACTTGTCTATGAAGTCCGCTCAGTGAACAGCCGCTGTAAGTTCGCCAGGATCAACGCTGAAGGCGGTGCAAAGCGCGCTACCAGGGACCAGGAGCTCCGCACAGTTTGGGGCAATCCAGATTGGTTGCCTACTCTGGGTCCGAATTGTGGAATGCCTCGTACAGCGCCTTGACGCTCGTACCGTTGAACAGCCAGTACGGCGACGGCTGCAGGGGGTAGTCGTCAGCGAGGCCGAGCACTTTCCGCGTGGCTGAAGTCAGCGACTGCACTTCATCCTGAAATATCACCTTGCGGTCCTCAACGACGGTCGCTTGTGCCCCCCCGTCCTTGAACAAGAGGGTGGAGCCTTGCGGAATGCCGAGTTCGTAGAAGCGCATGTGCGGTCGGCGATCCTTCATCTGCTGCGCGGATTGCTTGTCGACGGTCGTTACCTCCGCTTCGATCTGCTGCTCCACCTGCATGGTCACATCGTCTACCTTAAGCAATTTAAGCACTGCAATTACTCGCTCAGGCTCGATCTTGAAGAACTCGCGATTCGGGTTAATGCGAGCATTGCCGAAGGCGAAGTGAAGCGCCTTTTCGACTTCATGCGCGTCTTTCACCTGGCAAGCGAACGCACAGTCAAAGGGCACTGGTACGCCAGTACCAAAAAGCTGCTTCATCCGCGCCTCGACTTCCATTTGGGTCGTCTTCCCAACCTTCACCAAACCTGGCATCGCAGGGTTGGTGAGCACGTAAACGATTTGGGAGGAGACCTCAAGCGGTTTGAGCGGCAGCACCGCTGGCCGCGCGAGCATCGGCACCTCAGCCCACGGGCTGTCATCCAGTCCAATCCATGCGCGAGCAACCGCTGGCGTACTTAGTGGATCGGCACCAGCCGAGTATTCAAACGAGGCTGACCCGCCCAAAGCTACCACGGTGTTCTGCTGCACAGGGCGTAGTTCAACCCGCTCTCGTAGCAACTCGGCGCCTTTTGGCTCAAGGTAGTAGTTGAGGACATCGTCGATCACCTCTTGCGGCGCTTCCACGATGCTGGGAAAGAAGCCGTGCGCTCGGTGAAAGCCGTCAATGGCTCGCAACACGCGTACTAGGACACCGCCAGGGTTCTTAATATTTGAAGTCATTAGGCGCAGAAACTTGAAAGGCTGCAAGCGTAGCAGGCAGCGCCACCGCACCACACCCTCGCAGAGGTTCGCTCTTGCGGACTGCCGTGCAATGCCTCCGGCAGCTGCAGCGCCAGCACTTTTGGAAGGCACTTCCTGGTTACAGACTCGCCTTACGCAGCCAAGACTCCAGCATCAAGTGATGGTCCTCTGAAAGGCACCTTTATCGTGGCGGATCAAAGCGGACCGTTAACAAGGTTCGCTATTTACTGAACTGGAATGCAGACACCGTTTGAAGGTCCATTGCCGCTGCACCGACGTTCTAACGAACAACGGACTATCAGGCCACTGCTTCCGCAGGATGCACCTGCAGCTTGCATGTGCCTAGCGGATGGCCCGTGCGATTTGCGGCGCCTCGCCGTCAAGGCTAAAAAACTACGCAAAGCACGCCGCAGACCCTACATGGGCGGTTCCTGCCTAGCCACCTCACGTGAGATCCGCTCTGCGTCCCACGATGCATGAGTACGCGCCAGAACCTCGCGTTTCCCAGGGGCTAAGCATGCTTCTCTTCGCTCTACGCAGGTGATCTGCGGTGATGCCGATACGAGAGCGACAGCGGGGTAGGAAGACGCCGGAACGTGAAACCTTTTGCTCTGTAAGAATTGGCGCGGTCTCAAGTGGAAGTGGCATTTGCCCGCGAATCCTGTTGCGCACGCACTCGTCTTTCTCCCGAAAAGGTTAGGGTTTGCAAGGTATGAATCGCATGCACCTTCATTGCATGGCGTTGAACGCTGTTGACACGCGTAGTCCTCGAGCGCCACTGGCAAGCATCGAGTGGTGAGGGCTCGCGTCGCTCTTGCAGTCAGTGCTTCTGGGCCGTCGATTAACGGACCGCATAGCGCTCGGATAGCATTCATAGGCCGTAGGTAAGTGCTGGAGCTTGCGGTTGTTAAACCTGAGGCATTCTCGACCGGGCTTCGCGGAATCTTGCGAGCTGGCTTCAACAGCGGCCCATGGCATAGCTGCCATGCCCGGAGAGCATTTCCGAAGCTTGACGAGCTTTCCTATCCTCCGTGGCAGACCCGTGCCCGACTCACAGTCGCAGGCCACAGACCTGACAGGACGCTCATGAATCACGCTGCAAACATCGCCGACGCTTTCCAAGAGGACATTGCTGGACGCGAGTCCGAGCAGGAATCATTGCTCGTCGAATGGGACGTGCCGATCGTGATGGACGACGGCGTGACGCTCATGGCGGACGTCTTCCGACCCGTGGCGGAGGGTCGATATCCCGTCATTCTCAGCTATGGCCCCTACGGCAAGGGGTTGGCCTTTCAGGAGGGCTATCCGGCGGCGTTCGAAGGCATGGTCCGCAGCCATCCCGACGTAGCGGAAGGGTCCAGCGGCCGCTACCAGAACTGGGAAACAGTGGATCCCGAGAAATGGGTGTGCGATGGCTATGTCTGCATTCGCGTCGACAGCCGCGGCGCGGCTCGCTCGCCCGGGCGCCTGGATCCCTGGTCGGAGCGCGAGAGCCGGGACATCTGCGAGGCGATCGCCTGGGCCGCCGCACAGCTATGGAGCAACGGCAAGGTCGGCATGAACGGGATCTCCTACTACGGCATGAACCAGTGGTTTGCCGCATCGCGCCGTCCCCCGTCGCTCGCGGCGATCTGTGTCTGGGAAGGCGGCGCCGACCTCTACCGGGACGCCGTGCGACATGGAGGTATTGCCTGCACGGCATTGTGGAAGTCGTGGTTCGAACCGCAGGTCGTGCACGTGCAGCATGGTGCCGGTGAACGGGGACCGCGCAGTCGCGTGACGGGAGAGTGGGTCGCGGGTCCCGAGACGCTGGATGATGAAACGCTGCGAGCCAACCGGGTGAACCTGGAGCAGGAGCTGACGAGCCGGCCGCTTCCGGACCCGTACTTCGAGGCCCGCGCGGCTCGATGGGACGCGGTGGACGTGCCGCTTCTTTCGGCTGGCAACTGGGGCGGGCTCGGCTTGCATCTACGGGGCAATACCGAAGGCTTCATGCAAGCGGCTTCGCGCCAGAAGTGGCTCGAGATGCACGGCGGCGACCACTGGTCTTCGTTCTACATATCCCGTTCGGTCGCATTGCAGAAAAGGTTCTTCGATCACTTCCTGAAGGGCGCGGACAACGGCTGGGACGCAGAGCCTCCCGTCAACCTGCAGATCCGGCATGTCGACAAGTTCGTGGCGCGCAAGGAGCAGGCATGGCCGATCCCGGATACCCGCTGGACCCGGTATTACCTGGGGGCGGCGCATGCCTGCCTTGGCAGCGCTGTGCCGGTGGATGCGGCTTCCGTCACCTACGAGGCGCTCGGCCCGGGTCTGGTGTTCATGCTGCCGCCCTCAACCGACGAACTCGAGATCACCGGACCCCTGTCGGCTCGTCTCTACATCTCCTCCGACACCGCCGACGCGGACCTGTTCCTGACGATTCGCCTGTTCACGCCCGACATGAAGGAAGTGACCTTCCAGGGCGCCAACGACCCGAATACGCCGATCGCGCAAGGTTGGCTCCGGGCATCGCACCGGAAGCTGGACGCCGCGCGCTCGACGCCGTGGCGGCCCTGGCATCCGCATGACGAACTCATCCCGCTCGTTCCCGGCCAGGTGGTTCCGGTCGAAGTGGAGATCTGGCCGACGAGCATCGTGGTGCCACCAGGCTACCGGCTCGCCCTGAGCATTCGCGGCAAGGACTTCGAATATGCCGGACCACCCGTCATGGCGCAACACCCCCAGCACGAGATGCGGGGCTGTGGAGCGTTCGTCCATGACGACGAGCAAGATCGTCCGCCGTCCGTGTTCGGTGGCCGCGTCACGATTCATAGCGGTCCGGCGCATCCGTCTTCCCTGCTTCTGCCCGTAATCCCGCCCCGGGCTTGAAGCGCCTGTCAGGAGACCCTCGCATGAAACAACGACGAGTCATCATCAGCTGCGCCGTGACGGGCGCTGTCCACACGCCTTCCATGACGCCGCACCTGCCGATCACGCCGCAGCAGATCGCGGACGACGCCGTCGCGGCCGCCGATGCGGGTGCGGCCATCATCCACCTGCACGCCCGTGATCCCGTCACGGGGCGGCCGGATCAAACGCCGGAGGCGTTCGGCAAATTCCTGCCGCAGATCAAGGAGCGTTGCGATGCCGTTATCAACATCACGACAGGCGGTGCACCGGGGATGCAGGTCACGGAGCGAATCCAACCGGTCATCCGTTTCAGGCCCGAGCTGGCCTCGCTGAACATGGGCTCCATGAACTTCGGCATGTACCACATGCTCGACCGCTTCAAGGAATTCAAGTTCGACTGGGAGGCATCGTTCCTGGAGGGTACGCGGGACCTGGTCTTCAAGAACACCTTCCGTGACATCGAGCAGATCCTTCAGCTCGGGAAAGAGTCGGGCACCCGCTTCGAATTCGAGTGCTACGACAGTGCGCACCTGTACAACCTGAGGCACTTCGTCGACCGCGGGCTGCTCGAGGGGCCGCTGTTCATCCAATCCGTGCTGGGCATCCTGGGGGGCGCCGGAACGCATCCCGAGGACGTCGTCCACATGAAGCGCACGGCCGACAGGCTCTTCGGCGACCGGTATCACTGGTCCGTGATCGGGGCCGGCTCGGCCCAGCTGCGGGTGGCCGCGCTGGCCGCCACGATGGGTGGCAACGTGCGCGTCGGTCTGGAGGATTCGATCTGGCTCGGGCCGGACCGGCTTGCCGAATCGAACGCGCAACAGGTCCGGGCCGTGCGAGCCATCATCGAAGGCCTCGGACTCGAGATCGCATCTGCCGATGAAGCGCGCGACCGCCTGCAGCTCAAGGGCGCGGCGGCCGCGGCGTTCTGACCTCGCAGGCACATCCCTGCGCTTTCGTCCAACCCTGGCCGGCAACGGCCATTGATCCGAAGGATGACCGTGTCCCGAATCCTCGTCGTTACTGGTTCCGGCCGCGGCATCGGCGCCGCCATTGCTCGGAAGGCCGCGCAGCAGGCCTATCGGGTCGCGGTCAACTACCGCAGCGATCCTGAAGCCGCCGACGCGTTGGTTGCCGACATTTCGCGCAACGGTGGCAAGGCCGTGGCCATCCGCGCCGATGTCTCCACGCTTGCAGGTGCCGAGAAGCTCTTTGCCGAAGTCGATGCGGAGCTCGGGGCGGTGACGGTCCTCGTCAACAACGCCGGCATCTCGGGGGGGCGTTGCCCGATCACCGAATTCGACGAAGCGCGATTGCGCGGCATCTTCGAGACGAACGTGTTCTCCGCCTTTTACTGCGCTCGCGAGGCAGTACGCCGCATGAGCCGCGCGACAGGCGGCCAGGGCGGCTCCATCGTGAACATCTCATCGGCCGCCGCCCGCCACGGGGGCATGCCGGAACTGGCCCATTACGCATCCACCAAGGCCGCCCTGGACGGCATGACGGTGTCGCTCGCCAAGGAACTGGGCCCGCTGGGCGTGCGGGTCAACAGCCTTCGGCCCGGTGTCATCGCGACAGAAATGCACGACGAGTTCGGTGGTGCCAAGCTCATCGACAGCATCGCTCCGACGATCCCGCTGCGCCGCGCCGGGACGGCGGAGGAAGTCGCCGATGCAGTTCTCTGGCTCGCGTCGGAGGAGTCGAGCTATGTTCATGGCGCGGTCGTCGATATCTCTGGCGGTCGCTGAGCATGCTGTTCGAGATGCGCACCTACCAGCTGCCGCCGGCGCGGCTCTCGGACTACTTGGCGATCTACGCGGCAAAGGGCAAGGCGCTGCAGTGCGAGGTCCTGGGCAAACTGGTCGCATGTTTCACAACGGAAGTCGGCGCGCTGGATCAGGTGATCTTCATCTGGAGTTTTACGTCGTTCGAAGAGCGCAGCCGCCGGCGAGCCGCGCTCGCGGCGATGCCCGCCTGGCAGGCGTACGTCGCGGAGGTGGGGCCGCTGTTCGTGCGACAGGAGAGTAGACTCATGCGGCATGCTCCCTTCATGGGCGCGACCTAGCGCGCAGCCCGTATCGCACGGCCAGGATTGGTCGCTCGCGCTTCAGAACTCAATGAACGTCAGGCAACTGCGATTCTTCCTTCAGGTGGCCGAACTCGGCAGCGTCACCCGCGCCGCGGAAGTCCTACACATCGCACAGCCGGCGCTCTCCCGGCAGATTCGCTCGCTGGAAGAAGACCTCGACACGACCTTGTTCCATCGTTCGGAGCGCGGCATCCGCCTGACCGAATCCGGTGAATCCCTGCGGGCAAGTGCCATGGGGCTGCTGCGCCATTTCGACCGTGTTCGGGCCGAGGTGCGAGACCTTTCGGGATCGCCAAGGGGAGAGCTCACGATCGCCATGCCGCCCTCGATGTTCGAGATGCTCACGTTCCCTGCGGTCGAGCGCTTCAGGACCGACTTTCCGAACGTGCTACTTCGCGTGTTCGAAGGGGCAAGCGGGGTTCTGGATGCATGGTCCATGGTGGGTCAAGGCAAGGCCGATCTGGCGGTCGTCGCCTCCGGCGAACCGCTGGCCAGTCTGGAGGCCTACCCCTTCGTCGAAGAGCCCATGTGCCTGATCGGGCCGCCGGGTTGCGGCCTGGACCTGTCGACACCGGTCGCCCTCGAACGCCTGTCGACCCTGCCCATCATCGCCATGAGCCGACCTAACGTGGGACGGATGGCCATCGAGAGCGCCCTCGCCGAACGGGGAGCTTCGTTGAACATCGCCCTGGAGGTCAACGCGCGTCAGCTGGCGTTGAGTGCTGCGCAAGCGGGCCTGGGATATGCCACGCTGGCGGTCTGCTCGGGCTGCGAGCTGCTGGAGCAAGGCAAGGTCGCAATGGCGCCGATCGAGGGCCTGATGGTGTCGTGGCTGCTCATCAAAAGTCGCGAGCAGGGCCTTTCCCAGGTCGGCGAACGAATGCGCGCTGCGCTTCGGGAACTGGCCTATGAACGCATTCTCGACGGCCGATGGCCCTTGGCCAGGCTCAAGGGCTTCCTGCCCCCGGAGCTTTCCGCCGTCTGCTGAAGGCCACGAAGGGCTGCCGAGGGTCGGTGCACGAGCACGAGCCAGGGAGCGACGAGTGCACCGCCGCGAGCATTCCCTGCCGATCGCGAGATCTATCGAGACAGCATAGCGGTCATGCCGATGCGGCATTTCCGCGCGCACGGCGACGGCTTCTAAGCTCACTGCAATTGCACCGAGCCACCATGTCCGCCTACTGCATCGCCAACATCGAAGTCCACACGCCCGAAACGTACGAGTCCTATCGCCGTCACACGGCCGGCACGTTGCCACCGTTCGGCGGACGTTTCCTCGTCCGTGGAGGCAAAACCCAAGTCGTCGAAGGGTCCTGGCAACCCGCGAGGCTCGTGATCATCGAATTCCCCTCAATGGACGATCTGCAGGCTTGGTACCGGTCACCGGCGTACCAAGCAATCGTCGGAGGCCGACGCGAAGGCGCGCACTCCGAGGTGGTGTTCGTGGAAGGCTTCATTCCCTGAAGCCCGTCGTCGTCGCGCCCGCGGCATCCTCCGCCTCTCTTCACACAAGCCTCAACGATGAATACCGCGATCAGTCTCGACGACAAGTACACGGCCGCCTCGGGCCTGGTCTACATGAGCGGCACGCATGCGCTGGTGCGCCTGCCCATGCTGCAACGGCAGCGCGATGCAGCCGCGGGCCTCCGCACGGCGGGTTTCATCAGCGGCTACCGCGGCTCGCCGCTGGGCGGCTATGACCAGGCGCTGCAGAAGGCGAAGCAGCACTTGGAACGCCACCAGATCGACTTTGTGCCGGGGGTCAACGAGGAGCTTGCGGCGACGGCCGTGTGGGGAACGCAGCAGGCGAACCTCCGGCCAGGTGCAAAGGTCGACGGTGTGTTCGGCATCTGGTACGGCAAGGGCCCGGGCGTGGACCGCAGCGCGGACGTGTTTCGGCATGCCAACCAGGCCGGCACTTCGGCGCACGGGGGCGTGCTGGCACTGGCGGGCGACGACCACAGCGCGAAGTCCTCGACGATGGCGGCGCAGACCGACCACCTGTTTCAGGCAGTGGGGATGCCGGTGCTTGCGCCGGCCACCCTGCAGGACTTCATCGATCTCGGCCTGCATGGCATCGCGATGTCCCGGTTCACCGGCCTGTGGGTCGGCATGAAGTGCGTCACGGATTGCGTGGAGAGCTCTGGCATCGTCGACGTGTCGCCCGACAGGGTGCGTCCGGCGCTACCGCCGACGAGTGAGCTCCCGCTGTCAGGGCTGAACATCCGCTGGCCGGAGGAGGGATTCGTGGCGATGGAGCAGCGGCTCGTGCAGCACAAGCTGCCCGCCGCCTTGGCCTATGCACGCACCAACCGCCTCGACCGGGCGCACTTCGATTCGCCGCGCGCGAGCCGCGGCATCGTGACCTCCGGCAAGTCGTGGCTGGACGTGATGCAGGCCCTGGAGGATCTCGGCATCGATGCCGCCGCCGCGCGGGAACTCGGCCTCAAGGTCTACCAGGTGACGATGCCCTGGCCGCTGGAACCCGAAGGGCTCGCGGCGTTCGCCAAGGGCTGCGAGGAACTGCTGGTCGTCGAGGAGAAGCGGGACCTGCTCGAGGGCCAGGTCAAGCAGGTGCTCTACGGGCGCCCGGCCGCGCCGCGCGTGCTCGGCAAGACCGGCGCCGATGGCCAGCCCCTGCTGCCCGCCGCGGGCGAGATCGATCCCGCGATCGTGGCCCGCGTGATCGCGAAGTGGCTCGGGCTCGCGGGGCCTCTCGCCACCCGACGCATCGCTGCCATCGACGAGGCGGCGCTCGCCGCCGACGTGCACAGGCCCGCAGAGTCGCGAACGCCCTATTTCTGCTCCGGCTGCCCCCACAACACCTCGACCAAGGTGCCGGCCGGTTCCCGCGCGCTCGCGGGCATCGGCTGCCACTACATGGCGCAGTGGATGGACCGCGAGACCGAGACCTTCACGCAGATGGGCGGCGAGGGCGCGAACTGGGTCGGCCAGTCTCGCTACGTGAGCGACGGCCACGTGTTCCAGAACCTGGGCGACGGCACGTACTTCCATTCCGGCCACCTTGCGATCCGCCAGGCCGTCGCCGCCGGCACGTCCATGACCTACAAGATCCTGTTCAACGACGCCGTCGCCATGACAGGAGGGCAGGCGCACGACGGCCGCCTCACGCCGGCATCGATCGCCCGGCAGGTGCTGGCCGAAGGCGTGCGCGAGGTCGTGGTCGTGACGGACGATCCTTCCAAGTACCCGCGGGGCTCCTTCCCCGCCGGCGTTCAGGTGCACTCTCGCACCGAGCTCGACCTCGTGCAGCGCCGGCTGCGCGAGGTACCGCAGGTCACGGTGCTCATCTTCGACCAGACCTGCGCGGCCGAAAAGCGGCGCCGCCGCAAGAAGGCCACGATGCCGCAGGAGCAGCGGCGAGCCTTCATCCATTCCGGGGTATGCGAAGGCTGCGGCGATTGCGGCGTGCAGTCCAACTGCGTGTCGATCGAGCCGCTGGAGACCGAGCTCGGTCGCAAGCGCCGCATCAACCAGTCCTCCTGCAACCAGGACCTGTCGTGCGTGCAGGGCTTCTGCCCGAGCTTCGTGACCGTCACGGGTGGCAAGCCGCGCAAGGAACTTGGCAGCGCCGCCGATGCGGGCAAGCCCATGCCGGCGTTGCCGGACAGGGAGGTGCCCACCATCGCGGCGCGCTACGGCCTGCTCGTGACAGGAGTGGGCGGAACCGGCGTCATCACCGTCGGGCAGCTGCTCGGCATGGCCGCGCACCTGGAAGGCAAGGCCGTGAACGTGCTGGACATGACGGGGCTGGCGCAGAAGGGCGGCGCCGTCACGAGCCACGTGCAAATCGCGCTCTCGCGCGAACTCCTGCATTCGCCGAAGCTCGCGGCCGCGTCGGCCGACGCGGTAATCGGCTGCGACCTGCTGGTGACCGCTGGCAGCGACGTGCTCTCCAGGCTTCGGAGAGGCGACACCCGCGTGGTCGTGAACACCGACTCGCCGCCGACGGGCGCCTTCACCCGCGACGCTAATTGGCGTTTGCCGGGCGACCAGCTGCTGGAGGCGATCAAGCAGATCGCAGGGGAAGATCATGTCGCCAGCCTGCCGGCCGCATCGCTCGCAACTGCCCTGCTAGGAGACGCCATCGCCGCCAACCCATTCTTGCTGGGATTCGCGTGGCAGAAAGGGCTGATCCCGCTGGCGGCGGCCTCGATCGAGCGCGCCATCGAGCTGAATGCGGTGGCCGTCGAGATGAGCCTCCAGGCCTTTCGCTGGGGGCGCGCGGCCGCCGCGGACCTGCGTTCGGTGCAAGCCGCCGTCCGGCCCGCGCAGGTGATCCAGTTCGTACCACGACGCCTGCAGGACCTGGAGCAGCTGGTCGAGCAACGTGCGGGCCACCTAGAGGCGTATCAGTCGCCTGCGCTCGCGGCACGCTACCGCGTCTTCGTCGACCGTGTCGCACAAGCCGAGTCGGCACTGGGGACCGGCCAACGACTTGCCGAAAGCGTGGCCCGTTCCTACGCGAAGCTTCTCGCATACAAGGACGAATACGAGGTCGCGCGGCTGTATGTCGACCCGAAGTTCCGCCAGCAGCTCGACGCTGCGTTCGAAGGCGACTGGCGTCTCACCTTCAACCTGGCTCCGCCGCTGCTGGCCGGCCGCGATGCGCAGGGCCACCTGCGCAAGCGCGAATTCGGCCCGTGGGTCGCTTCTCTCTTCCCGCTGCTGGCGCGCCTGAAGGGGTTGCGCGGGACGGCCTTCGACGTGTTTGGCTACACCGCGGAACGGCACGAGGAACGCCGGTTGATTGCGGACTACGAACGACTCGTCCGCCACATCCTGCACGGGCTCCATGCCGGTAATCACGGCGACGCGATCGCGTTGGCCTCGCTGCCCGAACAGGTGCGCGGCTTCGGCCACGTGAAGGAGAAGGCGATCGCGACCCTGCGGACCGAGCAGGCACGCCTGCTGGCCCGGTTCGACGCGGCTCCCTTGCCCGAGGGGCGCCAAGCGGCCTGACCCGAATCACCTCACGACACCCGGATCGGCATCGCCTCCATGCCAAGAAAGCATTTCCCGCTGTGATCGGGCGATTGCTACGGTGGCACCGGATCGAACAACACTGACGGAGACAGCTGGATGAATAGAAGAAACCTGATCGCAGCATCGATCGCGTCGATGCTGGCTGCCCATGTGCACGCACAGGGCGGCAACCACTATCCGGCACGCCCGGTCACGCTCATCTTTCCCTTTCCGCCCGGTTCGCCGGGCGACGCAGAGGTGCGAGACCTCGGCAACTCGATGCAGAAGGTCACCGGTCATCCGCTCGTCATCGACTACCGCCCCGGTGCCAGCGGCACCATCGGCACCCAGCTTGCCCAGCGTGCCGCGCCGGACGGGTACACGTTGCTGTACGGCTCCACCACCTCGATCGTGACCGGGCCCGCGGTCATCATGAAGACCCCCTACAGCGGCACCGCCGACCTCGAGCCGATCACGGGCATCGGGCGCATCGACGGTGTGCTGATCGTGCCGGCCAATTCCAAGTACCGCAGCGCACAGGAGCTTGCCGACGCGCTCAAGGCCAATCCGGGCAAGTTGAACTACGGCACGATCGGCCCGGGCTCGATGTCGCATCTGATCGGTGAGCTCTACCTGCGGACCGTCGGCGCAACGGGGACGCCTGTCGCGTACAAGGGAACGCCGCAGGCCGTGCAGGCGCTGATCGCCGGAGAAATCGACTTCCTCTCCGATAGCGTGGCGTCATCCGGCGGCCTCATCGATGCCGGCAAGGTCCGCGCGCTTGCCGTGGCAAGCAACAAGCGCCTGATCCAGCTGCCCAACGTTCCGACCTTGAAGGAGACTGGCCTGGATCTCGTGCTCGGTGTGTGGCTGGGGCTGTTCGCGCCCAAGGGAACGCCCCGGCCGTTGCTGGATCAATGGGCGATGTACGCGAGCGACTATGCCCGGGACGCGGATGTGCGTTCGAAGATGCTTGCGAGAGGCATCGAACCCATTCCGAGCACACCGCAGGAATTCGGCCGCCAGGTCGCCGCGGACGAGGCGCAATGGCGCCCTCTGATCAAGTCACTGAACATTCAGACCTGAAGGCCGCGCATCCCTCACGGCCCTTTAAATGGATAACCAGGAACCCACCGTGCACGATCAGATTCAGGACGGAACGTCGCTTCAACTCCGCTCCGTCGTGACTTCCGATGGACAGGTCGTGCTCTCGCTTGCCAACGAGCCCATTCCGGTGCTGAAGGCGCAGGACGTGCTGATTCGCGTCGAGGCCACGCCGGTCAATCCCTCCGACATCGGCCTCATGCTCGGCCCGGCGGACCTTGCCCTGGCGAGCGCTCGGGACGGCGCCGGCGGACCGGAACTCGTCGTGCCCCTGCCTGCGGCATCCTTGAAGGCGATGGCATCGCGCAGGGATGTTTCGACGCCGGTCGGTCTCGAAGGGGCCGGGACGGTCGTGGCCGCGGGAAGTGCGCCGGCCGCGCAATCGCTGATCGGGCGCACGGTCGCCGTGATGGCCGGGGGCATGTACGCCCGCTATCGCTCTGTGCCGGCAGCCGAATGCCTCGTCCTGCCCGAGGGCACGACCGCTGCGCAGGCGGCCTCGTGCTTCGTCAATCCGCTGGCTGCACTGGGCATGGTCGAGACGGCTCGCCGCGAGGGCCACACCGCGATCGTTCAAACCGCTGCCGCGTCCAATCTCGGGCAGATCCTGTCGAGGGTCTGTCTTGCCGACGACATTCCGCTGGTCAGCGTCGTGCGATCGGAGCAACAGGCACAACTGCTGCGCGAGCAGGGTGCACGCTTCGTCTGCAATTCGAGCTCCGACGATTTCACGGAAGAACTGACCAGCGCCATAGCAGCCACCGGAGCGACGGTCGTCCTCGACCCCATCGGCGGAAGCAGCGGCAGTCAGATCCTTCGGTGCATGGAAGCCGCCATCGCCCGGCGTTCGGGCCAGCCGGCCTCCCGCTACGGCTCCGATGTCTTCAAGCAACTGTATGTCTATGGCAGTCTCGATCCTCGCCCGGTCGAGATTCCGCGCGACATCGGCATGGCCTGGGCGGCGGACGGCTGGCTTCTCCTTCGATACCTCAAGGTGACGCAGCCGCAGATCCTCGACCAGCTCAAAGCCCGGGTTGCTGCCGAGATCGGGACGACCTTCGCGAGCCGGTACACGCGAAGCGTGTCGCTGGCAGAGATCCTCTCACCCGAGGTGTTGCGGAGTTGCGCCCGTCCGGCGACAGGAAAGAAGGTCTTGATCGAACCGTGGAAGGGCAGCTAACCTCGAACGTTCATCCGTCCGACGCGGACGAACCCGGGACCTGGTGCAGAAAGATTGGAAACCCATGGGTATTCACGATCATGACCTCGGGCGCACCGAGGCGAACTTCGCCGCGCTGACGCCGCTGTCGTTCATCGAACGAGCGGCGGAGGTCTATCCCTCGAAAGTGGCGATCGTCCATGGCGAACTGCGCCGCAGCTGGGCACAGGTGTACTCGCGCTGCCGCCAGCTCGCGAGCGCGCTCCAGCGCGTCGGCATCGGCAAGGGCGACACAGTTGCCGTCATGCTGCCGAACACGCCCCCGATGGTGGAGGCCGCCTTCGGTGTTCCGATGGCCGGCGCCGTGCTGAATACGCTCAATACGCGGCTCGACTCGGAAACGATCGCGTTCATGCTCGATCACGGGGAGGCCAAGGCCGTGATCGTCGACCCGGAGTTCACAGGCGTGCTGAAGAAGGCAATCGCCTTGCGGCAATCGAACGACAAGTTGGTCGTGATCGATACCGAAGATGCGCTCTTCAACGGACCGGCGGAAACGATCGGCATGGCCTACGAAACGTTCGTTGCGACGGGCGATCCGCATTTCGAATGGCAGCTGCCGCAGGACGAGTGGGATGCGATCGCACTGAACTACACCAGCGGGACGACCGGCGATCCCAAAGGCGTGGTCTATCACCATCGTGGCGCGGCGATCAACGCGATCTCGAACATTCTCGAATGGGACATGCCGAAGCATCCGGTCTACCTGTGGACGCTGCCCATGTTCCATTGCAACGGATGGTGCTTCCCGTGGACCCTGGCGGCACGCGCGGGCGTGAACGTCTGCCTGCGGCGAGTCGAAGCGAAGACGATGATCGATGCGATCAAGGCGCATGGCGTCATGCACTACTGCGGCGCACCGATCGTCCACGGCTTGCTCGTCAACGCGCCCGAGGAACTGAAGGAAGGCCTGCCACGCGGCGTGAAGGCCATGGTCGCAGGCGCTGCCCCGCCCGCATCGATGATCGAAGGCATGGAGCGCCTCGGCTTCGAGCTGACGCATGTCTACGGCTTGACCGAGGTGTACGGCCCTGCGTCCGTGTGCGCCAAGCATGAGGCGTGGGATGAAGTGGACATCGGCCAGCGCGCGCGCCTCAATGCCCGGCAGGGCGTTCGATATCACCTGCAGCGCGATGCACGCGTGATGGACCCGGAAACGATGAGGCCCGTGCCTTGGGATGGTGAGACGATGGGCGAGATCATGTTCCGCGGCAACGTCATGATGAAGGGATACCTGAAGAACCCGAAGGCCACGCGCGAGGCTTTCGCCGGCGGCTGGTTCCACACCGGCGACCTGGCGGTGCAGCACCCTGACGGCTACATCAAAATCAAGGACCGAAGCAAGGACATCATTATCTCAGGCGGCGAGAACATTTCGTCCATCGAGGTTGAGGATGTGCTTTACCGCCATCCGGCGGTGGTAGCAGTGGCAGTGGTGGCAAAACCGCACCCTCGCTGGGGCGAGACGCCCTGCGCCTTCGTCGAGCTCAAACCTGGCGCGACCTTGACGCCGCAGGACATCGTGGCCCACTGCCGGCTCCACTTGGCAGGCTTCAAAGTGCCGAGCGCCGTCGTGTTCTGCGAACTGCCCAAGACCTCGACCGGAAAGATCCAAAAGTACGAGCTGCGAAAGCGGGCGGGTTCGGGCTCTGCGATTGACGCGGGCTGATGGAGCTGACGCCCTGCGGCTGACGGATAGCAAAACGGGCTGGGCTCCACGCAGTGACGCTTTGAAGGACCGAAGCTCCTTTGTTGCGGCCGGTGAAGTGCCGCGCGAAGCTTGCCCGCATGGACAAGGTGGCGATCTGATTAGTCTTGATCCATCGTTGCGGGACGGACTTCACCGGTGGACGCAATGCAGCTCACCTGTACCAGTACCACGCAAGCCCGCAAAGCCGGAACCCTGATCGCTTTGCCTTGGATGGATGCGAGGCGTACCACTTGGCCCTATGAACTTCGGATTTGTACCTCAGCGGTGTTTCGCCAACGACAGCAAACGGCCAGAAGCAGACATCCGGAAGAAGGTCTCACGACCTCGTGCCCGAGCAGAAGGAGGGCGGCCCGGGGATCCAGCGCCGCGTGGACCTGCGAGCGAGCGCTAGGCCCCGCGGTTGGACAGAGCCCGCCCGAATTTGCAAAACGACTTGGTTTGAAACTCAGAAGGCCTGATCAGCGCAGGCGCTGTTTCCCCTCTGGATACTGACCGAAGGCACCTGGCACGCTGCACTTCAGAGTCAAGTTTTCGCCCGGCAAGGTGGCTTTGAGAACGGCTCCCGGCGGGCGTCTGAGTCGAACCAGTCCTGCGCATCGGCGAGCGAGTCAAAGTGGATGATGCTGACGTACTGCAGGCCGCGGATGCAGCACGTTGACCCCGCGGTGCCCGGGAAGGCGGGCCCCGATCAGCACCACCTTCTTGAGCCAGGCTTCGTGGGCAGGTTCGTAGCCTTGCTTGACGCGCTTCTCGACGACCGCGGTGATGGTCTCGACGCTGGGCAGGGCGCGCTGCGCGATCTACGCCAGGGACGCCGCGCAAAGCTCGGGTTGGCGTGGGGAGGCGGATATGGTGGTCAGGTCGGAAGATGGACAAGCGGGGCAGCCACACGCAAGGCTGCAAATTGCTTGCAAATGGTCATGAAAGGTGCCACCGCAGGTGTCGGACTGCTAGCGCGTAGGGTGACGGCACAAATTGTGCGGTATGCCGCCGCGCTGCTGATCCGGCGGAAGGCAAGGCCTGTCATGTCGATGTTCTGCAGCAGCGACTCGGGCAGCTCGCCGATGGCGAGGTTGGCTGCAATCAAGCCGAGCATCGTTCCGACGTGGGTCACCTCGAAGGCAGGCCTCAGCCTGACGCCGTGCCTAGCGTACTGCGCATCGACGAATTGGCGAACACCGCTGTCCTTGTTCATCACCACATGCGCGAAGGGCTGAATCGCCCGCCAGCCCACGGCCGAAGGGAGGGCGAGCGGATGGTCGCTTCGGCAGATCACGCCCAAGTGATCGCGGAAGAGCGCCACTTGCTGCAGATCTTGCGTATTCGGTGTTTGCGGCGCGATCGCGACATCGGCGCTGCCGCTTCTCAGCATCTGAATGCACACGTCGGACAGCTCGTCATGAAGCCGCACATCAACGTTCGGGTGAAGCTTCGAGAAGGCGGCGATCACTTCCGGCACGAAGCTTGCCGCCATCGAAGGGGCCGCAGCCACCACCAAGCGACCCCGTTTGCCGGCCACGAAGTCCTGCACCCTTTCGAGCGAGGCATTCATGTTCTCCGTCAATGTCTTTGCCACCTGAAGGAACTCCCGCCCGACCGCGGTCAGGGAAACCTTGCGAGTGTGTCGGTCGAACAGGCGGGCTTCGAGGACCGCCTCGAGCCGCTTCACGTTGGCGCTCAAGGCTGGCTGTGACAGATGGCATTGCCTCGCTGCCTTGCTGAAGCTCAGGGTGTCGGCGACGGCCAGGAAGACCTCGATCTGTCGCAAGGAGATATTCATCAGTCAAATGGATAAATACATCGAAAAATGGGATTGGACCCACAGGATCCTCGGCATTATCTTTGGCTCTTCGAACATCGGAAATCATCGGAGACCCAATGGATACCGTGACAGACACTGCAACTGCGATCCGGGTTCGACCCAGCGGCGCGGCACTGGGCGCCGACATCGAGGGCCTGGACATGAACCAGCCGATTTCGCCGGAGCAGGTGAAGGAGATCGTCCATGCCTGGGAACAGCACCTGGTGTTGCGGTTTCGCGGCCAGACGAGCTTGACCGTCGAAGGCTTGGCCGCGTTTTCCCGACATCTCGGCGCGCTCGACAAGCGGCCGACTGCAAGTGGCGGCATGAGCAGCGCGCACGACGCGTTGCCCCCTGAGATCACGGTGATCTCGAATGTCAAGGTCGAGGGCAAACCGCTCGGGGCCCTCGGCGACGGCGAGGCCGTGTGGCATGCCGACATGACTTACAACGAGCGTCCGCCCAAGGGTGCTGCGCTGTACGCGGTCGAGGTGCCACCTTCTGGAGGCAACACCCACTTCGCCAGCATGTATCTGGCGTATGAAACGCTCGACGGCGATCTGAAGCAACGCATCGAGGGCTTGCGCTGCATCCACGATGCGAGCCGCAACAGCGCAGGCGAGCTTCGCCTCGGCTTTTCCGATCACACCGACCCGCGCCAGACCGTGGGCGCAACCCATCCGTTGGTGGCTACCCACGCGTCGACCGGTCGACGCTGCCTGCTGCTCGGCCGGCGTCGCAATGCCTACATCGTCGGCCTGCCGCTCGATGAAAGCGAGGCCATCCTCGATCGCCTTTGGGCGCACGCGGCGAACCCCGCTCTGACCTGGACTCAGGTCTGGCAGGTCGGGGATGTCATGCTGTGGGACAACAGCTGCACCATGCACCGCCGCGATTCGTTCGATCCCGCCACGCGGCGACTGATGTATCGCACCCAGATCGCGGGCCGCGTCGCGCCATGATTTCCGGGACCCGCATCGAGCGCACCTCTGTCCGTCAGCTCAACATGCCGCTCACGACACCTTACAAGGTGTCGTTGCTCACCCTGCGCGAGTTCGATCCCTTCGTGGTCGAGTTGCAGGATGCCGATGGCAGGAGCGGTTTCGGGGAGGCCTTGATCATCCCCGGCTACACCACCGAGACGGTCGAAGGCAGCTGGCAACTGTGCTGCAGCCTGGCCGAGCGGCTGGCGGGGACGCGCATCGAGGAGGCCCGTGCCATCGCGCGGAGCGAGGTTGCCGCTGGAGTCGGCGCGGCGAGCGCCGTCCTGGCCGCACTGGACATGCTGGACGGCAACGAACTGCTCTGCCCGACAAGCAATCTCAAGGTTCCGTTGCTGGCGCCGCTGCACAGCGAGGAGCCTGACGCCCTGGCAGACGAGATCGAGCTCGCGCTGGCACGGGGTTTCCGCACCCTCAAGGTCAAGGTTGGTTTCGAATGGAAGCGTGACCTTGCCTATGTCGAGCGCATTCAACGCCTGGTCTCTGGCCGCGCGAGTCTGCGACTCGATGCCAACCAGGGATTCGATGCCAACGATGGCGTGGCCTTTGCAAGTCGCCTGGCGGCCGAGGGCATCGAGCTCTTCGAGCAGCCTTGCCTGCTCGACGACTGGGCGGCCAATGCCACCGTGGCAGCGCAATCGACCGTACCGGTCATGCTCGACGAGTCGATCTACGACGTTTCCGATATCGATCGGGCCGCCACCATCGAAGGCGTCGGCTTCGTGAAGCTCAAGCTCAAGAAGATCGGCAGCGTCGACATGCTGGTCGATGCACTGGCTCGCATCCGCAGCAACGGACTCATACCGGTTCTCGGCGATGGCGTATCGCTGGAGGTCGGTTGCTGGGCCGAGGCCTGCGTTGCCGCCCAGTCGATCGACAACGCCGGCGAGATGAACGGGTTCCTGAAGACGCGGGAGCGCCTGTTCCAGAATCCGCTTTGCTTCAAGGAAGGCGGCATCGCCATTCCCGCCGGCTATGCACCCGTCATCGACCGCGAAGTTCTTGAACGCTGCACCTTGCGCGAATCGCACTTCAGCGCGCGGTCCGTGACAGCGTAACCTTTAAGACAGCCGGGGCACCTGCCCGCGCGCAACAGGAGACAACATGAGAAATGCGGCGAGACGTTCGGTTGTATCGGTGTTCATGATGTTGGCGATGACTGCCTTTACTGCGCTGCAGGCATCGCACGCGGCCGACTATCCGATCAAGCCGGTGGTGATGGTGGTCGCCGGCCCGCCTGCCGGTGGTACGGACGCCATTGCACGCATCCTGGCCAACGACCTTTCTGCCGCCCTCGGGCAGAGCGTGGTGGTGGACAATCGGGCAGGCGCTGGCGGGATCATCGGCACCAAGTTCGTGGCAGGCGCAGCGGCCGACGGCCATACCCTGTTGATGGGTCATGTCGCAACTAACGCGATCGTGCCGGCCCTCATCAAGCCCAAGCCCTACGACCCCTTGAACGACTTCATCCCGGTGGGCCTGGTCGGCACCGCGCCGGACCTCCTGGTGGTTTCGGCCAAGAGCGGCATCCAGAACCTGGCGGACCTGCTGGCCAAGGGCAAGCGCGGCGAAACCCTGACCTACGCCTCACCTGGCGTCGGGCTGCCGCAGCACATTGCGGGCTTCGCCTTGTCCAAGGCCTCGAATGTGCCAATGCAGCACATACCCTATCGCGGCAGCGCGCCCGCCCTGGTCGACCTGGTCGGAGGGCAGGTCTCGATGATGTTCGTCACGCCCGGTGCGGCGGTGCCCTTCCTGAAGTCGGGGCAGTTGAAGGCAATCGCAGTGACATCGCGTGAACGCAACCGCTTCTTCCCGGATGTGCCGACGGTGGTCGAGCTTGGGTTTCCATCGGTCGAGGAGACCGGTTGGTTCGGCGTCTTTGCGCCGGCCCGCACACCGGCGGCTGTGGTGCAGGCGCTCAGTACCCGCATGAACGAAGCCATCGCGAAACCCGACATTCGAGCCAAGTTCGAGGCCATGTACCTGGAGCCTGCGAGCGACGCATCGTCGCCTACCTTCACGCGGTTCGTGAAGGACGAGGTCGAGAAGTGGGCCGGCGTGGTGCAGCGGCTGGGCGTCAGCGCCGAGTAGCTGCAAGAACGCGAAACAAGAACCTCACCGAAGAGACAAGGACATCTCATGAGTAACCAGGATCATGTCGGAGCCCTTCGCCCGCCCGGCCGCATCAAGAGCTTATTCGTTGCTGCGGCTTGCGGCCTCATGGCATGTCCCGCGACAGCGCAAGGCGACTATCCCGCGCGTGCGGTGCAGGTCGTGGTCGCGTATCCGGCGGGCGGTGGAACCGACACCCTGGCGCGCCTGATCACGGTCGAGCTGGGCAAGGACTTCGGCCAGTCTTTCGTGGTCGTCAACAAGCCCGGCGCTTCCGGCCTGATCGGCACCCAAGCCGTCGCTCGCGCGGCTCCCGATGGCTACACGCTGCTGATCGACACGGGCAACGTCACGCTTCGTCCGGCGATCGAGCCATCCACTCCGTTCAAGCCGAAGGACTTCGCGCCCATCGCCTTGCTGACCGAGTCGCCCGTGGCCTTGGCTGTGAACGCGCAGGTGCCGGTCAACTCGGTGGCTGAACTGGTGGCTTACAGCAAAGCCAACCCTGGCAAGGTCAATTACGCGTCCACCGGACCCGGCTCGCCGCAGAACCTCGTCAGCGAGTTGATGAAGACCAAGGCCGGCCTCGATTGGCAAGAAGTGCCTTACCAAGGCGGGGCGGCCGCCTTGACCGACCTGACCGCCGACCGCGTGCAGGTGATGTTCAGCAACCCGGTTCCGCTGATGCCCTATGCCAACACGCAGCGCCTCAAGGTGTTGGCCGTCACCTCGCGAGAGCGCTTGCCTGCGCTCGACAGCGTGCCGACCATGGCGCAATCCGGCCAGGCAGATTTCCAGATCGGTTTCTGGAATGGTGTTCTTGCACCAGCCGGCACGCCAGCCCCGATCGTTGCCAAGCTTTCCGCCAGCTTGTTGAAGATCATGAAGATGCCGGCCGTGCAAGACGCTTTGATGCGTCAGGGCAGCGTGCTGATGCCGCTCGGGCCGCAAGCCTTCGCCAGCTACATGACCGAAGATTCCGCGCGCTGGAAGCAGATCGCGAAGACCATCAACTACAAGCCGGTTCAGTGAGCTCGCGCGAGTGGAATGCGACCTCTGCAGACTTGCTTTGCAGCAAATCGGTTCTCCGCCCCCGTCCAAAAACCTAGGACCCCTTTCCGCGCCGAACCGCCTGCCGGCGAACGAAAGGTATCTGCATGAAACCCGCCCATCCCAGTACCCTGGAATCCCACGCGCGCGTGCGCGCCGAACTCGACTTCTCCGACCGGCTCGACTACGACGACGCCCAACGCGGATTCATCGCGACTCTGCCCGACGCCCATATCGCGGCCGACAGCGGCGCGACACCGTCGCGAAGCATGAAGCCCTACAGCTTCCTGAAAGGCGAGGCGGCCGACACGGTCAACCCAGCCTATGGCGCATGGCGCATGGCGCAGCTAAATCCCAAATCCGAAACGGCTGAAGAAGGGCATTGACGATGCTTGGCGGGTACAGCGGAGTGACAGTGAATCTCTGTGTAGCCATGTCCTCGCTGCCTCGACGCCTTCACGGGCGCCTAGACGATCAACCAAGGAAATGTCCCGCTACCAACTTATAGCAAGACATCCAGTGGCCATGCGGCCAGATTTGGCTCCTTGACCCTCGGCCCAGGGCCGTACGGATTAACAGACCAATCTTGAACTCCGCGAAGCGCCGTCGTACACGCGAGTTCACATGGTCGGGAGGCCGTAGGCCACGGACTGCCATGGTTGCTTGCTGGGCTCATGTGGTGGTGAGTGTTGCTGTAGCAGCGAAGCTTGCTATCAGCGGCGCAGCAAGCCATGCTTCGTCTGCAACCGGCCAGAACCGGACGTTCACCCTCTGTATGCTCCCACGTATTTACTAGATCCTCTTTAAGATCCGCGCGATATGTTCAACAACATCGGAATGGTTGGCGCGTAAGTAGCTGAACACGGCTTCGTTACCAACCAGCTTCGATAGATAGCCCTGTGCAAATACTAAGTGCAGTACGTCCTCCCCATATGACTCCTCTGCCAAGCGGTATTGCTCGTGAACGTTAGACATCTCACGCTCCATGAGCCCAACTTGATCACTCCCAATCGCTCTCGGCTTTTTCTTGATTGTGAGTAGCGCATCTTCCGAGGAGGCAAGCAACAAGGCTTTTGCATAATTGACCGTAAGGTTGTTCGCCGCAATCATCAAATCAATACATTCAAGCTGTCGCATAGGCTTCATTTGTCGAAGTGTGGAGGCGACTTGCGGAGAGAATTGCCTGTCCTGTAAAGCTTGAACCGCTTCTGCACAGATGCCGTCTAAGAGGGCTTTCTTCGCCTTAATGAGGTTTACGTTTACGTTCAACGTGCTTGCCAGCCGTTCAGGCGACACACCTCGTTCGATCGCCCGGCGAATCATGTAGTGCTCTTGGATCGCAGTTATACGATTTATTTGGTTGTTGTATGTGTAGCTTTCGTCGTCGACGGCGATCAAACATGGAGCTGAAGTCCGACCAAGCTCGCGCAATACAAGCAAACGAATGTGGCCATCAAGCAGATGATGTGCACCAGTCGTCGGATCTTCTGCAGTAATCGTCAACGGTTCAATCAAGTCAATCTCTTGAATTGACGCTCGAATTTGTGCGAACTTCGACGTCTCTTCAAGACGCCTAATAATCTTTTTCGTGGGCAGCAACTTGTTGAGTGGCAAGTCGACGGGCTCGAGACTGAAACCTATTGCGACTTTCATGATCGAACCTCAATTGCCGCCAAAAGCCGATCAGCTAAGAATTTTGGCAAGGTATCGAGACCTTCAGCTCTAAGCAGAGTGCAAAAATTATCATCACCTGCTAAAGTTCGCAATGCCCCAACGATGAATAATAAATCCCTTTGCACTGCGTGCGCGCGTCGTACGAGGGATTCTTGCCTTGCTACCTCTTTGCGGAAAGCACGGACGAGGCTATTTGCCGAAATGTGGTCTGAACTGTTGTGCGGGCCGCCATGCGCAGAGAATGACTTGCCCATGTGCCTCCGCTTCTCAATAAGCCGGCGCGCGTCAAAAAGTTGTCTCCCCCTGAGCTGACCGGTGTCGTAGGCTTGTTGAAGGCTGTTCTGAATCGCTTTGCTGTCTTCCCCAGCAGAAACGATGTCGATCGCCGCTTTGATCGGAAGGGTGCCGCTCTTGACTGCAGACACCAAGCGCTCTTCGCCCTTGTTTAGGAGGAAATTGATATCTCGGACATATGAATAAGTTAAGCCGGTCTTCGCTGCGATGTCTTCTAGCGATTTACCTGCGATTAGAAGGCGCTTAACACCGTCAAGCAGCTCTAGCGGAGTGTATTTTCTTCGCGCAATGTTCTCGACTAGGCTCATCACAAATGACTCTTCGTCGGTCGCGTCAATAATTCTAGCGGGGATTTCCCTTTGACCCAAAGCTTTGAATGCCAGTAGCCTCCCTTCACCGCAAATTAGCGTAAAACGCGGAACCCCGTCGACCGTTCTGGGCGTGACGCTGATGGGCTTTTTCAATCCAACTAAACGAATGTTTTCTATAATTCCATTGAAAGCATCGGCGTTTCGGGAGCGAGGGTTTAAGACGTCGACTAGACTTACTTGAATTACCCGGATCTCAGTGGCGTTCCTCATGCTACTTTCCTCCACCGCGTACGGGCGGCAAGCTTATAAAAGTAATCAAGACTGTCCAAGCGAAACGATTCAAGCTCTATTGCATTTTGTTCAGCAAGGTTCACGTTTCCTGGCTCCATGACTACTCGAGGAAACAGGTAGTAGTCGCGTGCTGCCGAGTTGGCTTCGTTCATGCGAACGGCGACGGTGACATCTGGTCTTAGCCCTGTATCAAACCTCAGTCGCCACCGCAGCGCGCCAGTGGAGGTTCGGCGTGATCGCGCAAGTGTAATGGATGTAGTGAATTCGCCGTTAACCGAGATTAAATCTGAAGACGGGTCCTGCATTAAATTAGACCCTCCTGCGCTCATGCCGGCTTCGACTTCTTGCACAACGTTTGGATGCATGCGTCGTAACACCCGATTGATTTCGATATAGGCGTAGTTTCGACTTGGCAAGAAGCCGACCGCGTGATATGCACGTAGCAAGCTGCCGAACCGGTTAGCGTAAACCGTAGAAGACGGCATGCCTTCTGCCTCGTCGATCACTAAGCCCGAAAGATATCCGCGCCTTTCGTACAAGGCCTTCAGGTGCTCAATCAGATCGGCGTCCGTAAGCCGTCGGGAACGAGCGCGAATAATACCCTGCGCAAGATAAAACCTCGCAGACGGAACCAAAGCGGGAAACGCCTCTGGTCGACGTATCCACATTTCCGGGTCGTTTTCGATCCGAGCTTTTTTTAGTTTGAACGAGACGCGGTTATAAACGTTGCTGCCGATGTACTTCTCATTTGTGAGAACTTCATGAACGGTGCCGCGCGACCACTTACGTCCAAGTTGGGTACGTCTGCCTGAACTATTCAAGAACTCGGCGATCGAATGTTCACTCATCGACTTATCGATAAACAAGTCATAAATTTCTTTTATTACTGCTACTTCATCGTCCGGCCCGGAAACGAGCACAACTCGATCTGTTTGCAGACTTTTCATCTGACCAGTCGACAACTGCCCTTTCTCCTGGCCGGCTTGATCAAGCAACATCCGCCTGAATCCATAACCAGCCAGCCCTCCTTGGCGAAAACCGAGTTCAACCAAGCGGCACTGTCCTGCAAAAACCTTCGCCGAAAGTTCTCGGCTGTACTCGCCGGCCATTGCACGCTTAACGCCCTTAACAATGGTTGAAATCGGAGAGCCATCGTTCTCAAATTGCTCCGCGCAGTATGCGACCTGAATTCCGGCTTTTCGGCAAATGTACTCGTAATACGCACTTTCGTCAGCATCTTGAAAGCGACCCCATCGACTCACGTCGTACGCGAGAATCATCGAGAAGTCGGCCTGCCCAGATTGGACGATGCTCAAAAGCTTCTGCAGACCAGTCCGGCCGTCAATGCGCAAGCCGCTCTTGCCGGCATCGGTGAAGGTTTGCACAAGCTCAACACCTCGTTTAAGGGCATACTCTTTAATGCGATCAAGCTGGTTCTCGGTTGAATATTGCTGGTGTTCTGTAGACATCCGCACGTAGGCCACCGCGCGCGGCTTCGCGTGAAGGGTTGCTTGCAATCCGTGAGTCTCGTCTGTCATAGCACGCCAGATTCGGTGGAATCCGAACGGTAGCAGGGCAACAGGCTGCTTCCCATCGCATCCTCTCTTATCGCTCAAGAGTGACGGTCGAAGGCTCGATCAGAGAGAGGTGAACTATCCACGAGGTTCCGGCGCCATCAGCGGAATATGGCACTAACAGATATAACCCGCTGGGGGGTGCGCCAATATTGCAGGAGTCACTCTTTTTATGTGTCCGCCGGTTTGATTGGGTCTGTTTGCTTTGCTCTGCTTGGCGCTTTCTGTAGTGCTTCCAGTAGTCCGGATTCTTTAGCGTCCACTGTTGCTGAGCTTTCGCTTGGTTCTCCCCGTAATCAGGGTCGAGCTCACGCTTTCTCTGTTGCCAAGCTCTTCTTCTTTCCCGCTGGCAAGCGTCGCTTCCGCAGTACGATTGATTACGGCTCTGAACACGAGGAGCGAATTTGATTCCGCAGAATACGCACACCGTCATGGAACCCTCCTGTATTTCGAGTTTCGAAAATCCAGATCAAGCCTCAAGCTTTGAAAGCAAACAGTGGCTGCTTTTGAATAGAAGCACTGCGACGCAGCCGCAGCCCCGTCCAAATTACCCTTGCTGGCTCTAAAGCCCGCCATTCAACACGGGATCACCGATTGCTGGGGCTTATGGCATCCCTTGAGACCGCGTGCACCATTCCTGCAGGTCTGGTTCGCTCCACACTGGCCGGGCATACTGTCGCTATGGCCGCGACCCCCGACGAGTTTCAGCGCGTTGTCGAAGCATTCGAAAGAGCACACGCTCCGCTAGTCCGTGCGCTTGCCGATCTCCATGTTCGCGGCAACATGATCTTGGAAGAGCACGGCTTCCTTGAAGGTCCAGTTGGTGCTCAGTTCGAAGAGTTCATTCTCGTCTCATTGACGATGAGTGGGACTACCAAAGAACAGTTTGCGGAAGCGCTTCGCGACCTTGATCGTATGCACCTGTTGATTGGGGAACTCGACAGCTTGCCTTGACGGTACGCATGCTCGAGTCGTTCTTAGTTGAAGAAATCGCCCGAGGGTCGACGTACGGCACAGATTCAGAGTGCGGGACGAAAGCCCCGTTGATCGATGGGCCCACAACGGAATCTACGCGCCAGGAAGTTGCTCCTCAGACACTGGGGAAGGGAGCAGAGTGCGGGTTTTCGCGAAACCTTCGTAGACCGGCGTAAGGCGTTGTTTAGGCTAGAACGCTGAAAAGTGGCTGTGTGAACGCAAGTCCGCTTGGGCCCTTAGCTGCCGGTCGCCTTAAGAATCTAGACGTTGGCAGTTGCTGGCACATCGCCTTTGGCGGCGTAGTGCATCATCAGCCGTCGCTGTCGAAGAGCGCAACCACTTACACAACACCTAGCGGCCAGAGCCGCTTAAGCAAGACCAAGTGGGCGCGCGGCCTCTTCCGGCCAGCAGTCCGACGGCGCGGCAGACAAAGGCGCCAGTGCAGACGGGCAGCACAGCACGGCGAGCTACCCCCGAGCAAAGAATAGGTCCAGCAAAGATTAGGTTACCGAACGCCGTAGTCAAGCGGAGAGCAGTCGGAGAACGAGAGTCCGGATTTCCATCCAAGCTCATCTGCGCCTCGCCGGGAGAACTAACAACTGTGTCGCACCTGCTAGTTTTCTTCGCTTGAAGTATCCTCGGTGGTATTTCACAAGAACGTTAAAGATATATGCGTGAGGATCTCCACTTCAATCCAGCTACGTCCTTGGTCGACAAGGCGCGCAGGGAATTGGAAGCGCGGTTCGTAACACTAGTCCTAGCTCCGGGTTCCGTCTGGACCGAAGGCTCTCTTAGCGAGCTTCTTGACATAGGCCGCACGCCGGTTCGCGAAGCGGTTGCAAGCATGGCGTTGGACGGCCTCGTAACCGTAATTCGACGCGCAGGGATCGTGGTGAGCGAAATCTCCGTTGAAGATCAAATGGCGGTACTGGACGCGCGCCGGGTGTTGGAAAAATTGGTGTCGGCGCGTGCATCCGTACGATGTACGGACAGCGAACGTAGACAGCTCCTGGAAATGGCAGATGGCATCCAACATGCCGGTGAGTCACAGCAGGCTGAGTCTTACCTGCAGTTTCACTTTCAAATCAAACGGTTTGTTGCACAGTGTGCGCGGAACAGGTTTGCTGCTCGTGCACTGCGCCCGCTGCACACGATGTCACAGCGGTTCTACTTTGCCCATCACCGCGCATTCAATAACCTCCCTGTGGTTGGTCCGGCACATGCCGCACTCACACGCGCGATCGTCGCCCGCGATGAAGCGCAGGTTGCGCTGCACTGCGACAACGTCAGTGACATCGCCGAGCAATTCACCAGAAACTTACTAGGCAGCAGCCACATGACTGGTAGGTAGGGGAAACCCGATGGTTTTTTTTAGCCTATCTAATATATTACTGCTGGTATTTCAAATATGCCAGAGGATCTACACTTTTAACCCGGAGACAAAATGACAACTTTTCACCGACGCCGAGTTCTGCAGGCCGTCGCCGCATCGTCTACCGCATTGATCGCCGGAATGCCCGCGATCGTGCTTGGCCAGAAGGCGACCAGGTGGCGGGTTCAGACCCTCTGGGGCGCGGGCGAAGACACCTTCAAATACTTTGAGGAGTTCGCCGAGAAGGTGAAAGTGAACACAGGCGGTCGGCTCGAAATTCAGACCTTTGCCGCCGGAGCCGTGGTGGGCGCCTTCGAAACTCTGGATGCAGTCAACCAAAACGTGCTCCAAGGGCAATCTACTTACCCCGGCTATTGGGCGGGTAAGGAGCCAGCGCTGGCAGTCATCGGGGACTTCGCTTTCGGCTACCGCACGCCGGAGCAACAAAACCGATGGTTATACGAAAAAGGCGGCTTGGAGATGCTGCGCAAGGCGTACCAGCGTTTCAACGCCTACACCGTGGGCGCGACCTGGTGGGGCGTGGAATCCCTCACGTCGAAAAAACCCATTCGACGTCCTGAAGATTTCAAGGGCATCAAACATCGCGGCGCCCAGGGCATCGCTGCAGAAACCATTGCCAAGATGGGCGCATCCATCGTCGTCTTGCCAGGAGGAGAGGCTTACTCTGCCATTGAAAAAGGCATTGTCGACAGCGTCGATTGGTCCACGATCTCAGTGAATGCCAAAGTTGGCTTCTTCGAGGTTGCCAAGTTCGCGACTTTCCCCGGCTTTCACTCAATGCCCATCCAGGATTTCACGGTCAATGCCAGTGCCTGGAAGGGCCTGCCCGAAGATGTTAAACAGATACTGGAGCGCACCTGGCGCGAGTTTTCGACAACCCAGGTGAATCGCATAGCGGAAAACGACAAGCGAGTCGCCGCAGAAGTTCAGAAGAAGGGTGTTGAACTGGTGGCGTGGTCGGAGACTGACCTGACTCGCGCACGCCAGATCGCCCAAGGCGTGGTCGACGAATGGGCCGCTAAGGGCGCGCTCGCCAAACAGGCGGCGGAATCCCAACGCGCATTCCTGCGTGAACTGAAACTGCTGGCCTGACAAGCATGAGTCATTACGTCCGCTTCGTGGGACATGTGAACGAGTGGGTTGGCCGGGTTGCCGGCCTACTCATCGTGGCAGTCGTCTTGATCATTCTCAAGGAAGTCATTGGCCGAGGAGTGTTCAACGCTCCGTCCCTCTGGGCCGATGAATCCATGACCTACTTGGCCGGCATGGCCTATGCACTCGGCGGTGGCTTCACGCTGCTGCACCGCAAGCATGTGATTGTCGACCTGGTGTACCAGCCTATCGCTGACCGGGGTGGCCATCTGAAAAAGATCGTTGACGTCATTGCGTTCAGCCTGTTCTCAATTTACTGCCTGACGCTGATTTACTTCGGTGCGGAACTCTCCCTTGCGTCGATTCGTGAGCACGAGGGAAGCGGCACCTTGTGGAATCCGGCTTTGTGGCCTGTGAAGGTCGCCATTCCAGTCGCCGGAATTTTGCTGCTGTTGCAGGGCTTTGCCAACTTGCTGGTCGATCTCGGGCTTGCCCCCAATCCCGCTACGGAAGCGACCTATGGCCGTTGATACCCTGACCCTTCTCCTGTTTCTGGCGCTGGTCTCGGCCCTGGTGGTCGGTGTACCCATCGCATTCGCGACCGGCGCCATCGCCGTGGTGTTCGGCGTCTGGTTGTTTGACATCAATACGTTGAACTTGATCGTCAGCCGCGTCTTCACCTTAATGGGCAACCAGATCCTGGTCTCGGTACCACTCTTCATCCTCATGGCAATGGTGCTGGAAAAAGCGGGCATCGCGGAAGACATCTTCAAGGCTGCCTACGTGTGGTCTGGGCGGATCCGTGGGGGACTCGCGGTCGCTGTGATCATTTCGTGCGCGCTGATGGCCGCAATGGTCGGCGTGATCGGCGCGGAAATCGTGACGATGGGAGTCGTGGCACTGCCAGCCATGCTCAAGCGGGGGTACGGAAAGTCACTCGCGCTGGGTTCCATATGCGCCGGCGGTGGACTTGCGACGCTTATTCCTCCCAGCGTGGTTTTGATTATGTACGCATTGACCACCGGCACTTCTATTGGACAGCTCTACATGGCGGGCATCCTGCCAGGCGCTATGTTGGCAGGGCTCTACATCATCTATGTGATCACGATCTCCTATCTGAAACCCGAGATCGCTCCCGCTGCTCCACCGGAGGAGATCAACGTTTCGTTGAGGGAAAAAATCGGCTACCTAAAGAAATTGATTTTGCCAGGAGCCGTGGCGTTCGGCGTGCTTGGCTCCCTGTATATGGGCATTGCTACACCGACCGAAGCGGCAGGCATCGGTGTCGCCGGCGCGGTGATAGCGGCAGCTGTGAACCGGCGTCTGACCTGGGCCGGCATGGCCAGCGCGGTGGCAGAAACCACCAAAGTCACTTGCATGCTGTACTGGTTGTTCTTCGGCGCCTCTGCGTTGATCGGCATCTACACCATCGCCGGCGGCACGCAGTACCTTAAGGACTTGGTCGCAGGGCTGCCCATTGGCAAGTGGGGCATTCTGCTGGTCGTCAATCTGGTGTGGATCGTCCTTGGCTGCATCATTGACTGGATCGGAATCCTGCTGCTGACCGCGCCAATTTTTGTGCCGGTGCTGGTCGCACTCGGGTTCGACCCAATCTGGATTGGTGTGCTGTTCTGCATGAACATGCAGATCTCCTACATCTCCCCGCCATTCGGCCCAGCTGCCTTTTACCTCAAGGGAGCTGCGCCGCCTGGGATCTCGATTGGCGACATCTTTAAATCGGTCTGGCCCTTCATCGGCATCCAGGTATTGGCGCTGTTGTTGCTAGTCGCCTTCCCTGACATCGCGCTGTGGCTGCCGCGCACCATGCTCGATAAGTAAGGAAACACCATGACGAATCAAATGCAATTGCTGGACAGGCGTCCCACAGAAATGGTCACGACCGACATTCTGGTGGTGGGCGGTGGTGCGGCCGGCTTGGCTGCGGCTTGCACGGCAGCGAGACAAGGGCTGAAAGTTACCCTGCTCGAACGCTACGGCTTTTGCGGCGGCGCCGCGGTGGCCGGCCTGTCGGGCACGATCTGCGGCCTGTACCTTGCACGCCCAGACGCGGCTGGCAAGCCAGAGAAGATCGTCTTCGGCTTCGTCGATGAATTCATCGCAGCTATGAAGAGCAGAGACGGGCTGACAGAGCCAGTGCGCTATGGGGACACATATACGCTTGTGCATGAGCCGCTGGCTTGGCGGGAAACCGCTGATGAGCTGGTGCAGCGACATGGTGTCCAGGTGATCTATCACGCGACTGTGATCGGTGTGCAACTGGACGGCGGTGAACGCGTTGCAGGCGTACGAGCGTTCACCAAGCAGGGCGCCATCGACATCCGCGCGCAGGTCACTATCGACGCCAGCGGTGATGCCGACCTGTTTGCCATGGCCGGTCTTCCGACAAGTGTGGGTGCGCACGGGAAGGTGCAGAACCCCACCATGATTTTTCGCATGGGAAACGTGGATGTAGATCGTTTCCTCGCAGCTTACGGCAGCGACGCGATCATGCCCGACTCGGTGTCCAAAGCCATCATGGCGGCAAATGCCGCAGGCACCTACAAGCTACCTCGCGCCAAGGCTTTCCTTTTTCCAACGCCGCGTGACAACGAGTTGCTTTGCAACTGCACGCGAATCATCGGGCGCGATGGACGCGAACTCAACCCACTGGTGGCGGCCGACCTCACAGAAGCCGAAATCGAGGGCCGCCGGCAGGCACGGCAGTACTGGGCATTCTTCCAGGCCAATCTTGCCGGCTGCGAAAACGCCACGCTCAACGACACGGGCGTGCAGGTCGGAGTGCGCCAGACCCGCCAGATCGTGGGCATTGACACTTTGCAAAACCAAGACGTGGAAACTGGACGCAAGCGCTCCGACGCCATTGCCCGTTCGGCTTGGCCTATCGAATTGCACAGCGGAATCAAGCCCCGGCTGTCGTGGTTGTATGAGAACTACTACGACATCCCACTGGGCTGTTTTATCCCGCTTCAGTCCGAGTCCCTGCTAGCCACGGGCCGCTGTCTCAGCGCACAGCACGAAGCAATGGCTTCCGCGCGCGTGACCGCGCAATGCTTCAGCTACGGACACGCTATAGGCCATGCTGCCGCCCTGAGCGTCAAGGAAAAAATTGAAGTGCGCAGCCTGCGTGCTTCTGATGTCAGAACTCTTTTGAACGAAGATGGAGCCCAACTTGATGCATAGCGAGGAACTCAACCTGAATATGCACGGCCGTGTTGCCGTGCTGACCATCAATCGTCCGGCTCGGCGCAACGCACTAGGCGACGCGCTGATCGCGCGACTGCGTGAACTCATGGCCCAGCTTGATACCAAAGAGGAAGTGGGAGCTCTCGTCCTCACCGGCGGGGCGCCTGGTTTCTGCGCAGGCAGCGACCTTAAGGAACTCGGATCCATGTCTTTGGACGAGATGTGCGCCCACGAAGCTCGAACCGCACTTTTTTGCCGCGAGATCGCCTTGCGTCGAAAGCCCGTTGTTGCCGCCGTGGAGGGCTTTGCGCTCGGCGGCGGCTTTGTGTTGGCGGCCAGTTGCGACGTGGTGGTTACGGCACGCTCCGCTCGCTGGAACCTGCCCGAGGTAGAGATTGGATGGATTCCTCCATGGGGGATTGAATCGGTGATTAATCGGGTGGGCCGCACACGGGCCCGTCAACTAGTTTGGGGCGGCACACCGTTCCATGGAGATGAGGCGGTGCGCGTTGGGCTGGCCGATCACCTTGCGGAAGACGGTGCAGCTCTAGATCGTGCGATCGAGGTCGCGGCTTCCTATGCCCGCCTTCCGCAAGAAGCGATCGCCGCGACGAAGCTGTATTTTGCTTCCCATGGCGCCCCCGATGGTGAAGGTGGCGACCTACTTGCGTCGCACCTTTTCAAGGACAACTGTCGCCATGCTACCGCCCAAGCGACCCTCAAGAAATTTGGAGTGAAAGTATGAGCAAGATTTGCTCGGCGCAAGACGCGGTTGCGGACATCAAAAATGGCGATGCGGTAGCGAGTGTTGGCGTGATCGGATGGATCACCCCGGATGCGCTGCTCGAAGCCTTGGCGGACCGTTTTAAGGTGTCGGCCGAACCGCGCGATGTGACTTTCTATTTTCCCTGTGGTACCGGGGATGCGATGGCCATCCGGGGCATGGACCACGTGGCGATCGAAGGCCTCATGAAACGCATCGTGTCCGGTTCATACGTGAATCCAATCGATCCTGCGACTGGAAAGCGCCCTGAACTGATGCGTCTGATCCGGGAGAACCGCATTGAAGCCTATAGCTGGCCCATCGGGGCCAGCATGCACTGGTTGCGTGAAGTAGCGCGGCGCAGCCCGGGCTACTTAACAAGAATAGGTTTGGACACCTATGCCGATCCCCTGCAGACCGGCGGAAAGTTCACGGCGCTCGCAAAAGACGATCTGATCAAGCGAGTCAAATTTGAGGGAGAAGATTACCTGTTCTACCCGAGCTGGCCGCTTAACGTGGGGTTCATTCGGGCCTCCACGGCTGACGAATTCGGCAACCTGTCATTCGAGGATGAACCCATTCATTCCGCATCGCTTCAAATTGCTCTAGCGGTCAAAGCATGCGGCGGCACTGTCATCGCCCAGGTCCGGCGGATTGTGGAACGCGGCAGCCGCCCTGCGACTATGGTCAAGATCCCAGGCGTGCTGGTCGACAAGGTTGTGGTAGACGAGCATCAGATGATGACTACCCAAGTGGCATATGACAAAAGCTATTTGGGCGGTGTACCCTGGGACGGCCAGACCAATGACCGTCTCCCCCTTGGCACAGATAAGATCATTGCGCGGCGCGCGGCACTTGAAGTGCGACCAGGTGTGACTTCCATCTTTGGTTTTGGTGCATCTTCCGACGTGCCCACCATATTGCTGGAAGATGGACATTTCAGCAATGGTGCCCACCGCAACTACCAATTCACCACGGAGCACGGCCCTTTCGGCGGCTTAGTGATGAGCGGGTGGCAGTTCTCGGCCAACAAGTACCCTGAGGCACTGCTGGATGGTGTTAGTCAGTTCGATTTCATCGATGGTGGCGGTTGCCCATTTGCGGCCTTGGCCTTTGCTCAATTCGACGATGCGGGCAACGTCAATGTCTCGCGCTTCGGCGTCGCTAATCCGGGTGCAGGCGGCTTCATCGACATCGCCTATAACGCTCAGGAACTGCTCTTCACCGGTACGTTCACAACAGGCGGCCTTGAAGTCGATTTCAGGGAGGGCAAACTGATCATTGTTAAGGAAGGGAAGGTCAAGAAGTTCGTGCAGGCCGCAGACCACATCACCTACCCAGTACGGCGCAATGTGGCAGAGCGCGGTCAACAGGCCAAAATCATCACCGAGCGTGCAGTCTTTGACGTTCATCCCGACGGCCTCGTACTGACGGAACTTGCACCTGGGATCGATCTACAAATCCAAGTGCTTGACTTGATGAACGGACTGACCGTACGTGTTGCTCCTGACCTGCGTGAAATGGACTTAGCGCTTTTCTGTTGATCTAAGCGGACTCTGACTAGGCGCTGATTCAAGCTGCACAAGTGCAAGTTGTGGCAGCTGTACCTGAAATTGATTGTCATTAGAAGCGTCGCAATCCGCCGCGACTATCCAGACCGCTATGTACACGCCATGGACCGCCTCTTGCGCTCTTTGAAGGACTTGCAGGCTGTTGTCGAGGACCCGACGAGTCGAGGAATGTCGGTGTCGTTCGTGAAGGAGGGAATGACCTTCACTTGGAAAAGAAGGCACCATGGCGACTCTGATGCGCGAGCTTCTCGGCGCTGTCGTTCGATTTGAGCGAGCCATGA
The DNA here is from genome assembly GCA_902506565.1 of Burkholderiales bacterium 8X. GTDB lineage: Bacteria > Pseudomonadota > Gammaproteobacteria > Burkholderiales > Burkholderiaceae_C > Variovorax. The sequence goes on along the minus strand of LR732703.1, from coordinate 3,190,166 downwards.
TCAATGAGCGACAAAGGTAGGTCATCGTCGTTGCCAAGAGGGCTGGCGCGTACAAGGGTCGCAAGCCCCCGCTCGATGCTAGCGCCGCAAAAGCGTTGCGTTAGGTGGCTGAGCAGGGCATCCCGAAGGGCGATATCGCCGCCAACCTCGGCATATTGCGGGCCCACTGTCTACGAGTAACTGAAGATGAAAGTGCTCTCCTGAGTCTCCTGCGCCGTGGGCGGGATCGGAAAGGAGCGCGACTTCTGCAATTGGCCGACAGCGGCCAGAGTGGGCCCGCTGTCATGCCACTCCTAAATCGTCGTGAACCCACCGTCCATAACAAGCTCACTGCCGATGCAATATGCGGATTCTGTCGCCGCCAGAAATGCAATACCCGCCGAGATCTCTTCAGTAGTTCCGAAGCGCTGTGCGGGGGAGCGGGAAATGAGCGAGTCGGTCATCTGCTGCAGTGCCTCGGCCGGTAGACCTAGCTTGCCATAGATTGGTGTAGTGACCGGTCCCGGGCTGACAGTATTCAAGCGAACGCCCCGGGCAATCAATTCGCCGGACAAGGTACGTGCCAGGGACCGCAAGGCCGCCTTGGTAGCGGAATAGTCGCTTGAGGTGGGCATGCCAATGTGCGCGTTGACCGATCCTACAAAGATGATTGAGGAGGGATTGGCAAGATGTGGCAACAATGCCTGCATCAGGAAAAACGGCCCCTTCAGGTTGACAGCCACCGACTCGTCAAAAGCCACTTCGTCCCATGCATCCAGAGGCTTGAAAACGCCGATTCCGGCATTCAACACGGCTAAGTCGATTTGGCCGAATGCTTCAACGGCCACAGCTGCTAGATGTCGTTGGGCTGCTGCATCGCCGGCGTCGGACCGGATGATCTGCACCGCTTTGCCGAGTTCAGTTCTCGCGCGTGCGAGATTTTCTTCATCCCAACCGGTCACCAGTACTTGTGCTCCTTCCGCTAGGAAACGCTTCGCCGTTGCGAAGCCGATGCCAGTTGTTCCACCAGTGATGAGAGCGCGTTTGCCTTTGAGCCTGTCCATTTTCTATTCCAGTCATGTTGACGGCTTGGTAGGCCGGGGACCGGAAGATATGCAAAGACGAAGACGAGTACTCGCCAGAAACGGACTCGCAATTCTGGCTGGATGTCCGCTCCTGGCCGGCAGCGGAACTCGAATCTGAGCCGCTAAGTCGGCTTCTTCTTGCTTAGCCGCCGATCGGCCAGGCCCCCCTACTCTCATAACAACCCTAACTATCCATAAGAGGCGCCATGGATGGTGAGCCACGGCGAACTGCAGTCAGTCTCAATGAATTTGAGAGCGGAATGACCTGGCAATCCTCTTAGAAGAGTTCCTGTGCACATGAGATGAAGGCGCGACCCTACCGCGTAATCCTGCGTGCGGCTCGTCGCCGCCTGCTTGAGTTCGTAGGGACCTTGCCGGTACTTTGCCGAACGACGAGTTCCACATGTAGCGGGGACCTTTCGGGTGGCTCGAGGCCGCGCATCCTGGCGATTAGGTAGACGCCAGCCTGCTCGCCAATTTCACGGATCGGCAGCCGGACTGTGGTGAGCGGTGGATGCAGGTAGGGGGCGAAGTCGTTGTCGTTGAAACTGATGATCGACAGCTCACTCGGCACCTTGACACCTGCGCGATCCAATGCAGACAACGCGCCAGCTGCCAGGTAGTCGTTGCCGCACACGACCGCCGTGGGGCCGTCGGAGGTGCCCAGGACCTGGATGACCCGTTCCATAGCCGCGTAGCCTTGTTCAAAGCCGTAGTTCGTCTCGATCATCGCGGTTTCGCTGATCGTCATGCCGCGCTTTGCGACTTCGGCCGTGAAGCCGTGAAAGCGCCGCAACGCGCGTGCGTTGTCGGCGGTGAGCCCTCCAATGAAACCGAGGCGACGATGACCCAGCGCCGAGAGATGCTTCACCACCAATGCGGCGGCTTCCTGCTCGTCGAATCCCACCGCGGCGTGGCCAGTGGACAGCGGCGGGGCCCACATCATGACGAACGGCGTGCGCGAAGCCGAGAGCATGGGAACAACATGCGCGAGTTGCTCTTCGCCGAGCAGTGCGACCGCATCGACGCCACGTTCGAGCAAGGCTCGAAGAATGGTCGGCTCCTTGCTCAGGTGGTGCTCCGGCGCAGACAGCAGCAAGGTGTAGCCGTGTGCTGAGAGTTCGGTCTCCAGCGCTTGGATCATGGTCGGGAAGGAAGACCCGCCGAACCTGGGCACGATCGCACCGACCGTCATGGTGCGGCGCATGGCTAGAGCACGCGCCGCGCCATTGGCGACATAGCCGAGCCGCTCGACAGCCGCCATCACGCGAGCACAAGTCGCCGTACTGATCAGCTCGGGGCGGGATAGCACACGGGACACGGTGCCGGTGGAGACGCCGGCCAGCGCCGCGACATCCGCTAGCGAAGTGCTTCGCTGTGAGCGCTCCGCCAAAGGGTGGGACGTCGGAGCAGGGTGGCGCGGCATGGTGGACGGTGAGTCGGCGAGAGGTGGCTGGAATCGTAAAGCAAGCGCATGCGCAAAAGGTTGCGGCTCTATGGGGCTTGCCCTAATACTACTCAGCGAAAGGTCGAAGGATCATCCGTGTCTGCAAACGCTTGCACGGATAGGAAAATAGCCTGCCCTCTCGTGCTCGCCTGCATTAACCCTTCTTAGGAGACGGTCAGCATGAACACATCAGTCACCCTTCGTCGGCTCTGCGGCCTCGCTCTGGTAATGGCCGGCGCCGCCGCACACCTCGGAAGCGCGCACGCAGTGGATGTGCGCGTCGCCCGCCAGTACGGCGTGGCCTACATCCCGTTGATGATCATGCAAGACCGGAAATTGATCGAGAAGCATGCCGCACAGCTTGGTGTGAAGGATGTCAACGTGGTCTGGCAGCAGTTCACCGGTGGCGCCGTGATGAACGATGCGCTGTTGTCCGGCAATCTAGACTTCGCAGTGGTAGGCCCGCCGCCCTTCCTGACTATGTGGGCACGAACGCAAGGCACCCAGAACCAGGTGGTGGGTATCGCATCGTTGAACACGATGCCGATGTTCCTGATGACGCGCAGCCCGGCAATCAAATCAGTCAAGGACTTCACCCCTGCTGACCGTATTGTTGTCTCCGGTGTAAAGGTGTCTACGCAAGCGGTCGTCCTGCAAATGGCGGCTGCGCAAGCCTGGGGCATCAAGTCGTTCGATCAGCTGGACAAGCTGACCGTGGCGATGCCACTGTCGGACAGCATGGCAATGATGCTGTCGGGCAAGAGCGAGATCACCGGGGACTTCACGGTGCCGCCGTTTTCCTATCGTGAGAAGAAGGCCGGGATGACATCGGTCATCGACACCTTTTCCGTGCTGGGCGGCCCGAGTTCGACCAACGTGATCTATACCACGAAGAAGTATCACGACGCCAATTCCAAGCTCACGCAGGCCTTTGCCGCGGCCCTGCGCGAGGCGCAGAGCTCGATTGCCGAGAACAAGGCGGCTGCGGCCTCTGTCTATCTCCGACTTTCCGGCGATCGCGAGACCCAGGAGAACATCGTCGAGATCCTGAGCGATCCGCAAATCAGCTTCGATAGCACGCCGCGAGGCATCATGAGTTTCGCGAAATTCATGCATGAGACCGGCTCCATCAAGGTGCAGCCGGAATCCTGGAAGACCCTGTTCGTTCCAGAACTCCACGAGGCGGCGGGGAATTGATGGCGGCGATCCAAACGCCCGCTTCCATTCCGTTGCTCCAGGCAGAACGAGTCACGCTGCGCTACGCGAGCGAAGGGCGCACGGTCACTGCGACCGAGAACGTGAGTTTCGACATCAAGGAGGGTGATCGTCTTGTTCTGCTCGGCCCTTCGGGTTGCGGCAAATCCTCGTTGCTGAAGGCCATTGGCGGCTATCTTCGGCCAGAGTCCGGAAGCATCCGCTTGCGCGGCAAGGCCGTGAGTGCACCGGGGCCGGATCGAATGATGGTGTTCCAGGAATTTGACCAGCTCCTGCCCTGGAAAACCGTGCTGGGCAACGTGGTGTTTGCGCTCGAGTCGTCTGGCCGTCTCAGCGGTGCGCCAGCTCGCGAACGTGCGGCGCGGGCGATCGCCAGCGTGAAGCTGGGCGACTTCAGCGACGCCTATCCCCACACGCTGTCGGGCGGCATGAAGCAGCGGGTGGCGATCGCGCGCGGCATGGCGATGGAGCCGGACATTCTGTTGATGGACGAGCCCTTCGCTGCGTTAGACGCGCTGACCCGCGTCGGGATGCAGGACGAGTTGCTGCAACTCTGGAATGACACCCACTTCACGGTTGTCTTCGTTACCCACTCCATCCAGGAAGCCATCCGCATCGGCAGCAGGATCCTGTTGCTGTCTCCCCATCCGGGCAGGGTTAAGGACGAAGTGAGCAGCGACGGGGAGGATCGAATGCTTCTCTCCGGACAGCGACTGTCGGAGATGATTCACGAAAGCCTTTTCGCCTCCGCGGCGTCCACGGGGGCAACTGTATGAACAACACACAAGTACAAGCCCTGGAGGCGCCGACGACCTCGGTCCCCCGACCAGTCTGGACTTCGCCGTCCTTTCGGAAAGTCGCGATGCTGCTGTTCATCGGCCTTGTCTGGGAAGGCTATGGGCGATGGCTGAACAACGACCTGATTTTCCCGACGCTGCTGCAGACCCTGCAGAGCCTGTTCGAAGGCACGGTTTCCGGTGTGATCCCTGAGCGTGCTGGCTATTCTCTGATGGTCCTGCTTCAAGGTTACGCAGCCGGCGTTGCACTCGCAATGCTGTTGGCCGGCTTCGCGGCAACGACGCGCGTCGGCGCCGATCTGTTGGATTTGCTTACCGCGCTTTTCAATCCGCTCCCAGCCATCGCTTTGTTGCCGTTGGCGTTGATGTGGTTCGGCCTGGGCAACGGCAGTCTGGTGTTCGTGCTGGTGCATTCCGTCATGTGGCCGATGGCACTGAACGCGCATTCCGGCTTTCGTGCGGTGTCGCCCACGCTGCGCATGGTGGGGCACAACTACGGTTTGCGCGGCTTGCGCTACACGGCCAAGATCCTGATCCCGGCGGCCTTTCCCAGCCTTCTGGCGGGCCTCAAGATCGGCTGGGCTTTCGCATGGCGCACCCTGATCGCCGCGGAATTGGTTTTTGGAGTGAGTTCGGGCTCCGGTGGACTGGGTTGGTTCATCTACGAGCGCAAGAATCAGCTCGACATCGCCTCGGTCTTTGCCGGCCTTCTCACAGTCGTTCTAATCGGACTGGTGGTCGAGGGTCTTCTGTTCCGCTGGGTCGAGAACAGGACTGTCAAGCGCTGGGGAATGCAGGCAATGTGACATGAAAATCCGAGAGATCGCCAGCGGGTTGCAGTTTCCGGAAGGACCCATCGCGATGAGCGACGGGTCGATCCTCCTGGTCGAGATCGGGCGCGGCACGCTGAGCCGTGTGATGCCGGATGGCCGCGTGCATGTCGTCGCCGACCTCGGTGGCGGACCGAATGGCGCCGCCATCGGCCCCGACGGCGGCGTCTACGTTTGCAACAACGGCGGCTTCCGGTGGCATGTCGATGACCAGGGCCGGCGCAGGCCGGTCGGTCAGGCGGACGACTATTCGGGCGGCCGGATCGAGCGGGTCGACCTCGCCAGCGGCCGCTCGGACCGGCTCTTCGACTGCGTTGACGAGATCGCATTGCGCGGACCCAACGACCTTGTCTTCGATGCCCACGGCGGCTTCTATTTCACCGACCTCGGAAAGGTCCGAGAGAGGGAGATGGACCGCGGCGGCATCTTCTACGGCCTCGCCGACGGGCGGGCGGCACGGGTTGTCGCAGCGCCGGTAATGACGCCAAACGGCATTGCGCTTTCGCCGGATTCGACAAAGCTCTACTACGCCGAGACCGAAGGTGCACGCCTCTGGAGTTTCGATCTGCGTGGTCCGGGGATCGTCGAAATGCAATCTTGGCCTTCCCCGCACGGGGGGCAGATGCTGGCGGCGTCCCCGGGCGGTCACTTTCAGCGCTTCGACTCGATGGCGGTCGATGCAGAAGGCAACATCTGCATAGCAACCCTCCTGCATGGCGGCATTACGGTGATCGACCCCACAGGTCAAACCCTGCATCACGTTCCGCTGTCCGACGCATACACGACCAACATCTGCTTCGGCGGACCGCAGCTGCGCACCGCCTTCGTGACCTTGTCGGGCACCGGCCGGCTCATTGCAATCGACGATTGGCCCGTCCCAGGCCTGAGGCTGGCCTACGAGGCTTGATCGCATGGGTTGATCGGTGCGCGCCGATCGACCCGATTTATGGTTTTCCCCAATAAAGAAAAGACACTGTGCCACCGCCAATGCAAGCGCTTGCAGTAAGCTTACGCAACCGCGTCAGATCTCCCGAGATCGCCTTTCCATCTTCCCCAAACCAATCCCCTATTTCCGAATGACCACTACCAAGAAAGCGATTGTCCGAACCCTTCTCGAGTGCGGTGCAACCCACGCATTCACCTTGCCCGGCCTTGGCATCACCTGGATGCTCGACGAGTTCTATGAGGTGCGCGACCGCTTTCGCGTCGTGCTCACTCGCAGCGAGCAGATCGCCTCGGTCATGGCGCAGGTCTACGGCAAGTTGACCGGCCGCCCCGGAGTGTTCATGGGGCAAGGCCCCTTTGCCGCGAGCACGGGCGCGTTCGGCATCCTGGAAGCCCACTTCGCCGGTTCGCCCATGGTGGTGATGACCGACACCTCTTGCTACGACGGGTTCGGCATGTATGGCGTCTACCAGACCATGACCGGCGACTACGGTGCCGCGGACGTGCGCACGGTCATGGGCACGATGACCAAGTACACCGGCTATGCGACCGAACCCCAGGAGGCGGTCTACGGCTTGCAACTGGCGTTCAAGCACGCGCAGTTGCCGCGCATGGGGCCCGCGGCCTTGGTGCTGAAGTCGCCGATCATTCGCCGCGAGATGCAGGACGACCCCCGAGTGCACCTCTACCCGTCCGAGGGCTACCTGCGTCATACGCCGGCCCGCCCGGATGCGAACGGCGTCGCACGTCTTGCGCACATGATCGCGGAGGCTCGCAATCCGGTCATCCTGGCCGGGCAGGGCGTTCAGACCGATCGTGCGCGGGCGCTACTCGCGCAGGTTGCTCAGAAGGCTGGCGCCGCCGTGGCGACCAGCTACAACGGAAAAGGCGCGGTCGACGAAACCCTGCCGATCGCAGTCGGCATGCTGGGTACCTGGGGCAGCCGCAGCGCCAACCGGATGGTCGCGAACGCCGACCTGGTGGTGGCATTGGGCGCAAGCCTGGGACCGGACTACCTGCGGTTCCGCGAGAAGGGGCTGATCGAGCCGGGCCGCCAGCGAATTGCGCAAGTCGACATCGATGCGCGTCATGCCGGCTGGGTCTACCCGGTGGACCATGCGATCACCGGGGATGCGGCAGACGTGCTCGAGATGCTCTGCGAGATGCCGCTCGGCGAGGAGAAGAAGGAATCGCGCCTCGAGAAAATCGCGCAGAACAACACCGAGCACGGCTTCGGCGTCATGCCGCCCACCGAGGCGGGCACCGGCACCTTGCACTACTCCGACATGGTGCGAGCGCTGGATCGCGTGCTCACGCCGAACGACATGCTGGTGCTCGACGCAGGCAACAACCGGATCTGGATCACCAGCATGCTGCGCCTGCGCACGCCTGGGCAACTGGTCGTGCCCGGCGGCATCGGAGGCATGGGCTGGGGCCTCCCGGCGGCGGCCGCGACCAAGCTGGTCTATCCGGAACGCAACACCATCTGCGTGATTGGCGACGGAGGCGCGGCGATGACGCTCAGCACGCTCGCCACCTGCGTCCAGGAGCGGCTGCCGATTACCGTCATCGTCGCCAACAACCAGGGACTGGGAATGGTGCGCGACAACATGAAGGGGCGCCGCATCGCGGTCGACTTCTCGCCGATGGACTTCGCCCAGATCGCGCGCGGCATGGGCTGCATCGGCATTCGCGTCGACAAGGCCGATGCGCTGGAGGATGCGATCGCCGCGGCCCGAAACGCCGACCTGCCGACAGTGATCGACCTCGCCATCGACCCGGCCGCCAGTCATATCCTGGCCTCTGACTACTGACGCGTCCATGAAGCCGATCGCCATCGTTACTGGCGGGTCCAGCAATATCGGCTGGGCCTGCGTTCAACGCTTCTGTCTGGACCATCGGGTGCTGATTGCAGATCTGCAGCCGCCGCAGGCGGAATTGCCCCAAGGTGCTTCGTTCATACGCGCAGATGTCACCGACGAGTCGGATTGCGCGGAGCTCATGAAGGCTGCGGCTGCGCAAGGCCCGCTGGCGGCCCTGGTGCATTCGGCCGGCATCACTGCGCAGGCCAAGCCGATCGAACAGATCGATGCGGCCGAATGGCGCCGCCTGCTGGAGGTCAATCTCACCGGCAGCTTCCTGGTCGCGAAATCCGCGATCCCGCTGCTGCGCGGCAGCCGCGGTGCGATGGTTCTGGTTTCCTCGCGCGCCGCGCGCACCGGCTACGCCGCGCTCACCGCGTCACCCGAAGGCACCAAGCCCCACTACTGCGCTTCCAAGGCGGGCGTGTTGTCGCTGGTGAAGTCGCTTGCCGTGGAGCTGGCGGGCGACGGCGTGCGCGTCAACGCGGTCGTGCCAGGTGCCATCGAGGGCACCATGATTCCGCAGTCGCGTTGGGCCGAACTCTCGACCCGGATACCGCTGGGTCGGCTGGGCACGGCATCCGAGATCGCGGATGCGGCCCACTACCTCTGCTCGGCCGGTGCGCGCTACGTGACGGGTCACGCGCTCGACGTCAACGGCGGTACATGGATGAACTAAATCTGATGAGGAGCAAAGCAATGATGGATTTGAAAAGCAGAACAACTCGTCGCCGAGTGCTGGGCAAGGTGGTGCTTGCGGCCGGCGTCTTGATGGCGGGCAGCCTCCCGGCCTTGAGCCAGGCTCAGTCTTCCTATCCGAGCAAGCCGGTGCGATTGATCGTGCCGTTTCCGCCGGGCGGGGCCACCGACATCGTCGCGCGCGCGATTGCCGAGCGCCTGCAAACCGTGCTCGGGCAGCCGTTCGTGGTCGACAACCGCAGTGGCGCAAGCGGCAACATCGGAATGGCGGAAGCGGCCCGCGCAGCCGCTGACGGCTACACCCTGGTGCTGGGTGCGCCACAGACCCTGACGATCAACCCGATCCTCTTCAAGAAGACCCTCGGCTTCGACGTTGCCAAGGACTTCGCGCCGATCGTGGTCGTTGCGTCGGTGCCGAACGTGCTGGTGGTCGCCAACAAGCTGCCTGTGAAGAGCACCCAGCAACTCGTCGACTACGCGCGCCAGAACGTCGGCAAGCTGAACTACGGCTCGTCGAGCATCGGCGGAACCCCGCATCTGTCCAGCGAGATGTTCAAGGCCATGACCAACACCTACATCGTGCACGTGCCTTATCGCGGAAGTGCGCCGGCGTTGCAGGACCTGATCGGTGGACAGATCGACATGATGTTCGACAACCTGCCGGCTTCGCTGCCGCATATCAAGGCCGGGACGGTACGTGCGCTGGGCGTGACGACGATGAAGCGTTCCCCCTCGGCACCGGAGCTGCCCACACTGGACGAGTCGGGCGTGAAAGGCTTCGACTCGCAGGGCTGGTTCGCGTTGCTCGCGCCATCCGGCACGCCGGTTGCGATCCTCGAGCGCATCAACACCGAGGTGAACAAGATCCTGCTCACGCCCGAATTCCGGGCACGCCTGGAGCGGGTAGGTGCCGAGCCGGTGGGTGGGTCGATCGACGAATTCAAGCAGCGCATCCGCAGCGAGAGCGAGCGTTGGGACAAGGTCATCCGGTTTGCCAACATCACCGCGGAGTAGGCGATGAGTTCGAACGCTATCGACTTCGGCTCCGTAGGGAGCCTGCGCGAAAGCGATCCTTCGCGCGCTTGCAAACGCTTTACGGGGCGTGTGGCCCTGCTCACCGCCGCGGCGCGCGGCCTGGGCTTCGCGGCCGGCCTGCGCCTTGCGGCTGAAGGTGCGACCGTGTGCATCACCGACCGGGACGAAAGCGCACTCGGTGAAGCTGCAGCGCTCGCAAAGCAGGCCGGTTTAACCGTGCACACCAGCGTCATGAATTCGTCCGATGCGGACGACACGGCTGCGAGCATCCGGGCTCTGTGCCGGGAGCATGGTTCTTTCGACGTTCTGGTCAACAACGCCGGCGGATCGCTGCACACGCCCTACAAGTTTCTGGACGAGACCGATGCCCACTGGAACGACGTGATGCAGCTCAACATGATGAGCGCCGTCTGGGCTTGCCGCGCCGTGCTGCCGCACATGATCGAGCGTGGTGGCGGCCGCATCGTCAACTTCGGATCGAAGGCAGGCCGGTTCGGCAGCCTGATCGCAGGCGCGAACTATGCCGCCGCAAAAGGGGCCATGGCTTCGCTGACGCGCCAGCTCGCGATGGAATACGGCTCGCATGGCATCACCGTGAACTGCATTTGCCCTGGCATCGTGATGACCGATCGCACGCGCGGCCTGTGGAACCAACGGCGAACACCCGAGGAGCGCGCACGGATCATGGACGAAATTCCCCTTAAGCGGCACTGCGAAGTCGAGGATGTCGCGGCGAGCGTCGCGTTTCTGGCTTCGGACGACGCCGCTTTCATCACGGGCATCACGTTGGACCTCAACGGCGGGCAGGCGATGGCATGACCCGCATCAAGAACGGAAACGAGCAATGCTGAAACTTCAGGACCCCTCTTTGCTGCGAATGCAGGCTTTTCTCGCCGGCAAGTGGATCGATGCCGATAGCGGCCAGACCGTTCCGGTGACCGATCCCGCGACGGGGGAGACGATCGGCACCGTGCCGATGTGCGGCGTGACCGAGACCGTGCGAGCCATCGAAGCCGCTGAATCGGCCCAAAAGACCTGGGCGGCTCGACCTGCAAAGGAGCGCTCTGCCATCCTGCGCCGCCTCAACGATCTGATGCTCGCGAACCAGGACGACCTGGCGCTCATCATGACTTCCGAGCAGGGCAAACCGCTGGCCGAGAGCAAGGGCGAGATCGCATATGCGGCCTCGTTCATCGAATGGTTTGCCGAAGAGGCGCGCCGCGTCTATGGCGACACCATTCCAGCTGCGCAGGCCGATCGGCGCATCCTCGCGATCAAACAGCCGATCGGAGTGACGGCTGCGATCACCCCGTGGAACTTTCCGACCGCGATGCTGACTCGCAAGGTGGGCCCGGCGCTTGCAGCCGGCTGCTCGATGGTGGTGAAGCCTGCCACGCAGACGCCTTACTCTGCGCTGGCGTTCGCCGAGCTGGCGCAGCGCGCGGGCGTGCCGGACGGCCTTCTTTCGGTGTTGACCGGCTCAGCGAGCGAAATTGGCGGGGAGATGACCCGCAGCCCGATCGTGCGAAAGCTGAGCTTCACCGGCTCCACCGCCGTGGGTCGTACGCTCATGCGCAAGTGCGCCGACACCGTCAAGAAGCTGTCACTCGAACTCGGCGGCAACGCGCCGTTCATCGTTTTCGATGACGCCGACATCGACGCAGCGGTGGAGGGCGCGATGGTCTCGAAGTACCGCAACACGGGACAGACCTGCGTCTGCGCCAACCGCATCTACGTGCAGCGTGGCGCGCTGGCCGAGTTCACGCAGAAGCTGGTTGCCAAAGTCGCCGCCATGCAGGTCGGGCCCGGGGTCGAACCCGGCGTCACGCAAGGCCCGCTGATCGATGCGAAGGCCGTGGCCAAGATCGAGGAACACGTGCAGGACGCGCTGGCCAAGGGTGGGCAGGTGTTGGTCGGGGGCAAGCGGCACATGCTCGGCGGCCAGTTCTACGAGCCGACCGTCATCGGTAGCGCGACCAGCGACATGCTCGTCGCTCACGAAGAGACCTTCGGGCCGCTGGCGCCGATCTTCGCTTTCGACACCGAAGCCGAGGCGATCGCCTCGGCCAATGACACCGAATTCGGTCTGGCGTCTTATTTGTACAGCCGGGACATCGGGCGCGTCATGCGCGTTGCCGAAGCGCTCGAGGCAGGCATCGTCGGCGTGAACACCGGCTTGATATCCACCGCCGAGGCTCCCTTTGGTGGTGTGAAGCAATCTGGGCTCGGTCGCGAGGGATCGAAGTACGGGCTGGAGGACTTCCTTGAGATCAAGTACATCTGCCTCGCGGGGCTTGGCTTGTAGTTTTGGTTTCAGCCTCATCGGCCAGCCACGCTGTCCATCGAGAAAGCGCTTCAAGGCGCCAATTCCATTCCATCAAGACAACCATGAACGCAATCATTTGCTACCGTCGCCCCCTCTTCGCACTTGCCGCATCTGCGGCCCTGATGCTTGCCACGGCGCCTGTTGCCTTTGCCCAGTCGCCCACGTGGCCTATCGCCGGCAAGCCAATCCGCATCGTCGTGCCATTTCCGGCGGGTTCCGGATCGGACGCGACCGCCCGGGTCATTGCCAAGCTCATGACCGATGAACTGAGTGGCGCAAACGTCATCGTCGATAACAAGCCAGGCGCGGGCACATTCATCGGCGCGCAGGACGTGGCGCGCGCGCCTGCCGACGGGCACACCTTGCTCTACACGATCGTCATCACTCATACGCAGAACCCGCACCTCTATGCGAAGCTGCCGTACGACCCTGTCAAGGACTTCACTCCGCTCGCGCAGATGGTCAAGTCGGCCACGGTGCTGATCGCGCCGCCGGACGCCCCGTTCAACAACGTCAAGGAACTGGTGACGTATGCGAAGGCCAACCCGGGCAAACTGAACTATGCCTCTTTCTCGCAAGGCTCGACCTCGCATCTGAATGGCGAGCTGCTGCAGATGCGCACGGGCACGAAGATGACGCACGTCCCCTACAAGGGAACAGCCGATGCCTCGCGCGCCCTGGTGGCAGGCGAGGTGCAGCTTTATTTCGACGGTACAGCCACTGCAGTCCAGCTCATCAAGGCGGGCAAGGCCAAGGGGCTCGGGACGGCCACCCCAACGCGCGTGCCGGTGCTGCCCGACATGCCGACCATCGCGGAGCAGGGCGTCAAAGGCCTGGACATCGTTGGGTGGCAGGGCATCTTCGGCCCGGGCAACATGGACCCCATCGCGGCCCGGAAGATCAGCGACCTGCTCGCCAAGATCGCGCGTTCACCCGAGATGCTCAAACTGATCGACACGCAAGGCAATGAGCCCTCGGGCGCCGCCGGCGCTGCTTTTGCAGCCATCGTGAAGAATGACAGCGAGCGCTGGGGCGAGGTCATCAAGGCCGCCAACATCAAACTCGATTGACGAGAGGAATCTATATGTTCGACACCATCATTAGGGGCGGCACCGTCGTCGACGGCAGCGGTGAGCCGCGATTCACGGGCGACATCGGCATCACCGACGGCCGGATCGCCGAAGTCGGCGGCAAGCTGGGGTCCGGTAAGCGAGAGATCCAGGCCGATGGCGCCATCGTCACCCCGGGCTGGGTGGACGTCCACACCCATTACGACGGGCAGGTGACCTGGGACCCGTATCTCAGCCCCTCGACCGACCACGGCGTGACCAGCGTCGTCATGGGTAACTGCGGTGTCGGCTTCGCCCCCGTTCGTGCTGACAAGCGCGACTGGCTTATCAGCGTGATGGAGGGCGTGGAAGACATCCCCGGCACCGTTCTGGCTGAGGGCATCGACTGGCAGTGGGAAAGTTTTCCGGAATACCTCGACGCATTGCAGCGTATGCCGCGCGCGCTCGATGTCGGCGCGCAAATACCGCATTCGGCACTGCGGACCTTTGTAATGGGCGAACGCGGCATCACGCACGACGAAGCCACGCCCGCGGACATACAGGCGATGGTCCAGCTGGTGCGCGAAGGAATGCGGGCCGGCGCCTTGGGCTTTTCGACGAGCCGGACCATCATCCACAAGTATCAGGATCGCAAGTATCCGCCCGGGACTTTTGCGTCGCCGGACGAGATCCTGGGCATTGCCCGGGTACTGGGAGAGGTCGGGCACGGCGTGTTCCAAATGACCTCGAACCACTACCAGATGGAGACCGAACTCCCCTGGATGACTCAGTTGGCGCGGGACAACAACCTGCCTGTCGCCTTCGCACTTGTCCAGACCGACCAGACGCCGGACACCTGGAAGCGCCTGCTTGCCGCGCTGGACGCGACGCACAAGGAAAATGTGCCGCTTTACGGCGCCGTCGCGGGACGCCCGGCCGGAATCCTGATGGCGTGGCTCGGCTCCACGCATCCCTTCATGAGCCACCCGCTCTGGCAGCAGATTGCACCGCTGCCCTGGCCCGAGAAGCTAGCCCAGCTACGCGATCCACAGGTGCGGGCGGAACTCACCGACATGAACGCGCTCATGAACTCGGCGCAGTACGACACCCGTACCGCGTACCTCACCCAGAGCTTTCACAAGATGTATGCGTTGGGGGCAGAGCCCGACTACGAGCCGCCACAGGAACAGAGCATCTCCGCCATCGCTCAGCGCGGCGGCCGCACCCCACTGGAAGTGGCCTACGACATGCTGATGGACCTTGACGGAAAGGGCATCGTCTACTTCCCGAGCTTCAACTACGCCTACAACGACTTGAGCCAGTTGCACATCGAGCTGCAGCATCCACGGACAATGATGAGCCTGGCCGATGGCGGAGCACATTGCGGTTATATCTGCGACGTGAGCATGCCGACATACATGCTTACCCACTGGGCTCGTGATCGGCGTCGCGGCCCCACGCTGCCGCTTGAGTTGATGGTGCAGCGCCAAACCCGTGACACGGCACGGATCTACGGGCTTGGCGACCGAGGACTGCTGCGGCCCGGCTACCTTGCCGACGTCAACATCATAGATTTCGAACGGCTGCGCATACCGCCGCCGTACGTAGCTTTCGACCTACCGGCTGGTGGCCGGCGCCTGGTGCAGACGGCAGAAGGCTACCGCGCGACCCTCAAGGCGGGCGAGCCGATCATGGAAGACGGCGAGCGTACCGGTGCTTTGCCCGGCAGGTTGATCCGCGGCCCACAGCGGTGCGGCTGAACGGCGCGCGGCACCGTTTATTGCTCGTTTGATCAGGGGGCTAGCTTGATGCACGCGTCAAGTCGGATTGCAAGAGCGCATCAATTTCGGCGCATGCAGAATGGCGTCCTGCACTTCCAGGTTGTCGACCCGCGTCTCCTGCTTGTGGGTTGAGTGAACCGTTTACGTAGAACAAGACAGGACAGGGAAGAGCTTCGGCTGCACGCCCGAGCAGTTGCGAGAGGCCGTCAAAGCTGTGTGAACTGCGCCGAAGCCAAGCTCGCGCTCATTGGTGCGAGCGGCACAAAGCAGCGGTTGCGCGTGTGCGGCATATTGTTGGTCAGACAATCGTTCATCAGACGACGCCCTGCGCTTGCATCGCATCCGTCAACCTTCACCGTCGGCGGTCGACCGCCGAGGCGAAGGTCAGATTCTGGCCGAAAACTTCCATCGTACCTGCGGCGGCTTCACGGGCTAGGCGGGCGCGCTCAGTCGCATTCACATTCGCTATGTAAGTCCTTATAGCCATCCTTCGGAGTGGCAGGCCCGCGGTAGACCAGGGAGCCGTGCTGCTGAACAACGGCGCACGTCTTTCGGCATTTTTGCTCCCGCAAGTGCGGCATGCCGCCAAACCGCCAAGCCAGCCAGTTCAACACGCAAAACGCGACGAGAAGCCCTACCAGCCACAAGCGCCTGCGTTTTTCATTGGTCATGTTGCTCCAGTGCGTGTTCGGTTCTGGCCGAAAGCGGTGTTACTGACACCGCTCGAAAGCATCGATCAAGGCATAAAGCCGGTGAGGTTCGGATTTCTTGTCGGGCTGGCCTTCGAGCACATCGACTTCATACCGGACACGATAGAACTCACCTTCAGTGCGAATCTTTCCGCGCTCAAGCACCCGCGCACGTCGCGCTGAATCAGCGCTTAGAAACTCCGGGTACGCATGCTCGCAAGCAGCGAACCAAGCATCAGCAACAGCGCGGCGTCTTTCTTTCGAAACAGCCGAGAGCAGATCGAGCATCTCCCGCCAGCCCTGCTCAAGGCCAGCAGCAATTTGCGAAGACTTCGGCTTTGGTGTTCGCTCTCGCGCTGCCTCGACAAAGCCTCGGACCTCGGAGCACATACGTATCACGGCCTCAGGGACGTCAGCGTGCATTCCCTTTAAGGACAGGCCAAACTGTTCATAAGCGGCGCACAGCTTCTCGACTTTAGTCATGGTGCGATTGTCAGCTTCTGGCCGAATTCTGCCTTGCCGTGGACGCTCGTAAAACGGGCGTCCATGAACAAGGCATCAGGCGTCGGTTTGCTCAGCCATCTCTAGGGCGTCTTCGACCTCGATGCCCAGATAACGCACCGTGCTTTCCAGCTTGGTGTGACCGAGCAACAGCTGTACGGCGCGCAGGTTCTGGGTGCGGCGATAGACCAGTGACGCTTTGGTCCGGCGCATGGAATGGGTTCCATACGCTGCAGGATCCAGGCCGATTTCCGTGACCCAGCCATCGACGATCCTTGCGTACTGCCTGGTTCCGAGATGAGGCGAGGCAGTGACGCGACTCGGAAAAAGGAAGTCTTCAGCCCGCAGCTGTGCCTTTTCGATCCATGCACCCACGGCTTCTCGTGTTGGCTCAGTCAGTTCAAATAGGACCGGACGGCCGGTCTTTTGCTGGACCACGTGGGCACGAGCCGCCGCGCGATGACCGGTAGCAACATCTCGAACGTGTAGCTTGACTAGGTCGCAGGCTCGCAGCTTGCTGTCAATGCCAAGGTTGAATAGCGCCAGTTCGCGCGTTCGGCCGGACAGCTGCAGCCGGACCCGAATCGCCCAGATCTCTTTAAGCTTGAAAGGCCGCTTTTGCCCGACAAGCTTCTCTTTGTTCCAAGGCGTCCGAGAACCTTTGACGATCGGCGTTTCCATGTCGATCTCCTTTGCGAAGTTAAAGGATCGACACTTTGCTCTTGGTCGCTTCCGGGCCCTGGCCTGCCGTTCGCTTGGCGGCATCCAACGTCCGCTCTGCAGCGGTTGCGGACAGTGACGCCACCGTAGACTTCCGCAGGTGGCCAAGCGCTGCTTCCCAACCATGGCCGCTGCGCGCGCAAGTCCATCTAGAGCGGCTAATAGCTTCCCTGGGAGCAGTTTGCCGCCAAAAGCAGCGGACTTCGAATCCGATGCTGGAACAACAAGATCACCGATTTGGAAGAACGCAATGGGGTCCGATGTCGGACCATCTCTCCAGAACTTGAGACCAAGATAAGACTTCGACGCTTCCTGGCAGGCTGTAACCGGATTCAAGTTCACCTATGGTGCTCCACTGGAAGCTGATGATCGATCTCTGACCCGACTCATTAACAAGCTGAAATCGAGCGGCGCGGCCACCTTCATGACCGCAGATGTGCATTTCAAGTAGTCGGCCCATTCGCGCCGGATCGGTTGGCAACATCCCTTCGAATTCTGGTCGAACATGATCCGCAGTTTCGCTCCGAAGGCCTTTCGCATGCGCCGTCGAGCTGGATGATTGGCGGATGAGCAAACGCGCAAACCGGTCCATACCTAGTTTCATACCCCTTCGGGTCGCCATACTGGCGAACCAGTTCGGCGAGCTCTCTCGATTCGTACGATCCAGCACCAGATTGGCGCAAGCTGACATGTTACAGAAGGAGGAGCCTCCAGCAACAAACTTCTAAGAGCCTGAGAACCTTCCAACGGACAATTTATAAGGCGCTTAGCGGTCGGCGATAGAACACCGGCGGCGTCACAGCTTTGCTCAAGAGCAAGCGCTGCGATCATGCCTTTTTCGCAAATGTAGGCGTCCCAATCAATCAACCGTTGCTCAAAGGCGTGAACAGGAAGTGTGTGAGTCGTTCCACAGCATGACTTACAAGCGAACGGAGCATCCCAAGCAACTTCAACGTCATGGCCGTCCCAACAAGCGCTCTCCGCCTCGGTCCACCAGTCGCGCTCGGACGGAATAAGTTCATGACGCATACAGCTTCACTACAGGCCGACAGGCTAGCGAAGAAGCCAATGCGTAAGATCGGTGCTTCAAACTCACGGCGGAACTCAGCTCATGGAATACATCGTCTTCTGGGTCTTTGGAGCCATCATAGTAGGCGTTGTTGCCAATACAAAGCATCGTAGCGGCATAGGCTGGTTCTTCGGAGCTCTCTTGCTGTCGCCGCTTTTGATGCTCATTGTTGTGGCGTGCATGAGGAAGCAGAGCGACGAATCCCCTGAAACGCACACAAGGTGTTTCGCGTGCCGTGAGGTGGTCCGTAAAGATGCCTTGAAATGCAGACATTGCGGATCTGCCTTGGCCCCGAAGACCTAAGCCCCCTTAGCGCAGCCTTGCACGCCGCACTCAGCGAATCGCCTGTTGATTGACCACAGAGCCAGCGGTTCAGTCGCCCACAAGCAGCCGCCACCAAAGCTAACAAGCAGGTGCGAAAAATTTCTGTGAGCGCACCCGCGTAAGCGCCGATGGCGTTCAACGGCAACTCGCATGCAAGGCCCAGCGAGGCGAGGAATGACACGGTGATTTCATCGGCCGAGGCAGTGCACAAAGCTTGAGACGAGCCATCAGTTATAAGTGGCAGGGTTTTCAAGGGATGCTTTTCTGAGGCAGCTGTTTTCACGAGGCATTTGAAACCTTGGTGGATGCATAAGAAACCATGCGCTCAAAGGCGCACCCCGTTAGCGTAGGCACAGCTCTTCCTTGCGTCCTCCTCTTTGAGGCGCTTGAGAACCTCTTTTGCAGCGAGATGAGGAGGTGATCCAGGCAGCGAGAACGATTGCTCTGCGGGAGCTTCAAGCACGTGTAGCGGAGAAGGCACAGGTTCGCCCCACCCTTGTGCCAATTCCCTGCGGAGCCTAAAACTCCAGTGAACCCGATGGCGCCTTTGGTCGCCTGTGGTGATCTCCTGCCACATCGACGTTGCAGCTCGCCATACCGCAGGATGCGTCCATTCGCCCGTACGGCCTTGCGCACGCTCGGCGAGCCCCGCCTGCGCTTCGACCCAAGCATATTCTGGGTCAAGGCAAGGCCGGCAGAGCACTGCAAACTCACCAAGCGTTGGCACGTAGCGCTGTCGAGCTGTGTTCTGAAGCCCGCGAGATAGTTCCTCACGGCGCATGCCGCCAAGATATCGGGCCCACACCTCGATGACTTTTTCAATTGGCTCGCCAGCGAGCAAGTCCGCAAACCGGCGAGCGCCAAACTGAATCTGTAAGGTGTACAGAACCTCGGCAACGATCGAGCCAGCGAGTGGGGGTTCTGCGGGTTCAATCCAACCGTCGTGCTTGGACGTCAATAGTGTCGAAGCTTTCACTATGACCCTCCATCAAGCTCTTAAGGAAACGACCTGCGTCCGCTGCTTGCTCAGTGAAAGTTGGGTGAGGAGGAGATGGCAACCCGCTCCGAGTCGGAGCCGGAATGTAATCGTTCTTGAAGTGCTCGGACGGTCCAAAGAACTTAGCTGCATTCATCACCGGTCGACCTGGGTTTACCGCTAGGAAGGCGCGGTAACGATCAATTCCGTCCAAGACTTCCTGGAGGCAAACGCCCGCCTTCATCCGTGCGGTGAACGCCCTCGATGCATCGCGACGGTTATCGTGCGCTTCTTTGGGGTAAGCCAGCCAAGCTTGCTGAAACTGGGGGTGCTCTTTCGGAGCGCTCTTCTTTGTTCGGTCTGCGGAGGCCTTTAAGGCAAGGCTCGCTGTGCCAGCGTCGGACGCGGAAGCAGCCGCAAGCGGCGGTGATGTTCTTTCTTCTTCTGTAGTCTTCTCTTCTCTTATCACTACGGTGACGTCACGCAGCACATTGACTGCAGAGCCAAGGGAGACGTCACTCCTACCATCGCACGTAACGTCACGCGTAACGTCACGCGTAACGTCACGCACTACGTCGCCCGCCGCCTCGGGGTTCGTAACGAGGGGCCGAAAATCGTGCTCCGCGGGCTGACTGTTTCGTTGGAGCTGAGTTTCCTTTTTGCGCACCCGGAATTGTCGCTGGCGCTCTGCTCCGGCGCTCATGCGCTCTTTGGCACTCGTGTTATGTTCCTGAAAGTTGGGCATCGTTACGCCACCCTTCTCCAAATCGAAGCATGCCCATTCCGAAGCTGCTACCGCGTTGGCGAACCCAGGAACACCCGCGATTTCATCAATTTCTTCAGGCAACACCAATGGAATAAATTCGCCTCTTGCGTGTTCGTTTGCGTACCCCAAAATTTCAGCAAGGCGGTTACAACTATGAAACGAGTAATCCGCGATGCAGATTGCCGATGCGGTTTGCTCTTGGCGCTGCTCGGCAATCCTGACCATTTTAGGAATGCAGGCGATGCCAGGAGGCGCTCCGCAATTCGCATTGTTTGCGGATGGGAGGGCAGGTTGACTCGCATCTTGATCCAATCGCTGGCCATAGAAAAACTTTCGGCGAGGTTGATTCGAGGTTCTTGTGTCCAGCTACCCACAGGGCAAGTTATGAAGCCTGCCCCGTGGGAAGATCTACAGAGTGGCTATTTGCAATCTGCAGCTGTGATGCTGAAATGGGGCAACGATTTCACCTACCGCCTATAGAGCGGCTTGGTAGTCGGTTTTATGTGCCGACCCGCGATGCCTAGGGCACCGTCCCCGCTATCAAGTCACAAAGTTTTTTGCTTGGAACTTGTTGTTTTCAGAACAGTCCAGCGCACTTGTGGGCTACTAGTCTTAGCTTTGGCAGGTGCCTTTTTGTTTTGCGCTGGCCGAATCTCGATTGAAAGTTTCAGCCAAAAATCGCGTACATCAGTTACTCGCCACCTTGTGCACTTATGCCGTCGCAGGGCTGGGCCTGGAGCCACTCCGTCTCGTACTAATCGGAGCCAATAAGACAGGGACACGCTCCCAACGGCAGCGGCAGCCCTCCCATCGATCAGAGCAATTTCGCAGAGCGTTTCCGGCAGCGTTTGCCTGTAAGCCTTCTTGCTCATGTCAAGCACTCTCCGATCGCGTCGCTAACTCCCCAAGTCCGAGTAATTTCGCTACGTGTGCAGGAAACAACTCCGCGTCTATGAAGCGCTCTCCGTTCATTTTCCGAACAGCTCCAGATTCTTGGAGCGACGCGGCATGTTGGCGCATAAACCAATTTAGGGAGTTCGGTTTATCAAAGATCTGTTCACACCACTGATGAGAAGCCCGGTAGCTACTAACACGCCAAAGTCGGGCAAGTAGTTCGGTCGGAACTGCAGTCGCGAGATCATTCAATTTAAGCTCCTGAGGGCTTGTTAGTACTCTTAAAAGGGCACCGTTCCAGCGGTGTACTCCAGAGACTACGAGGATCCACCCTCTTCGGCCGACCATCGTCGGCTTTTCAAAGCAAAACCGACGATTTAGACGCTATGCGAGTGCGGACTCGTAGATAGCCGCTTTCAGCATGCTGCGCACCCCTGGTCGATGAAGATCGTTCACAGTAACATTTGAGAAAACTCCGGCCTCTCTCATGCGACTCCGCAGATTGCGCATACAAGCAGCTGGAAGCGCTATGAAGCTAAATTGCTTCTTGTACAACGCCTTCTTGTCGTCCCCCGGCGCAGGACCAAGTGGCCAAAGTTGATCGATGAACCATCGGTAGCGATGGAGCTCATGGAGCATTAGCCCAGTGAGTTCCAGAACAAGGCTAATGATCGTGTTGAAGATGTTCTGCACGGACGCTATGCCGCGCCAGAGGCGCTCCCCGAATCGACGTTTCGCGTCGACCGCTTTGCGCAGACTGGGTTGTTCAATTAGCACGTAGGACGGCACAAATCTGTCTCGATCGATGCAAGTGATCATGTTGGTTCCTAGAAGCTGTTAGTTCAGCTTCAAGAAGTTTACTAAGTGCCCGCAGGGTAGATGCGAACACAGATCTGTGAAAAGCCCCATGCGTATAATGCAGCGCCTCAGTTCCAAGCGCTTGTAATCGCCTGCTCAAGCGCGGAAGTATTCAGATGGCTGTAGCGGAGCGCCATCGATGCCGTCTTGTGGTTAAGCGCCTGCATGATCGTAGGAAGGTTCGCGCCTGACTGCGCCAAGATCGAAGCGGCAATATGTCTGCAGTGATGAAACGTCCAAGAGTCTGGGAGACCGGCATCAGCCAGCGCGCGCTGCCAGGCTCTTCGAAACTGCTTCCGACCAAATACTGGAATGCTTCCCTCGCCAACCTCTGGGCGGATGCGTCGAAGCTCTTCTGCCACCCACTCAGGAAAACGTGCTCGAGTGGGTGCTCCGTTCTTAGTACGAGCAACGTCGCAAAACCTCTCGGCGAGATTGACGTGGTTCCAGCGAAGCTCTTGCAAAGCTCCGAGGCGGAGGCCTGTTGTGCAGGCCATAGCGGTAATCGCCGCTAACTTAGCGTTCCGTGAGAGACGACATGTTGCCACCAAACGACGAACGTCCTCAACAGTCACTGAAACAACGCGCCCCGCACTTTCGGCCTGGCGAGAGACCCCGCGCATTGGGGAGACAAAGCCTCTCGGCAAACGCCTACGCCTCTTAAGCTCCTTGAAGAAAGTGCCGAGAGCGGCGATGTGCCTGTTGATCGTCGAGGGAGCGAGCTCGCGCCCGGTCATCAGCGTGCCAGTATCTAGACGATCTTTTCTGCCACTTGGATAGTGGTGCAACTTCCCCCGACGAACAAGCGCATCGATGCCATCTTCGACGTCGTCAGTGTTGATGGAGGTGATTGCTCGATCGCCGAAGACGTCGATCCAGAAACTCAAGCGGGTGCGGAAAGAAGGGTCGCGGCCTGAATAGGCGGCGCAAACCCCTATCGCGAGGTCGCGGAACGAAAGGCTATCCATGCGGGTGAACTCCAAGACGCGCTAAAAAAACCAACGGTTTTGTCCGTTGGTGCTTTCCGCTGGAACGGCGCATCTGGAAGGAAACTGGTGGGCCCTGAGTGACTCGAACACTCGACCTACGGATTAAGAGTCCGCTGCTCTACCAACTGAGCTAAGAGCCCCTGATCGACATCGCTGTCTTTTCAGGCAATCCGAAGATTATAGCCACGACTTCACACCCGTTCGAAGATGCAGGCGATGCCCTGGCCGCCGCCGATGCACATGGTCACCAGGGCATAGCGTCCCTGGATGCGTTCGAGTTCGTACAAGGCCTTGACCGTGATCAAGGCACCGGTCGCGCCGACGGGATGGCCGAGGGAAATGCCCGATCCGTTCGGGTTAACCTTGGCCGGGTCGAGATCGAGTTCCTTGCTGACGGCGCAGGCCTGCGCCGCAAAAGCTTCGTTGGCTTCCACCACGTCCATCTGCGAAGCGGTGAGGCCGGCTTTCTCGAGTGCCTTGCGCGAGGCGGGCACGGGGCCGATGCCCATGTATGCCGGGTCGACACCGGCAAAGGCGTACGCCACCACCCGGGCCATCGGCTTCAAGCCGCGACGCTCGGCTTCGGATGCGGACATCAGCACCACCGCCGCGGCCGCATCGTTGATGCCGGACGCATTGCCCGCGGTCACGGTGCCGTTCTCCTTGATGAAGGCGGGCGAGAGCTTCTGCATGTCCTCGAGCTTGGCGTCGTGGCGCACGTGCTCGTCGGTATCGAACCGGGTCTCGCCCTTGCGGGTCTTCATCGTGACCGGAACGATCTGGCTCTTGAAGTAGCCGTTCTCGATGGCCTGCTGCGCGCGCCGGTGGCTTTCGAGCGCCGTCTGGTCCTGCGCCTCGCGGCTGATGCCGTACTGCTTGGCCACGTTCTCGGCGGTGACGCCCATGTGGATGTTCTGGAACGGGTCGTGCAAGGCGCCGATCATCATGTCGACCAGCTTGGCATCGCCCATTCGGACGCCCCAGCGCGCGGTGAGGGAGGAAAGCGGCGCCCGGCTCATGCTCTCGGCGCCGCCGCCGACGGCCACCTTCGCGTCGCCGAGCTGGATGCTTTGCGCCGCGCTGATGATGGCCTGCAAGCCCGAGCCGCAGAGGCGGTTGACGGTGAGCGCCGGCGTTTCCTTGGCGCAGCCGCCTTCGATGGCGGCGACCCGGGCCATGTACATGTCGCGCGGCTCGGTGTTGATGACATGCCCGAACACCACGTTCTCGACATCCTTGCCGTCGACCTTCGCGCGGGCCAGCGCTTCCCGGGTGACCAGCGCGGCCAGCTGGGTGGGAGGCACGTCCTTGAGGCTGCCGCCGAAACCTCCGATCGCGGTGCGAACGCCGCTGACCACCACCACGTCTTCCACTTCATGCATGCCGGGTCTCCTTCGACTGTCGTTCGACCGTCCTTTGAATTGAGGGATCACGGATGATGCCAGCAGGAATGCCTTCCGGCGCGGGTACCATCCCTCGACCATCGAGGAGCCCGCCCATGCCAGACATCAAGATCCCGCGTCACGTGGTCGTTACCGGCGCAGCCGGCGCGTTGGGGCGCGCCGTCGTGACCCACTTGCTCAACCTGGGCGACCGGGTCGCGCTGATCGACCATCGGATCGCTCATCTCACCGAGGCCTTTCCCGGGCTCGACCATTCACACCATTTGCTGCTCGAAGGCGACGTGACGTCGACCGAGTCGATGCGAGGCCAGGCCGAGCGCATCCTCGCGGCCTTTCAACAGGTCGATGCCGTGATCCACATCGCCGGCGGCTTCGAGATGGGCGAAGAGGTCCAGGCGCTCAGCCGTACCAGCTGGGATCGGATGATGAATCTCAATGCCTGGTCGTTCGTGGCGGTCAGCCAGGCCTTCGTTCCGGCGATGGTGGCCCGTAAGTCCGGCAGCCTGGTGGCGGTCAGCGCCAAGGTGGCCGGCCGCGGAGCGGCCCAGATGTCCGCTTACATCGCATCCAAGAGCGCGTTGCAGCGGCTGGTCGAGGCCGAGGCCGCCGAGTTGCTGCCGCACGGCATCACCGTGAACAGCGTCGCCCCGAGCGTGCTCGACACGCCGGCCAACCGGCAGGCGATGCCGGGCACCGATCCCGCCGGCTGGGTTTCGACCTCGGTGGCCGCACAAGCCATCGCCTTCCTGGCGTCGCCAGGCGCGGCCGCGCTGCACGGCCAGCATGTGGTGCTCGATGCCTGACCGGAGTAGCTAGCGCTTGATCGGCGGCGAGGCCGCGACCGGTGCCGCAGCGGCGGGCGGTGCGGACGACGCGGGCGGCGCCGGCGGATAGACCACCACCGGACCGTTCGCCTTCTGCCCTGGCGGCAGGTAATCGGGCGCCGGGCTTCCCACCGGCCCGAGCGAGCGCACGAAAGCGTGGACTGCCCGCAGGTCGGCATCGGTCATGTCGTGCAGGGTGAACCAGGGCATCGGCGGGCGGCTGACCATCTTGTGTGCCCGGAGCACCCACTGGTCGACCGGCAGTCGAGCCATGTAGATCCGCAGATTGCTCGGATAGGTCGTGCCCCAATCGCCCTGGAAGCCGAGCGAGTCTCCCATCAGCCAGGCGCTCTCGGGTACCTTGCCGCCGCTGGGTGCATAGCCGGCCGTGTGGCAGTCGTTGCAGCCGCCCAGCTTGACGACGTATCGGCCTCGCTCGATCTCGGCCTTCGAGCCGCCCGCCGCCAGGGCCGAAGCCGAAAGGGTCGGCGCGATGCTGCCGACGAGCAGCGCCGCAAGCAACCGGCGAGTGCGGGGCGCGAGCGAATCGCATGCGAAAAGAGTCATGGGTGCAGGCCTTTCCATCTGTGTAGGTTGAGACGTTGCGAGTGCGCGAGGGGTGTGGCCGCGCTCTACGCGGGCCGCGGGCCCCGGCTTCCTCCCTGCGCCGGGTCGGCGAAGGCGCGGCCATCTTAATGCCGGGCGGGGCGAAGCCCGGCTTTCGAGTTCGAGGGCGATCTACCGCGCCGGCGCCGGCAGCGGAACCGCGACATACGCGAGCCGGCGGTCGCGCATCACCAGCAGCGCGACACCCCGGCCCCGCGGCACGCTGGCCACCGCGCGTCGGAAATCCTCGACCTTTTCCAGCCGCGAATCGTTCACCGCCAACAGCAAGTCGCCGGCGCGGATGCCTTCGATGCGGGCGACGCCGACCGAGCTGCGCACCAGCAGGCCGCCATCGATGCGCAGCTGCGACCGCCTGACGGGCGTCAGCTCGGCGAGGCTCAGGCCGAGGTCCTCGGTGCCCGCGTCGATCGCGTCCCGGCTCGGCGGCGGCAACACGGTCGCGGCTTCGGCCTCGAGACGCACCGGAATCGCGATCGATCGGCCGCCGCGCCAGACGCCCAAGCGAACGCTGGCGCCGGGCGATTGCTCCCCGAGCCGCTGCACCAGGTCGGTGAAATGCGTCACGGCCGCGCCGTCCAGGCTGGACACGATGTCGCCCCGGCGCAACCCGCTGCGCTCGGCCGGGCTGCCCGGCTCCACCTGAACCGTGAGCGCGCCTCGCGTTTCCTGCCAGCCGAAGGACTGCGACAGGCCGCGTGTCAACTCCTGAAATTCCGCGCCCAGCCGAGCCCGGCGCACCCTGCCGTTTTCGCGCAGCGCCGCAGCGGTCTTGATCGCCAGGTCGATCGGCACGGCGAACGAGAGGCCCATGTAGCCGCCAGTCCCGCTGTAGATCATCGAGTTGATGCCCACCACCTCGCCGCGCTCGTTGAAGAGCGGGCTGCCCGAACTGCCCGGATTAATCGCGACATCGGTCTGGATGAAAGGCACCTGGCCGGCGCCGCCCACGTAGCGGCCGACGGCGCTCACCACGCCGGTGGTGACGCTGCCGCGAAAGCCGAACGGCGCGCCGATCGCGGCGACCCAGTCGCCCGGCGCGACCGTGGACGAGTCGCCGATCGAGGCGGCCGGCAGCCCGGCGGCGTCGATCTTGATCAATGCGATGTCCGTTCGTCGATCCACGCCGATCACGCGGGCCTCGAAGCGGCGGCCGTCGGCCAGCCGGACCCGTGCGTCGTCGATGCCCCTCACGACATGCGCGCTGGTCAGGATGTAGCCGTCGCTGGCCAGGATCACGCCCGAAGCCAGATCGCGGATCTGGCTCGGCGCCATGCTCGCGGCGAGCGGTGAGGCCAGGCGATCGGCGAAGTCGTTCTCGGGCGCGAATTCGAGCTCGACCTCATCCTGGCTCTCGTCGCGGCCGAGCCGCAAGGTGCTGATATCGACGACCGAGGCGGTGCGTGCGGCGACCCAGGCGGCCCGGCGCGCGGTGGCGAGGTCGGCGTTGGCATCTCGGAGCGGAGCGGCGTCCGAGTTGGCGGAGCGCGGTTCCGCAGGTGCTGCAAGATGAGTCGATCCGCAGCCGGCAAGGCTTGCGGCAAGGATGAGCGACAGGGCGGCTTTCATGGCGGCATGCATGCGAAGTCGAAGGTGCAGGCGCCAGTCTGTCAGAACGATCGGATGTGGGGCATCGAGACCAGCGCTTGTTGCGGGTCGTCCTGCGGGGCGCCGCATCTTGCCGGCCGATCGAGAGGGTCTGGTGTAATGAACCCAAGGAACCCAGGTCAAGGCCCGAGTCGGTTGATCGTTCCTCAAGTCATGATCCCGAATCGGTTTTCAAGGGCGCTCTGAAATCCATGGCTCCGAGCCAATCTCACGGGTGACGTCGGTGGTGCGCAGGTTTCGATTGCTGACGCATCGCCACAGGTCCGCGTTCTCGAACCAGGCGCTGGGGTATCTGCTCGCCTTCAATGCAGGCGCCTTGAACGCGGGCGGCTTCCTGGTGCTTCGCATGTATACCTCGCACATGACCGGCTTCGCATCGCAGCTGGCGGACGGCGCCGTACTGCAACACTCGACTTTGATCCTCAATGCCCTCGGCGCGATCTTCGCCTTCGTCTCCGGCGCGGCGGTATGCGCAATCCTGGTCAACTGGGGCCGCCAGCACCGGATGCACAGCGTGTACGCGCTGCCGCTGATGTTGGAGGCGCTGATGATGTTCCCGTTCGGCTTGATGGGTGCCACCACGCTCACCTACGACACGCCGTTCGCAGTGCCGCTCACCGTCCTGTTGCTGTCCTTCATGATGGGCTTGCAGAACGCGGTCGGTTCGAAGACCTCGCGCGGCAGCATCCGGACGACGCACATGACGGGCAACATCACGGATGTCGGCATGGAGCTTGGCAAGATGCTCTACTGGAACACGCGATCGCTGAGCGAGCGGCAGGCGATTCGGCACGATCGGCCGCGCATGCGCCTTGCAGGCGGGCTTGTCGTCCTGTTCGTGCTGGGCGGCATCGTCGGCGCGTTGGGGTTTCGCTACTTCGGCTTCGTGTGTGTCGTGCCGCTGGCGGCGTTGCTGCTGGCGCTGTCGGTGCCGCCTTTCTTGCGCGACATCCGGGGTGGCCGCGCGATGCCGCGGGCCATACCGAAGCACCGCGCCGATTGATCCGGCACGTCGCAGGGCCATGTCGACGATCCTTACTCGAATGCCAGTGCGCCCGTCGGCAGGGAGATGCGCGTCGCCTTCTCCGCAGCGCCTGCCTTCGCGCGCGCTTCGGGCGCACGGACCAGCAGCACCGGCACGTTGGCGTGTCGCAGGATCTGCTCCGCATTGCTGCCGAGCACCGCACGACCGAAGCCGCGGCGCCCGTGCGTGCCGGTGACGATCAGTTCGGCTCCGGAGGCTGTCACCTCGTCGTTGACGACGTCGTGAAGCGTGCGCGCAAATGCTTCATGCAGCACGCCTTCGGCTTGCACGCCGGCCTGCTCCGCGATGGTCTTCGCCGCCTGCAGCACGGCATGGCCCTCGGCCCGCAGCTGCTCGAGCCAATCGCCCGGGCGACCGGCAAAGGCGTCCATGGACAACGCGAAGC
Organism: Burkholderiales bacterium 8X; assembly: GCA_902506565.1. GTDB lineage: Bacteria > Pseudomonadota > Gammaproteobacteria > Burkholderiales > Burkholderiaceae_C > Variovorax. The sequence goes on along the minus strand of LR732703.1, from coordinate 3,161,441 downwards.
CCAGTTCGTCGATGACATGGAACAGCCGCAAGCGCCCGCCGGTCACCGACGCCAGGCGGATGGCCTCGTCGAGGCCAAGGCGCGATGTCTCGCTGCCGTCCACGAGTACCAGGATCTTTGAGTACATGAGCTGCTCCTGCGTAGTGAAGAAGAAGCTTCAGTATCGGCAGGAGTTCGACGCGGAACGTTGATGCAGCGCAAGTCGATCGATCGACTGCGCGTCGAGCATCGCGGCCATGAAGACACGGTCGAACCATCGGTGCAAAAAGTGGCGCGCATCCGGCCTCGCGACTCGAATCCGCCGCTTCGCCGCGACGTTCGGGATCTCGGCGTGCGCGTGCGTTCTTGCATCGGCCCATGCACAAGGGATGTCATGCGACAGCGCTTCGGCAGCGCCAAGCCGACCGCCAACCCTCAGAGTCCTCGCGGCAACCGGGTCGGCTTCGTTCGTGACCATCGAGGCGACGCTCCCCGCCATCGCGGACGCTGCATCCGCAGAGGCACGCTACCCGGATCGCGCTCGCTCCGATGCGGGGATCTCGCGGGCCTCGGGCTTCGTCATCGGCAGCCCGACAGGCGAGACGGGTGGCCAAGCGGAGGTCGTCACCGCGGCGCACGCGGTGCTCGGCTCGACCGAGATCTTCGTCATCGTGGACGGGCGGCGGCGGCTGCGCGCCGAGCTGGTCGGCCTCGATTCGAGAGCCGACGTCGCGTTGCTGCGCTTGACACCCGAGTCGGCAGCCTCGGATTCCGGCGCTGCCGTCGCCTCCGAAAAGCGCCTCGTGCCCGCCGCGGTGGGCAGTGCTTCGCGGCTGTGCATCGGCCAACGGGTCGTGGCCGTGGGTTCGCCCTACGGCCTTGGCCAGAGTTCGAGTGCGGGCATCGTCAGCGCATGGCCGCGGCAGCCGCCCGGCGCCCAAGGTGTCTCGCTCATCCAGACCGATGTCGCGCTGAACGAAGGCAGCTCCGGCGGCCCGCTCTTCGACGAGCACGGTGCGGTCGTCGGAATGAACACGATGATCTTCTCGGGCACCGGTACGTTCACGGGCGTGTCCTTTGCCGTCCCCATCGACACCATCCTGCGCAGCGTCGCCGCATTGCGCTTGCAGGGCCATGTGGTACGCGGCTCGATCGGCGCGACCACGCAGCCGCTGACCTGGCCGCTTGCCGAGGTATTCGGTCGTGGCGACCTTCGCGGCGCGCTGGTGCTTCGCGTGAGCCCTGGTGGCCCGGCGGATCGGGCTGGACTCCAGAGTGCCGACATCGTGCTGGGCATCGACGGCGTCGCGCTGATGGACTACGCCGAGATCCAGGAGCGCGTGGCTTCCGCACAGCCTGGCAGCGAACTGGATCTCCGGGTGTGGCGTCGTCATGCGCCGGTCCGGCTGCATGCCATCGTGGATTCGGTGGCGCAGGACCGGCCGCAACGCTCGGCCGGGACCACGGCCGCAGGCAGCTCTGCCGCTTCGATTCGCGCCGAGATCCCTGCCTTGCCGGTGCCTCGACTCGGGCTCGATCTCGACGATCGGCCGGGCGTCCAGGTCTTGAGTGGCATCAAGCCGGGCCTCTATGTCAGGGCCGCTACCGGTCCTTCGAGATCGGCGGGATTGCGCTATGGCGACGAGGTGCTCGGAATCAACGATGTCCGCGTCGAGTCGATCGCGCAATTCGATGCCGCGCTCGCACAGTTCGTCGCGAGTCACAGCATCGCGTTGCTCGTGCGGCGCGGAACCGCGACGAACTTCGTGTCGATTTCGACCGTGCCTGCGGCACGGGCCGCGGCTGGATCCGCGGGGTTGCCGGACTAGGACTTCGAGGAGAACTCGATCTTCTTTGGCGGAGGCCGGGTGAATCGCAGCGTCGGAAATCCGGGCGCCTCGCGACGCAGCGCGAGCTTCTCCTCCTGGCCGTCTGCATGAGAAGCAGCCCAGCGCCTCATGATGTCCAGCCGGGCGACGAACGCCCGAATCTGTTCGGCAGTCATCGTCTGCATGTCAGTGCGCCTCGGCGAGCTGGTCGAGGATGGCTGGGTTCTCGAGTGTCGAGACGTCCTGCGTGATCGCCTCGCCCTTGGCCACCGAGCGCAGCAGGCGCCGCAGGATCTTGCCGCTGCGCGTCTTGGGCAGGTTGTCGGCAAAGCGGATCTCCTTCGGCTTCGCGATCGGGCCGATCTCGCGGCCGATCCATTGCCGAAGCTCGGCCGCGAGGCGCGCGGCCGCTTCGCCTGTGGGGCGCTCCTGCTTGAGGACGACGAACGCGCAGATCGCCTCGCCGGTCGTGTCGTCCGGCCGGCCGACCACCGCGGCCTCGGCCACCAGCTCGGTGCAGGCGACCAGGGCCGACTCGATCTCCATGGTGCCCATGCGATGGCCGCTCACGTTCAGGACGTCGTCGATGCGCCCGCCGATCGTGAAATAGCCGGTGTCGACATCTCGCATCGCGCCGTCGCCTGCAAGGTAGGCACCACCGAGTTCCGGCGGGAAGTAGCTCGACGCATACCGGGCCTTGTCCTTCCAGATGGTGCGGATCATCGAGGGCCAGGGCTTGCGGATCACCAGCAGGCCGCTCTGGCCGTTCGGCAATTCATGCCCGGCTTCGTCGACGATCGCCGCATCGATGCCCGGAAAGGGCAGGGTGCACGAACCCGGCACCAGCGTCGTCGCGCCCGGCAGGGGTGTCAGCATCTGCGCGCCGGTCTCGGTCTGCCACCACGTATCGACGATCGGGCAACGGCCGCCGCCGACGTGCGCGTGATACCACTCCCAGGCGGCCGGGTTGATCGGTTCGCCGACCGATCCCAGCACGCGCAGGCTGTGGAGGTCGAAGCGTGCGGGATGCAGGTCGCCACGGCCCTCGGCGGCCTTGATCAGCGAGCGGATGGCGGTCGGCGCCGTGTAGAAGACGCTGACCCGGTGCGCCTCGATCATTCTCCAGAAGCGCGCCGCGTCGGGATAGGTCGGGATGCCTTCGAAGACGACCTGGGTCGCGCCCACGGCCAGGGGGCCGTAGGCGATGTACGTGTGGCCCGTGACCCAGCCGATGTCGGCGGTGCACCAGAAGACATCGTCGTCGTGCAGGTCGAAGGTCCACTGGGTCGTCACCGCGGCCTGCACCAGGTAGCCGCCACTCGAATGCTGCACGCCCTTCGGCTTGCCGGTCGAGCCGGAGGTGTAGAGCAAGAACAGCGGATGCTCCGCATCCACCCATTCGGGCTCGCAGGTGTCGGGCTCGCGTTCGGTGGCTTCGTGCAGCCAGGCGTCGCGGCCGTCGACCCAGTCGATCTCGCCGCCCGTGCGGCGGTAGACCAGAACCGTTCGCACCGCCTGGCAGCCGCCGAGCGCGAGCGCTTCGTCGACCATCGCCTTCAGCGGCAGCGCCCTGCCGCCGCGCAGTTGCTGGTCGGCGGTGACCACCAGCACCGCCTCGGTGTCGATGATCCGGTCGCGCAGCGCTTGCGCCGAGAAGCCGCCGAACACCACCGCGTGCACCGCGCCGATGCGCGCGCAGGCCTGCATGGCGACCACGCCTTCGATCGACATCGGCATGTAGATCACGACCCGGTCGCCCTTCTTGACGCCTTGCGCCTTGAGCGCGTTGGCGGCGCGACAGGTGCGCGCGAGCAGCTCCGAATAGGTCACGCGGCTGACCTGGCCATCGTCCGCCTCGAACACGATCGCGACCTTGTCGCCCCGGCCCGCAGCCACCTGCCGGTCGAGGCAGTTGTGCGAGACGTTGAGCGTGCCGTCCGCGAACCACCGGAAGAAGGGCGCATCGCTCTCGTCCAGCACCTGCGTGAAGGGCGTCTTCCACTCGACGAATTTGCGCGCGATCCGCGCCCAATAGCCCGTGTAGTCGGCGCTGGCGCCGGCCACGAGCGCGTCGTAGGCAGCGCGGCCCGCGACGTGAGCATGCCGAGCCATCTCCTCGGGTGGGGCGTAGGGGAGGAAGGGGCGATCCTGAACAACAGCAGGACCGGGGCGCAGACGAATCTGGGCGGCGCGGTGGGTGCGAACCCGTGGCTTGCGAATGGCGCGGCTCGAGTCATCCTCAACGAGGTTCGGAGCAACGATCCATCGCTGCTTCGTGGTCCGGTGGCGACTACTCGGACGATGACGAGCAGCTCCTCGGCCTGATGGAAGCTGGCGCCACCTTTGCGAAGAAGTTCAACCTGCGCCCAGGTATTGCCCTGAGTCCCGAGCTGATGGCGCAGCTCACGAGCGACGTCGTGTGGTTGGTGGAGCGGACCGTCACCTTGGCAGACGGCAGCACGCAGACCGTGCTCGTGCCCCAGGTCTATGTGCGAGTTCGATCCAGCGACATCGACGGCTCCGGCTCACTCCTGGCAGCAGACCGCGTGATCCTCAAGAACGCGCCGGACGACACCGGCGATCTGGTGAACCGGGGAACCATCGCCGGACGCACGCTTGTCGCCATCGATGCGAACAACGTCCGCAACCTGGGCGGGCGCATCAGCGGCGGCTCGGTGGAGATCAAGGCGCAGACCGACATCGAGAACCTCGGGGGCACGATCGATGCCAAGAAGTCGCTCAGTCTCCAAGCGGGGCGGGACGTCAGGGTCGAGACGACGACCAACACGCAATCGTCAGGCCTGCTCTCCAAGAAGACCAACATCGACCGCGTGGCGGGCTTGTACGTCACGAACCCCGGCGGTACGCTGGTGGTGAGCGCCGGGCAAGACGTGAACCTCATCGGCGCGATCGTCAGCAACGGCGCGGGCCCTGAGCGCGGCCAAGCTGGCAGCGGCAGCGGCAGCGGAGTTGGCGCAGGCGCTGGAGGAGCCACCAGCGGCCTCACCGCCATCACCGCCGGCCGAGACATCCACCTCGGCACCGTCACCGAGAGCGAAGCACGCCTCCTCCTCGGCAACGCCGGCAACTACCGGGGCGAGGCCTCCAGCCGGGAGATCGGCACGACCGTCACCACCAACGGCACCACCGCCTTCGTGGCTGGCCAGGACTTCATCGCCCGCCAGGCGACGGTCGACGCCGGCTCCGGGCTCCTCATCAACAGCGCCATCCAGGGCGGCAGCTTCGAGCAGAACCTGAAGGAGGGGCTCAAGACGGCGTTGATCGACACCGCCGCAGCGAGCGCGGCCGGCAAGATCGGAGCGCTCACCGACGCCGAGACCCTGAACGTCTTCACCAACAAGGTCGCGCATGCCATTGCCGGCTGCGCCGCAGGAGCTGTCCAAGCGAACAAGTCCTCAGGTTGCGGCGCTGGCGCCCTCGGCGCGGTCATCGGCGAGATCAGCGGAAGCCTCTACGGCCGCGACGAGTTCGGCGATGTGAAGCCGGGCGCCATCGAGCTTGCACGCACGCTCGCAGGCGTCGCCGCAGGGCTTGCCGGTCTTGATGCAAAGGACATCGGCTACGCCGCTGCCGCGGGTGCCAATGCTGCAGCCAACAACGCCCTGAGCCTGCGAGGCTCGGCCAAGCTGATGCAGGCGCTTCGCGCCTGTGCGAGCGGCTCGGCTGCGACATGCGACCTCGTGCAGCTGCGCGCTGAGATGGAAGAGGACTCGAAGAAGCAGGCTGAGCGAATCGAAAGTGCTTGCACGGGCTCTTCGAATCTGGACAAGTGCACCGGAGTCGTCGTCCGAGCCAACCTCAGTTTAAGCAACCTGATCACCGGCTATCTCTACTCTGATACCGATGAAAAGAAAAATTTGGTGTCGGACCTCGTGAGCAGGCAGGTCAATGACATGACCAGGATCTACGAGGCGATAGAAATCCAGGAGAGCTCGGCTAGCGCGAGAGAGCTGCTGGCTGGCGCGATCGTCGGCATTTTGCAGATGCCTGGCATACCTGCGATAAAAGGATCACCTGGCAAAGGCCAAGGCGCCATTCAACAATGCGATTTGAGAATTTGTGGTGGTGCGACAGAGACAACTTCTATCACCGCGGCACCGCGCCAAATCGAAGCTACTTGGGGTGCCGGTACTTATCGCAATGGCGGGTTTATGACCAGCATTGAACACATCATTTACCGACATGGCCCAAATTCGGGTTTTCCGAATGTTAGCCGATTTGCGGAGGGCACGAAGCTAGGAGACGTCAGCCGCTACGTCGACGCTGCGCTAAGATCAGGAACTGTAACGCAGGAAGGAAGAGGGGCATACACGGTGGAGCATGACTTTGGCAAGGCGATCGGGTTCAATGCGGACGGCGCCGACGCTTCTCGCATCCGGGTTCATGTTAGGGATGGAGTGATTAAAACCGCATTTCCTTTTTAAAGCTTGACTTCAACATATGAGCTCACTGTTTATGCAGTTCCTTAGAGAAGAAAACACGGCTGTATTTCGCAAGCTTATCGCTGCGGCCATAGTCGAGCATGAGCGTGAGCCAGCCAAAGTCAATTTCCGATTCGAACTTAACCGTTTTGAAGTCACACTCGATTTCGCCACGGGTTTTGCTTTTCTCGAAGACGTGCTCGATCCATCATCCCAAGGTGAAATGAAAGTTGAACTCGAAGAATTCATAAGTCAAGTTGCTCAATTGCCCGGCCCCAAACCGTAGGGGCGATTAGCTGATCGTCTAAAACGCCCCAGACCCTTTCAACTCTAGAAAATGCCTACGGACATTGTTCAAAGCACAAAAACGAGTTCCCCGAATTTGCCAATGCGCGTCAGTATGTTGAGAATGCACGGGCATTTGCTGCAAGTCCGCCAGCGGGGACCCTCACAAAGACACATGGCAATCGAAGCATTATGAATCACGCTCTTGAACATCTTCATCGTGCATTCGATTCCTCCAAGTCTGCACTTAGTCAACGCGAGTCACGCGTTTATCAAATGGTGGGTGAAAACTGGCCGAATGGAGTGGTCCTAAAAGAACAATTTTTCTTGAGTCAAGAAGATATTGAGCTGAACGTAACAGCATTGCTGACCGAGATGACCAAGATTAGCAACTGTCTAACGACTGTATGTATGTATGTATGTACGATGCAGCCTTCGGGGAGTACAGAAACATTTTTGCACCGGAGATTGCGTCGCAAACTTATGCTTTCTGCTTTAAGGGTTGTGATCCCGTAATTGCCTTAGATGAAGAGGTGCTTTCGTCAGTTCAATGGGGCGAGATCGTTGCAAGCACACGGACACGTTTCAGACAATTGACTGAGATTTTGAATTCGTCGTAGAGAACCGGCCAGAATGGTGCACCGAAGACCATGTTTCGACCAAGAGATGGTCTCGAGTACTGGGGAAGGCAATGATCGAATCTTCTGACGGACTGTTCCATGTCCATGTGGTCAAAACGACTAGGCAAGAGGACTTAGAGTTGTTCAGCGGGACTTGTAAACTCGCACGAAGATGCATTAAAGAACTCATTTGTCGACTTATACAATCGAAGTCATCGCCCTTTCACCCCCTCCGCGCCCGAGTCGACAACAGCGCCCTCAATTTCGCCGGCGCCACCGGCTTCGTCAACAGCAGCACCCCCCGCTGCCTTAGCCGCTGCAGCACCTCCGGCCCCGTCGCACCCGAGATCAGCACCGTCAGCACATCGCCTTGCAAACGGCGCGCCTCCTCGATGACCTGCATGCCGTCCTCGTCATCCGCCAGTTGCAAGTCGCACAGGATCACGTCGTAACGCCGGCCTTCCTGTCCCATCAAGGCGAGCGCCTGTGCGCCCGACTGCAGGCAATCGACCACGCAGCCCCATTGCACCAAAAGTCCACGGCTCGCATCGAGGATGGCCGGGTCGTCGTCCACCACCAGGCAGCGCAGCCCGGCCAGCGAGGCCGGCGCGATCGGCTGCGGTGCCGGCGGCAGGACCTCGCGAGGGTCGGCGGCCGGCAAGGTGAGCGAGAAGCGGCTGCCTTTTTGCAATGCCGATCGCAGCGAGATGCGCGTGCCGAGCAAGGCGGCGACGCGGGCGCAGATGGCAAGCCCCAGCCCGAAGCCCTGCCGGCGGTCACGCTCGGTGTTCGCCACCTGGTAGAACTCCTCGAAGATTCGCCCCTGGTGGATCGGCGCGATGCCGACGCCGTTGTCGCGGACTTCGATGCGCACGCATCCGTCCGCCTGCCGCCGAGCCGCGACCAGCACGCAGCCGTCCGGCGAACTGTGATGAATGGCGTTGCTGACGAGGTTGCCGATGATGCGGGCCAGCAAGGCCATGTCGGTGCGAACCGCCAGGCCCTGGTCCTTCCAGACGAGCCGGACGCGGGCCGCAACCGCCCGGGCGGCCTGCTGCGCGTTGAGCTGGTCGAAGAGCAGCTGCAAGGACACGCCCGCGATGGAGGGCGTCAACACTTGCGCATCCAACCTCGAGATCTCAAGCAAGTCGTCGAGCAACACGCCCATGAAGTCCGCGCCTTCCTGGAGTCGCAGCATGGCCGGACGCTGTGCCGGCGTGGCGGTAGTCAGAAGGCCATCGACGAAGAGGCCCATGGCATGCAGCGGCTGCCGCAGGTCGTGGCTCGCAGCAGCAAGAAAACGCGCTCGCGACAGCGCGGCTTGTTCGGCTTCGGCCATGCGCTGCAACGCGACCGCGGTGGCGTCTCGTACCTTCTCGTCGCTTTGCTGCCGATGGCGCTGGAGTCGCTCCGCGAGTCGGTTGATGTCGTGCGCCAGGTTGGCGAGTTCGTGGCTGGCTCGCGTCGGCTGGCCAGGGCCGGGATCCCGGGCCGGGCGCGGTGCGGCGCGGCCGACGATTTCGCAGCGCGCATCGAACTGCCCGGCCTCGAGCGCAGCAACCGTGCGCGAGATGCGCCGCAGCGGTTGCGCCACGGTGCGTGCCGTGTGCCGCACCCAGACCCAGGCCAGCAGCAGCGTGAAGGCGGCGATGCCGATGCTGGCCATGAGCGAGCGAATCCGTTCGCGCGCATGGGCGGTGGTGTCGCGGAAGGTCAGCACCTGGCCGATCGGCGCATCGCCGCCGGCGGTCGAGCCGGGCGGCGCGAAGGCGCTGGCGCGCGAGGCTTCCCGCAGGGTGACCGGCGCGCTGAAGATGCGCTGCCGGCTGGCGGGCACCGTCCTGGGCCCGGCGGTGACGAACACGCCGGCGCTGTTGCTGATCTCGACCCGGGTGACCTGGCCGCCGCGCAACGCGGCGTTGGCCACGTTCTGCAGGGCAGGAAGGTCGCCGGCATACAGGCTGAGGTCCGACATGGCCGCCACCTGCCGGGCGACGGCTTCGCCCTCGGCATTGAAGGCGCCTTCGAGCATGTCGAGCCGGTTGTGGGTGAACCACGCGGTGAGCGCGATGGCAACCACCGCGCAGGGCACCACGCCGAGCCGGAACAGGTCGCGGCGCAGGTTGCCGCCGAGCACGGTGGCTTGCAAGGGGTGATCCGCGCCCGCGGGATCGAAGACCTCGTCTGCCGCGGTAACAGTGGCAGGAGCGGCAGGAGCGGCAGGAGCGACGGAAGCAGCAGCCGAAGCAGAAGCCGACGCAGAACCCGAAGCAGCCACAGAAGCCGAAGCAGCAGCAGCAGCAGCAGAAGAAGCAAGAGCAGAGTCGGAAACGGAAGCAGGGCCGACGGCGGAAAGGGGCGATGCCACTCGGTGGCTGGGACCGTTCATCGGAACGCGGTCACCCGCTCGGTCAATTCGACTTCGCCGGCCACGGCGAGGCCGAGTCCACGCGCGACGGTGTAGTTGACCCGCACCGTGGACGGCGTCGCGGCCTCCACCAGCACGATGCCGTCGGCACCGGCGTGAAGCTTTCGGCCGAGCGCCGTGGCTTGCCGCGCGAGTTGCGCCGGCGTCGAGACCGCCGCGGCCAGCGCGCCGGAACGCACCAGGCCTTCGCTCGCGCCGAATACCGGCAGGCCGGCGGCCGCGCCGGCACGCAGCACCGACAGCGTGGCAGCCTGGCTGTCGCCGATCAGGTCGGGCAGCACCATCAGGGCGTCGCTGCGCGCGACCAGTCGGCGCAGCGTGCCGGCGAGCGCGCTGGCGTTCGGCGCGACCTCGATCACCAGCTCCCAATCCGGCGCAGCCTGCTGGAGCTCGCGGACCAGCGGCACGGATTCGGCGGTGGAGATCACGCCGAGGCGGCGCTTTTGCGGAATCACCGCGTCGATCAGGGCGATCTGGTCGGTCATCGCAGGATCTCGCAGCAGAACGCCGATGGGCCGGCCCCTGCGTTTCAGGCCGGGGCTGCTGCGAAGGCTTTCGTAGTCGAGCCGGGTGAGCATGGCCAGCACCAGCGGGTCTTGCCCCGGGCGCTCGATCGCTGCGCGGGCTGCAGCCAACCCGACCGCCATCGTGATGGTCGCGGCGCCGGGCCCGACGCCCTGCCGAAGGCCCCGGGTGCGAACGCCGGCACGTTCGTCGCCGTTGCCGTTGCCAATGCCGTTGCCGTTGCCGTTGCCGCCACCCGCGAGCGCCACGTTTTCGGGTGGCGCCAGCGCATCGTTCAGGCGCACGATCTCGATGCGTGACTCCGGCGGCTGCAAGCCGCGCAGATGGCCGACGAACTCACGATGCGCAGCCGTGTCGTCCGCGATCAGCACCATGAGAGCCGCGCCGGCCACCGGGCTGGCGAACAAGGCCAGGGCCGCCAACAGGACAGCGCCAGCCCGCCGCACACCGGGCGGCAAGCTTGTGTCGAACCAAAACGCGCTGAGCCGGAACATTGCCACCTGGACCTGTGGAGAGGAGGGAGATGTGGACCAATGTACGGAGCCCGGAGCGCGGGCGCGATAAGGCGTACGTGTTATATCGGCCGGCGCCGCGGGAGGGTTCCCGCCGCGCGGCTGCTCTCGGCCTATGCCTCTTGATGTAGTTGGGGCTGTTGCTGAGCCAGCTGGGCCTTGATCGCCTGCCTTAGCACTCTCGGCGAGACCGGCTTGTAGAGCACGGCCACGCCCGAGCTCGCGACTTCGCGGAGCCGGTCGGGCTTGGTCTCGCCGGTGACCAGCAAGCGCGGCGTGCTGGCGGAGATGCCGCGCGGATGCCGTTCGAGCGCCGACAGCAGGTCGAGCCCGCTGTCGCCGCCTTGCAGCAACAGATCGCTGACCACCATGTCCGGCGGTGCCTGCCATCGATCGGCAAGGGCCAGCGCCTCGGCCCGCGACTGCGCGGCCATCACCTCCGCGCCCCATTGCGAAAGCACCACCTGGAGGCCTTCGAGAATGGTTCGCTCGTCGTCGATCACCAGCACCCGCACGCCGTGCAGGTCGGGCGCCTCGTCGACCGATGCGCCGCCAGCTGCGAAGGGCAGCACCGAATTGGCGGACGGCTCCGCCGCCTTCAGCAGCAGCCGCACGCAGGTGCCCTTCTGCTCCCGCGAACGCAGCTCGACCTGCGTGCCGAGGAGCGTCGCGAGACGCTGCACGGTGGCAAGGCCCAGCCCCATGCCGCGCGCATCGCGGCCCTGGCGGCCGTTCTCGACCTGGTAGAACTCCTCGAACACGCGGTCCTGGTGATGCAGCGGAATGCCCGAGCCGGTGTCCCACACCTCGATGCGCACCCCGTCCCTCCGCGCGCGTGCGCCGATCACCACCCCGCCCTCGGCGGTGTGGCGCAGCGAGTTCGACACCAGATTGTTCAGGATGCGCGACAGCATCACGTAGTCGCAGCGCACCCACAGGTGGGTCTTGCGCACCACCAGCCGCAAGTCCTGCTGTTCGGCGACGCTCCGGAAATTGCGGCTGATCTCGTCGAGCAGTCGATCGAGCGGGAAGTCGGTCCACTGCGGTTGCAGCACGCCGGCATCGAGCTGCGACAGGTTGAGCAGTTCGGCAAACAGCCGGTCGAGCGATTCGACGCACTCGCGGATGTGGCCGATGCGCTGCAGCCGGACCGGATCGGTCTCGCCGTTGGCCAAGCCGTCCGAGAAAAGCGTCAACGCATGAAGCGGCTGGCGCAGGTCGTGGCTGGCCGCCGCCAGCAGCCGCGTCTTGGCCTGGCTGGCCACCTCGAGCTGCTGGTTCTTGCTGGCGAGTTCGGTCGTCGCCAGCGCGATCCGGCTTTCGAGCATGCCGCGGCTTTCGGACAAGGCGCGTGCCGCCTGGTTGAAGCCGTGCTGCAGCCGCCGCACTTCGGCGGTGCCTTCGAGCGACACCTGTGCGTCCTCGCCGGCGCCGAGCCGGTCGACCGCTTCGCCCAGCGCCCGGATCGGCGCGCTGATGCGCCGCGCGGCCCAGCCGCCGGCGAGGCCCACGCCCGCCATGCTCGCCGCCAGCACCAGCGCCACGTTGATCCAGACCGAGCGCTTGGCCCGGTCGACCGCATCCAGGCTGATCTCGACCATCACCTTGCCGGCGGAGCGACCGGCCTCGTCGACGATCGGCGCCACGACCTGCAGGCCTTCGTTGCGACGGAAGTCGGAGGTGTCGGAGTTGGCGACGATCTCGCCGTCCTCGGACCAGATCTGGACCTGCTGCACATGCGGCTGGGTGCTGCCCGAGCGGGCGGTCTGCGCCAATGCCCGGCGGTCCATCCGCATCAGCTGGGGCTGGGCCACGGTTGCGACCTGCAACGCGACTGTCTGCGCGTTGGCCTGCATCAGTTGGGTCACGTTGTCGAGATGCTGCCGGGTGAGGACGGCGATGGCGCCGAGCGTGGCCACCGTGGCCGGCAGCAGCGCCAGCAGGACCAGTTGCTGAGCGAGCGTCAGGCGAAGCAGCATGCGCAACGCGCGCTTCGGCCAGCGGGGCACTCTCGGAGCAGACGAGTAGCCGATCGGTCGCGGTGTGACTGGCATGGTGTTGGGAAAAAACGTGACGGATCGTGACGAAGTTGGTTTCTAATTGTGTTCCCGAGAGAACGGCCCTGACCAGTCCGAGCTGGTCGCAGCCCCTACACGACGAGGAAGATGCAGGCTTCTTTTCAGAGCGCCGCCGGCGCCGTTCCCGAGCGATACCAGGTTCCGTTGCAGGTCCGCACGTGGTCGGCTCGGTGGCGGATGGCGGTCCGCCGCCTGCGCCTCGCACTTCTTGCAGGATTGTTGCCGGCGTGCCTTGCTGCAGCTTTCCAGGTCGAGGCCCAGCCTCTGTCGACCGTCGCATCTTCGCCCAACATGCCGCTTCGCTTCGGCATTCTTCCGTTGGGCGGCGCTTTCGAGTCCCGCAACGACTGGGAGCCGCTCCTGGCGGACCTGAGCCGCGCCATCGGCCGGCCGGTCACCATGCTCTCGGTCAACTCGTACGAAGCGCTCGAGCAGGCGATCCAGCGGGACCAGGTCGACATGGCCTTCCTTTCCGGAAAAATGGCGCTTGACACCGTGACCCAGCGCCGCATGAACGTGGTGGCCCAGGTCACTCGGCACGACGGCCTGCCCGGCTATCGGGCCTTGCTCCTCACTCGCAAGAACGGCGACTTCAGCACGCTCAGGAGCCTGCTCGCCGAACCCGAGCGCTGGCGCCTGGCACGCGGCGAAAACCGCTCGGTATCGGGCTACATCGTGCCGCAACTGCAGTTCTTCCTGCCGAACCACATCGCGATGGAGACCCGGTTCGCGAGCGAATTGGTCGGCACGCACCAGGCCACGGCGCTCGCGGTGGCCAACGGCGAAGCGGATGTCGCGACCAACAACACCGCCGACTTCGAGCGCTTCAAGCTGCAGTTCCCGGCCGAGGCGGATCGGCTGCAGGTGATCTGGGAGTCGGAGCTGATCCCGCATGCGCAGCTGGTGGTGCGACGCGACTACAGCCCCGAGCTGCACCGCAGGCTCCAGCGCTTTTTGGTCGACTACGCCCGCGGAAAGGGCGCGCGCGGCGACGCCGAGCGCGCCGTGCTCAAGTCGCTCCACGACCTGGCAGGCTTCGTGCCGGCGGACAACAGCTCGCTGCTGCCGGCCGCCAAGCTCGCCTACCAGCTGGCCCGACAGAGCGCGATGACCTCGCAGTGGGTCAACGAGAACGCCCGGCAGGTGCGGCTCCAGCGCATCGAAAGCAGCTATGCCGAGCAAACCACCGCCTTGCGTGGTGCAGCTCCCTGAAGCGCCACGCGGTGTCACTGAAACCCTGCTGATGTCTTTCGCCGGACAACGGCAATGCGCGGCGGCTGCCGGCTGCGTTCGTTCCGGCAATTGCTTCTGAATATCCGGACGCGTACTTTGGTACGGCAAATGATTGGGGTGAATATTGCCCAAATCTGATTTGTTGAAGCAATTAACTCTTTAGGGCTAATTCAAACCGAAAAAACCTCTTCAACCACTTGCCATACCTACGGCAATCGGTGGTTCAATCGCGTCGAATCGGTTCTGTTACACATTGGCTGCTGTCACGGCCAGGTCGTAGCGCTTGCTTCAAGGCAGAACCGGGTTCGCCAATCAGGGAGTTCTCGACCATGAATCAACCTTCGGGTGGCGCGCCGCGGCGCGTTCACGCATTCGGCCGCTGGCTCACGCGGCCGCCATGCCGCTGCAAGGGCCGCCGCACGACACGCAGCGTGACGCGCCGCATCAGTCGCCGCATTTCGCGCCGCAATGGGCGGCTCCAATGCGGTTTCACGCTCATCGAATTGATGATCACCGTCGCGGTGGCCGCCATCCTGAGCGCAGTGGCTTTGCCCTATCTCGCAACCTTTGTCGACCGGAGCCGCGCACGGGCCTGGTCGAGCGAATTGGAAAGCGCATTGAGCTATGCCCGCGCGGAAGCCATCGCGCGTTCCGGACCGGTCGGTGTCTGTGCGTTGGAGGCGCCCGGTGCCACCCTTTGCGCGGCGGCCAACGACGGCTCGGCCTGGATCAACGGCTGGATGGTCGTCGACCAGCGCGCCGGCGTGTCGCTGCGCACCGGCCCGCCGGCAGCCGATGGCTTGTCGGTGGCAGCCGGCGGCAGGGGCAGCTTCTTCTTCGGCCGTGGCGGCCTGGCGGCGGCACCGACCGGCGGCTCGGTCACCACCGGAACGCTGGCCATCGGCCGCTCCGATGGCGCCGCGAGCATTGCCGAAAGCTGCCTCGTGATCAGTGCCGGCGGCCGCATACGCCGCGAGGCGCCGAGCGGCGGCAGCTGCAGCCACACGGCCGGCTGAGGGGCACCGCATGTCCCACCGTCTTTCCGAGCGTGACGTCGCTCGCCGCGCCGCGGGCGACGCAGGCCGCGCCGCCACCGTTCGCTCGCAGCAGGGCGCCGGCCTGATCGAGGTCATGGTCGCCATCGTGGTGCTCTCCGTCGGGCTGCTGGCCATCGTGCTGTCGCAGTTGAACGCCTTGCGCGGCCAGCGCAGCTCACACCTGCGCACGGCGGCCGTGCAGATGGCCGGCAACATGGCCGAGCGCATGCGCCTCAACGTGGCCTCGGTCAACGGCAGCTCGGGCGACTACGCCGATCCGGCCACCCGCACCTATGTCAGCCTGATCGGAAGCGGCACGCCCGCCAGCGCGCCGGCCTTTCCGACCAGCTTCGCCGGCGGCTCTCAGTCCGCGTACGACCTCGATGCGTGGCGCTTCGACATTGGCCGGCGCATGGGGGTCGCCAATGCCACCGGGGTGGTTCGGATGGACGCCGGCCAGCCCATGACGCGGACGGTCATCGTGATGTGGCCCGAGCCGCAACCCACCAAGCCGCTGTCCGACGCGGCCAGCCTCCAGCGCGGCAACGATTGCGCCACCGGCGACAGCGCCGAGGCGCTGGTCTGCGACCGGGGCTGCCCCACCGACGGCACGGTCGCCGGGGCGCCGGCCCATCTCCGCTGCGTGCAGATCGCGGTGCAGCCATGAGCCGGTCCAGCCAACGGGGGCTCACCCTGATCGAGCTGATGGTGGCGATGGTGCTCGGCCTGCTGGTCACGGCATCGATCGGCACGGTCTATCTCATCGCCAGCCGCAACCTGACGCAGCAGGACGCCGAGGCCCGGCTGCAGCAATCCGGCGCTGCCGCCATGGCAGCCGTCGCGCAGCAGATCCAGAAGGCCGGCCTGGTCGACATGCCGGCCGACTGGCCCGGCTGGCAGGACGCCACGCCCGGCATGGACCGCTTCGCCTACCTGATGCAGCACAGCACCGACACCAGCGCCATCGGCTACCTGCCGGTCACGCTGCACGGCTGCGACAACGACTATGCGGACGACAACAAGCTCGACTCGCCGGATTGCAAGGCGGGCGCGAGCGGCTCGGCCGCCATCACGCTCGCCTGGCAGGTCAACCGGACCGGCGAAGGCGCGATCGCACCGGTCGCCACCTTGCCCTGCCTTGGAAGCGAGGGTGTCATGCCGGGTCGCGATGTCGACGACCTCAGCCATGTCGATGCCGCGACCGGCGCGACGAGGCCGGTCAAGACCCACTGGGCGGCCTGCCGCATCGGCCTCAACCCCGCGGACGACTCGATCCAGTTCACCCAGACCTCGCCGCACGGCAAGGCCACGGCCTTCTTCACCCATCCCGTCGCGGACAACGTGGTCGACCTGCGGTTTCGCTACCTGGTCGGCATGCCGGGCAACTCCTCGCGGCTCAGCCGGTACGCGCTGGCGGCCGAGTTCATGCCCGCGGGGTTGCTCGATTGGGCCGACGTGACCGGCATCGAGGTCTGCCTGCTGACGCGTGTCGGTGTTCCGGCGACCGATACCAAGACCTTCGACGGCTGCGAGATCGATGGGTCGACCAACGCGCCGAAGCCGCAGACCCGAACCGATGCCTACCTCTACCGCGCCGTTCGCAGCGTGGTGGTGCTTCGGTCCCGTGTGCAGGCCACTTCCTCGATGACGCCATGACCGACCAGCCCGTGCTCCGTCGCCGTTCCTTGGCGGCACTGCCTTCGCCCCAACGCCAACGCCAACGCCAGCGCGGCGCGGCGCTGTTCGTCGGCCTGGTGTTCACGCTGGCAGCCTTGCTGCTCGCCGTCGGGGCGATCACGTCCGCGGTCTACCAGCAGCGCATCGCGGGCAGCACCCGTGAGCGCGAGGTCGCGTTCCAGGCTGCCGAGGCGGCGCTGCGCGATGCCGAGCTGTCGATCATGTGCCGGACCTACCAGTCCAGGAGCTCGACGCTCGGCCAGTGTGTCGCCGGGCCGGGCTCTCCCGCCAGCCCGGCCTGCCTGCCGGGCTGCGGCGGCGGTCCGCCGGCGCAGCGATTCGCAGTCGGCTTCGAGCCCTTCGCCGCCGCCACCACCGGCAAGTCGGTCTGCCCCAACGGGCTCTGCACTGCCGACGACACCCAGGCCAAGCCCATCTGGGAAACCGTCGACTGGACCGCCACCGCCGCGCCCGGCGATGCGAGCGGTGCGGCGACCACGGTGCCGATCGGATTCTTCACCGGACACCCGGGCTTCGCCACCGGCGCGGTGGTGCCCAACCTGCCGCCGGCCTGGCAACCCCGCTTCCTGATCGAAGCCGTGCCCGCGGTCTGCGACCCGGCGGTCAGGTTCTGCACCTATCGCATCACCGCGACCGGCTGGGGCAGCGCCTCGGCGGCCACCCGAGTCACCTTGCAAGAGCTTTTTCGACCATGGTAAGAAAGTCAGACCCCTATCTCGCGTTGCGAATCCGGCGCGGCTGCGTGCTGCTGCTGATGATGGCCATCAGCCTCGCCATCGGCATCTGGTGGCAGCGCTCGGCGGCGCAGGTGGCCGGCATCAGCGCCCAGGGCGTCGCCAGCCTGACCGTGACCTCCACCGGCGGCGGCGCCAATGCCAACGACAGCGGCTTCGTGCCCGGACAGAACCTGCAGTGGGTCGGCACCTACCAGCAGCTCGAGCACTCGAGCATCGCGACCCAGCGCCATGTGCTGAGCTTCGGCGGCGATGCCGCCAAGCCGGTCGCGCAAAGGTACGTTCGCGGCTCGACGGTCGCGCCGCCGGGCTACAAGCGCGAATGGAACGTCGGCAGCGAGACCAGCCAGATCTGGTCCGCTCTCGAGCCCGCACCCGAGGCCGCGCTTCGCGGCGTTCGCTACACCTACGAGCCGGTCATGCCGCCGCCGAGCGTCTCGACCGTCAGCTTCGGTGCCGCGGGCGATGGCTACCGGGTGATTCCGTACACCCTGAAGATCAATGGTGCGGAGGTCGCGGCGCTCTTCGTCATCAACCACCACACCGACAGCAACTACCTTCGGTGCCGCGTGGCCGCCACCGGGCTCGCCTGCCCGGGATGGCCGGTCGCCGGCGTCGCCGTTCCGTTGACGGTCGGCGATCCGTTCTCGACCGGCCCGGTCGACAGCCTCTGGACGCCGGTCAAGCCGACCGAATACCTCGACCGGGCCGAAGGCAAGCTCTACTTCCCGATCGCCAAGCTCGGCCAGAGCACCCTGGCGGATGTCGGCGTGCTGTGTGCAGACCTCGTCAACAAGCAGTCTTGCGGCTTCTTCAAGACCGGAAGCGCCATGAGCTTCGGCAGCCAGACGCTCTTCAACGGACTCGGCACCACGGACGACGGCCGCATGCTCATGTTCCAACATGGCTACCGGCAGCCCGATTCCGCGAGCCGCATCCACTGCTTCGACCTCAAGCGCAAGCAAGCCTGCGCCGGGCAGCCTTACCTCCATGCCGCCTACCAGGCGGATTCGAACCTGGACACCTGGAACCTCGCCTCGGTCACGCACGGCCGCTACACCTTCCTTGCGTACAACGGCCAGCCGCAGGCGGCGCTGATGTCCTGCTGGGACAACGTCGCCAACGCCTCCTGCCCCGGCTTCGGCCTCAAGGCGATGGCGTCCGGAAGCCGGAGCTTCATGACCGGCGTGCTGCCCAAGCTGGACGCGACCGGCCAGCTGATCGGCGCCTGCTTCACCAGCACCGCGGCCTGCTGGGACGTGGAGGGCCGCACGATCAGGGTCGAAGCCGGCTCCAACTTCGCCTACTGGCTTGCGTACCGGCCCAGCTGGCCGACGGCCAACCAGGTCTATGTCACCCGCAAGACCCAGGTCTACAACTTCTCCGATGGCTACAAGAAGATCCTTTGCTACGACTTCGCCACCGGGAACTTCTGCTTCAACGACACCAGCGTGCTGAGCACCGCACCCGACATCGTCACGGCGAGTTCGGGCGAGTTCTATGCGGTCACCGAAGACCCGGAGCGGCCGGGCTGCGTGTGGGCGCTGGGCGACTCCAGCATCGGCGTCGTCTGGGACGCGACCAACGGCGGGCCCTGCGTGCAGAAGATCGTCAAGTACACGATCAACACCGCGCCGGTGGACTACTACGGCTTCGACAAGACCATCAACGGCGAGGTCGACTACAAGAAGATCGTGATCGGCAACCTGCCGGCAAGCCATGTCGACCCGAATCCGGCGAACGGCGTCCGCGCCACCGTGTGGGCCATCGATGCCGACGGCGCGAGCGTCAAAGTGGTCGACAACCAGCCGCTCGTGGCGCCGTCCTCGACGCAGGCCGATTACGTCCTGGATCTCGCGCCGTACGTGAAGAGCGGCGTCGCGCCGGCCAAGCCGCTTACCTACAAGAACTACCCGAGGCTGCGCACCGAGATCACCATCCATCGCGCGTTCGGCAGTGTCACCTGGCCGAACGATTCGCGGGCGGACGTGATCTGGTCCGGGCCGGCGATCCAGTTCGGCGTGCAGACCCGGGCGCCGGCCAACGACAGCCTCTCCTGCCTTCGCGAAACCTTCGTCCAGAGCGGCGTCTTCGTCGCCAACAGCACGCTGGCAGGCAAGACCGCGGCCACCACGGCTGCGAGCAATGCGCTGGTCGAGCGACAGGCGAGCGCCAGCAGCGGCCCCGCCATGCTCGAGAGCAGCTTCCTCGGCTATCGCCGCAAGAACCCCGAAGCCGGCGAGGGCGTCCCCACGGTCGCGATGTACGCCTTCTTCGACAACAACCTCTTCAGCGGGAACATCGGACTGTTCGACGTGACCTTCGGCACGGCCGGCGCGGCCACGCCGACCTCGACCAAGCTGGCCGACCTGCACGGGCTGACCGGCCTTCGCGCCGGCACTCGCCGGGCCTTCACCAGCAACGCCGACGGGCAGACGGTCGCGCTGCAATGGAGCCTTCTCGACGACGAATGGCAGGACGCGCTCGATCGCAATCGCGGCGGCATCAAGGACAAGGCCGGCGTGGACCGGCTGGCCTACCTGCGTGGCGATCGCAGCAACGAAATCGGCCGCTCGACCGGCAAGGGCCTGTTCCACCCCCGCAGCGATCGCGGCACCTTGTGCGACAGCAACGGCGCCTGCCTCTTCGCCTTCAAGTCGACCGAGGTGCCCGATCCGGGCACCATGACCGGTACCGGCCTGGCGCTGATGCTGCCCGGCGTGCTGTCCGGCTACAGCGAAGCGCTGGCACCCGGCTATTCGGCCTTCCAGAAGCAAAGCCGCGACAAGGTCGACGGTCGCCAGTCCGCCGTGCTCTTCGCCAACAGCAACGATGACCTGCAAGGCCGCATGTGGCGCATCGACCTCAGCGAGCTCGACCTCGAGAAGGGCCTGCCCAACAACGCCGCCAAGGTGGTCATGGAGGCAGCCAATTCCAAGGGCATCGTCCAGCCGGTGGTCGGCGCGCCGGCGGTGGTCCAGGTGGGCAACAGCTCGCGCATGGTGGTGTTCGCGAGCGGCCGGCCCGAGGTCACCAGCGCACGCTATCTCGACAGCACCGGTTCGCTCTACAGCCTCATCGGCGTGAAGGACGACTTCAAGCCGGGCGAGTTGCCGCAGACCACTCCGCCGCCGCCTCGAAGCAGCTGCGCACGGCGCTCGCTCGGCGCCGAGGTGCCGCTGCAGATCAAGATCAAGGTCGGCCCCAACAAGCCCGAAGCAGTCCGCGCCGCGGCGGCTCGCGGCATCGCCGGCGACCCGATGGCCAACGAGAAGTGCTGGGCGGTCGACCTCGGCTCCGGCGAGACCGGCATCGGCAATGCGGTCCACAACCCGGTCGGGCGTGCGGTCGAACTGCTGTCGATCGAATCGCCGAGCGCAGCCAACGGCTGCCGCGCCGGCCGCAGCTGGATCAACCGGATCAATGCGCTGACCGGCAAGCCGGTCGGCGTCGACGTCGACGGCGACGGAATGATCGGCAGCGACGAAGGTGCGTACGGCGGTCTGGCGATCGGCCGCAGCACCGCCATCGCGGTCAACAACGGCAAGAACGTGGCGACCGGCAATGCCTCGAACCCGGCGAACGCGCAAGGCGGAAGCGGCGTGATCGCGCCGAATACCGGGCGGATCTGGTGGAGGGAGCTATGACTGCGAAAGCCATGACTGCGAGAGCCGTGACTGCGAGAGCGATGCCGGTGGTGGCCGGACGCGCGAGATCGACGACCGGCTTCACGCTGCTCGAACTGATGATCGTCGTGGCGGTCGTCGCGATCCTGGCGTCGATCGCCTATCCGTCCTATACGGCCTACGTCGCACGAGCGCGCCGGGCCGAAGCCAAGGCCACTCTGCTGGACGCGGCTTCGTGGCTCGAGCGGCAATACGCACTCAATGGCAACTCGTACGCAGTCGGAAGCGCAGCACTCGCGAACGCGGGCTACGACAAGAGTCCGCGCAGCGGCACCGCGTACTACCTGCTCGACTTCGCGGCAGCACCGACCGCCACCGACTTCATCCTTCGCGCCAGCGTGAACACCGACGCATGGTCCGAGCCCTTGTGCACCACGCTCACGCTCGACGCACGCGGCGAGCGGGGCGCCACCGGTTCGGCTGGCGCCGACCTGTGCTGGAAGAAGTAGGCATGGTCGCCGTTCCGGTCCAGCGTCAACCACA
Source organism: Burkholderiales bacterium 8X (assembly GCA_902506565.1). Classification (GTDB taxonomy): domain Bacteria; phylum Pseudomonadota; class Gammaproteobacteria; order Burkholderiales; family Burkholderiaceae_C; genus Variovorax. The sequence continues at coordinate 3,139,872 of LR732703.1, read as the reverse complement.
AGCCCGTCGCAGCGATCCGCCGAGAGGCCATCCTTCATGAGCAAGCCCCACATTGCCGCCGGCCTCTCCGTGCTGGCCAAATCCGCTTCCGATGCGAACGGCGTCAAGCTCGCCGCCCACATCGCTTGCCACCTGAGCCATTCCACGCCCCTTGCGGTCAATCTGCTCGAGTTCGACCTGGGCTACCCGTTGCGCTCGCTGGGGCTTCGAAGCAGCGCCTACGGCCAGACGCCAGCCGGTCGCATCAACCTGCGGCGCGCCAGCAACCTGATCTACCGGACCGTCGGCCGCGCACTGGGTGAGCCGCCCGGCGGTTTCGACGAACTGGACCACACCCGGTACATCCAGGCTGCCAAGACCCGCCTTGGCCAGGATGGTCCGAACCGCGACGGCTTCTATCTGGCGCCGAGCTTCTGGGCGTTTTCGAGCCACGACGATCGCGTCATGGTGCGCACGGCCTGGGACGAGGCACGTCGCCTGGCCGTGGCTGGCTTGAAGGCGCTCTGCCATCGCGATTCCGAATCGCGCAGCAGTGCCTGCTATCGCCGATGGTTCGGCGATGCGACGCCTTCGCGCACGGCCGCCGTCGGTCAGGTGCTCCAGCGGGTCTACAGCGGGCTCCAGCAAGCCTGCGTGTCGGTGAGTTGCATGCATCGGGTCACCGACGATCTCACCATCGTCGAAAAGGGCGTGAGTGCAGGAGGCGGCACGGTGTCGGCCAAGGTGACCAACGCCGCAGTGTGGGGCACCGCGTGGCATCGCGGCGGCTTCCTCTGTCTCGGCTCCAACTTTTTCGACCCGCTTCTCAGTTCTCGCTTGCGCACCACCATTCATCGAACGGCCAGGGGCTCCGGACTCGAAATATCCCGCGGCGGCGCCATCCTCCACGAGGCGACCCACCTGTTCGGCAACACCGACGACCTGGAGCTGGTCAAGGTACCCGACTTCTTTGCCGATCCCGAGTTCGAGGAGGGCAAGAAGAACCCGGACGCCGCGGCCTACGGTCCCTGGATCTGCGCCAGGGTCGCCGACCTGGCGCCTCACCTGGCCGTCGACAACGCCGACAGCTTTCGGCTGTTCTGCGAAGACGCGTTCGCGAGGGTCGGTTGAGCCTCTAGCCCCTTCGCTCTATCCCGACCGACCTTCTAGGCCCTTTCTAGGCCATACGCCAGATTTGCCACATGCGCTTCGCGCCGGAAACTCCTTGTTTCCTTCTGGCGGAAGCTCCGCCGGTTTCTCGGAGCGCGAATGAGTTGGCGAACAAAAGTGGTTTGGAGCGAGGGCATGCTGCTGCAGCCCCAGCACTTGCAGCAGAGCGAGCGCCATGCAGACCATGCAAGGCACCTGCTGCTGCGCAGTACCACCCCGTACGCCTGGGGCTTCACCGAACTCGAAATCGACACCGCCGCGCTCGCCATGGGCAAGCTCGCGCTGGTGCGAGCGGTGGGCCTTTTCGGCGACGGCACCGCCTTCGACATGCCCTCGATCGACCCGTTGCCCGAGCCGATCGAACTGCCTGCCGCGTTGCGCGACGAGGCCATCGTGCTCGCGTTGCCGCTTCGCCGCTCGGGTGCTCGCGAAGCCGACGCCGAGGCCTATGAAGAGCTGGTGCGCCACCGGGTCATCGAGGTGGATGTCCCGGATTCGAACACCGCGGGCGAGCGCACCGCGATGCTGCAGCTGGGCGTGCTCAATGCGCGCCTGATGCGGGCCGCGGACGCCACCGACGCCTACACCCTGCTTCGCGTGGCGCAGGTGGTCGAGCGTCGCGCCGACAACCAGGTGCTGCTCGATCGCCAATCGATTCCGCCGATGCTCGACGTGGCCGCGCAGGGCGTGCTGCGGACCTGGCTCGACGAATTGCTCGGCCTGCTGCGCCAGCGCGGCGAGGCCCTAGCCGGACGGATGACGCAGGGCGGTACCGGCGGCGTCGCCGAAATCGCCGACTTCATGCTGCTGCAGACCGTGAACCGCAACGAGGCGGTCTTCGCCGAGCTGGCCGAAAGCTCGCTTCTTCATCCGCACCGCTTCTTCGAGCACGCGCTGGCGCTCGCCGGCGACCTGGCGAGCTTCCGGGATACGCGTCGGGTCGCGCGCTTCGGCGCCTATGTACACGACGATCTGGCAGCCAGCTTTCGGCCGCTGATGGACGACCTGCGCCGCAGCCTCTCGATGGTGCTCGAGCAATCCGCGATCCGCATCGACCTGCACGATCGCAAGCATGGCGTTCGGGTCGCGGTCATCGCCGATGGCGAACTGCGCCGCAAGGCGACCTTCGTGCTGGCGGTCAGTGCGCAGCTCCCCGGCGATGCCGTGCGGGCGCGCTTCCCGACCCAGGTCAAGATCGGCCCGGTCGAGCGCATTCGCGACCTCGTCAACCTGGCCCTGCCTGGCGTGGCGCTGGTGCCGCTGCCGGTGGCGCCGCGGCAGATTCCGTTCCACAGCGGCGCCAACTACTTCGAGCTCGAAACCCGCAACAGCGAACTGTGGCGCCAGCTCGACCAGTCGGGCGGCATCGCAATGCACATCGCGGGCGAGTTCCCGGGCCTCGACCTGGCCTTCTGGGCGATCCGAGGTTGACGACATGAGCACGCCCGACCCCTTCGCCGCGTTCGAATCCGAACGCACGGTCATCAAGCCGAAGCCGCGCGTGCCGCCCGGCGGCGGCAACCCGCCAGGTCCTTCCATCGGACCCGAGCCGCTGCCGGTCGTGGACACCGAGCTCGGCCTGCTCAATCCGCTGGTTTCGGCGGCGGGGCGACTTCTGGTGTTGATCGGCACGCTGCGCAACACGGCGCAGCCGAGCAACATCGCAGCACTGCGCTCATCGACCGCGGATGCGATCAACCAGTTCGACGCCGCGGCGCGCCGTGCCGGCATCGGCAACGAAACCGTGCTGGCCGCGCGCTACGTGCTGTGTACCGCGCTCGACGAGGCGGTCGCCAACACGCCGTGGGGCGCGCAGGGCGGATGGAGCAAGCAAAGCTTGCTGGTGCAGTTCCACAACGAGTCCTGGGGCGGCGAGAAGGTCTTCCAGCTGCTCACCCGGCTCGCGCAGGACGTACCCAACCACCGCCACCTGCTCGAATTGATCTACACGGTGCTGGCACTCGGATTCGAGGGCCGCTACCGGGTGGTCGACAACGGACGGTCGCGGCTCGACGCGGTGCGCCAGCGGCTGGCCGACCTCATCATCAAGGAGCGGCCGGCAGTCGAGCCGGCGCTGTCGCCGCATTGGCGCGGCCAGGGCGGCGGCGCGCTGCGGCTGCGGCAGGCCATTCCGCTCGGCGTCATCGCCGCCGGCTTCGCGCTGCTGCTGGCGCTGGCCTGGTTCGGCATGCGGCTCGGCTTGAACCATCGCTCCGACGCCACCTATGCCGCCGTCTCGAGCCTGCGGGTGCCGCAGGTGCAGATCGCGCCGCCGGCGGCCCTGGCCAAGGCGCCGCGGCTGGCCGGCTTCCTGGAGCCGGAGGTGCGGCAGGGCCTGGTCACGGTCACCGACGAGGCCGACCGCAGCGTGGTGCGCCTGCGCGGCGACAGCTTCTTCGGTTCCGGCAGCGCCGAGCCGATGAGCCAGTCGCTGCCGGTGCTGCGGCGCATCGGCCAGGCACTCGCGGAGGTGCCGGGCGAGGTGCTGATCACCGGCCATTCGGACAACCAGCCGATTCGATCGATGCGCTATCCCTCCAACTGGCACCTGTCGGCGGCCCGTGCCGACGCGGTGCGCGGCGCGCTCGCCACGCTGGTCGAGCCCTCGCGCATGAGGTCCGACGGCAAGGCCGATGCCGAGCCGGTCGCCGGCAACGAGAGCCCCGCCAATCGCGCGCGCAATCGCCGCGTCGACATCGTGCTGCTCAGCCCGCCCGAGCGCCTGGCCGGCGCGGAGCCGAGGGCCGGGGCCGGCGCAACGGCGCGGCCCGCTCCGGCCGGTACAACTTCGCAGCCTGCCGGAAGCGGTGCACTCTTGCAGCCCATACCGGCTGGGCAGGGAGCCCAGCGATGAAGAAGCTCTTCGGCTGGCTGGTGAGCGCCTGGTTCCTGACCTTGCTCGCGCTCATCGTGGTGGCGGTGCTGATCTGGTGGGTCGGCCCGCTGGTGCGGATCGGCGAATGGGTGCCGCTCGATGGCGAAGCGGCGCGTGCCGTCCTGATCGGGCTGCTGGCGCTGGTGGTGTTGCTGCGTGCCGTCTGGCGGCGCTGGCGCACCCGCCGCGCCGGCCGACAGCTCGGCGACGCGCTGATGCAATCGCCGGCGGCGCGGCCGGCAGCGGCCGACGCACCCGGTGCGGCCGAGCAGAAGGTGCTCGACACCCGCTTCACCGAAGCGGTCGCGACCCTGCGAAAAATGCGCATCCATGCAGCCGGCCGCAAGCCGGGCTGGCGCGACTGGCTGTCGCTCTCGGGCGGCAACTACCTGTACGACCTGCCCTGGTACGTCTTTATCGGCGCGCCGGGTGCCGGCAAGACCACGGCGCTGGTCAACTCGGGGCTCTCGTTTCCGCTGGCCGACCAGTTCGGCGCCGGCGCCATCAAGGGCGTCGGCGGTACCCGCAACTGCGACTGGTGGTTCACCGACGACGCGGTGCTGATCGATACCGCCGGCCGCTACACCACGCAGGACAGCCACGAGGCCGAGGACAAGGGCGCCTGGGAAGGCTTCCTCGGCCTGCTCAAGAAGGTGCGGCCGCGTCGGCCGCTCAACGGCGTCTTCCTCACGGTCAGCATCGGCGACCTGCTGAGCCAGGGCGCCGAGGCCCGCAACACGCTGGCCGCATCGATCCGCGCGCGCCTGCTCGAACTCGACGCCCGCCTGACCACCCGCCTGCCGGTCTACGTGCTGGTCACCAAGAGCGACCTGCTGCACGGCTTCACCGAGTATTTCGACGATCTCGGCAAGGAGCAGCGGGCCCAGGTGTTCGGCTTCACGCTGCCGGTCGACCAGCGCGGGCAGTTCGACGAGAAGGGTCTCGCCACCGCGTTCCGGCAGGAGTTCGGCCTGCTGCACGAGCGAATCAACGACGGCGTGATCCAGCGCATGCAACAGGAGACCGACGGCAGTCGGCGCGCCGCGGTGTTCGGCTTCCCGGCGCAGTTCGGCGCGGTCGGGCCGCTGCTCTCGGACCTGCTCGACCAGGTCTTCGCGGGTTCTCGTTTCACGCAGCCACCGTGGGTGCGGGGCGTGTGCTTCACCAGCGGCACGCAGGAGGGCAGCCCGATCGACCGCGTGATGGGCAGCCTGGCGCGCAGCTTCGGCCTGCAGCGGGCGGCGCTCCCGGTGCAGCGCGGCAGCGGCCGGAGCTACTTCCTGACTTCGTTGCTGCGCGACGTGGTGTTCTCCGAGCAGCGCCTCGCCGGCGCCGACGTCAAGCTCGAACAGCGGCGCAATGCCATCCGCCTCGCCGGCATCGCGGCGATGAGCCTTCTCACGGTTGGCCTGCTGGCCGCCTGGGGCTACAGCAGCTGGCGCAACCTGGGTTACCTCGAAGCGGTGGAGGCGCGCATCGAGCCGGCGCGCCAGTCGCTGGTCGCCCTGCCGCCGACGGTGCAGAACCTGGTCCAGGTCGCGCCGGTGCTGCAGGGCTTGCGCAACATCTGGCGGGCGCCCGAAAACAGGGACGGCGATCCGCCGATCTCGATGACGCTCGGCCTCTACCAGGGCGACAAGCTCGACGCCGCGGCCATGCTCGCCCACCAGCGCGCCCTGAACGAGGTCTTCCTGCCGCAACTCGCGAGGCGCATCGAGGACCAGCTTCGCACCGCGCAGAAGGACAACCTCGAATTCACCTACGAGGCCCTCAAGGCCTACCTGATGCTGCACCAGCCCGAGCGCTTCGATGCCGACGCGGTCAAGGCCTGGATCACGCTCGACTGGTCGCGCAGCCTCGATCGCGGGATTCCGGAAGACCAGCGCAAGCTGCTCGAAGACCAGCTCGACGTGCTGATCGCGCAAGGCCCGCCGCGCTCGCCGCTCAAGATGGACGAGAACCTGGTGCGCAGCGTGCGCGCCGTGCTGGCCAGCTATCCGCTGGAGCAGCGGGTCTTCAGCCGGCTCAAGCGGCAGCGGCTCGGCAAGGACATCCCGGGCTTCAGCATCGCGAATGCGGCCGGCCCGTCGGCGCCGCTGGTTTTCGAGCGGGTGAGCGGCAAGCCGCTGACCGAGGGCGTGCCGGGCATGTTCACCTACGACGGCTACCACAAGCGCTTCCAGAACGAGGTCACCGTGCTCACCGGCCTCCTGGCCAGCGAAGACCCGTGGGTGCTCGGCCAGGAACGCGGCGCGGCCGATCGCCTGCGCAATGCCGCCGCGCTCGGCGCGCTCACCGACCGGGTGCGCCGGCTCTACCTCGAGGAATACGTCAAGGTCTGGGAAGCGATGCTGGCCGACGTGCGGCTGGTGCGCGCAGCCGGGCTCGACAAGAGCATCGAGACCGCGCGCATTCTGTCGGGTGCCAGCTCGCCGCTCGCCAACTTCCTGCGGGCAGCGGTCAAGGAGACCACGCTGATCCCGGCCGACGCGGGCAAGGATGTCGCGAGCAAGGCGGCCGAGACCGTGCGCAACGCGCGCAAGGGGCTCGAGGACCTGCTCGGTGGCGAGGCGGCCAAGGGCGTCGCGGCCGGCAAGCGGATCGAGAGCATCGTCGACGACCGCTTCGAGCCGCTGCGACGGCTGGTGACCGGCGCCACGCCGGGCGGACCGGCGCCGATCGACGATGCGCTCAAGCTTTTCAACGAGGTCTACGTCTATCTCACCGCGGTCGACACCGCGGTCAAGAGCCGCAGCTCGCCGCCGCCCGGCGACGTGGCGGGCAAGCTCAAGTCGGATGCCGGCCGGCTGCCGGAGCCGGTTCGATCGATGGTCGAGAACCTGAGCCAGGCCGGCGCGGCGCAGGCCCGGGTGGCCGAGCGTGGCTCGCTCAGCCAGGACCTGAGGCCAGTCACCGAGTTCTGCAGCCGCGCCATTGCCGGGCGCTATCCGTTCGTGCAGGGCAGCAAGCGCGACGTGCTGCCCGAAGACTTCGGCCAGTTCTTCGGCCCTGGCGGCACCATGGACGAGTTCTTCCAGAAGCGGCTCGCCACGCTGGTCGACACCAGCACCCGGCCCTGGAGCTACAAGCCGGTGGCCGAGCGGGCGGCGGTCAACGTCGCGGCGCTCGCGCAGTTCGAGCGGGCAGCCCGCATCAAGGACATCTTCTTTCGCGGCGGCGGCCGCGGTCCGGCCATGCGGCTCGACTTCAAGCCGGTCGAGATGGATGCCGGCATCACGCAGTTCATCCTCGACGTCGACGGGCAGCTCGTGAAGTATGCGCACGGGCCGGTCGTGCCGATGGCGGTGCAGTGGCCCGGCCCCAAGGGCAGCAACCAGGTGAGGGTGCAGGTCAGCCCGCCTTCGGCGACCGGCAGTTCGGGCATGGCGGTCGATGGCCCCTGGGCCTTGTTCCGGGCGCTCGACGATGGCCAGCTCGAAGCCGGCGATGCGCCCGAGAAGTTCTTCATCACCTTCCAGATCGGCGCGCGCCGCACCCGCTTCGAGGTCACGACCAACAGCGTGCAGCATCCGATCCGGCTGCGCGAGCTGCGCGAGTTCGCGTGTCCGGAGGGACTGTGAGCCCGGCGGCGCCGTTCCAGGTACCGGGCTGGTACGGCAAGCTGCCCGGCATGGGCGATTTCGCCCATCGGCGCATGCCCGCGGCGCTGCGCACCGCCTGGGACCGCTGGCTGCAGGGCGGCCTGACCCGGCTGCGAAGCCGCCACGAGAACTGGACCGCCCACTACCTGCAGGCGCCGCTCTGGTGTTTCGTCATCGGCGCCGACGTGATCGGCAGCAAGTGGTGGATGGGCGTGCTGATGCCGTCGGTCGATGCGGTCGGCCGCTACTTTCCGTTCACCATCGTCTCCGAGCTGGTCGCGCCGCCGACCGAACTGGAAGGCGCTGCGCTGGCCTATGTGCGGCAATGGTGGTGGCGCGCGTCCAAGGCTGCCTTCGAAGGGCTCGAACGCGACTTCGACGCGAAGCATTTCGAGGCCCGCCTGCACGAGTTGTTCATGGGCGATGCGGCGGGCCGGTCCGAGCTCGCCGGCGATGCGCCGACCCAGCCGATCGCCTTGCCCGATCCGGGACAATCGCTTTGGCTCACCGATCCGGATGGTCACGCGGGCCAGGGCATGACCAGCAAGGGGCTGCCGCAGGACGAACAGTTCGAGGCCTTGTTCGGCTGCGTGCCGGACGGCTTGTCGCCGGGTGCGAAGGAGGCGAAGTGAATCCGAAGGAGGAGCCGCCGGAGGAGTCGGGCGACGCCGACGACCGCACACGGGTGGTTTCCACGGCTTCCGACCGGATCGCGCGCGACGGCGATTCGAGCCTGCTGCCGATCGGCAGCCAGCTGGCCGAATTCGAGGTCACGCGGGTCGTGGGGCAGGGCGGTTTCGGCGTGGTGTACGAAGCCTGGGACCCGACCCTGGAGCGGGTGGTCGCGATCAAGGAATACCTTCCCACCTCGCTCTCGACCCGGCAGGGCGACGGCACGGTGGTGCCGCTCTCGGAGCGGCATCGCGACACCTTCGACCTCGGCATGCGCAGCTTCATCAACGAAGCCCGGCTGCTGGCGCAGTTCGACCATCCGTCGCTGCTCAAGGTCTATCGCTTCTGGCAGGAGCGCGGCACCACCTACATGGTGATGCCCTTCTACCGCGGCGACACGCTGCGGCAGGCGCTCGCGGCCCGGCCGGGCGGGGTCGACGAAGGCTGGCTGCTGCGCATCATGGACGGCGTGACCCAGGCCCTGGCGGTGATGCATGCGGCCAACTGCTTTCATCGCGACATCGCGCCGGACAACATCATCCTGCTCGAGGGATCGGGCCGGCCGGTGGTGCTGGATTTCGGCGCGGCACGGCGGGTGATCACCGACAAGACCCAGGCGATCACGGTCATCCTCAAGCCGGGCTATGCACCGATCGAGCAGTACGCCGAGATGCCCGACATGTCGCAAGGCGCCTGGACCGATGTCTACGCGCTTGCGGCGGTGATGCACGTGGCAGTCAGCGGGCGGCCGCCGCCGCCTTCGGTCGCCCGGCTCCTGGCCGACAGCTACCAGCCGCTGGCACACAACGAAGCGCTGCGCCAGCGCTTCAGCCCGCAGCTGCTCGCCACCATCGATGCAGGGCTGGCGGTTCGGCCGGAGGGAAGGCCGCAATCGATGGCCGAATTGCGCGCATTGCTCGGGCTCGATGGCGAGGAGACGGTGATTCGCTCGCCCGGCCCTGCGGCGGCGAGGATCGGCAACGATTTCGATGGCAGGGCTTCGGCGAGCCGGCCGAATGGCGGCGGTGTCGGCGGTGTCGGCGGTGTCGGCAGCGGGGGCATCGGCGGTATCGGCGGTATCGGCGAGGGCGTCCAGCATGCGCTGCCGCCCGGCGGTGCCAAGCGGGACGGTGGTCCGGGTGCGATCGAATCGACGGGGACGCGAAGCGTCGACGGACAGCCCGCCGCCAAGGGACGCAAGCTCGCGACGGCTTCCGTGCTGCTGGTGCTGTTCGCGGTGGCTGCCGCAGGGTGGTGGTGGATGCGCGACTCGTCCGATGCGCGGGGGCCGCAGCCTTCGCTCGCCGATGCCGGGGCGGGATCCAAGGCCGGCGGGGCGAGCACGGGCTCTCGAGGTTCGGGCGTCGGAGGTGGTGTGTCCGCGGGATCCTCTGGTGCCGGTCCCGGTCCCGGTCCCGGCCCCGGTCCCAGTCCCAGCCCCGGGGGCTCGACTCAACGCGATGCGAACGTCACGCCCGGCAGTGCGAGCGAGCAGTCCACGACCCAGTCGAACCCGGCCAGCGCTTCGACGGCCCCGACGCAAGGCGACCCTTCGGCCGGTGGCGGCCGCAGCCGAACTCCGGCCGAGTCGCTGCTGGCGCTCACCGAAGGCGCGGCGCCCGGCTTCGACGTGAGCGCCTCGCCGCGCAAGTCGGAGGTCGTCGTCGGCAAGGACAAGCTCGGCTTCGAGCTTCGCAGCAAGCGCGCCGGCTTCGTCTACGTCTACCTGCTGTCGAGCGGCGGCGAGATGTTCCTGCTGTTTCCGAACCTGCTCGACAAGTACAACAAGATCGCCGCCAACGCCACCATGGCGCTGCCCCGCGCCTCGTGGCCGATGGATGCCGGCGGGCCGCCCGGCATCAACCGGTTCGCGGTGCTGGTGAGCGAGCACGAACGCGATTTCGGCGCCTCCGGCATCCAGAACGAAGGCGTCTTTCCGCAGTTTCCGCTGCCGGTGCTGGCTGCGATGGAGCTGGCTCGCGGCAGAGGCCCTTCGCCGTTGCTCGGCCGTCCGACCTGCCCCACCGCGGCAGCTTGCAACGACGTCTATGGCGTCGCCCATTTCCAGATCACCGAACGCTGACGCCTGGCGGCCTTCGAGCCGCATCTCGCGTTCCAACCAGGAGTCGACATGACCTTTCCAAGACCAGAGCCGATCAAGCCGATCAAGCCGATCGAGAAGATCGCGAAGATCGCGAAGATCGCTTCGAGCGCCAGCGGCAAGCGCCTGACCGGGATCGCTGCGGGCGCCGCGGCGCTGGTCTTCGCCGGCTGCACCAACATGCCCGGTTCGGGCGGCTCGAACGCCGCTGGCAACACGGCCGGCGCGAGCCCGATGGCGAGCGCGACCACCAGCGCGAACGTGCCGGCCTCCCGTCTTTCGTCCACGCCCGACACCATCACTGGCGCCGGGCCCTCGACGTCGAGGCCCGCGGCCGGCAGCGGCAGCGTGGCCGGCCAGTCGCGCACCTTCTCGACCCAGCTGGCCACCTACACCTCGGTCGGCTTCGACAGCGTGCCGGGCTGGCAGCGGGACGACTTCTCCGAAAGCTGGCCTGCGTTCCTCGGCAGTTGCAAGGTGCTGACCGGCCGCGGCGCCGAGTGGCGCGAGGTCTGCGGGCGTGCAGGCCAGGTCGACGGCCGGAACAACCTGGCCATTCGCGGCTTCTTCGAGCGCGAGTTCTCGGCCTACCAGATCCGCGACGACGACCGCCGCCCCGATGGCGTGGTCACCGGCTACTTCGAACCCGAGATCGCCGGCAGCCGCAACTACGCGCCGCCGCACATCTACCCGGTCTACGGCCAGCCCGAGGACATGCTCTTCGCCGATGCCCGCAAGCTGCCGCCGGGAAGCGGCACCGTGGCCGCGCGGCTGCAGGGCCGGAACGTCGTCGTGCAGGCCGGCCTCAGCACGCGGGACATGGGCGCGCCCGGGCTCTATGCGCTCGACCTCTCGACCGTCACGCGGGACACGCTCGATCGCAAGGTGCGGCTGCGTGCCGAAGGCCGGCGGCTGCTGCCGTACTACACCCGAGAAGAGATCGAGACCAAGGGCGCGCCGAACGCCCGCGTGCTGGCCTTCGTGTCGAGCGCGACCGCGCTCTACGAAATGCAGATCCAGGGCTCGGGCCGGATCCGGCTTTCGAGCGGCGAGACGATCCGCGTCTCATATGCCGAACAGAACGGCCAGCCCTTCCGCCCGACCCTGGCCCAGGCGGCTTCCGGCAAGCCGCGCAACGCGGTCCGCACTCGCGGCGGCGCGATCGAGCTTTCGCTCGACGACGGCGACGAGGACGACGACGACGCGGTGGCCGATACATCCGTGATCCGCACCCGCGGGTTCACGCTGGCCAAGCCTTTGCAAAGCGGCGCCGTGGCCGTTCCGGGCCGCCGCGTCGTCGGCCCGCTGCTCGGTTCCGGCATCAAGGATCCGAGCTACGTGTTCTTCAAGGAGGCCGGCGGCGAAGGCGGCGGGCCGGTCGGCGCGATGGGCGTCCCGCTCTCGGCCGGACGCTCGATCGCGGTCGATCCGCGCAGCACGCCGCTCGGCTATCCGGTGTTCGTCGCGACCCGCACGCCCGGCACCGGCGCACCGATGCAGCGGCTCACCATCGCGCAGGACACCGGCGGGGCGATTCGCGGCGCGGTGCGGGCCGACTATTTCTTCGGCAACGGACAACAGGCCGCGAACCAGGCTCGCCGCATGAAGGAGCGCGGCCAGCTCTGGATTCTTCTGCCGCGCGGTCTCGCGGTGGCATCGGCCGCGACCTCGACGATTCGCACTCGCGGCGCCGCGGTCGGTGCCGACCTGCCGCAATGCCTGGTGCCGCAGGAGGACGCCTGTGTCGACGAATAGAACCCTTCGAGCAACTACCGGGAGATCGAGATGAGCTGGACCGTGGATGGAATGCTGGACCCCGACGAGGCGCTGCGCCTGCTCGACCACCTGTCGAACGAGTCGGGCAACGACTTCGCGATGTCGATCGAGAGCAAGGGCACGGCGATCGAGGGCGAGATGACCCGCAGCTTCGAGGACGGCAAGCAGCGCATGCGAGTCGCCGGCTACCAGTATTCGGCCGAGGTGGTGAACCCGCCGGGTTCGACCAAGGGCAAGGTGCGCAACAAGTCCTTCATCGTGGTGCGCGACTGCGATGCGGCCACGGCCTCGCTCGCGAGCCTGATGAAGAACCAGGACAGCGACATCAAGCTGCAGCTGTCGGTGTTCAAGGCCGGCGGCGATTCCTCGCCCGACATGCAGCCGACGCTCGAATTCGTGCTGGACGAGGCCCGCATCGATGCGCACTGCATCCTGACCGGCGGCCGGCCGAAGCGGCCTTGCGAAATCATCTTCTTCGGCTATCGAAAGATCGAGATCCGCTCGGCGCCGCAGAAGTCCAGCGGGCAGCGCGGCGCGGTGCGCAGCTGCATCATCAGCAACGCTTGAGAGGGAGGCATTCGATGTCGCAATCCGCAGAACTCCTTCGGGCCGGCGATCCGCAGGGCGCACTCAAGGCACTGAGCGACGAGGTTCGCGCGAAGCCGGCGGATGCGCGGCTTCGGGTTTTCATGACGCAGCTCCTGTGCGTGCTCGGCCAATGGGATCGGGCGCATAACCAGCTCACCGTGGCGGCCGAACTCGATGCGCTCGCAATGCCGATGAAGCAGGTCTACGGCGATGCGATCCGCTGCGAGAGCCTGCGGGCCGAGGTCTTCGCCGGCGTCCGCACGCCAATGGTGTTCGGCCAGCCCGATCCGTGGCTGGCCTTGCTGATCGAATCGCTGCTGCGCGCCGGCGCGGGCGATGCCGAGCTGGCGGAAGACCTTCGCCAGCGCGCCTTCGACGCGGCGCCGGCCTCTGCCGGGCGGATCGACGGCGTGCCTTTCGAATGGCTGGCGGATGCCGACATGCGGCTCGGTCCGGTGCTCGAGGCCTTCGTCAACGGCCGCTACTACTGGATTCCGTTCGCCCGGTTGGCCGAACTCAAGTTCGAGCCGCCCGAAGACCTGCGCGACAAGGTCTGGCTGCCGGCGCACCTGCAGTTTGAGAACGGCGGCGAGACGCTGGCGCTGGTGCCCACCCGCTACCAGGGCAGCACCGGCTGCGATGACGGCGGCGTGCTGCTGTCGCGAAGCACCGAATGGCGAGAGCTGCGCAGCGAGGTCTGGGCCGGCTACGGCCAGCGGATGTGGACCAGCGACATCGGCGAGCACGCGATGCTCGACGTGCGCGAGATCGCCTTCGAGCCGGCGCTCGCCGATGGCGAATGAAACCGCGGCGCAGGAGCGCCTCCAGCCCTCGCTTCTCGATCGGCTGATCGACGACGATCCGGGCAAGACGCAAGAGCGCGACGACGAACGCACGCTCACCCGCCAGGCGCTGCGGCAGGCGGTTCTGCGCGATCTGTCGTGGTTGTTCAACTGCACCGCGCATGGCCTCGCGTACGACGATCCGCGCTATCCGCATGCGGCACGCTCGGTCTTCAACTACGGACTGCCTATGCTGTCCGGCCAGTTCACGTCGTCGGTGCAGCGTGTCAGCATGGAACAGGCTTTGAAGAACGCGATCCTGCAGTTCGAGCCTCGCATCCTGCCCCGCACACTCGAAGTGGAACTCGTCATGGAAGGCTCGGCCCTCGATTCGCACAACCGCATCGGCCTGCAGATCCGCGGCATGCTCTGGGCCCAGCCGGTGCCGCTCGAGTTCCTCATGCGAAGCCGCATCGATCTCGAGGAAGGCCGCATCGAAATGGTCGACGGCCCCAATCTGCGCTGAGACCTGCCGTGGATCCGCGTCTCCTGACCCTGTACGAACAGGAGCTTCGCTACTTTCGCGAAAGCTCCTCCGAGTTCGCACGCGCCTTCCCCAAGATCGCGAGCCGGCTCGGCATCGAGGGCCAGGAAGTCGCCGACCCGTACGTCGAGCGATTGATCGAGGCCACGGCCTTCCTGTCGGCCAGGGTCGGCCTCAAGCTCGATGCCGAATACCCGCGCTTCACCGGCCACCTGCTCGACGTGGTGTACCCGCATTTCATGGCGCCGACGCCTTCGTTGACGGTGATGTCGATGACGCCCGACCTGTCCGATGCCGGGCTCGCCAGCGGCCCCGTGCTGCCGCGAAACAGCGGGCTGCGGGCGCGCCAGGCGGTCGGGCAGAACACGCATGTCGAGTTTCGCACCGCGAACGCGTTGCGGATGTGGCCGGTGGAAGTGCGCCGGGCCCAGTACTTCAGCTACGCGCCCGACCTGCCGCTCAACCAGCATGCCGGTGCGCGCGAGATCCGGGGCGGCCTGCGCATCGCGCTGCATGCCACCGCCGGGCTCGACTTCGCCCAGATCGAACTTGACCAGCTGCTGATCCATTTCGGTGGCGCGGACGACGTCGCCTGGCAGCTGCACGAGTGCATGCTCGGCAACCCGATCGGCGTGATGGTGCAGCCCCTGGCCGCAGGCGGCGTGGCCACGGGCGCTGCCGGCGCCGCGGTGCGGCACTTGCCCGCAAGCGCGGTGCAGCCGGTTGGCTTCGAGGACGACGAGGCGCTGCTGCCGGTCACGGCGACCGGCTTCTCGGGCTATCGGCTGGTGCAGGAGTACTTCGCGTTTCCGCAGCGCTTTCAGTTCGCCCGCATCGCGGGGCTCCGGCGGGTGCTGGCCGGCATGGCGGTACCCGATGTCGAGATCGTGGTGCTGTTCTCGCGCGGCGATCCGGCACTCGAGAAGCTGGTCACGGCCGACAACGTGCAGCTGCACTGCGTGCCCGCGGTCAACCTCTTCGCCAAGCGGCTCGACCGGGTCCAGGTGAGCGAGGGCGTGAGCCAGTTCCACCTGGTGCCCGACCGGACCCGGCCGCAGGACTTCGAGGTGCATTCGCTCACCGAGGTGGTGGGTCATGCCAACCCCGGCCAGGACAGCGTGCTGGAGCAGAAGTTCCTGCCCTTCTACGCCGCCTTCCACGGCAGCCGCCACAGCCATCCGGCCTACTTCACCACCACGCGCGATCCGCGCATGCTGTCGGCCAAGCAGCGCAGCGACGGCCATCGCAGCAGCCACATCGGCTCCGAGGTCTACCTGCAGATCGTCGATCCGCAACAGGCACCCTACAGCGCTTCGCTCCGTCAGCTGGCGGTCACGGCGCTGGTCACCAACCGCGACCTGCCGCTCCTGTTGCCGCTCGGCCGCGATCACGACTTCGACTGCATCGACTCGCTGCCGGTGCAGCGCGTCCGCATGGTTCGCGGGCCCTCGCGGCCGGTCTCGCCGGTGGTGGGGCAGGGCTTGGGCTGGCGGGTGCTCGACCACCTGGCGCTCAACTACCTGTCGCTCGCCGATAGCTCGCCCGAGCAAGGCGCGGCGGCCTTGCGCGAGATGCTGATGCTGTATGCGGTTCATGCCGATGAAGTCCGGCAGGCCCAGGTGCGCGGGCTGCTCCATCTGCGGTCGAGGCCGGTGGCAAGACGGCTGCCGATTAGCGGTCCGATCGCGTTCGGGCGGGGCCTCGAGGTCACGCTCGAAGTCGATCGCAACGCCTTCCACGGACACAGCGCGTTCCTGTTCGGCGCGGTCATGGCCCGCTTCCTGGCGCGCCACGTGGAGGTCAATCATTTCGTCGAGACCGTGCTCGCCATCGCCGGCAAGGGCGAGTCGATGCGATGGAGGCCGCAGTGCGGAACCCGACCCATCCTGTAGACCTGGAGGCCGACGCACCAGCGCCGGGCGCGGTCGCCCTGCAAGTGCAGGCATGGTCGGCGGAGCCCTGGGCCTACGACTACTTCGCGGTCATGCGCAAGCTCGAGGCACTGGCCTTTCCGGCGCCGCGCTGGGGCCGGGCCTTGCTGCCGAGCGCCGAGCCGGTCCGCATCGGCCAGGAGCCGTCGCTCGCCTTCGCGCCGGCGAGCTTCAGCCGCTTCGAGGCCGCGACCGCGCATTCGCCGCCGCGCCTGCGCCAGCATTTCTTCGGCTATCTCGGACCGAATGGCCCGCTGCCGGTGCACCTGAGCGACTTCATCCGCGAACGCACCATCAACCATGGCGACCCGACCTGGCTGGCCTTCCTCGACATGCTGGGCCACCGGTTCTCGATCTTCTTCTATCGGGCCTGGGCACAGGCGCGGCCGGCGGTCGGGCTCGACCGGCCGCAGCAGGACGGCTTCAGGGCGCAGGTCGGTTCGCTGGTCGGCATCGGCACCGCGGCGCGGCAGGAGCGCGACGACATTCATGACGACGCGAGGCTGCATTTCTCGGGCTGGCTTGCGCGCCGCGTACACAACGCCGAGAGCGTCGAAGCCGTGCTGGGTAGCTACTTCGGCGTGCCGGTGCGGCTCGAACCCTGGATCGGCCACTGGATCGAGGTGCCCCGGCAGGAGCTCACGCAGCTCGGCCGCGGCGAGCGCTCCTGCACGCTCGGCCGCGGCGCCATGCTCGGCCGCCGGGCCTGGGATCGGCAGCATCGGGTGCGGCTGCACCTGGGCCCGCTCAGCTTCGCGCAGTACCGCATGTTCCTGCCGACCGGCTCGGGCCGGCCGGCTCTCAAGCGCTGGCTGCAGCAGCTGCTCGGCGACGAGCTGTATTGGGATGCGCAGCTCGCGCTCGAGAAACGGCAGGTGCCGCCCACCCGTCTCGGCGCGCTGCACGGCAATGCGCCGCGGCTCGGCTGGGTGTCCTGGCTCGGGCAACAAAGCCGCAGCCGCGACGGCGACGAGCTGCGCATCGACGGCGACGCCCGCTTTTAGATCCCCATCCTTCATCCAGTCTCTAACGGGAGAAAGCTCATGAGTGAAATCAGCCGCACCGCGCTCTTCGGCAAGCTCAACTCGCTGGCCTACAAGGCCATCGAAGGCGCCACCATCTTCTGCAAGATGCGCGGTAATCCATACGTGGAGCTGGAGCACTGGTTCGCGCAACTGCTGCAGACGCAGGACTCGGACCTGCATCGCGTGATCCAGCACTACGGCCTGGACATCGCCGCCATTTCCAAGGACATGACGGCGGCGCTCGACCGGCTGCCGCGTGGCGCCACCGCCATCAGCGACTTCTCGCCGCACATCGAGAACGCGGTCGAACGCGCCTGGACCTACGCCACGCTCCAGTTCGGCGAAGCCCAGGTGCGAACCGGCTACCTGCTGGTCGGCATGCTCAAGACGCCGAGCCTGCGCAATCCGCTCTTCGGCCTGTCGAGGCAGTTCGAGAAAATCAAGGTCGAGGACCTGGCCGACCAGTTCTCCCAGATCTGCGACCCCTCGCCCGAATCGAAGATGCGTGCACAGGACGGCACCGGCATGGGCAGCGGCGCACCCGGCGAAGACAGCGGCGCGATGGCACCCGCCGCGATGGGCAAGGGCGACGCGCTCAAGAAGTTCGCGGTCGACCTGACCGAGAAGGCCCGCAAGGGCGAGATCGATCCGGTCACCGGCCGCGACGAGGAAATCCGCCAGATCGTCGACGTGCTGATGCGGCGGCGCCAGAACAATCCGCTCCTCACCGGCGAGGCCGGCGTCGGCAAGACCGCCGTGGTGGAGGGCTTCGCGGTACGCCTGGCGCGAGGCGACGTGCCGCCGCAGCTCAAGGACGTCAAGCTGCTCACGCTCGACATCGGCCTGCTGCAGGCCGGCGCCAGCATGAAGGGCGAGTTCGAGCAGCGGCTGCGGCAGGTCATCGACGAGGTGCAGGCCTCGCCCACGCCGATCATCCTGTTCATCGACGAGATCCACACGCTGGTGGGCGCGGGCGGCGCGGCCGGTACCGGCGATGCGGCCAACCTGCTCAAGCCGGCGCTGGCACGCGGCAACCTTCGCACCATTGGCGCCACCACCTGGGCCGAGTACAAGAAGTACATCGAGAAGGATCCGGCGCTGACGCGGCGCTTCCAGGTGGTGCAGGTGCCGGAGCCGGACGAGGCAAAGGCGATCCTGATGCTTCGCGGCGTGGCGAGCGTCCTCGAAAAGCACCATCGCGTGCAGCTGCTCGACGAGGCGATCGAGGCAGCGGTCAAGCTGTCGCATCGCTACATTCCGGCACGACAGCTGCCGGACAAGGCCGTGAGCCTGCTCGACACCGCCTGCGCGCGGGTCGCGGTGTCGCAGCACGCGACGCCGCCGCAGGTCGAGGACTGCCTGCGCCGCATCGAGAGCCTGGTCATCGAGCAGGAGATCATCGGCCGCGAAGGCGCCATCGGTATCGAGGTCGGCGGGCGTTCATCCGCGGTCGAGTCGCAGCTGGCCGAAGCCAGGACGCAGCTCGCCACGCTCGATGCGCGCTGGAAGGAAGAAAAAGGATTGGTCGACCGATTGCTGGCGCTGCGCGCGCAACTGCGCGAGGGCAACCAGCCGGTGGACGCGAACGACGCGGCGGCGGCGTCGCCGCGAGGGCCGGCCGAAGCGTCGAGCGAAGCGAGGCCCGCCAGCGCGCCGCCGGTGGCGTCTCCGGCGTCCGCCGATATCGACCCGGCTGCTCAGGCTCTGAAGCGCGAAGCACTGCTGAACGAATTGCACGCGCTGCAGGCGAGCATCGCCCAAGTGCAGGGCGAGTCGCCGCTGATCCTGCCTTCGGTCGACGCGCAGGCCGTGTCCTCGGTGGTGGCCGACTGGACTGGCATCCCGGTCGGCCGCATGCAGCGCAACGAGATCGAGACCGTGCTCAAGTTGCCGCGCCTTTTGGCGCAGCGCGTGATCGGGCAGGACCATGCGATGGAGATGATCGCCAAGCGCATCCAGACCTCGCGCGCCGGGCTCGACAACCCGAGCAAGCCGATCGGCGTCTTCATGCTGGCCGGCACCTCCGGCGTCGGCAAGACCGAAACCGCGATCGCGCTGGCCGAGTCGCTCTATGGCGGCGAGCAGAACATGATCGTCATCAACATGAGCGAGTACCAGGAGGCTCACACGGTCAGTTCGCTCAAGGGCGCGCCGCCCGGCTACGTGGGCTACGGCGAGGGCGGCGTGCTGACCGAGGCGGTGCGGCGGCGCCCGTACAGCGTGGTGCTGCTCGACGAGGTCGAGAAGGCGCATCCGGACGTGCACGAGCTTTTCTTCCAGGTGTTCGACAAGGGCTTCATGGAAGACGGCGAAGGCCGCAGCATCGACTTCAAGAACACGCTGATCATCCTGACCACCAATGCCGGCACCGAGCTCATCGCGAGCATGTGCAAGGACCCGGAGCTGATGCCCGATGCGGACGGCATGGCCAAGGCGCTGCGCGATCCGCTGCTCAAGATCTTTCCGCCGGCGCTCCTGGGGCGGCTGGTGACCATTCCGTACTACCCGCTCAGCGACCAGATGCTCGGACAGATCGTCGAGCTGCAGCTCAAGCGCATCAAGAAGCGGGTCGAGGCGCGCTACCAGATTCCGTTCGGCTACACGGACGAAGTCGTCAAGCTGGTGGTCAGCCGATGCACCGAAAGCGAATCCGGCGGCCGAATGATCGACGCCATCCTGACCAACACGATGCTGCCGGACATCTCGCGTGAGTTCCTGGGTCGGATGATGGAAGGCAGGCCGATCGAGCGGGTGCAGGTCGCGGTGGCGGACGGGCAGTTTGACTATGCGTTCTGAGGCGAGCCTCGAAGAGGCCTTCGGCCTCGCCTTGAAGCTTCATCGTGCAGGTGGGCTGGATGACGCCGGCGTCCTCTACGACCGCATCCTCGCGGTAGCGCCCGAGCATTTGGATGCGCTGCACTTCAAGGGCGTGCTGGCGCACCAGCGCGGCGACAGTGAAGCCGCCATCGCCTTGATCCGGCGTTCGGTCGCAATCGACGGCCGCCTGCCCGACCGCCACAACAACCTCGGCAACGTGCTGCTCGAGACCGGCCGCGTGGACGAGGCGGCCGAAGCCTACGAGAACGCGGTGCGCCTCGATCCCGAGCGGGCCGACGTCTACAACAACCTCGGCGTGCTTCGGCGCGAACAGCATCGGCCGATCGAGGCCGAGGCGGCCTATCGCCGATCGCTCGCGCTCGAGCCACGTTCGGCCGACGCCCTCACCAATCTCGGCAGCCTGCTCAACGCGCAGGACCGGAGCGAGGAGGCGCTGGCCTGCTACTGCGAGGCCTTGCTGCTGAAGCCGGGGCACGGCACGGCGCGCCGCGCGCTCGGCTTCGCCTACTACACGCTCGGCCGCATCGACGAAGCCGTCGAGGTCTACCGCCAATGGCTGGCGGACGAGCCGCACAACCCCGAGGCCCGGCACCATCTGGCGGCCTGCTCCGGCGAGTCGGTGCCGCAGCGCGCATCCGATGCCTACGTCGAGAGCGTGTTCGACGGCTTCGCGGACAGCTTCGACGCCAAGCTGGCGCACCTGCATTACCGGGCGCCCGAACTGCTCGCGCAATCGATCGCCGAGCATCTCGGCGAGGTGGAGCAGCGCTCGCTCGATGTGCTCGATGCGGGCTGCGGCACCGGGCTCTGCGGTCCGCTGCTCGCGCCCTGCGCACGGCGACTCGAAGGCGTCGACCTGTCGGAGCGCATGCTCGCGCGAGCCCGGACTCGTCGCTGCTACGACAGGCTGGCCAAGACCGAACTGACCGCGTTCCTCGAGCAAGCGCCGCCCGCGAGCTACGACCTGATCGCCTCGGCCGACACGCTCTGCTACTTCGGCGACCTGGCGCCCGTACTGCATGCGGCTGCGAAGGCATTGCGGCCGGATGGCTGGATGTTCTTCACGGTCGAAGCGCTGGGCGACGCCTCAAGTGGCGAAGCCGACTTCCGGCTGCAACCGCACGGACGCTACAGCCACGGCGCCAGCTACCTGCGCCGCGTCCTTGCCGACGCAGGGCTGAAGCCGATCTCGTTGCAGGCGGCGCACCTGCGCATCGAAGGCGGCAAGCCGGTCGAAGGGCAGGTCGTCGCGGCGCGAAAGACCGGCGACTGCTAGTCGAGCTTTCGTCTCTCCATGCCATGCCGATGCGCGGCCCACGAGCACGGACGGCATACCACTTACGGTGAGATTGCCAATCGTCAGGCGGAATTGAATACTCGATTTTCTCGATGCGTGCATGCGTGAAAGGGCGCCGCATCCAATCAACCCGTCATGGCCGAACTCCAATTCACCATCAAGAGCGACTCACCGGCCAAGGACGACCTGATGTTCTGGAACGTGATCGGACACGAGTCGCTCTCTCGTCCGTCGCACTACGAACTCACGGTGATCTCCAAGTCCGAGAAGGTGGCTGCGGCGGATGTGCTCGGGCACGCCTTCGACCTGGCCGTCGAGTTCTTCGATGCCGACGGCGGCCGGCGCGAGCGGCATTGCCAGGGGCATGCGGTGCGCTTCACGCGCCTGGGTGCGGTGGGGCGCTACTTCGAGTACCGCATCACGCTCCGATCCTGGTTCTGGCTGCTCACCAAGCGCATCAACTCGCGCATCTTCCAGGACAAGAAAGCCCTCGAAGTGCTCGATGCGGTGTTCGAGGACAGCTCGATCAAGCGCTTCAAGAAGCTCGAGTCCGACGGCGTCATCGGCAACCACATCGCCCGTCGGTACTGTGTCCAGCACCAGGAGAGCGACTACCGCTTCCTGTCGCGGCTGATGGAGGACGAGGGCATCTACTACTGGTTCGATGCGCATGACGCGCCCGGCACGCTGCATGTGGCCGATGCGAGCGACGTGGCCCACCAGAAGCTGCCGGCCGCGAGCAGCCTCGGCTTCGTGAGCTCCGGCGCCACCGAAGGTCGCTTCAATGAAATCGTGCGCTGGATCGATTCGCGCGGCCTCGAAAGCGGCCGCTTCGCCTCGCGCGACAGCGACTTCAAGGCGATCAAGAAGAAGCTCGCCGCCGACAAGGCCGACCCCGACTCGCACGAACTGGCCGACCTGGAGGTCTTCGAGTTTGCCGGCGGCTTCTTCCGGAACGACGACACCGACAACATCGCCGAGGTGCGGATGGAAGCGCTGGCCGCGCGCCGCGGCGTGAACTGGGGCCTCACCCGCTGGCCCGATGTCGCGGTCGGCAAGACCTTCACCTTCGAGCGGCATCCGACGGGCGAGCGGGATGCCGACTACCTGATCGCGGGCTGCGTCTTCGTCATCACGCATCCGGGGTACGAGGGGCTGGGCGACACCCAAGCCGACGGCGACCACCAGCGCCAGGGTCTGGGCAATCGGCTGCTCGGCCTGCTGGACGAGGATCCGGTCGACGGCCCCTGGCTCGATGCGCTGCGCGAACTCGTCCGAAGCGAGCCTGCGCTGATCGCGCCGGTGCGTGGCGCCAGCGCGTTCTTAGTCGCCGCGCTGCCTGTGGGCGTGCCATTTCGGCCGCCACGCACGACGCCGCGGGTGCTCATGCCCGGCCCGCAGAGCGCGATCGTGGTCGGCCCCAAGGGCGAGGAGATCCATGCCGACGACTTCGGCCGGGTCAAGGTGCACTTCCACTGGGACCGCTACGACGAGAGCAACGAAAAGTCGACCTGCTGGGTGCGCGTGTCGCAGCCCTGGGCCGGCAAAGGTTGGGGCGGCTACTTCATTCCGCGCATCGGTCAGGAGGTGATCGTCGATTTTTTGAACGGCGACCCCGACCGGCCGGTGATCGTCGGCCGCGTCTACAACGACGACCAGCCCAAGCCCTTCGACTCGCACACCCAGAGCGGCTTTCGAACCCGCTCCACGCCGAAGGGCAGCGCCGCCAACTGCAACGAGTTTCGCTTCGACGACAAGAAAGGCAGCGAGCAGGTCTACCTGCATGCCGAGAAGAACCAGGACATCGAGGTCGAGAACGACGAGACCCACTGGGTCGGTCACGACCGCAGCAAGACCATCGACCATGACGAAACCACTCTGGTCAAGCATGACCGCACCGAGACCGTCGGCAACAACGAGACCATCACCATCGGCGTGAACCGTGTCGAGCAGGTGGGAAGCAACGAGACGATCACCATCGGCGTGAACCGGACCGAGAGCGTCGGCGCCAACGAGACCATCACCATCGGCGCCAACCGCAGCATCACCGTGGGGGCGAGCGAAACCGCGACGGTTGCCTTGCAGCGGACGCACAGCGTGGGGGTCAACGAGACGATCTCGGTGGGGGCGGCGCAGGAGATCACGATCGGTGCCTTGCAGGCCGTCACCGTCGGTGCCAGCCAGACGGTGAATGTCGGAGCCAGCCAGTCGACCAGCGTCGGCGCCGATCGCTCGATCGTGGTGGGGTCCGGGCTCTCGACCTCCGTGGGTGCCGACGAATCGCGTTCGGTCGGCGGCGGACGTTCGACCAACGTGGGCAAGGACGACACCTTGAAGGTGGCCAAGAACCTGGTCATCGACGCGGGAGACTCGATCTCGATCAAGACCGGCAGCGCCAGCATCACCATGAAGAAGGACGGAACCATCATGATCAAGGGCAAGGACATCAAGATCGAGGGAGCGGGAACGATCAGCGTCAAGGCGAGCAGCGACGTGGTCGTGAAGGGCTCCAAGATTCTGCAGAATTGAGGCGCGAATGGATGACGGAACTTTCCAGCCGCGCGCCGCCATCCTCGAAGCAGAGGAGCCGGTGGCCGAGACCGCCCGACACCTGATGCGCGCTCTGCTGGAAGCGCCTCGATCCGCATCGCCTGCTGGCGCTGCGCTTCCGAGCGTCGTGGTCGGCGAGTTGGTGGCCTTCGCGGACCATCTGCCTTTGGTGCGTTTCCGCGCGATGGGAGATGCGCGACGCCAGCTTCTGCCTGCACGGTCCCTCGTCGCGCTCGATGCATCGTTCATCGGTTCCGAGGTGACGCTGGCATTCGAGAACGGACAGGTCGAACTGCCGATCGTCATGGGCGTCCTGCAGCCGTGCGTTGCGCTTGCCGACCAAGGTGTCGACGGCCTTTCGGCATCTTCGAAGGCAGCGACCGGGACGCTTGCGTTCTCGGCTGAGGAGCAATTGGTCTTGCAATGCGGCAAGGCCAGCCTGACCTTGACCCGCGCAGGCAAGGTACTCATCCGGGGCGAGTACGTGTCCACCCATTCATCGGGGCTGACGCGCATCCGCGGCGGCGCCATCCAGCTCAACTAAGGGGTAATGGCGATGGCCGTGAGCGTCGGTACCGATCAGCCCTGGACGCTTGTGCACAAGAAGAGCGAAGGCATGTCGATTGCATTTCCCGACGTCTGCAAGACGCCGTCGCCGGGAGGCCCGGTGCCGATTCCTTACCCCAACATCGCCAAGACCAGCGAGGCAGCGGAAACCAGCACCACGGTCAAGGCCGATGGCCAGGGAATCATGCTCAAGAACTCCAGTATCTCCTCGAGCAAGGGAGACGAGGCGGGCTCCGCCGGCGGGGTCGTGTCGAACGTCAATCGCGGCAAGGCGATGTTCGTCAACTATTCCTTCGACGTGAAGATCGAGGGCCAGAACGTGCCTCGCAAGATGGATCCCATGAAGCAGAACGGTAGCGGCTCGTTCAATGCGATGGGTCCCGCTCTTCTGTGAGGCGCTGTCATGGCCCAGCAAACGTTCGTGAAGAAGGTCGGCCCGATCACGATCAAGTGCAACCAGGATTGGACGCCTTGTCAGCGCGAGCAGGCCTGCTCGAAGGTTCGTCGCATGCACGAGCGCTGCAAGGCCGAACGCCCTCGCGGCCTCCGCAACATCTCGAAGCAGATCGACGGACAGACGGACAGCTTGCGCATGCGGTATCTGGCCAATCGTGAAGAAGGCAACAAGCTCGCTGCCAAGTACCAGGGGAGCAACTACGCCGCCGATTGCATGAAGCCGATCCCGGGCCGTGCCGAGAACAATGGTCGACCGACCAACGCAGATCACGTCCTCGAGATTCAGTTCGGCGGTGCGCCCGGGGGACCCTTCATGGTGCTCGATGCAGCGGTCAACAAGTCGATCGGCACCCAGCTGAACAAGTGCGGGAACGTGACCCACCTCACCGGTGTGAAGGCGCAGAACTGCGCCCCCGAATGCTGAGCCGTTTCGCCGCGCTTCGCCGCGTTTACCCGAGCCGCCTCCAGACGGAGATATCCATGACCCATCCACTCAAGCCGCTGGTCGACGAGACCTTTCGACTCAACGCCAAGCACAACGATGTCCTTGGCCTGACACAAGACCAGGTGATGCAGCCACCCGCGAGCGAAGAGCAGATCGCCCGGCTCGAGTCGCACCTCGGCGTGGTGCTACCGCCGCTCTACAAGGCGTTCTTGCGGATCTGCAATGGCTGGACCTTTTTCTTCGCGGACATGCACCTGCTGTCCGTGGAGGAGCAAATCAGCGGCGACTTTGCGCGCTACGTGCATCAATGGAAGGGCGAGCAGTGGGCGGAAGGTGAGGAAGTTCCGGTCGAGGCGATCGTGTTCGCCATTGCGATCGACACCAACCATGCGCTCCTGTTCGATACCAAGACCACACGTGAGGACGGCGAGATGGAGGTGGTTTGGTGGGACGACGGAGAACTGGACCGCAACCACGATCTGGTCGAGTTCATGCGGGCGCGCATCGAGCGGCTCGAATACCTGATTGCGCGTCGCAGTACGCCTTAGCAAGGAAGCTGGTGGCAAGTGGCAGTCCTTGACGATCGAACCGGCTTCAAGAGCGAGATGGTCCCCTTCCAGACGGCAGAGGGGAGCTTTCGCCTTGTGGTGATCGTCAAGGCGACCTACCTGCTGGACGAGGCCGGTGAACTGCATCGCGCGCCGATCCAGGAGCCGCTCGTCCTGGAGGACGAATACCTTGGAATGCCCGGCGCTTCGAGCCTGGCAAAGCCCTCCGACCTTGCGCAATTCAAGGAGTCGACCGACGTCGCTGTCATCGGTTCCGCTCACGCGCCGGAAGGCCGAGAGGTCGTGCGCATGGCCGTGGACCTCAAGGTCGGCACGCTGCACAAGCGCCTGGTCGTCTCGGGAGACCGCCGGTGGGAACGCACGATCGGCGGAGCCGTTGTCATGAGTGCACCCGACTACTTCCACCGGATGCCGCTCGTCTACGAGCGTGCCTTCGGCGGAGTCGATGGCGTTGCGAAGGAAGAGCGCAACCCGGTCGGTCGCGGGTTCAACCGCGAGCCGCCGCCGTCCGGCACGACGGTTGCCAACATCGAGGGCCCTGGCGCACTCATCTCGCGGTGGACCGACCGCCCTGCACCGGAAGGCTTCGGTTTCATCGCGCCGGACTGGCAACCACGCAAGTCGTTCGTGGGTACCTACGACCAAGCCTGGCTCGACGAGCAGTTCCCGCTGCCGCCGGTCGATTTCGACAGCCGGCATTTCGTTGCGGCTCATCCGGATCTGCGATGCAAGCCCCACCTGGCGGGTGACGAATCGGTCGAGCTGCGCGGCACCTCGCCTGGCGGTTTGCTGCGCTTCGCGCTGCCGGGTCTGGCGATTGCGCTGAGCGTCCAGTTCCAGAGCGGCAGGCCACAGCGGCGGCTCGCTGCGCTCGACACCCTCACCTTGAAGCCGGACGAGCGCAAGGTTCAATTGGTCTGGCGGTATGCGGTCGAGTGTCCACGCAAGATCCTCGATGTCGAACTCATCACGGCGTTTTCGTTGCGGCTCGCGACGTTGCGGAGGCTCTCGCATGCGCCACGCCGATGACGGAACCGCGGACGGCGACGCTGTGCTGACCGGCTTCGGCTTGGTCAGCGCTGCCGGTGAAGACGCAGAGGGCGCGGCCACGACGCTGGCCGCCGGCATCTCCGAGATGCGCGAGATCGGTATACCCGAGCGAGGTGGTGATCCGCTGGTCGGCTGCCCGGCGATCGATCTCGACGGCCGGCATGGTCATGTGCGCCGGCTCGGCGACCTGGCCGTTCGAGCAGCGCGCGAGGCGCTGGCGCAGGCCGGCGCGGTGCCGGCAACGGCAACGGCAACGGCAACGGCAACGGCAAACGAATCCGAGTGCCACCTGTTCTGGATCCTGCCTTTGGCAAGCCGTGTCGGCTTCAAGGTCGACCCGACGGGCCCGTTCAGATCCGAGTTCCTTTCGGCAATCGGCTTGGCGCGCCGCCGGGTAGAAATCCACGTGCTCGAAGCGGGCCCTGCCGCGGCTGTTGCTGCGCTGCAGACAGCGTCGGCCATCGTGCGCGCGCGGCCGTCGGCGATCTGTCTGGTCGGTGGCGTCGACACCCTGATTCAGCTGCGTGTATTGCGCTGGCTGCAGCGCAACGATCGTCTGCGGACGGAGGTCTGGGTGGACGGGCTGATCCCGGGCGAAGCCGCGGCCTTCATCGTCGTGGAAGCTGGCCGAGGGGCGCGGGCCCGGGGCGCCAGGGCCTTGTGTCGATTCGAAGGGCTCGGCTACGAAGGCGTGGCTGAGGCGCCTTCCTTGCCGGACCACGCTCGTGCGCAGGCCCTGTCGCGCGTGTTGAAGGCGGCGTTGCCGTGCGGCGATGCAAGAGGCCGAATCGAGCGGGTGTATGGCGACCTGAACGGGGAGAACCTGCGGGCGCTCGAATGGGGCATTGCCAGCCTTCGCGTCCTCGATGCCGCCGGCATCGACGCAGAGACGATCCACCCTGCAGACGGCATCGGCGACGTGGGTGCCGCTTCGTGCGTCATGAACATCGGCCTGGCTGCGTTCTGGCTGCGAGATCGGCAGCCACACACTCGGGCGATGGTGGTGGCGGCGAGCGAGTCTGGGGAGCGTGGCGCCCTATCGATCGCCAGGACCGAAGACTGTCCCGCGCCTCCGGTCCGCCAGGGAACAGCCCCCACGCCGGCCTATCGCCGAATACTGACCAGCCATTTCGAGGAGGCTGCTTTCCTGTGGTCATTGCGCCAGGGGCGGCTGGACGCAGTCGATAGCGGCTTGAGCGCGCTCGCCCGCGTCGATCGGCGGCTGACAGCGCACACGCGAGGTCTGATTCTGGCCGGGCCGATGGCGCTGGACGGCATCGAGAACGACGAGGCGGCGAGCGGTCCTGGTGAAGTTTTTACCCGGGCCTTGCTGGCAATCGAAGGCAGCCGCTTCGATCGGCTCGGTCGATTGTTCGACGAGGTACGCGGATCGCCTGCGTTGCATCCAGCACTCGCGTCCGCGTTCGGCTGGGTCTCGGCGGCATCCCTGCGTGGCCTGGCCCAGCGCCTGCTGGAATCCGAGCGGCCGCTCGAGAGGTGGATCGGGCTTGCGGCCATCGACATGCACCGAGTCGATCCGAAGGATCTGCTCGATCGTGCAATTGGCCATGACCATCTGGTCGTGCGAGCGCGTGCCTTGCGCGCAGCAGGCGATCTCGGGCGTTCGGACCTGTTGCAGTCCTGCCTTCGAAGCCTGCCCGATACCGACCCCTACTGCAGGTACGAGGCCGCGCGATCGGCGCTCCTGCTGGGCAACCGAGACGCTGCGCCCGAAGCCCTCATCGATCTGGCCGGATCGACCTCGAAAGGCGCGGCGGGACCGGGCGAACTCGGCGCCGACGCGCTTCGTTGGGCGCTCCTGGTGCTTGAAGGACTCGATGCGCAAGAGGCCTTGCGTCGCGCCCTGCAAGGCGGAGTCGACGCACGAGCCTTGGTGCGTGCGGTGCCGTACGCCGGAGATGTTCGATACGTCCCGTGGCTGATCGAGCAGTCGGCGGACTCTCGACTGGCAAGGGTTGCCGTCGAAGCGTTGTCTCTCCTGCTGGGACTCGAGGTCGCGACGTTCGCGAGCGACTCGCCGGACGCCCCGAAGCCGGATTTCGGCCCTGGCGACGACCCGACCGACGACCGGGTCGACATGGATCCGGACGAAGGATTGGCATGGCCCGATCCACCGAAGCTTCGTGCTTGGTGGCATGCACATCAAGCGCGGTACGTTGCGGGCGTGCGCTATTTCATGGGCGTGCCGCTGTCGGGCGAGCATTGCCGCAGAGTGCTCGCGAGCGGGCTCCAGCGCCAGCGCATCGCGGCAGCAGCGCACCTCGCCTTGGCCCACCCCGGCTCGGTGCTGTTCGCAACCTCTGCGCCCGCTTGGCGGCAGCAACGACTGCTCGGAATTCCGGGCAGCGCCTTGCGATGACCGAACGCATCCTGCTCGCTCTGGCCGCTGTCTTCTTCTTGGCAGCGGTGGTCCGCTCGAGCCGTGGCTCCTTCAGGCTCGATGGAGCGAGCCGAACCTGGTTCATCATCTCGCTGATCTTCAGTGGCGTGGCTGCATGGCTGCTTGTCACCTGATGGTTCGCAAAGCATCGGGGCTTACATGATCCAACTGAAAGTTCTCAGCCTTCGCGGCGTCCCGATCGACCGGGATATCTCCGCGGTGTTCGATGCTGCGGGAGGCACCATCGGCCGCGCATCGACCAACACGATGGTGTTGGCCGACCCCGACCACACCGTCTCGCGCGTTCATGCCGAAATCCGGTTCGGCAACGGCCGGTACGCAATCGTCGATCGCGGTACCAATCCGTTGCAGCACAACGGGGTGCCGGTCGGCAGGGGGCGTGAAGTGCCGCTCGCGCTCGGCGATCACCTCGGGGTCGGCAGCTTCGAACTGTGCGTCGAGGCCGACGCATCGCGATCGACGCCGACCGGGGAGCCTGCAGGCTTGCTGGACGATCCGTTCGGTGACCTGATGGAGGGGCTCGGACCGGCAGCGCCGGGCGCCCGACCGAACGCCGAGCCGAGCGACCCGTTCGACGGTCTGCTCGGTGATGACGTCGCACCCTCGGGAGCCTCGCAGCCCGACACCCCGGTTGGGGCCGGCCACTTCGAAGAAGGCGCGTTCGGCATACCGCCTTTGCGCATCGACGACCTCTTTGGCGGGCTGGGCGGAGCCGATCAAAGCGGTGGAGGCGGATCATCCGCTTTCGAGGATCCCTTGCCGCTGCGCCCGGCTGCGGCGCAGCAGATTCCGGGCGGCGCTTTCGGCGTCATCGGTCTTCCGCCGCATCCGTCTGCTGAAAGTCGCGGCGATCACCTGCCCATCGACCGGTTCGGCTTCACGCCGCCCAACGCGAGCACGCCGAAGCTTGCCGAAGCCGAGGAGCCGCCCGTGCGCCCACCCCGAGCGCCGGAACGCCGACGTGAGGCGCACGAACGCACGGCTGCCGACTCCGATCTGCTCGCGGCCTTCGTTCGCGGTCTCGGCGGCACGCATCCCGGTCCAGACGCGTTGACACCGGAGCTGATGGAGCGAATCGGGCTTCTCTTGCGCACCTCGACCGAGGGCACTCTGCAATTGTTGCAGGCCCGCCAGGAGCTCAAGCGAGAGGTGAAGGCCGAGGTGACCATGATCGCGGCGCAGGCCAACAACCCGCTGAAGTTCTCGCCGTCCGCGGAGTCGGCCTTGGCGCACCTGCTCGGACCCGGCATGCGCGGCTTCATGTCACCCGAAGCTGCGATGAAGGATGCCTACGACGACCTGCGCGCACACGAGTTCGGGATGATGGTCGGGATGCGAGCGGCGCTCGCGCATGTCGTGACTCGTTTTTCACCCGCTTCGCTCGAGCAGAAGATCGAATCGCGAGGCGCGTTGGACAGTCTGTTCGCCGCGAACCGCAAGGCCAAGCTCTGGGACCAGTTCGTGGCGCTCTACGGTGGCATCGCGGCGGAGGCCGAAGACGATTTCCATACCTTGTTCGGCAAGGCTTTTCTGCAAGCGTACGAAGAACAGATGGCGCGCCTTGCATCCAGCCGCTAAGAAGCCGAATACAACTGGAGACGAACTTGGAAATCGAAATGCTGTCCTTGTCCCGACAGGGCGGAAGGTCCTATAACGAGGATGCCTTCGGCCATTGGCATGACGACCGCTACGTCGCTTGCGTGGTCGCCGACGGTGCCGGCGGCCATGGCGGCGGCGATGTTGCGGCGGCCATCGTCCGAGACAGCGTGCTCGCAGCCTTCTCCCGCGCCCCGGGGCTGGAACCCGAACGATTGGGCGAGGCCATTCAGCAGGCCAACCTCGATGTCGTGGCACGGCAAGCAGCGGGGGGCAAGCTGGCAGCGATGCGTTCCACCGTGGTCATGGCCGTCCTCGACCTCCATGCGCACGCGGTTGCGTGGGCACATTGCGGCGACAGCCGCGCCTACCTGTTTCGGGGCGGCTTGCGGGTCGCGCGTACCGTCGATCACAGCCTGGTCCAGCAGATGGTCGACGGCGGAATGCTGGACGACGAGTCGGCCAGGCTTCATCCGCAGCGAAACTTGCTATTGACCGCACTTGGCTCCATCGAGCCGCTTCCTGAGGTGAGTTTGTCAGCGCCCTTGCCCTTGATGGTGGGCGATGTCCTCCTTCTGTGCACCGATGGTGTCTGGGAGCCCATCGGCGACGCACGCCTGCTTCAGCTGCTGCAGATGGCCCGAAGGCCGGCCGAGTGGATGGAACACCTGGATCGCGAGATCAAGGCAACCGCGAAGCCGGACCATGACAACTACACCGCGCTGGCTCTCTGGGTCAACGAGGACGAAGTCGAACCGGGGGAAGGCACCCGCGGCAACGGTGTCGGCGGCGAGCCGATCACGCAGCTGATGCCGATGGCGCCGTCCCACACAGCCCGAAGCTGACCCGCTTCGGACCTACTTCTCGCTCGGCCGATACGCCGTGATGGTCCCGCTCACCGTGATGTCGACACTCACCACCACGGTGGCCAGCTCGGTCTTCTTGTTGTCCTTGCGGGTCACCCGCTTGTAGCTGGTGACCGGCGTCGGCGTGGCGCTCTTCCACCAGCTGGCGTTTGCTTTGACGTGTTCCTTCTTGCCACGGTAGTTCTGCTCGAGCACCGTGATTGCACCGCCCCCGGCGTTGTTGGCGACGATGGCGGTGTGATGGGAATGGGTTTCGTTGGCGGTCAGCGTCTTGGTCTCGACATAGCCGTCATCGAAGGTGGTCTCGGTGGTGGTGACGATGGTCATGTCGAAGTCGCGGTACTGGAGCACGTCACCGGGTATCGCGTCCTTTAACTCGATCTCGTCGCCCCAGACGTAGTCGGCGTCGGTGCCCATCGGCCCGAGGTCGGCCGAGCCCTTGGCGCCGCTGGTGCGCAGCGCCTTGTCCGCCAGGTCCCAGCACTGGCGGCCGGCGCCGACCGGCTGGCCGGTCTTGCCGGTCGCCCACTGGACGATCTTCTGGTTGAGGGTCTGGCCGGCCATCGGTGGCTCAGACCTTGACGTTGCCCGGAATGTCCCAGCCCGCCACCTTGGCCGCATCGCCGCTGCCATCCGGCTTCTGCGGCACGTACTCGAACTTGAACTTGGCGAAGTTGAGCGTGATGTTCTCGGTCAGCCGGTCTTCGCCGCCGCTGCCGCCGGTGCTGACCGAGGCGACGATCAGGTCGTTGAGCGTCATCTTGATGTATTCGAGCGGCTCCTTGCCGGCCTTGCGCACCACGAAGGTCGCCTCGCCGATGTGCTCGCCGCTGCAGCAGGCCAGCAGCAACGCATGCGAGGAGGAGTCGACGTACTTGGTGAACGAGAGATCCTGCACGTTGACCTTGCCGGCACCCGAGCCGCCACCGGTGTGGCTGCTGCCGGACTGGCTCGCGCCCCAGCTCCAGGCCAGCACGTCGAGTTCCTTCTTGTGCTTGCTGTCCGAGGACTCGCCTTCGATGCCCTTGATCTTGATGAACATGTCTACTGCCATTTTTCTCACCTCTGTATGAAGTCGTGTGACGTGTTGAAGAACCGATGAAATCGGCCGGGCCTACTTGCCGCCCTTGGCGGACGGCAGCTTGGACACCAGCCGGAGAGAAACCGTGAGCCCTTCGAGCTGGTAATGCGGGCGCAGGAAGAACTTGGAGCTGTAGTAGCCGGGATTGCCCTCGATCTCCTCGACCACCACCTCGGCGGCGGCAAGGGGGCGCTGGGCCTTGGTGGCTTCGGACGAATTCGCCGGGTCGCCATCGACGTAGTTCATGATCCATTTGTTGAGCCAGCGCTCCATGTCCGACTTCTCCTTGAAGCTTCCGACCTTGTCGCGGACGATGCACTTCAGGTAGTGGGCGAACCGGTTGCAGGCGAACAGGTACGGCAGCCGCGCCGCCAGGTTGGCATTGGCGGTCGCGTCCGGGTCGTCGTATTCGGCGGGTTTGTTGAGCGACTGCGCGCCGATGAAGGCGGCGGAGTCGGAGTTCTTGCGGTGGATCAGCGACAGGAGGCCGGCTTTCGACAACTCGGCTTCGCGTCGATCGCTGATCGCGACCTCGGTCGGGCACTTCTGGTCGACGCCGCCGTCGTCGCTCGGGAAGGTGTGCAGCGGCAGGTTCTCGACCGCGCCGCCCGACTCGATGCCCCGGATGCGCGAGCCCCATCCATAGAGCTTGTACGACCGGTTGATGTTGGTCGCCATGGCGTAGGCGGCATTGGCCCAGGCGTACTTGGTGTGGTCGGCGCCGGCCACTTCTTCCTCGAAGTCGAAGGCCTCGACCGGATTGGTCTTGGCGCCGTAGGGCGTGCGCGCCAAAAAACGCGGCATGCACAGGCCGATGTATTTGGAGTCGTCGGATTCGCGCAGGCTGCGCCAGCCGGCGTACTCGGGGGTGCCGAAGATCTTGGTCAGGTCGCGCGGGTTGGCGAGCTCCTGCCACGACTCCATCTGCATCAGGTTGGGGCTGGCGCCGGTGATGAAGGGCGCATGCGCCGAGGCGGCGAGCTTGGCCATTTCGCCGAGCAGTTCGACATCGGGCGGGCTCTGGTCGAAGTGGTAGTCGCCGACGATTGCACCGAAGGGCTCGCCGCCGAACTGGCCGTACTCCTGCTCGTAGACCTTCTTGAAGAGCGGGCTCTGGTCCCAGGCCGCACCCTTGAATTTCTTGAGTGTCTTGTGCAGCTCCTTCTTGGAGATGTCCATGACGCGGATCTTGAGGTTCTCGTCGGTCTCGGTGTTGTTCACCATGTAGTGCAGGCCGCGCCAGGCGCTTTCGAGCTTCTGGTAGTCCTCGTGGTGAATGATGCGGTTGACCTGCTCGGTGAGCTTCGCATCGATGGCGGCGATCATGGCGTGGATCGACTTGGTGACGTCCTTGCCGATGACCTGCGTGTTGGCGAGCGCCTGTTGCGCGAGCGTGAGCACGGCCGCCTCGACCGCGCTCTTGGCCTCGTCGCTCCGGGGCTTGAATTCCTTTTGCAGCAGCGATGCGAAATCGCTGCCCTCGTACGCCACGTCTTTCAGGGCGCTTTGCTGTTGCTCGACGGCGTCGACCATGGGTTTCTCCTGGTGTGCGGATGGGTGGCGTCAGGCGGCCGGCGTGCTGCCGTCCTCCGGCTTCTTGCTGGCGGCCAGCGTCTTGAGCAGTTCGGGGTTCTCGAGCACCTTGGCGAGCAGGTCCTCGGCGCCGCCCTTGCCGTCCATGAAGGTGACCAGGTGCGACAACTGGGTGCGGGCCTCGAGCAGCTTGTTGAGCGCGTCGACCTTGGTTGCGACGGCGGCGGGCGAGAAGTCGTCCATGTTCTCGAAGTTGAGTTCGACCTTGAGCTCGCCTTCGCCGGTCAGCGTGTTGGGCACCGAGAACGCGGCTCGCGGCTTCATGGCCTTCATGCGTGCATCGAAGTTGTCGACGTCGAACTCGAGGAACTTGCGATCGGTCACCGGCGCGAGCGGCTCGGCCGGCTTGCCCGACAGGTCGGCCAGCACGCCCATGACGAAGGGCAGCTGGATCTTCTTCTCGGCGCCATAGAGCTCGACGTCGTATTCGATCTGGACCCGTGGTGCCCGGTTGCGGGCGATGAACTTCTGACTGCTGCTGGCCATGGAAGGCTCCTTTGGATGAATGGGGTGGCTCACTCGACCGCTTGCTTGCCGGTCACGGTTTCGATGGTGTCGAGCGCGTTCGGCGCAAGGTCGGCCATGATTTCGAGGAAGCTCACGCCGATGAGCTTCTTGGCGCGGGCGATGAGAAGCGGGGCCGGATTGCCGGGCTCGGCTTGTTCGAGGTAGCGAATGACGCGGTCGAGCGTTTGCAGGGCATCCTGGCGAGAGCGGATTTCGCCGGGTGCGCCGCCGCTGCGGGGCGCCGTCGAGCTGCCGGCGTCGAGCAGGCCGCCCGCGTTGCCGCCTTCTTGCAGCGCATCGTCCTCGGTGTCGCCTGCGGCCGCGGTGCTGCCCTGGAGGTTGCGAGCCGCCTTCAGCAGAATGGCCGCGATCGAGCGCAGGCCGTGCAGGTCGATCGCGTCGGCACGTTCGCATCGCTCGGTGATGAGGGCCTGCAGGCGGGCGAGCCGTCGGTCGATGCCGAGCATGTCCTGGAGCACGTCCGGCGTGTTGCGGTGAACGATGTCGAGCGCGCCTTCGATCTGCGCCGCGGTGTACGAGGTGGTGCCGACGCCCGCCTGCGGCTGCGTGGCCATCACCACGTCGCGCAGCTTGACCGGCCCGATGCCCGGCACGTTGCCGAGGCTCGCCTCGAGCAGGTCTTGCAGCACCAGCGATTCGTCCCATAAGGGCGCCAGCGTGTTGAGGCGCATGGTCGGGTCGTTGTCGTCGTCCGCGTCTAGCGTTGGATGTATGCCGGCCCAGAAGCGGTCGAGCAGGTCGACGAGCAGGTCGAAGCCCATCGCGAAGCCGCGTATGCCTTGCTGGCGAGTGGCTGCGCGCAGCAGCAGCATGGCGATGCGCACGTCCTTGGCGCGCGAGAGCAGTTGGGCGGCCTCGTCGGCGATGCGGCGCCACTCGGGTTCGACCGCAGGGATGACGGTGTCGCCGAACTGCTGCTCGGGCTTGCCCTCCGCCGCGGCCATGACCGCCATGAAGGCGGCGTCGTACTCGAGATCCTCGCCGCAGGGCGAGGCTTCGCTCACGGGCGAGAGGAGAGAGTCGACGGCTTCGGGTGTCAGCATGTTGCCTGTTCGGGGTGCCTGGTGATAATCAAAGATGCCCCGAAGCCGGTCAATGCAACGAAGGGAATAGCATGAGTGATCTCGGTACAAGCCGTTCGTCCTATGGAGCTTCGGGCTTCGTGTGCGGACGTCGCGTGGTGCTCAATGGGCTTGCGCTCGGTGCCGCGATGGCGCTGGTCGGTTGCGCGGACAAGCCACCGGCACCCAAGCCGATCGTCACCCCGATCTCGCTCGCGCTCACCGCCGGAAGCGACGTCAATCCGGATGCGCGCGGGCGTGCTTCTCCGCTCAACGTGCGGGTGTATGCGCTCAAGACCAGCGGTGCCTTCGAGAGCGCCGATTTCTTCACCCTCTTCGAGAAGGACCAGGCCACGCTCGGCGCCGAGATGGTGCAGCGCGAAGAGCTTCTTTTCAGGCCCGGCGAAAGCAAGAAGCTCGAGATGAGCTTCGCGAGCGAAGTCAAGGCCATCGGCGTGATCGCGGCGTATCGAGACCTCGACCGGGCGCGTTGGCGCGAGATGCGCGTGATCGAGGTCGGCAAGCCCAATCGATTCGACATCGCGCTCGGCGCCCGGCAGATCCGCATCGAAGCCGGCAAGTAGCCGGAGCGTGTTCGGCGGGCAGCTCGCCGGAGCCGCTGGCAGCTAGTTGTGCGCGAGCGGCTGGTCGGCCGGCAGGAAACGCGCGAACAGGTCGTGCACGAAGACATCCGTCTCCGGGCTTCCGGAGGCCGCGAGGTAGAGGCCTCGCCATTGAATGCGGCGCGGCGGCCCCGGTGCCTGGAACAGCAGGTCGATCATTGATTCGAGGCGTGGCAACGTGGCGAGCAATGGCTCGAAGAAGCCCTGGATGGCGGCCTTCTCGACCGGGCATCGCGCGTCGCACAGCAAGCCGAGGCGCAAGGCGTGCAGGCGCGCTGCCAGGGTCTGGATGGCTTGGTGCCCTCGCATCGCCTGCGATGCCTCGCCCGGTCGTGCAACCATGAACCGGTGACCAAGGGCCTGGGCGCGAGTGGCTTCGGGCAATGCGGCTCGAAAGCGATCGAAGCCTGGCAAATCGTCGAGGCCGGTGACGACGACATACACCGGCAGGTGCAGGCGCAGCAGGTCCGCTGCCTCGACCAGACGGGTCCGGATCGACGAGGCCGCCGCTTCGATTGCGGACGGCCCGCGGGCAAGATTCGCGATGCTGGCGCACAGCACCAGCCCGTTGAGCGGAAGGCGCGGCCGACGGTCGGCGAGTTCGAGCAGCGCCTCGAACCAAAGTACCGAGCCGGCTTCGGAGGTTCGCGGGTCGAGCAGCTCGCTCGAGACGGCGATCGCGACCATGTCGTCGAAGCGGTGCCAGCGCCAGAAAGGTGGTGGCTGCGCTTGCGGCGATGGCAGCGTCCCCGAATGGACCTCGTCCTCGGCCGCATCGATGGAGGTGGATGGGACCGCGCAGGTCCGTGCCGCGGCGATGAGCGCATCCACCTGCGCCGAGTGTTCTCCGAGGAAGAGGAACCATGGCGCGAGATAGAGCCCGTCGGCGCGTTCCTTGGCGCCGCCGAGGCGGCAGGAACGCGCAGGCGATTCGAGGATCGAGGCGCAGGCCCGCGCAATGGCCTGGCGCATCGCCGTGCGGGCCGTGTCTCTCAGCGCCAGGACGTCGGCGTCGACGCCCCGCGCCGCATCGGATGCGATGCGTTTTCGGAGACCGCGCCAGCGCCGAAAGCGCCGTGTTCCGAAGGTCGACCACCAGAGCAGGACGAGGGCGAGCACGCAGGCGAGGCAGAGCAGCCAGAGCTGCGGTGGCGGCAGGTAGCGCGCGCTCATTGCGCCTGGGCCCAGCCGACGTGGGACGCGGCGTCGGAGCGCAGGCGATTGACCGCATCGCCCGGCGGTTCGTGCAGCGCCTGCGCGCCGGTGCGGGGCCCATGACTGAGCGAACGTTGCGGCAGGCCTTTGGCCATGTCGAGCTGCAGCCACAACCAGTAGAGCAGCGGCACCAGCAGCGACAGGGCCGCGCCGGTGCGCAGCACGGCCCGCTCGCGCCGCTCGGGCAGGCGCGGGCCGATCGGGTCGGCCTGGGCGTAGGGTTGAGGCGTGATCTTGTCGTTCGCGATGCCCCGCAGCATCACGGGCGGATCGGGCAACTGCCGCGCATGCAGGTCCTTGAGCTTGCCGAGCTCGCCGCCGTCGTCTTCCTCGAAGTGGTACTGGCCCTTGAAGCCGAGCACCAGCACCAGCCAGTAGATCTCGCGCAGCTCGCCTTCTTCGGGTTGAAGGGCGGCCAGGTGGTGGAAGAACTCGCTCGGGGCATTGGTGGAGTTGAAGAGCTGCGCCTGCAGCGGCGCGGCAACCTGCCAGCCGGCGTGCCGCGCCATGGTTTCGTCGAGCCAGGCGACCATCGCGAACGAAGCGGACTCGATCCATTCGGATGGGACGGCGGCCCGCCGCGCGGTGTCGCGGGCCTGCCTGAGGAGGGCCAACGCCTGCGCCTGGACATCCGCGGGGTCTGCATCGATTCGACCGGCGGCCACGCCGGATGCGAGCTCGGCGCCGAAGCTCAGCAGATGTCGAAAGCTGTCGTAGAGGCGCGCCATGTCATACCCGCGCTAGGCTCCATCGGAAACAAGGGGGGCGGTGTCGCTCGGTGAACCGGGTGCGCCCCGACGGGGCACGGGCCGATTCTTGCGGCCTGCCGGATCCGCCGCCATACCGCATGGGAGCTATATCGTTCGAAGAGCAGGACGCCTTGCCGTGCCAGGCGAAGGACGGTATGTTCAGAGTCTGCGTAGTTCACAACGATGTCCTGGGGAATCACATGAAAATCCTGATCGCTGACGACCATCGGCTCGTCATCGAGGCAGTCAAGTCCAAGCTGTCGGAGCTGGAACCCGACATCGAGTTCGTCCTCGTGATGAGCGTGGACGAACTCCTCGCCAAGGCCTCGGACGAGTTCGACCTCGCAGTGATCGACCTCAACATGCCCGGCGCCGACGGCCAGGCCCATGTCGAGGAAGTGCGCCGCCGCCACCCTGCCGTGCCGGTGATCGTGCTGTCGGGCTACGAGGACCCGGCCATCATGCGCAGCGTGCTCGAGCGCGGCGTGCTGGGCTTCATCCCCAAGGCCTATTCGCCCGAGGTGATGCTGTCCGCGGTGCGGCTGGTGCTGGCGGGCGGCGTCTACGTGCCGCCCATGATGGTTTCCGCGGTGCCGGCCGGCATCCTGCCCGGAGTGCCAGGTGTCGCCAACCTCGGCGGCGACGGTGGCTCGGGCCGGGGCGGCGCCAACGTCACGCCGCAATCGCTCGAACACCTGCGCGACGTGCTGACCGAGCGGCAGGTCGAGGTGCTGCAGCTGTTGTCGCAGGGCAAGCCCAACAAGCTGATCGGCCGTGCGCTCGGCATCAGCGAAGGCACGGTCAAGATCCATCTCGCAGCCATCTTCAGGGCGCTCAACGTCCGCAACCGGACCGAGGCGGTGGTCGCGGCGCAATCGCTGACCGAGGCCTGATCGCCGGCTGGCCGCCCGCCGCCCGCCGCTCGCCGCTCGCCGCTCGCCGCTCGCCGCTCGCCGTTTCGTCGCAAGAGCCCTCGACGACGGGCCGCTCTTCGGCCTCGGCGGCGTATGTCAAAGTGCGGCTCATGAACCTGCAGGATTTCGACGCCGCCATCATCGATCTCGACGGCACCCTGATCGACACCATCGGCGACTTCGTCGTCGCGCTCAACCGCATGCTGGACGACCTGGGGCTGCCGCCGATCGACCGGGACACGATCGCCCGGATGATCGGCAAGGGGTCGGAGCACCTGATCGCGTCGGTGCTCCGGCATGTGCGTTCGGGCGAGGAAGCCGATGCCGATCTGTTTGCCCGGGCATTTGCGCGCTATCAACATCACTACCTGTCGATCAACGGACAGCACGCGCCGGTTTTCCCGGGCGTGGTCGAGGGGCTCGAGGCGCTTTCGGCAGCGGGGCTGCGGCTGGCCTGCCTCACCAACAAGCCCACGGCGTTCGTCGGTCCGCTGCTGGCCGCCAAGGCGCTCGATCGCTTCTTCCCGGTGGTCTTCGGCGGCGATGCCTTCGAGCGCAAGAAGCCCGACCCCTTGCCGTTGCTGAAGACCTGCGAAGCGCTCGGCACCCGGCTGGAGCGCACGCTGATGGTCGGCGATTCGAGCAACGATGCGCGGGCCGCCCGCGCCGCCGGATGCCCGGTGGTGCTGGTCAGCTATGGCTACAACCACGGCGAGCCGATCGGCAAGGTCGACGCCGATGGCGTGATCGATTCGATTGCACAGCTGGCGCGGCGCTCTGCCTCGACGAGGCCGTAGCCTCTTTCCGCTCGCGGCAGTTCGCGACCCGCGGCCCCGATTCGGTGCAGGGCAACCCTTGGTCCGAAGTCATTGACATTTGAATGGTTGAAAAGTAATGTATCTGCGAAAGCCTCCGGCCAGTCCGGCGGACCTCTCGCAACCTTCTACTTCTCGCCATCATGAAAATCGCGATCCTGGGCGGCGGCCATGGCTGCTATGCCGCCGCTGCCGATCTTTCCGAAGCCGGTCACGAGGTTCGCCTTTGGCGACGCGATGCCGAGGCCTTGCAATCGGTGCGCGAGGCGGGCGCCATCACGCTGAAGGACGCACGCGGATCGCGCGAGGTATCCCTGGCCCTGGCCACGGCGGACATCGGCGAAGCCCTTCGCGGCGCAGCGTTGATCGTGCTGCCGACGCCGGCCATCGCACAGGACGACATCGCGCGGCTGATGGCGCCGCACCTGGTCGACGGGCAGGTGGTGTTCCTGCCGCCCGGCACCTTCGGCAGCTTCGTGATGGCTCGCATCGCAAGGGAGGCCGGCAGCCGGGCGGACGTGGCCTGGGCCGAAACCGGCACGCTGCCCTACCTCGCGCGCAAGCACGGCGACCGCGAGGTCAATGTCACGATTCGCGCGATCCGCTTGCCGACCGGCGTCTACCCGGCCCGCAAGGAAGAGGAAGCGCTGGCGGTCATTCGCGCCGCCTATCCGAGCGTGCATGGCTGCGGGGATGCGATGTCGGGTGCGCTGATGAACGCAGGGCCGGTGATCCATCCGCCCTTGATGGTGATGAACGCCGCGCCGCTGCAACACTTCGAGCGCTGGGACATCCACAACGAGGGCACGCAGCGGGCCGTGCGGGATGTGACCGACCGGCTCGACCTCGAACGCATCGCGGTGCGCGAGGCCTTCGGTCACGGCGGGCCGCACTATCCGCTCGCCGACCACTACAACAACGACCAGTGGATGTACGGCGACGCGCACAAGCAGCTCGTCAAGTCCGGCGACTGGCGCGAGAACATCGACCTCTATGCGCATCGCTACATCACCGAGGACACCGAACTCGGCCTGGCCTTCCTGGCTTCGGCGGCACGCTATGTCGGCGTGGATGCGCCGATCGCGCACGGACTGCTCGCCATCGTCGGCGGCTTCCTCGGGCGCGACCTGCGCCAGGGGCCGAGAACATTGGAGACGCTGGGCCTCGCCTCCCTCTCCCGCGACGAGCTGAAGCAGAGGCTGCACGATGGCGAATGAAGCCGCACCGCGTTTCTCGGCGGTCGGCGCCGGGCGCATGGGCCGCGGCATCGCGATCGCGTTCGCCTATGCCGGGCACCGGATCTCGCTGGTCGACCTGCGCGAACGCGACGATGCCGGCTGGCAGAAGCTGGTCGACGATGCACGTGGCGAGATCGCGTCCAGCCTTTCGGCCTTGGCCCGGCTCGGCGTGGTCGAGCCGGCGCAGGTCGAGTCGATCGCCGCGCGCATCGAGCTGGTTCGCGCCTGCGACGCGCCCGCTGCTCTGGCGGCCGCCGAACTGGTCTTCGAAGGCGTGCCCGAGACCATGGAGGCCAAGCGCGAAGCCTTCGAGCACATCAATCGCCATTGCCGCGAAGACGCGATCCTGACCTCCACCACCAGCAGCATCCTGGTCACCGAACTGGCGGGCATCGTCCATCGTCCGGAGCGGTTCCTGAACATGCATTGGTTGAACCCGGCCTACCTGATCCCGGTGGTCGAGCTCAGCGTGCATCCAGGCACCGACCCCCAGGTGCTGGCGCGCACCCGCGAGCTGATGGAGCAGATCGGCAAGCTGCCGGTGGTCTGCGACGCGTCGCCCGGCTACATCGTGCCGCGGCTGCAGGCGCTGGTGATGAACGAGGCTGCCCGCATGATCGAGGAGGGCGCCGCCACCGCCGAGGAAATCGACAAGGCAACCCGCTACGGGCTGGGATTGCGCTTTGCCGCGCTCGGCGTGGTCGAGTTCATCGATTTCGGCGGCTGCGACATCCTGCACCATGCCAGCCGCGAGATGTCGGCCTCGCTGGATGCGGGCCGCTACACCGCACCGGCGATCGTCGACCGGATGGTGGCCGAGGGCCGGCTCGGGCTCAAGACCGGCAGCGGCTTCTACGACTACGAAGGGCGCGATGTCGCCGCCTACCGGCAGGACGTGCTCCTGCGCACGCTCGGCATGTTGAAGCATGCCGGACTCTTCCGGCCACCTGCCGGCGAGACAGAGCCGTGAGCCCGATCCGCCGCGCCTTCGCCGACACCTCCGTCGGGCAGATCCACTATGCGACCTGTGGCGACGAGGCGGCGGCGCCGGTGCTGCTGCTGCATCAATCGCCGCGCAGCTGGCGCGAATATGCGGCAGTGCTGCCGCTCCTCGGGCAAAGCCATCGTGCGATCGCGATGGACACCGCCGGCTTCGGGGATTCCGAAGGCGGCGAGCTGCCCGCGAGCATCGAGACTTGGGCGAAGGTGGCTTTCGAGCTGCTCGACGCGATCGGCATCGATCGGGTGCATGTGATCGGCCATCACACCGGCGGCGTGGTCGCGATCGAAATGGCGGCCTTGCAGCCGGCGCGGGTGTTGAGCCTTGTGTTGTCGTCCACGCCCTTCACCGATGCGAAATTCCGCCAGGTGCGGGCCGAGCGGCCGCCGATCGACGAGGTGGCGCCGAGCGAGGACGGCAGCCATCTTCGAGCGATGTGGCAGAACCGCCAGGGCTTCTATCCGCCGGGTCGGCCCGAGCTGCTCGAAGCCTTTGTGCTGGACGCGCTCAAGGTCGGGCGTCGGAGCGAGGACGGCCATCGCGCCGTGGCGTCCTATCGAATGGAAGATCGCATCGGCGGCGTGCGGCAGCCGACCTTGATCGTGCGCGCCAGCGCCGATCCTTTCGCGGCGCCTCATGCGGGCGAGCTTCGGGCGCATCTGCCGCAGGCCACCATCGCGGACATCGAAGGCGGCATGGTGCCGCTGCCGGACCAGATGCCGGAGGCATTCGCGCGGGTCGTGCTGGACTTCCTGGAGGGGCGGTCATGAGAGCCGTGCGGGTGCATGCCTTCAACCAACTGCCGGTGGTGGAGGAGGTCGCCGAACCCGAGCAACGGCCCGGCCACAGCATCGTTCGCCTGCGAGCCGCGACGGTCGGCCATATCGACCGCACCGTCTGGAGCGGCAATTTTCTCCAGCACCCACCGCTTCCCTATGTGCCCGGCGTCGAGGGCGCGGGCATCGTGGTGTCCGGCGAGCGCTTCGCGCCGGGCACGCGGGTCTGGTTGCGGGCGGCCGACCTCGGTACCCGGCAGGACGGCACCTGGCGCGAGCTCGTCGACGCGCCGGACGCCGCATTGGGCCTGCTGCCGGACGGCGTCGACATGGCGACCGGCTCGGCCTTCTTCTCGCCCTGCACTTCCGCCTGGGTCGCGCTGAACGACATCGCGCGGCTGCAACCCGGCGAGCGCGTGCGGATCACCGGCGCGAGCGGAGCGGTCGGATCGATCGCGGTGCAGTTGGCGCAGGAAATCGGCGCCGCGGTCTCGACCTCTTCAGGGCCTTTGGCGGAG
This sequence comes from Burkholderiales bacterium 8X, assembly GCA_902506565.1. GTDB lineage: Bacteria > Pseudomonadota > Gammaproteobacteria > Burkholderiales > Burkholderiaceae_C > Variovorax. The sequence goes on along the minus strand of LR732703.1, from coordinate 3,096,060 downwards.
GGCGAGGCGGGGGTCGATCTGCTGCTCGACACCATCGGCGGTCCGATGCTCGAAGAGAACCTCCGCGCGGTCGTGCCGGGCGGACGTGCGGTGCTGGTCGGCTACACGGCGGGCAACGAATTGGCGCTCAACCTTGCGCATTTCCTGCAGCGCGACGTGGCATTGCTACCGCTCAACATGTTCCGCCGCGAGCCGTCCGGCCGGGCGGCTGCGCCGGAGTTGCTGGCTCGACTGGCGGATGGGCGGCTTCAGCTGGCGGTGCAGACCTTTGCGTTGGAAGAGGCGGCAAGGGCGATGCAATGGATCACGGAGCGCGGGCATCGCGGGCGGGCGGTGCTGACGGTCTAGCGGCGGAGGGCTTGCCTAATCCCCCGGCTCGACCTCGAGCCCCGGCGCCTCCGCATGCAGCGCGATCATCTGCCGCAGCGTGTCCTTCAACTGCTCGGCCCGTTCCAGCCCGAACGGCTCGAGCACCCTGCGCTCGTGCTCGCGGGCCAGCTCCATCAGGTGTGCCACGGTCTGCGAACCCTTGCGGGTGATGCGCACCAGCGTGACGCGGCGATCACTGTCGTGGGGCAGGCGCTCGACCTGGCCCTTGGCCTCCATGCGATCGAGAAGGCGGGTCACGGTGGGCTGCTTGGTCACGGTGACTTGGGCCAGCTGCCCGATGCTGATGGCCGAACCGCCGGCGAGCGATGCCATCACCCGCCATTCGGACACCGAGAAACCCTGCTGCCGCGCCACCACGTGGAATTCCGACGAGATCAGGAGGCTCGCCTGAGCCAGCAGCGCGGGCAGGTAGTCGTCCACGAACCGAGCCGCAGCCGCCTGTTGGCTTTGCTCAGCAGCCGGCTTGGCCATGAAGCATCCCTTTCACCTTGTCAGGCATGCGACTTGCATGTCTAGGGTAATTCATGATTGTGGATAGATTCAACTGTCAACATTATATGGACCACACGATGAGGCGGGCCTGTTCCGCCTTCGAGAAAGAACCGCATCATGGCTGAACGTTCGTTTGTCGAAGAGGTCAAGAAGCTCCGGCTGCAGGAAGGCGAAGTCTTCCGTGGCGAGGGCATTCTGGCCGTTACCAAGGCGCTGCTCGAAAGCGGGGTCTCGTATGTGGCGGGCTACCAGGGCGCGCCGATTTCCCACCTGATGGATGTGCTGGCCGACGCGCAGGACATTCTGGCCGAACAAGGCATCCGCTTCGAGAACAGTGCGAGCGAGGCGACCGCCGCGGCAACGCTGGCCGCCTCGGTCAACTATCCGCTGCGCGGCGCCGTGACCTTCAAGGCGACCGTCGGCACCAACGTCGCGTCCGACGCGCTGGCCAACCTGGCCTCGGGCGGCGTGACCGGCGGTGCGCTGATCATCGTCGGCGAGGACTACGGCGAGGGCTCGTCGATCATGCAGGAACGCAGCCACGCCTTCGCGATGAAGTCGCAGATCTGGATGCTCGACCCGCGGCCCAACCTGCCCTGCATCGTCGAGGCGGTCAAGGTCGGCTTCAAGCTGTCCGAGGCGAGCCACACGCCGGTGATGCTGCAGTTGCGCATTCGTGCCTGCCACGTACACGGCCAGTTCGTCGCGTCGGACAACGTGCGCCCCGAGTTCACGCTGCAGGAGGCGATGGAGAACCCGCGGCGCGACGTGAGCCGCATCGTGCTGCCGCCGGCCAGCTTCGTGCACGAGCAGGAAAAGGTGAAGGACCGCTGGCCCGCCGCGGTGCGCTTCATCGAGGAGCGGCAGCTGAACGAGTTCTTCGCCGAAGGCGCGGACGACATCGGCATCATCGTGCAGGGCGGCAGCTACAACACGATGGTGCGGGCGCTCGAGCGGCTCGGCCTGGCCGACGTGTACGGCAACTCCAGGGTGCCGCTCTACGTCATGAACGTGGCCTATCCGGTCATCGAGAGCGAAGTGCTGCGCTTTTGCGAAGGCAAGCGCGCGGTCATGATCGTCGAGGAAGGCCAGCCGAACTTCATCGAGCAGAACCTGGCCGCGATCCTTCGGCAGGCCGGCTCGACCACCGCCTTGCACGGCAAGGACATCCTGCCGGTTGCCGGCGAATACACCGCGGCCGAACTGCTCAAAGGCGCGCGGACCTTTGCCGAACGCTACGGCCGGCTCGAGCCGCAGCCCGTGCCGGTGCCGGTACGCAAGGTGATCCCGTTGAGGGAAGTCACCGCGGTTGCAGCGGTCGCCGAGGTCGCCGAGGTCGGTGTCGACGGCGCGCCGGAGCCGGCCGTGCCCTCGCTGCCGCTCGCGGCCAGCGTGCATGCGCGGCCGCCGGGTTTTTGCACCGGCTGCCCGGAGCGCCCGATCTTCAGCGCCATGAAGCTGGTGGAGCGCGAACTCGGCGCGCATCACGTGAGCGCCGACATCGGCTGCCACCTGTTCTCGATCCTGCCGCCCTTCAACATCGGCAACACCACCATGGGCTACGGGCTCGGCACCGCCGGCGCCTCCGCGCTCAACGTGCCGGCCGGCAAGCGAGCGATCTCGATGATGGGCGACGGCGGCTTCTGGCACAACGGCCTGACCAGCGGCGTCGCCAACGCGGTCTTCAACCAGAGCGACAACCTGACCATCGTGGTCGACAACAACTACACCTCGGCCACCGGCGGCCAGGACGTGCTGTCGTCCAAGGCAATCAATGCGACCCGCAGCACCGGCCATGCGATCGAGCGGGCGGTGCGCGGCGTCGGCGTCGACTGGGTTCGCACCATCAAGCGCACCTACGACGTATCCGGCATGCGCGACGCCCTGCGCGAGGCGCTGACCTCGAAGGAGAAGGGCCCGAAGGTGCTGATTGCGCAATCCGAATGCATGCTCAACCGCCAGCGCCGCGAGAAGCCGCTGGTGCGCAAGGCGATCGCCGACGGCAAGCGCATGGTGCGCGAGAAGTTCGGCGTCGATTCGGATACCTGCACCGGCGACCATTCGTGCATCCGCTTGTCCGGCTGCCCGTCGCTGTCGATCAAGCCGAATCCCGATCCGCTCCGCACCGACCCGGTGGCCTCGGTGCTCGACAGCTGCGTCGGCTGCGGCGTCTGCGGCGAGGTCTCGCATGCGGCGGTGCTCTGCCCGTCTTTCTACAAGGCGCAGATCGTGAGCAACCCGACCGGCTGGGACCGTTTCCTGGAACGGGTTCGCGTCACGGTCATCGGCTGGCTGCAGCGCGGCGAAGCCAAGCGCCGCGATCGCTATGCGTTCTAGGCAGCAAGCATCGGCAAGAACCGCATGACCGAAAGACAACCGATCAAGATCGCGATCCTGGCCATGGGCGGCGAGGGCGGCGGCGTGCTCGCCGACTGGATCGTCGACATGGGCGAAGCCAACGGCTACGTCGCGCAGACCACCTCGGTGCCGGGCGTCGCCCAGCGCACCGGCGCCACCATCTATTACGTCGAGCTGTATCCGCTGGCGCAGGCCGAAGCCGATGCCGGGCAACCGGTGCTGGCGCTGATGCCGCTGCCGGGCGATGTCGACGTGGTGCTCGCATCCGAGCTGATGGAGGCCGGCCGCGCGGTGCAGCGCGGCCTGGTCACGAAAGACCGCACCACGCTGGTCGCGTCCACCCACCGCGTCTATTCCATCGCCGAGAAAAGCGCGCTGGGCGACGGCCGGGTCGACAGCGCCGAGTTGCTCAAGCATGCCGAGCGCGCGGCCAAGCGCTTCATCCGCTTCGACATGGCGCAGGCCGCCGAAGCGTCGGGCAGCGTGATCAGCGCGGTGCTGTTCGGTGCGCTCGCGGGTTCGGGCGTGCTGCCTTTCAGCCGTGCGCAGTTCGAGGCCACCATCGAGCGCGGCGGCGTCGGCGTCAAACCCAGTCTCAAGGCCTTTGGCGCGGCCTTCGAGCGCTCGCTCGGACCGACGCTGGACGAAGAGGCCGCGCCGGCCGAGTTCATCGCGCCACAGCCGCGGCATCCGGCCGTCAAGGCACTGGTCGAGCGGGTGCAGCGCGACTTTCCGGCCGAGAGCCGGTTCTTCCTGCTCGAAGGCGTGCGTCGCCTGATCGACTACCAGGACATCGACTACGCCAGGCTCTACCTGGATCGCATGCAGGCGCTCGCCCGGTCGCCCGGCGGAGTCGATCCGCGGCTGCTGCGTGAAGCCGCCCGGCATCTCGCGCTCTGGATGTCGTACGAGGACACGGCCCGGGTCGCGGCCCTCAAGACCCGATCGAGCCGCTTCGAGCGGGTTCGCGGCGAAACCCGGGTGCAGGCCGACCAGCTGCTCGCGATCAACGAGTACATGCATCCGCGGCTGCAGGAGATCTGCGAGACCCTGCCGGGCGGCGTCGGCCGCTGGCTGATGGGCTCGGGCCTGCCGCGCCGCTGGGTCGAGCGCATGACGCAGAAGGGTCGCGTGATCCAGACCAGTTCGCTGCACGGCTACCTGATGCTGCGCACGGTCGCCGCGATGAAGCGCTGGCGCCGCAGCACCCTGCGCTATGCCGAGGAAAACCGCCGCATCGAGGAGTGGCTGCAGCAGATCGCGGCCACCGCCGCCCGCCATCCGGAACTCGCCGTGGAGGTGGCGCAATGCCAGCGGCTGGTCAAGGGCTACAGCGACACCCACGAGCGCGGCATCCGCAACTACGACACCGTGATGGCGGCCTTCCGGCAGGCTGGTGCGTCGCTCGCACCGGCCACCCTGCGCGAATGGCGGGATGCGGCGCTCGCGGACGAGCATGGCAACCAGCTGAAGGCCGTGCTGGCCCGGCACGCTGCCGCTTGAGCCGACGAGAGCCCACCAGAGCCCAAGAGAGACGACGAGAGACACCGCAACGAGGCGCACATGACTTCCACGACTCCCACGCTCCAGCTGCGAATCGCCGAGGCCCGCGATCTCAATCCGCTCATCCGCCAGTTCCGGCTGGAGCCGATCGGCGGCGGCGTGTTGCCCGGCTTTTCGGCCGGCGCGCATGTCCGGGTACAGGTCGAGCTGGCCGATGGCTCGAAGGACTGGCGCCACTATTCGCTCGTCAATTTCGAGGTGGCGCGCAATGCCACCCATGCACCGCCCGCCTACCTGATCGCGGTGCGCAAGGAGGGCGAAGGCCGCGGCGGCTCGCGCTTCATGCATGAGCGGCTCGCGGTGGGCGACACGCTCGCGGTGGAGCCGCCGAAGAACGACTTTCCGCTCCACACCGGCCCGGGCGGCACCGTGCTGGTCGCGGGCGGCATCGGCGTCACGCCGCTCGCCAGCATGGCGGCGCGCCGCATCGCCGAGGGCCTGCCGGTCCGCATGCATTACGCGGGCCGCAGCCGCGAGCTCATGGCTTTCCTGCCCGAGCTCGAGGCGCTGCTCGGCGATTCGCTCCGGGTGCATGCGGACGACCGGGCCGCCGGACCTCTCGACATCGACGCCCTGCTGGACGACGTGCCGGCCGGCGACCGCCTCTATGTCTGCGGTCCCAAGGTCATGCTCGATGCGGTGCTGGCGCGCACCCAGGCCCGCGGCTGGGAACACGACCGGGTGCATTTCGAACTCTTCACGACGCCGGTGGTCGAAGCCGGAGACCATGCCTTCGAGGTCGAGCTCGCGCAGTCCGGACAACGCTTTACGGTGGCGCCGGATCAGAGCATCCTCGACTGCCTGATCGAGCATGGCTGCGACCCGATGTTCGACTGCAAGCGCGGCGAATGCGGCGTTTGCGCGGTGCCGGTTCTCGAAGGCGAGATCGACCACCGCGACTACGTGCTGAGCACGCGCGAGAAGGCCGAGGGCAACGTGATGCAGATCTGCATCTCCCGCGCCAAGGGCGAGCGGCTGGTACTGGACCTCTGAAGCCAACAAGGAACGAAGCACCCATGACTTCCTACCGAGACAATCCCGAGGCCGTGCGCGCGCTGGTGCAGCAGGACCGCGTGCACCGCGATCTCTACATCGACGAAGAGATCTTCGCGCTGGAGCAGGAACACTTCTTCGCGAACACCTGGAACTACGTCGGCCACGACAGCCAGATCCCGAAGCCGGGCGACTGGATCACCAACGAGATCGGCGGCCGGCCGATCATCGTGGTGCGGCATTCGGACGGCAGCGTGCGCGCGATGATGAACCGTTGCGCGCACAAGGGCTCGCGCCTGGTGAGCGGCCCGTGCGGCAACACCGGCAAGTTCTTCCGCTGCCCCTATCACGCCTGGACCTTCAAGACCGACGGCTCGCTGCTCGCGATTCCGCTCAAGAACGGCTACGAAGGCACGCAGATGCGCGAATGCGAATCGGGCAAGGGCCTGACCGCCATCAACCACCTGCGCACGCACCGCGGCTTCATCTTCATCAAGATCAACGACGCCGGCCCCGACTTCGAGGAATACTTCGGCGACTCGCTCAGCTCGATCGACAACATGGCCGATCGTTCGCCCGAGGGCGAGCTCGAGATCGCCGGCGGGTGCCTGCGCTTCGTGCACCAGTGCAACTGGAAGATGTTCGTCGAGAACCTGAACGACACCATGCATCCGATGGTGGCGCACGAGTCGTCCGCCGGCACCGCCAAGCGGATGTGGGCGGACAAGCCGGCCGACGAGCCCAAGCCGATGGCGGTCGAGCAGTTCGTGCCCTTCATGTCCGACTACAAGTTCTTCGAGGACATGGGGATTCGCACCTACGACAACGGCCACAGCTTCACCGGCGTGCACTTCAGCATCCACAGCAACTACAAGCCGATCCCCGCGTATGACGACGCCATGAAGGCGCGCTACGGCGAGGAGAAGATGAAGCAGATCCTCGGCATGGCGCGGCACAACACCGTCTACTACCCGAACCTCACGATCAAGGGCGCGATCCAGGCGATCCGGGTGGCCAAGCCGATCTCGGCCAGCCAGACCCTGGTCGAGAGCTGGACCTTTCGCCTCAAGGGCGCGCCGCCCGAACTGCTGCAGCGCACCACCATGTACAACCGGCTCATCAACTCGCCGTTCTCGGTGGTGGGACACGACGACCTGCAGGCCTATCGCGGCATCCAGGCCGGCCTGCATGCGAGCGGCAACGAATGGGTGAGCCTGCATCGCGACTTCGACCCGGCCGAGCTGAAGGGCGGCGAGATGACGGTCAATGGCACCAACGAGCTGCCGATGCGCAACCAATACCGCAGCTGGGCCCGCTACATGACGGAGACGATGTGATGGCCGCGGCGATGCAGGCGGCCAGCCGCCAGGATCTCATCGACTTCGTGGTGCACGAATGCCGGCTGCTGGATGCCAAGCGCTTCGACGAATGGAACGCGCTCTTCACGGACGACGCCTTCTACTGGGTGCCGCTGGTGCCCGACCAGGAAGACGGCATCAACCACACCTCGCACCTGTACGAAGACAAGCTGCTGCGCGACCTTCGAGTGGAGCGCCTGAAGAGCCCGCGCGCTTTCTCCCAGCAGCCGCCGAGCCGCTGCCACCACCTGCTGCAGGTGCCCACGGTCGAGGTGTTCGAACCCGAGGCCAACCGCTATGTCGTTCGCACCGAGTTCCACTACACCGAGTCGCAAGGGGACGAGCTGCAGTTCTACGTCGGCACCTTCTTCCATCACCTGAAGCTCGAGGATGGCGCCCTGCGCATGAGCTTGAAGCGGGTGAACCTCCTCAACTGCGACGCGGCCCTGCCGGCGGTGCAGCTTTTCATCTGATCCCGCGATGACCGAGACCGCCCCGATGACAGCGCCCACCGCCACGCCAGCCTCGTTCGCGAGCGTCCATGCGCTGTTCGCCGCCACCGCGGCGCGCACGCCCGATGCCGAGTTCCTTTTCACCGAATCCGTCACCGCCGCCGCCTACGGCATCGAGGCCGGACCGATCCGCTGGAGCGAGGCCCGGGCCGAGGTCGACCGCCTGCGCGCCGCCTATGCCGAGGCCGGGCACGGCCATGGCCATCGGGTCGGGCTGCTGCTGGAAAACCGGCCGGTGTTCCTCTTCCATTGGCTGGCCCTCAACTCGCTCGGCGTGAGCGTGGTGCCGATCAATGCCGAGATGCGCTCGGCCGAGCTGGTCTACCTGATCGGACACAGCGAGATCGAGCTGGCCGTCAGCCTGCCGCAGCGTGCCGGCGACCTGCGATCGGCTGCCGCCAAGTCCGGCGTCAAGTTCCAGGCGATCGGTCCGGACGATGCGCCGCCGCCCGCGCTCTCGCCGGCACCTCGCGCCGCCGAGCCGATCGATGCGGACACCGAATGCGGGCTGCTCTACACCTCGGGCACCACCGGCCGCCCCAAGGGCTGCATCCTTTCGAACGGCTACTTCCTGCGGGCCGGCGAGTGGTATGCCGCGCTCGACGGCGCCTGCAGCATCCGGCGCGACGCCGAACGGGTGATGACGCCGCTGCCGCTCAACCACATGAACGCAATGGCGTTCTCGACCATGGTGGTGCTGACGGCAGGCGGCTGCCTGGTGCAGCTCGATCGCTTCCATCCCAGCAGCTGGCTGGCGAGCGCGCGCGAGAGCCGCGCCACCGTCGTTCATTACCTGGGCGTGATGCCGGCGATGCTGCTGTCTGCACCGCCATCGCCGGCGGATCGCGATCATTCGATTCGCTGGGGCTTCGGCGCCGGCGTCGACAAGAAGAACCATGCGCCCTTCGAAGAGCGCTTCGGCTTCCCGCTGGTGGAGGCCTGGGCCATGACCGAGACCGGTGCCGCCGCCTGCATCATGGCCAACCGCGAGCCGCGTCAGATCGGCACCAGCTGCTTCGGCCGGCAGGAGCCGTACCTCGACCTGCGCCTGGTCGACGAAGCAGGGCAGGACGTCGCGGCCGACCAGCCCGGCGAACTCCTGGTGCGCTCGGCCGGAAGCGATCCGCGCCGCCACTTCTTCTCCGGCTACCTGAAGGACGAGGAAGCCACGCGCGAGGCCTGGGCCGACGGCTGGTTCCATACCGGCGACCTGGTGCGGCGCGATGCGGGCGGCAATTTCTTCTTCGTTGACCGCAAGAAGAACGTCATTCGCCGAAGCGGCGAGAACATCTCGGCGGTCGAGGTCGAAAGCGTGCTGAACCAGCATCCGGCGGTCAAGACCTCGGCCGTGGCCGCAACGCCCGATGCGGTGCGCGGCGACGAGGTGCTGGCCTGCGTGGTGCTGCACGACTCGCAGGCCGGCAAGCCGGGCAGCGAAGAAACCGCCGCCAGCATCGTCGCGCATGCGCTCGACCAGCTCGCCTACTACAAGGCGCCGGGCTACGTAGCCTTCGTGGATGCCTTGCCGCTCACGCCTTCGCAGAAGATCCAGCGCGGCCAGCTGCGCGAAATGGCGCTGGCCTTGCCGGGCCAACCGAATTGCATCGATACCCGCTCGATGAAGAAACGGCAGGACTGACGATGCACCATTCGAAAGGTTCGCCATGGGCATGACCCGCAAGCAGCGCCAGTCGTACGAAGGCGTCGCGGTCGCGGTGCCGGTGACCGTGCCCTATGTCCGCTACTCGACCCGCACTGCGCACTGGTTCATCGGCCAGGCGCTCGAAGCGTTGATCCATGGCGCCGGGCTCAAGAAGGAACAGATCGACGGCCTCAGCCTCAGCAGCTTTTCGCTGGCGCCGGATACCGCGGTCGGTGTCACCCAGCACCTGGGCCTTTCGCCGCGCTGGCTCGACCACGTGCCGACCGGCGGCGCATCGGGCGTGATGTGCCTGCGCCGTGCGGCGCGCGCGGTGCAGGCCGGCGATGCGGACATCGTGGCCTGCATCGGCGCCGACACCAACCATGTCGATTCGTTCCGCCTCACGCTCGGGAGCTTCAGCAGCTTCGCCCGCGATGCGAGCTATCCCTACGGCTCGGGCGGCCCGAACTCGATCTTCGCGATGATCACCGCGAACTACATGCGCACCTACGGCGCGAGGCGCGAGGACTTCGGCCGCATCTGCGTCGACCAGCGCACCAACGCGCTCGGCAACCCGAACGCGGTCTTCAAGAAGCCGCTCACGCTCGACGAATACATGGGTGCGCGGCCGATCTCCGATCCGATCCACCTGTTCGACTGCGTGATGCCCTGCGCCGGCGCCGACGCGTTCCTGGTGATGAGCGAGGAGCGGGCCCGCGACCTGGGCCTGGCGCACGTGGTGGTGCGCGGCGCCATCGAGCGCCACAACGCCTATTCGGACGACCCGGTGATGGTGCGGGGCGGCTGGCTTCGAGACCGCGACGACCTCTACGCGCAGGCCGGCGTGCGGCCGGCCGAGCTCGACTTCGTCCAGACCTACGACGACTACCCGGTGATCGTGATGATGCAGTTCGAGGACCTGGGTTTCTGCGAGAAGGGCGAGGGCTCGGCCTTCGTCCAGTCGCACACCATGACCACCGACGGCAGCTTTCCGAACAACACCAGCGGCGGCCAGCTGTCGGCCGGGCAGGCCGGTGCGGCCGGTGGTTTCCTCGGCATGGTCGAGGCGATCCGCCAGCTCACCGGCGAGGCCGGCCCGCGGGCGGTGCCGGATGCGCGGCTCGGCCTGGTGGCCGGCTTCGGCATGGTCACCTACGACCGGTGCCTGTGCACCGGCGCCGTCATCCTGGGAGCGAGCTCATGACCCTGCCCCTGCTGCGCCCCAAGCGCAAGAACCCGGTGCTGCGCACGCCGCAGATGAACCTGCCGCCGGGCGCGCGCGGCCGGGTCGCGCTCAACATGACCGCGGCTGCCGCCGAAGGCCGCTTCGAGCTGCAGGTCTGCGAGGACTGCGGTACGGTGCAGTACCCGCCGCGCGAGGTCTGCCACAAGTGCGTCTCGCCGCGCCTGCACTGGACCCCGCAGGACGGCGCCGGCCAGCTGCTCGGCAGCACCACGCTGCACCACAGCAACGACCTGTTCTTTCGCGAGCGCCTGCCCTGGCGGCTGGGGCTCGTCCACCTCGACGTCGGCCCGACCCTCATGGTCCACCTGCACGGCGAGGTCGGCCCCGCGCCCGCCCGCATCCGCGTGGGCGCCCACATCGATCGCGCGGGTCAGGCCGTGCTCATCGGATTCCCTTCGGAAGGAAGTGCCCATATGGCCGACGACAAGATGCTTCGCGAGATGACCAGCGACCCCAAGTTCCGCAAGGTGCTCGTCACCGACGGCAAGACCGAGACCGGGCAGGCGATCGTGCGGGCCCTGGTCAAGGCCGGCGCCGACATCGTCTGGGTCGGCCATTCGGAGCCCTGGAAGAAAAGCGGTGGGCTCGACGACATCGGCGCGCTGCCGCAGGTGACGCTGGTGCCGCTCGACCTCACCAACGGCCGGTCGGTGACCGAGCTGGCCGGCGAGATCGGCGGCAAGGTCGACATCGTGATCAACAACGCCGAGGTGCATCGCAGCTTCGGCATCGGCGGGCGCCGCGGCACCGACGTGGCCAAGGCCGAGATGGACATCAACTACTTCGGCTTCCTGCGCCTCGCGCAGGAGTTCGGCCCGGCGCTCAAGGGCCGCTCGGCCGACGGCGTGACCAGCGCCACCGCCTGGGTCAACGTGCTGTCGATCTTCGCGCTCTCCAACTTCCCGTCGCACGGCACCTACAGCGCCTCGAAGGCGGCCGCCTATTCGCTCGCGCAATGCCTGCGGGCCGAGATGCGGCCGGCCGGCATCCGGGTCATCAACCTTTTTCCCGGGCCGATCGACGACGAGTGGAACCAGCACATGCCGCCGCCCAAGGTGGCGCCGAGCGCGCTCGCCAACGCCATCGTCAAGGCGCTGCGCGACGGGGTCGAGGACGTCTACCCCGGCGACGTCGCGCAGGAGTGGCTGGAGCGCTGGCGCGAGAACCCGAAGGTGCTCGAGCGCGAGCTGTCCGCCGGCGGTCATTGACGGCCACACGGCGACATCGCGACGCATCGACTCAACCAAACAGCAGGAAGCACAAAGACATGACCACGACAGAACTCCTGTCCGCAACGGACATCCTCGGCGGCCTGGTCGGAGCGCTCGCCACCGGCCGCATCCGCGTCGTCGACCTGACGCAAACGCTGACACCCGAATTCCCGCAGATCGCCTTGCCGCCCGAGATGGGGCAATGCTGGCCGTTCCGGATCGAGGAGGTTTCGCACTACGACGAGCGCGGCCCGGCCTGGTACTGGAACAACTTTTCCTGCGGCGAACACACCGGCACGCACTTCGATGCACCGATCCACTGGATCTCGGGGCGGGACCTGCCGAACAACTCGGTCGACACGATCCCGGCGCAAAGCTTCGTCGGGCCGGCCTGCGTCATCGATTGCTCGGAACAGACCCAGCTCGACCATGACTACCTGCTGACGGTCGAGGACATCAAGCGCTACGAGGCCGAGCACGGCCGCATCCCGAAGGGCGCCTGGGTGCTGATGCGGACCGACTGGTCCAAGCGCACCGATCCCGAGGAGTACCAGAACTACGACGAGACCGGCCAGCACACGCCGGGGCCGAGCACCGAGGCGGTCCGCTTCATGATCGAGCAGCGCGACGTGCTGGGTTTCGGCTCGGAGGCCATCGGCACCGATGCCGGCCAGGGCTACCACCTGCGTCCGCCCTATCCGTGCCACTACCTGATGCACGGCGCCGGCAAGCTCGGCCTGCAGTGCCTCACCAACCTCGACCTGCTTCCGCCCGCGGGCGCGGTGCTGATCTGCCCGCCGCTCAAGATCGAGAAGGGCAGCGGCAGCCCGCTGCGCGTGCTGGCCCTGGTCGGAGACGCGGCGTGAGCAGCGCGCCCCGGGTGGCGGCCGTCACCGGTGGCAGCGCCGGCATCGGCAAGGCGATCTGCGCCGACCTGCTGGCGCAAGGCTACGAGGTGATCTCGCTCGCCCGGCGCGCGCCGGATATCGACCATCCGAAGCTGCACGGCATCGAGGTCGACCTGATGGACCGCGCCGCCACCGCCGAAGCCGCGGCCGAGCTTGCGCGCCGCTTCGAGGTGACCACGCTCATCCACAACGCCGGCGTGATCCGGGCCGCGCTGCTGCCGGACGTGCAGCTCGGCGACCTCGATGCGCTGGTCGACCTGCATCTCGGCGCCGCGGTGCAACTCGCGCAGGCGGTGCTGCCCGCCATGCGGGCGCAACGCTTCGGCCGCATCGTGCTGATGTCCTCGCGGGCGGCGGTCGGCCTCGCCACCCGCACCAGCTATTCGGCGACCAAGGCCGGGATGATCGGCATGGCCCGCACCTGGGCGCTCGAACTCGCGCCCGAGGGCATCATGGTCAACGTGGTGGCGCCGGGGCCGATCCGCACCGACATGTTCCATGACGTGGTGGCCGCCGGCAGCGACAAGGAGCGCGCGCTCGCGGCGTCGATACCCGTCAGGCGGCTGGGGGAATCCGAGGACGTGGCACGGGCCGTGCGCTTCTTCGTCGAGCCGGCCAACGGATTCGTCACCGGACAGGTCCTGTACGTCTGCGGCGGCACCAGCGTGGGCAGCCTGGCCCTCTAGCGGTGCGCCTCGCGCCCCGCATTCAGGCATCTCCACGACCCCTCGTTCTTCTCCTTGTCATCCACGTATCGCGCCGCTAGTATTGTTGACACTTAAACAATTCAAAAGTCATCTTCTCTGCGCCCCCTGTTTCCCCATCGTCTTCACATCCTTAGGAGGATCGTCATGAAAGTCTGGATCGCTTCACGCGCACTGCGCGCCTTCAGCGGCATCGCCCTCGGCGTCGCGGGCCTCGTCGCCGGCGCGAACGCGCTCGCGGCCGATCTCAAGGTGGGGTTCATCACCTCGCTGTCGGGACCGGTTTCCTCGCTCGGCATTCCGTACGAGAAGGGCATGAAGGCCGCGCTCGCCTACAAGGGCGAGGTCAATGGCCGCAAGGTCCAGCTGGTGCAGCTCGACGATGCGTCCGACCCGTCCACCGCCGCGCGCAATGCCCGCAAGATGATCGACGAGGACAAGGTCGACGTGATCATCGGCACCGCCGGTTCGCCGGGCGCGCTGGCCATCGCCGCCGTCGCACGCGAGACCAAGACGCCGCTCATCTCCATCGCCAACGCCAACCTGCCGGGCGACGAAGGCGCCTGGATGGTCACGCTGCCGCAGCCCGCGCCGTTGATGGTGAGCGCGGTGGTCGAGAAGATGAAGAAGTCGAACGTCAAGACCGTCGGCTACATCGGCTTCTCCGACGCCTGGGGCGACCTGGTGTACGACGCGCTCAACAAGGCGGTCGAGGGCAGCGGCATCAAGGTGGTGTCGAACGAGCGCTATGCGCGGGCCGACGCCTCGGTCACCGGACAGGTGCTGAAGATCGTGGCGCTCAAGCCGGACGCGGTCATCACCGGCACCTCGGGCACGCCCGGCGCGCTGCCGTACCTTGCGCTCACCGAGCGCGGCTACAAGGGCCAGATCTACGGCATGCATGCCTTGATCAACCCCGACTTCGTTCGGGTCGGCGGCGCCGCGGTCGAAGGCCTCCTGGCGCCCACCGGCCCGGTCATCGTGGCCGAGCAGCTGCCCGAGTCGAACCCGATCCGCAAGGTGTCGATGGACTTCCGCGCGGCCTACCAGAAGGCCAACGGCGCGGCGCCGAACGATGCCTTCTCGGCCTACAGCTTCGATGCCTGGCTGATCTTCCTGGACGCCGCGGCGCGCGCCAAGGGCGAGCCCGGCACGCCGGCCTTCCGCCAGTCGCTGCGCGACGCGATCGTCACCTCCAAGGAAGTGGTCGGCACGCACAGCGTCTACAACTTCAAGCCCGACAACCGCTACGGCTCCGACGAGCGCTCGCGCGTCGTGGTCAAGCTCGAGAAGGGCCAGTGGAAGCTGGTGCCCTGATCGACCGCGCATCGTTCGCCGCCTGGTTGGCAAGCAGCTTGCTGTCTTCGTGCATTCCTGAATCCCTGAAATTTCGTTTCCTTTTTTCGACATGACTGCTTCCCTTTCTTTTCGCAAGCTCGGCCGCCTCGTCGGCGCAACCGCGGTCGCATTGGCCGCCGCGCAGGCGAGCGCTGCCGATCTCAAGATCGGCTTCATCAGCTCGCTCTCCGGCCCGGTGTCCGCGCTTGGCATTCCTTACGAGAAGGGCATCCGCGCGGCGCTGGCCGAGCATCCGACCCTCGCCGGCAAGAAGGTCGAGCTGATCGTGCTGGACGACGCCTCCGACCCGACCACCGCAGGCCGCAATGCCCGCAAGCTCGCGGTGGAGGACAAGGTCGACGTGCTGATCGGCACCTCGGGCGTGCCCGGCGCGATGGCGATCGCGGCGGTCGCGCGCGAACTCAACGTGCCGCTGATCTCGCCGACGCCGGTGACCATTCCCGGCCCCGAAGGCGCCTGGACCGTGACCGTGTCGCAGCCCTTCCCGCTGATGGTGGCGGGCGTGGTCGAGAAGATGAAGAAGGAGGGCGTGAAGACGGTCGCCTTCATCGGCTTCTCGGACGCGCTCGGCGATCTCGCCTACGACTCGCTGGTGAAGAGCGCCGAGGCGGCCGGCATCAAGGTGGTGGCGAACGAGCGCTATGCACGCAGCGACTCGTCGGTGGCGGGCCAGGTCCTGAAGATCGTCTCGGCCCGACCCGATGCGGTGTTCGCCGGCAACTCGGGCACGCCCGGCGCGCTGCCGTACATCGGCCTGGCCGAACGCGGCTTCAAGGGCCGCATCTACGGCACCCACGGCCTCATCAACGCCGACTTCGTGCGGGTCGGCGGCAATTCGATCAACGGCCTCGAAGTGCCGAGCGGCCCGGTGCTGGTGGCCGATCAGCTGCCCGACAGCAACCCGATCAAGAAGGTCTCGATGAACTACCGCGCGGCCTACCAGAAGGTGCATGGCGCGGCGCCGACCGATGCCTTCTCGTCGTACACCTACGACTCCTACCTGCTGTTGGCCGATGCGGCGGCGCGTGCCAAGGGCGAGCCCGGCACGCCGGCCTATCGCACGTCGCTCAGGGATGCGATCGTCAGCACCAAGGAGCTGGTCGGCACGCACGGCATCTACAACTTCAAGCCGGACAACCGGTACGGCTCCGACCAGCGCGGCGTGGTGATCGTCCGCATGGACAAGGGCACCTGGAAGCTGGCACCCTGAACCGCTGAAGCCGAACCCTCCCACCGCCGGGCCAGGACCATGACCACCTACCGCAACCATCCCGAAGCGATCCAGGCGCTGGTGCAGGACGACCGCGTTCACCGCGACCTGTACCTGAGCGAAGAGCTGTTCGCGCTGGAGCAGGAGCGCTTCTTCGCGAACACCTGGCTCTACGTCGGCCATGCGAGCCAGGTGCCCGCGGCCGGGGACTACTGGTCGCTCGAGCTGGCCGGCCGGCCGGTGATGATGGTGCGGCAGGCGGACGGCTCGGTCGGCGTCTTCTACAACCGCTGCGCGCACAAGGGGAGCCGGCTGGTGAGCGACGAAAGCGGCAACACCGGCAAGTTCTTTCGCTGCCCGTACCACGCCTGGGCCTACAAGCTCGACGGCTCGCCGCTCGCGATCCCGCTCAAGTCGGGCTACGAAGGCACCCGGCTCAAGGAATGCGAATCCGGCCGCGGACTGGTGCCGCTGGCGGGCATGCGGGTTTACCGCGACTTCGTCTTCGCGCGCATCGCCACCCAGGGCGTCGACTTCGACGGCTACTTCGGCGAGGTGCTGAAGGCGATCGACAACATGGTCGACCGCTCGCCCGAAGGCCGGCTGACCGTCGCCGGCGGCGTGCTGCGCAACGTGATCCAGTGCAACTGGAAGATGTACCTGGAGAACATCAACGACACGGTGCATCCGATGTCGACGCACGAATCCGCCACCCAGGCGGCCGGCGCGCTCTGGAAGGACAAGCCGGCCGACGCGCCGAAGCCGATGGCCATGGAGCAGATCCTGCCCTTCGGCGCCGGCTACGACTTCTTCGACAAGATGGGCGGGCGGGTATTCGCCAACGGCCACAGCCTGCTCGGCGTGAACTTCAGCATCCACTCGGGCTACGCGCAGCTGCCCGAGTACGAGGCGGCGCTTCGAAAGGCGCATGGCGAGGCGAGGGCGGATGAAATTCTGCAGCGCTCGCCGCAGAACTCGGTGCTGTTCCCGAGCCTTGCCGTCAAGGGCTCGCCGCAGGTGATCCGGGTGATGCGGCCGCTTTCGGCCGACCGTACCTTGATCGAGGCCTGGAGCTTTCGGGCCGAAGGCGCGCCCGATCTGCTGCTCGAACGATCGATGGGCTACAACCGCCTGGTGTTCTCGCCGATGTCGGTGGTCGCGCACGACGACGTGCATCTCTTCGAAAGCATGCAGCTCGGCCTGCGCGGCGAAGGCAACGACTGGGTCAGCCTGCACCGCGACTTCGATCCGGCGGAGCTCGGCCAGGAGACCGTCACGACCAACGGCACCAACGAGCTCCTGATGCGCAACCAGTTCCGTGCCTGGGCGCGCTACATGCAGGATTCGCCATCCGGGGCCGCCGCATGAACGAGGCCTGCGACTTCATCGCCCACGAAGCGGCGCTGCTCGATGCCGGCCGCTTCGACGATTGGCTGGCGCTGTTCTCGGAGGACGCGCACTACTGGATTCCCCTTCTCGGCGCGGCACAGGCCGACCCCTATTCGCACAACTCGATCGCCTACGAAGACCGGCTCCTGCTGCAACTGCGGGTGGACCGCCTCAAGAATCCACGCGCCCATTCGCAGCAACCCGGCAGCCACTGCCAGCACGTGCTGCAGCGATCGACGCTCGAGAGCGGGTATGGCGATGGCGACGGCGACCGCGCCTCGCACCCGACCGACGGCGAACTGGTCCTGCGCACGCCCTTCATCTATGTCGAGGCCCGCGGCGAGTCGCAGGTGCTCTTGGCCGGCAGCTGCCGCCATCGGCTGCTGCGCACCGGCTCCGGCTTTGCGATCCGCGAGAAGCGCATCGATCTCCTCAATCCCGGCCGCGCGCTGCCGGCGATCCAGTTGTTCATCTGAGTCCACCGAGCAACCGCTCAATTTCCTTCCCTCCAGGAGCCACGACATGAAGAGCTTGATGAAGACCTTGGCGCGCAATGCGCTGGCAGCCGCGGCTGTCTCCGCCGTTGCCTCGTTCGCGACGGCTGCCGACTACAAGGTCGGGCTGAGCGTCTCGCTGTCCGGCCCCAATTCCTCGCTCGGCGTGCCCTACGTCAAGGGCATGCAGGCCGCAATGGCCTACAAGCCCGAGGTCAACGGCCGCAAGATCCAGCTGGTGGTACTGGACGACGGCTCCGATCCGACGACGGCCGGCCGCAATGCGCGCAAGCTGGTGGACGAGGAGAAGGTCGACGTGCTGATGGGCACCTCGGGCGTTCCGGCGGCGATCGCGATGGCGCAGGTCGGCCGCGATGCCAAGGTGCCGATGATCGGGCTCACCCCGATCCAGCTCGACCCGGCCGAAAACCCGTGGGTCTTCACGGTCGCGCAGCCGACCCAGCTGATGATCGACGCGGTGGTCCAGCGCATGAAGAAGGACGGCGTCAAGACGGTCGGCTACATCGGCTTCTCGGACGCCTGGGGCGACCTGGTCTACAACGCGCTCATGAAGGCCGCGCCCGAGGCCGGCATCAAGGTGCTGGGCAACGAGCGCTATGCGCGGGCCGACGCATCGGTCACCGGCCAGGTGCTGAAGCTGGTGGCGATGAAGCCCGACGCGGTGATGACCGGCGGCGCCGGCACGCCGGGCGCGCTGCCCTTCCTTGCCCTGACCGAGCGCGGCTTCAAGGGGCCGATGTACGGCCAGCACGGCCTCATCAACCCGGACTTCGTGCGGGTGGTGGGCGCGGCCACGCAGGGCGCGATCATGCCGACCGGCCCGGTCATCGTGGCCGAGCAGCTGCCGGACAACTACCCGACCAAGAAGATCGCGCTGGACTTCCGCGCCGCCTTCCAGAAGGTCAACAACGCACCCACCAGCGATGCGTTCTCGGCCTATTCGTTCGACGGTTGGCTGGTGTTCGCCGATGCGGCGGCGCGCGCCAAGGGCGAACCGGGCACGCCCGAGCTCCGCCAGTCGCTGCGGGACGCGATCGCCACCACCAAGGAGGTGGTCGGCACGCACGGCGTCTACAACTTCAAGGCCGGCAACCTCTACGGCGTCGACGAGCGCGCCCGCGTGCTGGTGAAGCTGGAGAACGGGCAATGGAAGCTCGCGCCTTGAGCTCCCGGAGCCGAGGCGAAGCAGTCAAGAAGATCGACGGAAGGACTTTTCAATGACGTGGGACGTGGCACTCATCCTGGGCATCGACGGCCTGGCGAATGGCGCCGTTTACTTGCTCGCCGGGCTCGGGCTGGTGCTGATCTTCTCGGTGACCCGGGTGGTGTTCGTGCCCTTCGGCGACATCGCGGCCTTCGCCGCCCTGACGCTGGCGGCCTTCGAGACCAACCGCCTGCCGCCGACCATCGGCTTGGTGGCGGTGCTGGCGGCGCTGGCCACGGCGACCGAGATCGGCAGCCTGGTGAAGCGCGGCGAGGCCGGCAAGATTCCGAAGGCGGTGCTGTCCTGGGGACTGCTGCCGTTGGTGCCCTGCGTGCTGGCCTGGCTGGTCGCACGGCCCGGCACGCCGGCGGTGCTGCACATCGTGATGGCGGTGCTGCTGGTGGTGCCGATCGCGCCGCTTCTGGCGCGGGTGGTGTTCCAGCCGATCGCCGACGCCTCGGTGCTGGTGCTCCTGATCGTGTCGCTGGCGCTGCACTTCCTGATGTCCGGACTCGGCCTGCTGTTCTTCGGGCCCGAGGGTTCGCGCACCCAGCCGCTCGCGAGCGGCACGCTGGCGCTCGGCGACGGCTTCACGGTGAGCGGCCAGGTGGTGCTGATGGTCGGCTCGGCGATCGTGCTGAGCGGGCTCTTCTTCCTGGTGTTCGAACGCACGGTGGCCGGCAAGGCGCTGCGCGCGACCGCGGTCAACCGGGTCGGCGCGCGGCTGGTCGGCATCCGGCCGGCCCGCACCGCGCTCCTGGCCTATGGCTCGGCTTCGCTGCTGGCGGGCCTCATCGGCGTCCTGATCGCGCCGGTGACCACCATGTATTACGACTCCGGTTTCATCATCGGCCTCAAGGCCTTCGTGGCCGCGATCATCGGCGGGCTGGTGAGCTATCCGATGACCGCCATCGGCGCGCTGGCGGTCGGCGTGGTCGAGAGCTTCGCCTCGTTCTACAGCGGGGCGCTCAAGGACGTGATCGTGTTCAGCCTGCTGATCCCGGTGCTGATGCTGCGCTCGTTCCTGAGCCGGCATGTCGAAGAGGATGAAGAGGAGGTGGACGAATGAACGCCGCACAACCGCCGATCGCCGACAGCGCCCGGCAACCCGCACCGCCTGCCAGCGGCTCGACCGGCAACGCGGCACGAACCCGCATGCTGGTGGTCGGCATCGTGGTGCTCGCGATCGCGGTGGCACCGTGGATCGCGGGCAACTTCACCGTCTCGCTCCTGAACGACATCGGCATCGGTTCGCTGGTGGCGCTCGGCCTCGTGCTGCTCACCGGTATCGGCGGCGCGACCAGCTTCGGCCAGGCCGCCTTCGTCGGCATCGCGGCCTATGCGTCGGCTTGGCTCACCACCACGCAGGGTTTGTCGCCGTGGATCGGCCTTTTCTTCGCGCTGGCGCTCACCGGGCTTTCCGCCCTGGCGATCGGCGCGCTGACGCTGCGCCTCGGCGGGCACTTCCTGCCGCTCAGCACGATCGCGTGGGGCCTGTCGATCGCGATGCTGTTCGGCAACGTCGATGCGCTCGGTCGGCACACCGGTCTCTCGAACATTCCGCCGCTCGTCATCGGCAGCTTCTCGCTGGCCGATCCGCGCTCGATCTACTACCTGATCTGGGCGCTGGTGGGCCTCGCCTTCCTGTTCAGCTGGAACCTGCTGCGGTCGCGGCCGGGGCGCGCGATTCGCAGCCTGCGAGGCGGCGCGATCCTGCTGGCCAGCGTCGGCGCGGACGCCTACCGGGTGCGGCTGACGCTCTTCGTCACGGCCGCGCTGATGGCCGGGCTGGCAGGCTGGCTCTACGCGCACATGAACCGCTTCGTGAGTCCGTCGCCCTTCGACGTCCGCGCCAGCATCGAGTATTTGCTGATGGCGGTGGCCGGCGGGCTCGGGCAGCTGGCGGGCGCGCTGGTCGGCGCCGCGCTGGTGCTGATCCTCAAGAACGGCTTGCAGGACGTGCTGCCGATGCTGACCCAGCGGGCCGGGCAGCTCGAGGCGGTCGCCTTCGCGGTGCTCTTCATCCTGCTGCTGCACTTCGCGCGCGGCGGGCTGATGGGCTTCGTGCGGCGCATCACGCGCAAGAAGCAGGTGGCACTGCGCACCGAGCGGCCGGCCGCGGTCGAGCCGCTCGCCGGGCGCACCTTGCCCGCGCGCGGCACGCAGATCCTGTCGGTGAAGGGCGCGGTCAAGCGCTTCGGCGGCCTGGTGGCGGTCAACGACGTGAGCTTCGACGTGAACGCGGGCGAGATCGTCGGCCTGATCGGCCCGAACGGCGCCGGCAAGTCGACCATGTTCAACCTCCTGACCTGTACCGCGCCGATGACCTCGGGCCAGGTGCGCTTCCTGGACAAGGACATCGCCGGCATGCCGCAGCGCGCGGTCGCGCGGCTGGGCCTGGCGCGCACCTTCCAGCACGTCAAGCTTCGGCCGCACATGAGCCTCCTGGACAACGTGGCGCTCGGCGCGCATTCGCGCACCACGGCCGGCGTGCTGAAGGCGGGCCTTCGGCTCGACCGCAAGGAAGAAGCCCAGATCCTGCAGGAGGCGCAGCGGCAGCTCGACCGCATCGGCCTCGGCGACCGGGCCCACGAGATGGCCGGCAGCCTGCCGCTCGGCACCCAGCGCATCCTCGAGATCGCGCGGGCGCTGGCGGCCGACCCGGTGCTGCTGGTGCTGGATGAGCCTGCTGCAGGCCTGCGCCGCAAGGAGAAGATGGAACTCGGCGAACTGCTGCGCAAGCTGCGGGAGGAGGGCGTGACCATCCTCATCGTCGAACACGACATGGATTTCGTGATGCGCCTGGTCGACCGGCTGGTGGTGATGAACTTCGGCTCCAAGCTCGTCGAAGGCGTGCCGTCCGCGGTGCGTGCGGACGAGCGGGTACAGGCGGCCTACCTCGGGAGCGTGGCATGAGCGGTGCGATGCTCGAAATCGGCGACCTGCACGTCTCCTACGGCCAGGTCGATGCGGTGCGCGGCGTGAGTCTGTCGTTGCAGCGCGGGCAGATCGTGTCGGTGATCGGCCCCAACGGCGCCGGCAAGACCACGCTGCTGGCCGCGGCGATGGGGCTCCTGCCCAGCAAGGGCGTGCTGCGCTTCGATGGCGAAGACCTGCACGGACTCGACGTCGAGGCGCGCGTGGAGCGCGGCCTGTGCCTGGTGCCCGAGAAGCGCGAACTCTTCGGCGAACTCACCGTGCTCGACAACCTGCAGCTCGGCGCCTTCTCGAAGAAGCTGCGCAGCGACGCGCTCAAGCAGCGGCTGCAGTCGGTGTACGACCGTTTCCCGCGACTCGCGGAGCGGCGCGGCCAGCGTGCCGACACGCTCTCGGGCGGCGAACGCCAGATGCTGGCGGTCGGTCGGGCATTAATGTCTTCGCCTCGGCTCCTGATGCTGGACGAGCCCAGCCTCGGCCTCGCGCCGCTGATCGTGCGCGAAATCCTGTCGATCGTGCGCACGCTTCGGGACGACGGCGTCTCGATCCTGCTGGTCGAGCAGAACGCGCGCGCGGCGCTCGAAAGCTCCGACCTCGGCTACGTGCTCGAAACCGGCGAGATCGCGCTTTCCGGCAATTCGCACGAGCTGGCGGAAGACCCGCGCGTGCAGGCCACCTACCTCGGCGGCGGCACCCACGACGACGAATGACGATTTGCCGGATCGAGCGATGAGCATCCTGACCGCGCCCGAGCGCAACTTGCCGCGCATGCTGCAGCGGCAGGCGGCCGCGTTCGGCGACAAGCCGCTCCTGCAGGTGGCCGGCCGAAGCTGGACCCACGCCGACCCGATGCGGGCGGCCTCGCGAATGGCGGCCCGGCTTGCGGCTTGCGGCGTGAAGCAGGGCGACCGGATCGCGCTGATGAGCGGCAACCGGATCGAGTTCCTCGAGACCTTCCTCGGCGCCGGTTGGCTGGGTGCCTCGACCGTGCCGATCAACACCGCCTCGATGGGGCCGCAGATCGCCTACTTCCTCGCGAACAGCGGGGCCACGCTGCTGGTGATCGAAGCCGGCTTCGTCGAGCGGCTGGCCGCGGCGGACTTGTCCGGCAGCCAGCTGCGCGAGGTGTGGGTGATCGGGGCCGATGGCGAAGCGCAGGCGCCCGGAGGCTCGGTCGCGGCGCGAGGCATCGACAGTTTGGAAGGGGTTCTGATTGCGGCGTACCCGTTCGCGGCCGTCGGCACCGAAGCCGAGGCCGAGGCCGAAGCCATCGAGCCGTATGACGCGAAGCCGGGCGATCCGCTCGCGATCATGTACACCTCCGGCACCACCGGCCCGGCCAAGGGCGTGATGTGCCCGCATGCGCAGTACTACTGGTGGGGCATCAACAGCGCCGACGTGCTGGGTGTCGGCGGGGACGACGTGCTCTGCACCACCTTGCCGCTCTTCCACATCAACGCGCTCAACACCTTCGCCCAGGCCGCGCTCACCGGCTGCCGCGTGGTCTTCGAGTCGCGCTTCTCGGCCTCGGGCTTCTGGGCTTCGATGCGCGATTCGGGCGCGACCGTGGTGTACCTGCTCGGGGCGATGGTGCCGATCCTGCTGGCCCAGCCGGTCGTGGCTGGCGAGCGCGAGCATCGGGTCCGGGTCGGACTCGGGCCCGGCGTTCCGGCGGCGGCGGCGGCGACCTTTCTCGAACGCACGGGTGTCCGGCTGCTCGAAGGCTATGGCTCGACCGAGACCAACTTCGCGATCGCGACCCGTCCCGATTCGCCGCGAGCCGGCGTGATGGGCTGGCTGCGGGCGGGCTTCGAGGCACGGGTCGCGAACGACGACGATGACGCGCTGCCCGATGGCACCGCCGGCGAACTGCTGCTGCGCGCCGACGAACCCTATGCCTTTGCGAGCGGCTATCTCGGCATGCCCGAGAAGACCATCGAGGCCTGGCGCAACCTCTGGTTCCACACCGGCGACCGGGTGGTGCGGGATGCGGACGGCGCCTTCCGCTTCATCGACCGCATCAAGGATGCGATCCGCCGCCGCGGCGAGAACATCTCGTCCTTCGAAGTCGAGCAGGTGCTGCTGAGCCATCCGTCGGTCGCCGCGTGCGCGGTGTATCCGGTGGGTTCGGAACTGGCCGAGGACGAGGTCATGGCGGCCCTGGTGGCACGCGAGGGCCAGGCGCTCGATCCGGTCGAGCTGATCGGCTTTTGCGAAAGCCGCCTGCCTTACTTCGCGCTGCCGCGTTATGTCGACCTGCTGCCGGACCTGCCGCGCACCGAGAACGGCAAGGTGCAGAAGTACAAGCTGCGCGAGCGCGGCGTGACCGCCGGCACCTGGGATCGCGGCCCGGTGCAGCGCAAGCCAGCGAAGGCTTGAGCATGGAGGCCGGCGCTTCGACCGGGCTCGGCAGGCCGCTCCCGGACGCCGACGTGCCGGCGCCGCGCACACCCTTTTCGCTGGTCGGACGAGCAGCCTTCGTCACCGGCGCGGCGCAAGGCCTCGGCGCCGCCATCGCCCGCAGCCTGGCAGAGGCCGGCGCGCAGGTGGCGCTCGCCGACCTCGATTCGTCCGTGCATTCGGTTGCCGGAGCGCTCGGCGCAGAGGGCCATGATTGCTTCGGACTGACCCTGGACGTCAGGGACGAAGCTGCGTTCCAGGATGCGTTCGACCTGGCCCGGCAGCGCTTCGCGCGCATCGACGTCATGGTCAACAACGCCGCCCGCACCCCGACCACGTCGCTCTGGGACATCGATGCGGCCGAGTGGGACGACGTGCTGGCGGTCAACCTGCGCGGCACCTTCTTCGGTTGCCGGATCGCCGGCCGCCACATGCGGGAGCAGGGCGCCGGACGCATCGTCAACCTCGGATCGCTCGCGGGGCAGCAGCCGAGCGCCGCGACCGGCGTGCACTACGCAGCCTCGAAGGCCGGCATCGGCGCGCTGACCCGAACCTTCGCGCAGGAACTCGCGCCGCACGGCGTCACCGTCAACACGCTGGCTCCCGCCGCGGTGCAGGGGCCGATGCTGCAGAGCTTGCCGGACGAACGTCGACGCGCCCTGCAGGTAGCCGTCCCGTTGCAACGCTTCGGCGAGCCGGAGGAAGTCGGCGCCGCGGTCGTGTACCTGGCTTCGGCTGCGGCTGCCTTCGTCACCGGCACCACGCTCGACCTGAACGGCGGCCGCTTCATGCGCTGAGCCTCGGACTCGGCCATCCTCCGTTCTTCTTCATCTCTTCGGGAGTTCATTCGACATGCAGCAAGACAGCTTGAGCGGACGCCACGCACTCGTGACCGGCGCGGCCCGCGGCATCGGCGCCGAGATCGCCCGCACCCTCGCCGCCGAAGGTGCGACCCTGACGCTGCTCGGCCGCAACATCGAGGCGCTCGAGCGCACCGCGTCGACCCTGCCCGGCAGCGGCCATGGCACCGTGGCCTGCGACGTCGCCGACGCCGGATCGGTGCAGCAAGCCTTCGACAAGGCGCGCAGCGAGCGAGGGCCGATCGCGATCCTGGTCAACAACGCCGGGCAGGCCGAAAGCGCGCCCTTCCTCAAGACCTCGGTCGAGCTCTGGCAGCGGATGCTGTCGGTCAACCTGACCGGCAGCTTCTTGTGCGCGCAGGCCGCCTTGCCCGACATGATCGAGGCCGGCTGGGGCCGGATCGTGAACATCGCCAGCACCGCGGGGCAGAAGGGCTATGCCTATGTGGTCGCCTACACCGCCGCCAAGCACGGCGTGATCGGCCTCACCCGCGCCCTCGCGCTCGAGGTCGCGCGAAAGCAGGTCACGGTCAACGCGGTCTGCCCCGGCTACACCGATACCGACATCCTGCGCGACAGCGTCGCCAACGTGGTCAGCAAGACCGGCCGCAGCGAGGCCGACGCCCTGGCGGAATTCGCCACCGTGAACCCGCAGCGCCGCATCGTGCAACCGCAGGAGGTGGCCGATGCGGTGCGATGGCTTTGCGGCAAGGCGGCGGCCTCGATCAACGGGCAATCGATCTCGGTATCGGGCGGCGAGGTGATGTAGTCGAGGCGCATCGGCTGGGCTAAACTTCGCGTCCATGTTCATTCATCACGTCATCCAGACAGGTCGAGGCAGCCGGGGAGCCTGGCCCTGGCGTCGCCCACAGTCGCCTTCCGCTTGACCTGCACGGCGCACGCCGTGCGCCCGCGGCCCGGTCGCCAGAGACCCGGCCATTCGACTGAATGACCTGCCCCTCGACCGGCCTGCATGGCCGGTTCCTCGAACGGGGCGACGGAGACCCAGCGTGATCACCGAACTCGAATTCAAGAGCCTGAGTGCCCAGGGCTACAACCGCATCCCCCTGATGATCGAGGCCGTGGCCGACCTCGAGACACCGCTTTCCCTTTATCTGAAGCTGGCCCACACCAAGGACGGCGGCAGGCACAGCTTTTTGCTCGAATCGGTCGTGGGCGGCGAGCGATTCGGCCGCTACAGTTTCATCGGACTGCCCGCGCGAACCCTGCTGCGAGCCTCGGGTTTCGGCCATGACGCCGTGACCGAGGTCGTGACCGAAGGCGCGGTGGTCGAATCGGCTGCCGGCAATCCGCTCGACTTCATTGCCGCGTACCAAAAGCGCTTCAAGGTGGCGCTCCGCCCGGGGCTTCCGCGTTTTTGCGGCGGCCTGGCGGGCTACTTCGGCTATGACACGGTCCGGCACATCGAGCGTAAGCTCGAGGCGAGCTGTCCGCCCGACACGCTCGGCTGCCCCGACATCCTGCTGCTGCAATGCGAAGAGCTGGCGGTCATCGACAACCTGTCGGGCAAGCTCTACCTGATCGTCTATGCCGATCCGGCGCTGCCCGAGGCCTACGCCCATGCCAAGCGGCGGCTGCGCGAATTGCGCGAGCAGCTCAAGTATTCGGTCAGCGCGCCGCAGGTGCGGCCCAGCACCAGCTATCCGGCGGAGCGCAGCTTTGCCAAGGCCGACTACCTGGCGGCGGTCGAACGCGCCAAGGAGCTGATCGCCGCCGGCGACTTCATGCAGGTGCAGGTCGGCCAGCGGATCAGCAAGCGGTACACGGAGTCGCCGCTCACGCTGTACCGCGCGCTGCGTTCGCTCAATCCGTCGCCCTACATGTACTACTACCACCTGGGCGACTTCCACGTGGTCGGCGCGTCCCCTGAGATCCTGGTGCGGCAGGAGCACACCGGCGGCGGCGAGCAGAAGATCACCATCCGTCCGCTCGCCGGCACCCGGCCGCGCGGCGCCTCGATCGAGCTCGACCAGGCCGCCGAGACCGAACTCGTCAACGATCCGAAGGAGCGCGCCGAGCACGTGATGCTGATCGATCTGGCCCGCAACGACATCGGCCGCATCGCCAAGACCGGCAGCGTCAAGGTGACCGAGGCCTTCGCGGTCGAGCGCTACAGCCACGTGATGCACATCGTGAGCAATGTCGAAGGCACCCTGAAGGACGGCATGACCGCGATCGATGTGTTGAAGGCGACCTTTCCGGCCGGCACGCTCACCGGTGCGCCGAAGGTGCATGCGATGGAACTCATCGATCAGCTCGAACCCATCAAGCGCGGCATCTACGGCGGCGCCTGCGGCTACATCAGCTACGCCGGCGACATGGATGTCGCCATCGCGATCCGCACCGGCATCGTGAAGGACCAGGTGCTGCATGTGCAGGCCGCGGCCGGCGTGGTGGCCGATTCGGTGCCGGAGCTCGAATGGAAGGAGACCGAGGCCAAGGCCCGCGCCCTGCTGCGCGCCGCCGAACTCGTCGAGGAGGGACTCGAATGAAGAACCCGCCCGCCGGCAAGCCGACCCGGCTGCTGATGATCGACAACTACGACAGCTTCACCTACAACCTGGTGCAGTACTTCGGAGAGCTCGGCGCCGAGGTCGAGGTGCATCGCAACGACGAGATCACGCTCGACGACCTCGAGGCGCGCATCGATTCGGGCATCGAGCGGCTGGTGATTTCGCCGGGGCCCTGTTCGCCGGCCGAGGCAGGCGTCTCGGTCGCCGCCATCCGGGCGTTCGCGGGGCGACTGCCGATCCTCGGGGTCTGCCTCGGACACCAGGCGATCGGCGCGGCTTTCGGCGGCAGGATCGTCCGGTCGCAGCAACTCATGCATGGCAAGACCAGCGACATCACCACCACGCGGCAAGGCGTGTTCGCCGGATTGCCCGAGCGCTTTCGGGTCAACCGCTACCACTCGCTGTCGATCGAGCGGTCCAGCTGCCCGCCCGAACTCGAGGTGAGCGCCTGGACCGACGACGGCGAGATCATGGGCGTGCGGCATGCCGGCTTCGAGCATGCGGTGCGCATCGAAGGCGTGCAGTTCCATCCCGAGTCGATCCTGACCGAACATGGCCACGCGCTCTTGAAGAATTTCCTGGAGTAACCGCAATGACTCGAGCTTTCTCGAAATGGGTGGACCTGCGCAGCGACACCGTCACCCGACCAACGCCTGCCATGCGGGACGCGATGCTCTCGGCGCCGCTCGGGGACGACGTGTTCGGCGACGATCCGTCGGTCAATGCGCTGCAGGAAAAGATCGCGGCCCTGCTCGGCTTCGAGGCGGCGCTCTTCGTTCCGACCGGAACCCAGAGCAACTTCTGCGCGATCCTTTCGCACTGCCAGCGAGGCGACGAATACATCGTCGGCCAGATGGCGCATTGCTACCGATGGGAAGGCGGCGGGGCGGCGGTGCTCGGCAGCGTGCAACCGCAGCCGCTCGACCATCAGCCCGACGGCACGCTGGCCATCGAGGCGATCGAGGCCGCCATCAAGCCCGACGATGCGCACTTTGCGCGCACGCGGCTCTTGGCGCTCGAGAACACGCTCGGCGGCAAGCTGCTGCCCTTCGCTTATGTGGAGCAGGCCACCGAGCTCGCTCGCAGCCGGGGGCTGGCCCGGCACCTGGACGGCGCCCGGCTCTTCAACGCGGCGGTTGCCCAGGCTGCGGCGACGGGGAGCGATGCTCACACCGAGGCTCGCCGGATCGCCGGCTGCTTCGACAGCGTCTCGGTCTGCTTCAGCAAGGGATTGGGCGCACCGGTCGGCTCGGCCTTGTGCGGATCGCGGGAGTTCGTCGCGCGAGCCCATCGCGTCCGCAAGATGGCGGGTGGCGGCATGCGCCAGTCCGGACTGCTCGCAGCCGCCGCGATCCATGCCCTCGACCACCATGTCGAGCGGCTGGCGGAAGACCATGCGAATGCGCAGCGCCTCGCGCAGGGACTCGCCGGCGTGCCCGGGCTGGTGGTGGAGGCGCCGCACAGCAACCTGGTATTCGTCGACCTGGTCGAAGGCGCCCGCGCGCGCTCTTCGGAGCTGCTGCCCTACCTGAAGGAGCACGGCGTGCTGGCCACCGGGCTCTATCGCCTGCGCTTCGCCACCCATCTCGACGTCGATGCGGAAGACGTCGACCGCGCGATCGAGGCGATCCGAGGATTCTTCCTTCGATGAGCCGGATGGCCGGGCCCATCGAACACCAGCGCGCACCAACCATCCAATTTTGAGGGAGCTCAGCATGCCGATCACACCCCAGGAAGCCCTGCAGCGAACCATCGAGCACCGCGAGGTGTTCCACGACGAAATGCTGCATATCGTGCGGCTCATCATGAGCGGCGAATGCTCGCCGGTGATGATGGCCGCGCTCATCACCGGCCTGCGCGTCAAGAAGGAAACCATCGGCGAAATCACCGCTGCCGCCCAGGTGATGCGTGAGGTGTCGACCAAGGTTCAGGTGGCCGATACCCGCCACCTGGTCGACATCGTCGGCACCGGCGGCGACGGATCGCACACCTTCAACATCTCGACCTGCTCGATGTTCGTCGCGGCCGCCGCCGGCGCCAAGGTCAGCAAGCACGGCGGGCGCAGCGTGAGCAGCAAGTCCGGCAGCGCCGACGTGCTGGAGTCGCTCGGCATCAACATCCAGCTGCCGCCCGAGCGCATCGCGCAATGCATCGCGGAGGTCGGCATCGGCTTCATGTTCGCGCCCAATCACCATCCGGCGATGAAGAACGTCGCGCCGGTGCGGAAGGAGCTCGGCATCAAGACCATCTTCAACATCCTCGGTCCGCTCACCAACCCCGCGAGCGCGCCGAACATCCTGATGGGCGTCTTCCATCCCGACCTCGTCGGCATCCAGGTGCGCGCCTTGCAGCGGCTGGGTGCCGAGCATGCGCTGGTGGTCTACGGCCGCGACGGCATGGACGAGATCTCGCTCGGCGCGGCCACCCTGGTCGGCGAACTGAAGGACGGCGAGGTGCGCGAGTACGAACTGCATCCCGAGGATTTCGGGTTTGCGATGTCGAGCAATCGCAGCCTTCGGGTCGAGACGCCCGAGCAATCGAAGGCCATGCTGCTGGGCGTGCTCGACAACCTGCCCGGCCCTGCGCGGGACGTGGTGATCATCAATGCCGGTGCGGCACTCTACGCAGCCAACGTGGCCGACTCGGTTGCCGCGGGGGTCGACAAGGCGCGCGCGGCCATCGAGTCGGGCGCCGCCAAGGCCAAGCTCGCGCAACTCGCCGAAGCCACCACGCGGGCGGTGGCCCCGGCCGCTTGAAGGAAACCGAAGACCATGTCCGACATTCTCGAAAAGATCGTTGCGGTCAAGCGCCAGGAAGTCGCCGAAGCGCGCAAGCGCATCTCCTTCGAAGACATCCGCTTCGATGCCGAAAGCCGGGTGCTGACGCGTGATTTCGAAGGTGCGATGCGCGCCCGCATCGCGGCCGGTGCGGCGGCCGTGATCGCCGAGGTCAAGAAGGCGAGCCCCAGCGCCGGCGTGCTGCGCGAGGACTTCATCGCCGCGGACATCGCGCAGAGCTATGCAGAAGGCGACGGCGCCATTCATGCGGCCTGCCTGTCGGTGCTGACCGACCGCCAGTTCTTCCAGGGACGCGTCGATTACCTCAAGCAGGCGCGGGCTTCTTGCGACCTGCCGGTGCTGCGGAAGGATTTCCTGATCGATGCCTACCAGGTGTACGAATCCCGCTCGATGGGCGCCGATGCGATCCTGCTGATCGCCGCCTGCCTCGACGACGCGCAAATGCGCGACTTCGAAGCCATCGCAATCGATCTCGGCATGGCGGTGCTGGTCGAGGTACACGATACGGCCGAGCTGGAGCGGGCGCTGGGGCTCAAGACGCGCTTGATCGGCATCAACAACCGGAACCTCCGCACCTTCGAGACCTCGGTGCAGACCACCATCGACCTGCTGCCAAGGCTTTCGGCGGATCGGTTGGCGGTGACCGAATCGGGTATCCGGAGCCGCGAAGACGTGGCTCGATTGAGGGCTGCCGGCGTCCACGCCTTCTTGGTCGGCGAGGCGTTCATGCGTGCCAAGGAGCCGGGCGACGCGCTGGCCGACCTGTTTCGCTGAGTCATCGCATGGCGACGCAATTGACAAGTGGCGATCCTGCCGATTGGCCGGTCGCATCGGGCTGGCGATCGCTGGTCGACGAGTTCTTCGAAAGCGATGCCGGCGGCAAGCTGCTGGGGTTTTTGCGCGAGCGGCTGGACGCGGGGGCGGTGATCTTTCCGCCGCGGCCGCTGCGGGCGCTCGAACTGACGCCGCCCGAGTCGGTGCGGATCGTGATCCTCGGGCAGGATCCCTATCACGGGCGTGGGCAGGCGGAAGGCCTGGCCTTCTCGGTGCCGGCGGGTGTTCGGCTTCCGCCGTCGCTGCGCAACATCTTCAAGGAATTGCAGCGCGACCTGGACATTGCGCCGCCTGCGTTTCCGGAGCCGGGGGGCAGCCTGGTGCGCTGGGCCGAATGCGGAGTACTGCTCTTGAACACCTGCCTCACCGTCGAGGAAGCGCAGCCCGCCAGTCACGCTGGACGCGGTTGGGAAGTGCTGACGGATTCGATGATTCGGCATCTGTCGGCACGGGAGCAGCCGATGTTGTTCATGCTCTGGGGCGCTCATGCGCAAGGCAAGAAGTCGCTGATCGATCCGGGGCGGCACAAGATCCTGGTGGCGAATCACCCGTCTCCGCTTTCCGCAGCGCGGCCGCCGCTGCCGTTTTTGGGATGCGGGCATTTCGGGCAGGCTCGGGCATGGCGGATCGCTCAGGAGGCTCTTTCTACCCGGGTGCAATAGTTTCGAGCAGGCGGTTGAAGGTTGTGCACCGCGGGCGTTCTCACCAGGATCCAAGCCAGTGGGTGAAGCAGCCGCCCGACGACCGCGGCCCTCGCTTTTTTGCACCAGCACGATTCGACTGAGCACTCTAATCGTGCTATATTCCGAGGTTCGCCGGAGAGGTGGCCGAGTGGTTAATGGCAGCAGACTGTAAATCTGCCCTCTTACGAGTACGCTGGTTCGAATCCAGCCCTCTCCACCAGCGAACGAATGGATCTGTAGAGCGTTTGAATGCCGGTATCCGAAGGCAAGGGTGTCCAGGATTTCGGCCCGTGTGCAGGTCGTGTCGCCTTGCAAAAGGCACGCGGCGCAGGCGGGAGTAGTTCAATGGTAGAACCCTAGCCTTCCAAGCTAATGACGCGGGTTCGATTCCCGTCTCCCGCTCCAGAGGTTTGTTCGTTCGGTGTGTTGCAGACCAGGTTTTTTTGCCCTTTTGGCTCAGTGGTAGAGCACTCCCTTGGTAAGGGAGAGGTCGCGGGTCCGATTCCCGCAAAGGGCACCAGTTTTCCGGGGCGGCTGCAGGTTGCCGCTCCACAAGCGATCGTTGACTTAGTTATTTATCGGAGTCGAACATGGGAAAAGATAAATTTACCCGCACCAAGCCGCACGTGAACGTCGGCACCATCGGTCACGTCGACCATGGCAAGACCACGCTCACCGCGGCCATCGCCACGGTGCTGTCCACCAAGTTCGGCGGTGAGGCCAAGGCTTACGACCAGATCGATGCGGCGCCTGAAGAAAAGGCTCGCGGCATCACCATCAACACCGCCCACGTCGAGTACGAAACGGCTGCACGCCATTACGCACACGTCGACTGCCCCGGCCACGCCGACTACGTGAAGAACATGATCACCGGCGCCGCCCAGATGGATGGCGCCATCCTGGTCTGCTCGGCTGCCGACGGCCCGATGCCCCAGACCCGCGAGCACATCCTGCTGGCGCGCCAGGTGGGTGTCGGCTACATCATCGTCTTCCTGAACAAGTGCGACATGGTCGACGACGCCGAACTGCTCGAGCTGGTCGAGATNGCGTAGGGGAGGGGCAGGGCCAGGGGGCTGGGTACGGCGTTCATGTCTCGGTCCTTCTCCAGGAAGTGGAGCGTCGATCTTTGGCGATGCGCCCGTCGCGATGTTTGCGTTAACGCAAGGTCGCTGCCGATCGAGGCGCCTTTAATCAGCCGGATTCCTGCAACGTAACCCGGAGACCCCCATGGACACCGAACTCGCGCGGCGCATCGCCGCCAACCCGACGTACCAGGAGCTCAAGCACAAGCGCGATCGATACGGATGGGTGCTCGCCGTGCTGATGCTCGTCGTGTACTACGGCTTCGTGCTGCTCGTGGCCTTCGGCAAGGACTTTCTTTCGCGGCCGCTGGGCTCGGGCGTGATGACGATCGGCATGCCGGTGGGCTTCGGCGTGATCGTCTTCACCATCGTCATCACGGCCTTCTACGTGCGCCGCGCCAACTCGGAGTTCGACCGCCTGTCCGATGCGGTGGTGAAGGCGGTGACGCCATGAAGCGCCTCCTGTTCGCCGCCCTGGTCGGGGCCTCGACCACCATCGCCTTCGGCGCCGGTCCGGATCTCGGCAACGTGCAGCGCCAGGCCACCAA
The DNA here is from genome assembly GCA_902506565.1 of Burkholderiales bacterium 8X. Lineage (GTDB taxonomy): Bacteria > Pseudomonadota > Gammaproteobacteria > Burkholderiales > Burkholderiaceae_C > Variovorax. The sequence goes on along the minus strand of LR732703.1, from coordinate 3,062,330 downwards.
CTGGACGGCGATCGGCATGTTCGCGCTCTTCGTGGTCGGCACGCTCTTCATCACCAAATGGGCGGCCGCGCGCACCCGTTCGGCCTCCGACTTCTATACCGCCGGCGGCGGCATCACCGGGTTCCAGAACGGGCTGGCCATCGCGGGCGACTACATGTCGGCCGCGTCCTTCCTGGGCATCTCGGCCGCGGTCATGGCGACCGGCTTCGACGGCTTGATCTATTCGATCGGCTTTCTCGTCGGCTGGCCGGTGATTACCTTCCTGATGGCGGAGCGGCTGCGCAATCTCGGCAAGTTCACCTTTGCGGACGTCGCTGCATTTCGCTTCGAGCAACGGCCGATCCGCATCTTCGCGGCCTCCGGCACGCTGGTCGTCGTGGCTTTCTACCTGATCGCGCAGATGGTCGGCGCGGGCCAACTCATCAAGCTCCTGTTCGGGCTGGAGTACTGGATCGCGGTCGTCATCGTCGGGAGCCTGATGATGGTCTACGTGCTTTTCGGCGGCATGACGGCCACCACCTGGGTCCAGATCATCAAGGCCTGCCTGCTGCTCGGCGGCGCAAGCTTCATGGCCTTGTCGGTGCTCTGGCATTTCGGCTTCAGCCCCGAGGCGATGTTCGCCGGTGCGGTCGCGGTCAAGACCGACCTGGCGCTCAAGGACGGCAAGTCCGCGCAGGCTGCGGCTGCCATCGGGCAATCGATCATGGGGCCGGGCAACTTCGTCAAGGACCCGATCTCCGCGATTTCCTTCGGCATGGCGCTGATGTTCGGCACGGCCGGGCTGCCGCACATCCTGATGCGCTTCTTCACGGTGCCGAGCGCCAAGGAGGCGCGCAAGTCGGTCATGTGGGCGACGGGCTGGATCGGCTACTTCTATCTCCTGACCTTCATCATCGGCTTCGGCGCCATCACCTTCGTGCTGACCAATCCGAGCTTCCTCGATGCCAAGGGCGTGCTCAACGGCGGCAGCAACATGGCGGCGATCCACCTGGCCAACGCGGTCGGCGGCAACGTGTTCCTCGGCTTCATCTCGGCGGTTGCCTTCGCGACCATCCTGGCCGTGGTGGCCGGCCTCACGCTGTCGGGTGCATCGGCGGTATCGCACGACATCTACGCGACGGTCGTCAAGAAGGGCAAGGCCACCAGCGCCTCGGAGCTGCGGGTCTCGAAGATCACCACCCTCGCGCTCGGCGCGCTGGCGGTGGTGCTCGGCATCGCCTTCGAGAAGCAGAACATCGCCTTCATGGTGTCGCTCGCGTTCGCCATCGCGGCGTCGGCCAACTTCCCGGTGCTGTTCATGTCGGTGTTGTGGAAGGGCTGCACCACGCGCGGCGCCGTCGTCGGCGGATTCGCGGGTTTGATCTCGTCGGTCGCGCTGACGGTGGTTTCGCCTTCGGTGTGGGAGGCGACCCTCGGCCACCCTGCCGGCTCGGCGCTCTTCCCGTTCACCTCGCCATGCCTGTTCTCCATGCCGCTCGCCTTCTTCGTGATCTGGTTCGTCTCGCGAACGGACGACAGCAACCGTGGCTGGATCGACCGGCGCGGCTTCGTCGCGCAACAGGTTCGCTCCGAAACGGGCATCGGCGCGCACGGGGCCAGCGGGCATTGAGCGGTGACAGCCATGACACACCTGGCGATCCGCATCATTCGCGAAGAGCACGCGGCACTCGCGGCCGTGCTGCGCTCGATGCTCATGCTGCTCGAGCAGCACCGCCGGCTGCGGACGCCGCCCGACTTCGCAGTCTTGCGGGCGATGCTCTTCTATGTCGACGAGTTCCCCGAGAAGCGCCATCATCCCAAGGAGTCCGAGGTGTTGTTCCCGCTCTTGCGCGCGCGCACGCCGTTGTCTCGCGATCTCTTCGACCGGCTCGATCACGACCATTCGCGCGGCGGGCGCAGCATCCGCAACGTCGAACATGCCCTGCTCGGCTACGAGATGCTCGGGGAGCCTCGCCGCCTGATGTTCGAAAAGGTGCTGGGCGAGTACGTCGACTTCTACCTTGAACACATGGGTATCGAGGAGCGGGATCTCCTGCCGCTGGCCGAGCGTGTCCTCACGGATGCCGACTGGGCCGAGGTCGACGCGGCCTTCGCGTCCAACCGCGACCCGCTCACGGGCCACGAACCGGATGCGGACTACCGGGCCTTCTTCACTCGCATCGTGAACGCCGTACCCGCACCCATCGGCCTCGGGTTGGCACACTGAGCCGGCGCCTCTTCGCGCTGCTGCCTAGATGATCCGCGTGAGGTGGTTGCGCGAACGAGCATGCTGCAGGTGCCGGTCGAACACCATCGCAATCGCCCGTACCGCGAACCATCCTTTTTCGGTGACCGTGCAATCGTGGTCGGTGAGCGTGACCAGACCATCGTGCTCCAGCGGCCCCAGCGCTGCGAGCTCCACGGCGAAGTGATCGCGGAACTCCACCAGGTGGGCGATGCCGATCGACGCGTAGTCGAGGTAGCCCTGGCACATGATGGCCATGATCACCGCGCGCCGCAGCACGTCCTCGCGCGTCAGGACCAGGCCGCGCTCGATCGGAAGCCGGCCACGCTCCAGGCTGTCGCAGTACTGCGCCAAGGTCTTCGCGTTCTGGCTGTAGGTGCCGCCGACGCGTCCGATGGCCGAGACGCCGAGCGCGATCAGGTCGGTGTCGGGCTGGGTGCTGTAGCCCTGAAAGTTGCGATGCAGGCGGCCCTGCCGCTTGGCTACGGCGAGAGCGTCGTCGGCCAGCGCGAAATGGTCCATGCCGATGTACTCGTAGCCGGCCGAGCCGAGCTTCTGGATCGCTCGCGACATCATCGCGACACGCTCCGCTGCCGGTGGCAGCTTCGCGGTCTGGATCCGGCGCTGCGCCTTGAAGCGCTCCGGCAGGTGGGCATAGGCATAGAGCGCGACACGGTCGGGCCGCAGGCTGCAGACCTGCTCCAGCGTGCGTTCGAACGACTGGAGCGTCTGGCACGGCAGCCCATGGATCAGGTCGATGTTGATCGATTGAAAGTTCAACGCGCGCGCGGACGCCATGAGGTCGAAGATTTCTCGTGCCGGCTGAATGCGGTGTACGGCACGCTGCACCTCCGTCTCGAAGTCCTGCACGCCGAAGCTCAGGCGATTGAATCCGAGGAACGAGAGGTGGCCGAGCCGTGCCGCGTCGACCGTGCGTGGATCGATCTCGATCGAATATTCGCCGGCGGGCATCAAGGCGAACTTCGAGCGAAGCATGCGCATGAGCTCGGAAAGGCCTTCATCGTCGAGAAAGGTCGGCGTTCCGCCGCCCACGTGCAGTTGGCTTACGAGCTGGACCGAGCCGAGCGCCTCGACCTGCAGGTCGAGTTCCATGCCGAGGTAGCGCAGATACTCCCGGCCGCGCGACGCATGGCGGGTCACGATCTTGTTGCAGGCGCAGTAGTAGCAAAGCGAGGCGCAGAAGGGAACATGCACGTAGACCGAGATCGGCGCCCCGTCGTGGCGGCGCTGCCTGACGGCGAGCCGATAGTCCTCCGGACCGAATGCTTCGACGAAATGGTCTGCGGTCGGATACGACGTGTAGCGCGGCCCCGGCACGTCGAACGTCTGCAGGGTTGCTTCTGCCAACATGGTGCCGGTCTCCGTCAGCGCGGCGCCGGGCAGGTGCGGATGCCGAAGATCGAATACACCGGGCAGCTGCCGGCCAGGCCGGTCGCGAGCGGTACCAGGCCGATCCAGCCCCAGACTCCGATGTAGTCCATCGCGGCCAACACCACGAGCGTGCCGCCCAGTGCGATGCGAATGGTCCGATCGACCGCGCCTTCATTCTTCGTCATGGAAGTCTCCTGTTGCAGATGGGACGTCCATGCTCGCGCTTGCGTTCGGTGGCGTCCTTGCGCCAGGTCAAGAGTCGATCGGGCTGGCGCTGGGCATTCTCTAGCGCAGTACCAGCACCGGAAGCCCGCAGTGTGTCAGCACGTGCTGTGTTTCGCTGCCCAAGAGCAAACGCTTGAGGCCTTTCCGGCCATGCGACGCCATCACGATCAGGTCGCTCTTGTACCTTTTCGCCGCGCGCATCAGGGCGTCGGCGACATGGTCGGAACTGATCGTCGCGGTCTTCACCTTGACGCCCATCGCCTCGCCCGCCTTGGCGACGCCGTCGAGCACGGTGCGCGCATCATCGGCCCACCGTCGTTCGGTGCGCGCCACCTCCTCGGGCGAGTAGGTCATCGCGCCATCCAGGAAGCTGGTCGGGTATCGCGGCACGACCGTGAGCGCGACCACTTCCGCACCGTTCTGGCTGGCGAGCGAGAGGGCGCCCTGGACGGCCTTCTTCGAAAGCCTGGAGCCGTCGGTCGCAACGAGGATCTTCTGGAACATGGCATGGGTCTCCGGGTGCTGTGGAGATGCCAGCTTAGGACGCGCCCCTGCGGCGGGCTTGATCTGGGTCAAGTCGCATGCAGCCTCCAGGTCATAGCCTTCGCGCATGCAAGCGTCGCTCACTTCGACCGCGCCCTCCGCACCGGCGCCGCAAGCGCCGAGGAGGACGGGTGCCGAGGCGTGGGACGTGCTCGACGACCCGCCCGAATGGGCCACGTTCGGCCGCGAGGTCGAACCCGCTCCCCGCGAGACGCCGGGCGAAAATTACCCTCCGGGCCGATGGAAATCGAACGTGGTGGTCGAGGGCATGCATTGCGCCGCCTGCGCCCTCAACCTGGAGGCGGCGTTGAAGCAGGTGGACGGCGTGCTGGATGCGGAGGTGAGCGCGGCGACGCTTCGCGCCAGCGTGGTCTGGGACGCCGCTCGAACGCAACCGTCCCGCTGGTTCGCAGCCGCGGCTAAGAGCGGCTATTCGCTGATCCCGGCGAGCGACGCCGAGGCACGGCTCCAGAGGAGGGGCATCGCGCGCACGGCCTTCTATCGCTTGCTGGTCGCCGGCTTCTGCATGATGCAAGTCATGATGTACGCGTATCCGGCGTACATCACCGCACCCGGGGAGATGTCGGGCGACGCCGTCGCCTTGATGCGCTGGGCCAGCTGGATGCTTTCGCTGCCCGTGCTCCTGTTCTCGTGTGCGCCGTTCTTCTCGAGTGCGTGGCGCGACCTGCGGGCGCGCCGTGTCGGCATGGACCTGCCGGTGGCGCTCGGCATGCTGATCACCTTCGCGGTCAGTTCGGCCGCGACCTTCGATCCGGCCGGGCCGATGGGAGACGAGGTCTATTTCGATTCGTTCACGATGTTCGTCTTCTTCCTGCTCGCCGGCCGCTGGCTGGAGGCGCGCATGCGCGATCGCACCGCCGGCGCACTCGAAGCGTTGATCAACCGGCTGCCGGACAGCGTCGACCGGCTCGCCGCGAACGGCGCCTTCGAACGCGTCGCGGCACGACGCCTGGTGGTGGGCGATGTGGTGCGGGTGTTGCCCGGCGAGGCCTTTCCGGGCGACGGCGCCATCGTGTCCGGAAGCACTTCGACCGACGAAGCGCTGCTCACGGGCGAGTCGCGACCGGTCGTCAAGGCCCGCGGCGAGTCCGTCCTCGCCGGCAGCCACAACCTTTCGGAAGCGGTGCAGGTGCGCATCGCTGCGCTTGGCGACACCACGCGCTTCGCACAGATCGTCCGGCTCATGACCCAGGCTTCGGTCGAGAAGCCGCGCCTGGCGCGCCTGGCCGACCGGATTGCACGTCCCTTCCTGGTCATGGTGCTGTTGGCGGCTGCTTCGGCGTTGGCGCTGTGGTGGTCGAGCGACCCGGGCAAGGCGTGGATGGCTGCCGTGGCGGTGCTCATCGTCACCTGCCCTTGCGCGCTGTCGCTGGCGACGCCGGCAGCGATGCTCGCGAGCGCCGGCAAGCTGGCGCGAGAAGGCGTGTTGACGCGCCGCCTGCAGGCGCTCGAATCGCTGGCGACGATCGATCTGGTCGTTCTCGACAAGACCGGCACCCTCACCGAGGGCGCGCTCGCCCTCGACCGCGTGCAGTGCCGCGAAGGCTTGCTTCCGGGCGACGTGTCGGAACTCGGGGCGGCGATCGCCGCGCAGTCGCTCCACCCCGTCGCGCGTGGGCTCGCAGCCGGTTGGGCAGCCCGCAACCGGCATGCACCTGGCTACGAAGTCCTGCAACTCACCGAGCATGCGGGCCTGGGCCTGGAGGCGCACTTGATCCGCAAGGGCGAATCGCCCGCGTGCGCCCGCACTTTTCGGCTGGGTTCCGCTGCTTTCTGCGAGGTGCAGGCACTCGCCGGCGACGAGGCACAGGTCCACCTGCGCGGCGACGAAGGCTGGCTTGCAAGCTTTGCGATGGTCGAGCAGCTGCGCGGCGACGCAAAGCCGGCCGTCGAGGCGCTGGCGGCGCTGGGAATCGAGGTGCGCTTGCTGTCCGGCGACCGAAGCCGCACGGTGCGCAGGATCGCCGATGCGATCGGCATCGCCAATGCGCAAGGCGACTGCCGCCCGGAGGACAAGCTGCATCGCATCGCGGCCTGGCAGGCGACCCGGCGGGTTGCGATGGTCGGCGACGGGCTCAACGACGGGCCGGTGCTGGCCCGCGCCGACGCCTCCTTCGCCTTCGGACAGGCCGCGCCACTGGCGCAAGGCAGTGCCGACTTCCTGGTGCCGGGCGGCGCGCTGATGGCGATTCCGACGACCATCGCCCAGGCCAGGCGCACGCTCGCGGTGGTCAGGCAGAACTTGCTGTGGGCGGCGGCATACAACGCCACCTGCGTGCCGCTCGCGCTCGCGGGCTTGCTGCCCGCCTGGCTCGCCGGCCTCGGCATGGCGGCGAGTTCGCTGGTCGTCGTGGCGAACGCGCTGCGGCTGTCGCGCGACCCGGTCGGCGCTGCCAGGCGTTCGACGAACCAAGCGACGTTGCCCCAAGCGACGGCGAGCTGATCCGCCGAAGGCCATGGACATCCTGTTTCTCCTCGTCCCGCTGTCGGTCGCACTCGCGCTCGTCATCGTCGGTGCCTTGTGGTGGGCGGTCGACCGCGGCCAGTTCGACGACCTTGAAAGCGAAGGCCGCCGCATTCTTCGCGACGATTGACCTGCATCAAGGTCGAAGGCGACCGAGCGTTCGAAACTGGATCCATCCCAGCGACCAGAGCACCCGCATGACCTCCAACCCGCCGCCAGCGCCAGCCGCACCCTCCCTCGCGGGGGGGCTCTACGACGACACCGCGGTGCGCCGCTTCGCCCTGATGTCGGTGGTCTGGGGCGTCGTCGGCATGCTGGTCGGCGTGCTGATCGCATCGCAGCTGGCATGGCCGGAACTCAACTTCGGGATTCCCTGGTTGAGCTACGGAAGGCTGCGGCCGTTGCATACCAACGCGGTCATCTTCGCGTTCGGCGGCTGCGCGCTGATGGCGACCAGCTTCCATGTCGTGCAGCGCACCTGCCAGGTGAAGCTTTTCGCGCCCAGGCTCGCATCCTTCGTGTTCTGGGGCTGGCAGGCGGTGATCGTCGCGGCCGCCATCAGCCTGCCGCTCGGCTACACCAGCGGCAAGGAATACGCGGAGCTCGAGTGGCCGATCGACATCCTCATCGCGCTGGTGTGGGTGGCCTATGCGGTCGTCTTCTTCGGCACCGTCGGCACCCGGAAGGTGCGGCACATCTACGTGGCCAACTGGTTCTACGGCGCCTTCATCATCGCGGTTGCGCTGCTGCACATCGTGAACAGCGCCGCGATGCCCGCAGGCTGGATGAAAAGCTATTCGGCCTATGCGGGCGTGCAGGACGCGATGGTGCAGTGGTGGTACGGCCATAACGCGGTGGGCTTCTTCCTCACGGCCGGATTCCTCGGGATGATGTACTACTACATCCCCAAGCAGGCCGAGCGGCCGGTGTACTCGTACCGCCTCTCCATCGTCCACTTCTGGGCGCTGATCTTCACCTACATGTGGGCCGGGCCGCACCACCTGCACTACACCGCGTTGCCCGACTGGACGCAGTCGATCGGAATGGTGTTCTCGCTGATCCTGCTCGCGCCGAGCTGGGGCGGGATGATCAACGGCGTCATGACGCTGTCGGGCGCCTGGCACAAGCTGCGGACCGATCCGATCCTGCGCTTCCTGATCGTCGCGCTGTCGTTCTACGGCATGTCGACCTTCGAGGGTCCGATGATGTCGATCAAGACCGTGAACGCGCTGTCGCACTACACCGACTGGACCGTCGGCCATGTGCATTCCGGCGCGCTCGGTTGGGTGGGCCTGATCTCGATGGGCTCGCTGTATTACCTCATTCCGCGCATGTACGGCCGCACGCAGATGTTCAGCGTGCGCGCCATCGAAGTGCATTTCTGGCTCGCGACCATCGGCATCGTCCTCTACATCGCGGCCATGTGGATCGCGGGCGTCATGCAGGGCCTGATGTGGCGATCGGTCAATGCCGACGGCACGCTCACCTACACCTTCGTCGAAGGCGTGAAGGCGACCTATCCGTACTACGTGGTGCGCGTCGCAGGCGGCGTGCTCTACCTCGGCGGCATGTTGCTGATGGCCTGGAACGTGTGGATGACGGCGGTCAACGGCCGTTCCAGCATCGCGGTGATTCCCAAGGCGCCGGCAGCCCTTGCAGCCGCATGAACCGAACAAGCCCGCAAGGTCCAGAAAGGCAAGCATGAGTTCCGAAGCGCCCCGCACCGGGTTCTCCCACGAGAAGATCGAGACGAGCAACTGGCTGATGATCGTGTTGATCCTGCTCGTCGTCGCCGTCGGTGGCATGGTCGAGATCATTCCGCTCTTCTTCCAGAAGTCGACCACCGAGCCCATCGCGGGCATGCAGCCGCCGACGTCGCTGCAAGTGGTCGGACGCGACATCTACGTGCGAGAGGGCTGCTACAACTGCCATTCGCAGATGATCCGGCCCTTCCGTTCGGAGACGCTGCGCTACGGGCACTACTCGGTCGCCGGCGAGTTCGTCTACGACCATCCGTTCCAGTGGGGCAGCAAGCGCACCGGCCCCGACTTGCAACGCGTGGGCGGCAAGTACAGCGACGAATGGCATCGCATCCACCTCGTCAACCCGCGCGACGTGGTGCCGGAGTCGAACATGCCCTCCTACCAGTGGCTCGAGAAAGCAGCCGTGAATCCGGAGGAGGGCGCAGCCCACCTGCGCGCGCTGCGCAAGGTCGGCGTGCCCTTCACCGATGCGCAGATCGCCGCGGCACGGAGCGACCTGCAGGGCAGGACCGAGCTCGAAGCATTGGTCGCGTACCTGCAGTCGCTCGGTCTCGGACTGAAGTAGGAAAGAAGCCATGGACATCAACTTCCTGCGAATCGCGGCAACGCTCGCATCGTTCGCCGCATTCATCGGCATCGTCGGTTGGGCCTGGTCGCGGCGGCGCGCCCAGGATTTCGAGGCCGCCGGGCGGTTGCCTCTCGAACAGGACTGAAGGCCGGCCATGAGCGACTTCCTCAATGGGTTCTGGTCTTCCTACGTCGCGATCATTTCGCTGGTCAGCATCGCCGGATGCGTGGTGCTGCTGGTCGTGACCGCCCGCAGCCGAGGCCCGGCTCGGGCCGACAACACCACCGGCCATGTCTGGGACGAAGACCTGCGCGAAATGAACAACCCGATGCCGCGCTGGTGGGTCGGGCTGTTCGTGATCACGATCGTCTTCGGGCTCGCCTATCTTTTCTTCTACCCCGGGCTCGGCAGTTTCCAGGGGAGCCTGGCCTGGAGCACGGAGTCCGAATACCAGAAAGAAGTCGCGGAGGCCAACGCGAGTCTCGAACCCGTCTACGCAGCATTCAAGGCGCAGCCCACGGCGCAGCTCGCGGCCGATCCGGCGGCGCGCGCGGTCGGCGAGCGGCTTTTCATCAACAACTGTGCGCAGTGCCACGGCTCGGATGCCCGCGGCAGCAAAGGCTTTCCCAACCTCACCGACGGCGACTGGCTTTACGGCGGCACGCCCGACAGGATCGAGGAAACGATCACGCTGGGCCGCACCGGCGTGATGCCGCCCATGGCCGCTGCGGTCGGCACGCCCGAAGAGGTGAGGAACTTGGCCAACTACGTGCTGAGCCTCGCCGGCGAACCGCACGATTCGGTTCGCGCCGGCCTCGGCAAGGCGAAATTCTCGGTGTGTGCCGCGTGCCATGGCATCGGCGGCGGCGGCAATCCGGCGCTCGGGGCACCCCGGCTCAGCGATCGGGTCTGGCTGCACGGCTATGGCCAGGACGCAATCGTCTCGATCATCAACACCGGCAAGACCAATCAGATGCCGCCGCAGCAAGGCCGGCTGACCGAAGCCCAGATCCACGTGCTGGCGTCGTACGTTTGGGGCTTGTCGAACAAGCCGGCGCAGGCCCCCAATTGACGGTTTGTCGATGAACGAGCTTCCGTCGGCCATCGCAGGACCCGTTCGCCGGGTGGTGCCACTCGTGCCCATCGAGGCGGCGGCGAACCAGAACGACGGCCGGCTCTATGCCGCGCACCAGAAGATCTACCCGCGCCGGATCGAGGGCATCTTCTCCAACTGGCGATGGGCGCTGGTCTTTGCGACGCAGCTGGTGTTCTACGGCCTGCCGTGGCTTCAATGGAACGGCCGGCAGGCCGTGCTGTTCGAGCTGGCTGAACGCCGCTTCTACATCCTCGGGCTGGTGCTCTATCCGCAGGACCTGATCTACCTCACCGGGCTCCTGGTGATCAGCGCGCTCTCGCTTTTCCTCTTCACCGCGGTGGCTGGACGACTCTGGTGCGGCTACGCTTGCCCCCAGACCGTGTACTCGGAAATCTTCCTGTGGATCGAGGAGAAGATCGAAGGCCCGCGCACCGCCCGGATGCGGCTGGACGCCGGTTCCTTCACGCTCGAGAAGCTGGTCAAGAAGTGGTTCAAGCATCTCGTCTGGATCGGCCTCGCGATGTGGACCGGCTACACCTTCGTCGGCTTCTTCACCCCGATACGCGAACTCGGCACGGACTTCCTGCGGACGCAGATGGGCTCGTGGGAGGTGTTCTGGGTGTTCTTCTACGGTTTCGCGACGTATGGCAACGCCGGCTTCATGCGAGAGCAAGTCTGCAAGTACATGTGCCCGTACGCACGCTTCCAGAGCGCGATGTTCGATCGCGACACCCTCATCGTGAGCTATGACGCGGGCCGAGGCGAGCCGCGCGGTGTCCACACCCGAAAAGACGATGCGAAGGCTCTGGGCCTCGGCGACTGCATCGACTGCTCGCTGTGCGTGCAGGTCTGCCCGACCGGCATCGATATCCGCAACGGGTTGCAGTACGAATGCATCGGTTGCGGGCTGTGCGTGGACGCCTGCGACACCGTGATGGACAGGATGCAGCTCTCGCGCGGGCTCATCCGGTATGCGACCCAGAACGGCATCGACGGCGGCTGGAATGCGAGGCAAGTGTTCCGCCGGGTCTTCCGTCCGCGGGTGCTGGTCTACGGCGCGCTGCTGGTGACGCTTGCCACCGTGCTCCTGGCCAGCCTCGTCGTGCGCGCGCCGCTCAAGGTCGATGTCGTGCGCGACCGGGCGACGTTGACGCGCGTCGTCGAAGGCGGCCAGGTCGAGAACGTCTATCGCCTGCAGCTGATGAACGCGACCGAGCGCGTGCAGCACTATCGAATCGAGACGCACGGGCTGGCCGGGCTCCACGTGGCGCAAGACGGCGAAGGCCGCGCGAGCGCCGATGTCGAGGTGGCCGCCGCACAAGCCCGTTGGGTCGTCCTGCGCGTGCGGGCACCTCGAGGGACGGCAGCCGCCGGCTCCCATCCGGTCTTCTTCGACATTGCCGCCGCAGACGGGTCGGCCCGCCTGTCGGAGAAGGCGACCTTCATCGTGCCTCTCTGATTCGATCGGCTTGCCCCTTCGTGGAGATGCCATGACCCCCTTGCAGACCTGCAGCGAATCCGCGCCTTGCGCGCAGTCCGAGCCCTGGTGGCGCCACGCGACGCTCTGGCTGGTGGTGGGAGGCCCGGCGATCGTGGTGGTCGCGAGCTTCATCACGCTGTATCTCGCGCTGCGCACGCCCGATCCGCTGTCGAACCGGGGCGCTCGAACCACGGGCGAGGCGACCAGCGCCACCGAAGAAAAGCGCCTGCTGCCTGCGATCGAAGGCCGGAACCACGCGGCGACGCCGCAGCGTTCGCCGTGAAACGCATCGACATCATCGCGGTGGTCTGGCCGGGCTTCATGCTGGCTTGCGTGCTCGAGGTGGCCACCTTCGCATTCGTCGATCCTGCGGATCTGTCCTGGGGGTCGGAGGCGCCCGGCCTGTCTCGCCAGGGCATCCAGACGATCACCTTCTTCGTCTTCTGGTTGCTCGGGATCGCCACCGGAGGTCTCGCCTTGCTTTTCGCGAGCAGTGGTCCGAAGTGGGAGTCGCGGGGATCGCCGCCGCTCCCACCGCGAAGCAAGGAAGCCGCCTCCGAGAAGGCCGGTGCCTGAGCATGGCGAGTGCCTCGCTCGGCGCTGCCGCCTTGCTCATGGGCATCGTCGGTGCGCCGCACTGCCTTGCCATGTGCGGTCCGGCCTGCGCAGGCGTGGTTCATCTCGCGCGCAAAGGTCACGATGGCGTGGCCGTGTTGTCGGCCGATTCCGCGTTCCAGTCGGTTCCTGGCCCGCGCGCTGCGTTGGCCAGCCTGCATGGCGGGCGATTGCTGGCCTACGCGCTGGGCGGTGCGCTGGCGGCATCGACCGTCCGCGTGTTCGAAGTGGCGGGCGCGCAGTCCGGCGCGGCGCGCAGCTTGTGGGCGCTGTTCCACCTCGCGGTGCTGGGCTGGGGCCTCTCGATGGCGATCACCGGCCGACAGCCGCTGTGGCCGCGCGCGATCGGCAGACGGCTTTCGAGTCCGCTGCGGAAGCTGACACGCACTCGCGCAGGCCTGTTCGCGACCGGGCTGCTCTGGATCACCATGCCCTGCGGGTTGCTGTATTCCGCATGGATGCTGGCGAGCCTCGGCAATGACGCTTTCGAAGGAGCGCTGGTCATGCTGTGCTTCGCTCTCGGCGGCAGCATCGCGCTGGTGGCGGGGCCCTGGCTCTGGCAACGCCTCGCAGCCCGGCGCGGCATGGGGCAACGCACGGGCCTTCGCCTGGCCGGCCTGCTGCTCGCCGGCTTCGCTGGCTACGCTCTGCAGGGCGATGTCGTCTCGCGCATCGCGGCGCTGTGCGCGTGACCACGGCCCGCTGACCGCGCCCTTCGCCAAGCCGAGCCCTTTGCCGCGCCGAGCCCTTCGCCGCTCATCGGTGTGTTGCAAGGCATTGACGATCCGTTCACCGATCGTCACCGAGTCTGTCCGTGCGTTATCGCTGATGTTGCAAAGCTTTTCTAAGCTCGGTTCATCAGCCGATAGCCCACCAGGACACACCATGATCACCTCGCCAACGTCTACCACCTCTCGTCTCGACCAAGGCATGGCGGGCCGGATCGGCGACACCTTGCGCCTGGTCGCCGAAGCGCTGCCGGTGCAGCGCCGGGTGCTCCATGCCGGCGACAGCGTCTACCAGGCTGGCCAGCCCTTCAAGAGCCTCTACATCGTCAACTCAGGGTTCTTCAAGATGGTCAATTCGTCGGCCGAAGGCCGAGAGCAGCTGGTCGGCCTGCACTTTCGCGGGGATTGGCTGGGCCTGGACGGCATTGCCGACGGGCGCTACGCCTGCGATGCCGTGGCCATGGACACAGGCGAGATCTGGTCGATCCGCTATGACGCGTTGCTGCAGGCCGCATCGCAGACACCGGCGTTGCTGTCGATGCTTCACTGCGCGATGAGCCGCGAGATCGCACGCGAGCAGCAATCGGTGCTCTCGCTGTGTTCGCTGCCGGCCGAAGCGCGCGTTGCCGGTTTCCTGCGCTACTGGGCCGAGACGCTCGCGGACCGGGGCCTGCGCACCGATCAGATCACGCTGCGCATGACGCGTGCGGAGATCGGCAACTACCTGGGCATGACGCTCGAGACGGTGAGCCGCGCGCTGTCGCGCCTTGCACGTGGCGATGTCATCCGCTTCGCCGAGAAAAGCCGGCGCGACATCTGCATTCCGCAAGTCGAGGCGCTGACCCGCTTCATGCAAGGCGACCTGGGCACGCCGGCGACTCCCCTACATTGAGGCGCCCGGCGGCCCCGAACGTGCGTCGAGGAGCGCACGGCCGATGGCCGTTGCCAGTTCCTCCCGCTGGTAGGGCTTGCGCAGCAGGCGCCACTGAGACGCGTCGTCCGGCAGTTCGCTCGCATAGCCCGAGACCAGCAGCACGGGCAGGTCGCGCTTCAGGCTTCGCAGTCGCGCGGCCAGCGCGGTCCCGCGTGCGCCGGGGCCGAGCACGACGTCGGTGAGGAGCAGGTCGAAGCCGCTGCCGTCGCCGAAGCAGTGCGCCGCCTCGCTCGCATCGGCGCAAGCCGTGACCTTGCATCGAAGGTTCTCCAGGAAGCGCTCGGCCACGCGCCGCACCTCGACGTCGTCCTCCACCAGCAACACGCGCAATCCGGCCGGCAGTTCCTGGAGCCAGGGCTGCTGGGCCGCATCGCCTTCTTCGGTCCCGGCATCCACGCGCGGCAGGTACAAGGTGACGACCGTGCCGCCACCCAGGCTGCTCTGCAGCGAGACTGCGCCGTGCGACTGGCGCGCGAAGCCGTAAACGGTCGAAAGGCCGAGCCCGGTGCCGCGGCCGCTGTCCTTGGTGGTGAAGAACGGTTCGAAGGCGCGGGCCACGACGGCTTCGCTCATGCCTTCGCCGGTGTCCCGGACGTCGATGGCGACATGACCGCCGGGGGTCGGCGGAAGCGCATCGTCTTGCCATCCGTGCGGAAGCCTTTCGACCCGTCGCACCGCAAACGAAAGGGTGCCGCCTTGATGCATCGCATCGCGCGCGTTGATGGCGATGTTGAGCAAAGCCGATTCCAGCTGAACCGGGTCGGCGAGGCACAGCATATCGGTCGGCGCGACCAGCGTGATCGCGATGCGCTGGTCGAGCGTGCGGCGCAGCATGTCGGTGAGCGAACGCAGGAGCGCGCCGACGTCGACCATTGCCGGCTGCAGCACCTGCCGCCGCGAGAAGGCCAGCAGTTTGCCGGTCAGGTCGGCAGCTCGCCGCGTGGCCCGAAGTGCGGCGTTGACGAGTTGCAACGCCGCCGGGTCGCCGGCGTGGGAGGGCAAGTCCTCCAGCACCTGCAGGTTGCCGCTGATGATCGTCAGGAGGTTGTTGAAGTCGTGCGCGATGCCGCCGGTCAACTGGCCGACGCTTTCGAGCCGCTGCGCATGACGAAGGGCTTCCTCGCTGCTGGCGCGCTGCAGCACCGTCACCAGCAGGCTCGAAAGCGATTCGAGAAAACGCAACTCGTCGTTGCCGAACCGCTTCGGCGTTTTCGAGCGCACGGCCAATGTGCCGATCACGCGCTCACGGTCTTTCAGCGGCACCGATGCCTCGCACACCAGGCCGGCGTCCAGATAAGGCCGCGGAATGTGGAAGCGCCGCTCCGCCGCGTAGTCGGCGATCACCAGCGATTCACCCTTGGTGACGACGTGATGCGCCGGCGAGCCCGGTTCGTTGGCGACATGCCCGCCGACGACCTCGTCGGGCAGCAGGCCGACACCGGCCGCGATCCGGAATCGGGTGCCGCCCGCATCCAGCATCAGGATCTTGGCCATCTCGACCTGCAGCGCCTCGGCGGCGATCGAAGGCAGCCTGTCGATCAGTTCCTGCAGCTCGCGCCCTTCTACTGCCAGCCGGCCGAAGGCCGCGAGGAATTCGGCATACCGGGCGCGCTGTATCGCCTGGCGAACGCGCGGGTAGTCGCCCACTGCGCGTATCGCAGCCACGGTAAAGGGGAGGCCGTGCCGCTGCAGGGGACTCAGCGAAATCTCGACCTGGACCTCGCTGCCGTCACGCCGGCGCGCGACCAGATCCATCTGCGTGCCCATTGGCCGCGACCGGGGACTGGCGACATAACCGTCTCGATAGGCTGCATGCCGCGGACGAATGTTCTCGGGGACCAGCGCGTCGACGGACATGCCGATGAGCAGTTCGTCGCCGGTGGCGTAGCCGAGGAGTTCTCGTGCGGCCGGATTGGCAGCCGCGATGTTTCCCATGCCATCGACCAGCAGCAGGCCGTCCGGGTAAGCCGTGAACAGCGAGCTGAAAACCTGATGATCCTCGTAGTCGGCAAGTACCGGTCGCATGGCCATGGGCGGCTTTCGGGTCCGCGCCGCAAGATGGGGCCTGTGCGGCTGGCGGCGATGACGCGATCTTAGTGCCTGCAACGAGGGAGATCGCTTCGTGCGAGGGGCTTTCGGCGCCCCGGGCCCGCTCGATTCATGCGGTGGCGCTCACCAGTCTGTGGAGCGCGTCCCGGTCGAGGATGCGCAGGTGCTTGTTCTCGACGGCGACGATACCGTCCTCCGCGAACTTCGACAGCGTGCGGCTGACCGTTTCCAGCTTCAGTCCGAGGTAGCTGCCGATTTCCTCCCGCGTCATGCGCAGTACCAGCTCGCTTCGCGAAAAGCCGCGTGCATGCAGGCGCTCGACCAGGTTCAGCAGGAAGGTGGCGAGCCGTTCCTCGGCCCGCATGCTGCCGAGCAACAACATCACGCCGTGTTCGCGCACGATCTCGCGGCTCATCATGCGGTGGAGGTGGCGCTGCAGGCCCTTGACCTCCAGCGACAGTTCCTCCAGTCGATCGAAGGGCATGACGCAGACCTCGGCATCTTCGAGCGCCACCGCGTCGCAGGTGTGGACCGAATTGACGATGCCGTCGAGCCCGATGATTTCACCGGCCATCTGGAAACCCGTGACCTGGTCGCGTCCGTCTTCGGCATTCACCCGGGTCTTGAAGACGCCGCTGCGGATCGCGAACAGGGAGACGAAGCGGTCCCCGTTGCGAAAGAGCGTGTCTCGCCGCTTCAGGCGGCGCCGCGTGGTCACCAACTCGTCCAGGCGAACCAATTCCGCGGCGCTGAGGTCGGCGGGCATGCAGAGTTCGCGCAGGTTGCAGTTGGAGCACGCGACGGCGGAGGGATTCATCGGGCAGTCCTCGGTCTTGTTCGGGCACGTCGGCGCTTGCGAGTGCGTGTACCCGGCACGCCGCGCGGCCGAGCGCCCGATTCTGGCGCGGCCGAATCGTCCTTCCCTTGAGCGAAATCAAGCGGGCTGCAGATCGAGCGTCAACGTTCGCAGCGCCGGATCGGAGCGATCGATCCGGGCCGTGCAGCCCATGGCGTGCGCGAGGCGGAGCATGCGCTGGTTCTCATGCATCGTGACCGCCCAGAGTCGTTGGTAGCCGCGCGCCTTAGCATGCTCGATCATCAACCTGAAGAGCAGGGTGCCGAGGCCCTGGCCCTTGAGGTCCGAGCGCACCAGCAAGGCGAACTCGGCCTCGATGCCGTCCGGGTCTGCGATCGACCGCGCGACGCCCAGCATCTCGGGTTGGCCGTCGGCGCCCGGCGCTTCGGCGATGAATGCCATTTCGCGGTCGTAGTCGATCTGCGTCAGGCGCGCCATCTCGCTCGGCGGCAGTTCGCGTCGGGTCTGGAAGAAGCGCAGCCGCACGTCGTCGGCTTCGAGCGACTCGACGAAGCGGCGGTGCTGCGGGCCGTCCTCGGGGCGAACGGGTCGCAGGACGAGCGAGCGATCCTGCCAGGCGAGTTCGCGCTGCCATTCCGCGGGGTAGGGCAGGATGGCGAAGCGCGTGGCCCCGGCGACCGGCTGCGGCGAAGCGCGGATGCGGGCATCCAGCGCAAGCACGCCGCATTCGTCGACGAGCAGCGGATTGATGTCCAACTCGGCCAGGTGCGGCAGCTCGGCCAGCATGCACGAGACCGCCACCAGGGCGTCCTGCAGCGCCAGCGCGTCGGCTGCAGGCTGATCGCGCCAGGCTTCCAGCAGCCGGGCCATGCGCGTGCGCGCCACCAGCGCCCGAGCGAGCGGGCGGTTGAGCGGCGGCAACCCGACGGCCGTGTCGGCGACCACCTCGACGGCCGTGCCGCCCTGGCCGAAAAGCAACACGGGCCCGAAGACCGGATCGATGCTGGCGCCGACGATGACCTCGCGCGCATGGGGGCGGCGCACCATCTTCTGTACCGTGAAGCCATCGAGAACCGCGCCGGGCCGCGCGGTGCGAACGTTGTCGAGCATCCTGGCTGCTGCGCGCTCCATCGCCGCGTCGTCGGCGATATCCACCACGACACCGCCCACGTCGGACTTGTGGTTGATGTCGCGCGAACGGATCTTGAGCACCACCGGGTAGCCGAGGCGCCGTGCCGCCTCGATCGCCGCACTCGGGCTGGCACCGGTCGAAACGCCGGGCGCCACCGGCACGCCGAAGGCCGACAGCACCTCGCGCACTTCCGCTTCGTCCAGCCAGCTGCGGCCCTCGCGCAGCACCCGGTCGAAAACGGCGCGGGCGGCCTGCGGATCCGGCGCGACGGCGCCGATGGACCCGGGCACTTCGGTGAGCTGCGCCTGGTTGGCGCGGTAGGTCTGGAGCATGGCGAAGGCATCGACGGCTTCTTCGGGCGTCTCGTAGTCGGCGATGCCCGCGCCTTCGAAGATCGTGCGTGCCTGTGCGACCGATGCATCGCCGAGCCATGCGCTCATGACGCGCGGGTTCCTTGCGTCGCGGCTCGTCGGGTCGACGAGCATCGGCACGCACGCGCGCGCGATGTCGGTGCTCGCCACGATGGCGGTCGGTGCGTGCATGAACAGGATCGCGCCGGTCGACGGCCGCGCGAGCAAGGCCGCGAGCGTGCCGGTGTACCGGGCCACCGGTGCGTCGCCGACGATGTCGATCGGGTTGGCCCGCGACCAGTTCGAGGGCAGCAGGGCATCGAGTTCCTCGATCAAGGATGGTTCCAGCTCGGCCAGCTTGACGCCGGCGCGCGCTGCCGCGTCCGCT
This sequence comes from Burkholderiales bacterium 8X, assembly GCA_902506565.1. Classification (GTDB taxonomy): domain Bacteria; phylum Pseudomonadota; class Gammaproteobacteria; order Burkholderiales; family Burkholderiaceae_C; genus Variovorax. The sequence continues at coordinate 3,043,541 of LR732703.1, read as the reverse complement.
GCCATGACCCCGGCACCGCCACCGTTGGTCATGAGCGTGAGTACTTCGTCCCGGTTGCCGCCGAAGCGCGCCAAGGTCTCGGCCGCGGTGAAGAGCTGCTGCAGCGTGTCGACCCGAAGCATCCCGGCGCGACGGATGGCCGCGTCATAGACCCTGTCGGAGCCGGCCAACGCGCCGGTGTGCGAGGCGGCGGCAAGCACGCCATTGCCGGCGCGGCCTGCCTTGACCACGATCACCGGCTTGTTGCGCGCCGCCGCACGCGCCGCCGACATGAACTTGCGCGGTGCGGTGATCGACTCGACGTACAGCAGGATCGCCCGCGTGCGCGGATCGTTGGCAAGGTAGTCGAGCAGGTCGCCGAAGTCCACGTCGCAGTGTTCGCCCAGCGACACCATGTGCGAGAGACCGATGCCGCGGCTGCGCGCCCGGTCGAGCACGGCCGTGACCAGCGCGCCGGATTGCGAGACGAACGCCAGGTGGCCCGGCAGCGCGTCGACGTGGGCGAAGCTCGCGTTCAGCCCCAGGTGCGGGCTCAGAACGCCGATGCAGTTGGGCCCGAGCAGGCGCATGAGCGTGGGCCGGGCGGCGTCGAGCGCTGCCTGCTTCTGGTCGGCGTCGAGCCCCGCCGTCACGATGATCGCGGCGCGCGTGCCGCGTTCGGCCAGTTCGGCGATCACCCCTGGGATCGTGCGCGGCGGCGTGCAGAGAACGGCCAGGTCGGGCGGGCCGGGCAGGTGGCGCGCGTCCGGGTAGCAGCGCATGCCGAGCAGCCACTCGTGCTTCGGATTCACGGCGTCCAGCCGTCCGCTGAACCGGCCGTCGAGCAAGTTGCGCCAGACCGTGGCGCCGACGCTGCCCGGTCGCTCGGAAGCGCCGAAGACGGCGACCGAGGCGGGCGAGAGCAATCGTTCGAGGTGGCGGATGCTCACGGGTTCGTCCTGCAAAGGCGCGATCTTCCCCGGCGAACAGGGCGGCAGGTTTGACGCAGGTCAAGCGGCGGCAAGCCGCCCGGTGCCGACCCGCGTCGGCTAGTGGCCCGTCATGCCGGCCAGCAGCATCGCCTGGATGACCAGTTGGTGGTTCTCCGAACGCCGGGCCGGGTCCACCGGATTGCCGCCGATGCGAATATCCCAGTCGGCGCTCGTGCCGGTGTCGATCAACACCTCGTCGGGACTGGCAGCCTTCACGGCCTCGGCGCTCGCGAGTCGGATCTCGAAGCCGAGCCGACGCGCGGCATCCAGGAACGCGGGGCGCGGCGCGCGATCCGCCGCGCCGAAGAAGGCAATGCAGCGCAGCGGCCGCACGTTGTCCCGGTCCTGCCAGATGGAGAGCAGGTCGGCCATGGCCCGTGCGGCATGGTCCGGGCGGCAGAGGCCATCGAAAACCATGATGTTGGCTTCCCGCTCGATCGCGTCGACCACCTCGGGCGCCAGCACCTCGCAGTCGACCGCATCGTAGAACTTGCCGAGCATGCGGCCCAGCCGACGCGCGTCGACTCCCTTGTCGAACTCGCCGTCGGCCTTGCGGCCCTCGCTCGGCAGGCCGAGCGGTTCGAAAGCCACGTCGGCGACCCGCGCGCCCAGCGACTGTGCCGCCTGGCGCAGCTGCCCGAGATGGACAGGCAGCTGCGAGGGCTGGCGCAGCACGGCGATGTTCTTGCCTTGGAGCGCTCGTCCGGCGAAGCCGTCGCGCATGGCCGACCTGAGTCGTCGGGCGGCGGTAAAAAGCTCGAGCACGCCGTCTGCATGGCCGGGCGCATGCGGCTCGCGTCGCAGGTCGAGAAATGCGGGTCTGGTGGTCACGGCCCCCGAAGTTACGGCGGGCGGGCTATGCGGACTTGATCCGCGTCAAGGTTCGAGTGGCCCGCCGCGCCGGTCGCTCAGCCGCCGTCCACCTTCGGCGCCAGCACGTATCCGACGCCGCGCACGGACTTGATGATCTGCGGGTTGTCGATGTCGGCTTCGAGCTTCTTGCGCAGCCTTCCGACCTGCACGTCGATCGTCCGGTCGAAAGGTGCGGCATCGCGGCCGCGCGTGCGCTCCAGCAGGAAGTCGCGCGACAGGACCCGGCCGCCGTTCTGCGCCATCACCAGCAGCAGGTCGAACTCGCCGGTGGTGAGCGACACGTCGGCTCCGGTCGGCGAGGTCAGCCGGCGCGCATCGGGTTCGAGCCGCCAGTGGGCGAAGCGGAGGCAAGGCCGGGTGTCGGGCGCTCTCTCCTGCGCGCTCGCGGCGGTCGACGCAGGGGGCAACGCGGTTGCGGCGGTCGGCTCCGGCGGAGCCGGCAAGATGCGCCTCAGCACTGCCTTGACCCGCGCCAGCAACTCGCGCAGGTCGAAAGGCTTGGTCACGTAGTCGTCGGCGCCGACCTCCAGGCCGACCACCTTGTCGACCGCGTCGCCCCGGCCGGTGACGATCACCAGCCCGCATCGCCAGTGCTCGCGAAGCTGCCGTGCGATCGCGAAGCCGTCCTCGCCGGGCAATCCCAGGTCGAGCAGTACCAGCGCAGGTGGATCGGCGGCCATCAGGTCCATGAGTTCGCGACCCGAATGCGTCTGGCTCACCCGAAAGCCTCGGCTGCCGAGATAGGTGCCGAGCAGGGTGGTGATGTCCGCCTCGTCGTCCAGCACGGCGAGGTGGGTGGGGGAAGCGGGCGGAACGAGGGCGCTGGTCACGACCGCGATGGTACGTCCGGTCGACGCGCCATGGCGAGCCGACTCGACGAGACCTGCTAGGGCCTTCCGATGTGACGAATGGGCGGTGGCGTGAGATCGAGGCTGTACAGAACTTGCGAGGCGTCTTCCGGGTCCGGGCAATGATCGAATGGCAGACGCGCCGCAAATGCTCGCATCGCGTGGTTGTCGGCGGAATCGCTCGAATGCATCCGCCCGATTCCGCGCGCACGAGCTGCATCGATCAGATGATGCATCAGATGGCTTGCCAAGCCCTTGCGCTGCCACTCGTCGCTGACCACGATGGCGAACTCGCAATCGCGTCCATCGGCGGCGACGCTGAAACGCCCCACGCCGATCTCGTGGTCATGTGCTTCGTCATCCAGTACGGCAACGAACGCCACCTCTGTCGCCGGATCGATCGTGGTCAACCGGTGGAGCAGCTGGTCGCCGGGCGAGCGCATGGTCTCGAGGAAGCGGAAGCGTCGGGAGGCCGGAGACAGCTCTTCGATGAAGCGACGTTCCATCTCGGCATCGTTTGCACGAATAGGCCGAATGAAGACGCGGTCGCCACCGCGGATGACTTCCAGCCAGCCGTTCGGATCGTCTGTCGTTGTCATGAGCCTCTCTCGATGTTGCAGAAAGCAAGCCGGTCGGTTTGCCAGGCGTCCCAGCGTAGGAGTTCCCGTGGCTCGGTGGGTTGCGCCAGATCAAGCGCCGGCGCTGGTGCGAGCGCAGGCACCGAGTCCTGACATGGGTCGAAGGAGGGCACGGCTTGCCGCTTGATCGGCGTCAAGTCGGTGCAGGGGCAGTGGCCGAAGAATGGTCGCACACGCCCGGTCTGTGCGGTCTTCGGAGGTGACGATGATTTCTCCGGTGGCTCACCCCGCGGCTGGCGACGCCCACTTGCACACGGCTGCCGCTCTGGCCGCCCGACTCGAAGTCGAGCCGCACAGCGGCCTCACGACGACGCAGGCGAGGCAGCGGCAAGCCGTGCATGGCGAAAACCGGCTGCCGCAGGCGCCGCCCCGCAGCTGGCCGCGCCGCGTAGCCGACCAGTTTCGCGACTTCATGGTGCTGGTGCTGATGGCCGCCGCTTTGCTGTCTGGCTTCATCGGCGACCTGGCCGACACCGTCGCGATCGTGGTGATCCTGCTGCTGAATGCCGCCATCGGCCTGACGCAGGAATGGCGCGCCGAACGGGCGCTCGGTGCCCTGGAGCGCCTGGCGAGCCCGCATGCCATGGTGCGCCGCGACGGCAGCGCGATGGTGCTCGACGCCGCACGGCTGGTGCCGGGCGACGTCGTGCTGCTGGAGGCGGGCAACCTGGTGCCGGCCGACCTGCGGCTGCACCGAGCTGCGCAGCTGCGGGTGGACGAGTCGTCGCTGACCGGCGAATCGGTTGCCACCGAAAAGCACATCGCCGCTCTGTCGCCGGGTGACCACGCGCTGGGCGACCGGCTCAACATGGCTTTCAAGGGAACGATGGTGGCTCACGGCCGTGCCGAGGGCCTGGTGGTGGCGATCGGTGCGCACACCGAGCTGGGCCGCATTGCAGACCTGCTGCGCGAAACAGGCGAGCGCAGCACGCCGCTGCAACAGCGCCTCACGGCCTTCGGCAAGCGCCTGTCGATCGTGGTGTTGTGCATCTGCGCCGTTTTGTTCGGCATTGGCGTGGCGCGCGGCGAACCGGTGCTGCTGATGGCGCTCACCGCCGTGAGCCTGGCGGTCGCGGCCATTCCCGAGGCGATGCCGGCAGTCGTTACCGTGCTGCTGGCGCTGGGCGCGCGCCGCATGGTGTCGGTGAACGCGCTGGTGCGGCGCCTGCCTTCCGTCGAGACGCTCGGCTCGGTCAGCGTGATCTGTTCCGACAAGACCGGCACGCTGACGCAGAACCACATGCGGGTTCAAGACGTCGACTGCCCCGGCGGCGGGCCGGCCGATGCGTTGTGGACCGCGGCGTTGCTTTGCAATGATGCGCGGCTCGATGCCGAAGATGCCTGGGCTGGCGATCCGACCGAGATCGCACTGGTCGAGGCAGCCGAGGCCACCGGCCTGGACGCTGTCATGGCGCGTGAAGCGCAGCCGCGCCTGCACGAATGGCCGTTCGATTCCGAACGCAAGCGGATGAGCACCCTGCATCGCGAAGGCGATGGCTGGGCGGTGTACTGCAAGGGCGCGCCCGAGTCGCTGCTGGCGTGCTGCACGCACGTGGCGACCGCCGACGGCGAGGAGCGCCCGCTGGATGCCGCTGCCGCGTTGCAGGCCGCCTCGGCGATGGCCGCGCGCGGCTTGCGCGTGCTGGCGCTGGCTCGTGCCGTCTCGACCGAGGATGCAGCGGATCGAACGGCACTGGAGGTCGAATCGGGCCTGTTGCTGCTGGGCCTCGTCGGGCTGGCGGATCCGGTGCGGCCGGAGGCCAAGGCTGCCGTCGCCGATTGCCGTGGCGCCGGCATCGTGCCGGTGATGATCACCGGAGACCATCCCGCGACTGCGCTGGCGATCGCGCGCGAGCTGGGCATCGCCCGTGCGGACGCGACCGTGATGACCGGCGCCCAGCTCGCGGCCCTCGACGACGCAGCCCTTGCGCAGCAGGTTGCCCACGTCGCGGTCTATGCCCGGGTCGATCCTGCACAAAAGATCCGGATCGTGCGGGCGCTGCAGGCGCAAGGCCGGTTCGTTGCGATGACTGGCGACGGCGTGAACGACGCCCCTGCGCTCAAGCAGGCCGATGTCGGCGTCGCGATGGGTCGCGGCGGCACCGACGTGGCGCGCGAGGCCGCCAGCCTGGTGCTGCTGGACGACAACTTCGCCAGCATCGTGGCGGCGGTGCGAGAAGGCCGGCGCATCTACGACAACGTGCGCAAGTTCGTGCGCTACGCCATCACCGGCAACTTGGCCGAGATCTTGACCTTGCTGCTGGCGCCGTTGCTGGGCCTGCCGATGCCGTTGCTGCCGCTGCATATCCTGTGGATCAACCTGGTGACCGACGGCCTGCCGGGCCTGGCGCTGGCCGTCGAGCCGGCCGAACCGGGCGTGATGCGCCAACCGCCGCGGCCGCCTGCCGAAAGCCTGCTGGCCGGCGGGCTGTGGCAGCACGCGCTTTGGGTCGGCCTGTTGATCGCCGGGCTGTGCCTGGCCGTGCAAACCTGGGCGCTGGCGAACGGCAGGCCCTGGCAGACCATGGTGTTCACGACGCTCACGCTGGCGCAGATGGGCTACGTGCTGGCGGTGCGCTCCGAGCGTGAATCGCTTTTCACTCTGGGCCTGCGCAGCAACCTGCCGATGATCGGCGCCGTGCTCTCGACCTTCGCGCTGCAGTTGGCCTTGGTCTACCTGCCGCCGCTGCAGCAGGTGTTCGGCACGGAGTCACTCGGTGTTTTCGATCTGGCGATCTGCCTGGCGAGCGCACCGTTGGTGGCCGCGGTGGTCGAAGCGGAGAAGTGGCTGCGCCGGAGGACGGCCCGCCGTGCGCCCGCGGCCGTGGCGGCCGCAACCTAGGTGCAGGCTCGAAAGTCGGTGCAGGGGCGAGCCTGCGGCAAACGATCACTCAGGCGTTCCGAATTGGCCCCACGGCAGCCTTGATCCAGCGTGGCCGGCTGGTTGCGAACACTGACGAAGGATGCGCAATCGGTCTCTGTCTCTTGGTTTCCCTATTCATTTGATCCTGCTCAAGCAAGTCAGGGGCGGCCTGCGCGATGCTCGGCGCCAATCATGAAGGAGTACACCGATGGACAGGTACACCGAGCACATCTCGCCGCTGCGCGCTGGCTTCCTGGATTCGATGATCAACCTGCAGGAGCAGGCGTTCGACGCAGCGCTCAAGATGCAGCACGATCAGATGCAGCTTCTATCGAGTTGGCAGCGCGTTGCTGCGGCGATCCATCAGGATGCGTGGGACCGGTGGTCCTGCCGATTCGGCGGCGGTGTGCCGCTGGACGGTTCAGCGCGCGCCGGCCGGCTTCGCGGCCCACGGCTCGACCGGACTGTCCCCGGGTGCGCGCATGGTTCGCGCGTCGGTGGCGACACGCGTGGTCACGCCGTCACGCGCAGGTCGTTGACCACGCTCTGCACGCCGGGCGCGGACCAGGCCGCGCCCTGCGCGGCCGACCGCTCGGCCCACGAGTGGACATCGCCGCGCAGCGTGACGACGGATCCTTCGACCTGAACATCGATCTTCTTCGCCTCCCTTTCGACCTGGCGTGCGAGCGCCTCCTGGATCTTCATCCGGACATCGGCCGGCTGAGTGCGGGGCTTCACCACCACATGGTCGGTGATGCCGACAACACCGAGCAGGGACCGCATGGCCTCTTCGGCGGCCTTGCGCTGGTACCCCCATTCGACCTCGCCGACCAGCGTGACCCAGCCGCGCTCCACCATCGGATGGATCTGGTCGTCAGGGACGAGAACGTTCCATTCGAGAGCGAGCTCGGCCGTTCGCGCAATGTCGGCGTCCGTGCGTTCGTGAGCCGAAGGGATCTGCACGCTCATCTCGACTGCGAGCGCGCGAACACCGGAAACGCGCATCGCTGCGCGCTCTGCCGCGTGCTTTTCGGCAAGGCTGGTCGGATGGCCGGTGAGCGTGACGACACCGTCTCGAGCGATCACGCCGATTCGCGTGGCATCGATCGTCGGATCCCATGTGAGTTCGGCGACGACGTCGATCTTGATCTGTGCATCGGTTTTCATGAGCGGCCCTTTCGTGGCGATCGGCGTTGACTGGCGGCACCTGCCGCCATGGACTTATTGTTGGGAAGCCGGCCTTTGACGGCGTTGCGCTGGATCAAGTCTTCGCTGGACATCCGAGCGTTCGAGCACATGGAAGGCCCGGTGCGGATGACCGGGCTCGCTCAGGAAAGAAGGTCACGTTCGCTGCGGATCGCGCAGGGCTTTCGGTGGCGTGAGCGCTGCGGATCGATCGAGATCAACGCGGGGCTGCCTCGCACCCGATCGAGCGCAGCGCAGCCGCGCTTGATCCACGTCAATGCGGCTGGGTCCCAGCGACTGGATGATCGGTCCACAACAGCCCGAGGCCGACATGAAACTGCGCACGATCCAGTGCTGATGGCGCACTGAAGCGCCGCCTGTTTTTCTTCCACGGATTCGAGGAGAAGCTCATGAAGATCCTTCTTGCCGTCGACGGCAGCCCCTACACCCAGCGGATCATCGACTGCATGCACCGCCACCCCGAGGTGTGGAATGCAGGACATCTCTACACCGTGTTCCACGTCGCGATGCCTGTACCGCCTCGCGCGGCCGCGTTCGCCGGCCCGGAGATGGTGAAAGGTTTTTATGCGGACGACGTCAAGGTGGCAACCCAGCCGATGCGCACGTTCATGTTGCAGCAGGGATGGGAGGCGAGCTATGCATCGCGCGTCGGTCACCCGGCGGAGGAGATCGCGAAATTCGCGGAGGCGGGCAAGTTTGATCTGGTCGTCATGGGATCGCACGGTCACGGTGCACTCACCAGTGCCGTGATGGGTTCGGCCGTCGCCAAAGTGCTGGCGCGTTGCGCCGTGCCGCTTCTCATCGTGCGCTGAAGCGGGCAACTCCTCTTCTGTCGAAAGGAACGAACCATGGCGACCCCTCGAACCATCCTTCTCCATGTGGATAGCTCTCGGCGCACGATCGAGCGGACTCGCGTGGCCCGCCAGATCGCCGAGGCGTTCGACTCGCAGGTCTCTGCGACGCATTGCGCGGTGTCGGGCATCCTGCGCTATCCGTACACGATCGATGCCGTCTCGCCGGAGACGCTCGCGATCTTCGAGGACATCGATCGAAGGTGCCATGCCAAGGCGCGTGCGGCATTCGAGGAAGGAGCAGCCGGCTCGCCTCGCCTTGGCTGGGCCGAGCTGCCAGGGAACGATCCGTTTGCCTTTACGCTCCAGGCCTTGTATGCAGACCTGCTCATCGTCGGGCAGCGAGACGAAGACGATCCTTCGGTCGATGAGCTGCCCGCCAGCTTCCTGCCTTCGTTGCTGTTGAGCTGCGGCAGGCCGGCCCTGGTGCTGCCCTACATCGGCGCTCCCGCAGGCATTGGTCGCGCGGTCATGATCGCCTGGAAAGAAACACGAGAGTCCGCGCGAGCGGTGGCAGCCGCGTTGCCTTGGCTGAGACGCGCGGGTCGCGTCGATGCGGTGAGCCATGGCCCCGAAGCGGTCGGCGCGTTGGCGCGGCTCGCGTTCTACCTGCAGGCACACGGGGTGGCGGCATCGTTCCACGTGGGCGATTCGTCGGAGTCGTTCCAGGTCGGTGGCCAGATGCTCTCCACCGCGTCCGACCTGGAAGCCGACCTGTTGGTCATGGGTTGCTACGGGCACAGCCGGGCACGCGAGTGGATCCTGGGGGGCGCCACGCGAACGATCCTGGAGTCGATGACCTTGCCGGTATTGATGTCGCACTGAGCCGGCTGCGGCATAGCCGGGATGGGATCGAGGGATCAGGCCCAACCGAGGCCGGTCGACCGACGCGAAGCTGACGCTGTCGATGTTCGGCAGGTCACCGATCGAGGACGCGACGGCCCTCTGCGTCGATAACCTTTTCGCCGTCCTCCTTGGCGAACTCGCCTGTCTGCCGATTCGGCAGGATGTCCAGGACCGCCTCGGACGGCCGACAGAGCCGAGTGCCCAGAGGGGTCGCCACGATCGGCCGGTTGATCAGGATGGGGTGTCGCAGCATGAAGTCCACCAGTTGCTCATCCGTCCACCTGGGATCGTCCAGGCCGAGCTCGTCGTAGGGTGTGCCTTTTCGGCGCAGCACCTCGCGAGCGGTCAGGCCCGCAGCGCCGATCAGGCGTCTCAACGTCTCTCGATCGGGAGGTGTTTTCAGGTACTCGACGACGGTCGGCTCGACCCCGGAGTTTCGAATCAGGGCGAGCGTGTTGCGCGACGTCCCGCAGTCGGGGTTGTGATAGATCGTGATGGTGGTCATGAGTCAGTCGGGAGATCGAACGGTGTCATGTCAGGCTCAGGCGCAGCGCCAGAGCGGCCAGGGTGACTGCGAGCACGGGGATCGTCAGAACGAAGCCGACGCGGAAGTAGTAGCTCCAGGAGATGGTCACTCCTTTTCGGGCGAGGACGTGCAGCCAGAGCAGTGTCGCAAGGCTGCCGATCGGGGTGATCTTCGGGCCGAGGTCGCATCCGACGACGTTGGCATAGACCATCGCCTGCTTGATCACGCCGGTGGCGGAGGACTGGTCGATCGAGAGCGCGCCGACCAGCACCGTCGGCATGTTGTTCATGACCGATGACAGTGCAGCCGCGAGGAAGCCCGTGCCCAGCGCCGCGCCCCAGATACCGGCCTCGGCGAAGCGGTCGAGCGCAGCCGCCACGTGGCCCGTCAGGCCCGCGTTTCGCAGGCCGTAGACGACAAGGTACATGCCGAGCGAAAACACGACGATCTGCCAAGGCGCGCCGCGCAAGACCTTGCGGGTGCTGATGACCTGTCCGCAGCCGGCGACGAGCAACAGGACCACTGCGCCAGCGGCTGCCACGGCGCTGACCGGCACGCCCAGCGGCTCCAGGCCGAAGAAGCCGACAAGCAGTAGCGCCAGGACGGCCCACCCTGCGCGAAAGGTGGCGCCATCCCGGATGGCGTCCCTCGGCTGCTTCAGACGCCCGACGTCGTAGGTGGCCGGCAGGTCCTTGCGAAAGTAGATGTACAGGACGACCAGGCTTGTGCCGACCGCCGCGAGATTCACCGGCACCATGACGGATGCGTAGGCATCGAAACCGATGTTGAAGAAATCGGCCGAGACGATGTTCACCAGGTTCGACACGACCAATGGCAGGCTTGCGGTGTCAGCGATGAAACCGGCGGCCATCACGAAGGCCAGCGTGGCCCTGGCAGAAAAGCCCATGGCGACCAGCATCGCCATCACGATCGGAGTCAGGATGAGGGCCGCGCCATCGTTCGCGAACAGCGCGGACACGCATGCACCGAGCAGAACCAGGAGAGCGAACAGGCGTCGCCCATCACCAGCGCCCCAACGAGCGAAGTGGAGGGCTGCCCATTCGAAAAAGCCCGCTTCGTCGAGCAGCAGGCTGATGACGATGACCGCGACGAAGGCGGCCGTGGCGTTCCACACGATGCTCCACACGATGGGGATGTCCGACAGGCTGATGACACCTGAAAGCAGCGCGACGATCGCGCCGACCGAGGCGGACCATCCGATGCCGAGGCCACGCGGCTGCCAGATGACGAACAAGAGCGTGCCAACGAAGATGCAAACGGGAAGGAGCATCGGAGGTCAGCACCCGCAGGCGGCCTCGGTGGCTACGCAGGGCTCTCCTGCACAGCAGTTTTGGGTCAGGAAGCCCACCAGACCCGCCATGCGGTCGAACGAGGCTCGATAGACGAGGTGGCGGCTGGCCCGCTCCTGCGATACCAAACCGGCGCGGGTCAGTTCCTTGAGGTGAAAGGACAGGGTGGCGTTCGGCGTGCCCAGTGCCTCGCTCATGACGCCAGGTGTCAAGCCGACCGGCCCGACCTGGACAAGAGCGCGAAAGATGCGCAGCCGGTGGGGATGGGCCAGTGCAGCGAGCGCAACGACAACTTCAGGTTCGTCCATAAGTTCGAGTCTACGATATTTCCAGAAAAGTCGAAATGTCGGACCGTGGTCGGGTCAGGGTGGCCCGCTTGGCGAATCTTGATTTGGAAGGTTGTGCGACCGGCGCTCTCGGTGCGCTCGATGATGATGCGATCAGCGTGTCCCACGGTCGTCCCGCCGATGGCGGAACGTGTTTCCGTAGGACACTCGATTCGTTGGTGGAGAGGATGAGGCTCGAACTCACGACCTCCGCATTGCGAACGCGGCGCTCTCCCAGCTGAGCTACCCCCCCAAAGCTCGGCGATTTTAAGCCGAAGAACCGGCGGGGCGGGGCGGGGTGGGTCGGGCCGTGCCAAGATCGGCGCCTCGTGAACCCTGGAGCAATTCGAATGGTTTCCTACGATCCCGCGTGGCTGGACCGGATGTACAACAACCGGGCGTTGGTTCCCGACCATGCCGACTACTTCGCGCGCTGGGCCAGCGAGTCCGCGAAGACGCGGGATCTCCTCAATTGCAAGCTCGACCTCCACTACGCGCCGGCGCCGAACGAAACCCTGGATGTCTTCCGCGGCAGCGCGCGCCGCGCGCCGGTGCTGTTCTTCATCCACGGCGGCTGGTGGCGGGCGCTCGACAAGAGCGACCATTCGTTTGTCGCGCGCCACTTCACCCGCGAAGGTTTCTGCGTGGTGGTGCCCAACTATTCGCTGTGCCCCGGCACGCCCGAGCAACCGGTCTCGATCGCCGACATCGCGCTCGAAATGGTCCGGGCTTTGGTCTGGACCTTCAGGCACGTCCATGCGCATGGCGGCGATCCGAACCGAATCACCGTCGCCGGCCATTCCGCCGGCGGCCACCTGGCGGCGATGCTGCTCGGCTGCGACTGGAAATCGGTGGCCAGCGACCTGCCGCCCAACCTGGTCCGCAATGCGATGTCGTTATCGGGCCTGCACGATCTGCATCCGATCCGGCGCGTGTCGTTCCTGAAGGATTCGCTCAGGCTCGGCGAGGCGGATGCCTCGATGCTGAGCCCAGCGCTTTGGCCGGCGCCCGAGGCTGGGCCGCTTTACGCGCTCGCCGGCGCAGATGAAAGCGAGGAGTTCATCAGGCAGAACAACTTGATCAGAGAGGCCTGGGGCCCGGAGAAAGTGCCGGTCTGCGAGACGGTGCCGGGTTGCCACCACTTCAGCATCGTCGATGCGCTGGCCGACCCGGGCCATGCGCTGCATGGCCGGCTGCTCGAGTTGCTGCGCGCCTGAGGCTTTCTACATCAGGAGGTGCTCGCCGGCGTTGTCGCCGCCGAGCGTCACGTAGTTGACCTTGCGAATGTCCATCAGCTGGCGCCCACCGGCGTAGCTGATCGAGCTCTGGATGTCCTGTTCCATCTCGACCAGGGTGTCCGCCAGCTTGCCCTTGATCGGCTCCAGGATCCGCTTGCCCTCGACATGGCGGTATTCGCCCTTGTTGAAGTCGCTGGCCGAGCCGTAGTACTCCTTGAAGAGCCCGCCGTCGACCTCGACGGTCTTGCCGGGCGATTCCTTGTGGCCGGCGAACAGCGATCCGATCATCACCATCGAAGCGCCAAAGCGGATGCTCTTGGCGATGTCGCCATGGTCCCGGATGCCGCCGTCCGCGATGATCGGCTTGGTGGCCACGCGAGCGCACCACTTGAGCGCCGACAGCTGCCAGCCGCCGGTGCCGAAGCCGGTCTTGAGCTTGGTGATGCAGACCTTGCCCGGGCCGATGCCGACCTTGGTGGCGTCCGCGCCCCAGTTCTCCAGATCGATGATGGCTTCGGGGGTTCCGACGTTGCCCGCGATCACGAAGGCACGCGGCAGCTTCTTCTTGAGGTGGCCGATCATCCGCTGCACCGTGTCCGCATGGCCGTGCGCGATGTCGATGGTGATGTACTCGGGCTCGAGACCCTCGGCCACCAGGCGCTCGACGGCGTCGTAGTCCGGCTGCTTCACGCCGAGCGAGATCGAGGCGAAGACGCCCTTGGCCTGCATCTCGCGGACGAACTTGACGTTGTCGAGGTCGAAGCGGTGCATGACGTAAAAGTAGCCGTTCTGGGCCAGCCAGGTGCAGATCGATTCGTCGATCACGGTTTTCATGTTGGCCGGCACCACCGGGATGCGGAAGGTCCGGTTGCCGAGCTGCACGCTCGCATCGCATTCCGAGCGGCTTTCCACGCGGCACTTGCGCGGAAGAAGAAGGATGTTGTCGTAGTCGAAAATCTGCATGGATTCCAAGCTCCTGATGAAGGTCCGCGCGAAGGCAATTTCCGTTCGGCGGGGGCGCTTGGTCCTGGTCCGGCTGGTCATCCCGGCGAGCGCAGGGCATGAAAAAACCGGGTGCCAAGAAAATCTTGGGCCCGGTGATTGATTCTACGGCGCACGGCAGAGCCGGAATCCGGCGCCTCGTATAAACCCTATTCGCGCCGAAGGGTGATCGGCGCCTCGCAGCCGCATCCTCGCATCCCCACATCCCCGCATCGCGATCTCCGCCGGCGAACGCGCATCGGGGCGGATTTCTACAATGCGTGATGCTTCCAGACTCCACCGCGTTCGACTCGCCGCTGCTCGCTCATCTCAACCCCGAACAACGCGCGGCCGTGTCGCTGCCCGCCGGCAACGCGCTCATCCTCGCCGGCGCGGGTTCCGGCAAGACCCGGGTGCTGACCACACGCATCGCCTGGCTGCTGCAGACCGGGCAGGTCTCGCCCGGCGGCATCCTGGCGGTCACCTTCACCAACAAGGCCGCCAAGGAGATGCTGACGCGGCTCACGGCCATGCTGCCGATCAACACGCGCGGCATGTGGATCGGCACCTTCCACGGCCTGTGCAACCGCTTCCTGCGCGCGCACTGGAAGCTCGCCGACCTGCCGTCGACCTTCCAGATCCTGGACACCCAAGATCAGCTGTCGGCGATCAAGCGGTTGATGAAGCAGTACAACGTGGACGACGAACGCTTTCCGGCCAAGCAGACGCAGTGGTTCATCGCCGGCGCCAAGGAAGACGGCAAGCGCCCGCGCGATATCGAGATCCACAGCGACGACGACCGCAAGAAGGTCGAGCTGTACCAGCTCTACGAAGACCAATGCCAGCGGGAAGGCGTGGTCGACTTCGGCGAGCTGATGCTGCGCAGCTACGAACTGCTGCGCGACAACGATCCGGTACGCGAGCACTACCAGCGGCGCTTTCGCCACATCCTGATCGACGAATTCCAGGACACCAACCGGCTCCAGTACGCCTGGATCAAGATGCTCTCGGGCAACACGGTCAAAGGCAGCTTCGTTCCGGGCGAGAACAGCGTGATCGCGGTCGGCGACGACGACCAGAGCATCTATGCGTTCCGCGGCGCGCGGGTCGGCAACATGGCCGACTTCGTCCATGAGTTCCAGGTCAGGCACCAGATCAAGCTGGAGCAGAACTACCGCAGCTACAGCAACATCCTCGATTCGGCGAACGAGCTGATCAGCCACAACAAGAAGCGGCTGGGCAAGAACCTGCGCACCGACCAGGGCCCCGGCGAGCCGGTACGGGTCTACGAATCCACCAGCGACTTCGCCGAGGCGCAGTGGATGGTCGAGGAGATGCGGCAGCTGGTCCGCGATGGCATCGACCGCAAGGAGATGGCGGTGCTCTACCGCAGCAACGCGCAGAGCCGCGTCATCGAGACCGCGCTCTTCAATGCCGCCGTGCCTTACCGGGTATATGGCGGCCTCCGCTTCTTCGAGCGGGCCGAGATCAAGCACGCGCTCGCCTACCTGCGCCTGTTGGAGAACAAGGACGACGACACCAGCTTCCTGCGCATCGTCAACTTTCCGCCGCGCGGCATCGGTGCGCGCAGCATCGAGCAGCTGCAGGATGCGGCGCGATCGGCGGGGCGCTCGCTGCACGACGCGGTCAGCGCGGTCGGCGGCAAGGCGGGCGGCAATCTATCGGCCTTCGTTGCCAAGATCGACGTGCTGCGCGAGCAGACCCAGGGCATGTCGCTGCGCGAGATCATCGAGCTCGTGCTCGACCACAGCGGCCTGGTCGAACACTACAAGGCCGACCGAGAAGGCGCGGATCGCATCGAGAACCTGGAGGAGCTGGTGAACGCCGCCGAGAGCTTCGTGACGCAGGAAGGCTTCGGCCGGGACGCGGTCGCGATGCCGGTGGACGAGCTGCGCCAGTCGCCCGCCAGCCAGGGCCTCGACCTGAGCCTGCCGATGGTCGCCGACGAGCCCTTGGCGCCGGACGCGGAAACCGGCGAGACCATGAGCCCGCTGGCGGCGTTCCTCACGCATGCCGCGCTCGAATCGGGCGACAACCAGGCGCAGGCCGGCCAGGACGCGGTGCAGCTCATGACCGTGCACGCGGCCAAGGGCCTGGAGTTCGACGTGGTCTTCATCACCGGCATGGAGGAGGGCTTGTTCCCGCACGAGAACTCGATGAGCGACTACGAAAGCCTGGAGGAAGAACGCCGGCTGATGTATGTGGCGATCACGCGCGCCCGCAAGCGGCTCTACCTCAGCCATTCGCAGACTCGGATGCTGCATGGGCAGACCCGCTACAACGTCAAGAGCCGTTTCTTCGAGGAGCTGCCCGAGTCCGCGCTGAAGTGGCTGACGCCCAAGAACCAGGGTTTCACGCCCTCGGCCTTCGGCTACGGCGGAGGCTATGGCAGCACGCGCGGCGGCGCAGGCGCCTTCAGCAAGGAAAGCTTTGCGAGCCCGCCGGTACCGCCGCAGAAGACCGCGCCAGCGCACGGGCTGCGTTCAGGCATGCAGGTGTTCCACAACAAGTTCGGCGAGGGCACCATCCTCGGTCTCGAAGGCGCCGGCGACGATGCCCGGGCCCAGGTCAACTTTCCGCGCCACGGCGTCAAGTGGCTGGCCCTGTCGGTGGCGAAGCTGACGCCGGTCTGATCGCGCAGCTGGCTACGAGACGAAGGAGTCTCGAAACGTGAACCAGGTGCTGGTGAAGAACATGGCAGCCACCACCAGGGCGCCGCCGATCATCACCGCCCCGCCGACGGCGGCGGCGCCGTTGCCGGCACCCATCGCGCCCATCGCCACCAGCAGGCTGGCCACCAGGCTGAGCACGATGCCGGCGCCCAGGCACACGCCGACCCATACCAGTCCGAACACCGTGAGCGCGCCGATGTTCTTGAAGCATGCGACGAAGCTGAAGAAGAGGCTCTTGGCCGGCGGCACGCCATGCCAGTGCACCAGTGCCGGCGCGTGCCAGAAGGCCAGCGAAAGCGGCAGGTAGAGCGCCATCGTCACCCAGAGCGCAACCTGGAATTCGGTGGCCTCTGCCATCTCGCGGGTCAGCGCGCCACCCAGCAGATAGGCGCGGGCGAACTGGCCACCGTCGATCAGGGCCGAGATGCCCATCACGATCAGGAAGCCGACCGCATAGAGCCCGCCGAGCACCATCAAGGGCCGCGTGTCCTGCCGAACCGCCTGCACGGCTGCCAGGAAGATCGCGCCCGCGGGCGGCTTCTCGGGCTCGGCCGTGCGGGCGGCGGCGGCCATGAGGCCGAGCGTCATGGTGGGCAGCAGCATCAGCGCCAGCACCACGCCGACCACCGGAAGCCGCGACACGAGCGAGATGCCCGCCATGAACATGAAGAACAGCGAGACGAAGGCCAGCGGCCGCATGCCGAAGGCCTTGAGGCCGCAGCGGACCCATGTCGCGCCGGTGCGCGGCGGCACGATATTGAGTTTCATGGCGGGGCTCAGGCGGCGGAAGCCGCGGTTCGCGCACCCTGGTCGGCAGGCGCGCCGGCGGTGGCAGGGGACAAATCTTCGAACGTGCCGAGTTCGGCACGGTCCAGCAGCGGCGAGGAGGGCGATTCGGCGCGATGCCGAAGCACGCGCTCGAAATGCGTCGGGTCGTGCGGCTTGAGCATGCTGGCTTCGCGGGGCAGGTGGAAGTCCCACAGGCGGGAGATCCAGAAGCGCAGCGCCGCCGCGCGGAGCATGGCCGGCAGCAGCGCCCGCTCGGCCGCGCCGAGCGGGCGCACGGCCTGGTAGGCAGAAAGCAGGGCCTCGGTCCGCGCGGCGTCCGGCCGGCCGCTCGGCAGGTCGATTGCCCAGTCGTTCAGGCAAACGGCCAGGTCGAAGAGCCAGGTGTCGGTGCCCGCGAAATAGAAATCGAAGACGCCGGTCAGCTTCGGCGGCGCTCCGGGGTCTTCGCCCTGCTCGAACATCACGTTGTCGCGGAACAGGTCGGCATGCACCGGTCCCCGCGGCAGGGCGGCGTAGTTGGAGGAACCGGCGACATGGTTCTGGTAGGCCAGCTCGCGCTGCAGGAGTTCGGCCTGCGGGCGATCGAGGTAGGGCAGCACCACGGGCGCCGTGTCGTTCCACCAGGCGAGTCCGCGGAGGTTGGGCTGCAGGCGCGGGTAGTCACGGCCGGCAAGCTGCATGCGCGCCAGCAGGGCGCCGAGTTCGCGGCAATGCCGGGGATCGGGAGAAAGCTCGCTCTTGCCCTGGAGCCGGCGAACCACCGCGGCCGGCTTGTCGGCGACCCGATGCAGCAGTTCGCAGGGTGCGCCCGGTGGCACGGCAAGCGGATGACCGTCGAATCCCTTCACGGTCGGATCGCCGATCGGCTCGGGCACCGGCAGGCCGCGCGCCGCGAGATGCTTCATCAATCCGAGGTAGTAGGGCAACTGCTCGGCGCCGAGCCGCTCGAACAAGGTGAGCACGTAGTCGCCCGAATCGGTGGTCGCGAAGTAGTTGGTGTTCTCGATGCCGCCTTCGATACCCTTGAGCGACTGCAGGTTGCCGAGTGACAGGCGCTGCATCAGCGCTTCGGCCTCGGCCCGACCGACCTCGGTAAAGACCGCCACCGCCTGCTCAGAACTTGAACAGATTCCAGACCCGGGCGCCGTTGCCGCCGGTTCCGGTTTCCTGCTGGCCCTGGCGCGAACGCCCGCCGTCGTTGGGCAGCACCTCGTACGAAGGAACGTTGGCCTTCGGCTGCACCGTGATGCTCTGGGTGCGCCCGCCGTAGCGGACCTCGTCGACCCGGGCCCCGCCGTCCTCGACCCGGATGTGCTCGATCTTCTGGTTGCGGCTGGGCGCATTCGCCTCGGCCTGGGCCGCATCCGCCGCGCCTGACGCGCCGGACACCGGCGCGGTCTGCGCCTGGGCAATGCCCATGGCCAGCATGGCTGCACCTGCGGCCAGCAAGGCACCCAGCGGGCGGCGAAGGGAGAGCTTGTTGGAGATCATGAAAGTCATTGTAGGCGCCGGTTTCGGCCCGGATGTCAGCCGCGGGCGACGGGCGGCGTGGCGCATCGAGCCGCAACCGGCACGGCAGAATGCACGCGATGACCGACAAGAAAACCCTGCTCCTCGTCGACGGTTCGAGCTACCTGTACCGCGCCTTCCATGCCATGCCCGACCTCCGGGCGGTGCCCGGCGATCCGAGCAGCCCGGCCACCGGCGCCATTCGCGGCATGATCAACATGCTCACGGTACTGCGCCGCGAGGTTCGCGCCGACTACGCGGCCTGCATCTTCGATGCGCCCGGCAAGACCTTCCGCGACGACTGGTATCCGCAGTACAAGGCCAACCGCTCGCCGATGCCGGACGACCTGCGCAGCCAGGTCGAGCCGATCCACCGGGTGGTGCGGATGATGGGTTGGCCGGTGCTGTGCGTGCCGAACATCGAGGCCGACGACGTGATCGGCACGCTGGCGCGCACCGCCGCCAGCCAAGGCGTCGAGGTCATCGTCTCGAGCGGCGACAAGGACCTGAGCCAGCTGGTCGACGAGCACATCACCATCATCGACACCATGAACGGCAAGAAGCGGGACATCGCCGGCGTCACGGCCGAGTTCGGCGTGCCGCCCGGCTTGATGATCGACTACCAGACGCTGGTCGGCGACACGGTCGACAACGTGCCCGGCGTCGACAAGGTGGGCCCGAAGACCGCTGCCAAGTGGCTGCTCCAGTACGGCTCGCTCGACGCCCTGATCGAACATGCCGGCGAGATCAAGGGCCAGGCCGGCGAGAACCTGCGCAAGGCGCTCGACTGGCTGCCGCAGGGGCGGCGCCTGGTCACCATCCGGACCGATTGCGACCTGGTCGAACACGTGACCGGCCTGCCTTCGCTCGATGCGATCGCCATCGGTCCGCAGAACGTCGACGAACTGAAGCTCTTCTACGAGCAATACGGCTTCAGGGGGCTCATCAAGACGCTCGAGGCGCACGAGGTCCAGCCGGAACTGATCGAGGAGAACCGGAAGCGCAAGGGGCCGGAGGGCGGCACCGGCCTCTTCGACGATCCGAACTTCGAGACCGCGTCGCGGGCCACCAACCTGGTCTACGACACCATCCTGACCTGGGACGCGTTCGACACATGGCTCGCCCGGGTGCAGGCCGCCGACCTGGTCGCGCTCGACACCGAGACCACCTCGCTCGACGAGATGAAGGCCGAGATCGTCGGCATCAGTTTCAGCGTGACGCCGGGCGAGGCCGCCTACGTCCCGGTGGCCCACGACTATCCCGATGCGCCCGCCCAGCTGCCGCGGGACGAGGTGCTGGCCAGGCTCAAGCCCTGGCTGGAGGATGCGAGCCGGCTGAAGCTCGGGCAGCACGTCAAGTACGACCGCCACGTGTTCGCCAACCACGGCATCGAGGTGCAGGGCTATGCGCACGACACCATGCTGCAGAGCTACGTGCTCGAGGTACACAAGCCGCACGGCCTTGCCAGCCTGGCCGAGCGGCACCTCGGGCGCAGCGGCATCGACTACGAAGACCTGTGCGGCAAGGGCGCGCACCAGATCCCGTTCAGCCAGGTCGCGATCGACAAGGCGGCCGAGTATTCGTGCGAGGACTCCGACCAGACGCTGGACGTGCATCTCGCGCTCTGGCCACGTCTTGAGGCCGACGAGCGGCTGCGCTTCATCTACGAGCTCGAGATCGCATCGAGCGAGGCGCTCTACCGGATCGAGCGCAACGGCGTGTTGATCGATGCGCCGACGCTCGCAGCGCAGAGCAACGAACTCGGCAAGCGGATCATGGCGCTCGAACAAGAGGCCTTCGAGCTGGCCGGCCAGCCCTTCAACCTGGGCTCGCCGAAGCAGATCGGCGAGGTCTTCTTCACCAAGCTCGGCCTGCCGGTGCTCAAGAAGACCGCAAGCGGCGCGCCGAGCACCGACGAGGAAGTGCTCGAGAAGCTGGCGCAGGACTTTCCGCTGCCCGCCAAGATCCTCGAGCACCGCGGCTTGTCGAAGCTCAAGGGCACCTACACCGACAAGCTCGGGCAGCTCGCCCATCCGCGCAGCGGCCGCGTGCACACCCACTATGCGCAGGCGGTCGCGGTCACCGGCCGGCTTTCGAGCAACGACCCCAACCTGCAGAACATCCCGGTCAAGACCGCCGAGGGCCGCCGCGTGCGCGAGGCCTTCGTCGCGCCGGCGGGGCGGGTCATCGCCAGCGCCGACTACTCGCAGATCGAGCTGCGCATCATGGCGCACATCAGCGGCGACGAGTCGCTGCTGCGCGCCTTTACCGAAGGCATCGACGTGCATCGGGCGACCGCCTCCGAGGTGTTCGGCGTCGGCGTCGACCAGGTGTCGAGCGAGCAGCGGCGCTACGCCAAGGTCATCAATTTCGGCCTCATCTACGGCATGAGCAGTTTCGGGCTGGCTCGCAACCTCGGCATCGAGACCAAGGCCGCGGCCTCGTACATCGAGCGCTACTTCGCGCGCTACCCAGGCGTGAAGGCGTACATGGACGAAACCCGTGCGCTCGCCAAGCAGCGAGGCTTCGTCGAGACCGTCTTCGGCCGCAGGCTCTACCTGCCCGAGATCAACTCGCCGAACGGCCCGCGCCGAGGCGGTGCCGAACGGGCCGCGATCAATGCGCCGATGCAGGGCACGGCCGCCGACCTCATCAAGCTCAGCATGGTCAAGGTGCAGGACGTGCTCGATGCCGAGCAACGCGGCACCCGGATGATCATGCAGGTGCACGACGAACTGGTGTTCGAAGTGCCCGAGCAAGAGGTCGAATGGGTGCGCGCGGAAGTCCCCCGCATCATGGCCGGCGTGGCCGACCTCAAGGTTCCGCTCCTGGCCGAGATCGGCTTCGGTCCCAACTGGGACAAGGCCCATTGATCCGACAAATTCGTTCCGTCAACTTGCTGAAAAAGCCATGAATACAACCCTTTCCGATCTGCCCGCGAGCCGGGTGCGTCGCAACTGTCTTCCGGTGCGTATCGACCGGGCCGTCGCGCTGGCCGCCATCACCTTCGCCCTGTCGGCAGGTTCCGCATCGGCCGCGCCCGATGCGAGGCTCGCCGCTCTTGCCGCCAAGGAGAAGCCGGCGCTGCTCGAAACCTTGAAGCAGCTGGTCTCGATCGAATCCGGCAGCCGCGACCTCGAAGGTCTCGAAAAGATCTCCAACCTCATCGCCGAGAAGTTCAAGGCGATGGGCGGCGAGGTCGAGCTGATCGACCCGAGCGCCGACGCCTACCGCATGGAGGACACGCCCGAGAAGATCGGCCGCGTGATGCGCGCCACCTTCAAGGGGAACGGCAGCAAGAAGATCATGTTGATCGCGCACATGGACACGGTCTACCAGGTCGGCATGCTGAACAAGCAACCCTTCCGGATCGAAGGCGACAAGGCCTACGGCCTCGGCATTGCGGACGACAAGCAGGGCATCGCCGTCATCGCGCACGTGGTCTCGATGCTCAAGGCGCTCGACTTCAAGGACTTCGGAACCCTCACGGTCCTGATCAACGGCGACGAGGAAATCAGCTCGCCCGGCGCACGCAAGCTCATCACCCAGATGGGCAAGGCGCATGACGCGGTGCTCTCGTACGAAGGCGCCTCAGTCAAGGAGGACAAGCTCTCGCTCGCCACCGCCGGCATCGCCTCGGTCACGCTCAACGTCACCGGCAAGGCCTCGCATGCGGGCTCCGCGCCCGAGGCCGGCATCAACGCGCTCTACGAGCTGTCGCACCAGATCCTGCAGATGCGCGACCTTTCCGATCCCGCCACCGGCTTGAAGATGAACTGGACCATCGCCCGGGCCGGCAGCAACCGCAACGTGATTCCCGCGATGGCCACGGCCGGCGCCGACGTCCGGGTGCTGAAGGTGAGCGACTACGACCGCATCGAGAAGCTGGTGCAGGAGCGCGTCAAGAAGCAGCTGGTTCCGGATGCCAAGGTCGAGATGAAGTTCGAGCGCCGCCGCCCGCCGCTCGAAGCCAACGAGGCTTCGCTCGCGATGGCGCGCCATGCGCAGGGCATCTACAAGGAGCTGGGCCGCGAGCTCGGCGCCGACGACAAGGTCGCCGGCGGCGGCACCGACGCCGCCTTCGCCGCACTCGACACCAAGGCCGGCGTGGTCGAGCGCTTCGGTCTGCAGGGCTTCGGCGCGCATTCGGCCGATGCCGAATACGTGCTGCTCGATTCGATCGAGCCGCGGCTTCAGCTGTCGGTGCAGATGATCATGGACATCGCGCAAGGCAAGCTGCGATAGGCGCCCGCGAGAGGCCTTAGACCCTTCGGGTCGCCGTAAGACCTTTGCCGTAATTGTTTCTTGCGCTGCAGCCGGTAGATTCGCTCGCGGTTACGCAACGACAACGGACGGCCAGGGAGGCCGAAATGCAAATGACATTTCCACTGCGGTTTCGCGGCGGGCTTCGGCTCGGCGCGTCCCTCTGCATCGGCCTGCTGCTGGCTTGCTCGGCGAATGCAAAAGGCTTCACGGCGGCGCCTGCCGCGCTTTCACCGCCGGCCGCGGCATCGAATCATTCGAGCCTCGTCTTCTTCGCCTTTCCGTGGATCGCGAGCGCCTGCATCGGCCTCGTGATGCTCGCCAATGCCCGAATGCGCCGCACGCTCCTGAGCGGATTGCAGCTCTTCGTCGCCTACATCGTCTTCCTGGTGCTGCTGTTGCTGGTTCCGGGCGGCGGCGGCAACGACGAGTTGTCGATCGGCGTGCTCGGCGTCATCAGTCCCTGGATGCTTTTCCTGCTGCTGCTTTGCGGCCTCATCACCACGCCCGATGCGCCGTGATCAGGGTTTGCCTGTGGCCCGCACATAGTGCCTTCAGGCGGCCTTCCTGGAACGAGCTTCGCTGTAGATTGCTCGCTTGAAGGTCGGTCAAAAAATATCAGGGAGACTTCTGGATGAAGCACGAAATCGTGCGGCTTTCGCCGAGCCGCGGCAAGGGAGCGCGCATTGCCGCCCGGTCCCTGCTCCTGCCCGCCCTTTCGACCGGCTCGATCGCTGCCGCCCAGCCCGGCACGGTCGCGGTGCTGGCCACCGACAGCGCGTCGGCGCTCTACGGCTTTCCGCTCTTCGTCAGCCTTTGCATGATGGCGCCGATGCTGTTCGAGCCCGGCTTGCGGCGAGCCTTGGGCAAGGCGATCCTGCGTTGGATCTATTGGCTCTCGGTGCCGGTCGTGCTGTTGCTGGTCGAGGGCTTCGCCGGGGCCAGCGCGTTGACGGTCGTCCTCGTGGTCGTAAGCCCCTGGATCTTCTTCCTGCTGCTGATGTGGGGACTCATCGCCTCGGTGTAGGCAAGAAGTTCGCCGACCAGGCGGCGAGCGCCGCCCGAACCCGTTGGGCCGATCCGAAGGCCAGGGTAAAGCCGAGCGCGCCGTGTCCGGTGTTGAAGATCATGTTGTCCGGTGCCGGCCCGACACGGCCGATGATGGGCAGGCCGGTGGGCGTGGCGGGGCGCATGCCGGTCCAGGGCCGCATTTCGGCCAGGCGGCTGGCCTCCGGGAACAGCGCGCGCGTGGCCGCAGCCAACGATTCGATCCGGCTCGCCGGAATGCGCGCGTCGTTTCCGACCAGTTCGGCCATGCCGGCGACGCGCAGCCGCGAGCCGATGCGTGCGAAGACCACCTTGCGGGCGCTGTCGGTCACGTTCACCGTGGGCGCAGCGGTGCCGGCTTGGTCGACGTCGACCGTGATGCTGTAGCCCTTGAGCGGATAGACCGGAAGGTAGGCACCGAGCGCACGGCCGAGCCGATGCGATGCCGTGCCGAGCGCCATCACGAAGGCATCGGCCTCGATCGGTCCGCGGCTGGTTCGCACCGCGGCGACCTGCTTGCCGCGCCAGTCGAAACCGGCCGCTTCGGTGTCGAGCATGAATCGGACGCCGCGCGCCTTCAGGGCATCGACCAGCGCGATGCATACCTTGAGGCAATCGGCCGCGCATTCGCTCGGCGTGTGGACCGCGCCGGCGATGCGGCCGCGGTAGCTTTCGAGCGCCGGCTCGATGGCGATGCATTCGTCGGTGCCGACCAGCCGCTGCCGGCTTCCCATGCCGCGCTGCAGTTCGAGCTGTGCTTTCGCGCCCGCCAACGCCGGGGCGGATCCGTAGAGCACCAGCTTGCCGCTCGCCGAGAAGTCGCAGTCCGGCTCGATCTCGGCGCGCATTTGTTCGAAGCCCTGGCGGCTTTCGTCGGCCAGCGTGAGCAGGGCGCCGGTGGTCTCGCGCGAGGTGCGGCTGTTGCAGGCCGCGAGGAACTGGAGGGCCCAGCGCCATTGCAGCGGGTCGAGCCGCGGCCGCAACTTGAGCGGCGACCGGGGCGACAGCAGCAATTTCGGCAGTTGCGCCCAGATCGAGGGGTCTGCCAGCGGCTGCACGTACGAGTAGCTCAGCTGCGCACCGTTGCCGCCGCTCGCGCCGCTGCCGGGGGCGGCGCGGTCGACCACGGTCACGTCGAAGCCGCTGCGATGCAGCTCCCAGGCGGTTGCGAGCCCGACGATTCCGGCTCCGAGCACACAGACGTGCATGGTCATGGCGGTGAAGTGGCGAAGCGCCCACTCTAAAGGCGTCGGCCCCTGTACGGAACGGCGGGATCGTTCCTACACTCGAGCCCATCCACAACCACCTGTTCGAGGGCCCGCATGAAACTATCCGCTTCGATGGCAGCCGTCCTGCTCGCCGCTGCCGCTTCCGGCGCGCAAGCTGCAGACACCCTGGCCAAGATCGCCCAGTCCGGCAAGATCACGCTGGCCTACCGGGAGTCCTCGGTGCCTTTCAGCTACCTGGATGGCGGCAAGCCGATCGGGTTCTCGGTCGAGTTGTCGAACGCGGTGGTCGAATCCGTCAAGAAGAAGCTGAACAAGCCGAATCTCGAAGTGGCGCTGATGCCGGTCACGTCGCAGAACCGGATCCCGCTGATCACCAACGGCACGGTCGACCTCGAATGCGGAAGCACCACCAACAACACGGCACGCGCCAAGGACGTCGCGTTCGCGATCAACCACTTCTATACGGGCACGCGCTTGCTGGTCAAGAAGTCCGCCAAGATCAAGGACTACGCCGACCTCGCCAAGAAGCCGGTGGCCAGCACCACGGGCACGACCAACGCGCTGGTCATGCGCAAGTACAACACCGAGAAGAACCTCGACATGGACATCGTGCTCGCCAAGGACCATGCGGACGCGTTCCTGCTGGTCGAGAACGATCGGGCCGTGGCCTTCGCGATGGACGACATCCTGCTGTTCGGCCAGATCTCGAACGCCAAGAACCCGAACGACTTCGAGGTGGTCGGCGAGCCGCTGCAGGTCGAGCCCTATGCCTGCATGCTGGCCAAGGACGATCCTGCCTTCAAGCAACTGGTGGACGAATCCATCGTCAACCTCATGAAGAGCGGCGAGTTCGAGAAGATGTACACCAAGTGGTTCATGCAGCCGATCCCGCCGAAGGCCACGGCGCTCAAGCTGCCGATGAGCCCGCAGTTGCGGGACAACCTGAAGGCGCCGAGCGACAAGCCGGCGACCTGATGGGCGCGGGCGCGGGTGCGCGTCCTCTCGCCGAGGCATGGCAACCCGAGCCCATGCGGGGACATTCGAAGGTCGGGCGCTGCAGGCGGGTCGATCACCTACATTCCTGCGTGCGCGCCCTGCGCATCCGCTCGCGCCTGCTGCGCATCCCTCGTCTTCAACCGATCCCTGGAGTAGCGACTCATGTTCCCTGGCCCCCACGATCCCGATCTGCAAGCCGACTTCGATTCGCTGCGCCCCGGCCGCAGCACCGAAGCCGGTGCGTCCCGGCGCACCGCCCTCCTGGCCGCGGTGGGCGTCGGCTACGCGGCGGCGACCTTGCCGGTGGTGGCTCAGACCGCCATCCAGACATCGTCGGACGGCCTCAAGGCCGGGCCGGTGCGCTACCGGGTCAACGGCTTCGACGTGCCGGCCTATGTGGCGGCTCCCGCCGGCAAGACCGGGTTGCCGGTGGTGCTCGTGGTGCAGGAAATTTTCGGCGTGCACGAGTACATCGCGGACACCTGCCGCCGCTTCGCCAAGGCCGGCTACCTCGCCATCGCGCCCGACCTCTATGCGCGCCAGGGCGATGCCAGGAGCTACACCGACATACCGAAGCTGCAGGCGGAGATCGTGTCCAAGGTGCCGGATGCGCAGGTCATGGCCGACCTCGACGGCGCGCTGCAGTACGCGCGCGCCAACGGCGGCCATGCGGACGAGGCGGCGATCACCGGCTTCTGCTGGGGCGGCCGCATCGTCTGGCTGTACGCGGCCACCGGCAAGGTCAAGGCCGGCGTGGCCTGGTACGGACGGCTGGTCGGGCAGCCGAGCGAACTGACGCCGCGGCATCCGGTGGACATCGCGGCCGAGCTCAAGGCGCCGGTGCTGGGCCTCTACGGCGGCAAGGACCAGGGCATTCCGCTTGACACGGTTGATAAGATGAAAGCCGCTCTTGCGACCGGCACGGCGGCCGCCAAGGCCTCGCAGTTCGTGGTGTATCCGGATGCGGGCCATGCCTTCCACGCCGACTATCGGCCGAGCTACATGGCCGGGCCGGCGACCGATGGCTGGAGCCGGGCGTTGGCCTGGTTCAAGGCCAACGGGGTCGATTGACCGCAGGGGCCGTTCGCTTCTCTTGTCGAAAGCCGTCCGAGAGGCGGCTTTTTTCTTTGTCGTGTGTTTTCAATGAATCTGCTTGCCATCCTCGCCGCGACCCTGATAGCCGGAATCGGCAGTGTCTGGATCGCCGCGTTGCTGCTTCGAATCGGGGTGCGCGGCGCCGGCGGTGGCGTCAACTCGCAACATCTCCTGAGCCTGGCGGCCGGCGCCTTGCTGGCCACCGCCTTCATGCACCTCTTGCCGGAGGCGTTCGAAAGCGGCGTCAGGCCGGCGGTGTTGTTCGGGGTGCTGCTGTTCGGCCTGGTGCTGTTCTTCCTGCTGGACAAGGCCGAGCTCTGGCATCACGGACACGAGCATCACGATGCGCAGGATCAGGATCATGCGCATCACGACGCGCATTCGCATCCACATGGACAGGAGCATCCGCCGAGTCACGGCGCGGCCCACGACCACGCCCACGGCCATACGCATGCGCATGCGCATCGCGGCGGCTGGGCGGTGCTGACCGGCGACAGCGTGCACTGCTTCGGCGACGGCATCCTGATCGCATCCGCCTTCATCGCCGACCTGCGGCTCGGCCTGGTCGCGGCGGTGGCCGTGCTGGCGCACGAGGTGCCGCATCACATCGGCGACCTGGTGGTGCTGCGGCGCAGCTCGCCCAATTCGCGTGCCGCGCTCCTGAAGGTGTCGCTGGCCGGCACCATGACCGCGCTCGGCGGCCTGGCCGGCTACTGGCTGGTCGACTCGCTGCAAGGCTGGCTGCCTTACTTCCTGGTGCTGGCATCGAGCAGCTTCGTGTATGTCGCGCTGGCCGACCTGATCCCGCAGCTGCAAAAGCGCCTTTCTGCGCGGCAGACCGTGCTGCAGGTGGCATGGCTCGCGATCGGCATCCTGCTGGTTTCGGTGGTGAGCGCCGTCGCGCATTCGGGTCGCGGCCATTCGCACGATGCCGAGCATCATCATGCGCACGATGGCCACGAGCACGAATCGGCAGCCACCAAGGATTGACCCTTGCCGCCGCGCAGCCGGGGCTGGTCAAGCTGCAGCGGCTGACTCACACTAGCGTCCGCAACAGC
Organism: Burkholderiales bacterium 8X; assembly: GCA_902506565.1. GTDB lineage: Bacteria > Pseudomonadota > Gammaproteobacteria > Burkholderiales > Burkholderiaceae_C > Variovorax. The sequence goes on along the minus strand of LR732703.1, from coordinate 3,015,385 downwards.
CAAAGGAAGATTCATGAAACGCGTCACGCCACCTCGCGCCACCGAAGCTGCCAACGATGCATCCGAGCAGGACCTCGTCACCGGCGAAGCGGCTGACGCTTCCATCGACGACGTCGACGAAGAGGCCGGCCCGGACGACGAAGGCGACGACGAGGACGACGTGCCCGAGGACCTCGCCGAGGAAACCGGCATCGACCTGACCGATGCGAGCGACCTCGATGCCGACAACGTGCCGGCCGACGAGGAGTTCGACCGGGTGATGCAGGCGCCCGACTGAGTCGCCGCCATGACCGGGCTTTCCACGCGCTGCTGCATCGTGGGAGGCGGTCCGGCCGGCATGATGCTCGGCCTCTTGCTCGCGCGTGCCGGCGTCGAGACCCTCGTGCTAGAGAAACATGCCGACTTCCTGCGGGACTTCAGGGGCGACACGGTTCATCCGTCCACGCTCGACGTCATGGACGACCTGGGCCTCCTCGAAAGCTTCCTGGCCCGGCCCTACGACAAGGCGGAGCGGCTGCACGCCACCATCTCCGGCCAGCGGGTCACGATCGCCGACTTCTCGCGGCTTCGGCGCCGCTCCAACTTCATCGCGATGATGCCGCAGTGGGAGTTCCTCGACTTCGTTCGTGACGAGGCCGAGCGCCACGCCGGCTTTCGCCTGATGCTCGATTGCGAAGGTGTCGGGCTGGTGGAGCAGGGCGGGCAGGTCCGGGGCGTTGAAGCCGTGGGCGTCGATGGCCCGGTGCGGATCGCGGCGGACCTGGTGATTGCTGCCGATGGCCGCCGTTCGGTTCTGCGGTCCTGCGCGGGCCTGGTCGTCAAGGACATCGGGGCGCCGATCGACGTGCTCTGGATGCGCCTGCCAAAAAGGCCGAGCGACCCGGCCGGCTCCGGCGGCTTCATCGATACCGGCCACTTCATGGCGACCATCGATCGGGGCAGCTATTGGCAATGCGCCTACGTCATCGCCAAGGGCGGCATCGAGGCGATCCAGGCCCGCGGCCTGGAAGCGTTTCGGCGCGAGGTCGCCTCGGCCGCGCCGCTCCTCGAGGATCGCGTCTCGCACATCGCCGACTGGAACGACGTCAAGCTGCTCAGCGTCGCGGTCGACCGGCTCGAACGATGGTGGAAGCCGGGCCTGCTCTGCATCGGCGACGCGGCGCATGCGATGTCGCCGATCGGCGGCGTCGGCATCAACCTCGCGGTGCAGGATGCCGTGGCCACGGCCAACATCCTCGGGCCTTCGCTGGCCGATGCGCGCATCGATGCCGCGGCCCTGGTGCCGCTGCTCGAGAAAGTGCAGGCCCGCCGGCTCTTTCCGGCGAGGGCGACGCAGGCGCTCCAGGTCGCGATCCAGAAGCGGCTCTTGACACCGGTGCTGCAAAGCTCGGGGCGACAACGTCCTTTGGGTGTGCCCTGGCCGTTGCGCCTGATGCAGCGCTGGCCGATGCTGCAGGCGCTGCCGGCTTATGCGGTGGGCGTGGGTGTGAGGCCTGAAAGGGTCCGGTCGCCGGCGGCAGCGCGACCTCGGGTCATGGCCCAGTCGACGGGCTGACCGGGCTTCGAAGCGCCACCGGCTACTTGCCCGCGCTGTACTTCGTGACGCTGTCCGCCGTCATCGAATAGCCGCTCACGCCCATCATCGAATCGTTGCGCCGGGTCTGCAGCTTGCCGGTGACCCACACCGTGTCCATCGACCTGAATTTCGCACCCTGGCGTGGACGCACGTGCAGGATCTGGTTGGCCGGCGGCGGCGGCGTGTGGATGCAGGCGCCGAAGTAGGGCACCAGCAGGAACTCGGTCAGCTCGCCCTTGTTTTCCTCGAGCGGAACGATGAAGCCGGGGATCTTGATGTCGACGCCGTCGAGCTCCGCGTTGGTCGGCGCATTGTTGGAGACCTCCTGCATCTTCATCAGGAGCTCGTTGGCACGGGGATCGCCGTCTTCGAGCTTCGAGAGGTCCATGCCCTTGAACTCCTTCATCGGATCCCAGTTCTTCGGCACCAGTTGTTCCCAGGTCATGAGGCGGGGTTGTGCGGTGCTGGTGCGGGCTGCGGGCGTGGTGTCGGCAGCGAAGGCGGGCAGGCCGTGAAGCCCCATTGCCGCGGTGAAGAGCACCGCGATCGAGGGCTTGCGCATGTTGGAGAGCTTCATGATGAGGATCAGGTTCGCGGAGAAAGACCGTCGGCGAGCGAAAGGCGGTAGGCCCGGATGCCGGGCAGCAAGCTGGCGATGGTTCCGGCAGCCAGCACGCCGCCGATCAGCTGCCATTCGGCCAGTGTAGGTTCGGAAAGCCGGAGCGACAGCCCGAATTCGGCCTGCAGCCATGGCGACAACAGGGCCGTCCCCAGGGCCGCGAGCAGCGCTCCGAGCAGCACGCCGATGAACGACACCATGCCGCCTTCGAGCACCAGGAGTGCCAGCACATGGCGCGGCCCGGCGCCGACAGCACGCAGCACGGCGAGTTCGCGCCGGCGTTCGTTGAGCCCCGCCATCACCACCGACACCAACCCGGCGATGCTGACCAAGGCCACCAGGCTCGACATCAGCAGGAGCGCGTTCTCGCCCATGCCGACCACGGTCCAGAGTTCGTCCAGCGCGACGCCCGGAAGAATCGCGAGGAGCGGCTCCGGCGCATAGCCCGAGACGAAACGCTGCACGTTGAACACCGCCGACCGGTTCTTCAAGCCCACCAGGACGGCAGTCACGCTCTTGGGTGCGAGGTCGAACTTGCGCACCTGGTCCGCCGTGATCCGGAGGCCCGGCATCGGCGCGCCGGCCGCCCATTCGAGATGGATCGCCTCCATCGCCTCGAGCCCGATGTGCAGGCTGCGGTCGACCGGCGTGCCGGTCCGGGCGAGCACGCCCACCACGGTGAACGGCTTGTCGGCATGCTCGTTCGTGCCGAGCCCGCCCGCGCCGTGCGACAGCGTGATCCGCTCGCCGAGCGTGTAGCCGAGCCGCTCGGCCACCTCGGCGCCGAGCACGACGTCGAAGAGCGCCTCGAAGGGCTTGCCCTGCCGCAACGCCAGCGGCTGGCGGTCGCCGTAGCGGAAATGCTCGAAGTACGCGGCGGTGGTCGCCAGCACCGGAAAGCTTCGGTGCGAGTCGCCGAGCGACAAGGGCACCGCCCAATCGACACCCGGATGCGCGGCAATCGCCTGCACGCTCCTCCATTGCATGTTGTGGGTCGCGGAGCCGATGCGGAACACCGAATAAAGAAGCAACTGCGACGAGCCGCCGCGCGCGCCGACGATCAGGTCGGTGCCGGAGACCGAGGACGAGAAGCTTTCGCGCAGCTGCGCACGGATGCGCTCGACACCGAGCAGCAAGAGGGTCGAGAGCGCGATCGACAGCACGGTCAGCGCGAGCGTGAAGCGCCGGTTCCAGGCGCTGCGCCACGCGATGCCGAAGAGCGGCTTCATGCTGCCGCGGCGCGGTGTGGCGCGCGTTCGCCGGGTTCGCCTGGCGCGGGCGGCGCAGGCGGCGCGGACGGCGATGCGGAGACATTGATTTCTGCCAACGACAGCTGTCGCTGGAATCGCCCTGCAAGCTGGCGGTCATGGCTCACGAACACCAGTGCGCTGCGATGCTCGCCGCAGGCTTCGAGCAGCACGTCGAGGAAGGCATCGCGCAATTCATGGTCGAGCGCAGAGGTCGGCTCGTCGGCGATGACGAGTTCGGGCCGGCCGATCAACGCCCGCGCCGCAGCCACGCGCTGCTGCTGGCCGACCGAAAGTCGCATCGCCGGCTGTCGCAGCAGGGCCGCGCCGATTCCCATCCGATCCAGCAACGAGGCAGCCGCGGAACTTGCATCGCCGCTCGACGCGGCGCGAAGCTTGCGCAGCTTGGAGAAGCCGCAGGGCAGCAGGACGTTGTCGATCACGCTGAGATACGGCAGCAGGTTGAACTGCTGGAAGATGTAGCCGACATGATCGACCCGGTGGCGATCGCGCGCGGCGTCGCCGAGCGCCTTCCAGTCCTGGCCGAGCAGCCGCACATGGCCTTCATCGCCTGCGAGGACGCCGGCCATCAACGAAAGCAGCGTGCTCTTGCCGCTGCCGCTCGGGCCGTGCAGGAAGAGGGTGTCGCCCGGGGCGATCGAGAGGCGGTCGATCGCGATGCATTGCGATGCCGAACCCGGCCAGCCGAAGCGCAGCGCCTCGATCTCGAGCAAGTCGCGGTCGCCTACTTGCTCCATGCGAGCCGCGCGTTCGGCTTCTTCAGGGTTCGCTGGAACTGGCCCTGGGGCGAGGCGATCTGGGCATCGATCTGCCGCACCGACCTGAAGGCATTGAAGAAGCCGAGGTCGATGAACTTGGTCGCGGTCGCGTTGGTGCAATTGAAGGCGAAGGTTCCGTCGAGATCGGCATGCGCCTCGGCCGAGGCGCCTTCGCCCTTGCCCAACCCGAGCGCGGCGGAGCGCAAGCTGACCGGGCCGAGCTTGCAATTGCCGACCGGGTCGATCTTGAACATCTCGTCCGGCAGCCGGAGCCGGGCCAGGACGTCGTCGACCCGCTGCCGCTCGCTGTCGCTCCGGGGCGCGTGCTCGAAACCGACGAAGTTGTCGAGCGGGGAGCTCATTTCGATCACCACCGTGGGCCCGTCGATCACGACTTCGAGCTTGACCTGGCCATGCACATGGGCGCGCGCCGCAGGCTGCGCCGATCCGGCAAGCGGCCATGCGAGCAGGAGGCCCAGCCAGGCACACAGAGCCCCCGGCTTGATGCCGGGCCATGCAGGGCTGCCGGATCTGGTCATCGAGTCCTCAAGCGTCCGGACCTTGCCGGGTCGGCAGGCCCGGCGTGTTGCTCCATTCGCTCCAGCTGCCGGCATAGAGCGCGGTGGTTCCGAGTCCGGCGATCTGCATCGCGAGCAGGTTGGGCACGGCGCTCACGCCGCTGCCGCATTGATGCACCACGGCGCTCGCCGGGCGGCCGGCGAGCAGGCTCTCGAACTCGCTGCGCAGTTGTTCGGACGACTTGAACTTGCCGTCGGGGCCGAGGTTTTCGGAGAACGGACGATTGAGCGCGCCGGGTATGTGGCCCGCGATCGGATCGAGCGGCTCGACTTCGCCGCGGTAGCGGGCGGGCGCCCGGGCATCGACGATGACCTGGCCGGCCTGGCCCAGTTGGGCGGCCACGGCCTCGGTGTCGACCAGGCGAACGAGCGGCTCGCCCGGCACGAAGTTCGACTGGAAGCGCGCGGGTTCCTCCCGGTCGGTGGCCGTCTCGCCGCTGGCCGTCCAGGCCTGCAGCCCGCCGTCGAGCACCGCCACCGCATCGTGTCCCATCCACTTGAGCATCCACCACAGGCGGCCGCAGTAGTTGGCGCCGTTGCGGTCGTACACCACGGCCTGCATCGTGTTGGCGAAGCCCACGCTCGAAAGCCAGGCTGCGAATCGCTCCCGGCTCGGCAGCGGATGGCGGCCGCCCGATGCCGGCTGGCCGTCCTCCTGCGCCACCACCACTTCGCCATGTGCGCCGGGCACGCCATGCCGCGCGCTCAGGTCGGTGTCGAGGTTGGCATGCAGGGCGCCGGGGATGTGGGCCGAGCGGTACTGGGCCGCGCCCGCTTCGGGCTGCATCAGGTCGAAGCTGCAGTCGAACACCATCAACTCGGTGCCGGACTGTTGCAACGCCTTCAACTCGGATACGGAAATCAGGGTCGTGTACATGGAGCTCCTTCAGTGTTCCTCGGCGGGCGCCTGGGGCAGCGAGCGCTGGCGCAGCACCGTGGCGGCGATGCCGCTCGCGATGATCAGCGCCATGCCGGCGTAGCCTGCCGCATCGATCGGGTCGCCGAAAAGCAGGACGCTGTAGATCGCCGCGAAGATGATGCCCGAGTACTGCAGATTCGCAACCAGCAGGGTTCCGCTCTCGGTCTTGGCGCTGGCGTAGGCCCGGGTCATGCACAGCTGGCCGAGGGCAGCGAGCACGCCGACCGGCAGCAGCCAGATGGCATGGGACCAGGTCCATTCGGCCCACGGCGTGGATTCGCCGAGCCAGGTCGCGAGCCCGCCGGCGACCGCCGAGCCCAGCGCGAAATAGAAGACGGTCCGCGCTTCCGGCTCGCCGAGGCGCGACAGCGCCACGACCTGGATGTAGGCGAACGCGGCGGTGAGGCCCGACAGCAAGCCCATCAGGCTGGCGAAGCCTTCGGTGGCGCCCACCGTGGGCCGCAGCATCAGCACCACGCCGCCGAAACCCACCATGACCGTGGCCACCAGCGCGCCTTGCAGCGGCGGCCTTGGCACCGTGCCGTCGCGCCCCGGGAGCGGCACCCAGGCCAGCAGCGCGCCGCCGACCAGGAAGGCGGCAATCCAGACGCTGCTCATGTAGTTGAGGGTCATGGACGTGGCGAGCGAAATGTGCGCGATCGAATAGAACCAGGCGCCGAGCGAGGCCACGCCGATCAGGCTGCGCCAGGCATGCATGCCCGGATAGCGGGTCTTGAGCGAAACGCCGCGGCTCGCGGCCAGCACCCACAGGAAGACGATGCCGATGAGGCCGCGGTAGAACACCAGTTCGGCACTCGAGAACCAGGCCGATGCGATCTTCACGCACACGCCCATGCTGGCGAAGATGAAGGCGCCGAGCACCATCCAGAGCGCCTGCATGCGCTTCAGGCCGAAAGCTGGAGAGGGGTGGTGTTGCCGGCGGCCTGGCGCATGCCGGTCCGCTCTGCCATCTGGTTGCGGTACCACTCGTGGAACTGCTGCATGCCGTCTTCCATCGGGCTCTGGTAGGGGCCGCTCTCGTCGTCGCCGCGCAGCATGAGTGCGCGCCGGCCGGCATCCATGCGCTCGGCGATCTCGTCGTCTTCGATGCAGGTTTCCATGTAAGCGGCCTGCTGCGCCTCGACGAACTCGCGCTCGAACGCGACGATTTCCTCGGGATAGAAGAACTCCACCATGTTGAGCGTCTTCTGAGGCCCGACCGGGTGCAGGGTCGACACGGTCAGCACGTGCGGATACCACTCGATCATGACGTTCGGGTAGTAGGTGAGCCAGATGGCGCCGTACTTCGGCGGCTTGCCGTCGCGGTAGCGCAGCAGCTGTTCCTGCCAGCGCTGGTACACCGGGCTGCCGGCGCGGCCGAGGCGATTGGCGACGCCCACGGTCTGCACCGAGAAATGTTCCTTGAACTCCCAGCGCAGGTCGTCGCAGGTTACGAAGCTGCCGAGGCCCGGATGGAACGGGCCGACGTGGTAGTCCTCGAGGTAGACCTCGATGAAGGTCTTCCAGTTGTAGTTGCACTCGTGCAGCTCGACCCGGTCGAAGGCATAGCCCGAGAAGTCGAGGTCGGCGCGGGGGCCGAGCCCTGCCAGGTCGGCGGCCACGTCGCGGCCCTTGCCGTGGGCGCCGCGCTCGAACAGCAGGCCGTTCCACTCGTCGAGCGGGTAGTTGTGCAGGTCGAGGCAGGGGTCTTGCGCGAAATGCGGTGCGCCGATCAGCTTGCCGGTGCGGCGCGGATCGGCGGCCGCGTAGGTCCAGCGGTGCAGCGGGCAGACGATGTTGCCGCCGCTCTGGTTGTCGAGCTGGCCGCGGCCTTGCAGGATCAGCGCCTGCCGGTGGCGGCACACGTTGGACACCAGTTCGACGCCCTTGGGCGTGTGCACCAGCGCGCGGCCGTTGTGCTCTTGCGGCAGGGTATGGAAGCTGCCTTGCTCGGGCACCGTGAGCCGATGGCCCACGTAGCGCGGGCCGCTTGCGAAAAGCTGCTCGACCTCGAAGGCGAACAAGGCCTCGTCGAAATAGGCAGAAACCGGAAGTTGGCTGGTGGCTTGCTGCAGTCGAAGACTTAAATCAGACATCGATGACCTGACCAAGCTCCCCACAGGGAGAAGAGAAAACGGGAGGCGCCACCGAAGAGGAGCGGTGGCCCGAAGCAAGTGCGCGGCGGGTGCCGGCTTGGGACGGCGATTCTACCCACCGCACCCATTGACCGGTCGTGGGACGAGGTCTCGTCCAGCTCTGCAGGGGACAAGGCCGCGCAGCCTGCACCGCGCCCTAAAATGCCTCGTTTCATTCTCGACCGCCTGCATGCCCAAGGTGCCTTCTCCGCCGACATCGGCCGACCTTCCGTTTCCCGACGCGAGCCTGCTACCTGCCAGCTACGAAGCCGGGCTGCAGGAACTCGAACGCCTCGTCGGCGAACTCGAATCGGGCCAGCTCCCGCTGGACCAGTTGCTGGGCAGCTACCAGCGCGGGGCGGCGCTGCTGTCCTTCTGCCGCGAGCGGCTCAAGGCGGTCGAGGACCAGATCAAGGTGCTGGACGCGGGTGCCCTCAAGGCATGGACCGCCGAATGAAGCCAGGCGATCCCCTTCGCTGGACCACCGAGCGGCTGGCTTCGTGGTGCGATCCGCGCCTGAAGCGGGTCGAGGCCGCACTCGAGCGCTGGGTCGGCCACGATGCGCCGCTTCAGCTCGGCGACGCGATGCGCTATGCCGTCCTCGGCGGCGGCAAGCGCCTACGGCCGCTCCTGGTGTTCGCCGCGAGCGAATCGGTCGGCGGCGAGCCCGAGGCGGCCTTGCGCGCGGCCTGCGCGGTCGAGCTCATCCATGCCTACTCGCTGGTCCACGACGACTTGCCGTGCATGGACAACGACGTGCTTCGGCGCGGCAAGCCTACCGTCCACGTGCAATACGGCGAAGCCGGCGCGCTGCTGGCGGGCGATGCGCTGCAGGCTTTCGCCTTCGAACTGCTCACGCCCGACGACGCAAGCATCGAGCCTTCCGTGCAAGCCGCGCTCTGCCGCCTGTTGGCGCGTGCCGCCGGCAGCCAGGGCATGGCGGGCGGCCAGGCGATCGACCTGGCGAGCGTCGGGCTGGCGCTCGACGAGGCGCAGCTGCGCAACATGCATCGGCTCAAGACCGGTGCGCTGCTTTCGGGCAGCGTCGAGATGGGTGTCGCCTGCGGCGGCAACCTGTCGGCCGAAGCCCTGGCATCGCTGCGCGCCTACGGCGCCGCGGTCGGCCTGGCCTTTCAGGTGGTGGACGACATCCTGGACGTCACCGCCGATTCGCAGACGCTCGGCAAGACGGCCGGCAAGGACGCTGCCAGCGACAAGCCGACCTACGTCTCGCTGCTCGGCCTGGACAACGCGCGCGCCGAGGCCCGACGTCTCCTGGACGAGGCCGTGTCCGCGCTCGATCGCAGTGCGCTGCCCGACACCGGCGCCCTGCGTGCGCTGGCCTACATGGTCGTCGACCGCGACCGCTAACCCCGCAATCCATGGCTGCTCCGCTGCTTCCTCATCTCCACGACCCATCGGCGCTGCGGCAATTCGACCGCGCCCAGCTCAAGCAGCTGGCCGACGAGGTCCGCACCTGCGTGCTCGACAACGTGTCCCGCACCGGCGGCCACCTGAGTTCCAACCTCGGCACGGTCGAACTCACCGTCGCGCTGCACCATGTCTTCGAGACGCCGCACGACCGCCTGGTATGGGACGTGGGCCACCAGACCTATCCGCACAAGATCCTGACCGGCCGGCGCGAACGCATGCCCAGCCTCAGGCAGCTCGGCGGCATCTCCGGCTTTCCACAGCGCGCCGAAAGCGAATACGACACCTTCGGCACCGCGCATTCCTCGACCAGCATCTCTGCGGCGCTCGGCATGGCGATGGCCGCCAAGCAGAAGGGCGAGGACCGGCATTCGGTCGCGATCATCGGCGATGGCGCGCTCACCGCGGGCATGGCCTTCGAGGCGCTGAACAACGCCGGCGTCTGCGATTGCAAGCTGCTGGTGATCCTGAACGACAACGACATGTCGATCAGCCCGCCGGTGGGTGCCCTCAACCGCTACCTGGCGCAGCTCATGAGCGGCAACTTCTACGCGGCTGCCAAGAACGTCGGCAAGAGCGTGCTGCGGGCGGCGCCGCCCTTGTTCGAACTGGCCAAGCGGTTCGAGCAGCATGCCAAGGGCATGGTGGTGCCGGCCACCTTGTTCGAGCAGTTCGGCTTCAATTACGTCGGCCCGATCGACGGGCACGATCTCGACTCGCTGGTGCCGACGCTCGAGAACCTCAAGCACCTCGACGGGCCGCAGTTCCTGCATGTCGTCACCCGGAAGGGGCAGGGCTACAAGCTGGCCGAAGCCGATCCGGTGGCCTACCACGGGCCCTCGAAGTTCGATCCGGCGGTGGGACTCGTCAAGCCGGCCACGGCGCCGCGCCAGACCTTCACCCAGGTCTTCGGCCAGTGGCTTTGCGACATGGCGGCAGAGGACGGCCGGCTGGTCGGCATCACGCCCGCCATGCGCGAGGGCTCCGGCCTGGTCGAGTTCGAGCAGCGCTTTCCCGACCGCTACTACGACGTCGGCATCGCCGAGCAACATGCCGTGACCTTCGCCGCCGGCCTCGCCTGCGAAGGCTTGAAGCCGGTGGTCGCGATCTACTCGACCTTCTTGCAGCGCGCCTACGACCAGTTGATCCACGACGTCGCGATCCAGAACCTGCCGGTGGTGTTCGCGCTCGATCGGGCGGGCCTGGTCGGCGCCGACGGCGCGACCCATGCCGGCGCCTACGACATCCCGTTCCTGCGCTGCATTCCGAACATGGGGATTGCCTGTCCGTCGGACGAAGCCGAATGCCGCCAGCTCCTCTCGACCGCTTTCGGGCGGGACCATCCGGTCGCGGTGCGCTATCCGCGCGGCGCCGGGGTCGGCGCGGTGCCGGGGCTCACGCTCGATGCCTTGCCCTATGGCAAGGGCAAGCTGCGGCGCGAGTCGAAGCTTTCGAGCGGCGCCGGCAAGCGCATCGCGATCCTGGCCTTCGGCACGCTGCTGCATCCCGCCTTGAAGGCGGCCGAGCGACTCGACGCCAGCGTCGTCGACATGCGCTGGGCCAAGCCGCTCGACGTCGATCTGCTGCTGTCGGTCGCCCGCACGCACGATGCCATCGTGACGGTCGAGGAGGGCTCGGTGATGGGCGGCGCGGGCAGCGCGGTGCTGGAGGCGCTGCAGGCAGCCGATGTCCAGCTGCCGGTGCTGCAGCTCGGCTTGCCCGACCGCTTCATCGAGCATGGCGATCCGGCCAAGCTGCTGGCCGCCATCGGCCTCGACGAGCCGGGCATCGAGGCCTCGATCAGGGCCCGGTTCGATGTCGCCGCGAACGACCCGATCGGCAGCATTCCCGCAGGGAAAACCCCCTCCGGAGCGGTGTAAGCGCTTTTTACAATCGTGCCCGACAGGCAGATGTCACCAACGCGGCCACAAGCCGCGTTCTCTTTTTTCCAAGCACCCGGAGTGAATTAATGGATCGTCGTTCCCTCATCAAAAACGCAGGCATCGCAGGCGTGCTGGCCGCCGGCATCGCACCGGCCGTGCATGCGCAGGCAGCCGTTCGCTGGCGTCTTGCATCGAGCTTTCCCAAGTCGCTGGACACCATCTTCGGCACCGCCGAGGTGTTCTCCAAGAAGGTCAGCGACATGACCGGCGGCAAGTTCCAGATCTCGGTCCATGCAGGCGGCGAACTGATGCCCGCCTTCGGCGTGGTCGACGGCGTGCAGAACGCGTCGGTCGAAATGGCGCACACCGCTCCCTACTATTTCTACGGCAAGGATCCGACCTTCTGCCTGGGTTGCGCAGTGCCCTTCGGCATGAACACCCGCCAGATGAACGCATGGATGTACGAAGGCAACGGCTTGAAGCTGATGCGCGACTTCTATGCCAAGTACAACATCATCAACCTGCCGGGCGGCAACACGGGTGCCCAGATGGGCGGCTGGTTCCGCAAGGAGATCAAGTCGGTCGCCGACCTGAAGGGCCTGAAGTTCCGCACCAACCCGTTCGCCGGCAAGGTGCTCGAACCCTTCGGCGTCATTCCGCAGTCGATCCCCGGTGCCGACCTGTATCCGGCGCTCGAAAAGGGCACGCTCGACGCGCTCGAATGGGTCGGCCCGTACGACGACCAGAAGCTCGGCTTCAACAAGGTCGCCAAGTTCTACTACTACCCCGGCTGGTGGGAAGGCGGCCCCGAGCTCGACTTCTACATCAACAACAAGGCCTGGGACAGCCTCTCGGCCGAGTACAAGGCGATCGTCGAGGCGGCCGCGGCGCATGCCAACATCACCATGACGGCCAAGTACGACGCTCGCAATCCGGTCGCGCTCAAGCAGCTGGTGGGTTCGGGCACGGTGCTCAAGCCCTTCACGCAGGACGTGATGAACGCGGCATTCAAGTCGGCGCAGCAGATCTACGCCGACCTCAACAACAGCAACCCGGAGTGGAAGAAGGTCTACGGCGACTACGCCAAGTTCCTGGCCGACCAGAACGCCTGGTTCCGCTTCACCGAAGGCACCTTCGACCGCTTCATGCAGCAGCAGAAGCTCTGAGCCGCGTTCGCGCAGATAGCGGCGGCGGCTTCGGCTGCCGCGCGATCAGGAAGCCCCGTCGTCCGCGCCGGGGCTTTTTTTCGTCATGCGTTCGGCGACCCGCTCGGCGAAACCGACCAGCAAGGCCGCATCGGCCGAGTTGAACCAGGTCATGCTGCCGTTGCGCCGGCGCACCAGCAGCCTCGGCGCCATCAGCCGCTCGAGCGCGCGCCAGTGCACCAGCTTGAGCTGCGACACCTCGGCCGCTTCGGCCTTCCGATCCCACAGCCAGGTCTGCGTGAGGGTGTCGCCTTGCAGGCGGGTGCGGCTGTAGACGATCCAATAACCGACCCAGGCGATGCAAAGGAAGGCCGCCCCGATCAGCACCAGGCTCGGCGTCGACCAGGTGGTGCTGCGCAGCGTTTCGAAGCTCCAGATGCCGGCCGCGACCAGGTCGACCACCAGCACCACCGCCAGGATCCGAACGAAGCGCGGAAAGGCGGGGCTCTCCAGCGCAGGCGCGGTTGCCGGACGCGCGGTGGCTTCGCCGTCGACGGCGTCGGCTAGGGCGTTGGCGGCGTCCGTGCGGTCGTCGATGCCGCGAACGGCCGGCGTCTCTTTTCCGGCCTCGGCGTCCTGGGTCACTGCTTGGGCTGGGCCGCGTCCGGCGCCGGCTCCGGGCTCGGCGGCTCGGGTTCGGGCATCGGGGCGGCTTCGGGCATCGGCAGGCCGCCTTCGTTCGCATCCGGCTTGCGGTTGCCGAATGGATCGGTCATGTCGACCCCGCCGCTGTTCGGGTCCTGCAGCTCGGCCGGCATCTCGAGCTTGATCGAGTCGATGTCGACCTCGACCTTCTTGTCGAGGAACACGGTGACCGTCTGCGGGAAGAAGATGACGATCGCCACCAGCAGCAGCTGAAGCCCGACCCACGGAATCGCGCCGAGGTAGATGTCCTTCGACTCGATCTTGCGCGGCAAGGCCTTGTTCTTGAACAAGGTGTCGGCAATGCCTCGCAGGTAGAAGAGCGCGAAGCCGAACGGCGGATGCATGAACGAGGTCTGCATGTTCACGCACAGCAGCACGCCGAACCACACCATGTCGATGCCGAGCTTGGCGGCGACCGGTCCGAGCAGCGGCAGGATGATGAAGGCGATCTCGAAGAAGTCGAGGAAGAACGCCAGGAAGAAGACGAACACGTTGACCACGATCAGGAAGCCGATCTGGCCGCCCGGCAGGCCCGAGAGCAGATGCTCGATCCACTTGGCGCCGTCGACGCCCTGGAAGACCAGCGAGAAGACCCGCGAGCCGATCAGGATGAACACCACCATCGCCGTGAGGCGCATGGTGCCGTCCATCGCTTCCTTGAGCATGGCCCAGTTGAGCCGCCGGTGCAGCGCCGCCAGCACCAGCGAGCCGACCGCGCCCATGGCACCGGCTTCGGTCGGCGTGGCGATCGCATGGTCCATGAAGGGAAGGCCGCCCATCGAACCGAGCACCGCGAAGATCAGGATCGCCGACGGAATGATGCCGCGCAGGCACTTGGCCCAGAGCGACCAGCCGTGCAGCGTGCGGGCCGATGCCGGTACGCCGGGCACGTAGCTCGGCCTGATGCGCGAGACGAGGAAGGTGTAGAGCGCGAAGATCAGCACCTGCAGGATCGACGGACCCCAGGCGCCCTTGTACATCTGGCCGACGTCGGTTCCGAGCTGGTCGGCCATGACGATCAGCACCAGCGATGGCGGCACCAGCTGGGTGATGGTGCCCGAGGCCGCCAGCACGCCGGTCGAGTAGCGCATGTCGTAGCCGTAACGCATCATCACCGGCAGCGAGATCATGGCCATCGCGATGACCTGGCCGGCCACCGTGCCGGTGATCGCGCCGAGGATGAAGCCGACGATGATGACCGAGTAGCCGAGCCCGCCGCGCACCGGGCCGAAGAGCTGCCCCATGGAGTCGAGCATGTCCTCGGCGAGGCCGCATTTCTCGAGCACCGCGCCCATCAGCGTGAAGAACGGAATCGCCAGCAGGGTTTCGTTCGACAGGATGCCGAACACGTTGAGCGGCAGGTTGGCCATGAAACCGGCCGGAAACCATCCCATCTCGATCGCGATGAAGCCGCAGAAAAGCCCGAGGGCCGATAGCGAGAAGGCGACCGGAAACCCGATCAGCATGATGACGACGAGCCCCGCGAACATCAGGGGGGCGAAGTTTTCCATTTGCATCGTTCTGGTCCTGCAGGCTGCTAGCTGCGGTTGCGGGGGTCGCGGGCCGCGCTAGCGCCTTGCCTTGGTGGGGTGCGTGGGGTGCGTGGGGTCGCTGGGGTGGAGCAGTGGCGGCGGGTCACTGCACGGGCTTCTCGTAATGGGTGTCCATCTGGATCAGGCCGCGCAGGTAGGCCACGCGCTTGATGATCTCGGACACGCCCTGCAGGAACATCGCGCCGAAGCCGAGCGGCATCATCAGCGCGGCCGGCCAGCGGATCAGGCCGCCGATGTTGCCGGACATCTCACCGCTTCGCAGCATGCCGAGGAAGAAGGGCAGGGTCAGCCAGAACAGGAGACCCATCACCGGCAGCAGGAAGAAGACGAGGCCGAAGAGGTCGACGTAGACCGGCCCGTTGCGCTTGAGCTTGCCGTAGACGATGTCGACCCTGACGTGTTCGTTCAGCTTGAGCACCAGCGGCGCCCCGAGCATGACGGTGGCAGCGAACAGGTACCACTGGATTTCGAGCCATGCGTTCGAGCTCAGGTCGAGGCCGTAGCGGACGAAGGCATTGCCGGCGGAGATCAGCGAGGCGGCGAGGACTGCATAGGCGGCAACGCGGCCGAGTCGGGCGCTGACCCAATCCATGGCGAGTGCAAACTTGAGGAATGCGGACACGGGGGATGTCTTCCTTGGGAACGAGGCCGGCAATGGTAACGCCCCCCGGGCTCGCCGCCCGGGGACGAAACCGAGGTTTTTGCCCCGGGAAACCCGGCAGGCCGGCCACACGTGGCGCACATAATGCCCGATGCCCTCGCCCGAGCCCTCGCGTGTTTCGATCCCCATGAAGAGCCGAATCGCCACGGTCGATTCGCCCGAGATGCGTCGCGCCGGCCGCGACCTGCTGTCGCTCGCGCTGATCGAGGCGCGCAACTTCACCTTGCACCTGCTCGCGCAGTTCGAGCGTGCGCTGCCGTTCGCAGCACCGCCCGGATCCGGCGCCCCGAGCCTCCGCACGCCGCTCTGGCTGGCCGGCCACATCGGCTGGTTTTCCGAGCGCTGGATTGCCCGCAACACGCTGCGCTCGCTCGGCGACGAATGCCCATCGCAGCCGACCCTGCTGGGCTCGATCGAGCCGCGGGCAGACGAGTGGTGGAACGCCGCCTCGCCCCGCGATCGGGACGGAGACCAGCGCGCCAGCCTGGTCTGCACCCGGTCCTACCTGCTCGAGACGCTCGAATGCACCCTCGACCTGCTGGAGCATGCCGGGGACACCGATGCCGGCCTCTACTTCTTCCGGCTGGCGCTTTTCTACGAGGACCTTTGCGGCGAGCGGCTGGTCGAGGCGGCGCAGGCGCTCGGCGTCCAGGTCGGCGTCGATCCCGAACCCACCCGCGTCGCGCGGCCCGCGCTGTCGATCCCGGCCACCACCTGGACGCTGGGCCTCGAACCCGGCGGTTTTGCCTTCTGCCAGGAAAGCGGCCGCGCCGAGCTTCGCGTGCCGGAGTTCGAGATCGATGCGCAGCCGATCACCTGGAACCAGTTCGTCGAATTCGTCGAGGACGAAGGCTACGACCGCTGGGAACTCTGGCAGCCCGCCGGCTGGGCCTGGCTGGAGCGCGGCAGGCACGAGCGGCGCGGCCCGCGCTACGTCGAGCAGATCGGCGCGGCACGGCGCGGCGGTGGCGGCGGCTCGGTGGTGCAGCGCCGCTTCGGGCGCACGGTGCGGGTGCCCGGCAACCAGTGCGTGGTCCACCTCACCTGGTGGGAAGCCGACGCCTGGGCCCGCTGGGCCGGGCGCCGGCTGGCCACCGAGGTCGAATGGGAGATCGCTGCCCATGTCGCCGCGCGCCGAGGCTTCCGCTGGGGCGATGTCCACGAATGGACGGCCGGCACGATGAAGGCGCTGCCGGGTTGCAGTCCCGAGCCCTGGAGCCAGCGAACCCCGTTCGATCCGCAGGCCGCGATCGGCCATGCGCCGATCCTGAAGGGCGCCTCGTTCGCCACGCGCCCCCGCCTCAAGTACCTCAAGCGCCGGGCCTTCGCCATGCCCGGCGAGGACGGGCATTTCTGCGGCTTCCGCACCTGCTCGATCTAGCGGCCTCGCTTCAGTCCGCCGGGTCGAATTTCCCTTCCAGGTCGGGCAGCGCGGGTTGGTCGGCCGACTCCTGCGCCTTCGGCTTGGGGCGCACCACGGCATTCGGCTGCAGCTCGTTCCAGCGCGGCGTCAGCTCGGCGGCCGCATGCTCGCCTAGTGCCCGGTAGGCCTCGAACTGTTCCTCCGAGAAGAACTGGTCGGCGGTCGACTCGTGCGGAAAGGTCGTCGATCGGGCCCGGTAGGCGCGGGTGCCGTGGGCTTCGTCGCCGGTCATGTTGGCGCGCAGGTACAGCATCACGCCCTTTTCGCCGTCGGCGTAGCGGAAGCTGCCGACCATCACGTGCGAGGCGCTCTTGCCCGATGCATCCGGCGCAAGCGATTCCGGATCGAGCGTGATCTCCACGCCCAGGTCGATCCGTGCCAATCGTTCCAGCGCCGTCAACCCCGGGAACTGGGCCAGCGGATCGGCCTCGGCATCGATCATCACGATCAGGGCGCAGCGCCGGCGCAGCAGTTCGTAGGCGCCCAGGTTCTCGATGTGACCGCCGTCCGAAAGGTTGACGAAGGGCGTCGTGGCGTTCGGCTGGCTCAGCGCCTCCCGCATCAGGTAGCGCGGCGGCACGCCCATGCGCAGCTGCAGCCGATGCAGCCAATGCTGGCTGCGCACATAGCTCGGGTTCGGCAGCCAGTAGCCAAGCCGGAAGTTGAGGATCGCCATCCACGGCGACAGCTGCGAGACCGTGTAGCCGCCCATGTTGGGCGCCGCGGCCGCGCCCGAGATCGCCATCGCGGTGCCGACGTTCAGGTGCGGATGGACGGCTTCGAGCGCGGTGGTCGCGACATAGCCGGTCGAAGGGCCGCCGCAATGATGCTTGGCGAACTGGAAGAAGTCGGCGCCTCGTCCGCGGGCCTGCGAGTTGGTGCTGCCGGCCAGGTTGATCGCCGCGTTCAGGAGGTGGTAGGGCGCCACGCCCGAGGCGTTCATCTCGTGCAGCTTCAGGTTGTCGGCATGTTCGATGCCGCGTTGGCCGCCCGGCCGCAGCATGAAGGCGCGGCTCAGCCGGTCGCGGTAGAAGCCGTGGATGGCGGTGTGGTTGATGTCGATGAAGATGCGGTTGAACAGCATCAAGCCGGCGGCGAGCAGCAGCCACCACAGCTCGGGCCAGCGGGTGAAGCCACCGCCGCCCACCACCGCCAAGCGGCTCTCGGACTCGGTGAAGATGGTCCACGACTGGCCGTTCTCCTTGGTCGCGTGCCAGCAGGGCCCGTCCAGCCGCGGCCGGATCCTGACCAGCCATTCCTGCGTCACGCAGGGCTTGACCCACTCGTAGCGCATGCCTTGCAGGTCGATGTCCGCGTCCATCAGTGCCTTCTCGACGTCCGCCCGGGTGGCGCCCCAAAGCGGGATCTCGGCCTTGAAGGTGTGCATGTTGATGACCGTGAGGCACATCGCCAGGTAGATCAGGACGCCGACCGTCGGCAGCATGATCCCGACCAGCATCAGCACCATCCGGTCGACCAGTGCGCGCAGGCGCTTGGAGCGGGTGAGGCTCGCGGCGACCACGCCCACGAACAAGGTGCCGCCGATGACGGCGCCCGCCATGTGGATGCGCTCCTCGTAGGCTTGCCAGAGCTCGAAGAAGTCGCGCCAGGAGTGCGCCGCCGACCAGTGCGCCGCGAGCAGCAGTGGCCACAGCGTGAGCGGCACCAGCAGGAAGGCCGCGAGCCCGGTCACCGCCTGCTCGAAGCGTTCGCGGCGCTGCCAGTCGAAACGGCCCGCACCGACTCGCAGCACCACCGGATGCAGCACCATCGCGAAGATCGCGGCCATGCCGCCGAAGATGAGGACTTGCGCGGTGAACGCGATGGTCGAGCCCACCAGCTTGTAGGCGAGCTGGGTGAGCGCCACCGCGACCAGCATCGGCGGCAGCACCAGGAACAGGTTGACCACCAGGCCGCGCATCAGCATCAGGAGGATGCGCAGCCGGCTCACGCCGCTTGCGAACAGATAGTTCGAGAAGCGGCGAAGGTGCAGCAAGCCGACCCGTTCGCCCGAGCGCGTGGCCGTGTGCGAGAACGGGAACTCCTCCTTGGCATGGCTTGCCCGGCCGGCGCCGAGCATGCTCGAGACCGCCGAGCCGATGTAGCCGCCGCCGGAAACCGTCGACAGGTAGTCGAAGCCGCGAAACACGCCATCGGCCGCCATCTTCTGCAGCGCGCCAAGTGCGAAGGCTGCCGACCGGATGCCGCCGCCCGAGATCGCGAGCCCGGTGAGCTTGCGGTGGGTCGAGACGCCCTCGGTCTCCACCGGCGTGGTGGGCGGCAGGTCGAGCAGCGCTCGGCGTCGTTCGATCTCCTCGAGCTCGGCAGGGAAGACATCCCGGTCGAATTGCAGTTCGGAGTTGGGTTCGCGAGTCGTCATGATGGATCGGGGAGGGTGGTTCTTGATTCGGTCGGTGGCCGGGTCAGGCCATCCGCAGGTCGGCCAGGCCCCAGGCGGCCATGTCGTAGGCCAGGCCGTGTACGGTTCCCTTGCCGCGGGCGAAGGACTCCTTGCGGGTCAGCACGTCCTTGCGGTATTCCTCCCGCGCCTGCGATGCGACCGCCTGCGCCAGCAACAACCGGCGCTGGCCTTCGTCGGCCGCCTTGGCGCCGCCGTGGTCCAGGAAGTGCTGCCGCGCCGCCGGCTTGACGCCGCCGTTCTGCACATGGATGTCGAAGCAGAGCGCCATGCCGAGCTCGGTCGTCATCGCGTAGGTTTGCGCGGTCGCCAGCGCCGGCTGGAAGTAGCCTTCGCGGGCCACCTCGACCTGGATCGCCTGGACCATCGGATCGAGGCCCAGCTTGTGGAAGCCTTCCTTCCAGACCGGCGCCAGGTTGTATTTCTTGTCGCCCAGGCTGATCTTGTTGGCCAATGCCATCCGTTCGGCCTTGGCAGCCTCGCCGGGCGCCCGCAGCAGTCGCAGCAGTCCTTCGGCCTCGGCGGCGCCGAAAGCACCGGCGAGGATGCCGGGCTGCTTTTCCTCGGCGCGCAGCAGGATCGTGTTCAGCGACGAATAGCGAAGGGTGAACCCGATGATTCCCCAGGTCAGCCCCGCGCCGTCAAAGTTGCCGACCGCGAGCGTGAAGCCGTGTCCTTCCATGCGGCCCGTGACCTGCAGCATGCGTTCGAACGCGGTCGGCAGCGGCGATCGGGTGATGCCGGTCCAGGTCGGCTCGTCGACGCTGCCGGTCGGCTGCAATCGGGCGCCGGTCTGCCAGGCCCTCACCGCCGCCGCGGTGCCTTGGCCGTAGATGCCGTCGGCGGTGCCCTTCAGCAGCTTGGCGTCGATCAGTGATTGCTGGAGCCGCCGCGGGTACTCGCCCTGGCTGCCGGGCGCGAAGTAGATGCGGGGGCTGGAATCTGCCGCGGGAGCTTCGGAGGGCAGGTTGGGCATGGCGATACCTCGTGAGAACGGTTGGGCGGTCGATGGGGGGGTCGGCGGAAGGCGAAGCCCTCAGTCCTGCAGGTCGGCGTCGCTCGGCGGCGGCATCGCCGACGGAAACTCGAGCACCGGGTTGGCGTCGTAGAGCGCGCCTTCGGTCTCGGCCTTGGGCACGATCGCGTTGGTGAACTGCTCCAGGATTCGCTGGATGCCTTCCGGCGGATCGTGTTGCTTGAAGATGAACTCCAGCTCGACGTAGCGCGGACCGCTACTCGAACCCTCCGGCGCGTTGTTGATCGGCGAAACCGAGACCCGGAAGTTGGCGCCCTTGCCGCTCTCGTCGACCATGCCGTCCTGCATCCGCGTCTCGACCTGGTCGAAGCGCACGGCCAGCTTGACCTTCATGGTTTCGAGCGAGAAGGCGCTCGGCGACACCAGCGAGACCAGCGGCACCAGCGTGTAGTGATGCTGGTCGAGCGCGATCTTGACCACCTTGGCCACCAGCGTCCGGCCGTCGGAAGCGACCGAGAAATACTCTTTGAGGAGCAGCGCGGATTGCTGCTGCAGCAGGGCCGAGGCCTGCGACGCGGCGCTGTGGAAGCCGCGCACCAGTTCGTCCAGGGTCGGCAGCGACGGCGGATGCATGCCCGGCGGCATCGGAGACGGAGGAGGCGGCGGCGGCGAAGGCGGCGAAGGCGGCGGCGGCCTGACAGCGGGCGGCGCTGCAGGCGGCGGCGACGACGAACCGTGGGCCGGCGGTGGCGCCGGGGGTTCTGCCCCGCCCACGGCCGGTCCCGCCGACCTTCGCTTGAAGGAGTCGAACATGCAGTCTCCGGGTCTTCAGGATGACGAGAGGCGACCCGGGGCGGCCGCGCCGTGTGCGGCGTGGCCCCGGGCGTTGCTGGCGTGGGGTGCGATCAGCCCCGGACGGCTTCGCGCGACGGCAGCGTGTCGACCGTTTCGTCGGCGCCTGCGGCTTCGGGCAGGGCCAGCGTCTCGCCCGGCTGGATGGTCGGCTTGGTGGCTGCGTTGGTCAGGAATTCGATGACCCGCATGATGGCTTCCGGCGGCGGCTGGCGGCGCAGCTCGGTATGGAAGCGGTACTTGGCGCGGGTGTCCGACGAGCGGGTCTGCTCGCTCGAATGCGAGACCTTGGCCGAGAAGTTGACGCTGACCGGACCGAAGCCGACCGAGCCACCCAGCTCGGCTTCGACGCCGGTCTTCTTGTTCTCCATCTCGGACTGGGTCACCTCGAGCTCGAAGTCCACCGTGCCCGACTCGATGCAGACGACCGGATGGACCACGGTCGCCATCATCGGGATCGACATGTGGCGCTTCTGCGTGCCCACCCAGCGACCCTCGGTGTCGTTGATGGTTTCGTCATAGTCGAAGTCGACCATCACGGCCTTGCCGTCCTTCACGCAAACCGTGTTGATGAAGTCTGCATACGCGAAGCTCGCGGCGGCTTGCGCCTTGATCATTGCGTCCAGCGGGCCGGCGATCATCTTGTCCATCGGCAATGCGTTGATTACGCCGCCGGTAAAGCCAGGGTCCAGTGCCATTTGATGCTCCCAAAAATTGATTGGTCAGAAGAAACGCCGCGAAACCCTTACAAGCCTTGTCCGTTATCCGCGTGCAAACTCAGTATCGGCACAACATCGGCCGTGGAAAATCCGCTTGAATGACTAGGAGGTCGAGCGCTAATTGGCGGAGTGTCGGGCTGCTGGCGACGACGCTTGCGGCCGAGATGGCTAGGACGAATCGGCCATTCTTCGAGGGGAGAACGAGCGGCGCCATCGGGCGGATGATCGAATTGCGCCCATCCGAAATCCAGTTCACTCGAAATTGCCGGACTATTCGAAACAGTCTTTGCCCGCATCGAATGTATTGCCTGGAAATGAATGAGTCGAGATTCGAATCGACCTGCCCCATCAGTTATTAATTAATCGTTTGGCCTGCGTCTTCTGCACGACGATGATTGGCGGCCGACATTTGATGGCTGGAAATCGGAGCGGGATCGACTCGTCGTCTTTTCGACTGCGACATGGCGGGGACTGCGGCGGCCCGGGCAGCCGAGCGTCCGAGGCACGCTGGCGGCGCATGCCATCATCCGCAACTCGATCGAATCCCCAACCCTCTGCTTCTCGATGGAAAGGCTGCAGCCGAATGGCCCGCATCCGTGATCCGGCCGGCTACGACGGCCAGCGCGAAATGATCCTCTCGAACGCCGCGCAGCTCTTCGCGCAGCGCGGCTATGCCGGCACCTCCATGAACGAGGTCGCGGCCGCCTGCGGCGTGTCGAAGGCGACCCTCTATCACTATGTCCGTGACAAGCACGAACTCGCGGTTCGCATCGCCGAGGAGCACGTGCAGCGGCTCGAGGCCGTGGTGCGGGAGGTGCTGGCTGCGAACCCGTCGCCGGACGCCCGGCTGCGCGAATTGATCCTTCGCTTCGTCGCCGAATACGCGGTGGCCCAGCATGCCCAGCGCGTGCTGACCGAGGACGTACGCTTTCTCGCGGCAGCCGACCAGGTCCGCATCCTGGATGCCGAGCGGCGGGTGGTCGCCGCCTTCGCCGACACCATCGACGCCGTGCGCGGCGACCGGGCGGCGAGTCGCCTGGGCAAGCCGATGGCCATGCTGCTCTTCGGCATGATCAACTGGATGTTCACCTGGCTGAAGCCGGGGAGGGCGCTCGATCACGCCGAGATCGGCGCCATGGTGGCCGACCTGTTCTTCGGCGGCGTGCATGCGGTCCGCATGCCGGATGCGCCGTCGCTCCCGCCGCCCGCATCGACGAAGACCGGCGCCAAGCGCCGCTAACTCCCAGCCGGCTCGGCGGCGGCTTCGCTCTCGCTCGATCGTCGTCATCTGCTTCCCGTGGCCAGGGGCCTTGCGGAAGTAAGTCGGAGGTTCCTATAATCGACCGAACGGTCGGTCAATTAACCAACATCAACCATGAACGAAGCCCTCGTCCTCGTCGCCGATTCAGGCCCCGTGCGTACCTTGCGCCTCAACCGGCCGGAGGCGTTGAACAGCTTCAACGTGGAACTTCACCTGGCGCTCAAGTCGGCGCTCGACCAGGCGGCGGCCGATCCGTCGGTGCGATGCGTGGTGCTGGCGGCCGCCGGCCGCGCTTTTTGCGCGGGGCAGGACCTGACCGATCCGATGGTGGCACCCGAGGCCGGCGCACCGGCCAAGGACCTGAGCCGCATCATCGAGACCCATTACGCGCCCCTGGTGCTGCGCCTTCGATCGATGCCGGTGCCGGTGGTGGCGATGGTGCAGGGCGTGGCCGCCGGCGCCGGCGCCAACCTGGCGCTTTGCTGCGACCTGGTGGTGGCGGGCCGCTCGGCCAGCTTCATCCAGGCCTTCACCAAGATCGGGCTGCTGCCCGATACCGGCGGTACCTGGCTGTTGCCGCGCCTGGTCGGCACCGCCAGGGCCATGGGCCTCGCCATGCTCGGCGACAAGCTGCCTGCCGCGAATGCGGCCGCCATGGGCCTGATCTGGCAATGCGTCGAGGACGCCGAGCTCGCGCTCACGGTCGATCATCTCGCCGCCCGGCTGGCCGCGATGCCGACGAAGGCGCTGGTCGCGACCCGCCAGGCGCTCGCCGAGGCGCAGCAGCTCGACCTTTCGAGCGCGCTCGCGAACGAGGCCCGGGTGCAGCGCGAACTCGGCTTTGCGAACGACTATGCCGAGGGCGTCGCCGCTTTCGGCGCCAAGCGTGCGCCGGTGTTCGGCGATCGATGAGGCGGAGCGCTCGATGACCGACCCGACGCCCCAGCAGATCGCCGACCAGGTGCGGGAAGGCATGTACGCCCGCGATCGCGCGACCCAGACGCTCGGCATGCAGATCGTCGAGGTCACGCCCGGCGGCTCGGTGATCCGGATGACGGTGCGCGGGGACATGTTGAACGGCCACCAGACCTGCCACGGCGGCTTCATCTCGGCGCTGGCGGATTCGACTTTCGCCTTCGCCTGCAACTCGCACGGCGAGCTCACCGTGGCTTCCGGATTCGGCATCGACTTCGTGGCGCCGGCGCGCGAGGGCGACCTGCTCACCGCGCGCTGCCACGAGGTTTCGCGCGCCGGGCGAATTGGCGTGTACGACGTCGAGGTGAGCAACCAGCGCGGCGAACGGGTGGCGGTTTTCCGGGGCCGCTCCTACACGGCCAAGGGGCGGCCTGCGGTGCAGCCCTGAGGCGCGCATGGCATCGTACGCAGACTGTCCATCGAACCAGGAGTGAAGTCCATGCCCGTCCAACGTCCGTCGCCCGCCGAACTCGAACCCATCGAACGAGCGAGCCGCGACGAAATCACCGCGCTGCAGCTGGCCCGGCTGCGCGCCAGCCTGGAGCGCGCCTACACGCAGGTGCCGCACTATCGGCGCGCCTTCGACGCGGCCGGCGTGGCGCCCGGCGACCTGCGGCAACTGAGCGACCTCGCCAGGTTCCCTTTCACGCAGAAGCAGGACCTGCGCGATAACTATCCGTTCGGCATGTTCGCGGTGCCGCGCGACCAGGTCATGCGCATCCATGCCTCGTCGGGCACCACCGGCAAGCCGACCGTGGTGGGTTACACCCGCAACGACATCGACGTCTGGGCGGACCTGGTGGCCCGGTCGATCCGCGCCGCGGGCGGGCGGGCCGGCGACATCGTGCACGTGGCCTACGGCTACGGGCTCTTCACCGGCGGCCTGGGCGCGCACTACGGCGCCGAGCGGGCCGGTTGCACCGTGATCCCGATGTCCGGCGGGCAGACCGAGAAGCAGGTCCAGCTGATCGTCGACTTCAAGCCCGACATCATCATGGTCACGCCCAGCTACATGCAGGTGATCATCGAGCAGTTCGTGCGCCAGGGGCTCGACCCGCGCGAGTCGTCGCTCAAGGTCGGCATCTTCGGCGCCGAGCCCTGGACCGAGGCGATGCGGCGCGAGATCGAGGGCAAGGCCGGCATCGACGCGGTCGACATCTACGGCCTCTCGGAGGTGATGGGGCCGGGCGTCGCGAGCGAATGCATCGAGAGCAAGGACGGCCCGGTGATCTGGGAAGACCATTTCTATCCCGAGATCATCGACCCGCAGACCGGCGAGGTGCTGCCCGAGGGCGAGGAGGGCGAGCTGGTCTTCACCTCGCTCACCAAGGAGGCGCTGCCGATCGTGCGCTACCGCACCCGCGACCTCACGCGCCTGCTGCCGCCGACCTCGCGCAGCTTCCGCCGCATGGCCAAGATCGTCGGCCGCAGCGACGACATGCTGATCATTCGCGGCGTCAACGTGTTCCCGACGCAGATCGAGGAAATCGTCCTGGCGCATCAGCAGCTCTCGGGCCACTACCAGATCAAGGTCGCGCGCAACGGCCCGCTCGACTCGGTCGAGGTGCACTGCGAAGTGCAGCCAGGCGCGGGCACGCTCGGCGACGGCGAGCGTGCCGAGATCGCCCGCTGGGTGCAGCAGCGGGTCAAGACGCTGGTCGGCATCTCGACCGAGGTCCAGGTCCGGCAGCCGGACTCGATCGAACGAACCCTCACCGGCAAGGCGCGCCGCGTGGTCGACGAGCGGCCACGCTGAAACCAACAGGAGAAAGCACATGTACACGCAAGCCATGGACACCCTCGGCAAGGATGCCGAAGGGCGCAAGCCGGTGCGATCCGCCGACGAGATGCAGCTGGAGCAGCGCTTCGACGAACGGATCGATTCGGGAAGCTTCATCGAAGCGAAGGACTGGATGCCGGAGCACTACCGCAAGACGCTCCTGCGGCAGATCAGCCAGCATGCGCATTCGGAGATCGTCGGCATGCTGCCCGAGGGCAACTGGATCAGTCGCGCCCCGACCCTGAAGCGCAAGGCGATCCTTTTGGCCAAGGTGCAGGACGAAGGCGGCCACGGCCTCTACCTGTATGCGGCCGCCGAAACCCTCGGTACCAGCCGCGACCAGATGCTGGACGCGCTGCATACCGGCAAGGCCAAGTACAGCTCGATCTTCAACTACCCGACCCTGACCTGGGCCGACATCGGCACCATCGGCTGGCTGGTCGACGGCGCGGCGATCATGAACCAGGTGCCGATCTGCCGCTGCTCGTATGCGCCCTATGCGCGGGCGATGGTGCGGATCTGCCGCGAGGAAAGCTTTCACCAGCGCCAAGGCTACGAGGCGCTCCTCACCATGATGCAGAACGGCACCGAGGCGCAGAAGGCGATGGTGCAGGACGCGGTGAACCGCTGGTGGTGGCCCTCGATCATGATGTTCGGCCCGCCGGACGCCGAGTCGCCCAACAGCGCGCAATCGATGCGCTGGGGCATCAAGCGGGTCTCCAACGACGAACTGCGGCAGAAGTTCATCGACGCCGCGGTCGAGCAGGCCAAGGTGCTCGGCGTGACGCTGCCCGACCCCGACCTGAAGTGGAACGAGGAGCGGCAGGCGCATGACCACGGACCGATCGACTGGGCCGAGTTCTGGCGGGTGATCGCAGGCGACGGACCCTGCAACCGCGAACGCCTCGGCGCCCGCGTCGAGGCCTGGGAAGACGGCGCCTGGGTGCGCGAAGCAGCGCTCGCACATGCGCGGAAGCAACAGACCCTGCAGGCGGCGGCATGAGCGACGCGAATACGGCTTCGAGCCCCGGCGGCGGCGCGACGCAGACCGAATGGCCGCTCTGGGAAGTGTTCGTGCGCAGCAAGGCGGGCCTCGACCACAAGCATTGCGGAAGCCTCCATGCCGCCGACCCGAAGATGGCGCTGCAGATGGCGCGCGACGTCTATACCCGGCGCCAGGAAGGCTGCAGCGTCTGGGTGGTGCGCTCCGACCAGATCGTGGCGAGCGACCCGGGCGACAAGGACATGTTCTTCGACCCGGCCGAAGACAAGGTGTACCGGCATCCCACCTTCTATGTGCTGCCGAAATCGGTCGACCACATGTGATGACAGCCGCTTCCATCCAGCTCGACCGCAGCCCGGCCGTGCAATACCTGCTTCGCATCGGCGACACCTGCCTGATCCTCGCCCAGCGCCTGGGCGAATGGTGCGGCCACGCGCCGATCCTCGAGGAAGACATCGCCATGACCAACATGGCGCTCGACCTGGTCGGCCAGGCACGAGCGCTCCTGACCCGGGCCGGAGAGCTCGAAGGCCGGCAGCATGACGAGGACCAGCTGGCTTTCCTGCGCGAAGAACGCGACTACTTCAACCTGACCCTGGTCGAGTTGCCGCGCGGCGACTTCGCCTTCACGGTGCTGCGCAACGCCATGGTCGCGAGCCTGCTCAAGCTGCTGTGGGAGCGGCTGGCCGCATCCACCGATGCCGAGGTGGCGGCGATCGCCGGCAAGGCGGTCAAGGAGGCGCGCTACCACGAGCAGCATGCGGCCGACTGGATCGTGCGGCTCGGCGACGGCACCGAGGAATCTCGGGCGCGGATGGAGGCTGCGCTCGGCCTCGCGTGGCGCTACGTGCCGGAGTTGTTCGATGCCGACGCGGTCGAGGAAGCCGCCAGTGCGAGCGGGCTCGGCCCGCGCTGGTCCGAACTCGAAGCCGATTGGACGGCCGACATGGGCGCGATGCTCGGCGAGGCCGGCCTCGAGATGCCGAAGCGTTCCGCGTTCCTGAGTACCGGCAAGCACGGCGTACACAGCGAGCACATGGGCTTCATCCTGGCCGAGATGCAGCACCTGCAGCGCGCCTTTCCGGGTGGTGCCTGGTGAACTTCGCCGCCATGCCGACGCCCGCTTCGACGCGGCCCGCCGACGCCCGCGTCGCGCGCGCCTGGGAGGTGCTCGGCGACGTGCTCGACCCCGAGGTGCCGGCCCTTTCGGTGCGCGACCTCGGCATCGTGCGTGAGGTGCTCGCGCGAGAAAGCGGCCTCGAGATCGTGCTGACCCCGACCTATTCCGGCTGCCCCGCGACCGAGGTCATCGAGCGCAGCGTGATCGACGCGATCGACGCGGCCGGGCTCGGTCCGGCGCAGGTCAGGCTGCAGCGTGCGCCGGCCTGGACCACCGACTGGATCAGCCCCGAGGGCCGCCAGAAGCTCAAGGACTACGGCATCGCACCGCCGAGCCCGACCGGGCCGGGCGAGAGCCTTCCGATCCGCTTCGTGCGCAGGAGCGCGAGGCCGGCCGAGGTGGTGCCTTGCCCGCGTTGCGGCAGCGAGCTGACCGAGCGGCTCTCGGCGTTCGGCTCGACCGCCTGCAAGTCGCTTTATCGCTGCATCGCGTGCAAAGAGCCGTTCGAGCTTTTCAAAAGCATCTAGGCGCGGGTCGCAGGCAGGAGGAACATGAGCTTCGATTTCCATCCACTCACGGTCCGGCGGATCGAGCCGGACACGGCCGAGGCGGTGATCGTCACCTTCGAGGTGCCGGAGGCGCTGCGCGAAGTGTTCGGCTTCACGCAGGGCCAGTACCTGACGCTGCGCACGCAGATCGACGGGCAGGACCTGCGGCGTTCGTACTCGATCTGCGCCGGTGTCGACGACGGCGAGCTGCGGGTCGGCGTGCGCAAGGTGCGGGACGGCGTCTTCTCGAACTGGATCAACAGCCAACTGCAGCCGGGCGACAGCCTGCAGGTGATGGCGCCGCAGGGCCGCTTCTTCGTGCCGATCGATGCGGCCGCGCATCGGCATCACGTCGGCATCGCCGGCGGCAGCGGCATCACGCCGGTGCTCTCGATCATGAAGACCGTGCTTTCGCGCGAGCCGCACAGCCGCTTCACCCTGATCTACGGCAACCGCGCGCTCAAGTCGACCATGTTCAAGGAGGAGCTGGAAGACCTCAAGAACCGCTACATGACCCGGCTCGCGCTGCAGCATGTCTTCTCCGGCGAGCAGACCGACCTGCCGATCAACAGCGGCGTGATGAACCGGGACAAGATCGCGGAATTCTTGGGCGGCCTGGTGCCGGCCGAAGGCATCGACCATGTCTACATCTGCGGCCCGTTCCAGATGAACGACGAGGCCGAGGCGGCATTGCGCGCGGCCGGCGTGCCGGAGGAACGGATCCACATCGAGCGCTTCGGCGTGGCGCAGGCGTCCGCGGGCATGGCGGCGGAAGCCGCGGCCCGGCAGGGCGGAACCGGCGCGGACGGCACGCCGGCCGGCGGCTTCGGCGCGGTCGTGCACGAGCCGCTGCCGGGCGACGCCGAAGAGGCCCGCATCACGATCGTGCGCGACGGCCTGCGGCGCGAAATCCCTTTCAGCCGAGGCCAGCCCAGCATCCTCGATGCCGCTTCGGCCGCCGGTCTCGAGGTGCCGTATTCGTGTACCTCCGGCGTGTGCGGTACCTGCCGCGCCAAGCTGCTGGAAGGGGAAGTGCGGATGGAACGAAACTTCGCGCTCGATAAGAATGAGGTCGCCGCCGGCTTCGTGCTCACCTGCCAGGCGCACCCGCTCAGCGAACGCGTGCTGCTGTCCTTCGACGAACGCTGACCGTACGCCGACCGGACGCTCACCCGAACGATTCATTGCAATGACTGGAGAAACTTCTTGAACAACTTCCAACGCCTCGGCATCGCCGTGCTCTCGGCCACGGCCTTCGCGGCGCATGCCGATATCAACGTCGGCGTGACCTTGTCCGCCACCGGTCCGGCGGCATCCCTCGGCATCCCCGAGAAGAACACCATCGCCCTGATGCCCAAGACCATCGGCGGCCAGAAGGTGAACTACATCGTGCTCGACGACGCCTCCGACACCACGGCCGCGGTCTCCAATACCCGCAAGCTGATCAGCGAGAACAAGGTCGACATCGTGCTCGGCTCCACCGTCACGCCGAACTCGCTCGCCATGATCGACGTGGTGGCCGAGGCCAAGGTGCCGATGATCTCGATGGCCGCCTCGGCGCGCATCGTCGAGCCGATGGACGACAAGCGCAAGTGGGTCTTCAAGACGCCGCAGAACGACATCATGATGTCGCTCGCCATCGCCGAGCACATGGCCGCCAACGGCGTCAAGAGCGTCGGCTTCATCGGCTTCTCGGATGCCTACGGCGAAGGCTGGTTCCAGGAATTCGGCAAGGCCGCCGCGCTCAAGAAGCTCAACATCTCGGCCAACGAGCGCTATGCGCGCAACGACACCTCGGTCACCGGGCAGACGCTCAAGCTGATCGCGGCCAAGCCGGACGCGATCCTGATCGCTGGCTCCGGCACGCCGGCCGCGCTGCCACAGAAGGCGCTGAAGGAGCGGGGCTACACCGGCAAGGTCTACCAGACGCACGGCGTCGCCAATTCCGACTTCCTGCGGGTCGGCGGCAAGGATGTCGAGGGCACCTTCCTGCCGTCGGGGCCGATGCTGGTGGCCGCGCAGCTGCCCGATTCGAACCCGGTCAAGAAGTCCGCGACCAGCTACGTGAATGCCTACGAGGCCGCCAACGGCAAGGGCACGGTGTCGACCTTCGGCGGCCATGCCTGGGACGCCGGCCTCATCATGAATGCCGCCGTGCCGGTCGCGCTCAAGAAGGCCCAGCCCGGCACGCCCGAGTTCCGCGCCGCCTTGCGCGATGCGCTCGAAGGCGTGAAGGACCTGCCGGGCGCGCACGGCATCTTCACGATGTCGGCGACCGATCACCTCGGCCTCGACCAGCGTGCACGCGTCATGGTCAAGATCGAGAACGGCGCCTGGAAATACCAGCCTTCGCAGCCCTGATCGGGCCCGCCATGGCGCCGGTTCGCCGGCGCCAACCAAGCGGACTCGATCCGGCGGCACAATCCAGCCCTTCCCGAAGCAGCGCGCAAGGCTGCTTTCGCCCTGAACCTCGCCTTCGCGCAAGGCGCTTGCATGCGCCCGACCACTGAATCGACATGGACACTCAGATCGCCTTGATCCTGGCCCAGGACGGCATCGTCAACGGCGCGATCTACGGCCTGATGGCCCTGGCCCTGGTGCTGGTGTTCTCGGTGACCCGGGTCATCTTCATTCCGCAAGGCGAGTTCGTCGCGTTCAGCGCGCTGTCGATCGCCGCCCTGCAGGCCGGCCGCCTGCCGGCCACGCTGTGGCTGCTGCTGGCCCTGGCAGTCGCCGCGCTGGTGGTCGAGCTCTGGCGCTGGAAGCAGGGCGCCGCGGTCGAATGGGCATCGACCCTGGTCTGGAGCGTGGCGATGCCGGCTGCGGCCTGCCTGCTGGCGCTGGTGGTCAAGCCGTCATCGCTCGCGATGCAGGTGGCGACCACGCTCTGCATCATCGTGCCGCTCGGGCCGCTCCTCTATCGCCTGGCTTATCGGCCGCTGGCGGATGCGACCGTGCTCACGCTGCTGATCGTCTCGGTCGCGCTGCACGGCGTGCTGGTCGGCCTCGGGCTGCTCTTCTTCGGCGCCGAGGGCTCCCGCATACCGGCTTTCTCCGAGCTGCGGCTCGATCTCGGCGGCATTCCGGTCGGCGGGCAGTCGCTGGTGGTGGTCGGCGTCACCGCGGTGCTGGTGATCGCGATGTTCTTCTTCTTCGAACGATCGATCGTCGGCAAGGCGCTGCGCGCCACCGCGATGAACCGGGTCGGTGCGCGCCTGATGGGCATCCCGACCGGCCTGGCCGGCGACCTGAGCTTCGCGCTCGCCGCGGTCATCGGCGCGGTGTCCGGCTTGCTGATCGCGCCGCTTACCACCATCTACTACGACACCGGCTTCCTGATCGGCCTCAAGGGCTTCGTCGCCGCGATCGTGGGCGGCCTTGCCAGCTATCCGCTCGCGCTGGTCGGCGCGTTGATCGTCGGCCAGCTCGAATCCTTTTCGTCGTTCTGGGCCAGCGCCTTCAAGGAAGTGTTCGTGTTCACGCTGATCATTCCGGTGCTGTGGTGGCGTTCGCGCAGCAGCCGCCATGTGGAGGACGAGGAATGAACCGGCGCCACCTGAGCCTCGTGTTCGTCGTCCTGCTGGCGGTGGCCTGGAGCCTGCTGCCGGAGTTCTCGGTCACGGTGCTGAGCTACATCGGCCTCTATGCCCTGGTCGCCGCGGGCCTTGTGATGCTGACGGGCGTCGGCGGCATGACCTCGTTCGGGCAGGCCGCCTTCGTGGGCACCGGCGCCTATGCGACCGCCTGGGTCTGCACCTCGCCGATGGCGACGGCCGCGCTGTCACCTTATCTCGCGCCGGCGCTGCTACCTTTCGCCGGCCTGCTGCTGGGCATCGTCGCGACCTTTGCGATCGCCTGGGGCCTCGGCGCGATCACGTTGCGCCTCTCGGGCCACTACCTGCCGCTGTGCACCATCGCCTGGGGGCTGAGCTTCTACTTCCTCTTCGGCAACCTCGAGTTCCTGGGCGGGCATACCGGCGTCACCGGGATTCCGGCCATCGAGATCGCGGGCTTCTCGCTGGCTTCGCCGCGGGCACTCGGCATCGTGATCTGGGCGGTGCTGCTGCTCGCGCTGTGGGCGCTGCACAACCTGCTCGATTCGCGCGAAGGTCGCGCCATCCGCGCATTGAAGGGCGGCCGGGTGATGGCCGAATCGATGGGCGTGGACACCGGCCGCCATCGCGTCAAGGTCTTCGTGCTGGCTGCGCTGCTGGCGGCGGTCTCGGGCTGGCTGTACGCGCACCTGCAGCGCTTCGTGAACCCGACGCCGTTCAATCTGAACATCGGCATCGAATACCTCTTCATGGCGGTGGTCGGCGGCGCCGGGCACCTGTGGGGCGCGGTGCTGGGCGCGGCGGTGATCACGCTGCTCAAGGAGCAATTGCAGGACCTCCTGCCGCAGCTCCTCGGCAGCAGCGGCAACTTCGAGGTGATCGTGTTCGGGCTCCTGATGCTGGTGGTGCTGCAGCGCTTTGCAGATGGCCTGTGGCCCACGCTCGCCCGGCTGACCGGCCGTTGGCTCCGGCCCGTTGCGCGGCGTTCGCCGGACCGGGGGGCGATCCTGCCGCAGGGCCAGCTGCCGCCGCGCGGCACGGTGGTGCTCGAAGCCGACGAGGTCAGCAAGCGCTTCGGCGGCCTGGTCGCCAACGCGATGGTGAGCCTCGACGTGAAAGCCGGCGAGATCCATGCCCTGATCGGCCCCAACGGCGCCGGCAAGAGCACCTTCTTCAACATGATCTCCGGCGTGGACGACCCGAGCGACGGCGAGGTGCGGCTCCATGGCCGCACCATGACCGGCAAGCCCTCGCGCGCCTTCGCGGCGCAGGGCGTCGGCCGTACCTTCCAGCATGTGCGGCTGCTAGGGAACCGAAGCGTGATCGAGAACGTCGCGCTGGGCGCGCACCTTCGCGGCAGCCGCGGCTGGATCGCCTCGATGCTGCGCCTCGACCGGGCGGAAGAAGCCGCGCTGATGGCCGAAGCCGGGCGCCAGCTCGAGCGCTGCGGGCTGGGCCCGCAGGCCGAGGTGGCGGCGGGTTCGCTCGCGCTCGGGCAGCAGCGCGTGGTCGAAATCGCGCGTGCCCTGGCCGGACAGCCGGCGGTGCTGCTGCTCGACGAGCCGGCCGCCGGCCTTCGCCACCTCGAGAAGCAGGCGCTCGGCCGCCTGCTCGACCAGCTGCGCACGGAAGGCCTCGCGATCCTGGTGGTGGAGCACGACATGGAATTCGTGATGAACCTGGCCGACCGAGTGACCGTGCTGGAGTTCGGCGCCGTCATCGCGCACGGCACGCCGGCCGCGGTGCAGGCCGACCCGCGGGTACTCGACGCCTACCTGGGCGGCGGCGACGAACCCCTTGCCGCGGACGCCCGGCCGACGAATGGGCAGGTCGATCGACCGGCGCCTTCCGGCAGGGCCGCCATCGGTACCGCTGCGGCGCCTGCGAAAGGAACGTCATGAGTGGGTCGACCCCGACGCAACCCTTGCTGCGGATCGAATCGTTCAGCGTCTCCTACGGCGCGGTCGAGGCCGTCCATGCGGTGGACCTGCAGGTCGAGCCGGGCGAGGTGGTCACCGTGATCGGCCCGAACGGCGCGGGCAAGACCACGCTGCTCGCCGCCGCGATGGGGCTGCTGCCGTCCCGCGGCAAGCTGTACTTCGACGGCGACCCGCTGCCCCGCATCGGCGTCGAGGCCATGGTGGCACGCGGCGTGGCGCTGGTGCCCGAGAAGCGCGAACTCTTCGGCGAAATGTCGGTCGAGGACAACCTGCTGCTCGGCGGCTTCTCGCGCTGGTGGCGTGGCGAGCGCGACCAGCGCGCCCGCATGGACGAGGTGTTCGCGATCTTCCCGCGCCTCCAGGAACGTCGACCGCAACTCGCCTCGACGCTCTCCGGCGGCGAGCGTCAGATGCTCGCGATCGGCCGAGCGCTCATGGCCCGGCCACGGCTTCTGATGCTGGACGAGCCCTCGCTCGGCCTCGCACCCTTGATCGTGCGCGAGGTTCTGCAGGTGGTGGCATCGCTGCGCGACCACGGGGTCTCGGTGCTGCTGGTCGAGCAGAACGCCCGGGCCGCCCTGCAGGTGGCCGACCGGGCCTACGTGCTGGAGATGGGTGCGGTCGCCTTGCAGGGCCGGGCGGCGGAGCTGCTGCACGATCGCCGGATCATCGACACCTACCTCGGGCTCGGCGGGCGCAAGGCCGAGGCCGCCTGAAGCCGGCGGGCCGAGGCTTCAGCGCCTCGCGGGGTTCGGCGCGCCGGCCTTGGGCTTGTTGAATCGCCACCACGGCAACAGCGTGTTCAGCGACTCGACCTTGCCGCTGCTGGCCGCCTCGTAGCCGGCCAGCGTGCCGAGCTGATGGTGCCAGGCGGCACCCTTCAACACGCCCAGGAGCGCCACGATCGGCAGTTGGCCGAGCGCCGACTTGAGGCAGGCCAGGTGGTAGCGCTCCTGCACCAGCGGCACGAAGCCGAGGCCGGCCTCGCGTGCGGCCGATTCGATGCCGAGTCCGACATCCGCGTTGCCGCTCGACACCGCATGCACCACCGCGGCATGCGAAGGTTCGCTCTCGTCGTAGCCCCGCAGGTCGCGCGCGGCCAGGCCTTCGCGCGCCAGCAATTCGTCCAGCAGCACGCGGGTGCCGGCGCCGAGCGGCCGGTTCATGTAGCGCGCCTGGCGCGCCACCGCATCGGCGAGCGAAGCCAGCCGCATCGGGTTGCCGGGCGCGACGATCAGGCCCTGCGTGCGCCGGGCGAAGCCGATGATCTTGTGCAGGCCCGGCTTCAGGAGCGGCTTGTAGGTGCGCTGAGCGATCGAGCCCGGCGGCGCATGCTCGACGGTGTGGAAGCCGGCCATGACGCAGCGGCCTTCGTTGAGCGCCGCGATCGCGTCCACGCTGCCGGTGAACCGGATGTCCAGCTGCAGCCGTGCGCTCGCGGCTGCATGGGCCCGCAGCAGCACCAGCGCATCGTCATGGCTCGCATGCAGGCTCAGCACGTGCGTGTTCTCGTCGAAGGCGAGCGCGAAGGCGCGTTCCAGGTCGGCATGCAGCGCTTCGATCTGCGGCGCGAGCCGGGCCTGCACCTGGCGTTCGGCCCACAGCAGCTTGTCGCCGAACTCCGAGAGCTGCGCCGAGCGGCCCTGCTCGCCGCTTACCAGCGGATGGCCGAGTGCTTCTTCCCAGCGCTTCAGCTCGCCCCAGACATGCCGGTACGACAGTCCCAGCACCCGGGCCGCGGCGGAGATCGAGCCGTGTTCGCGCACTGCGTGCAGGAGCTCCATCAAGGCGTTGCGAATCAGGCGCGAGCCGGCACGGCGCGGCTCGATGGCGTAGGAGAGTTCGATGTGTTGTCGTTGCACGGAGGGGCTGGTGAGGTCGCGCAGAGCGCATCGGATTATGCAAAGCCGCGCCGCGAGCCCGTGCAGCCGGCGGGCATGCGGCTTGTCGCGCGCCATACACCGACGGCACCTATGAAATCGACTTCATAGGTCCGCCTCGTCGCCTGACGATACTGCCTCGCTCCATCTCCACGAGCGAATGAACACCTTCGTCGACAGCACCGCCGCAGCCTGGCAACTCGTCGCATCGGGCGATGCGCTGCTGCTGTCGATCGTCGGCCGGTCGCTCGCGGTGAGCGGCCTGGCCTGCCTGCTGGCCTGCGTGCTCGGGCTCCTGCTCGGCGCCTGGCTGGCGGTGGCGCGCTTCGGCGGGCGCGGGCTCGTGCTCACGCTGCTCAATACCTTCCTGGCGCTGCCTTCGGTGGTGGTGGGGCTGGTGCTCTACCTGCTGCTGTCGCGTTCCGGGCCGCTCGGCTTCCTCGGCTGGCTGTTCTCCTTCAAGGCCATGGTGCTGGCGCAGACGGTGCTCGTGCTGCCGGTGGTGACCGCGCTGACCCGACAGGTCGTCGAGGATGCGGACCGCAGCCATGGCGAGCAGCTTCGCTCGCTCGGCGCCGGTCATGGCGTGCGTGCCTTGCTGCTGGTCTGGGACGAACGTTATGCACTGGTGACGGTGTTGATCGCAGCCTTCGGCCGGGCCGTGTCGGAAGTCGGCGCGGTGATGATCGTCGGCGGCAACATCGACGGCTTCACCCGCGTCATGACCACGGCGATCGCCCTGGAGACCAGCAAGGGCGACCTGCCGCTGGCCTTGGCGCTCGGCCTGGTGCTGCTCGGCGTGGTGCTGCTGCTGAACCTCGCCATCAGCGCCTTGCGGACCTGGCGCGAGCGGGTCGACGGCGGCGCCGCCGATGCGGTCGGCCTGCGGGTGGAGATGAAGGCATGAAGCCGCCGCTTTTCGCGTTGCACGCGGTCGAGGTTCGCTTCGGCCGGGTCGCCGCGCTGCAGGCGGCCAGCCTCTCGGTGCATGCCGGCGAGCGAGTCGCCCTGATCGGCGCCAACGGCAGCGGCAAGAGCACCTTGCTGCGCGTGCTGCACGGGCTGGTCGCGCGGTCGGCCGGCGACTTCGTCGCGCGGGTGCCGACCCGGGCGCAGGCCATGCTGTTCCAGCGGCCGCACCTGCTGCGCGCCAGCGTCCTGAACAACGTCGCCTTGCCGCTGTGGCTGCGCGGCACCGGCTGGCGACCGGCGCGGCGCGAAGCCCTGGCAGCGCTCGCGCGGGTCGGGCTCGACGGATTGGCCGAACGCAATGCACGCACCTTGTCCGGCGGACAGCAGCAGCGGGCGGCGTTGGCGCGGGCCTGGGCCTGCCATCCGGAAGTGCTGTTCCTCGACGAGCCCACCGCCAGCCTCGACCCGACTGCCAAGCGCGATGTCGAGGCGCTGATCGCCGAGGCCGCGCAGGACCGCACGCTGGTCTTCGCGAGCCACAACCTCGGGCAGGTCAAGCGCCTCGCCAGCCGGGTGATCTACCTGGAGCACGGGCGGGTGCTGGCCGACCTGCCGGTGTCCGAATTCTTCGGCGGGCCGCTGCCGGAGGAAGCACGTCTTTTCA
This sequence comes from Burkholderiales bacterium 8X, assembly GCA_902506565.1. Classification (GTDB taxonomy): domain Bacteria; phylum Pseudomonadota; class Gammaproteobacteria; order Burkholderiales; family Burkholderiaceae_C; genus Variovorax. The sequence goes on along the minus strand of LR732703.1, from coordinate 2,978,128 downwards.
TCAAAGGAGAATCCCCATGACTTCCGTTTCCAGGCGCTTCGGCCTCTCGATGCTGCTGGCCGCTTGCCTCGGCGTCGCCGGCCCGCTCGCATCTGCCGGCGCCGAGACCCTGACCATGGCATCGACGACCTCGACCGAGCAGTCGGGCCTCTTCGGGCACTTGCTGCCCGCCTTCAAGAGGGCGACCGACATCGACGTCAAGGTGGTCGCCGTCGGCACCGGCCAGGCCATCGACATGGCGCGCCGCGGCGATGCCGATGTCTTGTTCGTACACGATACCGCCGCCGAGGAGAAGTTCGTCGCGGACGGATTCGCGACCCGGCGTTACCCGGTGATGTACAACGACTTCGTGCTGGTCGGACCCAAGGGCGACCCGTCGGGCGTCAAGGGCGCCGACATCGCCGCAGCGCTCGGGAAGATCGCGGCGGCCAACGCGCCCTTCGTGTCGCGTGGCGACAAGAGCGGCACCGATGCGGCCGAGCGGCGCCTCTGGAGCCTTGCCGGCGTCGGCCAGGCCGGCCAGCCGGTCGCGAACGACAGGAAGGGCAGCGGCTACAAGGAATGCGGCTGCGGCATGGGGCCGGCGCTCAACATCGCCGCGTCGAGCGGCGCCTACGTGCTGACCGATCGCGGCACCTGGCTCAGCTTCAAGAACCGCGCCGACCTGGCGGTGCTGGTCGAAGGCGACAAGCGCCTCTTCAACCAGTACGGCGTGATGGTCGTGAACCCGGCGAAGTTTCCACAGCTGAACGCCACCGGCGCCCAGAAGTTCGTCGATTGGGTGATCTCGCCGGCAGGGCAGAGCGCGATCGCCGACTACCGCATCGGCGGCGAGCAATTGTTCTTTCCGAACGCGGGAAGTTGAGGGAGGGCGAGTCGCGGTTTCGATGACCTCCGGCGTCATCGACCGTGGGCGCGTGCGCCGCGACCATTCAGTCACCCCGCAACGTCGCGGGCTGAACCGAAAGGATGCGCCATGACCACATCGACCCCCGAGACCTCCAACACCTCCACCTCCACCTCCACCTCCAACGTCGCCGCCGCCGCCGCCGCCGACGCGGCCGCGAAGGCCGCGGAGCAGTACATCGCCGCCTGGAACGAGACCGATGCGGCCCGGCGGCTCGACCTGCTGCAGGCCGGCTGGACCGAGGATGCCCGCTACATCGACCCGATGGCGAAGGCCGAGGGGCGCACGCAGATCGCGGCCCTGATCGAAGGCGTGCAGCAGCGGTTTCCGGGCTTTCGCTTCAAGCTCAAGGGCACGCCGGACGCGCACGGCGAGCATCTTCGCTTCTCGTGGATGCTGGGCCCGGAAGGCGCCCAGGACCTGATCGAGGGCACCGATTTCGCGCGGCTCGCGGCCGGCAAGCTGCAGGCCGTGACCGGCTTCCTCGACAAGGTGCCGGTCGGCGCCTGAAGCCGCGGCGCGGCATCGCATGGAGGGCGAGTGGCCTCGCCTCAGTCGATGATGGCCACGCCCTTCAGTTGCGCATAGACCTTGAGCCCGGGCTCGATGCCCAGCATGCGGGCCGAGCGCCGGGTGATTCGTGCCAGGAGCCGCGAGCCGCCGACGTCCAGTCCGACCATGGTCTGCGCCGGGCCGTCCTCCGCCAGGTCGGACACCACTGCCGGCAGGATGTTGAGCACGCTGGTCTCGCTGGCCGGCTGCATCGCCAGGCTGACATCGCGCGCCTGCACCCGGAGGCGTACCAGCTGCCCCTTGGTGGTGGTTCCGCCGTGCGGCAGGCTCAGCACCCCGCCTTGGAACTTGACGTGCGTGAGCCCGTAGATTCGATCGTGCGAATCGACCGCCCCGTACAGCAGCGCGCTGGCGCTGTCGCCATGCGCGATCGGCAGGTCGAGCCGGGTGAGCAGGTCGGCGGCCGGCCCGCTGGCGAGCGAACGGCCGCCTTCCAGCAGCACCATCCAGTCGGCCAGCCGGCCGACCTCGTCCTGCGAGTGCGTGACGTAGATCACCGGGATGTCGTGCTCGGCCTGCAGCTGGGCGATGTACGGGAGGATCTCCCGCTTGCGCTCGGCATCGAGCGAAGCCAGCGGTTCGTCCATCAGCAGCAGCTTGGGGCTGGTGGCCAGCGCCCGCGCGATGCCGACCCGCTGCCGCTCGCCGCCCGAGAGGGTGTCGGGCTTGCGGGACATCAGGTGCCCGATGCCGAGCAGTTCGACCGTGCGGGTGAGCGACACCCGCCGCTCGGCCTTGGGCACGCGCTGCATGCCGTAGGCGATGTTGCGCTTGACGTCGAGGTGATCGAAAAGCCGCGTGTCCTGGAACACGTAGCCCACGCCGCGCCGATGGGCCGGCAGGAACACGTCGGTGTCCTGCCACGGTTCGCCGTTGACGCGGACCCGGGTGGTGGGCGAGGGCTGCAGCCCGGCCAGGGTGCGCAGGAACGTGGTCTTGCCGCAGCCCGACGGGCCCCACAACGCGGTGATGCTGTTGCCCGGCAAGGTCAGGTTGGCCTGCAGCCTGAAGCTGCCGACCTCGACGTTCATCTGCAGGTAGATGCCTGCGTGCGCGCCGCTCATCGCTTCCGCCCCGTCGGTTGCAGCGTGTACAGCACCAGCAGCACCACGAAACTGAACGCCAGCATGCCGCCGGCCAGCACGTGCGCCTGCGCGTACTCGATGGCTTCGACATGGTCGTAGATCTGAACCGAGACCACCCGCGTCCTGTCGGGAATGTTGCCGCCGATCATCAGCACCACGCCGAATTCGCCGACCGTGTGCGCGAATCCCATGACCGTGGCGGTGAGGTAGCCGGGCCGCGCCATCGGCAGCACCACGCTCACGAAGGTGTCGAGCGGCGAGGCGCGCAGGGTGGCCGCGGTCTCGAGCGGTTCGCTGCCCATCGCCTCGAAGGCGTTCTGCAGCGGCTGCACCACGAAGGGCATCGAGTAGATGACCGAGCCGGCGACCAGCCCCGAGAAGTTGAAGGTCATGGTGCCGAGGCCGAGCCACTGCGTGACGCTTCCGATCGGCCCCTGCGGTCCGAGCCCGATCAGGAAGTAGAAGCCCAGCACGGTCGGCGGCAATACCAGCGGCAGCGCGACGATCGCGCTGACCGGCCCCTTGAAGACCGATCGGGTGCGGGCGAGCCACCAGGCGAGGGGCGTGCCCAGCAGCAGCAGGATCACCGTGGTGGTGGTGGCGAGCCGCAGCGTCAGGAAGATGGCGCCGAGTTCGATGTCGTCGAACATGCCGGGCTCTCAGTTGCCGTAGCCGAAGGCGCGGATCATGTCGCGGATCGGTTCGGATCGAAGGTAGTCGTAGAAGGCGATCGCCGCGGCGTTGTTCCTGGCTCGGGCGAGCAGCACCGCCTCCTGCCGGATCGGCTCGTGCAGGTGCGAGGGCACGATCCAGCCCGAGCCGCGCTTGATCCGACCGTCTTCCCAGACCTGGGACAACGCGACGAACCCGACCTCGGCATTGCCGCTCGCGATGAAGCCGTAGGCCTGGCCGATGCTTTCGCCCTGGACCAGCTTGGGCTCGACCTGGGCCAGCAGGTTGAGTCGGCGCAGGGTCTCCATCGCAGCCGCACCATAGGGCGCGAGCTTGGGTGCGGCGATGGCGACATGCTCGATGTCCTTGCTCTTCAGGATCTCGCCGCCCGCGAATACCATGTTGGGCATCGCCGACCAGAGCACCAGCGTGCCCACCGCATAGGTGAAGCGGCTGCCGGCGGCGATCCGGCCGAGCTGCTCGAGCTTCTGCGGCGCCTCGGCATCGGCGGACAGGAAGAGGTCGAAAGGCGCGCCTTCGTTGATCTGCGCGAAGAGCTTGCCGGTGGCGCCGGCGCTTTGCAGCACCTTGTGACCGGTCTGCCGTTCGAAGGCATCGGCGATCGCCTTCATGGGCTGCGCGAAATTGGCGGCAACCGCCACCCGGACCTCTCCGGGGGCGTCCGTGGCGGCAAATGCCGCGAAGCAAGGCAAGGCCGCAAGCAAGGCGACTGCGGCCCAGCGAAGAGCTGGCAACAACTTCATGACTTCTCCCTGTGCGCCCGATTCGAATCGCGGGCTGCGCGAGTGTAGCCAGAGCCGCGCGGCGCCGGCTGGGCCGGGATCAGGCGGCCGCGAGGCGCTCGACCTCGCGGCGGATCTCCTCGGCGCTGCCCGGTCGCACCAGGCGCGCGAGCTCCTTGCCTTCTCGCATGAAGACGAGCGTCGGCCAGAGCTTGACCTTGAAGGAACGACCGAGCGGCTTGCCGCTGCCGTCCTCGATCTTGAGGTGGTGTGCGACCGGCGGCGCCTGTTCGAGGGCCTGGGCGATCAGCGGCTGTGCCGCCTTGCAGAAGCCGCACCACGGGGTGCCGAACTCGACAAGGACCGGCCCGGAAAGAGCATCGACTTCGCTGCGCGAAGGTTCGACCGAAGCGTAGGTGGTGTTCATCCGGAAGATTCTGCGTCAACCCGGTTTCCGCTTGCTGCGCACCAGCTTCCGGTAGACGGTCGCGCGGCTGATGCCGAGCGTGCGCGCGGCTTCGGCGACGTTGCCGCGGGCTTCGTCGACCGCGCGGCGAATCAGCTCGGCTTCGAGATCGCGCAGCCTCGGCCGCTCGACCGCATCGGAAGAGGGAAGGCGTGTCTTGCGCACGGACCGGCCAAGCTCCGGGCGGACCTGTACCCGCAGGCCGGACCAGAGCGGCAGTTCGAGCCAGCCGTCGGCCCGCTCCTGGCGCGCGGCATCGAACAGCATCTGCGGCTGGATCGCGAACAGCTCGCTGCAGTGCAGGGACGCGAAGGCGTCCAGCGGCCGGTTCAGCATCTGCCGTGCGGCTCGATTGGCGCCCGAGATGCAGCCCTCCGCGTCGATCGCGAGCAGGCCCTCGGCCCCGGCAGCGGCCGGGTCGCCCGGCCAGCCGATCCGCAGCAGCAGCTCGCAGGGCAGGGCCGCCATCAGCGCGTCCTCGATGCTGCGCGCCGAAAGTGCGGCCAGGTGGCGCAACTCGGGCCGCTCGGTCGCCTGGACGCCGGTCAGGTCCAGCATGCCGATGCACTCGCCCGTCGGTCCGAAAAGCGGCGCGCCGGCGCAGCTGTAGATGCTGGTGTCGTCGAAGAAATGCTCGCCCCGGTGCAGCCAGACCGAGTCTCGCTCGGCCAGCACCGCGCCGATCGCCGTGGTGCCGACCGCGCGTTCGGACAGGTCGACGCCGACTCGCGCGATGCTGCGGGCATGCAGCGCGGACGCATCGCTTCCGTCCGGCAGCGCCCCGACATGCACCACGATGCCCGCGGCATCCGTGAGGATCGCGAAGTAGCGGGTATCGGCGATGGCGCGGGATACGCGCTCGATCACCGGGCGGGCCGCCTCGACCAGGGCATGGCTGGCATCGAGCGCGCGCCGGCTGCCCTGGCGCGAGACCGGCTCGAAGACGACCGCCTCGCCGGGCCGCCGACCGGCCGCCAGGCAGCGTTGCCAGGATCGCTGCAGCCAGGGCTCGACCAGCGCGCCGCCGTGCCCGGCCTCGCCTTCGAGCCAGGCCCGGCGTGCGTGCGCGATGGCCAGCAATCGATCGGTCGCGGGTGTCGCTGCGGTTTCGGGCATGAAGCTTGGCGTGGGGTCGGAAGCGGGGGGCGGAAAGATGCGAGCCTCGACCGGCGCCGAGCTGTTTCATTTTGAGAATTTCGATCGCAACGCGCAAGCGGCTAGGGTTTGTGCCTAGCATGCGGCTCGACCGCGGCGTCCAAGATTCCCCGTCGACGATCCAGCCATCACCTTCCACGGAGACAGCCAACATGCAGGTTCCATTCACGATCAATGGTCGCAAGGTCACGGTCGACGCGCCGCCCAACACCTTCCTGGTCCAGGCCATTCGCGAGCACCTCCACCTGACCGGCACGCACGTCGGCTGCGACACCGCGCAATGCGGCGCCTGCACCGTCATGGTGGGCGGCCGCGCCATCAAGTCGTGCAACGTGCTGGTCGGGCAGATGGCCAACGCCGAGATCACCACCATCGAGGGCATCGCCGAAGCCGACGGCACCATGCACCCGATGCAGGCGGCCTTCAAGGAATGCCACGGCCTGCAATGCGGCTTCTGCACGCCGGGCATGGTGATGAGCGCCATCGACCTTTGCACCCACTACCCGAACTCGAGCGAAACCGAGATCCGCGCGCTGCTCGACGGCAACATGTGCCGCTGCACCGGCTACCAGAACATCGTCAAGGCGGTGCAGGTCGGCGGCGCGGCGATGGCCGCAGCCCCGAAGTCGAAGACCACCGAAACGGCTTGAGGAGCACGACATGGGCGCACCCGACTTTGCCAACCTGCCGCACATCGGCGAGGCCTTGAAGCGCAAGGAAGACTATCGCTTCCTGACCGGCGCCGGCCGCTACACCGACGACATCGACCTGGCCAACCAGACGCATGCCGTGTTCCTTCGCTCGCCGCACGGCCATGCCGAAATCAAGTCGATCGACATCTCGGCAGCCGAGGCCATGCCCGGCGTGGTCGGCATCTTCAGCGGCAAGGACATCGACGGCAAGATGGGCGGCCTGCCCTGCGGCTGGCTGATCAACAACCCCGACGGCTCGCCCATGAAGGAGCCGCCGCACCCGATCCTCGCGATCGGCAAGGTCCGCTACGTGGGCGACCACGTGGCCATGGTGGTGGCCGAGACGGTGGAGCAGGCCAAGAACGCCGCCGAGGCGATCGTGGTCGACTACGAGGTGCTGCCGGCCTTGGTCAGCGTGGCCGACGCCGCCAGGAAGGCGAGCGGCGTGACCCTCCACGAGGCCGCGCCGGACAACCAGTGCTACAAGTGGACGCTCGGCGACAAGGCGGGGGTCGACGCCGCCTTCGCCAACGCGGCCCACGTGACCCGGCTCGACCTGGTCAACAACCGGCTGATCCCGAATCCGATCGAGCCTCGGGTCGCCATCGGCAGCTACAGCCGCGCGACCGAGGAATACGTGCTGTACGTGTCCAACCAGAATCCGCACGTCGAGCGGCTCCTGATGACCGCCTTCGTGCTCCAGCTGCCGGAGCACAAGGTGCGGGTGGTGGCGCCGGACGTCGGCGGCGGTTTCGGCTCGAAGATCTTTCTCTATGCCGAAGATGTCGCGCTGACCTGGGCCTCCAAGCAACTCAATCGCAGCATCAAGTGGACGGCCGAGCGCTCCGAATGCTTCCTGTCCGATGCGCATGGCCGCGACCACGTGAGCCATGCCGAAATGGCGATGGACGACCAGGGCAAGTTCCTGGCGCTGCGCGTGCATACCGATGCCAACCTTGGCGCCTACCTGTCGACCTTCTCCACGGCGGTGCCGACGATTCTCTATGCGACGCTCCTCGCCGGCCAATATGCGACGCCGCAGATCTACGTCGAGGTCGACGCCTGGTTCACCAACACCTCGCCGGTCGATGCCTACCGCGGCGCCGGACGGCCCGAGGCCACCTACCTGCTCGAACGGCTGGTGAGCCGCTGCGCCTGGGAGATGAAGCTGGGACAGGACGAGATCCGCAAGCGCAACTTCATCACCAGCTTCCCGTACCAGACGCCGGTCGCGCTGCAGTACGACACCGGCGATTTCCATGCCTGCATGAACAAGGCGCAGGAGCTGGCCGAGGTCGCCGGCTTTGCCGGCCGCAAGGCGGCAAGCGAATCCGCCGGCAAGCTGCGCGGCATCGGCTACTCGAGCTACATCGAGGCCTGCGGCATCGCGCCGTCGAACATCGCCGGCGCATTGGGGGCACGGGCAGGCCTCTTCGAATGCGGCGAGATCCGGGTGCATCCGACCGGCAGCGTCACGGTCTTCACCGGCTCGCACAGCCATGGCCAGGGGCATGAAACCACCTTTGCGCAGGTGGTCGCCGCACGGCTGGGCATCGAGGTCGATGCGGTCGACGTGGTGCACGGCGACACCGGGCGCGTGCCCTTCGGCATGGGCACCTACGGCTCGCGATCGATCTCGGTCGGCGGCGCGGCCATCATGAAGGCGCTCGACAAGATCGAGATCAAGGCCAAGAAGATCGCCGCCCACCTGATGGAGGCGAGCGACGCCGATGTGGAGTTCGTGAACGGCGAGTTCACGGTCAAGGGCACCGACAAGAAAAAGACCTTCGGCGAGATCGCGCTGACCGCGTACGTGCCGCACAACTACCCGCTGGACAAGCTCGAGCCGGGGCTCAACGAGACCGCCTTCTACGACCCGACCAACTTCACCTTCCCGGGCGGCACCTACATCTGCGAGGTCGAGATCGACAAGCAGACCGGCGAGGTCAAGGTCGACCGCTTCACCGCGGTGGACGATTTCGGCACCATCATCAATCCGATGATCGTCGAGGGCCAGGTGCACGGCGGCCTGGTACAGGGCATCGGCCAGGCCCTCATGGAGAACTGCGTCTACGACGAGACCGGGCAATTGCTCACCGGCAGCTTCATGGACTACGCGATGCCGCGGGCCGAGGACTTCCCGATGTTCAAGCTCGACACCGTCTGCACGCCGTGCACCCACAACCCGCTCGGCACCAAGGGCTGCGGCGAAGCCGGCGCGATCGGCTCGCCGCCGGCGGTCATCAATGCCGTGCTGGACGCGCTGGCGCCGATGGGCGTCAAGGATTTCGACATGCCGGCCTCGCCGCATCGCGTGTGGGAAGCCATGCAGAAGGGCAGCGTGAGCCCGACCCAGGACCCGGCGCCGCCATCGCTCGCCGGCAGCACACAGGGCCGCCCGGCCACCTGAACGACAACAGGAAGGACAAGACACCATGTATCCCTTCACCCTCGAACGTCCGGCAACCCTCGCCGATGCCGTCAAGCTGGCCGCGGCCGGCGCCAAGCCGCTGGCCGGCGGCCAGACCCTGCTGGCGTCGATGAAGCTGCGGCTCTCGGCGCCGGACCAGCTGGCCGACCTCGCCGGCATCGCCGAGCTCTCCGGCATCCGCCGCGAAGGCGACGCGCTGGTCATCGGCGCGATGGCCCGCCACCTCGAAGTCGGCAACAGCGCCGAGGTCAAGTCGGCGTTCCCGGCGCTGGCCGACCTCGCGTCGCGCATCGGCGACCGGCAGGTGCGCGCCATGGGCACGCTCGGCGGCTCGCTCGCCAACAACGACCCGGCAGCCTGCTATCCGAGCGCGGTGCTCGGATCGGGCGCCACCGTCGTCACCGACCGGCGCGAAATCGCCGCCGACGATTTCTTCCAGGGCCTCTTCACCACCGCGCTGGACGATGGCGAACTGATCACCGCGGTGCGTTTTCCGTTGCCGCAGCGTGCAGCCTACGAAAAGCTGCGGCAGAAGGCCTCGCACTTTCCGCTGGTGGGCGTGTTCGTCGCGCAGATGGCGAACGGCGTGCGGGTCGCCGTGACCGGCGCCGGCAACGGCGTGTTCCGCCACAACGGCCTGGAGGACGCGCTGTCGCAAAGCTTCACGCCCGAGGCGGCTGCCGGCGTCAAGATCGATTCGAGCGAGCTCAACACCGACCTGCATGCCTCGGCTGCCTACCGCGCCAACCTCATCAACGTGCTGACGCAGCGTGCGGTGGCTCGCGCCATCGGCTGAGCAACGAGGCGCCCGGACGCTGGCCGGCCCCTCGAACGGCCGCGCGAGGGTGGACTTCCGCCGACGCAGACGGTCGGCGGGGGCCGCCCGGCACGGCCTCGATCGGCGCTAATCTCTTCTCCATGAACTCCATCCTTGCCGAAGACGGCTCGCCGGCGCCGTTCGCCTCCATCGACGCCGTGGTGCAGGCCTTGCAGGACGCCGGTTACTTCGCCGACCGGCGGCTCGCGACCGCCGTGTTCCTCGCGCTCAAGCTGCAGCGGCCCTTGCTGCTCGAAGGCGAGCCGGGCGTCGGCAAGACCGAGCTGGCCAAGGCGCTTTCGACCGCGCTGCAGCGCGAGCTGCTGCGCCTCCAGTGCTACGACGGCCTGGAGCAGCGCGAGGCGCTCTACGAATGGAACTACGCCGCGCAGCTCCTGCACATGCGGGCTGCCGAAGCGCGCGGCGGCGGCGCTGCCGACGTGGAGTCGGAGGTCTACCAGCCGCACTACCTGATCCGAAGGCCCTTGCTGCAGGCGCTGCAGGCGCCGATGCCGGGCGCGGTCCTGCTGATCGACGAGGTCGACCGCGCCGACGAGCCCTTCGAAGCCTTCCTGCTCGAATATCTGGGCGAGTACCAGGTGAGCATTCCGGAGCTCGGCACCATCCGGGCGCTGGTGCCGCCGGTCACCATCCTTACCAGCAACCGCACGCGCGAGCTCAACGATGCGGTCAAGCGCCGCTGCCTCTATCACTGGCTGGACCATCCGGAGCGCGATCGCGAGCTCGCCATCGTGCGGTCCCGCGTGCCCACGGCCAGCAGCCGCCTGACCGAGCAGGTCGCGGACTTCGTCGGCCGCCTGCGCAGCGCTCCCTTCGCCAATGCCTTCCAGCGCGCGCCCGGTATTGCGGAAAGCGTGGAGTGGGCCCAGGCGCTGGTCGCGCTCGACACCATCGAGCTCGATCCCGAGGTGGTGGTCGACACCGCGGGCATCCTCTTCAAGCAGCGGGACGATGTGGCCGCGCTGACCCAGCCGATGGCGGCCGACCTGCTGCGACCGGCCGAGCAAGGCCTTTCATGACGGAAGGCGCCGGCGCCGCCTGCCGCCCTCGACGCCGGCCCTGCGCATGACGCAGCGGAAAGCCCAGCTCGGCGACGCCCGCAGCGGCAAGCTGGCCGACAACATGACCGCCTTCGGCCGCGCCTTGCGGCGCGCCGGCGTCCAGACCGATTCGATGCGCATCGCCCTGGCCTCCGAGGCCGCCACTTTGGTGGGCGTCGAGAGCCGCCCCGACCTGGCTGCCGCGATGGAGGCCGTGATGATCAGCCGCGAAGAAGATCGCCTGGTCTTTCGCGAGTTGTTCGACGCCTGGTTCCGCGATCCCGAGCTGGCCAACAAGCTGCTGGCGCAGCTGCTGCCGAGCGCCGAAGGCAAGGCCGAGCCGTCCAAGCGAAGGCCGCGGGTGCGCGAGGCACTGGCGCCGCCGCGGCCGGCGGTGCAGCCGGCCGAAACCGATCGCGAGGTCGACTTCGATGCCGCCATGACCGCCAGCGACCGCAGCCGGGTTCACCATGCCGACTTCAACGCGCTCGGCGCGGCGGAATACCGGCTGGTCGAGCGGCTGGCACGCGATATCGCCTTGCCCGTGCCCCGCTTGCCGAGTCGACGGTTCCGGCCGAGCGGCAACACGGGCGCCGATTCGCGGATGCATTGGCCGGGCGTATGGCACGAGGCGAGCCGGACCGGCGGCGAACTGATCCGGCTGCCGCGTCTGTCGCGCCGGCTGCAGCCGCTGCCGCTCCTGGTGCTGGTCGACGTTTCGGGATCGATGGAGCGCTATGCGCGCCTCCTGCTCGCGTTCCTGCATGCCGCCACCCGCCAGGCCGGCCGCCGCGACGTCTTCGCTTTCGGCACGCACCTCACCGACCTCAGCCCCGCCTTCCGCATCGCCGACACGGATGCGATGCTGGCTGCCGCGGGCAGCGCGATCGACGACTTCGCGGGCGGCACCCGGCTGGGCGAATCGCTCGCCGAGCTGCGCCGGAGCTTCGCGCGCCGCCTGACCGGCCGCCGCACCCTGGTGCTGGTCATCAGCGACGGCCTCGACACCGGCGAGCCGGACGCGATGGAGCGCGAGCTGCTCTGGCTCAAGCGCCACACGCGCCGATTGCTCTGGCTCAACCCGCTGCTGCGCTACGACGGCTACGCTCCCCTTGCGCGCGGTGCGGCTGTTCTGCACCGGCATGCGGATGCGATGCTCGCGGTCCACAATCTGAGCGCGCTCGAACAGCTGGCCGCGAGCCTGGCCTCCCTCATGCGGGCGAGCCGCTAGATTCAATCAAAGGAAAGCTCATGGAAATGCTCGGCAACCGCCGCTTAGGCGTCACGCAGCAACAGGCCTGGGAAGCGCTCAACGATCCCGAGACGCTCAAGAAATGCATTCCCGGCTGCGACAAGTTCGAGCTGGTCGGCGACAACCAGTACGTGGTGGGCCTTGCGCTCAAGATCGGTCCGGTGTCGGCCAAGTTCAGCGGCAAGGTCGCGCTCGCCGAAATCATGCCGCCCGACAGCTACCGTCTCTCGTTCGAAGGGCAGGGCGGCGTGGCCGGCTTCGCGAAGGGTTCGTCGAGCGTGTCGCTCCGGCCGGTCGAGGACGGCGGCGCGGGCTGCGAACTCGATTACACGGTCAACGCGCAGGTCGGCGGCAGGATCGCGCAGCTCGGCCAGCGCCTGATCGACGGCGCCGCCAAGTCCACGGCCGACGATTTCTTCAAGCGCTTCGATGCCGAGATGCAGGCGCGCTACGGCGCACCGCCGGCGGATGCGGCCGGCGGCGCGAGCGATGCTTCGACCGGTGGCGAGAAGACCGGCGCGGTGGCCGGCTTCATGCGCAAGATGGGCATCGGCAAGAAAGACGATTCGGCCGATGCTCCGGCCGATACCGTGCAGAAGCCGGCAGAACGAGGCTGACGCCGGGCCGGCAGGAGCGAGCAAATGGAAAACCTGGACGTGATGGTCTTGCGCACCTTGCGCGATTGGCGCTTGGCCGGGCGCCGGGCCTTGCTGACCACCGTGGTGCGAACCTGGGGTTCTTCGCCGCGGCCCGTCGGCTCGATCATGGCATTGGCAGAGGATGGCGCGGTGGTGGGTTCGGTCTCCGGCGGCTGCATCGAGGACGACCTGATCGCCCGCTACAGCCGCGCGCACGGCGCCGACGGGCAGCTGCCTTCCGGCCCGCCGACGCTCGTCAAGTACGGCATCACCGCGGACGAAGCGCATCGCTTCGGCCTCCCGTGCGGCGGCACGCTCGAGCTGTTGCTGGAGTTCGACCCCGACCCGGCGTCGCTGCAGGCACTGGTCGAGAAGCTCGAAGCGGGGCGGCTGATGCAGCGCACGGTCAAGCTCGCCGACGGCAGCGCCACGGTGGCCGAAGCCGCATCGCCGGCGGAGTTGTCGGTCGACGCCGTGCAGCTCACCAACACCTACGGCCCCGAGTACCGGATGCTGTTGATCGGGGCCGGCCAGCTGGCCGAGTACCTGTCGACGATGGCGCTTTTCAGCGGCTTCGCGGTCACGCTCTGCGATCCGCGCACCGAGTACCGCGCAGGCTGGTCGGTGGCCGGCGTCAAGATCACGACCGAGATGCCGGACGACGCGGTCATCGCCTTCCGACCCGATCGCCGCAGCTGCGTCGTGGCCTTGACGCACGACCCGAAGCTGGACGACCTGGCGTTGCTGGAGGCGCTCGAAACCGATGCCTTCTATGTCGGCGCGATCGGTTCGCGGCGCAATGCGCAAGCGCGGCGCGAGCGGATGATCGAGCATTTCGACCAGACGCCCGAATCGCTCCAGCGGCTGCGCGGCCCGATCGGCATCTACATTGGCAGCAAGACGCCGCCAGAGATCGCGGTGAGCGTGATGGCGGAAATCCTCGCCGTGAAGAACGCGGTCAAGCTGCCGCGCGAGACCGACGTCGCGACCGCCAAGTCGGCGGCTGCGGCCGAAGCCTGAACATCTGCCCGCTCGGCCGGCCGCGCTTCCGGCGCCATCCGCACCGCCATTGAAAAAGCCCCGCTGGCGGGGCTTTCTTGACGATCGTCGGCAGGCTCCTGGCAGGCCTGAGTGCCGGGTCGATCAGAACTGGGTGAGCGGTGCGCTGAAGGTCGACGGGCCGCCCATCGCTCGACGCACGGTTCGCGATTCGCCGGCTTCCTTGGACGAAGTCGAGAAGGTGAACATGAGGGCCGCGATTCCGAAGCAGGCAACCATCGTCAGCAACACGCCGGAGAGCGAGGTGAGCGAGAACACCACGGCCAGGAACACGAAGTTGAAGGAAAGGATGAGGGCGCGCATGGAGCAAAGGTTAACAGCCGGCCGCCGAAAAGCGACGTGACGTATTTCGCGGAAAAACGGCTTTCATTCCGCTGCGCCGACCGCCTCGTCCGGCCCGGCCTCCATGGCACCGAGCAACATCGGCGTGAGTCGATGCATGGCGCCCAGGGACGTGGCAGGCGGCGTCAGCCCGGCTTCGAAGCCGATCGCCCGCAGCCGCCGCAACAGGTGTGGGTTGCTCGAGAACACGTGCACCGGCACATCCCAGCTGGCATTCGCGCCGCTCACGCTGGCCAGCGGCTGATGGTCGCCGATCACGATCGTGACCAGGCTCGGCGGCGCCTGGGTGGCGAGGTAGTCGCCGAGCCAGCGAAAGGTGTAGTCCAGCGATTCGAGGTAGGCGGGCACCGGCTCCAGCCAGGACACCGGCTGCTGCCTGGCATCCGCCATCTCCAGCTCCCGGTAGGCCTCGGGTCCGAGCAGGCGCTGCCAATCGCTCGCGTACGGTGCCAACGGCCTGAAAGGCGCATGACTCGCCAGGGTCGGGAACACCATGAAGCGCGGTGCCCGTTCGGCGCGTGGCGACGACAGCTCCTGCGCGTGCAGCAAGGCCATGGCCGCCTGGTCCGGGATTCGCCAATGCCCGAAGGCGGGGCCGCGGTAGCCGATCCGATCGGCGTCCGCGTAGCGATCGAAGCCGTAGAAGCCGCCCTCCGGCCAGGGCTTCTGGAGGCCGGGCTGCCAGCTCACGGTTCGCCAGCCGTGCCGCTTGAAATGGCTGGCCAGCGTGGGGCGCCGGGTGCTGAGCAACAGCTCGTAGGCGCCGGGGTCATGGGTGTCGACGCCGCTCAGGAGGGCGGCGTGGGCCAGCCATGAAGCGCCGGCGAAGGTCGGTGACTGCACCCGGGCCGTGACCACCTGCTGGCCGCCGCGTGCAGCTTCCGCCTGCAGTCGTTCGCGAGCTGGTGCGAGCCGGGCGGCGTGCATCGGGTTGTCGTAGGTGCCGGCGCCATACGACTCCGCAAAGATCAGCAGCACATCGCTGCCCACGATGCCGGACAGCGATCCGTCGAAGCGCGGGCTCGGCGTGAGCAGCGCAGTGGCGCGGCCCGGCAGCAGTTGGCCCGCCAGCAGTCCGGCCTGGCTCGCGAGGATCGGCGCGACCGGCATCGACATGAACCAGCGCGTGTTCCAACCCGCCATGCCGTGAAGGGCGAAGCTCGCCGCAAGGGCCGCACCCGCGAGCCCGGCCGCTCGCTGCACCGGCCGGCGCGGCAGCGACGCGAGCATTCGAAGCACGGCTTTCCAGCAGGCGCGCAGCAAGTGGTAGAGCACGATCGGCAGCAGCAGGAGCCCGATGCCGGCGGCCGCCAGCTGCCATGCGGCGGTGTCTCCCATCTTCGCGACGTCGAGGACATGGCGGCCGTCCCAGTACAGGTTGACCTGTCGGCCGAAGACCGCCGAAACGGTGACGTCGAGATAGCGGGCGACGACCCAGACCGTGCTCGCTCCCGCCAGCAGCATGGCCAGCCACCGGTCCGGCCGATTGCCCGCGGCAGGTCGGCCCGCCCGCCACAAGGCGAGCACGGTCAGCACCATCGCGAGTTCGAATGAAAGCCGCGCCACCGGATGCGGCCACAGCGTGGGGAACCAGTTCTCCATCGACAGCAGCGCGTTGAGCAGCAGCAGCGCCAGCACGCCGGGCGCCGCCGCCAGCAGCGTGGAGCCCGACGGTTTCGATGCGGGCAAGCGAGACGAGGCAGCCTGCAGCGGGCGGCGCCTCACTTGCGCTTGGCCTCGAACTCGATCATGAGCGGCACCTCGTCGCCGACCCAACCGTTCGACACCGCGTAGTTCATCCCGTAGCTGCTGCGCTTGAAGCTGCCGCGCGCCGACACGCCCATCACATAGCTCTTGTCGAGAGGCGAGGTGCCGCTCTTGTTCCAGGTCGCCTGCAGCGTCAGCGGCTGGCTGCGCCCGAGCAGCTCGAGCTGGCCAGCGATGTCGAAGGTGCGTTCGCCGGTCCGCTTGCCGGAAGTTGCCGTGAAGACCATGCGCGGGTACTCGGCGCTGTTGAGGAAATCGGCGCTCTTCAGATGCTGGTCGCGCTTGGCGTGGTTGCTGAAGACGCTTTGCGTATCGATCTCGATGCGCACCTCGCCGAGCGCGCCGGTGGCTTCGTCGAAGCTGTAGCTGCCCCGCACGGCGCGGAACATGCCGAGCACCTTGGCATAGCCGAGGTGGTCGACCAGGAAGCCGACGCTGATGTGGTCCGGGTCGAGCTCGTAGCGGGCCGGCTGGGCCGACAGGGTTCCGCAAGCCGCCAGCAGCAGGAAAGGGAGGGCGAAGCTGGCGGCGCGGCGTGCGGCGCGTCGATGGAAGGGTGCGGGTTTCATGGCGTCTCCTTGTTTGAGCTGCGGTGGCGCCGGAACAGCCAGGCGATGTCGATGGCGAACGACGCGACGAGCGCCAGAAGGCTCGCGGCCGCGATGAAACGGCTGGTGTCGACATCGACGATCGGGCCGAGGCAGACGATGAGGCAGGTGATCTGCAGCACGCAGATCGACTTGCGGCGCAAGCTCGGCGGCAGCTCGCCCGCGAGCCATGGCAACGCCCAGGCTGCCGCGACGAAGGCATAGCGCAGCAGGCCGGCGGCGACGATCCAGCTGCCCGCCTTGTCGAACCACAGCACGAGGAGACTCAGCACCAGCACCAGGAAGGCATCGCATTCCATGTCGAAGCGAGCGCCGAAGTCGCTCGACAAGCCGCTCCGGCGCGCCAGCGGGCCGTCGACCGCATCGAGCAGCGCCGCGGCGGTCGCGACGCCGACGGCGATCCACGGCCAGATGCCGGTGGCCGCGACCGGTTCGCCGAAAGCCGCCGCCAGCAAGGCGATCAGCATCAGCCGCGCCAGCGTGACCCGATTGGCGTCGCCGAAATGCATGCGGGGCGCATGAGCGGGCAGTGCCCGCAGCATCAAGCCGAAGCCGCAGCCGAAGACCAGCAGGGCACGAAGGACGAAGGCGGCGCCGAAGTCGCTCGAGGCTGCGAGCCACACGCCGACGCACAGCTTGATCGCGAGCAGCGCGACGAAGGCGGCGATGGCCTCGATCCGCAGACGCGCCAACTGCTCCGGCGCGAAGGCGCGAAGCGGGTTGGATGCGATGGATCCCGAGAACGGCATGTGCGGAATATGAACCAAGCCGGGCAAGCCGGCAAACCGCAAGGCCGGGCGGAGCCCACAGGCTTCCGCGGGGCCGGGGGCGCGGTCTATCATGCCTCGCGGCTGGTCGGCCGCATTTCCTCCAAGCCCTTTGGTCCGAGTCCCTTCCTTCCGAGTCCTTTCTCCCAGAGCCTCATGCAAAGCTCCGAACCTGGCGAAGCGCTGGCCTGCTGGATCGAAGCGCCGGGCCGTGCCTCGCTTCGACGCTCCTCGCTGCCCCCGCCGCGGGCGAACGAAGCCTGCGTTCGCAGTCTGCACAGCGGCGTGAGTCGCGGTACCGAGCTTTTGGTGTATCGCGGCGAGATTCCCGAAAGCGAATTCCAGCGGATGCGGGCGCCCTTCCAGGAAGGGCAGTTTCCGGGGCCGGTCAAGTACGGCTATGCCAACGTGGGCGAGGTCGAGAGCGGCCCGCCCGAACTGGTCGGGCGGCAGGTGTTCTGCCTGTATCCGCACCAGGATCGCTACCTCGTTCCCATCGATGCGCTTCATCTCCTGCCCGAAGGCGTTCCGCCCGGCCGCGCCGTGCTGGCCGCCAACATGGAGACCGCCATCAACGCGCTCTGGGACGCGGCCCCCGGCATCGGTGATCGAGTGGCCGTGGTCGGCGCCGGCGTGGTCGGGTTGCTGGTGGCGTGGCTCGCGAGCCGGATCCCGGGCTGCGAAGTCGAGATCGTCGACATTCGCAGCGACCGCCGGCAGGTCGCCGAACGGCTCGGAATCGTCTTCGCCGAGCCTGCAACCGCCCGGCCGGGCGCCGACCTGGTGGTGCATGCCAGCGGCCATCCGGACGGGCTGGCAACGGCCTTGCGGCTCGCAGCCTTCGAATCGACCGTGCTCGAGATGAGCTGGTACGGCCGCCGCAGCGTCCCTTTGCCGCTCGGGGAGGCTTTCCATTCGCAGCGGCTGGTGCTGCGCAGTTCCCAGGTCGGGCAGGTCGCGCCATCGCAGCGTGCCCGTTGGAACCACCGTCGCCGGCTGGAGCTTGCCTTGTCGCTCCTGCGCGAACCCGTGCTGGACGCGCTGATCACCGACAGCGCGCCGTTCCAGGATCTGCCCGCGGTGCTCGCGCGACTGTCGGCCGGCGACGGCGGCACGCTTTGCCAGCGCATCGACTACGTCTAGAAAAGGAACCCCTCTCATGTACAGCGTCTCCGTCCGCGACCATTTCATGATCGCCCACAGCTTCCAGGGCGCGGTGTTCGGCCCGGCCCAGCGGCTGCACGGGGCGACCTATGTGGTGGATGTCGAGTTGCGCCGGCCGGAGCTGGATGCCGACGGCGTGGTGGTCGATATCGGACGGCTGACGGACGTGCTGCGCACCGTGCTCGGCGAATTCAACTTCCGCAACCTCGACGAAGAGGCCGGCTTCCGGGGCAGGAACACCACGACCGAGTTCATGGCGCGGGTGATCTTCGACCGCATCGCGACCCGCATCGCTGCCGGCGAACTCGGTCCGCATGCGAGCGGCTTGCAAGGCATGCGCGTGCGGCTCGAGGAATCGCACGTGGCATGGGCCGCCTACGAGGCCCCGCTTTGAGCGGACCCCGCTGCAGCTTCCTGGTGCCCGGTTCGCTTGCGACCCGCACCGGTGGCTATGGCTACGACCGGCGGATCATCGAAGGCCTCGGCGAGGCGGGTTGGCAGGTCGACGCGATCGAACTTGGCGAAGGCTTTCCGTGGCCGGACGCGTCCACCCGTCGCATGGCCGAGGCCCGCCTGGCCGCGCTGGACGACGGCAGCCTCGCGGTTGTCGACGGCCTGGCCTTCGGCGTGTTGCCGGACGAGCTGGCGCGCCATGCCGAAAGGCTTTGCCTGGTGGCGCTGGTGCATCACCCGCTGGCATTGGAAACCGGGCTCGAAGCCGACAGTCGAAGCCGGCTCTTCGAGAGCGAACGGCGAGCGCTGGCGCTGGCCGCTGGCGTGTTGGTGACCAGTCCCTTCACGGCACGCGGCCTGGGAGAGTTCGGCGTCGAGCCCGCGCGGATCGTGGTGGTGGAGCCGGGCACCGATGCGGCGCCGTTGGCGGTCGGTAGAGAGGCGCAGGGTGCTCCGCTCGAATTGCTCTGCGTGGCCACCATCACGCCGCGCAAGGGTCACCGCTTGCTGGTCGAGGCGCTCGGGGGCCTCGCCGATCGAAGCTGGATGCTTCGCTGCGCCGGCAGCCTGGCCATGGATCCGAGCTGCGTCGCCGAGCTGCGTGCCTTCATTGCTTCAAAGGGCTTGCAGGATCGCGTGCTGCTGCTCGGCGAGCAGCGCGACCGGGGGCTCGACGACCTCTACCGCCAAGCCGACCTTTTCGTGCTGAACTCCTTCCACGAGGGCTACGGCATGGCGCTGGCCGAAGCGCTCGCGCGGGGGCTTCCGATCGTCAGCACCACGGCCGGCGCCATCGCGGACACCGTGCCGAGCGCGGCTGGCCTGCTGGTGCCGCCAGGCGACGTGGCTTCGCTGCGCGAGGCCTTGCTCAGCTTGCTCGACGACCCTTCGCTGCTCGAAAAGCTTTCACAGGGGGCCCGCATGGCGCGCAAACGTCTGCCCTCCTGGCGGGAGAGCAGCCAAGGCTTCGCCGCTGCGCTGCTCGATTTCGCGGCCAGGGCCAAGGCCGTTTCATGAGCGCCTTCGAGCCCGGCTGGCTCCAGCTGCGCGAGCCCTTCGACCTCGCCGCGCGCGCGGAAGCGTTGCAGGGCTTCGACCTGCCCGCCGTCGCCGCAGGTCTTCGACGAGGCGCCGAGCCGCTCGGCGTGCTGGACCTCGGCGCCGGCACCGGCGCCAACCTGCGCGCGCTCGCGCCGAGTCTCGAGGGCCGGCAACGCTGGACCCTGGTCGACCAGGATGCGCGGCTCCTTGCCGAGGTGCCGGCCTGCATGGCGGACTGGTGCCGGGCGAATCAATGGAAGTTCGAGACCGACGGTGATCGGCTTCGCGTGGCCGGACCGGCCTGGGAGGTGGAGGTGCAGAGGCTGCAGCTCGACCTCGATGTCTCGCTCGACCGGCTTCCCTGGAGCCGTATCCGAATGGTGACCGCGTCCGCGCTGCTCGACCTGGTCTCGGCCCGGTGGTTCGATGCCTTGTCGGCGCATGCGGCCGATGCCGGCGCTGCGCTTCTTTTCGGGCTCAACGTCGATGGACGGCTCGAATGGTCGCCGCAGGATTCGGCCGATGGCGCGGTGTCCGGCCTCTTCGCATGGCATCAGCTCCGGGACAAGGGCTTCGGCCCGGCACTCGGGATCGACGCTGCGGAATATGCCGGCCGGCGGCTGCGCGAACGTGGCTTTCGAACCAGCTCGGCACGAAGCGACTGGTGGCTGGATTCGACCGGCGGCGGCACCGGGCGGGCGATGTACCAGGCGATGGTGGACGGCTTCTGCGCAGCGGCGATCGAGCACCAGCCGGGTACCCAGGACCTGGTGCGGGATTGGCAGGCGCGCCGGCTGGCATTGGCCTCGGTCGCGTCGTTGCGCGTGGGACATGTCGACCTGCTGGCCTTGCCGCCGCAAGCTCGGGGCGGCTGACGGCGCCTGCAACGCTCGGCGCTCAGGACCTCGGCTCGGGCGAACGCAAGTCCAGATCCCAGAGCACGTCCTCGTCGAATCGGAACACACGCGAGCGCAGCCGCAGGCAATCGCGCATCGCGCCGGATTGCGGAACCTGCAGGCCGCGGCGGCCTTCGCCGATCAGCACCGGCGCGATGCTGAGATGCAGTCGGTCGAGGCAGCCTTGTGCGATGAAGCGCGACACCGTCACGCCGCCTCCCTCGACGAAAAGCATGTCGAGCCCGCGCCGGCCGAGCGCGGCGACGAGCGCTGCGAGCCGGGGGTTGCCGTCGTCAGCGAGCAGTCCCGGAACGCCGAGCACCTGCGTCGCGCCGAAGCGTTCGACGGCCTCGGGCATGCGTCGCTCGTCGCAGGCGAGGAGCGTCGGCGCCTGCCCGTCCGAGAACACCTTCAAGCCGCGGCCGAGGCGCAGGTCGGTGTCGAGGATGACCCGCACCGGATGCTCGCCCGGCACCAGGCGGGTGGTGAGTTGCGGATCGTCGATGGCCGCCGTGCCCGCGCCGACGATGACCGCGTCGCACAGCGCCCGCAGCCGGTGCAGGTGGGTGAGCACGCCGGCGCCGTTCACGTAGTGCGAGTCGCCGTCGCGGGTGGCGATGCAGCCGTCGAGGCTCTGACCGAGCTGGCCGATCGCCCAGGGCACGCTTCGCCGGGACGCATCGAGGATCGGCTTGAGGAGCGCGAAGAGTTCCTGCGCGGGAGGCGTCCAGGTCCCGTCCAACGCGAAACCGTCCTCGTCGGTCCAGGGTATCGGCGGGGCGACCGAGTCGTTCGACGGCGTGCCGCCGCGGCTTGCTTGCCTGCGCACCCGGGCGATGTCGAGGCAAGAGGCCCAGAGAGCCTCGACGTCATGCGCCTGCGCCGTGACGAAGGAAATCGGCTGCGATGGATCCATGACGGGCGTTGGCCGCTCCGACGCTGCTCACCAGCGCGGTTGGTAGTAGGGATCGTCCATGCTAGCAGCGGGCCCGGCGCCACCGTCTTGCAGGGCCAGCAGCACCGCGGCCGATGCGAAGGCCGCGGCGAAGGCCGCCACGATCAGCGCCCGGCTCCAGGGACGCAACGCCTGCACGAAGGCGAAGTTGCGCGCTGCGCCCTGCACGAGGATGCCGGCGCCGAACGCTGCCGCCAGCACCAACAGCGTGGTCGGCCTGGCGGAGGTCAGGCTCGCCACCGCAAACGCCAGCATCAGCCATGCGAGCGTCGCCGGGACCGAGCCGACGGCGCAGAAGGAGATGCGCACCACCGGCCACAGCCACAAGGCGCAGCCTGCCGTCGCGGCCGCCAGCGCAAGCGCCAGTTCGAACAGCAGCGCCGATCCGGAAGCCATGGCCACGCCTGCCAGACCGAGGCTGGCGACAACCAGCAGCACGGGCGTGGTCGGTTGCCGAGGCGGCTCGTTGAGGGAGGCCGCCAGCACCAGGAGCCCGACCCCTCCGGCGCCGAGCTTGTACGCGAGGCCCAGGTTGCCGAGCAAGCCGACCGCCATGGCCCAGAAAAGGCCGGCGAACAACCACTGCTCGCCGGCCGTGTTTCGCGATGCCTGGAGGCCGACGCCCACGATGGCCGCAGCTGCATAGCACCATGGAAGTTTCTCGAGAAGGTTGTCCGGCACGAGCGTCCAGCCCAGCATCCACCAGGCCGAGAGCAGGAGTGCGATCGGGATGCCGATCGCGGTCCAGTCCGATGCGCCGCCGTGCTCCCGACGGACGGCCCTTGCGAGGGCCGCCACCAAGGCCGAGAGAGCCAACGGAAGGAGCAGGCCCTGGAACGAGGGATGGTGCAAGTCCATCCCCGGATATGAGCCGCAAAGCCTGGCAGCGTCAATGCCTGCAGAGCCGCAGGCGACTGGCCGAATGAAATAGGCCGGCCGTACCGATCGAGCCGGCCGGGAGCCAAGTCGCTAGTGCGTGGTTTCGCGCCGCAGTTCGGCGTCCATCATCCGGGTACCGCTGGCGAGAGCCGCTTCGTAGCTTTCGTAGCCGTCTTCGGCGGACCGCAAGACCTTGCGCGGCGCCCCGTCGGGGTCGGTCTCGAGCAAGGTCCAGATGAAGGATCCGGGCACCGGCTCATCGATGGTGAGTTTGATGGGATTTTTCATGGCTTCATCCTCTCCCTCCCGCTTCGGGTGGGCTGTAGGTCGAGGCCGAAGCCATTGCAGAGCCGCCGGGCCCCGAAAGGCCCCGGCGGCGATCAATAACGGTAGGGATTGTTGGGTCGGCGGTCGAAGCGATTGGGCACGCCGTCGTTGTCGCGGTCCCGGTCATAGCGGTTGGGAACCCCGTCCCGGTCGGAATCCCGGCGTCCGCCTCGATGATCCCAATGGCGGCCGTGCCCGTGACCGTGGCCGTAGCCGCGCCGGTCGTCGCGGTAGTAGTAAGCCGCAGGGGGCGGCGGCGGTGCCGGGACGACCACCACGCGGGGTGCGATATAGACCCCGGGCTGGGCTTGGGCCGGTGCCGTGACCGCTGCCAGCGACAACAAGGCGGTGGTGCCGAGTGCAAAAGCGATCTTCTTCATGGAGAACTCCTGTGGTGCGAAAGAGCCTCCATGCTGCTCGCGCCATGTGAAGAAGAGGTAAGGCGGAAGCGAAATCTTGTATAGGTTCGTTGATTAACTCGCACTACGCCTGAAGTACTAAGTGATACATAAAGTAGTACATGTAGCTACAATGTATTAATGAATACAGAGCGCGACAATTTCCATGACTGGGCGCGAGACAAGGAAGACACCTCTTTCTCCGCCCTTCAGCGAGCCAACTTCGGACTGGTTCCGGTGCGTCGACGCGGCCTTCCCTGGGGACGCATCGTGTTCTGGCTGTTGGCGATCGGCGCCGGTCTCTACGCGCTGAAGCACTACTTCGGCGCCTGAGTCGGCCTGCCGGCAGCGCCCTCGGCGCGATCCTGCCGATGCGGCGGCGGTACGTCGCCGCCTTTCTGGCGCTCACGGAACAGCGCCGCCCGCATCAGGAAGATGGTGGTGACCGGCGTGGTGAGCGCCACGAACACCGCGATCAGCACGGCGTGCAGAAAGAGGCTGGCCCCTTGCGCCGAGAAGTAGACGATGGTCGCGATCGTCATGCACCAGACGCCCACCGTCGCCCCCAGGGTCGGCGCATGGATCCGCCGGAAAAAAGTGGGCATCCGCACCAACCCGAAAGAACCGATCGCCGCGAACGCCGCGCCCACCACGGCGAAGAGCGCCGTGAGGATCTCGGCCCAGATCGGCAGGCTGCCGCTCGCGATCTCGTTCATTCGATCACCTCGCCCCGCAGCAGGAACTTGGCCAGCGCGGTCGATGCCACGAAGCCGAACAACGCGACCAGCATCGCGGCCTCGAAATAGACGTTGCTCGCATAGACGATGCCGAGCACCAGCATCATGAGCATGCCGTTGACATAGAGGCAGTCGAGCGCCATCACGCGGTCTTGCGCGGTCGGCCCGACCAGGAGCCGCGCCACCGCCGACAGCATCGCGATCGCCAGCAGCAGCAGCGCGAACTTGAGCGCCCAGAGCAGGAGGGGTGTCATGTCTCGAAGATCTCCATCAGCGGGCGCTCGTAGCGGGACTGCACCATCCGGATGAACATGGCTTCGTCCTCGAGGTCGAACAGGTGGATCAGGAGCGTGGTGCGGTCGAACGACAGCTCGCCCCAGGCCGTGCCGGGCGTGAGGCACATGATCATCGACAGCACCGCGAGGCCGTTCGGATCCCGCATCTGGAGCGGCATGTGCACGAAACAGGGATGCATGGCGGCGCTGCGGCGGCTCGACAGCAGCCGCGCCACGCTCCAGGCCGAGCGCACCAGGTCGTAGACGACGACCGCCGCCAACCGAAGCGCCACCGCGGGCTTGCGCATGCGCACCGCCGCGGGCCGCAATCCCTGGGTAAGGAGCGGAACCGCAATCGCCAGCACCAGCGCCATCACGAGAGTCGCCGCATCGAAGGATTGGTTCAGCAGCAGCCACACCACGAACAAGGCCAGCGAGAGCGGGAAGGAAGGCAGCCAGCGCTTCATGGCCTGTCCCGGGTGGATGGCGCCGGTACTTGGCGCGCGTTCATCACGGCGTTGCGGTAGGCGGTGGGCGTCTTCAGGCCTTCGGCCGTGGCGATTGCATGCTGCATGACCGGTTCGGCCATCACCGTGAGTGCGATGCAGGCGCCCAGCAGCCCGGCAACCGGCAGCACCTCGAGCGCCGGCAGCGAAGGCAGGTTGGCGTTCGAGTTGCTCCAGAAGTGGCGGATGCCGCTCCGGCTCAGCGCGACGAAGGACAGGAAGCCCGACAGGATCAGAAGCAACATGAAGGTTCCGCCGGCGATCGTGATGCCGGCCGCATTGCGCACCAGGCCGTCGAGCATGGCGAACTTGCCGAGAAACCCGGAAAGCGGCGGCAGGCCGGTGAGGAGCAGCGTGCAGCCGACGAAGCCGAGGCCGAGGAAGGCGACGCCGGCGGGTATCGCACGACCGTAGAGCGCCTCGGCATCGTCGTCGAGGTTCACGTCGTCGCCGAGGCGAAGGTCTTCCGTCAAGAAAGGCGCGGCCGCCCCGGCTTCGATCGGCGCGACCGCGACGCCGGCGTTGCGCCATCGCTCGATCATGTCGGTCAACAGGAAGAAGGCGCTTGCCGCCAGGGTCGACGAAAGCAGGTAATAGAGCGCGCCGGCCCAGATGGCCGGCGTGCCGAGGCCGATGGCGGTCAGCAGGGTGCC
Organism: Burkholderiales bacterium 8X; assembly: GCA_902506565.1. Classification (GTDB taxonomy): domain Bacteria; phylum Pseudomonadota; class Gammaproteobacteria; order Burkholderiales; family Burkholderiaceae_C; genus Variovorax. Next base: position 2,952,809 of record LR732703.1, on the reverse strand, counting down.
CGCGGAAATGAGCACGCTGAAGCCGGCCAGGTTCGACAGCTGCTGCGTACCGACCATGCTGAGCGTTGCGACGAAGAGCGTGGCCATGCCGGCCGCCACCAGCACCGGCTGGCCGAACGCGGCCGATGCGCCGGTGTCGGGCGCGAAGAGCAGGCTCCAGAGCCGAAGTACCGTGTAGATGCCGAGCTTGGTGAGGAGCGCGAAGACCGCCCCGACCGGTGGCACCGCCGCGCTGTACCCGGGCACCAGCCAGAAGTTGAGCGGCCAGGCACCCGCCTTGGCGAAGAAGGCGGTCGCCAGGATCGCCGCCGCGGCATGCACCAGTCCGCGGTCCGCGGCATCGAGCTGGGCAATGCGAATGCCGAGGTCGGCCATGTTCAAAGTGCCGGTCACGCCGTAGAGCAAGGCCGCGCCGACCAGGAACAACGACGAAGCGGCCAGGTTGATCGCGACGTAGTGCAGTCCGGCACGCACCCGAAGCCGGCCGGAGCCGTGCAGCAGCAGACCGTACGAGGCCGCCAGCATGACCTCGAAGAACACGAACAGGTTGAAGAGGTCGCCGGTGAGGAAGGCGCCGTTCAAGCCCATCAGCTGCAGTTGGAGCAGCGGATGGAAATGCACGCCCGCCCGGTCCCAGCGCGAGGTCGAGTAGATCGATGCGGCGAAAGCCACCACGCCGGTGAGGGCGACCATCATGCTCGACAGCCGATCGGCCACCAGCACGATGCCGAAGGGCGCCCGCCAGTTGCCGGGCAGGTAGACGCCGACCGATCCGGGGCCGTCGCCGGTATCCACCGCGTTGACCCAGCGAAGCAGCGCCAGCGCGGTCAGGAGGCCGACGAGCCCCGAGACCACGCTCAGCGCCGACTTGGTCTTGCGGCGCTGTTCGCCCAGCAGCAGCATCAGCGCGGCGGTCAGCATCGGCACCAGGATCGGCGCGGCCACCAGGTGCGGCATGCTGAACTCGAGCAGCCGGTCGAGCAGCCCTGGCAGGTTCGGCAAGCCGTTCATGGCTGCTCCCGGTCGCGGCGACCGGCGAGTTCCTCGCCGTCCACGTGGTCGGTGCCGGCCAGGCCGCGCGAGGCCAGCAGCACCACCAGGAACAAGGCCGTCATGGCGAAGCCGATCACGATCGCCGTCAGCACCAGCGCCTGCGGCATCGGGTCGGCGGTGTTCGCGAGCGTGGCCTTGATGCCGTCGACCAGCACCGGTTCGCTGTCGACCTTGAGCCTGCCCATGCTGAAGATGAACAGGTTGACCGCATAGGAGACCAGGGTGAGGCCCATGATCACCTGGAAGGTGCGCGGGCGCAGCAGCAGGTAGACGCCCGAGCCGCTCAGCACGCCGATCGCGATCGCGAGGATGGCTTCCATCAGCCCGCTCCCGCCTGACCGTCGTGATCCTCGGCCCACCGGTGGCTGCGCACCGACTGGTGGGCGAGCGCCGTGAGGATCAGCATGGTCGCGCCGAGCACCAGGCCGAACACGCCCATGTCGAAGAAGAGCGCGCTGGGCACGTGGATCTCGCCCAGGAGCGGCAGCACCAGGTGCGCCGTGTGCGTGGTCAGGAACGGATAGCCGAGCAGCACCGCGCCGGAGCCGGTGGCGATGGCCAGCAGGAGGCCGATGGCGATCCAGCGTCGCGGATAGATCCGAAGGTGTTCTTCCACCCATTCGGTGCCCGAGACGATGAACTGCAGCAGGAGGGCCACCGACATCACCAGCCCGGCGACGAAGCCGCCGCCCGGCTTGTTGTGGCCGCGCATGAAGAAGTAGATGGCGACCAGCACCGAGAGCGGCAACAACAGGCGCACCAGCACTGCCGGCACCATCAGGTAGCCGACCGCGGTGTCCTTGGCGCGGCGCGGATTGAGCAGGTCGCTGCTGCCGTCGTCCGGCTGGGCACGTTGCTGCGGCGGCAGGGCCATCGATTCGATCGCGGGCCGAAAGCGCCGAAGCAGGGCATACACCGTGAGCGCCACCACGCCCAGCACCGTGATCTCGCCGAAGGTGTCGAAGCCGCGAAAGTCGACCAGCATCACGTTGACCACGTTGGAGCCGCCGCCGAGCGGCAGCGCGTTGTCGAGGAAGAAGGGCGAGATGCTCTGCGTGAAGGGACGCGTCATCACGGTCCAGGCCAGGGCGGCCATGCCGCTGCCGGCGGCACCGGCGATCAGCAGGTCGCGGCCGCGCCGACCCCAGGGCCGCAGCCGCGCGCGCGCAGGTTCGGCACGCAAGGTTCGCATCGGCAGCCATCGGAGGCCGAGCAGGATCAGCACCGTGGTCACGGTCTCGACCACCAGCTGGGTGAGCGCCAGGTCGGGTGCCGAGAACCAGATGAAGGTGATGCAGCACACGAGGCCGGTCGCCGAAGCCAGCATCAACGATGCGAGCCGGTGAAACTTGGCTTGCCAGGCGCAGGCCACCGCGCAGATGCAGCCGATCGCCCAGGTCATGGCGAACATCGGCGAAAAGGCCAATGGCTCGCGGGTGCCGCGCACGGTGGGTTGGAGCCACATCGAGGCGGCCGCACCCGCAACGGCCACCAGCACCAGCAGCATCAGCTGCGTCTGCAGCCGGCGGGTCGACAGCATCCGCCGGCCGCGCCGACCGGCTTCGCTCAGGCGCGCCAGCAGGTTCTCGAAGATGCGTTGGCCGTCCAGCCGGTGAAGGAGCGGGGTGCGGTCCAGCTGGCCGAGTGCCCTGCGCCGACGCTGCGACAGGTAAAGAAGCCCTCCGCCCGCCAGCGCCACGAAGCTCATGAGCAGGGGCAGGTTGAAGCCATGCCAGACAGCCAGGCTGTATTCGGGCAGCTGGCCGCCGACCACCGGCGCCGCCGCGGTCGCCAGGAAGGCGCCGACCGACCAGGCCGGCACCACCCCGACCACGAGGCAGATCAGCACCAGCAGCTCGACCGGCACCCGCATCCAGTGCGGCGGCTCGTGCGGCTTTCGCGGCACCTCGGGGCCGCACGGCGGCCCGAAGAAAACGTCGAACACGAAGCGAGCCGAATAGGCGACGCTGAAGATGCCGCCGAGCGTCGCGATCACCGGCAGGCTGCGATCGACCCAGGCGGTGCTCTGGATGAACACCGTTTCGGCAAAGAACATTTCCTTCGACAAGAAGCCGTTGAGCAGCGGCACGCCGGCCATCGAGCCGCTGGCGATGATCGCGAGCGTGCCGGTGATCGGCATCAGCCGCCAGAGTCCGCTCAGCTTGCGGATGTCGCGGGTTCCGCTTTCGTGGTCGATGATGCCGGCGGCCATGAAGAGCGAGGCCTTGAAGGTCGCATGGTTCATGACGTGGAACACCGCGGCCACGGCGGCCAGCGGGCTGTTGAGGCCCAGCAGCAAGGTGATGAGGCCGAGATGCGAGATGGTGGAGTAGGCCAGGAGCGCCTTGAGGTCGCGCTGGAACATCGCGGCGAATCCGCCCAGGAGGAAGGTGGCGGCGCCGGCGCCGCTCACCAGCCAGAACCATTCCTCGGTGCCGGACAACGCGGGCCAGAGCCGCGCCATCAGGAACACGCCGAGCTTCACCATGGTGGCCGAGTGAAGATAGGCTGAGACCGGCGTCGGCGCGGCCATTGCACGCGGCAGCCAGAAGTGGAACGGGAACTGCGCGCTCTTGGTGAAGGCGCCGAGCAGCACCAGCACGAGCACGGTGCGGTAGAGAGGATGCGAGCGGATCAGCTCGCCGGAAGCGAGCACGACATCGAGGTCGTAGCTCCCCACGATGCGTCCCAGCAGCAGCACGCCGGCCAGCAGGCAGAGCCCGCCGGCGCCAGTGACGATGAGCGCCATGCGGGCGCCGCGCCGGGCATCGCGGCGGTGATACCAGTAGCCGATCAGGAGGAACGAGCAGAGGCTGGTGAGCTCCCAGAACAGCACCATCTGCACCAGGTTGCCGGACAGCACCACGCCCATCATCGAGCCCATGAAGGCGAGGAAGAACGCGAAGAAGCGCGGCACCGGATCCGAGGACGACATGTAGTAGCGCGCGTACAGCACCACCAGCGCGCCGATGCCCAGCACCAGCATGCAGAACAGCCAGGCGAAGCCGTCCATGCGAAAGCTCAAGGAAAGCCCGAGGGAAGGCAGCCAGTCGACCTGGAAGCGCAGCGCGTTGCCCTGTGCCAGCTCGGGAAAGAGCCACGCCGCCTGGATGGCGCAGCCGAGTGCCACGGCGCCTGCCAGCGTCGACTCCCTGTTGCGCGCATCCTGCGGCAGGAAGGCCGCAAGCACGCTGGCGATGAAGGGGAGTGCGACGAGGAAGACCAGGGGCATTGCGATCGATTCTATCGATCGACCCTCCGGCAAAGCCCTTCAATCACGCAGTGAAAAGGGAGACCGAGCGGAGGCCGAGCCAGGTGAAGAGCAGCGATCCGCCGAGATGAAGCGCGATCGTTCCGAAGGCGAGACCGGTGCGGCCAGACACCAGCATGCCCACGACCTCGGCCGAGAAACTGGAGAAGGTGGTGAGCGACCCGAGGAAGCCGGTCACGACGAGCAGGCGCCAGGCCGGGTCGATATCGGGCCACCTCGCGAAGACGCCGAGAGCGATGCCGATCAGCAAGCCGCCGATGAGATTGACCGCCAGCGTGCCCCACGGCAGCAGCCCTTGCGGGTTGAGCCAGGTCGACAAGCCCCAGCGCGCCAACGCGCCGAGGCAGGCAGATACGCAGATGACCGCGACGTTCAGCAACATGAAGGACCCGCGGTGCGGCGCGCCGGCTCGGCTATTTCTCGATGCCCATCACCAGGTTCGGCAGCACCGTGACGATGCTCGGGAAGAGCGTGATGAGCGCGATGCACAGCACCAGGCAGAAGAAGAACGGGATCGCCGCCTTGGCGATGACGTTGCTGTCCTTGCCGGTCATGTTCTGCAGCACGAATAGATTGAACCCCACCGGCGGCGTCACCTCGGCGATCTCCACCAGCAGCACCACGAAGATGCCGAACCAGACCAGGTCGAAGCCCGCCTTCTGGATCATCGGCAGCACCACCGCGCTGGTCAGCACGATCATCGAGATGCCGTCCAGTGCCGTGCCGAGCACCAGGTAGACCAGCACCAGCGCGCTGATGAGCGCATAGGGCGACAGGTGCATGCCGTCGACCCACTCGGCCAGCTCGCGCGGAATGCCGGTGAAGGCCATGGTCTTGGTCAGGAAGGCCGCGCCCGCCAGGATGAACATGATCATGCAGCTGGTCCGGGTCGCGCCCATCAGGCCGTCGGTGAAGTTCTTCCAGGTGAGGCTGCGCCCCCAGGCCGCGATCGCGAGCGAACCCAGCACGCCGAAAGCCGCGCATTCGGTGGCGGTGGCCCAGCCCGCCACCAGCACCCACACGATGAAGACGATCAGCAGGCCGCAGGGAATCAGGTTGCCCGAAAGACGGATCTTCTCGCGCAGCGTGGTGGGCGGATCCGCCGGCGGCACCTGGTCGGGGTTGCGCAGGCTCCACCAGCCGATGTAGCCCGAGAACAGCAGCATCAGGAGCAGCCCCGGCAGGAACCCGGCGAGGAAGATGCGGATGATCGATGCATCCGCCGCGACCGCGTACACCACCATCGTGATCGAGGGCGGAATGAGAATGCCGAGCGTGCCGGCGGTGGCGAGCGAGCCGATCGCGAGCTTCTCGTTGTAGCCGCGGCGCTTGAGTTCGGGCAGCGCCACCTTGGCGATCGTGGCGCAGGTGGCCGCCGACGAGCCGGACACCGACCCGAACACGCCGCAGCCAAGGATGGTGGTGTGCATCAGCCGGCCCGGCACCCGGTTGAGCCAGGGGCGAAGGCCTTCGAACATTTCTTCGCTGAGCTTGGTGCGAAACAGGATCTCGCCCATCCAGATGAAGAGCGGCAGGGCCGCCAGCTCCCAGCTCGCATTGCTTTCCCAGAAGGCCGAGAACAGGTTCTTGCCAGGCAGCGTGTTGGTGAAGAAGGCCTGCCCGACCCAGCCGACGATCGCCAGTGTCATGGCGATCCACACGCCGCCGGCCAGCAGCACCAGCATGATGGCGAGCAGCAACGCGCCTTGGAGCAAGGACTCGATCATTCGATACTTTCGGCAGGAAGCGGGCTCTAGATGTCGGAAGAAAAATCGCCGGCGGCATGGCGCTCTTCGACCGCCCGCTGGTAGCTCGGCTTCTCGCCGCGGACCACGCCGACCAGCTCGTCGAGCATGGCGACCAGCAGCAGCCAGCACCCGATGACGAAAGTCGATTGCGGGATCCAGATCGGGATCACCAGCAAACCGGTCGCCATCTCCTTGAACTCGTAGCTTTCCCAGGTGAAGCTGGTCGCCCAGTAAGTCAGGTAGGCGACCGACGCCGCGGCGATCAGGAGGCAGACGACATCGAGGAAGCGGCGGACCTTGGCCGGCACCGCCTCGAGCAACAAGGTCACCCGCACGAAGTCGCCGTGCCGGAAGGCATGCGCCATCGCGAAGAAGGATGCGGCCGCGCACAGCCAGGCGACCGCATCGTTGAGTCCGCTCACATGCCAGTTGAGCTGCCGGCCGACGCCGGCAACGATCATCAGCACGAAGATCAGGAACACGCAGAACGCACCCAGCGCGCCGGCGGCGGTGTAGACCTTGTCGAGACCCCGGCGGATGCCGCCGGGAAGCACGTGGCCTTGGGCTGCCGAAGCTTCGGAGGGGTGCGTGCCGGGGCTCATCGATTACTTCTTCTTGTAGGTGTCGACGATCGCGGCGCCCTCCGCGCCGGCGACCTTGAGCCAGTCGGACTGCATGATGCCGCCGACCTGCCGCATGTCGGCATCGAGCTTGGCGGAAGGCTTGTGGATCTTCATGCCGCGCTCTGCGAGCAGGCGCTTGTACTCGGCGTTCTTCTCCTCGGCAACCTTCCAGCCGCGGGCTTCGGCGTCGGCGGCTGCCTTGGTCACCGCGGCCTTGGTCGGCGCGTCGAGCGCGTCGAAGGCCTTGGCATTGACCAGGATCGCGTTCTTCGGAATCCAGGCCTGCGTGTCGTAGAAGTTCTTGATGTGCTCGTAGGTCTTGGTGTCGTAGCCGGTCGAGCCCGAGCTCATGTAGCTTTCGATCACGCCGGTGGCCATGGCCGCGCTGAGCTCGGCCTGCTGGATCTGCACCGGCTGAGCGCCGATCAGCTCGGCGATCTTGGCGGTCGCGGGGCTGTAGGCACGCCACTTGATGCCGCGAAGATCGGCCACCGACGCGATCTCTTTCTTGACGTAGATGCCTTGCGGCGCCCAAGGCACCATGAAGAGCACCTTGATGCCTTGGGCAGCCAGCAGCTTGTCCATGGCGGGCTTCGAGGCTTCGTAGAGCTTCTTCGATTCGGGGTAGGTGGTCGCCAGGAAAGGCACGCCGTCGAGTGCGTAGATCGGGTTTTCGTTGGCGTAGTTGGCCAGGAGGATCTCGCCGGCCTGGGCCTGCCCGCTTTGCACCGCGCGCTTGATCTCGGGCGCCTTGAAGAGCGATGCATTGGCATGCACCGTGATCTTGAGCTTGCCGCCTGTGGCTGCATCCACGTCCTTGGCGAACTGCGTGATGTTCTCGGTGTGGTAGTTGGTCGGCGGGTAGGCGGTGGGCAGGTCCCACTTGGCTTGCGCGAACGCGGTGCTGGCAAGGGCGCATGCAGCCAGTGCAATGCCGAACTTCAATTTCATGGGGCGCTCTCCGGGTCGAATGGATGGGGTCGGGCGAAGGCGAGCATACGTGCAAATATCGGGCCATCGCTCGGGCCTTTCCCGCAACCGCAGCCCGGAGCCCGCCAGATCGACGCCAACGAAAAAGGCCGCACGGTGGCGGCCTTTCGAACTGGAGACAAGCGGTTCGTCTCGAGGAGGTGACATCGGGCAGCCGCTCGTCGAGCGCGACCCTCGAAGACCCCGTTGGCGGGTCAGCCCTTGTTCTTGCGCTCTTTCGGCGCGGCTCCGGTTTCGGCAGCCGGCGCGGCGCCGCTGAAAGGCTGCCCGTTGACCGTCAGGCCCTCGGCCGACAGCTTGGCGGCTGCCTTTTCCTTCACGCCCTTCACGCGGCTCATGAAGTCGGGCCAGTCCTTGAAAGCCTTTTGCGTGCGCGCATCCGTGATGCGCTTGGACATCGCCGGGCCGACGCCGCGGATGGCATCCAGCTCCGCTTCGGTGGCCTTGTTCACATCGACGGCAGCCCACGACGCGGCGGCAAACAGCATGGCCATGACGGCCAACAACTTCTTCAGCATGAGAACTCTCCCTTGGTGGTGTAGCGAACGCTTGTGCGTTCGACCGACGCCGAGTGCGTGCGGCGCCCAACCAACGTGGGGCCGTTGCCGGGGGTTGACGATATAGGCCGTTCGTTCAGAGCTCTTCGACCCGCCGGGGCGGGTAGCTGTCCCAGGCCTGGCAGCCCGGGCAGTGCCAGAAATATTGATGCGCCTCGAAGCCGCAGGCCGCACACCGATAGCGCATCAACGGGCGTGTCGCCTGGTCGAGCGCCTTCTGGACCGGCGGATGGAACTGCTCGTGCGCGAAGGTCTCGCCGGCCAGCCACCGGGCTGCGGCCACCAGCGATGGCTGTCGCGCCAGGTGCTCGATGTAGCCGTTGCGAGGATCGTTCGATGTCGAGTCGGCCGATTCGTCCGGCACCAGGTTCGGCTGCAGGGCGGGCGGCGTGCCGCCGAGCGCCATGATGGCTTCGAGCACGTCGATGGACGGGGATGCGGCATAGCGGCGCTGGAGCAGCTCGAGCGCCTCCGGGCCGCGACCGCAGGCGACTGCCGCCTGCTGCAGCATGGCGGCATAGAGCGGCAACGCGAGCGGTGCGGATTCGGCGAGCGCAGCAAGGGTCGCGAATGCGGCCGGCACATCGCCGTTGCGCAGTTGCAGGCTGGCGATCTCGATCGATGGCCGCGGCGACTGCGGCGCGAGTGCGGCGGCCTGGTCCAGCAACTGTGCGGCAGCCGCCAGGTCGCCTGCGGCCAGCTGCTCGGCGGCCTGTTCGCACAGGTGGTGCGCCCGCCGCGCGCTGTAGCTGGCCTGCTCGGCGTCGTCGAGCTTCTGCGCGATGGCTGCGGCCTGCGCCCATTCGCGCGATCGCTCGTAGATCGCCAGCAGCGACAGCCTGGCCTCGTTCTCGTAGCGGGTGCCTTCGAGCTTCTGGAGCGCGGCCTCCGCGCGGTCCAGCAAGCCGGCCCTGAGAAAATCCTGCGCCAGTGCGTGCTGCGCACGCTCTCGGTCGACCCGGCTCAGGTCGCCGCGGCCGAGCAGGTGCTCGTGTACCCGCACGGCCCGCTGGTACTCGCCACGGCGGCGAAACAGGTTGCCGAGCGCAAAGTGCAGCTCTTGCGTGTCCGGGTCGTTCTGCACCGCCTCGATGAAGGCATCAATGGCCTGGTCCTGCTGCTCGTTCAACAGGAAGTTGAGCCCCCGGAAGTAGGCCTTGGGCGCCTGGCGGTTCTCCAGCTTCAGCTGCCTGAGATCGAAGCGCGAGGCCAGCCAGCCGAGGATGAAGGCGAAGGGCAGCCCGAGCAGCAGCCAGCTGAAGTCAAAGTCCATGCTGTCGAACGACGGGAAGGTCGGTGGTGGTCGCGGGGGCCAGCGGCGCGCTGGCCGACAGGGCGGCTGCCGGCGGCAGGTCTTGCGCCTGCGCGTTGGCCGCGGCGCTGCGGTGCTTCCACCAGCCGGGCAGCATGCCAAGCGCGCCGACCACCAGTCCGCCCGCGAACGCGGCCAGGACGACCAGCACCAGCGGTGCGCGCCAGTAGGTCCCGAAGAAGAAGTAGACGGTGGCGTCGTGCTGGTTGTTCAGCGCGAAGGCAAAAAGCGTAAAAAAAATGGCTGCCTTGAGCAGCCACAGCAGGTATTTCATGCGCGTCCCCGTTGGCCGGGGAATTCTATGCTTCGGACCTGGTCGGCGAGGCCCGGTGCCGCTCGGCGTCGAGCTCGGCGGTTCGGGCGTCGACGGCTTCGCGAAGGGCCTTGCCGGGCTTGAAGTGCGGTACCCGCTTCTCCGGGATCTGGACGCTTTCGCCGGACCGCGGATTGCGCCCGATGCGCGGCGGCCTGCGATTGACGGTAAAGCTTCCGAAGCCGCGGATCTCGATGCGATGACCCCGCACCAATGCGTCGCTCATCGCGTCGAGGATGGTCTTGACGGCGAACTCGGCGTCGCGGTGCGTGAGCTGCGCGAATCGAGCTGCAAGTTCTTCGACGAGATCTGAACGTGTCATGGCAAGGAATCGAAGGCGAAAAAAAGGACAGAGCGACCTGCGGCCGGCCCTGTCCCCTCGGGAGCGACTTACTTGTCGCTGTTGTTGTCCAGCTTGGCGCGCAGCAGGGCGCCGAGGCTGGTGGTGCCGGCGTTCTCGCGAGCCGATTGCTGGCTCAGGCTGGCCATCGCGCCTTGCTCGTCGACCATGTCCTTCTGCTTGATCGACAGCTGGATGTTGCGGGTCTTGCGATCCACGTTGACCACCACGGCCGTGACCTCATCGCCTTCCTTCAGCACGTTGCGTGCATCTTCCACGCGGTCGCGGGAGATTTCGCTGGCGCGCAGGTAGCCGATGATGTCTTCGCCGAGGTCGATCTCTGCACCGCGTGCATCCACCGTCTTGACCTTGCCGGTGACGACCTGGCCCTTGTCGTTGACCGTGGTGAAGGTGGTGAACGGGTCGCTGTCGAGCTGCTTGATGCCGAGGCTGATGCGCTCGCGATCGACGTCGACCGCCAGCACGATGGCTTCGACTTCCTGGCCCTTCTTGTAGTTGCGAACCGCGGCTTCGCCGGTTTCGTTCCACGACAGGTCGGAAAGATGCACCAGGCCGTCGATGCCGGCTGCGAGGCCGACGAAGACGCCGAAGTCGGTGATCGACTTGATCGGGCCCTTGACGCGGTCGCCGCGCTTGGTGTTCTGCGCGAATTCTTGCCACGGGTTGGCCTTGCACTGCTTCATGCCGAGGCTGATGCGGCGCTTGTCTTCGTCGATCTCGAGGACCATGACTTCGACTTCGTCGCCGAGCGAGACGATCTTGTTCGGCGCGACGTTCTTGTTGGTCCAGTCCATTTCGGACACGTGCACCAGGCCTTCGATGCCGGGCTCGAGTTCGACGAACGCGCCGTAGTCGGCAATGTTCGTGACCTTGCCGAACAGGCGGGTGCCTTGCGGATAGCGGCGCGAAACGCCCATCCACGGGTCGTCGCCCATCTGCTTGAGGCCGAGCGAGACACGGTTCTTCTCGGTGTCGAACTTGAGGATCTTGGCGGTGATTTCCTGGCCGGCCTGCACCACTTCGCTCGGGTGGCGAACGCGGCGCCATGCCATGTCGGTGATGTGCAGCAGACCGTCGATGCCGCCAAGGTCGACGAACGCACCGTACTCGGTGATGTTCTTGACGACGCCGCGGACGACCGCGCCTTCCTTCAGGGTTTCCATCAGCTTGGCGCGTTCTTCGCCCATGCTGGCCTCGACCACGGCACGGCGCGACAGCACGACGTTGTTGCGCTTGCGATCGAGCTTGATGACCTTGAATTCGAGGGTCTTATTCTCGTAGGGAGTCAGGTCCTTGATGGGACGGGTGTCGATCAGCGAGCCCGGCAGGAACGCGCGGATGCCGTTCACGAGGACGGTGAGACCGCCCTTGACCTTGCCGCTGGTGGTGCCGGTGACGAAGTCGCCGGATTCGAGTGCCTTCTCGAGGGCGAGCCACGAAGCGAGGCGCTTGGCGGTGTCGCGCGACAGGATGGTGTCGCCGTAGCCGTTCTCGACGCTGCCGATGGCAACCGAGACGAAGTCGCCGGCCTGGACTTCGAGTTCACCCTTGTCGTTCTTGAACTCCTCGATGGGCACGTAGGCTTCGGACTTGAGGCCTGCATTGACCACGACGTGGTTGTGTTCGACGCGAACGACTTCGGCGGTGATGACCTCGCCGGTGCGCATTTCGGAGCGCTTCAGGGATTCTTCGAAGAGGTCGGCAAAAGATTCAGACATTGATTTTCCTTCCGTCACGCAGGGTTCTCAGGCGCCAATTGCAAGATCGCGAGCGCCTGAACAAGGTCTGGAGACGGCGGTTATGGGCAGAAGCCCGGGTTGAAGTTGAAAAAACCGGGAGACCGATGCGCTGTCGCGCGAAAGGAGCCTCCTGGACCGATAAACCCTTCAGCGGGAGCCGAAGGGTTGTGCTTGCCGCCACCACTCGAGGACCTGCTCGACCGATTGCTCGATCGAAAGCGAGGAGTTGTCGAGGAGGCGGGCATCAGGCGCCGGTTTGAGCGGGGCGACGCTGCGGGAAGAATCCCTTGCATCGCGAGCCTCCAGGTCGGCGCGAAGACCGGCGAGTGTAGTCGAAATACCCTTTGAAATCAATTGCTTATACCGGCGTTCGGCCCGGTGCGCGGCGCTCGCGGTGAGGTAGACCTTGAGCGATGCGTTGGGGAACACCACGGTTCCCATGTCGCGTCCGTCGGCGACCAGGCCCGGCAGGCTGCGAAAGCCTTTCTGAAGGCTCAGCAGCGCGGCGCGAACGGCTGGCAACGCCGACACGCGCGAGGCGTCCATGCCTGCCGCCTCGGTCCTGATCGGCTCGGTCACGTCGTCTTCGCCGAGCCAGACCTTGCCTTCGGCGAAGCGGAGCGGAAGTCGGCTCGCCATCTCGGCGATCTGGCCCTCGTTCGAGGCCTCGGGTTCGAGGCCTCTGCGCCGCGCTGCAAGGCCGGCGACCCGGTAGAGCGATCCAGAATCCAGGTAGTGGTAGCCGAGCTCGTACGCCACCGCCACCGCCAGCGTGCCCTTGCCGGACGCGGTGGGGCCGTCGATGCAGATGACCGGGACCTCTGCCGCGATCGAGACTTCGAACAAGGTCTCGAAGTACGCCGGAAAGGTCTTGGCGACGCACTTCGGATCCAGGATGCGCACCGGCCGGCCGTCCGGATTGAAGGCGGCCAGCGCAAAGCACATCGCCATCCGGTGATCGTCGTAGGTATGGATGCTTGCGGCACGCCAGGCGCCGGCGGCGATCGGTTCGATCCGGATGAAGTCCGCGCCGACTTCGACCTCGGCGCCGAGCTGGCGGAGCTCGGTTGCCATGGCCTGGAGGCGATCGGTTTCCTTGACGCGCCAACTCGCGATGTTCCGCAGGGTCGACGGTCCGTCGGCGTAGAGCGCCATCACGGCCAACGTCATCGCGGCATCGGGAATGTGGTTGGCGTCGATGTCGATCGCGCGCAACGGCCAAGCGCCCCGGGAAACCTCGATCCAGTTGGTGCCGCTCTGGATGCGGGCGCCCATTTGCTCGGCGGCCTGGACGAAGCGGATATCGCCTTGAATCGACCCCGCGCCGACGCCTTCGATTCGAACCGGGCCGTTCGACCCGGGCTGCCCGGGTGCGATCGCGCCCAGCGCGATGAAGTAGCTGGCCGAAGACGCATCCGCCTCGACATGAATGCTGTCCGGTGACCGATATCGGCTCCCTGCCGGCAGGGTGAAACGCTCCCAGCCTTCCCGCTGTACCCGGATGCCGAAACGATCGAGCAGGTTGAGCGTGATCTCCACATAGGGCTTGGAGATCAATTCGCCGACCACCTCGATCGTGATGTCGCGGCGGGCGGCGAGCGGAAGCGCCAACAGCAAGGCCGTCAAGAACTGGCTCGACACGTCGCCCCGGACCCGGATCGGACGGTCGAGCTCCAGCCGCTCCGAAGGAACCGGATGAATGCGCAGCGGCGGAAATCCGGGATTGCCGAGGTAATCGATCTGGCAGCCGAGCTGGGTCAGGGCATCGACCAGGTCGCCGATCGGCCGTTCGTGCATGCGGGGCACGCCTCGAAGCTCGAAGTCGCCGCCGAGCAGCGCTAGCGCCGCCGTGAGCGGCCGCATCGCGGTTCCCGCGTTGCCGAGGAACAAGCTGGCACCGCGGGTGGGCAGGCGCCCACCGATGCCGGTGACCGCGATCGTGTCGCCGGATCGGTCGATGCCGCAGCCCAGCGCCGTCAAGGCATCGAGCATGACGCGGGTGTCGTCCGAGTCGAGCAGGTCGTGGATGACGGTCGTTCCCTCGGCCAGCGCGGCCAGCAGCAGGACCCGGTTGGAGATGCTCTTGGAGCCCGGAAGGCGCACCACGCCCTCTGCAGCCATGAGTGCAGGGATGTCGAGAAAAGGTGTATCGAACATACCTACGGGCTCGCCTTGTCGTGGTTCTTGTCGTGCTGCCACTGGCCCCTGACCCGGCTCGCCTCGGCGATCGCGGCTTCGAGCGCCTGCAGGTCGCCGGCGACCATCAAGGACTCGAAGCGTCGCAGCGACTCACGAAAAGCCTTCGAGTGCCGCAGCACCTGCTGGCGATTGGAGACCAGGATGTCGCGCCAGACCGCAGGATCGCTGGCCGCGATCCGCGAGAAATCCCGAAAGCCCGGACCTGCCAGCTCTAGGAACTGCTCGCCTTGCGGATCGTTGGCGATGGCCTGCGTGAAGGCGAAGGCCAGCAGGTGAGGCAAGTGGCTGACCGCCGCGAAGGCGCTGTCGTGGGCCTCGGGCGTCATCGTCACCACCTTGGCGCCGATTCCGCTCCAGAGCTGGGTTGCTCGCTGCACGTTCGAGCGCAAGGTGGCCTTCACCGGCGTGAGCACGACCTGACGGCCCTTGAAAAGCTCGCCGTCCGCGTGCTCGACCCCCGCCAGTTCCTTGCCCGCGATCGGGTGCGCCGGGACGAAGGTGTTGAACTGCTCTTGCAGCGCGCGCTGAGCGGCCTCGACCACGTCGCTCTTGGTCGAGCCGACGTCCATTAGCAGGGCGCGCTCGGCGATGCCGTGGCGCACCGCCTTGAGCGTGGCCTCGGTCGCCCCGACCGGCACCGCGACCAGCACCAGGTCCGCGCCCGACACGGCGAGCAGGGCGGAGGGCGCGGCCACGTCGATCACGCCCAACTGCCGGGCGCGCTCGGTGGTCGAGGGCGACTTGCTGTAGCCGACCACCCGCTTGACGAGCTTGGCGCGCTTCAGCGCCAGGGCGAAGGACCCGCCCATCAGCCCGCAACCGATCAACCCCAGCTGGTCGAACATCCCTCGGGCCTCCTTCAGGATGTCACCGGGTAGGCGCCGATCACCTTGTAGAAGGCGCAAAGCTTGCGCAATTCGGCGAGTGCCGCAGAAACATTCGGCTGGGTCGGATGGCCGTCGAGGTCGATGTAGAAGTAGTACTCCCACTGGCCGGTGCGAGCCGGGCGCGACTCGAAGCGGGTCATCGACACGTTGTTGTTCTTGAGCGGCACCAAAAGATCGTGGACCGCCCCCGGCTGGTTCGGTACCGAAACCACCAGGCTCGTGCAATCCTGCCCGGAGGCCGGTGGCATGGCCAGCGTCTGGGGCAGGCAGATGATCGAGAAGCGGGTGCGGTTGTACGAATCGTCCTGGATCGCGTGCGCGACGATGTGCAATCCGAAGCGAGTGGCCGCGCGCTCCGAAGCCAATGCAGCCCAGCCGGGGTTGGTCGCTGCGAGGCGGGCACCTTCGGCATTGCTCGATACCGCGCGGCGCTCGGCATGCGGCAGGTGCTTGGCCAGCCAGCTCTGGCATTGGGCGAGCGCCTGCGGGTGCGCCAGCACGGCTTCGATGCCCTCCAGCTGGTTGCTGCTTCGAAGCAGGTGATGCCGAACCAGCAGGCTGACCTCGCCGACGACATGGGCCGGCGAATGCAAAAACAGATCGAGCGAGCGGGTGACGACGCCTTCGGTCGAGTTTTCGACTCCGACCACGCCGTACTGCGCGCTCCCGGCCGCGGTGGCGTGGAACACCTCGTCGAAGCTCGCGCAATAGACCAGGTCGGCCGCGCCGCCGAAGTACTCGATGGCGGCCTGTTCGCAGAAGGTGCCCTCGGGTCCGAGCACCGCAACGCGCTGCGGCGATTCGAGGGCGAGGCAAGCCGAGGTGATTTCGCGCCAGATGGCGGCGATGTGCAGGGCCTTGAGCGGCCCCGGGTTGCTCGCCTGCATCTTCTCGATGACCTGCGCCACCCGGTCGGGTCGAAAGAAGGGCGTACCTTCGCGCTTCTTGACCTCGCCCACCTGTTCCGCAACCCGGGCGCGGCGATTGAGCAGATCGAGCAGCTGGCGATCGAGGTCGTCGATCTGCACCCGCAGATCGGCCAGGCCAGCCGGCTGCGGCGAGGAAGAATCGGTGGAGGAAGAGGGCGAAGGCGTGGGTTCTGTCATCGAGCGGCTGCGCGGGCTTGCTTCTTATGCCTGCGACCGTTCGAATTCTCGCATGTAGGCCACCAGCGCCTGGACGCCTTCGAGGGGCATGGCGTTGTAGATGCTGGCTCGCATCCCCCCCACCGACTTGTGGCCCTTGAGCTGCAACAGGCCTGCCTCGCGGGCGCCTGCCAGGAAGGCTTCGTTGCGGCCTTCGTCGCGCAGGAAGAACGGCACGTTCATCCGGGACCGGCAGTCGGGCGCGACCTTGTTCTCGTAGAAATCCGAGCGGTCGATGAAGTCGTAGAGCAACGAGGCCTTGGCGCGGTTGCGGTGTTCCATGGCCGCGATGCCGGTGAGGCCGGCCTCGGACTGGCCGAGCAGCCATTCGAAGGTCAGGCCCGCGACGTAGATGCCCCAGGTCGGCGGCGTGTTGTACATCGAGCCGTTGTCGGCGACCGTCTTGTAGTTGAAGGCGCTCGGGCAGATGTCGAGTGCACGGTCGAGCAGGTCGTCGCGAACGACGACGATGGTGAGGCCCGCCGGCCCGAGGTTCTTCTGCGCGCCGCCGAAGGCAAGGCCGACCCGATGCCAGTCGACCGGCCGCGACGCCACGTGCGATGAGAAGTCGATCACGAGCGGCGCGTCGCTGCCCAGCGCCTTGAGGTCGGGCAGCTCCTGGAACTCGACGCCGTGAATGGTCTCGTTGCTGCAGACATGCACATACGCCGGGCGGTTGCCGAGGCGCCATTGGCTCGGCGGAGGCAGGGTGGTGTGCTGGCTGTCGGCATTGCTGGCGGCAATGCGCGGCTGGCAGTAGCGCTGCGCTTCCTTGTGCGACTTGGCGCTCCAGCTGCCGCTGATCACGAAGTCGACTTCGCCGCCTTGCGAGAGGTTGAGAGGAACGATCGCGTTCTCGCCCAGGCCGCCGCCCTGCATGAACAGGATGCGAAAGTGGGAAGGCACCGCGAGCAAGGTCCGGAAATCGGCTTCTGCCTTGCGGTAGATCTCGCCGAACTCCTTGCCGCGGTGGCTCATCTCCATCACGCCCATGCCGCTGCCGTGCCAGTCGAGCATCTCGTCGGCAGCGCGCTCGAGCACCGCCTCCGGCATCGCGGCGGGACCTGCGGAGAAGTTGTAGGGCCGAGATGGAAGCGAGCTCACCTTACTTCGACTTGTTGGATGAAGACGATTGGTTCTTCGAGCCCGAAGGTGCCTTGGCCGCCGGCGCAGCGCCGGACGGCGCGCTGGTCGGAGCACCCAAAGCCTTGGCGACGCTGGTGTCGAGGGCCTGCATCTTCGGTTCGATGGTGGCGCGGGTCTCGGCGATGAGCTTTTCGGTCAGCGCGCTCTGCATTTTCGGATTCGATTCCTGGTACTTCTTGCTGAGCGGCGAGCTGATCCAGGCGATCAGCTGGCGCAACTCGTCTTCGGTGAAGGTCTGCTCGAGCACCGGGCCGAGTGCCACGGGCGCCAGCTGCACCGCCTTGTCGCGAACGATCGGATAGGCCTCGTCGAAGTACTTCTTGAGTTCGGCATCGGCGGCCTTGGCGGCTGCCTCGCGCTTGTCGGCCGGAACCTGTGTCTGCAGGTACTGCGAGCCGGCCTGTGCGATCGGCGCGCTCGATTGCTCAACGAGGCCCCGTGCCAGGGATTCGATGCCGGGCCGCTGGAGGTCGACGAACTGCTTGATCAAGGCGGCCTTGTCCTGGGCCATGGCCATCGAGCTGCCGGCAAGCGCAAGCGTCAGCAGCGCGAATTTCATTTTTTTCACTCAGGGTTCTCCGTTGAAGATGATGGGGGAAGGTCGGCCGTCGAATCGGCCTCGGAGCTTGCGTCGGGGATGGCGTCGTTCTCGACGATACGCTGCAAGCCGCTCAGCTTTGCGCCTTCGTCGAGCCCGATGAGCGTGACGCCTTGGGTCGCCCGACCCAGCTCGCGGATCTCGGCCACCCGGGTTCGCACCAGGACGCCCTTGTCCGTGATGAGCATGATCTCGTCGTCTGCATGCACGAGAGTTGCTGCCACGACTTTACCGTTGCGCTCGCTCTGTTGAATGGCAATCATGCCTTTGGTTCCCCGGCCATGACGGGTGTACTCGGTAATGCTTGTACGTTTTCCGTAACCATTCTCGGTGGCGGTCAACACGCTTTGCGCCTCGTCCTCGGCGACCAGCATGGCGATGACGCCTTGCCCGTCCTCCAGCGTCATGCCGCGGACGCCACGCGCATTGCGGCCCATCGGCCGGACGTCGTTCTCGTCGAAGCGCACCGCCTTGCCGCCATCGGAGAACAGCATGACATCGTGCGCGCCGTCGGTGAGCGCTGCGCCGATGAGGTAGTCGCCCGGATCGAGATCGACCGCGATGATGCCGGCCTTGCGCGGATTGCTGAACTCGTCGAGCGAGGTCTTCTTGACCGTGCCCATCGAGGTCGCCATGAAGACGTACTGGTTAGGCGGGAAGGTCCGCTTCTCGCCGGTGAGTGCCAGCACCACGTTGATCTTCTCGCCTTCCTGCAGCGGGAACATGTTGACGATCGGACGTCCGCGCGAGCCGCGCGAGCCCGCCGGCACTTCCCAGACCTTGAGCCAGTACAGCCGGCCGCGGTTCGAGAAGCACAGGATGTAGTCGTGCGTGTTGGCGATGAAGAGCTGGTCGATCCAGTCGTCTTCCTTGGTCGCGGTGGCCTGCTTGCCGCGTCCGCCGCGCTTCTGTGCACGGTATTCGCCGAGCGGCTGGCTCTTGATGTAGCCGCTGTGCGAGAGCGTCACCACCATGTCGGTGGGCGTGATCAGGTCTTCGGTCGACAGGTCGAAGTTGCTGTGTTCGATCAGGCTGCGGCGCGCGCCGAGCTTGCTCTGGCCGAACTCCTGCTTGATGGCGCCCAGCTCGTCGCCGATGATGGTCGAAACCCGTTCCGGCCGCGCCAGGATGTCGAGCAGGTCGTCGATCTCGGCCATGACCTCCTTGTACTCGGCAACGATCTTGTCCTGCTCGAGCCCGGTCAGGCGCTGCAAGCGCATCTGGAGGATTTCCTGCGCCTGGGTATCCGAGAGCCGGTACAGCCCGTCGGCAGCCATGCCGAATTCTTTTTCCAGGCCATCGGGCCGGTAGTCGTCGGCATTGACCACGCCGCCATCCGTGCGCGTGCGGGTGAGCATCTCGCGCACCAGCTTGCTGTCCCAGCGCTTGGCCATCAGCTCGGACTTGGCGACCGGCGGGGTCGGCGCGTTGCGGATGATCGAGATGAATTCGTCGATGTTGGCGAGCGCCACCGCGAGGCCTTCGAGCACATGGCCGCGTTCGCGGGCCTTGCGCAGGGTGAACACCGTGCGCCGGGTGACGACTTCGCGCCGATGCTGAAGAAAGACCTCGATCAGGTCCTTGAGGTTGCACAGCTTCGGCTGACCATCGACCAGCGCCACCATGTTGATGCCGAAGGTGTCCTGAAGCTGGGTCTGCTTGTAGAGGTTGTTCAGCACCACCTCCGGCACCTCGCCGCGCTTCAGCTCGATCACGAGGCGCATGCCCGACTTGTCGGACTCGTCCTGGATATGGCTGATGCCCTCGATCTTCTTCTCGTGCACCAGTTCGGCCATGCGTTCCTGGAGCGTCTTCTTGTTGACCTGGTAAGGCAGCTCGTCGACGATGATGGCCTGGCGCTGACCGCGGTCGATGTCCTCGAAGTGGCACTTGGCCCGCATCACGACCTTGCCGCGGCCGGTGCGGTAGCCGTCCTTGATCCCGTTGATGCCGTAGATGATTCCGGCCGTGGGGAAGTCGGGGGCCGGGATGATTTCCATCAGGTCGTCAATGCCCGCATCCGGGTGGCGAAGCAGGTGCAAACACGCGTCCACCACTTCATTGAGGTTGTGCGGCGGAATATTGGTCGCCATGCCGACCGCGATGCCGCCCGCACCATTGACCAGCAAATTGGGAAGCTTGCTCGGTAATACCAAAGGCTCTTTTTCGGAGCCGTCGTAATTAGGTCCGAAATCAACGGTTTCCTTGTCGATATCGGCAAGCATTTCATGCGCGATTTTGGCGAGCCGAATCTCGGTATATCGCATCGCCGCGGCCTGGTCGCCGTCGACCGAGCCGAAATTGCCTTGTCCGTCGACCAACATGTGGCGCATCGAGAAGTTCTGCGCCATGCGGACGATGGTGTCGTACACCGATTGGTCGCCGTGCGGGTGGTACTTGCCGATCACGTCGCCCACGATGCGGGCAGACTTCTTGTAGGGGCGGTTCCAGTCGTTGTTCAACTCGTGCATCGCGAAGAGCACGCGCCGGTGTACCGGCTTGAGCCCGTCCCGCGCGTCCGGCAACGCCCGCCCCACGATCACGCTCATCGCGTAGTCGAGATAGCTGCGGCGCATCTCCTCTTCGAGACTGATGGGAAGTGTTTCTTTGGCGAACGAGGTCATGGGCGGCAGACAGACAGCAAGGGCGTGAATTTTACGTCGATGGCTGTGTCGTGCCGCCGCAACAGATGCGCCGTATTCCGCCTCCGTCCTACGCTCCTGGCGCGCCGTGCGAGCGGTTTGACAAAGACCCTATGGCACAATCGGCTCAACGTTTTGGGTGGTGGTCACTTAAAGCGTCCTTGATTCGCAGCGCGGCTGCGGCTTTTTCCCCAAGAGGAGAACCATGAAGAAACTGAATAAAGTGGCGATGATGTTTGCAGTCGCTGCGCTCGCCACTGCCGCCGGCGCGCAGACCCGTGTCACCGCTGCCAATGGCGGTCCTGTTATTGATAACTGGCAAAACGGCACTGGTGAACTCGTTTGGAAAAACGGCACCAACGAACTCTGCTGGCGCGATGCCAATTGGACGCCCGCCACTGCAGCCGCTGGTTGCGACGGCGCCTTGGTCCCAGCTGCTCCCGCTGCCGCAGTGACGCCCGCACCTGCCGCTCCCGCTGCACCTGCCGCACCGCCCGCAGTCGCTGCTTCGAAGGTCACCTTCGCTGCCGACGCATTCTTCGACTTCGACAAGTCCGTGCTCAAGCCGGAAGGCCGCGCCAAGCTCGACGACCTGGTCTCGAAGATTCGTGACGTCAACCTCGAAGTCATCATCGCCGTGGGTCACACCGACTCCATCGGTACCGATGCCTACAACCAGCGCCTGTCGGTTCGCCGCGCTGAAGCCGTCAAGGCCTACCTGGTCTCGAAGGGCATCGAACGCAACCGCGTCTACACCGAAGGCAAGGGCGAGAAGCAACCTGTGGCCGACAACCGGACCAAGGAAGGCCGCGCCAAGAACCGTCGCGTCGAGATCGAAGTGGTCGGCACCCGCGCCAATCGCTGATCCCGTCACACGGACCTGAAAAAACCCGCTTCGGCGGGTTTTTTTACGTCTGCAAAAGCGCTTTTGCTAGCGCCACTCATAATCAAACGATGACGCAAATAGTGAATGCCGACCCGGCCGAACTCGCGAAGTTTTCAGAGCTCGCTCATCGCTGGTGGGACCTGGATAGCGAATTCCGTCCGCTACACGAAATCAATCCGCTCCGCCTCGAATGGATCGAGCAAATGGCGCCGCTGGCGGGCAAGGAAGCCTTGGACGTCGGCTGCGGTGGCGGCATCCTGACGGACGCCATGGCGCGTAGAGGGGCGAAGGCGCTGGGCATCGACCTGGCGTCGCGGGCGCTGAAGGTGGCGCAGTTGCATGCACTCGAGGCAGGCACGCCGAACGTTGCGTACCGGGAGGTCAGCGTCGAGGCGCTCGCGGCCGAGCGGCCCGGCAGTTTCGACGTGGTCACCTGCATGGAGATGCTGGAACATGTTCCCGAGCCGGCATCGATCGTCAAGGCATGCGCCGATCTGGCGAAGCCCGGCGGCTGGGTGTTTTTCTCGACCATCCACCGCAACCTGAAAGCCTTCATGCTGGCCATCGTGGGTGCGGAGTACGTGATGGGCATGCTGCCGCGCGGCACGCACGAATACCGCAAGCTGATTCGCCCGAGCGAGCTGGCGGGCTATTGCCGGACCGCCGGCCTTGATCTGCATGCCACGCGAGGGCTCGAATACAACCCGCTCACCAAGCGGTACAAGCTCGGTACCGACACCAGCGTCAACTACATGTTCGCCACGCGCAAGCCGGTGCTCGCCGCGTGATGGCAGCCCAGGCCACCCGCCTTTCGGCGGTCTTGTTCGACCTCGATGGCACCCTGATCGACAGTGCCCCCGACCTGGCCGGCGCGGCAGACCAGATGCGGGTCAAGCGGGGCCTGAGTTCCTTGCCTTTCGAAAGCTACCGACACATGGCGGGTTCAGGCGCCCGCGGCATGCTCGGCATCGCATTCGGCATCACACCCGAATCCGGGGAGTTCGAAGCCATGCGAGAAGAATTCTTCCAAGGCTACGAGCAGCGGATGCTGAACAACACCCATGTCTTCGACGGCGTCGCCGAACTGATGCGGGCCATCGCGGCCCAGGGCCTGCAATGGGGCGTGGTCACCAACAAGTCGAGGCGCTTCACCGAACCGCTGACCGGGGCGATTCCGCTCTTCGCGACCGCAGGTGCCATCGTGAGCGGCGACTCGACGCCGTTCTCGAAGCCTCATCCGGCGCCGTTGCTCGAAGCCTCCAGGCAACTCGGCATCGAGCCATCGGCCTGCATGTACGTGGGGGACGACGAGCGGGACATGCGAGCCGGTCGGGCTGCGGGCATGCGTACCGTGGCGGCGGCGTATGGCTACATGGGGCTGCAGGCGGATGCAACCCTGTGGGAAGCCGATTCGATCATCGGCTCGCCGCTCGAGCTCTTGAATTTGATCAAACAGGCCTAAAATCGTGGGCTTGGGGCTGCATTGGTTTCGACGTGGGTTCGGAATCGCAGCGGTGCATGTCGAGCTGAATGCGCTCGTAAAACAGATTCAAACAAACTAACTGCAAACGACGAACGTTTCGCACTCGCCGCTTAATTGCCGGTGAGCTTTGCAACAGCAGGCCGATGGGCTGGGCAAGGGGGTGCTAGAGCAATCTGGCGCCTCCCGGCTGCAAAGATAATCTACATTGGCTGGTCCTGATCCGGGTACCTTGGGTCGGGACGAGAAAATAGGGTGCTGGCGGCCGGTGTAGCGTGCGACTGCGCGACACCGGTGGCGAGACTCAAATCAGATCGCTAAACATGTAGATCTGCGCGACGAAGGCTTGCGGACGGGGGTTCAAATCCCCCCAGCTCCACCACACAAGACAACCGGCATTCCGACACCCCGTCGGGATGCCGGTTTTTTTCTGGTGCGTCGCGGCAGGTCTGCGCCTTGCGCCCTCGGCTTGCTGCGGGATCGCAAGATATAGTCGCTCGCTCTGCCGTGCATCCGCCGAAATCCGCTTCGTCGCGACGGCGCTGCAACCGACGCCAAGGGAACCCATGGACCAGACGACCACGACGCTCAGCAGGTACTACGACAGCGTGCCTTACGAGTCCCATCCGTTTCCGCAGTCGACGCCGGAACATCTCGAGGCGCTCGCTTTCCTGTTCGGCCTGGCCACGCCCGACCCTGCCGGTGCGCGCGTGCTCGAGCTGGGCTGCGCTTCCGGCGGCAATCTCATTCCGTTCGCGGCCCGCTCTCCGTCGGCAACCGCTGTCGGCATCGACCTGTCTAGCGTGCAGGTGGACCAGGGTCTGGCCGCCATCAGGGCGGCAGGCCTCAAGAACATCGAGCTTCGCGCGATGGACGTGACGGACATCGATCTCTCGTTCGGCCAGTTCGACTACATCATCTGCCACGGCGTCTTCAGCTGGGTGCCGTCGGATGTCCAGGATGCCATTCTGCGGATCTGCGAGCAGAACCTCGTGCCCGGTGGCATCGCCTACATCAGCTACAACACCTACCCCGGCTGGAAGGCGCGCGAGATCGTTCGCGATGCGATGGTGCTGCGGGGCGCACCGCGGGACGAGCCCGGCGAAAAGCTCTCGTATGCGCGCGGCATGCTCGACTTCCTGGAGCGATCGTCGCGGCCGGACAGCGTGCTGCGCAAGACGCTCGAGGAGACCATGCCGATCGTGCGGGGAGCGAGCAGCGCCTACCTGCTGCATGAGTTCCTCGAGCCCTGCAACTCGCCCTGCTACTTCAAGAGCTTCGTCGAACGCGCGGCGAGCCACGGGCTCGCCTACCTGGCGGATGCCGAACCCGCCACGATGTTCGTGCAGAACTACGGCGAGTCGGTGCGCGAACCATTGCTGCGCGAATGCGGCGGCAGCCAGGTCATGATGGAGCAGTACCTCGATTTCCTGGTCAATCGCACCTTTCGGCAAAGCCTCCTGGTCAAGCAGGCGCGAGCGGCAGAGGTGAGGTATCGCCTCAGCGTGGATCGGCTGCGCGCGCTTTGGTACGCGGGGCAGTTCGCGACGCTCGACGGCAGTCCGTTGAGCCTCGACACCGCCGAGCAGACCTGCAACACGATTCGAGGTCACCAGGTGACCCTGCGGCTTCCGGTCCACAAGGCGGTCGCCCAGATCCTCGAAGAGCGCTTTCCGGCCGCGGTGCCGGTCGACCTTCTCATCGAGGATGCGGCGCGGCGGGTCGGGCAACCGGCCGCTTCCATCGATGCGCACGTGATGGCGATGCTCGAAGAGTTGGTGATCCTCGGCGCGGTGCGCTTCCGGCATACGGCTCCCGAGACCGCGGTCGAGGTGCCGATGTTCCCGATGGCTCTGCGATCGGTTCGCGTCGCTCCGTCGATTCCGCTGACGGCCGGTCCCAGCGCCGCCGCGTGCAACCAGTGGCACGAAGCGGTCGAGCTGTCGCTGCTCGAGCGCTGCCTGCTGCCGCTCCTGGACGGGAGCCGTTCGCATGCGAACCTCGCCGCGCACCTGGCCGCCGAAGCCAAGGCCGAGCGCCTTCGCTTCATCAAGGACGACAAGCCCTTGACCGACGAGACCGGGCTCGGCGAGTTCACCCGCAAGCAAGTCGAATTGGCGCTGCGCGACCTCTGGCGCAAGGGTCTGCTGACTGCGTGATCATGTCGCCTCGGCAGCGGCCATTCAACGAAAGATGCCCATGAATCCACTTCGACTCCATGCATTGGTCGGGGCCGCGATCGCGGCCTTGACGTTGACGGGCGCTTTGCAGGCGCAGGCGGCCTCGCAGGCACCGGTGGCCGCACGCAATGGCATGGTGGTCAGCGCGCAGCACCTGGCGACGCGCATCGGCGTGGATGTCTTGAAGCGGGGCGGCAACGCGATCGATTCCGCGGTGGCGGTCGGTTATGCGCTGGCCGTGGTCTATCCGGCGGCGGGCAACCTCGGCGGCGGCGGCTTCATGACCATCCAGCTCGCGGACGGCCGCAAGACCTTTCTCGATTTCCGCGAGAAAGCGCCGCTGGCGGCGACGGCCGACATGTACCTCGACAAGGAGGGCAATGTCGTCCGCGGCCTGAGCACCAAGGGTCATCTCGCAGTCGGCGTGCCGGGCACGGTGTCCGGCCTCGAAATGGCGCGCGAGAAGTACGGCACGATGAAGCGCGCAGCCTTGATCGCACCCTCGATCGCGCTCGCCGAGGCCGGCTTCGAGCTGCAGCAAGGCGACATCGACATGCTCGCCACCGCCACCGAGGAATTCAAGAAGGACGCGGCGACCGCCGCCATCTTCCTGAACCGGGGCGAGCCCTTCAAGGTCGGGCAGAAGCTGGTGCAGAAGGACCTGGCGCGAACCCTCAAGGCCGTCAGCCGAAACGGCGTCGATGGCTTCTACCAGGGCCCGGTGGGCCGTGCCATCGTTGCTTCGAGCACCGCCGGCAAGGGCATCATCACCCAGGCCGACCTGGACCAATACCGAACCCGCGAACTGCCGCCGATCGAATGCGACTACCGCGGCTTCCGGGTCGTCTCCGCGCCGCCGCCCAGTTCCGGCGGGGTCGTCATCTGCGAGATGCTGAACATCCTCGAGGGCTATCCGCTGAAGGATCTCGGCTTCCGTTCGGCGCAGGCGGTGCATTACCAGATCGAGGCCATGCGGCACGCCTATGTCGACCGCAACAGCTACCTGGGCGATCCGGATTTCGTCAAGAACCCGCTCGATCGGCTGCTCGACAAGGGCTACGCCGAGAAGGTGCGCGCGGCCATCGATCCGAACAAGGCGGGCGTCTCGAAGGACATCAAGCCCGGCGTGGCGCCGCACGAGGGCAGCAACACCACGCACTATTCGATCGTCGACCAGTGGGGCAACGCGGTCTCGGTCACCTACACCCTCAACGACTGGTTCGGTGCCAAGGTGACGGCGGCCGGAACGGGCGTGCTGCTCAACAACGAGATGGACGATTTCACTTCGAAGATTGGCGTTCCCAACCTTTACGGTTTGGTGCAGGGCGAAGCCAATGCCATCGCGCCGGGCAAGCGGCCCCTGAGCTCGATGAGCCCGACGATCGTCACCCGGGACGGCAAGCCGGTGATCGTGGTCGGCACGCCGGGCGGCAGCCGGATCATCACCGCGGTGCTGCATTCGATTTTGAACATGGTCGACTACGGCATGACCGTGCAGGAGGCGGTCGATGCGCCGCGCTTCCACCAGCAATGGCTGCCGGATGTCACCAATGTCGAGACCTTCGCGCTGAGCCCCGACACCCGCAAGCTGCTCGAGGGCATGGGCCACAACCTCGGCGTGCCGCAGCCGGCCAACCACATGGCGGCGATCATCGTCGGGGCGCCGTCGATCGGCGGCAAGCCGGTCGGCGACAACCGCTTCTACGGCGCCAACGATCCTCGTCGCAATACTGGGCTGGCACTGGGTTACTGATGCGCATCGACGAGGTTTTGTATACCCAGGGTTTCGGCACGCGGCGCATTTGCGCCGGGCTGGTGCAGCAAGGGTTGGTCAAGGTCGAGGGGCAGGTGGTGCAAGACCCGTCCACCGAGTTCGAGACGGCCGGGCTCCGGTTCACGGTGCAGGGCGTCGAGTGGCCGTACCATGCCAAGGCCTACCTGATGCTGAACAAGCCCGCCGGCACCGAGTGCTCGCAAAAACCGTCGACCTACCCGAGCATCTACACGCTGCTGCCCGCGCCGCTGCGCACCCGTCCCAACAAGGCGTCGGTGCAGGGCGTGCAGGCGATCGGCCGGCTCGACCAGGACACGACCGGCCTGCTGCTGCTGACCGATGACGGCCAGTTCATCCACCGCATGGCATCGCCTCGTCATCACGTTCCGAAGGTGTACGAGGTGGTGGTCAAGCATCCGGTGGATGCGCGGCAGGTGGCGCGGTTGCTCGAAGGCGTGGTGCTCGAGGACGATCCGAAGCCGGTCAGGGCGGCAGCCTGCGAACAGAGCGGGCCGAGCGCACTCCGGTTGACGCTCACCGAGGGCAAGTACCACCAGGTGAAGCGAATGGTCGCGGCGGTCGGCAACCGGGTCGAGGCATTGCACCGTTCGCGGATCGGCGAGCTCGAGATCCCGCCCGACCTGGCGCCCGGGCAATGGCGGTGGCTCGATGAAGAACAGGTGGAAGCGTTGAGGACTGCTCGATCTGGTCAGCCGCCAGGCAGTGTCGATCGTTAAACTCGAAGCCTCGTTCCGGAACCAAGCTTTGCGCGCAATTTCAATCTCGGTGGGCCGCCTTGCGGCCCTTTTGTTCGTCTGCGCGAATGCGTGGCTCGCGCCGGCTTCGCAGGCCAGCCAGCCGGTACCGCCTGCACCTGCGGCGGCTGCAACCCACTCGGCAGCCACCCCGGCAAGCGTGGCCGGCGCAAGCACCGCACCCACTGCACCCACTGCACCCACTGCAGGATCCCCGCCGATCTTCGTGCTCAATTCGCTCGATGCGACGGTCAGCGTGATCAATCCGGCCGACTGGACCGAAAAGACCCGCATCGCCACGGGCAAGGAGCCGCACCACCTCTACCTGGCGCCGGACGAAAGCTCGCTGCTGGTCGCCAATTCGGCCGGCGATTCGCTCACCTTCCTCGATCCGCGTACCGCCGAAGTCCAGCGCGTGGTGTACGGCATCATCGATCCGTACCACCTGCGCTTTTCGCCCGACATGAAGTGGCTGGTCACGGCAGCCAATCGCCTGAACCATGTCGACATCTATCGCTGGGACGGCAAGGAGCCGAAGCTGGTCAAGCGCATCCTCACCGGCAAGACGCCGAGTCACATCTGGATCGACGGCAAGAGCACGACCGCCTACGTCAGCATGCAGGACAGCGACGAATTGATCGCGGTCGACATCGCGACCCAGACCATCCGCTGGCGAACCCCGACCGGGCCGATGCCGGCCGACGTGTTCGGCCTGCACGACGGCAAGACCTTGCTGGTGGGGCTCACGGGAAGCGACGGCGTCCAGGTGTTCGACGTCGCGGGACCCGAGCCGAAGGCGGTCGGCAAGATCCTCACCGGAAAGGGCGCGCACGCCTTCCGTGCCGCCGGCGATGGCCGCAGCGTCTTCGTGAGCAACCGGGTGGCCAACAGCATCAGCCGAATCGACCTGCAGACCTTGCAGGTCACCGCGACCTACGCGGTGCCGGGCGGGCCGGACTGCATGGACGTATCCGCCGACGGCAAGACGCTCTATGCGACCTCGCGCTGGGCCAAGAAGCTCAGCGTGCTCGACCTCACGACCGGCAAGCTGCTGCGGCAGGTGGCGGTCGGCCGGTCGCCGCACGGCGTCTGGACGCTCGATCATGCGCGCCGCTGAGAACGCACCCGGTTTGCCGGCGAGCCTCCGGCGATTCGCTAGCGGCGCGGTCGCACTGGCTTTCGCCGCGCCCCTTGCTGCGCTGTCGCAAAGCGCACCGGCTGCGGCCTGCACGAAGCCGGTGTATCTCACCTTCGACACCGGCCACATGGGCATCGCGCCCCTGGTAGCCGACGTGTTGAAGCGGCAGGACGTCCGCGTCACCTTCTTCGGCGCCGCCGAGAAGACGGTCGACGGCGGCGACAGCCTCGACAACCATTGGGCCGCCTGGTGGAAGGCGCGGGCGGGCGAAGGCCACGAGTTCGCGTCCCACACCTACGACCATGCCTATTGGCGGGGCGACGTCAAAGGCATCGAGCCGCGCTTTCGCATCCGGCCTTCTGCCGGCGCTTTCGCCGGTCGCGAATTCACCTGGACCGCGGCCCAGTACTGCGCGAACGTCAAGGAAGCATCCGATCGCCTCCAGCACATCACCGGCAAGAAGCCCTTGCCGCTGTTTCGGGCGCCGGGCGGCAAGACCTCTCCGAAGCTCCTTTCCGAGGCCCGGGCCTGCGGCTATGCGCACGTGGGCTGGGCGCCCGCCGGTTTCCTGGGCGACGAGCTTCCCAGCGAGACGGCGAGCAACGACAAGCTGCTCGCCAAGGCGCTGGCCGACATCCGCCCGGGCGACATCCTGCTCGCCCACCTGGGTATCTGGTCGCGCAAGGATCCGTGGGCGCCTGCCGTGCTCGAACCCCTGATCGTCGGGCTCAAGTCCCAGGGTTTCTGCTTCGAGACCCTGCGCCGGCATCCGGACTACCAGGCCTGGTTGTCTGCCCATCCCTGAACCCGCGGCGATCGCGATGAACTGGCTGACCTGGTTGCCCGATGCCTTCGCCCACGTGCAGGAGTGGCTGTTCGAAACCGTCGTGCAGCCGCTGGTGTACGGCATCGGGCTCGGCGGCCGGGTCGAAGAGGCTTTCGATGCCACCGGCTGGCTGCTGGTGGGGCTGATCCAGATCGCGATCCTCCTGGCCGTGATCGGGCCGCTCGAGCGCTGGCGCCCGGTCGAGCCGGTGGTCGACCGGCGTGCGATCCGCGTCGACGTGCTCTATACCCTGATCCACCGGCTCGGATTGTTCCGGCTGGCGATGTTCTTCGCGCTCGATCCCCTCTTCGACCAGCTGCTCGGCCAAGCGCGGGCCGCGGGCTGGGGCAGTTTCCATCTCGACCAGCTCTGGCCCGGCGTCACCGACGTGCCATGGGTCGCGTTCGTCGGCTACCTGGTGGTGCTCGACCTGGTCGAGTACCTCATCCACCGCGGCCAGCACGGCTTCGACTGGTGGTGGTCGCTGCACTCGCTGCACCATTCGCAGCAGCAGATGACCATGTGGAGCGACAACCGCAACCACCTGCTCGACGACGTCATCCACGACACCTTGATCGTGATCGTGGCGCAGCTCATCGGCGTGGCGCCCGGGCAGTTCATCGCGATCGTGGCCCTCACCCAGCTCAGCGAAAGCCTGCAGCATGCCAACCTGCGCCTTCATTTCGGCGGCCTGGGCGAGCGGCTCTGGATCAGCCCGCGCTATCACCGCATGCACCACGCGATCGGCATCGGGCACGAATCGCAGCCCCGCGCGGCGCTGGGCGGCTGCAATTTCGGCGTGCTGCTTCCCTGGTGGGACATCCTCGCCCGAACCGCCAACTTCGATGCGCGCTACGAGCCGACCGGCATTCGCGACCAGGTCGAGCCCGGCACCCGCGGCAGCGTGCGCGATTACGGCGCGGGCTTCTGGTCGCAACAGTGGCTGGGGCTCCGGCGCCTGTTCGGCAGGGCCTGAAGGCCAGCGCCATCCCGCCGTGGCGGTATCCTCGACGCCCATGCGGCTCCTCCTCGATTCCTTCTGGCGTGCGGTGGCCTATTGCCTGCATCCGCGGGTGATCCTGCTGTCGTTGCTGCCGCTCGGGTTGATGGTTGCGCTGGCGGCGCTCTTCGGCTACTTCTACTGGGACTCGGCCGTCGCCTGGACCCGCGAGGCATTGGAGGCCTGGCCGCTGCTCGCGAGCTTCTGGGCCTGGATCGGCCGCTTCTTCTCGAGCGACGTGACCGGCGTGCTGGCGCCCCTGGTGGTGTTCATCGCAGCCACGCCGCTGATCGTGGTGGTATCGCTGGTCATCGTGGCGGGCAGCATGGCGACGCCGCTCACCCGTCTGGTGGCCGAGCGCCGCTTTCCGGTTCTGGAGCAGAAGGCCGGAGCCTCTTTCCTCGGCAGCGTGTTGCGCTCGATCGGGCTCACCTTGCTGGCCCTGATGGCGCTGGTGGTGTCGATGCCGCTCTGGTTGATTCCGCCGCTGGTGCTGCTGTTGCCGCCCTTGATCTGGGGCTGGCTCACCTACCGGGTGATGAGCTTCGACGCACTGGCCGAACATGCAAGCGCCGAAGAACGACAGAGCCTCTTGCGCACGCACCGGCTGCCGCTGCTGGGCATCGGCATCCTGTGCGGCTACCTGGGTGCGGCGCCCAGCCTCGTCTGGGCCTCGGGCCTGCTCTTCGCGGCCGCCTTCTTCGTGCTGGTGCCGCTCGCGATCTGGATCTACACGCTGGTCTTCGCCTTCTCGGCGCTCTGGTTTGCGCACTATTGCCTCGACGCGCTGGCACAGCTGCGGGCCGACCGGCTCGCGGTCGCGACGTCGGCCCCGATCACGCCCCTGGCTGCGAGCAGCCGCCCCGTTCCACTCGAAAGCCCCAAGAAGTGACCACACGCAGCTTCGGCCTCATCGTCGTCGGCGACGAAATCCTCTCCGGCAAGCGCCTCGACAAGCACATGACCAAGGTCATCGAGCTGCTGGCCGCACGCGGGCTGCAGCTCGGCTGGGCGGAGTACGTCGGCGACGTGCCGGCGCGCATCACGGCGGCGCTCGCGCGGGCGTTCGCTTCGGGTGACATCGTGTTCTCGACCGGCGGCATCGGCGCGACGCCGGACGACCATACGCGCCAATGCGCGGCAGCCGCGCTCGGTGTTCCCCTGGCGCTGCATCCGGAGGCCGAGCGCCTGATCCGGGAGCGCATGCAGGACACCGCGAAAGAGCAGGGCGTCGCCTACCAGCCCGAGCACCCGGACAACATCCACCGGCTCAACATGGGCGTGTTCCCGCTCGGCGCCAACATCATCCGCAACCCCTACAACAAGATCCCGGGCTTCAGCATCGGCGACGTGCATTTCGTGCCCGGCTTCCCGGTGATGGCCTGGCCGATGATCGAAGCCCTGCTCGACGAGCGCTACACCGAGCTGTTCGCCCGGGGCAAGGACATCGAGAAATCCGTGATCGTCTACGGCGCCATGGAAGCCGCGCTCACGCCGCTGATGCTGGCCATCGAGAAGGCGCATGACGGCATCAAGGTCTTCAGCCTGCCGAGCGTCGACCATCCGGAGCACGGGCGGCATATCGAACTCGGCGTCAAGGGCGATGCAGAGAGGGTCGATGCGGCTTACGCAGAACTCATCGCCGGGCTGCACGCTTTCAAGGCGAAACTCGGTCCCGAGCTGGTGCGATAGATCGATATCGCACCAAATTGGTGGATGATCTCCTCTTTTGGGGCTCCTCCTCCGGCAATGGCACCAGCATGGTTGCCGGAGCCAATGGCACAGAACCTGCATCCTCTGCGCCCGTAGTCCAACCATCCATCCAAACCAGGAGAAACCTGATGTCAAAGACCGTCGCCGACGTCCTGAAACTCGTCAAAGAAAACGAGGTCAAGTTCGTCGACTTCCGCTTCACCGATACCCGTGGCAAGGAGCAGCACGTCACCGTGCCGGTGTCCGCCTTCGACGAGAGCAAGTTCTCCGACGGGCACGCCTTCGACGGCTCGTCCATCGCGGGCTGGAAGGGCATCGAAGCCTCGGACATGCAGCTCATGCCCGACCCGAACACGGCCAACATCGACCCGTTCTTCGAAGAAACCACGCTGATCCTCACCTGCGACGTGATCGACCCGTCCGATGGCAAGCCCTACGAGCGCGACCCGCGCTCGCTGGCCAAGCGTGCCGAGGCCTACATGAAGGCATCCGGCCTGGGCGACACCGCCTTCTTCGGACCGGAGCCCGAGTTTTTCGTGTTCGACGGCGTGCGCTGGCAGAACGACATGTCCGGCTGCTTCGTCAAGATCGACTCCGAAGAAGCCTCCTGGAACACCGGCAAGGAATTCGAGCACGGCAACACCGGCCACCGGCCAGCGGTCAAGGGCGGCTACTTCCCGGTTCCGCCGGTCGACAGCTTCCAGGACATGCGTTCCGAGATGTGCCTGGTGCTCGAGGCGCTGGGCATTCCGGTCGAAGTCCACCATCACGAAGTCGCGAATGCCGGCCAGATGGAACTCGGCACCAAGTTCAGCACGCTGATCCAGCGCGCCGACTGGGTCCAGCTGCAGAAGTACGTGATCCACAACGTGGCGCATGCCTACGGCAAGACCGCCACCTTCATGCCCAAGCCGATCGTCGGCGACAACGGCTCCGGCATGCACGTGCACCAGTCGGTCTGGAAGGACGGCAAGAACCTGTTCGCCGGCGACGGCTATGCGGGCCTTTCGGAATTCGCGCTGCATTACATCGGCGGCATCATCAAGCACGCCCGTGCCCTGAACGCGATCACGAACCCCGGCACCAACAGCTACAAGCGGCTGGTTCCCGGCTTCGAGGCGCCGGTCAAGCTGGCCTACTCGGCCAAGAATCGCTCGGCATCGATCCGCATTCCGTTCGTGGCCAACCCGAAGGGCCGCCGCGTCGAGGCACGCTTCCCCGATCCGCTGATGAACCCGTATCTCGGTTTCGCCGCGCTGCTGATGGCCGGCCTCGACGGCGTCGAGAACAAGATCCATCCGGGCGAAGCCGCGACCAAGGACCTGTACCACCTGCCGCCGGAAGAAGACGCCTTGATCCCGACCGTCTGCCACAGCCTCGATCAGGCCTTGGAATACCTCGACAAGGATCGCGCGTTCCTGACCAAGGGCGGCGTCTTCACCGATGCGTACATCGATGCCTACATCGACCTCAAGATGCAGGAAGTCACGCGGTTCCGCATGGCCACGCATCCGGTCGAATTCGACATGTACTACTCGCTGTAAAGGCACGGCTGCGGCCGGCTTTCGAGACAAAGGACGGCTCTTGCCGTCCTTTTTTTTGCGGCGGGAACGATGGCTGGGTTGCCCTGTCGAATTGGATGAAAATGCCTTTTTATCGTGCAACCGCCCGACCGAAATCATGAAGAACCTGTCACGCCTCCTGATGCCCCTCGTGCTGCTGGCTGCATGCCCCGCCTTCGCGCAAGAAAGGGTGTTTCGCTGCGGCAACGAATACACCAACAACGCAGCCGATGCGCAAAAGCGCGGCTGCAAGGTGATGGAAGGCGGCAACGTCACCGTGGTCCAGGGCACGGCGCCCCGCGCGGCCACGCCGGCTGCATCGCTCAGCACTTCGAGCGGCGGCTCGGCGGTCCGATCGCCATCCGGTAGCCCTCGGGTCGAGGGCAGCGACCAGCGCGCCCGCGACGGCGAAGCCCGCTCGGTGCTCGAGTCCGAGCTCAAGAAGGCCGAGGAGCGACAGGCGCAGTTGCAGCGAGAGTTCAACAACGGCGAACCCGAAAAGCAGGGCGCCGAATCCCGCAACTACCAGAAGTACCTCGATCGGGTCGCCGACATGAAGGCCGAGATCGCCCGCAACGAGAGCGACATCGCCGGCATCCGCCGCGAGATCGGCCGGCTTCCGGCCAACCGCTGATGGCTTTTGGAAAGCCGGCCGGTGCGACCCGGCGGTTCCAGGCTTTCGACCTGCTGTCGACCTTGATCGCGGTCATCAAGACCGATGGCTCGGTCATCTTCGCGAACGCCAGCCTCGAGGATGCGCTGGGCACCTCGCGCCGCACTCTCGAAGGCTCGCAGTTCGGCGCCTGCTTCCATGAACCCAACGTGCTCCGCACCGCGATCGAAGGCGCCCGCAGCAACGATTTCGCGACGCTTCGCTACGAGGCGTTCCTGCGCCGGGTCAACCACGAGCTGATGCCGGTGCAGGTCACGCTGGCGCCGGGCGACCGGGCGCACGAACTCATCATCGAGCTGTCGCCGCTGGAGCAGCAGGTCCGTCAGGACCGCGAGGAGCGGCTGATCGACCAGGCACAAGCCAACAAGGAGCTGATCCGCAACCTGGCGCACGAGATCAAGAACCCGCTCGGCGGCATCCGCGGCGCGGCGCAGCTCCTGCAGATGGAGGTCGAATCGCGCGACCTCATCGAATACACCCAGGTCATCATCCACGAGGCCGATCGGCTCCAGACCCTGGTCGATCGGCTGCTGGCACCGCATCGCAGGCCGCACGTGGTGGGCGACGTCAACATCCACGAGGTCTGCGAGCGGGTTCGCTCGGTGATCCTCGCGGAGTTCCCGCGCGACCTGCACATCGAGCGCGACTTCGATCCCTCGATTCCGGAGTTTCGCGGCGATCGCGAGCAGCTGATCCAGGCCACGCTCAACATCGCCCACAACGCTGCGCAGGCATTGGCCGAACGCCGTGCGGCGGGCGATGCGCGCATCACCTTCAAGACCCGGGTCGCGCGTCAGGTGATCTTCAACAAGCAGTGGTATCGATTGGCACTGGAATTGCATGTCATCGACAATGGACCGGGTGTGCCGGACGCCATCAAGGACCGCATCTTCTACCCGCTCGTTTCAGGGCGCGAAGGGGGTACCGGCCTTGGCTTGACCCTGGCACAGACTTTCGTGCAACAGCACCACGGCGTGGTCGAGTGCGACAGTGTCCCGGGCCGGACCGATTTCAAGATATTGATACCGCTGCCCTAGCCGCAGCCTGGCAACAAGGAACTGCATGAAGCCGATCTGGATAGTGGATGACGACCAATCGATCCGCTTCGTACTGGAGAAGGCACTGCTCCGTGAAGACATGCCGACGCGCAGCTTCACCAACACCCGCGAAGTGCTCACCGCGCTCGAGGCCGCGGCCGACGACGAGATGCAGGGCCCGCAAGTCCTCGTCAGCGACATCCGCATGCCGGGTGGCTCGGGGCTCGACCTGCTCGACAAGATCAAGGCCCGGCATCCGGGCCTGCCGGTCATTATCATGACCGCGTTCTCCGACCTCGACAGCGCCGTCTCGGCCTTCCAGGGCGGCGCTTTCGAATACCTCCCCAAGCCCTTCGACCTGCCGCGCGCGGTCGAGCTGATTCGCCGCGCAGTCGACGAGAGCCAGCGCGAGGAAGTGGCCGAGGAGCGCATGGTCGAGGCGCCCGAGATGCTGGGCCAGGCGCCCGCGATGCAGGACGTGTTCCGCGCCATCGGCCGCTTGTCGCAAAGCAATGTCACGGTGCTCATCACCGGCGAATCCGGATCGGGCAAGGAGCTGGTCGCGCGTGCGCTGCACAAGCATTCGCCGCGGGCGAGCGGGCCCTTCGTGGCGATCAACACCGCCGCGATTCCGAAGGACCTGCTCGAAAGCGAGCTCTTCGGCCACGAGCGCGGCGCCTTCACCGGTGCGCAGACGATGCGGCGCGGCCGCTTCGAGCAGGCCGAAGGCGGCACGCTGTTCCTCGACGAGATCGGCGACATGCCCTTCGACCTGCAGACGCGCCTCCTGCGCGTGTTGAGCGACGGGCATTTCTACCGGGTCGGTGGGCACAACTCGGTCAAGGCCAATGTGCGGGTGATCGCCGCCACGCACCAGGACCTGGAACAGCGCGTGAAGCAAGGCGGCTTCCGCGAAGACTTGTTCCATCGGCTCAACGTGATCCGCCTGCGCCTTCCGGCGCTGCGCGAGCGAGGCGAGGACGTGCCGGCCCTCACGCGGCATTTCCTGCAGCAAAGCGCAAGGCAGCTCGGCGTCGAGCCGAAGCGGATTTCCGAAGCCGCACTGGTGCAACTCGCGCAGTTCGACTTTCCGGGCAACGTGCGGCAACTCGAGAACATCTGCCATTGGCTGACCGTGATGGCACCCGCCCAATTGATCGAAGCCAAGGACCTGCCGCCCGAGGTCATGGCTGCGGTGCCGCACGAAATCGCTGCAGCGGTTGCGCCGGCCTCGAACGGCAACGCAGCCGAGTTCGAGGCTGCCGCGCCGGTCGCGCCGCCGATCGCATTCGGCGCTGCCCAATCGGTGCCCGGGTCCGTCGTTGCCGGCTTGCCAAACGGGATCGATGCAGCGTCCGCGGGCTGGGAAAGCGGCCTCGAGCGCGAAGCCCAGAACCTGCTGGCAGCCGGTCGCAACGACGTGTGGGACGCGCTCTCGCGGCGCTTCGAATCGCGCTTGATCCTGACGGCGCTGGCCAATACGCGCGGCCGGCGCATCGAGGCCGCGCAAAAGCTCGGCATCGGCCGCAACACCATCACCCGCAAGATCCAGGACCTGGGGCTCGAATAGCGAGCTGCCCGCTCGGCCTCCTGCACGTCCCTGTAGCGGGCTGCAACGGCCCGCCGCGCCACCGTGGGACACCGGCCTCAGCCGCCTTAGCCGCCTTAGCCGCCTTAGCCGCCTCAGCGGCTGCGCTGCCCCAGCGTCAGCGTGTCCAGCTGGAAGTTGCCGCTCTTGTCCCAGAGCCACGTATCGACATAGGTGTGAGCGCCGACCTTGCCCGGATTGGGGAGGGGCGAGGCGTCCTTGATCAACTCGGCGATCTTTCCGCTCACTTCCGGCGCATGGCTCGGCGTGCGGCTGAAATGGACGCCGACCACCTTGCCGGTCGCGTCGATGTCGGTCTCGGTGACCACCACCGCGTACACCAGCGGCGGGATCTTTCCCTTATAGATCCGCTTCGGATACTTGTCGTAGATGTGCCGAGCGCCGAGCTTGCGATAGGCCTTGATCGCGGGCGTCTGCATCGTGATGAGCCGCACCGTCGGAACCTCGGCGCTCGGCGTGTCGCTGCTACTGGTCGACGGAGCGGAAGAGGTGTCGGCTGACGGTGTTTCGGCCGGCTTGTTCGTGGTGCAGCCGGCCAGGCCGAGGGCCAAGGCAGCGATCATCAGGAGGCGATGGGGTGTCTTCATGTGGGTTGGAATAACTCCAGGATCAGCGGCGCATGGTAGCGGGCTTCAAGGCGTCGACCGGAGTCCGCTCTATTGACGGCGAGAGCGCCACGTTCACAATCGGCCAACTTCCAAAGCTGACCATGCGCCTTGAACCATCCATGTTCGATGCTGCGATCTTCGATCTCGACGGCACGACGGTCGATACGCTCGGCGATTTCGTCGTCGTCCTGAATGCGATGCTCGATGACCTTGCGTTGCCTCGCACGGACGCGGCGCAGGTCCGGCCGCTGGTCGGCAAGGGGTCGGAGTACCTGATCGGCGCCGTGCTCGAACGCGCGTTGGCGTCCCGGCCGAGTTCAGGGACCAACGGTCAGCACGTCTCTTCGCAGTCCTTGTTCGATTCGGCGTGGGTGCGATATCAGTCGCACTATCGTGCGGTCAACGGACAGCAGGCCCATGTGTTTCCGGGCGTGATCGAGGGGCTGGAGGCGATGCGAGCAGGTGATTGGCGACTGGCCTGCCTGACCAACAAGCCCACCGCCTTCGCCGCAGCGCTGCTCAGGTCGAAGGGGCTCGACGGCTACTTCGCGCAGGTGTTCGGCGGCGACGCATTCGAGCGCAAGAAGCCCGATCCGCTGCCGCTCCTGAAGACATGCGAGGCGTTGGGTACATCGCCGTCCCGCACCCTGATGGTGGGCGACTCCAGCAACGATGCGCGTGCCGCGCGTGCGGCCGGGTGCCCCGTGCTGCTGGTGACCTACGGCTACAACCACGGCGAACCGGTCCGCGAGGTCGACGCCGATGGTTTCCTGGATTCGTTGTCCGAACTGTCGACCGTGTTCGGCTTCGGCGCGACTCGACCTGTTCCCCGGCCCGGACCGACCGCGACTTGACGGCATGCCTCCGAAAGGGACGGCGCCCCGCATGCTTCATGGCGTCACGTCGTCGATGGTAATGGCGAGGTCGCCGGTGTCGATGGCGACAGCCCCCGACTTGCCGCGCAGGTCGCCGGTGCGCGGCGTCGCGTCACCCGTCCTCGAGACTCGCACGCCGATCTCCACGCGTGAAAGTGCCGCGAGTCTGGCTTCGTCGACCATGGCGTTGCTGGCGTCCAGGACGAAATCCATCGGCAGATCGTTCGCCGAGTAGCGCGCAATCGCGATCGGCATCCCGGTACCGCCCGGTTCGCGCGCGAACACGAAGACTCGGTCCGTGGGCGCAATGCGGCCTGCCAGTTCAGGCGCCACGCGAAGCCGTCCACCCACGCGCATCCGGGCCGGCGTCGGGGTGGGGCGATCGCCCTGGGTCGCGGCTTCGGGAGAACGCGACCGTGCCGTTTCGACCGCCGCGAGATTGCGGTCGATGCCGTCGGCGAAGGTGTCCGACGGGCTGGCGCGCCGAGCGCGGCGCCAGAAGTCTTCTGCAGCGGCGAGGTCGTTGCGCTCGAACGCATCGCTGCCGGCCAGCGCGAGCGCCTTCGGATGGTCGGGGTCGATCTGCAGTGCCCGCTTCGCGAGTCGGATCGGCTCCCCGGACATGCGTCTTTCCTGCAGCATCGACAAGACGTCCGACTGGTCCGCCAGCAGTTGCGCATCGTTCGGCGAAAGGGCGAGCGCGCGTGAGTAGGCACGGCTGGCATCGTCGAAGCGTTGCAGCGCTGCATACGAACGGGCAACCAGCGACCAGCCTGCAGCGTCGACGGTTCCTTCCCGTTGGAGTGCCATGCTTTCTGCCATCTTGTCGAGCATCGCCTCGACGGGCGCGTTCGATGCTTCGGCTGCCTGGCCCTGCGTTGCGGCGGCCGACACGCTCGATGCGGGCGGACCCGATGCGATCGCCGCCGTGTCGCCAAGGATGCCGTACAGGCCGAA
The DNA here is from genome assembly GCA_902506565.1 of Burkholderiales bacterium 8X. GTDB lineage: Bacteria > Pseudomonadota > Gammaproteobacteria > Burkholderiales > Burkholderiaceae_C > Variovorax. The sequence continues at coordinate 2,913,152 of LR732703.1, read as the reverse complement.
CGCGGCCAAGGCGATGGTCCCTGCGAGCGTGAAAGCCAGGCGCCGCGATGTCTTCGGTTCGGTCCGTTGCGAACGCCCCGGCGGGTTGCTGCCGGACGGTGCGTCGGCCTCTTCCAACACCGCGCGCTCCACCTGGGCAATCGCATCGCGATGGTCGTCGCGTGAGAGTCTTCCGGCAGCGAGTTCCAGGTCGAGTGCGGCGAGCTCTTCGCGCTGCAGGATCAGATTGCGCCGCTGACGGTCTGCGCCACGTGATGGACGACCAGCCGGAAAGACCAGAAGGATGCACGCGAGCAGTGCCATGGCAATGGCGCCGATCCAGAAAAAGGTGGTGGGTGTCATGCGTGCCGGCGCTTCAGGGCAGACCAGACGACGCTTGCAGCAAGCGCCGCGCGCGCTCGCTTTCCGCCTGGCTCAACGCGACGTCGGAGGATGTTCGCGCGTTGGATCGAATCGTTCGAAACCCCGCGACCAGCGCCGCGACCAGGATGGCGAAGGGGCCTAACCACAACGCGATCGTGCTGGCATTGAGGGCAGGGCGAAACAATACGAACTGGCCATAGCGCTCGACCATGTAGTCGCGCACCTGCTGGGGCGATGCGCCCCGCGCCAACTGATGCTCGATCTGTTTTCGCAGATCCAGCGCCAGCGCCGACTGCGACGCCGCCAAGGTCTCGTTCTGGCACACCAGGCAGCGCAGCTCCGCCGCGATGGCCATGACGCGCGCTTCCATCACCGGGTCGGCGACCAAGGGCTGGGCTTCGCGCGCGCCCGCACTGCCGCACAGGACGAAGAGCAGCAGGGCCAGCCGCCAGCGACCGAACGGGATGCGCCATCGGCTAGCCATCGAGCTTCCTCACCAGCGGCATCACCGTGTCGCGCAGGGTCTCGGCCGTCAGCGGTCCGATCACCTTGTGACGGATCACGCCTTGCTTGTCGATCACGAAAGTCTCGGGCACGCCATACACGCCGAAGTCGATCCCGACCAGCCCCTCGACATCGGAAAGCGACGCCACATAAGGATTGCCGAGACGGTCGAGCCAGCGCAGCGCGTCGGCCGGCTTGTCCTTGTAGTTGAGGCCGTAGATCGGCACCGCACCCGATTTCGATGCGTCGAGCACCGCCGGATGCTCCAGCCGGCATGCCACGCACCATGACGCCCAGACGTTGAGCAACCACACCTTGCCGAGCATGTCGTTGGCCGACAGCGACCGCTCCGGCGCGCCGAGCAGCGGCAGGGAAAAGGCAGGCGCGATCTTGCCCACCAGCGGTGACGGCACTTCGGCCGGACGAAGCTTCAGGCCAGCCGCCATCAGCGCGACCAGCAATCCGAACACCAGCAAGGGCAGCGTGGTTCGCTTCATCGCCGGGTCGCCTTGATCGCAGGCAGGTCGAGAACCAGCGGCAGGCCGGCGGACAAGGGCATGGCACTCGGCTGTGCCGCCGTTCGGCGCAGTGATCGATAGCGACGGTCACCCACGGCGAGCAGTCCGCCCAGCGCCATCAGCAGGCAGCCACCCCAGATCCAGCCGACGAAGGGCTTGTAGTAGACGCGCATGCTCCATGCGCTGGGTCCGAGCGGTTCGCCGAGCGAGACATACAGGTCGCGCGTCAGGTGCCGGTAGATCGCGGTTTCGGTCATCGGCGTGTTGCTGGCGGTGTAGAGGCGCCGTTCGGGCGACAGCACGGTGAGCGGCCGACCGCTCCGCGTGACGTCGAGCGTGCCGCGCGCGGCCACGTAGTTCGGCCCGCGCACCTCGCGCACGCCATCGAAGCGCACCACATAGGCGCCGAGCGTCAACGTGTCGCCCGGTGCCATGCGCACGTCGCGCTCCACCGCATATCCGCCGACGATCGTCACGCCGACGATGAACACTGCGACGCCGCAATGCGCCACCAGCATTCCGTAGTAGCTGCCCGACTGCGCTGCGAAGCGCGCGGTCCAGCTCTCGAGCGGATGCGACCGGATGCGGTCGACCAGGTTCAGCAGGCAGGTGCCGGCAATCCAGGTCGCCAGCAGGATGCCGAAGCCGATCAGCGGCGTCCAGCGCCCGAGCGCGAGCGGTGCCAGCACCGCACTCACGGCACTGACGCCGAGCGCCCACCGCAGCCTGTGTGCCAGATCGAAGAGGTCGGCGCGCTGCCACCGCGCCAACGGACCGATGCCCATGAGGAAAAGCGCCGGCGCGATGATCGGCACGAAGACCGCCTCGAAGTACGGCGGCCCGACAGACAGCTTGCCGAGCCCCAGCGCATCGATGACCAGCGGATAGAGCGTGCCGAGCATCACCGCCGCGCAGGCCACGAGCAGCAGCATGTTGTTGGCCAGCAGCAGCGACTCGCGCGACACCGTGTCGAACCTCGCGCCCTGGCCGACCTTCGGCGCACGCCAGGCGAAGAGCGCGAGGGAGGAGCCGATCACCAGCGCCAGAAAGGCGAGGATGAAGACGCCGCGCTTCGGATCGGATGCGAAGGCATGCACCGAGCTCAGCACGCCCGAGCGGACCAGGAAAGTGCCCAGCAACGACAGCGAGAAGGCGATGATCGCCAGCAGCGCGGTCCAGCTTCGGAACGCGCCCCGCTTCTCGGTCACCGCGAGCGAATGGATGAGCGCCGTTCCGGCCAGCCAGGGCATCAACGATGCGTTTTCCACCGGATCCCAGAACCACCAGCCGCCCCAGCCGAGCTCGTAGTAGGCCCAGAAGCTGCCGAGCGCGATGCCGCAGGTGAGAAAGGACCAGGCGACCGTGGTCCACGGCCGCGACCAACGCGCCCACGATGCATCCAGCCTGCCGTCGATGAGCGCTGCCACCGCGAAAGCGAACGCGACCACGAAACCGACGTAGCCCATGTACAGCATCGGCGGATGGATGACCATGCCCGGGTCCTGCAGCAACGGCGTCAGGTCCTGGCCATCCGCAGCTGCGGGAAGGAGCCGCGCGAAGGGGTTCGAGGTCAGCAAGGTGAACAACAGGAAGCCGCAGCTGACCAGGCCCATCACGCCGAGCACCCGCGCCACCGTGGCTTCGTCCTGCTCGCGCGAGAAGAGGGTCACGGCCAGCGTCCATCCGGCGAGGATCAGCACCCACAGGAGGATCGACCCTTCATGCCCGCCCCACACGGCTGTCACGCGGTACACCGTGGGCAACATCGAGTTGGAATGCTGCGCGACGTACAGCACGGAGAAATCGTTCTGCACGAACGCATGTGTCAGCGCCGCGAAGGAGATCGCGACCAGCACGAAATGCGCGCGTGCCGCCGGCCGCGCCAGCGCGATCCAGGCCGTGCCGTTTCGTGTCCGCACGAAGCCCGCTGCCGACTGCACCAGCGTCATCGCCAGCGCGAGGATCAGCGCGAAGTGCCCGAGCTCGGGAATCACGGCGCGTGGCCTTTCTGCTGCGCTCGGCGTGCCTGGTCGAGCGCATCGGCGGCCTCGGGCGGCATGTAGTTTTCATCGTGCTTGGCCAGCACCTGGTCGGCGCGAAAGATGCCGTCGTGTCCCAGCCGGCCCTGTGCCACCACGCCCTTGCCTTCCTTGAACAGGTCGGGCAGCAGGCCGGTGTAGACCACGGGCACCGTTTGCGCGAGATCGGTCACGACGAAGTTGACCGTGAGGTCTTGCACCGAGCGGCGCAGACTGCCGACTTGGACCAGGCCCCCCAGGCGGAAGCCGCGTTCCAGCGGTGCCTCCTTCGCCGCGATCTGCGAAGGGCTGAAGAAGAACACCAGGTTGCTGCGAAAGGCGTTGAGCACCAGCAGGGTGGCGATGCCGAGCGCCGAGATGCCGCCCAGGATGGCAAGGCCGCGGCGGTTGCGCGCTTTCATGCCTCGGCCTCCACGCGGGCATCGGCGCCAGCACCGTTCGCACGGGCAGCGCGCCGACGCAGCGCGCGTCCGCGCAGGGCGAGCTGAGCCACTTCGAGCGCAACCACCAGGCCGGCCATGCCGAACGCGCCCCAGACGTAGAGCCCGTAGCCACCCATCGCCAGGTAGTCAGAAACCGCCGCCCAGTTCATCGGGCCTCCAGTGCGCGGCGAGCCCAGGCGGTGTGGCCTTCTCGCTCCAGCATCAGCGCCCGCAGCCGCACGAGCGTGATGGCGATGCAGTACATCCACAACGCCAGCGCCATCAGCAACATGCCGGTGAGCATGGGCGTCGCCATGCTGGGCGCCTTCGAGAACGAGACCGAAGCGCCCTGGTGCAGCGTGTTCCACCACTTCACCGAAAAATAGATGATCGGCACATTGACCACGCCGACCAGTGCGAGCACCGCGGCTGCGCGGTCGGCTCGTCGCGCATCGTCGATGGCGGCATGCAGCGAAAGAAAGCCGATGTACAGGAACAGCAGGATCAGCTCGGACGTGAGGCGCGCATCCCAGACCCACCACGCGCCCCAGGTCGGCTTTCCCCACAGGGCGCCGGTCCACAGCGCCAGGAAGGTCATGAGCGCGCCGGTCGGTGCCAGTGCGCGCGCGAACATGGCCGCCAGGCGTGCATGGAAGGCCAGCCCGATGGCGGCCCAGAACGCCATCGCGATGTAGATGACCATCGACATCCAGGCCGCCGGCACGTGGACGTAGATGATCCGGTAGGCCTCGCCTTGCTGCGCATCGGTCGGCGCGACCAACATGCCGATGTACAGGCCGGCGGCCGTCAGTGCGGCCGCGAGCAGGCCGAACACCGTCGCCATCCGGCCGGCCACCGGATAGAAGCGCTGGGGCGCCGCCCAGGCGAACCAGTTGATCGATGCCGCACGCCCGGGCCGCGAGGGCGAATGCGAATGCTGAAAGACAGTGGTCACGTGGCGTCCTTTTCAGTCGAGCGCGATGCGCAGCGCCGCCGCCGCCGCAAGTGGCGCACCGGCCACGGCGAGAACCAGCATGGCGGCCAGGAGCGAGAAATGGCCCGCCACATCCGCGCCCACCAGGCTGGCATCGACCGCGGCGGCGCCGAAGATCAGCACCGGGATCACCAGCGGCAGCACCAGCAGCGACAGCAGCACGCCGGCACCGCGCACGCCCACCGTGAGAGCGGCCCCGATCGAACCGACGAGGCTCAGGACGGGCGTGCCCAGCAGCAATGAAGCGACCAGCACCCAGGCCGAGTCCCATGACAGGCCGAACTGGATCGCGAGCAGCGGCGCCACCAGCGCGAGCGGCAGGCCCGAACAGAGCCAGTGCACGAACGCCTTGCCCAGCACCAGGAGCGCCAGCGGCGTGGGCGACAACAGCTGCTGTTCGAGCGTGCCATCCGCCAGGTCGTCCGCGAACAGCCGGGACAGCGACAACATCGACGCGAGCAGTGCGGCGACCCAGACCATCCCGGGTGCCACCCGGCGCAGCAACTCGGGTTCGGGGCCGATCCCCAGCGGAACGAGGCTGACGACGATCACGAAGAAGAAAAGCACGGCCGCGCTGTCGGCGGGCCGGCGCAGCGCGATGCAGAGGTCGCGCGCGACGATGCAGCGCACGCCGTTCCAGGCACCGGTTGCGGGCGGTTCGACCGCAGGCAGCGTCATCGTGCTCACAGGGCCAGCTCCATCTGCGGCAGCGACTCGGGCCAGGCCAGGCCTGCGTCATGGGTGGTCAGCACCACGACGGCACCGCGCCGGACTTGGGCGATCACCAGTTGGACCAACCAGGCAGACGCCGCGGCATCCAGCGCGTTGAAAGGCTCGTCGAGCACCCACAGGCGATTGGACTTGGCCAGCACCAGGCGCGCCAGCGCGACGCGTCGTCGCTGCCCTTGGGACAGGCTGCGCACCGGCAATCCCGTGTGTCCTCGCAAGCCGCTCGCGGCGAGCGCGGATTCGACCTCCGCGGCGTCGGGATCGAGCCCGGACAACCGCGCTGCCGCCCGAAGGTTCTCGCCGGCGGTCAGGTCGTCCTTCAGCGCGGCGGCATGACCGAGGTGGACCAAGTGCCGATGAAAGTCTTCACGCACGGCGTCGATGCGCTGGCCGTGCCATCGCACCTCGCCACGCGCCGGGAGCAGCAGCCCGCAAATCATGCGCAGCAGGCTCGTCTTGCCGGCGCCGTTCGGCCCCGTGACCCTGAGCAGCCTGCCTGCGGGAATGTCCAGGTCGAGCCCGCCGAACACGGCACGGTCGCCGCGGACACAGCGCAGATCGCGAAATTGCAGTGCCGGGGTGGCCATGTTGTCAATTTAACCTGACACTTCTAATATGTCCATGATGTTTACACCGACGATGGGGCATTTGCCGGTGGCGTCTTCCGCCACCGCGATCCATCCTGCGCCGGCAGCTTGTTGGGGGGCTGCCCGATGAGCGCCGGATGGATCGTTGCGCTCGAACTCATCGGGGTGCTCGGCGTGCTGGTGGGATTCGCCGGCTGGGATCTTTATTCGCTGCGTCGCGACAGGAAGCGCAAGGACGAGTGAGGACGAGTGAGGGCGAGCGGTCGCCTCACTGGCCGGCACGCGTGGTGGCCGATCCCGACAGGGCGCGCGGCATCCTGAAAGGCAGCATCCACTGGCACCACCTCGTGTCGAACCGAACCAGCGACAGGCTCTCGTGCATGGCACGGGTCTGTTCGCCGAGCAGGCAGGTATCCACCAGGCTGCGCGCGTAGAAGGGTGCGCTCTCGAGCGTCCGGGCAACGCGCGCGGCACCGCGGAGGTCGCCGCGCGTGCCGCGATCCAGTCTCCAGCGCGTGGTGGGCAGGGCGAGACGTTCCGGCGCCTCGAAGGCCGAGATGCCGCCAGCCGGATCGAAGCACAGCGCCAGGTCCAGGGGCGCCGCGTCGCGCCGCGACACGTCGTAGAGCACGGCCGTGCGACCGTCGGCCAAGGCAGCGCGCGACCAGTCCCAACGAATGAAGTCGGCCTCGAGCGGCCGCTCGCCGCCATTCGAATCGAGATAGCCGCGGCCGCGCCAGGCGAGCGACGGGTGGCTCAGTTCCACCTCCACGCGCGCGCACGGTGCGATGGGGTGCCAGCGGTGCCGGCCGGCCTCGTCGAGGGTGAAGGTGCGGTGGTGGAGCGCCTCGGGGTGAAGGCGCACGACGCCACGGATGCGCGAAGGGATCGGCGCGGTGACTTCGTCGATCTCGATCACCAGCGCGTCACGCTCCCACCGCATCGAGCTGGGCCCGACGCTGATCGACGCGGCCTCGCGCATCACGCGCGAGCGACCCCGCTCGGTCATGGCCCAACGGCCGCGCCCGGCGCCGTACAGCGCGACGTTGATGGCGCAGTGCGACAGCGGTTCTGCGATCCCGCGCGGCGAGCGACGCCGGGCGCGGGCGTAGTAGGGCGAGAACACGCTGCCGACGAAGCCGATGATCGTGAGGCCGTGGCGGCCGTCCGCACTCATCGCATCGACGTACCACCATGCATAGCCACCGGCCGGGACGTGCGCGTCGAAGCGCGGTCTTCCAGGATGCTGGCTGCTGCCAGACGGCCCGACAGCGCCGCCATCGGAACTCCCGGGCCAGGGTGGGTGCTGCCTCCCGCCAGATAGAGGCCCGGCAGCCGGCTGCGCGATCCCGGGCGGCTGAACGAGGCCATCCAGCCGTGCGAGGCCGGTCCATACAGGGCTCCTCCGGTACCCGGAAACATCCGTTCGAAGTCGTTCGGCGTCGTGACCACCGTGTCTTCGATGCGTGTCTTCACCTGGAGCCCGCAACGTGCCATCAACTGGAAGGTTCTCGATTCGCATCTGTGGATCTCCGAGGATGTAAACGTTCTTCGGTCGCCGCTGGGCGGTGCATTGACGATGCACAGCAGGCGCTCGGCGCCGGCGGGCGGCGCGGTATCGGTGTCTGACCGGTCCTGTGCGCAGACGTACACGGTCGGGTCGCCGGGAAATCGATCGCGCTTGAAGATGTCGTCGAACTCGCGGGCGTAGTCGTTCGAGAAGAAGACGTTGTGGCGCGACAGCGGAAAGCCGCTGGTGTCGGCCAGCAGATTGAACGTGAGCGCAGAAAGCGAGCGGCTGGGCGAACCGGCAATCCGGTGCTGCACCGCTGCGTCGGCGCCCAGGAGCCCTCTTGCCAGCGCGCCGGTGTCGCCGTTGAAAACGACGGCCGATGCCCGGATCCGTTCACCGCTGGCCAGTCGCACGCCGGCGACCCGTCCATCGCGCACGACCAGTTCGTCGACATGCGCGCCGTAGCGGAATTGCGCGCCGCGTTCTGTCGCCAGCTCTTCCAGCATGGCGGCCAGGCGGTGCATTCCACCGTCGACGAGCCAGACACCTTGCTGCTCGACGTGGGCCACCAGCATCAGCGTGGCGGTCGCCAGAAACGGCGAACTGCCGCAATAGGTGGCGTAGCGTCCGAAGAGTTGCCGAAGCCGCGGGTCGGTGAAGTAATGCCCGAGTTCCTTCCAGAGCGTGTTGAAAGGCGACAGCCGCCCCAGCCCCGGCAAGCCACGCAACCCAGCCCGCGCAACCAGAGAAAACGGGGTCGGCCGGGTGTCGCGCAGGAACGGCTTCTCGAGAGCGGCGTAGACCTGCGCGGCCCGGGTGCACAGCCGCAGGAACCCGCGGCGATCGGCGCTTCCGAATACGGCCTCGATGGCTTCTGCCGAGCGATCGATGTCGGCGTAAAGGTCCAGTCGCGAGCCATCATCCCAGCCATGCCGCGCCAGCACGTCGGCCGGTCGAAGCACGAGCCGGTCTTCCAGGCGCACACCGGCTTGCGCCAGCAATTCGTCGAAGACCCAACGCATGGTGAAGACGGTCGGCCCCGCGTCCATGAGCGAGGGGCCGACCTTCACCTGCCGCATCTTGCCGCCCGGTGCCGCCGCTCGCTCGAGCACCAGCACCGGGATGCCGCTCGCTGCCAGGCCGACCGCGGCCGAAAGCCCCCCCACGCCGGCCCCGACGATCACGACAGGTGGGTTGTCCATCGAATAAATCTGGTTTCTGCGGGTTGACGCTGAGCTGCCATGTGTCTATTCTAGTTGACACAACGATGCGACAACGACAACTTACACTGCGTTCTGCCCGCGCCGTCCAACCAGGTCAACAACGATGAAAGCACTCACCAGCATCGAACACTCCCTGGCCATGGCCGTCAGCGCGGGCGAAGGCCCCGAGGGGCCACCCAAGCTGGCCGATGCGGTGCGCCATGCCGTCTTTCCGGGTGGTGCGCGCATCAGGCCGCGGGTGTGCCTCGCGGTGGCTGCGGCCTGCGGCAACGATGACGCGCAATTGGCAGACGCCACGGCCACGGCCATCGAGCTGCTGCACTGCGCATCGCTGGTGCATGACGACTTGCCCTGCTTCGACGATGCACAGACGCGCCGTGGCCGGGCCTCGGTCCAGTACGCCTACGGGCAGAGCCTGGCGGTGCTGGCGGGCGACGCGCTGATCGTGCTGGCGTTTCGAACACTCGCGGCGGGGGCGGCGAAGTCGCCGCTTCGTCTTCCGGCATTGATCACCATGATCGCGCAGAGCGCCGGCACGCCGACCGGCGCGGTGGCCGGTCAGGCCTGGGAAAGCGAGCAGCGGGTGAGGCTCGCCGACTACCAGCGCGCCAAGACCGGCGCCCTGTTTTCCGCGAGCAGCATGGGCGGAGCGCAGGCTGCGGGTGTCGACCCCGAGCCGTGGCGCGCCTTCGGCGACTGGCTGGGCGAGGCTTATCAGGCAGCGGACGATATCCGCGACGTGGTGGGCGACCCCCGGGTGCTCGGCAAGCCGGTCGGCCGCGATGTCGCGCTCCTGCGGCCGAGCGCCGCCGCGCAGCTGGGGCTGCAGGGAGCCGTCACGTATTTCGACACCCTGGTGGCGAAAGCGATCGAGGCCATTCCGAATTGTCCCGGCGCGGCGGGGCTGCGCGCACTCGTCGACAGCGAGTCCGAGCGGCTGGTGCCCCGCGAATCGCTCGAGGCGAGCCTGCGCAGTGCCGCCTGAGCAGAGACCGATCCTCATGCAAACGACGCCCGCGATGAGACGCAACACGCCGCACGAGCGGCGCGGTGCCTGGGTCGATCGCTGGCTCGCGCTTCGCGACCGCCTGCTGACCAGCCGCACGTTTCAACGCAAGGCCGCCGCATTCGCGCCCACTGCGCCCATCGCACGGCTACGGGCACGCGAGCTCTTCGATCTGATGGCCGGCTTCGTCTATTCGCAGGTGCTGCACGCTTGCGTGCAGCTCGAGGTGTTCGACCTGCTGGCGGCGCGGCCACTGCCTGTTTCCGCGCTGTCGCATCGCCTCTCCCTGCCGATCGAGGCCTGCGAACGACTCGTTGCCGCGGCGGTCTCGCTGCGCCTGCTCGAGCGCCGCAGTGGCGACCGGATCGGACTGGGCGTTCTCGGCGCGCCGATGGTCGGCAACGACGCGCTGGCCGCCATGGTGAAGCACCACACGGCGCTCTACGCCGACTTGCGCGACCCGGTGGCGCTTTTGCGTGGCGAGAACGCCACCAGCATGCTTGCCGGCTATTGGCCCTATGCAGACGCTTCGGTCCCCGGCAAGTTGTCGAGCGAGAGCGTGGCGGCCTATTCGGCGTTGATGTCGGCGTCGCAGCCGCTGGTGGCCGACGAGATCCTGGACGCCTACCCGCTGGGCGGGCACCGCAGGCTGCTCGACGTCGGCGGTGGCGAGGGCCTGTTCCTGGCCAGCGCCGCGGCGCGCGCACCCCAGTTGCAGCTGATGCTGTTCGATCTGCCCGCGGTGGCCGAGCGCGCACGCCGCCGCTCTGCCGAGGCCGGCTTGTCGGAGCGCATCACCATCGTCGGCGGCAGTTTCCTCGGCGACCCCCTGCCGACCGGCGCCGACATCGTCTCGCTCGTTCGCGTGATCCACGACCACGACGACGCCACCGCGATGCGGATCCTTCTCGCCGTGCGCCGCGCGATGCCCGACGGCGGCTGCTTGTTGCTGGCCGAGCCGATGGCGGGCACCACCGGCGCCGAGACGATGGGCGATGCCTATTTCGGCTTCTACCTCTTGGCGATGGGCCGCGGCCGCGTCCGCACGGCGCTTGAACTGACCGACATGCTCCATGCGGCGGGTTTCGATCGGGTGGAACAGCGGCGCACCCGCGTGCCCCTGCAGACGAGCCTGCTGGTGGCGCGCGCGGCAGCTTCGGGAGCCACGCCATGAATACGCTGGCAGTGGTGCTCGAACGGCCGGAGCACCTGGTGCTTTCGCGGCTCGATCTGGACGAGGCGACCGAAGACGATGTCGTCGTCGACATCGAATGGAGCGGCATCAGCACCGGCACCGAGCGGCTGTTGTGGTCGGGCCGCATGCCGGCGTTCCCGGGCATGGGCTATCCGCTGGTGCCGGGCTACGAGTCGGTGGGACGCGTCCGTGATGCCGGTTCGCGTTCGGGCGCCAGGGTCGGCGATCGCGTTTTCGTGCCGGGATCCAAATGCTTCGGTGAAGTACGCGGCCTGTTCGGTGGCGCGGCCTCGACCGTGGTGCTGCCCGGTACACGTGCGCTGGCCTTCGATGCCGGGCTCGGCGAAGAGGGCGTGCTGCTCGCGCTGGCCGCGACCGCCTATCACGTCGGCTCCGGCGACCCTCTGCGCCAGCCCGATCTGATCGTCGGCCATGGCGTCCTGGGCCGCATGCTGGCAAGGCTGGCCGTCCTCGCCGGCGCAGCGCCGGTGGTCTGGGAAACCGATCCGCAGCGCCGCGCCGGGGCGGTCGGCTACGCCGTGCTCGACCCGACCGACGACCCGCGGCGCAACTACACCTCGATCTGCGACGTGAGCGGCGATTCGGCCATCCTCGATGCGCTGGTCGGACGCCTCGCACCGGGCGGCGAGATCGTGCTGGCCGGCTTCTACGACGAGCGGATGTCGTTCGCGTTCGCGCCGGCTTTCATGCGCGAAGCGCGGCTGCGCATCGCGGCCCAGTGGCTGCCGCAGGACCTGGTCGAGGTGAAGCAACTGATCGAGTCGGGTCGGCTGATGCTGAGCGGCCTCATCACCCACCGCGCCGATCCGACAGAAGCCGATCACGCCTACCGCACCGCCTTTGGCGATCCCGCCTGTTTGAAGATGGTCCTCGACTGGAGAAGCTGCAGATGACAACGAACGCCCACGCCATTCCCGACGGAACGCCGGTGCGCTTCGTCAAGCAGTTGCGAGAGGAGGCGGCACTCGAACCCGCAGCCGTCTCGACCGCGCCGGTGACCAAGGAGACGCAGATCATCGCCATCTACGGCAAGGGCGGCATCGGCAAGAGCTTCACGCTCGCCAACCTGAGCTACATGATGGCGCAGCAGGGCAAGAAGGTCCTCCTGATCGGTTGCGACCCGAAGAGCGACACCACCTCGCTGCTGTTCGGCGGAAGGGCCTGCCCCACCATCATCGAGACTTCGTCGAAGAAGAAGCTGGCCGGAGAAGCGGTGGCCATCGGCGATGTCTGCTTCAAGCGGGACGGCGTGTACGCGATGGAACTCGGCGGCCCGGAGGTCGGCCGCGGCTGCGGCGGGCGCGGCATCATCCATGGCTTCGAGCTGCTCGAGAAGCTCGGCTTCCACGAGTGGGGCTTCGACTACGTTCTGCTCGACTTCCTCGGCGACGTGGTCTGCGGCGGCTTCGGCCTGCCGATCGCACGCGACATGTGCCAGAAGGTCATCGTGGTCGCCAGCAACGACCTGCAGTCGCTCTACGTGGCCAACAACGTCTGCAGTGCGGTCGAGTACTTCCGCAAGCTCGGCGGCAACGTCGGCGTCGCCGGCATGGTGATCAACCGCGACGACGGCACCGGCGAGGCCGCGGCCTTCGCCGCGCAGGTCGGCATTCCGGTGCTGTCGACCATACCGGCCAACGAGGACATCCGACGCAAGAGCGCGAGCTACGAAATCATCGGGCGGCCCGAATCGACCTGGGGCCCGATGTTTGCCGAATTGGCCGAGAACGTCGGCAAGTCGACGCCGATGCGGCCGAACCCCATGACGCAGGACCAGTTGCTGGGTCTCTTCTCGGCTGCCTCGGTCGGCCGCGACGTGGTGCTCGAACCGGCCACGCAATTCGACATGTGCGGCAAGACCGAATCGACGAAGGAAACGCTCGAAGTCGTCTACGACGAAGCCTGAGCAGACGCCATGAACGCCATCATCCCCATCGTTCCCGTCAAGGTGCCGACCGCGCTCGAAGGCGACGGCATGGGCTGTCATTCGGGCGGCGAGGCCATGCTGGCGGCCGCGAAGTCGGCCGGCAAGTCGGCAGTGCTCGCGCAGTACGCTCAGGACTACCCGAAGGATGCGAAGGCCGGCCCGCACGACCAGCCGCAGAGCATGTGCCCCGCGTTCGGCGCGCTGCGCGTGGGCCTGCGCATGCGGCGGACCGCCACCATCCTGTCGGGTTCGGCCTGCTGCGTCTACGGGCTCACCTTCACCTCGCACTTCTACGGCGCCCGGCGCAGCGTGGGCTATGTGCCGTTCAACAGCGAATCGCTGGTCACCGGCAAGCTGTTCGAGGACATCCGCGAGTCGGTACACCAGGAGGCCGACCCCGCGCGCTACGACGCGATCGTCATCATCAACCTGTGCGTCCCGACCGCCAGCGGCGTGCCGCTGCAGATCCTGCCGAAGGAGATCAACGGCGTGCGGATCATCGGCATCGACGTTCCGGGCTTCGGCGTGCCCACGCATGCGGAGGCCAAGGACGTGCTGGCCGGCGCCATGCTCAAGTACGCGCGTGCCGAAGTGCAGGCCGGCCCGGTGCAGGCGCCGCGCACCGGGCGCAGCGAGCGGCCCACCATCACGATGCTGGGCGAGATGTTCCCGGCCGACCCGGTCATCATCGGCCGCATGCTGGAGCCGATGGGCCTGGCAGCCGGGCCGGTGGTGCCGACCCGCGAATGGCGCGAGCTGTATGCGGCGCTCGACTGCGCAGCGGTGGCCGCGGTCCACCCCTTCTACACGGCGAGCATCCGCGAGTTCGAGGCGGCGGGCCGGACCATCGTCGGCTCGGCACCGGTCGGCCACGACGGCACCGAAGCGTGGCTGCAGGCCGTGGGCCAGGCCGGCAACGTGCCGCAGGCACGGATCGATGCAGTCAAGAACTTCATGCTGCCGGCCATCAAGGGCGCCTTGTCGAAGTTGCCGGTCAAGGGGCGCATCACGCTGAGCGGCTACGAAGGCTCGGAGCTGCTGGTCGGCCGCCTGCTGGTCGAGAGTGGCGCCGACCTGCGCTACGTGGGTACCGCCTGCCCGCGCACGCCATGGAGCGACGCTGACCGCCAGTGGCTGGAGGCCAGGGGCGTCCACGTGCAGTTCCGTGCCTCGCTCGAACAAGACCTCGCCGCGCTGCACGAATGGAAGCCCGACCTGGCCATCGGCACCACGCCGGTGGTGCAGGCCGCAAAGGAGTTGCGCACACCGGCGCTTTACTTCACCAACCTGATTTCTGCGCGGCCGCTGATGGGGCCAGCCGGTGCCGGTTCGCTCGGCACCGTGATCAATGCCGCCATCGGCAACAAGGCGCGCTTCGAAGCCATGAGCGAGTTCTTCGGCAGCGCCGGCACCGGCCATGCGACCGGCGTCTGGGAAGCAGCCCAGGGCGTGCCGCAGGATCGGCCGGACTTCAAGGCCGACCAGCGCCGCCAGGCCTTGAAGCTTGCCAAGAAGCGCAAGGCCGAGGAAGCCGTCTGATGCTAGTCCTCGACCACGATCGCGCGGGCGGCTACTGGGGTGCGGTGTACGTGTTCACCGCGATCAAGGGCCTTCAGGTGGTGATCGACGGGCCGGTGGGCTGCGAGAACCTGCCGGTCACTTCGGTGCTGCACTACACCGACGCGCTGCCGCCGCACGAGCTGCCGATCGTGGTCACCGGGCTGGCCGAGGAGCAGCTGGGGCGCGAGGGCACCGAGGGGTCAATGCGCCGGGCGCACGCCTCGCTCGATCCCGACCTGCCCTCGGTGGTCGTCACCGGTTCCATCGCCGAGATGATCGGCGGCGGCGTGACGCCCGAGGGCACCGGCCTGCAGCGCTTCCTGCCGCGCACCATCGACGAAGACCAGTGGCAGTGCGCCAACCGCGCCATGTTCTGGCTGTGGTCGGAATACGGACTCAAGAAGGTACCTGCGCGCAAGCCGTTCGCCGACCGGCCTGCCGGCGAGAAGCCGCGGGTCAACATCATCGGCCCGAGCTATGGCGTCTTCAATTGCCCGAGCGACCTGGCCGAGATCCGCCGGCTGGTGCAGGGCATCGGCGCCGAGGTCAACATGGTGTTTCCGCTCGGCAGCCACTTGGCCGACGTGTCGCGCCTGGTCGAGGCCGACGCCAACATCTGCATGTATCGGGAGTTCGGCCGGATGCTGTGCGAGGCGCTCGATCGGCCTTACCTGCAGGCACCCATCGGACTGCACAGCACGACGAAGTTTTTGCGCTCCCTCGGCGCGTTGCTGGGGCTCGACCCCGAGCCCTTCATCGAGCGCGAGAAGCACACCACGATCAAGCCGATCTGGGACCTGTGGCGCTCGGTGACCCAGGACTTCTTCGGCACCGCGAACTTCGCGGTGGTGGCCAACGAGACCTACACGCGCGGCATCCGGCATTTTCTCGAGGACGAGATGGGGCTGCCCTGCAACTTCGCGGTCGCGCGCTGCGCCGGTGCCAAGACCGACAACGCCGAGACCCGTCGGCTGGTGCACGAGAAGACGCCATTGGTGCTGTACGGCAGCTACAACGAACGCATCTACCTGGCAGAGGCCGGCGGCGGCGGAATGATGAAGACGACCTTCATCCCGGCATCGTTCCCGCTGCCGATCATCCGGCGCCACACGGGCACGCCCTTCATGGGCTATGCGGGCGCGACCTACATCGTTCAGGAGTTCTGCAACGCGCTGTTCGATGCGCTCTTCCACATCTTGCCGCTGGGCACCGACCTGGACCGGGTCGACGCGACGCCGGCACGCCTCGAACCGCAGGGCAGCAGTCGCTGGGACGACGACGCCCAGGCGCTCTTGAACGAACTGGTCGAAACCGAACCGGTGCTGGTTCAGATCTCCGCCGCCAAGCGGCTGCGCGATCGCGCCGAACGCGATGCGCGGCGCGCAGGCGAAGCGAGCGTGACGGCAGAGCGCGTGGCACAGGCGCGCGACGCGCTCCGCCACGGGGAGCCCGCATGAGAAACCCGATACGAGAACCTGACGGGTCGGTTGATCCGTCGAAGAAGTTGCCGCGGCATCCGCCGCTGCGATCCCCGCCGCGGGGGAACTGCGCGGTAGCGGCCGCAAGGCCAATCTGGAGAACACATCATGGGTCCAAGTAGAGAGGGCTCCCTGTCCGGTCTGACCGAGCAGGAAGCCAAAGAATTTCACGGAATTTTCATGACGAGCTTCATCATCTTCACGCTGATAGCCGTCGTCGCCCACTTCCTCGCATGGCAGTGGCGACCGTGGCTTCCCGGCGCCGGGGGTTATGCATCGATCGTCAACGACGCCAAGGAGATGGCGATGGCCGCGCTCTGCGTCGGCTTCAACGCTTAGAGGAGACACGACATGTGGCGAATCTGGATGCTTTTCGATCCGCGCAGGACGCTCGTCGCCCTGTTCACGTTCCTGTTCGTGCTGGCGCTGGTGATTCACTTCATCCTGCTGTCGACCGACCGGTTCAACTGGCTCGAAGGGCCACGCAAGTCGGTACCGGTCGCGGGGCAGATGGCACCGATGCCGGCACCTGCGACGGCACCGGCCGGCAAATAGCCGGCCTGTCTGCCCACCAGTGGCCGAAGCGGGGACTGGCGATCCCGTTCCGGCTGCATTCGATGACCGTTGGCGGAGCGACCTCAAGGGTCGTCTCCAAAGCTGGGGACTGATCATGGCCATGTTGAGCTTCGAACGAAAGTACCGCGTCCGCGGCGGAACGCTGACAGGAGGCGACCTGTTCGACTTCTGGGTCGGTCCCTTCTACGTCGGGTTTTTCGGCGTCACCACCGCGTTCTTCTCGCTGGTGGGAACGCTGCTCATCGTGTGGGGCGCATCACAGGGGCCGACCTGGAACCTGTGGCAGATCAACATCGCGCCACCCGATCTCAAGTACGGTCTCGGCATGGCACCGCTGATGGAAGGCGGGCTGTGGCAGATCATCACGGTGTGCGCCACCGGCGCGTTCATTTCCTGGGCTTTGCGGCAAGTCGAGATCTGCCGAAAACTCGGCATCGGCTACCACGTCCCCTTCGCCTTCGGCTTCGCGATCCTGGCGTACGTCTCTCTGGTGATCGTCCGGCCGGTGCTCATGGGCGCCTGGGGTCACGGCTTTCCCTACGGCATCATGAGCCACCTCGACTGGGTGTCGAACACCGGCTACCAGTACCTGCACTTCCACTACAACCCGGCGCACATGCTGGCGGTGAGCTTCTTCTTCGCCACCGTGTTCGCGTTGTCGCTGCACGGGGCGCTGATCCTGTCCTCGACCAATCCGGCCAAGGGCGAAACCGTCCGGACGGCCGAACACGAGAACACGTTCTTCCGCGACACCATCGGCTACTCGATCGGCACGCTTGGCATCCACCGGCTGGGCCTTTTCCTCGCGCTGTCGGCCTCCTTCTGGAGCGCCGTGTGCATCGTGATCAGCGGCCCGTTCTGGACCCGCGGCTGGCCCGAGTGGTGGAGCTGGTGGCTGAACCTGCCGGTCTGGCGCTGAACAGAGCCCAAGGAGACATCGATGGCCGAATACCAGAACATCTTCACGCGCGTCCAGGTGGCCGCGCCCTCCTATGCCGGCATCTCGCTGGACCACGACGGCAACCGGGAGCGGGAGGGCCCGCCGATCCATGTGCATCTGCTCGGCCGGATCGGCGACGCCCAGATCGGCCCGATCTACCTCGGATGGTTCGGCCTGGCCTCGGCGCTTTGCATGTTCATCGCTATCGAGATCATCGGCCTCAACATGCTGGCCTCGGTGGACTGGAATCCGGTGCAGTTCGTGCGCCAGTTGCCGTGGCTGGCGCTCGAACCGCCGTCGCCTGCCATGGGGCTCAAGCTCTTTCCGCCGTTGAACGAAGGCGGCTGGTGGCTGATGGCCGGCTTCTTCATGACCTCCGGGGTGCTGCTGTGGTGGGTGCGCATGTACCGCCGCGCCCGCGCCCTCGGCATGGGCACTCACGTGGCCTGGGCCTTCGCCGCGGCGATCTGGCTGATGCTGGTGCTGGGCTTCATTCGCCCGATCCTCATGGGCAGCTGGGGCGAGGCGGTGCCCTTCGGCATCTTCCCCCACCTGGACTGGACGGCCGCGTTCTCGATCCGCTACGGCAACCTGTTCTACAACCCGTTCCACATGCTGTCGATCGCGTTCCTCTACGGCGCGACGCTGCTCTTCGCGATGCACGGCGCCACCATCCTGGCGGTGAGCCGTTTCGGCGGCGAGCGGGAGATCGAGCAGATCGTCGACCGCGGCACGGCGTCGGAGCGCGCCGCCCTGTTCTGGCGCTGGTGCATGGGATTCAACGCCACGATGGAGTCGATCCACCGCTGGGGCTGGTGGTTCGCCGTGCTCTGCCCGCTGACGGGTGGCATCGGCATCCTGCTGACCGGCACCGTGGTCGACAACTGGTATCTGTGGGCCGTCAAGCATCACGTCGCGCCGATCTATCCGGCGGTGTTCGCACCGGTCGCCGATCCGGCGCTGCTGCTGCAGGGAGCCAAGCCATGATCGCTTCTTTCAGAGCCGGCTTGCTGGGCGCGCTGGCGGCGCTCGCGCTGCTCGCGGGCTGCGAGCGCCCGCCCATCGATGCGGTACAGCGCGGTTACCGCGGCACCGGCATGGATCAGGTCTACAACCCGCGCCTGCTCGAAACGCAGGCCGCGAAAAATGCCCTGCCGGCCGACACGCCGCCGGCGCCCGCGGAGGGTCCGAAGGCTGGCCAGGTGTTCCAGAACGTCAAGGTATTGAACGACCTGAGCGTGGGCGAGTTCACCCGGCTCATGGTGTCGATCACCGCCTGGGTGGCGCCGGACCAGGGCTGCACCTATTGCCACGTCGGCAACAACCTGGCCTCCGACGACATCTACACCAAGGTGGTCGCGCGGCGCATGCTGCAGATGACGCAGCACATCAACGCCGACTGGAAGTCGCACGTGGCCGACACCGGCGTCACCTGCTACACCTGCCACCGCGGCCAGCCGGTTCCGGCCAACGTCTGGACCACGGCGCCGGCGCAGCCGCAGGCCGCGAGTTTCGCGGGCAACAAGGCCGGCCAGAACATGCCGGCCTCCAGCGTGGGATTGGCATCGTTGCCCTACGACCCGTTCACACCGTTCCTGTCCAAGGATGCCGATATCCGCGTCATCGGCGGCACTGCGCTTTCCACCGGCAATCGCCAGTCGACCAAGCAGACCGAGTGGACGTATGGCCTGATGATGCACATGTCGCAGTCGCTCGGCGTGAACTGCACCTACTGCCACAACACGCGCTCCTTTGCCGACTGGGAGGCCAGCACGCCGCAGCGTTCGACGGCCTGGTATGGCATCCGGATGGCGCGCGACCTCAATGCGCAGTACGTCGATCCACTCGCATCCGTGCTGCCGGCGAACCGGCGCGGCGTGGAGGGAGATGCGCAGAAGATCAATTGCGCAACCTGCCATCAGGGCGCCTTCAAGCCGCTCTATGGCGGCAGCATGCTGCCCAATCATCCCGAGCTGGCGAAGGTGCGCGCCGTGGTGGGTGCGGGCGCCGCGCCCGCCGCCGCTGCCGCCGCGGCGCCGCCCGCCGGCGAGGTGCTGTTCGCGGTCGGCGCCAGCACCGTGTCGGAGGAGGGCAGTCGGGCGCTGGTGACGGTGGTCACGGCACTCAATGCGGATGCTGCGGCGAAGGTGACGCTGTCCGGCTACAACTCCGCGACCGGCGACCCGGCGCAGAACGAGGAACTGGCCAAGCAGCGCGCCATGGCGGTTCGCGATGCGCTCAAGGCGGCCGGCATCGCCGAAGACCGGATCGTGATGGCGAAGCCGCAGGTCACGGAGGCCAACGCCGCTGGCGAAGACAGCAGGGCGCGTCGCGTCGAACTGGCATTGACCAAGCCGTAGCTGCCGCTGCCGGAAGACGCCCGGCGGCCGGGCGATTGCGCCAGGTCGGCGAATGCCCGGCTGCTCTGGACGGAGGCCGCAATGAGCGGCATCAGTCCTGAACACCAGTCCGCCCCGACCGGGCGGCCTCGCCATGAAGCCACGAAAGAAAGGCCTCGACCGTGGGGCGGCGCGCATGCCTCTGCGGGTACACCGCGAAGTGGGCCTTGACCTTGACGGCCTTGTCGATCCCGAAGACCGGCTTGAGCTTGCCCTCTGCCAGATAGCGCTCGGCGTTCGTCGAACTCTCCAACGCCACGCCGAGGCCCTGGATGGCCGCGTCGAGTGACATCTGTGCGCGGTCGAAGCGCAGCGTGAAACGCTCCGGGCCGCGAAGGTCCGCGAAGGTCTTGAGCCAGTCGGACCACTGCACCACGCTGACGTTGCTCTGGATCAGCGGCACGTCCAGCAACTGCTCGACTCGCTTGAGGCGGTGCTCCCGGATGAAGGCAGGGCTGGCCAGCGGAACGATGCGTTCCTCGAACAGCGGTTCGACCACCAGGTCGCTCCATTGCGGCACGCCGTAACGGATGTCGATGTCCACCTGGCCCAGCGCGAAATCGCTGTGCGTGTGCGCGGCCGAGAGGTTGAGCGAAATGTCGGGGAAGACCTCGGCGAAGCGGCGCAGCCGCGGCATCAGCCACAGGCTGGCGAGGCTCGGCGCCGAATGGACATACAGGCTGTTGCCGACGCCTTGTCGCAGGTCGTCGGTGGCAGCGGCAATGGCCTTCAGCGCGCCGCCGACCCGCTCCAGGTAGCGCTCGCCGGCCACGCTCAGGCGCACGCCATGTGCGCTGCGGTCGAACAACCGCACGCCCAGGTCGGCCTCGAGCCGCGCGACCTGATGGCTGATCGCGGATGCGGTCAGGTGCAGCTCGGCCGCTGCCACGGCAAAGCTTCGCCGGCGCGCCACCGATTCGAAGGCCAGCAGGTTGGAAACGGGGGGCAGTGAGGCCATCGGGTTCACCCGCACGGTAGTTGACGGATCGTCATCTTAGGCTGACGAACTATCGCTTGTCGTCACGTGCCGCGGCGCGGAACATCCGCCTGCCTCATCCACATTCCCGAAGGAGACGAAGAAATGCTGCTCAAAGACAAGGTTGCCGTGATCACCGGTGGCGCCGGCCTGAACGGCCTGGGCTTTGCAACCGCGCGCCAGATGGCCGAGCACGGCGCGACGGTCGTCATCCTCGACCTCGCACGCGCCGAGCCCGCGAATGCCGCCGCGAAGCTCGGCGCAGCCCATGTCGGGCTGGTGGCCGACGTGACGGACAAGGCGGCCTGCGAGGCGGCTGCGGCCGACGTCTTGCGCCGTTTCGGCCGCATCGACGTGCTCGTCAACAACGCAGGCATCACGCAGCCGGTGAAGACCCTGGAGATCACCGGCGCCGACTACGACCGCATCCTCGACGTGAGCCTGCGCGGCACGCTGTACATGTCGCAGGCAGCCATTCCTGCGATGCGCGCGCAGCAGAGCGGCTCGATCGTCTGCATCTCGTCCGTGTCGGCACAGCGGGGCGGCGGCATCTTCGGCGGGCCGCACTACTCGGCGGCCAAGGCCGGCGTGCTGGGCCTGGCACGCGCCATGGCACGAGAGTTCGGCGCCGAAGGCATCCGCATCAATTGCATCACCCCGGGCCTCATCGAGACCGACATCACTGCAGGCAAGCTTTCGGACGAGAAGAAGGCCGAGATCAATGCGACCATCCCGCTGGCCCGCCTGGGACGCGCGGACGATGTGGCCGGCGCTTGCGTGTTCCTGGCGAGCACGCTCTCTTCTTATTGCACCGGCATCACGCTCGACGTGAACGGCGGCATGTTGATCCACTGACCCGCATCCCATCGATAACACCAGGAGACACGAAGATGAACCGCAAGACTTTTTCTCTGGCGCTGCTTGCCGCTGCCGCCGGCACCTGTTTCTCGGTGGGCGCCTTCGCCCAGACCGTGAAGCTCACCCTCGGCCACGGTGCCGCCGTCGGCAACCCGCGGCACGAAGCTGCCGTCAAGTTCGCGGACGCCGTCAAGGCCAGGTCGAGTGGCCGCATCGAGGTTCAGGTGGCGCCCTCGGCGCAACTGGGCGACGACGCGGCCATGGTCACCGCCATGCGCACCGGCGCGCTCGACATGAGCGCCAACTCGCAGGGCGCGGTGGCCAACGCGGTACCCGAGTACGCCGCCTTCGGCATGCCTTTCGCGTTCTCGAGCCCGGCAGCCGCCTTCAAATTGCTGGACGGTCCGCTGGGCAAGGAGCTGGCCGACCGATCGGCCGAGAAGGGACTGGTCTTGCTCGGCACCTGGGACAACGGCATCCGCCAGATGACCAACAGCAAACGCGCCATCGCCAAGGTCGAAGACATGAAGGGCCTGAAGATGCGCGTGCCGCCGGACGCGACGCTGGTGGACATCATGAAATCGCTGGGCGCCGAGTCGCAGCAGATCAAGTTCGCCGAGCTGTACGTGGCGCTGCAGCAGGGCGTGGTCGACGGGCAGGAGAACCCGCTCGTGAACATCCACGCGAGCAAGCTCTACGAGGTGCAGAAATACCTCACGATGACGAACCATCAGTTCCAGATGACGCCGTTCCTCATGAGCAAGCGCAGCTGGGACAAGCTATCGGACATCGACAAGAAGGCGGTGCAGGAAGCCGCCGCCGAAGCCACCGCATTGCAGCGCAAGTTGTCGGCCGAGGCGGACGAGAAGCTGCTGGCCGAACTCAAGACCAAGGGCGTGCAGGTGAACACCGTCGACAGGGCCGCGTTCGCCAAGGCGACCGCCGAAGTGCTGTCGAAGTGGGAGTCCGCACCGATCGGCCCCTACGTGAAGAAGGTCGTCGCGGCGGCAAACGCCCAGTGACGCTTGCGGGCGCTTCTGCGCCCGCTTCGACCCGTCGGGCGCCGCTTGGCGCTCGCCCAACAACAAGCAGGAGACAACGATGCAAGCTGCCGAAACGGGGCTCGTCGATCGAGCCGTCACGACCATCTGCCGGGTGGTTCTGTGGCTGTCGATGGCCGTGATTTTCGTGATCCTCGTGGCCAACACGGTGCTGCGCTACGTCACGGGTTCCAGTCTGCAGTGGGCCAACGAAGTACCCGAACTGCTGTTCCCGTGGCTGGTGATGTCGGGCGTGGTCATCGCCGCACAGAGCGGCGCTCACATCGCGACCACCTTCCTGATGGAGGCCCTTCCGGCGGCCGGACGCCGCATCCTGGCCACGGCGGCATGGTTGATCGTCGCGGCGCTGTACGCAACGCTCACGGTGGCGACCTTCCGGATGCTGGAGATCGTGCACGACGAGAAGTCGCCCATCCTGCAACTTCCCGGCTCGATCACCTATGGCTGCGTGATGGGGGGTATCGCGCTCTTGAGCGTGCTGGCGTTGAAGTCGGCCTGGCAGGCCTGGCGTGCCCCGGTGCCAATGCCGCGCGATCCCGATGCAGCACCGGTCCCGACGGCCCATTGGTAATTCCGCAGAAGACCGAGGAGTCGTCATGAGTGCCCTGATCCTGATTGTTTTCATGTTCGCTGCCGTCGCGGCGATGCCGATCGCCCATGCGCTGCTCGTGGCGGCCATGGCGGCGGCGGCCACCTCCGACAAGGTGCCGCTGGACCTGCTGGTCCAGCAGATGGTCGCGCAAGTGCAGAGCTTCCCGCTGATCGCGATCCCGTTCTTCATGCTCACCGGCTCGCTGATGATGGGCGGCAGGCTCGGCGAAGCGTTGGTGGGCGTGCTGTCGGCGCTGATCGGGCGCTACCACGGCGGCCCCGCCCAGGTGGGCGTGCTGTCGTCCACGCTGTTCGGCGGGGTGTCGGGCTCCGCGGTGGCCGATGCTTCGGCCATCGGCTCGCTGATGATCCCCTGGCACAAGCGGCTGGGCTATCCGGCTGCGTTCTCGGCGGCGACGCTGGCCGCCGCCGCGACGATCGACATCCTGATCCCGCCGTCGATCCCGATGATCTTGTTCGCGCTGAGTTCCAACGCGTCGATCGCCGAACTCTTCGTTGCAGGCGTGTTGCCGGGCCTGCTGATGTGCGGCGGCTTCATGGCGGCTTGCTGGTGGGTGGGCAAGCGTCGCAACTTCCCGCGCGATACCACGCCGTTCGACGCAGGCCTCTTCTGCCGGCACCTGGGTTACGCCTCGCCCGCGGTCGTATTGCCGGTGCTGATCATCATCTTCCTGCGCTTCGGCATCGCCACGCCGACGGAGGTGGCCGTGCTGTCGACGCTTTATGCCGGCGTGGTCTCCGCGGTGATCTACCGGGACCTCGGCTGGAAGCGGCTGAACGACGCGGTGGTCCATGCAGGGCTCGCCACCGGCGTGGTGCTGCTGGTGATCATGGCGTCGGCGGCCATCGGCTGGCTGCTCACCTTCGACCAGATGCCGCAGGGCATCGCCCACTGGGTGCAGCAGAACGTGCATGCCAAGTGGCTGGTGATCTTGATGATGAACCTGATGATGCTGTTCCTGGGCATGTTCATCGACCTGCCCGCGGCGGTCCTGCTGCTGACACCGGTGTTCGTGCCGCTGGCCAACGCCATCGGCATGGACATGACGCAGCTCGGAATCATGATGGTCGTCAACCTCGCGATCGGGCTGTACACGCCGCCGGTGGGCACCACGCTGTTCATCACCAGTGCGCTGGCCAAGGTCAAGGTCGGCCAGACCGTTCGTGAGCTGGGCCCGTTCTACCTGGTCGCTTTCGGCGTGCTGGCGCTCGTCTCGTATGTGCCCGCTTTCATCCTCAAGTAAGGAGTCCTTCATGACATCCCCCTCCGAAACACTCGCCGCGTTGTCGCGATCTGCGTACCGCATCCGCCGCTACGCCCTGCGCATGGGCGAAGTCCAGGGCCAGGGTTACATCGGCCAGGCCCTGGGCTGGGCCGACGTGCTGGCCGTGGCCTATTGCCACGCCATGGCGACACGGCCGGCCGAACCCGAGTGGGAGGGTCGAGACCGCTTCCTGCTCTCTCATGGCCACTACGCCATCGCGCACTACGCGGCGCTGATCGAGGCCGGCGTCGTCGCCGAGAGCGAACTCGAGAGTTACGGCAGCGACGACAGCCGCCTGCCGATGTCGGGCATGGCGACGTACACGCCAGGCATGGAGATCTCCGGCGGCTCGCTCGGCCAGGGGCTGGTGATCGGCGTGGGCATGGCACTGGCGCTGAAGCACAAGAACAACCCGGCTTCGGTCTACAACTCGATGTCCGACGGCGAACTCGACGAGGGCTCGACCTGGGAGGCGGCCATGTCGGCGGCGCACCATCGGCTCGACAACCTGATCTGTCTGGTGGATGTCAACAACCAGCAGGCCGACGGCCCCTCGGGCAAGGTGCTCGGCTTCGAACCGCTGGCCGACAAGTGGGCCGCCTTCGGCTGGCACGTACAGCGCGTGCAGGGCAACGACCTGCCGGCCGTGCTCGAAGCCTTCGACGCGGCGCGTGCCTCGAAAGAGCCCAAGCCCCGCGTCATCCTCTTCGACACGCTGATGGGCCGGGGCGTGCCGTTCCTGGAGCAGCGTGACAAGAACCACTTCATCCGGGTCGACCCCCCGGAGTGGCAGCTGGCGCTGTCCATCCTCGATGCATCGCAGCCTGAAGGAGCACGCGCATGAACGCCCCCACCGCAGAGAAGAAGCCACGCCTCACCACCTCGGCAATGATCGCCTCCATCGCGTCGGAGGGTCAGCGGGTCCGGGCCGCCCCGTTCGGCAAGGCGCTGGTCGAGTACGCCGCCGACCGGCCCGACATCGTCGGCCTCACCGCGGACCTGGCCAAGTACACCGACCTGCATCTGTTCGCGCAGGCCTATCCCGAGCGCTTCTTCCAGATGGGCATGGCCGAACAACTCCTGATGGGTGCGGCGGGCGGCATGGCCAAGGAAGGCCTGGTTCCCTTCGCCACCACCTATGCGGCCTTCGGCACCCGCCGCGCATTCGATTTCATCCATCAGGTGATCGCCGAGGAGAACCTTAATGTGAAGATCTGCTGTGCGTTGCCGGGCCTCACGACCGGCTACGGTCCGAGCCATGCCGCGATCGAGGATGTCGCGATGATGCGCGGCGTGCCGGGCCTGACCATCGTCGACCCTTGCGACGCGCTCGACATCGAGCAGGCGGTGCCGCAGATTGCCGAGCACAAGGGACCGGTTTACATGCGCCTTTTGCGCGGCCAGGTGCCGCTGGTGCTGGACGAGATCGAAGGCTATCGGTTCGAGCTCGGCAAGGCCAAGTTGCTGCGCGACGGCGCGGACGTGCTGGTGATCTCCAGCGGACTGATGACGATGCGGGCCCTGGAGGCAGCGGCCGACCTGGCGCAGGACAACGTGGGCGTGGCGGTGCTGCACTGCGCCACGATCAAGCCGCTGGACGAAGCCGCGATCGTCGAGGCCGTGGGCAGCAAGGCGCGGCTCGTGGTGGTGGCGGAGAACCATTCCGTGGTCGGCGGTCTGGGCGAAGCCGTGGCCAGCGCGCTGCTGCGCCACCGCGTCCAACCTGCCGGTTTCCAATTGGCTGGTTTGCCGGACGCATTCCTCGACGCAGGGGCGCTGCCGACGCTGCACGACCGCTACGGCATCAGCCGCGCGGCGCTGGGGCAGCGCATCAAGGGCTGGCTGGGGTAATTTCGGCAGCACGCGCGGCACACGTGGCACAGGCGGCACCTGCGGCATCGCTGCCGGCCCGGCCGCCGCATCGACTGCGGGGCGCTGCCCTTGCTGCCTTCAGCCGCTGAACGCCTTGACGCGGCCGTACAGCGCGGTGGCACGCCGCGTCGAGGCCTCGAGCTCCTCCAGCAACGGGACCACCGTCGAACCCATGTTGCCGTCGGTGATGTCCATCGCCGCCAGGCTGGCGTTCGACATGATGGCGCCGAACACATCGTGTGCACCGATGTCTTCGCCCGCTCCGCTGCCGGGGCCTTCCTGCAGCGCCACGGCTTGCGACAGCGAGGTCTCGAGATGGCGTCGGGCCAGTGCCGCGCGCTGCATGTCGGTGAGATCGGCCAGGATCAGGAAGTAGCCGAGCACCGAGCCGTCCCGCGCAGGCACCAGCTCTGCCCGCAGCGACACCGGAACGCTCGCGCCATGTCCCAGGTCCAGCGCCAGTTCTCCGCGCCATGGCCGTCGTTCCTGCGCGATCGACGCGAGGATCTTGCGGACCAGCTCGGGCTTGGTGAACAGGGTGGCCGTTTCCGCCGACGGCGCGGTCGGCTCAGCGGTGCGGCCCATCAAGCGCGAAAAGCAACGGTTCGCGAACAAGGTATGTCCCGCGGCATCGGCGATCACCACCGGCTCGTTCGATTCCGATACGGTCGCGCGGATCTGCGCCAGCTGGTGCTCCGCGATCAAGAGCCGCACGGCGTTGACCTGGGCAATGATGTCGATCAACGCAGCGCCCAGCGCCCGTGCCAGCGCGAGTTCGGAGGCGGACCAGGGCACCGCGGTGCCGCGAACGATCTCCGACCACGCGGCGAAGGAGCGCCGCGGCGAGAGCTTCAGCGGGTCGTTGTCCACGATCGGCTTCGTCGGGTCGCCGGCCCAGGTTACGGTGGACAACTGCTCCTTGCGAAACCACATGAGGTAGTCGGGCCGCGATGCCGACAGCTTGACCGCCACCACGCCGCTCGCCGTCGGCGTGAGCGCGTCGAGCGACGGATTGGCGCGTTCCACCGAGGCGCAGTGGAACAGGCCGTCGAAAGGCGCGGACTCGATCCAGCGCATCAGCTCGCGCAATTCGGGCGTGCTCGGGGTTTCGCCGGCGGTCAGCACCTCGCCTTCGTAGAACAGCGCCGCGCCGGTCGCGTCGAGCGGCTGCAGCAGGGTGCGCGGGTTGCGAAACAGCGCCACCCGCCAGTCGCCTTCGGTGGAGGTGGCTTCGACCAGGCGCTGCTCGAGCCGCCGCACCTGGATCGCGACCTGCGCGTAGGCATAGTTCTCGATCGCGGCGATGCGGGTGGAAGCCACTTCGGCCAGCAGGTCGGCGGTCGCGCGCACCGCGAAACGCAGGTTGCGTGGCGCGTCATGGTGGCAAGCGATGAGACCCCACAGCCGACCTTCGCGCACCAGGGACACCACCAGGGTGGCGGAAACGCCCATGTTCTTGAGGTACTGCAGGTGCAGCGGGGACATGCTGCGCAGGTGGCAGAGCGACATGTCGAGATCTTCGTGCGTGCCCGGCAGTTGCCTCGGGACCAGCGGTGCGGCTTCGTAGTCGACGTCGACCAGCACACGCAGCCGCATCCGCAGGTACAGCTCCCGCGCGCGTTGCGGGATGTCGGTCGACGGATAGTGGTGGCCCAGCAGCGATTCGAGTCTCGGATCGCGCGCCTCGGCAATGATCTTGCCGTGGCCGTCCGGGTCGAACTTGTAGACCATCACCCGGTCGTAGCCCATCATGTTGCGGCAGGCCTTGACCACGGCGTCGGCCACGGTGCCGACAGTCGACGCCGAGCTCACCTGCTGGACGGCCTCGCCCAGCAGCTCGAGCAGCTTCTGGCTCGGCAGATTGACGGTTTCGACCACGTTGCCGCCGTCGATGTCCACCGGCTCCAGCTCCACCAGCAGCACATTGCCGGGGATGCGGTGCATCGCACCTTCGAATTCGCACACGCGGCCTGCGACCTGCGCCCGGCAACGCAGCGCCTCCGGTTCGGCCAGCGCGCCTTGCGCCGCGAGCCGCCGGAGACACCGGTCGATGTCGCCGCCCAGGCGCGCCACCGGCAGCTGCAGCAGTTCGGCTGCCGGAATGCCGAGCAGGGCCGCGCAGTTGGCGCTGGCCTGGATGATCTCGAAGCCCGGCTCCTGCACGGCCAGCAGCACGCCATGCGGCTGAACCGAAGCCGCCAGGTGGATCAGCTCACGCTCGCAATTGGTGAGGTCTGCCTGGCCGAATGCGGGGCTGGACGACATCAGTCCCCTTTGTCGTCCAGGCGCTTCTTGAGCAGCACCAGGTTCTCGGGGCTGATGCCGAGCGAGGCGGCGGCACCGTCCATGTCGTTGTCGGATTGAGCCAGGGCGGCCAGCATGAAGTGGCGCTCCGCGATCGCGGCGACCTGCCGCATCAGCGCGGGCAGGGGCACGTCGCCGATCTGCCGCGTGAGTTGCTGGATGGCCAGGCTGAGTTCATAGGGCGACCGGTCGAGGTCGCGCAGCATCTCGACCCGATGGATCGTGAAGCCGATGCATTCCTGGTCGCCTTCGGTCAGCAGCGCGGCGGAGATGTTCACCTTGGCCACCGGCGAATGCGCGACCTTGATCCAGGACGGGATCTGGCGGGCCAGCCCGTCGCGCCGAACCTGCGGCAGCAGGGTCGAGAGCGGCCGGTCGGCGATGCCGAGCCAGTCCATGATGGAGTGGCCCCGAACCTCGTCTTCGCTGCTCAGCTGCACCAGCCGCAGAAACGCGGGATTGGCCATCATCACGCGGCCGCTGGAGTCGGTCACCACCACGCCGTCGCTGCTGCTGTCGACCAGTCTCGCCAGCGTGTTGCTGAGCGCGGTCGACAACTCGGACTCGTCGATGGATCGCACGCGAACCAGCAGCCGCATGGCGTCGTCCGCGCGAAACGGTGTCGCCGCCACGCTGGTCAGCGTCACCTTGCCAAGCAGCCGCGCACGGATTTCACTGCTCTGGCCGCTTGCGCGAGCGGCTTCGAGCAGCGCGTGGACGCTGGCCCGCGACCGCTCTTCGAAGCCGAGGGCGAGCGGGCGCTGCAGCAACTGTTCGCCGGACAGGTCGAACATCTGCGACGCCGCATGATTGGCTTCGAGGACGCACAGCGTGTGCGCATCGACCACCAGCACCGCGTCCGTCGCCACCTGGAACAGCAGCCGATAGCGTGTTTCGGACTGGCGGGCGCGCCAGTAGCCGCGCTCCATCTCCTGCGTCGAATCGATGAAGCGCTGCTGGATGGCCGCGATGGCGCGCAGGTCGCGGCCGGTGGCCAGCACCGGCCCGTCTTCGCCGAAGCGGATCGCCGAGTAGGCGACCGGGATGCTGACGCCGGGCTGCAGCTGGTGCGTGACCTCGCGTCGGCGGGCGATGCCCGTGGCGGCGACTTCCTGCAGCAGGTTCTCGATCTTGCCGCGGGTGTCGTCGCTGACCGTGTCGACCCAGCGGCGGCCGACCCACTCGTAGGCCGCCGGGGCGAGGGGATCGACGTCGCCTTGCGCAATCTCGCGGATCACACCGCCGCGGTCGATCACCAGCGCGATGTCGCTGGACAACGAGACGAAGGTCTTGGCGAGTTCCGGAGCCCAGCGGGCGAGAGCGCCCAGGTCGGGAAGTTCGCCGGTTCGAGGGCTCACATGGAGATCCTGGCCGCAGCAACGTAAAGGAAGATTCTAGGCAGGGCCGGCGCCATGCGCCATGCGTCTAACCCTTGGTCGGCGCCTCGGCCGCGGTCGCCGCGCGCGATCGCAGCCCCCAGGCCCACAGCGCCTCGGACGGCAGGGGCAGCACCATGAACCAGTGCTCGAGGATGGCGAGCGAGAGCAGGGTGCCGGCAAAGGTCAGCAGGGTGGCGTCGAAGACGCTCACGCCGTCGGCCGTGGCTTGCTGCCAGACCAGGACGGCCAGCCAGGTCGAGAGGGCCACCGACAGCGGAAACAGCGAGTTCATCGGCCTGCGCCTGAAATACGTCTGCAGGTATTTCAGGTGCACCGGCAAAAAGCTCTCGCTGAAATTGCGCACGCCGAGAAAGACATTGAGCTTGGCGCTCTGGCGCATGACCCAGAAGATCGCGAAGGTGAACGGGCCGGCCATGTTGCTGCCGTCCCAGGTCAGGAGCGCCACGGCCCCGCCGAGCGCAAGCAGCGCGAACTCGTGGTGCAACAGCGTCTGCAGCGCGAACCCGGCGCGCCGCCAGCCCCGTGCCCCGGGCGGACACGGCAGGCGGCGCGGGCCGGTCACGTAGCCCAGCAGGAAGGCCACCTCCTGCCAGGCCCAGACCAGCAACGTGCAGGTGAACGCCAGGTAGACCCCGGTCACCCGGGTGTCGTTGCGCGTGGCGTGAAGGCCGACCAGCGCCAGCACCAGCAGCAGCGTGGCGGCACCCATCGTCCATTTGTACGTCCAGCGAGGCAGCCCGTTGAGATAGAGGATGACGCCCGTGCTGAACCACCACACGAAAAGCGTGTACAGGATCGGCAGCACGTACTGCGACATCGGGGTCGCTACCAGGTCGGCGCGAGACGCGCATCGGCGGGCAGCGCATTCGGCTTGGCCGGCAGCGTGTAGAGCCGCAGGAAGGTGGCGCCGGCCATGACGCCGAGCCCGGCCCGGCGCAGCGCACCGCCGATGCCGCCGCGCGCCTTGGCCGCCTCGGTGGCCACCGAGATCCGGCGCAGGCGCTCCAGTCCGGCACGGAAGGCCGGCGCATCGAGATCCAGCGTCAGCGGGAACACCTGCTTGGTGATCTCGGACGTGATGCGGAACACCGTGAAGTCGTAGTCGGTCGGGTCGAGACCCATGGCGGCGTGCATCTCGGGACGCTGGTGGTCGCGCACGTACATCGTGGCGAACACGGCCAGCACGAAGAACCGGATCCAGAGCTTGTTCACGCCCTTGAGCAGCTGCGGATTCGCGCGCAGCAGCAGGGCGAAGGCTTCGCCGTGCCGAAACTCGTCGTTGCACCAGCGTTCGAACCACTTGAAGATCGGATGAAAGCACAGCTCCGGATGCCGTTCGACCTGCCGGAAGATCGCGATGTAGCGCGCATAGCCGATCTTCTCGGACAGGTAGGTCGCATAGAAGATGAACTTCGGGCGGAAGTAGGTGTACTTCTTGGCCCGCGCCAGGAAGCCGAGGTCGACCCCGATGCCGAAATCCTTCAGCCACTGGTTGATGAAGCCCGCATGCCGGCTCTCGTCGCGCGCCATGTAGCCGAAGAGCTCCTTCATGTCCGGATTGGTCACCCGCTTCCTGATCTCGGCGTAGAGCACGCAGCCCGAGAATTCCGACGTGATCGAACTCACCAGGAAGTCGGAGAACTCCTTGTAGAGCGCGTCCGGCATCCGCGAGTAGTTGCCCATCATGTCCGGCGGGCGCTGGAAGTGGTCGGTGTTGTTGTCGGCGCCGAACTCGGCCATCAGGGCCTGCCACTGCGGCCGGATCGCATCGACGTCGATCCGATCCATGGCTGCGAAATCGGTCGTGTAGAAGCGCGGCGTCAGCATCGTGTCCCGAAGCGCGGTTTCGGTGGACGCATTGGGTGCGGTCGGCGTGATGGTCTGCATGGGGGGCCTCGTTCTCGTCGGAGTTTTTGGCGGGTCAGCGTGGCGGCTGGTCGCGCATCAGTTGCGCGAAGACGGCGGCATTGGTCGGCCCGAACGAACCGAGGTCCACGCGCCGCCCGGTGACCGGGTCTTCCAGCGTGAGCTTGCCGTCGGCGCGACCGATCATGCGAAACGGCGTTTCCTGGCCGATGCCGCGCCGGTTGCGCTCGCGAGCGAGCCCGCGCATCGTGCCGCGCAGGAAGCCGTTGGTGCCGGGTGCGACGGTTTCGATCACCCGGCTGCGGCTCGCGTCCAGCACCACGATGCTGCCATCGGGCCGATCCTCGAAGCGGAATTCGCGCACGCTGACCGGCGCCGCATCGGGCACGCGCGCCAGGCCCACCCCGGTGAAGCGCACGAAGATCACACCCAAGAGCGATGCGAGCACGAGGGCGCCGAGCGCCAGCAGCATGATGCGCGGCACCGCATCCGGGTCGTGGCGGGTGGCGCTGGTGGATGGGCTGGACACGACGAGATCCTCCGGTTCAGGCCGGCAATGCGCCTGCCGCCCTGCCGCGTTCGCGCTCGCCGGACGGCGGCACGGCGCTCGGCACGACCGGGCGCGACTGCCCCGCGGCTTCGGCCAATGCACCGGCCAGCAGGGCCGCTACGGCGCCGGCATCGGCCAGCGAACGCAGCATCGGCTCGCTGCGCTTGACTCGCCACGGCCGCGCATGCGGCCAGAGGTGGGCGTACGCGATGCGGTCCTTGCCGTCTTCTAGCGCGAGCGCGATGTCGCCGCTGCCGTCCTTTCGCGCATGCAGCGACGCGCCTGCGATCGTGCGATAGGGCAGGTTGAAAGTGATGGTGAGCACGATGCCCAGGCGCATCACGACCCGCCGGTCGGTGAGGGTGTAGACCGTGGTGCGTGCCATCAGCCAGGCCAGCACCGCCAGCGTGGCCAGCGCCAGCACCGCGAGCGGCGCCAGCAATGCGACCGACAGCAACGCGTCGGCCGCCGTGCCACCGTCCGCCATCGCGTTGGCGCCACGCCAGATCAGCAGCACCGCAAAATAGATCGCGAGGCCGCGCACATGCAGCGCGTCGCGTGCGAGCAGCCGCCAGTCGGGTGCGCCCTGCCAGAGCAGACGCTCGCTCTTCGGCAGCGTTTCCGGAAGGCCGTAGGCGGGCTCGAAATCGTGGTCGTCGCTCACAGCCACGGCTCCTGGCGCGACGGCGTCGCGTAGAGCGTGCCGGCGCCGTAATAGGCCATGATCTTTTCTTCCTCCAGCATCGTGACCACGTCCGGACGGCGGGTGCCCGGCACGTTCACGAACTGCGCCGCCAAAATCGAGCGCACCCGCACGCGCTGCCTGTCGATGCGCGCGAAGTTGATCGGCAGCAGCACCCGGCGGGGGGCCGGCACGGCCGGCACCTCGAGCTCGAGGTAGCGGAACACCATCTCTGCCCGGTCGACCCACAGGTCGGTCACCACGCCGGCGACAGCGCCGTCGAAGCCGAGCACCGGCAGGCCGATCGGATCGGGATCCTTGCCGGAGATACCGAGACCCGGCGATGCCCGCAGCGGCGCCAGGCGCGGATCGCCGTCGGCCGTGGTGTCGGGGATGTCGGCGCGCTCGGCCCACGACCCGGGCCCCACGCCCGCCAGCATCGGGTCGCCGATCGGCTCGAGCGGCGCACCGAGGAAGCGGCCGCCCGGCTCGGCCGCGATCTCGCGGTCGTCCCGCCGGTCGTTCGGCACGGTCACCTGCCGGCCATCGCGCAGGAGATAGGTCTTGGGTTCGGGGATCGCCGGAAAGCCCTGCACGTTGACATGGCCCGAGCGTTCCGATTCCAGCGGATAGCCCTCGCGCTTGTTCTCGCGGTGCAGGTAGTAGATGAGCCCGGCAAAGAACGCCCAGAAGACGTAGAGCGCGATCTGCGCCACGTCGATATAGCCTGTGATTGCGCCGGTTCCCATGATGGATCTCCTGTGGGCTGTGATGTGTGGGGTGTTGGAAGGTCGGGATGCGGCGTGCCGCCGCTCAGCCCGGAAACTCCGCGAGGCCGAACCTGCCCGGCCCGCCGGCCGAGGGCTCGCGGCGCTCGTTGCGCGGTTTGCGCACCAGCGGGCCGATCGCGACGAGGGTCGCGAACAGCAGCACGATCTCGATGTAATAGACGGTGCTGTAGCCGATCGCCGGGCCGGTCACGGCCGGGCCGAGAAGGCCGTGCGTCGCGATGTAGGAGACCCCGTCGCGCAGCGCGCCGCCGATCCCGATGGCGAGCCCGGTGCCCGAAGCCTGCACGGCACCCCATGCGCCGAGCGCCAGTCCGTTTTTTCCGCCCACGTCCAGGTTCATCGCCGCGGTCAGCGTGGCGACCGCGAACAGTCCGCCGCCGAAGCCGATCAGCGACGCGCCCAGGCGGAACATCAGCGGCGAGCCGAGCGGGTAGGCAAAGATCACGCCGGCGAACGCGAAGATGCCGACCAGCACGCCAAGCGCCGCCAGCCGGTGCTCGTCCCCGCCGTGATGGAACCAGCGCGCCGCCAGCACGAAGGCAGCGAGCGCGCCGCAAGCGATCATGGCGGTGAGCGTGGTGGTGGCGGCAACCGGCATCGCGAGGATCTCGCCACCGTAGGGCTCCAGCAGGATGTCCTGCATGCTGAAGGCGGCGCTGCCGAGGCCGACCGCCACCAGCAGGCGCATGACCCGGCCGCTGGCGGCGAACGCGCGCCACGATTCACGGAACGACGGGCGCGTCTCGTTCGGAATGCGGGCGGTTCGCTGCGGGTTGCGCGCCTCCTGCTTCCACAGCGCGACGAGGTTGAGCACCATCGTCAGCAACGCCGCACCCTGTACCACCTGGATCAGCTTGACCTGGCGGAACTCGGTCAGCAGCGCGCCGAAACCGAGCGCGCTCACCATCGTGCCGAGCAGCAGCATCACGTAGAAGAGCGCCACCACGCGCGGTCGGCTCTCGGGTGTCGCCAGGTCGGTCGCAAGCGCCAGGCCGGCCGTCTGGGTGGTGTGCATGCCGGCGCCGACCAGCAGGAAGGCGAGCGCGGCGCCGATCTGCCCGTAGACCGCCGGGCCGTTCGAGTCGCCCGACAGCACGATCAGCGCGAACGGCATGATCGCCAGCCCGCCGAACTGCAGCAGCGTGCCCATCCAGATGTAGGGCACCCGTTTCCAGCCGAGTGCCGAACGGTGGTTGTCGGAGCGGAAGCCCACCAGGGCCCGGAACGGTGCGAACACCAGCGGCAGCGCGACCATGAGCGACACCAGCCAGGCAGGCACATGGAGCTCGACGATCATCACCCGGTTGAGCGTGCCGTTGAGCAACGCGAACGCCATGCCGACCGACACCTGGAACAGCGACAGGCGCAGCAGCCGACCGAGCGGCAGTTCGCGGGTCGCCACGTCCGCGAACGGCAGAAAGCGCGTCGCGACGCGCACCCATTGCGCAGCGAGACCCTGGTTGAGGCGGGCTACCGGGTTCATCGCTTCACCAGTTCCAGGGCCTGCGAGGTGTAGAAACCGCTCGCGATGCGCTCGGTGCGTCCGGGCTGCCACGAAGCGAGGATCGGCTCCGCCGCGATCAGCCGATGCAGCGAACGGCCGGCGACCGGTTCGATCCACGGCGCCCGGTTGCCGCTCGGGAACAAGCGGCCCACCGCTCTGAAGGCGACGAGCGCCGGGTTGCTCGGCGCATAGGTGAAGAGCAATGCGGTGCCGGTGCGCTGTGCCAGGCTGGCCAGCACGCGCACCGCGTCGTCGGTGCGGTAGTGGATCAGCGAATCCATGCCGACCACGAAATCGAAGTGGCCGAGCGCCGGGTCGAGCATGTCGCCGGCACGGAAGTCGATGCTGCCGCGCGATTCGCCCGACTGCAGGGCCGCCGGCTGGCGCTCGCGTGCCAGGTCGACCAGGGTCGGGGAGAGGTCGATGGCCACCACCTGCGCGCCGCGCCGGGCCGCTTCGACCGCGAGCGCGCCGGTGCCGCATCCGGCGTCCAGCAGGCGAGCGCCGCCGAGGTCTTCGGGCAGCCACGACAGCAGTGTGTTGCGCATGCGATCGCGCCCCGCGCGCACCGAGGCGCGGACGCGGCCGACCGGCGCGTCGGACGTGAGGCGTGCCCATGCCTGCACGGCCGTGCGATCGAAATAGGTTTCGATCTTGCCGCGGCGTTCCTGGTAGGTCAGTTGGCTCATCAGTCGAATCCCAGCAGGTCGAAGATGTCGCGGTCCTTCATCGGTACCGCATTCAAGGGCTCGGTGCCCAGCCACAGCGCGGCCGCCAGCCGCATGTACTCGGCCAGCACCCGTTCGAGTTCGGGCGAAGGCTCCATCTCGAACAAGGTCGACTTCTTCAGGCGGCTGCGCCGGATCACGTCGAGGTCCGGGAAGTGCGCCGCCAGCTTCAGTCCGATCTTGTCGTTGTACTTGTCGATCTGGTCGGTGTCGGTGCTGCGGTTGGCGATCACGCCACCGAGGCGCACGTTGTAGTTCTTCGCCTTGGCGCCGATCGCCTGCACGATGCGGTTCATCGCGAAGATCGAGTCGAAGTCGTTGGCCGTCACGATCAGCGCGCGGTCGGCATGCTGCAGCGGCGCTGCGAAGCCGCCGCACACCACGTCGCCGAGCACGTCGAAGATCACCACGTCGGTGTCTTCCAGCAAGTGGTGCTCCTTCAGCAGCTTCACCGTCTGGCCGACCACGTAGCCGCCGCAGCCGGTACCCGCCGGCGGGCCTCCGGCCTCGACGCACATCACGCCGTTGTAGCCCGGGAAGACGAAGTCCTCGACCCGCAACTCCTCGGCATGGAAGTCGACCGTCTCCAGCACGTCGATCACGGTCGGCAGCATCTTCTTGGTCAGCGTGAAGGTGCTGTCGTGCTTCGGGTCGCAGCCGATCTGGAGCACGCGCTTGCCCAGCTTCGAGAATGCGGCCGACAGGTTGCTCGACGTGGTGCTCTTGCCGATGCCGCCCTTGCCATAGATCGCGAAGACCTTGGCATTGCCGATCTTGACGTTCTCGTCGAGCGCGACCTGCACGCTGCCCTCGCCGTCGAGCCGCAGGTTCTTCCGGACCCCCGGGTTCTTGATGTCCGGGAACGGAACGGTCGTGGTACTCATGCGGGAGCTCCTTCGTAGACGCCTTCGAGCCGGTCTTCAAGTTCTTCGCCCGCTCGACGCAAGGCTTCGAGCATCTTCGCGTCGGGGTTCCAGAACTTGCGATCCGAGGCTTCGAGCAAGCGGTTGGCAACGCGTGCCGATGCGGTCGGGTTGAGCTTCGCGAGCCGATCGCGCATTTCCGGATCGAGCATGAAGGTCTCGCTCAATTGCTCGTAGACCCATGGCTGGACCTGTCCGGTCGTGGCCGACCAGCCCATCGTGTTGGTCACGTGGACCTCGATCTGTCGCACGCCCTCGTAGCCGTGCTTCAGCATGCCTTCGTACCACTTGGGGTTGAGCATCCGGGTGCGGGTTTCGAGCGCGACCTGGTCGGTCAGCGTGCGCACCGTGCCGCCGCCGTTCGCATCGCGCGTCTGGTCGCCGATGTAGACCGGAGCCGTCTCGGCATCCGGGCCTTCGCTGGCGGATTTCGCGCGCTTGATCGCGCGGCTGATGCCGCCGAGCGTGTCGAAGTAGGTATCGACCGTCGTCACGCCGAGCTCGACCGAGTCGAGGTTCTGGTAGGCGAGCTCGACGCCGGAGAGCACGCTCTGCAGCAGCTTCGCCTGCTGCACCGGCCGGCCGGCGCGTCCATAGGCGAAGCCCTTGCGGCGGCTGTACGTTTCGGCCAGCTCGTCGCCGTCTTCCCAGCGACTGTTGTCGACCAGGCTGTTGACGTTCGAGCCGTAAGCGCCTTCGGCATTGCCGAACACGCGCAGCGAAGCCGTCTCCAGGTCGCCGCCGTGCTCGGCGAGGTAGGCCAGCGCGTGCTTGCGGATGAAGTTCTCCTCGACCGGCTCTTCGGCGCCGGCGGCCATGAACGCGGCTTCGGCCAGCAACTTGATCTGCAGCGGCAGCAGGTCCCGGAAGATGCCCGACAAGGTGATCACCACGTCCACGCGCGGCCGGCCCAGCAATGCGAGCGGGATGAGCTCGGCCCCGGCCAGCCGGCCGTAGCTGTCGAAGCGCGGCTTGGCGCCCATCAGCCACAGCGCCTGCGCGATGGGCCCGCCTTCGCTCTTCAGGTTGTCGGTGCCCCACAGCACCATGGCGATGGATTCGGGGAAGGGGTGGCCATCGCCCATGTGCTTGTCCAGCAGTCGATCGGCCTGGCGTGCGCCATCCTTGACCGCGTAGGCACTCGGAATGCGGAACGGGTCGAAGCCGTGGAGGTTGCGTCCGGTCGGCAGGATGGCCGGGGTGCGCAGCAGATCCCCGCCCGGCGCGGGGCGAAGGAACCGGCCGTCGAGTGCGCGCAGCACGCCTTCGACTTCGTGATCCTTCGCCATCAGCGCGTCGATGCCCGCGAGTTCGCCCAGCAGCGCCTGCGTGGCCGGGTCGGACACCTCGGGCATGCCGCCGGCCACCACCGCCTCGACCAGCGTCCGTTCGGGCATCGCGCCGTGCGAGGCCTCGGCGCAGGAGAGCAGCAGCTCGACGCGCTCCTGAGCGCTCGGCGCCTCTCCGACCACGTGGAGGCCGTAGGGGATCAGCGTGTACTCGACCTCGAGCACGTCGTCGTTGAGCCTGGCGACGCGCGACTCCGCGTCGACGCCCCAGCGCGGCTCGGCCTCGGCCAGCTCGAGTTCGGCAGCCTGCGCCTGGATCATCACGCCGAGCTCGTCGCGCTCGGCCTGTGCCGCAGGCTCCAGGCTCCGATAGCGCTCCAGCATCTCCTTGAGGTCGACCAGCCCCTTGTAGAGGCCGGATCGGGCGACCGGCGGCGTGAGATAGCTGATCAGCGTGGCCGCGGCGCGGCGCTTGGCGATGGTCCCCTCGGACGGGTTGTTGGACGCATAGAGGTACAGGTTCGGCAGGTCGCCGATCAAGCGGTCGGGCCAGCAGGTGGCCGACATGCCGCTCTGTTTACCGGGCATGAATTCGAGTGCGCCATGGGTGCCGAAGTGCAGCACGGCGTGAGCACCGAAGTCCTCCCGCAGCCAGCGGTAGAAGGCGGAGAACGCATGGGTCGGCGCGAAGCCCTTTTCGAACAACAGGCGCATCGGGTCGCCTTCATAGCCGAATGCGGGCTGGATGCCGACGAAGACGTTGCCGAAGCGCGCACCCAGCACGAAGATGCTGGCGCCGTCGCTCTGCTGCTTGCCGGGCGCCGGGCCCCACTGCGCCTCGATGTCCTTCAGGTACTTCTCCCGGCGCAGATGGTCGTCGGCCGAAATGCGGGCGTGCACGTTGGCCATGGCACCGTGCTGGGCGGCATTGCCGTTGATGATCTGCTCGCGTAGCGCGTCGACGCTGGCCGGCAGTTCCACCGTGTAGCCTTCGCGCGCCATGGCCGCCATGACGTTGAACAGCGACTCGAACACCGACAGGAATGCCGCCGTGCCGGTGGCGCCCGCATTCGGCGGGAAGTTGAACACCACGGCGGCCACCTTGCGCTCGGCCCGTTGCGAGCGCCTCAGGTCGACCAGCTTCCCGACCCGGGCGGCGAGCGTGTCGGCGCGCTCGATGCAGCTGTGCATATCGCGGGCATCGACGATGTTCTCGAACTTGCAGGCGTGCGCGCAGCCGGTGCAGGCGATGTGCTGGGCACTGCCGCGGCCACCGAAGACCATCGCGCCGGTGGCGCCGTCCAGCTCGGGTATGGCGACCATGATGGTCGACTCCACCGGCAACAGGCCGCGCTGCGAGCCGCCCCACTGATCGAGCGTCTGGAACTCGACCGGATGCACGGCGAGGTAGGGCACGTCGAGCTCGGCGAGGATGTCTTCGGCCGCCTTCGCGTCGTTGTAGGCGGGGCCGCCGACCAGCGAGAAGCCGGTGAGCGAGACCAGCGCGTCGATGGCGGGGCGGCCTTCGCTGTAGAAGAACGCTTCGATGGCCGGGCGCTGGTCGAGGCCGGTCGCGAAGGCCGGAATCACGCGCAGGCCGCGCGCCTCCAGCGCGGTGATCACGCCGTTGTAGTGGTCGGCGTTGCCGGCCAGCACATAGGAGCGCATCAGCAGCAGACCGACCGTGCCGCGCTTGCCGCTGATCGCGAAGGTGGGCAGCGCGTCGACGGTGGCCGCCATCTTTCCGACCGCACGCGGATCGTCGATCCGGGGGTGGTACACGCCGATCTCGGGGTACTCAACCGGCTCGTGCGTCTTGGCCAGGCCGCGCAGATCCTTGCGTACGCCTTGCGCGTAGCGATCCACCAGGAAGTGGACCATGTGCGCGATGTTCTCCTGCGAGCCGGCGAGCCAGTACTGCAGGGTGAGGAAATAGGCGCGCACGTCTTGCGCGGTGCCCGGGATGAAGCGCAGGATCTTCGGCAGCCGCCGCAACATCTTCATCTGCTGCGCGCCGGCCGTGGCACGGGCACCGCTCGGCTCGCGGCCGTCTTCGGTCCGGGCCTCGGGCTTCTTGCGCAGGCGCTTGAGGAAGGCCATCGCGCCGGTGGCGGGCGCGGCCATGTCGAACTTGCCCATGCGGGTGAGCTTGGTCACCTCGCCGGCGGACATGGCGCAGACCATCGCATCGCAGTGGTCGCGACGCGCCTGGAGTGCGGGCAGGATCGGCACGAAGTGGTCTTCGAGGAACAGCATCGTGGCGATCACGATGTCGCCCCGGGCGATGTCGTTGCGGCAGCGCTCGAGAGCGGCCGGATCGTCTCCCCATTCGGCGGCGGCATGCACGCTGAGCGTGAGCCCCGGCAACGATCTGGACAGCGCGGCGCTCGCTCTTTCGGTGGCGCTGGCGAGATGGCTGTCCATGGTCACCAGCACCACCCGCATGGCCGGCGCCAGGGCGGTGACGCGATCACCGGCTGAAGTGCGCTTTTGCGTCATAGAGGGTCTCGAGGGTGATCACCGGTACGCGATGGTCCTCGGCGTATCGCTCGGTGTTGCGGCGTGCCTTGCCGCGCACGAAAAAGGGAATCTTTCGCAGCTCCTTCTCCGCATCGGCGGCCCACGCGGCCGGGATCGCGGCGGGTGGACTTTCTCCGTCGAAGGTCGACGACGGCGCGACCGGCGCAGCGATCGTGATCGGTTCGCTGCCGACTGCGATCGAGTCGGCGGCGGCTGGCGCTGCGATCGAGCGCGCCGGCTGGCCGCCCAGATGCGAGGGTGCGGCATCCTCGTGAAACTCGAAGTCGCCGCGGAACATGCCGATGAGGTGCTCTTCGAGTCCCATCATGAGCGGATGCACCCAGGTGTCGAACAACACGTTCGCGCCCTCGAATCCCATCTGCGGCGAGTAGCGCGCCGGGAAGTCCTGCACATGGACCGGCGCGGAGATCACCGCGCAGGGCACGCCGAGGCGCTTGGCGATGTGGCGCTCCATCTGCGAGCCGAGCACCAGCTCCGGCTGCAGCTCGGCCACCTTCGCCTCGACCTCCAGGTAGTCGTCGGTGATGAGTGCCTCGACGTCGTACCGCTTGGCGGCCTCGCGCACTTCTCGCGCGAACTCCCTGCTGTAGGTCCCGATGCCGACCACCTTGAAGCCGAGCTCGTCGGATGCGACGCGTGCCGCCGCCACCGCGTGCGTGGCGTCGCCAAAAACGAAGACGCGCTTGCCGGTGAGATAGGTCGAGTCGACCGAGCGCGCGTACCAGTTCGAGCGCGCTTGCACCTCGACCAGCGCCGTCGCCACGTCGATGCCGGCGAGGGCCGCGACTTCTTCGACGAACTCGCGCGTGGCTCCGGCGCCGATCGGGATCGCCTTCGTCGACGGCTGTCCGAAACTGCGCTTCAGCCAGCCTGCGGCGAGGGCGCCGACCTCCGGATAGAGCACCACGTTGAAGTCGGCTTCGCCGAGGCGGGAGAGATCGTCGGCGCTCGCGCCGAGCGGCGCGACGACCCGCACGTCGATGCCGATCTGGTCGAGCAGCCTGCGGATTTCCGTCACGTCGTCACGATGCCGAAAGCCCAGCGCCGACGGGCCGAGGATGTTGCAGCTGGGGCGTTGGCCTGCCGCACGCTGCGCGCGTTCGGTGCCGGGGGTTGGCACCTTCGGCCCGGCCAGCGCACGCACGAGTTGATAGAAGGTTTCGGAGGCGCCCCAGTTTTCCTTGCGCTGGTACGAGGGCAGTTCGAGCGCGACCACCGGAACCGGCAGCATCAGGGCCTTGGCAAGGCCGCCCGGATCGTCCTGGATCAACTCCGCCGTGCACGAGGCGCCGACCATCATCGCCTTCGGCTTGAAGCGCGCATAGGCGTCACGCGCGGCGTTCTTGAACAGTTCGGCCGTGTCGCCACCGAGGTCGCGCGCCTGGAAAGTGGTGTAGGTGACAGGCGGCCGCCTGGGCAAGCGCTCGATCATGGTGAACAGCAGGTCGGCGTAGGTGTCGCCCTGCGGTGCATGCAGCACGTAGTGAACGTCCTGCAAAGCGGTCGCGACACGCATCGCGCCGACGTGCGGCGGGCCTTCGTAGGTCCAGAGGGTGAGTTGCATGGTCAGGCCACCAGCTTCAGTCGCCGCAGCAAGGGCCGGCTGAACAATTCGGCCAGGTCGCCGGCCTGGTCGTAACCCTGGATCGGCGTGAACACCAGCTCGATCGACCACTTGGTCGTCATGCCTTCGGCTT
Organism: Burkholderiales bacterium 8X; assembly: GCA_902506565.1. Classification (GTDB taxonomy): domain Bacteria; phylum Pseudomonadota; class Gammaproteobacteria; order Burkholderiales; family Burkholderiaceae_C; genus Variovorax. The sequence continues at coordinate 2,870,239 of LR732703.1, read as the reverse complement.
CGAGCGGGTTGGCAAGCCCCAGCCCGCAGACCACGATGTCGGGTCGTGCCGCGCGGCAACGGTCGATCTGCTTCTCGACATCCTGCCCCTCGGACAAGGTCGTGCCGGACGGCAGCAGCGCCAGTTCCTCGGCCAGGTGCTGGCGGTGCAGGTAGGGCGAGCCGACCTCGGTGAGCGCCATGCCCAGTTCACGCGCGAGGAAGCGGGCGATCGGGACCTCGAGTTGCGAATCGGGGAAGAAGAACACGCGTTTTCCGGCAAGCTGCAGCCGCTGCCTTGCCAGCGCCGTGCGCGCGCGTTCGCGGCCGGGTGCGGTGACGCGCTCGAAGGTTGCCGCGTCGACGCCGAAGGCAAGTGCGGCCGCCTGCAGCCATGCGGTCGTGCCCTCGGCGCCGATCGGGAAGGGCGCGCCCAGCCGTTTCGCTCCGCGCGCTTCGAGCACGCGGGCGGTGTCGGCAAGGAACGGTTGGGCCAGCAGCATTCGCGTGTTCGGGCCGACCGCCGGCAGGGCGCCGGCCCGGCGCGGCGGAAAGAAATGAACCGGGCCGATGCCCAGTTGCGCGAACAAGCGCATGAACTGGTCTTCGACCACGTCGGCGAGCGTGCCGACGACCAGCAGCGCGTCGGGCGCCGTGGCTTCCGCGGCCGGCAGGGTCGGCACCAGCGCCGCGAGGCAGGCGTCCTCGCCCTGCGTGAAGGTGGTCTCGATGCCGCTGCCCGAATAACTGAGCACCCGCACATCCGGCGAAAAGCTTGCCGAAAGGCGGGCTGCTGCGCGCGACAGGTCGAGCTTGATGACCTCGGACGGGCAGGAGCCGACCAGGAACAGCAGCTTGATCTCGGGCCGGCGCTGAAGCAGCCGCGTCACGACCCGGTCGAGTTCGGTGTTGGCGTCGGCGAGGCCGGCCAGGTCGCGCTCGTCGATGATCGCGGTGGCGAAGCGCGGCTCGGCGAAGATCATCACGCCGGCCGCAGACTGGATCAGGTGCGCGCAGGTTCGAGAGCCGACCACCAGGAAGAACGCGTCCTGGATCTTGCGGTGCAGCCAGATGATGCCGGTCAGGCCGCAGAAGACTTCGCGCTGGCCGCGCTCGCGCAGCACCGGCGCATCGGTGCAGCCTTCGGCGCCGGCCTCGCGGATCGGTATGACGGCGTTCATTGCGCCGCTTCCCGCGCCTGGTCAAGCCGCGCGGCGCGCAGCTTCAGCAGGAACTGCGTGGCATTGACCACGTAGGTGGCGTAGGCCGCGAGCGCGAGGAACATCAGGCCGCGATCGTCCAACGCGCTGGTGGCGAGTGCCACCAGATAAGCGGTGTGCAGCGCCAGCACCAGCATGCTGAAGACGTCTTCCCAGAAGAAGGCGGGCGCGAACAGGTACTTGTCGAACACCACCTTTTCCCAGATGCACCCGGTGACCATGATGGCGTAGAGCGTCAGCGTCTTGATCACCACCGACCCGACCGCGGCGGAATGGCCCTCGCCGGTCGCGAGATAGCGCAAGACCAGCACCAGGCTGACCGCGAACACGAGGAACTGAACCGGCGCCAGCACGCCTTGAACGAGGGTCCAGCGAGAAGCGTCGCGACGGACCCGTTCTTCGGGCGTGTAGAGCGGCTTCGACGCCCGAGCAGGCAAGGTGCCAGGGGAAACCGCTCGACTCATTGGCGTGCTGCTCATGGCTGCAATCTAGAGCGGCACGGTCGATGTGTCAACTAAAATGGACGTACATAAAAATTGACAGTCTTGTTTTTGAGTTCGATCATTCGCTTCGGAACGTTGATTCGTCCGTCGCCAGACCATGCCAAAACCACCGCCCAACGGCCGCTCCAAGCGGACGGGTCCGCTCACTGGAGGCAGTGCGGCGGGGCCCAGCAACGTGTGGCCGCTGTTCGGCAAGAGGGACGAGGCCGGACGGCACCGGCCGCTGCCGAAAGAATTCGGTGAATTCCGTATCGACAGTGTCGAAGCCGTGCGTCATGATGCGGCGCCGTGCCCACCTCGAAATCGGGGAAAGCGCGCCGGGTCGGTGACGCAAGCGGAAAGTTCGCAGGAGAAGCAGGTCAGTGTGCCGGGCAAGGCCGGCAACCCGCCTTCACCCCCGCTGCCAGCCGAAGAAGCTAGCACCACGAGGAGACAGAAAATGCCCCAATTGGCAAGAGAAGCCAAGGTATCTGAGAATTTTGGTGAGGAGCCGAGCGACGCGGGGGCAGGGGGGCAGCCCTCGCCGCGCAACCGGCAGCAGGTGCCGAACGACCGGCACAACCGACTGGCCCGGACGCTGGACCTCGACATCATCCCGCGGCTGATCGATGTACACCGCACGGTTCCCGCGGTGACGGTCGCCCTGGATCCGGGGCGACTGCTGCCGACCACGCAGGACGTCGAGGATTTCGTCCGGCTGATCCTGGCACGCGAGAGCGTGCCGGCGCAGGCTTTCATCGACGTCCTGAGCCAGCGCGGCATGTCGGTCGAGACCATGTACCTCGATCTGCTGGCGCCGGCAGCCCAACATCTCAGCTACCTCTGGTCTCAGGACCTGTGCGACTTCACGCAGGTGACGCTGGGGCTTGCCCGCCTGCAGCGACTGCTGCACCAGCTCAGCCCCGGCATGGCCGTCGAGCAGGAGCTGCGCAGCAATGCCAGGCGGGTCTTGCTGGTGCCGGTGCGTGGCGAGCAGCACACCTTCGGCCTCTCGCTGGTGGCCGAGTTCTTCCACCATGCCGGCTGGGAGGTCGATTGCGGCAGCGGGTCCGGCGTGGTCGACGTGGCGCAGACGGTCAAGCAGCAATGGTTCGACGTCGTCGGCCTGTCCGCAGGCAGCGAAACCCGGCTCGACGACCTGCGCGGTTGCATCCAGGAGCTTCGCGAACTTTCGCGCAACCCTCGCGTCGCAGTTCTGGTGGGTGGCCCGATCTTTGCTGGCCATTCGGAGCGTGTAAAGTTCGTGGGCGCCGATGCTTGCGGGCTCGACGGGAAGCAGGCTCCCTCGCACGCAGAACGGTTGATCGCACGCCGGCCAGGAGGCCGCTGACCCTGAATTCGCCCCGACCCGGAAAGCCATCTTTGATCATCAATGCGAGACCCGCTGCACTGCCATGAAGAGTTTTGCGGCTCCCGCGAAGCACCTGAATGACCTCGAAGTCGGTGCAGTTAGTCATCTTGTTTCCGTCGCTGCAGACCTTGCGCTGATCCTCGATGCCGACGGCGTGGTGCGCGACTTCGCCCTAGGCGGCGACAGCCTCGACAGCGAAGGTTTCGAGCAATGGATCGGCAAGGCCTGGGTGCTGGCCGTCAACAAGGAAGCGCGCGTCAAGGCCGAAGCCTTGCTGCGCGACGCCGATGCCGGCAACTCGGTGCAGTGGCGCCAGATCGCACACCGCTCGGCGCAGGGTGACGACCTGCCCATGCTCTGCACCGCGGTCAAGTTGCGCAACTCGGCGCGGTACCGTGCGACCGGCCGCACGGTCGTGTTCGCGCGCGACCTGCGCGTCATGACGGCGCTCCAGCAGAGCGTGGTCGACGCGCAGCAAGAGGCCTTGCACGACCAGTGGAAGCTGCGCGATGCGCAGTCGCGCTATCGGCAGCTGTTCCACACGGTTTCCGACGCCGTGCTGATCGTCGATGCGACCAGCCAGAAAATCCTCGAAGCCAACCCGGCCGCCCAACAGCTCTTCGGCGACAGCGTGCGCAAGCTGGTCGGCGCCACCTTTCCGGTCGGCATCGAGTCGCACCACGTCGCGGACGTGCAGGCCCTGCTCGGTGCGCTGCGTTCGGCCGGCCGGGCGGACGACATCCATGTGCAGGTGGCCGACAAGGGCGGCGAGGTGATCGTCTCGGGTTCGGTGTTCCGCCAGGAGAACGGCGTGCTGCTCGTGGTGCGACTCTCGCGCGTGCAGTCCGAGGCAGCCGGGCCGGCGCGAGCCGACACCAACGCCGTGCTGCTCAAACTGGTGCAGAGTTCGCCCGACTGTGTCGTCGTCACCGATGTCAACGGTCAGATTCTCTCGGCCAACGATGCGTTTCTCGAGCTGGTGCAACTCACCAACGAGGACCAGGCGCGCGGCGAATCGCTCGGGCGCTGGGTGGGGCGCACCGGGGTCGAGCTCAGCGTGCTGATCTCCACGCTCCGGCAACGCGGCTCGCTGCGGCTCTTCCCGACCAGCCTGCGCTGCGAGCATGGTCTGGTCACCGATGTCGAGATCTCGGCCACGCTGGTGCGTGACGGCGGCGACGCGGCGTACCTCGGCTTCACGATCCGCGACGTCAGCAGGCGCCAGGGCGGCGACTTGCGCACCACCAAGGAACTGCCGCGCTCGGCCGGGCAACTGTCCGAACTGGTCGGCCGGTTGCCGATGAAGGACATCGTGGGCGAGACCACCGACATGATCGAGCAGCTCTGCATCGAAGCCGCGCTCGAACTCACGCGGGACAACCGCGCCGCGGCAGCAGAAATGCTCGGGATGTCCCGGCAGAGTCTCTATGTCAAGCTGCGCCGCTACGGCTTGGGCGAACTCGCAGACGAGAGCGAAAAGCAGTAGTGTAAATCTTGGTTGACACCTTGTTGTGTCACACCACAAACTCGTGGCATGAATCGCCCCGAGCTTTCCGCCGTCGCCGAGCTCCTCAAGCCGATCACCTGGTTCCCGCCGATGTGGGCCTTCGCATGCGGCGTGGTGGCCTCCGGCGTTGCGCTCGAGGGTCGCTGGTGGCTGGCCATCCTGGGCATCGTCCTCGCGGGGCCGCTGGTGTGTGCCAGCAGTCAGGCGGTCAACGACTGGTTCGACCGCCATGTCGATGCCATCAACGAGCCGCAGCGGCCGATTCCTTCCGGCCGGATGCCGGGGCGCTGGGGTCTTTACGTGGCGATCTTCTGGACGGTCCTGTCATTGGCCTGGGCGGCCTTCCTGGGACGCTGGGCCTTCGCGGCCGCCGTGGCCGGGCTGGTGCTCGCGTGGGCCTACAGTGCGCCGCCCGTCAGGCTCAAGCAGAACGGGTGGTGGGGCAACGCGGCCTGCGGGCTCTGCTACGAGGGCCTGGCCTGGACGACCGGTGCCGCGGTCATGGCGGGCGGCGCGATGCCGGGCGGGCGCTCGCTGCTGCTGGCCGGGCTCTACAGCATCGGTGCGCACGGGATCATGACGCTCAATGATTTCAAGGCGGTCGAAGGCGACCGGCGCATGGGCGTGCGGTCGCTGCCGGTGCAGCTTGGCGTGCAGCGCGCAGGCAGCGTCGCTTGCTGGTTCATGGCACTGCCGCAACTCGCCGTGGTGGTGTTGCTGGTGCTGTGGCAACGGCCGGGGCATGCCGCGGCGGTCGCCTTTCTGCTGCTGCTTCAATGGGTGCTGATGGATCGCTTCCTGGAGAGCGTGAGCGCGCGTGCGCTCTGGTACAGCGGCTTCGGCGTGCCGGTCTTCGTCGCCGGAATGATGGTCAGCGCCTTCGCCTTGCGCGGCGCGGGGAGTGCTTTTTGAGAACCTTCGGCTGGCTCACGGTGGTGCGGCTGGGCTGCGTGCAGGCCTCGCTCGGGGCGGTGGTCGTGCTCACCACCTCCACGCTCAATCGCGTGATGGTGGTGGAGCTCGGCTTGCCCGCCTTGCTGCCGGGCATCCTGGTCGCGCTGCACTACGTGGTGCAACTGCTGCGGCCGCGCATGGGCCACGGTTCGGATCTCGGTCAGCGCCGCACGCCCTGGATCGTCGGCGGGATGACCGTGCTGGCGGCCGGAGGCGTCGGTGCAGCCGCGGCCACCGCCTGGATGAGCAGCCACGTGACAGCCGGCATCGTCGCCGCGCTGCTGGCATTCGCCTTGATCGGCGTCGGGGTGAGCGCGGCGGGCACGTCGCTGCTGGTGCTGCTGGCGCAGCGCGTTCCACCCGAGCGCCGGGCTGCGGCCGCCACCATCGTCTGGCTGATGATGATCGCGGGCTTTGCCGTCACCGCGGGTGTTGCCGGCAGCCTGCTCGACCCCTATTCGCCGGCCCGGCTGGTGGGCGTCACGGCAGCCGTGTCTGCCGCGGCGCTGCTCGTCACCTGCCTGGCGATGCACGGCGTCGAGGGCTCGCCGGCGGAGCGCCCCGCGAGCGCCGCTGCGCCATCGGCCGAGCCGACGTGGTTTTTCGCGGCACTGGCCGAAGTGTGGGCCGAACCGGAAGCCCGGCGCTTCACCGTGTTCGTGTTCATCTCGATGCTGGCCTACAGCGCGCAGGATCTGATTCTCGAACCCTTCGCCGGCACGGCGCTCGGCTTCACACCCGGCGAATCGACGCGCCTGTCGGGTGTCCAGCACGGCGGCGTGCTGCTCGGCATGATCGCGGCCGCGTTGGCGGGCGGCCGCCGCTTCGGGTCGCTGCGCGCCTGGCAGATCGGCGGGTGCCTGCTGTCGGCGCTCGCGCTGCTGGGGCTGGTGGCGGCCGGCATGCTGGGACCGGCATGGCCGTTCAAGCTCAACGTGTTCGTGCTCGGCGCTGCCAATGGCGCCTTCTCGATCGCCGCCATCGCCGCGATGATGAAGCTGGCTGGCGAGGGTCGATCGGCCCGTGCCGGTGTGCGGATGGGCATGTGGGGCGCCGCCCAGGCGATCGCGTTCGGCCTGGGTGGCCTGGCCGGCACGGCCGCCAGCGACCTCGCGCGCATCGTCATCGGCTCGCCGGCGATGGCCTATGCGGCCGTGTTCGCCGGCGAGGCCGTGCTGTTCGTCGCGGCTGCGGTGCTGGCGGTCAAGGTGGGGCGCGCCGCGGCGTCGGCCCGCCAGCCCGCGCCGACGCCGCCGCCGATGTCTCTGACCGCCGGTACGCCCGGCATGGAAGCGAGGTGATCCGCATGAACGCATCCGAAGAAATCTTCGACGTGGTTGTGGTCGGCGGCGGGCCGGCCGGTGCCACTGCCGCCCGGCAGCTGGCCAGCCGCGGGCATTCGGTGTTGTTGCTGGACCGTGCCGGCCGCACCAAGCCGTGCGGCGGCGCGATACCGCCGCGCCTCATTCAGGACTTCGAGATACCGGACGAGTTGCTGGTGGCCAAGGCGCGCTCGGCCCGGATGGTGGCGCCGAGCGCCAAGTGCGTCGACATACCGATCGACAACGGATTCGTCGGCATGGTCGACCGCGACGTGTTCGACGAGTGGCTGCGTGCGCGCGCCGAGCGCCATGGCGCGGTGCGACGCATCGGCGCTTTCGAGCGTTTCACGCGCGACGCCGACGGCGTGGGCGTGGTGCATTACCAGTCGCAGGGCAGCGATCGCAAGAGTCCGCCGCAGAGCGCGCGCGTGCGTGCCCGCAGCGTGATCGGTGCCGACGGCGCGCGCTCGCGGGTCGCAGAGCAGGCGATGCCGGAGCTGCCGAGGAACGACTGCGTGTTCGCGTACCACGAGATCGTGAAGACGCCCGCCGCGCTGCCGGCGGGCTACGACGGCTCGCGCTGCGACGTCTACTACCAAGGCGCGCTGTCGCCCGACTTCTACGGCTGGGTCTTTCCGCACGGCGACACGCTGAGCATCGGCACCGGCACCGCCGACAAGGGCTTCTCGATGCGCAGCGCCGTTGCCGTTCTGCGGGCAGCCGCCGGACTGGCCGGCGCCCAGACGCTGCGGCGCGAAGGCGCGCCGCTGCCGATGCGGCCTTTGCGGCGCTGGGACAACGGACGCGACGTGGTGCTGGCCGGCGATGCCGCCGGCGTCGTCGCCCCCGCATCGGGAGAGGGGATCTACTACGCGATGGTCGGCGGGCAGCTGGCCGCGGAGGCGGTCGAGGCCCTGCTGAACGGTGCCGACGCACGTTGCCTCGGGCAGGCGCGCAAGCGCTTCATGAAGGCGCATGGCACCGTGTTCCGAGTGCTGGGCGTGATGCAGTGGTTCTGGTACTCGAGCGACCGGCGGCGCGAGCGGTTCGTCAAGATCTGCGAGGACCGCGATGTCCAGCAACTCACCTTCGAGTCGTACATGAACAAGCAGCTCGCGCGCAAGAAGCCGATGGCGCACGTGCGCATCTTCTTCAAGGACATGGCGCACCTTCTCGGGCTCGCGCGGGTATGAGTTCCGGCGCGGCGCGACGGCTTCGGCCGGTGCTGGTCGCCGTGCTTTGTGCGCTCGGGGTCGCGCTGCTCGGCGGCCTCATGACCGACATCGGCCCCTGGTACCGGGGCCTGGCGCAGCCGGCATGGAAGCCGCCGGACTGGCTGTTCGGCCCGGCCTGGACGCTGATCTACGGCCTGACCGCGGCTGCGGGCGTGCTGGCCTGGCGCCGCACGCCGAAGGGCGCGCCGCGCGACGGGGCGCTGGCGCTGTTCGCGATGAACGCCTTCCTCAACGTGTTCTGGAGCCTGCTCTACTTCCGGCTGCGCCGGCCCGACTGGGCACTGTTCGAGGTCGTGTTCCTCTGGCTCTCGGTGCTGGCGCTGATGGTGGCGCTGTACCGCCATTCGAGGACCGCGACCTGGCTGCTGCTGCCTTACCTGGCGTGGGTGACGTTCGCGGGGTTGCTGAACCTGGCGACCGTGCGGCTCAACGGACCGTTCGGCGCGGGCTGACGAGAAGAGGCCGCCGTGCAAGCCTGGTTCGTGGACGGCCGGATCATCGATCTGCTGATCGGCTTCACCCTGCTCGAGGGATTGGCGCTGCTGGTTCACCACCGGATGACCGGCCTCGGCGTGCGCCCGCGCGACTTCCTCGCCAACCTGGTCTCGGGCCTGTGCCTGATGTGCGCGCTGCGAGCGGCGCTGTCCGGTGCTGCCTGGCCCTGGGTCGCAGCTTGGCTGGCAGCGGCCGGTCTCGCGCACGGCTTCGACCTGGTGCGTCGCTGGCGAAGCGGCTGACGCTGCTGGCGCAGCCGCCGACGCCTTCAGTTGGCCAGTGCCTTCTTGCGGCGCTCCACCAGCCGCATGATGAGCGGCGTGAAGATCAGCTGCATGGCCAGCTCCATCTTTCCGCCCGGCACCACCAGCGTATTGGCACGCGACATGAACGAGTCGTGCAGCATGCTCAGCAGGTAGGGGAAATCGATGCCGGAGGGGTTGGCGAAGCGGATCACCACCAGGCTTTCGTCGGCGGTCGGAATGGTGCGCGCGATGAACGGGTTGGAGGTGTCGACCACCGGCACGCGCTGGAAGTTGATGTGCGTGCGCATGAACTGCGGACAGATGTAGTGCACGTAGTCGTGCATGCGACGCAGGATCACGTCGGTCACCGCCTCGGTCGAATAGCCACGCGTGTTGCGGTCGCGGTGCAGCTTCTGGATCCATTCCAGGTTGATCACCGGCACCACGCCGATCAGCAGGTCGACCTGGCCCGCGATGTCGACCTTCTCGGTGGACACCCCGCCATGCAGGCCCTCGTAGAACAGCAACTCGCTGGGCTTCAGCATCTCCCAGGCGGTGAAGGTGCCCGGCGCTTGCGCATGCGGCGCGGCCTCGGCCGCGTCGTGCAGGTACTTGCGGCTGCGCCCGACGCCGCTTCTCGCATAGTCCCGAAACAGCGCGGCCAGCTCCTCGAACAGGTTGGCTTCCTCGCCGAAGTGGCTGAAGTGCGCCACGCCCGCGGCCTCGGCTTCGGCCATCGCGGCCTTCATGGCGGCGCGATCGTGGCGGTGAAAGCTGTCGCCTTCGACCACCGCTGCGTTCACGCCTTCGCGCCGGAAGATGTTCTCGAAGGTGCGCGTGACGGAGGTCGTGCCGGCGCCGGACGAACCGGTGATCGCGACGATGGGGTGGCGTGCCGACATCCCTCGTGCCTCAGGCTGCGTTGGCGAACAGGCCGCGCCGACCGAACAGCGGCGACACGTAGCTGTCCTGCGGTACGTCGAGGTGATAGGCCTCGATCCGGTCGACTTCTTCCGTCGATCCGAAGAAGAAGCCTGCGCGCTGGTGCAGCGCCTGGGGCACCAGCTCCATCAGGCGTTGGCGGCCGTTGCTGGCGCGGCCGCCGGCCTGCTCGATCAGGAACGCGATCGGGTTGGATTCGTACAAGAGCCGAAGCCCGCCCGCCTGGTTCGGATCGGCGCCGTCGCGCGGCGACAGGAAAGCGCCGCCGCGCATCAGGATCCGGTGCGCCTCGGCCACCAGCGAGGCGACCCAGCGCATGTTGAAGTCGCAGCCGCGCGGCCCGGGCTGGCCGGCGAGGCATTCGTCGACGTAGCGCTTCACCGCCGGCTCCCAGAATCGGCTGTTGGAGGCGTTGATGGCGAACTCGCGGGCTCGCGTCGGAATGCGCAGCCTCGGGTGGCTCAACACCCACTCGCCCAGCAGTGGTTCGAGCGTGAAGGCGTGGGTGCCGTTGCCGAGTGTCAGCACCAGCATGGTCGATGGACCGTAGATCGCGTAGCCGGCACACACCTGCCTTGTGCCGGGCTGCAGGAAGTCGTCCGCAGCGGCGTCCTCGCCCGGGCGCGCGGCCCGCACGATCGAGAAGATGCTGCCCACCGCCACGTTCACGTCGACGCTGGCCGAGCCGTCGAGGGGATCGAACATCAGCAGGTACTTGCCGCGCGGGTACTGGGTCGGCAAGACATAGGGCAGTTCCAGGTCTTTCGACACCATGCCGGCGACATGGCCGCCCCATTCGTTGGCGCGCAGGAACATCCGGTTGCTCACCACGTCGAGCGTGTCGTGCGGCTCGCCGCGAGGTGGATCGGCCCGCCCGTCGAGCGCACCGTAGGCGACCCGGCGCGAGATCGCCTTGCAGGCGAGCGACACGTCGGTGATGAGCGCATTCAGTTCGCCGGTCGCACCCGGTGCGCGGCGGCGTTCCTCGATGAGGAACTGGGTCAGGGTCGACTTTCCACCGGTGGGCATCGAGGGGCTTTCGAGAGGGTTCAGTGGGTCATCGGAACCGGTGCGCGCGTCGCCTGCCGCACCACTTCCTCGCAGGTCAGCCAGGCCGCCGACGCCAGCCGGCGGCCGGGCTCGCCCGGCAGCGGCTGGGCCTGGTCGCCGAGGTGAGGCAGCAGCAATCCTGCGCCCGCGAAGTCGTGGTCCTCGGTCCAGAAGTTCGGCGTGACGACCGTCCACAGGCCGGCGGCCGTCGCCGCGCGCAGTCCGTTCGGCGAATCCTCGAAGGCGATGGCCTGCTGCGGCTGCAAGCCCAGCGCATGCAGCGCGAGCAGATAGATGTCGGGCGCCGGTTTCTTGTGCAGCACCTGATCGCCGCAGGCGATCACGGTGAACATGTCGAGGCCGCGCGAACCGAGCGTCGCGTTCAGCAGGGCGTCGATGTTGGCTGCCGTGGTGGTGCTCGCGATCGCGAGCTTGTAGCCCCCGTCCAGCGCTTCTTCCAGCAGCCGCCGCACGCCGGCGCGCAGCGGCACGCCGCCGTCGCGGACCGCCGAGCTGTAGAAGCGGGTCTTCTGCTGGTGGATGTCGCGCACCATGCCGCGCAGGCGCTCACGCTCGGCAGGCCGCAACTGCAGCAGGTCGATGTAGCTGCGGATGCGCTCCTTGCCGCCTGCCACGGCCAGCAGGGCGCGGTAGTCGGTGCGTTCCCATCGCCAGTCCAGCCCGAAGCGCTCGAAGGCGAGGTTGAAGGCCACGCGGTGAACCTCCTCGGTGTCGGCGATGGTGCCGTCGACATCGAAGATCAATGCGTCAATGGCCATGGTCCGTCCTTTCTGCGGTGGCGGTGTCGAACACGCGGCTCGCCAGGATGTCCGCGGCGCTGAGCGTGCACAGCGCATCGCGCGTGGGCGCCGCGTCGATCGAGAACAGCCGCGTCGCGTGGCGCAGCCGGATGCGGTCGAGCGCATTGCGGATCGAACGCGCGTTGGCGAAGTGGGGCTGCTGCCGGCGCCGGCTGACGTAGCGGCCGAACGCGGACACGGCCGAATCGTCGAACCGGTACTTGAGCTGGCGCAGCATCAGGTCGGCGATCTGCAGCAGCTCCGGCTCGCTGTAGTCCGGGAAATCGATGTGATGCGCGATGCGTGAGGCCATGCCCGGGTTGCTGCCGAAGAAGGTCTGCATCCGATCGGCATAGCCGGCCAGGATCACCACCAGGTCGTCGCGATGGTTCTCCATCGTCTGCAACAGGATCTCGATCGACTCCTGGCCATAGTCGCGCTCGTTCTCGGGCTTGTAGAGGTAGTAGGCCTCGTCGATGAACAGCACGCCGCCCATCGCTTTCTTGACCACCTCCCTGGTCTTGGGTGCGGTGTGGCCGATGAACTGGCCGACCAGGTCGTCGCGCGTCACCGCCACCAGGTGCCCCTTGCGGACGTAGCCGAGTTGCTTGAGCACCTCGGCCATGCGCATCGAGACCGTGGTCTTGCCGGTGCCGGGGTTGCCGGTGAAGCACATGTGCAGCGAGGGCGGCGTGGATTGCAGCCCCTGTTCGGCGCGCAGCTTGTCGATCAGCAGCAATGCGGCGATGTCGCGCAGCCGGCCTTTCACCGGCGCCAGGCCGACCAGCTCGCGGTCGAGCTGCTCGAGCACCGCGCGCACGCCCGACGATTCGAGCAGGCGGCCCGGCGTGGCAGGGAGGTCGAGCGTGGCGGTCATCGCCCCGGGCCTCGGTAGCGCGCGCCTTCGGGCGCCGCCTGCACGGCATAGCTCTCGATGCTGTAGCGGATCGAACGGCCCGCCTCCTCGGTGCGGATCAGGCGAAAGCCCGGTTCGTCCGCCGGCCGGTTCACGATGAAAGACAGCACCACCGATTCGGTGCCGTGGGTCGAATCGAACGCCGTCAGGCGGATGTAGTGGTCGGGATAGGTCGTGCGGCACTGCTGCAGTTCCAGCATCACGCCGGCCGCATCGCGGATGTCGAACATCGGGTTGCCGTGCATCTCCCAGAACGTGTTGCGCGGGTGCGGATCGTCCGTGTATTCCAGCCCGACGGCCCAGCCGTGCCGGAGGCAATGGTCGACCTGGCTGGTGATCTGGGCGTCGGTCAGGTCGGGAAGAAACGAGAAGGTGCCCTGGGTGAGTCGCATCGCCGAATTCCTTTCAGGCCACCGAGGCCGTTGCCACGTAGTCCGAGGTATCGGTCGACGCGTAGTTGAAGGTGATGTCGCCCCAGGTATCGAGCGCGGCGCGCAATGGCGAGCACCATCGCGCGGCATCGCGCAGGATTTCCGGCCCTTCGTTCGCGACGTCGCGGCCCTCGTTTCGCGCCAGCACCATCGCTTCGAGCGCGACGCGATTGGCCGTGGCGCCGGCCTGGATGCCCTGCGGATGCCCGATGGTTCCGCCGCCGAACTGCAGCACCACGTCGTTGCCGAACAGGTCGATCAACTGGTGCATCTGTCCCGCGTGGATGCCGCCCGAAGCCACCGGCATCACCTTCTTGAGGGCGCCCCAGTCCTGATCGAAGTAGATGCCGCGCTGGAGGTCGACCTGGGTGTGCGTGTCGCGGCAAACGTTGTAGTAGCCCTGCACGGTCATCGGGTCGCCTTCGAGCTTGCCGACGGCGGTGCCGGCGTGGATGTGATCGACCCCGAGCATGCGCATCCACTTGGCGATGACCCGGAAGCTCACGCCATGGTTCTTCTGCCGGGTATAGGTGCCGTGCCCCGCGCGATGCAGGTGCAGGATCATGTCGTTCTGGCGGCACCAGTGCGACAGCGACTGGATGCCGGTGTAGCCCACCACCAGGTCCACCATCACGATCACCGAGCCGAGGGATTTCGCGAACTCGGCGCGGCGGTACATCTCTTCCATGCTGCCGGCGGTCACGTTGAGGTAACTGCCCTTGATCTCGCCGGTGGCGGCGCTCGCCTTGTTGACCGCGTCCATCACGAACAGGAAGCGGTCGCGCCAGTGCATGAAGGGCTGCGAATTGATGTTCTCGTCGTCCTTCATGAAGTCGAGGCCGCCCTTCAGGCCCTCGTACACGACGCGGCCGTAGTTGCGGCCGGAAAGGCCGAGCTTGGGCTTGGTGGTGGCGCCCAGCAGCGGCCGCCCGAACTTGTCGAGCCGTTCGCGCTCGACCACCACGCCGGTGGGCGGTCCGGTGAAGGTCTTGATATAGGCCACCGGAAACTTCATGTCCTCCAGCCGCGCCGCCTTCAGCGGCTTGAAGCTGAACACGTTGCCGATGACCGACGCGGCCACGTTGGTGATGGAGCCCTCCTCGAACAGGCTGAGGTCATAGGCGACATAGCAGAAGTACTGCCCCGGAATGCCCGGCACCGGGTCGACGCGATAGGCCTTGGCGCGGTACATGTCGCAGGCAGTCAATCGATCGGTCCACACCACGGTCCAGGTCGCCGTGCTCGATTCGCCCGCCACGGCGGCGGCGGCCTCGATCGGGTCGACGCCTTCCTGCGGCGTGATGCGAAAGAGCGCCAGCACATCGGTCGCCCTGGGTTCGTAGTCGCTGTCCCAGTAGCCCATCTGGGCGTACTTCAGGACGCCCGCGGCATAGCGCCTGGTCGCTTCGGTGATCTGCTTCGGCTCGTTCATGTTGCCCACGGCATTTCTCCATCGGGTGCTGCCGAAACGCAGGGAATCGCGCTCGACGCAGGTCAATGTACGAAGCGTTGACGAATTAGGAAAATTAAACTTATTTACGGCGACATGGCGATTTCCTAATATGTCGCATGACCCTCGAACGCAATGTGTCGTTTCGCCAGCTAACACTCTTCGATGCGGTGGCCCGACTCGGAAGCGTCTCGCTCGCCGCCGACGAGATGCATCTGACCCAGCCGGCCGTATCGATCCAGATCGGCAACCTCGAAGCCGATGCCGGAACGCCGCTGCTCCAGCGCGCCGGTCGGGGGATCCGGTTGACCGAAGCAGGCGAACTCCTGGCGGGCTACGCAGCGCGGATCCTCGCCCTGTGGCAGGAGGCGGCCGAGGAGATGGCGACCCTGCAAGGCGTCTTTTCCGGCACGCTCCGGGTCGGCGCGGTCACCACGGCCGAGTATCTGTTGCCGCCGTTGCTCGTCGCCTTCGGCAACGCGAACCCGAAGGTCAAGGTCAAGCTCGCCGTCGGCAACCGAGACGCCATCGTCCGCATGCTCGCCGGCCAGGAGATCGACCTGGCGATCATGGGACGGCCACCGGCGGAGCTCAAGACCGAAGCCATGCCCTTCGCCCGGCATCCGATGGCTTTCGTGGTGGCGCCGGATCACCCGCTCGCAAGCGACCCGCGCCCCGGCATCGAGCGCCTGTCGGACTCTCGCATCCTGGTGCGCGAGCGCGGCTCGGGCACCCGCACGACGGTCGAGCGCCTGTTCAAGGATGCCGGCTTGCCGCTGCGGATCGGCTCCGAGCTATCGAGCAACGAGGCGATCAAGCAGATGTGCGCCGCGGGCTTCGGCGTCGCATTCCTGTCGCTTCACACCTGCGCGCTCGAGATGCGCGCGGGCCTGCTCTCGGTGCTGGCGATCACGGACAACCCGATCGAGCGCGATTGGTACGTCATGCACCTCGCCTCCCGACAGCTGTCGCAAGTGGCCTCTGCGTTCCAGGCCTTCCTGTGCATCGAAGGTCAGCAGCGAGTGGATGCACAGATGCAGCCGGACCGGCCGCGCCGCGCGCGACCGGCCCGACAACCCAAGACCGCGCTCAGCCCTTCTTGACCCAGGAACTGCACCAGCCCTTGGCCGGCACGGTCTTCATGGCGAACAGGGCGCAAGGCCCGACCGCATCCGTCGGCTTGGCCTGGTACAGCGCGCAGCCTCCGCAAACCTGCGAGACCTCGTGTTTTGGAAACTTGGCCTTGTCCACCTTGGTGGTGTCGTTCTTGAAGCCCAGCGCGACGGCCTGGGGATCTGTTTCCGACACTGCGGCTGCCTGGGCCGCGACTTGCGATGCGCCGAAAACCGGGGTACCGGCCACGACACACATCACAAAAGCACGTCGACTTGGGTTGCTCATGAACTGACATCCTTGAACGGCTCACCATGAACCGTCACATAAGTCTGACACATTCGCTCGCCATTTGATCTGACAAGTGCGATAGTGGAGTGACTGGATCAGGTTTGGGGCACGGGCTGTGGTTTTTCCTTTTTCCGCCATCGTCGGGCAAGACGAGATGAAACGCGCGATCCTCATCGCCGCCGTGGATCCGGGCGTAGGCGGGGTACTGGTCTTCGGCGACAGGGGCACCGGCAAATCGACCGCGGTACGGGGGCTGGCTGCATTGCTGCCCCGGATGCGAGCCGTGGCCGGCTGCGCTTACCACTGCGATCCGGCCGGAGGGGCGGCCGCTTGCGATGCATGCAGGTTGCTCAAGTCGGCGCATGCCGCGCGCAGCTGCCTGGTTGCCGTACCGGTCGTGGACATGCCGCTGGGTGCCACCGAAGACCGGGTCGCGGGCGCCCTCGATCTGGAACGCGCATTGAGCCAGGGCGTGAAGGCATTCGAGCCCGGCCTGCTCGCGCGCGCGCACCGCGGCTTCCTGTACATCGACGAAGTCAACCTGCTGGAAGACCACCTGGTCGACTTGCTGATCGACGTCGCGGCCTCGGGCGAGAACGTGATCGAGCGCGAGGGCCTCAGCGTGAGGCATCCCGCGCGCTTCGTGCTGGTCGGAAGCGGCAACCCGGAAGAAGGCGAGCTGCGTCCTCAGCTGCTCGACCGGTTCGGTCTGTCGGTGGAGGTCGGCACGCCGCGCGACATCCCGTCGCGGGTCGAGGTGATCAAGCGCCGCGACGCCTACGACCGGAACGCCGAAGAATTCATCAAGAAATGGGCGCCCGAGGAAACCAAGGTGCGTCGCCGAATCGTGGCCGGCCGTGCACGGCTGGACGAGGTGGAGGTGTCCGACACCGCCCTCGAGCGCGCGGCGCAACTCTGCGTGAGCCTCGGCACCGATGGGTTGCGCGGCGAGTTGGCCTTGATCCGCGCGGCCCGCGCACTCGCCGCCCTGCAAGGCGACGCCGCCGTCGACGATGCCCATCTGCGCAGCATCGCACCCTCGGCGCTGCGCCACCGGTTGCGCCGCAACCCGCTCGACGACACGGGCTCGACGGCACGGGTCGACAAGGCGGTCGAGGCGCTGTTCGGCCCATGATCGACAGCCGGTTGTCGGCGGCGCTTCCCGACGACGCCGTGCTGGCGGCTGCCTTGTTTTGCGTCGACCCGGTCGGAACCGGCGGTGTGGTGCTCCGTGGATACGCCGAATCGCAACGCGATCTCTGGTTGCGGCAAGTGGCCGACTGGCTGCCCGCCGGCTCGGCGATGCGCACCGTGCCGCTGAACATCGAGGAAGACCGCTTGCTCGGCGGCCTCGATCTCGTCGCGACGCTTGCACGCGGCAAGCCGGTGGCGCGGCAAGGCCTCCTCATCGAAGCCGATGGCGGCGTGTTGCTGCTGCACTCCGCCGATCGGTTGGCCGATCGATGCGCGGCCCACCTGGCTGCCGTACTCGATTCACGGCAGGTCGCCACCGAACGCCATGGCGTCGCCACGTGCATGCCGAGTCGAGTCGGCATCGTGGCGTTCGACACTGGCGCGGCCGACGATCCGCGGCCTCCGGCGAAGCTGCTCGATCGCCTGTCGTTTCACCTGGACTTCGAGATGCTTCCGGCCAAGGCGGCTCCGGCGCCGCTTCCGGCCTTGCAGAGGGATTGGGTCCGCAGCGACATCGCTTTCGCGCGCCAATCGCTGCCCGGCGTCGAGGCCGGTGTCGAACTGTGCGAAGCCATCTGCGAAGCCGCATTGGCGCTCGGCATCGACTCGATGCGTGCGCCGCTTTTGACCTTGCGCGTGGCCTGTGCCAGTGCGGCCTTGCATCATCGAACGCAGCTCTCTGCAGACGACGCCGCGCTGGCAGTCCGCCTCGTGCTCGGGCCGCGTGCCACGGCGTTTCCTGCCGAGACGTCTCAAGACCAAGAAGACACCGACGATGCCGCAGCAGGCTCGGAAGAGCCGTCGGATCTCGACCAATCGAACGCTGCTTCGGACGCGAGCCATGTCGACCCGGCGCCTTCTTCGCCGGTCGAGTCGACCGATCGGCCGAACCGCAGCGAGCCCCGGGCGAAAGAAGACAGCGCCGTGGCACGCGGCCACGGCGATGCGGCCGAAGTCCTGTTGCAAGCGGCCGCGGCCAGTTTGCCGCCGGGCCTGCTCAACACCTTAAAGGCCGGACCGCTTTCGACCGTGCGTTCGCAGCGCGCCGGACGGGTGGGTGCCGTCATCAAGGGCATGCTTCGGGGACGCCCCGACGGCTACTTGGCAGGCGCTCCGCGTGGCGGAGCGCGCGTGAACCTGATCGAGACCTTGCGCGCCGCCGCGCCCTGGCAAGCCATCCGACGAGCGACCGACGCGAACCCGCAGGCCCACGCCGCCGGCGCTTCGGCTTCTGCGGTGCAGATCCGGCGAGCAGACTTCCGGATCACGCGGTTCAAGCAGCGCAACGAGACCACCACGCTGTTCGCCGTCGATGCCTCCGGCTCGGCCGCCTTGCATCGGCTGGCAGAGGCGAAGGGCGCGGTCGAGTTGTTGCTCGCCAGCTGCTATGCGCGGCGGGACAGCGTGTCGCTGATCGCCTTTCGCGGACGGGACGCACAGGTCCTGCTGCCGCCGACCCGGTCGCTGGTTCGCGCCAAGCGCACCCTCGCCGGATTGGCAGGCGGCGGCGGCACGCCACTCGCCACGGCCATCGACGTGACGCTCGCGCTCGCGGTGACGACACGCCAGCAGGGACGCACGCCGATCGTCGTGGTGCTGACCGACGGCCGCGCCAACGTGGCACGCGACGGCACCGGCGGGCGCGAGCGTGCCACCATCGAGGCGCTCGATTCGGCGAGGCGCCTGCGTGCGGCCGGCATCACGTCCTTGGTGCTCGACACCTCGCTTCATCCACAGCAACCCGCACGAGACCTGGCCGCGGGAATGGGCGCCGTCTACTACCCGCTGCCGCATGCCGATGCGACTTCGCTGGCGCGCGCGATGCGCAGCACGGCACAGCTCGGCGCCGAATCCCAGCGGGCCGCACGCCGATGAGCGGCGCGCTCGAATGGGCGACCGATGGCCGGGCATGGCCCAACCGGGCTGCAAGCCGGTTCGTGGAAGTTGGCGAGCTGCGCTGGCATGTGCAGCAGATGGGGAGCGGGCCGCTCCTGCTTCTGCTTCATGGCACCGGGGCTTCGACGCACAGCTGGTGCGATCTGATGCCGTTGCTGGCGCGCCATTTCACTTGCCTTGCCATCGATCTGCCGGGCCATGCCTTCACGCGCGCGCTGAATTCGCCTTGTGTGCCTCAGCGCCACATGTCGCTCGGCGGCATGGCTTCGGCCGTGGCAGGGCTGATGGCGCAGGAGCGACTGGCGCCTGTGCATGTCGCGGGCCATTCGGCCGGCGCCGCGCTCGCCGCGCAACTGTGCCTTGCCGAAGGTCTCGAGGCCCGATCGATCGTCAGCCTCAACGGCGCCTTTTTCCCGCTGCCCGGTCTGCAGGGCATGTTGTTCCCGTCCATGGCGCGGGTGATGGCGACCAACTCGTTGGCACCCAGGCTTTTCGCGTGGAAGTCGTCCAGTCCGGCTGCGGTGCGAAGGTTGATTGCACAGACCGGATCGCGTCTCGATGCGCGAGGCGAAGCGCTCTATGCAAGCCTCGTTCGCAATCCAGGGCATGTCGCTGCTGCGCTCTGCATGATGGCCAACTGGGACGCCCGGTCGCTGGCTGGTCGACTGCGGGATCTGCGACAAAGCCTTCTGCTCGTGGTCGGCGACGACGACCGGATCGTTTCACCCGCTCAATCGCGCCGAGTGCGCAGCATGGTCAGCCATGCGGTCATCGCCCGCATCGAGCGCTGCGGACACCTGGCACACGAGGAGGAGCCGGAGCGAGTCGCAGCGCGCTTGAGCGACTGGTGCCTGGCGGGGGAGCACGCACGGCAGCCCGAAGTCCGCCATTGACTCAGCTGGCGGTCGAATGCCGTTCGATCAGGCTGCGCAGGTTGTGAACTTCTTTTCGCAAGGCATCGAGCAGCGACTCGACCCGCGAAACTTCGGCGGCGTCCTTTTCGCGGCGCAATTGCCCGATCGTCATCTCGAGCAGCAGGACCTGCTCCTGCAGGGCGCGAAGTGCGCTCCATAGCGCGGAGTCCGAAGTTTCGGCAAACGCCGCCTGCAGCGTCTTCAGTGTGTAGGCATGCCCGGTGTGGCAGCGGAAGCGGATCGGCGCGTTGCCATGAAGCCGCCACAGCCCGCCCTGGCAGTCCGGGCAGACGAATCCGCTCGGACTCGCGATCGCAGGAAGATGCTCCATGGGATCTCCTTCCGCCAGAAACAGCTCTTGCTCGTGGACCAGATCCGATCGGCTCGCGCTCGCCGGAGTCCGGGTTGCAGGCGGGCTTGCCGCATAGCCGACCAACGCATCGGCAATGCTTTCGATCGGCCCGCAATGATCGACTTCGACATACTTGAGGGCGCTTCGCGGCATGCCGGGTGCCTGCGCATCGGCCGGGTCCTGCACGATCGCGATGCCGCCGCATTGCTTGATGGCCTGCAGGCCGGCCGTGCCGTCTTCCATCGTGCCGGTCAGGATCACGCCGATGGCGGCAGGCCCGTAGGCGAGGGCCGCCGACCGGAAGAGCGGATCGATGGCCGGTCGGGTGAAGTGCTCCTTCGGACCCTTGCTCAGTTGAAGATGGCCGTCCTCGACGATGAGGTGGCAATCGGGCCGGGCCACGTAAATGCGGCCTGCCATCATTCTTTCTTCGTTGCTGGCATGGACCGCGGGCAACGAGCCCCGGGCCGAAAGGATCTCCGGAAGGATGCTGGGCTGCACCCCGACATGCAGCACCACGACGATCGGAAAAGGGAACTCTGCCGGCAGCCTGGCGACCAGCGTCGACAACGCGGCCACGCCGCCTGCCGATGTGCCGATCACCACCAGGCCGTGTGGCGCTGCGGTCGGCTCTTGCGAACTCAGCAGGGGTTGCGACATCTTCGAACTCTCTCGGTTGAACCACGGCGCTCCGCGACGCGCCGCGACGATCTGGCGACTGCCCGACCTGACCGACCTTCCCGCATCGCCGTGTGGGTGCAAGATAGGGCCTTCCGCCAGGCCAATCATTTATAAGGTTTTTAACCGATGGCAAATCAGTCGTCCGGAAATCCAGCAGGGGAAGAGATGGCTGAGCTGGCTCCCAGCAGCTTGAACTTTCCGGTGGTCGGCATCGGCGGTTCCGCAGGCGGCCTGGAAGCGGTGTTGAAGTTATTCGAGAACATGCCGCCGCATCCCGGCATGGCATTCGCCGTGGTCCTTCACCTGGCACCGAATCGCGAGAGCAATGCGGCGGAAATCATCCAGCGAGCCTGCAGCCTGCCGGTGTCGCAGGTGAAGGGCATGGTGGCCATCGAGGTCGACCATGTCTATGTCATTCCGCCCGACTTCGACCTGGTCATGAACGATGGCTACCTGCAGCTGGCCACGGCAGAGCGCGCGGCCGGCCCCGCGGTCGCGATCGACCTCTTTTTCCGCACCCTGGCGCAGGTCCATCGGAACAACGCCTTCGGCATCATCCTTTCGGGTACCGGAAGCGACGGCGCGGTCGGTCTCGGCAGGGTCAAGCTCGAGGGCGGCATCACGCTCGCGCAATCGCCGGACGAAGCCGAGCACGGGAACATGCCGCGTGCCGCCATCGGCACGGCGATGGTCGACATCGTGCTGCCGGTTGCCGAGATGGGCCCGCGCCTGGTCCAGCTCTGGGCCAATGCGAAGCGCATCGACCGCCTGGCGCCGGACGAAGGCCCGAGCGTCGAGCCGGACGCGGCGCCGCCGACCGCCGCGGCCAAGGAGTCGGCGCTGCAGGACATCATGTCGCTGCTTCGCTCCTACACCCGGCACGACTTCAGGCACTACAAGCGCGGCACCGTGCTGCGGCGGATCGAGCGCCGGCTGCAGGTCAACGGTCTGCTCGACCTGCCGAGCTACCGCGATTTCCTGAAGGCGCATCCGAAGGAAGCGACGCCCTTGCTGCAGGACATGCTCATCAGCGTCACCAACTTCTTCCGCGACCCGGATGCCTTCGATGCGCTCGCCCAGGGCGTGCTGCCCGGCATCATCAGGGATGCCGCCGGCGGCGAGCAGGTGCGGGTCTGGGTACCCGGTTGCGCGACCGGCGAGGAGTGCTATTCGATCGGCATGCTGCTGATGGAAGAGGCCCAGGTACAGGGCCGTGCAGCGCACCTGCAGATCTTCGCGACCGACATCGACGAGCGCGCCATCGCCGTGGCGAGGCGCGGCGTGTACCCGGCCGGAACCGCCACCGACGTCTCGACCGCGCGCCTCAGGCAGTTCTTCGTGAAGGAGCAGGACCGCTTCCGGGTCACCGCCGAATTGCGGGAGCCGGTGCTTTTCGCCACCCACAACATCCTGCGCGACCCGGCCTTCTCGCGGCTCGACCTCATCTGCTGCCGCAACCTGCTGATCTACCTCGACCAGACGGCGCAGGCCAGCGTGCTGGAAATGTTCCATTACGCGCTGAAGCCGGGCGGCTACCTGTTCCTCGGCAATTCCGAATCGGTCGACCTCGCCGGCGGGCTTTTCACGCAGGTCGACAAGAAGAACCGCATCTACCGGGCCGATGGCGGCGGCTCGATCCGGAGCCGCCCGATGGTGCTCGATCGGCCCGGCGAGCACATGGCCGCGCCGCCGCACGATGCGCCGGCGCCGCGGCCGGGCGAGGGTCGGCGCGATGCCGCTTCCGACCTGCACCTGCAAGCCCTGGCGCAGGTGCTGCCGGCCAGCGTGCTGATCGATGCGCAGCACGAGGTGATCCACCTGTCGGCCACCGCCGGCCGCTTCATGCGGCATGGCGGCGGCGTGCCTTCGAACAACCTGCTCAACAACGTCGATCCGGACTTGCGGCTGGAGCTGCGCACGGCGCTGTTCCAGTCCGCGCAGACCGGTCGCCGGGTCAGGACCCGGGTCGTCCAGCAGGCCGACGACGGCAGCCGTTCGCAGCTCTTCCTGACGGTGCAGCCGTTGCCGGTCGACGAGGGCGAAGTCCAGCGCAGCCTCGTGATGTTCGAGCCGGTCGAAGTGGATGCGGACGAGCCGACCGAAAGCGGCGGCGACGACGCCGGCCGCGATGCCGCGCATCGTCAGATGATGAGCCGGGCCGAGAACGAGATCCGGCACCTCAAGCTCAACCTGCAGGAGACCCTGGAACGATCGGCGCTCTCCGACGAGGAACTCCGGGCCGCCAACGAAGAACTGCAGGCCATCAACGAAGAGTTGCGTTCGGCCACCGAGGAACTCGAGACCAGCAAGGAAGAGCTGCAATCGATGAACGAGGAGCTGACCACGGTCAACTACGAACTCCGGATGAAGGTCGAGGAGCGCGGCCAGATCAACGACGACCTGCAGAACCTGATCGCGTCCTCGGAGATTGCCACCGTCTTCGTCGACAGCCGCATGCGGATCAAGCGCTTCACGCCGGAGGCCAGCCGGTGGTTCAACCTGATTGCCGCAGACGTCGGGCGCTCGCTGCTCGACATCACCAACCGCCTCAACTACGACGAACTGGTGAGCGATGCGGAGGCGGTCTTCCGCGACCTGCATTCGATCGAGCGCCGCATCACCACGAGCGATGGCGGCCACCTGTTCGCTCGGCTCCTGCCGTATCGCACCGCCGGCGACAAGATCGACGGCGCCGTGCTGACCTTCATCGACATCACCGAACTGCAGGCTGCCGAGGAGAAGGTGCGGATCGGCGAGGAACGGCTGCGGGTCGCGGCAGCCACCACCAACGATTTCGCGATCCTCACGATGGACGACCAGGGCATCGTCGCGAGCTGGAATGCCGGCGCGCAACGGATCTTCGGCTTTGCCGAAGGCGAGATCGTCGGGCGCCACTCCGACCTCATCTTCACGCCCGAGGACCGGGTGGCCGGCGTGCCCGAGCTCGAGCGCCGCACGGCGATCGAGACCGGCCGCGCCGAGGACGAGCGCTGGCATCAGCGCAAGGACGGCAGCCGGTTCTATTGCAGCGGCGTGATGACGCGGATCGATGGCGCCGACGGGATCGGCCTTGCCAAGATCGCACGCGACATGACCGGCAGCAAGCGCCACGAACTCGTGCGCGAGAACCTGCTCCTCAAGGAGCAGCAGGACGGCGCGCAGGCCCGCCTCGCCAACGAGCTGAAGGACAAGTTCCTGGCGGTGATGTCGCACGAACTCAAGCAGCCGCTCAACCTGATCCAGGTCAACGCCGAACTGCTGACCCGTCTGCCGGACACCCGGGGGGTCCCGTCGGCGCTGCGGATCGGCTCGACCATCCAGAAGGCGGTGGCGAGCCAGACCCGCATCGTCAACGACCTGCTCGATCTCTCGCGCATCCAGACCGGCAAGCTGCGCCTCAACCGCGCGCCGGTCGACCTCGACGAACTGGTGCGGCAGCTGGCCGCCGCGGCTTCGCAGGACCTGGGGCGCAAGAACCTGTCGCTCGAGCTTCGCAGCCCCGGGAGCCTCACCTGCGGCTGCGACCGGGTCCGCATCGAGCAAGTGGTCTGGAACCTGCTCAACAACGCCATCAAGTTCAGCAACGATGGTGGCCGCATCGTGCTGTCGCTGGAGGCCGAATCCGACTTCGCGCGAATCACCGTGACCGATTCGGGCATCGGCATTCCCGAAGAAGCACTGCCGCATGTGTTCGATCTGTTCAGCCAGATCGAGGCGCATGCCAACGCGTCGAACGCCGGGCTCGGCATCGGCCTGGCGTTGGTCCAGGAACTGGTGGTTGCGCATGGCGGCCGCGTCACGGCCACGTCGAAGGGGCGGGGCCAGGGCGCGAGCTTCAGCATCGCGATCCCGCTCTCGGCCACGGCCGCGCCGGAAGGCCTTCCTGCCAAGCCCGAGCTGTGCCTGGAGGGCTGGCGCATCCTGTCGGTGGACGACGATGTCGACAGCCTCAACGCATTCGCCGTGTTGCTGCGGCTCGAAGGCGCACACGTCGATGAAGTGGACTCGGCGGCACGCGCGCTGGCGCTGCTCGAGCAAGCGGACTACGACTTGCTGCTCTCGGACATCAGCATGCCCGAGATGGATGGCTGCGAACTCATCGGCGAGATCCGCCGGCGGTGGCCGGACCGAAAGCTCTCGGCGGTGGCGATGTCGGGCTACGGCCGGCTCGTGGACGTGGTGCGTGCCAAGGCTGCAGGCTTCGACATGCACGTCGCCAAGCCGACCTCGATCGAAGACCTGAAGGATGCGCTGATCCAGGCGCGGCAAAAAGACTAGGGGCCGCCGCCTTCGTCCTGCGCGGGCGGTGGGTGGGGACCGGCCGATTCGTCCGGGGTTGCCGCGGGCTCGTTCCCGTCATTGCACGCGCCGGAACGTGCCGCGCGCTTTTGCAGCAGGGGGTCGTGCAGCCGCAACCATTCTTCTGGTTCGGGTTGCCGCATCCGCTCTTCCGCGGATAGCTTCTGGATGGTGTCGATGGAGGCCTCGCGCGATCGCATGACGCATTTACCCATCCGTATCAACTGTTGCTTGTAGGAACGCACGTAGTCTGGTGTCTTGGCTGAGCCTACGCGCCCTGCATCGCGGTGGGCACCGGCCAGCCACCTCGTGCGGGCACGTGAATTGCCGACCGATGAACACCATGCGTCCATCTTTCAGCGTCCACGACCTCTACCTCCACCAGAAGATCACCGAACTTCATTGCGCATCAGGCCCGGACCTTGTTGCCTGCACGGTCCGGTCGGTCGACCGCGAACAGGACGGCTATGTCTCCTGCATCTGGGCCTATGCGCTCGACGGATCCGGAGCCCGGCAGATGACGCGCGGGCCGGGCCTCGACCAGTCGCCGCGCTGGTCGCCGGGCGGCGAACGGCTCGCCTTCCTGTCGGGAAGGGCAGGGGGCTCGCCGCAGGTCTATTCGATGCCGCGGGATGGCGGCGAAGCTCGCCAGATCGGCCGGTTCGACGAGAGCGTCACGCAGCTGCGCTGGATGCCGCACGGTCGCGCGCTGGTGGTTTGCTCGGCGGTGCGGGTCGACCCCGAGCTGCGCGGCAGGCCCTCTTCGGCACCGCCGCCCGAGCGCAAGCCATCGGCACCGGAGATCGCGTGGCGGCTGCCGTACAAGGAGGACGGCATCGGCTACCTGCTGCAGCGGCAGATTCACTTGTTCTCGCTCGACGCCGAAAGCGGCGAGCACACGCAGCTCAGCCGCGGCGCGTTCGACGTCATGGCCTTCGACATCTCGGCCGACAGCGACAAAATCGCCTACTCGCGTTCGCGCGAGGGCCGGTTCGCGCATGCCACCGACTTGTGGGTCTGCGACATCGAGGGCCGCGAGCACCGGCAGCTCACGCGCGAGCATGCGATCGTGATGCAGCCGGTCTGGTCGCCGGACGGCCGCTTCATCGCATTCAGCGGCGCCCGCGAGGACGGTGACGCGGAGCCCAAGCTCTGGTTGCTCGACACCACCACCGACGAAGTCAGGATGCTGGGCGACGACTCGCTCGACGTGGCGGACCCGGAGTCGCTGCACTGGACCCGGGACGGCGCTGCGATCGTCTTCGTGCGGGCTTGGCGAGGCTGCCACCAGGTCGTCTCGATCGCGGTGCCGAGCGGCGAGCTGACGGTCATCGTCGACCGGCAGAGGCAGCTGGGCGCCTTCGGCATCACCGACCGGCACCTGGCCTATTCGATCGAGCATCCGTCGCTTCCGAGCGAACTCTGGTCGTCAGCGGCAGACGGCCGCAACGAGCGGCAGGTGAGCGACCTCAATGCGTGGTGGAAGGAGCGCAGCCCGATCGAGGCCGAGATCCGTTCGTTCGAAGTGCCGGACGGCCGCGGCGGTACCGAGACGATCGAAGGCTGGCTGCTGCACGCGCAAGGTGCCGAAGGCCCCCGGCCGCTGCTGGACGACATGCATGGCGGACCGGCGAGCTATGCGCTGCTCGACTTCGATACCAACGTGTTCTGGCAGGTGCTGTGCGCGCGCGGCTGGTCGGTGCTGGCGCTGAATGCGGTCGGCTCGTCGAGCTACGGCCGCGAGTTCTGCCAACGGCTGGCGGGCCATTGGGGCGAGTACGACCTGCCGCAGCACATCGCCGCGATCGAGCAGCTGCAGCGCGAGGGTATCGCCGACGACCGGGTGGTGTCGTCCGGAAAGTCCTACGGCGGCTACCTGAGCGCCTGGGCCACCGGCCACACGTCGCTTTTCCGGGCTGCGGTGGTCATGGCCCCGGTCGGCAACATCGAGACCCACTACGGCACCTCGGACGGCGGCTACTACGCCGACCCGTACTACGTCGCCTCGGCGCCGCGCTTCGACCGCGCCCTTGCACGGGCGTTGTCGCCGCTCCATCACATCGAGAAGTCCCGCACGCCGACCCTGTTCCTGCAGGGCAAGGAAGACGAGCGCTGCCCGAAGTGCCAGTCCGAGGAGCTGTTCGTGAGCCTTGCGCGTGCGGGCGACACGCCGACCGAGCTGATCCTCTATCCGGGCGAATACCACGGCTTCCTCGGGACGGGCGCGCCTTCCTGCCGCGAGGATGCGGCGACGCGCATCGTCGATTGGCTGGTCCGCTACAGCGATCAACCGAGCGAGCCGCCCGAGCCGGCACGTTCCGAAGAAGCTGCAGGGCAGGCGGAACCGAACCGTGAGCGGGCCGAGGAACCGGAACCGTCCTTCGCGCAGAAATGACGGGCCATGAAGCAGGACGGGCCGTACAGATGAGGGTGTTGCTGGTGGAAGACGATCGGGCCCTGGTGGCGCATCTCGCACAGGTGTTCAAGGCGATGGACAGCGCAGAGCTGGTCTACACCGCCGAAAACCAGCAGGATGCCTGCGAATGGATCGAGGCCAATCCCCGTGCTTGGGACCTGGCACTGATCGACGTATTCCTCGCTGCCGGGCATGGCTTCAAGGTGCTCCGACAGTGCGCTGGCCGAGCGGCGCACCAGCGGGTGGTGCTGATGTCCAGCTACTCGCGCGAACCGATGCGCGAACGCGCGATCGAGGCCGGCGCTGACGCGTTTTTCGACAAGGCCGAATTGGGTGCCCTTGTCGACTTCTGCATCGGCCTCGGGAAGGATCTCCGTGGGTCGCCTCGAAGCTGACCGACCCACCGCTTTTTCTCGAATCCATGCACGACTACCGTTTCCGAACAGGCAGGCGCCGCCTGATGCGCCTGGCCGCAGCCGCCGGGCTCGGGGCGGCATCGGCCCGCCTTCACGCCCTTCAGAAGATGCCCGACGATCAAGAAGCACTCACCGTTTTCACCTTCGGCGACTCGGTCCTCGACTGCGGCCGCTACAACGAACACGGCATCACGCCCGGCGGCTTGCTGGTCCGCAACGACGACGGCCTGTTCCCCGAGTTCAAGGGACGAGACCTGTCGTCGATCGGGCCTACCCGGCTTGCTCATCGCGCGGTCGACGGTGCGACCGTCGACGACTTGCCGGCTCAGCTCTCGGGCGTGGCGCCGACCGCACGCGCGCTGGCGCTGGTCACCATCGGAGGCAACGACCTGCTGCGCGGCCTGGCCGCGGACTCCGGCGAAGGCCTGCTGGCGTTCGAGAAAAAGCTCGGCGACTTCCTGGTGGCGTTGCCGATCCGGCCCGTGCTCGTCGGCACCGTGTACGACCCCACCTTCGGCGACGACGGCCGCAACTTCCTGGGCGTGCCGGCGACCCTTGCCCGGGCCAACCACCGGAAGGTCAACGCGATCATCGGCCGGCTCGGCGCACGCCACGGCCGGGTGGTCGACCTGCATGCCTACTTCCTGACCGGCGACGACGCCTGGTTCACCCGGACCATCGAGCCGAGCCTGAAGGGCGCCTCGGAGATCCGGCGTGCCTTCCTGCAGACCATCCTGCCGGCGGCGCCTTCACGGCCGACGCGCTCCTAGTCGCGCGGGGCGGAGCCGGCCGCCCCACCACCGTCGGAGAAGCTGTCGAACAGCATCTGCCGCAGCCACTGGTTGCCCGGATCGCGATGGAAGCGCGCATGCCAGAAGGAGTTGATCGCGATCTTCGGCAAGGGCACCGGATGCGTGCGCCACACGAGGCCGAAGGGTTCCGCGATGCTTTGCGCGAGGCGCTCCGGCACGGTCGCGATCATCGGCGTGCTGCGCAGGATGTGGCCGATCGCGACGAAATGCGGCACCGTGAGCCGGACCCGTCGCACCACGTTCTGGGCGGCCATCGCCTCGTCGGCCTGTCCATGCCCGGTGCCGGCGGCCTTGACGAGCAGGTGGTCGGCCGCCTGGAAATCCTTCAACGACATCCGCTGCTTGGCCGCGAGCGGATGCTGGGCGCCGAACAGGCACACATAGCGCTGCATGAAGAGCCGCCGCTGGAAGATGCCGGCCTTGAGTTGCGGCAAGAGCCCCATGGCCAGGTCGACGCTGCCGGCTTCCATCGCATCGCGCAGGTCCAGCGCGGTGTTGCGCACGGTGCTGATGGTGACGCCCGGCGCCAGGCGGGCGAGCTTTTCCATGAGGAGGGGCGCGAAATAGATCTCGCCGATGTCGGTCATCGCCAGCGTGAAGCTGCGGGTGCTGGTGGCGGCATCGAACACCGCCTGCTGGTTGACCGCGCCATGCAGGGCGGCCATGGCGTAGGCGACCGGTTCGGCGAGTTGCTGCGCGAAGGGCGTGGGCTCCATGCCGCGGGTGGTGCGCAGGAACAGCTCGTCGCCGAAGGTGCGGCGCAGGCGGCCGAGCGCATTGCTGATGGCCGGCTGCGAAAGCCCGAGCGACTCGGCCACCGCGGAGACACGCTTCTCGGCCAGCATTCGATCGAACACCAGCAGCAGGTTGAGGTCGAGATCGCGCAGTTGCATCGTGCTTGTGGATATTCACGCCGGTGATAGGGTGAATTCACGGGATTCTATTTTCCAATGTCGACGAAGCGGCGATCATCCGTGGCTCGCCCGATTGGCGCGCTCGATGGAGACACGATGGATACGAAGAACACGAATGACACGCAGACGCCGGATGCCGTCTTCCCGCAGGCGATTCGCTGGGAATCGGGCGGCACCGATCGCATCCCGTTCATGGCGTACCTCGGCGAATCGCAGCACCGCAAGGAGCTGGAGCGCTTCTTCTACAAGAAGCACTGGTGCTACGTCGGGCTCGAAGCCGAGATCCCGAACCCCGGCGACTTCAAGCGCACCGCCATCGGCGAACGCTCGGTGATCCTGGTGCGCGACATGGAAGGCGAGATCCAGGTGGTCGAGAACGTCTGCGCGCACCGCGGCATGCGCTTCTGCCGCGAGCGGCAGGGCAACCGCAAGGAGTTCGTCTGCCCGTACCACCAGTGGAACTACAGCCTGAAGGGCGACCTGCAGGGCGTGCCGTTCCGGCGCGGCGTGAAGCAGGACGGCAAGGTCAACGGCGGCATGCCGGCGGACTTCAAGCTGGAGGAGAACGGGCTCAACAAACTCAAGGTGGCGGTGCGCGGCGGCGTGGTGTTCGCGTCCTTCGATCCCGAGGTCGAGTCGCTCGAGGAGTTCCTGGGGCCGACCATCCTGGGGTACTTCGATCGCCTCTTCAACGGCCGCAAGCTCAAGATCCTCGGCTACAACCGGCAGCGCATTCCGGGCAACTGGAAGCTGATGCAGGAAAACATCAAGGATCCGTACCACCCCGGCCTGCTGCACACCTGGTTCGTCACCTTCGGGCTCTGGCGCGCGGACAACAAGTCGGAGCTCAAGATGGATGCGCGCGGCCGCCATGCCGCGATGATCTCGACCCGCGGCACCGCCGGCAAGGCGGCGCAGGTCACGCAAGTCTCGAGCTTCAAGGAAAGCATGCAGCTGAAGGACCCGCGCTTCCTCGATATCGTTCCGGAGCCCTGGTGGGGCGGGCCGACGGCGGTGATGACCACCTTGTTCCCGAGCGTGATCCTGCAGCAGCAGGTCAACAGCGTCTCGACCCGGCACATCCAGCCGGTCGGACACGATGCCTTCGATTTCGAGTGGACGCATTTCGGTTTCGAGGACGACACGCCCGAGATGGAGCAGCGGCGCCTCCGGCAGGCCAACCTGTTCGGCCCGGCCGGCTTCGTGTCGGCGGACGACGGCGAGGTGATCGAGTTCTCGCAGCAAGGCTTCGAGCAGAAGCCCTACCACCGGGCGCTGGCCCAGCTCGGCGGGCGCGAGGTCGGCGATACCGATCACATGGTCACCGAGACCCTGATCCGCGGCATGTACAAGTACTGGCGCGAGGTCATGGAGGCGGAGGACCATCCATGACGCCGCGCATCGATCCGCAGGATTTCTTCGAGCTCTCGCAGCTCTATGCCGACTACGCGCGCGCGGTGGATTCGGGCAACTGGGAGCTGTGGCCGGGCTTCTTCGTCGATGCCTGCAGCTATCGCCTGCAGCCGCGCGAGAACCACGAGCGCGGCCTGCCGCTCGCGACCCTGTCCTTCGAAAGCCGCGGCATGCTCGAGGACCGGGTGTACGGCATCAAGGAGACGCTGTTCCACGATCCGTACTACCAGCGCCACGTGGTCGGAAGCCCGCTGGTGCATGGCGTCGACGCGGACGGCAGGATTCGCAGCGAAGCCAACTACGCGGTGTTTCGCACCAAGCTCAACGAGTTGTCGACCGTGTTCAATGTCGGCCGCTACATCGACGAGGTGGTTCGCACGCCCGAGGGGCTCAAGTTCGCGTCGCGGCTGGTGGTGTACGACAGCGAAATGATCCCGAATTCCATCATCTATCCGATCTGATTCTTTCCATGACCCAGGAACCCAGTCCCCATGGCGCGGCCTTGCGCCGCTTCGTCGATCCCGCCTACCAGCCGCTCTGCGGCAACCTCGCCGAGGTGCGCGAACACATCGACGCGATCGATCGGCAGGTCGTCGCGCTGCTCGCGGAACGCGGGCGCTATGTCAAGGATGCAGCGCGCTTCAAGCGCGACGCCTTCCAGGTGTCTGCGCCGGCGCGGCAGCAGGAAGTCATCGACAAGGTGCTGCGGCTCGCGGAAGAGATGGGCGCCTATCCGGAGGTGGTCGAGGCCTGCTACCGGGCGATGATCGCCGGCTTCATCGCGCGCGAGCAGAAGGACCATGCCGCGATGGTGGACGTGGAGGTGCAATCGTGAGCCGCAGCATCGCTCGGACGGTGGCGAAGATCCGTTTCACGGCTGCATTGACCGTCGGCGTGTTCTCGGCGCTCGGCGCCACGGCACAGGAATGGCCGCAGAAGCCGGTTCGCATCGTCGTGCCCTTTGCTGCCGGGTCGTCGCCCGACATCCTGGCGCGCATCGTCAACGACAAGCTTTCCGCGCGCCTCGGCCAGCCGCTGGTGGTGGACAACAAGCCGGGCGCGGGGGGCAACTCGGGTACCGACATCGTGGCGAAGGCCGCCGGCGACGGCTACACCTTCCTGCTCTCGGTGAATGCGCCGCTGGTCTACAACACGGTGCTCTACAGCAAGCTGCCCTACGACCCGTTCCGCGACCTTGCGCCGGTCTCGCTCGCGGCCACCACGCCGAATGTCTGCGTGGTGTCGAACGACATGAAGGTCGATTCGGTGAAGGGCTGGCTCGACGCGATGAAGCGCAACCCGGGCAAGTACAACTTCGCCTCGACCGGCAGCGGCTCGATCTCGCACCTGGGCGTGGAGCTGATCAAGATCCAGACGCAGTCGTTCGCGGTCCACATCCCCTATGCCTCCTCGGGCCAGGCGACGACCGCCATCATCCAGGGCGACGTGCATTACGCCTGCCTGCCGCCGGTATCGGTCATGCCGCAGGTCAAGGCCGGCCGCATGAAGGCGCTGGCCGTGACATCCGCGAACCGTTCGTCGCTGCTGCCTGACCTGCCGACGCTGCGCGAATCGGGCGTGCCGGACATCCAGGCGGTGCCCTGGTTCGCCTACATGGCGCCCCGGGCCACGCCGCCCGCGGTGGTCGAGCGCATGAGCCGCGAAATCGCCGCCGTGCTGAAGGACCCGGAAGTCCGCCAGCGCCTGCAGACCGCGTATTTCGATCCGGTCGGCAGCAGCCCGGAGGAGCTCGCAAGCTTCATGAACGAGGAATTGAAGCGCTGGAAGCCGGTCATCCTGCGTGCCGGGCTCAAGCCCGAGAACTGATCCGCAAACCCACGAGCACCGATCGAGAGGATGCGAGCGATGAGCAACAACAACACGTCATGGGTCGATGCGCTGGCGGTGGACGAGGTGCCGGCGGACGACCTGGTCGCGGTCGAGGTGCAGGGCCGCGACATCGCGGTCTACAGCATCGACGGCGAGATCCACGCCACCAGCAACGTCTGCACGCACGGCAATGCGCGGCTGTGCGATGGCTTTCTGCTCGGCGACGAGATCGAATGCCCGCTGCACCAGGGCCGCTTCGACGTTCGCACAGGCAAGGCGCTGTGCGCGCCCTTGACCGAGGACTTGCCGGTGTATCCGGTCAAGATCGAGAACGGCCGGGTCTGGATCGCGCTCGAAGCCTGACCGGCCGGGCAGGGGCCCGCGCGTCGGCCAGCGACTACTCGGGCCGTTCGAGTGTCACGAAGCTGAACCCGATGCCGTCCGCGGAGACCTGCGCTTCGCGCGAAGTGGTTCGCCACGACACGTCGAACACCGGGGCCCAGGCATCGCCTTCGTAGTCGCGATCGATCTCGGTCACGAAGGCTCGATGGGCCAGGGGCTCGGCCTCGCCGTAGATCTGCGCGCCGCCGATGACGAAGATCTCGGTCGGCTGGGCGCCCTCGGCCAGTGCCAGTGCATCGAGCAGGCTGGCGGCGCATTCGGCACCGGGCGCGTCGAACTGCTCTTGGCGCGTGACGACGATGTTGCGTCGCCCGGGAAGCGGCCGGAATCGCGCCGGCAACGACTCCCAGGTCTTGCGGCCCATGATGACCGGACTGCCGCCGGTGAGGCGGCGAAAGTGCGCCATGTCCTCGGGCAGGTGCCACGGCATCTGGCCGTTGTGGCCGATGACGCCGTTGGCGGCGCGGGCAAGGATCAGGTTGATGCGCGCGGTCATGGGCTCAGACCGCGACCGGCGCCTTGATCGACGGATGATGCTGGTAGTCGAGCACCTCGAAATCCTCGTACGCGTATTCGAAGATCGATGCCGGCCGGCGCTTGATGTCGAGCACGGGGTAGGGAAAGGGCGAGCGGCCGAGCTGCAGCGCGACCTGCTCCGCGTGGTTGCTGTAGATGTGGCAATCGCCGCCGGTCCAGATGAAGTCGCCCACCTCGAGGTCGCACTGCTGCGCCAGCATGTGCGTGAGAAGCGCATAGCTCGCGATGTTGAAGGGCACGCCCAGGAAGATGTCGGCGCTGCGCTGGTAGAGCTGGCAGCTCAGCTTGCCGCGCTCGCCCTCGGCCTGCGGCGGCGCCACGTAGAACTGGAAGAAGGCGTGGCAGGGCATCAGCGCCATCTTGGAGAGCTCGGCCACGTTCCAGGCGCTCACGATGATGCGGCGCGAATCCGGGTTGGAGCGCAGCGTGTCCACGACTTGCTGGATCTGGTCGACATGGCCGCCGTCGGGCGTTGGCCAGCTGCGCCACTGCACGCCGTACACCGGTCCGAGATCGCCGTCCGCGCGCGCCCATTCGTCCCAGATGGTGACGCCGCGCTCCTTCAGCCAGTTGTTGTTGCTGGATCCGGTCAGGAACCACAGCAGCTCCTGGATGATGGAGCGCAGGTGGACCTTCTTGGTCGTGACCAGCGGAAAGCCTTCGGCAAGGTCGAAGCGCATCTGGTAGCCGAACACGCTCTTGGTGCCGGTGCCGGTGCGATCCGATTTGAAGACGCCGTGCTCGTTCACGTGGCGCATGAAGTCTTCGTATTGCGAGCGGATGGGGCGGGGGGTCATGTCAGTAGGGGCCGAAAAGGGTATCTAGGGCGTCCTGGATCTCGCCTTGGTCCCCAGCGAGGTTGGCGAGAGGCCTTCTCAGGTCGCGGATCGGAATCGCTGCCAGGGATGCGGTGTCCATGATGACGATTTTCCCGGAGACTTGTAGTTGAGGATTCAGGTTACGGATCGGCTTCTTGAACCCGTTCTGCAGATGGAGCGGCACCACCACCCTCGTTTCGAGCGCACCGAGAAAATCGTTCTGGACATCGAGGATGAAGGGGATCGACGAGCGAAAGTCTTCATCGGGGTTGGCATAGACGTCGAACCTCGCCATTCAGCTCTTCTTGCCGTCGCCAAGGCTGCGGGCGAAGCTCCTGTATCTGCCGAGCGGAAGCCCTTCTTCTGCCACGCGCCGGTTATGGGCGTCCATTCCGTCCTGGTTGTCAGCGGCCCATTTCTCCCAATACCTTCGCTTGACTTCTTCCGCCAAGAGGTTGTCGACTGTTTGGGAAACGTTCATGCCCAGCTCGCGAGCAGCTTCCAGAACCTTGCTGTTGAGGGAAAGGTTGGTCGCCTTCTTGGGCGCATTCTCGAAGTGAAGCATGGCCGGTCCGCAAGAGTTGTGCGCAAAGTCTACGCGCACGTTTCAAATCACACGCGGATCACGCGACCCGGATTCAGGATGTTCCGCGGGTCGAGGCCCCGCTTGACGGCACGCATCATCTCGAGCGCGACCGGCGACTTGTGCTTCTCGAGCTTGTCGACCTTCAGGGCGCCGACGCCGTGCTCGGCCGAGAAGGAGCCGCCGAACTTCTCGACCGCGTCATAGACCAGGGTGTTGATGCGCTCCTCGTTCTCGCGCAGGAAGCCCGCGTTGTCGCCGCCCTCCGGCGCCTGAACGTTGTAGTGCAGGTTGCCGTCGCCGAGATGGCCGAAGTTGACGAGGCGCACGCCCGGCAGCTCGCGCTGCAGCAAGGCATCGGTCTCGGCCACGAACTCGGGAATGCGAGAGACGGCGATCGAGATGTCGTGCTTGATGTTGAGGCCTTCCTCGGCCTGCGCGAGTGGAATGCTTTCGCGCACATGCCAGAGCTGCTGGGCCTGGGTGAGGTTCTCGGCGACCACGGCGTCGACCACGGCGCCGGTCTCGAAGGCGGTTTCGAGCAGGGCCTCGAAGCGGCCGCGGGCATGGTCCTCCGATTCGCTGTCGGAGTTCTCGAGCAGCACGCAATAGGGCGCGGCCTCGTCCTCCAGAAACGGAACCCGCAACTGCGGCATGTGCTTGCCGACCAGGCTGAGCGCGAACTTGCCCATCACCTCGAAGCCGGTCAGGCCCGAGCCGAGTTGCCGATGCGCAAGGCCGAGCAATTCGACCGCGCGATCGAGCGACGGCACGGCCGCCCAGGCGGTCAGCCGCACGGCCGGCAGCGGATAGAGCTTGAGCGTGGCCGCGGTGATGATGCCGAGCGTGCCTTCGCTGCCGATGATCAGGTCGCGCAGGTCGTAGCCGGTGTTGTCCTTGCGCAGGCCGCTGGTGCCCTGCCAGATCTCGCCATCCGCGGTGACGACCTCGAGCCCGAGGCACAGGTCGCGGGTGTTGCCGTAGCGAACCACCTGCGTGCCGCCGGCGTTGGTCGCCAGGTTGCCACCGATGGTGCAGCTGCCTTCGGCGGCCAGGCTCAGCGGAAACAGGAAGCCGGCCTTCTCGGCGGTTTCCTGCAGCGTCTGCAGGATGCAGCCGGCCTCGACCGTCACCGTGAGGTTGGCGGCGTCGAGTCCGCGAATCGCGTTCATGCGTTGCAGGCTCAGGACCACTTCGCTGCCGGACGTGTCGGGTGTGGCGCCGACCGCGAGGCCGGTGTTGCCGCCCTGCGGCACGATCGGCGTGCCGCTCGCGGCGCAGGCCTTGACCACGTCGGCGACCTGACGGGTGGTCGCCGGCCGGACCACCGCCAGCGACTTGCCGCGCGAGCGCTTGCGCCAGTCCTGCTCCCAGGCGCTCAGGTCGCCTTCGGTCAGCACATTCGCTTCGCCGACGATGGCGCGGAAGGTTTCGATCAGTGCGCTCACGGCGCTGCTCCTTCGGGTTGTTCGAGTGGCGCGCCCTGGCGCCGCGCCTCGGCCGCATGGCGCAGCCGCAGCCGCACGTGCCAGGCGCAGGCCACGAAGAGCGCCAGGCAAAGCAGCACTTCGGCGAGGGCCAGGCCGCGGCTCAGGGCGTCGGCATCGCTCCAGGCGCGCACCACGCCTTCGGTGAAATAAAGCCAGACCATCAGGCTGACCCAGCGGTAGGTGTACATGCGGTTTTTCAGCAGGCCGGCGAGCGGCACCACCAGGGGCAGGACCTTGAGCGCGAGCCACGAGCCACCCGGACGCAAGGGCGCGAGCCACATCTCCCACGCCAGCCCCAGCACGATCAGGCCGACGAGGCTTCCGACCGCCAGCCAACGGGTGGCGGAGACCGACATCGGGCCGGAGATCGAGGGAGGGGGATGGGTCATCGTAGGGCAGGGAAGGGTGCGAAAACCCCGATGGCATGATACCGGCCATGAATCGCCGGCAACTCTGGAGGGACCTTTCGCGCTTCCCCTGGGGAACCACGTTGTCGGTATTGGGAAAGCGCTTTCGCGAGGACCGGCTGGGGCTGACGGCGAGCAGCCTCACCTTCACCACCACCATCGCGCTGGTGCCCTTCTTCACGCTGGCGCTGGCGCTGTTCACGGCCTTTCCCATGTTCGACCAGATGCAGGGCAGGGTGCAACGCTGGTTGATCGTGAGCCTGATCCCGGACAACATCGCGCGCCAGGTGCTCGGCTACCTGAACCAGTTCGCCAGCAAGGCGAGCGGCCTCGGCGCCGCCGGCCTGGTGCTGCTGCTGGTCACGGCGGTCGCCCTGATCCTCACCATCGACAAGACCCTCAACAACATCTGGCGGGTGCGCAGGCCGAGACCCTTCGCCCAGCGGGTGCTGATCTATTGGGCTGCCATCACGCTCGGGCCGCTGATGCTGGCATTCAGCTTGAGCACCACGGCCTACGTGTTCTCGGCATC
This sequence comes from Burkholderiales bacterium 8X, assembly GCA_902506565.1. Classification (GTDB taxonomy): domain Bacteria; phylum Pseudomonadota; class Gammaproteobacteria; order Burkholderiales; family Burkholderiaceae_C; genus Variovorax. Next base: position 2,832,530 of record LR732703.1, on the reverse strand, counting down.
GAGGGGCTACGTCGGCTCCATGCTGATGAAGCCGCTTCTCGACCTGTTCGAATTCGCCTTGCTGGCGGGCGGCATCGCATCGCTCTATCGGCTGGTGCCGAACACGCACGTCAAATGGGCGCATGCCTGGTGCGGCGGATTGTTCGTCGCGGCCGCGATCGAGATCGCCAAGCGCGTGCTCGGCTACTACATCAGCTCGGTGCCGACCTATTCGGTTCTGTACGGCGCTTTCGCGACGGTGCCGATCCTGCTGGTCTGGATCTACGTCGCCTGGGTCATCGTGCTGCTCGGCGCGGTGGTCGCGGCCTACCTGCCGAGCCTCCTGGCCGGCGTCGAGCGGCGGGGCGAAATGCCGGGCTGGCCGCTGCAGCTGGCGATGGAGGCGCTGCAGCACCTCGACCTGGCCCGGAACACCACCTCGCGCGGGCTCGGCTCGCGGCAGCTGGTCGAGCTGATGAGGGTCGATGCGCTGCAACTCGCGCCGGTGCTCGAGGCCCTGGTCGCCATCGACTGGATCGCACCGCTCGCCGAGGACTCGGGCAACGACGACCCGCGCTATGTGCTGCTGGCGAATCCGGATGCCACTCCGGTCCAGCCGCTGCTCGAGTCGCTGCTGATGCCGCACAGCCCGACCCTGGACAAGTTCTGGCGCAAGGGGCCGCTCAATGCGCTGCGGCTCCAGGACGTGCTGCCTTACAGATAATCCGTCGTTCGGGCCGCGAGCCCGCTGCGTTCCTGGGCCCTCATCCGAGCTTCCACCGTGACCATCGATTCGACCGACGCGCATTCCGATCCATCCCGCGAAGCAGCCGAGCCGCAGCAGTGGGTGGTGTGCCTGTGCGCCGAATGGTGCGGCGCCTGCCGCGAATATCGCCCGCTGTTCGTGCAGGTGGCGAACGAACATCCGGGCTGGAACTTCGCCTGGGTCGACATCGAGGACCATGCCGCCATCGCGGACGACTTTGATGTCGAGACCTTTCCGACCCTGCTGGTGGTGGACGCGGGCGGCACGCGCTTTCTCGGTCAGCTGCTGCCGCATGCTGCAACGCTGAGCCGGCTGATCGGCGCCTTGCCGGCAGCGCAGCCGATGGCGGCCGAGGTCGCCACGCTGCTGGCCGCCATCGCGAAAACGCCGGCCGCGTTCAAGGCCGGCGGCTGATCTCTCCGGCGGCCGAGCCGACGAATCGGCGAACCGACGACCGGTTCGGCCGACCTCGAGCCGCCGAGCCGAGCTCAGTTCGGAGGCTGCAGGAACGCGGCGAGGGCGGACAGCGTTTCCTCCGGCGCTTCCCGCATCAGCGAATGACCGGCCGGCACCGTCACGACGCGGCCGTTTTGCGCCTTGTCGATCAGCTTGCGGGTCGCCCGCGGCGGCGTCATCTGGTCGGCGTCGCCCAGCAGGAACAGGATCGGGCACCGAACAGCGGCGATGGCGGCCTCGCCGTTCGAATAATCGTTGCAGGCCTTGAAGCCGATGTGGAAGACGTTGGACTCCCGGTTGCTGGCCAGCACGCGCCGCATCAGCGCTCGCGAATCGCCGTAGAGCCAGGTGCCGGGGCCGAGCGTCGACGGCGGCGGCGCCAGCATCGCGTGCGAAAACACGTTGACCATGCCGATCGCGCGCTGCGGATCGTCGAGCGAGCTTTCGAGCAGCATCGGCGAAACCGTCATCGGGTAGGCGGTTCCGACCATCGCGAGGTGCGTGACCCGCTCGGGCGCCCGGGCCGCGGCCTCGAGCGCGATCAACGAACCGAAGCTGTGCCCGATCAAGGCGGCCTGCGGAATGCCGGCCGCATCGAGCAGGGCGAGCACGAAATCGGCTGCATCCTCCACGCTGGCAGGCGGTGGCCCGGCGCTGCGGCAATGGCCGGGCAGGTCGAGCGCCAGCACGTTCCAGCCGTGGTTGGCAAACCAGCGGCTCTGCAGGATCCACACGCTGTGGTCGTTGAGCACGCCGTGGATGAAGACGGCGGTCGGCTTGCGGCGGTCGAGTTCCTTGCCGCCGGTGTAGCAGTAGGTCGGGTGGCCTTGCACGACGAGCTGCATCACGCACCCGCCTTCGTCGTTGGCGCCTGCCCGGCCTTCTCGGCGGCCTTGAGCGCGCGCTTCAGGTCGTCGATGAGGTCGTCCGGATCCTCGAGCCCTATCGAGAGGCGGATCGTGCCCTGGCTGATGCCGGCGCCGGCCAGCGCTTCGTCGCTCATCCGGAAGTGGGTGGTGCTGGCCGGATGGATGACCAGGCTGCGGCAATCGCCCACGTTGGCCAGGTGGCTGAAGAGCCGCAGCGCCTCGATGAACTTCTTGCCCTGCTCGCGGTCGCCCTTGAGGTCGAAGCTGAACACCGCGCCTGCGCCCTTGGCGCCATGCCGCAGCAGCTTCTGTGCGAGCGCATGGCTCGGGTGCGATTCGAGCAATGGATGGCCGACCCGTGCGACGAAGGGATGCGAAGCCAGGAACTCCACCACCTTCTGAGTGTTGTCGATGTGCCGCTCCATTCGCAGCGGCAAGGTCTCGATGCCCTGCAGGATCAGCCAGGCCGTGTGCGGACTCATCGAGGCGCCGAAGTCGCGCAGGCCTTCGCGCCGGGCTCGCAGCAGGAAGGCGCCGACGGTGCTTTCCTCGCTGAAGACCATGTTGTGGAAGCCGTCATAGGCACTCGTGAGTTCGGGAAATCGGCCGGAGCGTTCCCAGTCGAAGCTGCCGCCGTCGACCACGACGCCGCCGATCACCGTTCCGTGCCCCGACAGGAACTTGGTTGCCGAGTGATAGACGAGGTCGGCGCCCCAGTCGAAGGGCTTGATGAGATAGGGCGAGGTGAGGGTCGAATCCACCAGCAGCGGCACGCCGGCTGCGTGGGCGATGTCGCTCACGGCGGGAATGTCGAGCACGTCCAGGCCCGGGTTGCCGACGGTTTCGCCGAAGAGGAGCCGGGTCTCCGGCCGGATGGCCCGGCGCCAGCCGTCCAGGTCGTTCGGCTTCACGAACGTGGTCTCGATGCCGAAGCGCCGCATCGTGTAGTGCAACAGGTTCTGCGAGCCGCCGTAGAGCGCGGTGCTCGCCACGATGTGCGAACCGGCGCCCATCAGAGTCGCGATCGACAGGTGCAATGCCGCCTGGCCGCTCGCCGTGGCGATGGCGCCGATGCCGCCTTCGAGCGCGGCCACCCGTTGTTCGAGCACCGCGTTGGTCGGGTTGCTGATCCGCGAGTAGACATGCCCCGCGCGTTCGAGATTGAAGAGCGCGGCCGCGTGGTCGCTGGATTCGAAGACGAACGATGTGCTGAGATGGATCGGCACCGCGCGCGCGCCGGTGGTCGGGTCGGGCGCAGCGCCCGCATGCAGCGCCAGGGTATCGAAGCCGGGGTCGGAGTAGCCGGGCATGGAGGCCTTTCTGGTTCGGATGAGCGGGCGAGCTGCAAAGAGGCGGTCCGAGCCGGTGCGTGCGGCGTCTCGCCCGAATGCGATGGGCAATGATTGTGGGCTATATTGATTTCCGGCACGCCGCCCGGCGCTGCCTGGCTGTGAGGAGCACATCATGAAAGTCACCGACATCCTTCGCGTCAAGGGCAACACGCTCTATACCGTCACTCCCGATGAACCTCTCGGCGAAGCGATCCGGACCATGGCCGAGAAGGACATCGGCTCCCTGGTCGTCATGGAGCACGGCGACCTGGTCGGCATGCTGACCTTCCGCGAAGTGATCGTGGCCCTGGTCGCCAACGGCGGCCAGGTCGGCAGCACCCTGGTGCGCAAGGCGATGGACGACCATCCGGTGACCTGCACCACCGAAACCGACCTCGACGAGATTCGCCGCATCATGCTGGAGCGCCATGCGCGCTACATGCCGGTGATGGACAAGCGGATGTTGATGGGCGTGGTGAGCTTCTACGACGTGGCCAAGGCCGTGGTCGAAAGCCAGACTCTCGAGAACAAGTTGCTCAAGGCCTATATCAACGACTGGCCCGCCGAATCTGCGTGAGCCGGCGCTTTCGTCGCCAGGCGATCGGCCGCTTCGATCGAGGCCGTAGGCCCGGCGGCCTGCGTCCTGGATCGGATTGTTAAGACGAAAGTGGTGTTCAAGAATCGTTCCCTCCAATACGACGGCCATGCCGGGGGGAAGATTCATGATTCAGGACGACACGGAAGATCTGGGCGGCAAGCAATGGCAGGAATTCGAGGACGAATTCGCAAAGGTCATTGCCGTCGCGGTGAAGACGCTGAAGGTCGCGGGCGGAAAGTGGAAGGATGTTCGTAGCGACTTGTACCGATCTGCAGCCGACGCTTGCGGCTTCGGCAAATGTCCGGCGCCGGTCAAGCTGAAGTTGCTCGCCAGGCTGGCTTGCGAACATATTCCACGCGAGACGATTTACCTGATCGTCGCCGATCTCCTTTCCACTCAATTCGCTCCGGAGTACGAGAAGAGCCATCTCGCAGAGGCCGGCAGACTCGATGACCTCCGGAACCAATTGATCGTCAAGCACCTCAAGCACGGTCTTGCATTCGGAGTCGCAAGCGAGGCAGCGGGGAAGTCGGCGGCAAGCTTGAAAGAAGGATTGGCGAGCGCTTTCGGCCAATTTCCCAAGTCCAAGTTCGGGGGCGCCAAGCTCGGCAGCAAGAAGAGCAGTCGCAAGATCCTCGACGAGGCGATTGCCAAGGTCGTGCATGACAAATCGGTGAGCAATTTGCTGGTCGAATTCGATTCGCACAAGCCGCAGTACCAGTACGCGTTCGGGAAGCTCGTGGTCTGCGAGGCCCACGCGATGCTGTATCAGGATCTGATCTCATGCATGTTGAAGCTCGACGCGCCGCTCTCCGTGTTCGATCGCCTGGCGGCGCTGGAGAAGATCGGAAAGTTGAGCGATCAGAAATTCAAGGTCTTGAAAGACGGATTCGCGACCGATCGAAGGTACTGGTGGCCGCTGGTCGCGGCGCTTTACCTCGACGAGGGCAGGTTCGCGGATTTCTGCAATACCTTGCCGACCAGCACGAGCGAGATCACCAAGCAATTCGCCGTCGTTTCATTGAAGCAAAGCTCGCCACTCGACTTGTTCAAGTTCGGCATCTCCACCTTGGGTTTCTGGAAAGCGGCATTGGTCCACGACGTCGCGAAGATCGAGCGCCATCTGGCCGTGCTCGAAGACGTGGTGGACGAGATGAAGCGCAAGCGCAGTGGCGGCGAGCCCACGATCTTCGGCGAGGCAGATCCTGCTTTCTGGGCAGACTTGATCGTCCTCATGGATGACGCGGTTCGTACCAAGCTCTTTGTGGTTCTGACCGAGCTGTCGCACCAGAATCGCCTGATTCATGTGCAAAAAGTACTGAACGGTTTCAACCTCGACTCATCCTTGAAGGACATCGGCCTGATGGATCTTTGAGTGCTCGGCATCGAGCGAGCTCGCCGCAGCACTTGATCACTGTACGAAAGTACAGTATCTTGCGGCATGCCCCATCGAGTCGTCCCCGTGCAACCGCTCCAGCCCATCAAGGGCCGCGGCGCTGCCAGTCGGCTCGCGCACCGCTTCGAGACCGAAGCCCGCGTGCCCTTCGATGACGGCTGGGAGTTCGAACCAACGCGGCGCGACGACGACGACCTCGATATCGAGCCGGCGAAGCTCGCAACCGAGATCCGCTTCGAGAGCGCCAGGTCGGTCATCAGCCAGAACGATTCGCCGGACATTCCGTTCGATCGGTCGCTCAACCCGTACCGGGGCTGCGAGCACGGCTGCATCTATTGCTTCGCCCGGCCGACCCACAGCTATCTCAACCTCTCGCCCGGCCTCGACTTCGAGACCAAGCTGATTGCCAAGCGCAACATCGCCGAGGTTCTGCGCGGCGAATTGGCGGCGCGCAGCTACCGACCCGCCAGCCTCGCCATCGGTACGGCGACCGATTGCTACCAGCCGATCGAGCGCGAGCTTCGCCTCACGCGCAGCGTCATCGAGCTGCTTGGCGAAACCCGGCATCCGTTTTCCATCGTCACCAAGTCGAGCACGGTCGAGCGCGATATCGACCTGCTCGCACCCCTGGGCGCCGATCGCCTCGCGGCGGTCTACATCACGATCACCACCTTGGACGCCCAGCTTGCCCGCCGGCTCGAGCCGCGGGCCGCCGCGCCGCACCGGCGCCTCCGCACCGTGCGGGCGTTGGCCGATGCGGGCGTGCCGGTTGGCGTCAGCGTCGCGCCGCAGATACCGTTCCTGAACGAAGACATGGAAGAAGTGCTGGCCGCGGCCTGGGACGCCGGCGCACGCAGCGCGTTCTACACGGTGCTGCGCCTGCCGTGGGAAGTGGCACCGCTCTTCAAGGAATGGCTCGAGCTGCACTACCCGATGCGGGCGGCCCGCATCATGGCGCGCGTGCGCGAGATGCGCGGCGGCCAGGATTACGACGCCGATTTCGCGACACGAATGAAGGGAAGCGGCACCTGGGCGGAACTGATTGCGCAGCGCTTCCTCAAGGCGACGACACGGCTCGGCTTCAACCGCGACCGAGTCGCGCAGGACCACGCATCGTTCAGGCCGCCCAACCTGTCGGGCCAGGCGCAGTTGTTCTGAGCGCCGGCTCGCGCGGCGACCCGAGACCGAGGGCCGAATAGAGGCAGATGGCCGCATAGGCATCGTTTGCCGCGTAGCGCAGCTGCGCGGGCGTGAGCTGCCGGCTGGCCCAGTTCGAAGTCGTCGCCTTGCGCGACTTCGCGAGCCGGCGGCCGAACATCAAGGCCACGGCCGTCTTCACGCCGACCGACTTGCGGTAGCCCTGCCGACGAAACTCGTGGTCGATGTCGACCACCGCCCGCGGCTCGATGCCGAAGCGCTCGCGAATGAGCTTCAGGTCGCTCGAAAGCCCGAAGCCGGCCTTGACCAGCTCGGGTGCGGCGAGCAGCGTGGCCAACACGTCATGGAACTCGGAGCGATGCAGCTGGAACAGCCAGGCCGCATCGTGCGTCGCGAACTGCAGCAGATGCGGCCCTTGCGAGACCTCGTTCTTCGCGAAGGTCGGCTTGGACTCGGTGTCGAAGCCGACCGCGCCGGCCTGCATCAGCGAGCTCAGTGCCATGGCGGCGCGCTCGGCCGAATCCACCACGTGGATGTCGGGCAGGTCGAGCCCCTCGAAAGGCGGCAACAGCGCGATCTGGTCGCGCTCGGGCAACGCGGTCGGCGCTCTCTGGCCGCTGGCGACGGCAGGGCTGGTCGTCATGCCGCGAGCACGGCCGCGTGGTGGCGCAGGTGGTCCTGGATGAAGCTCTGGATGAAGTAGTAGCCGTGGTCGTAGCCTTCGTGCCGCCGCAGCTGCAGTGGTTGCCCGACGGCGTCGCAGGCGGCCTGCAGCAGGTCGGGGTGGAGCTGCTCGGCCAGGAACGGGTCGGCAAGGCCTTGGTCGACCAGGATGCCGGCCGGGTAGGGCGCTGCTCGCTGCGACCGCATCAGGGCCGCCGCGTCATGCTCGGCCCATTGCCCGGTGTCGGGTCCGAGGTAGCCGGCGAAGGCCTTCTGGCCCCACGGGCACTGGGTGGGCGCACAGATCGGCGCCAGCGCCGACAGGCTCTTGAAGCGGCCCGGATGCCGCAAGGCCAGGGTCAAGGCACCGTGACCGCCCATCGAATGGCCGAAGAGCCCGACCTTGCCCTGGTCGATCGGCAGGCTTTCGGCAACGAGCGGCAGCAGCTCGTCGACGAGGTAGCTTTCCATGCGGAAGTAGCGACGCCAGGGCGCCTCGGTCGCGTCCAGGTAGAAGCCGGCGCCGATGCCGAAATCCCAGCTGTCTTTCGCGCCCGGCAGGCTTTCGGCATCGCGCCGCGGGCTGGTGTCTGGCGCGATCAGCGCAATGCCGAGTTCGGCCGCGATTCGTTGCGCGCCGGTCTTCACCATGAAGGTTTCCTCGTTGCAGGTGAGGCCCGCCAGGTACATCAGCGCCGGCAGCTTGGCGCCGGCATCGGCCGCAGGCGGCAGGAACACCGAGAAGCGCATCGGCAAGCCGATCTCGCGCGAGTCGTGCTCGAGGAAGCGCTGCCGGCCGCCGAAGCAGCGGTGTTCGGCAAGGAGGCGGAGGCTGGAAGTCATCGGGCGGTCGATGGGCATGCGAATTCGTGCCCCGATCAGTAGATGACCACGCCGCGGATCGACTCGCCGCGCTTCATCAGGTCGAAGCCCTTGTTGATGTCCTCGAGCGGCATGGTGTGGGTGATGAGGTCGTCGATGTTGATCTTGTTCTCCATGTACCAGTCGACGATCTTCGGCACGTCGGTGCGGCCGCGGGCGCCGCCGAAGGCCGAGCCTTCCCACTTGCGCCCGGTCACCAGCTGGAAGGGCCGGGTGCTGATCTCGGCGCCTGCCTCGGCCACGCCGATGATGATGCTGCGGCCCCAGCCCTTGTGCGTGCATTCGAGCGCCTGGCGCATGACCTGGGTGTTGCCGATGCACTCGAAGCTGTAGTCGGCGCCGCCGTCTGTGAGCTGCACGATGGCATCGACCACGTTCGGCGTTTCCTTCGGGTTGATGAAGTGGGTCATGCCGAACTGCCGGGCCATGGCCTCGCGCGCCGGATTGAGGTCGACGCCGATGATCTTGTCCGCGCCCACCATCTTCGCGCCCTGGATCACGTTGAGGCCGATGCCGCCGAGCCCGAACACCACCACGTTGGCGCCGGCTTCGACCTTGGCGGTGAAGATCACCGCGCCGATGCCGGTGGTGACGCCGCAGCCGATATAGCAGACCTTGTCGAAGGGCGCGTCCTCGCGGATCTTGGCGAGCGAGATCTCCGCCGCCACGGTGTAGTTGCTGAAGGTGCTGGTGCCCATGTAGTGGAAGATCGGCTTGCCGTCCATGCTGAAGCGGCTGGTCGCGTCGGGCATCAGGCCCTTGCCCTGGGTGCCGCGGATCAGCTGGCAGAGATTGGTCTTGCGCGAGAGGCAGAACTTGCATTGCCGGCATTCCGGCGTGTAGAGCGGAATGACATGGTCGCCCTTCTTGAGCGTGGTCACGCCCGGTCCGACATCCACCACGATGCCGGCGCCCTCGTGGCCGAGGATGGCCGGGAAGATGCCTTCGGGGTCGGCGCCCGAGAGGGTGTAGTAGTCGGTGTGGCAGATGCCGGTCGCCTTGATCTCGACCAGTACCTCGCCGAACCGGGGGCCCTCGAGATCGACGGTTTCGATGGAGAGCGGTTCTTTCGATTTCCAGGCGACGGCGGCTTTGGTTTTCATGGGGTGTTCGATCAGGCAGGTTCGGGGTCGACCACTATAAGATGCCTCGCACTGGAGAGATGCACCATGAAGAAAGTACTCGTCATCAACGGGCCCAATCTCAATCTGCTGGGCACGCGTGAGCCGGCGCAGTACGGCCACGAGACACTGGCCGATGTCGAGCGCATGTGCCTCGCGGCCGGTGCCCGTCTCGAGGTCGAGGTCGAATGCCGGCAGTCGAACCACGAAGGTGCCTTGATCGACTGGCTGCACGAAGCCGGCCGCGAGGTCGCCGCCGGACGCATGCTCGGCGTGGTCATGAACCCCGGCGCCTACACCCATACCTCGGTCGCGCTGCACGACGCCATCAAGGGCGCGAGCGTGCCGGTCATCGAGCTGCACATCTCGAACGTGCATGCGCGCGAGGAGTTCCGCCATCACTCCTTCGTTTCCCCGGCGGCGCGCGGCATCATCGTCGGGCTGGGGGTCAAGGGCTATCCGCTGGCGATCGAGGCGCTGGTCCGCACGAGCGAGAGTCACACCGGCGAGGCATCATGAAAATCGAATCGGTCACCCCCTTCATCCTGCATGTGCCGGTCACCGGCAGCCATATCGCGGACAGCACCCACAGCATCACGCACTGGGGCGTGGTCGGCGCCAAGATCGAGGCCGAGGGCGGCCTGGTCGGCTACGGCTTCACCGGCACCCATTCGCACCTGCCGAGCGACCAGCTGATCGCCCGCTGCATCGAGACCTGCCATGCGCCGCTTCTGGTCGGCGAAGATGCGGGCGACGTCCGCAGGCTGTGGATCAAGCTCGCGCGCGATCCGGCGCTGCAGTGGATCGGCAGGGCCGGCATCACGACGCTGTCGCTCGCGGCCATCGACGTGGCGCTCTGGGATCTGAAGGCCAAGGCCGCGGGCGTGCCGCTCTGGAAGTTGCTGGGCGGCCAGGTCCGGCCCCGGGTGCGTGCCTACAACACCGACATCGGCTGGCTGAGCATTCCCGACGACCAACTCGTCGCGGGCGCCCGGCGTGCGGTCGACCAGGGCTTCACCGGCATCAAGATCAAGGTCGGCTCGACCGTCGAGCGCGACCTGCGCCGGCTCGAGGCGGTGCGCAAGGCCATCGGGCCGGACGTGACCCTTGCCGTGGACGGCAACGGCAAGTGGGACCTGGCCACCTGCCTCCGGTTCTGCCGGCGGGCCGAGGCTTCGGACGTGTTCTGGTTCGAGGAGCCCTTGTGGCATGACGATGTCAAGGGCCATGCGCAGCTGGCGCGGGCCACCACCGTGCCGGTCGCGCTCGGCGAGCAGCTCTACACCGCGGACGCGTTCTCGGAGTTCTTCGCGCAGCAGGCCATTCATTGGGTGCAGCCCGACGTCACCCGCATGGGCGGCATCACCGAGGTGCTGCAGGTCTGCGATGCGGCGCACGCCTTCCGGCTGCCGGTCGCGCCGCATGCCGGCGACATGAGCCAGGTCCACGTCCACCTGAGCTATGCGCATCCGGCCTGCGAGGTGCTCGAATACATCCCCTGGATCAAGGCCTGCTTCACCGATCCGGCGGAGGTGGTGGACGGCTATTTCGGCCTGCCGGCCGAGCCCGGTGCCGGCACCACGCCGACGCCGGAAGCCTGGTCGAAGTACCGGCAGCCGACCGCGTGAGCGTCGGCTTGCCGCCGGGCCTTGCCGAAGGCGAGGACGGCCTCGTCCGCTGCGCCTGGTGCCAGGCCACGCCGGGCTATCGGCACTACCACGACCACAAATGGGGTTTCCCGGTCACGGACGATCGGCGCCTCTTCGAGAAGCTGTGCCTCGAAGGTTTCCAGGCCGGGCTGAGCTGGCTCACCATCCTCAACAAGCGGGAGGCGTTTCGCAAAGCCTTCGCGAACTTCGATGCGGACGCGGTCGCGGATTTCGGCGCGGCGGATGTCGAGCGGCTGCTGGGCGATGCCGGCATCGTGCGCCATCGCGGCAAGATCGAATCGACCATCAACAATGCGCGGCGGGTGCTGGCGCTGCGTGCGGAGCACCGATCGCTCGCGGAATATGCGTGGCGCTTCGAGCCCGAGCCGAGCACGCGGCCGAAGCGAATCACGCTCGATGCGCTGCGCGCCATGACGACATCGCCTGAATCGATCGCAATGTCGAAGGACCTCAAGAAGCGCGGCTGGACCTTCGTCGGCCCGACCACGGTGTATGCCTTCATGCAGGCCATGGGCCTCGTCAACGACCATCTCGACGGCTGCCATGCCCGCGAGAAGGCGACCGGACTTCGAGAAAAGCTGGCACTGCCGCGCTGATCGGGCGAGGTCGACCGGCGGCCCGCCGCAACCTCGGCGACTAGGCGGTCACTGCCGGCGCGGTGGCCCTGCGGTGGCTGACCCGGCCCTGGCTGTCCACGCTTTCGAGGTGCACGTCGAAGCCCCAAAGCCGCGCCACGTGCTTCAGCACTTCCTGCGAGTCCTCGTGCAGCGGGCGATCGTTGTGCTGGGTGTGCCGAAGCGTCAGCGATCGGTCCCCCCGCAGGTTGACGCTCCAGACCTGGATGTTGGGCTCGCGATGGTTGAGGTCGTACTGCTTCGACAGCAGCTCTCGCAGATGCTGGTAGCCGCTGTCGTCATGGATGGCCGCGACTTCCAGTTCGGGGTCGGCCTGCTTGTCGCGAATGGCGAAGAGCCGGAAGTCGCGCATCAGCTTGGGCGACAGGAACTGGCCGACGAAGCTCTCGTCCTTGAAGTTGCGCATCGCATAGTCGAGCGTCGCCTGCCAGGGCGAACCGGCAATGTCCGGAAACCAGCGGCGGTCTTCCTCGGTCGGCTTCTCGCAGATGCGGCGCAGGTCGCTGTACATCGCGAAGCCGAGCGCATAGGGGTTGATGCCGCTGTAGGCGCGGTGCCCGACCGGCGGCTGGAACACCACGTTGGTGTGCGATTGCAGCCACTCGATCATGAAGCCGTCGGCCAACAGACCTTCGTCGTACATCGTGTTGAGCAGCGTGTAGTGCCAGAAGGTGGCCCAGCCCTCGTTCATCACCTGCGTTTGGCGCTGCGGATAGAAGTACTGCCCGATCTTGCGCACGATGCGCACCACTTCGCGTTGCCACGGCTCCAACAATGGTGCGTTCTTTTCGATGAAGTAAAGCAGGTTTTCCTGCGGCTCCGCCGGGAAGCGCTTGGCCGCGGCTTCGTCCTCTGCGCTCCGGCTGGCCTTGCGCGGAAGGGTTCGCCACAGGTCGTTCACCTGCTGCTGCAGATGGTGCTCGCGCTCCTCGCGCCGGGCCTGCTCCTGGCCGAGCGACAGCTTCTGCGGCCGACGGTAGCGATCGACGCCATGGTTCATCAGCGCATGGCAGGAGTCGAGCAGATCCTCGACCTCGCCGACGCCGTGGCGCTCCTCGCAGTCGGCGATGTAGGCCCTCGCGTAGACCAGGTAGTCGACGATCGAGGACGCATCGGTCCACATCTTGAAGAGATAGTTGCCCTTGAAGAAGCTGTTGTGCCCGTAAGCTGCGTGCGCGATCACCAGCGCCTGCATCGACATCGTGTTCTCTTCCATCAGGTAGGAGATGCACGGGTCGGAGTTGATGACGATCTCGTAGGCAAGCCCCATGTGACCGCGCCGGTAATTCTTTTCGGTCGCGATGAACTGCTTGCCGTACGACCAATGGCGGTAGATGACCGGCATGCCGACCGAGGCATAGGCGTCCATCATCTGCTCGGCGGTGATGATCTCGAGCTGGTTCGGGTAGGTGTCCAGCTGGTAGCCGCGCGCGATGCGGGCGATCTCGCCGTGGTACTGCTCGATCAGCTCGAAAGTCCAGTCGGACGGACTCGGGAGCGGGCTGCGTTTCTGGTCCTTCACGTCGGTCATGCCTGCCCCTTTTCTTTCTTGAACAGGTCGCGAAACACCGGATAGATGTCCTGCGCATCGGACACTTTTCGCATCGCGAAGTTCTTGTGGCTGCCGACCAGCTGGCTGTACTCTTCCCACATGTTCTGCTCGGCCTCGGCCACCTGCACATAAGCGTAATAGCGCACCGCGGGCAGCAGCTGCTCGGTGAGCAGCTGGCGGCAGCGGCCGCTGTCCTGGTGCCAGTTGTCGCCGTCGCTCGCCTGGGCGCCGTAGATGTTCCATTCGTTGCTCGGATAGCGCGCCTTGATGATGTCGCTCATCAGGGTGAGGGCGCTCGACACCACCGTGCCGCCGGTTTCGGTCGCATGGAAGAACTCGTCCTCGGTCACTTCGCTCGCCTGCGTGTGATGGCGGATGAAGACCAGGTCGATCTTCTCGTAGTGCCGGGTCAGGAACAGGTAGAGCAGCATGAAGAAGCGCTTCGACATGTCCTTGCGCGCCTCGTCCATCGAGCCCGACACGTCCATCAGGCAGAACATCACCGCCTTGGCGGAAGGCACCGGCACCCGCACCCGGTTGCGGTAGCGCAGGTCGATCGGGTCGAGATACGGAATGCGCTTGGCGTTCTTGCGCAATTCTTCGAGCTTTGCCTCGGTCTCGCGGATCTCCCGCTGCACCAGCGCATCGGCGACCCGCGGACTGCGCTGCAGATGGAGCAGATGGGCTTCGAGCGTCCTGATCTCCCGGCGCGGCTCGCCGCCGAGCGCGATGCGCCGGGCCAGTGCGCCGCGCATCGAGCGCACCACATGCAGGTTGGTCGGCATGCCGTCGCTCACGAAGCCGGCACGGTGGCTCTTCCATTCGGGTATTTCGGCCAGCTGGGTGCGGATGAGATGCGGCAGGGCCAGGTCCTCGAAGAAGACCCGCATGAACTCTTCCTTGGTCAGCTTGAAGACGAAGTCGTCCTCGCCGCCTTCGCCGTCGCCGGCCTGCGAGCCGCGGCCTGCGCCGCCGCCGCCCTTCGGCCGCTCGATGCGGTCGCCCTTGACGTACTCGCTGTTGCCGGGATGCACGTAGTCCCGGTCGCCGCCCTGGCCGTGGCCGAACACCGGCTCGGACACATCGCGCTTGGGCAGGGTGATGTCCTCGCCCCGTTCCAGGTCGCGGATGCCGCGGCCGCTGACCGCGCGGCGCACCGCATCGCCGATCTGCTCGCGATAGCGCCGCAGGAACCTCTCGCGGTTGCCGATGGACTTGTTCTTGCCCGACAACCGGCGGTCGATGATCTGCTGCAGCATGGCCACGCGCGACCTCCTTTGATCAGCTCGTCATGAACTCTTGCGGATGCGCAGGTACCACTCGCAAAGGAGCCGCACCTGCTTGGGCGTGTAGCCCTTCTTGACCATGCGATCGACGAAGTCCTCGTGCTTCTTGAGTTCGTCGGCGCTGCTCTTGGCATTGAAGCTGATGACCGGCAGCAGCTCCTCGGTGTTCGAGAACATCTTCTTCTCGATCACCGTGCGCAGCTTCTCGTAGCTGGTCCACAGCGGGTTCTTGCCCGCGTTGCCTGCACGCGCACGCAGCACGAAGTTGACGATCTCGTTGCGGAAGTCCTTCGGGTTGCTGATGCCGGCCGGCTTCTCGATCTTCTCGAGTTCGGCATTGAGCGATGCACGGTCGAAGACCTCGCCGGTGTCCTGGTCGCGGTACTCCTGGTCCTGGATCCAGTAGTCGGCGTAGGTCACGTAGCGGTCGAAGATGTTCTGGCCGTATTCCGAATAGCTTTCGAGGTAGGCGGTCTGGATTTCCTTGCCGATGAACTCGGCATAGCGCGGCGCCATCATCTCCTTGATGTACGACACGTACTTCTGCTCGGTCTCGGCCGGGAACTGCTCGCGCTCGATCTGCTGCTCGAGCACGTACATCAGGTGTACCGGGTTGGCCGCGACCTCGCTGCTGTCGAAGTTGAAGACCTTCGAGATGATCTTGAAGGCGAAGCGGGTCGACACCCCGTTCATGCCTTCGTCCACGCCCGCATAGTCGCGGTACTCCTGGATCGACTTGGCCTTGGGGTCGGTGTCCTTCAGGTTCTCGCCGTCGTACACCTGCATCTTGCTGAAGATGCTGGAGTTCTCGGGCTCCTTGAGGCGGGTCAGCACCGAGAACTGCGCCATCATCTTCAAGGTGCCCGGTGCGCAGGGCGCGGCCGCCAGCGCGGAGTTGCGCACCAGCTTGTCGTAGATCTTGATCTCCTCGGAGACGCGCAGGCAATAAGGAACCTTGACGATGTAGATGCGGTCGAGGAAGGCCTCGTTGTTCTTGTTGTTGCGAAACGCCTTCCATTCGCTTTCGTTGCTGTGCGCGAGCACGATGCCGTCGAACGGGATGGCGCCGAAGCCCTCGGTGCCCTTGAAGTTGCCCTCTTGCGTGGCGGTGAGGAGCGGATGCAGCACCTTGATCGGCGCCTTGAACATCTCGACGAATTCGAGCAGGCCCTGGTTGGCGAGGCAGAGGCCGCCCGAATACGAGTACGCATCCGGATCGTCCTGCGCGAAGGTCTCGAGCTTGCGGATGTCGATCTTGCCGACCAGCGACGAGATGTCCTGGTTGTTCTCGTCGCCCGGCTCGGTCTTGGCGACCGCGATCTGCCGCAGCACCGACGGATAGCGCTTCACCACCTGGAACTGCCGGATGTCGCCGCCGAATTCCTCCAGCCGCTTGACCGCCCACGGCGACAGGATGCGATTGAGATAACGCCGCAGAATGCCGTATTCCTTCTCGAGGATTTCGCCGTCTTCCGCCGGATCGAAGAGGCCGAGCGGCGACTCGTTCACCGGAGAACCCTTGATCGAATAGAAGGGCACCTGCTCCATGAGCTGCTTCAGGCGCTCGGCGATCGAACTCTTGCCGCCGCCCACCGGACCCAGCAGATAGAGGATCTGCTTCTTTTCCTCGAGGCCCTGGGCCGCGTGACGGAAGTAGGACACCACTTGCTCGATGGCGTCTTCCATGCCGTAGAACTCGCGGAACGCCGGGTAGATCTTGATGACCTTGTTGGCGAAGATGCGCGAAAGCCGTGGGTCGTTTCGGGTGTCGACGAGTTCGGGTTCGCCGATCGCCTTGAGCATCCGTTCCGCCGCGGTTGCGAAGGCGACCGGATCGCTCTTGCAGACGGCGAGGTATTCCTCGAGAGAAAGTACCTCTTCGCGAGTCCGCTGATAGCGATCAGCGGCGTTCTTGATGGCAGTCATAGACACTCCTTCGAGTCAGTCGGGCGCTGCCCGGGGGATCCGTGCCGCACACGCCGCATTCGTTCGCAGGAATGGTGCCAGGGTACGTGTGCACGCTTCGGAAGAGCCCCTCGGACTTGAACTTGAACACAGCATAGAACAAACGAAGCACCGAGCAAATCGCTTTGTTCGTCTGAACGTGTCGCCTGTGTGAAAGTTCCGACGCGAGAGGGAAAGCACCGACGCGGCCTACAGCGCATGCAGCTTGCGCGAGATGGCAAACGCTTGTGTGTGATCGACAAAATCCGCTCTGTTGCATCGCCGCGTTCGATGGGTTCGAAACTGATTGAACGCATCACTGGATCCATGGAGCGACAGGCCCGGTCGAGATGCTGTAGGCATGCATCGCGCGGCATTGCCAGAATGCCGACTGCCTTGCGCCGAGTTGCCCCGGCTCGGGCCTGTTACTCGACCTTGCCGATTCGTCGCACCGCCTCGGTCATCGTGCTCGCATCCGAACGCCGGTAGCTCTGGAATTCGGGTGCATCCATGTAGGCGATCGGGCTGCCGGCCTTCTCGATGACCTGCACCACCGCCGGATCGACCGCGGCCTTGGCCGAGGCTGCGCGAAGGCGCCGCACGATGTCTTCGGGCGTGGCAGCCGGCACGAAGAGCCCCGACCATTGCGCGAACTTCACCTGGTAGCCCGACTGCGCGAGGCTCGGCACGTCAGGCAGCGCTGCGAGCGGCTTGTCGCCCCAATGTGCCAGCGCCCGCAGCTTGCCGGCCTTGATCTGCTGGACCACGGTCGAAGGTCCGCTCGCGATCGCGTCGACCTGGCCCGCCAACAACGCGACCACGGCGGGCCCCGCGCCGGTATACGGAATGTGGGTCATGCGAAAGCCGGCCGCGTTCTTGAACATTTCCATCGGCACGTGCATGGTCCCGTAGTTGCCGGAGCTTCCGTAGTTGAAGGTGCCGGGCTTCTTGCGGGTATCGGCCACGAACTCGGCCAGGTTCTTCCAGGGCGCATCGGCCCGGACCACCAGCACCGTGGGGTCGGCAGTGAATCGGGCGATCGGCACGAACTGGTTGGTCTGGTAGGCGGGCTTGCGGTCGAGGAGGGTGTCGGCCTCGGGCAGGATCGAGATCGACGAGAGGCTGAGCAGCACGGTGTAGCCGTCCGCCGGCGCGCGGGCCACCACGCCGATGCCGACCGAGCCGCCGGCCCCGGCCCGGTTCTCGACCACCACCGGCTGCTTGAGTTCGCGGGCCAGCGCCTCGGCGACTGGCCGGGCCACCGTGTCGGCGACGCCGCCGGGCGGGAAGGGCACGATCATGTTGATCGGTTTCTCGGGCCAATTCGACTGAGCCAGCGCCGTTGACGAAAGGCCGAGTACCGCCAGTGCGCCGATGCTGCCCGCGGCGCCGATTCCGCGAAGCCCTGCAATGAAGGTGGCGCCCATGACGGCGCGACGAGAAGCATTCATTCGTTTGTCTCCGATTTCTTGGTGATATTTTTTGTTTGCGGTTGCGATGGATGTCAGGCGAATCGGTTCTGCAGCACGCCGATGCCATCGATCTCGATTCGCACCCGATCCCCGCTGGCCAGGTAGCGAGGCGGCGAGAGGCCCATGCCGACGCCCGCCGGCGTGCCGGTGGCGATCAGGTCGCCGGGGTACAGGGTGATGCCGCGGGAGCAGGTTTCGATCAGCGTCGGGATGTCGAAGATCAGGTCGGTGGTGCTGCCGTCCTGCCTCAGTTCGTCATTGACCCAGCAACGCACCCGCGTGTCGCGGCCGTCGAGCGAATCCGCGGTGACGATCCACGGACCCATCGGGCAGAAGGTGTCGAAGGACTTGCCCAGGTCCCACTGCTGATGACGCATCTGCACGTCGCGTGCGGTTACGTCGTTCACGATGGTGTAGCCGAACACGTGCGACATCGCTTCGGCGCGGCCGATGTTGCTGCCGCCCTTGCCGATGACCACCGCGAGTTCGGCCTCGTAGTCGATCTGGCTCGAGATCGCCGCGTCCGGAAGCCGCACCTCGTCGTCCGGCCCGATTACGCATTCCGGCACCTTGGTGAACACGATCGGCCAGCTGTCCACCTTGGCCGCGCTGTCCTTGAAGACCGAGCCGGACAGCTCCTTCGCATGCGCGTGGTAGTTGCGGCCGACGCAGAAGATGTTGCGGCGGGGCAGCGGTATCGGCGCCTCGAGCCGGACCTCCGCGAGCGGCACCGGCGCGCCGGTGGGCGGCAGCTCGCCGACACCGGCCGCATGGCGTTCGATCAGGGTCAGCATGCCCCGGCTCTCGTGTCCGAGATCCATCCGGATCGGCGACACGGTGTCGCCGGACTCGGACAGCAGGCCGACATGCCGGCGGCCCTGGTGTTGATAGGTGGCAAGGCGCACGTCAATCTCCTTCGATGTTGGACAAATGCTACCAATCGGGTACCAAATCCACAATACTCCGGGCTCGAACGGTCCGTGGCGCCGATTGCTGCGTACGATCGGCAAGCTCTCCATCGCCCACTTCATCCGCCTGCCGTGCATACCGCATCGTCGCTTCGGGATTCGCTGCTCGAACAGCTCAGGTCGCGTACCTGGCGGGCCGGTCATCGCCTGCCCACCGAGCGTGAACTCAGCGTGCAGTTCGGCCTCAGTCGGTCGACGGTGCGCCGCGTGCTGGCCGATCTCAAGAGCCGCGGCCTCATCACCCAGACGGTCGGAAGCGGCACCTATGTCAGCGAAGAGATCGGCCATGCGCTCGCGCAGATCAACCACCGGTCGGCGCCGCTCGCCACCAGCCCGGCCGAGCTGATGAGCGCCCGGCTGGTGCTCGAGCCGGCCATCGTCGCGATGGTGGTCGTTCATGCCACCGACAACGACTTCGCCCGAATGGAAGACTGCTGCGATCGCGGAGAGAGCGCGACGACGCTGGAAGAGTTCGAGCTGTGGGATGCGCGCCTGCACGAGGCGGTGGCCGAGGCCGCGCACAACGCGGTCATCGCCGGCGTGTTCCAACGCATGAGCGAGGTCCGTGCCCAGAGCGAGTGGGGCGTGCTCAAGCGGCGCAGCGCCACGCCCGAACGCCGCCTCGCCTACCAGCACGAACATCGCGAGCTGGTGGCGGCATTGAAGGAGCGTGATGTCGCCCGGGCCACCGCCTTGTGCATCGAACATCTGTCGCATGTGCGGCGCAACCTGCTCGGGTACTGATCTCGGGCACCGCCGTCAACCTCGACCCCTGGCGGCAACAAACCACGGAGAGGGACAACCGACAACGGACAACGGTGGGCGTCCCCGGCTCCGGACAAACCCGGGCCGCCATTGACCCCCGGAGAGGCGCTGGCTATATTGGTCCAGCATTGGAAGGTATGCGTACCAATCAGGCCCAATTAACAGGAGATCCTCTTGAGCGTGTACCCTTTCGATGTGCTGGCGCAGGGTTCGAGCCCTACCCCGAGCCCGACGCCGGGTCCGAGTCCGGCAAGGCGCCTCGCGCGCCGTTGGGGCTTGGCCGTGCTGGCCGCCGCCGCGGTCTCGGGCGCCGCGGCGCAGGACTATCCGAGCCGCCCGGTGAAGATCGTGGTGCCCTTCGCCGCGGGCGGGCCGGCCGATGTCTATGCCCGCTTCATCGCGACCCGGCTCGGCGAATCGCTCGGCCAGGGCTTCGTCGTCGACAACAGGCCCGGTGCCGGCTCGGTCATCGGCACCGACCTGGTCGCCAAGAGCACGCCCGACGGCTACACGCTGCTCCTGATGTCGAACGCGCACACGGTGAACGAATCGCTGATCCAGAACAAGCCGTTCCAGCTGATGCGCGACTTCATGCCGGTGGCGCCCATCAACTACTCCGACCTGGTGCTGGTGACCCGCGGCAATCTCGGCGTGAACAACCTGGGCGAACTGATCAAGCTGGCCAAGGCCAAGCCGGGCGCGCTGTCCTATGCCTCGTCGGGGCCAGGTACGCCGTACCACATGGCCGGTGAGCTCTTCAAGGCGATGGCCGGTGTCTCGATCCTCCACATTCCGTACCGCGGCAGTGCCGGCGCCCGTACCGACGTGCTGGGCGGCCAGGTCGACATGATGTTCGACGCCGTGACCACCATGACCGAGCACGCGCGAAGCGGCAAGGTGAAGGCGATCGCGACCACCGGCCTGGAGCGTTCGTCGGTCATGCCCGAGGTGCCGACCGTCGCCGAAGCCGGGGTGCCGAAGTACGAGGCCACCATTTGGCTCGGGCTGATGGCGCCGAAGGGCACGCCGACGCCGGTGGTCGAGAAGCTCAACGCCGAAGTCATCAAGATCGTGAGCCATCCGGACACCGTGCGCGCCTGGAAGGCGCAGGGCGCCACGCCGATGCCGATGAAGGTCGCGGACTTCAGCCGCTACATGGCGGCCGACATCGAGAAATGGGCGCGCATCGTGAAGATCTCCGGCGCCAAGGCGGATCAGTGACATGAAGCTCTTGTGTGCGGGTGCGGCCCAGGGTTTCGTCAAGGCGCTGCAGGATGCGTTTCTCGAGGCGACCGGTGCGCGAGTGGATGCCCGCTTCGGCGCCGTCGGTGCGATGAGGGACCTGCTGCTGGGCGGCGAAGCCTGCGACGTGCTGATCGTCACCGCGCCGATGGTGGCATCGCTGCAGCAGGAGGGCCGGCTGGTTGCCGGCACCGAGGCCGCGCTCGGCACGGTGCGCACCGGCATTGCGATTCGTGCCGGCGATCCGCCGCCCGAAGTCTCGACACCGGAGCGTCTCCGGCAGAGCCTTTTGGCTGCCGGCGCCATCTACTTTCCGGATGCGGAGCGCTCGACCGCCGGCGCGCACTTCGCGGGCGTGATGTCCCGGCTGGGCATCGCCGAGCAGGTCGCCGATCGCCTTCGGATGCATCCCAACGGCGCCACCGCCATGGCCGAGCTTGCGGCGCAGACGGGCGCCGAGCGCGCGATCGGATGCACGCAGGTCACCGAGATCCGGTACACGCCGGGCGTGCAACTGGTCGGCGTGCTGCCGACCGAGTTCGAGTTGGCGACGGTCTACGCCGGCGCCGTGAGCGCGACGGCCGCGCAGCCCGAGCTCGCGAGGTTGTTCATGGAGCTGGTCACCGGCCCGCAGACGCGGGCGCTGCGCGAGCAGGGTGGTTTCGAAATCGACAAGGAGATCCGGACATGAAGATGCCCCAGATTGCGACGCGTTTCTCGTACAGCCTTCGATCGACCCTGGCGCTGGCCGCCGTCCTCGGCCTTGCGGGCTGCGGAACCTCACCCGGCTCGATGCCGATGACGCCGGCTGCCCAGATGGCGCCCGGCACCAGCGCGCCGGCGGGCAAGGTCACGGTGCAGTGGCTCGGCCAGGCGGCCTTCAAGATCACGACCGTGACCGGCAAGGTGATCGTGATCGACCCGTGGCTCACCGCCAACCCGAAGACGCCGCCCGCCTACAAGAACCTGGCCGCACTCGGCAAGGTCGACCTGATCCTGGTGACGCACGGCCATGGCGACCATTACCTCGATGCGCCGGCGCTCGCGCGGATGAACAACGCACCGGTCTGGGCACCGGCCGGGCTTGCCCAGTCGATGCAGACGCTCGGCGTGCTTCCGCCCGCACAGGCCAACCGCATGAACAAGGGCGGCAGCATCACGCCCTTCGGCCCGGGCGGGGTCCGCATCACCATGACCCATGCCGAGCACAGCTCGGAGCTGCTCTGGAAGAACGAGGCCACCGGCAAGGACGAGACCCACGTGGGCGGCGAGCCCTGCGGCTTCGTCATCGAACTGGAGAACGGCTTCCGGATCTGGCACATGGGCGATACCGGCGTGTTCGGCGACATGCGGCTCCTGGGCGACATGTACAAGCCGGACCTCCTGTTGATCCCGATCGGCGGCGGGCAGTTCGTGATGAACCCGGTCGATGCCGCCATGGCCACCCGCGACCTGGTGAGGCCGAAGATGGCGGTGCCGATGCACTACGGCACCAATCCCGCGCTGGTCGGAACACCGCAGGAATACATGCAGGCGCTCGGCAACGCGCCGGTTCGCGTGATGCCGCTCCAGCCGGGTGAAGCGCTGAGCTTCTGAGCCGGCCCGGGCAACCGACCTCGCCGATCTCGCCGACCCGACTAATCGGATCGATCGGATCGATCGGATCGATCGTGTCGGCGCTTCAAGCGGCCGGGCTGCCGCTGAAGAATTCCTTGGCCTTGTCGAACCAGCCCTTGTCGGTTGGGCTGTGCTTGTCGCCACCCTTGCGCAACGCTTCGTCCAGCTGCTTGAGGAGCTTGCGCTGGTGCTCGGTCAGCTTGACCGGGGTCTCGACACGCACGTGGCAATAGAGGTCGCCGGGGTAGCTCGAACGAACGCCCTTGACGCCCTTGCCGCGCAGCCGGAACTGCTTGCCGCTCTGGGTGCCCTCGGGGATGTCGATGGCCGCCGCGCCGCTCAGGGTCGGCACGTTGATCTCGCCGCCGAGCGCGGCGGTGGTGATGCTGACCGGCACCACGCAATGGAGGTCGTCGCCGTCTCGCTCGAACAACTCGTGCTTCTTGAGGCGGATCTCGATGTACAGGTCGCCGGGAGGGCCGCCGTTGGAGCCGGGTTCGCCGTTGCCGGTGCTGCGGATGCGCATGCCGTCGTCGATGCCTGCGGGGATCTTGACCTCGAGCGTCTTGGTGTTCTTCAACTTGCCTCGCCCGGCGCAGGTGGTGCAGGGCTCGGGCACCAGCTTGCCGCTGCCGTGGCAGGTCGGGCAGGTCTGCTGCACGCTGAAGAAGCCCTGGCGCATCTGCACCGCGCCCTGGCCGTGGCAGGTGGTGCAGGTGATCGGCTTGGTGCCGGGCTTGGCGCCGGAGCCGTTGCAGACGGTGCAGTCGTCCCAGCTCGGGATGCGGATCTGAGCTTCCTTGCCTTCGGCCGCTTCCTCGAGCGTCACTTCCATCGCATAGCTCAGGTCGCTGCCCCGGAACACCTGCCGTCCGCCCGACTGGCGCCCGCCGGCGCGTCCGCCGAAGACCTCGCCGAAGATGTCGCCGAAGGCCTCCGCGAAGCCACCGGCGGCACCGGCGCCCCGCATGTTCGGATCCACGCCGGCATGACCGTATTGGTCGTAGGCCGCGCGCTTCTCCGGATCCGAAAGCATCTCGTAGGCTTCCTTCACTTCCTTGAACTTGGCCTCTGCATCCTTGGCGGCATCGCCGTGGTTGCGATCGGGGTGATGCTTCATCGCGAGCTTGCGATAAGCCTTCTTGATCTCTTCGTCGCTGGCGTTCTTGGGGACGCCGAGGGTTTCGTAAAAATCGCGCTTGGTGGTTGCCATGGTGGAAGGTGGGTGGCGGACTGGGGCCGGAGGTCGTGCTGAGGGGGTCGTGCTTGGAGGGGAGGGGCGTCAAAAACGGAAAAAGGCCGGACCTCGTGAAGGGTCCAGCCTTGTCTTCGAGCTGCTCGATCAGCCTCGCTTGACTTCCTTGACTTCGGCGTCGACGACATTGTCGTCCTGCGCCGGTCGGGAAGCTTCGCCTGCGTCGTTCGCCGGACCGCCGGCACCCGCCGCGGCACCCGCTGCTTGCGAGTCGGCGTACATCTTTTCGCCGAGCTTCTGGCTTGCCGTCATCAGGGTGGCCGTCTTTTCGTCGATCGCCGCCTTGTCCTCGCCCTTGAGCGCTTCCTCGACGTCCTTGATCGCGGCCTCGATCTTTTCCTTTTCGCCGGCATCGAGGCTCTCGCCATGCTCGGCCAGCGACTTCTTCACGCTGTGGACCATGGCCTCGCCCTGGTTGCGGGCCTGGGCCACCTCGACCTTCTTCTTGTCCTCGGCGGCGTTGAGTTCGGCGTCCTTCACCATCTTCTGGATCTCGTCCTCGGAAAGGCCTGAGTTCGCCTTGATGGTGATCTTGTTTTCCTTGCCGGTGCCCTTGTCCTTGGCGCCGACGTGCAGGATGCCGTTCGCGTCGATGTCGAAGCTCACCTCGATCTGCGGCGTGCCGCGAGACGCCGGCGGAATGCCCTCGAGGTTGAACTCGCCCAGGAGCTTGTTGCCGGCCGCGATCTCGCGCTCGCCCTGGAACACCTTGATCGTCACCGCCGGCTGGTTGTCCTCGGCCGTCGAGAAGGTCTGCGCGAACTTGGTCGGGATCGTGGTGTTCTTGGTGATCATCTTGGTCATCACCCCGCCCATGGTCTCGATGCCGAGCGAGAGCGGCGTCACGTCGAGCAGCAACACGTCGTTGCGGTCACCCGAGAGCACCTGGCCCTGGATCGAGGCACCGACGGCCACGGCCTCGTCGGGGTTCACGTCCTTGCGCGGCTCCTTGCCGAAGAACTCCTTGACCTTCTCCTGCACCTTGGGCATGCGGGTCATGCCGCCGACCAGGATCACGTCGCTGATCTCGTTGACGCTCACGCCCGCATCCTTGATGGCGGTGCGGCAAGGCGCGATGGTGCGCTCGATCAGCTCGTCGACCAGCGACTCCAGCTTGGCGCGGGTCAGCTTGATGTTGAGGTGCTTCGGACCCGACGCATCGGCCGTGATGTAGGGCAGGTTGACGTCGGTGGCGGCGCTGTTCGACAGCTCGATCTTGGCCTTTTCGGCCGCTTCCTTCAGGCGCTGCAGCGCGAGCACGTCTTTCGACAGGTCGACGCCCTGGTCCTTCTTGAACTCGGAAATGATGTAGTCGATGATGCGCTGGTCGAAGTCTTCGCCGCCGAGGAAGGTGTCGCCGTTGGTCGACAGCACTTCGAACTGCTTCTCGCCGTCGACGTTCGCGATCTCGATGATCGAGATGTCGAAGGTTCCGCCGCCGAGGTCGTACACCGCGATCTTGCGGTCGCTCTTGTCCTGCTTGTCGAGGCCGAAGGCGAGGGCGGCGGCGGTCGGCTCGTTGATGATCCGCTTGACGTCGAGGCCGGCGATGCGGCCGGCGTCCTTGGTGGCCTGGCGCTGGCTGTCGTTGAAGTAGGCGGGCACGGTGATCACGGCCTCGGTCACCGGATGGCCGAGATAGTCCTCGGCGGTCTTCTTCATCTTGCGAAGGATCTCGGCGCTGACCTGCTGGGCAGCCAGCTTCTTGCCGCGCACCTCGACCCAGGCGTCGCCGTTGTCGGCCTTGACGATGCTGTAGGGCATCAGGTCGATGTCCTTCTGCACTTCCTTCTCGTCGAACTTGCGGCCGATCAGGCGCTTGACCGCGTAGATGGTGTTCTTGGGGTTGGTCACGGCCTGGCGCTTGGCGGCTGCGCCGACCAGCACTTCGCCGTCTTCCTGGTAGGCCACGATCGAGGGCGTGGTGCGCGCACCTTCCGAGTTCTCGATGACGCGGGTCGTGTTGCCTTCCATGACCGACACGCACGAATTGGTGGTGCCCAGGTCGATGCCGATGATCTTGTTTGCCATGATGTTCTGCTCCTGCGGATGAATGTTGTCTGGAACTTGTGGATCGCGAGGCTCAGTTCAAGGGACGGAGGCCGCGATTCGCACGAAAAACCTGTTGTTCGGGCGCTGGCGCTTCAGTTGGGCGCGCTGACGCTCACCAGTGCCGGACGCAGCACGCGGTCGGCGATCAGGTAGCCCTTCTGGAGCACGCCGACGATGGTGTTGGGTTCCTGGTTGGTGCCGGGCACGGCCGAGATCGCCTGGTGCTGGTGCGGATCGAAGCGGGTGCCGGGCGCCGGCGCGATCTCGATCACCTTGTTGCGCTCCAGCGCGCTCTTGAGTTGCCGCAGGGTGGCCTCGGTGCCTTCGCGGATCTGCTGTGCGGTGGCCTCCTTGGCGGCCAGGCCGGCTTCGAGGCTGTCGATGACCGGCACCATGCTTTCGGCGAAGGATTCGATCGCGAACTTGCGCGCCTTGGAGACTTCGTCGTCGGCACGGCGGCGGGCGTTCTGGACCTCGGCCTGGGCCCGGAGGTACTGGTCGGCCAGGTCGGCGTTCTTCGCCTTCAGCGAAGCCAGCTCGTCCTGCAGGCCGGTTGCCGCGTCGTGCGCGTCGGCGGCTTGCGCGGCTTCGATTTCCTCGGGGCTGCGTTCACCTTGCAGTGGGGCCCCGTTGCTGGATGAAGGTTTTTGAAGGTCTGACATATCGGATGACGACGGAATGACGACTGGGAAGACGACGAAAGGGCGAATGAATGCCGCCGGCGGCCGAAAAAGGCGCGGGAACGACGGACAGGGGCCAGTTGGAGACGCCCCGGCTCATTTCAAGGCCGATTTCGTCTCGAAAAGCAGGTCTGGGGCGCTTTGCGGAGCAGTGCGGACGGTGCTGCGGCCGTCGCATCGGCCGTAAAGCGCGACGGCGATCTGGCCGCCGGAAGTTCGCGTCCGCTCGGTGCCGGGCCCGACGGAAGCTCGGTGCGCGTCCGCCGGTGGCCGGAACCGCCGGGGGTCAGTGCGCGTCGAGCAGTTCGACGTCGAACTTCAGCGTCGCATTGGGCGGAATCACCCCGCCTGCGCCGCGTGCGCCGTATCCGAGTTCGGGCGGAATGATGAGCGTGCGCTTGCCGCCGATCTTCATGCCGGCGACGCCTTCGTCCCAGCCCTTGATGACCTGGCCGGCGCCCAGCGAGAAGGCGAACGGGTCGTTGCGATCCTTGCTCGAATCGAACTTGGCGCCCTGCGTGCCGTCGTTGTAGAGCCAGCCGGTGTAGTGAACGTGGACGTGCTGGCCGGAGCGGGCTTCGGCGCCTTCGCCGACGGTGGTGTCTTCGTATTGCAGGCCGGAGGGCAGAGTAGGCATGGGCGTTCCTTGGAGAGGTTCGGTGATCGGAGGAGACAAAGTTTAACGACCCGCTTCCAGCGGCAGCGGCGGTGCCTTGCGGACCTGGCCGAGTTGCCATTTCACGGCGAAAGCCTGCAGGTCGGAGAGGCGCTTGAGCAGGTCCTGCCCCGAAATCGTGAGGGCGTAGCCGTCGCCGCCGTGGCTGACCAGGTGCGCCTCGCGCAATTCCTTGAGCCGCGTGTTGAGGGTGTTCGGGGTGATGTGGCCGACGCTGTCCTGCAGCAGCCTGAAGGTTTGCGGATGGCCATCGCGCAGGGCCCACAGCACCCGCATCGCATAGCGAGCCTCGAGCAGCGCGAGCAGCTGGCTGACGGCTGCCGTTTCCTTGGTCATCGACATCGGGACGTGGTCTCCTCGCAGGCGCGGCGTTCTTGTTGTTGGAAATGCCTGGAGCGGCAGGCGGCGGTCGAAAGCTGGGGAATCGGGGCTGGAACCGGGGCTGGAACCGGGGCGGAAACTATATCGCAAATTGTCGCAACTAAACCTTGGTTGCTACAACAATGGTAGCTGCAAAACGAGCGTGGATGCCGCCTGGCGAGGCTCAGGACGAAACCGCATAACTCGCCATCGGCTCGCCAAGCCGCACCGGGCGGGTCGGCGCCCAATCGGCATTGAACCGGATCGGCGGCGCCGGAAACAGCATCACCACGGTCGAGCCCAGCAGGAAGCGGCCCATCTCCTCGCCCTTCTTGATCTCGATCGACGGGTCGTCGTATGTCCACTCGCGGATTTCGCCGCCACGCGGCGGGTTGACCACGCCGTGCCAGACGGTCGCCATGCTGCCGACGATGGTCGCGCCGACCAGCACCAGCACCATCGGACCGCGCGCGGTTTCGAACACGCAGACCACCCGCTCGTTGCGGGCGAAGAGGCCGGGCACGCCGCGGGCGGTGGTCGGATTGACCGAGAACAGGTCGCCCGGCACGTAGATCATGCGGCTGAGGCGCCCGTCGCACGGCATGTGGATGCGGTGATAGTCCCGCGGGCTCAGGTACAGCGTCGCGAAGCTGCCATGCGCGAATCGCGCGGCCAGTTGCTCGTCGCCGCCGACCAGGGCCGTGGTGGTGTAGCGGTGGCCCTTGGCCTGGAAGATCTGGTCGCCTTCGATGGTGCCGAACTGGCTGATCGCGCCATCGACCGGCGACACCAGGTCGGTCTCGGCGATCGGCCTTGCGCCGGCCTTGAGCGCACGCGTGAAGAAGTCGTTGAAGCTCGCGTAGCCGGCCATGTCGCTTTGCAGCGCCTCGGCCATGTTGACGTCGTACTTGGCGACGAAGCGCCGGATGATCCAGTGGGTGACGGCGCCGCGTTCCTTGCCGGCGACCCAGCCCGCGAACGAGGTCAGCCTCTTCTTCGGGAAGAGGTATTGCGGCAGGACGGGAAGGCGGTCTGACAAGGTGGGTCACTCGGCGGAAAAGCGTGGGCGATTCTATCGACCGCCCCGGCCTCGGCCCGCAGGACAGAACCTACTCGGCCTTGATGTTGGCGGCCTTGATCACCTGCGCCCACTTGTCGACCTCGGCCTTCTGGAACGCCGCGATCTGGGTGGTCGTCATGTCGGCCGGTTCCATGCCGAAGCCTTTCATCTTTTCCTGCATCTCGGGTTGCGCGAGGATCTGGCGGATCTCGTTGTGCAGCCGGTCCACCACCGGCTGCGGCGTACCCGCGGGCACGAAGATCGCCTGCCACGACACCACCTCGAAGTCGGAAAGCCCCGGCAGCTTGGATTCGGCGATCGTCGGCACGTCCGGCATCGAGGCCAGCCGTTTCGACGAGGTCACCGCGATCGCGCGCAGCTTGCCGCTCTGGATGTGCGGCGCCGCCACCACGGTGGTGTCGAACATCATGTCGATCTGCCCGCCGATGGTGTCCTGGATCGCCGGCCCGCTGCCCTTGTAGGGCACGTGCGTGAACTTCACCCCCGACTTGTAGGCCAGCAGTTCGAGCGACAGGTGTTGCGACGTACCGGTGCCGGCAGAAGCCGACGATAGCCCGCCCGACTTGGCCCGGCTGGCGTCCAGCACGTCCTTCAGCGTCTTGTGGGGGCTGCTCTGCGGCACCACCAGCACGACAGGATTGGTGCCGATCAGCGTCACCGGCGCGAACGACTTGATCGGGTCGTAGCCGATCTTCGGATAGAGGCTCACGTTGATCGCATGAGAGCTGATCGTGCCCCCCAGCATCGTGTAGCCATCCGCCGCCGCCCGCGAAGCCGCCTCCGACCCCACGCTGGCCCCCCCGCCGCGCGCCCTCCCAGCCCGCGCACTCGAACAGCAAACCCCGATCAACACCCGAACAAAGCGTCAGATAGCAAGCCACTTTTGCATACAGCCCCGCAACGGGTTACTGTCCGACAACCGCAGTCGGATGCGCCGCGCGTTTCCCCA
This sequence comes from Burkholderiales bacterium 8X, assembly GCA_902506565.1. Lineage (GTDB taxonomy): Bacteria > Pseudomonadota > Gammaproteobacteria > Burkholderiales > Burkholderiaceae_C > Variovorax. The sequence continues at coordinate 2,803,107 of LR732703.1, read as the reverse complement.
AGCCCATCCGGCTTTCAATCCAGCTTGCTCCAAACGCTAACCGCTCGGCCGTGTGCACCGCACCGCCGTGGAGAAACGCAACAACAAGGCTTGCAGTGCACACCGACCAATACCTTAGCGCGCAGGACGCTTACCTGTTTCACGAAGGCACCCATGCGCGGTTGTACGACCGGCTCGGGAGCCACCTCCGCGCCGACGGCGGCGCCGACTTTGCCGTCTGGGCGCCGAACGCCACTTCCGTCAGCGTCATCGGCGACTGGAACGGCTGGAACGCCGACGCGCATCCGATGAGCGCGCACGACGGCACCGGCATCTGGCATGCATTCGTTCCGGATGCTGCGGCCGGGCAGGCCTACAAGTACAAGATCGTCGGACGCAATGGCTACCAGGTCGAAAAGGCCGACCCGGTGGCCTTCCAGTCCGAGCTGGCACCCAACACCGCTTCGCGCATCGCCGACCTCGACTACCAGTGGGCCGATGCCGACTGGATGGCCGGCCGCGCAGCCAAGAACGCCCTCGATGCGCCGATGTCCATCTACGAGATGCACATGGGCTCGTGGCGGCGGGCGGACGGGGAGTTTCTCGACTACCGCGAACTGGCGCACCAGCTGGCCAACTACGTCGTCGAGATGGGCTTCACCCATGTCGAACTGATGCCGGTGACCGAACATCCGTTCTACGGTTCGTGGGGTTACCAGACCACCGGCTACTTCGCGCCCACCTCGCGCTACGGCTCGCCGCAGGACTTCATGTACTTCATCGACCACCTGCACCAGCGCGGCATCGGCGTGCTGCTGGATTGGGTGCCGTCGCACTTTCCGACCGACGAACATGGCCTCGGCTACTTCGACGGTACCCACCTGTATGAGCATGCCGATCCGCGGCAAGGCTTTCATCCGGAATGGAAGTCGGCGATCTTCAACTACGGTCGCAACGAGGTTCGAAGCTTCCTGGTGTCTTCGGGGCTCTTCTGGCTGGACAAGTACCACATCGACGGGCTTCGGGTGGATGCGGTCGCCTCGATGCTCTACCTCGACTACGCCCGCAACCACGGCGAATGGATCCCGAACAAGTTCGGTGGCCGGGAGAACCTGGAAGCGATCGAATTCCTGCAGACCCTCAACCGGGCGGTGTACCGCGAACACCCGGACACCCTCACCATCGCCGAGGAATCCACGGCCTGGCCGCGCGTCTCGCGCCCGACCGACATGGACGGACTCGGCTTCGGCATGAAGTGGAACATGGGCTGGATGCACGACGACCTGGCCTACATGCACGAGGACCCGGTCAATCGCAAGTACCACCATCACAAGATGACCTTCGCGATGGTCTATGCCTTCAACGAGAACTTCGTGCTGCCGCTTTCGCACGACGAGGTCGTCTACGGCAAGGGCTCGCTCATCAACAAGATGCCGGGCGACGACTGGCAGCAGTTCGCCAGCCTGCGCGCGCTCTTCGGCTTCATGTACGGGCATCCGGGCAAGAAGTTGATCTTCATGGGCGGCGAATTCGGCCAGCGGCGCGAATGGACCCACGACGGCGAACTCGAATGGTGGGCCGCCGGCCTCGAGAAGCATGCCGGGCTGCAGCGGTTCGTGGCGCGGCTCAACCACATCTACAGGGAAACGCCGGCGCTGCACGAGGTCGATTTCTCCGGGGCTGGGTTCGAATGGGTGGTGGCGGACGATGCCGAGCGCAGTGTCTTCGCGTTCCTGCGCAAGGGGCATGACGGCGGCGCTCGCCCGATGCTGGTGGTCAGCAACATGACGCCCGTACCGCGCACCAACTATCTGCTCGGCGTGCCCAAGGCCGGCATCTGGCGCGAGGTCATCAACAGCGACGCGATCGAGTTCGGCGGCTCCGGCTGGGGCAACCTGGGCGACATCGAGAGTTCGCCGATCCGCTCGCACGGGCGCATGCATTCGCTCTGCCTCTCGCTGCCACCGCTTTCCACCCTGATCCTGGAGCACACGTCGAATGGCTAAGCCACCCGCCAAGACACCGACCGCACAAGCCGCAGCCGCCGTGAAGGTCGCGACTCGCCCCGCCGCCAAGAAGACAAGCGCCACTGCCAAGCCGGCCGCCAAGTCGGCCGTTGCCAGGCCTGCTCCGAAGAAGCCGGCAGCGGTGGTCGAGCAGCCCGCCGTGACGCAAAGCCATCAGGTCGAGGACATCGTCAGCGACCTGAACGCCACCATGCCGCCGCCGCCGGTCACGTCCAGCCCGGCTTCCGATTTGCCGGGCGCCGGCGCAGCGACGACGACGCAGGGCTCGAACACGTTCGACAACATCCGGCCGATCGGCGCCGACGTGCCGGACGGCCGGGTTCGCGCCGTGGTGGATGCGATCCTGCCGTCGGTCGACGGTGGCCGCTTCGCGGTCAAGCGGGTCGCCGGCGAACCGGTGCACGTACGAGCACATTGCATCACCGACGGCCATGACGCGCTGCGCGTCATGCTGCGCTGGCGCGCCGAGAACGAGGCGCAGGTCCACGAGTGCCCGATGACGCTGCTCAACAACGACATCTGGCTCGCGGATTTCACGCCGCCGGCGGTGGGCCGCTACTACTACACCGTGGCCGCGTGGGTGGACTCCTTCGAATCCTGGCGGCACGAACTGGTGCGGCGCATCGAGGCGGACGACATCCGCATCGCGGCGCAGGTCGGCGCGATCGAGATCGCCGGTGCAGCTCAGCGTGCGCAGGGCGAGGACCGCCAGAAGCTCGAGCAATGGTCGAGCGAGCTGCAACGCACCGCCACCACCGAAGGCTCGGACGCGATCGCCCTGAAGGCGCTGGCGCTCGACGACACGCTGGCGGCGATCGCCGGCCGCTATCCGGACCGCCGCTTCGAGACCCGCTACCCGGTCGAGCTGCCGCTCATCGCCGATCGGCTGCGCGCCCGCTTCAGCAGCTGGTACGAGCTGTTCCCGCGCTCGGCCTCGCCCGAGCCGGGACGCCACGGCACCTTCAAGGATGTCGAGGCCCGCCTGCCGGCGGTCGCCGCGATGGGCTTCGACGTGCTGTACTTTCCGCCGATCCATCCGATCGGCCGGATCAACCGCAAGGGCCGGAACAACGCACTGGTCACCGAAGAAGGCGACGTCGGCAGCCCCTGGGCGATCGGCTCGGACGAAGGCGGCCACAAATCGATCCTGCCGGAGCTGGGCACCGCCGAGGATTTCCGCCGCCTGGTCGCCAAGGCCGGCGAGCACGGCCTCGAGATCGCGATGGACATCGCCTTCCAGTGCGCGCCGGACCATCCGTACGTGAAGGAACATCCCAGCTGGTTTCGCTGGCGTCCGGACGGCACGGTGCAATATGCCGAGAACCCGCCGAAGAAGTACCAGGACATCTATCCGTTCAACTTCGAGACCGACGACTGGCGGGCGCTCTGGGCCGAGCTCAAGAGCGTGTTCGACCATTGGATCGGCGAGGGCGTGAAGATCTTCCGGGTGGACAACCCGCACACGAAGGCCTTCCCTTTCTGGGAGTGGTGCGTCACCGAGATCAAGAAAGAGCATCCGGACGTGCTGTTCCTGGCCGAGGCCTTTACCCGACCCAAGGTGATGCACCGGCTCGCCAAGCTCGGCTATTCGCAGTCGTACACCTACTTCACCTGGCGCAACACCAAGCAGGATCTGGTCGAGTACTTCACCGAACTCTCGTCCGGGCCCGGAAGCGAATACTTCCGCCCCAACGTCTGGCCGAACACGCCCGACATCCTGCACGAGCAGCTCCAGGGCGGCGAAGCCTCGACCTACATGTCGCGGCTGGTGCTCGCGGCCACACTCTCGTCCAACTACGGCATCTACGGGCCGACGTACGAGCTGCTCGACCACAAGCCGCGGCATCCGGGCAGCGAGGAATACCTGGACTCCGAGAAGTACCAGCTTCGCACCTGGAACCACGACGATCCGAACAGCCTCGCGCCCTTCATCGCTCGGATCAACCGCATCCGCCGCGACAACCCGGCGCTGCAAAGCACCGGCAACCTGCGATTCCTGGACATCGACAACGACCAGTTGATCGCCTATGCCAAGACCTCGGAGGACGGCCGCAACGTGATCGTCACGGTCGTCAACATCGATCCGTTCAACGTGCAGTCGGGCTGGGTACATCTCGAGCCGGAAAGCATCGAGGTCGAACCCTGGCAGGACTTCCAGGTACACGACTTGCTGAGCCATCAGCGTTTCCTGTGGCAAGGCACCCATCACTACGTTCGGCTCGACCCGAACGTGGTGCCCGCCCATGTCTTCGCCGTACGCCGACGGGTGCGCGACGAACGCGATTTCGACAACTTCATCTGAAGGCGCCCGCATGAACGCACCCGTGCCCCATCTAGCCCTCGAGAACGCCGAGATCGACAACAGCGACGATCCGCTGTGGTACCGCGATGCGGTGATCTACCAGCTGAACGTGAAGGCCTTCTTCGACAGCAACGACGACGGCATGGGCGATTTCAAGGGCGTGACGGCCAAGCTCGACTACGTGAAGGACCTTGGGGTCAACACGATCTGGCTGATGCCTTTCTACCCGTCGCCCCTGCGCGATGATGGCTACGACATCGCCGAATACGAGGACGTGCATCCGCAGTACGGGACGCTCGCGGACTTCAAGGAAATGCTGGACGAGGCCCACAAGCGCGGGCTTCGGGTGATCACCGAGCTGGTCATCAACCACACCTCGGCCGACCACCCGTGGTTCCAGGCCGCCCGCAAGGCGCCGGCCGGCTCGCCCGAACGGGACTTCTACGTCTGGAGCGACACCGACCAGATCTACCAGGGCACCCGGATCATCTTTACAGACACAGAAACCTCGAACTGGAGCTGGGACCCGGTCGCCAAGGCCTACTACTGGCACCGCTTCTTCAGCCACCAGCCCGATCTCAACTTCGACAACCCGGCGGTCATGGAGGCGGTGTTCAAGACCATGCGCTTCTGGCTGGACATGGGCGTCGACGGCTTCCGGCTGGATGCGATTCCGTACCTGATCGAGCGCGACGGCACCACCAACGAGAACCTGCCGGAAACGCACCAGGTCATCAAGAAGCTGCGCGCGGCGATCGACGCCAACTACAAGAACCGCTTCCTGCTGGCCGAGGCCAACATGTGGCCGGAGGACGTGCGGGAATATTTCGGCGACGGCGACGAATGCCACATGGCGTACCACTTCCCGCTGATGCCGCGGATGTACATGGCGATCGCGCAGGAAGACCGGCATCCGATCGTCGAGATCATGCAGCAGACGCCCGAGATTCCAGAGGGCTGCCAATGGGCGATCTTCCTGCGCAACCATGACGAGCTGACGCTCGAGATGGTGACCAGCAAGGAGCGCGACTACATGTACACCACCTATGCGGCGGACATGCGGGCGCGCATCAACCTGGGCATTCGCCGCCGGCTGGCGCCGCTGATGGAGAACGACACCGACCGGGTCAAGCTCATGAACGGCATGCTGCTTTCGATGCCGGGCTCGCCCATCATCTACTACGGCGACGAGATCGGCATGGGCGACAACGTGTTCGTCGGCGACCGCAACGGCGTGCGCACGCCGATGCAATGGAACCCCGACCGCAATGCCGGGTTCTCGCGTGCCGACCCGCAGCGGCTCTACCTGCAGCCGATCATGGACGCGATGTACGGCTACGAGGCGCTCAACGTCGAGGCGCAGGCCCGCGATTCGAGTTCGCTCCTCAACTGGACCAAGCGCATGCTCGCCACGCGCAAGACCAGCCATGCCTTCGGCCGCGGCCGCCGCGTGTTCCTGAAGCCGGGCAATCGCAAGATCCTGGCGTATCTCAGCATCTACGAGGACGACATCATCCTGCACGTCTTCAACCTGTCGCGCGCCGCGCAGCCGGTGGAGCTGGACCTGTCGGCCTACAAGACCCGGGTACCGGTCGAGATGCTCGGCCGCACCTCCTTCCCCCCGATCGGCGAGCTGCCCTACCTGCTGACGCTGCCTTCCTTCGGGTTCTACTGGTTCAAGCTGGCGGTGGATGCCGAAATCCCGAGCTGGCACGAGGAGGCAGTCGCCTTGCAAGACCGACCCACCCTGGTTCTCTTCGACGGCTGGACCAGCTTCTTCCGCGAGCGCGTGATGCCGTGGCGCATCGGCATGGCGGAACGCATGCGCAACCAGCTCGAGACCGACACCCTGCCGCGCCACATCGAGATCCAGCGCTGGTACGCCTCGAAGGGCACGCCGATCAACCGCGCCCGCGTGGTCGACCAGGCGGTGTGGGACGAAGGCACCATGAGCTGGATGCTGCCGATCCTTTCGCTCGAAGGACCGAAGGAAGAATCGACCTACTTCATGCCGCTTTCGCTCGCCTGGGAAGAAACCGAGGAAGAGCGCATGAACAGCCTGGTGCCGGCTGCGCTCGCCAAGGTTCGTCAGCAGGCCAACGTCGGCCTGATGGGCGATGCCTTCTACGACGCCGACTTCTGCCGCGCGATGGTGATGGCGATCCGCCTCGGCAAGACCATCCCGACCGCCAACGGCCGGCTCGAGTTCAAGCCCACCGCGGTATTCGAAGGCCCGGCTTCCGAGATCGCCGAGATGGCGGTCTCGCGCCCGAGCGCGATGAGCAGCAACACGGTCGTCACCTTGAACGAGGCTTTGTTCCTCAAGGGCTACCGGCGGCTGCGCGACGGGCTCAACCCCGAGCTGGAAATGGGCCGCTTCCTGACCGAGGTGGCGCGCTTCCCGAACTGCGTGCCGGTGCTCGGCGCGCTCGAATACTTCGGTAACGACGGCCGCACGATCACGCTGGCGCTGGTGCAGACCTACGAGTCGAACCAGGGCGACGGCTGGGAGAGCACGCTCGGCTACGTCGAGCGTTTTCTCGAAGAGATGCGCAGCTCGAGCGGCGATCCGCTGCCCGGCACCGAGCCGGTGCAGCTGCACGGCGGCTTCCTGGCACGGGCCGCCACGCTCGGCCAGCGCACGGCCGAGATGCACATCGCGCTCGCCACCCGATCCGGCGATCCGGCCTTCGATCCGGAGCCGCTCACCACGGCGGACCTGATGGGCTACCGTTCCAAGGCCTCACGCGAAGTGGGCATCACGCTCGCGCTGCTGCGCGAACGGGTGGCCCAGCTGCCGGCGGCGGCGCAGGAAGATGCCAAGGCGGTGCTGGGTGCCAGCAACGCACTGCAGGCCCGAATCGGCCCGAGCGGCGACGAGGCCGAGGGCGCGCCGACCGCGGCGCCGCTCGGTCTCAAGACCCGCTACCACGGCGACTACCACCTCGGGCAGGTGCTGGTCACCGGCAACGACTACCTGATCATCGACTTCGAGGGCGAGCCGGCCCGCAGCTTCGAGGAGCGCCGCGCCAAGGGCTCGCCGCTGCGCGACGTGGCGGGCATGCTGCGCTCGTTCAACTATGCGCGCTGGTCGGGCCTGCGGCGCGTCGCGCAGAACCCCGAGGAACTCGAACGGCTCGAGCCCGCGGTGCGCGAATGGGAGGCCGCCACCCGCGATGCCTTCTTGACGGCCTACCTCGAAACCATGGCGCGCGGCGCGCCCGCAGTGCCGGTCGATTCCGAATTGCTGGCGCTTTTCGAGCTCGAGAAGGCCTTGTACGAGCTTCGCTACGAGCTGAACAACCGCGCCGATTGGGCGCAGGTTCCGCTGCAGGGCCTGCTCGCATTGCTCAAGACGGGACCGGCCCGCTGAAGCGGGCCGAGCGACCCGTCCACCCCGTTCACGCACTACCTCTTCTTGGAGAACGCACATGGAAAGCTTCGGCATTCAACTGGAGCCCTTGCGGGCGATCCTGTTCCAGATCGGGGCCTTCCTGCCACGGCTGCTCATCGCCATCGTGGTGGTCATCGGCGGCTGGATGGTGGCGAAGATCGCGCGCTTCGCCGTGGTCAAGGCCCTGCGGGCGATCAACTTCCCGGTGCTGACCGAGCGCTCCGGCCTCGACAGCTTCCTGCGCCAGGGCGGCGTCTCGCATGACACCACCTCGATCTTCGGGATGCTGGTGTATTGGTTGGTGATCCTTGCCGCGCTGCTGATCGCCTTCAACGGGCTCGGCCTGACGTACATCACCGACCTGCTGGGCCGGGTGGTGTGGTTCGTACCGAACGTGTTCGTGGCGCTCCTGGTGCTGGCCTTCGGCTCGTACTTCGCGCGCTTCGTCGGCGACACGGTTCGCACCTACTTCCGCAATGTCAAGCTGCAGGACGCGACCTTTCTCGGCAAGGTCGCGCAGTGGGCCATCATGGTCTTCGTGATCCTGATCGCGCTTGACCAGATCAACGTGGGCGGCGCGATCGTGCGGCAGAGCTTCCTCGTGATCCTGGGCGGCGTGGTGTTCGCGCTCGCGCTCGCCTTCGGCCTCGGCGGCAAGGACTGGGCGCAGGACCGCATCGAGCAATGGTGGCCGCGCAACAGCGACGAGCCGCGCACCGCCAAGACCAACCTGGTCGACAAGTTCCCCTCCTTGAAGGACAAATGAAGACGAACGACAGCATCACCGCCGTCTGGCCGGGCAAGCCCTATCCGCGCGGAGCCCACTGGGACGGCGAAGGCGTCAACTTCGCACTCTTCTCACAGCACGCCGAAAAGGTCGAGCTCTGCATCTTCGACGAGAAAGGCCGACACGAACGGCATCGCATCCACATGGGCGAGCGCACCGACGACGTCTGGCATTGCTACCTGCCGGAAGCGCGCCCCGGCCTGGCCTACGGCTACCGGGTGCACGGGCCCTACAAGCCCGAGCACGGGCACCGCTTCAACCCGAACAAGCTGCTGCTCGACCCCTATGCCAAGGACACCATCGGGCAGTTGCGCTGGGGCGATGCGCTCTATGGCTACACGGTCGGCAGCAAGCGCGCCGACCTGAGCTTCGACCGCCGCGACAGCGCGCCGCTGATGCCCAAGGGCCGGGTGCTCGAACCCGCCTTCACCTGGGGAGACGACCGCAGGCCGAACGTCTCCTGGCAGGACATGGTGATCTACGAGATGCACGTGCGCGGCTTCACGATGCAGCATCCCTCTGTGCCGGAGCATCTGCGTGGCACCTATGCGGCGCTCGGCTCGGCGCCGGTGGTCGACTACCTGAAGCGTCTCGGGGTGACCACCATCGAATTGCTGCCGGTCCACAGCTTCATCAACGACCGGCACCTGGCAGAAAAGGGCCTGCAGAACTACTGGGGCTACAACACGCTCGGCTTCTTCGCGCCCGAGATGCGGTATTGCGCCTCGCTCAAGGTGAAGGAGTTCAAGACCATGGTCAAGACCCTGCACACGGCCGGCATCGAGGTCATCCTCGACGTGGTCTACAACCACAGCTGCGAAGGCAACCAGCTCGGGCCGACGCTTTCGATGCGGGGCGTCGACAACGCGTCGTACTACATCGTCAACGCCGACAACCGGCGCTACTACGACGACTTCACCGGCTGCGGCAACACGGTCAATCTGGAGCATCCTCGGGCGCTGCAGCTGGTCATGGATTCGCTGCGCTACTGGGTCGAGGACATGCATGTGGACGGCTTCCGGTTCGACCTGGCCTCGGCGCTCGCACGCGAGGCCGGCAAGGTCGAGAACCTGGGCGGCTTCTTCGATGCGATCCGGCAGGACCCGGTGCTCAACCGGGTCAAGCTGATCGCCGAACCCTGGGACCTCGGCCACGGCGGCTACCAGGTCGGCAACTTCCCGCCCGGCTGGGCCGAGTGGAACGATCGCTACCGCGACGGCATGCGCGGCTACTGGAAGGGCGATGCCGGCGTGATCGGCGAGGTCGGCCAGCGCCTCACCGGCTCGGAAGACCTGTACGGCTGGTCGGGCAAGCGGCCCAACGCGAGCATCAACTTCGTCACCGCGCACGACGGCTTCACGCTGCACGACCTGGTCTCCTACAACGACAAGCACAACGAGGCCAACGGCGAGGACAACCGCGACGGCAGCAGCCACAACGTGTCCTGGAACTGCGGCGTCGAAGGGCCGACCGACGACCCCGAGATCCTGAAGCTGCGCGAACGCCAGAAGCGAAACTTCTTGGCCACGCTGCTGCTGTCGCAGGGTGTGCCGATGCTCCTGGCCGGCGACGAGCGCGGCCATACCCAGGACGGCAACAACAACGCCTACTGCCAGGACAACCCGCTCAGCTGGATCGACTGGAGCGAGACGCCGGAGACCGAGTCCCTCACCCGCTTCGTGCAACGGGTCATCGGGCTGCGTCGGTCCCATCCTTCGTTCAGGCGGCGCAACTTCTTCAAGGGCCAGCCGATCGGTGGCGATAGCGTGAAGGATGTTTGCTGGCTCAAGCCCGATGGCACCGAAATGACACCGAACGAATGGAACGATGCCCATGCGCGCTGCCTGGCGATGCTGATGTCGGGCAACGGCATCGTCGACAGCGGCCCGCGCGGCGAGCGGCAGTACGACCATGACTTCCTGTTGCTCTTCAACGCGCACCACGACGAGATTGCGTTCACGCTCCCGCATGGCCAGCCTGCGACCTGGGAGCTGCTGCTGGATACCGCCGCCGAGCCGCCACCGCCGAGCGAAGCCGAACTCGGCTCGCCGCCCCAACCCTGGACTTCGGCCAACTATCCGCTGCAATGCCGGTCGATGGTCGTTCTCTGCAGACAAAGATCCACATGAAACGCAACCACCCCATGCCCTTCGGGGCCCATCCGCTGCCGCAAGGCGGTGTTCGATTCGCGCTCTGGGCGCCAGCCGCCGAAGAGGTGGTGCTGGAGCTCGGCGGCGAGGATCTCGAAGACGCCTCCGCGCCCGACGACTATCCGATGCAGCGCAAGGCCGACGGCTGGCATTCGGTCGAGGTGCCCGATGCTCGCGCCGGCGACCTGTACCGCTATCGGCTCGCCGACGGCCTGCGCGTTCCCGATCCGGCTTCGCGTCGCAACCCGGGCGACGTGCATGGCGCGAGCGAAGTGGTCGACCCCGATGCCTACACCTGGCATGACGCCGCCTGGCGCGGCCGGCCGTGGGAAGAAGCCGTCATTTACGAAATGCATATCGGCACCTTCACGCCTGAAGGCAACTTCAAGGCCGCGGAACGCCGCCTGGCCGACCTGGTCGCGCTCGGCGTGACCACGCTCGAGATCATGCCGCTCGCCGACTTCCCGGGACGCCGCGGCTGGGGCTACGACGGCGTGCTGCAGTTCGCGCCCGACGCCACCTACGGCACGCCCGAGGACATCAAGTCCTTCGTCGACGCGGCCCACGAACTCGGCTTGATGGTGCTGATCGACGTGGTCTACAACCACTTCGGACCGGAGGGCAACTACCTGCATGCCTACTGCCCTCAGTTCTTCAACCCGGCCCACCAGACGCCGTGGGGCGCCGCGATCAACTACGACGGCGAGCATTCCCGCACCGTGCGCGACTTCTTCGTGCACAACGCGCTCTACTGGGTCGAGGAATATCACTTCGACGGCTTGCGCATGGACGCCATCCACGCCATCCGCGACGACTCGCCGCTGCACATCGTCCACGAGATCTGCGCGGCGCTGCGCAAGGGGCCGGGCGCGACCCGCCACATCCATGTGGTGCTCGAGAACGAGAACAACCAGGCCTCGTTCCTGGTGCGCGATGCGCTCGAAGTGCCGCTGGTCGGCACCGCGCAGTGGAACGACGACATCCACCATGCCGGCCATGTGCTGACCACCGGCGAGACCGACGGCTACTACATCGACTTCGCGGACAACCCGATGGCGCTGTTCGGCCGGGCGCTCGCCGAAGGCTTCGTGTACCAGGGCCAGCCGTCGAAGTTCCGCGAGGGCGAAAGGCGCGGCGAGCCGAGCACGGGACTTCCGCCGGGCGCCTTTGTGTCCTTCCTGCAGACCCACGACCAGGTCGGCAACCGGGCCTTCGGCGAGCGCATCCATGCGCTGGCCGACCCGGTGCTGCTGCGGGCCGCCTATGCCTGCGTGCTGCTGTCGCCGCATGCGCCGATGCTTTTCATGGGCGAGGAGTACGGCGCCTCGACACCCTTCCAGTACTTCTGCGACTTCGGTCCCGAGCTGGCCGACGCGGTGTCGAACGGGCGGCGCGAGGAGTTCGGCAAGTTCGCGGTCTTCAAGGACGAAGCGGTGCGCGCACGCATTCCGGATCCGAACGCCGAATCGACCTTCGAAGCATCGAAGCTGCGCTGGGAAGAACGCACCGATGCGCCCCATGCCGAATGGCTGGCGGACACCACGCAGTTGCTGTCGCTGCGCCAGAGCCTGATCGTGCCGCACCTGGCCGGGCCTTCGCGCGCATCGAGCTGCACCTGCGAGGACGGCACGCTGCGGGTCGACTGGACCCTCGGTTCGGCACATCGGCTGCATCTGGTTGCCCACTTCGGCGAGCCGGTACAGGGCATCGCCCCGCCGGCCGGAGAAATGATCTATTCGTTGAACGCCACCACGGACGAGGCGCTGCTGCTGACGCTCGAACGAGGCGCCGTCTACCTGACCCTGGAGGCTTGAGCTTGGCCCTGTATTCGAACCACGGCGACATCGAGGCGTTGCATCGCCTGTGTGCGCATTTCGGCATCAAGCCCGACTACCAGGACATCTGGGGAACTCATCATCCGGTGGCGCCGGAAGGACTGGTCGCCTTGCTCGGCGAGTTCGGCGTCAAGCTGGACGAAGCGCACGGCCCGCAGGTCGCGCTGGCCGCTTCCGAAGAAGAAGCCTGGCGCAGGGCGCTGCCGCCGGTCATCGCGACCCGGAGTTCCGATGGCGGTTGGCACCTGCCGCTGCGCCTTTCCGAAGCGGGCGGCAGCTTGCAATGGAAGGTCGAATGCGAGGACGGCAGCAGCCATGCCGGCACCGTCGACCTGCAGTCCGCACCCGAGGTGTCAAGGCGCATCGTCGATGGCCAGGCCTGGAGCGAGCGCAAACCCTGGATCGGGCTCCAGCTGCCGGCCGGCTATCACCGGCTGCGCATCGACGGGCTCGACGGCGAGACCCTCCTGATCGTCGCGCCCGATCGCTGCTACCGGCCACCCGCCACGCAGGACGGTGCCAAGGTCTGGGGACCGGCGGTGCAGCTCTATGCACTCCGATCCGGCCGCAACTGGGGCATCGGCGACTTCACGGACTTGTCTCAGCTGGTCGGACTCATGGCCGAGCGCGGCGCCGACATCGTCGGCCTCAACCCGCTGCATGCCCTCTTCCCGCACAACCCGGCGCATGCGAGCCCGTACAGCCCGTCGTCCCGGCAGCAGCTCAACGTGCTCTACATCGACGTCGAGGCGATCGACGAATTCGAGCATTGCGAACCGGCCCGCCGGCTGGTGCGCTCGCCGGAATTCCAGGCGCGGCTCGCGCAGCTGCGTAGCGCCGAGCTGGTCGATTACGTGGGCGTGGCTGCGGCCAAGTTCGAAGTGCTCGAATTGCTCTTTGCCCACTTTCAAGAACGGCATCTCTCGGGCGAAGGCGGCAGCGCGGTGGATGCGCTCGGCCGCCGCTTCGAGGACTTCGTGGTGCAGGGCGGCGAATCGCTCCGGCGCCATGCGCTCTACGAGGCCTTGCAGGCGCATCTGCATGCGGAAGATTCGTCGATCTGGGGTTGGCAGGTCTGGCCCGAAGGCTTCCGGCAGCCGGAGAGTGCGGCGGTGCAGGCCTTCGGCCGCGAACATGCCGACCGGGTGCGCTTCTATCAATACCTGCAATGGCAGGCCGCGCGCCAGCTCGGCCTTGCCGCCGAGCGCTGCAAGGTGGTCGGCATGGGCGTCGGGCTGTATGTCGACGTTGCGGTATCGGTCGATCGGGCCGGCTCGGATGCCTGGAGCGCGCAGGAATGCTTCGCCTCCGAGGCCAGCGTCGGCGCGCCGCCGGACGAGTTCAACCCGAACGGCCAGGGCTGGGGCCTGCCTCCGCTTCGGCCCGATCGCCTGCGCGAGACGCACTACCGATTCTTCGTCGATACGCTGCGCGCCAACATGAGCGGCGCCGGCGCGGTGCGCATCGACCACGTGATGGGCTTGATGCGGCTGTTCTGGATTCCGCCGGGGCAGACTGCGCGCGACGGCGCCTATGTGCATTACGCGGTGCAGGAGATGCTGTCGATCGTCGCACTAGAAAGCCAGCGAAACCGCTGCATGGTGATCGGGGAAGACCTCGGCACCGTCGCCGACGAGATGCGCAAGGCGCTGACCGACTTCGACGTGCTCTCGTATCGCCTCTTCTATTTCGAGCGCCGGCCCGATGGCGGCTTCATCGCACCGCAGGACTACCCGCCGGCGGCGCTGGTGTCGGTGAGCACCCACGACTTGGCGACCTTGCACGGCTGGTGGGCCTCCCGCGACCTGCATCTGCGCCTGGAGCTGGGCTTGTTCCCAAACGCCGAGGTGTTCGAGAAGCAATTGCTCGACCGGGCCCAGGAGCGCGTGCGGCTGCTGTTCGCGCTGCAGCAGGCCGGCCTGCTCACCGCCCTCGAGGTCGCGGAAGAAGCCGGTGGGCAGGTGCTTTCGGCGCGCGCGGTGCGAGCGGTGCATGCCTTCCTGGCTTCGGCGCCATCGGCCGTGATGATGGTCCAGATGGAAGACCTGCTCGGCGTCGTCGAGCAGGCCAACATGCCTGCCACCACGGACGAGCAGCCCAACTGGAAGCGCAAGCTGCCGGTCGAACTCGGGCAGCTCGCGAACAACGAGGTGCTCGAGAGCGTGAGCGAGGTGCTCGCCACCGCAAGGCCGCGCACCACCCTGGCCATCGCCGAGCGGCAGGGCCCGCAGACCCTGGTGCCCCGCGCCACCTACCGGATCCAGTTCCATAAGGACTTCGGCTTCGACGACGCGATCCGCATCCTGCCGTACCTCGCGGAACTCGGCGTGAGCCATGTGTATTGCTCGCCGATCCAGCGAGCGCGGCCGGGGAGCATGCACGGCTACGACGTGATCGCGCATGACGAGGTCAATCCCGAACTCGGTGGGCAGGAGGGCTTCGAGCGCTTCAGCGCCGCATTGCGCGAGCACGGCATGGGTCAGCTGCTCGACATGGTGCCCAACCACATGGGCGTGCTCGGTGCGGACAACAAGTGGTGGATGGATGTGCTCGAGAACGGCCCCGCCTCGCTCTACGCCCAGCATTTCGACATCGACTGGCATCCGCTCAACGAAGAGTTGACCGGCAAGGTGCTGCTGCCGGTGCTGGGCGACCACTACGGCGACGTGCTCAATGACGGCGACATCGTGCTGCACTTCGAGCCCGAGTCCGGCAGCCTGGCGCTGCGCTACTTCGACCACCGCTTTCCGCTGGCGCCCGAAAGCTATGCCGGCGTGTTGTCGCGCGCCGAATCGCGGCTCGACGATCTCGACCTGGCGGCGTACCTCGGCAGCATCGCAAGCGCCTTCGGCCACCTGCCGGTCCGCGACACCGCGGACGCCCAGGCGCGCAGCGAACGCGCCCGCGACAAGGAATTGCTGAAGGCTCGGCTGGCCCGGCTGGTTTCGCGGCAGCCCGCGGTCGCGCAGGCCGTATCGTCGGCGGTGGCCGAACTCAACCTGGATACCGCGCGCGATGCGCTGCATGCCCTGATCGAGAACCAGGCCTACCGACTCGCCTACTGGCGCGTGGCGGCCGACGAGATCAACTACCGCCGCTTCTTCGACATCAACGAACTGGCCGCGCTTCGGATGGAGAACAAGGAGGTGTTCGAAGCCACCCAGGGCTTCGCGCTGGACCTCGCGGCCAAGGGCATCGTCGACGGGCTTCGCATCGACCATCCGGACGGCCTGTACGACCCGGCGAGCTACTTTCGCGACCTGCAGCAGGGTTATGCCCGCCGCGCCGGCAAGGTGCTGCCCGAGCGCGATGCCGAAGGTCGGCCCGCCCGCCCCCTCTACGTGGTGGCCGAGAAGATCGCCGCACCGCACGAGGAAGTGCCCGAGGATTGGCATATCCACGGCACCACCGGCTATCGCTTCGCCAACGTCGCGAACGGCGTGCTGGTGGACACCACGGCATCCGGCCGCTTCCAGTCGATCTGGCGCAACTTCACCGGTGTCGCAGAGAGCTTCGAGGCGCTGGCACGGGTCGGCAAGCGCGACATCATCCGCAGCGCGCTTTCGTCGGAGCTGAACGTGCTCTCGACCGAGTTGCTGCGCATCGCGCGGGCCGACCGCCGCACCCGCGACTACACGCTCAATTCGCTGCGCCGTGCATTGGCCGAGGTCGCGGCCTGCATGCCGGTGTACCGCACCTACATCATCGACAGCGCCTCGCCACAGGACGAGCGCTTCGTCGACTGGGCGACCGAGGATGCGGAGCATCACAGCGACGACGCCGATCTTTCGGTATTCGGCTTCGTGCGGAAGACCTTGCTCGGCCAATCGGTTCCCGACGCGCCACCGGCACTGGCCGCCCGGGTGCGCCGGCTCGCGATCCGGTTCCAGCAGTTCAGCGCACCGGTGGCGGCGAAGGGCGTCGAGGACACGGCGTTCTATCGCTACTTTCCGCTGAGCTCGCTGAACGAAGTCGGCGGCGAGCCGGCCATCTTCGGCATGACGGTCGAGGAATTCCATACGGCGAGCGCCGACCGCGCCAAGCGCTGGCCGCACACCATGCTGGCGACCTCGACCCACGACAACAAGCGGTCGGAGGATGTCCGGAACCGGATCGACGTGCTGTCCGAGATGCCGGCCACCTGGCGACTGGCGCTGCGCCGCTGGCGCGCCATGAACCATCCGGTGCGCCAACGCTTCGAGGCCGAAGGGCGATCGGCGGAGTTTCCGTCGCATGCGGACGAATACCTGCTCTACCAGACCCTGCTCGGCACCTTGCCGCCCGACGGCCTCACGCCCGACGCGCTGGAGGCCTGGCGGGAGCGCATCAAGACCTACATGCAGAAGGCGGTGCGGGAGTCGAAGGTCCATACCCGCTGGACCCATCCGAACGAAGCCTACGAAAGCGCGCTCGCCGACTTCATCGATGCGCTGCTCGCTCGGCTGGATGCCAATCCGTTCCTGGACGACCTGCAGGCGCTCGGCCGGCGCCTGACCTGGTTCGGCGCCCTGAACAGCCTGACCCTCATGCTGCTCAAGTACGCATCGCCGGGCGTGCCCGACCTGTACCAGGGCAACGAGCTGATGGACTTGAGCCTGGTCGATCCGGACAACCGTCGGCCGGTCGACTACGACAAGCGAATGTCCTTCCTGCAGGAGATGAAGGGCGTGCTCGAAGGCAGCGACATCCAGAAGGCCGTCCGGCACATGGCGGACGCTCCCTACGACGGCCGGGCCAAGCTGTGGATCATGTGGCGGCTGTTGGCGCTTCGCAGCAGCGAGCCCGCCGTCTTTCGCGACGGCGACTACAACGGCCTGGATGCCCGTGGCGACAAGGCGGCGCATGTCATCGCCTTCTCGCGCACCCATGCGAGGGGCAGCCTGGTGGTCATCGGCGGGCGCTTGTTCTCCTGCCTTGCTGGCAACACGGTCTCCGATGGCGATCACCACGAGCTGCCGGTCGGTGCCGCCTGGGGCGATACCCGCGTGCAGACGCCCGCGCTCGCCGACGGCACGGTGCTGGAGAGCCTCTTCACGGGTGAGAGGCTGACCGTGAGCGAAGGCGGCGTTGCTCTCTCGGATGCGATGCGCTTCTTTCCGGCAGCAGCGCTCTGGGTGCGCAGCCAGACGGAGGGCTGAGCCGGCGACGAGGCGACCCGGGACGATTACCCTTGCACCTGCCGGCGCGCTCCCTCGCGTCGGCTGGTCAGCGCGCGGCATCATGCAACGTCTGACATGAACGTCATTCTTTTCGGCTTAGAGTGTCGGGACGAAAAGCATGAAGGAGCATCCCGTGGGAACCAACGACGCGAACATGGCCGTCACGCCCAAGCTGGCATTCGATCTCAACCTGGCGCTGTACCTCGACCTGATTTCGGTACTCGAGCGCAGCGGCGTCGTCACCTACCGGCAGATGGCGGCACGCATCCTCAACATCAGCATGGATGCCCGCGACGATGGCGACGCGCCGCTCGCACAGGCGCTCGAAGGCATCGCGCAAGGTTTTGCGGGCCAAGGCGGCGGCTTCTCGATGGATCTCATGAAGGCCGCGCGCGGTCTTCGCAACGACGAAGCGCTCGGCGACGTGCCGCACCTGCCCGACCCGGCCTGACGCGGTCTCACCCCCTATCCTGCTGCGCCATGACCTCGACCCAGAAGCAGAAGATGCTCGCCGGCGAGCTCTACGACGCCGGCGACGACGAAATCCAGGCCGATCTCGCTGCCACCCGCAGTTGGCTGGTGAGGTACAACGCCTCGCTCGGGATGGAGAGCAACGCACGCCGCGCGCTCCTCGCCGAGCGGCTGGCCGAGGTCGGCGAGGGCTCCACCATTCGGCCGCCCTTCCACTGCGACTACGGCTTCAACATCTCGATCGGCCGTGGCGTGTTCCTCAATTTCAATTGCGTGATCCTCGATGTGGTGCGGGTGACCATCGGCGATCGAACCCAGATCGGTCCGGGCGTACAGATCCTGGCGGCGGATCATCCAAGGGAGCCGGCGGTGCGCGCATCGGGGCTCGAATTCGGCCGGCCGGTGCATATCGGGCGCAACGTCTGGATCGGCGGCGGCGCGATCATCCTGCCCGGCGTCACGATCGGGGACGATGCCTTGATCGGCGCGGGTGCGGTCGTGACGCGCGACGTTCCGGCCGGCCGCACGGCAATGGGCAATCCGGCTCGGCTGAAAGGCTGAAAGCATTCCGATCGCCGGCGCTTCGCCAGGGGATCGATGTCTCTTGCCTTGACGCGGAAGTCGAAAGCTTCGTGAGCTTTTTGCGCATTCGGAGCCGCCGGGGCTTCGGTAAGGGTTTCAATTCGTAACCCGGCATGCACAATGACTTTAGAACTTTAGCTCACACCAAGTGCAAGCCATGCGACTACTTAATTCCTTGTTGAACGGCCTCGCGTCCCTGTTCGGACTGCAAGCCCGTACCGCATTGCCACCCTTGCCGATCACCCAATCGAGCGCTGCGCGAGCGGCCGTTTCGCAGGCCGATGTGTTGACCCGCCCGGGGCGGCTGGAGCCTGCTGCGGTCTCCGCGAATGCCTTTCCGGCCACCATGATCCTTCGTCCGGGCGCCCGGTCCGTGCCCCAAACGCAAGCCGCGTCGGCGCCGGCACCGATCGATCCGGCGGTGAAAGCTCACGCCGAATTGCGCGCCCATGCCCAGCGCCTGCGCGCCAACGCCAAGGCCCGCCAAGCACGCGATGAAGCCGCCGCAGCCGATTCCGGCTTTGCCGCGACCGACTTCATGGACTTTCCGGAGACCGTGGCTTTTCCTCGGAAGAAATCGCGCGGTTGAACCGGGCCGAGCCCGAGCGAGTCGGGCCGAGCCGCGCCGCGTTCACCCCTTGCCGTCGTACGCGGCCTGCAGCTTTGCGATGTCCAGCTTGACCATGGTCAGCATGGCATCGGTCGCGCGCTTGGCCTTCGCCCGGTCCGGATCGGCCATCATTCCTGGCAACGCCGCGGGCGTGATCTGCCAGCACAAACCGTAGCGATCTTTCAACCAGCCGCACTCCTCGGCGCTGCCACCATCGGCCATCAGAGCGTCCCAATAGCGATCGATTTCCTCCTGGGTGTCGCAATGCACCACGAAGGACACCGCATGGTTGAAAGGATCGAGCGGCCCGGCGCTCATGGCATGGAACGGGCGACCCAGCAAGACGAAATCGACGACCTTGACCGAGCCGGCCGGCCCGGCCGGCGACTCGCTCGGCATTTCGACGACGCTGTTGACGCGGGAGTCGGGGAAGATCGAGGCATAAAAGCGAGCGGCCTCTTCGGCCTGGTTCGAATACCAGAGGAATGGAGCGATGGTGGGCATGGTTTCTCCGAGGTGGGTGGTCGAGCTGTGGATCGTCGATGTGATTGGCGTCCACATAGCCTACCAGTGGATCTGGACGGCGTCCACATCAAGCTGTGTTCTGACGTTTGGCTTCGGCAGCGAGTGCTCGACGTCAACTCGACCGATTATTTGTAAGGCAGATGATCTGCTTTTATTCGCCTGAGAGATATCATGCGTTAATCGGTCTGACGAATATTCATCCAGCATGGCCCTCGCCCTTTCCACGCCGCAGCAGCTCGGACATCTTTTGCTGTCGGCTCGCAAGCGCAAGAAGCTCACCCAGGCAGCCGCAGCTGCGCACGTCGGTCTCAGCCAGAGCCGGTTGTCGGTGCTCGAGGCGGATCCGTCGTCGATCACCTTTGAACAACTGCTGGCTCTCACGGCGCTGTACGACCTGCGCATCGTCCTGGAAGAGCGCGCCGATGGCCGGGCGGGCGAAGCCAAGCCGCCGCCCTATTCGGACGCCGACTGGTAGCCATGGCACGACCGACACGAAGCCAGGCATTGTCCTTGTGGGCGAACGGGCTGCGCGTCGGAAGCTGGCGGCTGCCGTCACGTGGACCGATGGAGCTGCAATACGACGCCGAGTGGGTCGCTTCCGAGCGCGGCCGGCCGTTATCGCTTTCGTTGCCCTTCGGCCTGGACGACACGCCTCTTCGCGGCGACCGGGTGTTCAACTACTTCGACAACCTGCTGCCCGACAGCGAGGCCATTCGCCGGCGCATCGCAACCCGCTTCTCGACAAGCTCGCTCGAGCCATTCGAGCTGCTGAAGGCGGTCGGACGAGACTGCATCGGCGCCTTGCAATTGCTGGATGAGGACGAGCGGCCCGAGCGCATCGACCGGATCGATGCCACCCCGATCGATGACGCGCAGATCGAGGAGCTGCTGCGGAACAGTACCGGGCCCGCCGGCCTCGGCCTGCAGCCGAACGACGATTTCCGCATATCCCTGGCAGGTGCGCAGGAAAAAACCGCCCTGCTCCGCCACCGGGGCCGGTGGCTGAAGCCGCACGGCGCCACGCCGACCACCCACATCCTCAAGCTGCCGCTCGGCTTCGTCGGCAACCAGAAGATCGACCTCTCCAGCTCGGTCGAGAACGAGTGGCTGTGCCTCCAGATCCTGCGCGCCTACGGCCTGGTGGTCGCCGACTGCGAGATGCTGGTTTTCGGCCGGCAGAAGGTGCTGAGCGTGACCCGCTTCGACCGCCAATTGCACCCGAGCGGCGATTGGTACCTTCGCTTGCCGCAGGAAGATTTCTGCCAGGCGCTCGGCGTTTCGCCGCTGCTCAAGTACGAGGCCGAAGGTGGGCCGGGGCTTGCACGGCTGTCGGCGCTGCTCAAGCAATCGACCCAGCCGAATGACGACCTTCGCACCCTCTTCAGTGCGCAGATCCTGTTCTGGCTACTGTCCGCGCCCGATGGGCACGCCAAGAATTTCAGCATCCACCTGCTGCCGAAGACGCTCTTTCGCCTGACACCACTGTACGACGTGATGTCGATCCTGCCGGCTACCGGCAGCGGCCCCAATCAGTTCAACGAGCACCGGGCCAAGCTCGCGATGGCGATCGACGGCAAGAACCGCCACTACCGCATCAAAGATATTCATCGCAAACACTTCAACTCGATGGCCGTGCGCTGCGTGGGAGTCGATGCCGAACCATTGATCGCCGAGATCGTGGCGCGCACGCCGGCAGTGATCGAGTCGATGTACGAGCTGCTGCCGAAGGACTTCTCGATGAGGGTGGGTCGCAGCATCCTGGAGGGTCTTCGCCATGCGGCTCGCAGGCTCGAGGCCATGCCGCCGACTTGACGGCCTATTCGACCGTCACGCTCTTCGCGAGATTGCGCGGCTTGTCGACATCGGTGCCCCGCGCGCAGGCGGTGTGATACGCCAGAAGCTGCAGCGGCACGACATGCAGTAGCGGCGATAGCGCGCCATAGTGCTCGGGCATCCGGATCACATGGATGCCTTCGCTGCTTTCGATCCGGGTATCGCCATCGGCCAGCACGTAGAGCACGCCGCCGCGGGCCCGCACTTCCTGGAGGTTGCTCTTGAGTTTCTCGAGGAGCGAGTCGTTCGGCGCCACCGTCACCACCGGCATCTCGCTCGTGACGAGGGCCAGCGGCCCGTGCTTGAGCTCGCCGGCGGCATAGGCCTCGGCATGGATGTAGGTGACTTCCTTGAGCTTCAAGGCGCCTTCGAGCGCGATCGGGTAGTGCAGGCCACGACCGAGGAAGAGCGCGTTTTCCTTGCGCGCGAAGTCCTCGGCCCAGCTGATGATCTGCGGCTCGAGCGCCAGCACCGACTGCAACGCGACCGGCAGGTGGCGCATTTCCTTGAGCAGGCGCGCCTCGTCGGCATCGCCGAGGCGCCCCTTCGATTGCGCGAGCGCCAGCGTCAAGAGGAACAGGGCGGCGAGCTGCGTGGTGAACGCCTTGGTCGATGCCACCCCGATCTCGACACCGGCGCGCGTGATGTAGGCGAGCTTGCATTCGCGCACCATCGCGCTGGTGGCGACATTGCAGATGGTGAGCGTCTGCGTCATGCCGAGGGAGCGTGCGTGCTTCAAGGCCGCCAGCGTGTCCGCGGTTTCGCCCGACTGGCTGATGGTGACCACCAGGGTGCGCGGGTCGGGCACCGAATCGCGGTACCGATACTCGCTGGCGATCTCGACCTGCGTCGGAATCCTGGCGATGCCTTCGAGCCAGTACTTGGCGGTGCAGCCGCTGTAGTAGCTGGTGCCGCAAGCCAGGATCAACACCTTGTCGATGTCCTGGAAGACACGCCAGGCCGCCGCACCCGGCTCGCCGTCGATCGAAGCGCCGTCGAAGAGCTCCGGCACCACGCCTTCGAGCCCCTCGAGCGTGTCGGCGATGGCGCGCGGCTGCTCGAAGATCTCCTTCTGCATGTAGTGGCGATACGGACCCAGCTCGGCCGCACCGCTGTGCGCGAGCACCGTGCGGACCTTGCGCTCGACCGGTTTCTGGGCGCGATCGGCGATCCAGTACTTGCCCGGTTGGATGTCGACCAGGTCGCCCTCCTCCAGGTACACGATCTGGTCGGTGACGCCGGCGAGCGCCATCGCGTCGCTCGCCAGGAAATTCTCGTCAGCCTCCTTGCCGAGGCCCAGCACCAGCGGCGAGCCGGCGCGGGCGCCGACTACCCGATGCGGCTCGTCCCGACAGATTGCGGCGATGGCATAGGCGCCCTGCAGTTCCTTGACGCTGGCCTTGAGCGCCTCGAACAGGTCGCCGTCGTAGTGGCTGTCGACCAGGTGGGCGATGACCTCGGTATCGGTCTGGCTGGCGAAGGCATAGCCACGCTCCTGAAGACGCTCGCGCAGGCGATCGTGGTTCTCGATGATCCCGTTGTGGACGATGGCAATGCGGCCGGGCCGTTGCTGTTCGGCGTCGACGCCGGGGCCATGGCTGAAATGCGGATGCGCGTTGTGGACGACCGGCGCGCCGTGCGTTGCCCAGCGGGTGTGGGCGATGCCGGTTGCGCCTTCGAGATGGTCGTTGCGAACCTGCACCAGCAGGTCGGCAACCCGCGAAGTCGTCCGGGCGCGTTTCAAGCCGCCGGCATGGACCGCCACGCCGCAGGAGTCGTAGCCGCGGTATTCGAGGCGTTGCAGGCCCTGTACGAGCACCGGAACGATGTTGCGGGACGAAACGGCGCCGACGATGCCACACATAAGGGATCTCCTGAACGGGAATCGCCTGATGGTAAGAAATGCAGTCGTCCTTGTGCTTTCAAATATCACGCCAGGCCGAAAGACAATTTCACGACGTAGACGAGGCGACGAAAAACTTCAGAGTCGGAGGCAAAATGAAATTCATGGACACCAAGTCGATCGATCTCCAGTTGCTGGAAGCGCTACAAACCGATGCCTCGCTCAGCAATCAAGCACTGGCCGAGCGCTTCGGCCTCTCGCCACCGACCAGCATGCGGCGAGTCAGGCGCTTGAAGGAAGCAGGCTGGTTTGAACGCCAGGTCGTGATCCTCGACGCCAAGAAGGCCGGCCCGCTCCTCACCGCGGTCATCGAGATCTCGCTCGACCGCCAGGACGCCGAATCGCTCGACGCGTTCGAAGCCCGCATCGCCGCCGACGACGAAGTGCAGCAGTGCTATCGGGTCTCGCCCGGCCCGGATTTCGTGTTGATCGTGGTGGTGCGCGACATGCCGGCGTACCAGGCGCTCGCGCAACGCCTCTTCACGGCCGACGCCAATGTCCGCAACGTCAAGGCCTTCTTCAGCATCCGGAGAGCCAAGTTCTCGACCCGGATACCGCTTCCGCTCAGCCCTTTGGAAGCTTCTTCGGACGTTCCCAGTTCGCGAAGCTGACCTGACGGGCCCGCGAGACGGTGAGGGCCTGCGGGTCGGTCGGCTTGGTGATGGTGGAGCCGGCACCGATGGTGCCGCCGGCGCCGACCGTGATGGGTGCCACCAGCACGCAATTGCTGCCCACGTGAACGTCGTCGCCGATGATGGTCCGATGCTTGTTGGCGCCGTCGTAGTTCGCGGTGATGCTGCCGGCGCCGTAGTTGACCCGTTGCCCGACCGTGGCGTCCCCGAGGTAGGCCAGGTGATTGGCCTTCGCGCCCGCAGCCAGGGTCGAGTTCTTGATCTCGACGAAGTTGCCGACATGCACTTCGGCGCCGAGCCGAGCGCCCGGGCGCAGCCGGGCGAAGGGTCCCACCAAAGCGCTCTCGCCCACCGTGACGCCGGCCTTCTCGCCCTCGATGTGGGTGAAGGGATGGATCACGGCGCCCGCCTCGATCCGCGCATTGGCAATCACGCAGTTCGCACCGACGCGCACGCCGGCGCCCAGCGAAACCGAGCCTTCGAAGATGCAATTGACGTCGATCTCGACATCCGACTCGCATTCGAGCGTGCCACGCAGGTCGAAGCGCGCCGGATCGGCCAGCCGCACGCCGCGCTCCATCAACGAATCCGCCTGCCTGCGCTGGAAGGCGCGTTCGAGCGCAGCCAGCTGGCCTGGCGTATTGACGCCAGCCACCTGCAGCGGATCGCTGCAGCGCTGCGCCACGACCGGCACGCCTTCGACGGTCGCCATGCCGACGATGTCGGTCAGGTAGAACTCGCCCTGCGCATTTCGGTTGTCCAGGCGCGCAAGCCATCCTTTCAGGAGGCGGGACGGAACCGCCATCACGCCGCTGTAGATTTCGCGGATGGCACGCTGCGCATCGCTTGCGTCCTTCTCCTCGACGATCGCCTGCACGTCGCCTCGCCGGTCGACCGGCGCAGTTGCGCTGCCGGGCGCGCGCACGATGCGTCCGTAGCCGGTCGGGTCGTCCAGTTCGATCGTCAAGAGAGCCAGCTTTCGCCCGGCGCTTTCGAGCGCCAGTGCTCGCAGGGTTTCGGCGCGAATCAGCGGCACGTCGCCCGAGAGGATGATGACGATGCTGTCGTCCGCCAGTTGCGGCGCGGCCTGTTGCACCGCATGGCCGGTGCCGAGCTGCGGGACCTGCCGCGCGAAGCGCGGTACCACGCCGAGCGGCTGGGCTGCGAGCGCCGCCTCGACCTCCGGTGCGCCGTGGCCGGTGACCACCACGATGTTGCGAGCCCCGGTCGCGACGGCGGTTTCGACGACATGCAGCACCAGCGACTGCCCACCCAGGCGATGCAGCACCTTCGGTAGGCTGCTCTTCATGCGTGTTCCCTTGCCGGCCGCCATGACGACCACGTCGACGGGCGAATCGATATTCTGCGGAGTCTGATTCATGCGTTGTTCCACCCTGCATTGCGCAAGATTGGCGCGGATTATCGGCGTGCTGATGCTGTGCTCGATGCTCGGCGCGTGCAGCGCCATCAAGCTGGCCTACAACAACCTGCCCGAGGTGACCTACTGGTGGCTCGATGGCTACGTGGATTTTGGCCAGCAGCAGTCGCCGCGGGTGCGCGCCGACCTCGACACCCTGCTCGCCTGGCATCGGCGGCAGGAGTTGCCGAAGATCGTCGACCTGCTGCAAGAGGCGCAAGCGAAGGCGCTCGAGGACATTGCCCCGGAGCAGGCTTGCCAGCTTGCGGACAAGGTTCGAGAGCGGCTGGTGGCCGTCGCGGCCGAAGTGGCCCTTCCCGCCGCGGAACTCGCCGCGACACTGGACGAGACCCAGCTCTACAACATCGAACGCAAATACGCCAAGATCAACGCCGGTTATCGGCAGGACTGGCTCGACCTCAGCCTGGCCCAGCAGCGCGAAAAGCGCTTCAAGCTGTACCTCGGGCGCTATGAAGACTTCTATGGCCGCCTCGATTCTTCGCAGCGCACGCTGGTGAGAACGGCGGTGGAACGTTCTCGGTTCGATGCGCGAGCGATCGACGCCGACCGACGCCAGCGCCAGGCGGAGACCCTGGCCCTGCTGCAACGGATCAAGCGCGAGAACCTGCCGATCCCGGCGGCCCGTGCCGAACTGGGCGCGTACCTGCTGCGGGCGGTCGACCCGCCGCCCGGGGCCACCCGCGACCGGCAACGGTTGCTGCTGCAGGAAGGTTGCCGGGACTTGGCGGAACTGCACAACCAGACGAACCCCGAACAGCGGAAGCGAGCCGCACGCCGTCTCGGCAGCTATGCAACCGATTTCAAGGACCTGGCCGAAGTTCACTGAACCGACGGATAAGTAGCGTCACAATTACAACGTTTGTTTACACTTCGGGCGCTTCCTCATTCAACCTGTCGGCCAGCCCCAGATGAAATCGTTCCTTGCCCGAATGCGCACTCATCCGAAGTACGCACATGCGTTTCGGTGGGGCGTGCTTCTTTCCGTCACCGGGTCGGCCCAGATCCTGATCCAGGCGCTGGGCCTGCTCAGCGGGTTCTTGATCATCCACATGGTGTCGCCTGCCGAGTACGCGCTGTACACGCTGGCCTACACCGTGCTCGGAGCCATCGTGGCCCTTGCGGATGGTGGCGTCGGCGGCGGGGTCATGGCTTACGCCGGCCGCTCGTGGGAAGACAAGTACGCCATGGGTCGGGTGGTTGCGACCGGTATGGCGCTGCGCAAGGTATTGGCCGCCGTCACGCTCGCCGTCGCGCTGCCGACCTTGTTCGTCCTGCTGATCAAGCACGGCGCGGGCTGGATCATGGCGTTGCTGATCGTGCTCGCGCTGGTTCCCGCCTTCTTGTCCAGTCTCACCGACGACCTGTTGTCGGTGCCGATCAAGCTCAACCAGGACATCGTTCCGCTTCAAAAGAACGACATCCTCGCCAACGTCGGCCGCATCCTGATGCTCGCAGCCGGCCTCTTCGTGCTGCCATTCACGGCGGTTGCGATCCTGGCCAACGGGCTTCCCCGGATCTGGGCCAACTTCAAGCTGCGCAAGATCTCGCAGAAATTCGCCGACTTTTCTGCGCCACCCGATCCGGAGGCCCGGGAAGAGATCCTGAAAATCGTGAAGCGCACGCTGCCGGGCACCATCTACTACTGCATCTCGGCACCGGTGGCGGTGTGGTTGATCTCGATCTACGGCAACACGACCGCCATCGCGGAAATCGGCGCCCTCAGCCGATTGACGTCGGTGCTCGCGGTGTTCGGCGCCGTCTTCGGCACGCTGATCCAACCCCGGTTCGCACGGCTCCCGCCTGACGCGGGAAACCTGCTGCGGAAGTTCCTGTTGCTGTTCGGGGGCGCGACCTTTCTTTATGCAGCGATCCTGGTCTTCGTGTATTTCTTCCCGACGCAGGTGCTCTTCGTGCTCGGCAAGAACTATTCGAACCTGACCACCGAGGTCGTCCTGAGCGCGGCGGCAGGCTGCCTGACCACGCTGATCGGGCTGGTCTACGCGCTGTCGATTTCCCGCGGTTGGGTGCTGCCACCGTCGATCAACATCTCGTTGAGCATCGTCGTGCAGATCGTCCTGATGCTGAGTTTCGACCTGTCGTCCACGACGAGCGTCCTGTGGTTGACCATCGGCAATGCCGCGTTCGGCGTGCTGATGTACAGCAGCTACTTCCTCTACCGGATCTACAAGCTACGCACCTCGCCCGCCCCCGCCTGAACGCGGGGGGCGGAGGCGGGGGCGCGGGAGTCGACTGCGGGGGAGCGCGTAAGCGCAGAGCTGGCAGGCAGGGGTCAGCGCTGCGGCAGCGCGTCGACCGCGTCGACCGCGTCGAAGGTGTAGGTTGCGCCGTCGCCATCCCATGGCTCCATCACCAGGCGCGTTCCGGCAGCGATGCGCAGCGACTCGCCGGGTGCCAGGACCAGGTCCTCGCTGCCGTGCTGGCGGTTGGCGTCGAGCGTGATCCAGACCCGACCCTGACGGACCTTCAACACGCTGGCCTCCCGCGCCTTGAGACGGGTGGCCTCGCCTGCCGCCAACTGCCACGCGCCGCGGCGCACGGCCGGCGGCACGGCGGCCGCGCGATGGGACGGCGCAAGGGGTGCGAGCGATGGGGCAGTGCAGATGGTCGACATGGAAAGCTCCTGGGTTCGAGAAGCGCAACCTCGCGCTTCGGGAATGAATCATCGGCGCGCCTACCACCCGGGTCCAATGAAAACGCGGTAGCCTACTGATTCCGGTTCCGCATCAATCCGCCTCCCTTCAAAAGGCCAGCGCGCATGCAGTATTCGCAAACCCACCTTCGCACCCGGCCGATCTCGGCCGGCCAGCTGCGTGCATTCGAGGCGGTTGCCCGCCATCTCAACTTCCGCGCTGCCGCCGAGGAAATGGCGCTCACCCAATCGGCCGTGAGCCGGCAGATCCAGGCGCTCGAAGAGGAGGTCGGCGTGCCGCTCTTCCTGCGCCATACCCGCGCGGTCGAACTCACCAGCGCGGGTGCCCTGCTCCTGCTCGCGGTGCAGCAGGCATTGCCGCGAATCGACGGCGCGGTTCGGCAGATTCGGCAGAGCGCCGGTCGCAAGAGCGTCTCGCTCACCACTTTTGCGTCATTCGCATCGATGTGGCTGATACCTCGGCTGGAGGCGTTCCAGCGCGAGCATCCCGATATCGACATCCGGATCGACGCCAGCGACTCCGCGCTCGACCTCGAGGTGGCCGATGTGGACGCGGCGCTTCGCTACGGCCCGGGCGAGAACATGCCGGCGGGTTCGATCCGGCTGTTCGGCGAGACGCTCACGCCGGTCGCGAGCCCCTGGTTGATCAAGAGCAATCCTGCGATCAAGGGTCCGGCCGACATCGCCCGCTTCACGTTGATCGAGGCCGGCGACGCGCACCGCACGCACCTCGAGTGGTTGACCTGGCGGCGCTGGTTCGAGGTCAACGACCTGCAGCGCGCGAACCCCAAGCGTTGGCTGTACTTCAACTACGCCTACCAGATGGTGCAGGCGGCGCTCACCGGGCAGGGCGTGGTGCTGGCGCGCAGCTCGCTGATCGCCGAAAGCCTGGCCAACGGCGACCTGGTCGAGGTGCTGCCGCAGCATCGCCTCGATTCGCCGATGGCCTACTGGCTGATCATCGGCGCCCGCAATGCGCTGCGTCCGGAGATCAAGGCGTTTTGCGAATGGCTGCAAAGGCAGGCCGCCATCACTCGCGAAACCATCGGCGAAGTACCGGACCCGGACACCGTCGACTACATCGACTAGAGGGGCCCGGGTGTCGGCCTGGGGCCTCCGGCTGCCGACTTGCCGACTTGCCGATCTGCCGACTTGCCGACTTGCCGACTTGCCGACTTGCCGACTTGCCGACTTGCCGACTTGCCGACTTGCCGATCTGCCGATTGCCTGCTGGCCGGGCCTGCCACCCGGCAAGCTCACCAGCGGGTGGTCGGTCCGCCCGCCCCGCCGCCGCCGTTCATCGGCCAGACCACGCCGTTCTCGTTCAGGATGGCGTCGAGCGGCAGGTCGTGCGCCTCCGGGTCCAGGTCTTCCAGGAAGCCATTGGCGAAGCCGAGGCCCACCGTGAACGGCCGCGGCTCGAGCGACGCGAGCGTCCGGTCGTAGAAACCGCCGCCGTAGCCGAGCCGATAGCCACCGGCGCTGTAGCCGAGGCAGGGCACGAACAGCAAGGTGGGCGTGATCTGCTCGGTGTCCTTCGGCTTAGGGATGTCGAAGGCATCGTTTTCCATCGGGCAGCCCGGGTGCCAGGCCAGGAAGCTCAGCGTCTTGTGCTCGCGATCGACCACCGGCAGGCCGATGCGCCTGGGCTGCGGCCGGTCGAGCAATTCGCCGTCTTCCTTCCAGCGGTGCAGCGCCGGCAGCGGATCGAATTCGCGCTTGATCGGCCAATAGGCGCCGATGACCGCATCCGGACGCCCCACCAGCCAGATGCGCATCACCCGCTGCAGCAGGTCGGAGCGCGCATCCCAATCGGGCATCGCGAGCCGTTGCTCGATCAGCGAGGTACGCAGCCGTCCCTTGGGAGAAAGGTCGGTCTTGGAGGAGGAATCGGGTGGGGACTTGTCCATAATCTCGCGATGCAGTTCCCAAGCATTTTGGCATCCAGGCGCACGGGTTCCCGCCCCTGCATTTCGACCCTCGCGTCTTTCGCCCTCGCTGCCGTGCTCGCTGCAGGCCTGGCGCGACCCGTCCAGGCGCAAAGCCCCGGCGACGACCTGATCCTTCAGATGAAGCAAGCCGCGCAGCGCGGCGACAAGGCCCGGCTGTCCGCCTTGCTGCCGCAGGCCCGCGGCCATGCGCTCGAACCCTGGGCCGCCTACTGGGAACTCAAGGCCCGCCTGCAGGAGGCCGGCCCGCAGGAAGTGCAGGACTTCTTCGCGCGATACCCCGGCACCTACCAGGAAGATCGCCTTCGCAACGACTGGCTGCTGCTGCTCGGCCAGCGCCGCGACTGGGACGGCTTCGCGGCGCTGCATCCGTCCTATCGCATGAACGACGACCCGCAGGTTCGCTGCTACGCGATCCTCGTCGAGACCCTGCGCAACGGCGAGGTCACGCGGGCCCAGGCCGACGAGATCCGCCGCAATTGGCTCGCCCAGCGCGAACTCGACGACGGCTGCCTCGGCGCCGCCGAGCGGGCCATCGGCGCCCGCATGATGTCGCCCAACGAGGCCTGGAAGAAGGCACGCCTCTCGATCGAAGCCAATCGCCCCCAGGCCGCCCGCGCCGCGGTTGCATTGGCGGCGCCCGACGCGTTGCCGCTCTTCGACGAGATGAACGCCAGCATGGCCAAGTTCCTGACCGGCCGCGCCTTCGTCGCCGCCAAGTCGCGCAAGGAAATCGTGGTGCTGGCACTGGTCAAGATGGCGATCGCCGACCCGGACATGGCGGCCACCCAGCTCGACGGCAAATGGGGGCCGATGCTCTCCGCCGAAGAAAAGAACTGGGTATGGGGCGCCATCGGACGCCAGCATGCGACCCGACTTTCGTTCTCGGCGGCGACCGCGTTCGCCAACGTGACCAAGCTCACCGACCTGTCCGACGACATGCTCGCCTGGAAGGCGCGCTCGTCCTTGCGCATGGGCAACTGGAAGGAGGTCGATGCCGCCATCAACGCCATGAGCGAAGTGCAGCAGCAGGACCCCGTCTGGGTGTATTGGAAGGGCCGCGTACTGGTCGTTCAGGGCGGCGACGAGCGCCGAGCCAAGGCCCGGGCGCTGTTCGAGGGCATCGCCGGCACGCGCGGCTTCTACGAGCTGCTGGCGCTCGAGGAGCTGGGCCAGAAGGCGATGGTGCCGACCCGTCCGGCGCCGCTCACGCCCGAGGAAAAGGATGCCGCCCGCAACAACCCGGGCCTGGCCCGCGGCCTCTATGCCATCGCGATCGGCCTTCGCAGCGAGGGCACGCGCGAGTGGAACTACGCGACCAACCTGCACGACAAGGGCGGCATGGGCGACCGCGAACTGCTCGCCGCCGCCGACCTCGCCTGCCAGCGCGAGGTGTACGACCGCTGCATCAACACCAGCGAGCGCACCAAGGGCGCCATCGACATCGACCAGCGCTTCCCGATGCCCTTCCACGACACCGTGCTGCGCAAGAGCCAGGACATCGGCCTCGATCCGGCCTACGTCTACGGGCTGATCCGGCAAGAAAGTCGCTTCATCATGGATGCGCGCTCGGGCGTCGGCGCCTCGGGCCTCATGCAGGTGATGCCGGCCACCGCCCGCTGGACTGCCAACAAGATCGGGCTCGCCGGCTTCACGCCCAGCCAGATCAACGATCGCGAGACCAACATCACCATCGGCACCAACTACCTCAAGCTGGCGCTGGACGATTTCGACGGCTCCATGCCATTGGCCGCCGCCGCCTACAACGCCGGCCCGGGCCGGCCGCGCAGCTGGCGCAACGGGCCGGTGATCGAGGCGGCGATCTGGGCCGAGAACGTACCCTTCACCGAAACCCGCGATTACGTGAAGAAGGTGCTCGCCAACACCACGATGTACGCCGCCGTCATCACCGGCCGGCCGCAGTCGCTCAAGGAACGGCTCGGCCGGGTCGGGCCGCGCGACGCCGCCGTGCCGGAGCCGAACAAGGACCTTCCCTGATGTCCTCCTGGTGGAACGATGTCACCGCTGCCGCCGCCTCCGAGTTCTCGGACGTGAGCGACGCGCAGCAGCTGATCCGCATCGTCATCCGCCTCCTCCTCGCCGCGGTGCTCGGCTTCGCGCTCGGCTTCGAGCGCGAGCAGAAGGGCAAGGCCGCCGGCGTTCGCACCCACATGCTGGTCGCCATCGGCTCGGCGCTCTTCGTGCTCGTGCCGCAGCAAAGCGGCACCGAGATCGGCGACATGAGCCGGGTGATCCAGGGCCTGATCGCCGGCGTCGGCTTCCTGTGTGCCGGCACCATCCTGAAGCAGGGCAAGGACGAGCAGCAGGTCCATGGCCTCACCACCGCAGCCGGGCTGTGGATGACCGCCGCCATCGGCATGGCGTGCGGCCTCGGCCGCGAGGTGACCGCCGTGCTCAGCTCGCTGCTGGCGCTGGCCGTGTTCTCGCTCGTGCCGCAGCTGGTGAACCTCATCGAGCGCTTCGTCGGGGCGCCCCGCGCCATCGACGGCTCCGATTCGACCGCGAGCGACGACGATCCGCGCCGCTGAGCATCAATCGCGCGGCGATTCGACATCAATCGATCGCCGGTCTTCGCTAGCATCGACCGCCTCGCACGTCTTCTGGAAGGTACGGCCATGCTCAAGCTCTACGTCGGCAACAAGAACTACTCGTCCTGGTCGATGCGCCCCTGGGTGCTGATGAAGCAGGCCGGCATCCCGTTCGAGGAAGTCATGGTGCGCTTCGATTCGTTCGATGCGGGCTCCAACTTCAAGCAAGCCGTGATGGCGATCAACCCGGCCGGCAAGGTGCCCGTGCTGCAGGATGGCGAGATCGTCGTCTACGACACGCTGGCCATCTGCGAATACCTTGCGGAGAGTTTCCCCGACCTGAAGCTCTGGCCCGAGGACCGGGCTCGTCGAGCCCGCGCCCGCAGTGCGTGCGCCGAAATGCATGCCGGCTTCGGCACGCTTCGCAATGCTTGCGGCATGAACATCGAGGCGGACCTGAGCGCTCAGGGCCGCTTGTTGATGCGCGACAGCGCTGCGCTCCGGGCCGAGGTCGATCGCATCGTCCAGCTCTTTCGCGAACTGCTCCGGAGTTCGGGCGGGCCGATGCTGTTCGGCGAGTTCGGCATCGCCGATGCCTACTTCGCACCGGTCGGCACCCGCATCAAGACCTACGCGCTGCCGGTGCCGGGCGACGTGACGGCTTATATCGAACGGGTGCAGGCCCTGCCCGGCGTCAAGGCCTGGATCGACGACGCCCTGGCCGAGAAGATCTTCCTCGACTTCGAGGAACCGTACCGAGAAGCGCCGCGCTCGTAGCGTTCGCTCGGGCAGGGCGGCCGCCCGGCTCTGGCGGTGCGCTCGATGCCTCCGATCGACTCGGCGGCGCGCACTAGACTCGAACGCCATGCAAACCTACCTCGTCGGCGGCGCGATCCGCGATGCGCTGCTCGGCCGCTCCGGTGGCGATCGGGACTGGGTGGTGGTGGGCGCCACGCCGGAGCAGATGCAGCAGCTGGGCTTCCTGCCGGTCGGCCGCGACTTCCCGGTGTTTCTGCATCCGCGCACCCGGGAGGAATACGCCCTCGCCCGCACCGAGCGCAAGAGCGGACCGGGCTACCGCGGCTTCGTGGTTCATGCATCGCCCGAGGTCACGCTGGAAGAGGACCTGGGCCGGCGCGACCTCACGATCAACGCCATGGCGCTACCGCAGGAGCAGGTCGGTGACCCGTCGCACTGGCGCCCCGATCCGACGGCCCTGGTCGACCCCTTCGGTGGCCAAGCCGATCTGAAGGCACGACGGCTGCGGCACGTCACCGACGCCTTCCGCGAGGACCCGGTCCGCATTCTTCGCATCGCCCGCTTCGCCGCTCGCTTCGTCGATTTCGAGGTCGCTGCCGACACGATGGTCCTGATGCGCGAAATGGTCGAGGCCGGCGAGGTCGACGCGCTGGTGCCCGAGCGGGTCTGGCAGGAACTGGCTCGCGGCCTGATGGAAGCCCGGCCGTCGCGGATGTTCGAGGTGCTCCGGGCCTGCGGCGCGTTGGCCGTGCTGCTGCCCGAGGTCGAGCGGCTCTGGGGCATCCCTCAACCTGCCGCGCACCATCCCGAAATCGATACCGGTGTTCACCTGATGATGGTGCTCGACCTGGCAGCGCGGCTCGGCGCCTCGCTTCCGGTGCGATTCGCCTGCCTGGTACACGACCTCGGCAAGGGAACCACCGACCCTGCCGTGCTGCCGCGCCACATCGGTCACGAGCAGCGCAGCGCCCGGCTGCTGGCCAAGGTCTGCGAGCGCTGGCGGGTACCGGTCGAGATCCGCGAGCTGGCGGACGTGGTGGCTCGCGAGCACGGCAACATCCATCGCAGCGGCGACCTCAACCCAACGGCTGTCATGAGGCTCTTGCTGCGCTGCGATGCGATCCGGCGGCCGGCGCGGTTCGCAGAAGCCCTCCTTGCCTGCGAATGCGACGCGCGCGGACGCCTGGGGCTGGAGGACGCGCCCTACCCGCAGCGGCCACGGCTCGCGGCCGCGCTGGCGGCCGCGCTCGCGGTCGATACCGCACCGATCGCCGCTGCAGCCATCGCGGGCGGTGCCGAGGGGCCCAGGATCGCCGAGGCGATCGGCCAGGCTCGTACCGCTGCCATTGCCGACGCCCTCGCTCGCTAACCCGGCTTTGGCCGACGTTTCGCCGGACGGTGCTCTGCTAAGGTCCTTCGGCATGCAGATACCTCCCCAGCTCACCCGCGACGCGGCGCTTTTCCTCGATTTCGACGGCACCCTGGTGGCGCTCGCCGAAACGCCCGAGGCCATCGAGGTGCCCTCCGCCATGGTGGCGTTGTTGGGCGACCTGCATGACCTGCTCGGCGGTGCGCTGGCGGTGGTGTCGGGCCGGCAGATCGATGTACTCGACCGCTTCCTCGCACCGTTGCGCCTGCCGGCCGCCGGCGAGCACGGCGTACAACGCCGGGATGCCAAGGGCCACATGCAGGAACAGCGCGCACCCGACCTGACGCTGGTGCTCGAAGCCGCCAACGAATTGGCGCGGGTGCACGAGGGTCTGCTGGTCGAGCGAAAGCACGCCGCCGTCGCCCTCCACTACCGCATGGCCCACCAGCTCGAGGAAGTCTGCCGCGACGCGATGCTGAGAGTCATCGGCAACCAGCCGCAGTTCGAGCTGCTGCACGGCAAGTTCGTGTTCGAGGTGAAACCTGCCGGCATCAACAAGGGCATCGCGATCGACGCCTTCCTGCAAGAAGAGCCCTTCGTCGGCCGCGTGCCGGTGTTCGCCGGCGACGACACCACCGACGAGACCGGTTTCGCCGTGGTGCAGCCCCGCGGCGGCATCGCCATCAAGGTGGGTGCCGGGCCGAGCCAGGCGCTGCACCGGCTCGACTCGCCCCGCGCGGTCTTCGAATGGCTGGTCGAGGCGCGCGACCTGCTGGCAGGCTCCGGTAAGAAGCAACACCCTTCGACCGGTCAGGACCCCGACCGGGGCCAGGCATGAGCCGCTTGGTCGTCATCTCGAACCGGATCGCCGATCCGCGCAAGCCGGCGGCCGGCGGCCTTGCGGTGGCGGTCGGCGAAAGCCTGCAGCAAAGCGGCGGCCTCTGGTTCGGCTGGAGCGGAACCGTGGTCGAGGATGGGTCGAGCGGCGAAGGCGAAGTGCACCGGCAGCAGGCCGGCAAGGTCACGCTCGCCACGCTCGACCTCTCGCGCGAGGACCACGACAGCTACTACCTCGGCTACAGCAACGACGTCCTGTGGCCGGTGTTCCACGATCGGCTCGACCTGGCCAACTTCGAGGCCAGCTTCATCGGCGGCTACCGGCGGGTCAACCAGCTCTTCGCGCGCAAGTTGCTGCCGCTGCTACGCCCGGACGACATCATCTGGATACACGACTACCACCTGATTCCGCTGGCGGCCGAGCTGCGGGCCATGGGCTGCCAGCAGCGCATCGGCTTCTTCCTGCACATTCCGCTGCCGCCGCACATCATCATGGCCGCGATACCGCAGCACGAATGGTTGATGCGCTCGTTGTTCTCCTACGACCTGATCGGCTTCCAGGCCGAGCAGGACGTGCAGCACTTCGAGCAGTACGTTCGCAACGAGGCGCGCGGCCAGGCCATCGGCCGCGACCTGTATCGCGCCTATGGGCAGACCGTGCGTTGCAGCGCCTTCCCGATCGGCATCGATGTCGACGAGTTCCAGTCGCTGCTGCAGGGCAAGGAATCGCGCGACATGTACGAGACCATGAAGCGCGAATATTCAAGCCGGCGCCTGTTGCTCGGCATCGACCGGCTCGACTATTCGAAGGGCATCCCGCATCGGGTCCGGGCCTTCCGCGAACTGCTCGCCAACTATCCCGAGAACCGCCGAAGCGCGACCCTGATCCAGATCGCCTCGCCGACGCGCGAATCGGTGGACGCCTATGCCGACATCCGGCGCGAGCTCGAATCGCTCTGCGGCGCCATCAACGGCGACTACGGCGAGCTGGACTGGATGCCGGTGCGCTACATCCACCGCATGGTCGCGCGAAAGCGGGTACCCGGCTTGTGCCGCGCGACCGCGGTCGGGCTCGTCACGCCGCTACGCGACGGCATGAACCTGGTCGCGAAGGAATACGTGGCGGCCCAGAATCCGGAGGATCCGGGCGTGCTCGTGCTGTCCCGATTCGCCGGCGCGGCCGAGCAGCTCAAGGAAGCGCTGCTGGTGAATCCGTACGACACCCACGGTACCGGCGAGACCATCCAGCAGGCCTTGCGCATGCCCTTGAAAGAGCGCAAGGACCGGCACCAGGCGCTGCTCGAACGGGTGCGCAAGAACGACGTGCATTGGTGGCGCCGCGCCTTCCTCGACGCCTTGAAGGAAGCAGCGAGCGAGCGCTGAACTTCAGGCGACCAGCGCCAGCGCCGCGTAGTCGCCGACCTTGTCGCCGAGACCTGCCGGCATCAACGAAACGCCGTCGGTCAAGGCCGCGAGCCGGCCCGCGATGCGCGACTCGAGCCTCGGCAACAACCAATCGCGGTTGTTCCAGAACACGCTGCCGCCGAGGCTGATGGCCTGGAGGTCGAGCGTCACTACCAGGTTGTAGAGCATCCGGCCCATCACCTCGCACAGGTGATCGGCGCGCGACACGGCTTCGGCCTCGCCTGCCAATGCCGCCGCCAGCAGTTGCTCGGCTGGCTGATGAAAGCGCCGCGCGATCGCATTGCCCGCCGCGATGCCCTCGACATCGCCGACATTGCCGCAGCCGCACAGGGCATCGAGTTCGCCGCTGGTGACGAACGAATGGCCGGCGTGGCCGGCATTGCCGTTCTTGCCGCGCAGCACATGCCCGTCGACGCACAGCCCGATACCGACGCCGGTGCTCCAGGTGACGTAGGCGCAATGATCGAAACCGCGCAACGCGCCCCAGCGCCGCTCGGCCTCCAGCGCCGAAACCGCGTCGTTCTCGACCCGCACGTTGGCGAAGCGGGCGCGCAGCGGTGCCTCGAGCAAGGCGGTGGTCCAGTCGTTGGGAAGTCCGCGAGCAGGGCCGGCGATGCCGCCGCAGATGTTGGGCGAGGCCAGCTCGGTCATGCCCTCGGCCATGACGAACGGGCCAGCCGAAGAAACCCCGACGCCGTCGATCGATGCGCGGTCGACCTGCTGCGAATCGCACACCTGGTCGATCAGGCGGAGGATCTGGAGCGCGACCGCATCGTTGCTGCCGGTCTTGGCAGTCGGCTCGCTGATTCGCCCGAGGAGCGCACCGCGGCCCGCCTTCGCGGCATCCGGGGCGATCGAATCGGGCGCACCGGTTGCGAGGCTGACCGCCACCTTGGTACCGCCGATGTCCACGCAAGCCTTCATCCGTCTAGATCCACTTTGCGATCAACGCCGCGATCCCGGTCGCGATCATGCTGAGGACCACCGTGCTCGCGATCGGCAGCTGCCATTCGCGGCCGAAGGCACGGAACTCGAAATCGCCCGGCAGCTTGCCGAAGCCGAAACGCCGGAGCCAAGCAGTCAGGCCGCTCATGAGCAGCAACGCAAGGACGACGACGATCAGCCAACGGATCATGAGCCCAGTCTAGGCGCCAGGAAGGCGAGCGCCTGTCGGTGGAGGTCCTGCGTGGCCGCCGCGATGACCCGGCCGTCGGAGCCGAGGCCGAGGGGGCGCCCTTGCCAATCGGTGATGACGCCGCCCGCCGCCTCGATCAGCCCGGCAGGCCCGAGATAGTCGTAGGGCTGCAAGCCGGTCTCGACCACCAGGTCGATGGTCCCGCCGGCCAGCTGCGCATACCCGTAGCAATCGCCGCCGAATCGCCGCATCGCGCAGCGTCGGCTGAGAGCGTCGAAGGCCTGCCAGTCGGGCGCGTCGAAGATATCGGGCGAGGTGGTCACGATGCGGGCCATGGCGAGTTCGCTGCAGCCGCTCGCACGAACCGGCGTGCCGTTGCGCGATGCGCCGAGCCCCTTCCGGCCGATCCAGCGCTCGTTCAGCACCGGCATGTCGATCATGCCGAGCTGCACATCGCCATCTCCGACCAGCGCCACGAGCGTTCCCCAGAGCGGCGAACCGGTGATGAAGCTGCGGGTGCCGTCGATCGGATCGAGCACCCAGACCCGGGCCGCCTCGAGCCGCTCCTGGCCGTGTTCCTCGCCGAAGATCCCGTCGAGCGGACGCTGGTCGGTCAGCAGCTGCCGCATCGCCGCCTCGGCGGCGCGGTCGGCTTGCGTCACGGGGCTGTCGTCGAACTTGGCGACCACTTCGAGTGGCGTGCGAAAGAGCGGCAGCGAGTGGGCGGCGGCGGCATCCGCCAGTGCATGCGCCAGCGCCAGGTCGTCGCCACCCTCGATCGAAGCGGGCCGGGTCGCCGACGAAGCTGGAGTACCGGGTGTTGCGGGCATGGAGGGATGGCTGTGGAGCTGCAAGATATAACGAGATTAGAACCGAGACTCGCCAGCCCGCCACGGGTTGGCCGCGACTAGCATGGCGGCGCCGGCTTGTCGGCGCTCGACAGGGAGAACACCGAATGGCGATCGAATTCGCGGCAACATCTCGGCGCCGGACGGCCTTGCTGTTCGGGCTCGGCAGCCTGCAAGCGGGGGCGGGGTTGTTCGCACTGCTCGGCGCATGGCTGCCACGGACGGCCGAGGCGACGCCCTCCGAGCTGGAACATCGACTCATCGAAGCCTTGATCCAGCGCGTGGCCGAGCATCCCACGATGAAGTTCGTGCGCAACGGCAAGGATCACGACGCGGCGGTCGCCGCGCAGCACCTGCGCGCCAAGTACAAGCACTTCAAGTCCGAGATCGCGACCGCCGACGACTTCATCCGGCTCTGCGCCACGCGCTCGGAATCGAGCGGCGAACTCTATCGGGTGCGGCTCGGCTCGGGGCCGGAGCAGGAAGCCGGCGTGATGATGAAGGCCGAACTTGCGCGCCTCCGGTCGGGGCCCGGCTGAAACCGAACTGGCGCGGTGCCCGCCGCCGCGGCTCACAAGGTGTGGCTGCGATCGCCCTCCGCGAAGCCGGCCGCATCCCAGGACCCGCTGGCCGCGAAGCCGATGACCTTGAAAAGCTCTCCCATCTCATGCTCGTGGATCAGGCGGGCCGCCATCGCGCGCTCCGGCACGCTCGCCGAAGCCATCAGCTCCAGCAGTCCGAGGTTCAACAAGAAGCGCGCCTGGCTGGTGTAGCCGAGCACCTCGAGCCCGGCGTCCTGCCCTGCCAGCGCGATGCCGGTGAAGTCGACATGCGCGGTGATGTCCTTCAGGCCCACGTCAGTCAGCGGATCGGCATCGGCCTGGTGGCCGCGGTGGCACATCACAGTGCCCATGGCGCGCTGCGGATGAAAGTACTCGGCTTCGGGAAAACCGTAATCGATGAAGAAGGCGGCGCCGCGTTCGAGCCGATCGGCCAGCGTGGCGACGAAGGCCCGGCCCTGCACATGGATCTCGGTCAGGTAGTCGTGCTCGCCCTCGATGTCGATCGGCGGGCGCAGCAGGGTCGGGCGGTCTTCCCACTGCAGCCGCTCGCCCACCTGGATCACGCCGCGCTCGAACCAACTGCCCTGGCGCCGCAGGATCAGCTGCACCGGCATGGCGTCGAGCACCTCGTTGCCGATCACCACGCCTTCGATCGTCGGCGGCAGCTCCGAAAGCCACTCGACCTTGCCGCCGTGGGCCGCCAGCCGGACTTGCTGGCGCTCGCGCAGGGTGGCCGACAGGTCGACGATGCGATAGCGGGCGACCCGGTCGCCGAGCGCGTCGAGCAACTGCGAAGCCAGGGCACCCGAACCGGCGCCGAATTCCCAGATCTCGTCGGTGCCGGTGCGTTCGAGCGCCTCGCCGAGCTGCACCGAAAGCGCCTGGGCGAACAAGGGCGAAAGTTCGGGCGCTGTGACGAAGTCGCTGCCCGATGCCGGCATGGTGCCGAACTTGCGGCCGGCATTGGCGTAGTAGCCGACCTGCGGCGCGTACAGGGCGAGCGCCATGAAGCGGTCGAAGGGCAGCCAGCCGCCGGCGCGCGCGAGCGAGGCGTCGATAATCCGGTGGATGGGGTCCGCGTGCGCCGCGCCGTGCTCCTGCTTCATACGGGAAATTTATCAGGATGCACCCCACGCGACGATTCGCCGCAAACCAGGCGATGCCTTCATGAGCGCCGCTGCCCTCGACCCCCTGCTGCTGTCGTGCCGGCGCCTGTTCCTGCGCGACTACGAGGTCCGCATCAACATCGGCGTACACGACCACGAGAAGCGCGCCGAGCAGCGCGTCATCATCAATGTCGACCTGTACGTGCCGCTGGCGGTATCCACGCCGCGCGCCGATCGGCTCGAGGAGGTTCTCGACTACGACTTCATCCGCAGCACGGTCGCCGAGCGGGTGCAAAAGGGCCACGTCCATCTGCAGGAAACCCTGTGCGACGACCTTGTCCGGCAATTGCTGACCCATCCCAAGGTACACGCCGCGCGGGTGTCCACCGCCAAGCCCGATGTGTACGCCGACTGCGACGCGGTCGGCGTCGAAGTGTTCAGGAGCAAGCCATGACCGCTGCCGCCGTGCAGGAAGAACCGAAGCGCCCCGACGGCCTCAAGATCGAGCGCGAGACCCACAAGCTCGAGAAGCGGCTGTGCCGCGAAGTCGGCCGGGCGATCGTCGACTACAACATGATCGAGGAAGGCGACAAGGTCATGGTGTGCGTCTCGGGCGGCAAGGACAGCTACGGCCTGCTCGACATCCTGCTCAAGCTGCAGGCCCGGGCGCCGATCCGCTTCGAACTGATCGCGGTCAACCTCGACCAGAAGCAGCCGGGCTTTCCGGAGGACGTGCTGCCCGGCTACCTGACGGCGCTGGGCGTTCCGTTCCATATCGAGGAACAGGACACCTACTCCATCGTCAAGCGCGTCATTCCCGAGGGCAAGACCACCTGCGGCCTGTGCAGCCGGCTGCGCCGCGGCATCCTCTACCGCGTGGCGGACGAACTGGGCGCGACCAAGGTGGCGCTCGGCCATCACCGCGACGACATCCTGCAGACCTTCTTCCTGAACATGTTCTTCGCGGGCAAGCTCAAGTCGATGCCTGCCAAGCTGGCGAGCGACGATGGCCGGCATGTCGTGATCCGCCCGCTGGCCTACGTCGCCGAAACGGACCTGGTCCGATGGGCCCGGCACCGGGACTTTCCGATCATTCCTTGCACGCTCTGCGGGAGCCAGGAGAACCTGCAGCGCAAGCAGGTCGCCGAGATGCTGCGCGAATGGGAGCGCAAGCATCCCGGCAGGGTCGAGAACATGTTCAATGCGCTCAAGCACGTGGCGCCCTCGCACCTGCTCGATACCGAGCTGTTCGACTTCAAGAACCTGGCGGCCACCGGTGTCCCGGACGAAGATGGCGACACCGCCTTCGACCCGCCTGCCTTTCCCTCTGCACCGGTCTCGGCGCTGCAGATCGTGCGGCTGGACTGAAAGGCAAGCGAAGGCAATGGAAGCGTCCCGGCTGATCGCCGTGCGGCACGGCGAAACCGACTGGAACGTCGGCACCCGGATCCAGGGCCAGACCGACATCCCGCTCAACGCCGTCGGGCAACGCCAGGCACGTCGCGCCGGCGCCGCGTTGGCGCACGAACCC
Source organism: Burkholderiales bacterium 8X (assembly GCA_902506565.1). GTDB lineage: Bacteria > Pseudomonadota > Gammaproteobacteria > Burkholderiales > Burkholderiaceae_C > Variovorax. Next base: position 2,760,738 of record LR732703.1, on the reverse strand, counting down.
ATTGCCGCGATTTACGCCAGCGACCTCTCGCGCGCCTGGCAGACCGCGGAGGCCATCGCCTTGCACCACGGCTTGCCGGTCATCGCCGAACCCGGATTGCGCGAACGTGCTTTCGGGCGCTTCGAGGGGCTGAGCTTCGCCGAGATCGACGCAACCCTGCCGGACGAGGCCCGGCGGTGGCGCCAACGCGATCCGGAGTTCGCACCGGACCGCGGCGAGACCCTGATCGAGTTCAGGAAGCGCGTCGTCGAAGTCACCGACCGGCTCGCAGCCGCGCACCTCGGCGAGCAGATCGTGCTGGTCGCGCACGGCGGCCAGATGGATGTGCTGTACCGGCTCGCGACCCATCAAGACCTGCAGGCACCGCGCACCTGGCATCTCGGCAATGCCGCCATCAACCGGCTTCTCTGGACCCCACAAGGGCTCGGGCTGGTGGGCTGGGCCGACTCTGCGCACCTCGACGAAGCCGCCCTGGACGACCACATCGCAGATGTAACAGAGCTCAGCGTTAAAAAATAGAACTTTTCTATTGATTCGCTGGAGGAAGCGCCGGATTGATGTACCCCTAAGGTACTCAACTTGTAAGAATTCGTGCAGAATCGTGACCGAGACGCACAGCGATATACAAGTAGGCACCCGACTCCGCTAGTCATAGGCTGGTCAGCCAGGGACGCAAAAAAACTTCTTGCTTCTGTTCAGTAGGCAAAAAGTTGCACTCTTGTCACTATCGCTACGTGTCGCATCGCAGACTTTGTTCGTAAACGCGACGTTTGCATTGTTCGGCTTCCCCTCTATGTGGCCGAAGCGTGCAGCGAAATTGCCAGGAGGACCGCATGGATCATCAAGTGCCCGCAGCTTCTGACGCTGCTCGGAACGGCGATGGCGACCTGCGTACCGGCTATTGGCAAACGATGTTTCCGCCGGGCGATGTTCCAGTCACCGAGCTGCCGCTCGATCGCGCTCGCACCTCGCAGTCGGCCGTCCAGGTTGCCTCGCTCCGCCTTCCCTTGGATACCGAGCAGCAGGCACGCATGCGCCAGGTGGTGGCACGCGAGTCGTCGACCACGGAAGCGGTGGCATTCGCCCTCTTCTCGGGCTTGGTGCATGCCCTGGCGCGACAGGCCGATTTGCTGCTGGGCGCCGCGCCGATGGCTTTCGGCGCAACGATGTTGCCCTTGCGCTGGACCGTCGACTCGGGCGGGAGCCTTCGCCAGCTGGCGGCGGCGGCGAACCAATCGCTGGTCGGCGCGGCTCGTCATGCGGCGGAGTTGCCGGCCGCGCTGATGGCCGTCGGACAACCCGGGGCCGTGCATCCTCATGCCTTCTTTCGCTTCTGCAGCGGCGCGAGCGACGAAGCCGGCAGGTCGCCACTCGAGCGGCCATTCGACTTCCTGCTGGACTTCCAGGAAGCGGACGGGGGTTTCGCATGCGAGGCCCGATACAACGGCGCGCTGCTCGATGCCGGCACGATCGAGCGTTGGCTCGGGCTCTACATGGCCGCCCTGCAGCGATGGTCCGACGACGCCGACATTTCGCTCGTGGCCGCCTTCGCGCTCACGGATCTCGATCGCAGGCTGCTGCAAGCCTTCAACGCCACCGCCATGCCGCTCGAGGCCGGGCTGCGAATCGAACACCTGATCGCGCGCCAGGTGGCGGCGACCCCGGACGCGATCGCGGTCACGGCCGGCGCGGTGCAACTCAGCTTCCGCGAACTGGCAGAGCGTGCGAACGGCATCAGCCAGGCCTTGCAGGCGCATGGCGTGAATGCAGGCGACCTGGTCGGCCTTTCGTGCGATCGCAACGAGCACATGCTGGTCGCGCTCTACGGAATCCTGCAGGCCGGCGCGGGCTACGTTCCGCTCGACCCGTCGTTCCCCGCAGACCGGCTGGCCTTCATGGCCGAGGACGCGGGTTTGCGCGTCATGGTGGCCGATGCCGGTTCGGCCGGCCAATGGGCAGACCGCCCGCTGGCCGTGGTGCGGGCGGACCAGATCGAAGCGAGCCGGCTCTCGCCGGCCACGCAGCATGACCCGGAAGCGGTCGCCTATGTCATCTACACCTCGGGCTCGACCGGCCGACCGAAGGGCGTGCGGGTGCCGCATCGCAGCGTCTGCAACCTGCTGGCCAGCCTGCGCGAAGTGCCGGGCATCGGGCGCGAGCACGTGACGCTGGCCGTCACCACCTTGTCGTTCGACATCGCCGTGTCCGAGGTGCTGATGCCGCTGACGATCGGCTCGCGCATCGTGATGGCAGACAAGGCCCAGACCACCGACGGCGCACTGCTGCGCGAGCTGATCGAGCGCGAGCAGGTCAGCTTCGTCGATGCGACGCCTTCCACCTGGCGGCTGCTGCTGGGCGCCGGCTGGGAAGGGCATCGCGGGATGCTGGCGATCTGCACCGGCGAGCCGTTGCCGCCGGACCTCGGGCGCACGCTGCTGCCGCGCGTGCAGCAGCTGTGGAACGGCTACGGCCCGACCGAAACCACCGTCTGGTCGAGCTTCCATCGGCTGGATCGCATCGACGCGGTGGTCCCGATCGGCCGTCCGGTGGCGAACACACAGTTTCATGTGCTCGATCCGGCGATGCAGGCGGTGCCGGTCGGTGTGACGGGCGAGCTCTACATCGGCGGAACCGGCGTCACGCTCGGCTACCTGAACCGGCCCGAACTGACGGCCGAGCGCTTCGTGGACGACCCCTACGGCGCGCCGGGCGCCGAGCTCTACCGGACCGGAGACCTCGGACGTTGGCGCGCGGACGGCATCCTCGAATGCCTGGGGCGCAACGACCACCAGGTCAAGATCCGAGGCTACCGGATCGAATTGGGCGAGATCGAGAATGCCCTCCAGCAGCATCCAGCGGTGAAGGAAGCGGTCGTGATCCCGCGCGAGGACCAGCCGGGCAACCTGCGGCTGGTGGCCTATCTGACGGGCCGGCGTTTCCCCGGCGTCGAGTCGCTGCGCGCTCACCTGGGCGCACTGCTGCCGGTCTACATGGTGCCGAGCGCCTATGTCGCCCTCGATGCGCTGCCCCTGCTGCCCAATGGCAAGCTCGATCGCCGCGCCCTCCCGGTGCCGCCGGCCGAGCGACCCGAACTTTCGGAGCCCTACGAAGAGGGCCGCGGCGCTGCCGAGAAGCAGGTCTGCGCGGCTTTCGCCAAGGCGCTCGGCATCGACCGTGTCGGACGTGCCGACAACTTCTTCGATCTCGGCGGCGATTCGCTGCTGGTGCTGGCCGTGCTGGGCGAATTGCAGAAGTCGAGCAGCCAGCCGCTGTCGGCCAACATGTTCTTCCAGGACCCGACGCCCCGCGCCCTCGCCCTGAAGCTGGCGGGCGCCCCGGCCGTATCGGCTCCCCTCCCGAGGCCGTTGCGCAGCACCCCGGCCGCCGATGCACAGGAGCCGATCGCTCTGATCGCCATGGCCGGCCGCTTTCCCGGTGCGGGCGATGTCGAGCAGTTCTGGACCAACCTGGTCGACGGACGCGAATCGATCAGCTTCTTCGACGATGAAACCCTCGATGCCGGCGTCACCGCCGCACTGCGCGCCGACCCGAACTACGTGCGCGCGCGCGGCGTGATCGACGAGGTCGAGATGTTCGACGCCGCGTTCTTCGGCATCAATCCGAAGGAAGCCCAGCTGATGGACCCGCAGCAGCGGCTCTTCCTGGAGATCTGCTGGGAATGCATCGAGCGCGCCGGCTACACGCCGGATGCGGTGCCCGGTTCGGTCGGCGTCTATGCGGGCATGAACAACGCCACCTACTTCCTGCAGCACGTGCAGAAGTATCCGGAACTCGTCGATGAGATGGGCGCCTTCCAGGTGATGCTGGGCAACGAGAAGGACTACATCGCGACCCGGGTCGCGCACCGCCTCAACCTCACCGGCCCGGCGATCGCGATCCATACCGCCTGCTCGACCTCGCTGGTCGCGGTGGCGCAGGCTTTCCAGGCGCTGCGTTCCGGACAGTGCGACATGGCTCTCGCGGGCGGTATCGCGGTCACCTGCCCACCGCGCAGCGGCTACCGCTACGAAGAAGGCGCGATGCTGTCGCCCGACGGCCATACCCGCAGCTTCGATGCGAAGGCACAAGGCACGGTCTTCAGCGACGGCGCCGGCGTGGTGCTGCTCAAGCGGCTCGGCGATGCCCTGGCCGATGGCGATCCGATCTTCGCGGTGCTGCGCGGCGTGGCCGTCAACAACGACGGCGGCGCGAAGGCCAGCTTCACGGCGCCCAACATCGACGGGCAGGCCGCGGTGATCTCGGCGGCGCTCGCATCGGCCGGTGTCGACGCGCGCAGCATCTCGTACGTCGAAACCCACGGCACCGCCACGCCGATGGGCGATCCGGTCGAAGTCGAAGGCCTCACCCGCGCCTTCGCGCGCCATACGTCCGACACCGCTTTCTGCCGCATCGGTTCGGTCAAGAGCAACGTCGGCCACCTGGTCACGGCGGCCGGCACCGCGGGCCTGATCAAGACCGCCCTGGCGCTCCACAACGAGCAGATTCCCGCCACGATCCACTTCACGGCGCCCAACCCGGCGATCCGCTTCGAGGCCACGCCGTTCCGGGTCAACGACCGCCTGCACGCCTGGCCTCGCACCGAGGTTCCGCGCCGCGCGGGCGTGAGCTCCTTCGGCGTCGGCGGCACCAACGCCCACGTGATCGTCGAAGAGGCGCCCGCCAGGCCCGACTCGGGCATCTCGGCGGCGCCGCAACTCCTGGTCCTGTCGGCCCGCACCCCCACCGCGCTGGCCGCAGCACGCACCCGATTGGCAGACCACCTCGAAGCCAGGCCCGGCGCATGCCTGCCGGACGTCGCGCACACGCTTCGGGTCGGTCGCAAGGCGTTCGCCCATCGCTCGGTCGTGGTCGCCCGCTCGCCGAAAGCGGCCGCCGACGCCTTGCGCGCCGCCGACGTCGCAACGGCCAAGACCTCGGCCTGGGTGCCGCAGCCGGTGCTCATGTTCCCGGGACAGGGCACCCAGTACGCCGGCATGGGCCGGGCGCTGTACCTGACCGACGCCGTGTTCCGCGCCGCGTTCGACGAATGCATGACGGCCTTCGACGGCCTGCTCGCCTGCGACCTGCGCGAAAAGATGTTCTCCGAGGAGGAAGCCGCCCTCGCGCCGACCGCCATCACCCAGCCCGCCACCTTCGTCGTCGAATATGCGATCGCCCGCCAGATCATGTCGCTCGGCCTTGCGCCGGCTGCGCTGGTGGGGCACAGCATCGGCGAGTTCGCCGCGGCCGTGCTGGCAGGCGTGATGTCGCTGCGCGATGCCGCGCGCTTGGTGGCACGGCGCGGCGCGCTGATGCAGGCCCAGCCAGCGGGCGTGATGCTGTCGGTGCGGATGCCGGCCGCCGACCTGTTGCCCCGACTGGAGGAGGAGGTTTCGCTCGCTGCGGAGAACGGACCGAACGCGAGCGTGGCTGCCGGCCCGGCGGATGCCATCGAGCGGCTTCGCGCCGGACTCGAGAAAGACGGCATCGCCGCCAAGTTGTTGCAGACCTCACACGCCTTCCACTCCGCCATGATGGATCCGGCGGTGGCACCCTTCGAAGCCCTGGTTCGCGAAGTCGAACTCAGCGCCCCGACGCTGCCGATCTACTCGACCCTCACCGGTCGCCTGCTCGGCGCCGAGGAAGCCGTCGATCCGCGCTACTGGGCCCGGCACCTGCGCGAGACCGTGCGCTTTTCGTCCGCGGTTCGGGCCGTGCTGGCGGACATCGAGCATCCGGTCTTCGTCGAGGCCGGTCCGCGCAGCAGCCTCTCGACCCTCGTGCGCCAGCACGCCACCAAGGCCCAGCCGGCACCGGCCATCGAACTGCTGGGCGACCGGCCCGATGTCGAATGCAGGTCCTGGCGCCTGGGTGCCGGCCGGCTCTGGATGATCGGCGCCGAAATCGAGCTGGCCTTGCTGGACGAGCGCGAGATCAAGCACCGCGTGCCCCTGCCCACCTATCCCTTCGAGCGCAAGCGCTTCTGGCTCGACATCCCGGCCGCGAACGCCGCCAGCGTGCAGCCTGCCGCGATCGCCGCGGTCGCCGCGCCGGCACCAGGCCTCGCATCCCACATTCAACCGATTCCGGAGTTGCCAATGAGCACCGCTACCCACTCGCCGCCGCGCCGCGCTTCGCTCGTTCACCGATTGCGCGAACTGTTCGAAAGCCTTTCCGGCATGGACATGAACGAAGTGGACGGCAATGCGCCCTTCGTCGAAATCGGCCTCGATTCGCTCACGCTGACCCAGGCCGCGATCCAGGTCAAGAAGCACTTCAAGGTCAACCTGAGCTTTCGCCAGCTGATGGAAAGCTATCGCAGCTTCGACAGCCTGGCCGAGTATCTGGATGCCACGCTGCCGCCGGACGCGCCTGCAAGCGCTTCTGCCGCCGGCAATGCGCAGGTGGCTGCGGCGCTGCCGGCAGCGCCGCAGCCGACCGCCGCGGCCGTGGCGACGCCCATCGCCTTCGCACCGGTCGCACCGGTCGCATCGCAATTGGGCACTCAGCCGGGCATCCTGCCGGCCGCCGTCGGTGGCGCCGACGGCACGCTTCTCCAGCAGCTCATCGCGCAGCAGATGCTGCTGATGCAGCAGCAACTCGCATTGCTGTCGGCGGCGCCGACGGTGCAGGCCGGCCCCGTGCCGACTGCGCCGGCGGTGGAGCAAACCACGTTCATGGCTGCCGCCGCGGCCACGACGTCCAATTCCGTGCCGTCGCCCGCGCCTCCGGCGCCGGCGGCGACCGACGAAGTGGCGGCAGCGCTTCCGGCCTACGACGTCAAGAAGGCCTTCGGCGCCATTGCCCGCATCCATACCCAGATGAAGGAACCGACCGAACGCCAGAAGGCGCGGCTCGAGGCCTTCGTGCGGCGCTACGTCGACCGCACGCAGAAGAGCAAGGCCTTCACCCAGGCCAACCGTTCGCACATGGCCGACCCCCGGGTCGTCAACGGCTTCCGCCCGGCGACCAAGGAAATCACCTACCAGCTGGTGGTCGACCGCTCGAAGGGTTCGCGGCTGTGGGACATCGACGGCAACGAGTATGTCGACGTGCTCAACGGCTTCGGCATGAACCTGTTCGGCTGGCAACCCGACTTCGTGCTCGACGCGATGCGCAAGCAGCTCGACGCCGGTTTCGAGATCGGCCCGCAGCATCCGCTCGCAGCCGAAGTCACGCAGCTGATCTGCGAGATGACCGGCTTCGACCGTGCCGGGCTCTGCAACACCGGCTCCGAAGCGGTGATGGCCGCGATCCGCATCGCGCGAACCGTGACCGGCCGCAGCACGGTGGTGTTGTTCACGGGTTCGTATCACGGCACCTTCGACGAGGTGCTGGTGCGGGCCGGCAAGAACGGCCGCGGCATGTCGGCGGCGCCCGGTGTGCTGCAAGGCATGTTCGGCGATGTCCGGGTGCTGGACTACGGCACGCCCGAAACGCTGGACTACATCCGCGAGCATGCAGGCGACCTGGCCGCCGTGCTGGTCGAGCCCGTCCAGAGCCGCCGGCCCGACTTCCAGCCGCGCGAGTTCCTGCGCGAGCTGCGCGCCATCACCGAGAAGGCCGAAACCTGCCTGATCTTCGACGAGGTCATCACCGGCTTCCGCTCGCACCTGGGTGGCGCGCAGGCCCTCTTCGGCGTCAAGGCCGACCTGGCTTCGTATGGCAAGGTGATCGGCGGCGGCCTGCCGGTCGGCGTGATCGCCGGTACCCGCCAATACATGGATGCGCTGGACGGCGGTGCCTGGCAGTACGGCGACGACTCGATGCCGACGGTCGGCGTGACCTACTTCGCCGGCACCTTCGTGCGGCATCCGCTGGCCCTGGCCGCGGCCAAGGTGTCGCTGGAATTCCTCAAGCGTGACAACAACGCGCTGCAGACCCAGCTGAACCTGCACACCGCGGCCATGGCCGACGAACTGACGGCGTTCTGCCGCGAAGTCGGCGCACCGCTCGAGATTCGCTACTTCTCCTCGCTGTGGCGGGTCAGCTGGCTCGAGGACCACCCGCTGCAGGACTTGCTCTTCGCCATGATGCGCAGCCGCGGCGTACACATCCTGGACAACTTCCCGTGCTTCATGACGACGGCGCACAGCCAGCAGGACATCGCCACCATCAAGTCGGCCTTCAAGGAATCGATCGCCGAAATGCAGGAGGCCGAGATGCTGCCGCGACGCGCCGTGCCCGAGCGCGTGTTCGACCCATCGCACCCGCCAGCGCCCGACGCGCGACTCGGCCGCGACAAGGATGGTCAGCCCGCCTGGTTCGTGCCGGACCCGAAGGCCCAGGGCAAATTCACCAAGTACCAAGCATGACCGGAGCCATCGCGAAAATGCCAGCCACCATGTCCGCACCCGACTCCGTCGAAGACTTCGACCCGTTCGCCTCGGGCGAGATCGAGCGCATCGTTCCGACCACCGAGGCGCAGCGGGAAGTCTGGCTCGGCGACCGGCTGAGCCCGCAGTCGTCGCTGGCCTACAACGAGACGCTCCGCCTGAGATTGCGGGGCACGCTGGACACACGGGCGCTCGCCACCGCGCTCGACCAGTTGGTGGCACGGCACGAATCGCTGCGCTCGACCATCTCGCCGGACGGCACCCAGCTTTTGATCGGCGAACCCGGCCCGGTCCAGCTGGCCGAGTACGACCTGAGCCTGCTGGCGCCCGCCGCGCAGGCACGGCGGCTCGACGAAGACGGATCGGCTGCGGTGCAGGAGCGCTTCCTGCTGGAGCTCGGCCCGCTGTTCCGTGCTTCGCTCTACCGGCTCTCGGCCATCGACCATGTCCTGGTGATGAGCGCGCACCACGCGGTGTGCGACGGTTGGTCATGGGGGGTCATCAGCCATGACCTCGGCCTGCTGTATGCCGAGCAGATCGGCGCCGGCCCGACCCCGCCGCCCGCGGCCAGGTACTCGGACTATGCGGAGTGGGAGGCTCGCGAATCCCAGAGCCCGCAGATGCAGGGCCACATCGACTACTGGCTTTCGCGCTACGCGGGCGGGAGCCTGCCGGTGCTCGAACTGCCGCTCGACCATCCACGGCCGCCGGTGCGGACCTTCAGCTCCTACCGTATCGAGCAGCTTCTCGATCGAGAACTGATCGAGCGCCTGCGCAAGGTCGGCGCCCAGTCCGGCGTAAGCCTCTTCGCCACCCTGTTCAGCGGCTTCGCAACGATGCTTCATCGCCTGACCGCGCAGGAAGACCTGGTGGTCGGCATCGCCGCAGCCGGACAGATGGCCAGCGAAATGCCCGGCCTGGTCGGCCACTGCGTGAATCTGCTGCCGATCCGGGTCGCGGTGGACGGCCGGATGAGCTTCGACGCGCTGGCCCGGGCATCCGGCAGCCAGCTCCTGGACGCGTTCGAACACCAGACCCTGACCTACGGCTCGCTGCTCAAGAAGCTGCCGATACCGCGCGACCCGAGCCGGCTTCCGTTGGTGAACGTGCTCTTCAACGTCGATCGCGACGCCGCCCCGAACGAAGGCAGCTTCCCGGACATCACGGTCGAGCAAGGCACGATCGGCCGCCGCTACGAGAACTTCGAGCTGTTTCTGAACATCGTGCCGGCCGCCGGCGGCATGCAGATGGAAGCGCAGTACAACGCCGACCTCTTCGACGATGCCACGGTTCGCCGCTGGCTCGGCATGTACGAGACGCTGCTGCGCGCCGCGGCACGCGACGCGTCGCAACCGGTCGCTCGACTGGACCTGTTGTCCGAAGCCGAATCCAGGGCGCTCGCGGCGCTTCAGCCGGCGCCGACCGTCCTCGAGCATGCGCCCCTGATGCATGCGGGCTTCATGCATCGCGTCGCGACGCAGCCCGATCGGCCGGCCCTGCGCGATGGCGCCCGCCGACTCGACTACCGCGAACTCGATGCGCGTTCCAACCAGCTGGCCTCGGTGCTGCGTGCCCGCGGCGTCGGCCGCGGCGACCGGGTCGGCCTTTGCCTGGAGCGCAATGCCGACATGTTCGTGGCGCTGCTGGCCGTGCTGAAGAGCGGCGCCGCCTACGTTCCCCTCGACCCCGCCTTCCCGCAAGCCCGGCTGGACTACTACGCCGAGGACGCCCAGCTGGCGCTGCTCCTGACCTCCTCGACGATCGCCGCGGCACCGCGGCGGTGGCGCAGCGATGCCGAAAATCGCCTGATGCTGCTGGACACCGACACCACCTGGCAACAGGCTTCCACGGCTGCGTTGGCACCCTCCGCGCTCGACCCGCAGCCCGAGGACACCGCGTACGTGATCTACACCTCGGGCTCGACCGGCAAGCCCAAGGGCGTGTGCGTTCCGCACCGAGCGGTCGCGAACCTGATGGAGACGATGCAGCGCGAGCCGGGCATCGGCCCGGGCGACCGCCTGGCGGCGGTGACCACGCTCTCGTTCGACATGGCCGTGCCGGAGGTGATGCTGCCGCTGGCGGCCGGCGCCGAAATCGTCATCGTGCAACGTGAAATCGCGATGGACGGCAATCGCCTGCGGACCTTGCTCGAAGCCGAGGCCATCACGATCTTCCAGGCCACGCCCGGCATGTGGCGCCTGCTGATCGACGCCCAGTGGTCGGGCGCCCGCGGCTTCCGTGCATGGATCGGCGCCGAGCCGGTGCCCGCCGACCTGTCGCTCGACCTGATGGACCGCACCACCGAACTGTGGAACCTCTACGGACCGACGGAAACCACGGTGTGGTCGACCGTCTGGAAGATGGAGCGCCCGATCGTCGCGGCACGCGGTGTCTCGATCGGCCGGCCGATGGCGAACACCGGCGTCTGGATTCTCGATGCCAACCTGCAGCCTTGCCCGGTCGGCGTCCCTGGCGAGATCTGCATCAGCGGCATGGGCGTGACGCTCGGCTACCTCGAGCGGCCCGAGCTCACCGCCGAGCGCTTCGTGACCACCTCGATCCAGGGCGTCGACACCCTGATCTACCGCAGCGGCGATCGCGGCCGTTGGCGCAACGACGGCCTGCTGGAGCACATGGGCCGCTTCGACTTCCAGGTCAAGGTTCGCGGCTATCGCATCGAGCTCGGCGAAATCGAAGCCCGCTGCAACGAAGCGCCCGGCGTCGCCCGCAGCGTGGTCATCACGCGCGAAGACCAGCCGGGCGATGTGCGCCTGGTTGCCTATCTGGCGCCGACGCCCGGTGCAAGCGTCGACCTGGCCGCCCTCGACCGCCACCTGCGCGCGCGCCTGCCGCAATACATGGTGCCGCAGCACGTGGTCGGACTCGACGAACTGCCGCTCCTGCCGAACGGCAAGATCGACCGCAAGGCACTGCCCAAGCCGAGCGCAGCCCGCCCGGAGACCGGCAACCGGGTGGCGCCCCGCAGCGAGCGAGAGCGCATCGTGCTGGCGACCATGGAGCGGGTGCTGAACCTGCCCGGCCTGAGCATTCGCGACGACTTCTTCTCCCTGGGTGGCCACTCGCTGCTGGCGGCGCGCCTGGCCACGCTGCTGAGCCGCGAGTTCGAATTGACGGTGCCGCTGCGGCTGCTGTTCGAGGCTTCGAGCGCCGAGCGCCTGGCTGCGGCCATCGACAACCTGAACAGCAGCGATGCACCGAAGGCCGAGCCGATTCCGCACCGGGCAGACCAGCGCAGCGCGCCGCTCACGCCGATGCAGGACCGCATTCGGTTCATCGAGGAGATGCATCCCGGACGCCCGGTCTACAACGCACCCTCGGCGCATCGGCTGGCGGGCCCGCTCGACCTGCCCAAGTTCAAGCAGGCCCTCGGCGAGATCATCCGGCGCCAACCGTCCTTGCGCAGCGCGGTCGGCAAGGACCCGGCGACCGGCAAGCCGGTGATGGTGGTGGCCAACCCCGCCGACGTGAAACTCGAACTGGGCCTGGTCGACCTGTGCCACCTGCCTGCCGACCAGCGCGAGCCCGAGCTGATCGAGCGCATGCAGGAAGTCGCGGACAGGCCAATCGACATCCACAAGGCGCCGCTCTTCAACCTGGCCCTCTACAAGCTGGGCGAGGACGACCACGCGTTCGTCTTCGTGCCGCATCACCTCATCTGGGACGGCTGGTCGTTCGACATCCTGCAGGCCGAGCTGTCGGCGGTGTACGGCGCGCTGGTGCGCGGCGAGCCCAACCCGCTGCCGCCGCTCGCCGTGACCCACGGCGACTATGCCGACTGGTACGACCGCTGGATGCAGACGCCCGACTTCGAGAACCAGCTGCGCTACTGGAAGAACCGCTTCGCCAATTCGCCGACGCCCAAGGCGCCGCGCACCGACATGCCGCGGCGTGCCGGGATGAGCGGCGAAGGCGGCACCTACTGGATCAGCGTCGACAAGGCCCTGACCGAGCGGCTGCGCGATGTCGGCCGCGGCCACGACGTCACGCTCAACATGATGACGCTCGGCATCTACATCCTGATGATGAGCAGCATCATCGATACGCCTTCCCTGGTCGTTGCGACCCCGGTTCGCGGCCGCGAGGCGCCGGAGACGGAATCGATCATGGGCTTCTTCAACAACGTGCTGCCGCTGTCGTTCCAGGTCGACAAGACGCTGCGCTTCGGCGAGTTCATGCGGTACGTCAAGCGGGAGCTGGTGTCCGTGATGAGCCACCAGCAGGTGCCCTTCGAGCGGCTCGTGGTCGAGCCCGAGTTCGTCGAGCGGGCGCAGGGCGTGGGGCTCTACCAGGCTCTGTTCTCGTTCCAGGATGCGCGAGAGCGGCCCCGCGACATCGGCAACCTGTCGCATCGGCAGATGCACCTGCTGCAGCGCGGCGCGACCGACGACCTCGGCATCTGGCTGATGGACAAGGCCCAGGGCATCGAGGGCGCGATCACCTACAACGCGGACATCTATCGCCGCGAAACCGGCGCCGCCTTCAAGGATCGCTACCTCGAATTGCTGCAGCGGGTGTCGCAGCAGCCCGACGAAACCCTGGCCGTGCTGATGTCCGACGCGGGCTCGGGCAGCGCCGAATACCTGAAGCGGCTTGCCGCCGGACCGGGCACGCCGACCTCTCCCGCAGCCAACGTGCACGCGATCCGGCCGGCCGCGCAAACCAACGCGCTCCTGCTGCCGGAACAGGCGCAGCTGGCGCAGATCTGGGCCAGCACGCTCAGCATCGACGTGAACGACGTTCGTGCCAACGACAACTTCTTCGACCTGGGCGGGGACTCGTTGCTCGCGATGCGCGTCATGCAGCAGGCGGAGCAGGTGTTGGGCTTCCGGGTGGAGCCTCGCCGCTACGTCTTCGAAAGCCTCGGCCAGCTGGCGTCGGTTTCCTCGGGGCTTCCGCTCGAATCCGCTGCTGCGAAGCCTGCCGCGGAAACGCGCAAGGGCGGGTTGCTGGGCCGGGTGTTCTCCGGCTGGGGCCGCAAGGGCTGAACCGATACCGGGCCGCCACATGTTGCCGCTCACCCTGCTCCACGCCGGTACCGCGATGCGGGTCTGGCAGATCGACCTGGATGCAACGCCGACGCCGCAAGCGGTCGCGGCGCTGTCGGACGGCGAATGGGAGCGGGCGCGGCGCTTCGTCTTCAAGCGCGACCGGCAGCGCTTCATCGCCGCCCATGCAGCCTTGCGCGAGACCTTGTCCTCGCAGGTCGGGCTGCCGGCCGCGATGCTCGAATTCGAGCAGGGCCCGTTCGGCAAGCCGTCGCTGGTCGAGCCGAGCGCGTTGCGCTTCAACCTGAGCCACAGCCAGGGGATGGGGCTGATCGCGGTTTGCGACGATGTCGAGATCGGCGCCGACATCGAGCTTTTGCGCCCGATGTCCGACATCGATGCGCTCGCTCGCAACTACTTCAGCGAGCGCGAACGCGATGCGCTCGAAGCGCTGCCTCGCGAGCTGCACGAGCGGGCCTTCCTCACCTGCTGGACCCGCAAGGAGGCCTGTCTCAAGGCGACCGGCATGGGGCTCTCGGTCGACACCCGCAGCTTCGAGGTCGGCGTGGTGCCGGACGCGCGCGAGTTGACGATCCACACGGCCGAGGGTTCGACCCGCCTTGCCTTGCAGTCGGTCGGCGATGTAGAAGGCGCCATGTGCGCCGTCGCAAGGGTGCTGGCGCACCGGGAGGCCGACCCGGTTCGCCGCCTCGCGGAACCAGAGGGGGAGATGTGCAGATGACACCCATGCTTTTCGGGCCGGCGTCCCGGCAGTTGTTCGGTTTGTTCCATCCGCCCGAGCGCGATGGCAACACGGCCTTGCTGGTCTGCGGACCCTTCGGCCAGGAGGCGATCCGCTCGCATCGTCTGTTTCGCGTGCTGTCCGATCGGCTGGCGCGAGCAGGTGTCCCGGTGCTTCGCTTCGACTATTACGGCACCGGCGATTCACCGGGCGACGACACCGACGGCGACCTGGACGGCTGGCGCCGCGATGTCTGCGCCGCGCACGAGGAACTGCGTCGCCGGGTCGGCGGCCGGCGCATCGTGTGGCTCGGTGCCCGGCTCGGCGCCGCGCTGGCGATCGCCGCGGCCAAGAGCGGGCGCTGCGATCCGTCGCGCCTCATCCTCTGGGACCCGATCGTGGATGGGCCGCGCTACCTTGAAGAGCTGCGCGCCGGGCATGTCGACGCGCTGGAACGCTCGTACTGCGTGCCCGACCCGGGCTGGCGACGCCGGCTGGGCAAGGACCAGGACGCCTTCACGGCCGAACTGTTCGGCTTCGGCGTGTCGCCGCTCCTGCGGCAGCAACTGCGAGCACTCGGCCCCGACGGCCTCGGCCTGACCGCCCTGCACGAGACCGTGGTGCTGGCCGCGGCCGCCGACCAGCCGGCGCATCGCTGGGCTGCCAAGGAAGCGGCCCGGCACATGCCGGTTCGATCGGAAAACTTCCATCATCCGCTGATGTGGACCTCCGATCCGCATCCGAACAATGCGATGGTTCCAACCGAGGCTCTGCAAAAACTACTGGGAGAGGTCAATGTCTGATTGCAAGGAAATTCCGGTCCAGTTCGGCTCCGAGGGTTCGCTGATCGGTGTCATCACCACGCCCGCCGACGGCCCGCTGGCGCCGGTGGCCTGCCTGATGCTCAACATGGGCGCCAACCACCGCATCGGGCCGCGCCGGATCAACGTCAAGCTCGCGCGCGAACTCGCGTCGCGCGGCGTCACCAGCATTCGCTTCGACCTGGCGGGCCTCGGCGACAGCGGACCTGCGCGAGGCTCCGAGCACTTCCTGACGCAAGCGGTCTACGACCTGCAGGCCGCCATGGGCTTGATCGAGACCATGCTCGGCGTGCGCCGCTTCATCGTCATCGGACTCTGTTCGGGCGCCACCAACGGCCTCTCGCTCGCGGTCGCCGACGCCCGCGTCATCGGCTTGCTGATGTTCGACGGCTATGCCTTCCCGGGACGCCGAACCCAATTCACCCGGGCCGTGCACCGCGCACTGGCGGCACCGACCAATCCTGCGGTCATCGGCAAGACCGGACGCTGGCTCAAGCGCAAGTTCTCGCGAGGTGCGGCCGCAGCGGCGGCGCCGCACATCTTCGAGCCCGATCCGCCGGCGGTGACCGAGGCCCTCTTCCGTCGCTCGATGATGCAACTGGCCGAACGCAAGGTGTCGGTGCTGATGCTCTACACCGGCACCGTGCACGTGAGCGACCGCAACCGGGATCAGCTGGGGCCGTTTGCGAACGAGCCGTTCATGCAGGACTTCGAATACGAATTCATCGCCGACATCGACCACAGCCTGACGTCGATCGCTTCGCAAGGGACCTTCCTGGAGTTGGTGGCCGAGTGGGTGCTCAGGGTCTCGCAGCGCGTGGGGTCGACGGTTACGGGATCGGGTACCGGCGCGCTGGATGGCGGGATGGCGGCGAGTGGGCGATTGCCCGCCAAGTCGAGCGGGGCCATTGCACACTGTTGAAGCGGCGTCAGCTCGGGGCGTCTTCTAGACGACCTTGGGAATCGTCTCGGATGCCTGCTCCGGCATGTTGAGTACGTGGAATTGCGAGGACTGCGTCGAGTCCGAGATACCGAGCGCCAAGCGCAAGGGAAAGGCCAGCAAGTCGATGCCGCCTTTTCCGAGCTTTTGAACGAAACCGGTCTCGCAACCGATGTTCTCTTCAAGTTGGGCCGAGCGCAGGCCAGCGCTTGGCCTGATCATTCTTACATACCGGCCTTGCTCGAAAGGAACGCGATCCCTGCACAGCAAGCAGCTCAGTTTGAGCTTTGCTAGGCTTGATCCAGCCTCAAACTTCTCCCTCGCTGTTGAACAGGTGCGGCGGGCGATTTTATCGGTTAAGTTTTCTTGTGCGAATTTTGGCTATTGCAGAACTGCTGAAGACCTGTGCTTTCGCATACCCAGGCAATGGTGGGAAACAAACTGCCACCATCGACTCCTCGAAGTACTGCCCGTCATACCGCTTGTTGTACTCAAGCCACGATCCGCTTCTTCAGACATGACGCGATTACGGGCCGAATCCATTGCTTCGCCACACGAGCGCTAAGAGCATTGATTGCAACAACCACCACTGGCCGACGCCGAGGCCAATTGCAATTCCGGCCACCGGCCACGGCCTGATGCCGGTTTTTCTTATGACCAAGACAGCCAAGAGCAAAGAAACGATCGCAAGAGCGGTTAGGTAGCCGCGGTACCAAGCGAATGCCCAGAGCGTGTGAGTGGCTGCCACCGTGGCTAACGAGGCCGCTACAAACCATGCCCAGAGGGATAACTGAACGTTGTGCTCCTGCATTACTTTCCCCTGAAAAAGTTGAGAGCAGAATCCTTGAAATCGCGCGAATCACGCTCCGTGCCGGCGACCGGGGGCTGAAGCCATTTTCGAGGATCGTCCGGAAGGGCTTTCAGTTCATCGACAAGATTTTTATTGCACGTTGAGCGACATGCTCCGCTCGATCCGCACGCAACATAGCACTCGTCGTGGCGGCGATAACACGCGTCGCCACTGTCGACTGGTGCTTCGCTACCCATTGGGCTTCCTGCACACGAGTATTGGCCACCGCTCCAGCATTTACCGCCCCAGTTTCCGTTTGTAGGACCGTTCAATAGGCTTCTGCCGTTCGCTATATTGAAGTAGTTTGAACGGTCGAGCCCAAAAGAATCACCGAAGGTCAAAGGGTTCGCCCCCACATACCCAAACCGATTCCAGTCCCCGTTAAGTCCTATAGGGTCCGATTGGCTGTACCGCCCCGTCCTCGGGTCGTAAGAACGGAAGTAGTTGTAGCTCAATCCACTCTCGACATCGAAGTACTGCCCGTCATACCGCTTGTTGTACTCAAGCGCAGCAACATTCGTCATCCCTGCATTCGGCGCGACCTCCGCATCCGCAAACCGATTCGCAGCCTGCGTCGGCTTGTCATCCCCGAACGCCGAGTACGCCCACTGCCACACCACCTGCCCCTGCTCGTCCGTGATCCGCCGGGGCGTATTCAGGTGGCGATGCGGTTGGCTGCGTCGTAGCTCGCCCGGGTCTCGTGGCCGAGCGCGTTGCGGGCGAGGATGGGGTTGCCGAAGGGGTCGTAGGTGTAGGTGGTGCGGGCGCCGTTCGGGTCGGTTCGGCTCGCGACCAGGCCCTGGGGGTTGTAGGTCCACTGCGTGCGGCGGGCCGGACCGACGGTGGTACCGGCGGTGGTGCCGGCCGCGGCGGCGATGCTCTGGCTGAGGAGATTGCCCTGGGCGTCGTACTCGAAGGCGGTGGTGCGCTCGGCTTCGGTGACGAGGACGGGAAGCGAGAAGACCGGGTGCCAGTCGTAGCGGGTGACCTGGGCTTGCGGGGTGCCTGCGGCCTTGGTGATGGTGAGGGGGAGGCGGCGGGCGGTGTTCCAGGTGTAGTCGGTTCGAACGCCGGTGAAGTCGGTGTCCGAAGTGACGAGGCCGCTGGCGTCCTGGACGCGGGATGCCGCATCGACATGATCGTTTGCCGACGGCAGGCTGCCGCTGGTGACTGCCGTGTTCTGCGCATTGCTGGAGAACCGATAGGTGCGCGCGGTGCCGATCGGGTCGATGACGGTGGCGGTGTCGGCTGCTGGATAGCTGACCTGGTAGCGATTGACATTGCCCACCAGCTCGGTCGTGATGGCGCGGCGCTGCGCGTCATACGCGAAGCTGGCCATGCGCTGACCGGCCTCGTCGACGATGCCTGTCAGGCCGCCCGGGAAGGCGGGGTTCTCGTAGAGGTAGCTGCGGGCCTGGCCGTCGGCTGCGGTTGCAGTGCCGAGGTTGCCGCTGCTGTCGTAGCCATAGCGAACGGCGCGGCCACCGCTGGCGTTGACGCTCGCAAGGCGGTCCTGTGCGTCGTAGTCGAGCCGCAAGGACTGGCCGAACGCGTTGGTGACGGTCACGAGCCGGCCGGCGGGATCGTAGGAGTAGGTCGTCGACCAGCCGCTGCGCTGGNGCCCCGCCCTTGTTGTCGATCACCACGCTCGTCCCCAGCGCCGCGCCCAGCTTCTGGCTGATCAACCGCCCCAGCACATCCGTCGTGCCCCCCGCCGGAAACGGCACCACATAAGTGATCGCCTTCCCCGTCGGCCACCCTCCTTGCGCCACCCCAGGAAGCCCAACCATTCCCGCGAGCGAAGCACCCGCGGCCTGAATCAATGTTCGACGTTCCATAACAGTCTCCTAAATGTTCTGATTAATCCAGCGAACCCCGCGGATCCGGCTCCGCCGGGCCGCTGGGATTGCCCCCGGTAGGGGGTGGAGAAGCGACACGAAGTGCGCGGAGCCTGGGGGCGAGCTAGGGTTTTATATTCAGCTTGGTAATCAGGCCCTTGAAGTAGGCGTTGTCCTTGGCCAGCGTCTCCTTGAACACCGCGCCATCCGTGTACACGTACCCGAGGTTCTGCTTGTCCATCGCCTCGCGCATCATCGGCTCGGCCGCGGCCTTGGCGGTGATCTCGCGCAGCTTGGCCATGACCTCGGGCGGCGTGTTCTTCGGAGCGCCCAATCCGCGCCAGGTACCGATCGAGATGTCGATGCCGCGTTCCTTCGCGGTCGGCACCTTCTCGAAGCCCTTCACGCGCTGGTCGGCCATCACCATCAGCATCTTCAGCTTGCCCGATTGCACGTGCGTCGTGACTTCCGCCGGGCTCACCGCCACCGCCTCGATATGGCCGCCAAGCAGTGCCAGCACCGCCGGCGCCGCGCCCTGGAACGGGATGTGGCCGAACTTGGCGCCGGTCTTGTCCTCGAGCGCCGCAGCCGCCAGGTGCCAGATCGAACCGTTGCCCGAATTGCCGACCCGGGTTTCCTCCGGCTTCTTCTTGGCCGCGGCGATGAATTCTTCAATCGTGTTGTAGGGCGAGTCGGCCTTGACCGTGATCGCCGCCGGATCGGCGTTGAGCTGCGCGATCGGCTGGAAGTCGTCGTAGTTGAACTTGGCGAGGCCCAGGTGCGGCAGCGTCAGCAGCTCCACCGTGAGCACCGCCAGCTTGTAGCCGTCCGGCTTGGCGTTGATCACCTCGGTCCAGCCGATCGCGCCGCCGGCGCCGGGCCGGTTGATGATGACCACGCTCTGCGACATGTGCTTGCGGGTCGCGTCCGCGAACACCCGCGCCAGGCCGTCGGTGCCGCCGCCCGGCTGGTAGGGCACCAGCAGTTCGATGGTTCGGTTCGGAAAGTCCGACTGCGCCCAGGCAGCCGGGCCGGCCATGCCGAGCGACAACGCGGCGGCGGCCGCCGCACCCATCCAATGACGTCTTTTCACTTTGCTTGTCTCCTTGTGTGATTGGAAAAAAAACCGTTCAGGTCACCGGCGCAGGATTGAACAGGACCAGTGCGTTGTGCAGCTTCCAGCGCTCGGCCCAGGTCTTCTGCCTGCCGCTCGCCACGTCGAGCATCAGGCGGAACATCTCCCAGCCCACTTCCTCGATCGTGGCATCGCCGTCCGCAATGCGGCCGGCATTGATGTCCATCAGGTCGTGCCAGCGCCGCGCCAGGTCGCTGCGTGTCGCGACCTTGATCACCGGCACCTGCGCCAGGCCGTAGGGCGTGCCGCGACCGGTGGTGAACACGTGCAGGTTCATGCCGGCGGCCAGCTGCAGCGTGCCGCAGATGAAGTCGCTGGCCGGCGTGGCCGCGTAGAGCAGGCCCTTGCCGCGCGCCTTGTCGCCCGGCGACACCACGCCGGTGATCGGCGCGGTGCCGGACTTGACGATCGAACCCATCGCCTTCTCGACGATGTTCGACAGGCCGCCCTTCTTGTTGCCGGGCGTGGTGTTGGCGCTGCGATCGACCCGGCCCTTGTCCAGGTAGGCGTCGTACCAGGCCATCTCGCGGATCATGGCCTCGGCCACTTCGGGCGTCGAGGCGCGCGAGGTCAGCTGGTCGATGCCGTCGCGCACCTCGGTCACCTCCGAGAACATCACCGTGGCCCCGGCCCGCACCAAGAGGTCGGTACAAAAACCCACCGCCGGGTTCGCGGTCACGCCCGAAAAGGCGTCGCTGCCGCCGCACTGCACGCCGACCACCAGTTCGCTGGCCGGCACGGTCTCGCGGCGGCGCGCGTCGAGGCGTTCCAGGTGTTCCTCGGCCTGCCGCATGATCGATTCGATCATCGACATGAAGCCGACATGCGCCTCGTCCTGGAGGCAGACCACGTCGAGCTTGCCGCCGGCGTTGTCGCCGATGTCGGCCACGTTGCGTTCGTCCACGAGCGGGATGGTGCCGGGCGGCATCAGGCGCTCGGGCTGCAGCTTCTCGCAGCCCAGGCTGACCACCATCACCTCGCCGCCGAAGTTCGGATTCAGGCTGATGTTGCGCAGCGTGCGGATCGGGATCACGGCATCCGGCGCGTCGATCGCGACGCCGCAGCCGTAGCCGTGTTCGAGCGCCACCACGTCGTCCACGTTCGGAAAGCGCGGCAGCAGCTCGGACTTGATCCGCTGCACCGCGAAGTCGGTCACGCCGGCCACGCACTGCACCGTCTGCGTGATGGCGAGGATGTTGCGGGTGCCGACCGAGCCGTCGGCGTTGCGATAGCCCTCGAAGGTGTAGCCCTCGAGCGGCGGCTGCGGCGTGGGTCGCCTGGTGGCGATCGGAAGGCCGTCGAGCGAGCGTGCGGCCGGCATCTCGAGCAGCCGCTCGTGCACCCAGCTGCCGGCCGCGATGGGCTTCAGGGCCCGGCCGATCGCCACGTCGTAGCGCCGGACCTCGCCGCCTTCGGGTATGTCCGCGAGCGCCACCTTGTGCGCCTGCGGCACCCGCTCGCGCAGCACCAGCCCCGAGGCGAGCACGGTTCCGGCGGCGAGGCCACCGTCGTTGGCGACGATCGCGACGTTGTCGCGCTCGTTCATCCGGATCGTGAGCGGCGGCCTCGCGGCCGTGTCCATGGTCATGGCCGCATTATTTGACCGACATGAACATCGATGGAAGCCACATCGAGAACGCCGGTACGAAAGTGACCAGCATCAGCGCGAAGATCAGCGCGCCGTAGAAGGGCCAGATGGTGCGCATCACCGTGCCCACCGAGACTCCGCCGATGGCGCAGCCGACGAACTGCGTGGTGCCGACCGGCGGCGTGTTGAGCCCGAGCGCGCAATTGATGAGCAGCACGATGCCGAACTGCACCGAGCTCATGCCGTACTGCTGCGCGATCGGCAGGAAGATCGGCGTACACAGCAGGATGGTCGCAGCCATGTCCAGGAAAGTGCCCAGCACGAACAGGATCAGGTTGATGAGCAAGAAGATCATCCACGGCGTGGTCGTGATCTGCGACAGCAGCTCGCCGGTGAGCTGGGCCACGCCGTACAGGCTGATGAGATAGCCGAAGGTGCTGGAGATGCCGATCAGGAGCAGGATGACGCCGGTGGTCCGCACCGCCTTGGCAGCCGCCTTGATGAAGTGTTCGCGCGTCAGGGTGCGGTAGACGAACACCGTCAGGGCCAGCGCATACAGCACCGCGACCGCCGCCGACTCGGTGGCCGTGAACACGCCCGACAGGATGCCGCCCAGGATCAGCACCACCACGAAGAGGCCCGGCAGCGCCGCCGCGAACGAGCGCGCGACGATCGCCCAGCCGGGGAAGCTGCCCGCCGGGTAGCCGCGCTTGACCGCCACCAGGTAGGCAGCCGCCAGGTTGCTGATCGTGAGGATGGCCGCCGGCAGCAGCGCCGCGAGGATCAGCGCCGCGATCGACACCTTGCCGCCTGCCGCGAGCGAATAGATGATGAGGTTGTGGCTGGTCGGCATCAGCGCGCCGACCAATGCCGCGTGCGTGGTCACGTTGACCGCGTAGTCGGCGTGGTAGCCCTCCTTCTTCATCATCGGGATCATCACCGCGCCCATGGCCGAAACGTCGGCCACCGGCGAACCCGACACGCCGCCGAAGAGCGTGCAGGCCACCACGTTGGACATGCCGAGCCCGCCGCGCACGTGGCCGACCAGGTTGCGCGCGAAGTTCACGATCCGGTCGGCGATGCCGCCGTAGAGCATCAGCTCGCCGGCGAAGATGAAGAACGGAATCGCGAGGAACGAGAAGATGCCCATGCCCGAGGTCATCTGCTGGAAGCCGACCGCGAGCGGCAGGCCTTCGTAGAGCAGGGTCGCGAGGGCCGACAGGCCGATCGAGAACGCGACCGGTACGCCGAGCAGCAGGAACAGGGTGAACGAGAGACTCAGGATCAGGAGAGGGGTCGTCATGTCATCAGCCCCAGGCGGGTTCGACTTCGCGGCCCTGGGCGAGGGCGATGATGTGTTCGATCGAGAACAGCACGATGAGGGCGCCGGCGATGGCCGCGGGCACGTACTTCCAGCCCTCCGAGATCCAGAGGGTCGGCAGCCGGTAGTCCCACACGGATTCGGCCAGCGACGCGCAGTTCCAGGCCATGGCCGCGCCGAACAGCAGCACCAGGACATGGATCAGGTATTCCATCTTGAGCCGGAGCCAATCGGGCGCCAGCACAAGCAAGGATTCGAGTCCGATGTGGCCGGCATCGCGCACGCCGACAGCCACGCCGAACATCGTGACGTAGAGCACCAGCAGCAGGGCCAGGCTCTCGGCCCAGGTCGGCGTGCTGTTGAGGACGTAGCGGCCGAACACCTGCCAGCTCACCGCGCAGATCACCGCGACGAGGCCGAAGATGCCCAGCCACATGCAGGCGCGCGCCAGCGTGCGGCAGAGGGTGGTGTACATCGCGAAGAAGGCGAGGGGCCGGTCTACTTGGTGTCCTGCACGCGCTGCACCAGGCTCTTGAGCTTGGCGTCGGTGATGAACTTGTCGTACACCGGCTTCATCGCGGCCTGGAACGGCGCCTTGTCGATGTCGATGATCTCGGCGCCGCCGGCCTTGACCGTGGCGAGCGACTTCACCTCGCGCTCTTCCCATTGCTTGCGCATGTAGGGCACCGACTCCTTGGCGGCCTGGCGGATCCAGCCCTGCTCCTGCGCCGAGAGCGTGTCCCAGGTGCGCTTGGAAAAGAGCAGCATCTCGGGCGCCATCGAATGCTCGGTCTTGGAGTAGTACTTGGCCACCTCGAAGGCGCGGGCGCTTTCGTAGGTCGGGTAGTTGTTCTCGGCCGCGTCGATCACGCCGGTCTTGAGGCCGGTGTAGACCTCGCCCATCGGCATCGGCGTGGCATTCGCGCCCATGGCCTCCAGCATCGAGACCCACAGGTCGGATTGCTGCACCCGCACCTTGAGGCCCTTCATGTCGGCGAAGCTGCGCACCGGCCGCTTGGCGGTGAACATCGAGCGGGCGCCGCTGTCGTAGAAGGCGAGGCCGACGAAGCCTTGCCGCTCGCAGGACTTCAGGATTTCTTCGCCGATCGGGCCGTCCAGCACCTTGTGCAGGTGGTCGACCGAGCGGAACAGGAAGGGCATGGTCGGCACCTGCGTCTCGGCGCAGATGTTGTTCATCGGTGCGATGTTGACCCGCACCATCTGCAGCGCGCCGATCTTGGCTTGCTCGATGGTGTCCTTCTCGCTGCCGAGCGCGCTGTTGTTGAAGACCTTGATGCTGTGCTTGCCGCCGGAAAGCGCCTTGAGCCGTTCGCTCATGAACTTGACCGCGGTCACGGTCGGGTAGTCGTCCGGATGGATGTCGGCCGAGCGGAACTCGGTGGCCTGTGCGCCGAGACTGGCTGCGAAGCCGGCGATGGCCGCGGCGATCGCGATGATGTTCTTGCGGATCTTCATTTGTCTTCCTCTGCTGGTGGTCGTGGAAATTCTCGATAGGAATCAGGTGCCGCTGGCGCTGGCGCTGGCGCCGGCTCGAGGCGATGGAACGAATGCGGTTTCGGCGATGCCCTGCACGCCGGGCCGGAGCGCGAAGAGGCCGCCGGCGAGCGGCTGGTCGGAGAGGTCGCCGCCGGGGCGGATGGATGTGACGTAGAGCGTGTCGAGCTTCGGTCCGCCGAAAGCGCACATCGCCGGCTTCTTGACCGGCACCGCCAGCGATCGATCGAGCCGGCCGTCCGGCGTGAAGCGATGGACCCAGCCGGCGTCGTTGCCGCAGATCCAGTAGCAGCCGTCGACATCGACCGCGGCGCCGTCGGGCCTGCCGGGATGCTGCTTCATGTCGACGAAGACGCGGCGCCCGCTGGGTCGGCCGGAATCGGTGTCGTAGTCGAAGGCCCAGACGGTCTGCACCTCGGGATGCGAATCCGACAGGTACATGGTGCGGCCGTCGGGGCTGAAGGCGAGGCCGTTCGGCACGATCAGGTCGCCGAGGACTTCTTCGAGCGCCTGGCCGTCGTGGCGATAGAGCCGACCGCTGCGAGAGGCGGCGCCCATGTCCATCTGCATGGTGCCGGCCCAGAAGCGGCCCTGGCGATCGCACCGGCCATCGTTGAAGCGCATGTCGGTTTCGGCATGCGCCACCGGTGCCAGCCCTTCGGCGGCGAGGCTGCCATCCGGTTGCGGCCGAACCGTGAAGAGGCCGCTTTCCATGCCGGCGATCCAGCCTTCGCCCGGCGCGTCGATGCGGGCGATGCAGGCCAGTTGTTCGCTGCCCCGCCAACTCGAATGCCCATCGCTCGCAGACCAGCGGTGCAGCGCGCGACCCGGGATGTCGACCCAGTACAAGGCTTCTTCCGCGGCCATCCACACCGGGCTTTCGCCGGTGCCGCAGCGGGCATCCACCACCAGTTCGGCCGTTGCGCTCATGCCGCGCTTCAGTCGCCGAACGGCCCTTGGGCCGTGAAGGCGCCGCCCTGGTAGATGGCGTTCGGATCGTCGGCCGCGACCGGCGGCTGCTGCTCGACCTTGTCCCGGAACACCTCGGACGTGTCCTGCGGCTCGAAGCCCAGGTGCGCGGCCGCATGGTTGTCCCACCACAGGTCGCGATTGGCCGAGGCGCCGTACACCACGGTGTGCTTCACGCCCGGCGTGAAGAGCGACTTTTCGATGAGCGTGGTGAGGTCGCGGTAGCTGAGCCAGGTGCTCATCATCCGGCGATTGACCGGCTCGGGAAACGAGGAGCCGATCCGGATGCTGACGGTCTCGATGCCATGGCGATCGAAATAGAACTGCGCCACGTCCTCGCCGAAAGATTTCGACAAGCCGTAGTAGCCGTCCGGCCGGCGCTGCGAAGCGGCATCGAGCCGCTCGGTCTGCTTGTGAAAGCCGATGACGTGGTTGGAGCTGGCGAAGACAACCCGCCCGACCTGATGGCGCCGTGCCGCCTCGTAGACGTGGAACACGCCCTTGATGTTCGCTTCGAGCACTTCCTCGAACGGCCGCTCGACCGACACACCGCCGAGGTGGACGATCGCGTCGCAACCTGCGACCAGCGCGTCGACCGCGGCCTTGTCGGCGAGGTTGCAGGGGACGACTTCTTCATCGGGGCCGGCAGCGCCGAGGTCGGCGATGTCGGAGAGCCGCAAGGTCGATGCGAAGGGCCGCAGGCTGTGGCGCAGGACCTTGCCGAGGCCACCGGCTGCGCCGGTCAGGAGGAGCCGGTTCAGGCGATGGGCGGTGACCACAGAGCCGCCCGGAGTGGCGGCCGCTGAATCGGCGAGGTTTTGCGATATTTCGCTCATCTGTGCGGGTGTCTCTGAATCTGCTCTGGAAGTCAGTTATCGGTTGTCGTACAACTTTTCGCCGATTATCATCACCGCATGTCGAGCCTGTCAACGGGGACAACCGCAAGCAACGAAGCCGCCGCGAGCCCGGCTGCGCCTCGTCGCCGCGGCCGTGGACTGGCCCACGGGCTGGTCGACGATCTGGGCGAAAAAATCCGCAGCCAGCAGTTGCGACCGGGCGACAAGCTGCCGACCGAGTCCGCGATCATGCAAAGCTATGGCGTGAGCCGGACCGTGGTGCGCGAGGCACTTTCCAAGTTGCAGGCCAACGGGCTGGTCGAGACGCATCATGGCGTCGGTACCTTCGTGCTGCAGCCTCGCACCGCCGGCATGTTCCGGCTGGAAGGGTCCGACATCGCGACCACGGTCGACGTGCTGGCGGTGCTCGAACTGCGCATCAGCCTCGAGACCGAATCCGCCGGCCTCGCAGCCAGCCGCCACAGCGAGGAACACCTGGTTTCCATGCGGCAGGCGCTGGACGAATTCGAGCGCAATGTCGACGAGGCAGGGGACACGGTGGCGCCGGATTTCCGCTTTCACCTGACCATCGCGCAGGCCACCGGCAATCCCTATTTCGCGGACATCATGACCCACCTGGGCACCACGATCATCCCGCGTACCCGCATCGCCGCCATTCGCACGCACGACCGCCGCGGCGAGTATCTGAGCCGGGTCAATCGCGAGCACGAGGAAATCTTCGCGGCCATTTCGCGGCGCGATGCCGAGTCGGCGCGGGCGGCGATGCGCATCCATCTGACCAACAGCCGTGAGCGCTTGCGGGTGGCACAGGAAGCGGCCAAGCTGGCCGACACCGCTGCGGTCGAAACCCGACCTGCCGGCTCCGCAACGACCTAGGTTCGAGGTCGTGAAGCTGGACAGACGCATTTTCTTGGTTGTACGATGACGTACAACTGCGCTGATGTGTTTAACAATGAAGGAGACCGATCGTGACCATCCATCGCCGAACCCTGATCCAAGCTGCGCTGGGTAGCAGCCTTCTGGCGGCAGCCCAGGTGCGTGCCGCGGACACCTGGCCGTCGAAAACCCTGCGCATCGTCGTTCCGTATCCGCCGGGCGGCTCCTCGGACATCATCGCGCGGTCGATCAGCCAGGCACTGGGCGAGGCGCTCAAGCAATCGGTGGTCGTCGAGAACCGGGCCGGGGCCAACGGCAATTTGGGCGCCGAACTGGTCGCCAAGTCGCAGCCCGATGGCTACACGATGCTGCTCTGCGACGTCGGCGCGCTCGCGATCAGCCCATCGGTCTATACCAAGCTGGCCTTCAACCCGTCCAAGGATTTGCGCGGCGTGACGATGCTGGCCTACTCGCCGCACCTGCTGGTGGTGCATCCGTCGGTCAAGGCGAACAACCTGAAGGAACTGATCGCCCTGTCGAAGACCGCCGACCTCAATTTCGCGGTGACCGCCACCGGCAGCGCGCCGCACCTGGCGGGCGTGGCGCTCGAACGTGCGAGCGGCGCACGCTGGCAGTACGTGCCGTACAAGGGCGGCGTGCAGGCGGTGCAGGACACCGTCGCCGGCCAGACGCAGGTGCTGATGAACGGCATGCTGGCGACGCTGCCCCATGTGCAAAGCGGCAAGCTCAAGGTGCTGGGTGTTTCGAAGGGCACCCGCATGCCGCTCATCGGCGATGTGCCGACCATCGCGGAGCAAGGCGTGCCCGGGTTCGAATCCGGCACCTGGCAAGGCATGCTGGTCGCGCGCGGAACGCCCGATGCCATCGTGCAGCGCCTCAACAAGGAGCTGGTCAGCATCATCCGCTCGCCCGACATCCGCTCGCGCCTCGCAGGGCAGGGCGCCGAGGTGGTGACCATGGCGCCATCCGAGCAGGAAGCCTTCTTCGAGAAGGAGAGGGCGCGCTGGGCCAAGGTGGTGGACGCCGCCCAGATCAAGCTCGATTGAGATCCGCCCGCTGGCCTGCGCGACCGCGCGACTCGACCCCCGCTTTCATTTGCCAACCGACATGAATCCCCAAGAACTCAAATCGATCATGGGCTCCGGCCTGCTTTCCTTCCCGCTGACCGACTTCGACCGGAACGGCGACTTCGATCCGCGCAGCTATGCCGCCCGGCTCGAATGGCTGGCGCCGTACGGCGCCAGCGCGCTGTTCGCAGCCGGCGGCACCGGCGAGTTCTTCTCGCTCACCGCGAACGAGTACCCGGGCATCGTCCGGACGGCGGTCGACACCTGCCGCGGCAAGGTGCCGATCATTGCCGGCGCCGGCGGTCCGACCCGTTTCGCGATCGAGTGCGCGCAGGCCGCCGAAAAGGCCGGCGCGCACGGCATCCTGCTGCTGCCGCACTACCTGACCGAAGCCGGGCAGGAAGGCCTCGCCGCCCATGTCGAGGCGGTCTGCCAAAGCGTGAAGTTCGGCGTCATCGTCTACAACCGCGGCCAGAGCAAGCTGTATCCGGCCACCCTCGAAAAGCTGGCCGAGCGCTGCCCGAACCTGGTCGGCTTCAAGGACGGCATCGGCGACATCGAGCTGATGAGTTCGATCCACCTGCGCATGGGCGATCGCTTCGCCTACCTGGGCGGGCTGCCGACCGCCGAGGTCTATGCCGCGGCCTACAAGGCGCTCGGAACGCCGGTGTATTCGTCGGCCGTCTTCAACTTCATTCCCAAGACGGCGATGGACTTCTACCGCGCGGTGGCCGAGGACGACATGGCGACGCAGCATCGCCTGTTGAAGCAGTTCTTCATGCCCTACCTCGAGATTCGGAACAAGGGCCAGGGCTACGCGGTCAGCATCGTGAAGGCCGGCGCCAAGATCGTGGGGCACGATGCGGGACCGGTGCGCACGCCGCTCACCGAGCTGAAGGCGGATGAATACGAGGCGCTGGCCGCGCTGATCGACCGGCTCGGCCCGCAAGGCCGCTGAACGCGGCAGCGCCGCCGAGCGGTGCCGCCGGGCGGCACGCTGTGATAGAACCGCGGCTGCAAAAAAGAGTTGCGAAACCGCTGCGGCAGACGGCGACAAGGGGGGCTCCCGTGAGCAAGGCGCAAGTCTTGCTTGGTGCATTCCCATTCCAACTGCGAGCCACCCCTTGAGAACTCTTCACCGCCTCCTGGCCGCGCTGATCGCCGCGGCTTCGTTCACCGCCTCGGCGCAGACCGGCCCGGCACCGATCGTGATCGGCTCGTCGATTCCGCTGACCGGCGGCGTCTCCACCTTCGGCCAGCATTCGCGCTGGGGCTCCGAGCTCGCGATCGCCGAAGCCAATGCGGCCGGCGGCGTGCTGGGCCGCAAGATCGAGATCGACTTCCAGGACAACCGCTGCAACCCGGCCGAGGCCGTGAAGAGCGTGACCCAGATGATCGCGGACAAGAAGTACGTCGCGATCCTCGACGGCCTGTGCAGCTCGGTCGCGCTCGCGATCATGCCGCTGGTCGAGCGCGCCGAGATCCCGTTCGTGGTGGCCAACGCGTCGGCCACCTCGATCGCCGAGAAGTCCGGCGTCGGCGGCAACAAGTGGACCTTCAAGGTCAACCCGACCGATGCCAGCATGCTCGACGCGCTGGTCGCCTGGCTCGAGAAGGACGGCAAGGCCGGCAACATCGCCTTCGTCGGCGAGGACACCGACTTCGGCCGCGCCGGATCGTCCGGCTTCGAGGCCGCCCTGAAGAAGCGCAACCTCAAGCTTGCGAGCGTCGACTTCTATCAGAAGGGCACCGCCGACTTCAGCACCCTGTTCGCCAAGATCAAGTCGAAGAAGCCGGCCATGATCGCGATGTACGCGATCGACGCGGACTTCCAGAACGCGATGCGCCAGTGGGCCGGCATGGGCGCCGGCATTCCGCTCACCGGCCGCGTGCTGGTCGACCAGGTGCCGAAGGAAATCCTCGCGAGCGGCGCGCTCGACGGCACCGTGGCCGTGCAGCCCTACGACCTCAACGTGGACCTGCCGGCCAACAAGGCCTTCATCGAGGCCTACCGCAAGAAGAGCGGCGAGGCACCGATCCTGGTCGGCTTCGAGTCGTACGAGACCACCAAGATCCTGATCGAGGCGATCAAGCGCGCGGGCAGCACCGAACCGGCCGCCGTGCGGGATGCGCTCGCCAAGACCAAGTTCCAGTCGATCCTGGGCGCGACGCTCGAATTCGACGCGAACAACCTGGTCCACAACAATGCCGTGATCCTCGGCATCAAGGGCGGCAAGGTCACGGTGCTGGGCTTCAGCAAGACCTGATCGCCCGATCCTTCCTTCTTCGGAACGTCCCGGACCCGCGCAGAAGGCGGGTTCGGTCGACGATGGCGACGCCCGGCTCGGGCGAGCCGCCTTTCAAGCGCGCCGATCGGCGCAGAGGCTACGCGTGGAACCCAGTTTTCTCATTCAACTGCTGATCAACGGCCTGGTCATCGGCGTCATCTATGCGCTGATCGCCATGGGCCTGTCGCTCATCTTCGGCGTGCTGGAGATCGTGAACTTCGCGCACGGCGAGTTCTACATGCTCGGCGCGATGTTCGCGTACTTCCTGGCGGGTCGGCTGGGCATCGGCTACTGGCCGACCATCGTCGCCGTGACGCTCGCCGCCGTTTGCCTCGGCTACGTGCTGTACGAGGCGCTGCTCCGGTCGGTGAGCGGCCAGAGCTTCGAGCGCAGCATCCTGCTCACGCTCGGTCTTTCGATGGTGCTGCAGAACGGCGCGGTGTATCTCTTCACGACCACGCCCAAGCTGCTGCAGAGCAGCTACACCTATGCCAACTTCGCGCTCGGCGACATCCGGGTGCCGGTGCTGCGCGTGTTCGCGCTCGGGCTCGGCTGCGCGGCCTTCGTGCTGCTCTACCTGATCCTGCATCGCACGCAGGTGGGCAAGGCGATGCGCGGCGTGGCGCAGAACCGCGAAGCCGCGACCATGGTCGGCATCGATGCGCGCGCGGTGTCGCGGCTGGCGGTGGCGATCGGCATCGGGCTTTCCGGCCTGGCCGGCGCGGCGCTCGCGCCGATCTATGCGGTGCATCCGCTGATGGGTTTCGCCTTCGTCTTCAAGGCCTTCGCGATCATCATCATCGGCGGGCTCGGCAACGTGTCGGGCGCCGCCATCGCGGCCGTTTCGCTCGGCGTGCTCGAAAGCCTGATCGGCGGATTCCTGCCGCAGGTGATGGTCGACGGCCTGGCCTTCGCGGCCATGATCCTGATCCTGTTGATCAAGCCGCAAGGGCTGTTCGGCCGGGGGGTGCGGGTATGAAGCGAACCCTCGCATGGCCGCTGGTGGTGGCGGGACTGGTGCTGCTGTTCGCGCTGCCTTCGATGACGCGCAACGAATACCTGCTCGCGCTCGGCATCAGCTTCGCGACCTTCTCGGTGCTCTCGGGCGGCCTGAACCTGGTGTACGGCTACACCGGCTTGCTGTCTTTCGCGCAGGTCGGCTTCTTCGGGCTCGGCGCCTATGCGGCGGCGCTGCTGGTGACCGAACTGAACTGGTCGCTCTGGGCCGGTGCGCTCGCCGGAGGGCTCTTGGCCGCGGTGGTCGGACTGGCCATCGGCTATTCGTCGCTTCGGCTTTCGCGACATGCCTTCGCGATCGTCACCCTCAGCTTCGCGTTGCTGTGCATGATCGTTTCGCGCGACTGGGTCACGCTCACCCGCGGCGCCATGGGCATCCCGGGCTTGCCGGTGCCGAGCCTGAGCCTGCCGGGCTTCGCGAACGCCTGGCGCCTCAACCGGCCGTCCGACTTCTACTACCTGCTGATGGGTTTCGCGGTGCTGAGCCACGGCCTGATCTACCTGGTGGTGTCGTCGCGGCTCGGTCGCGCGCTCAAGGCGATCAAGCTGAACGAGCCGCTCGCGCAATCGCAGGGCATCAATCCGCTCGGCTACAAGCTGCTGGCGGTCACGCTGTCGGCGTTTCTCGCGGGCGTGGTGGGCGCCTTCTTCGTGTTCTACCTGACGATCGCGGACCCGTCGCTCTTCGACTTCTACTACACCGAGACGATGCTGATCATGGTGATCCTCGGCGGCCCGGGCAGCTTCTGGGGCGTGCTCTTCGCGACCGCGATCCTGTCGGCGCTGCCCGACCTGCTGCGCTTCACCACCGACCTCCGCATGGTGCTCTACGGCCTGATCCTGATCGCGGCGATGCTGGTGTTCCCCGGCGGCATCGGCGGCTGGTTCGAGCGGCGCCGCATCTCGCGCTGGCGCAACCGGCCCTATGGCGAGGCAGCCGACAAGCCGCGCACGGAGGTGGCGCCATGAGCCCGTCCAGCCCCTCCAGCCCATCCAGCAAGCCCCTGCTGGAGGTGCGAGGCCTCACCAAGCGCTATCTGGGCCTCACCGCCGTCGATTCGCTGTCCTACCAGGTCGAGCCGGGCGCGATCGTCGGCCTGATCGGACCGAACGGTTCTGGCAAGAGCACCAGCATCGATTGCATCAGCGGCTTCCAGCCGGTGGACGGCGGCGAGTGGACGCTCGACGGCCAGCCGCTTGCCGGCATGGCGCCGCACCGCATCGCGCGGGCCGGGCTCACGCGCACCTTCCAGACCGTGCGGGCCTACGACGAGCTGAGCCTGCTCGAGAACCTGTGCGTCGCGGCACAGGAGAACGACGGCTCGGGCTGGCTGGCATCGCTCGGCCGAAGCCGCGCCGTGCGAGACAAGGAGGCCGCGGCCGCCGAGCGCGCGCGCGGCCTGCTGCAGACGGTCGGCCTGATCGGCTATGCCGATGCACCGGCCGCGATCCTGTCGTACGGCCAGCGCAAGCTGCTCGCGATCGCGGCCAGCATGATGGCTCGGCCGCGGCTGGTCGTGCTCGACGAGCCGGTGGCCGGCGTCAACCCGACCATGGTCCGGCACATCGAGACCGTGATCCGGCAACTGAATTCGGAAGGCGTGGCGCTCTTGATCGTGGAACACAACGTCGACTTCATCATGAACCTGTGCCAGCGCGTGGTGGTGCTCGAGGCCGGCCGCAAGATCGCGGACGGCCCGCCCGGCCTGATCCGCACCGATCCGCGGGTGCTGGCTGCCTATCTCGGGAAGAAGGCCGCCGCCGCGGAGGAGGTCCGCCATGACTGACGACGTCGCGAGGGGCAGCGCGCTGCTCGAATTCGACGCGCTTTCGGCCGGCTATGGCGACAACCCGATCGTGCGCGACTTCAGCGCCCGGATCGAGGCCGGCAGCATCACCACCATCATCGGCCCGAACGGCGCCGGCAAGTCGACCCTGCTCAAGGCGGTGGCCGGCCTGAACCGCCACTTCGGCGGCAGCCTGCGCTTCGGGGGCACGGCGATCGAGCAGCTCTCGGCCCGCGAGCGCCTGCAGCGCGGCATCGGCTTCGTGCCGCAGGGGCGCTGCAACTTCCCGCTGATGACGGTTCGCGAGAACCTCGAGCTGGGTGCCTTCACGCGCAAGCGGGCCGACGTGGCGCGCGCGATGGACGGCGTCATCGCGCGCTTCCCGATGCTCGGCGCCAAGCTCAAGGTGCTGGCCGGCAACCTGAGCGGCGGCGAGCAGCAGGTGCTGGAAACCGCGATGGTGCTGGAGGCGGAGCCGCGCCTGCTGCTGCTGGACGAGCCCTCGCTCGGGCTCTCGCCAGGCAACCAGGACCAGATTTTCGAGACCATCGCGAGCTTGCGCAGCGGCGGGCTCACGGTGCTGGTGGTGGAGCAGAACGCGCATGGCGCGCTGCAGATCTCCGACACCGGCATCGTGATGGAGCTGGGTCGGCTCTTCATGATCGACAGTGCGGCGAAGGTGATCTCCGATCCGCGCATCAAGGTCGCCTACCTGGGCGGCTCGGCGGCGGACTGAGGGCGGCAGCCGCCGACGCGACGACTGCGCCGGCGCCGGCGCGCCGAACTTCGAGAGGTCGGCCGCGCCATCACGGCGAAGTCGACCTCCGGCCGGTCAATCGTTCGCGGGCACCGACTCGATGGTCGGGGTCACGCGGCCTGTCTTCTTCGGCGTCGCCGCCAGCATCGCCAACCTGGCCTTTTCCGCTTGCTGCGCCGGCAGCTGCGTGATGCGGATGGTGCGCTCGACGAAGTTGTCCGGGTCGCCTTCGATCATCAGGTCGAGGAAGGTGGTGATGCCTTCGAGCTTGGTGCGCAGGTTCGGCTTCTCGGCGTCCTTGCGGGTCTTGCTGTTGCTCAACTGCGCCTGGATGGTGCGGACGATGCGCGGCGCATAAAGGCGCGCCGGCTCGTCGTCGACCTGCACCCGGTAGGCGCCGAGCGGATCGACGCCTTCGACGCACAAGGGCTGCGAGCGGCAGACGCTGACCTGGATGCGAGTCTCGCCCTCGCTCGGCAGGCGCCGCGCATCCAGCACCACGATGCCCTTGTTGCTCGGCTGGCGCAGCAGCGGCGCCTCGTGCACCTCGTTCTTGAAGACCAGCGTGATCTCGGAGCGCGGCGCGAGCGGCGGCAGGCTGACGAAGCCGCCGGTCGCGATGTGCACCAGCTCCTCGTCGCCCTGCCAGACGCTCTGGAACGGGCGCTTCTGCTCCAGCACCATCGCCACGATGCGGCGATCGGTCGGATTGCGCACGGTCACGGTCATGCCGTCTTCGCTCGTGACCAGCACGAGGTCTTCGTAGTCGGCCATGCGCTGGTAGAGGTCGCGCTGGGTCGCGATCCAGTAGTTGCTGCGCTCGGCCAGGTTGATGCAGTAGCGAACGTAGTCGAGGCTGCCCTTGCCGTCGTTGACCGACGGATCGCGCGCCAGCTCCGGGTGGTACTGGAAGCTGTACACGCCGTTCTCGAGCACGTCCTCGACGCCGCGCTGCCGCGCGCTGTGGCCGGCGAAGATGGTCTCGACCAGTTCATAGGCGGCGTCGTACTCGTGGGTGCGGTCCCAGCCGCGCATCGGCCGCCACTCGGCATCGGTGGTGACCACCGCGTGGAACGGGTACCAGATGCCCGGCGTCGCGATGGTGCGGCGCAGGTCGGTGATGTAGGTGAGCTCCTTGCCGCCGATCACGCCCTCGACCATCGCGTTCGGGTCACGCACCCCGTACTCGATCATGTGGTAGTAGCAGAAGGTGCACATGCCCAGCACGCTCTCGTGGTTGGCATAGAGGTAGTCCATCGCGTCCAGCGTCTCCGGATGCATGTGGCCGCCCGCATGGCGGCCGCAGGTGCAGACGGTGAAGCCCAGGCTCTTCTCGGCGTTGATCAGGTGCGTGAAAAGTCCCTTGCCGCGGATCGCCTCGGGCGGATCGCCGATCGAGCTGTCGTTGTGCAGCGCCGGCTCGATGAAGTTGTTGCGGGTGGTGCGGGCCACCCAGTCGGCCGCCATCGGCTCGGTGATGTTGGTCGAGAAGCCCGGGTCCTCGATGTCATAGCTGCCGGGGATCAGGTTCTGCAGCTGGTAGTCGAGCATCGTGTAGTCGCGCATGCCGTGCACGTCGTGCCGGAACGACAGCACCCCGCCGTAGGTACCGAAGGCGCGCAGTCGAGTGGACCAGAGGTCTTC
The DNA here is from genome assembly GCA_902506565.1 of Burkholderiales bacterium 8X. Classification (GTDB taxonomy): domain Bacteria; phylum Pseudomonadota; class Gammaproteobacteria; order Burkholderiales; family Burkholderiaceae_C; genus Variovorax. The sequence continues at coordinate 2,725,363 of LR732703.1, read as the reverse complement.
GAGCCCGATGTCGCGCAGCAGCCGGCGAATGAAGAAGAGCAGCGTGTCGCCCCAGTGCGTCGGGTTGGCCCAGTGGCGCACCGGCTCGACGTTGAGGTGGGCCTGCATCATTCCGCCGATCAGCTCGAACACCTGGTTCGCGATGAAAAGGGTTCGATCGGTCGCGACGATGCCGGCGCCGAGCCGGGTCGCGTCGACCGTGTCGGCATGGCTCAGGTCGCCGGCGAATGCCATCAGGTCGGCCAACACGCGGCTGCCTTCGGCGGGTTGGGCGTCCTGCACGCGATGGCGGTCGTAGCCGCTCACATAGAGCGGCTCCCATGCCGCGTTGGCGAAGGGCGAGCCTTCGAGCCAGCGCCAGCCGGTGTAGCCGGCGGCGGGCACGGTCTTCATCGAGCGCAGTCCGAGCAGGGCGGGCGGCAGGTTGGTCTTGCCGGTCACCATCAGGCGGCCTTGAGTGTCTTGCGTCCATCGCTCGATGCGGGCGATGGTGGCTTCGGCCAGGTGGCCCGCATTCGGCACGACCAGCAGTCGGCAGCTGGCGAGCACGCGGTCGTCGAGTTGCTCTTCCTCGACCAGGTCGTGCTTGAGGTTGCAGCGCGCAAGCAGCAGCCCGGCCGCGTTCGGCGCGAGATAGGCGTATTCGCCCTTGAGCCAGGTGCGCGGCTCGCCGAAAGCGCTGTCGAAGGTGTAGGTCTCTTGCAGCTCGGCCGCTTCGGCGGCATAGGCCGCGCGACTGCGTTCGCTGAAAAGGACAACGAGCCGGTGCCCACGTGGACCGCGCCATGCATTCATCAATCGATTCCTCGGGTGGTGTGTGGCGGGCGCGAAATCCAGACCATCTCGAAGTGCTTGCCGCCGCCGGATGATGCTAGCGCAGGGCTCGCATGCCTGCAGCGCAGCAATCAGCCGCGCCGCACCAGCCAGCGCTCGATCAGCTCGAACAAGGCTTCGCTGAGCAGCGCCAGCATCGCCGCGGGCACCGCGCCCGCGACCAACAGCTGCCGATCGTTCAATGCGAGGCCGGTGACGATGCGCTCGCCGAATCCACCGGCGCCGATGAAGGCCGCGATGGTCGCCGTACCGATCGCGATGGTGGTCGCGGTGCGCACGCCTGCGAGCAAGGTCGGCAACGACAGCGGCAGCAGCACCAGTCGGAGGCTCTGGCCGGCGCTCATGCCGAGCGCGGTGCCGGCCTGCCGAAGCCCTGCCGGCACTTCGGCCAGGCCGGTGACGGTGTTGCGCATGATCGGCAGCAGCGAGTAGAGCGTGAGCGCGATGAGCGCCGGCAAGGTGCCAATCGCGCCGAGCAGCGAGATCAGCACCGCCAGCAAGGCGAGCGAAGGAATGGTCTGCAGCAGGCCGGTTGCCGCCAGCACCGCGGCGCGCGCACGGGGCCGTGCGAAGACGGCGATGCCGATCGGCACCGCGATCAGGATCGCCAGGCCGACGGAGACGACCACCAACAGCAGGTGCTGGCGGGCGAGCCGGCCGAGGTCGTCGCCGAACAACTTGGCCATGAAGCCGCGCGACGGCGGATCGGACCCGGCCGACGTCGACGGCTTGCCCTCGGCGGCCAGGAAGTCGCGTGCGATCGCGTCGAAGGGCATGCCCTGCAGTTCGGCCTTGGCGTTCATCGCGATCATGGCGCGCTCGTCGATGCGGCCTTCGAGCTTCTGGAGCGCGGCCCATGCCTTCGGAAAGCGGGTCGCGACATCGAGCCGGTACAGCACCACCGCGTCATAGCGCGGAAAGTGGTTGCGATCGTCCCGCAGCACCTTGAGGCCGAGGTGATCGATCTTGGCGTCGGTGGTGTAGATGTCGATCACGTCGATCTGCCGGGCCGTGATCGCGTCGTAGGCCAGGCCGTGGTCGAGGCCGGTCGGCTTCTGGAGCAACTGGTAGCGGGCTGCGAGCCCGGACCAGCCGTCTGCCCGGCCGATGAATTCGTTCGAGAGGCCGAGCTTGAGCTCGGGATGCCCGGCCAGGTCGGCCAGCTTCTCGATGCCGAGGCGCTCGGCGTCGGCCTTGCGCATCGCGAGCGCATAGCCGTCGTTGAAGCCGAGCGGTACGGCGATGCCGAGGCCGAGCGGCGCGAGCGCTGCATTCATGGCGTCCCGGTCCATCGGCTTCGGGCTTTTGAGGATCTCGAGCGCGATGGTGCCGGTGTATTCGGCATAGAGGTCGATGCCGCCGGAGCGAAGGGCCTCGTAGACGATGGCGGTGTTGCCGAGGCCCTGTCGCACGGTCGGCGGCGCGGGCAGCTCGGGCGCGGCAGTCTGGGCCAGCAGCTCCGCCAGGATGTACGACTCGGTGAAGCGCTTGGAGCCGATCCGGAGTGTCTCCTGTGCGCTGGCAAGGCCGGCCCACAGGGCGAATGCGAGTGCCGCGACGAGGAGCCGGGACAAGGTCGGCCCCGACGGGCGGGTCGCATGGCGCAGGTGCATGCCGCAGTGTATCGGCGGCAGGTGCAGGCCGGCCTCCTACGACCGGTGGGGCCGGGCACTGATGGGCTGGCCAGCCGGCATGCTCGATGCTGATCGAAATGCTGATCAATTACGTGCGTCGGGGGGAAGGCAAGCCGTTGCTGCTGGTTCACGGACTGGGCAGCAGCTGGCGGTCGTGGGCGACCGTGATGAGGCCACTGGCGGCCGAGCGCGCGGTGGTGGCCATCGACCTGCCCGGCTTCGGCAAGAGCCCGGCGCTGAAAGGCGAGGTCACGATCGAGACGCTGGCGACCGCCGTTACCGAGTTTCTCTGTGAGCACGACCTGATCGGCACCGACGCGGTCGGCTGCTCGGTCGGCGCACGCCTGGTGCTGGAGCTGGCGAGCCGGCGGGACGTGGTCGGCACCGCGATCTCGCTCGGCCCGGGAGGCTTCTGGCAGGGGTGGGAGCGCTGGATGTTCCACGGTTCGCTCTGGGGGTCGATCCGGATGATCAGGGCGCTGCAGTTCGCGATGCCGGCGATCACGCAGCGCGAATGGTCGCGGCGCATGATGCTGGCGCAGTTTTCGGCCAGTGGCTCGGCACTTTCGGCGAGCATGGTGCTGAACGAGATGCGCAGCTATGCGAGCGCCACTTCCTTCGACCTGCTGCTGGCCCAGCTGGTGCGCGGCGCCGCGCCGAGCCCGTTCGAATCGCATCGGCGCGGCAAGCGCCTGGTGATCGGTTGGGGCCGCAGCGATCGGGTCTGCCTTCCGCGCCAGGCAGCGCGCGCTCAGGCCACCTATCCGGAGGCAAGCCTGCACTGGTTCGAGCGCTGCGGCCACTTCCCGCACTGGGATGCGCCGGAGGAGACCGCGCGGCTGATCCTCGAGGCCACGGCCGACTGAGGGACATTGATCTCGACGACGAGGCAGGCACTGCAGAATCAAATCGACCGGCGGCTCGCAACATCAATCGAAGGAAGCAATGGCGAAAGACGACAAGAGGAAAGACAGGGAGTTCCGCGGCAAGTCCGACAAGCCTTCGCGCGAGGACGACGCGCGCGATGCCAAGGCCGCTGGACAGACCGAGCATCCGCCGCCGGATGTACACGGCGCCCGCGAGCTGCCGTCGGTGGTCGTCGAGGGCTACAGCCTGCAGCTTCGCGACAAGGACGGCTTCGTCGGCGACCAGGCCAGCCAGACCGCGTTTCGCGAACTGCTCGAACGCTGGCGCCAGCGGCGGCGCAAGAAAGGCCGCGATCCCCTGGGGCGCACGCACTCCAAGGAGCTGTCGAAGAGCGTGCTCGATGCGGCACTCAAAGACGAAACCGCCTCCGAGGCAGCCGACGTGCTGCATGGCGCCATCGAAGAATTCGCCGAGGAACTGGCCTGGGTGATCGACAAGTTCTTGCAGCAGCCCTCGTGGAAGGGCGTGGAGCGCATCGTCATCGGCGGCGGCTTCCCGGAAAGCGATGTCGGCGAGCGCGCGGTGCTGCAGGCCGCGGCCATCCTGCAGCACATGAAGCTCGACGTGCAGCTCGCCCGCATCTGCCATGCCACCGACGACGGCGGCCTGCTCGGCTGGGTGCACCTGGTGCCGCCTGCGCTCCTCAAACATTCGGACGCGATCCTGGCCGTGGACATCGGCGGCACCAACATCCGCTGCGGCATCGTCAAGACCCGGGTCAAGCGGGCGCCGGACATGTCGAAGGCCAAGGTCATCCGGCGAGAAAAGTGGCGTCACCGGGACGACAAGCCGAACCGGCGCGAACTGGTCGCGCGCCTGGCGGACATGCTGAACGACGAGATCCGCTACAGCCACCGCAACGGCATTCGGCTCGCGCCCTTCATCGGCCTCGCCTGCCCGGGCCTGATTCGCAAGGACGGCTCGATCGCGCGGGGTGCGCAGAACCTGCCGGGCGACTGGGAGAGCGACAGCTTCCACCTGCCATCGGAGTTGATCAAGGTGATCCCGACCATCGGCGGCGTGCCGACCGTGGCGCTGATGCACAACGACGCGGTGGTGCAGGGCCTGAGCGAACTGCCCTTCATGCAGGACGTGGAACGCTGGGGCGTGCTCACCATCGGCACCGGCCTCGGCAACGCGAGCTACACCAACAAGCGACCTCGCAAGGACTAGAGCTGGAACGCGATGGTGAGGAGCAGGCCTTCCGCCACGTCGCGGACCAGGCCCGGCCGGCGGGCTCGATACGGTTCGCCGGCCGACGCGGTGACGCCGATCCAGTCGGCCAGCCATTCGATTTCTCGCCGCCCGTAGAAGACGACCGCGGCTTCGTGGTTCAACAGGAGGCTGCGCATGTCGAGGTTGATCGAGCCGCACAGGGCGAGCTCGTCGTCGACCACCACGCCCTTGGCATGCGCCATGAAGGGCAGCATGCGGAACACCACGCCGGCGCGCGCCAGGTCGCGCATCGCACGGGCCCTGACGAAATCCGCCAACGGGTGGTTCGATTGCTGCGGAATCGCGATCGTGACTTCGACGCCTCGGCGTGCCGCCAGGCGCAGCGCGTCGCGCAGGCCGTCACCCGGCACGAAGTAAGGCGTGATCGCGAGCAGCCGCCGCTCAGCCCGGAAGCAGGCATCGATGAGCAGCGCGTGGGCCGTGTCCTCGGTCTGGTCCGGACCGCTCGGCAGGAACTGCGCGAGGCCGCCGTCGGTTGAGTCGGCGGTCGCTGCGAAGGCCCGCGGCTTGCGGCCGCGCACCGAACTCCAGTCGTGGTCGAACTGCCGGGCCGCGGCGCCGGCCACGCTGCCCCGGAGGTCGAAAGAAAGATCGCGCCAGGCCGCCGGATGGGCGGCGTTGCCGAGGAAATACTCGCCCGCCAGGTTGCGCCCGCCCGACCACAGCCAGCCGTCATCGGCGATGGTGAGCTTTCGGTGATTGCGCAGGTTGCGCGGCCCGGTGCGCCGCAAGCTGAAGATCGGCCGGAACACCGCGACTTCTGCACCGGCTTCGCGCAGGCGGCTGAAGTGGCGCTCGGGCAGCGACAGCGCGCCGAAGCCGTCGAGCAGCACGCGCACCTTGATGCCGCTGCGGGCCCGGCGTGCCAGGCGCTCGATCACCTCCTGCCCGAACTCGTCGTCGCCGATGATGAAGGTGCCGACATCGAGCCGCTCGCGCGCGCCCTCGAGGACCTCCCAAAGCGCATCGCGTGCGGCGACGCCGTCGGCATGCAGGCGGACATCGCAGGGCGAGGGCGCAGCGAGGCCGAAGCTTTCGATCAGGTCGGCGGCCCAATGTCGGGCAGGGCCGGCGCGAGGCGGCCGGGGCGATCCTGCCGGGCGCAGCTTGCGCTGCCCGAAGAGCAGGTACATCGGCAGGATCAGGTAGGGCAGGAGCGCGAGGCCCATCACCCAGGCGATCGCGGTGGTGGGTGCGCGCTGCTCGCGCCGCGCCCGCGTGCTGAGCACGTAGACCAGCAAGGCCACGGTGACGACGAGCAGGTGCTGCGAGGGAGTCGGCAGCCAATCCAGCCAGTCGTCGATGTGGTTCACGCGCTTGGATGCGGCAGCTGTCGGATCAGATCGAACCCCAGACTTCCTGCGCCGTCTCGACCACCAGGCGGAGCTTGGCGCGCTGCGCCTCGACCGCGATGTTGTTGCCGTGGACCGTGCTGGAGAAGCCGCATTGCGGCGACAGGGCCAGCTGCTCGAGCGGTGCGTACTTGGCGGCGGCCTCGATCCGGCTCTTGAGTTCGTCCTTGTCTTCCATCTGGCCGAACTTGGTGGTCACGAGGCCCAGCACCACGGTCTTGCCCTTCGGCAGGAAGCGCAGCGGCTTGAAGTCGCCGGAGCGGGCATCGTCGTACTCGAGGAAGTAGGCATCGAGATCCATCTCCTTGAGCAGCGCCTCGGCCACCGGCTCGTAGTTGCCGGCTGCCGCGTGGGTGCTCTTGAAGTTGCCTCGGCACAGGTGCATGGCGAGCGTCATGCCCTCGGGCTTCTGCGCCACCACCTTGTTGATGAAGGCGGCATAGCGATGCGGCAGCTCGTTCGGGTCGTCGCCGCGCTGGCGGGCGGCTTCGCGCATCTTCTCGTCGCACAGGTAGGCGAGGTTGGTGTCGTCCATCTGCACGTAGGTGCAGCCGGCGGCGGCCAGCGAACGCAGCTCGTCGCCATAGGCCTTGGCCACGTCGTCGTAGAAGGCCGGGTCGAGCTCGGGGTAGGCCTCCTTGCTGATGCCGGCGCGGCCGCCGCGGAAGTGCAGCATGGTGGGCGACGGGATCGTTACCTTCGGCGTGTTGCCGGCCGAGACCTGGCTCTTCAGGTACTCGAAGTCGGCGAGCTGGATGTTCTTGGCATGGCGAACCTTGTCGATCACCCGCATCACCGGCGGTGCCAGTTCCTCGGTGCCGTCGGGCTTGCGGATCGTGACCGGGATGTCGGTCTTGACGCCGCCGAGCTGCTCCAGGAAGTCGATGTGGAAATAGGTGCGGCGGAATTCGCCGTCGGTGATGCTCTTGAGGCCGATGTCTTCCTGGAACTTGACGATCTCGGCGATGGCCTTGTCTTCGACGACCCGGAGTTGCTCGGGCGTGATCTCGCCCTTGGCTTTCTGCTCGCGGGCTTCGAGCAGGTACTTGGGGCGCAGAAAACTGCCGACGTGGTCGAAGCGGGCGGGCAGGGCAGCGTGCATGGACATGGAAAGGGGCTCCGTCATTGCTGGGAAAAGAACGGTCGATCGTAAACGCATGAAGACGGATCGGTATGCCGGGCTTTGCGCGATGATCGCGCAACGGATCGACGAATCGCGCAGAAATCGATGCGCCCGTCGGTGCTGCTAGGTGTTTGCCGCCGCGATCCGGCCGTCAGGTTTAGCCACAATAGCGACCGTCCAGCCGCATCGGCCCCATACATCCATCGACTCCCAGGAGACCTCCATGCAACGTCGCCATCTCGTCCAGGCCGCCGGCCTCGCCGCCATCTCGCTGGCCCTGCCGATCGCCCATGCCCAGGGCAATGCCTTCAAGATCGGGCTGATCCTGCCGATGACCGGTCAGCAGGCCTCGACCGGGCGCCAGATCGAAGCCGCCGCCCGGCTCTACATGGCGCAGAACGGCGACACGGTTGCCGGCAAGAAGATCGAGCTGATCGTGAAGGACGACACCGGCCTCCCGGACGTGGCCAAGCGCCTGGCCCAGGAGATGGTGGTGAACGACAAGGTCAACGTGCTGGCGGGCTTCGGCCTCACGCCGCTGGCGCTGGCGGTGGCGCCGATCGCGACCCAGTCCAAGACGCCCCAGGTGGTGATGGCGGCGGCCACGTCGAGCATCACCGAGGCTTCGCCCTACATCATCCGGTCGAGCTTCACGCTGCCCCAGGTATCGGTCGCGATGGGCGACTGGGCGCCCAAGAACGGCGTCAAGTCGGTGGTGACCCTGGTGGCCGACTACGGTCCGGGCAACGATGCCGAGAAGTTCTTCAAGGAGCGCTTCCAGTTGAACGGCGGCAAGGTCATCGAATCGCTCCGCGTGCCGCTGCGCAACCCGGATTTCGCGCCCTTCCTGCAGAAGGTGCGCGATGCCAAGCCGGACGCGCTCTTCGTGTTCGTGCCCTCGGGCGCCGGCGCTGCGGTCATGAAGCAGTTCATCGAGCGCGGCATGGACAAGGCCGGCATCAAGATGATCGCGACCGGCGACGTGACCGATGACGACCAGCTCAACGACATGGGCGACGGCGCGCTGGGCGTGGTCACCTCGCATCACTATTCGGCGGCCCATCCGTCGGCGATGAACAAGAAGTTCGTCGAGGCCTTCCAGAAGGCGAACAAGAACATGCGGCCGAACTTCATGGCGGTCGGCGGCTACGACGGCATGCGGGTGATCTACGAGGCCCTCAAGGCGACCAAGGGCCAGGGCGGCGGCGATGCCCTGCTGGCCGCGATGAAGGGCCAGATCTTCGAAAGCCCGCGCGGCCAGGTGCTGATCGACGCGCAGACCCGCGACGTGGTGCAGGACGTGTACCTCCGCAAGGTCGAGAAGAAGGACGGCCAGCTCTACAACGTCGAGTTCGACGTCATCAAGGCGGTGAAGGACCCGGGCAAGACCAAGTGATCGTCGCGCCCGTTCGGAGGTCGGTCTAGATGCTCACCATCCTGTTCGACGGCATCGCCTACGGGATGCTGCTGTTCGTGCTCGCGGTCGGCCTGGCGGTCACGCTCGGCCTGATGAACTTCATCAACCTGGCGCATGGCGCCTTCGCGATGGCCGGCGGCTACCTGACGGTGTTCGCGATGCAGAAGGCGGGCCTCCCGTTCCTCGCCTGCCTGCCGCTCGCTTTCGTGGTGGTCGGCCTGGTGGGCGCGCTGCTCGAGCGAACGCTGTACCGGCCGATGTACGGCAAGTCGCATCTCGACCAGGTGCTGTTCTCGATCGGGCTGGCCTTCATGGCGGTCGCCGCCATCGATTACTTCGTCGGTTCCTCGCAGCAGAACGTGCAGCTGCCCGAATGGCTGCGCGGCCGCACCGAAGTCGGCGAGGGCGCGCTGCTGCTGGGCATGGGTCACTACCGGATCTTCATCATCGCGGTCTGCGCGGTGCTCACGGTGGTGCTGCAGCTCATCCTGTCGAAGACCCGCTTCGGCAGTCGGCTGCGGGCTGCAGTCGACGACCCGCGGGTCGCGGCGGGCCTCGGCATCAACGTGAACGCGGTGTTCCTGCTGACCTTCGCGGTCGGCTCGGGTCTTGCCGGCCTGGGCGGCGCGCTCGGCGCGGAGATCCTCGGCCTCGACCCGACCTTCCCGCTCAAGTACATGATCTATTTCCTGATCGTGGTCTCGGTCGGCGGCACCTCGTCGATCACCGGGCCGCTGCTGGCGGCCCTGCTGCTCGGCATCGCGGATGTCGGCGGCAAGTATTTCATCCCGAAGATGGGCGCCTTCACGGTGTACCTGCTGATGATCCTGATCCTGATGTGGCGGCCGCAGGGCCTCTTCACGCGCCAGGGAGGACGCCGGTGAGCGGCGCCGACCTGCAGGGCGCGCTGCTCGCCCAGTCGCGCTGGCGGCCGTGGGAGTACCTGCTGTGGGCAGCTGCCTTCGTGCTGCCGTGGCTCCTGCCCTCGCATGCGCTCCTGGTCAACGAGGTCGCGATCGTCGCGCTTTTCGCGATGTCGCTGGATCTGATCCTCGGGTACACCGGCATCGTGTCGCTGGGTCACGCGGCCTTCTTCGGTTTCGGCGCCTACGCGGCGGCCTTGTTCGCCAAGCACGTGATGCCGGATCCCACGGTCGGCCTGCTGTTCGCGGTGGTGCTGTCGGCGGCACTCGGCGCCTTGGCGAGCGTCACGATCCTTCGCGGCAGCGACCTGACCCGGCTCATGGTCACGCTCGGCACCGCGCTGCTGCTCTTGGAGCTGGCCAACAAGCTCGACTGGCTGACCGGCGGCGCGGACGGCCTGCAAGGCGTGGTGATGGGGCCAGTGCTCGGCCTGTTCGAGTTCGACCTCTACGGCCGTACCGCGGCCTCGTACTCGCTCGCGGTCATGCTGCTGCTGTTCCTCGTGATGCGGCGGCTGGTGCATTCGCCTTTCGGCGCGACCTTGAAGGCGATCCGCGACAACCGGCTGCGCGCGATGGCGATCGGCATCCCGGTGGTGTCGCGCATCGCCGTGATCTACACCATCGCAGCCGCAGTGGCCGGTGCCTCGGGCGCCTTGCTGGCGCAGACCACCGGCTTCGCGTCGCTCGACGTACTGGCCTTCGATCGCTCGGCCGACGTGCTCCTGATGCTGGTGATCGGCGGCGTCGGCTGGCTCTACGGCGGGGTGGCGGGCGCCATCGTCTTCAAGCTGCTGCAGAACTACCTGTCGGCCGTCACGCCGCAGTACTGGATGTTCTGGATCGGCCTCATCCTGGTGTTGCTGGTGCTGGTCGGCCGCGACCGGCTGCTCAAGCCATGGACCTGGCTCGGCAAGTCGCGCAGCGGGCAGGCAAAGGCGGCCAACCGATGACGAAGCTTGCACACGGCGAACGCGATGTCGTGCTCGCGGCCGAGGGCCTGGTGATGAAATTCGGCGGCATCACCGCCACCGACAACGTCACCCTCAACTTGAGGCGTGGCGCGCGTCATGCGCTGATCGGGCCGAACGGCGCCGGCAAGACCACGCTGGTCAACCTGCTCACCGGTGTCCTGACGCCCACCGCCGGCCGCATCGAACTCGAAGGGCGCGACATCACCCGCCTCGCGCCGCATCAACGGGTGGCACGCGGCATGGTGCGAACCTTCCAGATCAACCAGCTGTTCGACTCGATGACGCCGCTCGCGACCCTGGCCCTCGTGGTTTCGCAGCATGCCGGCGAAGGCGGGCAGTGGTGGCGGCCGCTCGGAAGCTCCCGGGCCGTGGTCGAGCGCGCGACCGCGCTGCTGGCGCAATTCAGGCTGCAAGACGTGGCGCAGCAACAGGTCAAGCACCTGGCCTACGGCAAGCGCCGCCTGCTCGAAATCGCCATCGCGCTCGCCTCCGAGCCGCGGGTGCTGCTGCTGGACGAGCCGGTCGCCGGCGTGCCCGCCGGCGAGCGCGAGGAACTGCTCGAGACCGTGGCCCACCTGCCGGCCGACGTGTCGGTCTTGCTGATCGAGCACGACATGGACCTGGTCTTCAGCTTCGCCGACCGCATGACCGTGCTGGTCAACGGCGCGCTGTTGACCGAGGGCTCGCCCGACGAGATCGCGAACGATCCGCGCGTGAAGGAGGTCTACCTCGGCCAGGGAGCGACCCATGGCTGAACTGCTGCGCATCTCGGATCTCTCCGCCGGCTACGGCGAGGCGGTGGTGCTGCACGGCATCTCGCTGTCGCTGGACGAGGGCCGCACGCTGGCGCTGCTCGGGCGCAACGGCACCGGCAAGACCACGCTGATCAACACCTTGGCGGGTGCCACCCGCCAGCACGGCGGAAGCATCTCGCTCGGCGGCGCGCCGCTTCATTCGCTGGCGCCGCATCAGCGCGCCGCGGCCGGCATCGGCTGGGTGCCGCAGGAACGCAACATCTTCAAGTCGCTGACGGTGCACGAGAACCTGACCGCCGTCGAGCGGCCCGGCAAATGGAATGCGGAGCGGGTCTACACGATGTTTCCGCGCCTCGCCGAACGCAAGGGCAACCTGGGCACGCAGCTTTCGGGCGGCGAGCAGCAGATGCTGGCGGTCGGCCGCGCGCTGGTGGTGAATCCGCGGCTCCTGCTGCTGGACGAGCCGCTCGAAGGACTGGCGCCGATCATCGTCGAGGAGTTGTTGCGAGCGATCCGCCGCATCACGCAGGACGAAGGCTTGGCGGCCATCATCGTGGAGCAGCATCCGCAGGCGATCCTCGCGATCTCGGACGAAGCGGTGGTGCTGGACCACGGCACGGTGGTCCATGCCGACCGTGCGGCCACGCTGAGCGCGCAGCCGGAGGTGCTGGAGCGGCTGCTCGGCGTGGCGCGCGAAGCGACGTAGGGACGTACGTCCTTTCGAGGCCTTCGCGGCCTACCAGCGGTCGGAGTTCATCATCGGCTCCCACCGTCCGGCGCGCGGCCGGTAGATGCCGACGCTGCCATAGAGCTGTTCGCCGTCCGCTCCAAACTTCATGGTGCTGTTGACCGGTGCGATGAAGTCGAGCTCGCGCAGCTTGCGGGTCAGCATCTGGCCGTCCACCGACTCGGAGCGCTGCACGGCGGCGACCACCATGTGGATCGCGTCGTAGGCGTAATGCGCGCCATACAGCGGCGGAGCGCCGAAGGCCCGGGTGTAGGCGGCGACGAAGGCCTTGCCGCGATAGAACTCCAGCGGTTCGAGCACCGGGGAGGCTGCGAACACCTGCAGCGGCAGCGCTCGGGTCAGCACTTTGTCGGTCTTCAAGGTGTCGCCGCCGACGATCTGGATGTCGGTCAGCCGGGCGGCCGCGAGCTGGTCGACCAGTGCGAGCACCTGCACGTCCGACAAGGTGTTGACCACCACCTCGGCCGGATGGGCCTTCAATTCCTGCACCAGGCTGCTGAAGTCGGTGGTGGTGGTGTCGAACGATTGCCGCATCGCGATGAGCTTGCCCTTGCTCACGAGGGATTGCTGGGCCAGGTCGGCCAGCGACTTGCCGTAGGAGGTACCGTCGTCGACCAGGGCGTAGGCGCGGGCGGGCAGGGTGGCGGCAAAGGCGCCGAGCGCGCGCGCCTGCACGGTGTCGCTCGCGACCAGGCGGAGCGTGGTGTCGAGGCCCAGCTGCGTGTACTGCGGCTGGGTCGAGATCGCGAGCTGCGGGATGTGGGCGGCGGCGTAGATCGGTGCAGCCCGAATGCTCACGCCCGAATTCAGGTGACCGAGTACCGCCACCACCTCCTCGTCGACCAAGGTGCGCGCGACCTGCTCGCCGAGTTCGGCACTGGATTCGTCGTCGAGGCTCACGATCTTGAGCTGGACCCGATGGCCATCGACCGAGATGCCCTGCGCGTTGAGTTCGTCCACCGCGAGCTGTGCGCCTTGCAGCATGTCGCGCCCGAGTGCCGCGACCGGGCCGGTGAGTGGTTGCGCGACCCCGATCTTGATGACGGGTGGGACCGGCGAGCAGGCTTGCAGGCCGAGCAATGCGATTGCCGCGAAGGAGATCAGGAAGCGTCGGAGTCGACTCGGAGGCCGCGATCGATGCCGGGTTCGGCAGCTGGGCGCCAGAGCAGGCGGGTGTGAGCGCCGGATGGCGGCAAAGGACGAAAGGCGCGCGCTCGCGCGCTGGCTTGATAGCCGCATGACAAACTCCCTGAACATTGTTGTGCCGGCATTGTGTGCCGGCAAAAGGCTGTTCGGCAATCGCCGTGTTCAGAAAGACGCAGACGCCGGTCAGTCCGGGTCCGGTGCGCAGGGCCAGGGCGCGGGAATTGGCGAGGTGGCAGATGGGGAGAGGGGAGCTCGCTGCCGGCGCTCCGCGCCACGCTCAGGCCGCGACCAGGCGCCCGATCTCGGGCCAGCGGCGATGAAGCCAGACCCAGGCCACGAGGCCGACACCCATCATCAGGATCGACGTGCCGGCGAGCGCCAGGGTCGAATGCATGACCAGCGGCGCCACCACGCCGGCGACGACGCCGTTCGCGGTCGAGCCGATCACCGCCTGCAGCGACGAGGCCATGCCGCGGCGCTCCGGATGCAGGTCGAGCACCAGCAAGGTGACCACCGGCACCATCAGCGCCCAGCCGAACGCGAACAACGCCAGCGGCCAGAGCGCCCAGGCGGCATGCGGCGTGAAAAGGGCATTGGCCGCGACGTTGACCGCCGAGGTCGCGAGCATGATCACGAAGCCGTCCCGGATCTGGCGCTTCGGCGCCACCTTGCCCGCCATGCGTCCGCTGACCCAGGCACCGGCCATGATGCCGCCGATGGTGAGCAGAAAAAACCAGAAGAACTGGGTCGGCGCGAGTCCCAGGTGATCGCCCAGGAAGGCCGGCGCAGCCAGCACGTAGAGAAACATGCCGTTGAACGGAACGCCGCTTGCAAGCGCCAGGAGCAGAAAGCGTGGATCGGAGCAAAGGTCCCAGTAGCCGCGCATGAGATGGCGAACCTCGAAGGGTTGCCGATGGCTCTGGTGGAGAGTCTCGGGCAGCAGCTTGTAGTTGGCGACGAAGAGCACCACGCCCACCGCGACCAGGAACCAGAAGATGCTGTGCCAGCCCAGGTGCACGAACAGGAAGCCGCCGACGATCGGCGCAATCGCCGGCGCCACGCCGAAGTAGATCGTGACCTGGCTCATCACCTTCTGCGCTTCAGCCGGAGGGAACATGTCGCGGATCACCGCCCGCGACACCACGATGCCCGCCCCGGTCGAGAGTCCCTGCAACGCGCGGAAAAACACCAGCTGCCCGATGCTTTGTGCAAGCGCGCAGCCGAGCGAGGCCACCGTGAACACTGCCAATCCCCACAGCACCACCGGCCGCCGCCCGAAGCTATCCGACAGCGCCCCGTGGAACAGGTTCATGAAAGCGAACCCGAACAGGTAGGCCGAGAGCGTCTGCTGCATCTCGACCGGCGTAGCCCCGATCGACCGCGCAATCCCGGAAAACGCCGGAATGTACGTATCGATCGAAAACGGCCCCAGCATCCCCAGCACCGCCAACAAGATGGCCAACGCCCACCGAGGCGCATGCCAAAGTTTGTCCGCATCCGGATTCATGGCGACTCCAAAAAATAGCGCCCGCTGGTGTTGTCCCTGTCCAGCAAACACCACGGATCCGGCTCCGCCGGTCCGAAGGTGTTGCCCCCGGCAGGGGGTTGGCGAAGCACACGCAGTGCGCGCAGCCTGGGGGCGAGCTCTAGAGGGTATCGATGAAGCTGCGCAGCTTGTCGGAACGCGACGGATGCTTCAGCTTGCGCAGCGCCTTGGCCTCGATCTGCCGAATCCGCTCGCGGGTCACGTCGAACTGCTTGCCCACCTCTTCGAGCGTGTGGTCGGTCGACATCTCGATGCCGAAACGCATGCGAAGCACCTTGGCTTCGCGCGGCGTCAGGCTGTCGAGGATGTCCTTGACCACGTCGCGCAAGCCCGCCTGCATGGCAGCCTCGATCGGCGCCGTGTTGCTGCTGTCCTCGATGAAGTCGCCGAGGTGCGAATCCTCGTCGTCGCCGATCGGGGTTTCCATCGAGATCGGCTCTTTCGCGATCTTCATGATCTTGCGGATCTTGTCCTCGGGAATCTCCATCTTCGCGGCCAGGATGCCGGCATCCGGCTCGAAGCCGAACTCCTGCAAGTGCTGCCGGCTGATGCGGTTCATCTTGTTGATCGTCTCGATCATGTGAACCGGGATCCGGATGGTGCGCGCCTGGTCGGCGATCGACCGGGTGATGGCTTGGCGAATCCACCAGGTCGCATAGGTCGAGAACTTGTAGCCGCGACGATATTCGAACTTGTCCACCGCCTTCATGAGGCCGATGTTGCCTTCCTGGATCAGGTCGAGGAACTGCAGGCCGCGGTTGGTGTACTTCTTGGCGATCGAGATCACCAGGCGCAGGTTGGCCTCGATCATCTCCTTCTTGGCATCGCGCGAGGAAGCCTCGCCTTCGTTCATGCGCTTGTTGATTTCCTTGAGCTCGGCCAGCGGCACCACGACCCGCGACTGGATGTCCGTCAGCATCTGCTGCAGCTCCTGCACCGGCGGAATGTTGCGCGCCATCACCGTGCTCCAGGGCTTGCCGGCGGCGGCCTGCTTCTCGACCCACTTCAGGTTGAGCAGGTTGGACGAGACGCGGTTGCCGTTCTTGTCGACGCCGCTGAAATCGCGGATGAACTCGTCCTGCGGGAAGCCGCACTTGTCGACGATGATGCGGCGCAGCTCGCGCTCCTTCTTGCGCACGTCGTCGACCTGGTTGCGGACCAGGTCGCACAGCTTCTCGATGGTGCGCGCCGTGAAGCGGATGGTCATCAGCTCCTCGGACAGGGCCTGCTGCGCCTTCTGGTAGGCGGGCGTTCCGTAGCCTTCCTTGTCGTAGACCTTGTGGACCTTCTCGAACAGGCTCGCGATGCGGTCGAAGCGCTCCAGCGCATCGCGCTTGAGTTCCTCGAGCTTCTTGGTCAGCGCCTTGGAGCCGCCCTTGCCGTCGTCGTCGTCCTCTTCGTCGAACTCGTCGAAATCTTCTTCGGCCACGTAGTCGTCGGCCTCGTTCGGGTTCGAGAAGCCGTCGACGATGGTCGAGATCACGACCTTGCCTTCACGGATGTCCTGGCCGAGCCGGAGGATCTCGGCGATCGTGGCGGGCGAAGCCGAGATGGCTTCCATCATCGCCATCAGGCCGCCTTCGATGCGCTTGGCGATCTCGATCTCGCCTTCTCGGGTCAGCAGTTCGACGGTGCCCATCTCGCGCATGTACATGCGGACCGGGTCGGTGGTGCGACCGAACTCGCTGTCGACGGTCGACAGGGCAGCTTCGGCCTCTTCCTCGGCTTCCTCGACCGTGGTCGCGGTGGGGGCCGTGTTGTTCAAGAGGAGCGTTTCGGCATCGGGCGTCTGCTCGTAGACCGCGACGCCCATGTCGTTGAGCATGGTGACCACGACTTCCATGGTCTCGGCATCGACCAGCTTGTCGGGCAGGTGGTCGGAGATCTCGCCGTGGGTGAGGTAGCCGCGGGTCTTGCCGAGCGTGATCAGGGTCTTGAGCCGCGAGCGGCGCTTGGCCAGGTCTTCTTCGGAAAGCACGGTCTCGTCGAGACCGAATTCCTTCATCAAGGCACGTTCCTTGGCCTTGCTGATCTTCATGCGAAGCGGCTTGGCCTTTTCTTCGGTCGACGCAGCAGCAGCCACCGGCTCTTCACCGACCAGGTCGTCCTCGATGTCGGTCAGGTCGACATCGGAGGAGGGAAGCATTTCGGAAGAAGCGCCAGCCTTGGGCTTGCGGCCGCGCTTGGCACCACCGGCTGCGGGTGCAGCCGCGGCACCGGCAGCTGCCTTGGGCGGACGACCGACCTTGCGGGGCGCGGCGGCGGCGACGGCAGGCGCTTCTGCGACGGCGGCGGTTTTCTTGGATTCGGCGGTGGGGGAAGATGTCTTGGAGGGCACGGTTTTCACTTTCGTTGCGGCAGTCGCCTTGGGCATGTCGGCACGCGATTTAGTTGCCGGCGGCGACGCGGCTTTCAACGGTTTTTCTGCAACGGGTTTCGGCGCGGGGGCAGCGGACGGAGCACGATTCTTTGAACTGGGCATGATGACCTCGGAACAACAAGAACGGACAAGCGCAATCGCGAGACGCCATCAACCCGGCGCAGGCTCGAGCACAAACAGGAACGCTGAGGGACGAACCCTCAGGCGCACTTTCGATAGACAAGATGTCGGGCGAACATTTGGTGTGCAGTCCTTGCGGAGTTTTGACCCTTGCCGATGTCGATCGGCGTGCATTGCGCAAAGGGGTCGGCCCGGAGGTGCTGCTGTCGCTCTTGTCTTTTCGCTAGTAGCGAAGCCCTACATTATACCGCGCAGCGAGATTTCAAGTGTTTTGGACGGCAGTGTTCAGACGAGCCCGGAGGTCGAGGCGCCGGGCTTCCAGTGCCTTGTAGCGCTCGAGGGCCGTCGGGTCGCTGCCGACGGCGGCAATCGCCTCGTTCTGCAGCAACTTGAGCTGGTCGTCCAGCATGAAGTCCAGCACGCTGCGCAGCTCCCGCAAGGCGTCTGCCTCCTGCTGGGCCTCGGCCTGGCCGTCTTCGGGCGCCGGGGCCGCATCCGTTGCCGCCATGGCGCGCAGCACGAGGGCCTCGAAGGCTTGCCCTCTCAGCCCTTCGCGCAATGCAGCCCAGGGTTGCCTTCCATGCTCGAGCAGTTGGTGGTCGAGCCATCGGAAAAGTTCGCCGTGTTCGCCGGGCAAGGCGCAGAGAAGCTCGTGGAGTTCGTGGCTGAGCGCCTCCCATCGGGCCACGTTCGACAGCAGCAATCTCGCCGCGACGTCGGCCCGGCTGAAGGGGAGGGACCGGCCTCTCGGTGCAGAAGCTTCTCGGCTCTTGCCGCGCCATCCGCGATCGCCTCGGCGCGAATCGTTGCGTACGAAGCCGCCGTCGAAATCTCCGAAGTCGGGAGCGTCTTGCGACGCCGACGCGCCATAGTCCTCGAAGGGGCCCGAATCCCGCTCGCTCGATCTTGCTGGCGCGTCGGGGTCGGGCGGCCTCGGGCGCGATCGGTTGCCCGCCGCGGGCCAGAGCGACAGCAGCGCGCTGCTGTCCAGCTGAACCTTCTGCGAGATCTCGACCAGGAGTTGCTGCTTCAAGGCGCCCGCCGGAAGCGCCGTCCAGAGCGGACGCGCGTTGCTGGTCATTCGCGCTCGCCCTTCGGCGCTGCCGAGGTCGCAGCCGTCGGCAGCGGCTTCGAGCATGAATCGACTCAGGGGCGTGGCTTCCTTGATGCAGCGGTCGAAGGCTTCGTTGCCGAATTCCCGGATGTAGGTGTCCGGGTCATGCTCCGACGGCAGGAACAGGAACTTGATGCTCCGCACGTCGGTCGCGAACGGAAGCGCACTGTCCAGGGCCTTGCGAGCTGCCCGGCGACCGGCTGCGTCGCCGTCGAAGCTGAACACGACCGACTCCGTGAACCGGAAGAGCTTCTGCACATGCTCCGGCGTGCAGGCGGTGCCGAGCGAAGCGACCGCATTCGGGAAGCCGAGCTGCGCCAGGGCCACGACATCCATGTAACCCTCGGTTACCAGCGCGAAGCCATGTTCCCTGAACGCGCTGCGTGCTTCGAACAGTCCATAGAGTTCGCGGCCCTTGCTGAAAACCGGCGTCTCGGGTGAATTCAGGTACTTGGGCTTCTCGTCCCCCAGCACCCGGCCGCCGAAGCCGATGTGCTCGCCCTTGACGTTGCGGATCGGGAACATGATCCGGTCGCGAAAGCGGTCATAGCGCTTGGCGTCCTCGCCCTCGACTTCGTCGCCCGCGATCACCAGACCGCTTTCGACCAGCAGCGGATCGTCGTAGCCGGGGAAAACGCTCGCCAGCGAACGCCATCCGGGCGGCGCGTAGCCGATGCCGTAGAGCTTGGCAACCTCGCCGCTGACGCCGCGGCGTTTCAGATAGTCGATGGCGATCTTCGACTGGCGCAGCTGCTTCCGGTAAGCCTCCGCCGCCTTCTGCAGGACTTCCGAGAGCGTGGCCTGCTTCTGCCGCTGGCCCGCGGCGCGAGCGCGTTCCTCTGGCGACGCATCGTCTTCCGGAACCTGCAGGCCGTACTGCTGGGCGAGATCGTGCACCGCCTCGACGAAGCCCATGCCGCCGTGTTCCATCAGGAAGCCGATCGCGTTCCCGTGGACGCCGCAGCCGAAGCAGTGATAGAACTGCTTGGTCGGGCTGACCGAGAAGGAGGGCGATTTCTCGCTGTGGAAGGGGCAGAGCCCGGAGAAGTTGGCCCCGGATTTCTTGAGCGGAACATACCGGCCGACGATCTCCACCACGTCGGCACGCGCGATCAGTTCCTGGATGAAGGCGGCGGGAATGGTCATGTAGGTGGAGAACGGCAAATCATACGCAAGCTCTTGCCCATGCCGGCTTGCAGGTGATACTCATCCGGGCCCTGCAGCTCCTCATGAAACGACAACCCTTCACCCACGCCGCACCGTTGCTCCGGCATCCGTTTCGATTCGCGTGGGAAGCGGCCAAGTCGTTTCGAGCTAACCAGGGGCTGCTGCTCGCCGGTGCCGTGGCGTACTACGCGTTGCTTTCGATCGTGCCGTTGATGATCGTGAGCGTGATCGCGCTGTCGCACGTCATTGACCAGGAGATGCTGCTTTCATCGGTCGGGCGCTACCTGGCCTGGCTGCTCCCGGGCCAGTCGACCGCCATCGTGGGCGAGCTGTCCAACTTCCTGGCGCATCGGGATGTCATGGGTCCGGTGCTGGTCGTGACCATGATCTTCTTCAGCTCGCTCGCCTTCACGGTGCTCGAGAGCGCGATGGCGGTGATCTTTCATCATCGCAAGGCGCACCATTCGCGGCACTTCCTGATTTCGGCGGTCATGCCGTACATCTACATTCTTTGCCTGTGCATCGGCCTGTTGCTGGTGACGCTGGTTGCCGGCGCGCTTCAGTTGATCGGGCAGGAAAGCGTGGAGCTGTTCGGGCGCAGCTGGTCGCTGTCGGGCGTTTCGGGCGTGTTGCTCTACCTGCTCGGGCTGGGCGGCGAGATCTTCATGTTGACCTCGCTCTACCTGGTGATGCCGGTCGGGCGACTTCGCCTGCGACACGCTTTGCTGGGCGGCGTCACCGCGGCGCTGCTCTGGGAGGTCACCCGGAGGGTACTGGTGCTGTACTTCGCCACCTTGTCGCAGGTGAACGTGGTCTACGGTTCGCTGACCACGGCGATCGTGGTCCTGCTGAGCCTCGAGATCGCCGCCACGCTGGTGCTCTTCGGCGCGCAGGTCATCGCCCAGTACGAGCGGCTCGACCGGACCGGGCGCATCGAGGCGCCGGTCGACCAAGGCCCCGAGATCATCAGCGCGGCGGTCAGCGAGGCGCCATCCGAATGGCGCCATCGAGCCTGATGACTTCTCCATTGAGCATGTCGTTCTCGAAGATGTGGCGGACCAGCTTGGCGTAGTCCTCGGGCGTGCCGAGCCGCGAAGGGAAGGGCACGCTCGCCGCCAGCGCGTCTTGTACCTTCTGGTCCATGCCCAACAGCATGGGCGTTCCGAAGATGCCCGGCGCGATGGTCATGTTGCGGATGCCGTCGCGCGCCAGGTCGCGTGCGATCGGCAAGGTCATCCCGACCACGCCGCCCTTCGAAGCACTGTAGGCGGCCTGTCCGATCTGTCCATCGTAGGCAGCGACGGATGCGGTCGAAATCAACACGCCCCGCTCTCCGGTCGACTCCGGTTCGTTCTTGCTCATGGCGGCGGCAGCGAGGCGAATCATGTTGAAGCTGCCGATCAGGTTGACCGTGACGACCTTGCTGAAGACGGAAAGCGAATGCGGCCCCGCCTTGCCGACGGTCTTTTCCGCGGGGGCGATGCCGGCGCAGTTGACCAGACCCATCAATTTGCCGAGCTTCGTCGCCGCCGCCACCGCGGCTTGGGCATCATCCTCCTTGCTCACGTCGCATCGCACGAAGCTGCCGCCGATCTCCGCGGCAGCGGCTTGCCCCTTGTCTTCCTGCATGTCGGCGATGACGACCTTGCCCCCCGCGGCAGCCAGCATGCGGGCCGTGCCTTCGCCCAGACCCGATGCGCCACCCGTGACGATGAATACCTTGCCGTCGATCTGCATGAACGTGCTCCGATGATTGATGCCGCGAGATCATATGCGGACGAAAAAAAGGCCCCTCGAAGGAGGGGCCTGAATTGGATCCGCAAGGACCCAAGGAGACAATCGTTTGGAGCGGCGCCGGCGACTTTCGGCGGTGCGGCTCGATGCGTTCGGTGGTCGGCTCAGCGCTTGCGAGCGGCGGTTTGCGCGGTGCTCTTGGCAGCGTTGACTGCCGTGGTCGAAACAGCCTGGAAGTTGGCTTCGGCGACATCCGATGCTTGCTTGACGGCCTTCTGCACGGATTCGAAAGCGTTGTTCGCGGCGGCGACGGCGCTCTTCATCACGGCGACGGCGGTTTCCGAACCGGCGGGTGCATTCTTGGCGGCGCTGTCGACCAGGCCGACGAATGCTTGCTGGGCTTCTGCAGCCTTCGACTCGAAAGCGCGGGTGAATTCGGAGCCGGTGCCTTGGGCGATGTCATACAGGTGACGGCTGTAGGCGGCGGTCTTTTCGGCGAACGGCTGGAACAGGCTGGCCTGGAGGGCCATGAGTTCTTGCGCGTCCTTGACGCTCAGCATGGCCTGGGTGGTGCCGGCCGCTTCGGTGAGGGCGGCCTTGGAAGCGGTCACGTTCAGTTCGACCAGCTTTTCCATGCCTTCGAATGCCTTGGTGGTGAGGCCGAAGAGGGTTTCGACGTTGGCTTTGTGGGAAGCGATGAATTGGTCGGCGGTGAGGGCCATGTTGAAGCTCCGGTAGATGGAAGAAGGGATCGGCTGAGCTGCTACCTTCATCATCATGTTGCGGTGCAGCATAGGCCGAAGTATAGGCAGCTCGCACGATCGATCAAGTACTTTTGCTGCTCTGCAACATTTTTAGAAGCGGCTTTCTAATTCTCGCGCCGACTCCGCGGACGGCGACCCTCGGCCTCCACTGGCAGAATTTCCGGCCATGAGCATCAAGGCCACACCTCGCAGCCGGGACGAGTTCCGCGTCTTCCGTTCGATACCGACCCGCTGGGCCGACAACGATCTGTACGGGCATGTCAACAACGTCGTCTACTACGCCTGGTTCGACACGGCCGTCAATGCGCATCTGATCGATCAGGGCGCACTGGACCTGCACCAAGGAACGACGGTCGGCTTCGTCGTCGAGACCCAGTGCAACTACTTCGCACCGCTCGCGTTTCCACAGACGGTCGAGGCCGGCATCCGGGTCGGCCGGGTTGGCACCTCGAGCGTGAGATACGAAATAGGGTTGTTTGCTCAGAATGCGCCGTTCGCGGCAGCGCAGGGGCACTTCATTCACGTGTACGTCGACCGCGAGACCCAACGACCCGTCGAGTTGACCGGACCCCTCAAGGCCGTGGTCGAAGCGCTGAGAGCGGACCCATGAAAAACGGCGCCAGTGGCGCCGTTCTTCGTCAACATCAGTTGAAGTCAGCTGGAGATCAGCCCTTCTTCATCGCCTTGATGTCCGCCTTCGCCTTGGTTTCGTCGGCCTTGGCTTGCTTGGTGCACGCATCCTTCTGGTCGCCCTTCAGGTCGTCGCACTTTTCCTTGGCCACTTCGTAGTTCATCTTGGCCTTTTCTTCAGCGACCTTGCGCATGTGGCTGTCGCTCGGCTTGTACTGCTGCTCCAGCTCGGCCTTGGCCACGTTTTCCTTGCCCTTGGCTTCCTTCTGGCAAACATCCTTGGCGTTGTCCTTCATGGCATCGCAGGCTGCCTTGTCGGCCTTGTAGCTCGCTTCGATCTTGTCCTTCTCGGCCTTGTAGGCATTCTTGTCCATGGCCTGTGCGCCAGCCTGGCCTGCGACCAGGAAAGACGATGCGATCGCGAGCATGACGAGGTGTTTTTTCATTTAAGTTCTCCTAAGGTGTTGTGGATTGGTTGTTGGAAAAAAATCGGGGATCAGTACTTTTCGAACCACAGGGCAGACGGCGTGCGCCCCTCGGCGCTTTCCCACTGGCTGACTTGTTTCTCGGCTTCGTCCCGGCTGATGCCGTGGCGTTCTTGAATGCGTCCGAGGAGCTGGTCGCGCTTGCCGGCAACGACATCGAAGTCATCGTCGGTGAGCTTGCCCCACTGTTCCTTCAGCTTGCCCTTGAGCTGCTTCCAGTTGCCTTCGATGGTGTCCTTGTTCATGCTTTTGCTCCTTCTGATGAGGTGACGCCGGCTTGCGTATTGGCGTGCTCGCCGGCTGGAAAGCAATGTGGTTCGGATGAGTTCGGATGGTGGTAGGACGCTCCGGGCACACCCCGTAGGCACATGCCGACGTGGCCCGTGATAATTGGGCGCACGCCGGCACCGTGTATGCAGGCATCCCATCGACCATGATCATTCACAGCCTGCTCGACACCGATCTCTACAAGTTCACGATGATGCAGGTCGTGCTCCACGCCTTTCCGCAGGCCCGCGTGGAGTACAAGTTCAAGTGCCGCAATCCTGGCATCGACCTGGCTCGGTATGCGGCGCAGATTCGCGAAGAGGTGAGGCATCTCTGCTCGTTGCAATTCCAGGAGGCGGAGCTCGCCTACCTTCGTTCGCTGCGCTTCATCAAGAGCGACTTCGTGGACTTCCTCGGGCTGTTCCGGCTCAACGAAAAATACATCCATATCGCGGCCCAACCTTCGGGCGAACTCGAGATCCGGATCGAGGGCCCCTGGCTGCACACCATCCTCTTCGAGATCCCGGTGCTCGCCATCGTCAACGAGGTCTACTTCCGCAACACGCAGCCCCGCCCCGACTACAGCGAAGGCCGCAAGCGCCTCCAGACCAAGATCGAACAACTCCATGCCGACGGCCTTTACGACCTGAAGATCGCCGACTACGGCACCCGCCGGCGGTTCGCCAAAGACTGGCACGAGGAGGTGCTGCGCACGCTGGCGGCCGAGCTCGGCGCGGTCAGCTCACCGCCCGGTCCTTCGGCAGGCGCCAGGCAGCCGCAGTTCGCGGGTACGAGCAACGTGCTCTATGCGATGAAGCTCGGGCTGATCCCGCTCGGCACCATGGCCCACGAGTACCTGCAGGCCTGCCAGGCGCTCGGGCCGCGGCTGCGCGACAGCCAGGTGTTCGGCTTCGAGTCCTGGGCGCGCGAGTACCGCGGGGACCTCGGCATCGCGCTTTCCGACGTGTACGGCATGACGGCGTTCCTGAGGGACTTCGACATGTACTTCTGCAAGCTCTTCGACGGTGCGCGCCACGACAGCGGCGACCCCTTCGACTGGGGCGAGCGGATGATCGCGCACTACATCAAGAACCGGGTCGACCCGCGTACCAAGACGCTCATCTTCAGCGACGGCTTGACCGTGCCGCGCACCATCGAGCTCTACCAGCGTTTCCGTGGACGTTGCCAACTCGCCTTCGGCATCGGCACCAACCTCACGAACGACCTGGGCTACGAGCCCTTGCAGATCGTCATCAAGATGATCCGCTGCAACGACCAACCGGTGGCCAAGCTCTCCGATACGCCCTCCAAGAGCATGTGCGAGGACGAGCGCTATCTGGCGTACCTCCGGCAGGTCTTCCAGATCGAACAGCCAGCCGGATGAGCGCTTGCCCCTTGCAAGGCGCTGCCTGTTCGAAGCATCGGAGCGGCCGGGCGTTCGCGTCGTTGCCGGCGATCGCCGCGTTGCTGCTGTTGCCGCTCGGCGCGCACGCGGCCGACTTCGACGGCGCGCGCCTGTCGCCGTGGTGGGCGGTTCCTTTCGCGGGCATGTTGTTGTCGATCGCGCTCATGCCCCTTGCCGCGCCCGCGGTGTGGCACCGGCATTACGGGAAGATCGCCGCGGGTTGGTCATTGACGTTCTTGTTGCCGTTCGCGGCGATGTTCGGGCTGCAGCAGGCGAGCGGGCAGCTGGTTCATGCGCTGGTTGCCGAGTACATCCCGTTCATCATCCTGCTCACGGCGCTCTATACGGCTGCAGGCGGCATCCATATCCGTGGCAACCTTCACGGCGCGCCAGCGCTGAACACGGCGCTGCTGGCGATCGGCGGACTGCTTGCCAGCGTGATGGGTACCACCGGCGCCTCGATGCTGCTGATCCGGCCGTTGATCCGCGCGAACGACAACCGGGTGCACAAGGCGCACGTGGTCGTGTTCTTCATCTTCATCGTCTCGAACGTGGGCGGCTCCCTGACGCCGCTCGGCGACCCGCCGCTTTTCCTCGGGTTCCTGAAGGGCGTCGACTTCTTCTGGACCACCCGCAACATCGCGCCCGAGACGATCTTCGTCGGCGCCGCGCTCTTGATGCTGTTCTTCGTGGTCGACAGCTGGTACTACCGGAAGGAAGGCGTCCTGCCGGTGGACCCGACGCCGGACACCCCCTCGTTCGGGTTCGAAGGCGCGCGGAACTTCGCGCTCCTCGCGGTGGTCGTCGGGCTGGTCCTGATGAGCGGGCTCTGGAAATCGACGGTCGCGTTCGACCTGATGGGCACCGCCGTCGGCCTGCCGGCGATCCTGCGGGACGCGGGCCTCGTCGCGGTCACCGTCGTGTCGCTCAAGATCACGCCTTCGCGCATCCATGCGAGCAATCATTTCGGATGGGAGCCGATGAAGGAAGTCGCGAAGCTCTTCATCGGGATCTTCCTCACCATCATCCCGGTGATCGCGATGCTGCGTGCCGGCGCCGATGGTCCTTTCGGCGCAGTGGTCGGCGCGGTGACCCGGGCGGACGGCCAGCCCGACCCCGCCGCCTATTTCTGGGCCACCGGCCTCCTGAGCTCCTTCCTGGACAATGCGCCGACCTACCTCGTGTTCTTCAATACCGCGGGAGGCGATGCGATGCAATTGATGACGACCCATGCCAGCACGCTGGCCGCGATCTCCGCAGGCGCGGTCTTCATGGGCGCCAACACGTACATCGGGAATGCGCCCAACCTCATGGTGAAAGCCATTGCCGAAGATCGCGGCGTTCGCATGCCGAGCTTCTTCGGGTACATGCTCTGGTCCGGCTTGATCCTGTTGCCGCTCTTCGTCCTGGTCACCTTCATCTTTTTCCACTGACATGTCCAAACCTCACGTTCTCGTCGCCCGCGCCGTCTTCCCCGAAACGATCTCGAAGCTGGAGCAGCATTTCGAGGTCGAGTCGAATCCAGGGGACGAGACCTGGAGCAAGGCGCAGTTCATCCAGAAGCTGAAAGGCAAGCAGGGCGTCTTCACGACCGGCAGCGAGCGCATCGATGCAGAGGTGCTTGATGCCTGCCCCGAGCTCAGGATCTGCGCCAACATGGCGGTGGGCTTCAACAACTTCGACGTCGACGCGATGACCGCGCACGGCGTGCTCGGAACCAACGCACCCGACGTGCTCACCGAGACCACGGCCGATTTTGGCTTCGCCCTGCTGATGGCGACCGCACGCCGCATCACCGAGAGCGAGCATTACCTGCGCGCCGGCAAATGGACGAAATGGAGCTTCGACATGTTCGCCGGCAGCGACATCCATGGCTCGACCCTGGGCATCATCGGCATGGGCCGGATCGGGCAGGGCATCGCGAGGCGCGGCGCGCACGGCTTCGGCATGAAGGTGATCTATCACAACCGCTCGCGGCTCGACGCCTCGCTCGAGGCAGCCTGCAAGGCGAGCTACGTCGGCAAGGAGGAATTGCTCGGGACTGCCGATCATGTCGTGCTGGTGGTGCCGTACAGCCCCGCATCGCATCACACGATCGGCGCTGCCGAGCTGGCCTTGATGAAGCCGACCGCGACCCTGGTCAACGTCGCGCGCGGCGGCATCGTGGACGACGCTGCGCTGGCGGTGGCGCTGCGCGAGCGCCGCATCGCGGCCGCCGGCCTGGACGTCTTCGAAGGCGAGCCGAAGGTGCATCCCGATTTGCTCACCGTGCCCAACGTGGTCCTGACGCCGCACATCGCCAGCGCCACCATTCCGACCCGCCGCGCCATGGCCGACCTTGCCAGCGACAACCTGATCGGCTTCCTGACCACCGGCAAGGCGTTGACGCCGGTCAACCCGCAAGTGCTGGCCGCCCGATAAGTGGAAGCCGCGGTGCCCGACATCTGGTGGGTGCTCGGCCTGGCCGCGCTGAACCTCGCGTTGCTGCTGTGGCTGCTGGTTCGAAAGCCTGCGCCTGCGGATCACACCGTGCTGATCGCGACGCTGGGCTCCGGTCATGAGCGTGTCGAGCGCGAGCTGCGCCGCGAAATCAGCGAGACGTCGCGCGGTTCGCGCCAGGAAACGGCCGAGGCCTTCGCGCGCTTCCAGCAATCGCTCACCGCGCAGGGCGCCGAATCTACCCGTACCCAGAATGCGCAGCTCGACGCCTTCGCGCAGCAATTGACGCTGCTCCAGAAGACGCTCGCCGACACGCTGAACACGCAGCTTCAAGGGCTGAGCGATTCGAATGCGCGGCGTCTAGCCGAAGTTCGCGAAACCATGGAAAGGCAGCTCGCACAGCTGCAGGACAACAATGCCGCCAAGCTCGAGGAAATGCGCAAGACGGTCGACGAGAAGCTGCAGACCACGCTGGAAGCGCGCCTCGGCGAAAGCTTCAAGCAGGTGGCGGACCGGCTCGACCAGGTGCACAAGGGCCTCGGCGAGATGCAGACCCTGGCGGTCGGCGTCGGCAACCTGCAGCGCGTGCTGACCAATGTGAAGACCCGCGGCATGTTTGGCGAGGTGCAGCTCGAATCCCTGCTCGAACAGGTGTTGACGGCGGAGCAGTTCGCAAAGCAGGTTGAGACCCGTCCGCGCAGCAACCAGCGGGTCGACTTCGCGGTTCGGTTTCCGGGCCGCTCGGACGACGGGTCGCCGGTGTGGCTGCCGATCGATGCGAAATTTCCGCGCGACGACTACGAGCGTCTGCTCGATGCGCACGAGCGAGCCGACGCGAGCGCCGTCGAGCTGGCCGGCAAGGCGCTCGAAGCTCGCATCCGAAGCGAAGCGAAGCTGATCTCCGAAAGCTACCTGGCGCCGCCGCACACCACCGACTTCGCCATCCTGTTCCTGCCGATCGAAAGCCTGTATGCCGAGGTCTTGCGCCGCCCGGGGCTGATGGAGCTGGTGCAGCGCCAGCACCGGATCACGCTGGCCGGGCCGACCACGCTGCTGGCCATGCTCAACAGCCTGCAGATGGGATTTCGCACCCTGGCCCTCGAGCAGCAGGCATCCGAAGTGTGGAACGTGCTGGGCGCGGTCAAGAACGAATTCGAGCGCTACGGCGAGTGGGTGTCGCGCATCAAGGAGCAGGTCGCCAAGGCATCCGACACGCTCGACAAGGCCGACACCCGGGCCAAGCAGATGCGGCTGGCCCTGCGCAAGGTGGAAGCCCTGCCGGACGACCAGACCCGCGAGCTGCTGCCGCCCATCGACCCAAATTCGATCGAGGATGACAAGACGACGTGAACGCGGCCTTGCTGCGCCTGATCCTGGCGCAAGTCTTTCTTCATGCGGCGATGACCGGCACCCGCCTGGCGGCGCCGCTCCTGGCGCTGCGCGAAGGCTACAGCGCGGCGGCGGTCGGCGTGTTGCTCGCCTTGTTCGCGCTGACGCAAGTGTTCCTGGCGCTGCCGGCCGGCCGCTATGCCGACCGGCGCGGCTTGCGCGCGCCGCTTCGGCTGGCGGTCATCTCGGCTTCGGTGGGCGCCGCCTCCGCCGCGGCACTTCCCGTGTTTCCGGTGCTGTGCCTGGCGGCGCTGTTGACTGGCGGTGCGACCGGTGTGGCGGTGATCGCGCTGCAGCGGCACGTCGGCCGGGCAGCGGCGAACCCGACCGAACTCAAGCAGGTCTTCAGCTGGCTGGCCATTGCACCTGCCGCCGCCAACTTCGTCGGCCCCTTTGCGGCGGGACTGCTCATCGACCACGCCGGCGCGAGTCCCGGCGACTTGCCCGGCTACCGGATCGCCTTCGCGCTGCTGGCGCTGCTGCCGATCCTCTGCTGGCTGCTGGCACGACAAACCCACGAGCTCGGGGCGGTGGTGCTGCCGCCCGGCACGGCCAGGCCGCGGGCTTGGGATCTGCTCTCGCAGCCGATGTTTCGCCGACTGCTTTTCGTCAACTGGCTGCAATCGGCATCGTGGGATGTGCATACCTTCGTGCTGCCGATCCTCGGCCACGAGCGAGGGTTGAGCGCCTCGACCATCGGCACGCTGCTCGGCGCATTCGCCGTGGCCGCAGCCGGTATTCGCGTCCTGCTGCCACTGGTGGCATCGCGCTTCAGCGAACGCGGGGTGATCACCGCATCGAACGTGATCACCGCGGCGGTCTTCGCGATCTATCCCTTGATGGGCAGCGCGCTCGGCATGGGCGCTTGTTCGGTGATGCTCGGGATCGCGCTCGGCGCGGTGCAGCCGATGGTCATGAGCATGCTGCACCAGATCACGCCGCATGCGAGGCACGGGGAGGCGCTGGGTCTGCGGGTGATGACGCTCAATGCGTCCAGCGTCGCGATGCCGATGCTGTTCGGAGCGGCTGGCGCGTTGATCGGCGTTGCCGGCGTGTTCTGGCTGGTGGGCGGGGTGGTGGCAGCGGGCACTCGCGCGGTCTGGGGTCTGCAGGCGCCGCCGCCGGAGGTTCACAACTCGTAGAAACGGCGGATCGAATCCCAGGCGTCCTGCGGCGCGTCGACGTATTCGACGAGCTTGATGTCTTCGGGTGAGATCACGCCTTGGTCCGCCAGGAAGTCGAAATCGATCAGCTTGCGCCAGTAGTCCGAACCGAACAGGACGATCGGCACCGGCTTCGCCTTGCGGGTCTGGACCAGGGTGATCACCTCGAACAACTCGTCCAGCGTCCCGAAGCCGCCCGGAAACGCGACCAGGGCCTTCGCACGCATCATGAAGTGCATCTTGCGAATGGCGAAGTAGTGGAACTTGAAGCTGAGCGCCGGCGTGACGTAGGGGTTGGCTTCTTCCTCCATCGGCAGCGCGATCGCCAGACCGACCGACAGGCCGCCTCCTTCGTAGGCGCCGCGGTTCGCGGCTTGCATGATGCCGGGGCCGCCGCCGGTGCAGACGAACAGCTTGTCCGCGGGTTGCTTGTCGGTGCTGTACTCGGCCACCAGCTTGCTGAAGGCGCGCGCTTTTTCGTAGTAGTGCGAACTGCGCGCCAGGCGGCGCCGGCGCTCTGCCAGCGCTTCGTCGCCGGCGGCCTCGGCCTCCGCAACGAGCGCTGCGGATTCTTCTTCGCTGCGGACCCGGGCGCTGCCGAAGACCACGATGGTGTTCTCGATGCCGTGGGCTCGCATCTCGATATCGGGCTTCATCAGCTCGAGCTGCATGCGAAGACCACGTGTTTCGCGCCGGAGCAGGAATTCGGGGTCGGCGAAGGCGAGGCGCGAAGGGTCCGGGTTGAGCGGCAACCCCGTGTCGGAATGGGCCTGCAGGGTCGCCCAGGCATCGGCCAGGCGCTTGTTGTGAAGGTCGTGGGTGCGAGGGCTGGTGGCCATGGAATCGATTTGAGCTGAAAGGTGAATGAAGCGTGGTGCGATGTCAGCAGGGCCCATAGAAAAAGGCCCCGGATGGAGCCTTTTTAACTGGGAGGTCGCGCTCGCAAGGTCTTGCCTTGGGCCTGGACCCATCAGACGCGCTTGCGGTATTCACCCGTGCGCGTGTCGATTTCGATCTTGTCGCCTTGCGCGACGAATAGCGGAACGCCGACGTCGAAGCCGGTGGAAATCTTGGCGGGCTTCATCACCTTGCCGGAGGTATCGCCTTTGACGGCGGGCTCCGTCCAGGTGATTTCGCGCTCTACGCTGGTCGGCAATTCGACCGAAATGGCCTTGCCTTCGTAGAAGACGACTTCGACGGCCATGCCGTCTTCCAGGTAGTTGAGCGCATCGCCCATGTTCTCGGCTTCGACTTCGTACTGGTTGTACTCGCTGTCCATGCAGACGTACATGGGATCGGCGAAGTACGAGTACGTGCATTCCTTCTTCTCGAGGACGATCTGGTCGATCTTGTCGTCGGCCTTGAACACGACTTCGGTGTTGAAGTTCGCGATCAGGCTTTTCATCTTCATGCGGACGGTGGCTGAATTGCGGCCACCGCGGCTGTATTCGGTCTTGAGGACGACCATCGGGTCCTTGCCGTGCATGATGACGTTGCCGGCGCGGATTTCTTGAGCGATCTTCATAAGGAGTCAGGGTCTCTGAGGTTGGCCGCTCGTTGCTGAATCGCACCGCGGCGGGTTCGGCGGAAAAGCCTTTTTCGGGTCACGGCCCGGGCTCGAGAATCCGCAAAGCCCGCGATTTTACTGTTTTTGCCGGACAAATTGCATCAGCCGGCTGGTCAGGTCCTGTTGCCCCAGCAGGTCTTGCCGAGCATCCCGGGTTGCCCGAGTCGCGTGGTCCAAAGTGGCTTCGTCCAGCGCCGGCATCTCGCCAGCCTGCATTCCGTTCCAGACCCGATGGGCCCGGCGCCACTCGACGGGAGGCCTCATCCAATCCATGAATGCCTCCAGCTTCACGTGATGGGCGTCATCGTCCTGCGGATAGATCTGCCAGACGAACGGAGCGCCCGCCCAGAAGGCGCGCACCCACGAATCCTCCCCGCGGACGAAATTGAGGTCGCAGGACCACAGCAAATGGTCGTAGTCCACCTGGGACAGGTAAGGAAGCCACGTGATTTTCAAAGCGCCGACTTCGGGCGTTCCGGGCGGCAGCGCCGCGGTGGCGCGTCCGGCTGTCACCAAGAGCCGCGTCGGTCGCGAACCTTCGCGCAAACGGTGCAGCAGCGACTCCAAGGCCGGTGGCTCATAGCAGAACAAGCTGACCAGTCGCTCGTCACCCAAGGGAATGCCGCGAGCCGCCAGCCACGGCGTTCGATCGAAGGCAGCCCGCTGCCCTGGCAAGCCCGGCTCCCTGAGCAGTCCGCCGGTGCGATCGGTGAAGCCGGGATAGAAGAAATACTTGGGTCGGCCGGCGCCGGGCCCCTTGAACACGGGGGAGGGCAATCCGTGCAGCCGCTCGACGTACGGCTCTGCGGACAGATACTCGAGATTGATCCAGACGCCGGTCGATGCGTCTCGGTGGGCATCTGCGAACCGGGCGAGCAGCGCAGGTTCCGGATCGCAGCCGAAAGCTTCCACCAGGATGTCGGGCGCCGCTCGAGCAACGGCCTCGCCGACCGCCTCCGGATTCGACCAGTCGATCACCTCGACGCCCTCGCGGCCCCGCGGCGCCATCCAGGCGAGCGCCGAAGCGTCGTCGATCCAGAGTCTCGCCTGCTCGCCCCGCGCGGCCAGATCGCAGGCAAGACGCCAGCAGACGCCGAGATCGCCGTGGTTGTCGATGACCTTGCAGAAAACGTCCCAGCGCATGACTGGGTACTCTACAGGCGGCACCCGGGCAGGAGCCACCGCAGCCGCCACAATACGCGCCGATGTCCGAATCGCACTCCGACCAATTGCTCAGCGAAGTGGCCGCCCTGCCGCAGTTGCCGGGCGTCTACCGATATTTCGATTCCGCCGGCGGCGTGCTGTACGTGGGGAAGGCGCGCAACCTCAAGAAGCGGGTGGCCAGCTACTTCCAGAAGAACCATGGCGGCACGCGCATCGGGCACATGATCTCCAAGATCGCGCGCATGGAGACCACCGTGGTGCGCTCCGAGGCCGAGGCCCTGCTGCTCGAGAACAACCTGATCAAGTCGCTCAAGCCGCGCTACAACATCCTCTTCAGGGACGACAAGAGCTACCCCTACCTCAAGATCGCCTCGCACACCTTTCCGAGGCTGGCCTACTACCGCGGCGCGGTGGATCGCAAGCATCGGTATTTCGGGCCCTATCCGAGTGCCTGGGCGGTCAAGGAGTCGATCCAGCTGCTGCAGAAGGTGTTCAAGCTGCGCACTTGCGAGGACACGGTCTACAGCAATCGCACGCGGCCGTGCCTGCTGTACCAGATCAAGCGCTGCACCGGTCCGTGCGTCGGGCACATCACGCCCGAGGCCTATGCACAGGACGTGAGCAATGCCGAGGCTTTCCTGATGGGCGATACCCAGGCCGTGCTGGCGCAGCTTGAAGGCCGCATGAGCCGGCATGCCGAGCGGCTCGAGTTCGAGCAGGCGGCCGAACTGCGCAACCAGATGTCGGCCCTGTCGCGCGTGCTGCATCAGCAATCGATCGAGATCGCATCGGACAAGGATGTCGACATCCTCGCCGTCAAGGTGCAGGGCGGCAGGGCCTGCGTGAACCTCGCGATGGTTCGCGGCGGGCGACACCTGGGCGACCGGCCGTATTTCCCGGTGCATGTCGAGGATGCGACGCAGATGTACCGGGGCGAGCGCGAGGCCGAACTCGACCCGAATGTCGAATCCGCCGGCGAGCCGACTGCCGAGGGCGCCGAACCGATGCAGCGTTCGGTCGAGGTCCAGGTGCTCGAAGCCTTCATCGCGCAGCACTACATCGACGTGCCTGTTCCCTCCACGCTGGTGATGAGCGAGCTGGTCGGGCGCGAGCTGATCGAAGCCATCTCCCAGCAGGCGGGGAGCCGGATCACCGCGGTGTTCCAGCCCCGGGCGCAACGGCGGCACTGGCTCGAAATGGCCGAAAAGAACGCCGCCCTTCAGTTGGCCCGGCTGCTGGCCGAAGAAGGCTCGCAGCAGGCGCGCACCCGAGCGCTGGTCGACGCGCTCGAACTGGCGCCGGACGACCTCGACAACTTCCGGGTCGAATGCTTCGACATTTCGCACACGGCTGGCGAGGCGACGCAGGCTTCCTGCGTGGTGTTCGAGCGTCATGCGATGCAGAACCGGGAATATCGGCGCTACAACATCGAGGGCATCACGCCGGGCGACGACTACGCCGCGATGCGCCAGGTGCTGCAACGCCGCTACGGCAAGCTGGCCGAGGCCATGGCCGCGGAGGTCGATGCGCCACCGGCGGGCGATGCGGCCGGCGTCGGCAGCGATGCCAAGCCCGGCACCCGGGCGGCTCGAATGCCCGACCTGGTGCTGGTGGATGGCGGCAAGGGCCAGGTATCGATGGCGCGGGAAGTGTTCAGCGAACTCGGGCTGCCCTTGTCGCTGATCGTCGGCGTCGAGAAGGGCGAGGGCCGCAAGGTCGGCCTCGAGGAGCTGGTGTTTGCCGACGGCCGCGAGAAGGTCTATCTCGGCCGCGATTCCGCAGCGTTGATGCTGGTGGCCCAGATCCGCGACGAGGCGCACCGTTTCGCCATCACCGGCATGCGGGCCAAGCGCGCCAAGGTGCGCGTGGGCAGCAGCCAGCTCGAAGACATCCCCGGCATCGGACCGAAGCGGAGGGCTCGTCTTTTGCAACGATTCGGCGGCATCCGCGGGGTGGCGGCGGCCAGCGTGGAGGACATCGCGTCGGTCGAAGGCATTGCCCTCGACCTGGCCGAGGAGATCTACCGCGCGCTGCACTGAATGTCGCGTGACACAATGCGCCCGATGTTCTGGACCCTGCCGACGATCATGACCTGGACGCGCATCGTCGCGATACCGTTGATCGTGGGTGTGTTCTACCTGCCGATGGCCGAGCCCACGCGCAACCTGCTCGCGACGGTCATGTTCATCGTCTTCGCCGCCACCGACTGGCTCGACGGCTTCCTGGCCCGCAGGTTGAACCAGACCTCGGCCTTCGGCGCCTTTCTCGATCCGGTGGCCGACAAGTTCCTGGTCTGTGCCTCGCTCCTGGTGCTGGTTCACCTCAATCGGGCCGACGTGTTCGTGGCCTTGATCATCATCGGACGCGAGATCGCGATCTCCGCGCTGCGCGAATGGATGGCGCAGATCGGTGCCGGCAAGAGCGTGGCGGTCCACATGCTGGGCAAGGTCAAGACGGTGGTGCAGATGGTCGCCATTCCGTTCCTGCTCTACGACGGCTTCCTGTTCGGGCTGATCGACACCGGCCTCTGGGGGCAGTGGTTGATCTGGCTCTCGGCCGTGCTGACCGTGTGGTCGATGGTGTATTACCTCCAGAAAGCCATTCCCGAGATCCGGGCCCGGGCCAAATGATGCAGGTCGCCCGCGAGTCGGGCTGGATTCGGGCCATGCCGGCGGTGTTCGTGTTGATCTGGAGCACCGGCTTCATCGTCGCGCGCTACGGCATGCCCTATGCCCCGCCGCTCAAGTTCCTGGCCGTGCGCTATGCGCTTTCGCTGATCTGTTTCCTCGTGTGGGTCCGACTTGCCAAGGTCGAGTGGCCCACCCGTCGCGCGCAGTGGGCTCATCTCGCGGTGACCGGCATCCTGATGCAGGCCGGCTACCTGGGCGGCGTATGGGCTGCCGTGCGGGCTGGCATGGGCTCGGGGCTCACGGCCTTGCTCGTGAGCATCCAGCCGGTGCTGACTGCCGTCTGGCTTTCGATCTTCGCGGGCACGTCGGTCACGCGTCGGCAGTGGCTCGGCCTCGGTCTCGGTTTCGCAGGGCTGGTGCTGGTGGTCTGGCGCAAGCTGGGGCAGGGCGGCGAAGTCACCACGGTGTCGATGAGCCTCGCCGTGATGGCGCTGGTTTCGATCACGGCCGGTACCCTGTACCAGAAGCGCTACCTGGCGCCGCTCGACGTGCGCAGTGCGAGCGCCATCCAGATCGCGGCCGCACTGGCGGTCACGTTGCCCTTCGCGCTGCTCGAAGCCGACGGCATCCAATGGAACGTCTACTCGGCCGGCGCGATGGCCTGGTCGGTGCTGGCGCTGTCGCTGGGAGGCAGCTCGCTGCTGTACTTGTTGATCCAGCGCGGATCGGCGACTGCCGTCACCAGCTTGCTCTACCTGGTACCGCCATGCACCGCGGTCATCGCGTGGTTGTTGTTCGCCGAGCCGGTCACGGCGGTCACCCTGATCGGCATCGGGATGACGGCGGTGGGCGTCGGGTTGGTGGTGAAAAGCTAGCCGGCATCGGACGCCGCGGCTCCCAGAAGAGGTCAACCGAGACATGACGACTGCATTGGATCGAGCGTTTCCGGGATTCCGAAGCTTCGACGTCGAGCGAGGCGGCGTGCGCCTGCATGGTCGCGCAGGCGGCATGGGGCCGCCGCTCTTGCTGCTGCACGGGCATCCGCAGACCCACGCGATCTGGCACGGCCTCGCGCCCGCGCTGTCCGACCGCTTCACCGTCGTCGCACTCGACCTCCGCGGCTACGGCGATTCGGGTCGACCGCCGGCGGATCCGCTGCACCTCAACCACAGCAAGCGCGAGATGGCTGCCGACGCCTTGCACGTGATGCGAACACACGGATTCGAACGCTTCGGCGTGCTCGCCCATGACCGCGGCGCCCGCGTCGCGCATCGCCTGGCCGCCGATCACACCGGCGCCGTGAGCCGGATGATGTTGCTCGACATCGCGCCGACGCTTTCGATGTACGAGAACACCACCGACGCTTTTGCACGCGCGTATTGGCACTGGTTCTTCCTGATCCAGCCGCCACCCTTGCCGGAGGCATTGATCGACTCCGATCCGGTTCGCTTCGTTCGCAGCGTCATGGGCAAGCGGCACGCCGGCCTCGCCGCATTCGCGCCCTTTGCGTTGGCCGAGTACGAACGCTGCGCCGGCACGCCGGGCTCGGCGGTCTCGATCTGCGAAGACTATCGGGCGTCCGCGAGCATCGACCTGGAACACGACCGCGAAGACGTCTCGGCCGGGCGCAAGCTGGCGCAGCCGCTGCGAGTCCTGTGGGGTGAGCACGGCGCCGTCGGCCGCTCGTTCGACGTGCTCGGGCTCTGGCGCGAGCGCGCGTTGCAGGTATCCGGGCGATCGGTCGCGTGCGGCCACTACATTCCCGAGGAGGCGCCGGGCGAACTGCTCGCTGAGGCGCTTTCCTTCTTCACGACTCCATCGAAGGAATAAGACATGAGCAGCACTCAAAAAAGAATTGCAGTGATCGCCGGCGACGGCATCGGCAAGGAGACCATGCCCGAGGGCCTGCGCGTGCTCGACGCGGCTTCTCGCAAGTTCGGCATCGACCTGCGCTTCGATCATTTCGATTTCTCGAGCTGGGACTATTGCGAGAAGCACGGCAAGATGTTGCCGGACGACTGGAAGGATCAGATCGGCGGCCACGACGCCATCTACTTCGGCGCCGTCGGCTGGCCCGAGAAGATCGCGGACCATGTGTCCTTGTGGGGCTCGCTGCTCTTGTTCCGGCGAGAGTTCGACCAGTACATCAACCTTCGGCCGGCCCGGCTCATGCCCGGCATCATCGCGCCGGTGGTAAGGCGCGACGGCAGCCCGCGCCAACCGGGCGAGATCGACATGTACATCGTGCGCGAGAACACCGAGGGCGAGTATTCGAGCATCGGCGGGCGCATGTACGAAGGCACGCCGCGAGAGATCGTGATGCAGGAGACCGTGATGTCGCGGGTCGGCGTCGATCGGGTGTTGAAGTTCGCGTTCGAGCTGGCGCAATCGCGTCCCAAGAAGCACCTGACGAGCGCGACCAAGTCGAACGGCATCGCGATCACCATGCCGTATTGGGACGAGCGGGTCGAAGCCATGAGCAAGGGCTATCCGGACATCCGCCTCGACAAGTTCCACATCGACATCCTCACCGCGCATTTCGTGCAGCGGCCCGATCATTTCGACGTGGTCGTGGCCAGCAACCTCTTCGGCGACATCCTGTCGGACCTCGGCCCGGCCTGCACCGGAACCATCGGCATCGCGCCGAGCGCCAACCTCAATCCGGAACGAACCACGCCCTCCTTGTTCGAGCCGGTGCATGGGTCGGCGCCGGATATTGCCGGCAAGGGAATCGCCAACCCGATCGGGCAGATCTGGTGCGGCGCGATGATGCTGGAGTTCCTCGGCCACAAGGATGCGCACGACGCGATCCTGGGCGCGATCGAGAAGGTTCTCGCACCGCAAAGCGGCGCTCCACGCACGCCCGACATCGGCGGCAAGGCCGCCACCGGCGATCTCGGCCGAGCCATCGCCGAAGCGCTCTAAAATCACGCCCTTCGCTGCTGGCTACGGATCACACGTCATATTGACACCCCGTAGACCAGTGGTTGTAATCCTTGTCGGCAGCGCGCTGCCGGCGCGTCACGTCTGCCATCCACCTCTTTCATGCAAGCCTCATGGCCCTGTCACGAGGCGGCATCCGTTTTGACGTCCACCGATCAACTTTATTTCTGCAAGAGGCCCTTGTGAACAAGACCGAACTGATTGAGCACATCGCAAAGAACGCCGACATCTCCAAAGCAGCCGCCACCCGTGCGCTCGAATCCACCATCGGCGCCATTCGCACCACGCTCAAGAAAGGCGGCTCGGTGTCGCTGGTCGGTTTCGGCACCTTTGCCGTGGGCAAGCGGGCTGCGCGCACCGGCCGCAATCCGCGTACCGGCGACGCGATTAAAATCAAGGCCGCCAAGATTCCAAAGTTTCGTCCAGGCAAGGCGTTGAAAGACGCGTTGAACTGAACTCGTTTTAAGGTGGGGTGCTTAGCTCAGTTGGTAGAGCGGCGCCCTTACAAGGCGTAGGTCGGGGGTTCGAGCCCCTCAGCACCCACCAAACGATGCAACAAAAGGCGAACCTTCCGTTCGCCTTTTTTATTGCCGTCATCCACCTCCGCACACAGAGAGTGTCCAAGCATGTTCGATTCATTCCGCAAGTACAACAAGATCATCATGGTGTTCTTGTTCTTGCTGATCATCCCGTCCTTCGTGCTGTTCGGTGTCGATCGATATCAGAATGAAGGCGCGGGCGACAAGGTCGCACGGGTGGCGGGGGAAGACATCACGCGGCCCGAGTGGGACCTTCAGCATCGCAACGAGGTCGACCGGATTCGCCAGCAGGCGCCGAACATCGAGCCGGCGTTGCTCGATTCGGATGCGGCCCGATATGCATCGCTGGAGCGAATGGTTCGAAACCGCGTGTTGGCGGCGGCAGCTGCGAAGTCGAACATGACCATCTCCGAGGACCGGCTCACCCGCCTCTTCGCCGAAGACACCGGACTCGCATCGTTTCGCACGGCAGACAACAAGTTCGATCGCGAGCGCTTCATGCGGGCGACCGGTCGCACGCCCGAGCAGTACGAAGCTTCGGTACGCGCTGACCTCGCGACCCAGCAAGTCTTGCTGGGCGTATCGGGCACCGCATTCGCCACGCCGGCGCAGGCAGAGCTGACGCTCAAGGCCTTCTTCGATCAGCGTGAGATCCAGGTGGCGCGCTTCAATCCGGCGGACTTCCTCGCCAAGGTCGAAGTCAAGGATTCGGAGCTCGAGGATTTCTACAAGCAGCATGTCGCGCAATACCGGGTGCCGGAGCAGGCCACGGTGCAGTACCTGCTGTTGGACATGGACGCGGTCAAGAAGAACATCGTGGTGAGCGAGTCCGATCTCCGCAGCTACTACGACCAGAATGCGGCCCGCTTCGGTACCAAGGAAGAACGGCGGGCGAGCCACATCCTGATCAGTGCGCCCGCCGGCGCTTCGTCCGCCGACAAGGAGAAGGCACGTGCCAAGGCGCAGGCGCTTCTCGCCGACGTCAGGAAGGCTCCCGCTTCGTTTGCCGAGGTGGCTCGCAAGAACTCGCAGGACCCTGGGTCTGCCGAGAAGGGCGGAGACCTCGACTTCGTGGCCCGCGGCGCCATGGTCAAGCCGTTCGAGGATGCGATGTTCGCGCTCAAGAAGGGCGAGATCAGCGATGTCGTCGAGTCCGAATTCGGCTATCACGTCATCCTCCTGACCGACATCAAGCCCGCGGCCGTTCCGCCGTTCGAGCAGATCCGCACCAGGCTGGAGGACGAAGTCAAGAGCCAGCAGGCCACTCAGGAGTTCGCGAAAGCCGCGGAGACCTTGACGGAACTCGTCTACCAGCAACCCGACAGCCTCCAGCCGGCGGCCGACAAGCTCAAGCTCACCCTCAGGACCGCCAGCAACGTGGCGCGGACACCCGCGCCCGGCGCCACCGGCGTCATGGCGAGCCGCAACTTTCTGAACGCGCTCTTCGCCCCCGATT
The DNA here is from genome assembly GCA_902506565.1 of Burkholderiales bacterium 8X. GTDB lineage: Bacteria > Pseudomonadota > Gammaproteobacteria > Burkholderiales > Burkholderiaceae_C > Variovorax. The sequence goes on along the minus strand of LR732703.1, from coordinate 2,685,392 downwards.
CGCTGGAGCGCAAGCACAACACGGAGGCCATCGAAGTGGGTTCGAGCCAGCTTGCGGCCGGCCGCGTCACCAATTACTCGCCGGCGCGCGAATTGCCGTTTGCCGAGGTCAAGGACAAGGTCAAGTCGCAGCTGGTGGCGGAGCGTGCGGCAGCCATGGCGCGGTCGGAAGGCGAGGCCAAGTTGAAGGCTTGGCAGGCCGACCCCAAGGGGGCGGCTTTCGAAAAGCCGGTGACCATTTCACGCCTCGATGCCCAGTCGCAACCGATTCCGGTCATCGAAGGCGCCCTGCGAGCCGATACCGACAAGCTGCCATCGCTCGTGGGCGTGGACCTCGGCACCCAGGGTTACGCGGTGGTTCGGGTATTGAAGAACGTTGCCCGCACGGCGCCCACGGCCGAAGTCGCGAAGCAGGAGACCGACCAGTTCACCCAGGCTCTTGCTGCTGCCGAGAACGATGCCTACTACGAAATGCTGAAGAAGCGATTCAAGGCCGAGATCCTGGTGCCCAAGGCCGCGGAGTTGTCCGGAGACGCTTCGAGACGCTAATCTTCGGGCTACAATTGCACGCTCTTCGGTGGCTGTAGCTCAGCTGGTAGAGTCCCAGATTGTGATTCTGGTCGTCGTGGGTTCGAGTCCCATCAGCCACCCCAAACATGCTTGAAAAGCGCCGATCTTTCGATCGGCGCTTTTTTTTGTGCGCCGCTTGCGGCCAATCCGCTTTCAATTAGAATTTGGTTTTTCGTAATTCGGAGGATTTCCAGAATGGCCTCGACCCTCGCCGACATCAATTCCCAGATCAAGAAGCACGACGAGCAGATCGCTCAATTGCGCAGGCAAGCCGAAGAGCTGCGCAATCAGGAGCGCGCTGGCGTCATCGAAGAGCTTCGCAAGAAGATCGGGGAATATGGTTTGACTGCAGCCGACCTCAAACTGTCGGGTGGTGGTCCCGGCAGAAAACGGGCTACTTCGGCGCCTTCGGTTAAAGCAGCTGCAAAGTATGAGGGGCCGGATGGCCAAAAATGGTCGGGCGGTCGCGGACGTAAGCCGCGTTGGGTGACTGAAGCCTTGGCTGCCGGAAAGTCTCTTTCGGATTTCGAGATCAAGTAAGCGGCTTCTGCGCTTTCAACAACAAAAAGCCCGCAGCATGCGGGCTTTTTTGTTGGCTGCAGGCGATCAGTTGACCATCACCAACTTGCCTTTGACCGATCTCGTTCCCATCTGCGCATAGGCATTCTTGAGTTCTGAAAGCGGAAGCGTGCTGTCGATCACCGGTTTGATCTTGCCCTGACCGTACAGCTTGACGAGTTCGCCCATCATTCGCTCGTTGGCCTCGGGTTCGGTCTTGGCGAATCCACCCCAGAAAACACCGACGATGGATGCGCCCTTGAGCAAGGGCAGGTTGAGGGGAAGCGACGGAATCGGTCCGCCTGCGAAACCGACAACCAGGTAGCGCCCCTTCCAGGCGATCGACCTGAAAGTCGGCTCGGCGAACTCGCCGCCGACCGGGTCGTAGACCACGTCGGGACCTTTGCCGTTGGTCGCGGCCTTCAGTGCGTCTCTAAAGGCGGTCGGCACCGAATGCGTGGTGTAGTTGATGGTGACGTCGGCGCCGATCGATTTGCAAAGCTCGCATTTCTCGTCCGTCGAGGCAGCGGCGATGACTTTTGCACCCTCGGCCTTGGCGATTTGGATGGCCGCCGTTCCGACGCCGCCCGCGGCGCCCAGAACCAATACGGTTTCGCCGGGTTTCAGCGCAGCGCGATCCATGAGTGCATGCCAGGAGGTCGCATAGGTCATGATGAATGCCGCGGCGTCGACATGACCGAAGCCTTCGGGCAGTTGCATGCACTGATCCTCGGCGGCAATTACATGCGTTGCAAAACCGCCGGTGCCCGAGAGACATGCGACGTTTTGCCCGACCTTGATTTTCTTGACCTCACTGCCGACCTCGACCACGACGCCCGCATATTCCGAGCCCGGCACAAATGGCAGAGGAGGCTTTGTCTGATACAGGTTTTGAACGATCAGGAGATCGGGAAAATTAAGACTGGCCGCCTTGATTTCGATCAGCACCTCGCCGGGGCCGGGCCGTGGGGTCGGCAGTTCTTTCCAAACCAGGGCATCGACACCGGTCGGCTGTTCGCAAAGCCATGCATGCATTCGTCATCTCCTCCGCCTTGCGGCGACGTTTGAAGAGGCGATGATAGGCCCGCGATCCGCGCGCCGTTGTCCCTGGCGGGACGAACGCCCAACCTACAATTGCCGAGCAAACTGCCATGAAGATACTTATTTCGAACGACGACGGATTTCAAGCGCCCGGCCTCGTTGCATTGCACCAGGCGCTGGTCGATTTGCCCGATGTCCAGGTCGAGGTGGTCGCCCCCGAGCACAACAACAGCGCCAAGTCGAATGCGCTGACGCTCTCTGCGCCGCTTTATGTCCGCGAAGCGCACAACGGCTTCCGGTACGTCACCGGAACGCCCGCCGACTGCGTTCACATCGCGCTCAAGGGCCTGCTGGACTATCGGCCGGACCTGGTTCTTTCGGGCATCAACAATGGCGCGAACATGGGAGACGACACGATCTATTCCGGAACCGTGGGCGCGGCGATGGAGGCTTATCTGTTCGGCATCCCGGCCATCGCTTTCTCCCAGACGGAAAAAGGCTGGGCCCATGTCGACGACGCGGCGCAGGTCGCTCGCAAGCTGGTCCAGCAGGTGATGCACGAGCGCTGGCTCGAGCAGGAAGTCTTCCTTCTCAATGTCAACATTCCCAACCTGCCGTTCGGCGAGCTGAAGTCGATGAAGGTCTGCCGCCTCGGACGCCGGCACGCGGCAGAAAAGGTGATCACGCAAGACAGCCCGCGTGGTGAAACCATGTACTGGATCGCCGGCGCCGGCGGCGCCAAGGACAGCGGCGAGGGAACGGACTTTCATGCGACCGCCGGCGGGCATGTGTCGGTGACGCCCTTGCAGATCGACCTCACCGATCACGCCCGTCTCGGCCGCTGGCGCGAGACCGTGGATCGAATCGAAGTGCCGCGTTCATGACCGGGAGTCGCCCTGGCTTTCCGGTTCGGCTCACCCCCGCCGCGACGGCGGCGACCCGCGGGCGTCAACCGGCGGTGCCATCCAAGCCCACGGTCCTGATGCCGGAAACCAGCGTCTCGGCGGCCGTGCATGCGCGCATGGTCCAGCGGCTCGCGGCCCAGGGGCTTGCCGACCGCCGCGTGCTCGACGCGATGGCGGCCGTGCAGCGGCATCGCTTCGTGGATAGCGCGCTGGTCAATCAAGCTTACGAGGACACCAGCTTGCCGATCGGCCTGGGCCAGACGATCTCCAAGCCCAGCGTGGTGGCCCGGATGATCGAACTTTTGCTGGCCGCGCCGGCGTTGAGCGGCAAGCCGCAACAGCGTCTTGGCCGGGTGCTCGAGATCGGTACCGGCTGCGGCTACCAGGCGACCGTGTTGAGCCATGTCGCCACCGAGGTCTACAGCATCGAGCGGCTTCGCGGACTCCACGAACGTGCGCGAGCCAACTTGCGATTTTTCCGCCTGGCGACCGTTCATTTGATGCTGGGCGACGGCATGCTGGGTTACCCGAAAGGCGCGCCTTATGCCGGAATCATCGCGGCAGCGGGCGGCGAATCCGTGCCCGACGCATGGATCGAGCAGCTTGCGATCGGCGGCCGAATCGTCGCGCCCACACACTCGTCGGCCGGCGGGCAGTCCTTGGTCGTGATCGACAAGACAGCCCGGGGCATCGACCGCCGCATTCTTGAGGCGGTCCACTTTGTCCCCCTAAAATCGGGAATTGCTTGAAGGAAGAACACATGCAGGGTTTTGGCAACCGTGGCTGGCTTGCCAGCGTGACGGTGTTGGTTGCGCTTTCGATCGCGGGTTGTGCCGCACCACGAGGACCTGCGCCGGTCGAGGATCGTGGAACCATGGGGAGCGCACCTGCGTCGTCCACGGCTGCTTTGCCTGGCGTGCCGCCCATCACGACCGATCCTTCGGGCAAGCCCTTGCCCGGCATCGAGAACTACGGAAAGCCCGGCTACTACGCCGTGCGTCCTGGCGACACGATTCGCCGAATCGGCAACGAGACCAGCCAGAACTGGCGTGACATCGTTCGCTGGAACAACCTGGAGAACCCGGACCAGATCGAGGTCGGCCAGGTTCTTCGCGTCATTCCGCCGGTCGGTCCGACCGGCGCGACTTCGGTAGCAGAAGGCGCCGCAACGCCCGCCCGACCGGCGGCGCCTGCAGCCGCCACGCCTCCGGCTGCCACCACGGCACCGTCGCCCGCGACGCCGGCTGCAACGGCTGCGGCGCGACCGACCCCGCCGGTCACGCCTTCGACCAGCGCCGGCGGCGCCTCGGCCTCTGGCGACGACGACGTGGGCTGGATCTGGCCCGCACAAGGAACGCTGATCGCCGGCTTCGACGAAGCCAAGAACAAGGGGCTGGACATCGGCGGCAAGGCGGGCGATTCGGTCCTTGCAGCAGCCGACGGCAGGGTGGTCTACGCCGGGGCAGGCCTTCGGGGCTACGGCAACCTCATCATCCTGAAGCACAACAATACCTATCTGACCGCCTACGCGCACAACCGCGCGCTCCTCGTCAAGGAGGACCAGTCGGTGCAGAAGGGCCAGAAGATCGCCGAGATGGGCAACAGCGATTCTGATCGGGTCAAGCTGCATTTCGAGATTCGCCGGCAGGGCAAACCAGTCGATCCCGCACGCTACCTCCCGTCGCGTTGATCGCCTGGCAACCGACAGGCGATGCTGCTGCGTCGCCCCGTTTTGCATGACATCGCATTCGATCGCTCGCCGGTGCCGGCCGTCCGCGCCGCGCCAAAACATCCATGACCCACGCCAAGTCGAACAGCAGCAAGCCGCAAGCGGCGGAACCTGAATGGGTTCGCGTCGAGTCCATGGACCTCGATGGCCAAGGGGTCGGCCACAAGGCCGATGGCAGGGTCGTGTTCATCGAAGGCGCGTTGCCGTTCGAAGAGGTGCTGCACCAGGTGCAGCGAACCAAGAACAATTGGGAGCAGGGCGTCGTGACCGCGGTCCGGCGCGAATCGTCGCAGCGGGTGGTGCCGGGTTGCCCGCATTTCGGCCTGCATGTCGGCGCCTGCGGCGGCTGCAAGGTGCAGCACCTGGAGGCTTCGGCGCAAGTGGCGGTGAAGCAGCGGGTGCTCGAGGACAACCTCTGGCATCTGGGCAAGGTGCGGCCCGAGAACCTGCTCCGGGCGCTCCATGGACCTTCGTGGCACTACCGCTATCGCGCCCGTCTTTCGGTGCGTTATGTCGCCAAGAAGGAAACCGTGCTGATCGGTTTCCACGAGCGGAAGAGTCGTTATCTCGCCGACATTCGGATCTGCCCGGTGCTGCCCGAAAAGGTCAGCCGCATGTTGCTGCCGCTTCGGGATCTGATCGGCTCGATGGCGGCGCGCGACACCTGCCCGCAGTTGGAGCTGGCCTGCGGCGACGAACCTGGCACGACGCGGCTCGGAACGATCGCGCTGGTCCTTCGGCATCTGGAGCCATTGGCGACGTCGGACATCGCGAAGCTCAAGGCTTTTGCCGAGCAACACGGGGTTCAGTGGTGGCTCCAATCGAAAGGGCCGGATACCGTTCGGCTGCTCGAGGAGGGCGGCATGCCGCTCGCGTACGAGCTACCCGAGTTCGGGGTCGTCATGCCCTTCAAGCCGACCGACTTCACCCAGGTCAATCCGCACATCAACCGGGCGTTGGTCGGCAAGGCGCTTCGCTTGCTGGACGTGGAAAAGCACGAACGGGTCATCGACTGGTTCTGCGGCCTCGGCAACTTCACGCTGCCGCTTGCCAGCAGGGCACGTGAAGTCCTCGGGATCGAAGGCAGCGACCAGTTGGTCCGCAGGGCGCGCTCGAATTTCGAGGCGAACCGGGCCGCCGTGCCGGGCCGTCTCGGCCTTGCGCCCGCCGAGTTCGTGGAGCGCAATCTGTTCGAGATCACGCCTTCGACGCTGATGGCGGACGGCGCTGCCGACAAATGGCTGGTCGACCCGCCCCGCGAGGGCGCGTTCGCGCTGGTCAAGGCCTTGGCCGACTTGCACCAGGATCTCGTTCCGCGCGGTGACTGGGAGTTTCCGAAGCGGATCGTCTACGTGAGCTGCAATCCGTCGACGCTCGCCCGCGATGCCGGGCTGCTGGTGCATCAGGCCGGCTACCGCTGCACGCATGCAGGCGTGATCAACATGTTCCCGCATACGGCGCACGTCGAGTCGATCGCGGTTTTCGAGCGGGCATGAAAAAAAGCCCCCGAAGGGGCCTTTTTATGCAACGGTGCCCGGGCACCTGCAGCTGGATCAGTCGCGTTGGCCGCCAGCAATGCCGAGGAGCGCCAGCAAGGCCTGGAACACGTTGAAGAGGTCCAGGTAGAGCGCCAGCGTGGCGCTGATGTAGTTGGTCTCGCCACCATCGATGATCTGCTTGAGGTCATACAGCATGTAGGCCGAGAAGATGCCGATGGCCGCGACGGAGATCGCCATCATGCCGGCGGTCGAGCCGACCATGATGTTGATGACCGAGCCCACCAGCAGCACCAGGGCTCCGACGAAGAGCCACTTGCCCATGCCGGACAGGTCGCGCTTGATGACACTGGCCAGGCTCGCCATGACGAGGAACACGCCGGCGGTGCCGCCGAAGGCCGTCATGATCAGCTCGGCGCCATTGCTGAAGCCGAGGATGGCCGCCAAGAGCCGCGAAAGCATCAACCCCATGAAGAAGGTGAAACCGAGCAGTACCGGCACGCCGGCGGCGGAGTTCTTGGTCTTCTCGATCGCGAACATGAAGCCGAAGGCACCGCCGAGGAACACCACCAGGCCGACCATGCCGGTGAGCGACGCGGTGATGCCCGTCGCGACGCCGATCCACGCGCCGAGCACGGTCGGCAGCAGGCTCAACGTCAGAAGCCAATAGGTGTTGCGCAGGACACGCTGCCGGTCGGTCTGCGGCAGGGCACGCCCGTAGCCGACAGTTGCTTTGACGGAAGTGGCGGGGTCGTTCATGGCTTTAGCTCCTTGAGGTTGCTGCAGTGACGCAGTTGAGGCCATTCTAGGATCGCGCAAGAGGGATGCTGATAAAGGCCCATGAAGGGGAGGTTTCTCGCGGAGGCCCAGAGGACCGAGCCGTCCGTTGGCAGGCGCTATCCTTCCCCGCTTTTGAGGAACGGAAGATGAAGACCAAGTCGTACCTGGAACTGGCAGACGTCAAGGCGATTGCAGCTGCAGCCGAAGCGGAGGCGCTCGCGAACAATTGGCCCGTCACGATCGCGATCGCTGACGATGCCGGCAACCTCCTGTGGCTCCAGCGCCTGGATGGCGCCGCTGCCTTGTCGGCCCACATCGCTCCGGCCAAGGCGCATACGGCAGCCGTCGGGCGCCGCGAAAGCAAGGTCTACGAGGAGATGGTGAACAAAGGCCGGACGTCCTTCGTGACCGCACCATTGATCAAGGGCCTGCTCGAAGGCGGGGTGCCGATCGTCAAGGACGGCGCCGTCATCGGCGCGGTGGGTGTGAGCGGCGTCAAGTCGGATGAAGACGCACGGATCGCGATGGCTGGGATCCGCGCACTGCAACTCTAGAGCCGGGCGGGCCGCAGCGGCGCGTCTTGGGAAACATTGGAAAAAAAGCTTGGCTTGCGAGCGAACTCGTTGGCTAGCAAAAACGACCCAGGGCCTTGCCCTTCGAGTCGCCCCACGATGAAAGCGGTAACCGGCGCGCGAGTGCGCCGGGTTATTTGGTCAGGATGAGCTTTCCGAGCTTGGTCGCCTGGAGCCGATACAAGGATCCGTTGTGCAGGATCCCCACGGTCTTGTTGCCTTGCAGCAGCTGCGTGCTCTCCACCAGCGGTGCGGAAACGGGTGGCGAAGCCTTCAGGAACCCGCGCCCCGAACCGTCGTGGGAAGCGTGATCCATGACATGAAAGGATGGGTTCGAGGTCGACATAGATTCCCTTTTGCGGTTGTTCTGCAAATGATAACTATTCTCATCGAGCCGGTCAACGACTGCGTGGATTACTTTGCCTCTGGTTCGGTGATGAAGCCGATCTTCTTCAAGCCGGCTTCGCGCGCCGCCGACATGGCCTGCGCGACCCGTTCGTAGCGCACGGCCTTGTCGCCGCGGAGATGCAATTCGGGCTGCGGCTCCTTGGCTGCCTCGGTGCTCATGCGCTGCTTCAATTCGCCGTCTTCGATCTTCTGTTCGTTCCAGTAATACGCGCCGTCGGCCGCGATGCTGAAGAGGATGTTCTGCGGCTTGGTCTGTTCGGGCTCGCTGCTCGCGCGCGGCAGCTCGACGTTGACTGCGTGCTTCATCACCGGCACGGTGATGATGAAGATGATCAACAGGACCAGCATGACGTCGACCAGCGGCGTCATGTTGATCTCGTTCATGACTTCGTCCGGCTCGTCCTGGGTACCGAATGCCATGGCGCTCAGCCTTTCTTCAGCGGCACGACGATCGCGTCCTCGCCGCCTGCGCTCTGCACGCGGGCGCCGGTCACGAAGTAGGCATGCAGGTCGTGCGCGAAGCTGTTGAGCTTGGTCAACACGAACTTGTTGCCGCGAACCAGGGCGTTGTAGCCGAGCACGGCCGGAATGGCGACCGCCAAGCCGAGCGCGGTCATGATCAGCGCTTCGCCGATCGGCCCAGCCACCTTGTCGATCGTCGCCTGGCCCGCCGAGCTGATGCTCATCAACGCGTGGTAGATGCCCCAGACGGTGCCGAACAAGCCGATGAAGGGCGCGGTGGACCCGACCGATGCCAGGACCGCGAGGCCGGTCTGCAGTCGCGCGGTGAACTCGTCGATGCAATTCCGAAGCGCCCGCGTGATCCAGTCGCTCACGTCCAGCGTGTCATGGAGATGCGCCTTGGTGTTGCGATGGTGGGCAGCTGCCTCGCGGCCTTCCAACGCCAGGACGCGAAACGGATTGGCAGGGTCCTTGCCCAATTTGTTCAGCGCGGTAGCGAAATCTTCGCTGTGCCAGAAGTCCTGCGAGTGCCGTGCCAGCCGCTTGTAGCGGATGACGTCGAGTGCCTTGACGAGGATCACGATCCACGAGGCGAGCGACATGCCCACCAGCAGCAAGGCCACTGCCTTGGTGACCAGGTCGCCCTGGCTCCAGATGTTCATCAGCCCGAATTGGGAATCCATATCTACTCCAAGAAAATCAATTGAGAACCCAGTTGATCGGGACGCTGAACTCCATGTCCTCGGCGACGCCGTTGCGCTTGCCCGGCACGAATCGCCAGCTCATCACGGCTTGGCGCGCGGCTTCGTCCAGCCTGTCGTAGCCGCTCGAAACCTGGATGTTCGAGCGCAGTGGGAGCCCTTCGGCGCTGATCAGGACTCGCACGACCGTCTTGCCTTGTTCTCCCAGCCGTTTGCTCATGGCCGGGTAGACGGGTTTGGGATTGCGAAGGTAGTCCGCGTTGGTCGACGGCAGCTGGACAGCCGGTGGCGCGGGTGGCGCAGGCGGTGCCGGCGGAGGCGCTGGCGGAGCGGGTGGTGCCGGCGGCGCTATGGTGACCGGTGCGGGCGGTGGCGGCTCGATGGTGGCGACCGGCGCGGTGGGCGCCGGCGTCGGCTTGGGTTCGCGGATGGCCAGCGGCCTCGGCGGCGGCGGCGGTCGCTTGACGACCTGAGGTTTCGGCTCGGGCGGTGGTGGAGCCGGCGGCGGTGGCGGAGGCGGCTCGATCGGCTTCGGGGGATCGATGAATTCGCTGAGCAATTGCACCGGAACCACCAGTTCCGCAGTCCGCCGGAGCAAACCGCTTTGCAGCGCCCAGAGTGCCGCGACGTGGAACAGAACCACGCTCCCGGCAATGACCGTGTTGCGCGACAAGAGTCCGGGAGCAGGGGAGAAGCGATCAGCCACGTTCAGTCGATATCAGAGAAGCGCCCGCGTGGCAGCGCCGGAAGCTAGAGGCTGATTACCTTCGAAACACCCACCAAGCGGAGCCGGTCACGAGAATCAAGCTGCCGCCAAGTGCTGAGAAAAATTCCATGAGCCGCCTTCTCGGAGGGAGTTGGCAAGCTGCGCACCGCCAGCGGTCGTTTCATGCGAAAGCGATGCGATCGGATGGTTGGCGCTGCATTGCGCCACCACATCCCGCGCACATCCTTCGCACCGACCGCACTGGGTGGCAACGCCGAGCTCGAATTGCACTTCGTCGAAGGTCATGCCGGCACGCGCGTGGCGAGCGATCTCTCGGTCGGAAACCCGGCGGCATACGCAGACGATCATGGTTCTCGGCGCCTTGGCTGGCTGTTGAAACAAGCGCCGATTATAAATACGAATTGCTCGCATTTGCAATAACTATGAGGCGTTCGGGGGCTCTTCGCCAGCTTCCCGCGCCCTCGCAGAATCCGCTCAGGATTCGATCTCGCCCATCACCGATTGCAGGTAGTTCTGAAGGCCCACCTTCGCCAGCAGATCGATCTGCGTTTCGAGGAAGTCGATGTGCTCTTCCGTGTCGTCCAGGATTTCCTGCAGCAGGTCGCGCGAGACATAGTCGCGGACGGATTCGCAGTGCGCGATGCCTTCCTTGATGGTGGCCTGGGCGCCTGTTTCGGAAAGCAGGTCGCAGTCGAGGATTTCGGGGACCGTCTCGCCGACGTTCAGCTTGCCGAGGTCCTGAAGATTCGGGAGGCCGTCGAGCATGAAGATGCGGTCCATCAGCTTGTCGGCGTGTTTCATCTCGCCGATCGACTCCTCGTATTCCTTCTTGGCCAGCTTGTCGAAGCCCCAGTGCTTGAGCATGCGGTAGTGCAGGAAGTACTGGTTGATCGCCGTCAACTCGTTCTTCAGCTGCGCTTGCAAGTAAGAAATAACCTGTGCATCGCCCTTCATGGCAGATCCTCGTTCTTTGTTCAAACCTCCATTGTCGGACCTCTCGTCGCATAGGTCCGAGAACGGATCGATGATAGATACAACCTATCGCTCAAGCTTTGCTCGTTGCTTATACTTATCGACGTGCACTGTTCCATCCCCGTAGCAACTTAAAGGAAGACTTATGTCCCTGATCAACACGACCATCATCCCGTTCAAGGCAACCGCTTATCACAACGGCAAATTTGTCCCCGTCAGCGACGAGAGCTTCAAGGGCAAGTGGTCCGTGGTTGTGTTCTATCCCGCCGACTTCACCTTCGTTTGTCCGACCGAACTGGGTGACCTCGCCGACAACTACGCAGAGTTCCAGAAGCTCGGCGTCGAGATCTATGGTGTTTCGAGCGACACGCACTTCACCCACAAAGCGTGGCATGACACCTCCGACACCATCGGCAAGGTTCAATATCCGCTGATCGGCGATCCGAACCACCAGTTGTCACGTGCTTTCCAGGTGCTGATCGAAGAAGGCGAAGACGCCGGCCTCGCTTACCGTGGCACCTTCGTGATCGACCCCGAAGGCAAGATCAAGACCGCCGAGATCCACGACAACGGCATCGGTCGTGACGCCTCCGAGTTGCTTCGCCGCGTCAAGGCTGCCCAGTATGTTGCCGCCCATCCGGGCGAGGTCTGCCCTGCCAAGTGGGAAGAAGGCGCAGCGACCTTGACGCCGTCTTTCGACCTCGTCGGCAAGATCTGATCCGCTGATGCGCCCCGAGCCTGGGCGCGCTTGCTCCCAGGCTTTTTTCATCTTCATTTCCAAGTGAGTTCGCCATGCTCGATGCAGGTACCAAAGCACAACTGAAGGCCTACCTTGACCGCATTTCGCAGCCGGTCGAGATCGTTGCGTCGGTCGACGACAGCAAGGCTTCCGGCGACCTGTTGTCGCTGTTGAAGGACGTCAGCGACTCCTCGTCTCTGGTCACGGTGATCGAGAGCCGCGAGGACAACCATCGCAAGCCCTCCTTCTCGATCAACAAGCCGAGCGAGAACCACGGCCCCCGCTTCGCGGGCATTCCGATGGGCCACGAGTTCACGTCGCTGATCCTGGCGCTGCTTCAGGTCGGCGGCTATCCGCCGAAGGTGGAGCAGGCGGTACTCCAGCAGATTCGCGATCTCGATGGCGACTTCGAGTTCGAGATCTACATTTCGCTCACCTGCCACAACTGTCCCGACGTGGTGCAGGCGCTCAACCTGATGGCCGTGCAGAACCCGCGCATCAGGACCACGATGATCGATGGCTCGTTGTTCCAGGACGAAGTCAAGGAGCGGCAGATCATGGCCGTGCCCACGGTGTTCCTCAACGGCACCGAGTTCGGCCAGGGGCGCATGAGCCTCGAAGAAATCCTCGCCAAGATCGACACCAGCGGCGTCGAGCGCGAGGCGAAGAAGATTGCCGCCAAGGAACCGTTCGATGTCCTGATCGTCGGCGGCGGCCCTGCCGGCGCGGCGGCTGCGGTGTACGCCGCACGCAAGGGCATTCGCACCGGCATCGCGTCCGAGCGCTTCGGCGGCCAGGTGCTCGACACCTTGGGCATCGAGAACTTCATCTCGATCAAGGAAACCGAGGGGCCGAAGTTCGCCCTGGCCCTCGAAGAGCACGTGCGTACCTACGACGTCGACATCATGAATCTGCAGCGGGCCGCGGCCCTGGTGCCCGGCGACGGCTATGTCGAGCTCAAGCTCGAAAGCGGCGCCTCGCTCAAGAGTCGCACCGTGATCATTTCCACCGGCGCGCGTTGGCGCAACATCAACGTGCCCGGCGAACACGAGTACAAGAACAAGGGCGTCGCCTATTGCCCGCATTGCGATGGTCCTCTTTTCAAGGGCAAGCGGGTCGCCGTCATTGGTGGTGGCAACTCCGGCGTCGAGGCTGCCATCGACCTCGCCGGCATCGTGGGCCACGTGACCCTGGTGGAGTTCGACACCAAGCTGCGTGCCGACGAGGTGCTGCAGCGCAAGCTGCGGAGCCTCGCGAACGTCGAGGTGGTCTTGAACGCACAGACCACCGAGATCACCGGCGACCAGCAGAAGGTGAACGGGCTGGTCTACAAGGATCGATCGACGGGTGAGGTCCGGCAGGTTCCTCTCGAAGGCGTTTTCGTGCAGATCGGCCTGGTGCCGAATACGGATTGGCTCAAGGGCACGGTCGAACTGTCTCGCCATGGCGAGATCGTTGTCGATGATCGCGGCCAGACTTCGGTGCCTGGCGTGTTCGCCGCCGGCGACGCGACCACCGTGCCGTTCAAGCAGATCATCATCGCCGCAGGTGATGGCGCCAAGGCCGCACTCGGTGCCTTCGACCACCTGATCCGGACGCCCGCGCCGGCGCCGCAGGTCGAGCGGAGCCTCGAAGCGGTCGCCTGATCGTCGCCGCCCCTGCGAAGGACCTGGCCCCGGTTCGATCCGGCGCCAGGTCTTTTTTCATCAGTAGGTCAGGCGTTCGGGCCGCAGTTCCTGCAGGATGGTGGTCGCGATCTCCTCGATCGACTTGGTGGTCGTCGAGAGCCATCGAATGCCGGCGCGGCGCATCATGGCTTCTGCCTCGCTCACTTCGTGGCGGCAGTTCTCGATGCTGGCATAGCGGGAGTTCGGCCTGCGTTCGTTGCGGATCTCGGCGAGCCGGTCCGGTTGAATGGTGAGACCGAACATCTTCTTGCGATGCGGCAGCAGGGCAGGGGGGAGCTGCCGCCTTTCGAAGTCTTCCGGAATGAGCGGGTAGTTGGCCGCCTTCAGCCCGTGCTGCATCGCGAGGTAGAGCGAGGTCGGGGTCTTGCCGCTTCGGCTCACGCCCACCAGGATGACGTCGGCTCCGTCCAGGTCGCGATTGCTCTGGCCGTCGTCATGCGCCAGGCTGAAATCGATCGCCTGGATGCGGGCGTTGTATTCCTTGCTCTTGCTGACGTCGCTGAACCTGCCGATCCGGTGATTGGACTTCATGGCAAGCTCGATCTCGAGCGGCCGGACGAAGGTGCCGAACATGTCGAGCAGCATGCCCTTGCAGCCGTTCTCGATCACCTCCAGCACCTCCATGTTGGCCAGGGTCGTGAAGACGATCGGGCGGACGCCTTCGAGCTCCGCGGTGTGGTTGATTCGCCGGACCGCTTGATGGGCCTTGTCGGCCGTGTCGGTAAACGGGAGCCGGATATGGCGCGGCTTGATCTCGAACTGGGCCAGGACGGCATTGCCGAAGGTTTCGGCAGTGATGCCGGTGCCGTCGGAGACGAAAAACACGGTGCGTGTGTGCATGATTGGCGGCCTTGTCCTGCGAAGCGCCCGAAGAGCCGACGCCTACAATTCGTCGGATTATCCGATGTCAAACCCGCGTTGTTGACAAGCTCGGACCTCTTTCCAGATGCGCGCCCCCACCAGCTTCGAGCAAGAAGAACGATCACGCATGGCGGCGGCACGCAGGCGACCCAGTTTTAACTTCCGGAGCTTTTGAATGTCTGCACTGTTCGAGTCGACCGCCTTGGTCGTGCCTTTCGAGAATCTAAGAATGACCGATGTCGAGTCGGTCGGCGGCAAGAATGCCAGTCTTGGAGAGATGATTTCCCAATTGCCCCAAGGGGTGAAGGTGCCGACCGGGTTTGCGACGACCGCGCACGCGTTTCGCCAGTTTCTCGCTCATGATGGCCTTGCCGACCGCATCAATCAGCGCCTCAGCACGCTGGACACCGAAGACGTCCGGGCCCTGGCACAGGCCGGCGCCGAGATCCGGGCGATGGTCGAGGCGCAGCCCTTTCCCGACGATCTTCAGCAAGCGATCGCGTCCGCCTTCGAAAAACTCAGCGCCGGCAATCCGGCGGCATCCTTTGCGGTGCGCTCGTCTGCGACTGCCGAAGACCTGCCCGATGCCTCCTTCGCCGGACAGCAGGAGACGTTTCTCAATGTGGTCGGCATCGATGACGTCCTCCACAAGATGAAGGAAGTGTTCGCCTCCCTCTACAACGATCGCGCCATCAGCTATCGGGTCCACAAGGGTTTTGCGCACGATGTCGTGGCGCTCTCCGCAGGCGTGCAGCGAATGGTGCGCAGCGATCTCGGTGCAGCCGGCGTGATGTTCACGATCGACACCGAGTCCGGCTTCGAGGACGTTGTCTTCATCACGTCGAGCTATGGCCTCGGAGAGACCGTGGTCCAGGGCGCCGTCAATCCGGACGAGTTCTATGTCCACAAGCCGATGCTCCGGGCCGGCAATCGCGCGTTGATCCGGCGCAATCTCGGTTCGAAGATGATCCAGATGGAGTTTGCCGACGCCGCGGAAAAGGCTGCAACTGGCAAATTGGTCAAGACTACCGACGTTCCGGCCGAGCAGCGCAATCGTTATTCGTTGAGCGATGCGGATGTCGAGAAGCTGGCCAGGTACGCGCTCGTGATCGAGGAACACTACGGCCGTCCGATGGACATCGAATGGGGCAAGGACGGCACCGACGGCGAGCTGTACATCCTCCAGGCACGTCCCGAGACGGTCAAGAGCCAGCAACGTGGCAAGGCGGAGCAGCGCTACAAGCTGCTCGGACGCGGAGCGATCCTGGCCGAGGGCCGTGCCATCGGTCAGAAGATCGGTACCGGCCCGGTCCGCCTGGTCAACAGCATCAACGAAATGGACAAGGTCCAAGCGGGTGACGTGCTCGTGACCGACATGACGGATCCGAACTGGGAACCCGTCATGAAGCGCGCTGCGGCCATCGTGACCAACCGGGGCGGGCGCACCTGCCATGCCGCCATCATTGCCCGCGAACTCGGGATCCCGGCGGTCGTCGGTTGCGGCGACGCCACCGACCTCCTCAAGGAGGGAACCCTGGTCACGGTGAGTTGTGCCGAGGGCGACACCGGCTTCATCTACGACGGCCTGCTCGAGACCGAGGTCACCGAGGTGCTGCGAGGCGAAATGCCGGAAGTCGACATCAAGATCATGATGAATGTCGGTAATCCGCAGCTGGCTTTCGACTTTGCGCAGTTGCCCAATCATGGGGTCGGCCTCGCCCGACTCGAGTTCATCATCAACAACAACATCGGCGTGCATCCGAAGGCGATCCTCGACTATCCGAACGTCGACGCCGACCTCAAGAAGGCGGTCGAGTCGGTTGCCCGCGGTCACGCCTCGCCGCGGGCGTTCTACGTCGACAAGGTGGCCGAGGGCATCGCGACCATCGGCGCGGCCTTCTGGCCCAAGCCGGTGATCGTGCGGCTATCGGACTTCAAGTCGAACGAGTACCGCAAGTTGATCGGCGGCAGCCGGTACGAGCCGGAGGAAGAAAACCCCATGTTGGGCTTCCGTGGCGCGGCCCGCTATCTGAGCGAAGACTTCGGTGAAGCCTTCGCCATGGAATGCGAGGCGCTCAAGCGGGTCCGCAACGACATGGGGCTGACCAATGTCCAGATCATGGTTCCATTCGTGCGTACCTTGGGGCAGGCCGAGCGCGTGACCAGCTTGCTTGCCAACCACGGCCTCACCCGCGGCGAGAACGAGCTCAAGCTGATCATGATGTGCGAGGTTCCCAGCAACGCGGTCTTGCCGGAGGAGTTCCTCAAGTTCTTCGACGGCTTCTCGATCGGCTCGAACGACCTGACCCAGCTCACGCTCGGCCTCGATCGAGATTCGGGGCTCGAACTCCTGGCCTCGGATTTCGACGAGCGAGATCCTGCGGTCAAGGCGCTGCTCCACAAGGTCATCCTGGCTTGCAAGGCGAGCGGCAAGTACGTGGGCATCTGCGGCCAAGGCCCGAGCGATCATCCCGACTTTGCCCTGTGGCTCGCGGAGGTCGGGATCGAGTCGATCTCGCTCAATCCGGACAGCGTGATCGAGACCTGGAAGCAACTCGCGGTGCGCTAGTGCATTCGTCGGCGGGCATCGGCGCTTGCGCCAGGCCCGCCGACCGTGAAAAATCCTCAATCTGCACGGCTCGACGAATTGCCCGACCTGAAACAAAATTCATTCAGGTGTCAGACTTTGCAGCCGCAGGGGGGCATCTTTATTGGCGTATCGCAAGTGGGCACCTGGTGTGTGCGCTGCTCACGCGCCGCCGAGAGGCCAGCATGAATCTCGTGAAAACCGAGTATGGGCACCAGGTGCTCAAGGATCGAAGCATCAGGCTCACCCCTCGCCAACGGTCTGCCTTTATCTTGTTTGACGGCAGGCGCTCCATTCCGGACGTGCTGGCCACCGGTGTCGGCATCACGCGGCAAGACATCGAGGAGATGATCGAATTGGGCTTGGTCGCGGATTCGCCGATCGCTGGGCTTTCGTCCATCGAGCAAGCCTCGGCAAACCGAAGTTCGTTTGCGCTTCCGGGTTCGGATTCCTCGCAGGCTTTTCCTGCTCTTCAGCCGGGCACCGACGAGGCACCGCAGCAAACGCGTACCCCGCAGCAGAAGTACCAGGACGCCTATCCGATTGCAACGCGGCTCACCGCGTCGTTGGGCCTCCGAGGGTTCAGGCTGAACCTGGCCGTGGAGGCCAGTTCATCGCTCGACGAATTGCTTGCCCTCGCGCCGAAGATTCGCGCTGCGGTGGGCAACGTCAAGGCCGAGGAACTCGACCGCGCCCTCGGCAACTAGCCAATCGCAGTGCCTGCTGCACTGCTATAATTTATGGCTTTGCCTTGCCACACCGCTCTTCGACGCTGCGGGTGGCTTAACCCTTCTACGGAAGATCCACAAGGAGCCTCATGCGTCACTACGAAATCATTTTGCTGATCCATCCGGATCAAAGCGAGCAAGTTCCAGCCATGCTGGAGCGCTACAAGGGCCTCATCACGGCCGGCGGCGGCAAGGTCCACCGCGTTGAAGACTGGGGCCGTCGTCAGCTGGCCTATCAGATCAACAAGCTCAACAAGGCGCACTACCTTTGCGTCAACATCGAGGCCGAGCAAGCCGTCATGGCCGAACTCGAACACGCGTTCAAGTTCAACGATGCCGTCCTCCGCCACCTGACCGTCGTCAAGGACCAGGCCGATACCGGACCGTCGTCGATGATGAAGACCGTCGAGCGGGAAGAAGCCCGCAAGGCGCAGCAGGCGGAATACGCCGCCAACAACAATTAATTGGAAGTGTGAGTGGGCGATGCGATCAATCAGCTGAGGCTGAGCGCTCGCGTCGTCGAACTGGGAACCTTACGCTTTACGCCCGCCGGCCTTCCTGCCGTCGACTTGCGCATCGAGCACGAGTCCACGGTCACTGAGGCTGCACAGGCCCGGCAAGTCAAGATGGCCATCCAGGCCGTCGCCTTCGGCACAGTGGCCGAAAGGCTCGCCAGGCAGCCGCTCGGAAGTTGCTGGCAATTCAGTGGCTTCCTGGCGACGCGGGGCAAGGCGAAACATCCGGCTCTACACGTCCAAGATTTTCAGCAAGATTAGTTTTCAAGAGGTGCTACATGCCCGCTTTCAAGAAGTTCAACAAAGACAAGCGCCCGAAGCGCAACACCCAGTCGCTGCTTTTCAAGCGCAAGCGCTTCTGCCGTTTCACCGTCGCCGGCGTCAAGAAGATCGACTACAAGGACATCGACACGCTGCGTGACTTCATCGGCGAGAACGGCAAGATCATTCCCGCCCGGTTGACCGGCACCCGTGCCTTCTACCAGCGTCAACTCAACACCGCGATCAAGCGCGCCCGTTTTCTTGCCATGCTGCCGTACACCGACCAGCACCGCAGCATCTAAGTCAGGATCGGCACCATGCAAGTCATTCTTCTGGACAAGGTCGTCAACCTCGGCGGCCTCGGTGAAGTCGTCAAGGTCAAGGACGGATTCGCCCGCAACTTCCTGATCCCCACGGGCCGTGCTCGTCGGGCGACCAGCGCCAACATGGCCGAGTTCGAGGCCAAGCGCGCAGAGCTCGAAAAAGCCGCGGCTGCCAAGCTGGCCGAGTCGCAAGCCCAGGGCGAGAAGCTCGGCGGCACCACCGTCAAGGTCACGCAGAAGGCCGGCGTCGATGGTCGACTGTTCGGTTCGGTCACCAACCAGGACATCGCCGAGGAGCTCGACAAGTTGGGCTACAAGGTCGCCAAGTCTCAGGTTCGCATGCCGAATGGCCCGATCAAGACCGTTGGCGACAGCACCGTCAGCGTGGCACTCCACACCGACGTCGTTGTCGACATCAACGTCACGGTCTACGGCGAAAGCGCCTGATCGCCTGATTGCCTGATCGCGCCCTTTGGCGCGAGCGATCATCAAGAGCCGCCTTCGGGCGGTTTTTGCTTTTGGGCCGGTGGTTGTACCTTGCCGCGCACAACAAGATCACCGCTTATCCACAAGCTTGTCCAATGACGCATTGATGGCCGCGGCTTAGGATGCGCGGTTGCAAGGAAGTTCATGTCAGCTGTTTTTTCGTATTCCGACAACGCGTCTGCAGGTGATCGGCAGGTCGCCCAGCTTCGCATTCCGCCTCACTCGATCGAAGCCGAATCGAGCGTTCTCGGCGGACTGCTGCTCGACAACGGCGCATGGGATCGCATGGGCGATCTCCTGGTCGCCAAGGACTTCTACCGGCATGAGCATCAGTTGATCTATGCGGCCATCGCGAGTCTCGTCAATGCGAGCAAGCCGGCAGACGTGATCACCGTGTTCGAGCATCTCCAGAATCTCGGAGAGGCGAGCGACGTCGGTGGCCTGGTCTACTTGAATTCGCTGGCGCAGTACGTTCCGAGCGCGAGCAACATCCGCCGCTATGCCGAAATCGTCCGTGAACGTTCGATCCTTCGCAAGCTGGTGAGCGCGAGCGACGAAATCGCGACCAACGCCTTCAACACCCAGGGCAAGGCGGTCGACAAGATCCTCGACGAGGCGGAGCAGAAGATCTTCAACATCGGCGAAGAAGGCAGCCGGATGAAGCAGGGCTTCCAGGGCATGGATTCGCTGGTTGTCGAACTGCTCGACCGGGTCACCGAGATGGCGGACAACCCGAACGACATCACCGGCGTGCCCACCGGATTCATCGATCTCGATCGCATGACTTCCGGCTTCCAGGCGGGCGACATGGTGGTGCTCGCCGCACGCCCGTCGATGGGCAAGACCGCATTGGCGATCAACATCGCGGAGCATGTCGCCCTGAACGAGGGCCTCCCGGTCGCGGTTTTCTCGATGGAAATGGGCGCCTCTCAATTGGCCGTTCGCATCGTCGGATCGATCGGCCGCATCGACCAGACGCACCTGCGAACCGGCAAGCTGACGGACGATGAATGGCCGCGTCTCACGGAAGCGATCGAGAAGCTGCGCAACATCTCGCTGCACATCGACGAAACGCCGGGCCTCACGACCAGCGAGTTGCGCGCGAATGCCCGGCGGCTTTCGCGGCAGTGCGGCCAGCTCGGCTTGATCGTGGTCGACTACCTGCAGCTCATGAGCGTTTCGAGCAGCATGAACGACGAGAACCGCGCAACGGCAGTGGGCGAAATTTCGCGCGGGTTGAAAATGCTCGCGAAAGAGCTGAAGTGCCCGGTCATCGCGCTGTCGCAGCTGAGTCGCGGGGTCGAATCCCGTACCGACAAGCGGCCGATGATGAGCGACCTGCGAGAGTCCGGCGCCATCGAGCAAGACGCCGACGTCATCATGTTCATCTACCGCGATGACTACTACAACAAGGACAGCAAGGAGCCGGGCGTTGCGGAAGTCATCATCAGCAAGCAACGCAACGGCCCGACCGGCACGGTCAAGCTGGCCTTCCTGAAGCCGATCACCAAGTTCGAAAGTCTCGCCAGCGGCGGCGTCGATTTCTAGGCGACGCCGCGCTTCGCAGTTACAGCACTTCGCTCGCGAAATCGGCAAGCCGCGACCGTTCGCCACGTGCCAGGGTGATGTGCCCGCCGTGCGGCCATCCCTTGAACTTGTCGACCGCGAAGGTCAGCCCCGAGGAGCCTTCGGTCAGGTAGGGCGTATCGATCTGCGCCAGGTTGCCCATGCAGATGATCTTGGTGCCAGGTCCCGCGCGGGTGATCAAGGTCTTCATCTGCTTGGGCGTCAGGTTCTGCGCCTCGTCGATGATCACGTACTTGTTGAGGAACGTGCGACCCCGCATGAAGTTCATGCTCTTGATCTTGATGCGGCTGCGAATCAACTCGTTGGTCGCGGCGCGGCCCCATTCGCCGGCGCCTCCGCCGTCGCCCTTTGCAAGGAACTCGAGGTTGTCGTCGAGCGCGCCCATCCACGGCCCCATCTTCTCTTCCTCGGTGCCGGGCAGGAAGCCGATGTCTTCGCCGACGCTGACCGTGGCACGGGTCATGATGATCTCGGTGTAACGGCGGTCGTCCAGCACCTGGGTCAGCCCGGATGCGAGCGCCATCAGGGTCTTGCCGGTGCCGGCCGTTCCGGTCAAGGTGACGAAGTCGACGTCCGGATCCATCAAGAGGTTCATCGCGAAGTTCTGCTCGCGGTTGCGGGTGTTGACGCCCCATACCGCGTTCTTGCTCGAACCGTAGTCCTTCAAGGTCTTGAGTACTGCGGTCCGGTCGCGGATCTCGGTCACGCGTGCATACATGCTCGGCTCGCCCGCGGCCTCGAAGTACACGAACTGATTGATGTAGAGGCTCGGCACGATCGGTCCGCTCACGCGGTAGAACGTGCTGCTGCCGCTTTGCCAGCTTTCGACCGTCTTGCTCTGGCGGGTCCAGAAATCCGGCGGCAAGGCCAGCGAGCCTGCATACAGCAGGTCGCCGTCTTCGAGGGTCTTGTCGCTCTGGTAGTCGTCGGCAGCCAGGCCAAGCGCCCGGGCCTTGACCCGCATGTTGATGTCCTTCGACACCAGGACGACCTCGCGCTTGGGCCTCCCGGCTGCATCCTGCGCATAGCGATCGCGAAGTGCCTGCACCACGCCCAGGATCTGGTTGTCGGCTTTGCCCTGTGGCAGGCTGACCGGCAAGTTGTACTCGAGCGGGACGGTCTGGAAGAACAGGTGGCCGCCCGCACCCTTGTGTCCGGTGCTGTCGAGGCGCAAGCCCTCCGCAATGTCGGCGCCCTGCGCACCGGCCAGCGCATCGAGCGTGCGGCTGGTCTGGCGACCATTGCGGGCGACTTCGGTGGTGCCCTTCTTGTGTCCGTCCAACTCCTCGAGGACGATCATCGGCAGGTAGATGTCGTGCTCTTCGAAGCGGAAGAGGCACATCGGATCGTGCAGCAGCACGTTGGTATCGAGGACGAAGAGCTTGGCTGCCCCCGAGGCCTTCGCCCGCTTGCTGGTGCGAGCGGCAGGCGCGGGTGCGGCGGCCGTGACTGCAGGCGGTGCGGCCGGTGCGGGCGGACGCCGGGTCTCGATCTGGATGTTGACTTCGGGTGCTGGCGCCGGCGACGCCTCGGCCGGAGATCGCGAGGCTGGCGCGGCCGGCAATGGTCTGGCAGGCCTGCCGCCATCGCGTTCGTCGTCATCGAACAATTCGATCGACTGGGACCCCGGGCGCGGCGAAGCCTCGGTGCGCCGCTCGGAAGCCCGTCTCGTGCCTCGGGCCGGGGACGGACGCACGGTCGATTCGAGTGCATCGGGCGTAAGCAATGCTGCGCGTCTTGTGGGTGCGGGAGGCAAGGGCATGGATCAGATCGCTCGCAGGAAGAGAAAGCCGAAAAACAAAAAAGCCGCCTGAAGACCAGTGCGGCTTTTGAGAGTGGATGCGGTCGTGGCGCTCAACGGCATCGGATGATTATGCACCCCGCGCAAGGCGGAGCTGACGGAAGTGCACCGGAACCAAAAGCGTGCAGCTCAAGCGGCCTGCGCGGCTTCCAGGCTGCTCGGCGGCAGGTTGTTGTTGCCCGGCTTCACCGCACGCGACTTCTTCATGGCACTGACAGCCTTCAGGATGTCATCGACATGGCCCGGCACTTTGAGGCCGCGCCATTCGGCAACCAGGACGCCGTCGGCACCGATCAGGAAGCTGCTGCGCTCGATGCCCTTAACCTTCTTGCCGTACATGATCTTGTTCTTGACCACGCCGAACATGTGGCAGAGCTTTTCTTCGGTGTCGGCGATGAGTTCGAATGGAAGACCGAGGCTTTCCTTGAACGACTCGTGCGACTTCATGTTGTCGCGAGATACGCCGAAGACCGTGACACCCGCCTTGACGAAATCTTCGTAGCGATCGCGGAACTGCATGGCTTCGGTGGTGCAACCAGGCGTGTTGTCTTTCGGGTAAAAGTACAACACCAGCACATGACCAAGGTGCGAAGTGTTCGACACCTTGACGCCACTCGTGGCAACGGCCTCGAACTCCGGAATGAGCTTGTTGACAACGATACTCATGAAACTTGTTTTCTCCGTTAATTCCGTGACCGGAAGCGCTGCTGCGAAGGGCAATCCGCTCGGATCCACGGAGGATTTGGTCGTTGCTCACCGATGGCCATGCCGCCTGTTCGCAATCTGAGATTTTAACTCGAAACGCGACCTATTGCCCATCCTCCGAAGGCTCCACCAGAAGGGCGGCAACCACGTGCCTGCCTTCGCTCGCGAGGATGTTGTAGGTGCGGCAAGCGGCCGCCGTGTCCATGGTTTCGACGCCCGTCCGCTGCCGCATCAAGGGCTGCAGCCAAGCCGCCTTGGGAAAGCGGATGCGCGAACCGGACCCGAAAATGATGAGTTCGGCACCCAGCTCGGCCAGCCGCGCGAAGTGTTCGGGCCCGAGCGACTCGAACTCGGTGCAATCCCAGGGGAAGCGCTCGCCGCGCGAACCCACCACGACGCTCGAATCGACTTTTTCGTTGTTGATCGCGACCCAGCCGGGACCATGCGCGGTAAGGGTCGGCGCATCGGATCGGTCGGGTTGGAGCTTCATCGGAATGCCAAAAGAACTGTGGTCAAATTATAGGTTTTCGCCTCTGCAGCGCCCCTTGGAGGGACATTGAAACCGCTCAAGAAATCGACCAAGCTGGCCAACGTCCTCTACGACATCCGCGGCCCCATCATGGATGCCGCCAAGCAGATGGAGGAAGAGGGCCAGAAGATCATCAAGCTCAACATTGGCAACCTCGCGGTGTTCGGTTTCGATGCGCCCGAGGAAGTTCAGCAGGACATGATCCGCAACCTGCCTGCCTCGGCGGGATATTCGGACAGCAAGGGCATCTTCGCGGCGCGTAAGGCCGTCATGCACGAGACCCAGAAGCAGGGCATCAAGGGCGTCGTGCTCGACGACATCTACCTCGGCAACGGCGCCAGCGAACTGATCGCCATGGCCACCAATGCGCTCCTCAACGACGGCGACGAACTCCTGCTGCCGGCCCCCGACTACCCGCTCTGGACGGCGGTCGCGAGCCTTTCGGGCGGCAAGCCGGTGCACTACCTCTGCGACGAAGACGATGGCTGGATGCCGCGCCTCGACGACATCCGCGCCAAGATCACGCCGCGCACCAAGGGCATCGTCGTCATCAACCCCAACAACCCCACCGGCGCGCTCTACACCGACGAACTGCTCTTGGGCATCGTCGAGATCGCGCGCGAACACGGTCTGGTGATCTTCGCCGACGAGGTCTACGACAAGGTGGTCTACGAAGACGCCCGCCACACGGCGATCGCGAGCCTCTCCGAAGACGTGCTGACCCTCACCTTCAACTCGCTTTCCAAGAGCTATCGCTCCTGCGGCTACCGCGCGGGCTGGCTGGTGGTCTCGGGCGACAAGAAGAGCGCGCGCGACTACATCGAGGGACTCAACATGCTCTCGAACATGCGGCTTTGCGCCAACGTTCCTGGGCAGTGGGCGATCCAGACCGCGCTGGGCGGCTACCAGAGCATCAACGACCTGGTCGGCGAGGGCGGACGGTTGCGCCGCCAGCGCGACCTGGCCTACGAACTCATCACCGCGATCCCGGGCGTGAGCTGCGTCAAGCCGACGGCGGCCCTCTACATGTTTCCCAAGCTCGATCCGAAGGTCTATCCGATCGAGGACGACCGGCAGTTCTTCTTGGAGCTGCTCAAGGAAACCAAGGTCATGCTCGTGCAGGGCACCGGCTTCAACTGGGCGACGCCGGATCATTTCCGCATCGTGTTCCTGCCGCACGAGGAAGACCTCCGGGAGGCGGTCCGCCGAATCGCGGTGTTCCTCGAGCGCTATCGCACGCAGCGCGCTTGACGCGGACCGGCTTCGCGCCGCGGAGCTTCGACAAACACACAGAGTCTCGAATGAAACCCATCCAAGTTGGCCTGCTCGGCATCGGCACGGTCGGTAGCGGCACCTTCAACGTGCTCAGGCGAAACCAGGAAGAGATCCAGCGGCGTGCAGGCCGCGGCATCGAGATCACCATGGTCGCCGACCTCGACATCGCCCGCGCCCGGGCGGCGGTCGGGGAGGGCGTGCAGGTGGTCGCCGATGCCCGCGCTGTCATCGCCAATCCCGCGATCGACATCGTGGTCGAGCTCATCGGCGGATACGGCATCGCTCGCCAGCTGGTGCTCGAGGCGATTGCCGCCGGCAAGCACGTGGTCACGGCCAACAAGGCGCTGCTCGCGGTGCATGGCACCGAGATCTTCGCCGCGGCCCATGCCAAGGGCGTGATGGTCGCGTTCGAGGCCGCAGTCGCCGGCGGCATTCCGATCATCAAGGCGCTGCGCGAAGGCCTCACGGCCAACAGCATCCAGTGGATCGCCGGCATCATCAACGGCACCACCAATTTCATCCTGTCCGAGATGCGCGACAAGGGCCTGGATTTCGGCACCGTGTTGAAAGAAGCCCAACGCCTCGGCTATGCCGAAGCCGACCCGACCTTCGACATCGAAGGCGTCGATGCCGCGCACAAGCTGACCTTGATGAGCGCGATCGCCTTTGGCATCCCGGTGCAATTCGACAAGGCGCACATCGAAGGCATCACCAAGCTGGCGGCCCAGGACATCAAGTACGCCGAACAGCTCGGCTATCGCATCAAGCTCCTGGGCGTGACCAAGCGCAAGGGCCAGGGCATCGAGCTGCGGGTGCATCCGGCGCTGGTGCCGTCCAAGCGGCTGCTGGCCAATGTCGAAGGCGCCATGAACGCGGTGGTGGTCAACGGCGATGCGGTCGGCACCACGCTTTATTACGGCAAGGGTGCCGGCAGCGAGCCGACCGCCAGCGCCGTCATCGCCGACCTGGTCGACATCACCCGGCTGCACACGGCCGATGCAGCCCACCGCGTGCCGCACCTGGCGTTCCACCCCGATGCCATGAGCGACCTGCAGATCCTGCCGATGCGGGAGGTGGTCACGAGCTACTACCTCCGCATGCGGGTTGCCGACCAGACCGGCGTGCTCGCCAAGGTGACTGGCCTGCTCGCCACCGCGGGCATCAGCATCGACGCGATCCTCCAGCGCGAGGCGGACGAGGTGGGCGGCGAGGGTTCCACGCAAACCGACCTGATCATCCTCACCCACGACACCCGCGAGGGAACGCTGGACGACGCGCTGGCCGAGCTGCAGGCGCTCCCGACGGTGCTTGCGCCGATCGTTCGCATTCGCAAGGAAGAGTTGTCCTGATGCGCTACCTGTCGACCCGCGGCCATCCGGACCGCCGGCGCTTCTGCGAGATCCTGCTCGAAGGCCTTGCGCCCGACGGCGGGCTGTACCTTCCCGAGCACTATCCGCAGGTCGATGCGGCCACGCTCGCGAAGTGGCGCGGGCTGCCTTATCACGCATTGGCCTTCGAGATCCTGTCGCTCTACATCGACGACATTCCGGCCGAGGACCTCGCCCGGCTCTGCGCCATCACCTACACGGCCGAGGTGTTCGAAAGCGACGAAATCGTGCCGCTGCGCGAACTCGAGGACGGCATGTACCTGGAGGCTCTGTCGAACGGACCGACGCTCGCCTTCAAGGACATGGCGATGCAACTGCTCGGCAACCTGTTCGAGTACGAGCTGTCGCGGCGCGGGCAAGAGCTCAACATCCTCGGCGCGACCAGCGGAGACACCGGAAGCGCCGCCGAATACGCGATGCGCGGCAAGAAGGGCGTGCGCGTCTTCATGACCTCGCCCGATGGCCGGATGAGCCCGTTCCAACAGGCCCAGATGTTCAGCCTGCAGGACGCCAACATCCACAACCTCGCGATAACCGGCGTGTTCGACGACTGCCAGGACATCGTCAAGGCGGTCTCGAACGACCTCGCCTTCAAGCGCAAGTACCGCATCGGCACGGTCAATTCGATCAATTGGGCGCGCTTGCTGGCGCAGGTCGTCTATTACTTCGCCGGCTACTTCCAGGCGACCGGTGCGCAGGATGGCGGCAAGCCGCCGCGCAAGGTCGCGTTCTCGGTGCCTTCGGGCAACTTCGGCAACGTCTGCGCAGGCCACGTCGCCCGCATGATGGGCCTGCCGATCGAGACGCTGGTGGTCGCCACCAACGAGAACGACGTGCTGGACGAGTTCTTCCGAACCGGCGTCTATCGGGTGCGCAGCGCCGCCGACACGCACGAGACCTCGAGTCCTTCGATGGACATCTCCAAGGCCAGCAACTTCGAGCGCTTTGTCTTCGATCTGCTCGACCGCGATGCGTCCCGGACCCGCGCCCTTTTCGAAGACGAGCTCGGGCGCACCGGTCGTTTCGATCTGAGCGGCGACCCGGCCTTCGAGCGGGCGAGCTCGCGCTTCGGCTTTGCCAGCAGCCGCAGCAGCCATGCCGACCGCCTGGCCACCATTCGCGATACCGACCAGCGCTTCGCCTGCCTGATCGACACCCACACCGCCGATGGACTCAAGGCGGCGCGCGAACATCGTTCGCCCGGGGTTCCGATGATCGTGCTCGAGACCGCGCTACCGATCAAGTTCGCCGAAACCATCGTCGAGGCCCTGGGGCACGAGCCCGATCGTCCGGCCCGCTTCGTCGGAATCGAGGCGCTGCCCAAGCGCGTTGTGCAGCTGCCCGCCGACGTCGAGGCCGTCAAGGCCTACGTCGCGCAGCACTGCGACCGATGACGCCGGCAAGCAAGGCATGAAGGTCATCGGCTTCGCCGGCTATTCGGGTTCCGGCAAGACCACGCTGGTCGAGCAGCTCATTCCCGCTCTCAAGCTGCACGGCCAGCGCGTGTCGGTGGTCAAGCATGCCCACCACAAGTTCGACATCGACCATCCGGGCAAGGACACCTACCGGCACCGGGAGGCGGGCGCCTTCGAAGTCGTGGTCGCCTCCGATCGCCGCCTCGCGTTGATCCGTGAATTCGAGCAGCCTTCGCAACTGAGCGTGCATCACCTGCTGGCCGAGTTGTACGAGGGCGTCGACTGGGTCTTGGTCGAAGGCTTCAAGCACAGCGACCTCTTGAAGATCGAGGTCTGGCGAGCCGACCAGGAGGGAACGGGCGAGCGTCCCGCGCGCTATCCGAACGACGGCTTCGTGGTCGGCATCGCGACGGATTCCGGCGAGCGCCTTCCCGAGCCGACGGCGCTGCCGATCTTCGACCTCAACCAGCCCGGGGCCATTGCCGAATGGCTGCTGCAAAACGCGGATCGCTTCGAGTACAAGGTGGAGCACTATGGCTGAACCCGCAAAGCGCCCGCCCTTGATGCCGCTCGACGAGGCGCTCGCCCGCCTGCTCGAGGCCGCACGGCCGGTAATGCCGTTCGAAAGCGTCTCGACCTTCGAGGCCGACGGCCGGGTCCTGGCGCAGGACGTGGTGTCGGGCCTGACGGTGCCGCCGCGGGACAACAGCTCGATGGACGGCTATGCGATTCGGATCGCCGATGGTTCGGCGCCGGGCAGCGTTCTTCGGGTCGCCCAACGCATCCCGGCGGGATCGGTCGGTGTCCCCTTGGCCGCAGGCACGGCCGCTCGAATCTTCACCGGCGCGACGATCCCCGAGGGCGCCGATGCGGTGGTGATGCAGGAAGACACCACGCCGGTGGCATCCGGCGACCTCGACGAGAGCCAAGGATTCGGCACGGTTCGCATCGACATCTCGCCGTCGGCGGGTCAGTGGATTCGCCGCGCCGGCGAGGACGTGAAGGCCGGCGACGTCGTCTTGTCTCGCGGCGAACGCCTGACGCCGGCGGCGCTTGGCCTTGCCGCCAGCGTCGGCTGCGATCGGCTGCAGGTGGCCCGGCGCCCGCGGGTCACGCTGCTGTCCACCGGCGACGAACTCGTGATGCCGGGCGAGGTCGCTCCCGAGGCCATGAAGCCAGGGTCGATCTACAACTCGAACCGCTTCTTCATGCGCGCCCTGTTGATGCGCCTCGGCTGCGACGTGCGAGACATGGGCATCGTGCCGGACCGGCGCGAGGCCACCATCGACGCCCTGCGAGAAGCGGCAGAAACGAGCGATCTCATCATCACCACCGGCGGCGTCTCGGTCGGCGAGGAAGACCACATCAAGGCCGCCGTTCAGGCCCTCGGCCAGCTCGACCTGTGGTCGCTGTCCATGAAGCCCGGCAAGCCCTTCGCCTACGGCCGCATCGGCGAGGCGCACCTCACCGGGTTGCCCGGCAACCCGGTCTCGAGCTTCCTCACCTTCCTGCTCCTGGTGCGTCCGTTCCTCCTGACCTTGCAGGGCGCGACCCGCGTCTCGCCGGTCGCGGTGCCGATGCGGGCCGATTTCGACTGGCCGCGTGCCGACCGGCGGAGGGAGTTCCTTCGCGCGCGCCGGAACGACCACGGCGGGCTGGACCTGTTCGCCAACCAGAGCTCGGGCGTGCTCACCTCGATGGTCTGGGGCGACGGAGTGATCGACACGCCAGCCGGACAAGCCTTCAAGGCCGGCGACCAGGTGTCCTTCATTCCGTTCGCTTCGCTTCTGGGCTGACGATGCAAGTAACGGTGCGTTATTTCGCTTCGGTGCGCGAAGCACTCGGAACCGGGTCCGAAGCCGTCGAAACCTCGGCTACCGATCTGCGCGGCCTTCGCGACCAACTCATCGCGCGGGGCGAACCGCATGCTTCGGCGCTTGCGCGCGGCAAGGCGGTCCGGATGGCGCTCGACCAGGTGATGAGCGCCGAGTCGGCATCGCTCCGGGAAGGCCAGGAAGTCGCCTTCTTCCCGCCGGTCACGGGCGGCTGAAGCGCGGTGCCAGGCGCTTGAAAGCAGCGAGGCCATCGTTATGAGCTCACAGCGAGTTTCGATCCAGACAGAGGATTTCGACCTGGGTGAGGAGGTCGCCAGGCTACGGCGCGACGATCGACGCATCGGGGCGGTCTGCAGTTTCGTCGGCACCGTACGCGATCGGAACGACGGCAGCGATGTCGCGTCGATGGAACTCGAACACTACCCCGGCATGACCGAGAAATCGATCGAAGCCATGATCGCCGAGGCCATGAAACGCTTCGACATCCTCGATGCGCGGGTCGTGCACCGTGTCGGCCTGCTCCAGCCGCTCGACCAGATCATGATGGTCGCCGTGGTGTCTGCGCACCGTGGCCAGAGCTTCCAGGCCTGCGAGTTCCTCATGGACTATCTCAAGACGCAGGCGCCGTTCTGGAAGAAGGAACAGACGCCCGAAGGCGCCCGCTGGGTCGACGCACGCGTGGACGACGATGCCGCGCTGGCGCGCTGGGGCATCGACGCCAGCAACGCCTGAAGCCGGATGCGCGGCGCCGGCTCGTGGCCCGGCGACGCTCGACCGTTACTGGGGCACGAAGCCGCTCGACTGGATGATCCGCGTCCAGGTCTGCGTGTAGCTGCGCACCCGCCCCGCGAACTGTCCCTGCGGTTCGTAGGCCACGGTCAGGCCCAGCGTGGTCAGCCGGTTCTTCACGTCCGGCATCTCCAGCACCTTGGCCAGGGCCTCGCCGAATCGATCGATGGTCGCCTGCGGCGTGCCGACCGGCGCGAAGAGGCCGTAGTAGGGCAGGTCTTCCAGGTTCGGGAAGCCCAATTCGGTGAAGGTCGGCACCTGAGGCAGGAGGGCCTGGCGCTTGTTGCCGATGGTGGCCACGATGCGCACCTTGCCGGCCTTGTGGTTCTCGATGAAGTCGGGCACGGAGGCGATGCCGGCCGGGATCTGGTTGCCCAGCATGTCGGCGGTCATCGGCGCGCTGCCGCGGTAGGGCGCCGCCTGCATGTCGAGCTTGTACTTGTCGCCGATCATCTTGACCAGGAACTCGGGGATCGAGGCCGGCGCCGGTACGCCGATGGTCTCCTTGCCGCCGCGCTGGGTGCGCACCCACTTGACGTATTCGTCGATGGTCTTGGCGGGCGTGCCGCCCGACACCGCCAGCACGTTCGCGAAGGTGGCGAAGCCGGCGACCGGCACGAAATCGGTGGCCGGGTTGAAGCCCGGGTTCTTCACCACCTGCGGCAGGATCGAGATCGAATGATCGTGCGACAGGAAGAAGGTGTGGCCATCGGCCGGCGCGGCCCGCAGCGCCTGGGCGGCGAGTTGGCCGCCGGCGCCTGCGCGGTTCTCGACCACCACCGAGACATTGAGCTGGTCCTTGAGTTTTTCGGCCAGGGTGCGGGCGATGGCGTCGGTTCCGGCGCCGGCCGGAAAGCCCACCAGGAGCCGGATCGGCGCGCCTTGCTGGGCCAGCGACAGGCCGGGCATCGACGCCGCGGCGGTCAGGAGACCTGTTGCGAACAGCCTGCGCGAAACGACGGGCGCAGCCGCCATCCACCTTGAAAACGACATGAGTGACTCCACAGAAGGAAGGAAACGAAGGATTGTGCAAGAGCGCTGCAGCAAGGCCCATGCCGTTCGCTGCAGATTCGGCTTGAAATAGCCCCGCCGATCCCGACATGTCCTTGCAACGGAGCCAAACATGCGACAAGACAAACTCACCACCAAGTTCCAGGAAGCGCTGGCCGATGCGCAATCGCTGGCGCTCGGCAACGATCACGCCTACATCGAGCCGGTGCACCTGCTGGCGACGATGCTGCGGCAGGAGGACGGTCCCCGCGCCTTGCTCGAACGGGCCGGCGCCAACGTGCCGGGCCTCGCACAGGCGGCCGAAGCCGCCATCAAGAAGCTGCCTCAGGTACAGGGGCATGACCAGGTGCAGGTGGGGCCCGAACTCGGCAAGCTGCTGCAGGCCACCGAAAAGGAAGCCATCAAGCGCAACGACCAGTTCATCGCGGCCGAACTCTTCCTGCTCGCCGTGGCCGACAGCAAGGGCGATATCGGCAACCTGGCGCGCAGCCACGGTGTCACCCGCAAGTCGGTCGAGGCCGCGATCGACGCGGTCCGCGGCGGCCAGGGCGTCAACAGCCCCGAGGCCGAAGGCCAGCGCGAAGCCCTCAAGAAATACTGCCTCGATCTCACCGAACGCGCTCGGATGGGCAAGCTCGACCCGGTCATCGGCCGCGACGAGGAAATCCGCCGCGCCATCCAGGTGCTGCAGCGCCGCACCAAGAACAATCCGGTGCTGATCGGCGAGCCCGGCGTCGGCAAGACCGCGATCGTCGAGGGCCTGGCCCAGCGCATCGTCGCCGGCGAGGTACCCGAATCGCTCAAGGGCAAGCGCGTGCTGTCGCTCGACATGGCGGCCTTGCTCGCCGGCGCCAAGTACCGCGGCGAGTTCGAGGAGCGCCTCAAGACCGTGCTCAACGAGCTTGCCAAGGACGAGGGCCAGACCATCGTCTTCATCGACGAGCTGCACACCATGGTGGGCGCCGGCAAGGCCGAGGGCGCGATGGACGCGGGCAACATGCTCAAGCCGGCGCTCGCGCGCGGCGAGCTGCACTGCGTCGGCGCCACCACGCTCGACGAATACCGCAAGTACATCGAGAAGGACGCCGCGCTCGAACGCCGCTTCCAGAAGATCCTGGTGGGCGAGCCGAGCGTCGAAGCCACCATCGCCATCCTGCGCGGCCTCCAGGAAAAGTACGAGGTGCATCACGGCGTCGACATCACCGACCCGGCCATCGTGGCTGCGGCCGAACTGAGCGACCGCTACATCACCGACCGATTCCTGCCCGACAAGGCGATCGACCTCATCGACGAGGCCGCGGCCAAGATCAAGATCGAGATGGACTCGAAGCCCGAGGTCATGGACCGGCTCGATCGTCGCTTAATTCAGCTGCAGATCGAACGCGAGGCGGTGCGCCGCGAGAAGGACGAGGCCTCGATGAAGCGCTTCGGCCTGATCGAGGAAGAAATCACCAGGCTGCAGAAGGAAATCGCCGACTTCGACGAGATCTGGCAGGCCGAGAAGGCGCAGGCGCTGGGCAGCGCCAACGTTCGCGAGGAGATCGACAAGATCAAGTTCCAGATTGCCGAATTCACCAGCAAGGGCGACTTCAACAAGGTCGCCGAGCTGCAGTACGGCCAGCTGCCGGCGCTCGAGAAGCGCCTGAAGGAAGCGCAGGACACCGAAGCCCACAAGGGCCAGTCGAGCACGCCGACCTTGCTCCGCACCCAGGTGGGCGCCGAGGAAATCGCCGAGGTCGTGGCGCGAGCCACCGGCATCCCGGTTTCCAAGCTGATGCAGGGCGAGCGCGAGAAGCTGCTCATGATGGAAGACAAGCTGCACGAACGCGTGGTCGGGCAGGACGAAGCCATCGCGGCAGTGGCCAACGCCATCCGCCGTTCGCGTTCGGGCCTCTCGGATCCGAACCGTCCGACCGGCTCGTTCCTGTTCCTCGGCCCGACGGGCGTCGGCAAGACCGAGCTCTGCAAGGCCCTGGCCGGGTTCCTCTTCGACAGCGAAGACCACCTGATCCGGGTCGACATGAGCGAGTTCATGGAGAAGCATTCGGTCGCCCGCCTGATCGGCGCGCCGCCCGGCTACGTGGGTTACGAGGAGGGCGGCCACCTGACCGAGGCGGTTCGTCGGAATCCCTACAGCGTGCTGCTGCTCGACGAAATCGAGAAAGCGCATCCGGACGTGTTCAACGTGCTGCTACAGGTGCTCGACGATGGCCGGCTGACGGATGGGCAGGGCCGCACGGTGAACTTCAAGAACACCGTGATCGTGATGACCAGCAACATCGGCTCGCCGATCATCCAGGCGATGGTCGGACGGCCGAACGAGGAGATCAAGGAAGCCGTCTGGGACGAACTCAAGAACGTCTTCCGGCCGGAGTTCCTGAACCGGATCGACGAGACCGTGGTGTTCCATGCGCTCGACGCCAGGAACATCGAGGCGATCGCCGCCATCCAGCTGCGGGTGCTGCAGCAGCGGCTTGCCAAGATGGATCTCGCGCTGCAGGTGTCGCCGGCAGCGTTGGCCGAGATCGCCAAGGTCGGCTTCGACCCGGTGTTCGGTGCTCGTCCGCTCAAGCGGGCGATTCAGCAGCGCATCGAGAACCCGCTCTCGAAGCTGCTCCTGGACGGTACGTTCGCGCCGAAGGACACGATCGAGGTCAACACCGATCCGATCCGCACGCCGGGTCAGTTCGAATTCGGCAAGGCGGCGGAACCAAGCGCTGCGGCTGCGGCCTAAGGTCGATGCTGAACTTTCTCTTGCGTGTGCTGATGTTCATGGTGGGGCTGGTCTTCGCGGCCAGCCTCGCCGTTGCCGTGTTGGTGCTGGTGGTGGTGTGGAGCGTGCGCAATGCATGGTTCCGGATCACCGGGCGGCCGACCAGTCCCTGGGTCATGCGCTTCGATCCGCGTGGCGGCTTCGAGCGCTTTCGCACCGCCGGTCGGCCGGCTGCACCCGGGGCATCCGACATCGTCGCCGCGCGTGCGCGGGGCGAGGCGGTGGATGCGCCGGTGCGTTTCGACG
The DNA here is from genome assembly GCA_902506565.1 of Burkholderiales bacterium 8X. Lineage (GTDB taxonomy): Bacteria > Pseudomonadota > Gammaproteobacteria > Burkholderiales > Burkholderiaceae_C > Variovorax. The sequence goes on along the minus strand of LR732703.1, from coordinate 2,650,930 downwards.
ATGCGGGCGACGTGAGCGACGCCAAGGTCAAGCCAGCCCGGCCCGAGTAGCCCGGGCTGCGCTTTCAGCGCCGCATCACCACCACTTCGAGGTATTCGCTCGGCACCACCAGCGATCGGCTGCCGGCCCGGTTCAGCCGTTCGAGCAACTCGGTGAGGTCGCGTTCGAGTGCTGCTGCGCCGTCCGCAGGCAGTGCCGCAAAAGCCTTGTGTACCGGGCCGTACCAGGTCTTGAAGACCTCGATGAAGTGGGCGGCCGAGCGGTATCGAAAGTTGAATATCCGGCGGGTCGCGTTCATCGATGCCGCCTTGTCGCCGAAGAGTTCTGCCAGGTGAGGCTCGACGCCCCAGAGTGAAGGCGACTGGAGCCCGGCCGGAGGCGGCAGATGCTTGCCCAAGGTCTTGAAAAGCTGGCCGATGAAGCCTTCCGGCGTCCAGTTGGCCAGGGCGATCCGGCCACCGGGCCGGCAGACCCGGGCCATCTCGGCGGCGGATTGCGGATGGTTCGGCGCGAACATCACGCCGAAGCTCGACAGCACGGCATCGAAGCTGGCGTCTGCAAAAGGGAGCGCCTCGACATCGGCTACCTGGAAGTCGACTTCGAGCCGCTCCGCATGCGCGCGTTCCGCGCCGCGTTCCAGGAGCACCGGTACATAGTCGGTCGAGGTGACCCGGGCACCCCGGCGCGCCGCGGCCAGCGTTGCGTTGCCGTTGCCGGCCGCCACGTCGAGTACCCGCTCGCCATGCAGCAGGTCGGCCGCCTCGGCCAGCTGCTCGCCAACCAGCTGGAGCGTGGTGCCGATCACGGCATAGTCGCCGCTTGCCCAGGCCACCTTCTGGCGTTCCTTGAGGGCGTTGAAGTCGATGAGGGCATTCATGGCGATGTCTCCTGCGGTGAAGAAGGTGTTGAGGGAAGAAGCTGTGACGCGGCAGCCACTGTCGGGCCTCGGCCGCCGGCCTGTCCTGCCTCATCGTCGGCATTCCTTGACCGAACGTCCGGCGCATTGCGCGCGGCGCTCGCCCGCCGGCATCTCCCGCATTTCGCATCGCGCATCTCCAACGATGTTCCCGGCGAACTCCCCCTGGCCGATCGGCATAGGGCGACCGCGGCCTTTTCGTCGCCGTCGACTCGCCCCAGAATCATCGGTTCCTTGCCCCTGAGGAGTACCGGTCCATGGCTATCGACGATGTGGCAGCCGCCTTGCAACGCGTCCGCTCGGTGCTGGAGCGCCGACCCGAAAGCGGCATTCACGACGACTCGGCCGCGACGGCGAGCTGGGCCGGCGGCACCCGCGTGTTCGCGAGTCATCCGGGCGGTGCGCGCTACGCGACCGACATGCCGGCCGAATTCGGCGGCAGCGGCGAGCACGTCACGCCCGGCTGGTTCTTTCGCGCGGGGCTCGCATCTTGCACGGCAACCAGCATCGCGTTCGTCGCGGCGGGCGAGGGCGTGCAGCTCGACTTGATGGAAGTCAAGGTGGCGAGCCGCTCCGACAGTCGCGGCCTGCTCGGTCTTGCGGATGCAGGCGGCTCGCCGGTCGAGCCGGGGCCGGTCTCGATCGGCATGCAGGTGCGGATCGCGGCAGCGGGCGTGCCCGCCGCCGAGCTGCAGCGAATCGCACGGGAAGGCTTCGGCCGGTCACCGGTGCCGGGCGCCTTGAAGGGTGCGAGGCCGATCGAGTTCTCGGTCGAGGTGGTGACCGCACCGGCTTCGCCGCCTACGGCGGGTTCGAGCGACCCGCCGCAAGCCATGCCGGCGCCTTGATCGATGGACGCGCTGTCCGAAACCCTGCGGGTTGTGCACCTGGTCGGCGCGATCTTCATCAATGCGCGCTTCACGTCGCCCTGGTGCTACCAATCGCCGCATGCGGACTCGGCTGCGCCATTGCTGGAGCCGGGTGCCGAACGGGTCGTGATCTTCCACCTGATCACCGAAGGCGATTGCTGGGTCGAGCTCGGGGCAGAGCCGCCGGTCCGGCTCACGGCCGGTGACGCGATCGTCTTTCCGCAAGGTCATGCGCATCGGATGAGTTCCGAGCCCGGGGTTCCGCCGGCCACCGGCGCGCGGCTCGATGCCGTGCTGGCCCGCCGGCCGCGCCAACTCGCCTACGGCGGAAGCGGCCCGGTCACGCGGGTGGTCTGCGGCTACCTGGCCTGCGATGCGCGGCTGGCCCGGCTGCTGTTGGCGGGGCTGCCGTCGATGGTGAAGGTCAACGTGCGGGGTTCGAGTGCCGGCCAGTGGCTCGAAAGCTCGGTGCGCTATGCCCTGGCCGAAGCGCGTTCTCCGCGGCCGGGCGGCGCCGGCGTGCTGTCGAAGCTGGCCGAAGTCTTGTTCATCGAGGTCTTGCGGCTTTACGCCGCCGAGCGCGGGGAGAAAGGTACCGGCTGGCTGGCCGCGGTCGGCGATCGGGTCGTCGGCGCCGCGTTGAACGCCATGCACAAGAACCCTGCCCATGCCTGGACGCTCGAGGAATTGGCGCACACCGCCGGAAGCTCCCGTTCGGTGTTGGCCGAGCGGTTCCAGCTGCTGGTCGGCAGCTCGCCGATCCAGTACCTGACGCAGTGGCGGATGTTGCTGGCGGCCCATCTTCTTCGCTGCAGCAGCGTGCCGCTCGCGAGCATCGCGGAAGACGTCGGCTATCAGACCGACACCGCCTTCAGCCGCGCCTTCCGCCGCGAATTCGGTACGCCGCCGGCGGCCTGGCGCCGCAGCCAATCGTCGCGGGGAGCGGCTTTGCACGCCTAGCAGACGTCGACGCGCCGCGGCCCGAGGGTCGAAGCACAGGCGTGCAGGTCCACGCTGCGAGTTCAAGCTCCTGACGGCTCGCGGATCGGCGAGCGCGAAAATGCGCCGATGTCCAAGCCGCCGCCCCTCGTCCCCATCGATCCGCAAGAGGTCGAGTTCAGCGCCATTCGCGCGCAGGGCGCGGGCGGACAGAACGTCAACAAGGTGTCGAGCGCGGTTCATCTGCGCTACGACATTCCGGCGAGTTCGTTGCCGGACGGCGTCAAGGAGCGATTGCTGGCCCTCCGCGACACGCGCATCACGCAGGAAGGCGTGCTGGTGTTGAAGGCGCAGCGCCATCGCAGCCAGGATCTCAATCGCACCGACGCGCTGGAGCGCCTGCAGGAGCTGGTAGACAGCGTCGCCGTCGCGCCACGTGTTCGGCGCGCGACGAAGCCCAGCTATGGCGCGCGGCAGCGCCGGCTGGAAGGCAAGAGCCAGCGCTCCGAGATCAAGAACCTTCGCGGGCCGGTCAGGGACTAGGAACGTCGGCGCGATCCGGCAGGCGCAGCAACGCAGCGATCGCTTCCGAATCCGTCCGGTACATGAAGAGCAGGGGTCCCGGGGTCAGCAGTCCGGCGCGTTCGAGCACTTCTTGCGCAGGCAGCTTGAGACCGGAGAGATGCAGCCGCACGCCTCGCGATTCGAGGAGCCGCCGGATGTTGCCGAAGACCTCGGCACCGGTCAGGTCGACCCGGTTGATCGGATGCGCAAAGAGGCAGACATCTGACAGCTCCGGGCGGTCCGCCAGTGCGACCGTCACCGCGCGTTCCAGCGCGCTGGCCGATGCGAAGTCGAGTTCGGCGTCCATTCGCAGCGCGTAGAGGCGCGGCGCGAGCGGCGGCAGCTGCCACAGGCGCCGGTCGCGCAGGCTGCCGTCCGGATGCATGCCGACCTCGATGATGCGCGGATGCAGGTGCCGGTACATGTAGTGCGACAGCGCCGCGAGCAGTCCGCCGAGCACGCCCCAATAAATGGCGGGTGCGGTGGCGATGGTGAGGGCGAAGGTCCCGATCGCGATCGAAGCCTCGATGCGCGAGATGCGCCACAGCGCGACAAAGGCCGTCGGCCGCAGCAACCCGATCGTGGCCGTGACCACGATGGCCGCGAGCACCGCCTGCGGCACGTGGTAGAGCAAGGGCATCGCCCAGAGCAGCGCCGCGGCGACGACCCCGACGTTGAAGAGCGTGGACCACTGCGTCTTGGCGCCGGCGTACAAGGTGATGGCCGAGCGCGAGAAGGACGAGCTGGTCGGGAACGAGCCGGTCAGCCCGGAGGCCATCTTGGCGAGGCCCTGGCCGATCAGGTCCTGGTTCTCGTTCCAGAGCTTGCCGGCGCGGCCGTTGTCGACCTTGGCGCTGGACGCGGTCTCGAGAAAGCTCACGAGGGTGATCAGGAACGCGGGCAGCAGCAGGCTTCCGAGCCGCTCGAAGCCGATCGCGTTCGGCAGGTAGAAGTGCGGCAGGCCGGACGGCAGCTCGCCGATGACGGCGCCGCCGCCGAGTGCGTAGCCGATCGCCGCGCTCAGCGCCGCCGCCGCCGCCACGAGCGCCATGGTGGTCGGAAAGCGCGGCACCCAGCGCTTGCCCAGCCAGAGCACGGCCATGCTGCCGAGGCCGAAGGCGATCGCGATGAAGTCGGGCGCCGGGCCATCGAGCAGTTGGCCGAACGAGCGGCCGGTGAAGCCGAGCAGCGCCGGCACCTGCGAGAGCGTGATCAGCACCGCGGCGCCCTGGGTGAAGCCCATCAGCACCGGCGAGTTGACCATCCGCAGCAGCCAGCCGAAGCGCACGGCGCCGAGCAGCAATTGCATGGCCCCCGACAGCAGCGTGAGCCACACGGCGAGCGATACCCACTCGGCACTGCCCGGCACCGCCATCGGCGCGAGCGAGGCACCGACCAGCAGGCTGGTCAACGCCGTGGGCCCGACCGAGAGCCGCGCCGATGCGCTGAACAGGACCGCCAGCAAGGCCGGCCACAAGGCGGCATAGATGCCGGTCACGAGCGGCATGCCGGCGAGCGCGGCGTAGGCGACGCCCTGCGGAATCACCATCAGCGCGACCGTGACGCCGGCCGCGGCCTCGTCGATGAGCAGAGTCTTGCTGGGCTTGGGCCAGTCGAGGAACGGGAGGAAGCGGGCGAGGCGGCGTCGGTTCGGGCTCATGAGATGGCGGCTGGGTTCTTCTTCTTGTGCTGGAAGGCGGTGGGCGATTGTCCGGTGGCGGCCTTGAACATCGCGCAGAAGGCGCTGTCGGTGGCGTAGCCGCTGGCGGACGCGACCTGGCTCACGGCCATGCCTCGCGCCAGCAGCGGCAGGGCATGCGCAAGCACGGCTTGCTGCCGCCATTCTTGCCAGCTCATGCCGAGCTGGTCGCGAAAAAGCCGAGCCACCGTGCGTTCGCTGGCGCCGATCGCTCTTGCGCGGTCGGCCAGCGTGGCGCGCGCTGCCGGGTTGCGCAGCAAGGCCTCGCACAGCTGGCGCAAGCGCTTGTCGGCGGGCAGCGGCACGTCGATGCGGATCTGCGTGGCGCGCTCCAGCTCGTCGACCAGGAGCGGCGCGATCCATCGCTCGCGCTGCGAGGCATGCGGATCGGCCGGCGCCTGGCCGTCGGGCGTGGTGTCGAGCGACAGCATCAACGCGCGCAGCAGCGGACTGATCTCGAGCACTTCGCAGCGCTCCCAGGTCGGGCCGAGCCAGCGGTGCAGGTACACGGTTCGAAGCTCGGCCTCCTCGATCAGCGTGATGCTGTGCGGCATGTCCGCCGGCACCCAGAGGGCGCGCGAAGGCGGAACGATATAGCTGCCATCCAGCGTGCTGAGCCGGATCACGCCGCGGGTCGAGAAGGTGAGCTGCGGCCAGGCATGCGAATGCAGCTCGACCAGCGTGTCCGCCCTGAGGAAATGCTCCTTGGCACGCAGCGGCCGGAGCGCATCTGGCTCGAACAGGTGCGGCGTGAGCGGACCGACGCTGGTGGTCGGTGCATGGGCTCTCAATGCGGGGGTCGGCATGATTGCGACAAAAGTTGTCTCTGTATCGTCATTCTGCCGCGCTGCCTGCGCCTACGATCAAGGTCGCCAGCTTTTTCACTTCGTTCGAGATGTCCGACCCTGCTTCCTCAACCCCCTCGACTCCCACGCTTCGCTCCGACGCGACCTTGATCGGCCTGGTCGGCCTCGCGCATGCGATCAGCCACTTCAGCCAGCTGATCCTCGCGCCGCTCTTTCCGTGGCTGAAGGATGCCTTCGAGGCCAGCTACACCGAGCTCGGCGCGGTCCTGACGGTGTTCTTCGTGGTCTCCTGCGCCGTACAGGCGGCGTCGGGTTTCATCGTGGACAAGCTGGGTCCGAGGCCGGTGCTCTTCGTCGGGCTCGGGCTCTTGGCGCTGGCCGCCTTCGGCTACGCCACGGCGCAAAGCTATTCGATGCTGCTGGCGAGCGCCGTGGTCGCCGGCGCCGGCAACGGCGTGTTCCACCCGGTCGACTACACCTTGTTCAATCGAAAGGTGGCGCCGACCCGCCTCGGCCATGCCTACAGCGTGCACGGCATCACCGGCAACCTCGGCTGGGCGCTGGCGCCGGCGCTGGTGGTTCCGCTGGCGATCGCGTTCTCGTGGCGGGTCGCACTGGCGGCGGCCGGTACCCTGGCGTTCGTGGTCTTGCTGGTGCTGTGGTTCAACCGGGCTGCGTTGTCGCTCGACGTGAAGGCGGTGCAGAAGGCCACCGGCGCCGACGGCGCGGCCGGCAGCACGTTCGACTTCCTGCGCATCCCGGCGGTGTGGATGTGCTTCGGATTCTTCTTTTTCTACGCCGTGGCCCTGAGCGTGGTGCAGACCTTCGCGCCGGTCGCGGCCGGGCACCTGCATGTGGTGCCGACGTCGCTGATCGCGATCTGCCTCTCGGTCTACATGGTCTCGAGCGCGGTCGGCATGGTGCCGGGCGGTTTCCTGGCGTCGGATGCCGATCGCTGCGAGCGGATCGTCGGCGTGGCCTTCGGCCTGGCGGCCTTGCTGGCGCTGGTGCTCGCCTTCGCGGACATTCCGCCGATGCTGGTGCCGGTGATGTTCGGCGCCATGGGCTTCGTCTCCGGGCTGGCCGGGCCGTCGCGCGACCTGCTGGTGAAGCGCTCCACGCCGGCGCATGCGTCGGGCCGGGTATACGGCGTCGTCTATGCAGGCCTCGACATCGGGCAGGCAGCGGCGCCGCTGGTGTTCGGCAGGCTGATGGACCATGGGCAGTATGCAAGCGTGATCGTCGGGCTGGCCGTGGTGCAGGCGGTGCTCATCGCCAGTGCCTTCCGGGTGCGGCGGGTTCGGCGCGAGCTCTACGTTCCGGCCTCGGCCTCGGTCTGAGCCGGCGCGTTGGATTCGCCCACGTTGCTGCTCGTGGTCGCCCTGGGGGCGATCGTTGCCGGGTTCGTGCAGGGCCTCTCCGGATTCGCCTTCGGCCTGGTCGCGATGTCGATCTGGGCCTGGGTTCTCGATCCCAAGCTGGCAGCGGTGCTTTCCACCTTCGGTGCATTGACCGGTCAGGTGATCGCGGCGGTCACGGTCCGCCGCGCTTTCGACAAGGCCTTGCTGCTGCCGTTCCTGATCGGCGGCTTGCTCGGCGTGCCGCTCGGCGTCTGGCTGCTGCCCCGATTGGATGTGGTGCTCTTCAAGGTCTGCCTTGGCGGCTTGCTGATGGTCTGGGCACCGACGATGCTGCTGTCGCGCAACCTGCCCGTGATTCGATTCGGCGGAAGGCTGGCGGACGGGTTGATCGGTTGCATCGGCGGCGTGTGCAGCGGCATCGGCGGCTTCGCCGGTGCGATCCCGACCTTGTGGTGCACGTTGCAGCGACTCGAGAAGAACGTGCAGCGCGCGGTCATCCAGAACTTCAACCTGGCGATGCTGGCCGTGGCCTTCGCGGTGCAGACGACGAGTGGCCTGGTCACGTTCGAGATGCTGCCTTTCCTCGGCATCGTCGCGATCGCGGTGCTGGTGCCCGTGCTGCTCGGTGCGCGGCTCTACGTGGGCATCAGCGAAGCGGCATTCCGTCAGATCGTGCTCGGACTGCTGATCTTCGCGGGGGTGGCGCTGCTGGCCTCGTCGGTTCCGCTCCTGCTTCGTCGCTAGTCGCATGCCCGTCCTGCGCAAGCCCTGGATCACCGTACTGGTGCTGGGGCTTGCCCAGACGCTGGCCTGGGCATCGTCGTACTACCTGCCGGCGATGCTGGCGGTGCCGATGTCGCGCGATCTCGGCATCGCGCCGTCCACCGTTTTCGCGGCTTTTTCGCTGGCGCTGATCGTCGCCGCGGGTTGCGGGCCGCTGGCCGGCCGCACCATCGATCGGTTCGGCGGCCGACCGGTGCTGATCGGCAGCAACCTGGTCTTCGCGGCCGGCCTTTGCGCATTGGGACAAGCCACGCAGGTCGCCCACCTGTTCATGGCCTGGGCGCTGATCGGCGTCGCAATGGGAAGCGGCTTGTACGAGGCTGCATTCGCCACCCTGGTGCGGCTGCAAGGCCAGCAGGCGCGGCGCGCGATCACCGGCATCACCTTGTTCGGCGGCTTCGCCAGCACGGTCGGCTGGCCGCTGTCGGCCGCGCTCGAAACGGCCTACGGTTGGCGGGAATGCTGCATGGCCTGGGCCGGGCTGCACCTGTTGCTCGGTCTGCCGTTGAACGCCTGCCTGCCGAAGGCCGAGCGCAGCCTGGCGGCAGCCGCGAGCCCGGCGCCGACCGAGTCCGGCGCATCCCTTGCGCCCGCCCAAGCAAGACGGGCATCGCTGGCGCTCGCCTATGTCTTCGCCGTCACGTGGTTCATCAGCACCGCGATGGCAGCGCACCTGCCGCGCGTCTTGCAGGCGACCGGCGTCGCGTTCGCGCTGGCGGTGTCCTTGTCGGCGCTGGTCGGGCCGGCGCAGGTGGCCGGGCGGGTGCTGGAGTTCAGCGTGCTGCAGCGTTTTCATCCGCTGCTGTCGGCCCGGCTCGCGGCCATTGCGCATCCGCTCGGCGCCGCGGCGCTCGGGCTGCTGGCTGCGCCTGGCGCAGCCGCTTTCGTGCTGCTGCATGGCGCCGGCAACGGCATCCTCACGATCGCGATCGGCACCTTGCCGCTGCTCTTTTTCGGCGCCGAGGGTTATGGCCAGCGGCAGGGCATGCTGATGATTCCCGCCCGGCTGGTGCAAGCCGCGGCGCCGTTCCTGTTCGGCCTCGGCATCGACCGCTGGGGTGGCGGCGCGTTGTGGATCTCGGCGGTGCTCGGCCTGTCGGCTTGCGTGGCGCTGTGGTGCCTGCCGGCGGTTGCAGGCGCCGCGAGGCCTCAGCTTTCGACGTCTTCCAGCTCTTCCCAGGCACCGTTGAAGGGATAGCGCGCTTGCCAGAATGCGGCGAGCCTCGGATCGGCGTCGACCTGGCGCACCACTTCGGCCATCCGTGGCGCCTCGCGGTAGAAGCGGGTCCGGCGCGGCGTCCAGCGCGACACGACGGTCACGTAGAGGTCGAGCATGCCGATCTCGTCGCCCAGCAGGTAGCGGGTGCCGCGCGGCAGCTGGCCGTCCATCAGCCGCCAGCATTCGGCCACCCGCTCTGCGGTTCGTTCGAGGATCAGCGCCTCGGCCTCAGGGCCGCTCGCCAGGCGCGAAGGCACGTCGCGGACCCAGTACATTGAGTAGATCGCCGCGGGCACGAAGACCATCCACCGCAGGTACTGGGCCCGCATCGGATGATCGGGCGGCGGCGCGAGCCGGGCCTCGGGGTAGCGGTCGCCGAGCCAGACGAGGATCGCGGCGCTCTCTGTCATCACCTCGCCCGAGGGCAGCACCAGCACCGGTGCCTGCCGCATCGCGCTGAGCGATGCGAGCTTGTCGCGTTCGGAATCGCCTTCCCAGGGCGCCACGTCGACCACGTCGACCGGCTCGCCGATCAGGGTCAGGGCGGCATGCACCGGCACGGCGCCGGAGCCCGGCGCGCCGTAGAGCGTGTAGCGGTTGCTCGGCTCGGCCATGGCTAGCGTGCCAGCAGGCTTTCGAGCCGCTGCAGGCCCTCGAGGGTCTTGATGCAGGCCTCGGCGACCTCGGTTCCCTTCACCGCGAAATGGCGATGAAAGTACTTGCGATGTTCGATGTGCTCGTGGAAATGATGCGGCGTGAGGACTGCGGAAAGCACCGGGACGTCGGTCTCGAGCTGCACGTCCATCAGGGCGCCGACCACCGTGCTCGCGACGAATTCATGGCGGTAGATGCCGCCGTCCACCACCAGTGCGCAGCCCACGATGGCGGCATAGCGGCCCGAACGGGCGAGCCGCTTGGCGAGCAGCGGAATCTCGAAGGCGCCGGGTACGTCGATCACGTCGATGGCATCGCGCGAAATGCCTTGCCGTTCGATCTCGGCGAGAAAGGCGTCGCGTGCCTGGTGGACGATGTCCGAATGCCATTGCGCCTGGACGAAGGCGATGCGGCCGGCCTTCGGCTGGCCGGGCGCTGCAATGGCGGAGAGGGGAAGGTCGTTGATCTGACTCATGGTGGTCCTTGGTAGGTTGCCTGAATCAGGGCGCACGTACCCGACGGCCGCGCGCTCGCAAGAAAGCGATGGCGACGACGACAGCCGGGCCGCGCTCTCTTTCATCCGGACTGTGACCGTCGGCCCCGGGATCGCACCGGGTCTGCTGACCCCGCCGCACCAGGGGCGCAGCGGGCGCTCGCGGGCTCGTGCCAAGGTGTCGCCACGCTTCGCCATCACCGCCGGTGGGGAGTTGCACCCCGCCCTGAGAACGCTTGCCGCTCCGGCGTACCGAAGCGGCGGTTGGATTCTAGGATTGCTTGGCGCCTCGCGCTTGTCGCGCCGGTGCCATGCAGCTCTTCCGCACGGGTCCACGAGAACCTGCCCACCATAATTCCGCCATCGAAACGCAAGCAAAGAGGCAGCCATCCATGACCACCGCACAGACCGCCGGACACCTGATCGTCGAATGCCTGGCCGAGCAGGGCGTCGAGGTCGCCTTCGGTGTTCCGGGCGAGAGCTTCCTGGCGGTGCTCGACGGCTTCCATGCCTACCGGGACCGACTGCGCTTCGTCGTCAACCGACAGGAAGGAGGTGCGGCCTTCATGGCCGAGGCACATGGCAAGCTCACCGGAAGGCCCGGCATCTGCTTCGTGACGCGTGGCCCGGGCGCCACCAATGCGTCGATCGGCGTGCACACCGCCTTCCAGGATTCGACGCCGATGATCCTGTTCGTCGGTGATGTCGGCAGCGACTTCAGGGATCGCGAGGCCTTCCAGGAGGTCGACTTCGCAGCGTTCTTCGGCCCGAGCACGAAGGGCATGGCCAAGCGGGTCGAGCGCATCGACGATGCCGACCGGATCCCCGAGTACATCGCGCGTGCCTTCTCGACCGCCATGAACGGTCGACCCGGTCCGGTGGTGCTGGTCTTGCCCGAGGACATGCTGCGGCAGAAGACGGCTGCGAGGCCGCTCGCCCGTGTCGAGGCGGTGCAGCCCTGGAGCGACCCTGGCGCGCTCCGGACCCTGCGCGAATTGCTGCTCCGGTCCGAGCGCCCGCTGGTCATCGCGGGCGGAAGCGGCTGGACGCCGCAATCCGCACAGGCCCTGCAGCGCTTCGCCGAACTCTGGAAGCTGCCGGTGGCGAATGCGTTCCGCTTTCAAGATACCTTCGACAACCATCATCCGCAGTACCTCGGCGATGTCGGCATCGGCATCAATCCGGCGCTGGCGCAACGCGTGAAGGACAGCGATCTGGTCGTCGCGATCGGACCGCGCCTCGGAGAGATGACGACCGGCGGCTACACCTTGCTCGAAGCGCCGCGGCCCAGGCAGAAGCTGGTGCATATCCATGCGAGCGCCGAGGAACTCCAGCGGGTCTACCAGGCCGACCTGGCCATCAATGCCGGCATGAGCGCGGCTGCGCGAAGCCTGGAGGTGCTGAGTCCTCCGCCGGAGCTTCCGTGGGAGGCGTGGACCGAAGCGGGGCATGCCGACTATCTGGCTTATCTGGAGCCGCAGCCCCTGGCAGGGCGGGGTGGCGCGGCGCCGCGCGGCTCGATCGATCTCGCGGCCGTGGTCGGCCTGCTGCAGCGCTACCTGCCGCGCGATGCCGTCATCACCAACGGTGCCGGCAACTTCGCGAGCTGGGTCCACCGCTACTTCCGCTATCACGGGCTCGCCAAGGGCTTCAAGACGCAGCTCGCGCCCACCAGCGGCGCGATGGGCTACGGCGTGCCTGCCGGCATCGCGGCCAGCATCGCTGCCGGCCGGGTCGCCTTCACCATTGCCGGCGATGGCGACTTCCTGATGAATGGCCAGGAGCTCGCGACCGCCGTCCAGCATGGCGGCAAGAGCATCGTCCTGCTGCTCAACAACGGCATGTTCGGCACCATCCGCATGCACCAGGAGCGCGACTATCCGGCGCGGGTGAGCGGCACCGCCTTGCACAACCCCGACTTCTGCGCACTCGCACGCGCCTATGGCTACGCGGCGGAGCGCGTGCAGACGGTCGATGAGTTCGAAGCCTCGCTGCAGCAGGCCTTGCAGGCGGATCGCGGCACCTTGATCGAGATCCTGCTCGACCCCGAGATCATCACCACGCGCGGCACGCTCACGAGCATTCGAAACGCCGCGCAGGCCAAAGCAGCCGATTGAGCGCAACAACGGCCAGCTCGGCCAGCTTCACCCAGGCAAAAAAAAGCCGGCGCTGAGGCCGGCTTGATCGAATCGCGCTGCGGGCTCGCGGTTTGCGAGCGCTGCAGGCGTTGGCTTACTTGACGTGCTTGCCGATCAACGAAGCGAGTTCGAACATCGAGACCTGCGGCTTGCCGAAGATTTCCTTCAGCTTGGCGTCGGCGTTGATGTTGCGCTTGTTGGCCTTGTCTTGAAGGTTGTTCTTCTTGATGTAGTCCCACAGCTTGCTCACGACAGCGGTACGCGGCAGGGGCGTGGAGCCCACCACGGCAGCCAATGCGGGGCTGGGGGTGAGTGCCTTCATGAACGCGGCGTTGGGCGTGCGCTTCTTGGCGGGAGCCTTCTTGGCGGCGGCCTTCTTTGCAGGAGCAGCCGTCTTGACAGCGGCCTTCTTGGCGGGCGCAGTCTTCTTGGCCGGAGCGGCCTTCTTGGCGGGAGCCGCCTTCTTTGCAGGAGCAGCCTTTTTAGCCGGAGCTTTCTTGGCCGGAGCCTTCTTTGCAGTTGCCATGGTTGATTTCCTTTTTTGGTTGAGACTTTCACCAATGAAAAGCGTTGTCTCCACTGGCACTGCGGATGCTAATGGAGAAGAAACCCGTTTCCAAGGGAAAACAAGCTTTTTTCATTGGAGGATGTTGTTTTTTCAGGGGAGAGAACGAGGCTCTTTTCCATCGAGCGAAGAGCTCGCGTCGATCGGGCCGCGCCGCGCGGGCCACGTGGCGAGCACCACGCCGGCCAACGCGGAGCCGAATGCGGCGACCTGAAGCGTCGACAGCGACTCGCCGAGAACGGCCACGCCGACCGACGCCGCACTCACCGGCAGCATCACCGTGAAGACGCCCGCACGCGCGGCGGGCACGCTCTTCAGGCCCGTCATCCACAGCCACACGGTCCAGATGCTGGCTGCGAGCGCATAGACCAGCAGCAAGGCCCAGATCCCGACAGAGACCGAAGCGAAGTCGAAGCGCCAGGCGAACCAGATGCCGAAGGGCGTGGTCAGCACGAAGCCCCACAGGTTGATCAGCGACGAAATCCGCTTGGGCCCGAGCCGGCCGGTGAGCGACTTGCCGATGATGGCGTAGGCCGCCTCGCAGATGACGGCGCAGAAGACCAGCAGATTGCCGAGCCAGGCCGAACCCGGCATCGCATTTGCCTCGTTCGATCCGCCCGCATGCACGGCCTGCACGTCGGACGGTGCCCATGCGAGCAAACCGATGCCGAGCATGGCGCACGCGATCGCCGCGCCGACCCGTGCGCCGATGCGCTCGCGCAGAAAGAGCCAGCTTCCGACCGCGACCAGCGCCGGGATCGAAGCCATGATCACGCCGGCCGACACGGCGCTCGTCATGCTGACGCCGAAGAGCATGCACACCGAGAACAAGAAGTTGCCGAGGAAGGACTCGAGGAACACGAGCCGGCGGGTGCGAGCGGTCATCGGCGGCTCGTCCGCCGGACGGCCCAACCAATGCGGCATGGCCAGCGCCGCGATGCCGAATCGGAGCCACGCGAGGAGCAGCACCGGAAAGGCGGCGACCAGCGGCTTCGAGAGGGCGACATAGCCGCCGACCAGGGACATGCTGAGCGCGAGACAACCGTAGGCCATCCAGCGAGGCAACGCGTGGCCGGAAGAAGAAGCGGGAGAGTTCAATAGACTGGGCTCATGGATGACGATCGCATGATGCCGCAAGCCCCGGCCCGAGCAGGGCATGTGTTCGTGTATGGCACCTTGCGCCGCGGCGGCAGCAACGACATCAACCGCTATGAACCCGCGCCCACCTTCGTCGGGACCGCGGCCATCAGCGGTCGCATGTTCCACCTCGGGGCTTATCCGGGCGTCCGCTTGGTCGGCACGGGCCTCGTGGTCGGCGAGGTCTACCGAATCGATGCCGAACTCGAACGGCAACTCGACTTGCTGGAAGGCATCGAGGAAGACGGCAGTGGCGAGTACGTGAAGCGCTGGCTGGACGTCGAGGTTAAGACAGTGGCGGCAGCCATCACGCAGCGCTGCCTCGTCTACGAGATCGATCCGGCCCACATTGCGGATCGCGCTGAGATCGAAAGCGGCGACTGGCTGCTTGGCATCTGATTTTCGGATCGCGAATAACGTTTCATGATGCGAACTTTGCGGTTGCTGCGCTGCAGAATATTTTCTTGATATGGGAAATGGCTTTTCATATGGCGGAGAGTTCGCCTAAGTCGTTGATTTTGCTAACCGCAAAAAGATGTCTTATATAAGACATAAGAGTCTTTCACGGCGTACAGTCGGGACAAGGCCATCGCGCCGATCGTTCAATCACTCAGGAGTCCCCATGCCACAAGCCATCACCGAACAACTCAGCCGCGAGCAGCAAGTCGCCGCCCTCGAAAAAGACTGGTCGACCAATCCGCGCTGGAAAGGCATCAAGCGCAGCTACAGCGCAGCCGACGTGGTTCGCCTGCGCGGCTCGTTCCCGATCGAGCACACGATCGCTCGTCGTGGCGCCGAAAAGCTGTGGGGCCTGGTCAACAACGAGCCCTACGTCAATTGCCTCGGCGCGCTGACCGGCGGCCAGGCGATGCAGCAGGTCAAGGCCGGCATCAAGGCGATCTATCTCTCTGGTTGGCAGGTTGCCGCCGACAACAACAGCTATGCCGCGATGTATCCCGACCAGTCGCTTTATCCCGTGGATTCGGTGCCGACGGTGGTCGAACGCATCAACAACACCTTCCGCCGTGCCGACGAGATCCAGTGGTCCAAGGGAATGAACCCGGGCGACAAGGGCTACGTCGACTACTTCGCGCCGATCGTCGCGGACGCCGAAGCCGGATTCGGCGGCGTGCTGAACGGCTTCGAGCTGATGAAGGCGATGATCCGCGCCGGCGCAGCCGGCGTGCACTTCGAGGACCAGCTCGCGTCGGTCAAGAAGTGCGGCCACATGGGCGGCAAGGTGCTCGTGCCGACGACCGAAGCGGTGCAGAAGCTGATCGCGGCGCGCATGGCAGCCGATGTCTGCGGAACCCCGACCCTGGTCATCGCCCGCACCGATGCCGAGGCGGCCGACCTCCTGACCAGCGACTACGACGAGAACGACAAGCCCTTCCTGACCGGCGAGCGGACCGCCGAAGGCTTCTACAAGACCAAGAAGGGCATCGACCAGGCCATCAGCCGGGCGATCGCTTATGCGCATTACGCCGACCTGGTGTGGTGCGAAACCGGCACGCCTGACCTCGAGTTCGCCCGCAAGTTCGCGGAGGCGGTGCACAAGGTTCATCCCGGCAAGATGCTCGCCTACAACTGCTCGCCCTCGTTCAACTGGAAGAAGAACCTGGACGACCAGACCATCGCCAAGTTCCAGAAGGAATTGGGCGCGATGGGCTACAAATACCAGTTCATCACGCTGGCCGGCATCCACTCGATGTGGTTCAACATGTTCGACCTGGCGCAAGACTATGTTGCCCGCGGCATGTCGGCCTATGTCGAGAAGGTGCAAGAACCCGAATTCGCGGCACGCGACCGCGGCTACTCGTTCGTGTCGCACCAGCAGGAAGTCGGCACGGGTTACTTCGACGATGTCACCACGGTGATCCAGGGAGGCAAGTCGAGCGTGACCGCACTGACGGGTTCGACCGAAGAAGAGCAGTTCCACTGATCGCTCCAGCGAAGCGTCGCCGGCCTGCCGTGTGATGCAAAGAAGGCCCCGCGAGAGCGATCCGCGGGGCTTTTTCCGTTCCGGGACCTGCCGGCGCGAAGCATGCACGTGAGTGTCTCCGACGCTAGAATCCCTGGCTCAGTTCTTCCAAGCAACAAGGGCGAGAAAGGCAATCTGGTTATGACACCGCGAACTACCCCGGCAGCCAAGAGCGGTCTTTTCTTCGACAGGAAAGGCCGGTAGCCCGCGCACGCCGGACACGCTCCGGCAGTCACCCAGCCAAGCGCGGTCCTCGACCGCGCTTTTTTTATTTTCGAACGGTTCATTGCCGAACGCCCGAGATTCACATGATCCACATCACGCTTCCCGACAACTCGCAGCGCGAGTTCGCAGGCCCGGTCTCCGTCGCCGAAGTCGCTCAATCCATCGGCCCGGGACTGGCCAAGATGACCGTGGCCGGCAAGGTCGATGGCCGCCTGGTCGACGCGAGCGATCTCATCAGCAGCGACGCCAGGCTTCAGCTCATCACGCCCAAGGATGAGGAAGGCTTGGAGATCATCCGCCACTCGACCGCGCACCTGGTCGGGCATGCGGTCAAGCAGCTCTATCCGACGGCCAAGATGGTCATCGGTCCGGTGATCGAGGAAGGCTTTTATTACGACATTTCCTACGAGCGGCCGTTCACGCCGGAAGACCTTGCGGCCATCGAGGCGCGCATGCGCGAACTCATCGCTCAGGACTACGAAGTCATCAAGAAGATGACGCCGCGCGAGGAAGTCATCGAGGTGTTCAAGGCCCGCGGCGAGGACTACAAGCTGCGTCTGATCGAGGGCATGCCGGACGAGCAGGCCATGGGCCTCTACTACCACCAGGAATACGTCGACATGTGCCGCGGGCCGCACGTGCCCAACACCCGCTTCCTGAAGGCGTTCAAGCTGACCAAGCTGGCAGGCGCCTACTGGCGAGGCGATGCCAAGAACGAGCAGCTGCAGCGCATCTACGGAACGGCCTGGGCCGACAAGAAGCAACTCGACGCCTACATCACGCGCATCGAGGAGGCCGAAAAGCGCGACCACCGCAAGCTCGGCAAGGAACTCGATCTCTTCCACATCGACGAGACCGCTCCGGGCGTTATCTTCTGGCATCCGAAGGGCTGGGCGATCTGGCAGGCGGTCGAGCAATACATGCGCGGCATCTACCGGGACACGGGCTACCAGGAAGTGAAGGGTCCGCAGATCCTCGACCGAAGCCTCTGGGAAAAAACCGGGCACTGGCAGAACTACCGCGACAACATGTTCACCACCGAATCGGAGAAGCGCCAGTACGCGCTCAAGCCGATGAACTGTCCGGGGCACGTGCTGATCTTCAAGTCGGATCTGCGCAGCTACCGCGACCTGCCGATCCGCTATGGGGAATTCGGCCAGTGCCACCGCAACGAGCCGAGCGGCGCGCTGCACGGCATCATGCGCGTGCGTGGCTTCACGCAGGACGATGGGCACGTGTTCTGCCTAGAGGACCAGATCCTCGACGAGTGCGTCGCCTATACGGCCCAGCTGCAGAAGGTGTACGCCGACTTCGGGTTCACCGACATCCTCTACAAGGTGGCGACCCGGCCGGAGCATCGCGTCGGTTCGGACGAGCTTTGGGACAAGGCCGAGCATGCGGTGATCGAGGCCTTGCGCCGTTCAGGCGTCGAGTTCGAGATCTCGCCGGGCGATGGTGCGTTCTACGGTCCCAAGATCGAATACACGCTGCGGGATGCGCTCGGGCGTCATTGGCAATGTGGAACCATGCAGGTCGACTTCAACACGGCCGAGCGGCTGGATGCCGACTACGTGACCGAGAGCAGCGGTCGTGCGTATCCGGTGATGCTTCACCGTGCCATCGTCGGCAGCCTGGAGCGGTTCATCGGCATGCTGATCGAACACCACGCGGGCGCGATGCCGTCTTGGCTGGCTCCGGTACACGTCGCCGTCGTCAATATCAGCGAGGCCCAGGCCGATTACGCTCGCGAAGTTGCAAAAACGCTGCAGAATCAAGGGTTTAGGGTGGTGCTCGATCTGCAGAACGACACGATGAAGTATAAAATCCGACAGCATTCGCTGCAAAAGCTTCCCTACATCGTTGTCGTCGGCGACAAGGAAAAGGAAGCCGGAGCCGTCGCAGTGCGCGCCCGGGGCAACAAGGATCTCGGTGCCATGTCGGTGCAGGCGTTCGCTGAACTGCTCGCTTCCGACATCCAACGCAAGCGTTGAATTCTGAGGATTCAAAGCTGATCTTTTCAAGATTCAGGCTGCTTGTGGGTGCGTAGTGCAGCGGCAGTTGCCACGTTTTCGTGGCTTGTTTTTCGAAGGAACTGACCATCGCTACTGCATTCCGCGACCGCCGCCACCGCGAGGAGCGCCAACACCGCCTTAACCGGGAAATCATGGCCCCGGAAGTCCGCCTGATCGGGCCCGAGAACGAGCCGTTGGGTGTGGTAAGTCTTACCGAAGCCCTGCGTCTTGCGGGTGAGCAGGACGTGGATCTGGTTGAAGTTGTTGCGGCGGCCAATCCGCCGGTCTGTCGACTGATCGAGTACGGAAAGTTCAAGTACCACGAGCAGAAGAAGGCCGCCGAGGCGAAGTCGAAGCAAAAGGTGATCGAGGTCAAGGAAATCAAGTTCCGACCCGGTACCGATGATGGCGACTACAACATCAAGATGCGCAACATCCGTCGCTTCCTCGAAGAGGGCGACAAGTGCAAGATCACGCTGCGGTTCCGTGGCCGCGAGATCACGCACCAGGAGTTGGGCCTCGCGTTGTTGCAGCGCATCCGCGATGACCTGGGCGACACCATTCTGGTGGAGCAATTCCCGAAGCTCGAGGGACGGCAGATGATCATGATGATCGCGCCGGGCCGAAAGAAGCCGGGAGCGGCCAAGCCGAACGAGCCGACGGCAGCGCCGGCAGCAGCCTGATCGCGTTGCAGCGGCGCCTTCGTAGGTTCGGCAAGGTTTGCGAGGTTCGACGGGAGCCGTCGAAGAAGAGTTTGAAGATTCGAGGATTTCGTTCTTGCCCGTACCTCGGTGCGAGCAGGAGCGGGATGAAGAAGTGTCTCGGGGCCAACAAGCCCGCGAATCTTTCGCGGCGCCTCACGAGCACAATTTAAAGGAGCATTCACATGCCCAAGATGAAGACCAAGAGCAGCGCGAAAAAGCGTTTCCGCGTTCGTCCCGGTGGCACCGTCAAGCGCGGTCAAGCCTTCAAGCGTCACATCCTGACCAAGAAGACCACCAAGAACAAGCGTCACCTCCGCGGTGCAACGGCAGTTCACGAGACCAACATGGTTTCGATGGCCGCCATGTTGCCTGGCTGTGGCATCTAACCCCGACGAACAAGGAGTACTCACATGCCTCGCGTCAAACGTGGTGTAACCGCTCGCGCCCGCCACAAGAAGGTTCTCGCACTCGCCAAGGGCTTCCGCGGCCGTCGTGGCAATGTTTTCCGCATCGCCAAGCAGGCGGTGATGAAGGCAGGCCAATACGCCTACCGTGACCGCCGCACCAAGAAGCGGGTTTTCCGTCAACTCTGGATTGCGCGTATCAACGCAGCCTCGCGCGAACTGGGCCTCACCTATAGCCAGTTCGCCAATGGCATCCGCAAGGCCGGTATCGAAATCGACCGCAAGGTCCTTGCCGATATCGCCGTGCACGACAAGGCGGCTTTTGCCGGTATCGTGGAGCAGGTCAAGGCCAAGCTGGCTGCTTGATCCTGCACAGCAGCTTGCCGTTTCGGCGGCGAGTTGCGTCCCACGGCAAGGGCTGGCGCTTGAAAGGGCACCAGCCCTTTTTTGATTGCCGACACCATTTCCAGAATTCCGAATTAAAGATTTCATGAACGAGTTGGACACCCTGGTCGAGGCCGCGCGCTCTGCTTTTGCCGCCGCGAAGACGCCGGCCGAACTGGAGAACGCCAAGGCTCAGTTCCTCGGCAAGACCGGGAGCATCACGGCCTTGATGAAGGGCATGGCGGCCTTGTCCGTGGAGCAGAAGAAGTCGCAGGGCGCCGCGATCAACCTGGTCAAGCAGGGCATCGAGGCGGCGCTCGCCGAGCGTCGCCAGCAACTGGCCGACGTCGAACTCGACCTGCAGCTGCGCGCCGAGGCGCTCGACGTGAGCCTTCCGGGGCGCAAGCGGGTTCCTGGCGGCTTGCATCCGGTCAGCCGCACCATGGAACGCATCGAGGCCATCTTCTCGAGCATGGGCTTCGACGTGGCCGATGGTCCCGAGATCGAGAGCGATTGGCACAGCTTCACGTCGCTCAACAATCCGCCGAACCATCCCGCACGATCGATGCAGGACACCTTCTATGTCGACATCGAAGGTGAAGACGGCACGCCTTACAACCTTCGTCCGCACACGAGTCCGATGCAGGTTCGCTACGCGCACCAGCACATCAAGAAGCACGCTGCCGCGTTCGAGGCCGCCGCAGCCGATTCCTCGGGCACGCTGAAGGCGCCGGAGATCCGCGTCATCGCGCCCGGTCGCACCTACCGGGTCGACAGCGACGCCACGCATTCCCCGATGTTCCACCAGTGCGAAGGCCTGTGGCTCGGCGAGAACGTCAGCTTCAAGGACCTGAAGGTCGTCTTCACCGACTTCTGCCGCACCTTCTTCGAAACCGACGACCTGGTGCTGCGGTTCCGCCCGAGCTTCTTTCCGTTCACCGAGCCGAGTGCCGAGATCGACATCCAGTTCCAGAGCGGACCGCTGGCCGATCGCTGGCTGGAGGTCGCCGGGTCGGGCCAGGTGCATCCCAAGGTGGTACGCAACATGGGACTGGATCCGGAGCGCTACATCGGCTTCGCCTTCGGCATGGGGCCCGATCGCCTCACCATGCTGCGCTACGGCGTGAACGACCTGCGGCTCTTCTTCGACGGCGACCTGCGCTTCCTGAGCCAGTTCCAGTAACCAGAACAACAACGAAAAAAACCGAGAAGCACGATGCAATTTCCAGAGTCGTGGTTGCGCGAGTTCTGCAACCCACCGATCGATAGCGCCACGCTGGCCGAGACCCTGACCATGGGCGGCTTCGAGGTCGAGGAGCGACGCCCGGTCGCACCGCCGTTCAAGAGCGTGGTCGTCGGCGAGATCAAGGAAGCCGTCCAGCATCGGGACGCGGATCGCCTGCGTGTCTGCCAGGTCGATGCAGGGCAGGGCCAACTCCTCAACATCGTCTGCGGCGCGCCGAATGCACGGCCGGGCATCCGGGTTCCGGTCGCCCTGGTCGGCGCCGAGTTGCCGCCCGCGGAAGACGGCAAGCCATTCCTCATTCGCATGGGCAAGCTGCGCGGCGTCGAAAGCCAGGGCATGCTGTGCTCGGCCCGCGAGCTCAAGCTGAGCGACGACCATGCCGGTCTGCTGGAGTTGTCTGCCGACGCGCCGATCGGCGCCGACATCCGGGAGGTTCTTCAGCTCGACGAATCCTTGCTGACGCTCAAGCTCACGCCCAACCTGGCGCACGGCCTGAGCGTCTACGGCATCGCTCGCGAACTGGCGGCACTGACCGGCGCGCCGCTTGCCGCGCCGGTGTCGGCGAAGGTGGAGGTCGCGCACCAAGAAACTCTGCCGGTCGCAGTCGACGCGCCGGAACTCTGCGGCCGCTTTTCCGGGCGCATCGTGCGCGCCGTGAACACCCGGGCGGCGACGCCGGCCTGGATGGTCGATCGCCTGGCGCGCTGCGGACAGCGAAGCGTGTCGCCGCTGGTGGACATCTCCAACTATGTGATGTTCGAATCTGGCCAGCCCTCGCACATCTTCGATCTCGACAAGATCGACGGCAGCCTGACGGTGCGCTGGGGCCGGGCCGGCGAACAGCTCGAGCTGCTCAACGGCAACACCATCACGGTGGACGAGAAGGTCGGCGTCATAGCCGATCGAAGCCGGGTCGAATCGCTCGCCGGCATCATGGGCGGCAATGCGACCGCGGTCTCGGACGATACGCGCAACATCTACGTCGAAGCCGCATTCTGGTGGCCCGAGGCGATCCAGGGCCGCTCACGCCGCTTCAACTTCTCGACCGATGCGGGTCATCGATTCGAGCGCGGCGTCGACCCGAGCCGTACGGTCCAGGTCATCGAGCGCATCACGCAGCTCATCATCGAGATCTGCGGGGGCCAGGCCGGGCCGATCGACGATCGGATCCTGTCGCTCCCGGAGTCGAAGCCGGTGGCGGTGCGGGTGGCAAGGGCCGCCCGTGTCATCGGGATGCCGCTCACGCAGGCGCAGTGCGCCGATGCCTTGCGTCGGCTGGGTTTCGAGTTGACCGAAGGCGAGGGCGAGCTTGTCGTGACGCCCCCGCCGCACCGTTTCGATCTCACCATCGAAGAAGACCTGATCGAGGAAATCGCTCGCCTGGTCGGCTACAACAACCTGCCGACCACGCCGCCCCTCGCGCCGATCACGGCACGCATCCGGCCGGAGTCCAGCCGCAGCGCCTTCGCGATTCGGCATCGGCTGGCGTCGCTCGGCTACCAGGAAACCATCAGCTTCAGCTTCGTTCCCGAGCAATGGGAGCACGAGCTGGCAGGCAACCCGCAGCCGATCCGGCTCCTGAATCCGATCGCCAGCCAGATGAGCGTGATGCGGTCGTCGCTCATCGGCTCATTGATGCAGGTGCTGCAGTTCAACCTGCACCGCCGCGCCTCGCGGGTGCGCGTCTTCGAGGTCGGACGCGTGTTCATGCGCGATGACGGCATCGCCACCACCGACAGCACCGTCAAGGGCATCCACCAGCCGATGCGGGTCGCGGGCTTGGCCTGGGGCGACGCGGAAGCGGTTCGGTGGGACGGCAAGAAGCAGCGCGCCGACTTCTACGACATCAAGGGCGACGTCGAGGCGTTGCTGGCGCCCCAGGTGCCGACCTTCGAGCCGATCGAGCATCCGGCGCTCCATCCCGGACGGGCCGCACGGGTCCTGCTCGATGGCGCTGCGATCGGCGTCGTCGGCGAACTGCATCCGCGTTGGCGGCAGGGCTGGGACTTTGCCCTGGCGCCGCTGCTTTTCGAACTCGACCTCGACGCCGTCATGCGGCGGGACGTGCCGGTCGCGTGGCCCGTGGCCAAGTTCCAGGCGGTTGAGCGCGACATCGCGGTGGTGGTCGACGAGTCCGTCACCCATGACGCGCTCATGCGCACGATCCGCGCCGCGGCCGACCCGGCGTTGTTGCGCGACGCGGTGCTGTTCGACATCTACCGGCCATTGCCGTCGGCCGGAGCGACACCTGCCGGCGGCTTGCGCGTCGGGCAGAAGAGCATGGCCGTGCGGCTTCGCTTCAACAGCGATACCGCGACCTTGACCGACGAGCAGGCCGAGGCCGCAGTGGCCGCGATCCTCGAACAACTCAGCGCTCGCCTGGGCGCTCAACTGCGGGTATGAAGGCCATGGAATTCACGCTCGAGGCATTGGAGACACCGGCGCTCACCAAGGCGCATCTGGCCGATCTCCTGTTCGAGCAGATCGGCTTGAACAAGCGCGAATCCAAGGACATGGTCGAGGCTTTCTTCGACCTGATTTCCAACAGCCTTATCGAAGGCAGCGAGGTCAAGATTTCCGGTTTCGGCAATTTCCAGATCAGGGTCAAGGCGCCCCGGCCGGGCCGTAATCCGCGCACCGGCGAAGCGATCCCGATCGGGGAGCGCCGGGTCGCCACCTTCCATGCGAGCGCGAAACTCAAGGAGCAGATCCACGCGAGCATCGACGATTCGACGCCTGCCGAGATCGAGTGGAGCCTCGGTTCCGAATAAGTTCTTGGAGCCATGCGCGTGCGTGGAGTAACCTCGAAGGTTCCCCCGCACTGCCTTGATTTCAATGGAGAAAACGCTCCCGCCTATTCCTGTCAAACGATACTTCACCATCGGTGAAGTCGGCGAACTGTGCGGTGTCAAGCCGCATGTTCTGCGCTATTGGGAACAGGAATTCACCCAACTTCGGCCGATGAAGCGGCGCGGCAACCGCCGCTACTACCAGCATCACGAGGTGCTGATGATCCGCCGCATCCGCGACCTGCTCTACGACCAGGGCTTCACGATCAGCGGGGCGCGCAACAAGCTGCAGGAACTCGTCCAGACCGAGCGCGACCGGCGCCGTGCGGGCGAGGTTCCGCTCGAAGGCATGGAAGCCGTCGAGATCGACCAGGAGGAGTTCGATGCGGCCGTGAGCGAAAGCGATGGCCCGGAGAGCTCTGCCGGCGCAGGGCTCGACGACATCGAGATCCCGCAGGCGCAGCTCCAGTACGTGCGCCGCGAACTGCAGCAGATTCGCGAGCTGCTGACCTCGGGGCTCTGAGCCTGAAGGCCCCTGGCGAGGCCCGAGCGCGTGGCTATAATCGCGGGCTCGGTGTGTGGCGCAGCCTGGTAGCGCACTTGCATGGGGTGCAAGGGGTCGAAGGTTCGAATCCTTTCACACCGACCAGTCATGACGGGGTTAGCAGCGTAATGTTGCTAACCCTTTGTCATTCCTGAGGCAAGCTGCACCTGGCGCACCTGCCGTCGTCCGTTCAGTAGCAGACCGATCCACGTGTACCGCACGAGCAGCGAATAGCTCCCGAGGCACACCAGGCTCGTGCAGGCGATGTTGACCACGATCTTGAGCTTGGGCGACCACGGCATGCCATAAAGAAGGCAGCCGAAGAAAATGGTCACCGGCAGATGCACCAGGTAAACCCAATACGCACTGTCTGCGACGTAGCCCAGCGCCGCGCCCCGCGCCGGCATGAATCGCAACGCAGCCCCGATGACCGCGAAGCCCCAGAGCCAACCGATGCACAGGTACAGGTAGGCGGCCAGGAGCGCCGGGCCTTGCATGCGGCCGACGCCGATCGATGCCGCCATGCAGATGCCGCCGAGCGCCGCGTTGATCATCCACCGACGCTGGAACTGCTCGAAGAACGCAGCCCGCCGACCGAAGAGCGCCAAGCCGAACACGAAGAAGACGCCATTCAACACCCACTCGTTCCAAGGCGGCAGAAAGGATCCGCTGATGACCAGGAATCCGCCGGGGTAGCTCGCACTGGCCGCGAGCAGGGGCAGCGAAAGAAGCGCAAAGCCCCAAGGCCGGCGCGCCAGCCATGCCAACGCCTCGGCGGCCGGAGTGAACCAGGCTCGCGGCAGTCGCATCAGCAGCGACGTCGCGATGCAGAACCACAGCAGCAGCCACAGAAACCAGAGGTGCATGGTGTCGGGCCCGGTCGGAGCGTTCAATTCCGGCGTGATGGCGGCACGGTCGAGGCCCCAATGCCCGAACGCCATCCGGTTGAGAAACGCGACGGCGGCCAGGTTGGTGGCGATCCACAGAATCGGCCAAAACAACGCGAACGGAAGCGCAAGGCGCAGCAGTCGGTGGCGCAGCAGGCCAGCCGGCCCGCGTGACTGGGCGAGCATCGCTGCGAAGAAGCCCGCGAGGATGAAGAACGCAGGCATTCTGAATGCGTGGATCAATCCGATCACCAGGTCCGCCGCAGCCGTCCGTTGCGCGTCTCGCCAGAAGACGGGCGAGGGAAGCCATGCGTAGATCATCGACACGTGCAGCACGATGCCCAGCCACATCAGGATGCCTCGAAGGTTGTCGAGCGCGTGGAGGCGATGCGCGGTGGCGGCGGTTGCTGTCGTGTCGGGCATCGAGTTGGTTTTCTTGTTTGGGCGGTGGTCGCGATGGTATGCGGGCAGGGAACGGGTCGTGGCCAGGTCGCATCCGGCCGCGGTCAGGGGCGTATGGCAGGCCGGCGGCCCGCCGGAAGGCAGAATCGGTTGCGCAGACGATGACCGAAACCTCCCTTTTTCCCGGCTTCATGGTGGTTCATGGCAACCATCCCGAAGCACTTCGCGACCTGATGCTGGCCTGGATGATCCGGCATCCGCTCGCCCCGCTCGAAGACGAGTGCGTGCTGGTGCAGAGCAACGGCGTCGCCCAGTGGCTCAAGCTTTCGCTGGCGCGCGATGCGGAGCAGGGTGGCGCCGGCATCTCCGCGGCCATTCGCACCGAGTTGCCGGCAACCTTCCTGTGGCAGGCGTTTCGCGCGGTGCTGGGCGCCGATGCCGTGCCGCAGGTCTCGCCCTTCGACAAGAACCTCCTGGTGTGGCGCCTGATGCGGCTCCTGCCCGGCCTGCTGCGCGAGGAGGTTTTCGCGCCGCTGCGCCGCTTTCTGGCGGACGACGACGACCTTCGCAAACGCCACCAACTGGCCGAGCGATTGGCCGACCTGTTCGATCAGTACCAGGTCTATCGCTCCGACTGGCTGCAGGCCTGGGAACAGGCAGGCGGCGAGGGCGGCGACCTGATCGTCACCAGCCGCCAAGGCTCGCAGGCCGTCGCTGACGACCTGCGCTGGCAGCCGCGGCTCTGGCGTGCGCTGCTCGAGGATGTCGGTCCGGCCGGCGCCGCAAGCAGCCGCTCGGCCGTGCACCGGCGCTTCCTGGCGCGAGCAGCAGCCTGGGAGGGCGAACGGCCCGCAGGCCTGCCTCGTCGGCTGGTGGTGTTCGGGATCTCTTCCTTGCCACAGCAGTCGCTCGACGTGCTGGCCGCGCTCGCGCGCTGGGTGCAGGTGCTGATGTGCGTGCACAACCCCTCGGAGCACGACTGGTCGCACATCGTCGCCGACAAGGACTTGCTGCGAGCCGAGCGCCGCCGGCAGCGCCAGCGTCCCGCCAAGGCGGGCGCGATTCCGGACGATGCCGCACTGCATGTGCAAGGCCAGCCCTTGCTCGCTGCCTGGGGCAAGCAGGGCCGCGATTTCATCCGGCTTATCGATGCGCATGATGATCAGGAGGCCTATGCGAACCGCTTCGCCGCAATCGGCCAGCGCATCGACTGCTTCGAGACGAATGCGCGCGACACGATGCTGCGCCAGTTGCAGGACGATATCCGCGACCTGCGCCCGATCGTCGAGACCCGCGCCACCTGGCCCGCTGTCGATGCCCGGCTCGACCGATCGATCGTCTTCCACGTCGCACATGGTCCGCAGCGCGAGGTCGAGGTGCTGCACGACCAGTTGCTCGCCGCCTTCGCCGCCGACTCGTCGCTGCGTCCGCGGGACGTCATCGTGATGGTGCCGGATGTCGCCGTCTATGCGCCGCATATCCAGGCCGTCTTCGGCTTGATGGCGCCGGGCGATGAGCGCTACGTCCCGTACACGGTATCGGACCAGGGTCAGCGTCATCACGATCCGCTGCTCGCGGCGCTCGAGAGATTGCTGGCGCTGCCGCAATCGCGCCTGACCTCGAGCGACGTGCTCGACTGGCTCGAGGTGCCGGCGCTCAGGGCGCGCTTCGGCATCGAGCAGGACCAGCTGCCGATGCTGCATCGCTGGATCGCCGCCGCCAACATCCGCTGGGGGCTGCATGCCGAACATCGACAGGCGCTCGAACTGCCGGCGGGCTCGGCGCAGAACAGCTGGGACTTCGGCTTGCAGCGCATGCTGCTCGGCTATGCCGTCGGCGCCGGCGAGGCCTGGCACGGCATCGAGCCGCTCGACGAGGTCGGCGGGCTCGAAGCCGCGATGCTCGGTTCGCTCGCCGGACTGCTGTCGCGCCTCGAGGGGCATTGGCGGGCGTTGAACGAAGCCTGCGCGCCGGCCGAATGGGGCGTGCGCCTCGGGCGCCTGCTCGCCGACTTCTTCGAGCCGCAGGAAGAGGCCGACGGCTTCACCCTCCAGCGGCTGGAGGGCGCCCTGCAGGATTGGCTCGAGGCCTGCGCCGAGGCCGGGCTCGAGGAGCCGTTGCCGCTGTCGGTGGTGCGCGAGCACTGGCTTGCCCAGATCGACCAGCCGGCGCTCAACCGGCCCTTCTTCGCCGGCACGGTGACCTTCGCGACGCTGCTGCCGATGCGCGCCATTCCCTTTCGGTTCGTCGCTTTGCTCGGCATGAACGATGGCGACTATCCGCGCCATCGCGTCGCCGCGGACTTCGACCTGATGACGCAGGACTGGCGGCCCGGCGACCGGTCGCGCCGTGAGGACGACCGCTACCTGTTCCTGGAAGCGCTTCTGTCGGCACGCGACCGGCTGCACCTGAGCTGGGTCGGCCGCAGCATCCATGACCAGACCGAGCGTCCGCCGTCGGTGCTGGTGGCGCAGCTGCGCGACCACTTGGCTGCCGGCTGGCGTCTGGCGAACGACGAATCCGCATCGCAGGCCGAGGCCGGCCGGCGCTTGTTGCGGGCGATCACGGTCGAACATCGGCTTCAGCCATTCGATTCGGACTACTTCGCGCGCGGCCGACCCGAAGGGCTTTTCAGCTACGCGCGCGAGTGGCGCGCAAGCTGGGTGGCGCCGGCCGCTGCGATGCCGGGCGACGACGACGCGTTGCCGCCATGGACGCCTTCCGTGCCGCTCGACCTGCGGCAGCTGACCGACTTCCTGAAGGAGCCGGCCCGAAGCTTCTTCCGCGTCCGGCTGTCGATCCGCCTGAAGATGGACGAGGCGACGGACGAAGACCAGGAGCCGTTCGAAGTCGACGCGCTGCACAACTGGAAGCTGCAGGACGAGCTGATCGAAGCGCAGCGGCTCGCGGTCGAGGAGGGCGCCCCGCGCGAACTCGCAATGAAGCAACGACTCGAGCGCATCGCCGGCCGCGGCGAACTGCCCGCCGGGCCTTTCGCCGAACTGGTGCAGGAGGAACTGGGCAAGCCGATGACATCGATGTTCGAGGCCTACCGGCAGGCGCTGGCCGAATGGCCACATGCCCTGCCGGATGCGGAGATCGACTTTCTTCCGGAGGGCGCAACCGAGGGTTTGCGCTTCCAGGACTGGCTGGTGGGCCTTCGTTCCAATGATGCGGGCGAGCGCTGCCGGCTGGTGCTCGAAAGCCGCAGCCTGATCAAGAACAACCGCTATCGGCGAGACAAGCTGGTGGCGGGTTGGATCGCGCACCTGGCGGGGCACCTCGGCGGAAAGCCGCTCACCACCCTCATGATCGGCAAGAACGGCAACGTCCGGCTACGGCCGCTCGACCCGTCGCAGGCGCACGATAGCTGGCGCCGGTTGATCGAGGCCTGGCAGCTCGGCCTGTCGCGTCCATTGCCGCTGGCCCTGCAAAGCGGATTGGCCTGGCTCGAGCGGGCTGGCTTCGGCACCGGGTCGAACGGCGCCGAAGCCTACGAAGCCGCGCGCGCCACCTTCGAGGACCATGAGCCGACGTTCAACCGGGTCGCCGAACGCGAGCGAAGCCCCTATCTCGCCCGCGCCTTCGCGGATTTCGAGGCGCTCTGGAGCGACGGGGAGTTCGCCCGCTGGAGCCGAGCGTTGCTCGAGCCCATGTGCCAGGCAGTCGACGGAGCGAGCGCCCGATGAAGAGCGACGATCCGACCACGATGCCGGCGGTGCTCGATGCGCTGCGCTTCCCGCTTCGCGGAAGCCGGCTGATCGAGGCCAGCGCGGGTACCGGCAAGACCTTCACCATCGCTGCGCTCTACCTGCGCCTGGTGCTTGGCCACGGCGGAGCCGATGCCTTCGTTCGCCCGCTCAACCCGCCCGAGATCCTGGTCGTCACCTTCACCGAGGCCGCCACGCAGGAGCTGCGAGACCGCATCCGCACGCGCCTCGCCGAGGCTTCGGACGCTTTCCGGGTCGACCCCGAAACCGTGCCGCGTCTGGAGCCCGGCGTCGACCTGCTGCACGATTTGCGGGCCGACTATCCGCCGGCCGAATGGCCTGCCTGTGCCCAAACCCTTCGGCTGGCCGCCGAATGGATGGACGAGGCCGCGGTCTCGACCATCCACGGCTGGTGCAACCGCATGTTGAGCGAGCACGCGTTCGACAGCGGCAGCCTGTTCACCCAAAGCCTCGAGACCGACCAGCGCGCCCTGCAGGCCGAAGTGGTGCGCGACTATTGGCGCAGCTTCTTCATCCCGCTGTCTGCGGCGGATGCCCGCCAGGTGCGGGCGTGGTGGAAGGCGCCGGCTGCACTGCAGAGGCAGCTCGAACCCTTGGTCGCGTTGTCGGATTCGCTGGCCGAGGGCCTGGCGCCCGAGGCGGCGCTGCAGGCCGCGCGCGAGGGAGCCGCCCATGCGTTGGCGGCGCTCAAGAAGCCCTGGGCCGGGGAGCAGGGCTGGGCCGTCGACCTCTTGCAATGGATCGACGAGGCGGTGGCCGCCAAGCGCTGCAAGATGCCCAAGCGCAAGGACTGGCTGCAGGCGCTGCGCGATTGGGCCGAAGGCGATGCGCCATTGCCGAAGTTGAGCGCCACCGCCTGGCTGCGCCTGTCGCCGGCAGGCCTTGCCGATGGATGGACCGGCGACGCGCCACCCCGGCATCCGGCGCTCGATGCCTGCGCCAGCCTGCAGGCGGCGGTCGACGCGCTGGACGACGGCAAGGAAGACCTGCTCCGCCATGCCGCGCACTGGTGTGCAGAGCGCCTGATGCGCGAGCAGCTCCGCCGCGCGCAGATGGGGTTCGACGAATTGCTGACCCGCTTCGATGCAGCGCTGCGCGGACCCAACGGCTCGCGCCTCGCGGACTTGATTCGCAGGCAGTTCCCGGTCGCGTTGATCGACGAGTTCCAGGACACCGACCCGATCCAGTACCGCATCTTCGACGCCGTGTACGGCGTGGCCCGCAACCCGCAGGACCAGGCCTTGCTGCTCATCGGCGACCCGAAGCAGGCGATCTACGCCTTTCGCGGCGGCGATATCTACACCTACCTCGAGGCCCGACGGGACACCCAGGACCGCCATGCCACGCTGGGGACCAACTACCGGTCCACGAACGCGATGGTCGCGGCGGTCAACCGCATGTTCGGGCAGGCCGAGGACCGGCGCGAGGGTCGAGGCGCATTCCTGTTCCGCGAGAGCGGGTCCGACCCGCTGCCCTTCGTTCCGATCGGCGCCAAGGGGCGCGGCGAGCATTGGTCGACCGACGGTCGGCACGAGGCCGCGGCGCTCACCTGCTGGACCTTGCCCGCCGATCAGCCGGTCCGCAACGGCGACGCGCAGCGACGGCTCGCCGCAGCCTGCGCCACCGAGATCGTCCGCCTGCTGCAGGAAGGATCGGCCGGCCGCGCCGGCTTCGTCGACACGGCCGGCCTCTTTCGGCCGGTGCAGCCGGGCGACATGGCGGTGCTGGTCAACAGCGGCCGCGAGGCCCAGGCGGTGCGGCGCGAACTGCAGCAGCGGCGGGTGCGAAGCGTCTATCTCTCGGACAAGGGCTCGGTCTTCCAGAGCGCGGTGGCGGCCGACCTGCGGCGATGGCTCGTGGCCTGCGCCGAACCGGACGACGATCGTCGCCTGCGTTCGGCACTCGGCACCGGGCTGCTGGCGCTCTCGTTCGGCGAACTCGACGCGCTGAACGACGACGAACTCCGGTGGGAGGCACGGGTGCTGCAGTTTCGCGCCTACCAGCAGGTCTGGCGACGCCAGGGCGTGCTGCCGATGCTGCGGCACCTGATCCACGACTTCGGCATTGCGCCCCGCCTGGTCGCGAGCGGCGACGAACGTGGCCTCACCGACCTGCTGCACCTGGCCGAACTGCTGCAGCAGGCCAGCGCCGAACTCAACGGCGAGCATGCGCTGGTCCGCTGGCTCGGCGAGCAATGCGAGGACCAGGGCGGCGACAACGATGCCCGCAAGCTCAGGCTCGAAAGCGATGCGGAGCTGGTCAAGGTGGTCACGGTCCACAAGTCGAAAGGCTTGGAGTACCCGCTCGTCTTCATGCCGTTCGCGACCGCCTACCGGCCTGCCAGCGGCAAGGACCTGCCGATCAAGTGGCATGACGAATCGGGCCGCCTGGTGGTGCAGCTGCATGCCGATGACGAGGTGCTCGCCCGCGTCGACCGGGAGCGGCTCGGCGAGGATCTGCGCAAGCTGTACGTCGGATTGACCCGGGCGCGCCATGCCACCTGGATCGGTGTCGCGCCGATCGAAGGCGTCGAGCGAAGCGCGCTCGGCTACCTGCTCGGTGGCGGCCGGCCGCTTGCGCCACGCGACCTGCAGCACGCGCTCGACGAGCTCGCAGCGGGCTGCGACGCCATCTCGGTGGAGGCGGCGCCCGAGCCCGGCTCGGCGCTGTTCGACCCGCAGGTGCCGCCGATGGTGCTGGCGCCGGAGCCGCCGCTCGCGTCCGGTCCGCGCGAGCGATGGTGGATCGCCAGCTATTCCGCGCTTCGGCATGGCGGGACGCCCGAGCTTGCCGGGCTCTGGAACCAGGCAAGCGGCGCCGCAGTACCGGCGAGCGCTGCCGAGGACATCTATGCCGACAGCCGCGACAGCGCCGACGGTGCCGACGGAGACGATCCTTCGGGTCGCGAGCTCCTGCGAGCCCCTTGGCGTGGCCCGGCAACCGATCGCGGTGCGGCCGGCGAGCGATTTGCCGCCGACGCGGTGGTCGATGCTTCGGTCGATCATCCCGCGGACCTGCACGGTTTTCCACGCGGGGCCGATGCCGGCACCTTCCTTCACGGCCTACTCGAATGGGCGGGCCGCAAAGGCTTCGCTCGCCTTGCCGCGGATCCGGCGGCGAAGGCCGACATGGCCGACCTGATCGCACGCCGTTGCAACCTGAAGGGCTGGGGTCACTGGATCGAGCCCTTGCAACGGTGGCTGGCCGGCTGGGTGGAGAGGCCGCTTCGCATCGACCCGCCGCCGGCCGGCGAAGTCTTCGGCGCCGAACCGGTGTTGAATTCCCGCATCGCGCCGGCCGCGCTCGGGAGCATGCAGATCGAAATGGAATTCTGGTTCTCGGCGCAGTCGGTCGATGCGGTCGCGCTCGATGCGCTGGTCCGGCGGCACACGCTCGGTGGTGCGCCACGGCCGCATCTGCTGCCTCAGCAACTCAACGGCATGTTGAAGGGCTACATCGACCTGGTCTTCGAACACCAGGGGCGCTACTACGTGGCCGACTACAAATCGAACTGGCTGGGACCGCGCGATGCAGACTACACGCCCGCGGCGCTTCGCGCGCAGGTCTTGCAACATCGCTACGAACTCCAGTACGTGCTCTACGTCTTCGCGCTCCATCGCCTGCTTCGGCTGCGGCTTGCCGACTACGACTACGAGCGCCATCTCGGCGGCGCGGTGTACCTGTTCCTGCGCGGCCATGCGGCGCCGGGGCAGGGCCTGCATCTCGAGCGGCCGTCGCGGGAGTTGATCGATTCACTCGATCGGCTCTTTCGCGGGGAGAACGCGCGGTGAAGCGGGACGACTCGCCGATCTTCCTCGGCCAGCCGCCGCAGCAGCACGCCGCGATCCTCCGCGAGCTGGAGCGCTGGGCCGAACAAGGATGGTCGAGGGCGCTCGACGTGGCGTTCGCCGGCTTCCTGTCGCGGCAGTCGCCGGATGCCGATCCGTTGCTCATCCTCGCAGCCGCGCTGGCAAGCCATCAGCTGGGGCGCGGTCATCCTTGCCTCGACCTGAAGGCGGCGCTGGGCGATGCGCGTGGCGCGTTGTCGCTGCCGCCGGAGGAGGCGCCTTCATCCGGCGACTTGGCGCCACCGCGGCCGCCGTCCGAGCTGCTGAACGGCGTGGACTTGCAACGATGGACCGATGCCCTGGCGTCCTCGGCGCTGGTCGAACGAGTCGATGCCGCATTGCCGGATCACCCCCGCAGCACGACGCCGCTGGTGCTGAGCGGCTCGTGCCTGTACCTGCGCCGCTACTGGCAATACGAACGATCCGTCGATGCCGCCATCCTGCAACGCGTGACCACGCCCAGCGCCGCGGCGGCGCCGCAGCTGCAGGCGACGCTCGCCCACGCGCTCGACGTGCTGTTTCCGCCGGGCAAGCTGGCGCCGGCCGGCCCCGATTGGCAGAAGATCGCCTGCGCCCTTGCCGCGAGGCAGCGCTTCGGCATCGTGACCGGTGGCCCTGGTACCGGCAAGACCACCACCGTGGTTCGCCTGCTGGCCCTGATGCAGCACCTCGCGCGAGCCGGCGATGGAGGCGAAGGCTCCCGACGCCTGCGCATCCGCCTGGCGGCGCCCACCGGCAAGGCGGCTGCGCGGCTCAACGAATCGATTGCCGGCGCAGTCGCGCGCCTGCCGCTTTCCGGACTGCCGGACGCCGAGGCGCTGCGGGCTGCCATTCCCACCGAAGTCCACACCGTGCATCGTCTGCTGGGCAGCCGACCGAACTCCAGGCACTTCCAGCATGACGCCGCGCATCCGCTGGCGCTCGACCTGCTGGTCATCGACGAAGCCTCGATGCTCGATCTCGAGATGATGGCCGCGGTGCTCGCTGCGCTGCCGCCGGCGGCCAGCCTGATCCTGCTCGGCGACAAGGACCAGCTCGCCTCGGTCGATGCCGGCGCGGTGCTGGGCGACCTGTGCCGACGTGCCGATGCCGGTCACTACGACGACGACACCGCGGCATGGGTGCAGGCGACCACCGGGCAGGTGCTCGATCCGGCGCTCTGCAGCAGCGATGCCACGCCGCTCGACCAGGCGATCGTCAAGCTGCGCATGAGCCATCGATTCAGCGCGGAAAGCGGCATCGGCCAACTGGCGGACGCGGTGAACCGCGGCGATGCCGGCGCCGTGCAGCGTTGCTTCGACGAACGCCACGCCGACCTGGCACGCGTGCCGGCAGCCGACCCGCGCAGCTTTCATGCGCTGGTCGTGCAAGGCAAGGCTGCTTCGCACAACGACGGCGAGGCATCCGCCGGCCATCGCCACTATCTCGAGCGGGTACACGACGCCCGACCGCCCATCGATGCCGAAGCGCAAGGCTTCGACAGCTGGGCCCGCGACGTCCTGGCGGCCTACGGCGAGTTCCAGATCCTCTGCGGCGTTCGCAAGGGTCCGCAAGGCGTCGAGGCGGTCAACCGCCGGGTCGAGGCGATGCTGCGAAGCGAAGGATTGATCGAGGCGGAATCGGGCGACTGGTACCCGGGGCGACCGGTCATGGTGACCCGCAACGACTATGGGCTCGGCCTCATGAACGGCGATGTCGGCGTGGCCTTGCTGCAGCCCGCGCCGGCCCCGGTCCACGCCGCGGAGCCCGAAGCTTCGGACCGCGGCCATCGCGCCTGGATCTTGCGGGTGGCCTTTCCGTCCGGCGACGGCCAGGGCGGGATCCGATGGATCCTGCCCAGCCGGTTGCGCGCGGTCGAGACCGTTTTCGCGATGACCGTGCACAAGTCGCAAGGCTCGGAATTCGGACATGCGGTGCTGCTGCTGCCCGAGCGCATGAGCCGCGTGCTGACCCGCGAGCTGGTCTACACCGGCATCACCCGTGCTCGCCGCCGGCTGACGCTGGTCGGCAGCGACGAGGTGTTGTCGCAGGCCATCGCGCGACGGGTCGATCGAATGGGCGGCTGGGGCGATGACGGGCCGTCCGCGATGCCCGCTCCGCCAACGCCACCGCCACCGCCACCATCGCCGCCGCCGTCACCCTCACCCTCACCACGGCCACCGCTCCAACTCAGCCTGATCTGAAGGAAACCGCATGCAAGACATCGCCATCCCGTACGGCGCCTACTGGTCCACGCCCTTCGCCCGCTGGCAGGGCTCGCTGTCGCATCTGCACAGCTTGAGCTTCGCGGCCCATGTTGCCCGGCAGGCGCTCGACAAGCGTTCGATCGATGCCTCGGTGTTCGACCATGGCGTGCTCGGCATGACCGTGCCGCAGAAGGGTTCGTTCTATGGCCTTCCGTGGTTGATGGGTTCGATCGGCGCCGACCATGTGGCGGGTCCGACCATCTCGCAAGCCTGCGCCACCGGCGCCCGCATCCTGCAGTCGGCGGCTTCCGAGATTCGCGAAGGCCATGCGACCGTCGCGCTGGCGTTGGCCGCAGACCGAACCTCCAATGGTCCGCACATCTACTACCCCGCACCGGACGGCCCCGGCGGCACCGGCGCGCACGAGAACTGGATCCTGGACAACGTCGAGCGCGATCCGCTGGTCGGCGTGTCGATGCTGCAGACGGCCGAGAACGTCGCTGCACGCAATCGCGCAGACCTCGGTCGCCAGAACGCGCTGACGCTGCGCCGCTACCAGCAATATGCGGACGCGACCCGCGACGACTCGGCCTTCCTGCGCCGTTTCATGGACCTGCCTTTCGAGGTGCCCGACAGCCGTTTTCGGCGCACCGTGACCACCCTGCAAGGCGACGAGGGCATCCATGACACCACGGCGGAGGGCCTGGCGCGGCTCAAGCCGGTGCTCCCCGGCGGCAGCGTCACCTTCGGCGGACAGACCCATCCGGCCGACGGCAGCACGGCGGTCGTGCTCACCACGCCCGAGCGTGCGCGCGAACTCACGCGCGAGCCGCAGATCGACATCCGGCTGCTCGGCTTCGGGCAGGGCCGGGTCGAACGCGGCTACATGCCGGCTGCGCCGATCCCGGCGGCCGAGCGTGCGCTTCGGGCCGCCGGCCTCTCGATCGGCGACATCGATGCCTTCAAGACCCACAACCCGTTCATCGTCAACGACATCGCCTTCGCCGATCATTTCGGGCTCGACGCCGAGCGCATCAACAACTACGGCTGTTCGCTGGTCTGGGGCCATCCGCAGGGACCGACCGGCTTGCGCTCGATCGTCGAACTGATCGAGGAACTGGTCATCCGCGGCGGCGGCCTCGGTCTCTTCACCGGCTGCGCGGCGGGCGACTCGGCGATGTCGGTGGTGCTGCAGGTGAAGGACGCGCGGTGAAGCCGCACGCTGCGACGACCTCGTCGGGCGAGGCCTCCGGCGCCGATTCGGCCGCGCTGCCTGGAGGCGTCGCAAGACTCGAGCTCCCACCGGTTTTCCCGAGCGTGGTCCACATGCTCGATGCGGCAGCACGCAGCCACCCGGACGCCTGCGCCCTCGTCTGTGGTGAGGAGCGGTTGAGCTACCGCGAGTACGCAGCATGCGTCTCCGGCTTTGCGCAGGAGCTGATGCAGGCGGGCGTGGGCCCCGGCACCCGGGTCGCGCTGGTGATGGCCAATTCGATCGATATCGCGATCGCGACCTTCGCGGTGCAGTCGGCGGGCGCGCAGGTCGTGGCGATGAATCCGGCCTATACCGCGAGCGAGCTGGTGCCGATCTTCGAGAACGCGGATTGCATCGCGATCGTGCATGACGCCGAGTCGGCGCCGGTGCTCGAGAGCGTGGCGACGTCGTTCCTCTCCCATCGCCGCTTCGTCCTCGGAGCGTCGCATCGGCGGCTCGACGCCTGGCGCAGCCGCCCGGAGTTGGCGGACAGCCTGCCGTTGCCAGACCCCGAGCTGCCGTCCACGCTGCAATATACCGGCGGCACCACCGGCCGTTCGAAAGGCGTCGACCTCGACCATCGCGCCGTCTCGACCAATGTCAGCCAGCGCGAGGCCCTGGTGCAGACCGACCCCGGCCGCGAGCGCGTCCTGGTGATCACGCCGATGTTCCACAGCTATGCATTGGCCATGGGCCTGTACCTGGCGGCCTACAGCCGAAGCACGCTCGTCATCCTGCAGCGCTACAAGCCCGAAGCCGTGCTGCAGGCCATCGAGCAACACCGGATCACGATCCTGCTCGGGAGCCCCACCATCTATGTCGGCCTGCTGGCCTGCGAGGCGCTCGCGGGCGCCCACCTCGGGTCGCTGCATACCAGCGTGTCCGGCGCTGCCGCGCTGCCGGAAGAAACCTTGAAGCGCTGGGAAGCGGCCAGTGGCTGCGCGGTGTGCGAGGGCTACGGCCAGTCCGAGGCCGGGCCGGTGCTCGCCTTCAACCCCAATCGGGGCCTCCGCAAGATCGCCTCGGTCGGCCGCATCGCGCCCGCGACCGAGGTCGAGATCGTCGATGTGCAGGATGCGAACAAGGTACTCGGCGTCGGCGAGGTCGGCGAGATCCGGGCCCGCGGGCCGCAGGTGATGCGCGGCTACCGCGGCTTGCCGGCAGAAAGCGCCGAAGCCCTTCGGCACGGCTGGCTCTACACCGGCGACATCGGCCAATTCGATGCCGACGGCTATCTCTACATTCGCGGCCGCAAGAAGGAGATGGCGATCGTCGGCGGCTTCAACGTCTATCCGCGCGAGGTCGAGGAAGCCATCTTCACGCATCCGTCGATCCGCGATGTCGCGGTGATCGCGGTACCGGATGCGTACCGCGGCGAAGCGCTGGTCGCGTGGGTGGTGGGCGACGGCGGATGCGATGCCGAGAGCCTGCAGGCCTACCTGTCCGGACGACTGGTCAAGTACAAGCTGCCCGCGCGGTTCCGCTTCGTGGACGAGCTGCCGAAGACCTCGGTCGGCAAGCCGGACAAGGTGGCGATGCGAACCTGGCACGCGGCCAAGAATCTGCCCGCTGAGCCCCTATAATCCGAGGCTGCAAAATTGCGGGAGTAGCTCAGTTGGTAGAGCGCAACCTTGCCAAGGTTGAGGTCGAGAGTTCGAGACTCTTCTCCCGCTCCAGTTTTCAAAAGGCCACCGGATTCGGTGGCCTTTTTCTTTTTGGTAAACCCGACTCGCCGGTTTCTAGGCAGCATCACCGCAGCGAAGCCGGTGCCGAACGGATGCGGCCGCCGCAAGCTCAGGACCGGGCGGAGCCCCGGCCCGACCGGGCGCTCAGCAGCGTCGTCAACACCACATGAGCCGCGCCGACCCGCGCAGCGTTCGGGAAGTTCTTGTTGGCCAGCATGACGATGCCGATGTCCAGGCCCGGCACGAAGGCGGCGTAGCAGCCGAAACCGTTGGTCGAGCCGGTCTTGTTGAAGAGCCGGTTGCCGTGCAGACCGGCCGCTGGCCGAAGCGCTTCTGCCGCATGCGCCTCCAGCGCCATGGCGCTCGAGTTGCCGTCGAGCAGCATGTCGACTCCGACCGGCCACGGATACTGTTCCCAGCCGAGCCCTTGCACCATCGGGCCGACCCGAAAGCGGCCTTCGTGGGTTCGCTCCACGGCTCTACGCATCACGGGTTCGAGCGAGGCGGGTCGGAGGTTGGCCTCCACGAATCGGAGCATGTCCGCCGCAGTGGACTTGACGCCGTAAGCCTCCGCGTCGAAGGCGCCCGGGTTCACGCGGATCGGGCGCATGGCCTTGTCATACCCCCATGCATAGCTTGCACCGGCGAGCGGCGGAACGCGAATGAAGGTCTGCGCCAGCCGCAGCCGCGGAAAAAGTTCGGCCTCGGAGGCTTCGGCGAATTCGCGGCCTATCGCACGTGCGGCTGCATGTCCCAGCAAGCCGATGCTCGGATTGGAGTAGCGGCGCCGGGTGCCCGGCTGCGCCGTCGGCTGGAACTCGCGAAGAAACCTCAAGGCTGCAGCCGTATCGGCTACCGCTTCGGGGAACTGCAGCGGAAGGCCGCCGGCCGTGTAGGTTCCGAGTTGCAGCAAGGTCGCGCGGCCGATCGGGCTTCCTCGAAGTTCCGGCACGTATTCGGCGGCGGCCGCGTCGAGCGAGATCCGGCGGGCCTCATGGGCGTAACCGGCGAAGGTCGCGGTCAAGGTCTTGCTGAGCGAGCCGATCTCGAACAAGGTGTTCGCATCGACCGGCTGCCCGGTCTCGCGAGACGCGACGCCGTAGTGGAAGAGATGCCGGACACCCGCATGGCTGATGCCGACGGCAAGGCCCGGTATGCCGTGCGCGGTCATCAAGGGCTTGAAGACTTCGTCCACCATTCCGGTGATTGAAGTGTGAGCGGCTGGGGCGGCGCCGGGGGTTGAAGCCGGCGATGCGGCAAGGGGTTGGCCGATGCCGATGGCGGGCCAAGCCAGGAGGCCCAGGACGCTGCGGCGGGTAGGGCGAACGGGCGATCTCAACGTGCGGTGCTCCTCGAATGAGCGCGCGATTCTAGGGGTCTCGACTTTTGTCGGAGTCGCTGCGAGCGGAGAGCCATTGGCCTCGGGACGCTGGCCTTGCTTGCAGCTTTGCGCCTAGAGTGATTCGTCATCGGCCGCATGCCTGCGGAAGGGGAACGATGCTGCGCACGATTCGTCTCACCCAGCGCTATGGCGCGACGCCCGCGTTGCGCGAACTCAGCCTCGATCTCTCGCGCGGCGAGTTCGTTGCGCTGCTGGGCGCCAACGGTGCCGGCAAGTCGACCCTGTTCCAGGTGCTCACCGGCTTGTTCGCCGCGGACGAAGGCGAGGTGGAGGTGGCCGGGCATTCGCTGCGGCGAGCCGCGGCCGCGGCGCTGCGCCACATCGGCGTGGTGTTCCAGCAGGTCTCGCTCGACCTCGACCTGAGCGTTCGCCGCAACCTGCTGTTCCATGCCGACCTGCATGGCCTGCCGCGACGCACGGCCGTGGCGCGCATCGAATCCGGCTGCACACGAATGGGTGTCGCGGCCGATCTGCATCGACCGGTGCGAGAACTTTCCGGCGGCAATCGCCGCAAGGTCGAACTGGTGCGGGCTCGGCTGCATCGACCATCGGTCCTGTTGATGGACGAAGCGAGTGTCGGGCTCGATCCGGCGTCGCGCCGCGACCTGATCGATGAAGTGCATGCCGACGTGCGCCAGCAAGGCGTGTGCGTGCTGTGGGCCACCCACCGGGTGGACGAGGCCGAGGATGCCGACCGCGTCCTGCTGCTGCATCGCGGTGAGCTGATCGCGAACGGCAGCCCGGCGCAGGTG
Organism: Burkholderiales bacterium 8X; assembly: GCA_902506565.1. Classification (GTDB taxonomy): domain Bacteria; phylum Pseudomonadota; class Gammaproteobacteria; order Burkholderiales; family Burkholderiaceae_C; genus Variovorax. Next base: position 2,610,350 of record LR732703.1, on the reverse strand, counting down.
GCCGAGGCGCTCGGCCATGCGACTCTGGAGGAGGGCTTCATTGCCCGCACCGGGCACCTAGCGGGTCGCGAGCACCGAGCAATGGGGGAAGGACCATGAAGAAGAATCCGCGCGAGCGATCCGATCGCTTCCCGAGCCTCGCGCTGGTCCTGGTGCTGGCAGCCGTCTCGATGCCCGGTTCAACCGTGGCGCAGTCGCGAGGCACCGCCTATGTCACCAGCGAAAAGGATGCCGCGGTGACACTGATCGACCTCGCGAGCCTGAGCGTCAAGGGCACGGTCGCCACTTGCAAGCGGGGCCGCCACATCCAGCGGACCAGGGACGGGCTCGTGATGCTGGCCTGCAGCGAATCGAACCAGGCCGACCGCATCGATCCGGCCAGCAATCGTTCGGTGGGCCGCATACCGCTTGGCCAGGAGCCGGAGGCCTTTGATCTGTCACCCGATGGCAAGACCCTCTACGTGTCGAACGAGGACGAGGGCACCGTCGCCTTCCTCGATGCTTCGAGCGGGCGCGAGCTGCGATCGGTGCGGGTGGGGCAGGAGCCCGAGGGCGTCAAGGTGAGCGGCGACGGCAAGACCCTGTACGTGACTTCCGAGGTCGCGGGACTGGTCCACGTCATCGATGTCGAGGCCGGCAAGGTGATCAAGAACGTCAAGGTCGGCCAGCGCCCGCGGCGGATGGCCTTGACGCCGAACGGGCAGGAGCTGTGGGTCACGAACGAGCTGGATGCGAGCATCAGCATCGTCTCGACCGCGGGCCATGCGGTGGTCGCCACCGTCCGTTTCCAGGTCAAGGGCGTGCGGCCGCAGGACATCACGCCGGTGGGCATCCAGATCTCGCGCGACGGCAGCCGTGCTTTCGTCGCGCTCGGCCGCGCCAACCATGTGGCCTTCGTCGATGTAGCGACCCGGAAGCAGACCGGGCTGGTGCTGGTCGGCAGGCGTGCCTGGAACCTCGCGCTCGACCAGGCCGAGTCAAGGCTCTACGTGGTCAATGGCTTGAGCGACGACGTCACGGTGGTCGATGTGGCCGCAGCGAAGGCGATCAAGAGCATCCCGGTCGGCCGGGTTCCGTATGGGCTGGTGGTGGTCGAGTGATGCGGGCGCAGCGCGATCGCCCCGCCGCGGTGCGCGCGCTGAAGCGGCTGGCCGCGCTCGCGTGCCTGCTGCCCGCGGCGGCCGCGAGCGCGGCGGCGTTGTCGATCCAGGCGGTGTTGATCGTGCCGGGCCCGGATCCCCGCCTCGATCGATCGCGCCTCGATCGGCAGTTCCTCGGCCATCCGGGCGGTCCGGTATCGGACGGCCTAAGGCTGGCATTGGAAGAAGGCCGCTTTGAACTTGACGCGGCCGAGGCGGCGATCGTCTGGACACAACGCACCGCCGACAGCCGCGAGGCGGCGCAAGCGGCCGCAAGGCTGGCGGAGCAGGCCGGGGCCGCGGTGCTGGTGGTCGACTTGCCGACCGATTGGACGCTGGCTGCCACCGATGCGGTGAAGCTGCCGGTGGTCAATGTCGGCGACGCGTCCGACCGGCTGCGCGAGCAGGACTGCCGGCCGCGGCTTTTCCACACCCTGCCGAGCGAGCGCATGCGGATCGATGCGATCGCGCAGACCCTGGTCGAACGACGCTGGCGCAAGCTCGTCGTGCTGGTCGGCCCGACGCCGCAAGACCAGGAGCGCGGCAGGGCGGTGCAGCAGTCGATCGTTCGCCATGGCCTTCAGGCGGTGGCCGCCAAACCGTTCAAGCTTTCCGGCGACCCGCGCCAGCGCGAGCTGGCCAACATCCAGCTGCTGACGGCGGGCGAGACCTACGACGCCGTGTGGGTGATCGACGGCGACGGCGAGTTCGCGCGGAGCCTGCCGTACCGTACGGCGCTGCCGCGGCCGGTGGTGGGCGACGGTGGCCTGGTGGCGGTGGGCTGGCATTCGCGCTTCGAACGCTTCGGCGCACCGCAGGTCTCGCGCCGATTCGCAAGGGCCGCGGGCCGGCCGATGACCTCGCATGACTGGTCGGCCTGGATGGCGGGGAAGGCGTTGGTCGCCGCGGTGTCCGTGCTTGCAAAGGAGAGGTCGAGCGGTTTTGCATCGGCGCTTGGCCATGCGTCGATCGATGGTTCCAAGGGCTTTTCACTCGGCTTTCGCGCATGGGACGGCCAACTCCGGCAACCCCTCCTGCTCACCGACGGGCAAGGCGTGATCGCGCAGGCACCGGTCGACGGACTGCTTCATCCGACCGACGTCCTCGACACGCTGGGCGCCGATGCACCCGAGAAGCGATGCAAGGCCGCACGGTGAACGAGGCGAGCGCGCCCAAGTCCGCAGCGCTCGCCGGAACCGGCGCCGACGCCGACGCCGATGCCGATGCCGACCTTCGGGCGGGCCGGCGCGGGCCGGTCCTGCATGCACTCCAGGCCCTCCGCGCCATCGTGCTGCGCGAGCTGCTCGGCTTCTCGCGCCAGACCGGCCGGCTGGTCTCGTCGCTGGTGCGTCCGCTGCTTTGGCTCGCGGTGTTCGCAGCCGGCTTTCGCAACGCACTTGGGGTGGCGATCGTCGAGCCCTACGACACCTACATTCCCTATGACGTGTACATCGTGCCGGGCCTCGTCGGCATGGTGCTGCTCTTCAACGGCATGCAGTCGTCGCTCGCGATGGTCTACGACCGCGAGATGGGCTTGATGCGGCTGCTCCTGACCGCGCCGCTGCCGCGCCCCTGGCTGCTCTTGTGCAAGCTGTGCGCGACCGGGCTGTCGTCGCTGCTGCAGGCCTTGGCATTCGTCGCGGTCGCGATGCTGCTGGGTACCGACCTGCCCGTTTGGTCGCTCGGCGGGCTGCACGCGCTGCTGGCACTGGCCGCAAGCGCCTGCATGCTGGGCGCGATGGGACTTCTCCTGTCGGTGTACATCCGCCAACTTGAGAACTTCGCCGGAACGATGAACTTCGTGATCTTCCCGATGTACTTCCTGTCGACCGCGCTCTATCCGCTCTGGAAGCTGCGCGAGTCGGCAGCGGGCTGGGTGTTCACGCTCGCCGCCTTCAATCCGTTCACCCATGCGATCGAATGGTGCCGGTTCGCGCTCTACGGCAAGGACCCGGGATCGGCGCCATGGGTGGTGTTGGCGTGCCTGGTGGTGTTCTTCGGGTTGGCCTGCCGGGGCTACGACCCACGGCGCGGCTTCGGCCGGCGTGGCCAGCGGGGCGGGAGTTGAGCGATGACAGCGACCTCGCGGGGTGCACGCTCTTCGTTCGGCTCCAGTCGGCGAACCTGCCTGCTTCGGCTCGGAACCTCGGTCGTCGCCTGCCTCGGCGCGCCGATGATCGGCCGCGCGGCTCGGCCGAATGCACGGTTCCCGTCGCGACCCATCCTGATGTGCGTTCCTTGGGCGGCCGGCGGCGCCACCGACCTGTCGCTTCGGCTGCTGGCCGAGCTGGCCGGCAAGGCACTCGGCGAGACCGTGCTGGTCGTCAACCGCGGCGGCGCCGGCGGCACCCTGGCGATGCCGATCCTCGCGCAGTCGGAACCGAATGGCTACACGATCGCGCAGATGCCGCAGCCGGTGTTTCGCGCGCCGTTCCTGCAGAAGGTGAGCTGGGATCCACTGCGCGATGTCACGCCGATCATCCAGGTCTCGGGCGTCGCCTTCGGCATCCTGGTGCCGGCCGCAAGCGACTTTCGTTCCGTGCAAGACCTGCTGGACTTCGCACGTCGTCATCCGGGCGGCCTCAGCATCGCGACCAACGGCATCGGCACCACGCCGCACCGGGTGCTCGAAACGCTTCTTGCAGATCGAGGCCTCCATTACATCCACGTGCCGTACAAGGGCGGCACCGAACTCATCCTCGCGATGCAGTCGGGCCATGTGATGGCGGGCGTGAGCGCGACCGGGTTCGCGCCCGAGGTCGAAGCAGGCCGATTGCGGCTGCTGGCGCTGCTGTCTGCTCGCCGATCGGAGCGATGGCCAGAGGTGCCGACGCTGCGCGAACTGGGCTGGGACATCGTCGCCATGTCGCCCTACGGTCTGGCCGGTCCGCGCGGCTTGCCGAAAGAGGTGGTCGAGACGCTGCACGAAGGCTTCAGGTCGGCGGTATTCGATCCGCGGTTCGAAGCCGAACTCGCGCGCTACGACCAGCAGGTCGCCTACCTGGGACCGAGAGACTACGCGCGCGCCTGTATCGCGCAGTACGAAGCCGAGCGCGCAGCGGCGGAACGCTCGAGACGCAGTCTGCGCGGGCCTCCGAGTTGATGTCGACACGTCGGCGGCGCTCGCGCTCGTCGCGATGCGGCGCCGGCTGATCGATCCGCCGGACGGCTAGCGGTTTGCTTGCCTTTACGCTCGCAGCCGCATCACCTAAAGTGCGACCCGATCCACGCAACCGACTCCGAGGAAACCCCATGGCCAAGCTCATCGTGCTGTACAAGAAGCCCGCAGACCCTGCCGCATTCGACCAGCACTATCAATCGGTACACGTGCCCACCGCCAAGAAGATCCCCGGCCTCAGGAGCTACGAGGTCAGCACCGGCGAGGTGAAGGCAGGCCGGGGCGAATCGCCCTACCACCTGGTGGCGACGCTCGGCTTCGACTCGATGGAAGCCCTGGCGCAAGGCATGGCAACGCCGGAGGGTGCGGCAACCGCGAAGGACTTGAAGAACTTCGCGCAGGCCGGCGTCGAGATGCTGATGTTCGACAGCAAGGAAATCTGAGGGCGGCCGGGCGCGGCGGCGCGTTCGGCTAGTCCGACAGCGCTTCCGCCACACGATCGGCCAGCGCGAGCGAGGCCGTGATGCCGGGACTCTCGATGCCGAAGAGCTGTACCAGACCGCCGAGTCCGTGCCGCGCCGGACCGCTGATCTCGAAGTCGTTCGCATCCAGTGCCGCGCCGCCTTGCGCGAGCTTCGGCCGGATGCCCGAATAGGCCGGCTGCAGCGCGCCATCGGGCAAGCCGGGCCAATAGCGCCGGATGGCGGCGTAGAAGGATGCCGCGCGCTGCGGATCGACCTGGTAGTCGGGCGCGTCGGCGGCGCACAGGGCCGGGTCGAGCGTCTCGGTATCGGGGCCGAAGCGCGCCTGGCCGCCCATGTCGAGCGTCAGGTGCACGCCCAGACCGCCGCCAGACGGTACCGGATAGATCAGGTGCCGGAAAGGCGGTCGCTTGCCGGCGACCGAGAAGTAGTTGCCCTTGAGCCAGAGCGCGGCCGGGATCTGCGAAGGTGCGAGGCCCGCGATGCGGGCGGCAACGTGCTGCGCCTGCAGCCCCGCGGCATTGACGAGCTGCTTGCATTCGAGCTCGAACTCGCCGGCGTTGCCGTCGCCGTTGCCGACGTCGGTGCCACGGGTCACGACTCGCCACATCCCGTCGCTCGTGCGGCTCGCGGCAATCAGCTCGGTCTGCGTCGACAGGACGGCGCCTTCACGCTCCGCGTCGCCGAGCAGCGCGAGCATGTAGGCGTGCGTGTCGATGATCCCGGTGGCCGGCGACCAGAGCGCGGCCAGGCAGTCGAGCTCCGGCTCCATCGCGCGCACGGCTTGCGCATCGAGCCATTGCAGGCGGTCGTCGGGCGTGGTCAGGCCGTTGGTCTCGGCGCGTGCGGCAATCAGCTTCAGCGCGTCGAGCTGCGAAGCCACGGTCGCGACGATCAGCTTGCCGACCCGCCGGCGTGCCACGCCATGGTCGGCGCAGTAGTCGTACAGCATGCGGCGGCCGGCCACGCAGCTGGCGGCCTTGAGCGACCCCGGCGCGTAGTACATGCCCGCATGGATCACCTCGCTGTTGCGCGACGAGGTGCCGCTGCCGATGGCCTCGGCACGCTCGAGGATCAGCAGGTCGCCCGCATCGGGCGCGAGTCGGCGCGCGATGGCCAGGCCGACCACCCCGGCACCCACCACGACGGTATGGACACGTTCGACCAGGCCGGCTCCTTGCGGTGCTCTCGAATGCGCTCGGCGCTCGGCGCTCAGCGCAGCTGGCCGCTGAGGTAAGGCTCGGGATCGACGGCGACGCCTTGCTTGCGGACCTCGAAGTGCAGCTTGACCCGGTTGGCTTCGCTGCTGCCCATCTCGCCGATCTTCTGGCCCTGTCGGATCACGTCCTTTTCCTTGACGCCGATGGTCTTGAGGTGGGCATAGGCGGTGAGGAAGGTCTCGTTGTGCTTGACGATGACCATGTTGCCGTAGCCGCGCAGCTCGCCGCCGACGTAGACCACGCGGCCATCGGCCGACGCGACGACCGGATCGCCCAGGTTGCCGGCGATGTCCAGCCCCTTGTTCGCCTTGCCGTCGAATCGTGCGAGCGTGGCGCCCGGGGCGGGCCGGATGAAGGCGGCCGGCTGCGCGGGCGGTGCGGGAGCCGGCGCCGGTGCGGGAGGCGGCGCGGGCGCCGGCCGGACCGGCGCGGGCGGTCGGGTCGGAGCCGGCGGCGGCGGTGTGCCGCAGGCGCTCAGCAGCAAGGCCAGCGAGAGGGTGGCAAGGGCGTTGTGCCGAGCGGATGAGCTTGCGCCCGGACCGCCTGATCGGAAGGAAGAAGGGAAGGTGTTGCTAGGCATGGAGCTGATTGGAAGTGGTTGGCCGTGGTGGGTTCCCGAGCAGCGGGTAGACGGCATCAGTGCGCGCGCGGCGGCATGCCGGCAGCGGTGTTCAAGAACGGTTGCCGGGCCATGACCTCGGCCCGTGCGCCCGCGTCGAGGATGCGACCGGCTTCCATGAGGACGATGGTATCGAATCGATCCAGCAGGCTGAGCCGGTGGATCGATGCGATGACGCAGGCATCCGGAAAGGCGCGGCCGATCCGCTCGAGCACGCGCGCCTCGGTGCCGCCATCGAGCGCGCTGGTCGGCTCGTCGAGCAGCAGCAGCGAGCTGCCTTTTGCCGCGAGCACGCCACGCGCGAGGCAGAGCCGCTGTCGCTGTCCGCCCGACAGGTTGAAGCCGCGTTCGGTCAGCGCCGTATCGAGGTCGCCGCGGTTGGCGGCGAGCACTTCGTCGAAGGTGCTGGCATGGAGCGCCTCGCGGATCGCGTCGTCCTCGACCGGCTGGCCGAAGCCGAGGTTCTCGCGGACGCTGGCCTCGAAGACTTCGGTCTCCTGCGGAATCAGCGTCGCGATCTGCCGCAGCCGGCTCCAGGGCAGGGCGGCCTCGTCGAGGTGCAGGCTGCCGGCCTGCGGTACGTAGAGTCCGGCCAGGAGGCGCAGCAGGGTGCTCTTGCCTCCGCCGCTCGGCCCGACCAGGGCGACGCGCTGGCCCCGGCGCAAGGTGAGCGACAGATCGTGCAGCCCATGGGGTACGCCGTCGCCAGCTGCCCCCGGATCGCGAGCCCGATAGGCCCAGCGAACGCCTTCGAGCCGCAGCACCGACCAGCTGGCCTGCGGGTCCACCGCCTCGATCGCCGGTGCCTCGACCCGGGTCGGTGCCTGCCAGATCGGCGAGGCGCTGGTGTAGTCGGTGTGCATGCGCGCGAAGAACTGGAAATTGGCCGCCATCGAGGACACCACGCTCGAAGCCTGCTGCGCGTATTGGTAGATCATGAACACGCCGCCCAGCATCACCGCCTGCCCGGGCGCGCGGGATTGCCAGACATAGACCACCACCAGGCCCCAGGTCAGGGCGAGACCCATCAGGTCGACCGAGAACCACTTGCCCTCGTTCAGCACCACGGTTCGCTTGAGCGGCGCCGAAATCGCCGCCATGCGGCCTCGCAGCAATTGCCGCGAGGCGGCTGCCAGCCGCAGCCCGATCACGGTCGAGGTGTTCGCGAGGAAGTCGAGCAGCGCGGCCACGTAGCGGCGGTCGGCGTCGTTCTCGGTGCGGGCAAGCCGCATCAGCGCTCGATCGAAGCGCACGATGATCACCGCGATCACCACGTAGCCCGCGATCGCGATGCCCCCGCTGGCACGCGACAAGAGCGTCAGCGCGATCAGCGGCCCGACGAAGTTGACGAAGTTGGTGAGATAGATGAACTGGTTCTGCGCGAAATCCGATAGGGCCCGGCTGGCCTGGTGCACCCGATGCTGCAGCTCGCCGGAGTGATGGCCGTCGTGCCAGGCGAGCGGCGCCGACGCAAGCCGTGCGTAGAGCGCGTCGGCCAGCGACTCGCGCACCCGCAAGCCCACGTTGCGCTCCAGGATGCGTCCCGGGCCATGAACCACCCATGACGACAGGTACACGCCCGCCAGCCCGGCGATCCAGCTGAAGGCGCGCTGCAGATCGCCCTTCTGCAATTCGTTGATGACCTGCCCGGCGAACCACGGCAAGGTCAGCCGCATGAGCTGCGAACCGGTCAAGAGCGCGGTGGCGACCACCAGCTGCTTGCGCGCACCTTCGGCGAAGCGCCAGAGCGCCGAATAGAGTTCGCCGACCGCGCGACCTGCCAAGCCTCGGGTCCTACTTGAGCGGGATCGGCGCCGCGCGATCGATCGGCACGGCGGTGATGCTGTTCTTGGGCGAGCCGTCGACCAGCAGGTCCGAGTACGTGAGGTACACAAGCGTGTTGCGGGCCGGGTCGACCATGCGGACCACCCGCAGCCGCTTGAAAAGAATCGAGAGCCGCTCGCTGTACACCTCTTCGCGCCGCGGCAGCGGCTGGCTCACCTTGACCACGCCGACCTGGCGGCAGGCGATCGAGGCTTCGGACTTGTCCTCGGCCAGGCCGATGGCGCCGGAGATGCCGCCGGTCTTGGCGCGCGAGACGTAGCAGGTGACGCCCGACACCTTCGGGTCGTCGTAGGCCTCGACCACGATCTTGTGGTCCGGACCGATCAGCTTGAAGGCGGTGTCGACCTCGCCGACCTGCTCGGCTTGCGATGCGGCGGCGAGCAGGCCCAGGGCGAGGGCGACGAGAGCTTGTTTCATTCGATGTCCAAGGTGTGCACCCGGTCGAAGCTGCCTCGGCGGCGGTCCTCGAAAAAGCGTTGCAGGCATTCGCGCACCGTGCGGAACGCGATCTCGTCCCAGGGAATCTCGTCCTCTGTAAAAAGGCGAGCCTCGATGGTTTCATGCCCCGGCGCGAAGCGGTCGCTCAGGAGCCGGGCGCGATAGAACATGTGGACCTGCCCGACGTGGATCACGCTGATCACCGCGAAAAGGCCCTGCATCTCGTACTCGGCGCCGGCTTCCTCGTCGGTTTCGCGGGCTGCGCCCTGCGCCGTGCTTTCGCCGAGTTCCATGAAGCCGGCCGGGAGCGTCCACTTGCCCCAACGCGGCTCGATGTTGCGCTTGCACAGCAGCACCCGGTCGCCCAGCACCGGGACGGTGCCGACCACGTTGAGCGGGTTCTCGTAGTGCACCGTGTGGCAGGCCGGGCAGATGGCGCGTTCCTTGGTGTCGCCATCGTCCGGGATGCGATACACCACGGCCGTGCCGCAGTTCTTGCAATGCTTGATCGGAACGCGAAGCAGGCTCAAGCCGGGCGCCTCAGCTCACGCGAACGGTGAGGGTGGGCAGGCCGGCGATCTGGCCGACCATGGTGTCGCCCGAGACCACCGCCGCCACGCCCTCGGGCGTGCCGGTGAAGATCAGGTCGCCGGGCTGCAGCTCCCAGGCGGCCGACAGGTGCTCGATGGTTTCGCCGATGTTCCAGATGAGCTTGCTCACGTTGCTGCGCTGGCGGTCCTTGCCGCCGACCTGCACCGAGATCTCGGCCTGCTCGATATGGCCGGCCTGCACGACCGGCACGATCGGCCCGATCGGCGCGCTGTGGTCGAAGCTCTTGCCGATGTCCCAGGGGCGGCCCTGCTTCTTCATGTCGCCCTGCAGGTCGCGCCGGGTCATGTCGAGCCCGACCGCGTAGCCGAAGATGTGCTTGTGCGCGTCGGCGGCCGAGATGTTCTTGCCGCCGGTGCCGATGGCGGCGACCAGTTCGATCTCGTGGTGCAGGTTCTTGGTGAGGCTCGGGTAGGGGATGCTGCCGCTCTGGTCGGCATCGACCACCACCACCGCGTCGGCCGGTTTCATGAAGAAGAAGGGCGGCTCGCGGCCGGTGAAGCCCATCTCCTTCGCGTGCTCTTCGTAGTTGCGGCCGACACAGTAGATGCGGTGGACCGGGAAGCGGGCCTGCTGGCCGAGCACCGGGATCGACACGGCTGCGGGCGGCGCGAAAACGTATTCGGATGCCATGGGAAATCGTCCTCTTGTTTGAGCGAAACGGGCAGTGTGCCAGAGGCCGCCGTGCCCCTTGCGGCGGGGGTGTTTCGCGTTGCGGCGGTGCAGCCCGGCGGGCTATGCTCGGCCGCATGATGAAGCTTCACAACTACTTTCGCTCCTCGGCTTCCTTCCGGGTTCGCATCGCGCTCAACCTGAAGGGCCTCGACTACGACTACATCCCCGTCCATATCGCCAAGGGCGAGCATCACACCGGACCCTTCGCCGAAATCTCTCCGGATCGGCTCGTCCCGCTGCTCGAGACGGATGGCGACCAGCTGAGCCAGTCGATGGCGATCATCGAGTACCTGGACGAGGTTCATCCGGAGCCTGCGCTCCTGCCGAGCGATCCGCTGGCCCGGGCGCACGTGCGGGCGCTGGCACAGACCATCGCCTGCGAAATCCATCCGCTCAACAATCTGCGCGTGCTCAAGTACCTGGTGCGCGACCTCAAGCAGGACGAGGACGCCAAGAACGCCTGGTACCGCCACTGGGTTCGCGAAGGGCTCGAAGCCTTCGAGCGGCAGTTGGTGCGTCATCCGGCTTCGATCTATTCGTGGGGCAGCACGCCGACCCTGGCCGATTGCTGCCTGGTGCCGCAGATCTTCAACGGCCAGCGCTTCAACTGCGACTTCGCGGGCCTGCCGAGGACGATGGCGGCGTTCGAGGCTTGCATGCAGCTCGAAGCCTTCCAGAAGGCCCAGCCTTCGCGCTGCCCGGACGCCGAAGCGTGATGGAGGCGCCGGCGGGGGCTGCGCAAGACGCCGGCCTCGATTGGCTGCGGCTCGAATGGCCGGCACCCGCCAACGTGCATGCGGCGTGCACCACCCGGCAGGGCGGCTTCTCCAGGCCGCCTTACGGCTCGCTCAACCTGGGTGCGGGCGTCGGCGACGAAGCCGCGGATGTCGAGGCCAATCGCCGGCTGCTCGGTGAGGCGATCGGCGCGAAGCCGGTTTTCATGAAGCAGGTGCATGGCACGCGCTGCCTGCAGCTGGATGCCGATTCGGTCGACAGGCAATCGACGGAGGAGGCCGATGCGGCATGGACGCTCGCGCCGCGGATCGCCTGTACCGTGATGGTGGCCGACTGCCTGCCGGTTCTGTTCTGCAGCGAAGACGGCAGCCGGGTGGCCGCGGCGCATGCCGGTTGGCGCGGCCTGGCCGCCGGCGTGCTCGAGCAGACCGTGGCGCAGCTGCTGGCCGAGAGCGGCCAGGCGCCGTCTTCGCTCATGGCATGGCTGGGCCCGTGCATCGGTCCGGATGCGTTCGAGGTCGGCCCGGAAGTCAAGGCCGCTTTCGAAGCGCAGCACGCTGAAAGCGCGAGCTGCTTCGCGGAAGGCTCGGCCGGCAAGTGGATGGCCGACCTGCAGGGCCTGGCGCGTCAGCGATTGACCGCGATGGGCCTGACCCGGCTTTACGGCAACGACGGCGGCAAGACCTGGTGCACCGTCAACAACCCGTTACTCTTTTTCTCGCACCGGCGGGATCGGGTCAGCGGCCGCTTCGGCGCCTGCATCTGGCGCGACTGAGTTCGCCGCAGCGCGGATGGCCGCCTCGCGCTCTTCCATTTCGCGGGCTCGCGCAAGGCGCCGTCTGGCGGGCGCGGTCATCAGGTAAACCACCAATGCGACCGGCGCCAATCCGTACATCAGAAAGGTGAAGATGGCGCCCAGCACCGTGCCGTTGGTGTTGGTGCCTTCGGCCACCGCCATCATGAGGGCGACGTACAGCCAGGCGATCACGACGAGGTGCATAGGCGATGAAATCCAGGAAGGTTCGAGATGGCCACTGGCTCGGCCGAATCGGATGCAGCATACTCAAAGCGCTCGTACGAAGCGCGCCGGGCAAATAGAGCCCCGAACCAGGAGACCGCATGAAACAAGACCCATCCACGGCGGCGAACGAGGCCTTCAAGCCCTTCCAGCAGGCGCTCACGCAGGGTTGGGACAAGGCGCTCGATTCGTTCCTGTCGCTTGGCGCCGGCCAGTTTCCCGAGACGCCGCAATGGCAGTTGCCGAAGTTCTCGATGGCTCCCGAAAAGCTGCAGGCCCTGCAGGAAAGCTATGTCGCCGAGGCCCAGAAGCTGTGGCAGCAAAGCTTTGCGCAATCGGCCGGCATCGACAAGCGCTTCGCCGGCGACGCCTGGGCCAACAACCCGATGGCCGCTTTCTCGGCTGCCGTCTACCTGCTCAACGCCCGCACGCTGCTCGGCATGGCCGACGCGGTGGATGCGGATGCCAAGACCCGGGCCCGGCTGCGCTTCGCGGTCGAGCAATGGATGGCCGCATCGTCGCCGAGCAACTACCTCGCCTTCAATGCCGAGGCGCAGAAGAAGGCGCTCGACACCCAGGGCGAGAGCATCGCCAAGGGCATCCGCAACATGCTGGCCGACATGCAGCAGGGCCACCTGAGCATGACCGACGAAAGCGCGTTCGAGGTCGGCCGCAACGTCGGCACCACCGAGGGTGCGGTGGTGTTCGAGAACGAGCTCTTCCAGCTGCTCGAATACAAGCCGCTCACCGCCAAGGTGTACGAGCGGCCGCTGCTCATGGTGCCGCCCTGCATCAACAAGTTCTACATCCTCGACCTGCAGCCCGAGAACTCGCTCATCCGCCATGCGGTCGCCGAAGGGCACCGGACCTTCGTGGTCAGCTGGCGCAACCCGGATGCATCGATGGCCAAGGTCGGCTGGGACGACTACATCGAGGACGCCGCGATCAAGGCGATCCAGGTCACCCGCGAGATCACCGGGCAGGACAAGCGCGGCGGCAAGATCGACACGCTCGGCTTCTGCGTCGGCGGCACCATCCTCAGCACCGCCCTGGCCGTGCTGGCGGCACGCGGCGAACAGCCCGCGGCCTCGGTGACGCTGCTCACCACGCTGCTCGACTTCTCCGATACCGGGGTGCTCGACATCTTCATCGACGAGAACTTCGTCAAGCTGCGCGAGATGCAGATGGGGGATGGCGGCCTGCTCAAGGGCGGCGAGCTGGCCTCGACCTTCAGCTTCCTGCGGCCGAACGACCTGGTCTGGAACTACGTGGTCGGCAACTACCTGAAGGGCGAGACGCCGCCGCCCTTCGACCTGCTGTACTGGAACAGCGACGCCACCAACCTGCCGGGCCCGATGTATTGCTGGTACCTGCGCAACACCTATCACGAGAACAAGCTTCGCCAGCCCGGCGCGCTGACCGTGGCCGGCGAGAAGGTCGACCTCGGCAGCATCGACGCGCCGGCCTATGTGTACGGCTCGCGCGAGGACCACATCGTGCCGATCAACGGCGCCTATGCCTCGACGCAGCTCCTGTCCGGCAAGACCCGCTTCGTGATGGGCGCCTCCGGCCACATCGCCGGCGTCATCAATCCGCCCGCCAAGAAAAAGCGCAGCCACTGGCTGCGCGAGGACGGCAAGCTGCCGCCGACCCAGGCCGAGTGGCTGGAGGGCGCGACCGAACATCCGGGCAGCTGGTGGACCGATTGGTCGCGCTGGCTCAAGAGCCATGCCGGCAAGCAGATCCCCGCACCCAAGGCCTTCGGCCGCGGCACCGCCTACCGCGCCATCGAGCCGGCACCGGGCCGCTATGTCAAGGCCAAGGCCAGCAGCTGACGCCTTCATCCCACCCATCACCCATCAGCCATCACCGGAGAGCACATCATGGAAGACATCGTCATCGTTTCAGCCGCACGCACGGCGGTCGGCAAGTTCGGCGGTTCGCTCGCGGGCGTTGCGGCCACCGAGCTCGGCAGCATCGTGATCCGTGAAGTGCTGGCGCGCGCCAAGGTCGAGGCCGGGCAGATCGGCGAGGTGATCATGGGCCAGGTGCTGACCGCGGGCGCCGGCCAGAACCCGGCCCGGCAGGCCCTGCTCAAGGGCGGCATTCCGAAGGAGGTGCCGGCCCTCACCATCAACGCGGTGTGCGGCTCGGGCCTCAAGGCCGTGATGCTGGCGGCGCAGGCGGTCGCGACCGGCGACAGCGAGATCGTCATCGCAGGCGGCCAGGAGAGCATGAGCCTCGCACCGCACGCGCTGCCGGGTTCGCGCAACGGCCAGAAGATGGGCGAGTGGAAGATGGTCGACACCATGATCACCGACGGCCTCTGGGACGTCTACAACCAGTACCACATGGGCATCACCGCCGAGAACGTGGCCAAGCAGTACGACATCAGCCGTTCCTCGCAGGACGAACTGGCCCTCGGCAGCCAGACCAAGGCCGCCGCGGCGCAGGACGCCGGCAAGTTCAAGGACGAGATCGTCGCGGTCAACATCCCGCAGAAGAAGGGCGACCCGGTCGTCTTCGACAAGGACGAATTCATCAATCGCAAGACCAGCGCCGAAGGCCTGGCCGGCCTCCGGCCCGCGTTCGACAAGGCCGGTGGCGTGACCGCCGGCAATGCCTCGGGCCTGAACGACGGTGCCGCCGCCGTGATGGTGATGAGCGCCAAGACCGCCGACCGGCTCGGCCTCAAGCCGCTCGGCCGGATCGCGAGCTACGCCACCACCGGGCTGGACCCGGCCTTCATGGGCATGGGCCCGGTGCCGGCTTCCCGGAAGGCGCTGGAGCGGGCCGGCTGGAAGCCGCAGGACCTCGACCTGCTCGAGATCAACGAAGCCTTCGCTGCCCAGGCCTGCGCGGTGCACAAGGAAATGGGCTGGGACATGAACAAGGTCAACGTGAACGGCGGCGCGATCGCGATCGGCCATCCGATCGGTGCATCCGGATGCCGCATCCTGGTCACCTTGCTGCACGAGATGCAGCGGCAGAACGCACGCAAGGGCATCGCTTCGCTCTGCATCGGCGGCGGCATGGGCGTCGCGCTCACCATCGAGCGCTGAGCTCGCGGCAGGTCTTCGGGGTCGCTTGTCAGTCCCCGAGCACCAGCAGCACCGGCTGGTGGTCCGAGGCGCGGGTCGTGGTGTCGACCCGAACCTGCTTGACCCGCGGCGCCAGCGCGTCGCTCACGAACACGAAGTCGCAGGCGATCGGGTGCGGCCCGTACTTGTCGTCGAAGAGGCGGAAGGTCGGGTCGTGCGGTTGGCCGGGGTGCGCGAGCGGCCAGGCATCCTGCAGGCGTTTCGGCGCCGTGCCGCCGTTGGGCAGAGCCGGGTCCGCGAAGGGCGCTTGAATCGCCTCGTAGCCGGGATCGTCGGAAGGCATGTTGAAGTCGCCGCACAGGATGGCCTGCAGCGTGTGGGGCTTGGCCTGGAAGGGCGTGCCCGGCGGCCTTTCCACCGGCGGCGCCGCCGCCTGCGCGCAGGCCTCGACATGCAGCGCCCGCAAGGCGATCGCCTGGGCCTGCCGCTGGATCGGCGAGTAGTACTCGAGATGCGTGGTCATGACGCGGATCGGGCCGAACTCGGTGGCGATCGTCACCACGGTGCACATCCGCGGCATGGTCGAGACGGTCGGGTCGGAGGGCCAGGGAAGCGGATGATGATGCACCCTCAAAACCGGCAGCCGGGTCGCGATCAGGTTGCCGAAGCGCTGCGAGGCGCCGTTCGAATCGAACTCGTCGACCGCGGCGCCGTAGAACACCTCGAAGCCGGGCAGCAGGCTTGCGATCTCGGCCGGCTGGTCGCCCGGCCCGCCGGGCATGCCGCCGAAGCCCGAAGCGATCTCCTGCAGGCACAGCACGTCGAAGTCCGCCATGGCGCGGGCGCCGTCGACGATGCGCTTCGGATCGACCGTGCCGTCGAGCCCGCAGCACCATTGCGTGTTCCAGGTGACGAGTTTCATTTGATGCCGGCCCTCATGAAGCTTTGGACGAATTGCCGCTGGAACAACAGGAACGCGATCAGCAGCGGCGCCGAGGTCATCAGCGTGGCCGCGGTGATGACCGACCAGTCGACGCCCTGGTCGACCGACGAGAACACCTGCAGCCCGACCGTGAGCGGCCGCGCGTTGACGCTGTTGGTGATGATGAGCGGCCAGAGGAAATTGTTCCAGTGGAAGCTGACCGACACCAGCGCGAAGGCGGTGTAGACCGGCCGGGCCAGCGGCACGTACACCCGCCAGAGCGTCTGCATCGCGCTCGCGCCTTCGACCCGGGCGGCTTCGTCCAGCTCCTTCGGGATGCCCATGAAGGTCTGCCTGAGCAGGAAGATCGCGAAGGCCGAAGCGAAGTAGGGCAGGCCGATGGCCAGCAGCGTATCGACGATGCCGAGCCGAGCCATGGTGCGGTAGTTCTCGACCAGCAGGATGTCCGGCATCACCATCAGCTGCACCAGCACCAGCCCGAAGGCGATGCCGCGCCCCTTGAACTGGTAGCGGGCGAAGGCGTAGGCAGCCAGCGTGCCCAGCACCAGCTGCACGGCGAGGATCATCGCGACCAGCAGCGTGGTGTTGAGGAAGTAGCGGGCGAAGGGCGCGGCGTTCCAGGCGCGCCGGAAGTTGTCGAGCGTCAGCGGCGCGAACAGCGTGAAGCGGGTCGAGAACTCGGCCGGATGGAACGCGGTCCACACCGCATAGGCGAGCGGCAGGATCCACAACAGGGCCAGCAGCCAGGCTGCCAGCGTATCGAGCCCGGTCGGCTCGTTGTAGGCCAGCCGCGAAGGAGCGGACGACTTGCTCAACGGTAGTGCACCTTGCGATCGAGCACGAAGAACTGGAAGAGGGCGATGCCCGCCAGCACCGCCACCAGCACCACCGTGATGGCCGAGGCATAGGCGGTGTCCCAGAAGCTGAACCCGACCTCGTACAGGTGGTAGAGCAGCAGGATCGATGCGTTGTCCGGACCGCCCCGGGTCAGCACGAACAGATGGTCGACCATCCGAAAGGCGTTGATGAAGGCGTTGACCAGCACGAAGAGCGTGGTCGGCATCAGGAGCGGCCACTGGATGCGCCGGAAGAAGTACCAGCGCGACGCACCCTCGATGGCCGCCGCTTCGCGCAGGCTCGGGTTGAGCGTCTGCAACGCCGCGAGGTAGAAGATCATGAAGAAGCCGGCTTCTTTCCAGATCGCGACCAAGGTCACCGCACCGAGCGCCGTCGACGGGCTCCCGAGCCAGTTGTGCGAAGGCAGCCCCAGCGCACCGGTGATCTGCTCCAGCAGGCCGTACTGCGGCGTGTAGAAGAAAAGCCAGATGTTGGCCACCGCGATCATCGGCAGCACCGTCGGCGTGAAGTAGGCCATCCGCAGGAAGGCGCGTCCGGCGATGCGCTCGTTGACCCACAGCGCCATCACCAGCGCCAATCCGATCGAGAGCGGAATCGTCGCGGCCGCGAAGACCAGGTTGTTGTGCACCGCCTTCCAGAACACCGGGTCGCCGACCATCACCTGGTAGTTCTCGGCGCCGACCCACACCGCGGCGCGGCTGCCCTTGGGCGTCGAGAAGAAGCTGTCGACCAGCGTGGAAACCGCCGGCCCGTGCGTGAACGCGACCAGCAGCACCAGCGCCGGCAGCAGCATCAGCCAGGCATGGACCGATGCGCGCCGCATGGTCAACGCGAGGCGCGCAGGATGCGGTCGGCTTCGCGTTGGGCGTCCTGCATGGCCTGGGCCGGCGTCTTGCTGCCGGTCAGCGCGGCCTGCAGGCCGTCGTTGAGCGCCTTGGTGACGCGTTGGTTGTCATGCGTCGAGAACTCGGCCACGGATACCGGCAGCTGGTCGCGAGCGACGAGCGCAGCCGGGAAATCGGTGCCGTACTTCTTGAGCGTGGCGGTCTCGTAGGCGGCCGGCGAAACCGCGACGTAGCCGGTCTCCATGCTCCACTGCGCGGCGCGCTCGGGCTGCGTCACCCACTTGATGAACTTGAATGCGGCCTCCTGCTGGGCCGGCGTCGACTTCTTGAAGAGGTAGAAGTTGCCGCCGCCGGTCGGCGAGCCCTTGCGCTTGTTCCCCGGGATCATGCCGACGCCGAAGTCGAACTTGGCATTCGCCTTGATGTTGGTCAGATTGCCGGTGGTGGTGTAGATGATCGCGGCCTTCTTCTCGAAGAAGTCCTTGGGCGTGGTGCCCCACTCGACCACGCCGGGCGGATGCACGCCGGCCTTGCCGAGATCGACCCAGGTCTGCAGCGCCTCGATGACCTTCGGGTCGTCGAACTTGACCTGCGTGCCGGCCTCGTTGGCGAGGATCGCGTCGTTCGGCGTGGTGAGCGTCTGGAACAGCCAATACGGGAAGCCGCTCGACGGAATCTGCACGCCCCACTGAACCACCTTGCCGGCGGCATCCTTCTTGGTGAGCTTGGTGGCGGCGTCCTTCAGCTCGGCCCAGTTGGTCGGCGGCTTGTTCGGATCGAGGCCGGCTTCCTTGAAGAGTTCCTTGTTCCAGTACATGACCACGGTCGATCGCTGGAACGGAATGCCCCAGGTCTTGCCGCCGGCCTGGCTGTTCATCATGAAGGCCTTGTAGAAGCCGCCGGCCCAGGCCTTGTCCTCCGGGGTCTTGATGAAGTTGTCGAAGGGCACGATCGCGTCTTCGTCGATCAGCGTGAACATGTCGGTGGAGAGCAGCACCGAGGTCACCGGGGGCGTGCCCGACTTGTGCGCGGTCAGCGCCTTGACGATGGTCTCTTGATAGGTGCCGGCGTAGATCGGCGTGACCTTGATGCCGGGGTTCTCCTTCATGAAGCCCTCGGCGAAACCGTCGATGCTCTTGGCGATCGGGCCGCCCACCGCGACCGGATAGTAGAACTGGAACTCGACCGGCGCGGGCATTTGCGCCTGCACGCCGGAGACGCTCGCGAACAGGCCGCTCGCGGCCACGAACGGGAGCGCCAGGGCCTTGATGAAATTTTTTCTCTGCATGTTTCTTCCTCTTGGTTGTCGTTGGAGCGTTCGGTTGTTCAGTGGATGCGCCGACCCTCGGCGTCGAATCCGTGGGCGTCTTCGGCGGCCCAGCGGAGGCCCACCTGTTGCCCGGATTCGGCGCGGTGCTGGCCGCCGGTGCGCACCAGCAAGTGCTGGCTGCCGATGGCGCAGCGCAGCACCAGGTCGGCGCCGAGGTATTCGGCGCTTTCGACCCGCGCCGGATGCCCGGCGGGATCGAGCCGGATGGCCTCGGGCCGCACGCCGAAGGTGGCAGCCGAAAGCCCGACCGCGGCGCTGCTGCCGGCGATGCGATCGCCTTCGAGGGCCGCGAGATTCATCGGCGGCGTGCCGACGAACCGGGCCGCGAAGGTGGTCGCCGGTCGTGCATAGAGCTCGCGCGGCGGGCCGCTCTGCTCGACATGGCCGCGGTTGAGCAACACCACCTGGTCGGCCATGCTCATCGCCTCGGCCTGGTCGTGGGTCACGTAGACCACCGTCAAGCCGAGCTGCTTCTGCAGGTCGCGCAATTCGCGCCGCATCTCCTGGCGCAGCTGCGCGTCCAGGTTGGAGAGGGGTTCGTCCATCAGGCAGACCTTGGCTTCCGCGACCAGCGCACGGCCGAGCGCCACCCGCTGCTGCTGCCCGCCGGAAAGTTGCGAGGGCTTGCGCGCCAGCAGGCCCTCAAGGCCGAGCAGCCTTGCGCATCGGTCGAGCCGCGCAGCCAGCTCATCCGCAGGCGTCTTGCGGACCGAGAGCCCGAAGGTGATGTTGTCGGCCACGCTCAGGTGCGGAAAGAGCGCGTAGTTCTGGAACACCATCGCGATGCCGCGCTTCGAAGGCGGCAGCCCGGTGACCTCTCGGCCGTCGATGAAGACCTGCCCCGAGGTCGCGTTGTCGAGCCCGGCGATGATCCGCAGCGTGGTCGACTTGCCGCAGCCGGAAGGGCCGAGCAGCACGCAGAAGGTGCCGGCTTCGATCTGCAGGTCGATGGCGTGGAGCGCGGTGCTGCTGCCCCAGGACTTGGACACGCCGGCGAGCACGATGGAAGACATCGGCGCAGTATAGGGAGCGCGCGTGACAGTTCGTTGCAGGGAAGCTCAGTGTTTACCTCAACGGGTCCGAGCTATAAACATGGCTACATTGGCTTGCGTCTTGTCGGCGCTAATTTCAAGGAGCAGTCATGAGTACAAAGAAGGTTGCATACGTCACCGGCGGCATGGGCGGCATCGGAACCGCCATCTGCCAGCGCCTGCACAAGGACGGCTTCACGGTCATTGCCGGCTGCGGCCCCACACGGGACTTCGAGAAGTGGCTGAACGAGCAGAAGGCCGAGGGCTACGACTTTTATGCATCGGTCGGCAACGTGGGCGACTGGCAGTCGACGGTCGATGCGTTCTCCAAGGCCAAGTCCGAGCATGGCAGCATCGACGTGCTGGTCAACAACGCCGGCATCACCCGCGACCGCATGTTCCTCAAGATGTCGCCCGAGGACTGGAGCGCGGTGATCGAAACCAACCTCAACAGCATGTTCAACGTCACCAAGCAGGTGGTCGCGGACATGGTCGAAAAGGGCTGGGGCCGCATCGTCAACATCAGCTCGGTCAATGGCGCCAAGGGCCAGGCGGGGCAAACCAACTACTCGGCCGCAAAGGCCGGCATGCACGGCTTCACCATGGCGCTGGCCCAGGAATTGGCCGCCAAGGGCGTCACCGTCAACACGGTAAGCCCCGGCTACATCGGCACCGACATGGTGAAGGCGATCCGCCAGGAAGTGCTCGACAAGATCGTCGCGACGATCCCGGTCAAGCGCCTGGGCGAGCCGAGCGAGATCGCCTCGATCATCTCGTGGCTCGCGACCGACGAGGGCGGCTACTCGACCGGGGCCGACTTCTCGGTCAATGGCGGACTTCACATGCATTGACCGGGGCCGTCAGGCCTTCGCGACGGCTCGCCTCCGGCCGCTGACTTCGAGAAACCCGCTTCGGCGGGTTTTTTGCTTTGAAGGTCAAGGGGGCGCAAGGCCCTGATCCGGGCCCGTCGTCTTGCAGAATCGAAGCCATGCCGCACAGCGTTTCATTGATCAACACCGTCGCAGCCGGACTCGGCCTTGCGCTCGTCCTCGGCTTCATCGCGGCACGGCTGCGGCTGCCGGCGCTGGTGGGCTACCTGTTGGCCGGCGTCATCCTTGGCCCCTTCACGCCGGGCTTCGTCGCGGATGCCGACGTCGCCGCGCAGCTGGCGGAAATCGGCGTGATGCTGTTGATGTTCGGCGTCGGGCTGCACTTCTCGCTGGACGACCTGCTCGCCGTTCGAAAGATCGCATTGCCCGGCGCCCTGGTGCAGATGGTGGTCGCCACGCTCATGGGCATCGGCCTCGCGATGGCCTGGGGATGGGGCATCGGCGGTGCGCTGGTGCTGGGCCTTGCCTTGTCGGTCGCAAGCACGGTGGTGCTGCTGCGGGCGCTCGAAAGCCTCGGCCTGCTGGATTCGTTCACCGGGCGAATCGCGGTCGGCTGGCTGGTGGTCGAGGACCTCGCGATGGTGATGGTGCTGGTGCTGTTGCCGCCGCTCGCGGCCATCCTGGGCGGCACGCCGGCAGCGGAGGGCTCACCGCCGGTCTGGCAGGCGCTCGGCCTCACGCTGCTCCAGGTGGGCGGCTTCGTGGTGCTGATGCTGGTGGTCGGGCGCCGCGTGTTCCCCTGGGTGCTGTGGCAGGTGACGCGCACCGGCTCGCGCGAGCTTTTCACGCTATGCGTGGTGGCGGCGGCGGTCAGCATCGCCTTCGCGTCGGCAGCGCTTTTCGGCGTGTCGTTCGCGCTGGGCGCCTTCTTCGCCGGCATGGTGATGCGCGAGTCCGAGTTCAGCCATCGCGCCGCCGAGGAATCGCTGCCGCTTCGCGATGCCTTCGCGGTGCTGTTCTTTGTTTCGGTCGGCATGTTGTTCGACCCTTCGGTGCTGATCGAACGACCGCTCCAGGTGCTCGGCGTGGTGCTGGTGATCGTGGTCGGCAAGTCGCTGGCAGCCTGCGCCCTGGTGTTGCTCTTCAAGTATCCGCTCGGCACGGCGCTCACGGTGAGCGCCAGCCTGGCGCAGATCGGCGAGTTCTCGTTCATCCTGGCCGCGCTCGGGGTTTCGCTCGGGCTGCTGCCGGAAGAAGGCCGCAGCCTGATCCTGGCCGGCGCGCTGATCTCGATCGCCTCCAATCCCTTGTGGTTCGGCCTGATCGACCCGCTGCAGAAGTGGCTCCATTCGCATTCGCGATTCCTTCGCGGACTCGCTTCGAGGGACGATCCGCTCGCGGAGTTGCCGACCAGCACCGCCGCGCGCTTCCTGTCGCGGCAGGTGGTGCTGGTGGGTTACGGACGAGTGGGGCGCCGGATCGCGGCCGACCTGGCCGCGCACGATGTTCCTTTCGTGGTCGCGGAGCAGAACCGCGAACTGGTCGAGAAGCTCCGCGCCGATGGCATGGCTGCGGTGTGGGGCGATGCCGCCGATCCGGCGGTGCTGATCCAGGCGCATGTCGCGCGCGCGGCCGTCCTGGTGATCGCCACGGCCGACGCCATCAACGTGCGCCAGATGATGGAGACGGCTCGCACCTTGAACCCCGAGATCCAGACCGTGATTCGCAGCCACAACGAGGACGAAGCGGCCCTGCTGGGCCGCGAAGCATCCGCCACCGTGTTCCTGGGCGAACAGGAACTCGCGCAGTCGATGGCACGCGAGGTGGTGGCGAAGGCCGCGGCGGCCTGATCGCCGCACCTCGCGGGTGCGCCTTGGCTCAGAGGTCTTCGATGACCAGCATCCGGTAACGCTGCGCGATCGAGTATTTCGTACGCTTGATCCGGTCGACCAGCTTGGTCGCGCCGTCGTCGTCGGTCTTCACCAGCAAGGCGGTGTGGCCTTCGCGGGCGAGCTTGGTGAAGGCCCGCACGGTCGATGCATCGGTTCCGGCCGAAGGCATCGGGTTGTCGGCATCGGACACCGTCGGCGTGATCGTCGAAAGCAGCGTTTCCGGTGGGATCAGCATCACGTCGTCGGCGGCCAAGCCACCGTCCTCCAGGTCCCGGGCCACCTGCTCGGCATCGCCCTTGTCGGGAAACATCACCATCGAGTAGCCGGTCGGATAGAACGCGCCGCCGATGGTGGCGATCATCGAAGAGTCGAGCGTGAAGTGTTTCATGGTCCTCCGGATTCGGTTGGTGTTGCGGCAAGCTGCCTGGACGGAGCCCCAAGCCTAGGCGGACGCCGAAGGATGGGCTGTAGGAAAACCGTGGAGCGGCAACGAAGGACAACGCACCGAATGAATGCCGAATCGTGCCGGAAGAAGCTTCGCCGACTGCGCATTTGTGCCTTGGCGATTCGCCGCTCCGAGCTGAAACTGGTCTCGGTTTCTCTAGGGGATTGCTGCAAGTGCAATCATTAGGCTCGCCTCGTGCGAGCCCTTTTTTTTGCCTTCGCGGAGTACCTCATGGCATTGCCTCATGCTCAACCGCTGGACGTCATCGGAGTCGGCCCGCTCGGACCCGGCGTCCATGAAGCCGTCAGCACCAGCCTCTTGAAGACCGACCGGCTGCAATTGCTGCACCTGGTGTTGCCGGCCCGCCGCGACCAGCCGGAACATACCGTGGACGACGAATGCACCGTCCAGTGCATCGAGGGCAATGTCGAAGTCCGCATGCCGGGCGGCACCCGTCGGCTCGGCCCGGGGCAGCTGGTCGTGCTGCCGGCCCGCCAGCGCCACTCGCTCACCGCGCGGGTCGATTCGGCCGTGCTGGTGACGCTGCTCCTGCAGCATGGCGACGCCGGCCATGGCGGTGGCGCGGGACATCGCAACCCGCCGACCTGATTTCAGAAAGCTCCGGCGACCGTTCGGGCGGCGCCCGATGTAGGCTCCTCGTCCGGAGTCGGCTCGAGAAATGGCAAGACAACAGAAAGCGCCGGCCTTTGACGTTCATTCAGCCGAAGGAGCATCTCTTGTCCGATCTTTCTTCTTCCATCGAAGGTGGCTGCCAGTGCGGCGCCGTGCGGTATCGCATCGCGGGCGAGGCGCTCATGACCGCCTTGTGCCATTGCACGACCTGCCGCCGAGCCAACGCCGCGCCAGCGGTCGCCTGGGCCATGTTCGAAGCGTCGCAGGTCGAGTTCGCCACTCAGGAGCCGACGGTCTACGAGTCGTCGCCCGGTGCCCGGCGCAGCTTCTGCGCCCGATGCGGAACACAGATCTGCTTCACGGCGGACTACATCCCGGGCCTGATCGACGTCACCATCGGCAGCCTCGACCAGCCGGAGCGCCTGGCACCGGTGATGCACTCCTGGGACTCGAAACGGCTGCCTTGGCTGGCGCTTTCGGATGATCTGGTGCGGCATCCGGAGTTTCCGCCGCAGGCTTAGCGGCCGGATCGAAGCCGGCTCCGGCGCTCCGACGAAAATGGCGGCCATGGATCATGTACTCAGGCCGCACCGGATCAGCGTCGCCCCGATGATGGATTGGACCGACCGCCATTGCCGCTACTTCCACCGCCTCCTCAGCCGCCACGCGCTGCTCTACACCGAGATGGTGACGACCGGTGCCCTGATCCACGGCGACGTGGCCCGGCACCTGCGCTTCAATGCCGAAGAACATCCGGTCGCGCTCCAGCTGGGCGGTAGCGAGGCGGCCGACCTCGCGCACTGCGCGCGGCTCGGCGAAACGTGGGGCTACGACGAGATCAATCTCAACTGCGGCTGTCCGAGCGAGCGGGTCCAGCGCGGGGCCTTCGGCGCCTGCCTGATGAACGAGCCGAAACTGGTCGCCGATGGCGTGAAGGCGATGGTCGACGTGGTCGGCATCCCGGTCACGGTCAAGCACCGGATCGGCATCGACAAGAGGGAAAGCTACGAGTACGTGCGCGACTTCGTCGGCATCGTGAGCGAGGGCGGCTGCCGGCAGTTCATCGTGCATGCACGCAATGCCTGGCTGCAAGGCTTGTCGCCGAAGGAAAACCGAGAGGTGCCGCCGCTTCGCTACGAGCTGGTGCATCGCCTGAAGCACGAGTTTCCGCAGCTGCAGATCTGCATCAACGGCGGCTTCACGGAACTCGATGCGGTCATGCAGCAATTGCGGCTCCTGGATGGCGTGATGATCGGCCGCGAGGCCTATCACAACCCCTGGTGGATGCGCGACTGGGATGCGCTCGTCTTCAATGACCCGCATCCGGTGCCGTCGCGCGATGAAGTCGAGTCGCGGATGGTCGACTACATGGAACGCGAACTCGCGGAGCACCAGACACCGTGGCACAGCATCGCGCGGCACATGCTGGGATTGCGCAATGGCTTGCCGGGCGCACGCCGCTGGCGCCAGGTCTGGAGCGACCATCGCCTCAAGTCCCGCGCGCCGCGCGAGGTGATGGCGATCGCACGAGAGTCGTGGCCGCTGGAGGCTCGCGAGCCGGCTTAGCCCACGGCGGCGCCTTGCCTCAGGCCGCCGCTTGCAGCCCGTTGTCGAAGTGGCGCTGCATCTCGGCCATGCTCGCAGTCGCGTCCCGCTTGCGCAGGGCCGCCATGATCGCGCGATGCTCGGCCAGCGATTCCTCGATCCGGCCGGTCTTGAGGAGCGAATGGTGCCGGTTGAGCTTCATGACCTTGCGCAGGTCGTCCACCATCTGCGCACGCCATCGGTTGTCGGCCATGGCCAGGAGCCGCATGTGGAAACGCTCGTTGATGGCGAAGAAATGATCGCTTTCGGCAAGCCCCGACAGGGCCGCATGCTCGAGCTCGGCATGGATGCCCTCCAGCTCGGCCAGCTCCTGCGTGCTCGCCCGGCGCGCGACCTGCGCCGCGGCATCGCTTTCGAGCAGGCTCAGGAGGTGATAGACGTCCGCCAGGTCCTTTTCGGAAACCTCGGTGACATAGGCCCCGCGCCGGACCTTCATCGTCACCAGCCCCTCGGCCGCGAGCACCTTCAGGGCTTCGCGCAGGGGCGTCCGGCTGATGCCGTATTCCTCGGCGAGCTTCAGCTCGTCGATCCAGCTGCCGGGCTCCAGTTCGCGCCGGAAGATTCGTTGGCGCAGCAGTTCGGCCACCTCTTCGTAGAGCGCGCGGGGAGTGAGCGTGACGGCGGACATGGGCCGAAATGTACCGCGATTCGACGCTTTGAATTAATAATTACGGTGGAGTAGACTCGCCGGGCGTTTCAATCTGCCAGCCTTATTCAAGCGGTCCCCATGAGCCAACCCGAGCCGACCTTCCAATCCGCCAGCCTCGACGACTGGACCCGCGCAGCCGCCAAGTCGGCGCCCGGCGGCGATCTTGCAAGACTCAACTGGATCACGCCGGACGGCATCGCAGTCAAGCCGCTCTACACGGCGGCAGACCTGAAGGGCCTGCGCTACACCGACACGCTCCCGGGTTTCGAGCCCTACCTGCGAGGGCCGCAGGCCACCATGTACGCGGTTCGGCCGTGGACCATCCGGCAATACGCCGGCTTCTCGACCGCCGAAGAATCGAATGCCTTCTATCGAAAGGCCCTGGCCGCCGGCGGGCAGGGCGTGAGCGTGGCCTTCGACCTCGCCACCCACCGCGGCTACGACAGCGACCATCCACGGGTCACGGGCGACGTGGGCAAGGCCGGCGTCGCGATCGACTCGGTCGAGGACATGAAGATCCTGTTCGACCAGATCCCGCTCGACAAGGTGAGCGTCTCCATGACCATGAACGGCGCGGTGCTGCCGATCCTGGCCGGCTACATCGTTGCGGCCGAGGAGCAGGGGGTGGCGCAAGACCAGCTGTCCGGAACCATCCAGAACGACATCCTCAAGGAGTTCATGGTTCGCAACACCTACATCTTTCCGCCCGAGCCCTCGATGCGGATCATCGGCGACATCATCGAGTACACGGCCGAGAAGATGCCGAAGTTCAACTCGATCTCGATCAGCGGCTATCACATGCAGGAAGCCGGCGCCAACCAGGCGCTCGAACTCGCCTTCACGCTCGCGGACGGCAAGGAATACGTCAAGACCGCGCTGGCCAAGGGGCTCGACGTCGATGTGTTCGCCGGCCGGCTCAGCTTCTTCTGGGCGATCGGCATGAACTTCTACCTCGAGGTCGCCAAGATGCGTGCCGCGCGCCTCCTGTGGTGCCGGATCATGAAGGCGTTCGAGCCGAAGAACCCGAAGAGCCTGATGCTGCGCACCCACTGCCAGACTTCGGGCTGGAGCCTGACCGAGCAGGACCCTTACAACAACGTGGTCCGGACCACGATCGAGGCAATGGCCGCGGTGTTCGGCGGCACGCAGAGCCTGCATACGAATGCTCTCGACGAAGCCATCGCGCTGCCGACCGAGTTCAGCGCGCGCATCGCCCGCAACACCCAGCTCATCATCCAGGAAGAGACGCACATCACGAACGTGATCGACCCGTGGGCCGGGAGCTACATGATGGAGAAGCTGACCCAGGACATGGCCGACGCCGCCTGGACCATCATCGAAGAGGTCGAGGCCATGGGCGGCATGACCAAGGCGGTGGACAGCGGCTGGGCCAAGCTCAAGATCGAGGCGGCCGCGGCCGACAAGCAGGCGCGCATCGATTCGGGCAAGGACGTGATCGTCGGCGTCAACAAGTACAAGCTCAAGAACGAGGACGCGATCGACAGCCTTTCGATCGACAACGTGAAGGTCCGCGAAAGCCAGATCGCGCGCTTGAAGTCGGTGCGCGAGAAGCGCGACCAGGCCAAGGTCGACGCGGCGCTCGACGCACTCACCGCCGCGGCCGAGGCGAACACCGGGAACCTGCTGGCGCTGTGCGTCGATGCGGTGCGTGCGCGCGCCACGGTCGGCGAAATCAGCGATGCACTCGAGAAGTCCTTCGGCCGGCATCGCGCCGATACCCAGAAGGTGACCGGCGTCTATGCGGCCGCCTACGACTCGGCCGAGGGCTGGTCGGCGCTGCAGCAGGAAATCGCGGATTTCGCCGAGGCGCAGGGCCGGCGGCCGCGCGTGATGATCTCCAAGCTCGGCCAGGACGGCCATGACCGCGGCGCCAAGGTGGTGGCCACCGCATTCGCCGACCTGGGCTTCGACGTCGACATGGGCCCCCTGTTCCAGACGCCCGAGGAATGCGCCCGGCAGGCGATCGAGAACGACGTGCACGCGGTCGGCGTCAGCACGTTGGCAGCGGGGCACAAGACCCTGGTGCCCGCGATCATCGAAGAGCTCAAGAAGCAGGGCGCCGACGACATCATCGTGTTCGTCGGCGGCGTGATCCCGCGGCAGGACTACGACTTTCTGTACGAGGCCGGCGTCAAGGGCATCTACGGCCCGGGGACGCCGATTCCGGCAAGTGCCAAGGACGTGCTGGAACAGATCCGCGCGGCGGTCGCGGCCTAGATGGGCAGGCTCGCGCCCGAGGTCTCCGCCGAAGCGCTGACGAGCACCGAAGGCTCGGCGCAGCGGCGGCTGGTCGCGAAGGCGATCACGCTGCTGGAGTCGACCCGCGCCGACCACCGGGCCAAGGCCGACGAACTCCTGACCGCGCTGCTGCCGCATACCGGCAAGTCGTTCCGACTCGGCATCTCGGGCGTGCCGGGTGTCGGCAAATCGACCTTCATCGAATCGCTCGGACTGCATCTGATCGCCGAGGGGCATCGGGTGGCGGTGCTGACCATCGACCCTTCGTCGACGGTTTCCGGCGGATCGATCCTCGGCGACAAGACCCGGATGGAGAAGCTGTCGGTGCACGAGCGCGCCTACATTCGACCGAGCCCGTCGAGCGGCACGCTGGGCGGCGTGGCCGAGAAGACCCGCGAGGCGATGCTGGTCTGCGAGGCCGCCGGCCACGACATCGTGATCGTCGAGACGGTCGGCGTCGGCCAGAGCGAAACCGCGGTCGCCAACATGACCGACATGTTCGTGCTGCTGCAGCTGCCGAACGCGGGCGACGACCTGCAGGCGATCAAGAAGGGCGTGATGGAGCTCGCGGACCTGGTGGTGATCAACAAGGCCGATCTCGATTCGGCTGCCGCGACACGCGCCCAGGCGCAGATCACCTCGGCGCTGCGGCTTTTCGGGCATCACGGCAATCCGGCGCATGCGCAGGCGCTCAAGGCCGCGCATGCAGAGCCCGGCTCACCCGAATCGGTGCTGCGCTTCTGGGTGCCGCGGGTGATGCAGATCAGTGCGCTGACGGGTACGGGGCTCGAGGACTTCTGGAAGTCGGTGCGCGAGTTCCAGGGGCTGCAGGCGGCCAACGGCAAGTTCGCGTCGCGGCGCGAGAAGCAGGCGCTTTCGTGGATGTGGGAGCGCATCGAGCACGGCTTGAAGAGCGCCTTCCGGGAACATCCGGCCGTGCGCGAGATGCTGCCCCGCACCATCGCGGCGGTTGCCGGCGGCAGCTTGCCGGCAAGCACCGCAGCCCGACAATTGCTCGCCGCGCAGGCGAGCCAGGACCAACCCTCTTCACAGCCACAATTTTCAAAGCCATCGAAAACGCCATGAAAGAAATCCTCGAACAGCTCGAAAAGCGCCGTGCCCAGGCGCGCCTCGGCGGTGGCCAGAAGCGCATCGACGCACAGCATTCCAAGGGCAAGCTGACCGCGCGCGAGCGCATCGAGCTGCTGCTGGACGACAACACCTTCGAAGAATGGGACATGTTCGTCGAGCATCGCTCGAGCGACTTCGGCATGGCCGAGAACAAGATCCCGGGCGACGGCGTGGTGACCGGCTACGGCATGATCAACGGCCGCCTGGTGTTCGTCTTCAGCCAGGACTTCACCGTCTTCGGCGGCGCCTTGAGCGAGGCGCATGCCGAGAAGATCTGCAAGGTGATGGACCAGGCCATGAAGGTCGGCGCCCCGGTGATCGGGCTCAACGATTCGGGCGGTGCTCGCATCCAGGAAGGCGTCGCCTCGCTCGGCGGTTACGCGGACGTGTTCCTGCGCAACGTGATGGCCTCGGGCGTGGTGCCGCAGATCAGCATGATCATGGGTCCCTGCGCCGGCGGCGCCGTCTACTCGCCGGCCATGACCGACTTCATCTTCATGGTGCGCGACAGCTCCTACATGTTCGTCACCGGCCCCGAGGTCGTGAAGACCGTGACCCACGAGGACGTGACCTCGGAAGAGCTGGGCGGCGCGAGCACCCACACGACCAAGAGCGGCGTCGCCGACATGGCCTTCGAGAACGATGTCGAGGCGCTCATGATGCTGCGCCGGCTCTACAACTACCTGCCGCTCAACAACCGCGAGAAGCCGCCGGTGCGCCCGAGCGGCGACCCGGCGGACCGGGCCGACCCGTCGCTCGACACCCTGGTGCCGGACAACCCGAACAAGCCCTACGACATGAAGGAGCTGATCGCCAAGGTGGTGGACGATGGCGACTTCTTCGAGCTGCAGCCCGACTACGCGAAGAACATCGTGATCGGCTTCGCACGCATGGAAGGCCAGAGCATCGGCATCGTGGCCAACCAGCCGCTGGTGCTGGCGGGCTGCCTCGACATCAAGTCGAGCATCAAGGCCGCGCGCTTCGTTCGCTTTTGCGACGCCTTCAACATTCCGGTGATCACCTTCGTCGACGTGCCCGGCTTCATGCCCGGCACCAGCCAGGAGTACGGCGGCATCATCAAGCACGGCGCCAAGCTGCTCTACGCGTATGCCGAATGCACCGTGCCGAAGATCACGGTGATCACCCGCAAGGCCTACGGCGGCGCCTACGACGTGATGTCGTCCAAGCATTTGCGCGGCGACGTCAACCTGGCCTGGCCGCGGGCCGAGATCGCGGTGATGGGCGCCAAGGGCGCGGTCGAGATCATCTTTCGCGAGGACAAGAACGACCCCGCCAAGCTGGCCGCGCGCGAGGCGGAATACAAGGCGCGCTTCGCCAACCCGTACGTGGCCGGCACCCGCGGCTACATCGACGACGTGATCCTGCCGAGCGAGACCCGCAAGCGCATCTGCCGCAGCCTGGTGATGCTGCGCGAGAAGAAGCTGGACAACCCGTGGCGCAAGCACGGCAACATTCCCCTCTGAAGCGATTCGACCATGTTCAAGAAGATCCTGATTGCGAACCGAGGCGAGATCGCCTGCCGCGTCATCAAGACCGCCCGCAAGATGGGCATCCTGACGGTGGCGGTCTACTCCGATGCCGACAAGGATGCGCGGCATGTCGACATGGCCGACGAGGCGGTGCACATCGGCGCATCGCCGAGCCGCGAGAGCTACCTGCAGGCCGACCGCATCATCGAGGCCTGCAAGAAGACCGGCGCCGAGGCGGTGCATCCGGGCTACGGCTTTTTGTCCGAGAACGAGGCCTTCGCCCGCAAGGTCGAGGAAGAAGGCATCGTCTTCATCGGCCCCAAGCACTATTCGATCGCGGCGATGGGCGACAAGATCGCATCCAAGAAGCTGGCGAACGAAGCGCGGGTCAACACCATTCCCGGCTGGAACGACGCCATCGAATCCGCCGAGCGCGCGGTCGAGATCGCCAAGGACATCGGCTACCCGGTGATGATCAAGGCCTCGGCTGGCGGCGGCGGCAAGGGCCTGCGGGTGGCCTACGACGACAAGGAAGCCTTCGAGGGCTTTACCTCGTGCCGCAACGAGGCGCGCAACAGCTTCGGCGACGACCGGATCTTCATCGAGAAGTTCGTCGAGGAGCCGCGCCACATCGAGATCCAGGTGCTGGGCGATGCGCACGGCAACGTGATCTACCTGAACGAGCGCGAATGCTCGATCCAGCGGCGTCACCAGAAGGTGATCGAGGAGGCGCCTTCGCCTTTCATCAGCGACGCGACCCGCAAGGCGATGGGCGAACAGGCGGTGGCGCTGGCGCAGGCCGTCAAGTACCAGAGCGCAGGCACGGTCGAGTTCGTGGTCGGCAAGGACCAGAGCTTCTACTTCCTCGAGATGAACACGCGGCTCCAGGTGGAGCATCCGGTGACCGAGTGCATCACCGGCCTCGACCTGGTCGAGTCGATGATCCGCATCGCCGCCGGCGAGAAGCTGCCGTTGACCCAGGCCGAGGTGCAGCGCAACGGATGGGCGATCGAATGCCGGATCAACGCGGAAGATCCGTTCCGCAACTTCTTGCCTTCGACCGGCCGGCTGGTTCGCTTCCAGCCGCCGAAGGAGACGATGTTCGCGGCCGATCCGCCCAAGGCCGGCGGAGACGCCAACGGGCGCACCTTCGGCGGCGTGCGGGTCGACACCGGCGTCTACGACGGCGGCGAGATCCCGATGTTCTACGACTCGATGATCGCCAAGCTGATCGTGCATGGCCGCGACCGGGCGCATGCCATTGCGCTGATGCGCGAAGCCCTCAACGGCTTCGTCATCCGCGGCATCAGCAGCAACATCCCGTTCCAGGCGGCCTTGCTCGCGCATCCGCGCTTCGTGGCCGGCGACTTCAACACCGGTTTCATCGCCGAGAACTACGGCAAGGGCTTTCATGCGGAAGACGTGCCGCACGAGGACCCCGACTTTCTGGTGGCGCTCGCGGCGTATGTGCACCGGCGCTACCGCGCGCGGGCATCGGGCATCAGCGGCCAGCTCGAAGGCCATGGCGTCAAGGTCGGCGAGCAGTTCGTGGTGGTGGTGCTCGACGCAAAGGGCCAGCACGTGCACAAGCCGGTCTCGGTCACCGACTACAAGGGGCAGACCGGGTCCAGTGCCGTGCAGGTGGACGGCAAGACCTACCAGATCGACGGCAATGGCTCGCTCGGCCATGCCCGCATGGAGGGCGCCGTCAACGGCCGCGCCTTCGTCGCCCAGGTGGAGCGGGGCGTCGGCAAGAACCCGCTCGCGCTCCGGGTGCTGCACAACGGCACTCAGATCGACGCCATGGTGCTGTCGCCGCTCGGGGCGCGCCTGCTCCAGCTGATGCCCTACAAGGCGCCGCCGGACCTCAGCAAGTACCTGATGTCGCCGATGCCGGGGCTCCTGGTCGAGGTCTCGGTGCAACCTGGCCAGCAGGTGCAGGCGGGCGAGAAACTCGCGGTGATCGAAGCCATGAAGATGGAGAACGTGCTGTTCGCCACGCAGGACGGCGTCGTCGGCAAGATCTCGGCCAGCAAGGGCGAGTCGCTGTCGGTCGACCAGGTCATTCTCGAATTCAACTGAAACCGCGCGAATCGAGGAGAGACAAGCCATGACGACACGACCGTTCAAGGTACTCGGGATCCAGCAGATCGCGATCGGGGGCACCGATAAGCAGCGCCTTCGCAAGCTCTGGGTCGACATGCTCGGGCTCGAACTTACCGGCAACTTCCGGAGCGAGCGGGAGAACGTCGACGAGGACATCTGCGCGATGGGCGCCGGCGCCTTCAAGGTCGAGGTCGACCTGATGCAGCCGGTCGACATCGAGAAGAAGCCGGCGGTGCATGCGACGCCGCTCAATCACGTCGGCTTGTGGATCGACGATTTGCCGAAAGCGGTCGAGTGGCTGACGGCAGAGGGCGTGCGCTTCGCGCCGGGCGGCATCCGAACAGGCGCCGCTGGCTTCGATATCTGCTTTCTTCACCCGAAGGGGAGCGACGAAGCGCCAATTTCCGGAGAGGGCGTTCTCATCGAGCTGGTGCAGGCCCCACCGGAGGTGGTGAAGGCGTTCAGCGCCCTCGCAGCCGGCTGACGCTCAGGAGGGGGTCTTGCGCGAAGCGGCAGCAGCTCGCGCCCGCGCGAGAGCCGCCTCGACGATGGCGCGCTTGCGCTCCTTGGCGAGTGCTTCCGCCTCTGCCGCTGCATCTTGGGCGACGATCGGTGTGAGTTCGGCTGAGGGCAGCGCCGCTGTCCCAGGTGAAAGCCGTTGAGGGGCGGCAGCAAACGCGGGTGATGATTCAGGGTGCGGGCGCTTGCGCGCCAAACGCGTCTTCCGCATTTCATAGCGATCGCGCGCGTGCGCCGCCTGCGGTTCCGACCAGGCATCCCAGCCGGTGCGGCCCGGCGTCGCGATCTCCATCGCGATGCAATCGACCGGGCAGACCGGCACGCACAATTCGCAGCCGGTGCAATGCGCCTCGACGACGGAATGCATCCGCTTGTGCAGTCCGAGGATGGCGTCGGTCGGGCAGGCGTCCAGGCATTTGGTGCAGCCGATGCACCAGGCTTCGTCGATCACCGCCAGGGCTCGCGGGCCCTCGATGCCGAACTCGGGGTCGAGCGCTTCGACCGGCAAGGAGGTGAGGCGGGCGAGGCGTGCGATGCCTTCGGCTCCACCGGGCGGGCAGCGGTTGATCGGCGCCTCGCGGTTGGCGATGGCGGCCGCGTAGCCGGCGCAATCCGGCAAGCCGCAGCGGGTGCACTGCGTCTGCGGCAACGCGTCGAGCAAGCGTTCGAACGGCGCCGTCATGCGCGCCTCGCGGACATTCAGGGCGCTCAGCGCGCTGCGCCGGCCCGGCTCCGGCGTGCAGGTGCCGACTTGGTGGCCCTGGCCGGCCGCTTGGCCGCGGCGGCTTCCTTGATGGTGTCCTCGGCGCTCACCTCGGCATGCGCCCGGACCTGTGGCTTGTCATGCGCCGTGATGAAGGACTTGAGCCGCGGATAGACCTGGTCGCGCCAGCGCCGTCCGCTGAAGATGCCGTAGTGGCCGGCACCCTTGACTTCGTAATGCTCCCGGCGCGCCGCCGGGATGCCGGTGCACAGGTCGTGCGCGGCCCGGGTCTGGCCCGAGCCGGAGATGTCGTCGAGTTCGCCTTCGATCGTGAGCAGGCTGGTCGCGCCGATGTCCTGCGGCCGCACCGGTTCCGCCTCGCCGTCCTCGTTCTTGACCTCCCAGGTGCCGTTGACCAGCTTGAACTGCTGGAACACGGTGGCGATGGTCTCGAGGTAGTAATCGGCGTCCATGTCGAGCACGGCGTTGTACTCGTCGTAGAACTTGCGGTGCGCCTCGGCGCTCGCATCGTCGCCCTTGATCAGGTCCTTGAAGTAGTCGTAGTGGCTGCTGGCATGCCGGTCGGGGTTCATCGCGACGAAGCCGGTGTGCTGCATGAAGCCGGGGTACACCCGCCGGCCCACGCCCGGAAAACCCTGGGGCACCCGGTAGATCACGTTGTTCTCGAACCACTCGAAGCTCTTGTTCATCGCGAGGTTGTTGACCGCGGTCGGCGACTTGCGGGCGTCGATCGGGCCGCCCATCATGGTCATCGTGAGCGGCAGCTCTTCGCCCCGGCTCGCCATCAGGGACACCGCGCCCAGCACCGGCACGGTGGGTTGGCAGACGCTGATGACATGGCAGTGGCCGTATTCGGCCTGCAGGTGCCGGATGAATTCCTGAACGTAGTTGACGTAGTCGTCGAGATGGAACTCGCCATCGGCCAGCGGCACCAGCCGGGCGTTGATCCAGTCGGTGATGTAGACCTTGTGGTCCTGCAGCATGGTGCGGACCGTGTCCCGCAGCAGCGTGGCGTAGTGTCCCGAGAGCGGCGCGACAATCAGGACGACCGGCTGGCTTTTCAGCTTCTGCAGGATGTGCGGCTCGTCGGTGAAGCGCTTGAAGCGGCGCAGCTCGCAGAACGGCTTCTTGAGCGCGACCGCCTCGTGGATCACGACATCTTCACCCTCGACCTTGACGGTCTTGATGTCGAATTCGGGCTTTTCGTAGTCCTTGCCGAGCCGGTAGAGCAGGTCGTAGCCAGCGGCCATTCGCTGGGCCATCGGCGTCTGGCCGAGCACCGCGCCCGGGCCGTAGAGCTTGGAGGCGGCCTGCGCGAAGTCAGCGAACGGCTCCATCAGTGAGCGCTGGGCTTCGTAGAGTTGGTAAAGCATCGGGGCTCCGCTGTGTAGTGAAGATTTGTTGCAGTGCAATATATCAGTCGGAGCCCGGGGCTGTCTCAGCCATCAACGCGCGGATTTCAGTAGGCGCAGGCCTTCCGCACGTTGTCAGAGAACTTTTGCGATGCTTCGGCAGACATGGTCGATGTTGCGGCTGTTGAGCGCCGCGACGCACATCCGCCCGGTGTCGGTGCCGTAAACGCCGAATTCGCTGCGAAGGCGCACCATCTGGTCCTTGGTGAGGCCCGAGTAGCTGAACATGCCGATCTGGGAGGTGATGAAGTCCATGTTCTGCTTGACGCCGGCGGCCCGGAGGCCGTCGACCAGGGTCTGGCGCATGGCCTTGATCCGGACCCGCATCTCGCCCAGCTCTTTTTCCCACAGGGCGCGCAGTTCGGGCGTGCCCAGCACCGTGGCCACCACGCTGCCGCCGTGCGTCGGCGGGTTGCTGTAGTTGGTACGGATCACGATCTTGAGCTGGCTCAGCACCCGGGCCGCCTCTTCCTTGCTTTCGCACAGGATCGACAGCGCCCCGACTCGCTCGCCATACAGGCTGAAACTCTTGGAGAACGAGGTCGAAACCAGGATGAGCAGGCTCGCGTCCACGAACTTGCCGATCACCGCGCCGTCTTCCTGGATGCCGTGGCCGAAGCCCTGGTAGGCCATGTCGAGGAACGCGACCAGGTTGTTCTTCTTGACCGCGGCGACGACCTGGTCCCACTGCTCGGCGGTGATGTCGTAGCCGGTCGGGTTGTGGCAGCAGGCGTGCAGGACGACGATGGTTCCGGCGGCAGCACCCTCGAGGGCAGCGAGCATGCCGTCGAAGTCGACGCCGCGCCTGGCTGCGTCGTAGTAGGGGTAGGACTCGACCGTGAAACCGGCCTGACTGAACAGGGCGCGGTGGTTTTCCCAGCTCGGGTCGCTGATCAGGACCTTGGCCGAGGGGTCGAGCCGCTTGAGGAAGTCGGCCCCGACCTTGAGGCCGCCGGTACCGCCGAGCGCCTGGATGGTGGCAACCCTGCCGGACTTGACGGGTTCGCTGTCCGCACCGAACACCAGGTTCTTGACGGCGTTGTCGTACGCGGCGATGCCGTCGATGGGGAGATAACCACGGGCAGTCGGCTTTTCGATCATGGTCTGCTCGACCGCCTGCACGCACTTCAGCAAGGGGAGCTTGCCGTTGTCGTCGTAATAGACGCCGACCCCGAGGTTGACCTTGTCGGGATTCGTGTCGGCCGCAAACTGCTCGTTGAGGCCCAGGATCGGATCGCGCGGCGCCATTTCGACGGCGGTGAACATAGACATGGAAGGAGTCCTTTGGATGATGCTTTTGCGCCGGCGCGTGTCGAACGGGCGCCATTTGCGTTCTGACTTGCGGCTCGGTTAGCCTCGCAAGTTCGCTTGAATTTTACCGGTCGAGCCACAACTGCTTCTCATCCATGCCTCAAAACATTGCAGTCATTCCGGACTCGCCCAGCGCAGAGGCGATCGGCCCCGCAAAGCCGGGCACCTTCGTCAAGTACCCCGATTCGCCGTTCGAACTGTTCCAGCCCTATCCGCCGGCCGGCGACCAGCCGAATGCCATCGCCGGCCTGGTCGAGGGCGTCCGGGACGGTGAAGTCTTCCAGACCCTGCTGGGCGTCACCGGCTCCGGCAAGACCTTCACGATGGCAAACGTCATCGCCCAGCTCGGCCGGCCTGCCATTGTCTTCGCGCCGAACAAGACCCTGGCCGCCCAGCTCTACAGCGAATTCCGGGAGTTCTTCCCGAAGAACGCGGTCGAGTACTTCGTGAGCTACTACGACTACTACCAGCCCGAGGCCTACGTACCCCAGCGCGATCTCTTCATCGAGAAGGACAGCTCGATCAACGAGCACATCGAGCAGATGCGGCTTTCGGCCACCAAGAGCGTGCTGGAGCGCCGCGACACGGTCATCGTGGCGACGGTCAGCGCGATCTATGGCATCGGGACGCCCGAGGACTACACCCAGATGCGCTTCATCATGCGGGTGGGCGACAAGATCGGGCAGCGCGACGTCATCGGCCGGCTGATCCGCATGCAGTACCAGCGGAACGAGCAGGATTTCTCGCGCGGCACCTTCCGGGTGCGGGGCGACACCATCGACGTCTTTCCGGCGGAGCACAGCGAGTTGGCGATCCGGATCGAGCTGTTCGACGACGAGATCGAATCGCTGCAGCTCTTCGACCCGCTCACCGGCAAGATCCGGCAGAAGATTCCGCGCTTCACCGTGTACCCGTCGAGCCATTACGTGACGCCGCGCGACAAGGTGCTGTCGGCGGTGGACACCATCAAGATCGAGCTCGACGGCCGCATCAAGGAGTTCGTGAGCCAGGGCAAGCTGGTCGAGGCGCAGCGCATCGAGCAGCGCACCCGCTTCGATCTCGAGATGCTCGCCGAGATCGGCCACTGCAAGGGCATCGAGAACTACACGCGGCATCTCTCGGGCGCCGCTCCGGGTCAGCCGCCATCCACGTTGACCGACTATCTACCCAAGGACGCGTTGATGTTCCTGGACGAGAGCCACCAGATGATCGGCCAGCTGAGCGCGATGTACAACGGCGACCGCGCGCGCAAGACCACGCTGGTCGACTTCGGCTTTCGGCTCCCGTCGGCGCTGGACAACCGGCCGCTCAAATTCGACGAGTTCGAGACCCGGGTGCGCCAGTGCATCTTCGTCTCGGCGACGCCGGCCCAGTACGAGAAGGATCATGCCGGCAACGTGGTCGAGCAGCTCGTCCGGCCGACCGGGCTGATCGATCCGGAGGTCGAGGTCCGCCCGGCCAGCCACCAGGTCGACGACGTGCTGCAGGAAATCCGGATCCGGGTCGACAAGAACGAGCGCGTGCTGATCACCACCCTCACCAAACGGATGGCCGAGCAGCTGACCGACTACCTGAGCGACAACGGTGTCAAGGTGCGCTACCTGCACAGCGACATCGATACGGTGGAGCGGGTGGAAATCCTTCGCGACCTGCGGCTCGGTTCCTTCGACGTGCTGGTCGGCATCAACCTGCTGCGAGAAGGGCTGGACATTCCGGAGGTGTCGCTGGTCGCGATCCTGGATGCCGACAAGGAAGGTTTCCTGCGGGCGGAGCGATCACTCATCCAGACGATCGGCCGGGCTGCACGGAACCTGCACGGGAAGGCCATCCTGTACGCCGACAAGATGACCGATTCGATGAAGCGGGCGATCGACGAGACCGAGCGTCGGCGCGCCAAGCAGATCGCGCACAACGAACTTCACGGCATCACGCCGCGCAGCATCAACAAGCAGATCCGCGACCTGATCGACGGCGTCTACAGCGAGAAGTCGACCAAGGAAGCCGCCAAGCGCGACCTGGAGCGTGCCCGCGTCGAGGACATGTCCGAGAAAGACGTGGCGCGCGAGATCAAGCGGCTCGAAAAGCAGATGCTCGAGCACGCTCGCAACCTCGAATTCGAGAAGGCTGCGCGGGTCCGGGACCAGCTTTCGCAGCTCCGGGAGCAGGCCTTCGGCGCATCGGGCGGCGACAACATCGTCGTTCTACCGAGCCCATAACGCCGGGTTCTCGACTCATCGATCGCCGATCGGGGGTTTACCCGAGCGGAGTCGAGGGGCTTCTGATATACTTGAGTGAAATAGTCAACCAACAAGAAACTTCGCGATGAAGGAACGGCTCTTACTTCGGAAGCACCGGAGAAAGCAAGCTGGAAGGGCGGAGACGGCGTCACCAGAGCTTTGAAGCCATGGTGTCATTTCAACGATAAGCACTTAAGGAGCTTGCGATGCGTCTCACTACCAAAGGCCGCTTTGCGGTCACCGCCATGATCGATCTGGCCCTGCGCCAGAACACCGGTCCGGTCACGCTGGCCGCCATCAGCCAACGCCAGCAGATCTCACTCTCGTATCTCGAGCAACTTTTCGGCAAGCTGCGTCGCCACGAACTGGTCGAATCCACTCGCGGCCCCGGCGGCGGTTACTCGCTCGGACGCAAGGCCGCCGAGATCACAGTTGCAGACATCATTGTTTCCGTGGATGAGCCGATCGACGCCACGCAGTGCGGCGGCAAGGAAAACTGCATGGGCAGCGAAGCCGGCCGCTGCATGACGCACGAGTTGTGGGCCTCGCTCAACCAGCGCATGGTCGAGTTCCTGGATTCGGTCACGCTGCAGAAGCTGGTGGACGACCAACTCGCCAAGGGCATCCAGATCGAGAACAAGCCGGCGGTCAAGAAAGCGATTTCCAGCCAGCCGGTCGTGAAGCCGATCCGGGTCAACGGCCCGAATTCGGTTTTCGCGCTCGGCAACGTCTTCGCCAAGTCCTGATCCCTTTCGCCGAGCGTCGATGTCCACGCGGCATCGACCACGCGGCGAGAACTCCTAGAGCCACGCAACTCTGCCAGCCATGTCAACTCCTCACTTCCCGATCTATCTCGATTACGGCGCGACCACGCCGGTCGACCCGCGCGTGGTCGACGCCATGATTCCCTGGTTGCGCGAGCATTTCGGCAATCCGGCTTCCCGCAGCCATGCCTGGGGCTGGGAGGCCGAGGCCGCCGTGGAGCGCGCACGCACGCAAGTTGCCGACCTGATCGGCGCGGATCCGCGCGAAATCGTCTGGACCTCCGGCGCCACCGAATCGAACAACCTCGCGCTCAAGGGCGCCGCCAACTTCTACAAGGGCAAGGGCAAGCACCTCATCACGGTCAAGACCGAGCACAAGGCGGTTCTCGACACCACGCGCGAACTCGAGCGCCAGGGCTTCGAGGTCACCTACCTCGACGTTCTCGAAAACGGCCTCATCGACCTCGACGTGTTCAAGGCGGCCATTCGCCCGGACACCATCCTCGCGAGCGTCATGTTCGTGAACAACGAGATCGGCGTCATCCAGGACGTCGTGGCTCTCGGCAACATTTGCCGCGAGAAGGGTGTGATCTTCCATGTCGATGCCGCCCAAGCCACCGGCAAGCTCGAGATCGACGTCAAGAACCTGCCGATCGACCTGATGAGTCTCGCGTCGCACAAGACCTACGGTCCGAAGGGCATCGGTGCCCTCTATGTGCGCCGCAAGCCGCGGGTGCGGCTCGAAGCGCAGATGCATGGCGGCGGGCACGAGCGCGGCATGCGCTCCGGGACCTTGCCGACCCACCAGATCGTGGGCATGGGCGAGGCCTTCCGCATTGCCAAGGACGAGATGCAGCAGGACATCGCGAAAGCCCGTGAACTGCAGAAGCGCCTGCTCGATGGCCTGAAGGACGTCGAGCAGGTCTTCATCAACGGCGACCTGGCGCAGCGCGTTCCGCACAACCTGAACATCAGCTTCAACTACGTCGAGGGCGAGTCGCTGATCATGGGCATCAAGGGCCTCGCGGTGTCGAGCGGTTCGGCCTGTACCTCGGCCAGCCTGGAGCCGAGCTATGTGCTGCGCGCACTTGGCCGCAGCGACGAGTTGGCGCACAGCAGCCTGCGCATGACCATCGGCCGTTTCACCACGGCCGAAGAAATCGACTACGCGGTGGAGACGATCAAGCTCAACGTCGCCAAGCTGCGCGAACTCAGCCCCTTGTGGGAGATGTTCAAGGACGGCGTCGACCTGAGCACGATCCAGTGGTCGGCTCACTGAGCCCCGCTTTCATTCATTCGAAGATCAAAGAGGTACCCCATGGCATATTCATCCAAGGTCATTGACCACTACGAGAATCCGCGCAACGTCGGCTCTTTCGAAAAGGGCGACGAGTCCGTCGGTACCGGCATGGTCGGCGCACCGGCCTGCGGCGACGTGATGAAGCTGCAGATCAAGGTCAACCCGCAGACGGGCGTCATCGAGGATGCGCGCTTCAAGACCTATGGCTGCGGTTCGGCCATCGCCTCGTCGTCGCTCGTGACCGAATGGGTCAAGGGCAAGACGCTGGACGAGGCGGCTGCGCTCAAGAACGCGCAGATCGCCGATGAACTCGCCTTGCCGCCGGTCAAGATCCATTGCTCGATCCTGGCCGAAGACGCGATCAAGGCGGCGGTCAACGACTACAAGGCCAAGCGCAGCGCTGCCGGCGAGGCGGGCGCGTCGCAGACCGGCGCGGACGCGGCTGTTCACTGACATGGCCGTTACCCTGACCGAGTCGGCCGCGCGCCACGTGAACCGCTATCTCGGAAAGCGCGGCAAGGGCTTCGGCGTGCGGCTCGGCGTCAAAACCACCGGCTGCTCGGGCCTGGCCTACAAGCTGGAGTACGTGGACGAGCCTGCGCCCGAGGATGTCGTCTTCGAGGACCAAGGCGTCAAGGTCCTGGTCGACCCGAAGAGCCTCGCCTACATCGACGGAACCCAGCTCGACTTCGTTCGCGAAGGATTGAACGAAGGTTTCAAGTTCCTGAACCCGAACGAGCGCGACCGCTGCGGCTGCGGCGAGAGTTTCCGGATCTGATCCAGGCTCCATCCGCCCGACGCCGCCAGCTTGCTTTGCACTGGCGGCTTTTCAATTGATCCTTGCCCGGTCCTCGGCCCCGGCGACTCCCCGACATGAACCTCAACGACGACGACTTCCAGTTGTTCTCGATACCCGCGCGTTTCGGCCAGGACCGCGCGGGCCTGGACGCGCGCTGGAAGGAATTGCAGCGTGAGGTTCACCCAGATCGGTTCGCGGCGCAGGGCGCCTCGGCGCAGCGGATCGCCATGCAATGGTCGGTCCGGATCAACGAGGCCTACCAGCGCCTGAAGGATCCGGTTCGCCGGGCGGCCTACCTTTGCGAACTCAACGGCGCCTCGGTCGACTCCGAGAGCAACACCGCGATGCCGGGCAAGTTCCTGATGCAGCAGATGGAATGGCGCGAAGCGCTCGACGAGGCGTGCGATGCCAATTCCCTGGAGCCGCTTCAAGCGCAGGTCGATGCGGCGCGGCTGCGCGCCTTGTCGTCGCTCGAATGGTTAATCGACGAGAAGGGCGACTTCGCCGCCGCAGCGAACGAGGTCAGAGCCCTCATGTTCATCGAGCGCTTTGCAGCCGACATCGAGGCTCGCTTCGATCAATGGGGACAATAGCCCGATGGCTTTGCTTCAGATTTCAGAACCCGGACAGGCACCGGATCCGCATCAGCGGCGAATCGCGGTCGGCATCGACCTGGGAACCACCCATTCGTTGGTCGCTGCGGTGCGCAGCGGCGTGGCCGAGTGCCTGCCCGATGCCAAGGGGAGGGTGATCCTGCCTTCCGCCGTCCGCTACATCGACAAGGATCGCCGCCAGATCGGCTACGACGCGCTCGAGGCCCGGGCTTCCGATCCGGCCAATGTCATCACGTCGGCCAAGCGGCTCATGGGCCGAAGTTTCGAGGACATCTCGAACCGCGACGCCATGGCCTACAGACTCGTCGAAGGCGAGGGCATGGTCAGGATTCGCACCGTGGCCGGCGACAAGTCGCCGGTCGAAGTCAGCGCGGAGATCCTCGCCACCCTGCGGCAACGGGCGGAAGACACCTTCGACGACGAGCTGTACGGCGCCGTCATCACGGTGCCGGCCTATTTCGACGAGGGGCAGCGGCAGGCCACCAAGGATGCGGCGCAGCTCGCCGGTCTCAACGTCCTGCGCCTCATCAGCGAGCCGACCGCGGCTGCCATCGCCTACGGGCTCGACAACGGGAGCGAAGGCGTCTATGCGGTCTATGACCTCGGCGGCGGCACCTTCGACATCTCGATCCTGCGCCTGACCAAGGGCGTCTTCGAAGTCGTTGCCACGGGCGGCGACTCGGCCTTGGGCGGCGACGACTATGACCACGCCCTTGCGAGCTTCGCATTGGAGCAGCTCGGGCTCGCGACCGAAAGCGATGCGGACCGCGCGGCAGTCCTCCAGGCGGCCCGAGAAGTCAAGGAAGCCTTGACCGAGCAGGAGGTCGCGCCCTTCGAATGCGAGCTTGCCGGCCGCACCGTGCGCACGTCGATCCGGCGCGACCAGTTCGAAACGGCCACTGCCGAACTCACGGCCCGCACGATCGCTGCCGTCCGAAAGGCGTTGCGCGATGCACGCCTCAAGCTGTCCGAGCTTCAGGGCGTGGTGCTGGTGGGCGGCGCCACCCGCATGCCTCAGATTCGGCGTGCCGTCGGCGGTTTCTTCGATCGCGAGCCCCTGGTCAACCTGAATCCGGACGAGGTCGTGGCGCTCGGCGCCGCCGTCCAGGCCAACCAGCTTGCCGGCAACGGAGGCATCGACGACCTGCTGTTGCTGGACGTCATTCCGCTCTCGCTCGGTATCGAGACGATGGGTGGCCTGGTCGAGCGGATCGTGCCGCGCAACCAGACCATCCCGACGGCGATGGCGCAGGATTTCACGACCTACCAGGACGGGCAGACCGCATTGGCCGTGCATGTGGTGCAGGGCGAGCGCGACCTGGTCTCCGATTGCCGCAGCCTCGCGCGTTTCGAATTGCGCGGCATTCCGCCGATGTCGGCCGGCGCGGCCCGGATCCGGGTCACCTTCACCATCGATGCCGACGGCTTGCTGAGCGTGGCGGCCAAGGAGCAGACCAGCGGCGTCGAGGCGCAGGTGACGGTCAAGCCGTCCTACGGCCTGTCCGACGACCAGGTCGCCACCATGCTGCAGGAAAGCTTCTCGACCGCAGAGCAGGACATGGCCACCCGCGCGCTGGTCGAAAG
The DNA here is from genome assembly GCA_902506565.1 of Burkholderiales bacterium 8X. Classification (GTDB taxonomy): domain Bacteria; phylum Pseudomonadota; class Gammaproteobacteria; order Burkholderiales; family Burkholderiaceae_C; genus Variovorax. The sequence continues at coordinate 2,566,100 of LR732703.1, read as the reverse complement.
CAAGGTCGACGCCGACCGCATGTTGCTCGCCACTCAAAGCGCCCTGGATGCGGACGGCAAACTCCTCACCGCCGATGAACGTGCGGCCATCGACCACCTGATGCAGTCATTGCGCGAAGCGCTGTCTTCGACCCAAGCCGCCGAGGTCGAGGCCGCAACCCGGCGCCTTGCCGAAGGCACCGAAGCCTTTGCGGCCCAACGAATGAATGCCGGCATTGCCCGTGCGCTTTCGGGTCGCCAGATCGAATCTCTCTAGACCGCTCGATGCCCACGATCAAGATACTTCCACACCGCGACTATTGCCCCGAAGGGGCCGAGATCACGGCGCCGGCCGGCACCTCCATCTGCGAGGCACTGCTCGACAACCAGATCAACATCGAGCATGCCTGCGAACTCAGCTGCGCCTGCACGACCTGCCACGTGATCGTGCGACGCGGCCTCGAGTCGCTCAACGAAACCACCGAGGACGAGGACGACCTGCTCGATCGGGCGTGGGGGCTCGAGCCGCAGTCGCGGCTCAGCTGCCAGGCGATACTGGCGCAGGACGACCTCACCATCGAGATTCCCAAGTACACGATCAACCACGCCAAGGAAGCCGCCTGAAGATGTCACGTCAGATCGTCCTCGACACCGAGACCACGGGGCTCTCTGCCGAAGCCGGCGACCGCATCATCGAGCTGGGCTGTGTCGAGCTTTTCAATCGCAAGCTGACCGGCAACGACCTCCACATCTATTTCAATCCGGAGCGCGAAAGCCACGAGGACGCGCTCAAGGTGCACGGCCTCACGACGGATTTCCTCCGGGACAAGCCGAAGTTCGCCACTCTTGCGCAGGACGTCATCGAGTACTTGCGCGATGCGGAGTTGATCATCCACAACGCGGCCTTCGACGTCGGCTTCCTGAACAAGGAGTTCGAACGCGCGGGCCTGCCGCCCTTGCGCGAGTTCGTGGGCGAGGTCACGGACACGCTGGCGATGGCCAAGATGGTGTATCCGGGCAAGCGCAATTCGCTGGATGCGCTTTGCGATCGCTTCGGCATCGATCGCTCCAACCGAACCTTCCACGGTGCCAAGCTCGATGCGCAGCTGCTGGCGGATGTCTACATCAATCTCACCCGCGGGCAGGACGCCTTGCTCATCGAGGTGGCTTCGCATGAGCCTGACATGGGTGCGGTGGTCGCGGTCGATCTCCGCTCGTTCACGTTGCCGGTTCTGATGGCATCGCACGACGAACTCGAGGCGCACGAGGCGCTCTTGAACCAGCTCGACAAATCCAGCAACGGCCGAACCTTGTTTCGCTTCGACGTGTCGGGCGCTATGGCATAATCGCGGGCTTCGCGCCGGGCCAAGCGCGAATCATCATGACGCATCGACGTCACGGGCGGTTAGCTCAGGGGTAGAGCACAGCATTCACACTGCTGGGGTCGGAGGTTCGAAGCCTCCACCGCCCACCAATTACTTTCCCATTCGTTTTTTCTGTCGGCACCAGCCCACGCGCTCATCAGCGTGGCGCTTGCGTCGGGCCTGGCTTCTTGCGCGCTACATAGCTGCCAGGAGAACCCCATGACCGCCCATACACCCCACGTGCCCGAACCCAATCCCGAAGATCCCTCGGACCATCCGGTCGAGCCTGATCACGGTCCTGCGACGCCGCCCAACGGCCCTGGCATTCCCGAAGGTCCGTTCACGCCACCGGCGTAAGGGTTGAACGACTGCCCTGCGGCAGCTCAGCCGGAGGCAGTGCTGGAGGTACCATCGCTCGAGGCGCTCTTCCAAGGCGCTCGTCCGTGAGCCCATTCGCTCGCATAACCCATAGGGAAGACCATCACCATGACTGCATCCACCAACCTGGACGCTGCCGCCGCAGCAGTCGCCGAAGAGATCGCAACCGACGTGCAGGGCGTTCTGTCGAGCAAGGATCTCGATGCGGTACCCAACATCAAGGCCATGCGCCAGCGTTTGGAAAGCAAGTTCGCCATCGCGCGCGAACTGGCCGCGGAAAAAAGCAGGGTGGCGGCGCAGAAGGCCAAGGACGCGGCCAGCTCGGCGAATGCCTATGCGCATGACGAGCCCTGGCAGATCGCGGGGGCCGCACTGGCCGTTGGCGTGCTGGTCGGCCTGTTGCTGGGCCGCCGCTGACCTGGGCTAGGGCCGCCGCGCGCGGAGCGCCTCGGCGGCTTGGCGGACCAGCTTCGGTCCGCGGTAGATCAGTCCCGTGTAGAGCTGCACGAGGTCGGCACCGGCCGCCACCTTCGCTTCGGCATCGGCCGCCGACAGGATGCCGCCGACGCCGATGATCGGGTAGCCGCCGCCCAGCGAAGCCCGCAGCGCCGCGATCACCCGATTGCTGGCTTCGCGCACGGGGCGGCCAGACAGCCCACCCGTCTCCTCGGCGTGGTGCAACCCCGCCACCGCATCCCGCGCGAGCGTCGTGTTGGTCGCGATCACCCCATCCATGCCATGCCGCTTCAAAGTCGCGGCAATCACCGCCACCTGGTCCGCATCGAGGTCCGGCGCAATCTTCACGAACAAGGGCACCCGCCTGCCGTGACGTGAAGCGAGCACCTCGCGTTTGTCGGCGATGGCGCCCAGCAACCCGTCGAGTGCCTCGTCGCTCTGCAACGATCGAAGGCCCGCCGTGTTCGGGCTCGAGATATTGATGGTGGCGTAGTCCGCATGCGGATAGACGCCGGTCAGGCAAAGCAGGTAGTCGTCGACCGCGCGTTCGATCGGGGTTGCCGCGTTCTTGCCGATGTTGAGGCCGAGCAGCATCGGCTTCGCGTCGTTTCGAAATCGCGCGCGCTTGACGTTCGCGACGAAGGCTTCGAGCCCTTCGTTGTTGAACCCCAGGCGGTTGATGAGCGCTTCGCGTTCGGGCAGCCGGAACATGCGGGGCTTCGGATTGCCGGGCTGCGCCTTTGGCGTGACGGTGCCCACTTCTGCAAAGCCGAAGCCCATCGCCGCGAAGGCATCGATGCAGCGGGCGTTCTTGTCGAGCCCCGCGGCGAGTCCGACCCGATTCGGAAAGGCGAGGCCCGCCACATCGACGGGATCGGCCACGCGTGGTGCGCCATAAAGAGCTGCCAAGGGCGTGTTCTGGGTGCGGGCCAATGCATCGAGCGTCACTTCGTGCGCGCGCTCCGCATCGACGCCGAACAGGAAAGGCCTGGCGAGACCGTAGAGCGAGGAGGGCAGCAGCAGCGACATCGGATAATTCTGGGCTTCGAGCAACAACGGATTCTCTTCGATGACTTCCAACGCCCCGGCCCCGATGACGCAGGATCAACTGAAGGAGCAAGTCGGGCGTGCTGCGCTCGAGTACGTGATTCGCGGTGAAATCGTCGGCGTCGGAACCGGTTCGACGGTCAACAAGTTCATCGACGCGCTCGGTTCGGTCAAGGGCGATGTCCGCGGCGCGGTGTCGAGTTCGGAGGCATCGACCCAGCGGCTGCGCGCGCTTGGCATCGAGGTCTTCGATTGCAACGAGGTCGAGGAGATCGCGGTCTACATCGATGGCGCCGATGAAATCGACGCAAGCGGCTACATGATCAAGGGCGGCGGCGCGGCGCTCACCCGCGAGAAGATCGTCGCGGCGCAATCACGCAAGTTCGTCTGCATCGCCGACGCATCGAAGCGCGTGGCGACCCTCGGCGGCTTTCCCTTGCCGGTCGAAGTCATTCCGATGGCGACCCGCCGCCTGATCCGCCAATTCGAAGCGATCGGCGGCACTGCGGTCCTGCGCATGAAGAACGGCGAGCCGCACCTGACCGACAACGGCCAGCACCTGCTGGATGTGAGAGGCCTGCAGATCGTCGATCCGCTGGGGTTCGAGATCGAGGTGAGCCAGTGGCCCGGCGTGGTGACGGTCGGCGTGTTCGCTCGTCAAAGGGCTCACGTGTGCCTGCTCGGCACCGCGGCCGGGGTCGAGACCTTGTCTTATCCTGAGCCGGACGAGTCGCCGAGCTGAGCCGAGCGAGCGAGCGAGCGAGCGAGCCAACGCTGCCCCCGCCCGCTGGCGAACGCGCCCGCTGGCGAGCGATCCTGAAGCGCCTAGAAGCGGATGCCCGCCGGATTGCTCGGCGTCGGTCCCGTGGCAGCGGGTGGCGGTGGTGGCGGCGAATTGGCGGCAGGCGCATCACCGGCCGAGCGCCCGGCAGGCAGAGGCACCGCTGCCGCCTGCACGTCCACCAGCGGCCGTGCCGGCGGATTGCGATAGCTCGCCGGCAGCTGGGTGCTCTTCGGGTAACCGGCGGCATCCAGGTACTGCGACCAGGCCGCGTCCGAGAAGCCCTTGAGTTGCTGCGTCCCGATGGTGATCAATGGAAGGGAGTTCTGCCCGCTCAGGCGTTGAAGCGCCTCGATGTCCTCCGGCGACTTGATCGTGCGTTCGTCGAACGGCACGCCGCGGGTGACAAGCAGCGACCGAGCCCCGGCGCACGGGCCGCATTCCTCGCTCGTGTAGAGGACGACCGGATAGCGCTGCGCGACCTGCCGAAGTTCATAAGGCAGACCGGCCGCCGCACCGGCGGTGGTGCCGGAACGGGGTGCGGCCGGCGCCACGTCGGCTGCCGGCGGCGTGTCGCTGAAGACGACCCGGCCGCTCTTGTCGACATTGCGATACACCGGCTGGGCCAGGGCGATGCCGGCAAAAAGGCAGGCGAGCGCGGCGACGGCGCGAGGCAGGCGACTGCTGTCGTGGGACCTTGGCTTCATGTGTGACTCCCGTGGAACTGAGGGTTCGAGTATCTCAAGCGACCCGGGCCCACGCCATAGCGAAAGCGGCGCGTGTGGCTCGAATCACGCAGCCTGCGGCTCCGACATGCCCTGGTGCCGCAGCAGCGCGTCGAGCTGGGGCTCGCGGCCGCGGAACGCCTTGAACGATTCCATGGCGGTTCGGCTGCCACCGGCTTCGAGGATCGCCTGCCGGTACCGGCGCCCGGTCTCGATGCTCGGGGTTCCGTCGCTCGCGGCCGTTTCCTCGAAGGCCGCATAGGCGTCCGCGCTCAAGACCTCGGCCCACTTGTAGCTGTAGTAGCCCGCCGCATAGCCGCCGGAGAAGATATGGCTGAAGGTGTTCGGCGTGCGGCTGAACGGCGCAGAGGGCATCACGGCGACCTCGGCGCGCACTTCCTGCAGCAGGTCCATGACGGCGCCGGGCGCCGCATTCGAGGCATCGAAACGGGTATGCAGCAGCATGTCGAAGAGCGAGAACTCGATCTGCCGAAGCGTTTGCAGGCCGCTCTGGAAGTTCTTCGCGGCGGTCATCTTGTCGAACAGGCTGCGCGGCAGCGGCTCGCCGGTATCGACATGCGCGGTCATGTGCTCGAGCACGTCCCACTCCCAGCAGAAGTTCTCCATGAACTGGCTCGGCAGCTCGACCGCGTCCCATTCGACGCCGCTGATGCCGGAGACGTCGCGCTCGTTCACCTGGGTCAGCATGTGGTGGAGCCCGTGGCCGAATTCGTGGAAAAGCGTGGTGACATCGTCATGGGTGAGGAGCGGCGGCTTGCCGTCCACGCCCTCGGCGAAATTGCAGACCAGGTGTGCGATCGGCGTCTGCAGCGAACCGTCGTCCGGCCGCAGCCAGCGTGCGCGCACATCGTCCATCCAGGCGCCGCCGCGTTTCGCGGGGCGGGCGGACGGGTCGAGGTAGAACTGACCGACCTTGCGACCCTCGCGCTCGATCCGGTAGAACTCCACCGCCGGATGCCAGACCGGTGCGCTGTCGCGGCGAATCGAGACTTCGAACAAGGTCTCGACGATCTTGAAGAGACCGGCCATCACCTTGGGCGCGGTGAAGTACTGCTTCACCTCTTGTTCGCTGAACGCGTAGCGCGCTTCCTTCAGCTTTTCGCCGACATAGCTCCAATCCCAAGGCTGCGGATCGATCATGCCGAGCTGTTCGGAGGCAAAGGCGCGCAGGTCGGCCAGGTCGCGTTCCGCAAAAGGGCGGGCCTTGGTCGCGAGATCGCGCAGGAACTGGATGACCTGTTGGGCCGAGTCCGCCATCTTTGGAACGATCGACAGTTCGCCGAAGTTCGGATAGCCGAGCAGCTTCGCTTCTTCCTGCCGCAAGGCGAGGATTTCGCGCATCAGCTCGGTATTGTCGAATTTCGCGTCGCCGAACTCGCTGGCCCGGGTGGCATACGCGCGATACAGCTTTTCGCGCAAGGCGCTGCTCTTCGCGAACTGCATGACCGGCAGGTACGAAGGCATCTTGAGGGTGAGCTTGTAGCCCGGCTTGCCGTCGGCCTCGGCGGCGGAGCGGGCCGCGCTGACGACGTCTTCCGGCACGCCGTCGAGCTCGGAAAGCGCCGCGTAGTAAGCGAAGGCATCGGTTGCATCGAGCGCGTTCTCGCTGAACTTCTGGCTCAGCTCGGCCTGGCGTTCCTGGATTTCGGCGTAGCGCGCCTTGGCCTCGCCTTGCAGTTCGGCGCCGCCGAGGACGAAGTTGCGCATCGCGTTGCGGTGCGCCTGCCGCTGCTCGGGATCGAGCTTCGCCGGATCGATCGCCTTGTACTTGGCATAGAGCCGCTCGTCGGAGCCGAGCCGGGTCCAGAAGGCCGTGACCCGCGGCATGGCCTCGTTGTAGGCGGCGCGAAGCTCCGGCGTGTCCGCCACGGCATTCAGGTGGCCGACGGCACCCCAGGCGCGGCTGAAGCGCTCGGACGCGACATCGAGCACGCGCGAGATGGCCTTCCAATCCGCCGGAAAATCCGGCGCGGTCACGGTCTGGAGCGCGTTCTCGGCTTCGGCGAGCAGCGCGTCGACCGCGGGCGCGACATGTTCCGGGCGAATCTGGTCGAAGAGCGGAAGGTCGGTGAAATCGAGAAGGGGATTGGTCATAGCAGATCAGATGGCGGGCAGGGCGCGCAAGTTCAAGGGGCTGCTTCTGCCTGTTTGGCGGCGCGCTCGGCCGCTTCGAGGGTGTTGGCGAGCAGCATCGTGATCGTCATCGGTCCGACGCCGCCCGGAACCGGGGTGATCCAGCCCGCGACTTCCTTGACGCCATCGAAATCGACGTCGCCGCAAAGCTTGCCTTCGTCCGTGCGGTTCATGCCGACGTCGATCACCACGGCGCCGGGTTTGACCATGTCGGCCGTGAGCACGTTGCGCTTGCCGACCGCGGCCACGACGACATCTGCAGTCCGGGTGAAGGCGGCGAGGTCGCTGGTGGCGCTGTGGCAGATGGTGACCGTCGCGTTCTTGGCGAGCAGCATCAGCGCCATCGGCTTGCCGACGATGTTGCTGCGGCCGATGACCACCGCATGCTTGCCGCGCAGGTCGTAGTCGATCGACTCCAGCATCTTCATGCAGCCATGCGGCGTGCACGGCCAGAAGCCGAGCCCACCGGTGAGCAGGGCGCCGGCGCTCGCGACATGGAAGCCGTCCACGTCCTTCTCGGGTGCGATCGCCTCGATCACTTTCTGCGCATCGATATGTGGCGGCAACGGCAACTGCACCAGGATGCCGTGCACCGCGGGGTCATCGTTCAGCTGCCGTACCCGGGCGAGCAGGTCCGCCTCGCTCAGATCCGCCGGCTGCCGGTCGAGGATCGAATGAAGGCCGTTGTCCTCGCAGGCCTTGACCTTGTTGCGCACGTAGACCTCGCTGGCCGGGTTGTTGCCCACCAGCACCACGGCCAGCCCCGGTACCGTGCCGCGTTCCTTGAGGTGCGAGGCTCGCGCGGCGATCTCGGCGCGCAGCTTCCTGGCAAGCGCGTTGCCGTCGATCAATTGAGCTGTCATTCGATTATTCGATTCTTCCAAGTAGAAACGCCCGCTTGCGCAGGCGTCGGGAAAGGGTGCGGGTCGCTGCCGGGGCTCAGGCGGCCGGTGCGGCCTTGGCCGGCCGATTGGCGGGCGCCGCGTTGCCGGCGAGTGCGATCTTGAGCAGGTCGGCCACCGTGTTCGCGTTGAGCTTTTCCATGATGTTGGCCCGATGTGCCTCGACCGTCTTGATGCTGATGCCGAGGTCGTCGGCGATCTGCTTGTTGAGGCGGCCGGCGACGATGCGTTCGAGCACCTGCGCCTCGCGGCCGGTCAGCTTGGACAGGAGGGCGTCCCGGCTGGCCGACTGCTGGTGTTCGGCGAAGGCGCTGCGTGCATGTTCGAGCATGCGCTCGACCAGGGCGACGAGGCTTTCCTCGTTGAAAGGCTTCTGGATGAAATCCATCGCGCCCTTCTTCATGCTGTCGACCGCCATCGGCACGTCGCCGTGACCGGTGATGACCATGATCGGGAGGGGTGACTTGCGTTCGATCAGGCGGTCTTGAAGCTCGATGCCGGACATGCCGCCCATGCGGATGTCGACGATGAGGCAGGCGACTTCGCGGGGGTCGTAGCGAGACAGGAAAGATTCGGCGGAATCGAAACAGCGAACCCGGTAATCCTTGCCTTCGAGCAGCCATTGCAACGAATCGCGAACTGCCTCGTCGTCATCCACGACGTACACAGTTCCCTTCTTGGGAATCAAACTCATGCGGGTACCTTCGCTTCGTTGCTTGCTACGGAATCGGTAGCGTCCAACACCGGAATCCAGAAGGAAAAACGGCATCCGACCACGTCCGGGCCATTGTAGATGTTCTCCGCTTTCATCCTTCCGCGGTGCGACTCGACGATCGTGCGGCACAGGTTGAGGCCGATGCCCATGCCTTCCGCCTTGGTCGAGAAGAAGGCTTCGTAGAGCCGGTCCATCACTTCGGGCGCGAGGCCCATGCCGGTGTCCTGCACCGAGAACTCGACCGCGTCCTGCCCTTCGATGACCTTGGGCAGCACCCGCAACTCGACGCTGCGCCGCGCGAGCGGCCTCTCGGCCAGGTCGATCGACTCGGCCGCGTTCTTGAGCAGGTTGACCATGACCTGCTCGATCAGGATCGGATCGACCCGCACCACCGGAAGCCGCGCCGCCACATAGTGGTTGAGGCGAACGTTGCGCCGCCGCAGCTCGATGCCCGCCAGCTCGACCGCCTCGCTCACCATGGTCGCGACCTCGGCGGTGGTGCGATTGGGTTCGCTGCGCTTCACGAAGGAGCGGATGCGCTGGATGATCTGACCGGCACGCTGGGCCTGCTTCGAGGTCTTGTCGAGCGCGAGCAGCAGGGCGTCCGAATCGATCTGCTGGTTGCGGATCCGGGACATCATGCCGTTGCAATAGTTGCTGATGGCGGTGAGCGGCTGGTTCAGTTCGTGCGCCACGCTCGATGCCATCTCGCCCATGGTGATCAACCGGCTCGCGGCCTGCGCGCGGTCGGCCTGCGCCGCCGACAGATCCTCGGCCACGCGACGCGGCGTGATGTCGGTGGCAATCACCAGCTGCGCCAGCCGACCGTCGACCCAGGTCAGGTAGCGCGACCGCACCTCGAGCCACTTGCCGAGTTCCGGCACGAAGATCTCGTTGTTCGCCGGCTGCGCGGCAGTGAGCTGGTCGATCGGCAAGCCGGCGTACGGATCGACGTCGTCCAGCGCGTCGTCATGCGCGGGCGACGCCGGCACCCCGGCTTGCGCCACCATGCCGAGGTGGCCCACGGTGTCCGAACCGAACCACAGCCGATAGAGCTTGTTGGCGAACAACAGCTCCTCGCTTCCGAGCGGTGCCACCGAGACCGAGGCGTCGAGCGCTTCGAGCACGGTGGTGAATCGCTCGTACGAAGCCGAAAGCTGCTCGCGGATCCGGGTCGGCTCGGTGATGTCGGTCATCGAGGTCATCCAACCGGTCTGGTGGCCGCGGGCGTCGATCAGCGGAGACACATAGAGGCGCGCGTTGAACACGCTGTTGTTCTTTCGCTTGACCCGCACCTGGATGCCGCCCGGCAAGGCACGGCCGTGCAGTTCTTCCTCGAGGCGCTCGTTCATGATCTCGCGATCGGACTCGAGCCAATACGGGAAGGGCGGCGTCTGGCCGACCAGTTCGCTTTCGTCCCAGCCGGTCATCGCGCAGAACGCGGCATTGACGTAGGTGATGCGGCCTTCTAGATCGAGCACCCGCATGCCGGTCAGCATCGAGTTCTCCATCGCACGCCGGAAGTTGGTCTCGGCCTGCAAGGCCTGCTGCGCCTGCAGCCTGCGACGGGTGTGCCGCCAGGTGCCGATCAGCATCCAGCTGGTGAGCACGCTCAGGGCGCAGACCAGCCAGAACAAGCCGTTGCCGACCACGCCCTGCGAAGTTCGGTAGGCCTGCGCGCGGAGCACCAGCGCATTGCCCACCGGCGACACGGGCACTTCGTACTCGTTGGTGCGTTCCACCCACGGCAGCAGGCGCGCTTCGTTCTCGCGCGGGCTGGCGACCGTGTTGCCGGCGATGAGCCCCCCCTTGGCATCGAGCAGCGAGACCGCGTAGCGCGCCGATACCTCCGAGGGCATGCCGTAGCGGAGCAGGCCGTCGACCGAGAACTCGCCCAGCACCACGCCGGCGAACAGGCCCTGGTCGAAAAGCGGAATGTGCAATTGCAGCATCGACGGCGGGTCGGCGCCGGCGACCGGCTGCGAGAACACCGGCTGGCGCAGCTCGCGGGCCAGCGCGTAGTTGCTTTCGATGTCGCCGGGCCGGAGGACCTCGCCGCCGACGTGCTGCTGGGCGGGATGCACGCTCGGCGCCGCGTAGCTCGCCTTGAAGCGGCGGCGGTCGTCGATCCAGCTGATCGCCTGCAATTCGGGGAATTGGCTCACCAGCGATTCGGAGCGGCTCGCGAATTCCGACTCGTCGATCTCGCGGTTGGAGGCATCGCGGGCGATGCGCATCAGCTGTTCCTGCCGTTCGAGCAGCCGAAGGCGAACACGTTGCTGCGCGTATTCGACGTCGCGCTTTACCGACTCCTGCTCGCGTTCGAGTTCTTCGGCCCGCAGGTACCAGAACGCCGAGACGATGGCCGCCAGGAACAACAGCACCGCAGCCAATGGCGCCAGCATCGCGACGGCATCCTGCAGCACCGGCGTCTGCCGCCGCCACCACCGCCGCCACCAGGACCACGGCGTGACCTTGGCAGCCGTTCGTGCAACGGCAATCGGCGAATAGAACGGCATGTTCGAAGTTTAGGGGAAGCTCATCGGAGCACGTCGGGTACGGGCCATGCGCTCAGCCGGAATATCACATTAAGAAATCGAAAGGCACGATTTGAAATCACCATTTATCTGTGAGAAACTTCCGCGCGTTGCCGGAGACGGCACTAAATTACCGTCACAACCTCGAGACACAGGAGACAAGCATGTCGGCCAATCCAGAGAGCCAATTCGGCTCTGCCGCGAACGATTCGGACAGCCAGGAAACCCGTGAATGGATGGACGCTCTGTCTGCGGTCATCCAGAGCGAAGGCCCCGACCGGGCGCACTTCCTCCTCGAGCAGCTTCTCGAGCACGCCCGCCAGAACAGCATCGACAAGCCGTTCTCGGCCAACACCGCCTACGTCAACACCATCGAGCCCGACCAGGAAGAGCGCTGCCCCGGCAATCTCGAGATCGAGGAGCGCCTGCGCGCCTACATGCGCTGGAACGCGATGGCGATGGTGGTCAAGGCCAATCGGCTGCATCCGCCCGAAGGTGGCGATCTCGGCGGGCACATCGGTTCGTTCGCGTCGCTCGCCAGCATGTTCGGCGCCGGCTTCAACCATTTCTGGCATGCCGAAAGCGAAGGCCACGGCGGCGATTGCCTATACATCCAGGGTCATGTCTCGCCCGGCATCTATGCACGGGCTTACCTCGAAGGCAGGCTGAGCGACGAGCAGCTGCTCAACTTCCGGCAGGAGGTCGCGGGCAAGGGTTTGTCGAGCTATCCGCATCCCAAGCTGATGCCCGAGTTCTGGCAGTTCCCGACCGTGTCGATGGGTCTCGGCCCGCTGATGGCGATCTACCAGGCGCGCTTCCTCAAGTACCTGCATGCACGCGGCATCGCGAACACCGAGAACCGCAAGGTCTGGGTGTTCTGCGGCGACGGCGAGATGGACGAGGTCGAGTCGCTCGGCGCCATCGGCCTCGCGGCGCGGGAGAAGCTCGACAACCTGATCTTCGTCGTCAACTGCAACCTGCAGCGGCTCGACGGGCCGGTGCGCGGCAACGGCAAGATCATCCAGGAGCTCGAAGGCGAGTTCCGCGGCGCCGGCTGGAACGTCATCAAGCTGATCTGGGGCGGCAACTGGGATCCGCTGCTCGCCCGCGACAAGGACGGCGCGCTGCGCAAGATCATGCTGGAGACCAACGACGGCGACTACCAGGCCTTCAAGGCGAACGACGGCGCCTACGTCCGCAAGAATTTCTTCGGCCGCGATCCGCGCACCCTCGAGATGGTCTCGAAGATGAGCGACGACGACATCTGGAACCTGCGCCGCGGCGGGCACGATTCGCAGAAGGTCTATGCGGCCTTCCACGCGGCCGTGCATCACCAGGGCCAGCCCACCGTGCTTCTCGTGAAGACCGTCAAGGGCTTCGGCATGGGCAAGATCGGCGAAGGCAAGAACAACGTCCACCAGACCAAGAAGCTGAACGACGAGGACATCAAGGCCTTCCGCGACCGCTTCAACATCCCGATCCCGGACAGCCAGCTGCCGGACCTGCCGTTCTACAAGCCGGCCGACGACACGCCCGAAATGCAATACCTGCACGAGCGGCGCAAGGCGCTCGGCGGCTATCTCCCGCATCGCCGGGTCAAGGCCGAAGAAAGCTTCACGGTGCCGGCGCTCGAAACCTTCAAGGCGGTGCTCGAACCCACGGCCGAGGGCCGCGAGATCTCCACCACGCAGGCCTACGTGCGCTTCCTGACGCAGCTCCTGCGCGACAAGGCCCTGGGCCCGCGCATCGTGCCGATCCTGGTCGACGAGGCGCGAACCTTCGGCATGGAAGGCCTGTTCCGCCAGATCGGCATCTACAACCCCGCAGGGCAGCAGTACACGCCGGTCGACAAGGACCAGGTCATGTACTACAAGGAAGACAAGGCCGGGCAGATCCTGCAGGAAGGCATCAACGAGGCGGGCGGCATGTCGAGCTGGATCGCGGCAGCCACCTCGTACAGCACCAACAACCGGATCATGGTGCCCTTCTACGTGTACTACTCGATGTTCGGCTTCCAGCGGGTGGGCGACCTGTGCTGGGCGGCGGGCGACATGCAGGCCCGCGGCTTCCTGCTCGGCGGCACCTCGGGCCGGACCACGCTCAACGGCGAAGGCCTGCAGCACGAAGATGGCCACAGCCACATCCTCGCCAACACCATTCCCAACTGCGTGAGCTACGACCCGACCTTCTCGCACGAGGTCGGCGTCATCCTGCACCACGGCCTGAAGCGGATGGTCGAGAAGCAGGACAACGTCTTCTATTACCTGACGCTCCTGAACGAGAACTACCCGATGCCAGGCCTCCAGCCCGGTACCGAGGAACAGATCATCAAGGGCATGTACCTGTGCCGCCAGGCGCCGGTGGTGAAGGCCGCCAAGGGCAAGGAAGCGCCGAGCGTGCAGTTGCTCGGCAGCGGCACCATCCTGCGCGAAAGCTTCGCCGCGCAGGAACTGCTCGAGAAGGACTGGGGCGTGAGCGCCGGCGTCTGGAGCTGCCCGAGCTTCAACGAGCTGACCCGCGACGGGCAGGTGGCCGACCGCTGGAACCTGCTGCACCCCACCGAGACGCCGCGCGTGCCCTTCGTGGCCGAGCAGCTCGCGGCCTCCACCGGACCGGTGGTCGCATCGACCGACTACATGAAGGCGTATGCCGAGCAGATCCGCCCGTACCTGCCGAAGGGCCGCAACTACAAGGTGCTCGGCACCGACGGTTTCGGCCGCAGCGACTTCCGCAGCAAGCTGCGGGAGCACTTCGAGGTCAACCGCCACTTCATCGTGGTGGCGGCGCTCAAGGCGCTGGCCGAGGACGGCACGCTGCCCGTGGCCAAGGTGGCCGAGGCGATCGCCAAGTACGGCATCGATGCCGAGAAGATCAACCCGCTCTACGCGTAGACGACAACCGAACAACCAACGCGCCGCACGGCGGGAGACAAGGCATGGCAACAGTGGAAGTGAAGGTACCGGACATCGGCGATTTCGACGAGGTCGCGGTGATCGAGGTGCTGGTCAAGGTAGGCGACACGGTGAGCGCGGAGCAGTCGCTCATCACGGTCGAATCCGACAAGGCTTCGATGGAGATTCCGTCGAGCCAGGCGGGCGTGGTCAAGGAGCTCAAGGTCGAGGTGGGCAGCAAGGTCAAGGAAGGTTCGGTCGTGCTGGTGCTCGAAGGTGAGGGTGCGGCAGCCGCGGCTCCGGCGGCGCCCGCGCCGGCCGCCTCGCCGGCACCTGCCGAATCGCAGCCGCAAGCCGCTCCGGCTCCGCAGGCTGCGAGCGCCGAAGCGGCGCCTGGCAAGAGCGGCCCGATCGAGGTCAAGGTGCCGGACATCGGCGACTTCAAGGACGTCGCCGTGATCGAAGTGCTCGTCAAGCCGGGCGACTCGATCGGCGTGGAGCAATCGCTCATCACGGTCGAGTCGGACAAGGCCTCGATGGAAATCCCGTCGTCGGCGGCCGGCGTGTTGAAGGAGCTGAAGGTCAAGGTCGGCGACACGGTGAACATCGGCGACCTGATCGCCATCGTCGAAGGTTCCGCGTCGACCGGGTCGGCCGGCAGCGCTTCTGCCGAGAAGCCCGCAGCCACCGCGTCGACCACGGCAGCCGCGCCGGCTCCCGCGCCGGCGCCTGCGGCAAGCGCGGCCCCGGCGCCGCAAGCACCATCGGGCGGCGCAGAAAGCCAGGCTCCCGCGCCGCACGACCCGACCGTGGCGCCGGGCGGCAAGCTTCCGCATGCCTCGCCATCGGTGCGCAAGTTCGCGCGCGAGCTGGGCGTACCGCTCGACGAATTGAAGGGCACCGGTCCCAAGGGCCGGATCACGCAGGAAGACGTCCAGAACTTCACCAGGGCGGTGATGAGCGGCGCGGCCAGCACCAAGGCGGCCGGCGCCTCGAAGGCGGGCGCCGCTGCGGCCGGCGGCGGCGAGGCCCTCGGCCTGCTGCCGTGGCCGAAGGTCGACTTCACCAAGTTCGGCAGCGTCGAGCGCAAGGACCTGTCGCGCATCAAGAAGATCAGCGGCGCCAACCTGCATCGCAACTGGGTCATGATCCCGCACGTCACCAACAACGACGAAGCGGACATCACCGAACTCGAAGCCTTCCGGGTCTCGACCAACAAGGAAAACGAGAAGTCCGGCATCAAGGTCACCATGCTGGCCTTCGTCATCAAGGGCGTGGTCGCCGCGCTCAAGAAGTTCCCGGAGTTCAACACCAGCCTCGACGGCGACCAGCTGGTCTACAAGCAGTACTTCCACATCGGCTTCGCGGCCGACACGCCGAACGGCCTCGTGGTTCCGGTGCTGAAGGATGCCGACAAGAAGGGCGTGCTGCAGATCAGCCAGGAGATGGGCGAGCTCGCCAAGAAGGCGCGGGACGGCAAGCTCGGCTCGGCCGACATGCAGGGCGGATGCATGTCGATCAGCTCGCTCGGCGGCATCGGCGGCACGCACTTCACGCCGATCATCAACGCGCCCGAGGTGGCCATCCTCGGCCTCTCCAAGAGCGCGATGAAGCCGGTCTGGGACGGCAAGGCCTTCCAGCCGCGCCTGGTGCTGCCGCTTTCGCTCTCGTACGACCATCGGGTCATCGACGGCGCCCTGGCGGCGCGCTTCAACGCGTACCTGGGCCAGGTGCTCGCCGATTTCCGCCGCGTGCTGCTCTGAGAGGAAGACCGATGAGCGAACAACAGATCAAGGTTCCGGACATTGGCGATTTCGACGAGGTCGCGGTCATCGAAGTGCTGGTGAAGGTGGGCGACGAGGTGAAGGCGGAGCAGTCCCTCATCACGGTCGAGTCGGACAAGGCGTCGATGGAGATTCCGTCTTCGCATGCGGGCGTGGTAAAGGCGCTGGCGGTGCAGGTCGGCGACAAGGTGAAGCAAGGCTCGGTGGTGTTGACGCTGGAGGCAGCCGGGTCGGCGGCAGCCGGTGCCGCGGATGGGGCATCGGACGCCGCCGCAGCCCCGGCCGGGCAAGCTGGCGCGGACAAGCCCGGCGCAGGCGGCGCCGGCCAGGCTCCGGCAGGCGCAACCTCGCCGGCCAACGGATCCGCGACGGCGAAGGCCGCTCCGGCAAGCGCGCCTGCAACCCCAGCGCGCGCCCCCTCACCTGCCGGCACCTACACCGGCAAGGCCGATGTCGAGTGCGACCTGCTGGTGCTCGGCGCCGGCCCCGGCGGTTATTCGGCCGCGTTCCGCGCTGCCGACCTCGGCCTGAACGTGGTCCTGGTGGAGCGCTATGCCACCTTGGGCGGCGTTTGCCTGAACGTCGGCTGCATTCCGTCGAAGGCGCTGCTGCACGTGGCGGCAGTGATGGACGAGGTCAAGCATTTTGCCGATCTCGGCGTGAGCTTCGGCGAGCCGACCATCGATCGATCGAAGCTCCTCGCGCGCAAGAACAAGGTGGTCGGCAAGCTGACCGGCGGCCTCGCGGCGATGGCCAAGATGCGCAAGGTGACCACGGTCCGCGGCATCGGCGAATTCATCGATCCGTATCACGTCCGCGTGCAGGAAACCTCGGGCGACGGCAAGGACGCAGCCGGCGGTGCGAAGACGGTCAAGTTTCGCCACTGCGTGATCGCCGCGGGTTCGCAGGCCGTGCACCTGCCATTCATGCCGAAGGATCCGCGGGTGGTCGATTCGACCGGCGCGCTCGAACTGGGCATCGATCCGAAGCGGATGCTGATTCTGGGCGGCGGCATCATCGGTCTCGAGATGGGCTCGGTCTACTCCACCCTGGGCGCGCGGCTCGACGTGGTCGAGATGCTCGATGGCCTGATGCAGGGCGCCGACCGCGACCTGGTCAAGGTCTGGCAGAAGCTCAATGCGCCGCGCTTCGATCACATCATGCTCAAGACCCGCACGGTCGGCGCGGAAGCCACCGAGGAGGGCATCCGGGTCAGCTTCGAAGGCGAGCAGGCGCCGAAGGAACCGCAGGTGTACGACCTCGTCCTGCAGGCGGTCGGGCGGTCGCCGAACGGCAAGAAGATCGGCGCCGAGAAGGCGGGCGTGACGGTGAGTGATCGCGGCTTCATTCCGGTCGACATCCAGATGCGAACCAACGTGCCGCACATCTTCGCGGTCGGCGACATCGTCGGGCAGCCGATGCTGGAGCACAAGGCGGTGCACGAGGCGCATGTCGCGGCCGAGGTCATCGCCGGCGAGCAGAAGGGCGACCGCGAACTGGCGAGCGCCGCTTTCAACGCCCGGGTGATTCCGAGCGTGGCCTATACCGATCCCGAGGTGGCCTGGGTCGGCGTGACCGAGGACCAGGCCAAGGCGGAGGGCATGAAGATCGAGAAGGGCCTGTTCCCGTGGACGGCCTCGGGCCGCGCGATCGCCAACGGGCGCGACGAGGGCTTCACCAAGTTGCTGTTCGATGCCTCGCCGGAAGGCGGGCATCGCATCGTCGGCGGCGGCATCGTCGGCACGCATGCGGGCGACATGATCGGGGAGATTGCGCTCGCGATCGAGATGGGCGCTGACGCGGTGGACATCGGCAAGACCATCCATCCCCATCCGACGCTCGGCGAAAGCATCGGCCTGGCCGCAGAGGCGGCGCATGGGAGCTGCACCGATCTGCCGCCGGTGAAGCGGGCGGCGCGCTGAAACTTCGAGCGCCGGCAGGCTCGGCGCTTCGATCGCTCAATAAAAAACCCGCCGAGGCGGGTTTTTTGTCGAGGTTGCGGCAAGCGACCAGGTCGCTTCCGCCGTTGCAGTTGCAGTTGCCTTTACGTCGTCCTGTCGTTGTGGTGCGGACGGCCTGCGGCGGGGCTTACTCGCCGACGGCGCCGCGCACATCTTCCTGCACGGCCGGCACGCGGCGCGCACCGCTGAAGCGGCGCTGCCAATAGCTGCCGCTCATGTCCTCGACCC
This sequence comes from Burkholderiales bacterium 8X, assembly GCA_902506565.1. Lineage (GTDB taxonomy): Bacteria > Pseudomonadota > Gammaproteobacteria > Burkholderiales > Burkholderiaceae_C > Variovorax. Next base: position 2,548,198 of record LR732703.1, on the reverse strand, counting down.
GGACCTGCGCTCCCGGCTTGGGCGAGTGGATGAACTTGCCTTCGCCGACATAGATGCCGACATGGCTGAAGGCGCGGCGCATGGTGTTGAAGAACACCAGGTCGCCCGGCTTCAGTTCAGCGCGGCTGATCTTCTCGGTGGCGGCGGCCTGTTCTTCGGCGCGACGCGGAAGAAGGTGGCCAACCGTCTGGTTGTACATCGCGCGGACGAAGCCGCTGCAGTCGAAGCCGGTTTCGGCGGTGTTGCCACCGAAGCGGTAGGGCACGTCGAGGAAGCCGATCGCGGTGACCACCAGGTCGGAGGTGCGCGTTGCCACCGATTGGCGAACCTGCTGCAACTGCCCCATCAGGCCCCTGTCGCTGCCCTTGTCGGATTCGTCGATCCGATCGGCTTGGGGTGCTGCGTGCGCGCTGAGCGCGAAGAGGAGGCAGGTGAGTAGGACTGGAATTCGCATGGCACGTAGGATATGGATGACACAGGGATGTGTCAATTTCATCCGAGTTCGCGATTATCGAGCTAAGTCGTTGTCGGAACTTAATATTTCCAGATATTGATTCTGATGAAATGTAACTTTTAACGTTATGCCCTATAAGTTGTTTCGAACATGTAAAACCAAAGTTCTTTAATTGCAGCCAATGCGATCTCATAGAAACTCGCGCGGATGAATTACAGCTGGTCTCTTCGTGGGCGTTTGAATCGGGTGTGGATCGCGGCTGCAGCGGTCTGCGTGACGGCGGCATTGCCTGCGCAAGCGGCGCCACGTGCAGAGGTCGTGGCATCCGGTCTCGAAAAGCCGTGGGGCATCGGGTTCCTGCCGGATGGACGGTTCCTGGTCACCGAAAAAGCCGGCCGATTGCGCATCGTGTCGAGCGAAGGCCGAGCGGGGCCGGCGATCGGCGGTCTGCCGGACATCGCCTCCGGTGGACAGGGCGGCCTGCTCGACGTGCTGGTCGATGCGGATCACGCCCGCACCCGCACGATCTTTTTCTGCTTCTCGGAGCCGGGCCCTGCCGGTTCCGGCAACAGCACGGCGCTCGCTCGGGCAGAGCTCTCCACCGATGGCGCCCGGCTGGAGGGCATGAAGGTCATCTTCAGCCAGAAGCCGAAGGTGTCGAGCAGCGCGCACTTCGGCTGCCGGATCGTCGACGCCAAGGACGGCACGCTCTTCATGACCCTCGGCGACCGCTTCAGCCGCAAGGAAGACGCCCAGCAGCTCGGCAACCACATCGGCAAGCTGGTGCGCATCCGCAAGGACGGGAGCATTCCGCCGGACAACCCGTTCGTCGGAAAACCCGGCGCGCTGCCGGAAATCTGGAGCTACGGCCATCGCAACGGGCAGGGTGCGACCCTGTCGCCGGACGGCAAGCTCTGGATGACCGAGCACGGTCCCCAAGGCGGCGACGAGATCAACATTCCGCAGCCCGGCAAGAACTACGGCTGGCCGACCATCACCTATGGCGAGAACTACGGCGGCGGCAAGATCGGCGAAGGCATCACCGCCCGGCAAGGGCTCGAGCAGCCGCTTCATTACTGGGTGCCGTCGATCGCGCCCTCGGGCATGGCCTTCGTCACCAGCGATCGTTATCCCGGCTGGAAGGGCAACCTCTTCGTCGGTTCGCTCAAGTTCGGTTACCTGGACCGCATCGAGATCAAGGACGGCAAGGTCGTCGCCGAGCACAAGCTGCTGGCCGACGAGCGGGCCCGCATCCGCGACGTGAAGCAGGGGCCCGACGGCTTGCTGTATGTGCTGACCGACGAATCGAACGGCAAGCTGTTGAGGTTGCTGCCGGATTAGCCCGAAGCCGACGCGCCGTCAGCCGGCGCAGGCGGGCAGCGGCAGGGTCGGAAGGATCGCCCGCCAGAGCGCGCGCCACTGTGGCCAGTCGTGCCCGCCAGGTGTCGTGAAGACGCGCTCGGGCGGCAGGGCATCGGCGAGCAGCCGGTGGCTGAACGCGAAACGGTCGTCCACCCCGTAGCCCAGATACAGCGGCGGCAGCTCGGCCGACGTCGGCTCGTTGCCATATCGCTGCAGCCGCCGCCAGAGCCGCTCGTCGTTGCCGAGTTCGCGCTGCGGCACCCGCCACCGACGCAGCCCGCCGGCATTGGAAATCTCGGTGCCGGTCAGGCGTTCGCCGAGGTATGGCGCCAGCGCGACGATGCCGGCCAGCTCGCCCGGTTGCTTGTCCGAGTAGGCGAGCGCGCCCAGGCCCCCGACCGAGATGCCCAGTACCCAGACCGAGCGGTACCGGGCCCGGGCAGGCGCGAAGACGTCGTCCCGCAGTCGATCGAAGACCGTGCCGCGCTGGTAGTACGCGAGCGGCGCATCGACCGTGAGCACATCGACCGCCAGGCGCCGCTCGCCGATGGCGGCCAGCATGCCTTCCTGCACGAACTCGTCGGGCGACGAATAAGCGCCCGGGAGCATCACCACCAGGGTATCGGCGGCAGCGGTGCAGGCGCTGGGTGTCAGGCGAGTTTCGAGCGGCGCCGTGGCGGAGCGAAAGGCGCTGCAGCTCGCGAGCAATCCGCAAGAGAGCAGGAGCAGGGCGCGGAATGCCGAAGATCCTGGCCGTGCTGGCGGAAAGGCGTCGATCGATCGCATCACTCGATGCGCTGGCCAGCGGACGGCAAGGTCGGCAGGTCGACCATCACCGGCGCGCCGGGCGTGGTGCAGCCGGTGTCGCAGCAACGCCCGGGTTGCCGGTTGCGGGTGATGGCCCGCGCGGGGTCGTGCGGTGCGGCGGCTGCCGTGCCGTCCGCCGCAATGCCGCGCTCGAGGATTCGCTCCACCAGCTCCACTTTCGATCCCAGCGGGTAGTTGCGGTAGATCTCCTGCTTCATCGCCGCCGGCGAACCGCCGCCGTGCAGGCTGATCACGCTGTACCAGCCGCCCTGGTAGCCGGCGGTCAGGTCCTCGATCAACCTCGCGGTCTCGATGCGCTGCTCGTAGGGCACGTCGGGGTTGGCGCGCAGCACCTCCGACAGCCTGGCGGCGGTCTCGGGGTTGTGGTCCTCGTCCGGGCCGGGCAGGGTGACGATCAGCCCGCCGCTCACATAGTGAGCGATCCGGTGCATGTCGTAGATCTTGGTCGCGAGCAGCAGCTTGCCGATGTTGCTGAACACCGGGTCGGGCATGAAGACCTCGCAATGCGTGTCGGGCTTGGCATAGACGCTGGCCGCGACGCCGCAGGCGAAGAAGCCTTCGGTGATGGTGATCAGCTCGACCATCTGTTCGCGCAGGTGCGACTCGCGGCCGGGGTCGAAGCCGTTGGCCTCGCACATCAGCGCGCCGGCGCCGATCAGGAGGTCGCCGAAGCCGGCGCGCGCACCGATGCAGCTGTGGCGGTGATGGGTGGCGTAGCTGTAGGTGAGATGGCCGCTGTGCTCCCATTCGCCTTCGTAGAAGACGCGGTCCCATGGCACGAAGACCCGGTCGAAGATGCACACGCCCGTGCTCTGCCCGTACTTGCGGCTGAAGAGGGCGGCGCCGTGCTCCAGCTTTTCGCCGGGCCTGCCGGCGGGCCGCGCCACGATGGTCAAACCCTCGGCGTCGATCGGCACGGCGCAGCACACCGCGAAATCGGCGTCTTCGCGGCCCATGTTGCGGCAGGGCATGACCAGCAGTTCGTGTACGTAGGGCGCGCCGGTCACGATCGCCTTGGTGCCCGAGATGACGATGCCGCGAATGCCGTCGCGGACCGCGTTGCGCTCGACCACGTGGACGTAGCTGTCCACCTGCGCCTGCTCGTGGGGGCGCCGGCTGCGGTCGCCCTTGGCATCGGTCATCGCGATGCCGAGCGTGAGGTCCTGGTCCTGCACCCGGTGCAGGTACTCGATGAAGCGGGCGGTGTGCTCGCCGGTGCCGCGGGCATCGTCGATGCGAGCCGACACCTGGGCAATGGCGTTCAGGGCGTCGTGCGTCAGGTAGCGCTGCGCGCAGCCGGTTTCCTGGCAGACCAGGCGCACCGCCTCGAGCTTGTTGAGCAGGTCGCCCGTTCCGGTGTTGATGTGGGAGAGCCGGTTGACCCGCTTGCCGCTGGTGTGCTGGATGGCGGTCATCAGCGGCTCGTAGGCGGGATTCAGCGCGTAATCGTAGGTCAGCGCGATCGCGTTGATGCCCGGTTGGAAGGCCGCCTCGTCCGCCACGCCGTCGACGCGGCGGCCATCGACGAAGACCTTGGGGCGCAGCCTTCGAAGCGACTCGCGGTAGGCATCGCCGGACATCAGGTGCGTGGCGGGCTGGGGAGCGTTCATCGAGGCCGTCCTTGTGGAGATCGTGGTTTGCCGATGCGGTTGCCGGGCAGTTTAAGCATCCGGTGCGTTCGGGTTGTACGCAAGCTGTTTTCGGCGGTTTGGTGGTACGGTCTGGCCTCGTTTCCACTGCCGAATCCGAACGCGCCATGCTGCTCGATGCTTCTCAATCCCAATTGGTCCTGGTCGACTACCAGGCCCGCCTGATGCCCGCCATCTTCGAGGCCGATGCGGTCGCGCGCAACGCGGTCCGGCTCGGCAAGTTCGCGCAACTGCTCGACGTGCCGACCTGGGGCACCGAGCAGAACCCGTCGAAGCTCGGCGAGAACCTGCCCGACATCCGTGCGCTTTGCCGTCGCACGCTGGCCAAGATGCATTTCAGTGCAGCGGAAGAGGGGCTGGGCGAATGGCTCCGCGCGCCGGTCGCCGCGCCGCAGGGCAATGCACGCAGCCTGCCCAAGCACCTGCAGAAGCCGGCGGCCGGAAGCGAGCGCAACGTGGTCGTCATCGCCGGCTGCGAAGCCCATGTCTGCCTGCTGCAAACGGCGCTCGACCTGATCGAGGACGAGTTCGAGGTCTGGGTCGTCACCGATGCCTGCAGCTCTCGCACCGAGCGCAACCGCGATGCCGCCTTCGACCGGCTGGCAGCCGCCGGTGCCGAGTTGCTGACCACCGAGATGGTCGGCTTCGAATGGCTTCGCACCGCGGAGCACCCGCGCTTCAGGGACCTGCAGCAGCTGATTCGCTGAACCGCCGAACCGCAGAGCCCGCGCAGGCCGACGGCGGCCGGAAGCCGAGAGAAACCAGGAGACCAAAGAATGAGCGCGTATGACGAGTTCCAACGTCGGTCGGTCGAGGCGCCCGAAGATTTCTGGGCCGAGCAGGCCAAGCTGATCGACTGGCAGACGCCGCCCACTCGCATCCTCGACACCAGCCGGCCACCCTTCGTCGACTGGTTTCCCGGCGCCACCATCAACCTGTGCCACAACGCGATCGACCGGCATCTTCCGGCGCGGGGCAGGCAGGCGGCGCTGATCTTCGTATCCACCGAAACCGGCGTCGAGCGCAGCTACAGCTTCGACGAACTGCATGCGGAGGTGCAGCGCACCGCGGCCGTGCTCCAGGCGCTCGGCGTCGGCAAGGGCGATCGCGTGCTGATCTACATGCCGATGATTCCGGAGGCGGCCTTCACGATGCTGGCCTGCGCCCGGATCGGCGCCATTCACTGCGTGGTCTTCGGCGGTTTCGCGAGCGGCTCGCTGGCCTCGCGCATCGACGACGCCACGCCGAAGCTCATCGTGAGCGCCGATGCCGGCTCCCGTGGCGGCAAGGTGCTGGCGTACAAGCCGCTGCTGGACGAGGCGATTCGTCTGGCCAGGCACGAGCCCGATGCCGTGCTGCTTTTCGACCGGCAGCTGGCGGCGATGGACTTGACCGACGGACGCGACCATCTCGCCGCGCCCTTGCTCGAACGGCATCGCGATGCCCGGGTGCCCTGCACCTGGCTCGAATCGACCGAGATCAGCTACACCATCTATACGAGCGGCACCACCGGCAAGCCCAAGGGCGTGCAGCGCGACACCGGCGGCTATGCGGTGGCGCTTGCCGCGAGCATGAAGCACATCTTCGACGGCCGTGCCGGCGAGACCTACTTCTCGACCAGCGACATCGGCTGGGTGGTCGGCCACAGCTACATCGTCTATGGGCCGCTCATCGCCGGCATGGCGAGCATCATGTACGAGGGCCTCCCGACGCAGGGGCTCGACCAGCAGCCGGACGGCGGCATCTGGTGGCAGCTGGTCGAGAAGTACAAGGTGAGCGTGATGTTCAGCGCGCCCACGGCCATCCGCGTGCTGAAGAAGCAGGACCCGGCGCTGCTCAAGAAATACGACCTGTCGAGCCTGCGGGCGTTGTTCCTGGCGGGCGAGCCGCTGGACGAACCGACGGCGCGATGGATTGCCGATGGCCTGGGCGTGCCGATCATCGACAACTACTGGCAGACCGAGTCGGGCTGGCCGATCATCACGATCGCCAACGGCGTCGAGAAGAAGCCGAGCAAGTTCGGAAGCCCCGGCGTTCCGATGTACGGCTACAAGGTCAGGATCCTGCACGAGTCGACCGGCGAGGAACTCACCCGGCCGAACGAAAAAGGCGTGGTCGTGGTCGAAGGGCCCACCCCGCCCGGATTCATGCAGACCATCTGGAAGGACGACCGGCGCTTCGTCGACACCTACTGGAAGACGGTGCCCGGCAAGATGGTCTATTCGACCTTCGACTGGGGCATCCGCGACGAAGACGGCTACTTCTACATCCTCGGCCGGACCGACGACGTGATCAACGTCGCCGGCCATCGGCTCGGCACCCGCGAGATCGAGGAATGCATCTCGGGCCACGCGGGCGTGGCCGAGGTCGCCGTGGTCGGCGTGGCCGATTCGTTGAAGGGGCAGGTCGCGATGGCCTTCGTCGTTCCGAAGGACGGCGCAGCGCTCGCCGATGACGGGGCGGCCCGCCAACTCGAAGGCGAGGTCATGAAGCGGGTCGCGGACGAACTCGGCGCCCTGGCCCGGCCGGCGCGGGTGCGTTTCGTCTCGGCCCTGCCGAAGACCCGCAGCGGCAAGTTGCTGCGTCGCGCGATCCAGGCGGTTTGCGAGCAGCGCGATCCGGGCGACCTCACCACCATGGACGATCCCGCGGCGCTGGAACAGATCAGGCAGCTCAGCTAGGCATCGGGCCTGCCCGAATCACCCTGCCGATGCCCCAGGTTTCCGAGGACTACAATCCCGGCGTACTAGGCCCTTCCTTAGCCACAGTCGCATCCGCCAATCGGTTCAGCCGTGTCGCGGAAGGTTTCTGAAACCAGCTCGTGCTTCCCCAAGGGAAGCGAAGGTCAGCGAAAAATGAGCGATTCCTCCTCGACCAACCCGGCATCCCCGGCATCGGTCTACACCGCCTACCAGGGCAACACCTACCTCTTCGGCGGCAATGCGCCCTATGTCGAGGAGATGTACGAAAACTATCTCGCCAATCCGGGCAGCGTGCCGGACAACTGGCGCTCCTATTTCGATGCACTGCAGCACGTTCCTGCCGCCGATGGCAGCAACGCGCGCGACGTGCCCCACCTCCCGGTCATCAATGCCTTCGCCGAGCGTGCCAAGCAGGGCACTACCCGGGTGGTGGAAGCGAGCGGCGCCGACTCGGAACTCGGCCGCAAGCGCACGGCGGTCCAGCAGCTGATCGCCGCCTACCGCAACGTCGGTGCCCGCTGGGCCGACCTCGATCCGCTCAAGCGCGCCGAGCGCCCGGCCATCCCGGAACTCGAGCCCTCGTTCTACGGCTTCGCCGACGCCGACCTCGAAACGGTCTTCAACACCAGCAACACCTTCTTCGGCAAGGACACCCTGTCGCTGCGCGACCTGTTGAATGCGCTGCGCGAGACCTACTGCGGCACCATCGGCGCCGAGTACATGTACATGACCGACCAGGCGCAGAAGCGCTGGTGGCAGCAAAGGCTGGAAAGCGCCCGGACCAACCCGCAGCTCAATGCGGACGAGAAGAAGCGGGTGCTCGAGCGGCTGACGGCGGCCGAGGGCCTCGAGCGCTTCCTGCACACCAAGTACGTCGGCCAGAAGCGCTTCTCGCTCGAAGGCGGCGAAAGCTTCATCGTGGCGATGGACGAGCTCATCAACCAGGCGGGCGTCAAGGGCGTCCAGGAAATCGTGATCGGCATGGCCCACCGCGGCCGCCTCAACGTGCTGGTCAATTCGCTCGGCAAGTTGCCGGCCGACCTGTTCGCCGAGTTCGACCACACGGCACCCGAAGACCTTCCGAGCGGCGACGTCAAGTACCACCAGGGCTTCAGCTCGGACGTGACCACGGCCGGCGGCCCGGTGCACCTGAGCCTCGCCTTCAACCCCTCTCACCTCGAAATCGTCAATCCGGTGGTCGAGGGCTCGGTGCGCGCCCGCATGGACCGGCGCGACGATCCGCAGGGCAAGCAGGTGCTGCCGGTGCTGGTGCACGGCGATGCGGCCTTCGCCGGGCAGGGCGTGATCATGGAGACCCTGGCGCTGGCCGAGACCCGCGGCTACTTCACCGGCGGCACGGTCCATATCGTCATCAACAACCAGATCGGCTTCACCACCAGCGACCCGCGCGACAGCCGCTCGACGCTGTATTGCACCGACATCGTCAAGATGATCGAGGCGCCGGTGCTGCACGTGAACGGCGACGATCCCGAGGCGGTGGTGCTCGCGACCCAGCTGGCGCTCGAATTCCGCATGGAATTCCAGAAGGACGTGGTGGTCGACATCATCTGCTTCCGCAAGCTCGGCCACAACGAGCAGGACACGCCTTCGCTCACCCAGCCGCTCATGTACAAGAAGATCGCGGCCCACCCGGGTACGCGCAAGCTGTATGCGGACAAGCTGGCGGCCCAGGGGCTCGGCGACACGCTCGGCGACGACATGGTCAAGGCACAGCGCGCCGCCTTCGACGCCGGCAAGAACACGTCCGATCCGGTGCTCACCAACTTCAAGAGCAAGTACGCGGTCGACTGGAGCCCCTTCCTCAACAAGAAGTGGACCGACGCGGCCGATACCGCCATCCCGATGGCCGAGTGGAAGCGCCTGGCGGATCGCATCACCAAGGCGCCGGACAACTTCACCGTGCATCCGCTGGTCAAGAAGGTGCTCGACGACCGCGCGGCCATGGGCCGGGGCGACGTGAACGTCGACTGGGGCATGGGCGAGCACATGGCCTATGCGTCGCTGGTGGCGAGCGGCTATCCGGTGCGGCTGTCGGGCGAGGACAGCGGCCGCGGTACCTTCACCCACCGGCATGCGGTGCTGCACGACCAGAACCGCGAGAAGTTCGACGAGGGCACCTACGTGCCGCTGCAGAACGTGGCCGACAACCAGGCTCCGTTCGTGGTGATCGACTCGATCCTCTCAGAGGAAGCCGTGCTGGCCTTCGAATACGGCTACGCCTCGAACGACCCGAACACCCTCGTCATCTGGGAAGCGCAGTTCGGCGACTTCGTGAACGGCGCGCAGGTGGTCATCGACCAGTTCATCGCCTCCGGCGAAGTGAAGTGGGGCCGGGTCAACGGCATCACCCTGATGCTGCCGCACGGCTACGAAGGGCAGGGTCCCGAGCACAGCTCGGCACGCCTGGAGCGCTTCATGCAGCTTTCGGCGGACACCAACATGCAGGTGGTGCAGCCCACCACCGCCAGCCAGATCTTCCACGTGCTGCGGCGCCAGATGGTGCGCAACCTGCGCAAGCCGCTGGTCATCCTCACGCCCAAGTCGCTGCTGCGCAATAAGGACGCGACCTCGCCGCTTTCGGAATTCACCAAGGGCGGCTTCCAGACCGTCATTCCGGACAGCAACAAGGAACTCAAGGCCGAGAAGGTCAAGCGCGTGATCGCCTGTTCGGGCAAGGTGTACTTCGACCTGAACAAGAAGCGCATCGAGAAGGGCAGCGACGACGTCGCGATCCTGCGGGTCGAGCAGCTCTATCCGTTTCCGCACAAGGCCTTCGGCGCCGAACTGCGCAAGTACCCGAACCTGGTCGACGTGGTCTGGTGCCAGGACGAGCCGCAGAACCAGGGCGCCTGGTTCTTCGTGCAGCACTACATCCACGAGAACATGCAGGACGGCCAGAAGCTCGGCTACGCCGGGCGCGCCGCCTCGGCCTCGCCGGCGGTCGGCTATTCGCACCTGCATCAGGAGCAGCAGAAGGCACTGGTCGATGCGGCATTCGGCAAGCTCAAGGGCTTCGTGCTGACCAAGTAAGCCAAGCGCGCCAACGACAACCATCACACAGAACACGAAGCGGAGCATTCATTCCATGTCCATCGTAGAAGTCAAAGTCCCCCAGCTGTCCGAATCGGTGGCCGAAGCCACCATGCTGCAGTGGAAGAAGAAGGCCGGCGAAGCCGTCGCGGTCGATGAGATCCTGATCGAGATCGAGACCGACAAGGTCGTGCTCGAAGTGCCAGCCCCCGCCGCCGGCGTGCTGGCCGAGATCGTCCAGGGCGACGGCGCCACGGTCACGGCCGAACAGCTGATCGCGAAGATCGACACCGACGCCAAGGCAGGCGCCGGTGCGGCCGCGCCGGCGCCTTCGGCCGCGCCTGCCGCAGCCGCAGCAGCGCCCGCTTCGGCACCTGCTGCAGCCAGCGCACCGGCCGCGGCTTCGGGCGGCTCGAAGTCCGACGTCGCGATGCCGGCTGCAGCCAAGCTCCTGGCCGACAACAACCTGCAGACCAGCGATGTGTCCGGCACCGGCCGCGACGGCCGCGTCACCAAGGGCGACGTGCTCGGCGCGGTTGCCGGCGGCACCACCGCCAAGGCTCCGGCGCCTGCGCCGAAGGCCGCGCCGGCCGCAGCGCCGAAGCCGGCCTTGCAGCAAGTCAACGCGCCGGGCGCCAACGTCGACCTCGGCGAGCGCCCCGAGCAGCGGGTGCCGATGAGCCGCCTGCGCGCCCGCATCGCCGAGCGGCTGCTGCAGTCGCAGTCGACCAACGCGATCCTGACCACCTTCAACGAGGTGAACATGGCGCCGGTCATGGAGATGCGCAAGAAGTTCCAGGATGCGTTCACCAAGGAGCACGGCGTCAAGATCGGCTTCATGAGCTTCTTCGTGAAGGCCGCGGTACATGCGCTCAAGAAGTACCCGGTGCTGAACGCCTCGGTCGAGGGCAACGACATCCTGTACCACGGCTACTTCGACATCGGCATCGCGGTCGGTTCGCCGCGCGGCCTCGTGGTGCCGATCCTGCGCAATGCCGACCAGATGAGCTTCGCCGAGATCGAGAAGAAGATCGCCGAATACGGCCAGAAGGCCAAGGACGGCAAGCTGGGCATCGAGGAGATGACCGGCGGCACCTTCTCGATCTCGAACGGCGGCACCTTCGGCTCGATGCTGTCGACGCCGATCATCAATCCGCCGCAGTCCGCCATCCTTGGCGTGCATGCCACCAAGGACCGTGCCGTCGTCGAGAACGGCCAGATCGTGGTGCGCCCGATGAACTACCTGGCCATGTCCTATGACCACCGGATCATCGACGGCCGCGAAGCGGTGCTCGGCCTCGTGGCCATGAAGGAAGCGCTCGAAGATCCTTCGCGTTTGCTGTTCGACATCTAAGGAGCCACGATGTCAGCAAAGCAATTCGACGTCGTCGTCATCGGCGGCGGCCCTGGCGGCTATATCGCGGCGATTCGTGCCGCGCAGCTGGGCTTCAACGTGGCCTGCATCGACGAGTGGAAGAACCCGAAGGGCGGTCCCGCGCCCGGCGGTACCTGCACCAACGTCGGCTGCATTCCGTCCAAGGCGCTGCTGCAGTCGTCCGAGCATTTCGAGCATGCCGGCCATGCCTTCGCGGACCACGGCATCCAGGTACAAGGTCTCGGCCTCGACCTCGGCAAGATGCTCGGCCGCAAGGACAACGTGGTCAAGCAGAACAACGACGGCATCCTCTACCTGTTCAAAAAGAACAAGGTCTCGTTCTTCCATGGCCGCGGATCGTTCGTCAAGGCGGGCGATGGCGGCTACGAGATCAAGGTGGCCGGCGGCAGCGAGGAAACCATCGCCGGCAAGCACGTCATCGTGGCCACCGGCTCGAACGCGCGGTCGCTCAAGGGCGCCGAGTTCGACGAGAAGAACATCCTTTCGAACGACGGCGCGCTGCGCATCGGCGCGGTGCCCAAGAAGCTCGCACTGATCGGCTCCGGCGTCATCGGGCTCGAGATGGGTTCGGTCTGGCGCCGGCTCGGCGCCGAGGTGACGGTGCTGGAGGCGCTGCCGACGTTCCTGGGCGCGGTCGACGAGCAGATCGCCAAGGAGGCGCTCAAGGTCTTCACCAAGCAGGGCCTCAAGATCGAACTCGGCGTCAAGGTCGGCGAGATCAAGTCGAGCGATGCCGGCGTGCAGGTGGCCTACACCGATGCCAAGGGCGGCGAGCAATCGCTGCAGGTCGACAAGCTGATCGTGTCGATCGGCCGGGTTCCCAACACCATCGGCCTGGCGGCCGACGCCGTGGGCCTCAAGCTCGACGAACGCGGCGCGATCGAGGTCGACGGCGACTGCAAGACCAACCTGCCGAACGTCTGGGCGATCGGCGACGTGGTGCGGGGCCCGATGCTCGCGCACAAGGCCGAGGAAGAAGGCGTGGCCGTGGCCGAACGCATCGCCGGCCAGCACGGTCATGTCAACTTCAACACGATCCCGTGGGTGATCTACACCTCGCCCGAGATTGCGTGGGTCGGCCAGACCGAGCAGCAGCTCAAGGCTTCGGGCCGTGCCTACAAGGCGGGCAGCTTCCCGTTCCTCGCGAACGGCCGGGCGCGGGCGCTGGGCGACACGACCGGCATGGTCAAGTTCCTGGCGGACGCCGCCACGGACGAGATCCTGGGGGTGCACATGATCGGCCCGCAGGTCAGCGAGCTGATCTCCGAAGCCGTGGTGGCGATGGAGTTCAAGGCCAGCGCCGAGGACATCGCCCGCATCTGCCATGCGCATCCATCGCTGTCGGAAGCCACCAAGGAAGCGGCGTTGGCCATCGACAAGCGCACCTTGAACTTCTGATCCCTTGGGCGTCGTCAAAGAGGCCTACGAGGCCGAACTCGTTGCGCGGGGCTTCCAGAGCGACCCCGCGCAGCTTCGCGCCGTCGATGCGCTGGATCGCTGCGCCTCCGAGTGGGCCGCGTACAAGGCTCAGCGCTCCAACGCGCTCAAGAAGTTGATCAACCGTCCGGAGATCCCGCGCGGCGTCTACATGTATGGCGGTGTCGGTCGCGGCAAGAGCTTCCTGATGGATTGCTTCTTCAATGCCGTGCCTCTGCGGCGCAAGACGCGCCTGCACTTCCACGAGTTCATGCGCGAGGTGCATCGCGAGCTTCGCGACCTGCAGGGCACGGTCAACCCGCTGGACGAACTGGGCCTGCGCATGTCCAAGCGCTACAAGCTGATCTGCTTCGACGAGTTCCACGTGGCGGACATCACCGACGCCATGATCCTGCACCGTCTGCTGGCGGCCTTGTTCGACAACGGCGTCGGCTTCGTGACGACATCGAACTTCAAGCCGGACGACCTCTACCCGGGCGGCCTGCATCGCGACCGGATCCTGCCGGCGATCGCGCTCCTGAACCAGCGCCTGGAGGTGCTCAGCGTCGACAACGGAACCGACTACCGGCGCCGGACGCTCGAAACCCTGCCGCTCTACCTGACGCCGCTCGGCGCTGCCGCCGACCGCGAGATGCGGCATGCCTTCGAGCGCCTGGCCGAGAGCGCGGACGAAAGCCCTGTGCTGCACATCGAGGCTCGCGAGATCCACGCGCGGCGCAAGGCGGGCGGCGTGGTGTGGTTCGACTTCAAGACCCTGTGCGGCGGACCGCGCTCGCAGAACGACTACCTCGAGATTGCCACCCAGTTCCACACGGTGCTGCTGTCCGACGTGCCGCACATGCCGGTGCGGATGGCGTCGGAGGCCCGGCGCTTCACATGGTTGGTCGACGTGTTCTACGATCGCCGCGTGAAACTGATCCTGTCCGCCGAGGTTCCGCCGGAGGCGTTGTACACCGAGGGGCCGCTGGCCCACGAGTTTCCCCGCACGGTGTCGCGCCTCAACGAGATGCAGTCGGCGGAGTTCCTCGGGCTCGAACGCCGAACGGTCGATACGGGGCTTACATGAAACATCTTCTCGCCGCGCTTTCCCTGCTTGCGTTCGGGCTGCCGGCGATGGCGCAGGCCGTGGCCGCGACGGGCAACGCCAACATCGAGGTCGAGCGTTCGCGTCTTGTGGCAGAACGCAAGAGCATCGAGGACCGCTTTGCGCTCGAAGAAAAAGCCTGCTACCAGAAGTTCGCGGTGCAGGGCTGTCTCGAAGAAAGCCGAAAGCGCCGGCGGGACGCCAACGACGACATCAAGCGGCAGGAAGCCGCCATCAACGACATCGAGCGCAAGCGGCGCGGGGCTGCGGCTCTGGACCGGCTCGAAGAGAAGAAGGTCGCACCGCGCTCGCAGGATTCGGCGTCGCAGCGGGAGCAGTCGATCCAGTCGCAGCAGGCCCGCGAGCAGCGCGCCGCCGATCACGCCGGCGATCGGGCCCGGCTCGAAGCCGAGGCCGAGCAGCGCAAGCGCGACTTCGAGGCCAAGCAGCAGGCCCACCAGGCTCATCAGGCCCAGGAAGCACAGCGCCGCGCCGAGGCGCCCAACGAACGCGACCGCTACGAGCGCAAGGTGCAGCGCGCGGCCGAGCATCGCGCCGAACAGGAACGCCGGCTCGCCGAGCGCACCAAGCCACGCTCGCCGGGCCTGCCGACGCCGCCCTGAGTTGGGGGCTTACGCGACCGGAGCTTCCGCGGGTTGAACGACTGGCGGAAGGGCTTCGAGCTTGACCACCGCGAGCGAGATGTTGTCGCCGTTGCCGCGTGCGCGGTAGCGGGCCTCGGCAATCAAGACCTCGGTGGCCGCACGCGGCGGCTGGTGGCACAACAGCTCGGCCAGTTCCTCGTCGCTGAAGTAATGCCAGAGGCCATCACTGCAGACCAGCATCACATCGCCGGGTTCGAGCCGCGGAGTAATGTGGATGTCGATCGGCGGCGGCGTCGTCTTCATGCCGAGGCAACCCAGGAGGATGTTGCCCTGCGGATGCACGTTGGCCTGTTCCTCGTTGATGTCGCCGCGATCGACCAGGGCCTGCACGTACGAATGATCCTTGGTGCGCTTGATCAGCTCGCCCTTGCGAAAGTGGTAGATGCGCGAGTCGCCGGCATGGATCCAGGCGCAGTTGCCATCCGGATTCATCAGGAAGGCGGCCAGCGTGCTGTGCGGTTCTTGTTCGCTCGAGATGGCAGTGAGCTTGATGACGGTGTTGGCTTCTTCGACCAATCGGCGCAGGAGCGAAGGTGCGCCTTCATGAGCCGGATCGAAGCGGGCAAAGAGCTGGCGGGCCGTCATCATGACCTGGTCGGAAGCCTTGCGCCCGCCGCTTCGGCCACCCATTCCGTCGGCCACCACGCCCAGCAGGCAGCCTGGGGCATGAGGATGATTGATCAGCAAGACCTGGTCTTGCTGGTACGGACGGTCGCCCTTGTGCAAGCCACTTGCGGCGGTAAGTCGAAAGCCTGGTGTCATGGGCGCTGAATGCGCCGTTGGCGCGGTCCTTGGGAATGATCGAAAGGGGCTGAAACCCAGGACGTATTATCGAGTCAACCATTGCCGGGCCGGACAGCGCCTGCGCCACAGTTTTGGACTCCAATCTTCATTCTTCCTCACGTCAGCTGATTGAGTTGCGCATGGATCACGCCGATCTCGACGCCACCATCGATCGACTCGCCGACATCGTGCCGATCGACGAGCTGCTGCTGCGCCGCCTCAAGAAGCGCCGCCTTGCGCTTCGCGACGAAGTCGAGCGGCTGGAGCGGCTGACCGATCCGCGGGAGCCGGCTTGATGCCGGGCCAGGACATCGCGGTTCGCGACGCGGCGGACCCGATCTCGGCATCCGCCGACATTGGCGCGCCGGCCGCATCGAGCCTGTCGGGCTGGCCCGAGGAGCACCGCGACGCCGCCCGTACCGAGCACCGCGCTCATTCGCTGGAGCAGGAGGTTCGCGAAGCCTTCCTGCCCGACGCTGCGCTTTCTGTGGCTGCCGAACAGTTCCGCGAACGCGAAGGCCAGACCGCGATGGCGGTGGCGGTTGCTCGCACGATCCAGGGCGGCGGCGCGCTGGTGGTCGAAGCCGGTACCGGCGTCGGCAAGACCTTCTCGTACCTGGTGCCGGCGCTCCTGAGTGGCGAACGCGTGCTGCTTTCCACCGCCACCAAGACGCTGCAAGACCAGCTCTTCGGGCGCGACCTGCCGCGCCTGGTCGACGCGCTCAAGCTCCCGGTGCGCACGGCACTCCTGAAGGGCCGGGCCAGCTACCTCTGCCTGCACCGGCTCGACCTGGCCCGCCACGATGCGTCGCTGCCCGAGCGCGGCAGCCCTCGCACCCTGGCCAAGATCGAGCAATGGTCCAAGGCGACCCGCACCGGCGACCTGGCGGAGCTGCCGGGGCTGGACGAGCGCTCGCCGTTGATCCCGCTGGTCACCTCGACGCGGGACAACTGCCTGGGCGCGCAATGTCCGCAGTTCAAGGCGTGCCATGTCAACCTGGCGCGGCGCGAGGCGATGGCGGCAGACGTAGTCGTCATCAACCATCATCTGTTCTTCGCGGACCTCGCGGTGCGCGAGTCCGGCATGGCCGAACTGCTGCCTTCGGTGCGCGTGGTGGTCTTCGACGAGGCACACCAGCTGAACGAAACCGGGGTGCAGTTCCTCGGCGTGCAGCTGGGCAGCGGACAGGCGCTCGATTTCGCGCGCGACCTGCTGGCGGCAGGGCTGCAGCAGGCCCGTGGGCTTGCCGACTGGCAGCAACTCGCCGCCGACACCGAACGTGCGGCGCGCGAGCTGCGGCTGGTGGTCGGAAAGCAATGGGCGGGCGCCAAGCTGCGCTGGTCCGGCCATGCGCCGGAAGGCGTGCCCGCCGATGCCTGGCAGCAGACGCTCGAGGCGCTGCACCATGCGTTCGATCAGGCGGCGAGGGCGCTGGACACGGTGAGCGAGATCTCTCCGGACTTCGTGCGGCTGCATGAACGCGCGTCCCAGCTGGTGGAGCGGGCCGAACGCTTCGCGACCCGGTGCGCGAGCGGTTCGGTGCGCTGGGTCGACGTCGGCACCCAGGTCCGGCTGGTCGAGTCGCCGCTCGACATCGCCGACGCGATCCGCAATAGGGTTCTCAAGGTCGGCTCGCAAGCCGATCCCGAGGCGCGCAACCGGGCCTGGATCTTCACCTCGGCAACCTTGGGCGACGATCCGGCGCTGCGCTGGTTCACCGAGCCGTGCGGACTGCAGGACGCCGAAATCCTCCGGGTCAAGAGCCCGTTCGACTACGCCCGCCAGGCGGCGCTCTACGTGCCGCGCCAGTTCCCGAAGCCGAGCGATCCTTCGCACAGCACCGAGGTGGCGCGACTGGCGGCCAAGGGCGCCGCAACCCTGGGCGGCCGAACGCTGGTGCTCACGACCACGCTGCGGGCGCTTCGAACCATCGGCGACGCGATGAAGCGTCAGCTGGAGCATCTGGATGCGGCGAGCCGGCCCGACGTGCTGGTGCAGGGCGAATGGCCGAAGCGGGTGCTGATGGATCGCTTTCGCGAAGGCGCGGGGCCCGGTCGCAGCGGTTGCGTGCTGGTCGCCTCGGCCTCGTTCTGGGAGGGCTTCGATGCTCCCGGCGATGCGTTGCAGCTGGTGGTGATCGACAAGCTGCCGTTTCCGCCGCCGAACGACCCGCTGGTCGAGGCGCGCTCGCAGCGGCTCGAGTCGGAGGGCCGGAGCGCGTTCGGCGACTATTCGCTGCCGGAGGCTGCGGTGGCGCTCAAGCAGGGCGCCGGTCGGCTGATTCGGCGGGAGAGCGACCGCGGCGCCCTGGTGATCTGCGACACCCGGCTGGTCGCGATGGGCTACGGAAAACGCCTGCTGGCGGCGCTGCCGCCGATGCGGCGCCTCGAAGCCGAAGCCGAGTTCGAGGCCACGCTCGCACAGTTGCGAGGCGACGCCTCAGTCGACTGACCGAGCGTCGGCTACCAGACCTTCCACCACGGGTCGTCCTTCGAGCGGAAGCCGCGCGAGAGGTATTCGCTCTGTGGGTAGTTGGTGGTCAAGACCCGCTTCGCGTCGTCGCGCAGGTCGTTGAGGCCGAGCGCATCGTAGGACTGGACCATGATGTACAGGGCTTCTTCGAGCGCGGGCACTTCGCGGTAGTCGGCCAGCGCGAGCTGCGCGCGATTGATGGCCGCCAGGTACGCACCGCGGGTGTAGTAGTAGCGGGCGACGTGAACTTCGTACTGCGCGAGCGAATTGACGATGTAGTTCATGCGCAGACGCGCGTCCGGCGTGTAGCGCGACTCGGGGAAGCGGTTGACGAGTTCCTTGAACGACTCGAAGGACTCCTTGGCAGCCTTCTGGTCTCGCTCGGACAGGTCCTGGCGCGTCAGGAACGAGAAGAGGCCCAGGTCGTCATTGAAGTTGACCACGCCCTTCAGGTACAGCGCATAGTCGAATGCGGGGCTCGCCGGATGGAGCTTCATGAAGCGGTCGAGCGTGGCGATGGCCGCCGGCTTGTCGCTCGCCTTGTACTGGGCGTAGGCCTTGTCGAGCTGTGCCTGCTGGGCGAGCGGGGTGCCGGCCGCGCGGCCCTCGAGCTTTTCGAACAGCGGAACCGCCTTGTCATAGGCACCGGACCCGGCCTCGTCCTTGGCTTCGGCGTAGATGCGATTGGGGCTCCAGTTCGCGGTCTTGTCGGTGGTCGTCGACGAGCATCCAGCCATGAGCCAGGCGGCGGCGGCCAAGGCCAGCCAGCCTGGGACAACCGATAATTTGGCGCGAAACATCACATATGGCTTTCGTGAAACAGGTGCCTTCGATTATATCGGCCGACCCTCTCGGCAACCCTGCCGAACCGTCCGAGTACGAGGAGCCGGCCGACCCCGGCGAAGCCAGCGAGACCCGGCCCTTCGCCATTGGCGCTGACCAGCACGGGCAGCGTCTCGACCGCGCCCTGGCCACGCTGCTGCCGGAGTTCTCGCGCAGCTACATCCAGCAGCTGATGGCGGCCGGCTTGGTGATGCTGCAGGGCAGGCGCGCGTCCAAGCCGTCGGCCGCCGTGCAGGCCGGCGAGCGCGGCAGCATCGAACTGCGCCCCACGCCGCAAAGCCAGGCCTTCAAAGCCGAGCCGATGGCGCTGCAAGTGGTGTACGAGGACGAGCACCTTCGCGTCATCGACAAGCCGGCCGGCCTCGTGGTCCATCCGGCGCCCGGTCACTGGAGCGGCACGCTCCTGAACGGATTGCTCGCGCTCGACGCCAAGGCGGCTTCGATGCCGCGCGCAGGCATCGTCCATCGGCTCGATCGCGACACCAGCGGCTTGATGGTGGTGGCCCGCACGCGGCCAGCGATGGATGCGCTGGTCGCGAAGATCGCCGCCCGCGAGGTCAAGCGCCAGTACCTGGCGGTGGCGCACCGAAGTTGGACCGGGCCGGCCGCGCGCTGGGTCGATGCGCCGATCGGCCGCGACCCGCGCAATCGGCTGCGAATGGCGGTGGTCGACCTCGAGCGGCATCCGGGCAAGCTCGCACGCACCCACATCGAGCTGCTCGGCGAGGCCGATGAGGTTTGCCTGGTTCGCTGCACGCTGGAGACCGGGCGCACCCACCAGATCCGGGTACACATGGCGTCGATCGGTCATCCGCTGGTCGGCGACGCCCTGTACGGCGGTGCGCCCGCGGCCGGTCTTTCGCGCCAGGCGCTGCATGCCTTCCGCCTTGCCTTCCGGCATCCGATCACGGGCGTCGATCACGATTTCCGCTCGGCTCCGCCGGACGACCTGGCAACGTCCCTGACCCAATGGGGCCTGGACTACAATCGCGCCTGACGGCCCGAGGGCCGGTGCCGGCCAGAGTCGCCGGCCTCGCGTTGCAACAGCCAAGTGCCGGCAGCGCCCCTTCATCCTCCTGAACAAGCGTCCCTGGTGGCGCCTTTTCCCGGATACAGCGAACCATGAATACGGCGGATGCCAAGCGCATTCTCGAGACCGCCTTGATCTGTTCGACCCAGCCGTTGCCGCTGCGCGAATTGCGCGTGCTGTTCGACGATGAACT
Source organism: Burkholderiales bacterium 8X (assembly GCA_902506565.1). Classification (GTDB taxonomy): domain Bacteria; phylum Pseudomonadota; class Gammaproteobacteria; order Burkholderiales; family Burkholderiaceae_C; genus Variovorax. The sequence continues at coordinate 2,528,248 of LR732703.1, read as the reverse complement.
GGGCGCCGATACCATCAAGTCGCTCTTGATCGAGCTCCAGGAAGACTGGGCGCAACGCGGCCTCGAACTCGTGAGCGTCGCGAGCGGCTGGCGCTTCCAGAGTCGTCCCGAGTTGCGCGACCACCTCGATCGCCTGCATCCGGAGAAACCGCCGCGCTACACCCGTGCCGCACTCGAGACGCTCGCCATCATTGCCTACCGCCAGCCGGTGACCCGCGGCGACATGGAAGACATCCGCGGCGTCACCATCAATTCGTTGATCCTGAAGCAGCTCGAAGATCGAAATTGGGTCGAGGTCATCGGCCACCGCGAAACCGTCGGCCGGCCCGGGCTCTATGCGACCACCCGCCAGTTCCTCGACGACCTCGGCCTGGCGTCGCTCGATCAGTTGCCGACGATCGATGCGAACGCGCGCCAGAGCACACTCCTCGATGCCCTGAGCCAGGCTGCCGACATCGCGCAACCGGGCTTGCCGATCAACGATCCGGCCGACGAAGCGGCCGCCCCGCCTGCCGTACTGCCCGATGTCCCGCCAACAGCGGACACCGAGCCATCCAACTCCCACAGCCTCCATTCGCTCCCCATCGCACCCGAAGATGCGTCCGATGAGGCAGACAACGCGGTCGTTCCCTCCGGAAAACAACCATGAGCCCATCCGAACCCGAAGACGCTGCGGCGCCGATCGCTCCGCCCGAATCAGACGCTGGCAAGTCCGCAGTCGGGGCGACCTCCACGGCGGGGCCGGAAGCCGAGGCTGCGGCCGACGGCGCCGCGCCGGTGCGCAAACGGCGTCCGCGCAAGCCCAAGGCCGCGCCGGTGGACGAGGCGGCCACGCCCGATAACCCGGTGTCGCCTGCCGACGCGAACGCCGCCGCGGCTTCGGGAGCCGCCGAAGAGGCTGCAACGACGAACTCGCCGCCGGCTTCGTTGCAAGAGGCCGAGGGCGCTGCCGAACACCGGCCGCAGCCTTCTTCCGAGCTGCCGGTCGGAGAACCGACCGCAGCGACCGCAGCGACCGCAGCGACCGCAGCGACCGCAGCGACCGCAGCGACCGCAACAGGCGACGGCTCCGAGCCGGAGGCCCGAAGCGCCGCGAGGTCCGAAGCCCTTTCGAGAGTGGACGAACAACATGGCGACGACCGCGGCGCCACCGACGATGACGATCGAGCGGACGACGAGGACGAGGACGAGGAACCAGACGAAGAGGAAGACGATCTCGACCGTGCCCGCCGCGCCGCCGAGCGCGAGCAGCGCAACATGCCCGCGCCGGAGCCGATTCGTTTCGCCGACGTGATCTCCGGTCAATTCGATGCGGACGAGAACAGCCCCGAAGTTCCTGCCCTGAAGCGCGTTTTGTTGCCCGAGGCCGATTCGCCGAAGCTCCACAAGGTGCTGGCCCAGGCCGGACTCGGCTCCCGCCTCGAGATGGAGCAGTTGATCCTGCAGGGCCGCATCTCGGTCAACAACGAGCCGGCCCATATCGGGCAGCGCATCCAGTTCGGCGACCAGGTCAAGGTCAACGGCAAGCCGATCCGCTTCCGGATCGATCCGCCACCGGCCCGGGTCATCGCGTATCACAAGCCGGTCGGCGAGGTCGTGACGCATGACGATCCCCAGAATCGTCCGACCGTGTTCCGCAAGCTGCCACGACTGCAGCAGGGCAAATGGCAGTCGGTCGGAAGGCTCGACCTGAATACCGAGGGCTTGTTGCTCTTCACCAGTTCCGGGGGCCTCGCCAACCAGTTGATGCATCCGCGCTTCGGCCTGGAACGCGAATATGCAGTCCGGGTGCTGGGCGCCTTGAGTGCCGACGAGAAGAAGAAGCTGCTCGAAGGGGTGCGCCTCGACGACGGAATGGCGCATTTCGGCTCGATCGAGGAAGGCGGGGGCGAGGGTTCCAACTGCTGGTACCGGGTCACGATTTCCGAGGGTCGCAACCGGGAGGTGCGGCGGCTGTTCGAGGCGGTCGGTCACGCGGTCAGCCGGCTGATCCGCATCCGCTACGGCGCCATGGTGTTGCCACGGGGCTTGAAGCGGGGCGCGTGGATGGAGCTCGACGAGCGCGACATCCAGGCGCTGTTCCAGGCGGCGGGCGGCGGAAACGAGCGTGGCCCGCGCGGCAACGCGCCGCGCCAGCGTGGACAGGGCCAGGGTCCGGGCGGGCAGGGTGGTCAGGGCCAGGGGCCGGACGGCGGCGCGCGGAACGGGCGCAATCGCAAGCGCCGCGGCAACCGGAATGGGGGCGGAGCATCGTTCGACGGCCGCGATCCTTCGATCCCGAACCCGCTCGGCGGCGGCGGCCCGCGTGGGCGAAACGACGGCGGCGGGCCGGCGCAGCAGGGTCGGCGCAATCGGGGCGATCAGCGGGGCGATCCCCGCGGCGACCCACGCGGCGGCGCCAATCGAAACACCGACGACCGGCTGCCGAGCGGCGCCAACCAGCCCGACCCCATGAAGACCTCGGTCGGCTACATCGGCGCCGACAGCTTCTCGCGCCAGCGCAAGGAGCAGCGGTCGGGCCAGCGACGGAGCGGGCCGCCGGGCGGCAATTTCGGCGGGCAGGGCGGTGGCCGTCGACGCGGTCGCTGAGTCCGCGCTCCGGGTCGGCCTTTCTTCCGCATCGATCGGAACCGAATGGCCGGCCCGCTAAAATCAGGGGCTTTGCCGAGGCTTGCGGATACCTTCCGCGACTCGCCAGATCACATCAAGAACCAAGCAATCAGGAAATAGCAAATGGCCATCGAACGCACCCTCTCCATCATCAAGCCCGACGCCGTCCAGAAGAACGTCATCGGCCAGATCGTCTCCCGCTTCGAAGCCGCCGGCCTCAAGCTCATCGCCGCCAAGCTGGTGCATCTTTCCACCGCCGAAGCCGAGCAGTTCTACGCGGTGCACAAGGAGCGCCCGTTCTTCAAGGACCTGGTGACGTTCATGGTCTCCGGCCCGGTCTTCGTGCAGGCACTCGAAGGCGAGAACGCCATCGCCAAGAACCGCGACCTGATGGGCGCGACCGACCCGAAGAAGGCCGAGAAGGGCACCATCCGCGCCGACTTCGCGGACAGCATCGACGCCAATGCCGTACACGGCTCGGATGCCGTCGAAACCGCCAAGGTCGAGATCGCCTTCTTCTTCCCCGACCTCAAGGCCGCAGGCTGAGGTTGCTGCCCGCCGATCCCATGACCACGGCCAACCTGCTCGACTTCGATCTCGAAGGGTTGGCCGCGTTCTGCGAACGGCTCGGCGAGAAGCGTTTTCGCGCCACCCAGCTGTTCCGCTGGATCCACCAGCGCGGCGCCAGCGATTTTTCGCTGATGACCGACCTGGCCAAGTCGCTTCGCGAGAAGCTGGCCGGAACGGCCCGGGTCGAGGCCCTGCAGGTCTTGACCCAGAACGAATCCGCCGACGGCACCATCAAGTGGCTGTTCGACGTTGGCGACGGCAATGCGGTCGAGGCGGTGTTCATTCCCGAGGACGATCGCGGCACCTTGTGCGTGTCGTCGCAGGCGGGTTGCGCGGTCGGCTGCCGTTTCTGCTCCACCGGGCACCAGGGTTTCAGCCGCAACCTGACCACCGGCGAAATCGTCGCCCAGCTCTGGTTCGCCGAGCATTTCCTGCGCCGGCACCTGAAGCGCGACGAACGAGTCATCTCGAACGTCGTGATGATGGGCATGGGCGAGCCGCTTCAAAACTACGCCGCCCTGGTGCCGGCCTTGCGCACCATGCTCGACGACAACGCCTACGGCCTGTCGAGGCGGCGGGTCACGGTGTCGACCTCGGGCGTGGTTCCGATGATCGATCGCCTCGGGCAGGACTGCCCGGTCGCGATGGCGGTCTCGCTGCATGCGCCGAACGATGCGCTCCGCAACGACCTGGTGCCGCTCAACCGCAAGTATCCGATCGCCGAACTGATCGAGGCCTGCAAGCGCTACCTCGCGCATGCGCCGCGCGACTTCATCACGTTCGAATATTGCATGCTGGACGGCGTGAACGACCAGCCGGAGCATGCGCGCCAGTTGGTCGAACTGGTGCGCAAGCACGGCATTTCCTGCAAGTTCAACCTGATTCCCTTCAATCCCTTCCCGGCTTCCGGCCTGCTGCGTTCGCCGCAGGCGCGCGTGCTCGCCTTTGCCAAGGTCCTGAGCGAAGCCGGGCTGGTCACGACCGTGCGCAAGACCCGGGGCGACGACATCGACGCCGCGTGTGGCCAGTTGGCCGGCGACGTCAAGGACCGCACCCGGGCGGCCGAGCGGCTGGCCGCCCGGCGGCGCACGATCGTTCTTCATCCCGCGCGCAGCCATGCGGCGTCCACCACCGCCGAGGAGCCCTGAACCCATGAGCAAAGCCTTCCCGACCGCGCGCCGCCTCGCGACGCACGCGCTTTGCTGGTGCGCGGCAGGGGTCTTGCTGGCCGGCTGCGTCAACACCGTGACGACCAGCACGCGGCCGGCCGGCGGCGCCGGTAGCGCCGCGAACATCGTGACCGACTCGGACGAGACCAACGCGCGCATGCGGGCCCGGCTTCGAATCGAGTTGGCGGTGGGCTACTTCGAGCAAGGGCAGACCACGGTCGCGCTCGACGAGATCAAGCAGGCCCTGGCGGCCGATCCGACCTTCGCCGATGCGTACAACCTTCGCGGACTGGTCTACATGCGGCTGGACGATCCCACCTCGGCCGAGGACAGCTTCCGCCGCGCCATCGCCCTCAACCCGCGCGAGCCCAACACACTGCACAACTACGGTTGGCTGCTGTGCCAGCAGAACCGCCATGGCGACGCGGCGCAGCAGTTCGCGGCGGCGTTGTCCATCTCGACCTACGGCGACCGCGCGAAGACCTTGATGACGCAGGGCGTCTGCCAGCTTCGTGCCGGCCAGCGGACCGAGGCCGAGCGCAGCCTGATGCAGGCCTACGAGCTCGATGCCAGCAATCCGGTCATCGGCTACAACCTCGCATCCATCCTGACCCAGCGAGACGAATGGTCGCGGGCGCAGTTCTACATTCGCCGGGTCAACAACAGCCCGTCGGCCAATGCCGAGTCGCTCTGGCTCGGCATCAAGATCGAGCGCAAGCTCGAGAACCGCGAAGCCCTTTCGCAGCTCGCGGGCCAGCTTCAGCGCCGCTTCCCCCAATCGCGGGAGGCCATCGCGTACGAACGCGGAAACTTCAATGATTGAGAGAGCCAGCGAATTCGGAGCCCAACCCTCGGCGCCGCCGACCCTGCCCGGCGACCGTTCCCACATGAGTGCCGGCGACATGCTGCGCGAGGCGCGCGAGGCGCACAACCTGCCGCAGGACGTGGTCGCGGCGGCGCTCAAGGTGTCGGTCGCCAAGCTGGAAGCGCTCGAGACCGACAACATCGACGCGCTGCCCGACCCGGTCTTCGCGCGCGCCCTGGCCGCCAGCCTCTGCCGGGCGCTGCGCATCGACCCCGCACCGGTGCTGGCCAAGATGCCGGGCGTGCAGACCACCGGGCTCGCCAACGCCGATCGAACCATCAGCAAGAACCTGAGGTCCGCCGCGCCGCGTGCGGCCGCGGGGCCGACCGGCTTGCCGTCGCGTGCCTTGCTGGTCGTCGTCGTCCTGTTGCTGGTGGGCGCGGGCGTCCTCTTCTGGATGCCGCAGTCGGTGTTCGATCGCGTCGGTGCGTCGTTTTCGCGCTCCGATTCCGGCACGGCGAGCGAGTCGGCCGATGCCGGCGGACCGTCCGCTTCGGTTGCCTCCGGCGATGCTTCGGCTGCGCCGGCGGGCATGGTCGTGCAATCGGTGACACCGACGACGCCCGGCGTGGCCACCGTCCCCGGGCTCGGAAGCGTGTCCCCGGCGACCGGTTCGGCAACCTCGGCCGCGGCTTCCGCGCCCGCGTCCGCGCCCGCTGCACCGCTCGATGCGGCAGCGGGTGCAGCCTCTGCCAACCTGATTTCCTTTTCCGCGCGTGACGACTCCTGGGTCACCGTGACCGATTCGGGCGGCAAGCCGCTCTTGCGCCGGACCGTCAAGGCCGGCGAAACGGCCTCGGTATCCGGCACGCCGCCGCTCGCGGTCACGGTCGGCCGTGCCAGCAGCGTCACGGTGCAGGTTCGCGGCAAGCCTTTCGACCTGGCACCGCTCACGAAGGGCGGCGGCGTCGCACGATTCGAGGTGAAGCCATGAACGACAACCCGACCCGCGTCCAGATCGATGAACCGAGCGGCGGCAACGCGGCATCGGCGACCCCAACCTCGGCCCTGGACCCTTCGCAACCCATCGACCGCGCCGCACCGCGTGCGCGCAGGTCGAAGCAGGCCAGCGTGGTCTGGGGCTCGCGCATCGTCACGGTCGGCGGCGACGCGCCGGTGCGGGTGCAATCGATGACCAATACCGACACGGTCGACGCGATCGGCACGGCCATCCAGGTCAAGGAACTGGCCCACGCCGGTTCGGAGATGGTGCGCATCACGGTCAATACCCCCGAGGCTGCGGCGCAGGTGCCCTACATCCGCGATCAGCTCGATCGCATGGGCGTCGATGTTCCGCTGATCGGCGACTTTCACTACAACGGGCATCGCCTGCTGACCGACTATCCGGCCTGCGCCGAGGCGCTCAGCAAGTACCGCATCAACCCCGGCAACGTGGGCAAGGGCGACAAGCACGACCGGCAGTTCGGCCAGATGATCGACGCCGCCCTGCGCTGGAATAAGCCGGTGCGGATCGGCGTCAACTGGGGCAGCCTCGACCAGGAATTGCTCGCCAGCCTGATGGACACCAATAGCCGCCGCGCCGAGCCCTGGGATGCCAAGCAGGTCATGTACGAGGCGCTGATCACTTCCGCCATTGAATCCGCGAAGCTTGCCGAATCGATGGGCATGGAAGGCCGCCAGGTCATCCTGAGCTGCAAGGTGAGCGGCGTGCAGGACCTCATCTCGGTCTATCGCGAGCTCGCGCGGCGCTGCGACTATCCGCTGCACCTGGGCTTGACCGAAGCCGGCATGGGAACCAAGGGTACGGTCGCATCGGCCGCGGCGCTGTCGATCCTGCTGCAGGAAGGCGTGGGCGACACCATCCGCGTGTCGCTGACGCCGCAACCCGGCGAAGCCCGGACGCAAGAGGTCGTGATCGCCAACGAAATCCTCCAGGCGCTCGGGCTGCGGGTCTTCGTTCCGAGCGTCACGGCTTGCCCCGGCTGCGGCCGGACCACCAGCACCACCTTCCAGGTGCTTGCCAAGCAGATCGACGACTACCTCCGGATGCAGATGCCGGTCTGGCGCACCCGCTACCCGGGCGTCGAGAACATGAAGGTCGCGGTGATGGGATGCATCGTCAACGGGCCGGGCGAGAGCAAGCATGCCGACATCGGCATCAGCCTCCCGGGTACCGGCGAGGCACCGGCCGCGCCGGTCTTCATCGACGGCGAGAAGGCGCTGACCTTGCGCGGCGAGAACATCGCGAACGAGTTCCACGAGCTGGTCGAGAAGTACGTCGAGCGCAGGTTCGGCGTGCATTGACGAGGCGGCACGACTGCCGCGCGAAACAGTAGGCGAGGATCCGGCCTCTAGCCGTGACCGCCGCCGGCCGACCGTTGCGCTCGGCGAGACCTGCGCACCCACATAGAACAAGACAACGTATTTCCATGACCGACAAGCTTTCCGCCGTCAAAGGCATGAACGACATCCTGCCGCCCGAATCCGCGCGCTGGGAATGGCTCGAAGGCATCGTCCGCGAGCAGATGGCGCGCCATGCGTACCGCAACATCCGCACGCCGATCCTGGAGCACACGGCACTTTTCGTGCGCGGCATCGGCGAGGTCACCGACATCGTCGAGAAGGAGATGTATTCGTTCGAGGACCGGCTCAACGGCGAGGCGCTGACGCTGCGGCCCGAGAACACCGCGAGCGTGGTGCGGGCCGTCACCGAGCACTCGATGCTGTACGACGGCGGCAAGCGGCTCTGGTACATGGGACCGATGTTCCGGCACGAGCGTCCGCAGCGCGGCCGCTATCGCCAGTTCCACCAGATCGGCGCCGAGGCGCTCGGATTCGCCGGGCCGGACGTCGATGCCGAGCTGATCCTCCTGGCCCGCGCGCTCTGGAAGGCGCTCGGCCTCGCGGACATCCGGCTCGAACTCAACAGCCTCGGCCAGCCCGCCGAGCGTGCGCGGCACCGGGCCGAGCTGATCGCGCATTTCGAGAAGCACCAGGACGGTCTCGACGAGGAAGCCCGTCGACGCCTGCACACCAATCCGCTGCGGATCCTCGACACCAAGAACCCGGCGATGCAGGAGATCGCCCAGTCGGCGCCACGGCTGATCGACTTCCTCGGCGCGGAATCGCTCGCCCACTTCGACGGCCTCAAGGCGATCCTCGATGCGAACGACGTGGCCTACACCGTCAACCCGCGGCTAGTTCGCGGCCTCGACTACTACAACCTCTCGGTTTTCGAGTTCGTGACCGATCGGCTCGGCGCACAAGGAACCGTGTGCGCCGGCGGGCGCTACGACGACCTCATCGTGCAGATCGGTGGCAAGCCGGCGCCGGCCGTGGGCTGGGCCATCGGCGTCGAGCGCGTGCTCGAACTCGTGAAGGAGCAGGGCACGGCCGTGCCTGCGCCGCTGCCGGATGCCTATGCCGTGGTGCCGGATGCAGCGGCGATGCCGGTCGCGCTTCGCACGCTGCGCGAACTGCGGGAAGCCGGCATCCGGATCCAGATGCATGCCGCGACCGCCGACGGGCTGGGCAGCTTCAAATCGCAGTTCAAGAAGGCGGATGCGAGCGGCGCCGCGTTCGCGCTGGTGTTCGGCGCGGACGAGATCGCCCGTGGCGAGGTCACGGTCAAGTCGCTGCGCGACGGCAAGGGGGAGCAGACCCTGCGCCCGCTGGCACGGGCCTCGGCCTGGGCGACCACCCTACAATCTTCGGCTCTCAACGACTGACAGCGCATGGCCACCCATCTCGATCTCGAAGAACAGGAACAGCTCGACCAGCTCAAGCATTTCTGGAACAAGTACGGCACCACCATCACCTGGCTGGTCGTGCTGCTGGCTGGTGCGTTCATGGCATGGAACGGCTGGCAGTACTTCCAGCGCGACAAGGCGGCCCGTGCCGCGGTGCTGTACGACGAGATCGAACGCAGCGCGCAGGCCGGCGACACCGCACGCCTCGAACGCAGCCTTGCCGAGATGAAGAGCCGCTTCGACGGCACCGCCTATGCGCAGCAGGCGGGCCTGCTGGCCGCTCGCACCTTCCACGAAAAAGGCAATGCCGACGCCTCGAAGAGCGCGTTGGGTTGGGTCGCCGAGCATGCCGTCGATCCTGGCTACCAGGCGATCGCACGGCTTCGGCTGGCGGCCGAACTGCTGCAAGCCAAAGCCTACGACGACGCCCTGAAGCAACTGTCGTCCTCGGTGCCCGCCGAATTCGAGGCGCTGGTCGCCGACCGCAAGGGCGACATCTTGCTGGCGCAAGGCAAGCGAGACGAAGCCAAGTCCGAATACCAGAAGGCCTGGACCCTGTTCAGCGCCCGCAGCGACTACCGGCGCCTCGTCGAGGTCAAGCTGAATGCCGTCGGCGTCGATCCCAAGAGCCTCGCACCCACCCCTGCCGCTGTCACAGCTGACGCGCCTGCCGCCAAGTCTTGAACAACAACACCATGACATTCCAGCGTTCGCTGTCCCCGGCCTTCTTCTTCCGCACGAGTGCCGCCTTGCTGGTGGCTGCCGTGCTGGCCGCCTGCTCGGGCACTCCCAAGCCCAAGCCCGCCGAACTCCCGGCCAACGTGGCGGTGCAGGGCGTTCGCGAGGCCTGGAGCGTTCGCATACCGAAGGTGGAGTTTCCGCTCTCGGTCGACGTGAGCGGCGACATGGTCGCGGTCGCCGGTGCCGATGGCACCGTCGTCATGATCGATGCGCGTTCGGGCCAGGAAGTCTGGCGCGGTTCCGCCGGCGCGCCGCTTGCGGCGGGTGTCGGCAGCGACGGAACCCTGGCCGCGGTCATCACCAACCAGAACGAACTGGTCGCGTTGCAGGGCGGCAAGGTGCTCTGGAAGCAGCGCCTCAGCGCCCAGTCCTTCACCCCGCCGCTGGTGGCCGGTCGCCGTGTGTTCGTGCAGGCGGCCGATCGAACCACCAGCGCCTGGGACGGCCAGAGCGGTCGCCGCCTGTGGGCCCAGCAACGCACCGCCGAGAACCTGGTGCTGCGCAAGCCGGGCGTGCTCACCGCGGTCGACGACACGCTGGTCGTCGGCGTGGGCGGACGGCTGGTCGGCATCAACCCCGCCAACGGCACCTCGCGCTGGGAGTCGCCGATCGCCGCACCGCGTGGCACCAACGACGTCGAGCGCCTGGTCGACCTGACCGGCACCGTGAGCCGGGTCGGCGACACCATCTGCGCCCGCGCTTACCTTGCCAGCGTGGGCTGCGTCGATGCGACGCGCGGCACCCTGGTCTGGAGCAAGCCCGCGGCGGGCGCCGAGGGCATCGGCGGCGACGATCGCTTCGTCTACGGCACCGAGGAGAACGGCAACCTGGCGGCCTGGCGCCGGGGCGATGGCGAGCGTGCCTGGCAGGTCGAACGCTACAAGTACCGCACCCTGACCGCGCCACTGGCGGTCGGCCGATCGATCGTGTTCGGCGACAGCACCGGGCTCGTGCATTTCGTGTCGCGCGACGACGGTGCGCCGCTCAACCGCATCACGCCCGACGGTTCGGCCATCGCCGCGTCGCCGGTGGTTTCGGGCAATACCGTGGTCGTCGTCACCCGCAATGGCGGCGTCTTCGGCTATCGGCCGGAATGACGCTTTGAAAGGGCGCCTTCCATGAAGCCGGTCATCGCGCTGGTCGGGCGTCCCAACGTCGGCAAGTCGACTCTTTTCAACCGCCTCACGCAGACGCGGGACGCGATCGTCGCCGACTACGCCGGCCTTACCCGCGACCGCCACTACGGCAACGGGCGGCAGGGTCGGTACGAGTTCATCGTGATCGATACCGGGGGCTTCGAGCCGGACGCCGGCAGCGGCATCTTCAAGGAGATGGCCAAGCAGACGCGGCAGGCGGTCGCCGAGGCCGACGTGGTGATCTTCGTCGTCGATGCGCGCGAGGGCCTCTCGGCGCAAGACCACGACATCGCCAACGAACTTCGGCGCCTGGGCAAGCCCTGCGTGCTGGTGGCCAACAAGGCCGAGGGCATGCACGACGGCACCAAGCTGGTGGACTTCTACGAGCTGGGCTTCGGCGAGGTACACGGCATCTCGGCTGCGCACGGCCAGGGCATTCGCGACCTGGTCGAGCTGGCGCTGGAGCCGCTGCAGATACCCGAGGAGGACGAAGCCGAGGACGAGGCCGACGCCAACAAGCCGATCAAGCTCGCGGTGGCTGGCCGGCCGAACGTCGGCAAGTCCACGCTCATCAATACCTGGCTCGGCGAGGAGCGCCTGGTCGCCTTCGATCTCCCGGGCACGACGCGGGACGCGATCTCGGTGCCGTTCGAGCGCAACGGGCAGCGCTTCGAGCTGGTCGATACGGCGGGCCTTCGGCGCAAGGGCCGGGTGTTCGAGGCGATCGAGAAGTTCTCGGTGGTCAAGACGCTGCAGGCGATCGAGTCGGCCAACGTGGTGCTGCTGCTGCTCGACGCGACCCAGGGCGTGACCGACCAGGACGCCCATATCGCCGGCTACATCCTCGAAAGCGGACGCGCGGTGGTCATCGCGATCAACAAGTGGGATGCAGTCGACAGCTACCAAAGGGAGCAGGTGCAGCGGCAGATCGAGACCCGCCTGCCGTTCCTCAAATTCGCTGCGCTGCATTTCATCTCGGCCATCAAGCGCCAGGGCCTCGGCCCGGTGTGGCAGGCGATCGTGCAGGCGCACAAGTCGGCAACCCGCAAGATGTCCACGCCGGTGCTGACCCGGCTGCTGCTCGAGGCCGTGCAGTTCCAGGCGCCCAAGAAGTCGGGCATGTTCCGTCCGAAGCTGCGCTATGCCCATCAGGGCGGCATGAACCCGCCGGTGATCGTGATCCACGGCAACTCGCTCGAGCACGTGACGGACGCCTACAAGCGCTTCCTGGAGGGGCGCTTCAGGAAGGAGTTCGACCTGGTCGGTACGCCCTTGCGGATCGAGCTGAAGACTTCGCACAACCCCTTCGCCGGCAAGGAAGGCTGAGCTGAGGCGGGGTTGCCCAAGCCAGCCCCGAGCCCGCTGATGTCGCAGGGGCAATGGAGTTTTGTGCTGCAGTGCGGAAGTGCTGTGTTAAGGTGAGCGGTCCTACTACAACTCTTGAACACGGAGAATATCGTGAGCAATAAAGGGCAACTTCTGCAAGACCCCGTTCTGAACATCCTGCGCAAGGAGCACGTGCCGGTTTCGATTTATCTGGTCAACGGCATCAAGCTGCAGGGCCAGATCGAATCGTTCGACCAATACGTTGTTCTCCTTCGCAATACGGTGACTCAGATGGTCTACAAGCATGCCATCTCCACCATCGTGCCAGGGCGGGCGGTCAACCTGGTGCCGGTTGAAAACGGCAACACGCCTGCCGCCTGAGGGCGCGGAGCGCGGCAGCCAACACTGCCGCGCTTTTTTGTTTCTTCATCCCAGTTTCGCTTGTCTGAATCGATCGCCCGTACGGAAGGCGCCGTCGTTCTCGTCGGCGTCGATTTCGGCCTGCCTCATTTCGATGCCGAGTTGGAAGAGCTCGGGCTCCTCGCCCAATCCGCCGGCTTGCAGCCGGTCGCCCGGCTGGTCTGCCGTCGCAAGGCGCCCGATGCGGCGCTCTTCGTGGGCAGCGGCAAGGCGGACGAAATTCGAGAGCTCGCCGAATTGCATCGCGCGAGCGAGGTCGTCTTCGACCAGGCCCTGAGCCCTGCGCAGCAGCGCAATCTCGAACGAGAGCTCGGCATCGCGGTCTACGACCGCACCTTCCTCATCCTCGAAATCTTCGCCCAGCGTGCGCGTTCGCACGAAGGCAAGCTGCAGGTCGAACTTGCCCGGCTGCAATACCTCAGCACCCGGCTGGTGCGACGCTGGTCCCACCTGGAGCGGCAGCGTGGCGGCATCGGCACCCGCGGCGGTCCCGGCGAGGCGCAGATCGAACTCGATCGTCGAATGATCGGCGAGTCGATCAAGCGCACCAAGGAGCGGCTCGCCAAGGTGCAAAAGCAGCGCGGAACCCAGCGCCGGCAACGCGAGCGGCGCGATGCCTTCAAGATCTCCCTTGTCGGCTACACCAATGCCGGCAAGTCGTCGCTTTTCAACACGCTGGTCAAGGCACAGGCCTATGCCGCCGATCAGCTCTTCGCGACGCTCGACACCACCACGAGGCGACTCTATCTCGGCGATGCGCGTCGCCAGGTTTCGATCTCGGACACGGTCGGCTTCATCCGCGAGCTGCCACACGGGCTGGTCGACGCCTTCAAGGCCACCTTGCAGGAGGCCATCGATGCCGACCTGCTGCTGCACGTGGTCGATGCCTCCAACCCTCATCATCCCGAGCAGATGGCCGAGGTCCAGGCCGTGTTGAAGGAAATCGGCGCCGAGTCGGTGCCTCAGCTTCTCGTCTTCAACAAGCTCGATGCCCTTGAAAGCAGCCAGTTCCCCCTGCAGCTGCAAGATCAGATGAACGTCGACGGCGTCCAGGTACCACGTATCTTCGTGAGTGCCCGGACCGGCCAGGGCATGCCTGCATTGCGGGCCGACCTCGCCCTGCGTTCCCAGGCAGCGCCGGATGGCAAGTCCCTAGCAGACGCGACCGAATTCCACGACGCCGCCAACTGATTGGCACAATCCCTCCACTGACGAGGAAAAAAGATCGAATGAATGCAATGCCGGTGTGGAGACGCTTACAGGGAATGTTCAACCTGAACGATGGGCGATGGGGTCGCGGCGACGAGCCGTCTTCCAATGGTGAGCGTCCCAAGGCCAATCGTCCCGACGACGAGCTGCCGCCGCCTCCGCCCAACAACAATAACAACAACAACAACCAGCGTCCGCGCGGGCAGGGTCCCAACCAGGGACCCCCCGATCTCGACGAACTCTGGCGCGACTTCAATCGCAAGCTCGGCGGACTTTTCGGCGGCAACCGCGGCGGCAACGGCCGGCCTCCGGGCGGCGGTGGTGGTGGCGGATTGAAGCCGGACATGAAGAACGCCGGCTTCGGCCTCGGCCTGGTGGCGGCAGTGGCCGTGCTGATCTGGCTGGGCACCGGCTTCTTCATCGTGAACGAAGGTCAGCAGGCCGTCATCACGCAATTCGGCCGCTACAAGACCACCGTGGGCGCAGGCTTCAACTGGCGCCTGCCTTACCCGATCCAGCGTCACGAGCTGGTGGTGGTCACCCAGATCCGTTCGACCGACGTCGGCCGCGACACCATCGTCCGCTCGACCGGCCTGCGCGAGTCCGCCATGCTGACCGAGGACGAGAACATCGTCGAGATCAAGTTCGCCGTGCAATACCGCCTGAGCGATGCCCGCGCTTATCTGTACGAGAGCAAGACTCCCGCCGACACGGTGGTCCAGGTCGCCGAAACGGCGGTCCGCGAAGTGGTCGGCAAGATGAAGATGGATGCGGCCCTCGCCGAGGAGCGAGACCAGATCGCGCCGCGCGTGCGGGCGTTGATGCAAACCATCCTCGACCGCTACAAGGTCGGTGTCGAGGTCGTCGGCATCAACCTGCAGCAGGGCGGCGTGCGCCCGCCCGAGCAGGTGCAGGCTTCCTTCGACGACGTGCTCAAGGCGGGCCAGGAGCGCGAACGCGCCAAGAACGAGGCGCAGGCCTATGCCAACGACGTGGTGCCGCGCGCCACGGGTACCGCATCGCGACTCAAGGAAGAATCCGAGGCGTACAAGGCCCGGATCGTCGCGCAGGCCCAGGGCGATGCGCAACGCTTCGCTTCGGTGCTCGCCGAATACCAGAAGGCGCCGCAGGTGACGCGCGATCGCATGTACACCGACGCCATGCAGCAGATCTATGCCAGCACCACCAAGGTCCTGGTCGACTCCAAGCAGGGTTCCAACCTGCTTTACCTGCCGCTCGACCGGCTGATGCAGATGTCGGGGCAGAACGCTGCCGCCACGCCGGTCGATGCCGCCAGCCCGAACGTGGCCGGCACCGCACCGGCCCAGTCATCGGTGATTCCGGTGGCGCCCAATGCCGGCGATGCACGCGCCCGCGATGGCCGCTCGCGCGACCGCGACCTGCGCTGAGGGAAGAACCAACATGAACAGAATCGGTTTCATCGCATCCTCCATCCTGGTGGCGCTGGCCTTGCTCAGCTCCACGCTCTTCGTCGTCGACCAGCGCCAGTTCGGCGTGGTCTATGCACTCGGCCAGATCAAGGAAGTCATCACCGAGCCCGGGCTCAACTTCAAGCTCCCGCCGCCTTTCCAGAACGTGTCGTACATCGACAAGCGGCTGCTGACGCTTTCGAGCCTCGACCCCGAGCCGATGCTCACCGCCGAGAAGCAGCGGGTGGTGGTCGACTGGTACGTGCGCTGGCGCATCATCAATCCGTCGGAATACATCCGGAACGTCGGCCTCGACGAGAACGCCGGCGCGGTGCAACTCAACCGCGTGGTGCGCAACGCTTTCCAGGAAAACGTCAATAAGCGCACCGTGCGCGACCTGATCTCGGTGCGGCGCGAAGCGCTCATGGCCGACGTCCAGCGCGAGGTGCTCGCCGTGGTCAAGGGTGCCAAGCCCTGGGGCATCGACATCATCGACGTGCGGATCACCCGCGTCGACTACGTGGAGTCGATTACCGAGTCGGTGTATCGGCGGATGGAAGCGGAACGCAAGCGAGTGGCCAACGAGCTTCGCTCGACCGGCTTCGCCGAGGGCGAGAAGATCCGCGCCGATGCCGATCGGCAGCGCGAGGTGATCGTCGCCAACGCGTATCGCGATGCGCAGAAGATCAAGGGCGAAGGCGATGCGCAGGCCGCAGCCGCCTATTCGGAAGCGTTCGGCCGCGATCCGCAATTCGCGCAGTTCTACCGAAGCCTCGATGCCTACAAGCAAAGCTTCAACAAGAAGAGCGACGTGATGGTGCTCGACCCATCCTCCGACTTCTTCCGCGCGATGCAAGGCTCGGGTTCGGGCACGGCGCCGCCGCCGCGTCGCTGAGATCCTCGGTCGACCGATCGCCGAGTGGTTCGTCTCCGAGCGGCGTGAGCTTCGATTCGATCTTGAGCGCGCTCGCGCTCGTCCTGGTGATCGAGGGCATCCTGCCCTTCGTGTCACCGGGCGGATGGCGCCGCGGTTTCAGCCAGCTGATGCAGCTTCGAGATGGGCAATTGCGCTTCTTCGGCCTGTGCAGCATCCTGGCCGGACTGCTGATGCTCTGGGTCGGCAGCTGAGCCGGCGCCGGTAGAATCCCGGTTTAACCAAGCCCCCCGATCCCCATGTCCGCCTGGGTCCTCCCGGATCACATTGCCGATGTGCTGCCCTCCGAGGCCCGCCACATCGAAGAACTTCGACGCCAGCTGCTCGACACCGCACGTGGCTATGGCTACGAGCTGGTGATGCCGCCTCTGCTGGAACATCTCGAATCGCTGCTTTCGGGCACGGGCGAGGCGCTCGACCTGCAGACCTTCAAGCTGGTCGACCAGCTCTCCGGGCGCAGCATGGGACTTCGGGCCGACACCACGCCGCAGGTTGCCCGCATCGATGCGCACCTGCTCAACCGAACGGGTGTCGCGCGCCTTTGCTACTGCGGCCCGGTCGTGCATACCCGTCCCGACCGCCCCCATGCCACGCGCGAGCCCTTGCAGTTCGGCGCCGAGATCTACGGCCATGCCGGGCTCGAGGCCGATGTCGAAGTGCTGCGACTGTCGCTCGACTGCCTGGAGGCCGCAGGCGTGGTCGCAAGCTCGCAATCGCCGGTCATCGTCGACCTGGCGGATGCCCGCATCGTTCGTTCGCTGCTCGAAAGCGCGGGGCAGCCCGAGCGCCAATCCGGTATCGAGGCACTGTCGGCACGCGTGCATGCGGCGCTGGCTGCCAAGGACGCGAGCACCCTTCGCGACCTGACCCGACCGTTCCCCGCAGCTGCGCGCGAAGGCCTGCTCGCGCTCTTGCAGCTTTACGGCGACGTCCGTGTGCTCGACGAGGCCGATAAGGTGTTGCCTTCGAGTCCCGCGATCCGTGCAGCCCTCGCGGACCTCCGGCAGCTTGCCCAGCGCGTCACCGGCGCGCAGCTGAGTTTCGACCTCGCCGACCTGCGCGGCTATGCCTATTACAGCGGCATGCGCTTCGGCATCTACACCGCCGGCGCGACCGACGCACTGGTGCGCGGCGGCCGCTACGACGAGGTCGGTGCCATCTTCGGCCGCAATCGGCCGGCGGTCGGCTTCAGCCTCGACATCCGCGAGCTGGTCGGCGTGCTGCCCGCACAGCCCCTGCGCGCCGCGATTCGCGCGCCCTGGAACGATGCGCCCGAACTCAACGCCGCGATCGCCGACCTGCGCCGAAACGGCGACACCGTGGTCTGCATGCTGCCGGGACACGGCAGCGAGATCGACGAATTCCAATGCGACCGCGAACTCGTCCTGAAGGACGGCTGCTGGCAGGTCGCACCCCTCTGAATCGAAGAAGCGAAACATCATGAGCGTTACCACTGGCAGAAACGTGGTCGTCGTCGGCACCCAATGGGGCGATGAAGGCAAGGGAAAACTGGTCGACTGGCTGACCGAGAGCGCGCAGGGCGTGGTGCGGTTCCAGGGCGGTCACAACGCCGGCCACACGCTGGTCATCAACGGCGTCAAGACCGCGCTGCACCTCATCCCGAGCGGCATCATGCGGCCGGGCGTCAAGTGCTACATCGGCAACGGCGTGGTGCTCTCGGCCGGCAAGCTGTTCGAGGAAATCGAAGGGCTCGAGAAGGCCGGCGTCGAGGTCAGGTCGCGCCTTCGGATCAGCGAGGCCTGCCCGCTGATCCTGCCTTTCCATGCGGCGCTCGACATCGCCCGCGAAGCCTATCGCGAGAAGGGCGGCGTCGAGAAGATCGGCACCACCGGCCGCGGCATCGGCCCTGCCTACGAAGACAAGATCGCACGCCGTGCATTGCGCGTGCAGGACCTGAAGCATCCCGAGCGCTTCGCCACCAAGCTGCGCGTGCTGCTCGAACTGCACAACCATGTGCTGACCCAGGTCCTGAGCGCACCCGCCATCGACTTCCAGCAGGTCTACGACGAAGCGATGCGCCATGCCGAGCTGCTCAAGCCGATGATGGCCGACGTGTCGCGGGAGCTCAACGATGCCCACAAGGCCGGCGCCAATCTGCTCTTCGAAGGTGCGCAGGGCACGCTGCTCGACGTCGACCATGGCACCTACCCGTATGTCACCTCCAGCAATTGCGTGGCCGGCAATGCAGCCGCCGGTTCGGGCGTGGGACCGGGCATGCTGCACTACGTGCTCGGCATTACCAAGGCCTATTGCACCCGCGTCGGCGGCGGACCGTTCCCGACCGAACTCGATTGGGAGAAGCCCGGCACCGTCGGCTATCACCTGAGCACGGTCGGCGCCGAGAAGGGCGTGACCACCGGGCGCAGCCGGCGCTGCGGCTGGTTCGATGCGGCCCTTCTGAAGCGCTCGGCCCAGGTCAACGGCCTGAGCGGCCTGTGCATCACCAAGCTCGACGTGCTCGACGGCCTCGAGGAATTGCAGCTTTGCACCGGCTACGAACTCGATGGCGAGACCACCGACATCCTGCCGATGGGTGCCGACGAGATCGAGCGCTGCACGCCGATCTACGAGAAGCTGGAAGGCTGGACCGAGAGCACCGTCGGCGTGACCGAGTACGACCGGCTGCCGGTCAATGCACGGCTCTACCTCCAGCGCATCGAGCAAGTCACCGGCGTGCCGATCCACATGGTGTCCACCAGCCCCGATCGCGATCACACGATCATGATGCGGCACCCGTATCTCGCCTGATTTTTTTCATTCACCTTCAACGGAGCTGAACGCATGTTGACCGAAGACGGCAAGCACTTGTACGTGAGCGACTACGAGTATCACAACCTGATCGAAAAGCTCGCGATCAAGGTGCACCAATCCGACTGGGAGTTCGACACCATCCTCTGTCTCGCGCGCGGAGGCTTGCGCCCCGGAGACGTGCTGTCCCGCATCTTCGACAAGCCACTCGCGATCATGTCGACCAGCTCCTACCGTGCCGATGCGGGCACCGTCAGGGGCCATCTCGACATCGCCCGCTTCATCACCACGCCCAAGGGCGAGATCGCCGGCCGGGTGCTGCTGGTGGACGACCTCGCCGACTCCGGCCACACCCTGCACGCGGTGGTCGAGATGCTCAAGAGCAACTACAAGCCGATCACCGAGCTGCGCAGCGCCGTGCTCTGGACCAAGGCCTTGTCGACCTTCACGCCCGACTATTCGGTGGAATTCCTGCCGACCAACCCCTGGATCCACCAGCCCTTCGAAGGCTACGATTCGCTCGGCGCCGCCAAGCTGATCGAGAAGTGGTCGGTGTAGCGGGCGAGGCGTCCGCTTCCCCTTGCACCGCATCGCACCCCGCGGTCGGCGGCTCGGCAAGCTCGCTTAGCATGGCGGCATGCCGAAGCCCATCACCGACCTGATCCATCATCCCTATACGCCGCCGCCGAACTTCGGTGCGCCGCAACCGGGCGTCTACAAGGCGTCCACCGTGTTCTTCCGCGATGTCGACGCCATGCGCGCGCGCGACTGGAAGACCAAGCAGGGCTACACCTATGGCCTGCACGGCACGCCGACCACCTTCACGCTCGAAGAGCGCCTGGCGACGCTCGAAGGTGCCACCGGCTGCCTGCTGGTCCCTAGCGGCCTCGCATCGATCGCGCTCGTTTCGTTTGCCTTGCTGAAGCAGGGCGACGAGGTGCTGATCCCGGACAACGCCTACGGCCCGAACAAGGCGCTCGCGCAAGGCGAGCTTGCGAATTTCGGCATCACGCATCGTTTCTACGACGCGATGAACCCGGACGACCTGGCGGCCAAGCTCTCCGACCGGACCAAGCTGGTCTGGCTCGAAGCCGCCGGCTCGGTGACGATGGAGTTCCCCGACCTTCCGGCGCTCGCGTCGCTCTGCCGCGCACGCGGCATCGTGACGGTGCTCGACAACACCTGGGGTGCGGGCCTTGCGTTCCGGCCGTTCGACTTCAATGGCACGGGGCAGGGGGTCGACGTGTCGGTGCATGCCCTCACCAAGTATCCGAGCGGTGGTGGCGACGTGCTGATGGGGAGCGTCGCCACCTGCGACGAGCGGCTCCATGGCGCGCTCAAGCTGACCCACATGCGAATGGGATACGGCGTCGGCGTGGGGGATGTCGAGACCTTGCTGCGTTCCTTGCCGAGCATCGAATTGCGCTATGCGGCTCACGATCGAAGCGCCCGCAAGTTGGCCGACTGGCTGGAGGGCCGCGAGGAGATCGCCCAGGTGCTGCATCCGGCACTGCCCAACTCGCCGGGCCATGCCAACTGGCTGCGGCTTTGCGGTGCCACCGACCTGGCGGCGGGCCTTTTCTCGGTCGTGTTCGACGAACGGTTCAGCTCCGACCAGGTCGATCGCTTCTGCAACGGCCTGTCGCTTTTCAAGCTGGGTTATTCGTGGGGCGGCCCGATCAGCCTGGTGGTGCCCTACGACATCGGGCTGATGCGCGATCCGGGCGTGGCGACATGGCCGCACAAGGGAACGCTGGTGCGCTTCTCGATCGGCCTCGAAGACGTCGAGGACCTGCGCGGCGACCTCGAGCAGGCGCTTTCGACGCTCTGAACCGCGCGGGTTATCGCTTACAGTCGACCCACGCGCAGTCATTGGGACTGCCTCGCTCCAAGGAGAAGCAGTGGCAACACCAAATTACGGCTACGAGAAGCGCCAGAAAGAACTGGCCAAGAAAAAGAAGAAGGAAGAGAAGCTCCGGGACAAGGCCAACCGCAAGCTGAGCCCGAGCAGCGAAGGTCTCGCCCCCGGCGATCCCGAGACCGACGTGGCTTCGCTCGAACGCGATCCGCCCACGATCCCGAGCGAGCCGACCAAGAACGGTTGAGGTTGGCTGAGCCGCAAGGCGCATCCGCTCGAAGCAACGACAAAGCCGCCGCAGTCACCTGCGGCGGCTTTGTCGTTTGTGGGAAGCACCTTTGACTCGGCTGCGCCCTGAAGCGGCCCGGCCGCTACTTCTCGGTCAGCACCTTCTTCAGGGTCGGCCAGACGTTGTCCAGCATGCGCGGCTGCGCCGCAGCGGTCGGATGAATGCGGTCGGCCTGGAAGAGGTCGGCCGCATCCGGTCCGTCGGCCACGCCGCGAAGCAGGAAGGGCACGACTGCCGACCGGGTCTTGCTCGCGACCTGCTCGAAGACGCCTTCGAAGCGCCGCATGTAGTCGCTGCCGTAATTGGGCGGCACCTGGATGCCGACGATCAGCACCTTGGCCCCGGCTTTTTGGGACGCCTGCACGATCTGCAGCAGGTTTTCCTGGGTGTTGGAAAGCGGCAGGCCGCGCAGGGCGTCGTTGGCGCCGAGCTCGACCACCACATGGGTCGGCTTGTGCTGAGCCAGGAGACCCGCGATGCGCGACCTGCCGCCCGAACTGGTCTCGCCGCTGATGCTGGCATTGACGACCTTCGCCGCGATCTTTTCCTGCACGAGGCGCCTTTCGAGCAGGGGTACCCAGCCCTCGCCGCGCTTCAGCCCGTACTCTGCCGACAGGGAGTCGCCGAGCACCAACAGCACGGGTGTGGCCGAGCTCTGGGCCTGTGCCGCCGCGCTCAGCCATGACCCTGCGCTGCCGGCCAGCGAGGCGCTCAAGATAAAGTGACGTCGATTCATCACGCGAAACCTTTCAATGTCCAGCAATCCCAACGATCCGATCGTCGCCGTCGAACATGTGTTCAAGTCCGTCACCGACTCCGCAGGCACGCTGGACATTCTGCAGGACATCGATTTCACCCTGGGCGCGCGGGAGACCGCGGCCATCGTCGGCGCTTCCGGCTCGGGCAAGAGCACGCTGCTGTCGATCATCGCGGGGCTCGATACGCCGACACGAGGCACGGTGCGGCTGGCCGGCGAGGACTTGTTCGCGGTGGACGAGGACGAGCGTGCCGCATTGCGTGCCCGCAAGGTCGGCTTCGTGTTCCAGAGCTTCCAGCTGCTCGGCAACCTGAGCGCGCTCGAGAACGTGATGCTGCCGCTGGAACTTGCCGACCGGCGTGATGCGCGCAAGGCAGCCACCGAGATGCTGGGCCGGGTGGGACTCGGGCAGCGGCTCGGCCACTATCCGAAGGTGCTCTCGGGCGGCGAGCAGCAGCGCGTGGCGCTGGCCCGGGCCTTCGTGGTGCAGCCCGCGCTGTTGTTGGCGGACGAACCGACCGGCAGCCTCGACTTCGCGACCGGCGAACAGGTGATGTCGCTGATGTTCGACCTCAACCGCGAACTCGGGACCACGCTGGTGCTGGTGACGCACGACCGCGGCATCGCGCAGCGCTGCGCGCGGCGCATCACGATCGAGGCCGGCAGGGTCGGCGCCGACGAAGCGGGTTAGCTGCAGCGCCTGCGCACGCGCGGGCCCTGGTGTGCGGCGTTCGATAATCCGCCGATGTCTTCTCCCAAAGTGATCTTCGGCTTTCATGCGGTCGGCGTGCGCATCAAGACCGCGCCTGCATCCGTGATCGAGGTGCTCTTCGATGCCGCCCGGCGCGACGCCCGGATGCGGCAATTCATTTCAAAGGCTCAGGAGGCGGGTGTCCGACTGGTCGAGGCGGACGGCCTGCGGCTCTCCAAGCTGAGCGGCAGCCACGGCCACCAGGGCGTCGCCGCGCGGGTCACGCCGCTCGCGGCGACCCACTCGCTCGACGAGTTGCTCGAAGGAATCGAGGCTGCCGGTACCGTGCCTTTGCTGCTGGTGCTGGACGGCGTCACCGATCCGCACAACCTCGGCGCCTGCCTGCGGGTGGCCGATGGCGCCGGCGCCCATGCGGTCATCGCCCCCAAGGACCATGCGGCGGGCATCAACGCCACGGTCGCCAAGGTGGCGAGCGGCGCGGCCGACACGGTGCCGTACTTCATGGTCACCAACCTGGCCCGCACCCTCAACGAGCTCAAGGAGCGCAGCATCTGGTGCGTGGGCACCAGCGACGATGCGCCCGGCACCCTTTACCAGTCGGACCTCCGGCGTCCGCTGGCGCTGGTGCTGGGTGCGGAGGGCGAGGGCATGCGACAGCTCACCCGCAAGACCTGCGACGAGCTGGTCTCGATCCCGATGGCCGGCGCGGTGGAAAGCCTCAATGTTTCGGTCGCCAGCGGCATCTGCCTGTACGAGGCGATGCGCCAGCGCAGCGCGGGTTGAGCGCAGCGGCGCTCAGGCGAGCAAGAAGAAGCGCATCACGACCTGCGCGGGATGCCGTACGCCGGCGCCCACGAACATGCGCTCGCAGATCCACTTCAAGGTGGGAGAGGTGGTCTCGAAGCTCGGGCTGCAGCGGAAGTAGATCTGCGACGGATCGACTGCCTCGCCTCGCATCAGCTTCGCCATGACCTCGACTGGCGCAGAACGCACCGCGCGGTTCTGCACGTAGATCCGGTCGCCGGCATCGGTTTCCAGCCCGTATCGGGCATCCAGCTCGGAGGTGGTTTCGCTCAGGAACAACTGGAAGTCGGAGCCTCCGGGGAGAACCCGTGCGGTCCAGCCCTCGCCCCTCGCATTGCCGCCGAGGATCGGCACGACCCGGCGCAACCCGCAAGGGCCGCTTCCGAGCACTTCGGGCTTGCCGACGTCGACCTCGACGTCGGCGAAGTATTGGGGAATCGGCGGGGCAAGCGGATCGAAGTGTTGCATGACCCGAGTCTCGCCCAAGATGGCGCTCGCGCGAACGTTCAGGAGGGATCCTTGCCCCGGGTTCGCCCGACGCCGCTGAAGATGCCGATGCCCAGGAGGATCAGCACGCCGATGCCGATGTAGAGCGTCGGCACGCCCGCCACGGATGCGCCCCAGGCGACGCCTGCCAGGAAGATGACGAAGCCGAGCATGTAGAGGGCGAAGGACATGGTTCTCTCTCCGGTTGTTGGAACGACGCGGAGTGTGCGGCCTCGTGACCTCATGGCCCGGCGGCTTCGGCCTTTAAACGATGTCGGAGGCTGCCTACTGCTCAGTCGACGCGCGACTCGCGACTCGCCTCGTCGAGCAGCGCCTGGTCTTCCGCGTCGAGCTTCAACCGGGCGGCCGCCGTCAGCTCGTTCAGCTGCGCGATGGAGGTCGCGCTCGCGATCGGCGCCGTGATGCCGGGCCGGGCCATTTGCCAGGCGAGCGCGACCTGGCCCGGCGTCGCGCCGAGCTTGCGCGCCGTGGCGTCGAGCGCCGCCAGGATTTCGAGTCCCCGCGGGTTCAGGTACTTCTGGACGGTGCTGGCGCCGCGTGCGCTCTTGGACGCGTCGGCAGGGTCACGGTACTTTCCGGTCAGGAAGCCGGCCGCGAGCGCGTAGAAGTTGATGACGCCGACGCCGCGTTCCAGGCAGAGCGGCTGCAGCTCGTCCTCGAAGACCGCGCGGTCGTACAGGTTGTAGAGCGGCTGCAGGCTTTCGTAGCGGGGCAGGCCCTCGCGCTCGGCGATGTCGAGTGCTTCGGCAAGCCGCGCCGCGCTGTAGTTGGAGGCGCCGATCGCCCGAACCTTGCCGGCCTTGATCAGGTCGCCGAAGGCGGCAAGGGTGTCGGCGAGAGGCGTGTCGGCATCGTCGTCATGCGATTGATAGAGATCGATGTGGTCGGTCTTCAGCCGCTTCAACGACGCGTCCACTGCCTCGCGAACGTAGGCCGGCGACAGCCCCTTGCGGCCTTCGCCCATCGGCTTGCCGACCTTGGTCGCGAGCACCACCCGATTGCGCTTGCCGGTCTGGCGGAGCCACTTGCCGATGACGGTCTCGGATTCGCCGCCCGCATGCCCCGGCACCCAAGCCGAGTACACATCTGCGGTATCGACGAAATTGAAGCCGGCATCCAGCCAGGCGTCGAGCAGCCGGAACGACAGCGCCTCGTCGACGGTCCAGCCGAAGACATTGCCACCGAAGGCAAGGGGCGAGACCTGGAGGTCGGAGCGGCCGAGGGTACGAAGTTGCATGGCGAAGCTTTGAAAGGTAAGTCAGACGAAACCGAGGGCGCCGAGCAGGGCGCCGGCACCCAGCAGCCATAGAAGATGGAGCCGCGTGCGCCAGACGATCAGTGCCGTCACGCCGGTCAGGAGCCACAGGTGCCACGCGGGTGCGCTGCCGGCGTGGTTGCCGGTGGCGAGCACCCAGGCCGTTGCGATCAGCAAGCCCACCACCACCGGCGCCATGCCTTGCTTGAAGGCCCGCACGCCGCGCCGCGAACGGTTGCGGTGGCCCCAGCGCGTCGCCAGGTAGGTGAGGGTGGTGCTGGGAAGCATGATGCCGAGCATGGTGGTGGCGAGGCCGAGCAGCCCGAGCAGCCAGGCCGACCAACCGGCGTCGACACCGCCGCCGGCGTTGAGGCCGACGTTCCATCCCATCAGTGCGACGAAGAGCACGTTCGGCCCCGGCGCCGCCTGCGCGATCGCGACCGACGAGCTGAACTGCGCGTCGTTGAGCCAACCGTTCTGTTCGACCAGGAAGCGGTGCATGTCCGGCACCGTGGTGATGGCGCCGCTGATCGAAAGCAGCGACAGCATCAGGTACTGCGCGAAGAGCGCCAGCCAGTCCTGCCAGTTCATCACGATGCTCATGGCGCGATCTTTCGCCAGGTCCAGGCGCATGCTGCGCCGCCGACCACCAGCAACACCCAGCCGAGCGGAATGCGCAGCCACGCGATGGCCACGAACACCAAAGCGACGAACCCGAGGCAGAGGCCGAAGCCGATCGGATGGCGCTTGAGCGCCGGCAGGAGCTTGATGCCGGTCGCGGCGATCAGGCCGGCCGCCACGGCGCCCATCCCGCGCAACGCGCCGGCGACCTGCGGATTGCCGGCGAACTGGGCATAGAGCACCGCGAGGGCGAGGATCACCACGAGCGGCACCGTCAGCATGCCGGCCAGTGCCGCCATCGCGCCGCGCAATCCGAAGTAGCGGTCGCCGAGCATCAAGGCGAGGTTGATGACGTTCGGGCCGGGCAGCACCTGCGCCACTGCCCAGTCCTCCAGGAATTCCTCGTTGGTCAGCCAGCGCTTCTTCTCGACGATCTCGCGCTGCACGATGGCCAGCACGCCGCCGAAGCCTTGAAGGGCCAGCCAGGTGAATGAGACGAACAGGTCGCGCGGGGAACGGGGTTGCGGTCGGGCATCGGTTGCCGCCGCGGCTGGAGAGGCCGGATGCATTTGCCGGGGATTATCACGGCAGGCCGGGCAATGCGCTGACACGTCGGGCCCGGTCGCGGCGACAGACTACAGCCCATGCCATGGCGCCAACTTTTCGACCTTTGCAAGCAGGCCGTGACCTCGTGGAAGGCCGACTACGCGCCGAGCATGGGGGCCGCATTGGCCTACTACACGATCTTCTCGGTGGCGCCGCTGCTGCTGATCGTGATCTCGGTGGCGGGCCTCGTCTTCGGCGAGGACGCGGCCCGCGGCGAGATCATGAGCCAGCTCTCCGGCCTCATGGGCGTGGACGGTGCGCGCGCGGTGCAGGGCATGCTCGAAGCCGTCAACAAGCCGGCCGAAGGCATCGTCGCCACCGTGATCGGGCTCGTGCTGCTGGTGGTCGGCGCCACCACCGTCTTCGGCGAACTGCAGGACGCGCTCGATCGCATCTGGCGCGCGCCGGCCCGCGACACGCAAAGCGGACTCCTGACGCTGCTGCGGGTGCGGCTCCTGTCCTTCAGCATGATCATGGGCATCGGCTTCCTGCTGATGGTGTCGCTGGTGGCGAGCGCGGCGCTGGCCGCGTTGAGCAAGTGGTGGGCGCCGGTCTTCGGAGGCTGGGCGGTGTTGGCGCAGGGCGTCAACTTCGTCTTCAGCTTCGCGATGGTGACGATCGGCTTCGCGCTGATCTACAAGATCATGCCGCGGGTGCGGATCCAGTGGCGCGACGTGTGGGTGGGCGCCGCGGTCACGGCGCTTCTGTTCACGGTCGGCAAGCACCTGATCGGCTTGTACATCGGCAAGAGCAGCGTGGCCTCGGGCTACGGGGCCGCCGGCTCGCTGGTGGTGGTGCTCGTCTGGGTCTATTACTCGGCGCAGATCTTCCTGCTCGGCGCCGAATTCACCTGGGTGTACGCGCACCAGTACGGATCGCTCAAGCATCGTCGGCAGCCGCAGGCACCGGGCACGCCCACGCGCGACGGCGATGCGCGTGACACGCGCGAGGCGCGCTCAGCCTGAGAAGCCGCCTTCATCGAGAAAGCGCTGTTCGTCCGGCGTGGTGTCCCGGCCGAGCGCCGGGTTGCGATGCGGGAAGCGGCCGAAGCGTTCGATGATGTCCCGGTGGTCCTTGGCGAAATGCTGCGACTCCGGGCTCATCGTCGCATTCAGTTCGACCGAACGCTGCTGGTCGGCGAGCACTTCCGAATGCATGAAGGGCAGGTAGAAGAAGGCCCGCAGCTGGGGCTCGATCTCCTGGTCGAGCCCGGCGCCGATCGCCTTGCGCGCCAGCGACAGCGCCTTGCCGTCGGTCGCGAACATGTGGCCGCTCCGGCGAAAGACGTTGCGGGGAAATTGGTCGAGCAGCACCATCAAGGCGAGCGTGCCGCTGGCAGTGGTCGACCACTCGTCTAGCTCGCCGCGGGCGGCGGCGTGGTGAGCGGCTTCGAATCGCTGCTTGAATTCGGCGTCGAAGGCATCGTTCTTGGCGAACCATTTCTTCGGACCGGCATCGCGCCAGAACGCGACGACTTCATCGATGGACGGCAGGGTGGTCATCGCCGGATGATGCCAGCTTGAGTTCCCAGGTTTCGCCCACCAGGTCCTGGCCGAAGCCCCGATACGGCTCCGACTTCACCAACCGGAAGCCGCGTGCCGCGTAGATGCCGCGGGCAGCGACAAGGCAGCTGTTGGTCCAGAGCACCATCTTGCGGTAGCCCTTGCCCCGCGCGAAGGCGATGCATTCATCGGTCAACCGCGCACCGAGGCCCAGGCCGCGAGCCGAAGGTGCCAGGATCAGCAGCCGCAGCTGGGCGACCGAGGGCGACTTGCGCATCACGAACACCGCTCCGACCCGCTCGCCGTCCAGCTCGGCGATCCAGCAGCGTTGCCAGTCGGGCTGGGGCTTGCGCAGGAACTCCCCGGCGATCCCGGCGACCAGGCCTTCGAACTCGGCGTTCCAGCCGTACTCGCGGGCATAAATCTCGCCGTGCTGCTGCACCACCCAGCCGATGTCGCCGGCCGCCGGCTCGCGAAGCAGGGCGGTCTTTGGCTTCGCGGCCGGTTCGGCATTCGGCTCGACGAGCGCCTGCACCACCTGCATCGCGTCCAGCAGCCGGCGTTTCTCGGCTGGTGCCAGCGGGGCGAGCAGCGCGGCTGCCTCGTCCCGTGACTTCTGCTGCAGCGGCGCGAAGGCCGCATGACCGGCGTCGGTCAGCCGAAGAATGCTCTGACGCGCGTCACGCGGGTTCTTCTCGCGCGCCAGCCAGCCCGCTTGTTCGAAGCGCCTGAGGATCCGGCTCAGATAACCCGCGTCGAGCCCGAGATCGCGTCCGAGTTCGGAGGCAACGGGTGTCTTGCGGTGCGCCAGCTCGTAGAGCACACGCACGTCGGTCAGCGACAGGTCGCCGCCGAGATAGCTGTCGAGCAGGCCGAGCCGCCGGGTGTAGAAGCGGTTGAAGCCGCGCACGGCCTTGACGGCAGCGACATCGGCGGGGGTTTGCTGTTCCGCGGTCATGCTTGCCATTGTCAAGTGATTGTTTGACTTTGACAACGATATGGGCGCGATCGAATGCAGCCGATGCCGCCTTCGAGCCCATGGCTTTGCGCTCCGATGCCCACCCGATCGCCTCCCCGCGCCTAAAATCGCGGGTTGCCCGAAACGGGCCGACGCACCGGCAGCTCTTGCCGCCTCCTGCTCCTCCATGAACGCCCCCGTCGACGTCTCCTTCTTCAAGCGCGCCGCCAAGCCGCTCACCAGCTATCGCAAGTACTGGGCTGCGCGCTTCGGCACCGCCCGGTTCCTGCCGACCTCGCGCGCCGAGATGGAGGCGCTCGGCTGGGACAGCTGCGACATCATCGTCGTGACCGGCGACGCCTATGTCGACCATCCGAGTTTCGGCATGGCGGTGATCGGGCGCATGCTCGAAGCCCAGGGCTTTCGGGTCGGCATCATTGCGCAGCCCGACTGGCAGAGCGCCGACCCGTTCAAGGTGCTCGGCAGACCGAATCTGTTCTTCGGCGTCACCGCCGGAAACATGGATTCGATGATCAACCGCTACACCGCGGACCGGAAGATTCGAAGCGACGACGCCTACACGCCCGGCGATATCGGCGGCGCCCGGCCCGATCGGGCCGCCATCGTCTATTCGCAGCGCTGCAAGGAAGCCTGGAGCGACGTGCCGATCATCCTCGGCGGCATCGAAGGGTCGCTGCGCCGCATCGCGCATTACGACTATTGGCAGGACAAGGTCCGGCGCTCGATCGTGGTCGATGCCAAGTGCGACCTGCTGCTGTACGGCAATGCCGAGCGGGCCATCGTCGAGATCGCGCATCGGCTCGCCGCCCGCGAGCCGGTTTCGCAGATCACCGACGTGCGCGGCACCGCGTTCGTGCGCCGCGAAACGCCGGAAGGCTGGTTCGAGATCGACTCGACCAGCGTGGACGAGCCGGGTCGGGTCGAGGCCCATGTCAATCCTTACCTGATGGTGTCGGACCAGGCCAAGGCCCAGGGCGAGAGCTGTGCGCGTGAAGCCGAACCATCTTCAACAGGCGCCGAGTCGGCCGCATCTGGGGCGGCGGTTGCAACGGTCGCCGCAGTTGCGCCGGTTGCCCCCGTGGCGCCCCCTGCGGGCGTCCAGCCGCTGCGCTTTGTGCCCAACCCCAACCTTCGCGTCGCAACGCCACCGGCCGAAGCGCCTAGGCCGCAGGGCCGCATCAAGGTGCCGCCGCGCGATCGCTCGGTCATCCGGCTGCCGTCCTTCGAGCAGGTTCGCTCCGATCCGGTGCTGTACGCGCACGCCAATCGCGTGCTGCACCTCGAGACCAACCCCGGCAACGCCCGTGCGCTGGTGCAGGCGCACGGCGAGGGTACGACCGCGCGCGATGTCTGGATCAATCCGCCGCCGATACCGCTCACCACCGCGGAGATGGACCACGTCTTCGACCTGCCGTACGCGCGCTCGCCTCATCCTCGCTACGCCGACGAGAACGGCAGCCATGACGGCGCGACCAAGATCCCGGCCTGGGAGATGATCCGCTTCAGCGTCAACATCATGCGGGGCTGCTTCGGCGGCTGCACCTTCTGCTCGATCACCGAGCACGAGGGCCGGATCATCCAGAGCCGCTCCGAAGACTCGATCATCAAGGAGGTCGAGGCCATCCGCGACGGGGTGAAGGGCTTCACCGGCACGATCTCCGACCTGGGCGGGCCGACCGCCAACATGTACCGTATCGGCTGCCGGTCGCCCGAGATCGAGGCTGCCTGCCGCAAGCCGAGCTGCGTGTACCCGGGCATCTGCCCGAACCTCGCCACCAGCCACGACCCGCTGATCCAGATCTACCGCCGGGCACGGGCGCTCAAGGGCATCAAGAAGATCCTGATCGGCTCGGGCCTGCGCTACGACCTGGCAGTGCAATCGCCCGAATACGTTCGCGAACTGGTGCAGCACCATGTCGGCGGCTATCTCAAGATCGCGCCCGAGCACACCGAGCAGGGTCCGCTCACCAAGATGATGAAGCCGGGCATCGGGAGCTACGACAAGTTCAAGCAGATGTTCGAAAAGTTCTCGGCCGAAGTCGGCAAGAAGCAGTACCTGATCCCGTACTTCATCGCCGCCCATCCGGGCACCAGCGACGAGGACATGATGAACCTCGCCATCTGGCTCAAGAAGAACGGCTTTCGCGCCGACCAGGTGCAGACCTTCTACCCTTCGCCGATGGCAACCGCGACCACGATGTATCACACCAGCCGGAACCCGCTGCGCAAGATCACGCGGGAGAGCGAGTCGGTGGACATCGTCCGCGGCGACAAGCGCCGTCGGCTGCACAAGGCCTTCCTGCGCTACCACGACGCCAACAACTGGCCGCTGCTGCGCGAGGCGCTCAAGAAAATGGGGCGCGCCGACCTGATCGGCAATGGCAAGCATCACCTGATCCCGACCTTCCAGCCGCTGACCGACGGCAACTACCAGAGCGCGAGACGCAAGAACTCGACCGTCATGGCCAAGCCGTCGCAGGGACGCCTCTTGACCCAGCACACCGGCTTGCCGCCGAGGGACAACGGCTCCGGTCGCAGCGCCGCTCCGACGCGCAGTCAAGCGCCGCGCAAGGCGCGCTGAAGCCGAAGCAGGAAACGGGCAGTGGACGACGCCCGTCACTCCTGTTTGCGATCCGTGGCGGGCCGGGATGCGGGCGGTCAGCGCCGTGCTGCGGATCTTCTGGCTCGGGCGCGATGCCTCGTGCTCCTGGCATGGCTTCTGTCGATGCTGTCGCTCGGCATCGCACCAGGGGCCCATGCCAGACCGGTCGCCAACGACCCCCAGCCTCTCACCCGGAATGCCTTGCAAGAGGATCACCGCCGCTGGTCCGCCGAACTCGCCGGCAGCCCGCTCGGCCGACCGATCCACCTCGTTTCGCGCGAGACCGACCACGGCCTGCAAGGCGAGATATGGGCCGTGCTCGACCATCCTTTCGCGGAGGCCCGGGCGGTCTTCGTCGACCCGGCGCAATGGTGCGAGATGCTGCTGCTGCACATCAACAACCGTCGTTGCCAGGTGCGTACCGGTAGCGGCGGCGGCATCGTCGCGCTGGGCGTGGTGCGGCGCTACGACAAGCCGGTCGAGGATGCCTTCGACCTGCGCTTCGAGCATCGCGTCGGGGCTGACGCGCCGGACCATGTCGGCGTGATGCTGACGGCTCGCGAGGGGCCGCTCGGCACCAGCGAGCACCGGGTCGTGATCGAGGCGATGCCACTCGGCGAGCGGCAAGTCTTCGTGCACTTCAGCTATGCCTACGAGCACAACCTGATGGCGCGCATGGCAACCTCGGCCTACCTCGCCACCTTCGGCAGCTACAAGCGCGGCTTCACCGTGATCGGTAGGGCGCCCGACGCCGGACCGGTCCACATCCGCGGCATGCGCGGCCTGATGGAGCGCAACGCCATGCGCTACTTCTTGACGCTCGATGCCTACCTGGATGGCGGCGAGGCGCCTGCCGGCGATCGCTTCGAACTGCGCCTGAAGAAGTGGTTCGACGGCATCGAGCGATATCCGGCCCAACTGCACGAAGTCGATTTCAAGACCTACGCGGAGCTGAAGCGGGCCGATAGGCAGCGGGGCGATCGCCCGTAGCGCCGGCGCTCGACGGGCGGGCAGGGCGTACCGGGTCGAACAATCCGGGCGGCCATGCCGTATTTCTCCGTTTGGCGCGCGGATCGTGTGTCCGACCATGCGCCAGCTTCGGCGCGCGCTGCATACTCGCGCCCGTGTCGATTTCACTCCTTCATCGCCTGGCTCGGGAGCCGCTGCCAGTGGCCGTCGCCGGCGGCGCCAACATCGATGCCGTCAAGATCCTGAGCCTTGCCGGCCACATCCGTGCCCACATTCCGCGACCGGTGCGAACCTTGACCGGCTTTTCGCAGCCGGACGCGACGGTTCTTGAGCTGACGCCACTCGGGCGCAGCATGTTGAAGCGCTTCCCCAGCGTGTAGTCCAAAGTTGTACTCTGTCGATCGGGTTTCAAAAAACTAGTGATTAGGTATGTAATCCAAAAGTGTGTGTAGTAATACCTTTCCTTGGAAGGGTGGAGTAAACACAATGAGTTACATGACGAATCGCAAGCCCTCCCAAACGCATGAATGGTGGAACGACGAGCGGGATGCCCAATCCCAGCACGCCTTTCTTCAGTCCTACCGTTCGGCCCAGCGTGAGCAATCGGCCCAAGGCTGGCGTCGCATCGCCTCATACATCCTGCTGGCGATCGGCGTTTTCTACCTGGCCAGCACCTTGGTGAGCCTTTGACGCTTGCGCAGCCAGCCGGCACGGCTGAACGTCGCTCGCTCGAAGGCGTGCATGCCGTGCATGCCCCTGGATCGGCTCCTACAGGATCTCGGTCGGCCGCTGCCTAGTCTCTGCTGATTCAACTCGCAGGAGACCCCGGCATGAACCCGAGCCCCGACCGCATCGATCCGCAATCCGAAGCAGACCTCGCCCAGTGGGCGAAGAAGCTGGATTCGACCCACGACCAGATCAAGGAGGCGGTCGAGACCGTCGGGCCGCTGGCGAGCGACGTCGAGATGCACCTCAAGGGCACTCGCAGCACCACCAACACCGAGCGGGTCGACGAGGTCGACGACTCGGTGGGCGGCTCCAAGGGCTAGTCTAAATCGCCGATCAACGCCGTGGCGACAGCCCCGGCGCTGCGAAGGACGCGCGAAGGCGCTGGCCGGCATAGGCCTGCGCCTCGCGGGCCTTCTCGAGCACCGCCGCCGCACCGAAGAACTCGTGGGCGACGCCTTCATACTCGCGACGGTCGACCTGCACGGCCGCCGCCTTCAATGCGCTTTCGAGCTTGGCGCCGTCGCTGCGAAGCGGATCGAGCCTGGCGTTGATGATGGTGACCGGCGGCAAGCCGTGCAGCTGGGCATCGACCAGCGAAAGCCGAGGGTCCTTCAAGTCGTCCTCGCTCCGCACCAGGTGATCGACGAACCACTTCACCATCGCTCGGTTGAGCGGCTTGGCGATCGCGTTCTCGATGTACGACTCGGTGTTCAGGCTGGTCTGTGCCACCGGGTAGATCGACAGCACGTGCAAAGGTGGCAGCAGTCGAGCGTCTCGCGCCGCGATCGCCGTGGCAAGCGCCAGATTGCCGCCGGCGCTTTCGCCCGCCAACGCGAGGCGCGTCGGATCGCCGCCCAAGCGCTCGGCGTTGTCGATCAGCCATCGGTAGGCTGCCATCGCGTCGTCCCAGGCCGCCGGAAACTTGAATTCGGGCGCCTGCCGATAGTCGACCGACACCACGATCGCGCCCGCTGCCTTCGCCAGCCCGCGCGCCCCGGCGTCGTAGACCTCCTTGTTGGCGATCACCCAGCCGCCGCCATGGAAGAAGAGCACGACCGGCAGCGGCCGGCTGCCCTCGGGCGTGTAGACGGTTGCCGGAAGCGTACCTGCCGCGCCGTCGACGCTGACCGAGGTCGCCGTGACGCCGGGCACCAGGCTTTCGGGTGCGGTCGATCGCCCCTGCTCGGTCAGGAGCCGCCGGACGGCGTCCGCAATGGTCGGTTCGTGCCTCGCTTCGGCCACGCTGAGCTTTTCGATGGCGCGCGGTTCGAGTGATTCATGGGCCTTGGCCAAGGCCAGCATGTCCTCGTCGGCACGGAGCGCCGCCACCGCGTTCGAAACCGCGTTAACCAGCTTGTTCGGCGAGCCGTCGTCATCGGGGTTGCGCGGCTGGTCGGTGTCATTGGGAAGCATGAAGATCCTTTCGTCGATGTGAGGGGATGGCTGCAGGCGCGGCAAGCGCCGGCTGGTTCCTAAAGGCTCGTGCGAGCCGAATACTCGGCGCGTCGGACGGTGAGCCGGATGCACGTGCGCGGGCGCGGCCCCGGTGCAGCGAAGTTGGCGCCGTCCTACCGGTTCCGGTGGCGCTGCCTACATCGGCGGCAGCCACCGCTTCCTAAGGTAAGGACACCACAGGAGCCACCACGATGAACTCAGCCACTGGCGCAGAGACGCGCGCCGTCTCGACCGCGCCGCCTGCCGACGCCGTTTCCACGCACTCGCTCAGCCTTTCCGTCAACGGCCAGCCGCATCGGTTGCAGGTCGAGGCCTGGGTCTCGCTGCTCGATCTGCTTCGCGACCGCCTGCAGCTCACCGGAACCAAGAAGGGTTGCGACCACGGTCAATGCGGCGCCTGCACCGTGCTGGTCGATGGGCGGCGCATCAACTCCTGCCTGACGCTGGCCGTGATGAACGACGGACGGGATGTCACGACCATCGAGGGACTTGCCGATGGCGATCGACTCCATCCGCTGCAAGCCGCGTTCGTCGAGCATGACGCGCTGCAGTGCGGCTACTGCACACCGGGTCAGATCTGCTCGGCAGTCGGGCTGATCAACGAGGGCGAAGCCGAGAGCAACGACGAGATCCGGGAAATGATGAGCGGCAACATCTGCCGCTGCGGCGCGTACCCGCAGATCGTGCAAGCCGTGGTGCAGGTCGTCCGTGGCCCGGTTTCGAACCGGGTGCCTGCACAGGCGCAAGGCATGACGGCAGGCGACGGCGCCTCGGAGGCGCGGCCATGACGCCGATCGCCTACGAGAAAGCCGCCGACATCGATGCCGCTGCGGCCGGCATCCAGACGATGCCGGGTTCGGGGCCGGTGATCGGCGGCATCCGCTTCGTCGCGGGCGGCACCAACCTGCTCGATCTCATGAAAGCCCAGGTGATGCGGCCGGAGAAGCTGGTGGACATCAACGGCCTGCCACTCGACCGTATCGAAACCACCGAGGACGGCGGCCTGATGCTCGGCGCGCTCGCGCGCAATGCCGACACCGCCTACCACCCGATGGTGCGAACCCGCTTCCCGGTACTGAGCGCCGCCATCCTCGCGGGTGCCTCGCCGCAGCTGCGCAACATGGCGACCAATGGCGGCAACCTGTTGCAGCGCACCCGTTGCTACTACTTCTACGACACCGGCGTGCCGTGCAACAAGCGCACGCCGGGCAGCGGCTGTTCGGCCATCGGCGGGCTCAGCCGGCAGCATGCGATTCTGGGCGCGAGCGAACACTGCATCGCGACCCATCCGTCCGACATGTGCGTGGCGCTGGCCGCGCTCGATGCGCGGGTACACGTGAAGTCCGCTGGCGGAACGCGTGTGATTCCCTTCGACCAATTCCACCGACTGCCGGGCGATCGCCCAGACCTCGACAGCACGCTCGAACCCGGTGATCTCATCACCCACATCGAATTGCCGCCGAGCGACGAGTTCAGCGCCCATTCGAGCTACCTCAAGATCCGCGAACGCGCCTCCTATGCCTTCGCGCTGGTTTCGGCCGCGGCGATGCTCGACCTGTCCGAGGACGGCATCATCCGCGCCGCCCGCATCGCGCTCGGCAGCGTCGCCCACAAGCCCTGGCGCCAACCGGAGGCCGAGGCCTTGCTGGTCGGCAACCGGCCGACGCCCGAGAACTTCGCGCAGGTCGGCGATGCGCTGCTGCGCGATGCGGTCGGGCAAGGCGCCAACGACTACAAGATCCCGATGGCGCGCCGGGCCGTGGTTCGCGCACTCGAAATGGCAGCTGCCGGCATCCGGTCCAACACCGGCCTGCTGGCAGCCGAATCCGAAGCGGAGAAACCATGACCGACCTGATCGAAGAACTGAAGGCGCCGACCGCCGACGCGGGCACCGGCGAAGTGCATATCGGTGCAGCGGTCTCCCGCATCGACGGCCGCGCCAAGGTGACCGGCGAAGCCCTGTACGCCGCCGAACACGTCGCGGACGACCTTTGCCATGGCGTGGTCGTCAACAGCACCATTCCGAAGGGGCGCATCGTTCGCATCGACGACGCGGCTGCCCTGGCGGTGCCGGGCGTGATCCGCGTCATCACCCATGCCAACCGGCCGAAGACCCGCGCCTTCGGCGTGTTCTACAAGGACATGACCGCGCCCGGCGGCACGCCCTTCAAGCCGCTGCGCGACGACCAGATTCTCTACAGCGGCCAGCCAATCGCGCTGGTGCTGGCCGAGACCTTCGAGGCCGCGCGCTATGCGGCGTCGCTGGTGGAGGTCGAATACGAGCGCGAGCCGCACGACACCAACCTCATGACCAACCTGGATCGCGGCCACGAGCCCAGCCGGATGAAGGCCGGCTACTCTCCGCCGCCGGACGAAAAGGGCGATGCGGCCGCCGCCTTCGACGCCGCGCCGGTCAAGATCGACGCCGAGTACTACAGCGGGGTCGAGCATCACAACCCGATGGAGCTGTTCGCCAGCACGGTGATCCGCGGCAAGGACGGCCACCTGACGATCTACGACAAGACGCAGAGTTCGCAGAACAGCCGCTGGTATGTCTCGCACGTGTTCGGCCTTTCCAAGAGCAAGGTCACGGTTCGCAATCCGTATGTGGGCGGCGCCTTCGGCTCGGGCTTGCGCCCGCAATACCAGTTGCCGCTGGCGGTGATGGGCGCGCTGGCGCTGGAGCGCTCGGTGCGGGTCGTGCTCACGCGGCAGCAGATGTTCACCTTCGGCCATCGGCCGGAGACCTGGCAGCGAGTCAAGCTGGCCGCCGAGCGCGACGGCAGCTTGCGATCGATCAGCCACGAGGCCGTCGCCGAAACCTCGCGCATCGAGGATTACACCGAGGTCGTCGTCAACTGGTCGGGCCAGCTCTACACCTGCGACAACATCAAGCTCGGCTACAAGGTGGTCGACCTCGACCAGTTCACGCCGCTCGACATGCGGGCGCCGGGCGCGGCCCACGGTGTACACGCCCTCGAGGTGGCGATGGACGAACTGAGCTACGAGCTCCAGATGGACCCGCTCGCGCTTCGTCTCAAGAACTACGCCGAGCGCAACCCGATGGACGACTTGCCGTATTCGACCAAGGCCTTGCGCGCCTGCTACGAGCAGGGTGCGGAACGCTTCGGCTGGTCGCGCCGGCCACTCGCGCCGCGCTCGATGCGCGAGGGCAACGAACTCGTCGGCTGGGGCATGGCGACCGGAACCTGGGATGCGATGCAGATGTTCGCGCGCGCCAGCGCCGTGCTGCATGCCGACGGCAGGCTGGTGGTGAGCAGCGCCGCCACCGACATCGGCACCGGCACCTACACGGCAATGTCGATCATCGCGGCGACAGCGATGGGGCTCCCGCTCGAGAAGGTGACCTTCCAGCTCGGCGACTCGACGCTGCCGGTGGCGCCGATCGAAGGCGGCTCGTCGCATGTCGCGACCGTGGGTTCGGCAGTCGAGGGCGTTTGCGAGAAGCTGCAGAAGCGGCTTTTCAAACTGGCCAAGAGCTTGCGGGACTCCGGCTTCGACAAGGCTCGCTTCGCCGATGTTCGCTTCGCCGGCGGCCGGATGTCGCTGGCCGGCACGCCGTCGACCTCGATTCCGCTCGAGGACCTGCTGGCGGTGGCCGGCAAGGACCGGCTCGAAGAAAAGTACCTCATGCTGCCGTCGGTGCTCAACCAGAAGAAGTACGTGCGGGCGGTGCACAGCGCCGTCTTCTGCGAAGTGCGGGTCGACGAAACCTTCGGCACGGTGCGCGTCACGCGAGTGGTCAGCGCGATCGCCGCCGGACGCATCATCAGCGGCAAGACCGCGCGCAGCCAGATCACCGGCGGCATCGTGTGGGGCGTGAGCCAGGCCTTGCACGAGGAAACCCATTCGGACCATCGCTTCGGCCGTTTCATGAACCACGACTTCGCCGAGTACCACGTGGCGGTGAATGCCGACATCCACGACATCGACGTGATCTTCGTGGAAGAGGACGACCGCGTGGTCAGTCGGCTGGGCGCCAAGGGCGTTGGCGAGATCGGCATCGTCGGCACGGCCGCGGCGGTGTGCAACGCGATCTATCACGCGACCGGCAAGAGGGTGCGAAGCACGCCCATCACGCCTGACAAGGTGATGCTGCCCTGAAGGGCGGGCCGTCGCGGATGCCCGAGGCGTTTCGCTCCATCGCGCTCACCGTCGAGCAGGTCGGCGAGGGCTTTCGCTGGCTTTTGATCGAGCGCGACGGAAAGCGGGGACCATGGCACGAATTGCAGCGCGCCGCCAAGACCTTCAAGACATGGCGAGCAGCGCTGGCCGCGGGCGTGAAGGCGCTGGAAGCGATTCCGGATGATCTCGACACGGGGCCGGTGGGCGAGGCCGGATCCGGATCCGGATCTGACGAGAACCCGTCCGCGGAAATTGAAGATTCGGCTGAGTCGGCAGGGACGACAGGGACGGCGGGAAAGGCGAAGCCGCCCCGCAAGAAGGGCGGCGCATTCGGTTTCGGCGGCCTCGGCGGTTGAGCCCGCGAATCGCGCCTACAGCGAACTGCGACTGCGCGCCCGTGCGATCCGCGGCTGCCTGGCAGAGGCTGAACGCCATACCGGACGCCATGGCGGCGACCGCACCTCTCGCAACCGACTTCGAAGGAGATCGCACATGACCGACACCCGCAAGGACCAGGACCGCGCAACCCCGTACATTCCGCCCAAGGTGGCACCGCCCGAGGACAACCCGTCGACAGTCGACAACAGCACCAAGGTCGCCGAGGAATCGCCCGACTTTCAAAAGGCGCTGGCCAAGGACGACGAGCGCGAGCGTGCCGGCCTGCATCAGGAGGACCGCGACGCCTGGGATCGCACCGGCGCCGGCCCGGGCGTCGAGAAGACCGACCCGATGACCTCGCAGGAGCGCGAAGCTTCCAAGGCGCAGCGCGAAGTCGGTTATTGAGCAGTCTTGAATCGAGGCCCGCGCGCGGCGTTGTCGGTGGCGCCGGGCGGAGCTTGGGGTACGCTCCAGGCTTCACAAGAGCGAGACACCTCGAGACAAATCAGTGACCCCGGCGACACCGACACCGATTCCTGCAACCTCCTCGGCCGCGTTCGGCAACCGCCTCGGCCTTGAGCCGCAGGCACCGCTGTCGTCGTTGCGGCTCCTGGCGCTGCTGTGCGTGGCGCTTCCGCTCGTGGCCTTCATCGCGGTCGGCAGCTTCCGCTTCAACCAGGTCAGGGCCGAGACCGAGCTGCGGATCGACCGGACGTTGCGCGTCGCCTACGAACACGCGCTCAAGGCACTCGATACCAACGACGCTGCGCTGGCCCGGGTGCAGGATCTTGCAGGCCGAAGCGACGCGCCGCTGCTGCGCAATCGCGAGCAGCTCGTTCGGCAGTTGCAGGGCGTGTCGGCCAACAAGCCGCAACTCGGCTGGATCGGCGTGGTGGACGCGAACGGCCGGTTGTTGGCGAGCGACGGGCCCGGCGGCATGCTCCCTGGCGGCGAGGCCGCCCAGGCGGAGCTGGTGCGATGGCATGGTCTTCATGGCGACGAACTGCGCATCTCCGATCTGGTGCGCGATCCGGACGGCTCCGATGCATTCTTCCTGATGAGCCGCAGGCGCCTGCGGGCTGACGGCAGCTTTGGCGGTGCCTTCATCGCCGCCTTGCCGGTGAGCCATTTCCAGCAGTTCCACGGCGACTTGGCAGCGGACGAGCCCGGACTGGCGATCACTGTCTTTCGGGCGGACGGGCTGATCCTTTCGCGCTTCCCGAATTCGGACGACGCCTTGCCCCGCATGGCGCCCGACGGCCCGGTGCTGTCTCGCGTCGTGCTCGGCGAAACCCGCGGGCAGGTGATCGGCGT
This sequence comes from Burkholderiales bacterium 8X, assembly GCA_902506565.1. Classification (GTDB taxonomy): domain Bacteria; phylum Pseudomonadota; class Gammaproteobacteria; order Burkholderiales; family Burkholderiaceae_C; genus Variovorax. Next base: position 2,487,876 of record LR732703.1, on the reverse strand, counting down.
GTCGTCGGTCGATGCGCGTCGGCGGCTGTTGGCCTTCGGCAAGATCGGCGACTACCCGCTCTACATCGGCACCGGCATGAACATGAGCGAGATCTGGCAGCGCTGGCTGCAGGAGATGGCCTGGCTCGCCGGCTTCGGCATTCCGCCGATGCTCGGGCTCTACTTCTCGGCGCGGATCGCGCTCAACCGTACCCGCACCTCGCTCGAAACCGCGGCCCGGCTCCAGGAAGAGACGCAAGCACGCCAGCGCGTCGAGGAAGCCCTGGTGCAGGCGCAGAAGCTCGAAGCCCTCGGCCGCCTGACCGGCGGCGTGGCGCACGACTTCAACAACGCGTTGATGGTGATCAGCAGCAATCTCTACCTGCTCAAGCGCAAGCATCCGGAAACCACCGGGCGCTATGCGGAGTCGATCGGCCGGGCAGTGGCGTCCGCGACCAAGCTCACCCGGCAACTGCTGGCCTTCTCGCGGCGCCAGGCCCTGGTGCCCGAGCAGGTCGACCTGCGCGTGAAGCTGCCGGAACTGAAGGCCTTGCTCGGCCCGGTGCTCGGTGCGCAGTCGCAGCTGACGCTCGAAGTCTCGCCCGACACGCGGCCGATCCTGGTGGATGCCGCGGAACTGGAGCTGGCCTTGCTCAACTTGGCGATCAATGCGCGCGACGCGATGGGAGCGCGCGGCCATTTCTCGGTGCTGGCGCGCAACGCGACCGACTCCTTGCCGCCGTTGCTCGAAGGCCCGATGGTGCTGGTGGAGGCCGTCGACGACGGACCCGGCATCGACCCGGCCTTGCTCGACAAGGTGTTCGAGCCGTTCTTCACCACCAAGCCGGTCGGCGAGGGAACCGGTCTCGGCCTCAGCCAGGTCTACGGGCTGTGCCAGCGCGCGGGAGGTGCGGCAACCATCCACAGCGAGGTCGGCAAGGGCACGACCGTGCGCCTCTGGTTTCCGGCGGTGCCGCTCCGAGACGAGGCGCCGGCCGTGGTGGCGCGCACGCAGGACACGCAGATCGGCAAGACCATCCTGCTGGTCGAGGACAACGACGAGGTCGCCGCAGCGCTGGTGCCGATGCTGGGCGCGATGGATTGCAAGGTGCACCGGTTCGACCGCGCGGCTGCCGCGCTCGAGTGGTTGAGCGGGCAGCAGGAGCTGCCCGACCTGCTGCTGACGGATGTGGTGATGCCCGGCGAGATGGACGGCGCCGGCCTGGCGCAGCAGGTTCGTGCGCGCTTTCCGGAACTGCGCATCCTGCTGATGACCGGCTATGCGGAGCAGATCGACGCGATCACCAAGCTCGGCTTCGAGGTGTTGCCGAAGCCTTGCTCGGCGGAGATGCTGGCGGAGGCGATCGGCGGCGGGTCGACGGCCGTCGACGCCCCGACTGCCTAGCGACCTTCGGCGAAGCAGGCCTGGTAGGCCTGGAAGCTCGAAAGCGTCAACTGCGCCAGGCTGCCGCCCAGCACGATGGCTCCGATGCCCGTACCGGCAGCCGGGATGTAGATGGCGACCGTGATGGCGGCAGCCGCAACGTCGGCGAATGCCGCAATGCATTTGGCCTTCTTGTCGTCGCCGCCCGCCAAGCCGAAGGCGAGTGCAGTCTTCTTCGCGAACACGGCACTCACGGCCAACACGGGACTCTTGCCGACGGAAGCCAGGCTGGCGGTGGCGACCAGGATCTGCGCCGCGGTGATGCCGACGACCAGCCCCTGTGCATTGCTGGACTTGCCGACCAGCTTTCCGGTGGAGGCCGCCTTGTTCGCCAACCCGACCGCCAGATCGATCGGCTTGCCGGACGCCAGCTTGACCGTGTTGTTGAATTGCGCGAGCGCGAAGGCGAAAAGGTCTGCATCCTTCAGCACCGCGCGGGTCTTATCGGTATCGGCCGCTTGCAAGCTCGCCCTCAACGCTGCGTCGGTCGTCAACTCGCTTGCCATCGATTCGCCTCCATATTGAAAAAGCCGCCTATCGAACCGGAAGCGATACCAGCTCCTGCCGGTCGAACTGCTCGATCATTCCGCTCGCGGTTCCGCCCAATCGGACCCGGGTCTCGTGAACGATGTCCGCGTCCACGCCGGGCGCCACCCAGATGTCTCGCTCGATCGCTGCGCGCCTTTGCAGGTTGAAGCCGCGCGCCTCGATCTTGTAGGCCTCGAAGCGACCGGCTGGCACGGTCACCGTCTCCTTGCCGACCACCTTGAGTTGGTAGCGGAAGGTGTTGTAGGTATTGCCTTCGCGGGACTGGCGGAACATGGTCGTCCACTTCTTGCCGACGAACAGCTCCGCCGGATAGAACTGGCGCGGGCTGTTCAAGGCGCCGCGCTGGTTGCGCGTGACGTTGCCCATCGTGTCCGACTGGAACTCGCCACCGTTGTAGACGACCTCGTCCTTGGCGGAGTCGACGGCTGTCACCCGCATTTCGAGCGGAGTGGTCGTGTCGTTGAAGCGATTGATGACCCGATACCGGAAGACATCGCCAACCCGGTATCGACGCGAGAACTCGTACGACCCCTGGAACACCGGGGTCGCGGCAATCGAGAGTTCTTGCGGTGCTTCGGCCGCTGGCACCACCGGTGGCGTGACGGCGACCTGCTGCGATGCCGCGGCTTGCGCCGGGGCGAGCTGGTTCGGGGACACGGACAAAGACCCAGCCGCAGGCGCAGCAGTCGTTGGAGATGAGGTCTGAAGTTGCATTGCGCTCGGAGTCTGAGTCGGAGTCGGAGTCGGAGTCGCAAGCGAAACCGGTGCGGCTGCCGGCTGGGCGGTCTCTCGATCCTCGATCGCCCGAACGTTCGGCATGGCCGCAATGGCAACGGTGAGCGCCGCGGTCGGAGCAGGGGCAGGGGCTGGGACGGGCGATGTGCTGGCCGCGATCTCCGGAACATGCAATTGCGCGAGACGTGGCCGCGGCGCTTGTTCCCGCATCAATGCATTGAGCCGTGCAGATGCCAGCTCGCTCACGTTGCCGCTCGGGTACTCCCGCAGGAAGCTTGCGAGCGAATCGACACTGTTGATGTTCTTCGCGACTCGCCAGGCATCCACTTCGCGGTCGAGCAACTCTTCCTGCTCGCCGTTCGACAGAGCCGAGCGGCGCGCAGGCGGGTAGATGTAGAGGTCCTCCTCGAGCGAGGTGCTTTCCCACGGGATCTGCTTGCCACGCGAGGCAAGCCGCACGCCCAGCCTCACGCGCTTGAAAGCGTCCTCCACCCGCACGCCCTTGATCGACAGCTCGCGCAACAGGTGCGAGGTGTAGAGCCCATTGCGACCACCGCCGTCGCTGGCCACGCGTCCGGGTCCGGTGGCATAGGCGAGCAGGCTGCCGACCGGCGCATCGTATTGGGTCAGCCCCTTGGCGGCCGGCTTGAACGAGAGCCCGAACGGATCGTCGCGACAGGCGTCCAGGATCATCAGGAAGTTGCGGTCGCGCGTGCGTGCCATCTCGGTCGTGAGCTCCGAGACATCGACGGACATCAGCGCCACGTCTTCGGCGGACTGCACGTTCGCATCGACCGGAACCAGGAAATTGCGCCACGCCTGCTGTGCGCCGTGGCCCGCGTAGTAGAAGACGCCGACCTTGGTTCGCTTGTCCTTGACGGTCTCGCCGAAGCCTTGCAGCGCCTCGAACAGCTGGACCTTGGTGGTCTCCAGTCGCAGGTCGACCTGGAAGCCCGCCTGCCGCAGCAATTCGGCGATGTCGCGGGCATCGTTGGTCGAGTTCTCCAGTGGGGCCGTGCGGTAGGCGGAGTTGCCGATGACCAGTGCGACTCTCTCCGCACCCGCGGCCGAAGCGGCCTGCGCAAGATGCAGCGTCATGGCAAGGACGCCGCATGCGAGCCCCGACGCCCAGCCCTTCCTGCGCATGACCGGCCTCAGTTGTAGCGAGCGGTGCTGTAGATGCGCGATCGCGCATTGGTCGCGCTGTCGCCCGAGATCCGGAGCGGATTCGGCACCTGGTCGATCGGCTCGATGTTGACCTGGTTGGCTGTGTTGCAGGTGTTCGGCGAGGCCGTGGTCGGCCTTGCCGGAACCAGCGGATCGACGTCGGAGGTCATGATCCGTGCACCATCGGTGACGAACGCGGAATCGACCGGCCGCGTGTCGGGGTTGTTGTTCCAGGTCAGCGTGAAGCTGCAGCTTCCGCCGGAAGTGCTCGAGAACATGTTGGTGTCGGGTGCGAAGTTGTTGCGTGGGATCCGATCGAGATAGCTTGGCGGCATGAGTGGTGCGAGCATCCGGACCGACTCGGTCAGGTCGGGTGCGAGGGAAGCGCTGGCAGTCAAAAAGTATTCGAAGGTGTAGCGGCTGAAGGCCTGCAGGTTCGAGAAATCAGCGAGCGGCGTGTCCGCATTGGCAGGGTCGGCCGGCGCCCAGTAAGCGGCGGCGGCATTGGCCGCGGGGCTTGCTGCCTGGCTATCGGCCGTCTTCTCGATTCCCACGGCGAAGATAGGTTGCACGCTCGAACTGTTGAGGCCGTTCAGCGGAACCTGCCCGAGCTTGTCGGCGGGTGTCAGGTAAGGCCCCGCGCCTTGCGCACCCGAAGGCGCCAGCACCAGCCCGGCTGTGGGCAGCCCCGGTCCCTTGACACGCACCGCGCGAAGGCCCGCACTGGCAGGCGCGTTGCCGGCTCCGTTGAAGATGGTGGTCGCGACGCGGATCTCGAGCAGGGACGACAAGGTGTCCGGCTTGGTGGCTCGATCGGCCGTGTTCATCTGGAAGGCCCGTGAATACCCGGGCAGGATCGAGACGTCGAACCGGCGCTGGTTCCCGCTCAGGATCCAGTTGCCGGCCACCGCGGTCGGATTCGTCGTCTTCGCGAACGCCATGACGATCGTGTATCGGATGGGCGTGGTGCGGCTTCCCGCCAGCGGACCGGTTGCCGGTTGGTCGACCGTGAATTCGACCAACGTGCGCTCCAGCTCGGGTGGATTGGTGCTGGCCGCGATGTTCAGCAGGATCGCCGGGTTGCTCAGCACGCTGCCCTGGACTGCCACTCGCCCCGTGTCGCTGTACAGCAGGCCGTATGCATCGGGCAGGTCCCGGCTGTTGTCTTTGAAGGCGGGGTCGACCAGATTGCTGGTGGCAGGGCAGGTGGCATCGGTGGCCCTTGCGGCCGCCGGCAATGCGAAGCAGCGGTTCATGGCTGTCATCCAGGCATTGATCTTGGCGAACGTCAGGGCAGGGCTGCCGTTGATCGCGACCGCGCTCGGCGCCAGGGGCGAGGTGGTCGTCACCACGGTCGGCGCGACGCTGCCATCGGCATTGGTCGCGAGCGCCGCCAGCTTGGCGCGCAGCTGGGTGGCACCGGTGCCGGGTTCACGAACATGCGTGACGGATTCGATCACCGCATCGACACCGGTGCCGTCCAATGGGTAGATCGAGCGCATCGGGTCGAAGTTGGTGGTCTCGGCGATCCCGGCTTCTCCGAGTGCTGCCTTCGCCGAGGCGACCAGGTTGGCCTTCGCCGTCGCCAACTTGGCGAGGTCGACCTGCAGGCCGCTGATGCGCCGATCCGTGCCGCCGGCGCTTGCCACCAGCACGTCGGACATGATCTTGTCCGTCAGCGGATTCACGTTCAGCCGGATTGCCTTGCCCGTGGGCACCGTCTCCTGGGTCGTGCTCGCGAGGACGTTGCCGCTCGCATCGATGACCTGCACGAAGAGCGGCGGGCGCACGGTCGCCGTATTGAACTTGAGCAGGTAGCGCCCGTTCGAATCGGTCGTGCCCTTGGCAACGAAAGGGTCCACCGGCACCACCGGCGGTGTCACCGAGTTCAGCGTGGCCGGGGCCGTCACCGGCAAGGGCGTCGAGTCCCTCAGCACCACGGTGACCCGCTTGAGCGGCGAGCCATCGCCGGCCGTACCGCCCACACCCCCGTCGCCACCGGCGTCGCCGCCGACGCCGGTGCTCTCGATCTGCCATTCGGCAAGGACCTTGTCCAGGTCGACCGGCGTGGCAGGCGCCAGCGCATCGACCGGGGTGGCCGTACCCGGCATGCCCGCGCCACCCGTGGTGCCGGTTCCAGTTCCGCTTCCCGTTCCGGTGGTGGTGGTGGTTCCCCCTAGGCCGAATGGAAAGCCACCGCCGCCGCCACCGCTCCCGCCGCCACCGCAACCGCTCAAGATTGCGCCGCAGGCGAGCACCAGCGCCGTTGCAAGGATGGTCGGTCCGGACGAGCCGGTTGCTGGGGCCTTTGCGGCAGATGGGTGAGACATGAATGCTCCGTGGTTCGGGTCGCGGCGGGTTCCGATGACCTGATACGGATATTCACAAGAAAGTTAACAAAGCGGGACTAGCCAAACGTAGTACTTAGTTCTACGAAGGTGCCCGGCAAGAGGAGTGTGGGAGTGCGCAATGCCTCCGGTGCTAGCTGCTGCGGTAATCCCGCGGCCGCGCGTGATGCGGGTGCGGGATGCGTGATGCGAGCGAGCAGCGCTGGCCTGCCCGGAGGGGATCGAACCCCCGACAACCTGCTTAGAAGGCAGGTGCTCTATCCAACTGAGCTACGGGCAGCGGCAGGTCGAGGATTCTACGAGCGACCGGGCTGCGCAGCGGCCGATGCGTCATCGGCGTCCGCCGACAGGGGCTCAAGTGATTGCCCGAGCACTGGCCTGCGCGATCCGCGGGATGCTTTCCTTTTGCAAGGAGCACCACCATGCCCGATTCGAACCAGCAACCGGCGCCCCCCGCCAAGCGCCCAGGCAACGAGGAGCCGCAGATCACCAACGAAGACTCGGTGCCTCTGGACGGCAAGGATCCGGTCGGCGAAAAGATGATGGACGAGCTGGGCAAGGATCGCAGGCGCAACGACGAGCAGCCGGCGGAGAAGGCAACCGAAGACAAGGTTCCGCCCCAGCCGCACGCAGACCCGCTGCCCAAGCGGATGCCGATCAGCTAGCCGGCACGTCGAGGTCGACCGCCCAAAAACGAAAATGCCGGTAAAGGCTCAAGACCTTTACCGGCATACGATTTCATTGGTCGGGGCGAAAGGATTCGAACCTTCGACCCTCTGGTCCCAAACCAGATGCGCTACCAGGCTGCGCTACACCCCGACGAGCCCGCGATTCTAGCCTGAGCGGACGGGCGGATCTTCAGCGCTTGGCGTACTGGGTCTTGCCGAACAGCATTTCCTTTTCCTCGTCGGTGCGGATCGGCTTCCGCAGCTCCGCCAGCACCTTCACGCCGCGCTCGACCGCAGGCCGCTTCGCGATCAGGTCGAACCATTTCTTGAGGTGCGGATACTCTTGCAGCACGATGCCCTGATTCTCCCAGCTGCGCAGCCAAGGGAAGATCGCGATGTCGGCGATCGAATAGCTGTCGCCCGCGATGAATGCATTGCCGGAGAGCCGCTTGTCGATCACGCCGTAGAGCCGCTTGGCCTCGTTGCTGTAGCGGTCGATGGCGTAGCCGATTTTCTCGGGTGCATACATGCGGAAGTGGTGCGCCTGCCCGAGCATCGGTCCGACGCCGCCCATCTGGAACATCAACCACTGCAGCACCTCGTAGCGGGCCCGCTCGCCCTCTGGCAGGAACTTGCCCGTCTTGCCCGCCAGGTAGACCAGGATCGCGCCCGATTCGAAAAGCGAGATCGGCTTGCCGTCCGGTCCCTCCGGATCGGTGATGGCCGGGATCTTGTTGTTCGGGCTGATTGCCAGGAAGTCGGGCTCGAACTGCTGACCCTTGCCGATGTCGACCGGATGGACGTTGTAGGGCAGCCCGCATTCCTCCAACATGATGTGAACCTTGTGACCGTTGGGCGTTGGCCAGGTGTAGACGTCGATCGGCGCTTGCGGCATGGGGCTTCCAGTGGGTTGAGGGAGGAGGTGGATCGGGCGCGGCGGAAATCAGCCGGCCAGCATAGCGGCGCGCCGGGTTTCTTGCAGGCGCTGCCGACAGCCCGCCGGCAAGCCGCCCAAGCCGCCCAAGCCGCCCAAGCCGCCCAAGCCGCCCAAGCCGCCCAAGCCGCCCAAGCCGCCCAAGCCGCCCAAGCCGCTCAGGCCGCTCAGGCCGCTCAGGCCGCTCAGGCCGCTCAGGCCGCAGTCTGTGGCGAAGATGCCAGCCGCGCATGGATCTGCGCGACCACCGCGGCACCTTCGCCGATCGCGCCGCCGACCCGCTTGACCGAGCCCGAGCGCACATCGCCCACCGCGAATACCCCCGGCACGCTCGATTCGAGCGGTGCCGCCGGCACTGCAGGAAAGCCGCCTCGGGCGCCATGGCCGGTGATCACGAAGCCGTGCGCGTCCAGCGTCACGCCGCAGCCGTCGAGCCATTCGGTCTCCGGCACCGCGCCGATGAACAGAAAGATGTTGCGCGCCGGGCAGTCGTGTTCGACCAGGCTGCGGCGGTCGCGCCAGGTGGCGCCGTTCAATCCTTCGGCGCCGTCGCCGTTCAGTCTCACGAGTTCGGTGTGCGGATGCAGTTCGATGTTCGGTGCCGCCATGATCCGGTCGATGAGGTAGCGCGACATGGTGGCCGCCAGGGAAGGGCCGCGCACCAGCATGTTGACCTTGGCTGCATGCTGCGAGAGGAACACCGCCGCCTGCCCGGCGGAGTTGCCGCCACCGACCAGCGCCACCTCCTGCTGCGAACACAGCCTGGCTTCGAGCGCGGAAGCCCAGTACCAGACGCCGCGTCCTTCGAACTCGCTCAATCGCGGAACGTCCGGCCGTCGGTAACGCGCACCGCTCGCCACTACCACCGAGCGGGCGCGCAGGCGGCGGCCGTCGGTGAGACGCACCGCGAGTTCCTTGGCGCGGCCAGGTTCGCCGTCGCCAGCGGCCGCGGCCTCGCAGTCGAGCGACGCGACCTGCGCCGGAATCAGCATCTCGGCGCCGAACTTCTGCGCCTGCACGAAGGCGCGTCCGGCCAGCGCACCGCCGGAGATGCCGGTCGGAAAACCGAGGTAGTTCTCGATGCGCGCGCTCGCACCGGCCTGCCCACCGTAGGAGCGGCAGTCCACCACGATGACACGCAGCCCTTCGGAGGCGGCGTAGACGGCAGTCGCAAGGCCCGCGGGGCCTGCGCCGACCACCACCACGTCGAAAAGCGCATCGTGCGCGATGCTGTCCACCATGCCGAGGCAGCGCGCCAGCGCGTCTTCGCTCGGATCGGGCAGCACGTTGCCGTCCGGGCAGACGACCAGCACCTGCACGTCGCCGTATTGCACGAGCAGGGCCTTGGCATCGGCGTCCTGGTCGGCATCGACTTCGTGGTACGGATGGCCGTTGCGGCCGAGGAAGTTCTGCAATCGCATCAGCGCCGCGGATTGCGGGCGACCGATCAGCACCGGCCCGCTGGCGCCGGATTCGATCAAGGCGACCCGCCGCAAGATCATGGCCCGCATCAGACGTTCGCCGAGGTCCGCTTCCGCGACGATCAAGGCCCGCAGCCGCTCGGGCGCGAGCAGCAGGCACTCGACGTCTTCCTCCGCCACGCCATCGACCAGGGCGGGGCGCCCGGACAGCTGGGCGATCTCGGCCAGGAACTGCCCCGGACCCTGCCGCTCGATCGGAACCACATGGCCGAGCCCGTCGCGCTGCACGATCGAGACCGTGCCGGCGAGCACGACGAAAAGGCCCGGACCGGGCTCGCCGGCGCGGAACAGGGTGTCACCCTTCGAGAAGCGCCTGATTTCGCCGAAGCCGCGCATGCGATCGATGTCTCGCGCGCTCAGGATCGGGAACATCTGGTGGCGACGGGATTCGGACGATGTCGATGCGGGCTCGGTCATGGGCACTCCGGTGGGTCGTTCAGCCGCATTAGACCTTCGAGGCGAGGGCTCGTCGCGTCATTTCCTTGTCACGGTTCTGTCATGTCGATTGCCGAGACTTGCGGCCGTGCTTTGCTCTACCATGGATTTCGTGCAGCCCGCTCCCCTCTCGTCCTTCGATCCCGCCAACCCGCAAGAGGGCGAAGCTGCGTCCGCCAGTCCCAGCTTGAAGCTGCTGGACCGGGACGAGAGCATCCTTGCCTTCAACGAACGGGTGCTCGATTGGGCAGAGCGACCCGAGGTCCCGTTGATCGAGCGGCTGCGCTACCTCTGCATCGTGTCGTCCAACCTCGACGAGTTCTTCGAGGTCAGGGCCGCGCCGCACCTCACCGCCAACGACACCGGCACGCGCAAGGGCGTCTACACGATCGATTCGTTCCGCGCGCTCGCCGAAAAGGCGCACCGCCTGGTCGACCAGCAGTACCGCCTCTACAACGAAGAACTGATGCCGGCTTTCGCAACGCATGGCATCCACATCATTTCGCACGGCGAGCGCGATGCGGCGCAGCGCAAGTGGGTCAGCGACTACTACGAGCGCGAAGTGCGGCCACTGCTGATCCCGGTGGGGCTCGATCCGGCGCATCCGTTTCCGCAGGTGGCCAACAAGTCGCTCAACTTCATCGTTCGCCTGAGCGGCAAGGATGCCTTCGGGCGCGAGAACCCGATCGCGATCGTCAAGGTGCCGCGGGTCTTGCCGCGCCTGATCCGGATGTCGGCCAAGGTGTCGAATGGCAAGACGCTTTTCGTCGCGTTGTCGAGCATCGTGCGGGCGCACTTGTCGAGCATGTTCCCGGGCCGCGAGGTGGGCGAGTTCTCCCAGTTCAGGGTGACCCGCCACTCGGACCTCGCGGTCGACGAGGAGGACGTCAAGAACCTCCGCACGGCTCTCCGCCAGGGCCTGCAGCACCGCCACTTCGGACAGGCCGTGCGGCTCGAGGTATCGGCCAGCTGCGCGGAGTCGCTCGCGAGTTTTTTGCTGGCGCAGTTCGAGTTGCCGCCAGAGGCGCTGTACCGGGTGCATGGTCCGGTCAATTTGGCGCGCCTCACGCAATTCATCGGCATGCTGGACGAACCCAAGCTGCTTTTTCCGCCTTACCTCGCTTCGTATCCGATCACGCTGTCGCCGGGGCAATCCTTCTTCGATCGGCTGCAGCGCAGCGACGTCCTGATCCACCAACCCTTCGAAAGCTTCGACGGCGTGCTCGCCTTCCTGCGCGAAGCGGTATCCGATCCGCAGGTGCTGGCGATCAAGCAGACCATCTACCGCACCGGCACTGATTCGGCGTTGATGGACCTGCTGCGCGAGGCCGTGCGGCGCGGCAAGGAAGTGACGGTGGTGGTCGAGCTCAAGGCGCGCTTCGACGAGGAGGCCAACATCAACTGGGCCGAGATGCTCGAGTCGATCGGCGCCCAGGTGGTGTATGGCGTGGTCGGTCTCAAGACGCACGCCAAGATGCTGCTCGTGACCCGGCGCGAAGGCAGGTCGCTGCGACGCTACGGACACCTGTCGACCGGCAACTACAACCCGCGCACGGCGGCGCTCTACACCGACATCAGCCACCTCACCACCGACCCGCAGCTCACAGCCGACATGGAGGCGGTGTTCGTGCACCTGGCCAGCCAGAGCAAGCTGCCGAAGCTGCACCGCCTGTGGCTGGCGCCGTTCGACCTGCACAAGAACCTGATCGCGCGAATCGAAGCGCTGGCCGTGGCCGCTGCGGCCGGGCGGCCGGCGCGCATCGTGGCCAAGATGAATGCGCTGACCGACGATGCGCTGGTCGCGGCGCTGGTCAAGGCCGGCGCGGCCGGCGTGAAGATCGACCTGATCGTCCGCGGCGCCTGCACCCTGCCGGCCCGCGTGCCGGGCGTGACCGACAACATCCGGGTGCGCTCGGTGATCGGGCGTTTCCTGGAGCATTCGCGGGTCTTCTACTTTCGGGAAGGTGCGGACGAGTCGCTCTATTTATCCAGCGCCGACTGGATGAATCGCAACATGCTGCGCCGCATCGAACTGGCCTGGCCGGTCACCGACCCGGTGCTTCGGCAACGCTTGATCGACGAATGCCTGGTGGCCTACCTGCACGATGGCCGCGACGCCTGGGACCTGGACGCCGACGGCATCTACCGCCGGGTGAGCTGCGATACGCATGTCGACGAGGCGGGTGCCTCGAGAAGCATCGAAGCGCATGGCGCCCAGCAGGCCTTGATGAACCGCTATGCCTCGCGCGGCCTCGGCCGCACGCCGGCCGGAGACTGAGAAGCACATCATGGATCTGATCCTGTGGCGACATGCCGAAGCCGAAGACTGGACCGAGGGCTGCAACGACCTGGAGCGGGCGCTGACCCGAACCGGCGAGAAGCAGGCCAAGCGGATGGCTGGCTGGCTCGACCGGCATCTTCCCGATACCACGCGCATCATCTGCAGCCCTGCGGTGCGATGCGAGCAGACGGTGAGGGCGCTCGGCCGCAAGTACAAGGTTCGAAGCGAACTGGCACCGGGCACCACCATCGATGCATCGCTTGCCGTGGCCCAGTGGCCGAACAACAAGTCGGTGGTGCTGCTGGTCGGCCATCAGCCGTCCCTTGGAGAAGCGATCGGTTTCCTGCTCGGTATCGAGCAGGGCGGCTGTGCCGTCCGCAAAGGTGCCGCCTGGTGGCTGCGCACCAGGGAGCGCGACGGCGACGTCCAGACGGTGGTGGTCGCCGTGCAAGCGCCCGAGTTCTTGTAGGGCGGCCACGACCTGCGTTCGGCGTGCTGCCGGCGCCGTCAGGCAGTTCCGCGCAGGTCCGCGCTACAGGGGCCGCATCAGGCGTTGACCAGTTCCACCCGCCAGGGTGTCTTCTGCCAGGCCAGCACTTCCTCGCGCAGGAGGTGGGCCGACTGCGGATAAAGCTCGGTCCAGCCGGTTCGGCAGCGCAGGGTGAAGAGCTTGCCGTCCAGGGCACGTGCCAGCTTCAACCCCTCCAGATCCGGATCGCGCCGCGCGTGGCACAGGATGACGGCAAGCCGCAGCACGAAGAGCTGCGTCACGAAATCGCCATCGTCGAGCGCGGCTTCGAGCTTGCGCAACTTGCCGCGGTGCCCGAGCACCAGCTGGCTCAGCCAATGCATGTCGTTGGATGCGAAGCCCGGCGCGTCCGCATGATCGAGCACATAGGCTCCGTGCTTGTGATATTCGCTGTGCGAAATCTGCGAGCCGATCTCGTGCAGCGTGGCGGCCCAGCTCAGCTTTCGAAGCGCCCGTCCGGCATGCGTGGTGGTGCTGGCGCCGCGCGCGCCGGGTTCGAGCTGCACGAAGAGGGTCGCCGCGGTATCCGCGACCCTGCGGGCTTGCGAGGAGTCGACCGAGAAGCGCGCCGCCAGGCCGGCGACGGTGCCCACGCGGAGATCGGCGACCTGGTCGTCCCGTTCGAGCAGCTCGTAGAGCACGCCATGCCGAAGGGCGCCCTGGGCGACCTGCATGCGGTCGATCTCGAGCAAATCGAAGATGGCGCGCAGCACGCTCACGCCGCCACCGATCACCGGCTTGCGATCCTCGCGCATGCCCTCGATCCGCAGCTTGTCGGCGCTGCCAGCCTTGAGGAGCCGATCGAGCAGCCAGTCGAGCCCGGCCCGGGTCACCACGCCACCTTCGTAGCCGGCGGCCTGCAACACGTCGCCGACCGCGCCGATCGTTCCGGAGGCGCCGTAGGCCACGTCCCAGCGGCTCGGCAGGTAGTTGCCGAGGGCATCGTCCAGCACCGCCTTGGCCGCCACCTCGGCGGCGCGAAAGGCGGCCGTGGTGAATTGCCCGCCTGCGAAATGCTTCATCGACCAGGCCACGCTGCCGACCCGGTACGACTCCATCACTTCGGCCTTGAAGGCGTGGCCGATGATCAATTCGGTGGATCGTCCGCCGATGTCCACGACCAGGCGCCGCTCGCGCTCGGCCGCATCGACCTGCGGCAGCAGGTGCGCGACGCCCTGGTAGATCAGCCGTGCTTCCTCGCGGCCGGGGATCACGTCGATGTCGAAGCCGAGCGTGGTGCGCGCTCGCAGCAGGAACTCGTCGCGGTTGCGCGCTTCCCGCAGCGTCTGGGTGGCCACGGCGCGCACCTGCGAGCGCCTGAAGCCCGAGAGCCGCTCGCCGAAGCGCGCAAGCGCGTCCCAGCCGCGCTGCATGGCTTCGTGGGTCAGGTTGCGCGCGTTGTCGAGGCCGTTGCCTAGCCGCACCGTCTCCTTGAGGTACTCGGTGCGCTGGATCTGGCCGTGGTCGACCCTGCCGATCTCCAGTCGAAAGCTGTTGGAGCCGATGTCGATGGCGGCGAGCCGCGTGCCGTTTTGCATGGGGAGGGAATTCGGGATGCGAGAGGGGAGAGCGGACGATCGTAGCGCCGATGGCGCAAAACCGGCTGCCGGAGTGTGCGCGTGGGTGCATGACCGTTTCGTGACAGCGCCCGGCCCGGCCCGCAGGCGATGTCACATCGATGTCACACAAGCTTTCTAGAGTGCGACCCAAGCCCTCCGCAACGGAGGTCCACCTGCAGATCAAGGAAACCACATGTCCCGTTCTTTCCCCTTCGCAGCCGCCGGCTTCATCGCCGCTGCAGCCTTCGCCCATGTTCCCGTCTTCGCGCAAGAAGCGGTCGGCGCCGGCGCCAGCTTCCCGGCACCGCTCTATTCGAAGTGGGCCGCCGACTTCAACAAGGCCACCGGCGTCAAGATCAACTACCAATCGGTCGGCTCGGGTGCCGGCATCAAGCAGATCGAGGCCAAGACCGTCGATTTCGGCGCTTCCGACATGCCGCTCACCGACGAGGACCTCAAGGCCAAGGGCCTGGTGCAGTTCCCGACCGTCATCGGCGGCGTGATCCCGGTGGTCAACATCCAGGGCATCAAGCCGGGCGAACTCAAGCTCGACGGCCAGGTGCTCGGCGACATCTACCTCGGCAAGATCACCAAGTGGAACGATCCGGCCATCAAGGCGCTGAACGGATCGCTGGCCTTGCCGGATGCCGCCATCGCACCGGTGCGCCGCGCCGACGGCTCGGGCACCACCTTCCTTTTCACCAACTACCTGAGCAAGGTCAATCCCGACTGGAAGAGCAAGGTCGGCGACGGCACCGCGGTCAACTGGCCGACCGGCGCGGGCGGCAAGGGCAACGAGGGCGTGGCCCAGTTCGTGAGCAAGCTGCCCAACTCGATCGGCTATGTCGAGTACGCCTACGTCAAGCAGAACAAGATGACCTATGCGCAGCTCAAGAACGCGGCCGGCAGCTTCGTCTCGCCGGACGACAGCGCCTTCAAGGCGGCTGCTGCCGGTGCCGATTGGTCCAAGACCTTCTACCAGGTGCTGACCAACCCGCAGGGCAAGGACTCGTGGCCGATCACCGGCGCGACCTTCATCCTGATGCACAAGTCGCAGGACAAGCCGGCCCAGGGCGCGACGGCCCTGCGCTTCTTCGACTGGGCCTACAAGAACGGCGACAAGACCGCCGGCGATCTCGACTACGTGCCGATGCCGGACAAGGTCAAGGACACGATCCTCGGCGCCTGGAACGAGATCAAGGACGGCTCGGGCAAGCCGATCGTCGTCGGCGGCAGGTAATCGGCCCTTCTCGTTCGTGAACCCTCCGGAGCCTTCCGTGTCATCCACATTTCCTGCCGGACCGGTTCCGGTCGAGCTTTCCGTCGGACGAGAACCATCAACGATGAGCCCGCCCCCCGCCAAGCGGCCTCGCACCGGCGCCACCACCGACCGCTTGTTCGGCTGGGCGGCCAAGGGCGCCGCGCTGCTGACCCTGGCGATGCTGATCGGCATCCTGCTGTCGCTCCTGGTGGGCGCCTGGCCCGCGATCTCGAAGTTCGGGCTCGGCTTTCTCACCAGCAGCGTCTGGGACCCGGTACAGAACGAGTACGGCGGGCTGGTGATGATCTACGGCACGCTCGCCACCTCGCTGATCGCGCTGGTGATCGCGGTGCCGGTGAGCTTCGGCATCGCGCTTTTCCTGACCGAGATGTCGCCCTCGTGGCTGAAGCGGCCGCTCGGCACCGCGATCGAGTTGCTGGCCGCGGTGCCGTCGATCGTCTACGGCATGTGGGGCCTCCTGGTGTTCGGCCCGATCCTCTCGACCTACGTGCAGCAGCCGCTGCAGAAGCTGTTCGCCGGCGTGCCTTACCTGAGCGCGCTGGTTTCCGGGCCGCCGGTCGGCATCGGCATCCTGTCGGCCGGCATCATCCTCGCGATCATGATCATCCCGTTCATCGCCTCGGTGATGCGCGATGTCTTCGAGGTCACGCCGCCGCTCCTCAAGGAATCGGCCTACGGGCTCGGCTCCACCACCTGGGAAGTCGTGTCGAAGGTGGTGTTGCCGTACACCAAGGCCGGCGCCATCGGCGGCATCATGCTCGGCCTCGGCCGGGCGCTGGGCGAAACCATGGCGGTCACCTTCGTGATCGGCAACACCAACCAGCTGAATTCGCTCTCGGTGTTCGAGGCCGCCAACAGCATCACCTCGGTGCTCGCCAACGAGTTCGCCGAAGCCGGTGCCGGTCTTCACCAGGCCTCGCTGATGTACCTGGGCCTGGTGCTTTTCTTCATCACCTTCGTGGTGCTGTCGCTTTCCAAACTGCTGCTGGCGCAAATGCGCAAGAGCGAAGGAACCAAGTCATGACGACCGCCGAAAGGCTGCTCCAGGCGCAAACGCTGCAAGAGACCCGCGAGGCCCGGTTCGCGGTGCGCAAGCGCGTCAACTTCATCGCGCTGACGCTTTCGCTGGCGGCCATGGCCTTCGGCGTGTTCTGGTTGATCTGGATCCTGTGGGAGACCCTGCGCCTGGGCGTGGGCGGGCTCGCGCTGGCCACCTTCACCGAGATGACCCCGCCGCCGAACGACGTGGGCGGCGGCATCGCCAACGCGATCTTCGGGTCGCTGGCGATGGTGACGCTCGCCACCTGCGTCGGCACGCCGATCGGCATCATGGCCGGCATCTACCTGGCCGAATACAACCCGCGCGGCTGGCTGGCGAGCGTGACCCGCTTCGTCAACGACATCTTGTTGTCCGCACCGTCGATCGTGATCGGCCTCTTCGTCTACGCGGTGGTGGTGGCGTACTTCAAGTCCTTCTCCGGCCTGGCCGGAGCGATGGCGCTCGCGCTGATCGTGATCCCGGTGGTGATCCGCACCACCGAGAACATGCTGCAGCTGGTGCCGCCGGGCCTGCGCGAAGCGGCCTACGCGCTCGGCACGCCGAAGTGGAAGGTGATCCTGAGCATCACGCTGCGGGCGGCTCGTGCGGGTGTCGTGACCGGCGTGCTGCTGGCGGTGGCGCGCATCGCCGGCGAGACCGCGCCGCTTCTTTTCACCGCGCTCAACAACCAGTTCTGGACCGCCGACATGAGCCAGCCGATGGCCAGCCTGCCGGTGACGATCTTCAAGTTCGCAATGAGCCCCTACGAGAACTGGCAGCAGTTGGCCTGGGCCGGCGTGTTCCTGATCACCGTGGCGGTGCTCGCCCTCAACATCCTTGCCCGCGTGCTGACACGCAAGGCGCTCTGACATCCGAACGGACCCGACAACATGATTGCGACCACTGCACAGACGGCACAGCCCGCGCGCTCCAAGATCTCGGTCAAGGACCTCAATTTCTATTACGGCAAGTTCCACGCGCTCAAGGGCATCAACCTCGAGATTCCCGAGAACAAGGTCACCGCTTTCATCGGCCCGTCGGGCTGCGGCAAGTCGACCTTGCTGCGCACCTTCAACCGGATGTTCGAGCTCTACCCCGAGCAGCGCGCCGAGGGCACGATCTCGCTGGACGGCGAGAACCTCCTGACCTCCAAGCAGGACGTGGCGCTGATCCGCGCCAAGGTCGGCATGGTGTTCCAGAAGCCGACGCCGTTCCCGATGTCGATCTACGACAACATCGCCTTCGGCGTGAAGCTGTTCGAGCAGTTGAGCGCCTCGGAGATGGACGACCGGGTGGAGTGGGCGCTCAAGAAGGCCGCGCTCTGGACCGAGGTACGGGACAAGCTGCAGCAAAGCGGCTCGGGTCTTTCGGGCGGCCAGCAGCAGCGCCTGTGCATCGCCCGCGGCATCGCGATCAAGCCCGAGGTCTTGCTGCTCGACGAACCCTGCTCGGCGCTCGACCCGATCTCGACCGCCAAGATCGAGGAACTGATCGCCGAACTCAAGAAGGAATACACGGTGGTCATCGTCACGCACAACATGCAGCAGGCCGCCCGCTGCAGCGACTACACCGCCTACATGTACCTCGGCGACCTGATCGAGTTCGGCGCCACCGAAGAGCTGTTCTTCAAGCCGAAGCGCAAGGAGACCGAGGACTACATCACCGGCCGTTTCGGTTGAGCAACGAGGAGTCGAGAACATGACCGAAAAGCATCTTTCCAGCCAGTTCGACAGCGAGTTGAACGGCGTGTCGTCGCGCGTAATGGAGCTCGGCGGAATGGTCGAGGCCCAGATCCACCAGGCGGTCTATGCGCTCGCCCAGTTCGATGCGGATGCCGCCGACCGGGTGACCGAGACCGAGACCCGGGTGAACGCGATGGAGATCGAGATCGATCGCGAGCTCTCGACCATCATTGCCCGCCGCCAACCGACCGCGCGCGACCTGCGGCTCCTGATCGCGATCTCCAAGACCACCGCCAACCTCGAGCGGGTCGGCGACGAGGCCAACAAGATCGCCCGGATGGTCAAGAAGATCATCGAGAGCGGTTCGGCTCGCGCCTTGCCTTCGACCGAATTGCGGGTGGCCTCCGACCTTGCGTCGGGGCTCCTGCGCAAGGCGCTCGACGCATTCGCGCGGCTCGATACCGGAGCAGCCTTGTCGATCCTGAAGGACGACGACATGATCGACAAGGAATTCGACGGCTTCGTGCGCAAGCTGGTCACCTACATGATGGAAGACCCGCGCACTATTTCGGCGAGCCTCGACCTCCTGTTCCTGGCCAAGGCGATCGAGCGCATTGGCGACCATGCCAAGAACATTGCAGAATTCATCATCTACATCGTGAAGGGTGCCGACGTGCGGCACACCTCGATGGCGGAGATCGAGTCGGCCCTGCTTCCATGAAGAAACCACGTGTATTGATCGTCGAGGACGAATCCTCGATCGCCGAGCTGATCGCGGTCAACCTGCGGCACAACGGCTTCGAGCCGATCTGGTCCGAGGACGGTGCATCGGCCCAGCGCGAGATCGATGCCGCCTTGCCCGACCTGGTGCTGCTCGACTGGATGCTGCCCGGTCAGAGCGGTCTCGCGCTCGCGCGCCAGTGGCGCAAGGACCCGCGAACCAAGTCGATGCCGATCGTGATGCTCACCGCGCGCGGCGACGAACCGGACAAGGTGTCCGGGCTCGACGCCGGCGCCGACGACTACATCACCAAGCCCTTCTCGACCCAGGAAATGCTCGCCCGGCTGCGTGCGGTGCTCCGGCGCCGGGCGCCGGAGACGGTCACCGAGCGAGTCGAAGTCGGCGAACTGGTGCTGGACAACGCCACCCACCGCGTGACCTGGCAGGGCACGCCCCTCAAGGTCGGGCCGACCGAGTTCAAGCTCCTGGGCTACCTGATGCAGCATGCGGAGCGGGTTCACAGCCGCTCGCAACTGCTCGACAAGGTCTGGGGCGATCACGTGTACATCGAGGAACGAACGGTCGATGTCCACGTCAAGCGCCTGCGCGAATCGCTCGGCACGGCTGCGGCCATGGTCGAGACCGTGCGCGGCGCGGGCTATCGGCTCACTTCGCAAGTGACGGTTTGAGGGGCTGAGGGTCTGACGTTCCGACGGTGGGTTGCCGGCCCGATCTTCGGGGCGGCTGCGCCGCTGGCGGCCGGATAAGCTTCGCGCATGTCGATTCGCCTTCTCGCTTTCATCGTGGCATCCGCGCTCGGCGCCGCGATCGGCTGGCTCTCGCTCGGGCGGCCATGGCTCTGGGCGGGCGCATGGATCGGCGCGTTGGGTTGGGCGGTGCTGGACGGGCTTCGGGCCAAGCGCTTGCTGGCGGCCCTGCGCAACGACGGCGTCGGGCTTCCGGGCCGCGGTGCCGGCACCTGGGGCGAACTGGCCGAGCGCATTCGCAAGCTGCTTCGCACGCGCGAGCAGCAGGCCCGGCATGCCGAGGATCGGCTGCAGGAATTCCTGGCGGCCATCCAGGCTTCCCCGAACGGCGTGGTGCTGATCGACGCACAAGGCCGGATCGAGTGGTGCAATCAGACCGCCGCCGCGCAACTCGGCATCGATGCCGAGCGCGATTTGCTGCAGCACCTGATCAACCTGGTGCGCGACCCGGCCTTCGTGGCGTACCTCGCGTCCTGGAACTACAGCCGCGACGTCGTGATCGACGCGCCGTCGCCGAGCCAGATGCAGCGCGGGCAGCCCGCCAGGCTTTCGGTGCAGGTCCATCCGTATGCCGGCAACCGGCGCATGCTGCTCACGAGGGACATCACGGCGCTGGAGCAGGCCGAGGCGATGCGGCGTGACTTCGTGGCCAACGTGTCGCACGAAATCCGCACGCCTCTCACGGTACTCGCAGGCTTCGTCGAGACCCTGCAGAACCTTCCGCTCGAAGCCGAGGAGCGATTGCGCTATCTCGGCCTCATGGCGCAGCAATCGCACCGGATGGAGACGCTGGTCAACGACCTGCTGACGCTGTCGCGGCTGGAGGGCAGCGCGGCGCCGCCGCTCAGCAGCTGGACGCGCGTGCGGGCCTTGCTGGCGCAATGCGAGGAGGAAGCGCGCGGTTTGTCGGGGCGGCTGACCCAGCCGCATCGGCTGACCTTTTCAGCGGAAGACGATTCGGAAATCGCGGGCGCGGCGACCGAATTGCAAAGCGCGATGTCGAACCTGGTGAGCAACGCCATTCGCTACACGCCCGGCGGCGGCAACGTGACCGTGATTTGGCGGATCCTGCCGGACGGCCGCGGCGAGTTTTCCGTGCAGGACAGCGGCCCCGGCGTGGCGCCCGAGCACATACCGCGGCTCACCGAACGCTTCTATCGGGTCGACCGCAGTCGCTCGCGCGAGACCGGCGGCACCGGGCTGGGACTCGCCATCGTCAAGCACGTGGCACAGCGGCATGCGGTGGAGCTGCGGATCGAAAGCGAGCTGGGCAAGGGTTCGCGTTTCGCCTTGTGTTTTCCGGCGGCAAGAGTGAGGCCGGCAGCAACTAGTCGAAGCGGCGCCGCTTGAGGGTGCGCCAGAGCAGGGCCACGAAGAGCAGCGCCGTGATCCAGAGCGCCGCGGCGCTCATCAGCCAGAAAGCCAGCGGCGATTGCATCGCCGGCCACGGGCCGAGTCCGCGGTAGGCCAGCAGGTAGCTCCCGCCGAGGCCCAGGCCCCACAGCAGGGTGCCGTAGATCGCCAGTGGCACGAAGGTGATGCGATAGCAGCGCAGCAAAAAGACGCACAGGGTCTGCACGGCATCCGCCAGGTGGTAGGCAGCGGTTGCCAGGAGCAGGGTCGAGGCGAGCGCCACCACGGCCGGATTCGGCGAGTAGATCGTGGCGAGCTGGCTGCGCAAGGCCACCATCGCGGTCGCCACCAGCAAGGCGGCGACGAGCGTCATCTCCAGACCTTTGGCGACGGCACCGCGGGCACGCCTCTCGTCCGAGGCACCGAGCCAGAAGCTGACGCGCGCGCTGGTCGCGATGGAAAGCGAGAGCGGCATCATGTACGCGACCGCGGTGAGGCTGGCTGCGATCTGGTGCGAAGCCGACGCCGAGGTGCCGAGCCGCGCGATGAAGAGCGCCATCAGCGTGAAGGAGGTCACTTCGACCAGCACGGCCATGCCGGCCGGCAACCCGAGGCGGGCGAAGCGGCGAATCTGCGCCCAATCGGGCGGCTCGATGCGCTGCCAGAGGCGAAGCTCCAGGAAGAACGTGCGAGTGCGCATCAGCCAGATCGCGCCGATGAAGAGCGCCCAGTAAACCACCAGGGTCGCGATGCCGCAGCCGACCAGCCCCATCGCCGGCATTCCGCCGCCGCCGAAGGTCAGCCAGATCGAGAGCGGCAGCTTGATGCAGAGCGATCCGATCTGCATCGCGGTGATGAGCTTGGGTCGGCCGAGGCTCTGGTTGAGCGTGCTGAAAAGCCGGAACAGCAGCGCGGGTGCGAGCGAGAAGGCCAGCACCTGCAGGTAGGTCTCGACCTCGGCTCGCATTTCTGGCGGCACCTCCGCCCATCGAAGGAGCGGCGCCGGGAACAGCAGCACCGCCATGCCGAGCAGCACGACGACCAGCGCGAGGTAGAGCGATTGCCTGAGCGACGCGCCGACCTGCGCGGTGCGGCCGGCGCCATGCAGTTCGGCCCAGACCGGCAGCAGCGCCTGCAGCACGCCACTGAGCGAGACGAAGACGCTGATGAAGATGGCGGATCCCACCGACAGGGCCGCCAGGGCGCCTTCGGCGAACCGGCCGGCGACGATAGCATCGGTCACGCCGAATGCCATGGTGGCGAGCTGGCCGACCAAGACCGTGCCGGCGTGGCGGGCGATCAGCCCTCGTTCGCTGCTGCTAGCCACCGCTGGGTGCGACCCTTTGGAAGAGCAGCAGGTCGTCGCTCGCGCTCGTGGGTCGCCGCAGCGTGCCGTCGAAGCGCCAACCCTCCAGGTTGACGATCTGGTGGAGGCTGCCGATGGCGTCCGGGCCGGCAACGATCCAGGGGCAGAGCGGGACGCTGACGTCCAACGGCTTCAGGTTGAACTGGGCGTGATACCGCAGCGCGGCGATCTGGGGCCGAGTCAGGGCAACGGTGGAGATGCAGCTCGGTTGCCCGACGCGTTGCGCGATGGCGTGAACCTGCGGCGCGTAGCTGAGCGCGTAGTCGAGTGCCGGCAACCACAAGGTCGTGCCCAGCAGCCAGCACAGCGCCGCACCCCCGGCGGGCAGCACCAGGGTCTTCCAGAGGGCCGCACGATGTCGACCGGTGCGCCAGCGCACCAGCCAGCACCACGCGAGCGTGGCCGCCAGTGCGAACACCAACGCAAGCCATGAAACCGAAGGTATGAAGCCCGGCACCAGCCGCGTCACGCTGGCGGCCATCTTCGGCGGGTAACCGGTCTGCATCGCGATCCAGTAGCCCCAGATGATGGCCGCCGAGCCGCTGAAGAAAAGCAGGGTGAACCAGTCGATCAGCGCTGATACGCTTCGCCGGAAGGTGGGAAGGGCGAATGCCGCCAGGGTGGCCAGTGCGGGCAGGGCGAGCAGCAGCGACCGCTCGGAGAAGGCGGTCGTCCAGGTGGCGGCGAGCGGCACCAGCGCGAACAGCAAGGGCACGGCGACATGCCGAGCGCCCAGCTGGCGACGCCAGCGCCACAGGGTCCAGACCGCGAGCGGCCACGCCGGCCAGGTAAACCACAGCAGCAGCTTCGCCTGGCTGCGCAGGTCGGATGCGAGCGACTTCGACGCGCTGGTGCCGGGCAGATCGATCTTCCAGTGCCAGAGGCCGAGCTGTGCCGCCAGCAGCCCCGTGAGCGCGGTCGCCACGATCATTGCGCTCAGCGCGAATAGCGGGTAGGTGGAATCTTCGGACGAGGCCGACCCGGTGCTGCGCCGCCGGTCGGAGCTGACGAAGAGCATGGCGAAGAAGCCCAGCAGCAAGGCGACCGCGGGTGCGCCGCTGAGCGCGGTACCTGCGAGGCCTACCAGGATGGCGACGAGCGGGCCCTTGCGGCGGTAGGGCAGGGCCGAGATGCCGTAGAAAAGCTGAGAAGAAAAGAAGAGCTGCGCCAACGCTGGCGTGGTCTCGTGTCCCAGCTGGGCGAGCCCCAGGCAGGCGATCAAGGCCAGCAAGGCGCCATCCGCGATCGCACGGGCATAGTCCTTGGGCCTGGCTTCGCCGCCGAACGCGAAGGCCACCGGCTGCGCCTGGCTGGTGCGCGCCAGGTAATACGCCGCATACCAGGTCGCGGTAAAGGTCAGCCACAGCATCAGCGCATAGGCGAAACGAACGGCGAGATCGGGCGAGATCCAGGCGGGTGCGGCCTTGATGGCCCAGGCGCCGATCCAGTACGGCAGGAGCGCCGGCGTCTCGGGGCGCAATCCGAGCAAGAGCGGATCGAGCCAGCGAAGAAGGCCCTGGCCGCTTTGAGCCAGTTCGGCCATGTAGCCGTAGGCGGAGATATCGGCGCTCTTCCAGGGCCCGCGACCGATGAGGCCCGGCATCAGGTAGGCCGCGCAAAGAAGCAGAAGCGCCAGCCGCGGAAGGCGGCGAACGGCGCTTTGGGCAACGATGGCAGGCGTCGGCTGGTTCAAGTCGGGGTCAGGTGCAGTGGGCGCGGAAAGGTCGGGCGCCGCGTGGACGGGCTTGAAGGATAACGGGCAAGAAAAAGGGCAGCGCGGCTAACCGGGCTGCCCTGGATCGGAAGCGCCTTCTTACTTGGCGGCGCTGGCGGTGGTCTTCTTGAAGCGATTGCGGAACTTCTCGACGCGGCCGCCCATGTTGTCGACCGACTTCTGGGTGCCGGTGTAGAACGGATGGGATTCGCTGGTGGTGTCGAGCTTGAAAAGAGGAAGTTCGCGGCCGTCGTCGGTGGTGCCCATTTCCTTCGTGTTGCAGCACGAGCGGGTCACGAACTTGAAGCCGTTCGACATGTCGACGAACAGAACTTCGCGGTAATTGGGGTGAATGCCTGATTTCATGGTCTTTCCTTTGGTCGATGCGAAAGCCACAACACACCACGACACACCGCATGAGGACGGCCGGGCACTGCACTTTTCGCGAAGCCTGCGATTATCGCATACTGAGCGAATGACATCCGTCCCCTTGCGCGTTGGCATCGTCGGCTTCGGCTTCGCGGGCCGCACCTTTCATGCGCCGGTGATCGCGTCCGTTCCCGGATTGTCCCTGGCGGCCGTCGCGAGTCGCCAGCCCGAGGCGGTCCGCCAAGCATGGGCGGGCGTCGAGGTGGTGCCCGACATCGACGCGCTCCTCGAGCGTTGCCAGGTCGACCTGGTCGTGATCGCTGCACCGAACGCACAGCACCATCCGTTGGCCCGGCGCGCACTTATGGCAGGCAAGCACGTGGTGGTGGACAAGCCGTTCACGCTCGATGTCGCCGAGGCGAGCGACCTGGCCCGGTTGGCAGAGGCTGGCGGACGCCTGCTGTCGGTCTACCAGAACCGGCGCTTCGATGGCGATTTCCTGACGCTTCAGTCGTTTCTGGCGAGTGGCGAGCTGGGCCGCCCGGTCTACTTCGAATCCCACTTCGATCGATTTCGACCGCAGATTCGCGACCGATGGCGCGAACAGCCGGTTCCGGGAGCCGGCTTGTGGGTCGACCTCGGCCCCCATCTGCTCGACCAGGCCATCCAGCTGTTCGGACCGCCCGACACCATTCAACTGGACATCGCCGCCCTGCGCGACGGGGCGTTGGTCGAGGACTACTTTCATGCCGTCCTGCGCTACCAGGCTTCCGGCCAGCAGCCGACCCTGAGAGCGGTGTTGCATGCAACCACGCTGGCCGCCGCGCCGGCGCCCCGCTACGTGGTCCACGGCACCAAGGGAAGCTACATCAAGCATGGCGTCGAGCCGCAGGAAGATGCACTGCGAGCCGGCGGGCGGCCGGGCGGGAAGGGATGGGGGCACGATCCGCAAGAAGGCGCATGCATCGTGCAAGAAGCGGATGGCTCGAGCCGAAGCCGTTCGATACCCGGCGTCCCGGGTAACTATGCCGACTACTACGCCGCGGTCCGCGATGCGATTCGCGGCATGGGCGCGAATCCGGTCCGCCCCGACTCCGCAGTCGAACTGATGAGGTGGCTGGAGGCCGGAATGCGAAGCGCCCGCGAAGGGCGGGCGCTGTCGGCAGAGTCCTTGCCAAAACCTTGAGGTGGAGCCGAACGGGCCGCGGCAATTCGCCAAGCCCACCGACCCCTCCAGAAGGTCAACCGCCCCGGCGCATCATGTCGAAGAACTCGACGTTGTTCTTGGTGGCCTTCATGTTCTTCAGCATCAACTCCATCGACTCGATCTCGTCCATGTTGTACATGAGCTGTCGGAGGATGCGGGTCTTCTGGAGGATTTCGGGCGGCAGCAGCAATTCTTCGCGACGGGTTCCGCTGCGGTTGAGCTGGATCGACGGAAACACGCGCTTCTCGTAGAGCCGGCGATCGAGGTGGATTTCGGAGTTGCCGGTGCCCTTGAACTCCTCGAAGATCACTTCGTCCATGCGGCTCCCGGTATCGATCAGCGCCGTGCCGATGATGGTCAGCGAGCCGCCTTCCTCGACATTGCGCGCCGCACCCAAAAAGCGCTTAGGACGTTGCAGTGCATTGCTGTCGACGCCGCCGGTCAAGACCTTGCCGGAGGAGGGCACCACGTTGTTGTAGGCCCGCGCGAGCCGCGTGATCGAGTCGAGCAGGATCACCACGTCCTTCTTGAGCTCCACCAGCCGCTTGGCGCGCTCGATCACCATTTCGGCGACGTGCACATGGCGCGCCGCCGGTTCGTCGAAGGTCGACGCGATGACTTCGCCCTTGACGGTGCGCTGCATCTCGGTGACTTCTTCCGGCCGCTCGTCGACCAGGAGAACCATCATGTGGACTTCGGGATAGTTGGCGCTGATGGCGTGCGCGATGTGCTGCATCATCACCGTCTTGCCGCTCTTGGGCGGGGCCACCAGCAGCGCGCGCTGGCCCTTGCCGATGGGCGCGATGATGTCGATGATGCGGCCGGTGATGTTCTCCTCGCCCTTGAACTGGTCACGCTCCAGGCGCATCAGCTCCTTCGGGAACAGGGGCGTCAGGTTCTCGAACATGACCTTGTGCTTGTTCGCCTCGGGCGGACCGTCGTTCACCTTGTCGAGCTTGGTGAGCGCGAAGTAGCGCTCGCCGTCCTTGGGAGTGCGAACCTCGCCCTCGATCATGTCGCCCGTATGCAGGTTGAAGCGGCGAACCTGGCTCGGCGAAATGTAGATGTCGTCGGTGCTCGCGGTGAAGCTGGTGTCGGGGCTGCGCAAGAAGCCGAAACCATCCGGCAGGATCTCGAGCACCCCGTCGGCGAAGATCTGTTCGCCAGCCCGCGCGCGCTTCTTGATGATCGCGAACATCAATTCTTGCTTGCGCATCCGGCCGACGTTCTCGATCTCGAGCGCTTCGGCCTGCTTCAAGACCTCGGACACGTGAAGTGCCTTCAGTTCGTTGAGGTGTAGTGACTTCGGGAGCGTGGGGTGCATGGAACGACCCCGTTCAGGGGCAATCAGTCGAAACACAGGGGGGAGGTTTGCAGCGAGGCGAGAAGTGCCTCGCAAACCGGGAACTCGAACCGGGTGCCTGAGCGGGCCGGCGATCTGCGGGAGATTATGACAGGAAAAAACAGAATGCCGGCGTGTTGCGCACCGGCATCCGAAACGCTTCAGGCGAGGTGCTTGTCGATGAAGGCGGTCAGCTGGGCCTTGCTCATGGCGCCCACCTTGGTTTCGGCCAGAACGCCATCCTTGAACAACATCAAGGTCGGAATGCCGCGGATGCCGAACTTGGCCGGAATCTGGCTGTTCTCGTCGACATTCATCTTGGCGACTTGCAGCTTGTCCTGGTAGGTGGCGGAGACCTCGTCGAGGATCGGCGCGATCATCTTGCAGGGGCCGCACCATTCGGCCCAGTAGTCGACCAGCACGGGCTTGCCGGCTTGAAGCACATCGGTTTCGAAGGAGGTGTCGGAGACGTGTTTGATGAGATCGCTGGCCATCGAGGAATCCTTGTGCGCGGGGTGTTGCGGTGCGGCTAAAGTGCCGGTGATTGTGACAGAAAGCCGATGTAATCATGGCCATCGAGGTCGCTATGGCCGCCATAGCAATCGGCTGACCCGACCCCTACCCCAATGAAAAATTCGCGTATCGCCATCGTGGGCGGAGGTCCTGCGGGCCTGATGGCGGCTGAAGTGCTGAGTCGAGCCGGCGGCGTGCAGGTCGACCTGTTCGACGCCATGCCTTCGGCTGCGCGCAAGTTCCTGTTGGCCGGCAGAGGAGGCCTCAACCTCACTCACTCGGAACCCTTCGAGCACTTCGCCGCCCGATTCGGCTCGCGCAGTTCGCAGGTCGAGCGCTGGTTAAGTCGCTTCGGGCCCGATCAGGTGCGCGGCTGGGCTTCCGGGCTCGGCATCGAGACCTTCGTCGGAAGCTCGGGCCGGGTGTTCCCTCGTGACATGAAAGCCGCGCCATTGCTGCGCTCTTGGATTCATCGGCTCCGATCCGCCGGCGTCCGCTTCCACATGCGCCATCGATGGCTCGGATGGAGCGAGGGCGACGGTGGACGCCACGTTCTGCGCTTCGGCGCCGCCGACGGCGAGACCGTGTTCGAAGCGGACGCGGTGCTGCTGGCGCTGGGAGGTGCCAGTTGGCCTCGACTCGGATCGGACGGCACCTGGGTCGACATCCTGCAACGACGAGGCGTCGACATCGCGCCCTTGCAACCTGCGAACTGCGGCTTCGATGTCGAACGCTGGACGCCGCATTTCATCGAACGTTTTGCCGGACAGCCGTTCAAGTCGGTGGCCATCGCATTCGAGGACCGTCAAGGACATCGCTTCGAACGCAAGGGCGAGTTCGTCGTGACGGCGACCGGGATCGAGGGCAGTCTCGTCTATGCAGTTTCGTCGCTGCTGCGCGATGAAATCGCTGCGGCGGGCGAAGCGACCTTGTGGCTGGATTTGTTGCCGGACAAAAGCACGGCGCAGGTGCTGGCCGCGGTATCGCATCCGCGCGGCGCCCGATCGCTCGGGAGTCACCTAAAGGGCCGCCTCGGCCTCGAAGGCATCAAGTCCGCGGTGCTTTACGAAGTGCTCGGCAGTCAGGCAGTGCATTCGCCCGAGACCTTGGCCGCGACGATCAAGCACTTGCCGATTCGCCTGGTGGCCCCGAGGCCGATCGACGAAGCCATCAGCACGGCGGGCGGCGTGCGCCTCGAAGGGCTCGACGACCGGCTGATGTGCAGGAATCTGCCCGGCTTGTACGTGGCCGGCGAAATGCTGGATTGGGAAGCCCCGACCGGTGGCTACCTGCTGACGGCCTGCGTGGCGAGCGCCGTGATGGCAGCGGACGGGATCCTCGCCGAAGGCTAACGGCCCATGCTGTTTCGCACGTCGGCTGCGCAGTTGAGGTAGTCGTCCTGGGCAGAACGATCGGCGGGCAAGGTGCCGCACTGCTCAAGCGTGTTGGCCACATCTCGCTCGGTCGCGCCCTTGTTGATCCAGAGGGCGGCGACGAGACCGATGGCGCCGAACACGACCGCTGCGAGCACCTTCCACTTGAGCATGCGCCATTGTATGGAAAGGTAACGGCAGGGCCGCTGGAAGGGTGCTGAATCGAGCGGCGGCTTGGGCAATGTCGCTTGAAGGAGCGGATGGCGAGCCGACGCGTGAAATGAGGTTGACGAGCCTTACCCCCGGCACTGGCTACGCAGTTAGGGCTGCTTGGTTCCCCACCTGACCCGGTTGGCCACTTCACCATGCGGGGAGGCCCGTCAGCGCCGATTGTAGGGGAGCCGATCACCAGGCCATCAACGAGGTCTCCATGACGGCATCGGCGTAATAGAGACGCACGCCCACCAGGTATCGCCGGCCACGGGTGAGCCGGATGGCGACCCGGGCATTGAGGTCGGTACCGCTGTCGTCGTTGCCGCCGATCTGCAGGTTGCCTTCGGGCGTGACTTCGAAAAGCACCAGCACGGTGTCCGAGGTGCCGAAGGTGGCGATCTGGTAGGTGCGGGTACGGGTGGGAACGAACTCGAAATTGCGGGTTTCGCCCGCCTTGAGCTTGAGCAGCTGCGACAGCCCCACCTTCAATTGCAAGGTCGCGGGCGCCCTCACGCCGGGGTACGACTCGACAACCCACGATTTGTCCGCATACGAGAGCCCACCCTTCGGCGAGACGCCTGCCTGGTATTTGGCAGGCGCCTCGATCAAGCCGGCATCGAACGAATATTCCATGACTGAATCCGGATCCCAGGTGGTGCCCTTGACCTGGCCGGCGGGAATCTTGCGAAGGATGTTCCATTCGATCTGGGCATCGTCCCAGTTGTTGGGTGGACCCTTGAAGTAGGCGATCACGGCTTCGCGGTTCCAGGTGATGCCCGCGTGCGGGTTCTGGTGCTCGTGCTCGAGACCGAGCGTATGGCCGATTTCATGGAGCGCCGTGTCGGCGCCGTAGGCCGTTGCGAGCGACCAGCCGAAATTCATGGTGCGCTGGAGCGGATCGCGAATGCCGAGGACATCGCGGCCCACATACGACCAGGAGCCGTCCTGCGGACTGAAGCCGATGCGCACCGCCGCGTCCTCGGCCGCATCGACCCGCTGGAAGCCGATGCCGATGCCCAGCTGCGCCCATGCATCGAAGGCCTTGTCGACCGCGGCGAGATCGGCCGCGCTGCCTTGCCAGGCGGCCGGAACCGCATCGCCGCGCTTGAAGCAGTAGTAGCGGATCGAGGTGCCGTTGACCCACTTTTTTTCCGAAGCCAATATCGCGCGAGCACGGCCGGCCGCTACCGCCGAATCGAACTGGCGCGCCGTCTGCAACGGTTGCGAGCAGTACATCGGGATCGGGCGGGCGGAAGCCTTGCCTTGCCTGGCAGCGGGCCGTTTGCTGGTCGTCGTCGACATGGTGTGTCTCCTCCTGCAGCACTGCATGCTAGGCAGCCCGCTAGAAAAAAACATCTGCAAGAAGGCCTACGCCGCTCCGCCGGGTGCGGCGGCACCGCGACCTAAAATGCATCGATGGCCTATCTCGTGCTCGCTCGCAAACACCGTCCGAAAACCTTCGCGGAGATGGTGGGCCAGGAGCACGTGGTGCAGGCCTTGTCCAATGCACTGACCTCGCAGCGACTGCATCACGCCTACCTTTTCACCGGCACCCGCGGTGTCGGCAAGACCACGGTTTCGCGCATCCTGGCCAAGTCGCTCAATTGCCAGGGGCCGGACGGGCAGGGCGGCATCACCGCGACGCCTTGCGGCGTCTGCCAGGCCTGCCGGGATATCGATGCCGGCCGCTTCGTCGACTACACCGAGCTCGATGCCGCCTCGAATCGGGGCGTGGACGAGGTGCAGGCCTTGCTCGAGCAGGCGGTCTACAAGCCGGTCCAGGGGCGCTTCAAGGTCTTCATGATCGATGAAGTCCACATGCTGACCGGACATGCCTTCAACGCGATGCTGAAGACGCTCGAGGAACCGCCGGAGTACCTCAAGTTCGTGCTCGCCACCACCGATCCGCAAAAGGTGCCGGTCACCGTGCTGTCGAGGTGCCTGCAGTTCAACCTGCGCCCGATGGCGCCCGAAACCGTGTTCGAGCATCTCACGCAGGTGCTGCAGGGCGAGTCGGTTCCAGCCGAGCCGCAGGCGCTGCGGCTGATTGCGCGCTCGGCCCGGGGATCGATGCGAGACGCGCTCTCGCTGACCGACCAGGCGATCGCGTTCGGCAACGGCGAGCTCGCAGAAACCAGCGTCCGCCGCATGCTCGGCAGCGCCGATCGCGGCCACGTGTTCGGCCTGGTCGACGCCTTGTCCAAGGGCGACGGCAAGACCGTGGTCGAGGTGGTGGAGGCTCTGCGGCAAGACGGACTGTCCGCGGCATCCACGCTCGAGGAGATGACCGCGATCCTGCAAGGCATGGCGGTGCTGCAGGCGGTACCGTCGCGGGCGGCCGGTGCCGCTTCCGGCGACCCGGACGCCGTCGAAACCGCCAGGCTCGCGGCAGCGATGCCGGCCGACGAGACCCAGCTGCTCTACAGCCTCTGCCTGCACGGGCGCAGCGAACTCGGCTTGGCGCCGGACGAGTACGCGGGCCTCACGATGGTGCTGCTGCGACTCCTTGCGTTCAAGCCGAGCTCGACCGGCACCGCGGAAAAAAAAACTCTGAATGAACCGCCGAGGCCCGTGCAATCGCATGGGCCATCGGCTGCGTTGCCGTCGTCGCCCGATGGGTCCGAGCATCGAGACCAACCCGCAGCGACATCAGCCGACCTTTCTCCTGAGGTCGCGCCCATGCCTGAACGCGGCTCCGCCGACCGGGCTGAAGGCGCCTCCCGAGCGCCATCCGCCGTGTCTCATGAGCGGCGCAGCGACCAACCTGCCCGACAAGGTCATCGGCTGCCCGTCGTCGATTCGCCATCGCGCAACGACGGCGTCCAGTGCGCGCCGTCGACTGGCGAGCAGATGCAGCAGTCGGATGGCAAGGTGCTGGCGATGCCGGTCCGGGTGCAGCCGCCGGCAGGATCCCGGGACGCAATGCGCGAACCTTCGATCGCGGTGGCGCCGTCCAGCGAAGAAGGCAACTTCTGGCACGCCACCGTCACCCAGATGGTCGCGGCCGAGATGGTGAATG
Organism: Burkholderiales bacterium 8X; assembly: GCA_902506565.1. Classification (GTDB taxonomy): domain Bacteria; phylum Pseudomonadota; class Gammaproteobacteria; order Burkholderiales; family Burkholderiaceae_C; genus Variovorax. Next base: position 2,455,807 of record LR732703.1, on the reverse strand, counting down.
CCTTGGCACGCGAACTGGCGCTGCAGTCGCAGCTGGTGGCACGCGATGTCGATCAATGGCTCCTGCGCGTCGAGCGCGAAAGCCTCAACCAGGCCAGCTGCCGCGACAAGCTGCAGGCGGCACTGGCCAACCTGGGCCACGAGGTCAAGATCGCGATCGAGATCGGCCCCGTGAGCGACAGTCCGGCTCGCCGCAATCGATTCGCGAGCGACCAGCGTCAACGTGCGGCCGAGGAAGCGATCCAGGGCGACCCGGAGATCCAGTCGATGATGCGAGACTGGGACGCCAAGATCGTCCCGGGTACCCTCAGACCCGCTTAGTTTTAGATTGATCTTTCCACTCATCCACAGGAACGAAACGATGTTCAACAAAGGACAACTTGCCGGCCTCATGAAGCAGGCGCAGGCCATGCAGGACAACATCAAGAAGGCGCAGGAAGAGCTCGCGCTGATCGAGGTCGAAGGCGAGTCGGGCGCCGGCATGGTGAAGGTGGTGATGACCTGCAAGCACGACGTGAAGCGGGTCACCATCGACCCGAGCCTGCTGGCCGATGACAAGGACATGCTCGAGGACCTGGTCGCCGCAGCTTTCAACGCAGCCGTGCGCAAGGCCGAGGAGACCAGCGAGCAGAAGATGGGCAAGCTCAGCGCCGGCATGCCTGGCCTCCCGCCGGGCATGAAGCTGCCGTTCTGAGCCTGATGGCGGATTCGAGCTCCCTCGAGGCGCTGGTCGAGGCCCTGCGGCGATTGCCGGGTGTGGGCGTCAAGTCGGCATCGCGCATGGCCTTCCACTTGCTGCAGCATGATCGTGATGGCACCCGGGTGCTGTCGCGGGCCCTTCAGCAAGCCGCCGACCAGGTGCGGCATTGCGAGCGCTGCAACACCTTTACCGAAGACCCGGTCTGCCGGGTCTGCCTCGATCCGCGGCGCGACGCCACCAAGCTGTGCGTGGTCGAGACGCCAGCCGACCAGGCCGCACTCGAACGCACCGGCGCTTTCCGCGGCTACTACTTCGTGCTGATGGGCAAGCTGAGTCCACTCGACGGCATCGGTCCGAACGACATCGGCCTCAAGCGGCTGTTCGACCGAGCGCTCGACGGCACGGTCACCGAGGTCATCCTGGCCACCAACTTCACCGCAGAGGGCGAGGCCACGGCGCACGTCATCGGAGACGCCCTGAAGCAGCGCGGCTTGACGGTCACGCGGCTCGCGCGCGGCGTGCCCGCCGGCAGCGAACTTGAATACGTCGACCTCGGCACCATCGCGCACGCTCTGGTCGATCGTCGCTGACAGGGCACCCCATGAACTTCTCGCTTCCGCTGGCCTACTGGTGCGTGCTGTTTGCCGCGACGCTGCCTTATGTTGCGGCCTACATCGCCAAGGCGGGCGCCTTCGGCGCCAAGGACAACGAACAACCGCGCGAATGGAGCCGCGGCTTGAGCGGTTGGCGGGCCCGGGCCAATGCCGCCCAGGCCAACGGCTTCGAAGGCCTGCCGTTCTTCATCGGCGCTGTGATCATCGCCCACCAGCTCGGCGCCGCGCAAGGCACGATCGATCTTCTCGCGGCCTGCTATCTGGGCTTGCGAATGGCTTATCTCGCGTTCTACCTGGCCGGCATCGGCTGGGCTCGAAGCGCGGTCTGGGCACTGGCTTTCCTCGTCAACGTCGCGCTTCTTTTCGCGGGTCGATGAACGCCAATTGGTTACGTGGAAACCCGCAGGGGATGTTCCCGATGCAGGGCAAGGGGTCCTTGCCTAAGCTCGTTTCGAATCACAACGACGCGAATGCAGCGGACCCATCACATGCTCAACCGACGAAAGTTCAGTGCGCTCGCCGCATTGGGCGCGGCTTCCATCGCACTTCCTGCAGCCTGGGGACAGGCCAAGCCTGAGAAGACCAAGATCGCGATCTCGGTCGGCGGCAAGGCCGCCTTCTACTACCTGCCGCTCACCATTGCAGAGCAGCTGGGCTACTTCAAGGCAGAGGGGCTCGACGTCGAGATCTCCGATTTCGCGGGCGGTGCGCGCGCCTTGCAGGCGGTGGTCGGTGGCTCGGCGGACGTCTGCGCCGGCGCCTACGAACACACCATCAATCTCCAGTCGAAGAACCAGTTCTACCAGGCCTTCGTGCTCGCCGGTCGCGCACCGCAGATCGCGGTCGGTGTCTCGACCAAGAACATGTCGGGCTATAGCGGCATTGCCGACTTGCGAGGCAAGAAGATCGGCGTGTCGGCGCCCGGCTCGTCGACCAACATGGTGGCCAACCTCGTGCTGTCGCGCGGCGGCCTGAAGGCAAGCGACGTGAGTTTCATCGGGGTCGGGGTCTCGGCCGGCGCGTTGACCGCGTTGCGCTCGGGGCAGATCGACGCCATCAGCAACACCGATCCGGTGATGACCATGCTCGAGCAGAAGGGCGACGTGAAGATCATCAGCGACACGCGCACCCTCAAGGGTACGCACGAGGTGTTCGGCGGCCCGATGCCGGCGGCTTGCCTCTACGCTTCGGCCGAGTTCGTGCAGAAGAACCCGAACACCTGCCAGGCGCTGGCGAATGCGATGGTGCACGGCCTCAAGTGGCTGCAGACGGCGGGGCCGGGCGACATCATCAAGACGGTGCCCGACAACTACCTGCTCGGCGACCGCGCCTTGTACCTGGCGTCCTTCGACAAGGTGCGCGAGTCGATCGCGGTCGACGGCATGCTGCCGGCCGATGGCCCCAAGACCGCGCTGGCGGCCATTGCGAGCTTCGACACCAGCGTCAAGAGCGACAAGATCGATCTCGGCAAGACCTTCACCAACGACTTTGCTCGTCGGGCCAAGGACAAGTACAAGGCCTGAGGCGGCCCGGGCCCTGCGCCGCGCCGCCGTGCGCCGCGACGGCCTGCGGCCTCGCATGATCAATCCATGTCAGAACCCGCGCTCGAACTGATCGATATCCGCTGCGTCTTCAGCGCCAAGGACGATGCCTCGGCGCGTTATACGGCGGTGGCGGACACCACGCTGCGTGTCGCCGCCGGCGAGTTCGTCTCGATCGTCGGGCCGACCGGCTGCGGCAAGTCGACGCTCCTCAACGTGGCGGCCGGCCTGCTCGAGCCTTCGTCCGGTTCGGTCAAGGTCTTCGGACAGGCGCTCACCGGCATCAACCGGCGCGCCGGCTACATGTTCCAGAGCGATGCCTTGATGCCATGGCGCAGCGCCTTGGCCAACGTGATGGCCGGCCTCGAGTACCGCGGCATGCCCGATGAAGAAGCCCGGGGGTTGGCGCAGCAATGGCTCGCGCGGGTGGGTCTTTCGGATTTCGGCGACCGCTATCCGCACCAGCTGTCGGGCGGCATGCGCAAGCGCTGCGCCCTGGCGCAGGTGCTCGCGCTCGATCCGGACATCATCCTCATGGATGAGCCCTTCAGCGCGCTCGACGTGCAGACCCGGCAATTGATGGAGAACGAAGTGCTCGACCTCTGGGCAGGTGGCAGCTCGCGGCCGGTCGGGTCCGACGGGCGGGAGTCATCCGGCCGCAAGGCGGTCGTCTTCATCACGCACGATCTCGACGAGGCGATTGCGATGAGCGACCGCGTGGTGGTGCTGTCAGCGGGGCCGGCGACCCATCCGATCGGCGAGTTCTCGATCGACCTGCCGCGGCCGCGCGACGTGGCCGAAGTGCGGGTTCTGCCGCGCTTCGTCGAGCTCCACACGCAGATCTGGAACGTGCTGCGGGACGAGGTGCTCAAGGGCTACTCGCAACAGCTGCGGCGCGCGGCCTGAGAACGATGAAATTGCGCCCTCACGAAGGCAATGCACGGCTCTGGCAGCTGGGGCTGCTGGTTCTCCTGCTGCTGGCCTGGCATGCGCTTTCCCGCGACCAGCAGGTGGCTTTCTTCCTGGGTGAGCCGATCCGGGTCGCCGGTCGGATCTGGGCCTGGTTCCTGCCGTTCGACGTGCCGGCCAACCGGCTTTTTCCGGAAGGCGTTGCCGGCAATGCGGACATCTACCGACACCTCGGAACGACCTTGCTCGAAACCGTGCTGGCCTTCGGCATCGGCACCGTGGCGGGGCTTGGCTGCGGCCTATGGCTGGCATTGGCGCCCACGGCCGGCTTGATCCTCGACCCGTACATCAAGGCGGCCAACTCGATGCCCCGGGTGATCCTCGCGCCGATCTTCGCGCTCTGGTTCGGCCTCGGCATCTGGAGCAAGGTCGCGTTGGCGGTGACGCTGGTCTTCTTCATCGTGTTCTTCAACGTCTACCAGGGCGTGCGCGAGGTGAGCCCGGTGGTGCTGGCCAATGCGCGAATGCTCGGCGCCAACCAGCGCCAGCTGCTCCGGACGGTCTACCTGCCGAGCGCCACCAGCTGGGTGTTCTCGAGCCTGCATACTTCGGTCGGCCTCGCGTTCGTGGGCGCGGTGGTGGGCGAATACCTGGGGTCTGCCCGAGGCGTCGGCTACCTCATCCTGCAAGCCGAAGGCACCTTCGACGTGAACACCGTCTTCGCCGGCATCGTCGTCCTGACGGTGTTCGCGCTGGTGCTGGACGGATTGGTCGGCCTCGTCGAGCGGCGCCTGATGAAGTGGCAACCGCGCAGCGGCGAAACCGAGAAGCTCTGACCGGTGCCCCGAGGGGCTTTGCTCAGCGCTTCTTCTTGCTCGAAGTTCCGCCGCGGGGTTCGCGTGCAATGCGGGTTTCGCGGGGCGACTTGGCGACCGCCTTCTTGCTGGATGGGCTGGCGACCGCCTTGCCAGAAGCTGCGGGCGAGGTGCTGGTTTGCACCACGCCACCGCCGCGCTTGCTGGTGATGACCGTGGTGGAGGAGCCTGCCGACCGCACGCCGGTGCCGACCCGTGCCAGGCCCGAAGCTCGCACCGGCAGGTACACCACGACCGATTCGCCGCGCTTAAACGCGGCGTTGGTCTTGACGTCGTTCCACTCGGCGACATTGGCTGCGCTCAAGCGATAACGCTGGGCGATGCTTGCGACCGTGTCCCGGCGGCCGGCCTTCACCAGCGTGCGCCGGGTGACGATCTCGGGCTGGAAGCTTAGGTGGCCGGTGTCGGCGACCGAAGCGACCACGTCTTCGGTCACGCGCGCGCCGCGCGGCACGATCAAGGTCGATCCGGCCTTGATGAGCATTCGCGGGGGCACGTTGTTGATGGCGCGCAGGTCGGCTTCGCTCATCCCGGAGCGCAGCGCGGCATCGGCGACGGTCATGGTGCTCGGCACGGTCCAGGCGGTCCAGCTCGCGTACTGGCCTTGCGAGTAGGCCTCGAAGTTGCGCTTGAACACCGCCGCGTTGTCCCAGGGCAGCAGGATCTCGGGCGTACCCGCGGCCAGCAGCACCGGCTTGTGGGCCGACGGGTTCAACGCGCGGAAGTCTTCCAGCTTGATGTCGGCCAGCTTCGCGGCCAGCGCGACGTCGAGGTCGCGCTGCAGCGTGACGGTCTGGAAGTAGGGGTGATTGGCGATGACCGGCAAGTCGGCGTTGAAGCGCTCCGGATGCGCGACGATGTTCTTCACGGCCTGCAGCTTCGGCACGTAGTACCGGGTCTCGTTCGGCATGCCGAGGTCGGTGTAGCCGGTGGGGAGGCCCGCGCGCTGGTTCTTGGCGATGGCGCGGCCCACGCTGCCTTCTCCCCAGTTGTAGGCGGCCAGCGCCAGGTGCCAGTCGCCGAACATGTTGTAGAGCTTCTGCAGGTAGTCGAGCGCGGCACGGGTGGAGGCCACCACGTCCCGGCGATCGTCCCTGAAGATGTTCTGCTTCAAGTCGAAGTCGCTGCCGGTCGCGGGCATGAACTGCCACATGCCGGCCGCCTTGGCGCTCGATACGGCTTGGGGATTGAAAGCGCTTTCGATGTAGGGAAGCAGTGCGAGTTCGGTCGGCATGTCGCGCCGTTCGAGTTCCTCGACGATGTAGAAGATGTACCGGCTCGAGCGCTCGGTCATCCGCTGGATGTAGTCGGGCCGGCTGGCATACCACTGTTCGCGGTCGCGCACGAGCTCGGAATCGAGATCCTGCATCTTGAAGCCGCGGCGAATGCGATCCCACATGTCGACCGGTGGCGCGAGGGTGGTCACCGCCCGCGAGCGGGTCTCGCCGGTCGTGATCGGCGTCAGCGAACCGTCGGGGTACACCGGTGCGGCCGCGCCGGCCGGAGCCGAGCCAGCGGCGCCGATGCCAGCCGAGGGTGTTGCATCCTTGCCGGTCGTGGTGCTCGCGCATCCCGCGAGCAAGAGCGAACCCGCGAGGAATGCAGCAACGATAAGTTTCATCGGAAGTCGTTTTTCCATTGACGCAGCGCTGCGAACACGTCGACTTCATCGGCCTTGGCCGAGAGCCGTGCGTGCGCCAGCACTGCTTGTTGGACGGAGGCTTCGCGGCTGCGAAGAAAAGGGTTGATCCGTGTCTCGGTATCCAGCTGCGAAGGCAGGGTGGGTTCGCCCCGCGCCCGGCGTGCTTCGCAGGCCGCCCGGTAGCGGGCCAGCTCGGTATTGCCGGGTTCCACCGCGGCGGCGAACTTCAGGTTGGAGAGGGTGTACTCGTGGCCGCAGCATACGCGCGTATCGCCGGGGAGGCGGGCCAGCGCGTCGAGCGACGACAGCATTTGCGCCGGCGTGCCTTCGAACAAACGTCCGCAGCCGCCCGAGAAAAGCGTGTCGCCGCAAAAGACGATCGGCTCGCCATGGTCGCCGGCCGGCAGGAAGAAAGCGATGTGCCCCGCGGTGTGACCGGGGATGTCGATGACCTCGAAGCGAAGGCCCAGCACTTCGGCGGTGTCGCCTTGCTTCAACGGAATGCAGGGCTGCGGCACGGTTTCGGATGCGGGCCCGAACACTTTCGCGCCGGTGGCATCGCGCAGCGCCGCGACGCCGCCGGTGTGATCCGCATGATGGTGCGTGACTAGAATCGCGGCCAGTTGCAGACCGTGCCTTTCGAGCGCGTCGAAGACGGGCGGGGCCTGCCCCGGATCCACCACGATCGCGTGGCGACCGTCCTGCAGCATCCAGATGTAGTTGTCGGCAAAGGCGGGCAGCGGAACGAGGGTCATGAGCGGTCAAATTATAGGTTTGCACGATTGGTTCAAGACCCCGCCCGGCCGCTATCTGCTGGCCTGGGAACAGGCCCGTTTCGATCGGGCAGTGGCCGATATCTTCGGTTATCACGCGCTTCAACTGGGCCTGCCCGAACTGAGCACCTTGCGTGCCAACCGCATGCCGCACCGCTGGCTGTCGCTGGACGACGCCGGCGCCCTCCAGGGGGGCTCCCACGGCGCGACCCTCTTCGCCGACTTCAGTGCGCTGCCGTTCTCCGCGAACAGCATCGACCTGGTGGTGCTGCCGCATGCGCTGGAACTCGGCAACGAGCCGCATGCGGTGCTGCGCGAGGTCGAGCGGGTACTGGTGCCCGAGGGCAGGGTCGTCATCAGCGGCTTCAACCCCGCCAGCTTGTGGGGCCTTCGCCAGCGCCGTGCCAGGCTTTACCGGCACCTGGGGTTCGGCGAGCTTTACCTGCCGGACGCCGGGGACTTCATCGGTTATCGGCGGCTTCGAGACTGGTTGAGGCTCCTGAGCTTCGAGGTCGAGTCGGGCGACTTCGGCCTGTACCGCCCGGCGGTGCGCACCGAAGCCTGGCTGGAGCGAAGCCGCTGGTTCGACAAGGTCGGCGAGCGATGGTGGCCGATCTTCGGCTCGGTCTATTTCCTGGTCGCGGTGAAGCGGGTGCGCGGCATGCGGCTCCTGAGCGCCGACTGGCGCCGCGCTGCATCGCGGGCCAGCGCGCCGGTGCCGATCGCGGGCAAGGTACACCGCGCCAACCTCGAAACAAGTGATGAAGTGAGCAGTTCTTGAACGAAGTACAGATCTATACCGACGGCGCCTGCCGAGGCAATCCCGGTCCGGGCGGCTGGGGCGTGTGGCTGAAGTCGGGCGCCACCGAGAAGGAGCTTTTCGGCGGCGAGCTGGCCACCACCAACAACCGCATGGAACTCAAGGCGGTCATCGAGGGCTTAAGCGCTCTGAAGCGGCCTTGCAAGGTGATCCTGTACCTGGACAGCCAGTACGTGCGGCTCGGCATCACCGAATGGGTTCGAGGCTGGAAGGCCCGCGGCTGGCGCACCTCCACCAAGCAGCCGGTGAAGAACGTGGAGCTCTGGCAGCAGCTGGACAAGCTGGTGAGCGAGGGCGGCCATCAGATCGATTGGCGCTGGGTGCGCGGGCACTCGGGCGACGTGGGCAACGAGCGCGCGGACATGCTGGCCAACAAGGGCGTCGACCAGGTGCTCGGCAAGCTCTGATTTCGCCGTCTCGGTGCCGACGCGAACTTGCCCGGCTAGTCCTTGCGAATGACCGGGCGTGGCGCCTCGAGCGCTTCGCCCATCCGGGCGCGGAACAACTGGTCGTCGGTGTGACGAAGCCGCCGGCTCATCTCGCGTGCGATGTTCATCTGGATCAGTGCGAACTGGGTGGCATCGCGTTCGAACATCCGGTAGAGGTTGGCGGACGACAGCTCGATCGCGCGGCAATCGATATCCGCTCGCACCGAGGCGCTCCGGGGGTACAGGTCGAGCAGGCCCATCTCGCCGAAGCAGTCGCCGCTCGCCAGCTGGCGCAGCAGGAGCTCGCAATGCTGCCAGCTCTTGGAGACGCTCACCTGGCCGGACTCGAGCACGTACATGCCGAGCGCCGTATCGCCTTCGTGGAAGAAATACCGTCCGGCCTCGACCTCGACCAGGGGCGCCGATTGGAGCAGGTACTCGAGCGCCTCCTCGGTGATGCCGCCGAAGATCGGCATCTGCTGCAGCAATTCGATTCGCGTCGCGATCATGTGCATCTCCCGTCGACGATGCGGCAAACCCGGCAAGCCCTGCGAGCCCTCTAGACGATGCCGTCGAACATCATGACATCGACCGCCTCCCCTGCGGCGACATTGCCTTGCTCGTGATGGAGCACCACCAGGCCGTTGGCCCGGACCATCGAGCTCAGCACGCCGGAGCCTTGGTTGCCGGCGATGCTGACCTCCGGCATGGCGCCGCGACGGGCTTCGACCCGACCGCGCTGGTATTCGGTGCGTCCGGCCTTCTTGCGGATCGGCGTGGTGCTGATGGCACGCAGCAACGGCGGTGCTGCTGCGGCATCCTCGTTGCAGCCCATGAGCCGCAGCAAGGCGGGGCGCACGAAAGCGAGGAAGGTCACCATCACCGCGACCGGATTGCCGGGCAGGCCGAACAGCACGGCCGGACCGCTGCCCTGGACCGATTTCGGAATGAGGCCGACCGCCATCGGCCTACCGGGACGCATCGCGATTCGCCAGAAGGCCATGTCGCCCAGCTGCTTCATGACGGCGCGCGTATGGTCCGCCTCGCCCACGCTGACGCCGCCGCTGGTCACGATCGCGTCCGCCTCGCTGGCTGCCCGCTGCAAGGTCGCGGACAGGGCCTCGGGATCGTCTCGCACCACGCCGAGGTCGATCACCTCGCAGCCCAGCCGGGCCAGCAAGCCGAAGACCGTGAATCGATTGCTGTCGTACACGGCGCCTGGCCGAACGGACTCGCCGAGGCTCAGGATCTCGTCACCGGTCGAGAAGTAGGCGACGCGCAGCCGCCTTTGCACCGGCACCTCCGGGATGCCGAGACTGGCGACCAGGCCGAGTGCGGCCGGCGACATGCGATCTCCTCGGCGCAGGGCGGCCGAGCCCTGGCGCAGGTCTTCGCCGGCAAAGCGCCGGTTGTCGCCGGCTCGCAAGGCCGCAGCCGGAAACGACAGGTTGCCGGCGTCGACCCGGCAGAACTCCTGCGGCACCACGGTATCGAGCCCGACGGGCATCACCGCGCCGGTCATGATCTTGACGGCGGCGCCTTGCCGGCCGTCTCCGTCGCCGCGCCACGGCATGCCGGCGAGCGCGGTGCCGGCAACCTGCAGCACCACGTTGCCAGCGGCATCCGGCCGCTCGAGCATGGCGCCGTCGAACGCGAAGCCGTCCATCGCCGAGTTGTCGTGCGGCGGTACGTTCATCGGCGAGACGATGTCGCGTGCCAGCACCCGGTCCAGCGCATCGCGCAGCGCGACTGGCTCGCTGTCCGAGACCACCAGGGCGTCGGTCAATCGCGACAAGAACGACTGAACCGCATCGACGCCGAGCAGATTCGGGTCGTAGCCTTCGAGCGCTGCTGCGATCTCGGCGATGCGGCTCATCGGGCGCGCTCCAGCGCCTGCAGCTCGGCCAGCGTATTGGCGTTGGCGAAGGCATTCGGCGGATCGTCCGGCCGGTCGAACGGCACCAGGGCCACGCGATGCGATGCGGTCCAGGCGTCGATCTTGCGGCCGCCGCCCTGGGTGAAGCGCACCAGGCTCTCGAGCAGCGTGGCCCGCAGCAGGCAGAACACCGGTTGCGGCCGAAGCATGGCCGGCGCGCCGGGATTGCGCGAGGGCTCGGGCGCGGAGACCATCGCGATGTCGGCATCGCTCGCCACCAGGGCTTCGGCCAGACGGCTTGCCAGGTCGAGTGGAAAGAGCGGACTGTCGCAGGGCACCGTCAGCATGAAGGGCGTCTCGCATCGCTCCAGGCCGGTCAGGAAGCCGGCCAGCGGCCCGGCGTAGTCGGCGAGGCCGTCCGGCCATACCGGCGCGCCGAACGACTCGTAGGCCGCCAGGTTGCGGTTCGCATTGATCATGACCTCGCCCACCTGCATGCCGAGTCGCAGCAAGGCATGCATGGCCAGCGGGATGCCGTTGAAATTCTGCAGGCCCTTGTCGATGCCGCCCATTCGCGAACCGCGGCCCCCGGCGAGGATCAGCCCGGTGATGTGCTCGGCCGCGATCCCGCGCGAAGCGGGCGGCGCATCGGTCTGCGGTGCCGAGGTCATCCGCCGATGTAGCTCATCTCGACCCGGCGCGGCGAAGGGCCGTCGCTCGAATCCGGACCCCGCAGCGCGCGCAATTCCGAATAGCGATCGGCGCGGCCCTGCCAGATGTGGCCGATGGCCGATGCGATCTGCGCATCGTCCGCCGAGCCTCGCAACAGGGGCCGCAGGTCGTGGCCGCCGCTCGCGAAGAGGCACAGGTAGAGCTGTCCTTCGGTCGAGAGCCGGGCTCGGCTGCAGTCGCTGCAGAACGCGCGGGTCACGCTGCTGATGACGCCGATTTCGCCGGCGCCGTCGCGGTAGGCCCAGCGCTGCGCGGTTTCGCCGGGTGCACTGGCTTCGAGCGGTTCGAGCGGGAACTCGGTCGAGATGCGCTGGATGACTTCGGCTGACGGCATCACTTCGTCCATGCGCCAGCCGTTGGTGGCACCGACATCCATGTATTCGATGAAGCGCAGCACGATGCCGGTACCCCGAAAACGGCGCGCCATCGGCAGGATTTCCTGGTCGTTGGTGCTGCGCTTGACGACCATGTTGACCTTGATCGGACCCAGCCCGGCAGCATGGGCGGCCTCGATGCCGGTCAGGACCTGCGCGACCGGGAAGTCGACGTCGTTCATGCTGCGAAAGACCACGTCGTCGAGGCCGTCCAGGCTGACGGTGACCCGGTTCAATCCCGCCGCCTTCAAGGCCTCGGCCTTGCGTGCGAGCAGCGAGCCGTTGGTCGTGAGGGTGAGGTCCATCGGCGTGCCGTCCGTGGTCCGGATGGCGGCAAGCTGCGCCACCAGCACCTCGATGTTCTTGCGCAGCAGCGGCTCGCCGCCGGTGAGCCGGATCTTGCGCACGCCATGGGACGCGAAGATGCGTGCCAGTCGCGTGATTTCCTCGAAGCTCAGCAAGGCGCTGTGAGGAAGGTACTGGTAGTCCTTGTCGAAGACTTCCTTCGGCATGCAGTAGCTGCAGCGGAAGTTGCAGCGGTCGGTAACGCTGATGCGGAGGTCGGTCAACGGTCGGCCGAGCCGATCGCTCAAGCCACCCGTGGCGGGCACCATCAGGCTCGGCAGCTCGGCGTGACGCCTGCGGCCGACTTCCGACAGGGGAACGACGATGTGCTTGCTCATGGAAGAGGGCAATTTACCCCAATCCTGCACATCCATTCCCAAGGCCTTCCGGATAACCGCGCTGGTGCAACCGGCGCTTGCCGCCTGTCTTCTCCCGGGCTGCGTCGTCGTCCTGCGTGGCCGGAGGAATCCACGTTGTAAAAGCATCGATGGTCCCGACGCGAGGACCTGGAGATCGAAGAATGGAAGAGCAAGGAAGTCCTGCATTGCGCAGAGAGACGCAGGGCCGTTATTGGGTGCTCTGGGCGCTGGCCTGCCTGCTGGCGGTGTGGCTGGCGGTCGAGCTTTGGCTTGCGGTCAGGAGCAGCCCGATGGTGCTGCGCGCGTTGATGGGCGGTTCGGTGGCTGCGCTGGCCACGGCATTGGGCACGCTGCCGGTCCTGTTTTCGCAGAACCTTTCGCAGCGGGTCCAGGACACCATGTCCGGCTTCGGCGCCGGCGTCATGCTGGCGGCCTCGGCCTTCTCGTTGATCATCCCGGGACTGGCGGCGGCGCGCACCACCGGCATCTTCGGTGGAGGGCCGTGGGCGGCGGGCGGTGTGATCGCGACCGCCATCCTCCTCGGCGGCGCGATGCTGCTGCTGATCGATCGGGTCTTGCCGCACGAGCACTTCATCAAGGGGCGCGAAGGCCATTCGGCACGTGCGATGCGGCGGGCCTGGTTCTTCGTCTTCGCGATCGCGCTGCACAACCTGCCGGAGGGCCTCGCGATCGGGGTCGGCTATGCCGGCGGCAACGTCAGCGGCGACGCGCTGGCGACCGGCATCGCGATCCAGGACGTGCCGGAAGGGCTGGTGGTCGCGGTGGCCCTTTTGGGCGCCGGCTACCGGCGGGCCTTTGCGGTTTCGATCGGCATGGCGTCGGGCCTGGTGGAGCCGATCGGCGCGGTGCTCGGCGCGGCGATCGTGAGCTATTCGGCGCTGCTCCTGCCATGGGGCCTCGGCTTCGCGGCCGGCGCGATGCTCTTCGTGATCAGCCACGAGATCATTCCGGAATCGCATCGCAAGGGGCACGAAGCCTATGCGACCGGCGGGCTGATGATCGGCTTCGTGCTGATGATGCTGCTCGACACCGCGCTCGGCTGACAACGCCTGGCCACGCGGCCTTTCGACGGTGGCGCACGGCCACGCAGACTTAGCCGTGGCGCACGGCCACGCAGACTTAGCCGTGGCGCACGGCCACGGTCTTGAGCGTGGTGAAGCCGTACAGGGCTTCGAAGCCTTTCTCGCGCCCATAGCCGGACGATTTCACCCCGCCGAACGGCAACTCGACACCGCCGCCGGCGCCATAGTTGTTGATGAAGACCTGGCCGCTCTGCAGGCGCTTGGCGATGCGAAACTGCCTCGCGCCTTGCTGTGTCCACACGCCGGCGACCAGCCCGAATCGGGTGGCGTTGGCCAATGCCACGGCTTCGTCCTCGTCGCGGAACGACATGGCGGCCAGCACCGGGCCGAAGACTTCTTCCTGGGCCAGCCGGTGATCGACCGGCACGTCCCGCAGCAGCGTCGGCGCCTGGTAGAAGCCGGTCGGTGGCGCCTGGTCGACGATCGAACCCTGCGCCACGGTCGGGATGCCGGCGGCCTTGGCGTCTGCAAGGAACTGCGCGACTCGCTGCTGCTGGGTCTGCCGGATCAGCGGCCCCACGTCGAGGTCCATCGCGGCAGGCCCGACCTGGAGAGCCTGGAAGGCAGCGCCCAGGCGATCGAGCAGGCTTTCGTAGATGCCGTGCTCGATCAGCACCCGCGAGCCTGCCGAGCAGGTCTGCCCGGCGTTCTGCACGATCGCATTGATGACCACCGGTACCGCCGCATCAAGGTCGGCATCCGCGAAGATCACCTGCGGACTCTTGCCGCCGAGTTCGAGCGTCACCGGGCAGTGCCGCTCGGCCGCCACCTGCTGGATCAGGGTGCCGACCGACGGACTTCCGGTGAAGCTGATGTGGTCGATGCCCGGATGGCGCGCGAGCGCGTCGCCGACCTCGTGGCCGTAGCCCGTCACGAGGTTGATGGCGCCCGCCGGAAAGCCCACTTCGGCTGCCAGTTGCGCGACCCGGATCAGCGACAGGCAGGCATCCTCGGACGGCTTCACCACGCAGACGTTGCCCGCGGCCAATGCGCCGCCGACGCTTCGTCCGAAGATCTGCATCGGATAGTTCCAGGGCACGATATGGCCGGTGACGCCATGCGGCTCGCGCCAGGTGAAAACGCTGTAGCCGTCCTGGTACGGAATGGTTTCGCCGTGCAGCTTGTCGCAGGCGCCTGCATAGAACTCGAAGTAGCGCACCAGCGCCAGCGCGTCGGCGCGGGCCTGCTTGACCGGCTTGCCGCAGTCGCGCTGTTCCAGCAGCGCAAGCTCGTCGGCATGCTCCTCTACCTTCCGCGACAGCTTGTAGAGCAGCCTTCCGCGTTCGACGGCGCTCAGCTTGCGCCAACCGTTTTCGAGGCAATGCTGCGCAGCGCGTACCGCGGCGTCGATGTCGGCGGCGTCGCTGCGCTGGAGGCGATCGAATTCTTCTCCGGTCGAAGGATCGATGACCGGCAATGTCTGGTTCGAGGCCGAGGCGACGTTTTCGTTGGCGATGTAGTTGAGTTGCATGACGGCTTGTGGGGCAGGGCGGGCAGCAGTGGGGACGATCGGCTCAAGGGCGCCGAGCGGGGTCGCGGCGCGCGAGGTCGCCGACCGCGTTGAGCATCCGCTCGACGTGCTTGTCCGGATTGAGGTTCTGGTAGTAATAGGCCACCTTGCCATCGCTTGCGATGACGTACGAGAGGCGGTTGGCGAAGTCGGGGCGGGTCTGCATCAGTGCGTCGAAGCCGTTGATGACCGTCTTGCCCTGGTCCGAAGCCACCGGGAAGCGGCTTTGGCACGACTTGACCGAGAACTTGGTCAGCGTATCGATGTCGTCGGCCGAAACCCCGATCACCGTCGCCCCGAGTTGCGAGAACTTGTCGATGGCCTCCGCGAAGGCGTGTGCCTCGATCGAGCAGTCGGCAGTGTCCGCGGCCGGGAAGAAGTACAACACCACCGGCCCCTTGGCCAGGGCATCGGCCAGCGAGTAGGTAAAGGTCTTTCCGCCGAGGGCGGCGGTGGCGGTGAACTTCGGTACCGGATCGCCGATGTCGAGCGCGGCCCAGGCCGGTAGCGCGAACGCGGAGGCGATGACCAGGGACGCGGCGCGTGAGACGATCGAGCTCTTCATGATGTAACTCCGGTGGAGGGCGTCGCGAATTCTAGGAGCGGTTCCGTTCGCAGGTTTCATGAAACCGAATAGAGCCCGAGGTCGTACATGATGCACTCTGGAGAAAACCATGAAAACGATGCAAGGACGGGCTTGGCCCGCGATGCTGTGGCTGGTGGCGATGTGTTTGCTCGCAGGCTGCGGGTCGTTGCCGGCGGTGCGCGAGCGGCCGGCGGCGCTGGCCGCCAAGGCGGATCCGAATACCGCGCTGGCCAAGATCGCCGCGGCATCGACGCCGCCCGATGAGCATTCCGGCTTCCGGCTGATGCCGCTGGGCGTCTATTCGCTGGATGCGCGGGTCCAGCTGGCGCAGCGCGCACAGCGCTCGCTGGTCGTCCAGTACTACCAGTTCGAGAACGATTCGACCGGCAGGCTGTTGATGCGTGCCATTCGCGAAGCTGCCGGCCGAGGCGTCAAGGTCCGCATGCTGGTGGACGACCTCTATACCGCCAAGAGCCAGCAGCCGCTGCTGGCACTCGCGCAGGTTCCGAACGTCGAGGTGCGGCTTTTCAACCCGTTCTGCTGCGGTCGCAACGGCTTCCTGTCGCGCTTCGTTGCCTCTCCGCACGAGATCGTTCGGCTCAACCATCGCATGCACAACAAGCTGTTCGTCGCCGATGGCGCGATGGCCATCGTCGGCGGCCGGAACATCGCGGACGACTACTTCGTGCTGAGCGAAGCGCAGAACTTCATCGACATGGATGCGCTGGTGATCGGCAAGGTGGTTCCCCAGCTCGAGACCATCTTCGATGCCTACTGGAATGCCGAACAGGTCTGGCCGATCGACGAGATCGTCTCGGGTGCCGGCGGCCGCAAGCCTACCGCGCGAGACTTCGACGAATGGATCGGCATGTCGGCGCCGGCGCCCAAGGTCGAATTGCCGCCGGCCGACATCCTCGGCTACGGCCCGATCGCCGAGGAACTGGACGCCGGACGAATGGGCCTCCTGTGGGGCGAGGCCAAGGCGATTGCCGATCCGCCGAACAAGCCAGCCACCATGACGGCCGACGAGGCCCTCGCGACCAGCGTCACGATGAAGGTCTGGGGCTTGTTGCTCGACGCCAAGACCGAAGTCGATATCACCTCGCCCTATCTCGTACCCGGTGAGAAGGGAATGGCTGCCTTCGACGACCTGGCCTTGCGCAAGGTCAAGCTCACGCTTCTCACCAATTCGCTGGCCGCCAACGACGAGCCGTTGGTGCACACCGGCTATGCGCGCTACCGGCATCGGCTTCTGGCCGGCGGTGCCGACCTTTACGAGTTGAGCCCCGAACGGACGACGGCAAGCAAGCGCTTCGGAACCTTCGGCAAGTCGCTCGGCCGTCTCCATTCGAAAACTGCAGCGATCGACCGAAAGCGGATCTTCGTCGGCTCCATGAACCTGGACCCGCGGTCGGCAACCCAGAACACCGAGATGGGCATCGTGGTCGAGAGCCCCCAGCTCGCCCGCGAAATGCTCCGGGTCATCAACGTGAGCAAGCTCCAGAACAGTTATCGGCTGCGGCTGGCGAAGGACGGCTCGGCGCTGGAATGGTTGACCACCGACGGCGAGAAGGAAATGATCCTTAACTCGGAACCGGAATCGACTTTTTTCCAGCGTTTCTACAATTCGCTCATTGCGCCGATCGTGCCCGAAATGCTTCTTTGAAGATCGCGGCGGCCGGGCGGGGCCGGATGGGCATACGACTTGCAATCCGAGAGGGCCGCCCTCAATTGCAAGCATGAGCACGACTGACTCCCATACCCATTCCTCGGATCTGGCAGTGACCCAAGTGCTTGCCGAACTGCTCGAACGACTCGATCGCAGCCGAGTACCCATCGGCGCCGAGCAATATCGCTCGGTCGTGCTGCGCCTTGCCGAACAATTCCGCCAGGTGGAAACCGGACCAATGCTGGGGAAACTTCTCGACGCTTACCCGGCGGCGGCCCAGGTGTACGAAAATACCAACTATCAACACGCCGGCCTGTGCCGCTCTCCGCTCGACGCCTCCCTCGCGTCCGAGCTTGCAGCGAAAAGAGCGATCGCACGGGCCAAGCAAAACCCTGAAACGGACACATCCCATGGCTAAGGCTGACGTTAAGACTGCCGTTCTGGCCGACGGCTTGCGCTACAAGGCAAAGGCCCCCGGTTCCCCCTTCCGTGCATCCGCATCCTTCAGTGGTGCAACGATGTCCTGCTTCATGTGCGGCAAACATCGCGTGCGTTCACAAATGCGAACCCGCCAACTGTTGGGTAAGTCACAAACGGTCTGCGCGCCTTCTTGCAAGGCACTTGACGAGCTGGTGGATTCCTAATTGATCTCGGGAGTCATTCTCCCGACATCACGATGCGGCATGCTTGGTTCGGAAATTGCTGTGCAAATCAGCGCTGCCCCAGTACAATTGGAAACAATTGATTCCTGGGCGGCGCTGAACAATACGAACGCTCGGTTGTCTCTCCAACACGAGAATTAAATCGATTGTTTTAATTTGCAGGGCTGTAATCAGTGCAAAGAGGATGAATAAGCTATGAGCCAGGCTCGCCGCGTCGTTATGCAGGTCATCAAGCGCACAGGCGGAGGAAACCACCATGTCGAGTTCACCCTCGACGACAACTTCGCCGACCGGCTGCGGCAGCTTCGGTCGCTGGTACCGCCATTGACCGGGTTGACCAAGCAGCGAGACCTGGTGATCGACAAGGTTCGGGTCCGCCTGCCGAGCGCCATCTGGCGGTGCAGCGGCGACATCGCAAGCGAAGTCAGCAACGACGTCGATGGCTCCTGCATCGTCATCGCGGCCGAGGGGTTCTTCAATTGCGGCGGCAAGGATCGCAATTCGAAAGAGAAGCTGGTGACCTATACCTTCCCGATCGCCCGTTTGCTCGAATTGCACGCCGAGCGGCCGGTCGGTGAAACCTTCTACATCCGAAACGGCGTCTTCACCAACGACGAACCTGCGAATTCCTCCGCAGGTCGTTGGGTTGCTTCGCTGCACGACATCGCCGAGTCCCGCGCCGGCGACAACGCGTCCGATTTCGACACGCTGCAAGGCGTGCCGCTTCGGGCGGGAGATTCTTCGGTGGCGATGCACAGCCACCGAATGGGTCTCAACTAGCGCGCCTCGCGCGCCGAGTCGTTACGGCGTCGTCCCGCTGCTGCGGGCGTTGCCGCTTGCGACCGCCGGACGGACTGCAGGCGGGACCACCGAGGCCACGCTGATGGCGACCGGTTCCGCGACCGGCGGCAACATCGCTGCTTTCTCCCCCGAGTGGAACTTGACCACCAGCGGCACGATCAGCAACGCGACGATGTTGATGATCTTGATGAGCGGATTGACGGCAGGTCCGGCCGTGTCCTTGTAGGGGTCTCCCACGGTATCGCCGGTGACCGCCGCCTTGTGAGCCTCCGATCCCTTGCCGCCGTGATGCCCGTCCTCGATGTATTTCTTGGCGTTGTCCCAGGCACCGCCGCCGGTACACATCGAGATCGCGACGAAGAGGCCGGTGACGATGGTCCCCATCAGCAATCCACCAAGGGCCTTGGGGCCGAGCACGAGGCCGACGAGGATCGGCACCACCACCGGCAGCAGGCTGGGGATCATCATTTCCTTGATGGCGGCGCCGGTCAGCATGCTCACGGCACGGCCGTATTCGGGCTTGCCGGTGCCCTCCATGATCCCCGGAATCTCGCGGAACTGGCGCCGAACCTCCTCGACCACCGCACCCGCGGCCCGGCCGACCGCTTCCATGGCCATGGCGCCGAAAAGATAGGGAATGAGGCCGCCGATGAACAGGCCCACGATCACCATCGGATCGCTCAGGTTGAAGCTGATGGCCTGGCCATAGCTCTCCAGCTTGTGGGTGTAGTCCGCGAACAGCACCAGCGACGCCAGTCCGGCCGAGCCGATGGCGTAGCCCTTGGTGACCGCCTTGGTGGTGTTGCCCACCGCGTCGAGCGGGTCGGTCACTGCGCGAACGCTGTCCGGGAGCTCCGCCATCTCGGCGATGCCGCCCGCGTTGTCGGTGATCGGCCCGTAGGCATCGAGCGCGACCACGATGCCGGCCATGCTCAGCATGGCGGTCGCAGCCACGGCGATGCCGTAGAGCCCGCCCAGCTGGTACGAAGCGATGATCGCGATGCAGACGAAGATCACCGGCCACGCGGTCGAGCGCATCGAGACGCCGAGCCCCGCGATGATGTTGGTGCCGTGGCCGGTGGTCGAGGCCTGCGCGATGTGCTGCACCGGCGAATACTGCGTGCCGGTGTAGAACTCGGTGATCCACACCAGTGCGGCCGTGAGTGCCAACCCGACGAAGCAGGCACCGAAGAGGCGCAGCTGGCTGCCGGTTGCCGCGATGGCGTTGTCAGGAATCAGCCATGCGGTCACGAACCAGAAGGCGATCAGCGACAGGATGCCTGCGACCGCCAGCCCCTTGTAGAGCGCAGGCATGACATTCACCATTCCGGGCGATGCCTTCACGAAGAAGCAGCCGATGATCGAAGCCACGA
Organism: Burkholderiales bacterium 8X; assembly: GCA_902506565.1. Lineage (GTDB taxonomy): Bacteria > Pseudomonadota > Gammaproteobacteria > Burkholderiales > Burkholderiaceae_C > Variovorax. The sequence continues at coordinate 2,436,116 of LR732703.1, read as the reverse complement.
TCGACACGCCGCCGAGCGCCAGCGGATAAAGCACCGCATTCACCGGTGCCGCGGCCACCATCAACGCGCCCAGCACCATGGTCGCGATCAAGGTCACGGCGTAGGTCTCGAACAAATCGGCCGCCATGCCGGCGCAGTCGCCGACGTTGTCGCCCACGTTGTCGGCGATGACCGCCGGGTTGCGCGGATCGTCCTCGGGGATACCGGCCTCGACCTTGCCGACCAGGTCGGCACCGACGTCCGCGCCCTTGGTGAAGATGCCGCCGCCGAGCCGCGCGAAGATCGAGATCAGCGAAGAGCCGAAGGCGAAACCGATCAGAGGGTTGAGGAGGTTGGCCAGATTGCGATCGGGCGTCAGATTGCCGTTGCCGGCCAGAAACCAGTAGAAGCCCGCCACCCCCAGCAGCCCGAGGCCGACCACCAGCATGCCGGTGATGGCACCGCCGCGAAAGGCGACGTCGAGTGCCGGGCCGATGCCCTGGGTCGCGGCCTGCGCTGTGCGAACGTTGGCGCGAACCGAGACATTCATGCCGATGAAGCCGCATGCACCTGAGAGCACGGCACCGATGATGAAGCCGACCGCCGTCGTGACGTCGAGAAAGATGCCGATGAGGATGGCGAGCACCACGCCGACGATCGCGATGGTGCGGTACTGCTTGGCCAGATAGGCCGCGGCGCCGGTCTGGATGGCCGCCGCGATTTCCTGCATGCGGGCGTTGCCCGCGTCCTTCGAAAGAATCCAGCTGCGGGCCCAGAAACCATAGCCGACGGCGATGAGGCCGCAGACGATGGCGAGGACCAGAGGGGTGTTGCCTATCATGCCTATGCTTCTCCATTCGTACGTTGTGACTTGTGGAGGCGTCAGCGAGACCCGGTGCGTCAACGCGTACGGGACTGTGCTTCCGCCGCGTTGCTTCCTCGAAGCTTTCGTCTCCAAGACGAAAACCGATTGGCCAACGTCGCTGAATCTACAGGCAAAAAACGCATCTTGTAAGCAAGTACCAGGGCCGGGTCATTAAACTTCGGGTTTGTCCGCATGTCGGCGCGCAAAGACGATCCAACCCAACTCACCACACCATGGCCTTCGACCAAATCCCCCCAGGCAAGAACGCTCCGAACGAATTCAACGTCGTGATCGAGATCCCGATGAACGCCGATCCGATCAAGTACGAAGTCGACAAGGTGTCCGGCGCGATCTTCGTCGACCGGTTCATGACGACCGCCATGCACTATCCGGCCAACTACGGCTACGTGCCTCAGACGCTGAGCGGCGACGGCGACCCGGTCGACGTGCTGGTGATCGCTCCGTATCCGTTGCTCCCCGGCGTGGTGGTTCCGTGCCGGCCGCTCGGCATCCTGATGATGGAAGACGAAGCGGGCGTCGATGGCAAGGTGCTGGCCGTGCCCACCGACAAGGTTCTTCCTATCTACAGTCACTGGAAAACCGTCGACGACGTCAACCCGATGCGGCTCAAGGCCATCTCGCATTTTTTCGAGCACTACAAGGACCTCGAGGCCGGCAAGTGGGTCAAGGTGCTCGGCTGGGAAGGCCTCGATGCAGCGAAGAACGAAGTCTCCACCGGCATTGCGAACTACGTGAAGTAGTCGAGGGCCGGCTGCGTCGTTTGCGCGGCCGATGCCGCCAGCCTGCGATCGAAGCCTGCTCGAAATCAGGGTCCGATCGGGTTCGGGCCGGCTCGATCAGGCCTTGCGAAACGGACTGCGTTCGCCCAGGTGGTCGATGTAGTTTGCGATGCCGGCGTCTTCGGATTGCAGGAAGCGCTCCACCGCATTCGCGAACGCCGGATGTGCCAGCCAGTGCGCACTGGTGGTCTTGACCGGCATCAGCGCGCGCGCCATCTTGTGCTCGCCTTGCGCACCGCCCTCGAAGCGTTGTACTCCGTGTTCGATGCACCAGGCGAGCGGTTGGTAGTAGCACGCCTCGAAGTGCAGGCAGTCGACCCGCTCCTGCGCTCCCCAGTAGCGGCCGTAGGCCACCTTGCCGTCGTCGGACAGGGCGATCAGGCTGCTTGCGATCGGCTTTCCGTCGCGCTCGGCGATGAAGAGCAGCCAAGCTTCGGGCATGTCGGCCGCCACCATCTCGAAGAACGAACGATGGAGGTAGGGCGGATTGCCGTGCTCGCGGTACGTGCGCGCATAGCAGCTATAGAAGAAATCCCAATCCTCGGACGAGATGTCGGCGCCACGGGCCCAGCGAAAGCTGACCCCGGCATCGTTCACCTTGCGGCGCTCCTGCCGGATCTTCTTGCGCTTGTCGTGCGCGAGGCTCGCGAGGAAGTCGTCGAAGTCGCGCCAACCCGGATCGGCATTCGTCCAGTGGAACTGCACCGTGTGCCGCAGCATCAGTCCGGCTTCGGTGCAGGCCGCCACGTCTTCGTCGGCGCCGAAAAGCAGGTGCAAGGACGATAGTTCCTCGGCCTCGCACCAGCCCACCAGCGCCCGCACCAGGAGTGCGCGGCTTTCTGCATCGCGCGCAAGGAGGCGGGTACCGGGTACCGGCGTGAACGGAACGGCGATCAGCGCCTTGGGGTAGTAGGCGAGCCCGTGCTGCTCGTACGCGTTGGCCCAGGCCCAGTCGAACACGTACTCGCCATACGAATGGTCCTTGAGGTAGAGCGCGCAGGCCGCCAGCAGCTTCTTGCCGCGCTTGAGCAGAATGAAGCGCGGCAGCCAGCCGGTCTTGGGCGAAGCGCTCTGGCTGCGGTCGAGCGCATCGAGGTAGGCATGGCGCATGAAGGGCGAGGGCGCTTGCTGCGCCAGCAACAGGTCATCCCATTGACGGGCATCGATCTCGGAAGCCGTGCCGTGGATGTGGAGCGTCGGCTCGGTCAAGTCTGCCTCTTCAAGATTTGCGACCGAGCGATTCGGCGATGTAGATGCCGCCGAGCACCAATGCCAGCGCCACCGCGTGATAGAGCGACAGCGCCTCGCCCAGCACCAGCACGGCCAGCAAGGGTCCGAAGATCGGCACCAGGTTGAGGAACACGCCGGCGCGCGCCGGGCCGATCAAGCCGACCGCCTGGATGAAGGTGATCTGCGACAGGAAGGACGGCAGCAAGCCGACGAACAGGATCAACGCCATGCCCTTGCCGGTCGGCGCCACGAAATCGCCCATCGCGATCTCGGCCACGACCAGCGGGATCGAGACCAGCGCGGCAACCGCGGCGGTCGCCGCGAAGAAGACGATCGCCGGCACCGCCGGACGGCGGCGCAGCCCGAGCGCATAGCCTGCATAAAGCAGGGACGCGATCACCATCCAGACATCGCCGATGTTGAAAGCCAGGTTGGCGAGCAGCGATATTTGCCCCTGCGATGCGACCACGGCGATTCCGGCAACGGTCAACGCGACGCCCAGCCACTGCAGGCCATGGATGCGTCCGCCGAAGAACACCAGGCTGCCGAGCAGAACCAGCACCGGGATGGTGCCCTGGATGATGGCGATGTTGACCGCGGTCGTGTGGTGCGCGGCGGCGTAGAAGAGCGCATTGAATCCGGTGAAACCGACCGTGCCCATCACCGCGATGAAGCGCCATGCCGGCAACAGCTGTCGGGCGTGCAGCCGGATCTCCTTTCGCGCGGTGAGCCCGAGCGCTGCGCAGCAGACGAACCAGCGGGCGAAGGTAAGCAGCATCGGCGACACCTCCCCGACCGCGAGCCGAGCGGCCACCGCGTTCGCGCCCCAGACGAGCGTGGTGAATACCAGGAGCGGGTAAGCCTGGTTCTGGAGCCAGGGGAAGAAGGAGCCGAGGAAACCGGAGGATGAACCTGATCGCATGCCCGTCGAGGGTAGCAGCCGCGGCGCATTGCCGTGCGGGCCGGGACTCATCGTCGGTGCGATGCATCGGGTCGGCGCCGTTCCGATCGCACGAAGACCCTCGAATACGATCCGATTGGCGCTACCCTATCGTCAGCAACTTCGAGCAACGTTCAACGCAGGCCAGAAACCCATGAAGCAGATCACCGCCGTTATCAAACCGTTCAAGCTGGACGATGTGCGCACCGCGCTGGCGGACGTCGGCATCAGCGGGCTGACCGTCACCGAGGTCAAGGGCTACGGGCGCCAGAAAGGGCATACCGAGCTGTATCGGGGAGCGGAATACGTGGTCGACTTCCTGCCCAAGATGAAGATCGAGGTGGTCGTCAACGAACAGGACACCGACCGCTGCGTCGACGCCATCATCAACGCTGCACGGACCGGCAAGATCGGCGACGGCAAGATCTTCGTCACGAACGTGGAGCACGTGGTGCGCATCCGAACCGGGGAAACCGGCGAAGCCGCCGTCTGAGTCTGCATGCGAGGACGCCCTGGAGGCGTCTGCGAGGCGCCGGCCTTCAGAGAATCTCGGCGAGCTTGTCGCCCTTGGGATGGCGGACTGCCTCTTCGCGCAATCGCTCCAGCAACGCAATGGCGTCCGGGCCGGTTTGAACCAGACCCATCTGCCACTCGCCCATGAAGCCATCGCGCACACTCTGGCCCAGAAACGCGAGAAGGGCGTCGAAATAGCCGTTGGCATTGAGGATGCCGATCGGCTTGTCGTGGTAGCCGAGCTGACGCCAGGTCCAGACTTCGAAGAGTTCCTCGAGCGTGCCGATGCCGCCCGGAAGCGCAAGGAAGGCGTCTGCGCGTTCGCCCATCAGCGCCTTGCGCTGGTGCATGTTGTCCACGACGTGAAGCTCGTCGCACAAGGTGTTGGCGAGTTCCCGATTGACCAGCGCCTCCGGGATGATGCCGACCACCCGGCCGCCTGCGAGTCGGGTCGCTTCTGCAACCGTGCCCATCAGGCCGGTGCGGCCACCGCCGTAGACCAGCTGCCCGCCCTGGGCGCCGATCCATTCGCCGACGCCCCGGGCAATGGCCGTGAACGCGGGCCCCTCGCCGCTGCGGGATCCGCAGTAGACACAGATCGAAAAAGTCGAATTCGTCATGCGTCGATCATGCCGCGAAGCGATGCCAGAGGGCCGCAGCCCAGGTGCCGCCACAAAGAAGCAGCGCGAGGAGCACTGCCGCGCTGCCCATGTCCTTGGCCGACTTCGAAAGAGGGTGCCACTCCGGGCCGATGCGGTCGATGGCCGCTTCGATGGCGCTGTTGAGCAGTTCGACGATCAGCACCAGCACGACCACCGCCGTGAGCAGCACCGACTCGATCCAGCTTCGGCCCACCCACCAAGCCGCCGGCAGCAGCAGCACCGCCCAGAGCACCTCGTGCCGGAAGGCCGCTTCTTGCCAGGCGCTTCGGAATCCGCTGGCGGAGATCAGGCCCGCGTGGAAAAGCCGGTGCAGGCCCCGGCGAGCAGCCTGCGGATTGGCGGGAACAGATTCTTCGGTGCTCATCGGCGGCTGAGCGGCTTCGATGAAACCAGCCGGGTGCCGGCAAGGGCGTCATGCCAGAACTGCCCCTCCGGATGAAAGCGGGAGGCGATCGCCCAGGCCGCGATCCAGCCGAACATCAGGACCGCCGTCTCGCCTGCGGGCAGGTGAAAGGGCGCGATGACGGCCAGGGGCGGAAGAAACCAGATCCAGCTCAAGAGGTAGCGAAAAAGCGCGCGTACCTGGGTGATGGCTCGTCCGTGTCGATCGACGATGGCGATGCCCCAGGTCTTCATGGCCAGGGTCTGACCCTTCGACCAGAAGTAGCCGAAGTACACCGCGAGCACAACGAACATGAAGGCCTGGAGCAGCCCACGTCGGACGTCCATCGCGTCGCGCATCTGGCCGAGCGTGCTGAAGAGCCAGCCGGCGACGAAGACGACCGCGAAGAGCAGCATGCCCTCGTACAGCCAACATGCCATTCGGCGCCAAAGCCCGGGCGCTTGCAGCGACTCTGGCGGCGGGCGAGCCGGATCGTCGCGCAATAGCGGGGCTTCGACCCCTTCGGTGGAAGGAGGGCGGGACGCAGTCGGCATGGAAGGCTAGGGTGCAGAAGGACGGGAATCGGCGGCGGCACGCGCGGAGGCGGCCTGCGGTTCCTGCGATTCTGCCTGCGCCGGGGCAGAAGGCCCGCTGGGTGGCGGCACCTGTGCTTCTGCGGAAACCGGCGGGAACGGGACGGATGCGGGCGCGACCGGCGCTCTACCGAATGTGCCGCTGGTACCCGTTGCCGGCGGCGGCGCCAATTGGATGCGCGGGGTGTGTCCTTCCGCATAAGCCGGAAGCGGTGCCAGCTTGGCAGCCGGCGTGGGCTGGATCGTGGCCGTGGCGCCGGGCGGGCGGGCCGAGCTCCGGGCCGCGAGTTCGCGCTTCTGCTCGTCGCTCAGGGCTTGATAGGCCTCCCACTTCGCCTTGCGCTCGTCTGCGGGAATGCGCTTGACCTCGGCGAAGTTGTGTCGGGCCTGCGCCCGCTCTTGCACGCTCAGCCCGGCCCATTCGTTCATCCGGCTGTGCAGCACCGCCTGATCGTCCTCGGGCATTTCCGAGAAGTTGCGCGACACGGCGAGCCACTTGCGCTTGTGCTGTTCGGTGAGCCCGTTCCAGAGCTGGGCGAGCGGCGCCAGGGCCTTTTGCTGCTTGGCCGAAAGCTCGCGCCACAAGGGGCGAGACGCAGCCTTGCTGCTCGCAGCCTCCGACTTCGAGGCGCCGGTCGATGGCGAAGCCTTGGTTTCGGAAGAGGTCGAAGGGGTTGAAGAAGCCTTGCCCTGTGCAGAGGCTTGAAAGGAGGCGAAGGCGAGAAGCGAGCTGACCAGAAGGACGCCCAGACGCAGCGCGACAGCGCGACCGACCGGCCGCAATGTGACCGGTCTCTGCGTTGTGGCTGCAATCTCGAATGACATGCTCGACGTGGTTGTCCGGCTATCGCTGCGCCGAAGCCTCGGACCGGAGGAACTGGGCGAACCCCGGATCGGTGAAGGCCGCGGGCGGAAGCTCGTCGGTCAGGAGTGCCGAGTCGACCTCGGCCAGCTCGTCGGCGCGGCGCTCGTCCTGCACCACGCTGATGGCGACCAGGCCAGCCAGGAGCGCCACCAGCGGCACGATCGAGGCGACCCGGGTCCACCAGCCGCCGCCCAACACTGCGGTGTGGCCGGACTCGACCAGCAGCGTGGGCGTGCGGGGAGCCAGCTTGCGCCGGGCCATGGCCTGGACCCGCGCCGCTCGCAGGCGCTCACCGATGTCCCGAGGTAGTTCCTGGGTGCCGATCGACAGCTGGGCGGCAACCTGGCGCCCGAAGGCGTCTTCGGAAGCGGCGAATGGGTTCGGATGCGATGCGTTCATAGCGAGATTCCCTTGGCTTTCAGCGCTTTGCTCAAGGCATGGACGGCGCGGGAGCAATGGGTCTTGACGCTGCCTTCGGAGCAGCCCATAGCGGCAGCCGTTTCGGCGACGTCCATTTCTTCCCAGTAACGCATGAGAAAGGCCTCACGTTGACGACCCGGCAGCAGCGCGATTTGTTCCTCGATCTCGTGGAAGACCTGGGTCCGGCGGGTGGTGTCTTCCGCGCTTTCCGACTCGCGGTTGTCGGCGGGCCCGGTGACACGGTCGAGCAGGTCGAAGTCGTCGCCGTCGTCCGCGCCTTCGAAATCGCTCAGGTTCGAGAACAGCGCCCGCCGGGTCTTCTGCCTCCGGAACCAGTCGAGCGTGCAGTTGGAGAGGATCCGCTGGAACAGCATCGGCAACTCGGCCGGCGGCTTGTCGCCGTAATGCTCCGAGAGCTTCATCATGCTGTCCTGCACGATGTCGAGCGCCGCTTCCTCGTCCCGTACGTGATAGACGGAGCGCTTGAAGGCCCGTCGCTCGACGCTCTTCAGGAAGTCGGATAGTTCTTTTTCGGTGGCCAAGCGGAATCTGCGCAAGCTGAGCGCGGTGTGATGTCTCTGCCGTGATTTTTCAGCCGCGGATTATGCCCGGGGCGCCATCCAGGTCGCAGGGCCTCGCTCGGGGTCGAGGTTGCCCTCGGAGTGGCATAATCCGCCGGCACGTCATCAGGCAAACGGGTCACGGTTCGGCGGTACACAAAGTCCGCCCATGGCTTTGACCTCAAGTTCCGACGCGGCTTCACAAGAGCTGGCGAAGGAGCACCCAGGTATTTCGTTCCCGAAAATCACCAAGGTTCATCATGCAAATCAATCACGTGGAACTCGCTTCCGCGGCTGCAGCCTCTTCCGGGCTCGGCAATCCGACTCAAGAGCTCATGGGCGCCGAAGTGCTGATCAAGGCACTGCAGGCCGAGAACGTCCAATACGTCTGGGGCTACCCCGGCGGCGCGGTGCTCTACATCTACGACGCGCTCTACAAGCAGGACACCATCCAGCACGTGCTGGTTCGGCACGAGCAGGCGGCGGTCCATGCGGCCGACGGCTATGCCCGTGCGACCGGCGACGTCGGCGTGGCGCTGGTGACCTCGGGTCCAGGCCTCACCAATGCGGTGACCGGCATCGCGACCGCGTACATGGACAGCATCCCGATGGTGATCATCTCGGGCCAGGTCCCGACCGCTGCCATCGGACTCGACGCCTTCCAGGAATGCGACACCGTCGGCATCACGCGTCCGGTCGTCAAGCACAACTTCCTGGTCAAGGATCCGAAGGACCTCGCAGCGACCATGAAGAAGGCCTTCCACATCGCCCGCACCGGCCGCCCGGGCCCGGTGGTGGTCGACATCCCGAAGGACGTCTCCTTGAAGAAGGTGGCCTATGCCGGCTACCCCGAGAAGATCGTCATGCGCTCGTACAACCCGGTGCGCAAGGGCCATGGCGGCCAGATTCGCAAGGCGCTCCAGCTGCTGCTCAACGCCAAGCGGCCCTACATCTACACCGGCGGCGGCGTACTGCTCAGCAATGCCACCAACGAACTGCGCGCACTGGTCGACCTGCTGGGCTACCCGGTCACCAACACGCTGATGGGCCTCGGCGCCTATCCGGCGAGCGATCGCAAGTTCCTGGGCATGCTCGGCATGCACGGCACGATCGAGGCCAACAACGCGATGCAGAGCTGCGACGTGCTGCTGGCCGTGGGTGCCCGGTTCGACGATCGGGTCATCGGCAATCCCAAGCATTTCGCGCAGAACGAACGCAAGATCATCCATATCGACATCGATCCTTCGAGCATCTCGAAGCGCGTGAAGGTCGACATCCCGATCGTCGGCGACGTCAAGGACGTGCTCACCGAACTCATCTCGATGATCAAGGAAGGCGACACCCGCCCGGACGCAGCGGCGCTCGAGAGCTGGTGGAGCACCATCGAAGGATGGCGGAGCAAGGATTGCCTGGCGTACGACCGTGGCAACAAGGACGTCATCAAGCCGCAGTTCGTGGTCGAGACGCTCTGGAACATGACCAAGGACGCGGACACCTACATCACGTCCGACGTCGGACAGCACCAGATGTGGGCTGCCCAGTACTACCGCTTCGACGAACCGCGCCGCTGGATCAACTCCGGTGGTCTCGGCACCATGGGCGTCGGCATTCCCTACGCCATGGGCGTGAAGATGGCCAAGCCGGACGCCGAGGTGTTCTGCGTCACGGGCGACGGTTCGGTGCAGATGTGCATCCAGGAACTCTCGACCTGCCTGCAATACAACACGCCGATCAAGATCCTCTCGCTCAACAACCGCTACCTCGGCATGGTGCGGCAGTGGCAGGAAATCGAATATTCCGGGCGCTATAGCCACAGCTACATGGACGCCTTGCCCAACTTCGTGAAGCTGGCAGAGGCCTACGGCCACGTGGGCATGCTGATCGAGCGCCCGCAGGATGTCGAGCCGGCTCTGCGCGAGGCACGCAAGCTCAAGGACCGTACCGTCTTCATGGATATCCGCACCGATCCGACCGAGAACGTTTTCCCGATGGTCAAGGCCGGCATGGGCATCACCGAGATGCTGCTCGGCTCCGAAGACCTCTGATCGCCCGCGGCATTCGCGTTTTTCCAGTTTCCTCAACCCGAAGACAAATCTATTGCCCGCCGAGCCCGCGCATTACCGTGCGCGGGGGAGGGCGGCGAAAAGAGGCGTCGCATCCACATGAAACACATCATTGCCGTCCTGCTGGAGAACGAGCCCGGCGCGCTCTCCCGCGTCGTGGGATTGTTCTCTGCCCGTGGCTACAACATCGAATCGCTGACCGTCGCGCCCACCGAGGACGCGAGCCTCTCGCGGATGACCATCGTGACCGCCGGTTCCGATGACGTGATCGAGCAGATCACCAAGCACCTGAACCGCCTGATCGAAGTGGTCAAGGTGGTCGACCTGACCGAAGGCGCCTACACCGAGCGCGAGCTGATGATGGTGAAGGTGCGCGCGGTCGGCAAGGAGCGCGAGGAGATGATGCGCATGGCCGAGATCTTTCGCGGCCGCATCATCGACGTGACCGACAAGAGCTTCACCATCGAGCTCACCGGCGATCACGGCAAGAACGACGCCTTCATCGAGGCGATCGACCGCGGCGCCATCCTCGAGACGGTCCGAACCGGCGCCAGCGGCATTGGCCGAGGCGAACGCATCCTGCGCGTTTGAGCAGTCCACCCACCACCAACGATTCCTAGGAGAAACACATGAAGGTCTATTACGACAAGGACGCGGATCTGAGCCTCATCAAGGGCAAGACGGTCGCCATCATCGGCTACGGCAGCCAAGGCCACGCGCATGCGCAAAATCTCAACGACAGCGGAGTGAAGGTGGTGGTGGGCCTCCGCAAGGGCGGAGCCTCGTGGCCGAAGGTCGAGAAGGCCGGCCTCAAGGTGGCCGAGGTGGCGGATGCCGTCAAGTCGGCCGACGTGGTCATGATCCTGTTGCCGGACGAGCAGATCGCCACCGTCTACAAGAACGACGTGGCGCCCAACATCAAGGACGGCGCTTCGCTGGTGTTCGCGCACGGCTTCAACGTTCACTACGGGTTCGTGCAGCCCCGCGCGGACCTCGACGTCTGGATGGTCGCCCCCAAGGCCCCGGGCCACACGGTGCGCAGCACCTACACCCAGGGCGGCGGTGTTCCGCACCTGATCGCCGTGCACGCCGACAAGTCGGGCAAGGCGCGCGACATGGCGCTGTCGTATGCCGCTGCCAACGGCGGCGGCAAGGCGGGCGTCATCGAGACCAACTTCCGCGAAGAAACCGAGACCGACCTGTTCGGCGAGCAGGCGGTGCTGTGCGGTGGCACGGTCGAGCTGATCAAGGCCGGCTTCGAGACGCTGGTCGAAGCGGGCTATGCACCCGAAATGGCGTACTTCGAGTGCCTGCACGAGCTCAAGTTGATCGTCGACCTGATCTACGAAGGCGGCATCGCCAACATGAACTACTCGATCTCGAACAATGCCGAATACGGCGAGTACGTGACCGGCCCGCGCATCGTGACCGACGAGACCAAGCAGGTCATGAAGAAGGTGCTGAAGGACATCCAGACCGGCGAATACGCCAAGAGCTTCGTGCTCGAGAACGCCGGCGGCGCGCCGACGCTCATCAGCCGCCGGCGCCTCAATGCCGAACACCAGATCGAGGTGGTCGGCGAGAAGCTGCGCGCGATGATGCCCTGGATCAAGGCCAACAAGCTGGTCGACCAGAGCCGCAACTGAGGCCGCGCCGCGCTCGTCCGAGGGCCACCTTGCGTGGCCCTTTTTCTTGCAGCTGCCATTGGGCGCTGAACTACACTGCCGCGATGCGAGCGACTCCCCATGCATGACGACACGATCCCGGACGACGCGCCGGTGCGCAAGCCGCGCAAGGGCATCTACATCCTGCCCAACCTGTTCACCCTGGCTGCCCTGTTCGGCGGCTTCTATTCGATCGTGATGGCCATGAACGCGCGCTTCGATCTCGCCGCGATCGGGGTCTTCGCCGCCATGGTGCTCGACAGTCTCGATGGCCGGGTGGCCCGCATGACCAACACGCAGAGCGCTTTCGGGGAGCAGATGGATTCGCTCTCGGACATGGTCTCCTTCGGTGCGGCGCCGGCACTCATCGCCTACGAATGGTCGCTCAAGGGCCTGGGCCGCTGGGGCTGGATCGCCGCTTTCGTCTACTGCGCCTGCGCGGCCCTGCGCCTCGCACGCTTCAACGTGAACACCGGCGTGGTCGACAAGCGTTGGTTCCAGGGGCTGCCTTCCCCGGCGGCTGCCGCGCTGGTGGCGGGCTTCATCTGGCTCATGACCGAATGGGGCCGACGCGGCGGCGAAGTGCTCTACCTGTCGTGGAACCAGATCACCTGGATCACCTTCGCCTTCACGCTGTATGCCGGGTTGTCGATGGTGACGAATGCGCCGTTCTACAGCTTCAAGGACGTGCAGATGAAGCGGAGCGTGCCCTTCGCCGTGATCGTGTTGATCGCGCTCGGCATCGCCGTCATCAACATCCATCCGCCAACGGTGCTGTTCGGTCTCTTCGTCGCATACGGCTTGAGCGGCTACATCGTCTACGGTTGGCGCCGTGCCAAGGGGCAGCCGGTGAGCGTGATCAGCATCTCGACCGACGAGCCCGACGAACGCGGTCTACACGATTGACGGATGCTGTGCTAAATTCGCAACCCTCATGAACAAGATCTCGCTGGCCCTACTACCGATCCCCCACGGGCGGAAAAGGTAGCGCACGCGCATCTCCTCGACACGGCCCGTTAGCACCAGCAACGGGCCGTTTGTTTTGAGGTTGCTGGTTGGACCCCCACCACCAGAGAGCTTCACATGTTGCAACAACCCGATCGCAAGTACCGCGCCTTCGCGCCCATCGGCCTCAAGGACCGCACCTGGCCCGATGCCGTGCTGACCCAGGCGCCGATCTGGCTGTCGACGGACCTCCGGGACGGCAACCAGGCCCTGGTGGAGCCGATGGACATGGCCCGCAAGATGCGCATGTTCGAGACCTTGGTGTCGATCGGCTTCAAGGAGATCGAGGTCGGCTTCCCGTCCGCGTCGCAGGTCGAGTTCGACTTCGTGCGCAAGCTGATCGAGGAAGACCGCATTCCGGACGATGTGACGATCCAGGTGCTGACGCCCGCTCGCGACCAGCTGATCGCCCGCACCTTCGAGGCCCTGCAGGGCGCACCCCGCGCGATCGTCCATCTGTACAACGCCGTCGCGCCGATCATGCGGCGGGTCGTGCTCGGCATGGACGAGGACCAGATCGTCGAACTCGCGACCACGCATGCACGCATGTTCAACGAGCTTGCCGCCGCCCAGCCGACGACGCGCTGGACCTTCCAGTACTCACCCGAAATGTTTTCCGGCACCGATCTCGCGTTTTCCAAGCAGGTGGTCGACGCGGTCACCGCGGTGTGGCAGCCGACGCCCTCTCGCAAGTGCATCGTCAACCTGCCTTCGACGGTGGAGCATTCGACGCCGAACATCTTCGCGGACATGATCGAGTGGATGCACCGACATCTCGAACGGCGCGACTCGATCGTGTTGTCGGTTCATCCGCACAACGATCGCGGCACCGGCACCGCTGCCGGCGAGTTCGCGTTGATGGCCGGCGCCGACCGCATCGAAGGCTGCCTCTTCGGCAACGGCGAGCGCACCGGCAACCTCGACATCGTGAACGTGGCGCTCAACCTCTATACGCAGGGCGTCTCGCCCCACCTCGACTTCTCCAATATCGACGAACTGCGAACCGTGGTCGAGCATTGCAACCAGATCCCGGTGCATCCGCGGCATCCGTACGTCGGGGACCTGGTCTACACCTCGTTCTCGGGCTCGCACCAGGATGCGATCAAGAAGGCCTTCGCCGCGCGCCGGCCGGACGATGCCTGGGACATGCCCTACCTTCCGATCGACCCGAAGGACGTCGGCCGCAGCTACGAAGCGGTGATCCGGGTCAACAGCCAATCGGGCAAGGGCGGCATCTCGTACCTGCTCGAAAGCGAGTACGGGCTCGAGTTGCCGCGGCGGCTGCAGATGGAATTCAGCCAGGCGGTGCAGCGCGTGATGGACGTGGCCGGCAAGGAGCTGGTGGCGAGCGACCTCTGGCAGCTCTTCGAAGGCGAGTACCGCCTCGATTCCCCGGCGGCGCCGCGCCATCGGGCGATCGAGGAGCGAGGCGAGGGTGGTTCGGCATCGGTCGTGCTGCAGGCCGACATGCTGTGGGACGGCGCAGAGATCAAGATCGAGGGCGAGGGCAACGGCCCGATCGACGCCTTCATCCAGGGCCTGGCCCGCGCGACCGGGCATGCCATCCGCGTCATCGACTACCACCAGCATGCGATCGGCGCCGGCGCCGACGCGCGGGCGGTGGCCTATCTGGAGCTTCGAGTGGATGACCGGCGAACGCTGTTCGGCGTGGGCATCGACGCGAACATCGTCGCCGCGTCGTTGAAGGCGATCGTGTCGGGTCTCGAGCGGGCCCGGGCGCCGGGCGCAAAGCAAGCACAATCGGCGGTCGAAGCGGCCTGAGAGCCTCGCCGATCCCCGCCATCCAGCAAGGAGAACCCCATGTCCAGCCCCGCAGCGTCCGACCAGCTCGTCATCTTCGACACCACCTTGCGCGACGGCGAGCAATCGCCCGGCGCATCGATGACCAAGGACGAGAAGCTGCGCATTGCCAAGCAACTCGAACGGCTGCGGGTGGACGTGATCGAAGCGGGTTTCCCGGCCAGCTCCAACGGCGACTTCGAGGCGGTGAAGGCGATCGCCGACGCCATCAAGGATTCGGTGGTCTGCGGCCTTTCGCGCGCCAACGACCGCGATATCTCCCGCGCGGCCGAGGCGCTGAAGGGCGCAGCGCGAGGCCGCATCCACACCTTCATCGCGACCTCGCCGCTGCACATGGAGAAGAAGCTGCGAATGAGCCCCGACGAGGTGTTCGAGCAGGCGAAGCTCGCGGTACGGTTTGCCCGCAACCTGATCGGCGACGTCGAGTTCAGCCCCGAGGACGGCTATCGGAGCGACCCCGATTTCCTGTGCCGGGTCATCGAGAAGGTCATCGACGAAGGCGCCACCACCATCAACGTGCCGGACACGGTCGGCTATGCGATTCCGGAGCTGTACGGCAATTTCATCAAGAACCTGCGGGAGCGCATTCCGAACAGCGACAAGGCGATCTGGTCGGTGCATTGCCACAACGATCTCGGCATGGCGGTCGCCAACTCGCTCGCCGGCGTGAAGATCGGCGGTGCCAGGCAGGTCGAATGCACCATCAACGGCCTCGGCGAGCGAGCGGGCAACTGTTCGCTCGAGGAGATCGTGATGGCGGTCAAGACCCGCAAGGACTACTTCGGCCTCGACCTGCGGATCGACACCCGCCACATCGTCGCCGCGAGCCGCATGGTGAGCCAAACCACCGGCTTCGTGGTGCAGCCGAACAAGGCCGTGGTCGGTGCCAATGCCTTCGCTCATGCCTCCGGCATTCACCAGGACGGCGTGCTCAAGGCCCGCGACACCTACGAGATCATGCGTGCGGAGGACGTGGGCTGGAGCGCCAACAAGATCGTGCTCGGCAAGCTGAGCGGCCGCAATGCGTTCAAGCAGCGGCTGCAGGAACTCGGCGTCGCGATGCAAAGCGAGGCGGACATCAACGCTGCCTTCTCGCGCTTCAAGGAGCTCGCGGATCGCAAGAGCGAAATATTTGACGAAGACATCCTCGCGCTCGTCAGCGACGGAGAGCTGTCGCACGTTTCAGAGCAGTTTGCGTTTGTTTCTTTGTCGCAGCACAGCGAGACCGGCGAGCGGCCGCGGGCGCGGATCGTGTTCACGGTGGAAGGGCAGGAGGTCCACGCCGAGTCCGAGGGCAACGGCCCGGTCGACGCTTCGCTCAAGGCGATCGAGGCGCAGGTGAAGAGCGGCGCGGAGATGGTCCTGTATTCGGTCAACGCGATCAGCGGTTCGACCGAGAGCCAGGGCGAAGTGACGGTGAGATTGCAGAATGCCGGCCGCGTGGTGAACGGGGTCGGCGCCGATCCGGACATCGTGGTGGCTTCGGCCAAGGCTTATCTGAGTGCGCTCAACAAGTTACAGCGCCAATCGGAGAAAGTGGCCGCACAAGGTTAGGCTTTTCGTGCAATCTTTCATCAAGATGAAGAACGTAGTGCAAGTAACTGATATTGCATGCTTTTTTTGTATTCGATACACTGCGGTTCCTTTTCGATGCCGCTGGAGAAACACTTAATGCCCGAAGCCCGTTTTCATCGAGTTTCAAGCCAGCGCTTCCAGCCGTTCTTCCGCCTCATCGCCGTCGCGCTCTGTGCCACGGCGTTTTTGCTGCCCGCTGCCAACGCAGCCAAGAAGACCCCGACTTCCAAGAAGACTTCGGCCAGCGCCGATTCGAAGCGCTCGTCGTCTTCATCTTCATCTTCTCGCGCGGTCGCCGAGCGGCGCACTCCCGCCAAAGCCGAGCGCTCTGTTAAGGCAGGCCGCAATGTCGTCGCCACCATTCGCCAGAAGAACGGCAAGACGGTGGTCGCGGTGCAGCGCCGTTCGCTCGTGAGCGTGGCCGAAGCGCCGGCCCGCCAATCGTTCGGTCAGATGGCCGGCCTGCACGGCACCGAGGATGCCCTCGACCTCAAGTCGAGCGTCGCCCTGGTCATCGACCAGGACACGCGCGAAGTCCTCTTCAGCAAGAACGATCACGCCGTACTGCCGATCGCATCGCTCACCAAGCTCATGACCGGGCTGGTCATCAGCGAGGCACGGTTGCCTGCCGACGAACTCGTCACCATCACCCAGGACGACGTCGACACCGAGAAGTGGAGCCGTTCCCGCCTCACCGTCGGCACCACCTTGCCACGGGGCGAGCTGCTGCACCTGGCGCTGATGTCGAGCGAGAACCGCGCCGCGCATGCGCTCGGGCGCACTTACCCTGGCGGCCTTGCCACCTTCGTGAGCGTGATGAACGCCAAGGCGCGCATGCTCGGCATGAAGGACACGCGCTACGTCGAGCCGACGGGCTTGTCCAGCAGCAATCAGTCGAGCGCACAAGACCTCGCGTTGCTGGTCAATGCGGCCTATGCCGACGCCACGGTTCGCCAGCTCTCGACCTCGCCCGAGTACCAGGTCGAGGTCGGCAAGCGGGTTCTCCAGTACAACACCACCAATCGCCTGGTGAAGAGCCCCGACTGGGACATCGGCCTGCAGAAGACCGGCTACATCTCCGAAGCGGGTCAGTGCCTCGTGATGCAGGCCCGGATCGCCGGTCGCAAGGTCATCATGGTGTTCTTGGATTCAGCCGGCAAGCTGAGCCGCATCGGCGATGCCGAGCGGGTCAAACGCTGGGTCGAAGCCACCCACATGAGCAACCCGGCTACGCATCAAAGCTTGTCTGCGCAGATTGCCGGTTGAGTCGGCGACCGGGGCCAGGCCCCTCGAGCCCGCTCGCTTCGAACAACGCCCACTTCCGTCGCCGGAACGTGGGCGTTCTTGCATCAGCCGCTGCGGCTCAAGCCTCGCCGGGTGAATTCGCGCTGTAGCCGAGCGCCGAAGAAATCTCGTTGGCCGTGGCCTGGAGCTTCGGCATCCAGCCTTCGTCCAGTCGATCGGCCGGCGCGGAAATCGATAGCCCCGCCACCAGACGACCCTGGTCGTCGTAGATGCCGGCAGCCATGCAGCGCACGCCGAGTTCGAGCTCCTCGTTGTCCCGCGCGACGCCGTACTGCCGCGCCTTGGAGAGCTCGCGTTCGAGCACCGGCAGCTGGGTGATGCTGTTACGCGTGTGGCCGGCCAAGCCGGTGCGGGTGGCGTAGCTGCGCACGCGCTGCGGTTCGTCGACTGCCAGGAAGAGCTTGCCGGTCGACGTGAGATGCAGCGGCGCCCGCCCGCCGATCGCGCGAACCACCTGCATGCCGGAGCGCTCGCTGTAGGCACGCTCGATATAGACGATCTCGTCGCCCTGGCGCATGCTGAGGTTGACCGGCTGCTGGGTCAACTTGTGCAGTTCGCGCATCGGCGTCATGGCGGCATCGCGCACGTTGAGCCGGCCCTTGACGAGGTTGCCGAGTTCGAGGAGGCGCATGCCGAGCCGGTAGCTGCCGGCCTCGGGCCGATCGACGAAGCGGCCGACTGCCAGGTCGTTCAGGATGCGGTGGGTGGTGGAGGGATGGAGGCCGGTCTTCTCGCTGATCTCCTTGAGAGAGATCGCTTCTTCACGCGAGGCCAGCACGTCGATGAGCATGAACATGCGCTCGATCACCTGGATGACCGGCGTAGCGGGAACGTCTGATTGTGGTTTTCTCATGAGCTGCGCGGAAGGACCGGCTGCACATCTTACGTAATGGAATGCGGGCCCGCCTGCCACCGGCCGCCGGTGAGGAGCTCGTGCGGCTGGTAGAGCGCCTTGTAGTTCATCTTGGTGCTGCCGGCGATCCAGTAGCCGAGATAGACGTGATCGAGCCCGAGCTTGCGGGCCTGCGCGATCTGCCAGAGCACGCTGTAGGTGCCGTAGCAGGCACCCGGCTCCGGCTCGTAGAAGGTGTAGACCGCCGACAGGCCGTCGTTGAGCACGTCGAGGATCGACACCATCTTGAGCTTGCCGGCGCTGCCGTCGTCGAGCGTTTCGCGAAACTCCACGAGGCGCGAGTTGACCCGGCTCTGTAGCAGGAATTGGGTGTACTGGTCGATGCTGTCGTGATCCATGCCGCCGCCGGAATGGCGACCGGTCTGGTAGCGAAGGTAGAGCTGGTAGTGCTCCGGCACGAAGCAGAGCTTCAAGACCCGGGCTTGCAGGCCGGCGTGCTTCTTGGCGGCTCGCTTCTGGCTGCGGCTGGGCACGAACGAGTGGGCCAGCACCCGCAGCGGCACGCAGGCGCTGCAGCCGTCGCAATGGGGGCGATAGGTGAACATGCCGCTGCGGCGAAAGCCGCTCAGGACCAGGTCCGAGTAGGCGTCGTTGTGGATGAGGTGGCTCGGCGTGGCCACCTGCGAGCGGGCTTGCCGGTCCGGCAGGTAGCTGCACGGATAGGGCGCGGTCGCGTAGAACTGCAGCGTCTGGAGCGGAAGATCCTTGAGGTGCGTCACGTCTGAAGGGGGGGTCTCGCGGGCAGGATGTCGGACCAGTATACGGGCTCGAATCGCCAGCGCGGAGGGGCTTCCTTGCTGGCTTTCGCCACGTGGGCCACGAAGCGCCGGCGAGGGATTTCATGGGCGCCGAGACTCGCGAGATGGCCGGTGTTCTGTTGGCAGTCGATCGCCCCGATGCCGTTGCGGCGGCAGAAGGCGACCAGCGCGGCCAGCGCAAATTTCGAGCTGTCGGTGCGCCGGGCGAACATCGATTCGCCGAACACCGCGCGTCCGATCGCAACGCAATACAGGCCGCCGGCGAGTTCGCCGTCGATCCAGGTTTCGACGCTGTGGGCATGCCCGGCGCGATGCAGCGCGATGTAGGCCTGCACCATTTCTGGCAGGATCCAGGTGCCGGCCTGGCCATCCCGGGGCGTCTCGGAGCAGGCCCTGATCACCGACTCGAAATCGTGGTCGAAGCGGATTTCGCAGCGGCTGTCGGCAACGAAGCGTTGCAGGGTCTTGCGCAGCGACCGGTGCAGCTTGAAATGCTCGACTTCCAGCACCATCCGCGGATCGGGGCTCCACCACAGGATCGGCTGGTCGTCGCTGAACCACGGAAAAACGCCCTTGCCATAGGCTTCGAGCAGGCTCGACACGCCCAGCTCGCCGCCGGCCGCGAGCAATCCCGGCACCGGGTCGCGTTCTCCCCATGCCCGGCTGGCGTCGGGCAGCGGATCGCCGGGTGCGAGCCATGGAAGCTTCATGCAGCGGGTATACACGGCTTCGCAAGCGGCGCGCGCTTCGCCTGCCGAAAGAGCCCGAAAACCCTATAGTCGTCGGCTGATCCGTGCTGCGCGGCGGCCGACCACAAGGAACACAGTGAGCAACCTCATCGAACCCATCCGCTTCGGCAGCGGCCAAGCCGTTCGCCGGCTCGAAGACGAAAGTCTCCTGGCCGGTGCAGGCCGCTATACCGACGACGTCAACCTGCCCGACCAGGCGCACCTCTACTTCTTGCGATCGCCTTATCCGCACGCCCGGCTCACATCGATTGATGTCTCCGCGGCGGCGGCCATGCCTGGCGTCTTGCGCGTGCTCACCGGCCCCGATCTCAAAGCAGCCGGCGTCCAGCCCCTGCCCGGCGCGTCGGGCTTCAAGCGTGCCGACGGCGCCGAGTGCGCAACCCCGCCGCGCCATCCGCTCGCCGTGGACACGGTCCGCTTCGTCGGCGAGCCGGTGGCTGCGGTGGTCGCCGAGACCGTGCAGCAGGCCCGGGATGCGGCCGAGGCCATCATGGTCGACTACGACTCTCAGCCGGTGGTGGTCGCGCTGCAGGATGCGATCGCGCCCGACGCGCCGCAGGTGTTCGAACCCGCCACCGGCAACATCGCGGCCGAGATGCGGCATGGCAGCGTGTCGGCCACCGCAGAGGCGTTCGACAAGGCCGCGCATGTCGTTTCCCTCGACGTGGTCAACCAGCGCGTGGTGGCGCTCACGATCGAGCCTCGCTCGGTGCTGGTCGACTTCGATGGCGCGTCCGAGCAGCTCACCATCCGACTCAGCACGCAGATGCCATCGGGCCTGCGCAACTCGGTCTGTTCGGCACTGGGCTTGCCCAAGGAACAGGTTCGGGTCGTGGTCGGCGACGTGGGCGGCGGCTTCGGCATGAAAACCGGCGCCTATCCGGAAGACATCGTGGTCGCGCATGCGGCCCGGACGGTTCGGCGGCCGGTCAAGTGGGTGGCCGAGCGCAGCGAAGAGTTCATCTCGACCAGCCACGGCCGCGACATCGAGGCACGGGCCGAACTCGCGCTCGACGCCAACGGAAAGATCCTGGGCCTGCGCATCCAGACGCATGCCAATGTCGGCGCCTACGCGACCGGCACCGGCGTCGCGATCCAGCTCCTGATCGGCCCCTGGGTGCAGACCAGCGTCTACGACATCCAGACCATCGATTTCCATTTCCTTGCCGTGCTGACCCACACCGCGCCGACCGGCGCCTACCGCGGCGCCGGCCGACCCGAAGCCATCTACACGATCGAGCGCCTGATGGACGAGGCGGCGCGGCAGATCGGCATCGATCGCATCGAGCTGCGCCGCCGCAACTTCATCCGGCCGGAGCAGATGCCCTACACCAACCCGATGAAGCAGGTCTACGACACCGGGCGCTTCGAATCGGTCATGGACCAGGGCCTGGCGCTGGCCGATTGGCAGGGATTCGAGGCGCGCGCGGCCGAGTCGAAGCAGCGCGGCAAGCTGCGCGGCCTCGGCATCGCGACCTTCCTCGAATGGACGGGTGGCAACGTGTTCGAGGAGCGGGTCACGGTCTCGGTCCAGGCCGACGGCGTGATCGAAGTGTTTTCCGCGGTCAACGCGATGGGGCAGGGCATCGCGACCACGCTCGCGCAGTTGGCGGTCGACGCCTTCGGCGTGCCGATCGAGAAGGTGCGGATCGTGCTCGGCGACACCGATCGGGGCGACGGCTTCGGCAGCGCCGGTTCGCGGTCGCTCTTCACCGGCGGCTCGGCCGTGCGGGTCGGCGCCGATCGCACCATCGACAAGGCGAAGAGCCTCGCGGCGCAGGAGCTGGAGGTGTCCGCCGCCGACGTGCAATACGCGGCCGGCGTGTTCAAGGTGGCCGGCACCGACATCGAACTCGACCTGTTCAGCCTTGCCGGCCGCCAGCCCGACCGGCAGATCTTCGTGGACTCGACCAGCAACGTGGCGGGCCCGACCTGGCCGAACGGCTGCCATGTGTGTGAGGTCGAGATCGATGCGCCGACCGGCGAGGTCGAGGTGGTCGCCTACGCCTCGGTCAACGATGTCGGGCGGGTGGTCAATCCGCTCATCGTGCGCGGCCAGCTCGAAGGCGGCGCGGTGCAGGGCATCGGCCAGGCCCTCTACGAGCGGGTGGTGTACGACCGCGAAACCGGCCAGCCCCTCACCGGCAGCCTGATGGACTATGCGGCGCCGCGCGCCGATGTGCTGGCATCGATGATGAAGACCGAGATGGACGAGAGCACGCCCTGCCTCAACAATCCGCTCGGCGTGAAGGGCGTGGGCGAACTCGGCACCATCGGCGCGACGCCGGCCATCGTCAATGCGGTGGCCGACGCGCTCGCGCGAAACGGCCTGGCCGATCGGGCTGGTCGCCTCGACATGCCGCTCAGCTCGTCCCGGCTATGGCAGTTGATGAACGACTAGGCCTCGGGTCGGCGCTCGGGCGCAGGCCGCGGGTGCGCGGGGAAGAGCGTCCGCCCGATCAGAAGTCCTCGAGCGGCAGCCCGACGTAGTTCTCGGCCAGCGAGGTCGACGCTGCCTTCGAATGCACCAGGTAGTCGAGCTCGGCCTCCTGGATCTTCTGCCCGAACTCGCCGGTATCCGGGAAGCGGTGCATGAGCGAGGTGAACCACCACGAGAAGCGCTCGGCCTTCCAGACGCGGCGCAGGCACAGGTCCGAATAACGATCGAGCGCCGACGCGCTCTGCTCGCGATAGAAGATCTCGAGCGCCCGCGAAAGGTAGCCGACGTCCGCCGTCGCCAGGTTCAGTCCCTTGGCGCCGGTCGGCGGCACGATGTGCGCCGCATCTCCGGCCAGCAACAGCCGACCGAAGCGCATCGGCTCGGCCACGAAGCTGCGGAGCGGCGCCACGCTTTTTTCGATCGAAGGTCCGGTCACCAGCCGCTCGCGCGCCTCCGGGTCGAGCCGCGACCGAAGCTCGTTCCAGAAAGCCTCGTCGCTCCAGTTCTCGACCCGTTCGTCGCTCGGAACCTGCACGTAGTAGCGGCTGCGGGTGGCGCTTCGCATGCTGCACAGGGCGAAGCCGCGCGAGGTGTTGGCGTAGATCAGTTCGTGCGAGACGGGTGGCACATCCGCCAGCACCCCGAGCCAGCCGAACGGGTAGACCTTCTCGTAGGTATGCAGCGCATCGGCCGGAACGCTCGCCCGGCTCACGCCGTGGTAGCCGTCGCAGCCGGCGATGAAGTCGCACTCGATCTCTTTGGCGACGCCGTCCTGCTCGAAGCGGACCTTGGGCTTCTGGCCGTCGAAATCGTGCAGGCTCACGTTGCTCGCCGAATAGACGGTCGTGAGGCCTTCTCGTTCGCGCGCTTCCATCAGGTCGCGGGTGACCTCGGTCTGCCCGTACACCGTGACTTGCTTGCCGCCGGTCAGCCCGTGCATGTCGATGCGATGCCGTGCGCCCTTGAACAGCAGCTCGATGCCTTCGTGCGGCAGGCCTTCGGAGTTCGCGCGCGCCTGGACGCCGGCGCGCTCAAGCAGGTCCATCGTGACCTGTTCGAGGACGCCGGCGCGAATCCGGCCGAGCACGTAGTCGCCGGTCTGTCGCTCGACGATGATGTTGTCGATGCCGGCCTTGTGCAGCAATTGTCCGAGCAGCAAGCCGGCCGGGCCCCCGCCGATGATCGCGACCTGTGTACGCATGGTGTCTCCTCGTTCGATGCGGAGAGATTAGGTTCAAGATCGATGCGGCGGGTGGCTCGAAGCGAGGCTCTGTGCGATGATGAAGCGGTCTGCGCGATGATCGCGCAACTGCTGCATGACCATCGCCAAACCGGACTTCATCGAAGGTGTCGCCAAGGGCCTCGCTGTGCTCGAGAGCTTCGACACCGAGCGCCAGCGCCTCAACGCCACGCTGGCTGCCGAGCGCGCCGGCCTGACCCGGGCCGCGGCCCGGCGCCATCTGCTGACGCTTGCACATCTGGGCTATCTCGAAACCGACGGCAGTTATTTCTGGATGTCGCCGAAGGTGCTGCGCTTCTCGGGCAGCTATCTCGCGTCGTCGCGGCTGCCGCGAGTCCTGCAGCCGACGCTCAACCGGCTGGCGGCGCAAACGCTCGAATCCTTCTCGGCCGTGGTGCTGGATGGCGAGGAAGTGGTCATCGTGGCCCGCAGCGGCAGCTATGGCGCACCGACCCGCGTGCTCGCCTACGGGCTGCATCTGGGCGCACGCCTGCCTGCTCATGCGACCTCCACCGGCCGGGTGCTGCTGGCGGCCCTGTCGCCCGTCCAGCTTTCGCGCTGGCTGGCCGGCCATCCGCTTCCGCGCCTGACGCAGCACACCCTGACCCAGGGCCGCGCGCTGCGCCAGCGCATCGCGCTCGCACGCAAGGACGACTTCTGCTTCGCTAGCGAAGAACACGAGCTCGGCGTCCAGGCGCTGGCCGTGCCGCTGCGCGACATGCAGGGCCACACGGTTGCCGCGCTCAACGTGGTGCTCTCGGGAGCCGGCCGCAGCGAGGACAGCATGCGGCGCGAGTTGCTGCCGCTGCTTTTCGAGGCGGCTCGGGAAGTGCGGCCCTTGCTATGAGGCTGCTGCTGCTCGAGGACGACCTCATGATCGGGGAGACCCTGCTCGACCTGCTCCGGGCCGAGCAGTACGCGGTCGATTGGGTCAAGGACGGCGAGGCCGCGGACATGGCGCTGCGGACCCAGCAATACGACCTGGTGCTGCTCGACCTGGGCGTGCCGCGGCGCGACGGACTCGAGGTGCTGCGCAGCCTTCGCGCCCGCAAGCAGCGCATGCCGGTCTTGATCGCGACGGCGCGCGATTCCGTCGGCCAGCGCATCGAGGGCCTGGATGCCGGTGCCGACGACTACGTGCTGAAGCCGTACGACCTGGACGAATTGCTGGCGCGCATCCGCGCCTTGCTGCGACGATCGCTCGGCCGCGCCGAGCCGGTGTACGAGCACCGGGGGGTCAGCATCAACCCGGCCACGCGCGAGGCCAGCGTCGATGGCCAGCCAGTCATCCTTTCTGCACGCGAATGGGCGGTGCTCGAACCGCTGATCGCGCGGCCGGGCATGGTGCTGTCGCGGACGCAGCTCGAAGAAAAGCTCTACAGCTGGAAGGACGAGATCAGCAGCAACGCGGTCGAGGTCTACGTGCATGGCCTGCGCAAGAAGCTCGGCACCGACTTCATCCGAAACGTGCGCGGGGTCGGCTACATGGTGAACGTCTGACGCCGGGGCACCACGGATGAAATCGCTTCGCACCCGCCTCCTGGCCTTCCTGCTGGGCGCCATCGTGCTGGCCGCCGGCACCCAGGCCTTCGTCGCCTATCGAACGGTGCTGGAGGAGGCCGACCAGATCTTCGACTACCACATGCAGCAGATGGCGATGTCGCTGCGCTCCGGCCTGCCGCCCGGTGGTGCCGCGGCCGGGCTCGGCGGCGCCGAGGAGAACTTCGAGTTCGTGGTGCAGGTCTGGACCGCGGACGGCATCCGGATCTTCGAATCCGCCGCGCGTGCCGCCTTGCCGCAGCGGGCGGTGCTGGGCTTCTCGAACGTGCCGGCGCGCGGAACCACCTATCGGGTCTTCTCGATGCAGAGCGGCCCGCTCGTGATCCAGGTGGCGCAGGACATGGCTGTGCGGCGGAACATGGCGGGCGCGCTGGCGCTGCGCACCGTCGGCCCGATCGCGCTGGCGGCGCCGCTCCTGATGCTGGTGGTGTGGTGGGTGGTCAGCCTGTCGCTGGCGCCGGTATCCCGGGTGAGAAAGCAGGTCGCCGCCCGGCAGGCCGACGACCTGTCGCCGGTGAGCGAAGGCGAGTTGCCCGAGGAAGTGCGGCCTCTCGTGCATGAACTCAACCTGCTGTTCGGAAGGCTGCAGCATGCCTTCGAGGCGCAGAAGAACTTCGTGGCCGATGCCGCGCACGAGCTGCGTTCGCCGCTGACCGCACTCAAGCTGCAGGTCGAGGCGCTCCGGCGCGCGACGGACGATGCGACCCGCGATCGGGCGGTCGAGCGGCTGGCGAGCGGCATCGATCGCGCCACCCGCCTGGTCGAGCAGATGCTGGCACTCGCCCGGCACGAGGCGAGCGCCGTGGCCGCAGCGCCCGGCCGGCCGGTCGATCTGAACGAACTCGCGCAGCTCGCGATCTCGGACGTGATCGCCGCCGCGCAGGCGCGCCGCATCGATATCGGGATCGAGCATGCGGATGGCGCTTCGGTGCCGGGCGACCCGGAGGCCTTGCGCACGCTGCTGCGCAACCTGCTCGACAACGCGGTCAAGTACAGCCCCGAAGCGGGTCGCATCGACCTCGCCATCGCGAAGCGCGAGAACGAGGTCGAGCTCAGCGTCGAGGACAGCGGCCCGGGGCTGGCCGAAGAGGAAAGGCAGCGCGTGCTCGACCGCTTCTACCGGGCCGGCGAGCGCTCGCGGCCGGGCAGCGGGCTGGGCCTCGCGATCGTCAAGTCGATCGCCGACCTGCATGGCGCGCGCTTGTCGCTGGCGCGCTCCGAGCGGCTTGGCG
This sequence comes from Burkholderiales bacterium 8X, assembly GCA_902506565.1. Lineage (GTDB taxonomy): Bacteria > Pseudomonadota > Gammaproteobacteria > Burkholderiales > Burkholderiaceae_C > Variovorax. The sequence goes on along the minus strand of LR732703.1, from coordinate 2,409,982 downwards.
GCCTGCGCGTGGCGGTGCATTTCGCACTGGTCGATGCGCGGTCCGGCGAAGGTCGCGAGGTTTAAGGAAGGCCTAAGTCTTCGGGTCCACATTTCACTTCATCCGGTTTCGACCGATACCTGAAGGAGCCTTGAAATGTCCATCCGAATCGACTCTCCCCGTACCCTGGTCCTGGCACTTGCCGCCGCGGGCGTGATCGGTGCCGCGGGCGCCGGCGCGTACACCAGCGCGAATGCCGTGGGCTCTCCCAACACGAACGCCGTGGCGGCCGCGGTGGCACCCGGAACGCCGCTCGTGACCATGCCCGATTTCTCGACCGTCACGTCCCGAAACGGCCCGGCCGTGGTCAACATCAGCGTGACCGGCACCACCAAGACCGCGTTCGAGGGCGGCGGCGTTCCGGGCATGGACCCGGGCGACCCGATGTACGAGTTCTTCCGCCGGTTCCAGGGCCCGCAGGGCCCGCAGGAAGGCCGCGGCGGCCTGCGCGCCCCGCAGCGCGAGGTGCCGGTCCGTGGCCAGGGCTCGGGCTTCATCGTGAGCGCGGACGGCATCATCCTCACCAATGCGCACGTGGTGAAGGACGCGAGCGAGGTCTCGGTCAAGCTGACCGACCGGCGCGAGTTCCGGGCCAAGGTGCTGGGCTCCGATGCCAAGACCGACATCGCGGTGCTCAAGATCGAGGCCAAGAATCTGCCCACGCTCGCCATGGGCAGCACCAAGGATCTGAAGCCCGGCGAATGGGTGCTGGCGATCGGATCGCCGTTCGGCTTCGAGAACACCGTGACCGCGGGCGTGGTCAGCGCCAAGGGCCGGTCGCTGCCGGACGACAGCTACGTGCCTTTCATCCAGACCGACGTGGCGATCAACCCGGGCAACTCGGGCGGTCCATTGCTGAATTCACGCGGCGAGGTGGTCGGGATCAACTCGCAGATCTACAGCCGCAGCGGCGGCTACCAGGGCGTCTCGTTCGCGATCCCGATCGACGTCGCCATCCAGGTCAAGGACCAGATCGTCGCCACCGGCAAGGCGAGCCATGCGCGCCTTGGCGTCGCGGTGCAGGAAGTGAACCAGGCTTTTGCCGAGGCCTTCAAGCTCGACAAGCCGGAAGGCGCTCTGGTGTCGAACGTCGAGAAGGGCGGTCCGGCCGATCGTGCCGGACTGCGCTCGGGCGACGTGATCCGTCAGGTCGACGGCCAGCCGATCGTCTCCTCCGGCGACTTGCCCGCGGTCATCGGGCAGCAGAAGCCGGGCAGCAAGGTCGCGATCGAGGTCTGGCGGCAAGGCGCGCGCGAGCAATTGACCGCGACCCTCGCCGACGCCAGCGAGAAGGTCGTGGCCGATGCGAAGTCCGATACCGCGGCCGGGCAGGGCAAGCTGGGCCTGGCGCTCCGGCCGCTGCAGCCACAGGAGCGGCGCGGCTCGGGGCTGGACGGCGGCTTGCTGATCGAGGACGCCAACGGCGTTTCGGCGCAGGCAGGCGTGCAGCCAGGCGACGTGCTCCTGGCCATCAACGGCACGCCGGCCAAGAGCGTGGAGCAGGTGCGGGAGATCGTCGCCAAGTCGCCGGCTTCGGTCGCGCTCCTGATCCAGCGTGACGGGGAACGGATCTTCGTGCCGGTACGCCTCGGCTGAGCTTCTTGTTGTCGACGTGCCATAGTGCCTTGGCAACGTCGCAACAATTAGCAACAATCGCGCCAACGACTCAGTTGAGGAATCCCCTATGGCTATCCGCGATCTCGCCGTGACGGTGCTGGAGCTCGAACCGAACGAGTTCCACTGGATCCTGATGGAAGCCGTGCAGGCCGAGTCGGAAGACTGCCTCGGCTACAAGCCGATCGATTCCTCGACTCGCGGCTATCCCGACTATTCGGAAGCACTGGTGCAGGGAGCGCTGGCGGTCCGTGCGGCCCAGGGCCTGGCGGTCTTCGGTCAAGGCTGGCATCCGGAAGGGCTGGTGGCGCGTGCCGGGCAAACCACGAACGCGAGCAGCGTCACGAATCTCGGCCCGGCTACGGGTCGGACCACCTCGCGCGACATGGCTGCGAACGCCGAGACGGTGCTGGCGCCTGAGGAGGGCGTTCCATCGAGCTATCTCTCCGGGCCGCATATCGACGGCGCGCCGGACACCTGCATGTTCACGACGATGAATTCGGTGCTCTGATCGTTTCCGCCTGCGGGTATCGCTCTGCGAAGATGCCCGCATGACATCGCAAGCAACCCGCACCCTCGTGCTGCGCCATGCCGACGTGCTGGTCACCATGGATTCCCAGCGCCGCGAAATCGCTGACGGCGCGCTGGTCGCGGTCGACGGGGTCGTCGACTGGGTCGGACCGAGTTCCGAACTACCGGCCCGGCATGACGAGGCCGTTCGCGCCGGAAGCGCGCGGTTGCTCGATCTGCGGGGCCACGTGGTGGTGCCGGGCCTCGTCAACACCCATCACCACATGTACCAGAGCCTCACCCGAGTGCTCCCCGCCGCGCAGGATGCCGAGCTCTTCGGCTGGCTGTCGAACCTTTATCCGGTCTGGGCCGGGCTGACGCCCGAGATGGTGCGCGTCTCGACGCTCACCGCCATGGCCGAGCTGCTGCTTTCGGGCTGCACCACCAGCAGCGATCACCTCTACATCTATCCCAACGGCAGCCGGCTCGACGATTCGATCGAGGCGGCGGCGCAGATCGGGATGCGCTTCCATGCGGCCCGCGGCAGCATGAGCGTGGGTCGCAGCCAAGGCGGCCTGCCGCCGGACGAGGTGGTCGAGGACGAAGCCTCGATCCTGAAAGACACCCAACGACTGATCGAGACCTGGCACGACGACCGCCGGCATTCGATGCTGCGGGTGGTGGTCGCACCCTGTTCGCCGTTCTCGGTGTCTCGCGAACTGATGCGGGACTCGGCGCTGCTGGCACGCAGCTTCGGCGTCTCGCTGCACACGCACCTGGCCGAGAACGACAACGACGTGGCCTATTCCCGCGAGCGCTTCGGCATGACGCCGGCCGAGTACGCCGAGAGCCTGGGCTGGGTCGGCCCGGATGTCTGGCATGCGCACTGCGTCAAGCTCGATCCGGCGGGCATCGCGCTCTTTGCCCGGACCGGCACCGGCGTTGCGCACTGTCCCTGCTCCAACATGCGCCTTGCCTCCGGCATCGCGCCGGTGCGGGCGATGCGCGACCAGGGCGTCGCGGTCGGGCTCGGCGTGGACGGCAGCGCGAGCAACGACGGCGCGCACATGCTGGGCGAGGCCCGCCAGGCGCTGTTGCTGCAACGGGTCGGCTTCGGCCCGGCGGCGATGGGCGCTCGCGAAGCGCTCGAGATCGCCACCCTCGGAGGTGCCCGCGTACTCGGCCGCGACGACATCGGCGCGCTGGCTCTCGGCATGTCCGCCGACTTCGCCGCGTTCGACGTTCGCGGCCCGACGCATGCCGGCAGCGGCGCCGATCCGGTCGCGGCGCTGGTGTTCTGCGCGCCGGTCCAGGCGTCGACCTGCGTGGTCGATGGCCGGGTCGTGGTGGAAGAAGGTCGGGTGGCGACGCTCGACCTGCCGGTGCACCTCGAGACACATCGCCGGCTGGCCGCGAGTCTGCTCGAAGGCTCGGTGCGCGCAGCCGCCCGACGCTGAGGCCTCAGGGTCGAAGCGCGGGGCTTCGCATGCGGCCTCCGGTCGGCTTCAAGGGGCCTGGATCATGCGCTGGTGCGTGCCAGCAGGGTCGGTGCAGCCTGTGACGCAGGTGTCCAGCCGTCACAGTCGTCGAGCTGGCTCGGCGCCGGCTCCGGCGCGATGCGCCGCACCAGCTGCAGAAGGGTCTGGTCGTTCGGGAAGATCTCGATGAGGCAGCGCTCGGCTTTCTGCAGGCAGCTGTCGAATCGCTCGCGCGCGGCCCGGCGACCGAGCAGCGCCACCAGCGTGGCCTTGCCTTCGTCTTCGCCCGAGCCGAAGCCATCGGAAGGCGTGGCAGACGATGTGGGTGGCAGGTCGGCGCCGTCGTCGAGGTCGTCGCGCAACTGGAAAGCCCGCCCGATCTCGCCGGCACAAGCGGCCAATCGCTGCAGCAAGGCCTCTTCGGCTTGCGCCGCGAGGCCCGGCACCACCAGCGACACCTTGAAGAGCGAACCGGTCTTCAGGTCGTTGATGCCGGTCAGCGCCTTCTCGTCTGCATTCGCCTGGTCTTCGCGCAGGTCGCGGTACTGGCCGCGGACCAATCCTGCGGTGCCGACTGCCTCGGCCAGCACGCCGACCACCCGCGCCCTCAGCAGCGGCGCCATGTCCTCGGCCGCTGCGACCACGCCGTAGGCCTGGCTGAGCAAGGCCACCGACGCCAGCAAGGCGATGTCTTCGCCGAACCGGAGATGCATGGCCGGTCGGCCGCGGCGCTCGAGCGCGTCGTCCATGCAGGGCAGGTCGTCGAGCAGCAGCGACGCGGCATGCACCATCTCGACCGCGCAAGCCGCATCCATCACGTCGCTCGAATGAAGGCCGAAGCCCTGTGCGGTGGCCAGCATCAGCAACGGCCTCACGCGCTTGCCGGGACCGAGCACGGCTTCCCGCATGGCGAGCGACACGAGATCGTCCGCATCCCGCGGCATCGGCAACAGCTGCGCCAGGCGCCGCTCGATCGATGCATGCAGCTCTTTGAGGGAAGCACGTCGGCCGGGAGGCGCGTCGCGCCGGGGCAGGGCGGCAATGTTCATGGCTTGATGCGTATTCGCTGGGTGGCGTGGTGGCGTGATGGCCCGGTCTGGAACGGCAGTCGGAGATGACCATACGCCCGCGAAACGCACGACCGCTCGACCTCGGGTCGCGGTCTCGTCCTGCAAGCGAGCGGAACGAAGCTTCCGAAGATCGGTGCAAACTCTGCCGGAGTGTGCAGGACATCACCGCATTCTGCGCAAAACGCCCCGCCGCGCCCCCGATATCCCCATCGATCCCCATTGCCCGAGCCGCATCCTTGACGCATTTCGCCGTGGTCAGCCCCCCCTTTCCGAGCCATGTGCGTGCGCTCGAAGCGCTTGCCTGCGAGTTGATCGATCGCGGCCACCGCGTCACCTGGGTCGCGCAGGCCGACGTTCAGCGGCTGCTGCGCGATTCGCGCATCGGGTTTCGGCCGGTCGGGGTGGTGACCCATCCGCCGGGCAGCCTGGATGGCGTGCTCGGCAGGGCCGCGCGGCCGGGCGGACCGCTCGGCCTGCGCCGCGTGATCCAGGACGTGAGCCAGGCCACGGCCATGCTGTGCCGCGACGGGCGCGAGGCGCTGGTCGCGCTGCGAGTCGATGCGGTGATTGCCGACCAGATGGAAGCCGCCGGCGGATTGCTGGCCGAAGCGCTCGGGCTGCCGTGCATCTCGGTCGCCTGCGCGCTGCCGGTCAATCGCGAGACTCGCGTCCCGTTGCCGGTCATGCCCTTCGGCTATGCCGAGGACGACGGTGCGCTGAAGCGCAACGAGGGCAGCACCCGGGTGTACGACTGGCTGATGACGCCGCATGCCCGCGTGATTCGCGGCCAGGCCGCCGACTGGGGCCTGGCGCCACGCAGCAGCCTGGCCGACTGCGTGTCCCCGCTCCTCCAACTGAGCCAGACCACCGCCGGCTTCGATTTCCCCCGCGAGCAGCTGCCGGCGGGCTTCCATCATGTCGGCCCGCTCCGGCCACCGCCGTCCAACGAAGAGCCGCTCGGCCTGCCGGTCGCCGCCGACCGGCCGTTCGTCTTTGCTTCGCTCGGCACTCTGCAGGGCGGGCGTTTCAAGATCTTTCATCGCATCGCTCGCGCCTGCCGCGCACTCGACATCCAATTGCTGGTGGCGCATTGCGGCGGACTGGACGAGCGGCAGGTCGCCGCACTGGGCTGCGCCGGTGCGACCTGGGTCACCGACTTCGCGCCGCAGCGGGCCGCGATCGCACGAGCCGATGTCGTCGTGACGCATGGCGGGCTCAACACCGTCATGGACTCGCTGGCCGCCGGCAAGCCGATGCTGCTGCTGCCGATCGCCTTCGATCAACCCGGCGTGGCGGCCCGCGTGGTGCATGTCGGCGCCGGGCTGAGGCGGCTTCCGGCACTGGCCGGTACCGGGTCGCTGCGGCAGGCGTTGCAACGGCTCCTCGCCGACCGTGCCTATGCGCAGCGCGCGGCCGTGCTCGGACGCGAGGTCGAGGCGGCAGGCGGCGTGCCGTTGGCCGCCGACCTGATCGAAGAGGCCTTGGCGCAGCAGCCGGTTGCCGAGGAGGCCGAGCTTGCGTGAAGTCCACTACGCGCCTGGCGAGTCTCCTGGCCCGAAGCGCCCCGAGCCGATCGCCGACCTGATCCTGGTGGGTGGCGGCCTCGCCAATGGCCTGATCGCCTGGCGGCTGGCCAAGGCGCGCCCGCAGCTTCGCATCCTGGTGCTCGAGTCCGGCCCCACGCTCGGGGGCAATCACACCTGGTCCTTCCATACCGAGGACCTGGATGAAGCCCAGCGCGCCTGGATCGAGCCGCTGGTCTGCCATCGCTGGCCGGGCCACGAAGTCATCTTCCCCGGCAGGCGTCGTCGCATCGCCGGGGGATACCGGAGCATCAGTTCGGCTCGGTTCCACGAGGTGCTCGCCCGGGAGCTCGGCGCCCGCATCGTCACCGATGTCCAGGTGGCGGAGGTCGAGCCGACTGGCGTCCGGTTGGCCGACGGCACCTTGCTCCGGGCACGCGCCGTGATCGACGGGCGGGGCGCGCGGCCGAGTCCGCACCTGACCCTGGGCTTCCAGAAGTTCCTGGGGCAGGAGCTTCGAACCGCGGCACCGCACGGCCTCGACTGGCCGATCCTCATGGACGCGACCGTGGCGCAGCACGGCGGCTACCGTTTCGTGTATGTGCTGCCGCTTGCGCCCGACGTGCTGCTGATCGAGGACACCTGCTACGCCGACGGCGCTGCCATCGACGCGGCCGAGCTGCGCCAACGGGTCGGGGACTACGCGCGAGCGCACGAGTGGACGGTCGCCGAGTTGCTGCGCGAAGAGCAGGGCGTGTTGCCGATCCTGCTCGGCGGCGATCCGCAGGCCTTCTGGCGTGAAGCGAACGGCGTGCCGCTCGCCGGCTTGTCGGCCGCGCTCTTCCATCCCACCACCGGCTATTCATTGCCGGAGGCGGTCCGGCTGGCTGACCGCATCGCCCAGCTGCCGGAGCTTTCGGCGGCAAGACTTTTCGACGCCATTCGCCGCCACGCGCTCTCGCGCTGGAAGGCGCAACGTTTCTTCCGCGTGCTGAACCGGATGTTGTTCCGGGCCGCGGAGTCGGACCAGCGCTGGCGGGTGATGCACCGCTTCTACGGCTTGCCCGAAGGCCTGATCGGGCGTTTCTATGCCGCCCGGCTCAACGCCTTCGACAAGCTGCGCCTCGTGACCGGCAAGCCGCCGGTGCCATTCTTCCGCGGCGTGCGCGCCGCCTTCGACATGCGTCGGCAGTCGTCCGGCGCGGGAACCATTCCTTGAACGCCTTGAACCTCGAACAAGAACGCCGGGCCGTTGTCATCGGCGCCGGCATCGGCGGCATCGCCCTCGCGATCCGTCTGCAAGCGGGCGGCGTACCGACCACGCTGGTCGAGGCGCGGGACAAACCCGGCGGCAGGGCCTATGTCTACCAGGACCAGGGCTTCACCTTCGACGCCGGTCCGACCGTCATCACCGATCCGTCAGCGATCGAGGAACTGTTCACCGCCGCGGGCAAGCGGATGTCGGACTATGTCGAGCTGCTGCCGGTCGCGCCGTTCTACCGGCTTTGCTGGGAGGATGGATCGCACTTCGACTATGCGAACGACCAGGAGGCGCTCGACCGGCAGATCCATGCCCGCAACCCGGCGGATGTCGCCGGCTATCGGCGCTTCCTCGCGTATTCGGAAGCGGTGATGCAGGAGGGCTACCTGAAGCTGGGCGCGGTGCCGTTCCTGTCGTTCCGCAGCATGGTGCAGGCCGGCCCTCAACTGGCGCGGCTGCAGGCCTGGCGCAGCGTCTACGGCATGGTGTCGCGGTTCATCCAGGACGAGCACCTGCGCCAGGTTTTCTCGTTCCACTCGCTGCTGGTGGGCGGCAATCCGTTCGCGACCTCGTCGATCTACACCTTGATCCACGCGCTCGAGCGGCGCTGGGGCGTCTGGTTTCCGCGGGGTGGGACCGGCGCGCTGGTCGCGGGCCTGGTGCGGCTCTTCGAGGACCTCGGCGGGCGACTGGAACTGAATGCGCCGGTCGAGCGAATCCGGGTCGACGGCGGCCGGGCGATCGGCGTCCAGTTGCAGGGCGGATCGCTGCTTCGCGCCGATCGCATCGCGTCGAACGCCGATGTCGTGCATACCTACGACAAGCTTCTCGGACACGAGGCGCGGGGCAAGGACGAGGCGAAGCGGCTCAAGTCCAAGCGCTTCAGCATGTCCTTGATCGTGGTGCATTTCGGGCTGCGGCGGCGGCACGAGCAGCTGCAGCATCACACCGTCTGCTTCGGCGCGCGCTATCGCGAGCTGATCCAGGAGATCTTCAAGGGCCCGATGGCCGAGGACTTTTCGCTCTACCTGCATGCGCCCTGCGTGACCGACCCGTCGCTCGCGCCGCCGGGCTGCGGCAGCCATTACGTGCTGGCGCCGGTGCCGCACCTCGGCCATGCGCCGGTCGACTGGGAGGTCGAGGGGCCGCGCTATCGCGACCGCATCTTCGACTACCTCGAGCGCCGCTACATCCCGAATCTGCGAGCCGACCTGGTGACTTCGCGCGTCTTCACGCCGGCCGACTTCCGCGACCAGCTCGGCGCCCACCTGGGCTCGGCCTTTTCGCTCGAACCGGTATTGACGCAAAGCGCATGGTTTCGTCCTCACAATCGGGATGCGGTCATTCCGAACCTCTACCTGGCAGGCGCCGGCACCCATCCCGGGGCCGGTGTTCCGGGCGTGATCGGTTCGGCCAAGGCCACCGCCCGACTGATGCTGGAGGACATGACATGAGCTTGCGTTCGAGAATCCCGGCAGACTTCCGCTCGGCGCCGGAGCGCGCCGTGCGCAGCGGCTATCCGTCCCACGACGAGGTGGTCGCGCACGCGGCGCATGCCATCCAGGGTGGGTCCAGCAGCTTCGCGGCGGCGGCCCGCCTGTTCGACGAGGACACCCGCGAAAGCACCCTGATGCTCTACGCCTGGTGCCGCCACTGCGACGACGTGATCGACGGCCAGTCGCTCGGTCGCGATGACGAGGAAGGCGGCGCTGCCGCACGCGCCGCCGGCATCGCGCGCCTGACCGAGCTCGAGGCCGAAACCCGCCGTGCCTGTGCAGGCGACCCGTCGGACGACCCGGTCTTCGTCGGACTCGCCGAGGTGGTCCAGCGGCATCAGGTCGAGGCCGAGCTGCCGCTGGAGCATCTGGCGGGATTCCGGATGGACGTCGAGCAGGTCCACTACCAGAGCCTCGCGGATACGCTTCTCTATTGCTACCGGGTGGCCGGCGTGGTGGGCTTGATGATGGCGCGGGTCATGGGCGCCTGGGACCGTGCGACGCTCGACCGGGCCTGCGACCTCGGCATTGCGTTCCAGTTGACCAACATCGCCCGCGACATCGTCCCCGATGCCGAGATCGGACGCATCTATCTGCCGGCCGACTGGCTGCTGGCCGCCGGCATTCCGTCATCGGAGATCGCGAAGGCGCGGCATCGGGATGCCCTCGCTGCGCTGGCCGGCCGGTTGGTCGAGACCGCGGAGCCCTATTACAGCTCGGCGGTTTCGGGCATTGCCGATTTGCCGCTCCGCGCGGCTTGGTCGGTCGCGACCGCGCGGGACGTCTATCGCGCAATCGGCCGTCACGTCAAGGCAAAGGGCAGCCATGCCTGGGATTCGCGGGTGACGACCTCGCGTTTCGAAAAGCTGTGGTTCGCTGCCCGGGGCGCCGGCGTCGCGCTGGCCGCCCGGGCCGTGCCGAAGACCCAGCGGGCGCACTTTCTCTACAAGCGGCCGGGCTGATCGGCGATGTCGGCGGCTTGGGCAGCATGAGCCGCCTGAGCCGGCTGAGCCGGCTGAGCGGATCGAGCCGACTGGTCGGCGGGCCCGCGGCGGACTGCCCGGACTCGCCGGATTTCTTCCGCCAGGCGAGCTTCCGAGGGCGCCCACAGAAAGCCGAACAACACGCCCTGGTCCTTGTCCTCGATGGCATGGTGCAGCCGGTGCGCCTGGTAGAGCCGCTTGAAGTAGCCGTGCCTCGGCACCCAGCGCAGCGGCCAGCGCCGGTGGACGAGGCCGTCATGTGCCACGAAGTAGAGCAGGCCGTACAGCGTCATGCCGGCACCGATCCACTGCAGCGGCCAGGCGCCGCGCGTGCCGAACCAGATCAGGGCGATGGCGATGCCGGCAAACACGATCGCGTACAGGTCGTTTTTCTCGAACGGGCCCCGACGCTCCGCATGATGGGAGGCGTGCCAGCCCCAGCCGACCCCGTGCATCAGGTGCTTGTGGGAGATCCAGGCGACGCCCTCCATGGCTGCCACGGTCAACAGCACGATCGCCGTTGCGAAGAAGACTTGCATCAAGGTCATGGTCGATTGGAAGGTGCCGCAGGCGGAATGCACGCGCAGTGCTGCGAAAGCACGGTCAGCATCGCATCCCGAACTCTGCAGCTTCGTGGTCCGTATCCTACGCAGGAGTGATCTGCCAGCGTCAAGCGGGGCCGAATCCGTTATCGTCATGCCCTTTCAAGCACGCCGACTCGAACATGCCTTCAGACGATAACGACCGTGCCGAGCGACTCGCCCGTTTGCGGGCGATTGCTGCAGACGAGCGCAAGGACTTTCCGACGCTCGACGAGGGCGCGCTGACCACGATGTTGGCCAATCTCGATGAAAGCGAGAAGCGTTCGTCGAAGTGGCGTCGGCTCGGCTGGGTGGCGATCGGCGTGGTCGCTGCGCTGGTCGTGGTCGCGATCCTGTGGGGCATGCGCTGAGTCCGCTGGAGGCGATCGGCTAGGGTTCCATGGTGACCGCCATGAGCGTCAGCAGGGTCACCAGCACGATATGAAGCAGGAAGCCCGGCCGCTTTTCTGCCGGAGCGATATAGAGCGCCGTGCCCCCCATGACGAGGGTCAGCGTGCCGAAAGTCAAAAGGTGCTCCAGGTTCATCTTCTGCGGGGCGTTCGAGAACCCCTTCTCTGTTCTTGTCGAGGCGAGTCTAGAGGGCGGCTGGCCGCTGGCCGGCATTGTTGAGGGTCCGGCCGCACCTTCGGCGCCTCCGCCGCGAAAAACGACCGCTGCCGTTGGCTGGATCGAACGCGCAAGGCCGGCCAAATGGACGAATTGCCAGCACGCGGCCGCATGACCAGAATCGTCGCGGCGGCCCTGTCTGAGGCCGTGCAGTCCGAATCGCCGTTCGAAGGTCGAAAGGAGCAAGCGATGCCCGCCAAGCAGTTTTCAGCCGAGGATGAATCGCACCTCGATGCCTTCATCGACCCTGCGGCGCAACTCGACAAGCTGGCGCCCGATCCGATCCGCAAGCCGAGGGCGCGAAGCGGCGGTGGGGCGACGGTTGCGAGCGGCCCGTCGATGCCGGCTGATTTCTTCGCGCGCTATGACGGAAAGGCGATCGACGACCAAGCCATCGAGGAAGCCGCGGAGGCGCTCGGTTGCGAGGCGGCGGCGGTCAAAGCGGTCGCCGAGGTCGAATCCCGCGGCGGAGGCTTCGATGCATCGCAGCGTCCGAAGATCCTCTTCGAGCGGCATGTATTCGCGCGCTGCACCGACCCGACCGGGAAATTCGATGGCCAGTTTCCGGACGTGTCGGGCTGGCGCAAGCCCTATGCCCCCGGAACCTACGGCAACGGCGGCAAGCAGTACGAGCGACTCGCCCAGGCGCTGACGCTCGACCGTGCCGCAGCCCTGAAAGCGCCCTCATGGGGCATGTTTCAGATCCTCGGAGAGAACCACAGGGCGTGCGGCTTCGAAACGGTCGAGGCCTACGTTGCCGCGATGACCGTCTCGGAGGTCGAGCAGCTTAAGGCCTTCGTGAGCTTCATCCGCGGGGATGCACGCCTGTCAGTTGCGATTCGAAAGAAGGACTGGCCGGCGTTCGCGCGTAACTACAACGGCGCGCAGTTCGCGAAGTTCCAGTACGACACCAAGATGGCCGCGGCGTACCGCAAGCATGCGGCCGCCAGCGCATGAAATCTGACGAGAGATAGCTCGAATTGGTTAGTTCGAAAGTAATACAGTCGCTACAATTTGTAGGTTTTGTATTACTTCTTGCCCGATCTGCCCTAGAGGCGGCGGGCTCTCGCAACTCAATCTCGCGCTTGCATGAACAAGAAAGCAGCTCCCGTCTCGGCCCGGATCGACGACGACATCGACACCATTCCTTCGCGCCTCGACGAATTGACCACGCGCAGCCGGATGGAAGAACTCGAGCGCAACAAGGCCGGATGGCGGCGGAACATGCTGGTGGCGATATTGGTCGTGTTGATCGTGGTGGCGCTCTACGTGAGTCGATAAGACGCGGGTTGGGGCCAGTGCCTTTGAAAGGGCGCCTGGAGCCCCGGTCGGTGAAGACGATCGGCTCGGCATCATCCGGATCGTCGGCCTCAGCGTCAAAGCGGCCCAAAAGAAAAGGCCTCGCTATCGTTGGATAGCGAGGCCTTGTGCCATGCGGCTTGTAGGTGGCTCCTCGACCTGGGCTCGAACCAGGGACCTACGGATTAACAGTCCGGCGCTCTACCGACTGAGCTATCGAGGAACAGCCTCGAATTATAGCGTCGAAAAATCGCGCTTTCCGAGTCACCGACTCATCCGCGAACACCTTCGTCGATCATGGTGGCCAAGCGACGCGCCGTCGCGTCCGGATCGTTCGCCGTCACGAGGGCGCGCACCACTGCAACGGAGCCGACGCCGGTGGCCAGCACCTCCGGAAAGCGCGCTTCATCGATGCCGCCGATGCCGACTTGCGAATACCCGCGCATCAGCCGGGCGTAGGCCGCGAGACGAGCGACACCTTGCGGCGCTGTCGCCATCTTCTTGAGGGTGGTCGGGTAGACAGCGCCCATGGCGATGTAGCTCGGGCTGACCTTGTTCGCACGGACCATCTCTGCATAGCCATGCGTACTCACGCCGAGACGCAACCCGGCCGCCTTGATCGCCGACAGTTCGGCTGGCTGCAGCGCATCGAGGTCTTCCTGCCCCAGATGCAGGCCGTAAGCGCCGGCATCGATGGTTGCCTGCCAGTGGTCGTTGATGAAGAGCAGCGCCTCGGTGCCCTGGACAGCTTCGACAGCGGCGAAGACCTCGCGCCGAATCGCGGCCGCATCGTCCGACTTGAAACGAAGCTGCACGGTCGGCACGCCGGCCCGCGCCATGCGCCCGACCCAGGCCGCATCCGGCAGCACGGCATAGAGGCCGAGTCGGCGAGGGCACGCGGGAAACGCGTCGGCTCGTTCGCCCGGTGGGAAGTTGCGCAGGCCGAAGTCCTCAGGTGCGTCCGGCCAGGCACCCGCATCGAAACGGCCGGTGCGCTCGCTTTGCGAAAGCCAGGCGCGAGCGATGCATTCGGCATCGACTTCGATGAAGCCGAGCATCGCCACGGCATCCTTCGCGCCGAGGTAGATCGGGTGATCCGACGACGCGACCCGGCTTGGCAGCGCCTCGTCCGATCGGCCGAAGGTCCCGGCATGCGCGGCGACGATGGCCTCGGCCACTGCCGCTCGATTCAATGACTGCAGGTTGTCGGACATCAAGCCTCCGCGTGATGCCAAAAGGGCGTGCCGAGCACCGGCGTGCTGGGCTGGGCCGACTCCTGCGCAGCCATGGCGCCGGCTTGCCGAGCGGTGCGGCCGGCTTGCACCGCATCGGCGAAGGCGCCCGCCATCGCGACCGGGTCTTGCGCGAGCGCAACCGCGGTGTTGAGCAGCACGCCGTCGTAGCCCCATTCCATGACCTGGCAGGCGTGCGAGGGCAATCCGAGCCCGGCATCCACCAGCAGCGGCACGTCGAGCCGCTCCCGCAGCACCTGGAGCGCATACGGATTGACCGGGCCGCGGCCGGTGCCGATGGGCGCGGCCCACGGCATCACCGCCTGGCAGCCGACATCGACCAGGCGCTGGCACAGCACCAGGTCCTCGGTGCAATAAGGAAGCACCTGGAAGCCCTCCTTGATGAGGTACGAAGCCGCCTCGACCAGGTTGAGCGTGTCCGGCTGCAGCGTGTAGTCGTCGCCGATCAGTTCGAGCTTGATCCAGGGCGTCTCGAACAGCTCGCGTGCCATCTGCGCCGTGGCGATGACTTCCTGGACGCCATGGCATCCGGCCGTGTTCGGAAGCACCGGTACATCGAGCCGCTTGAGCAAGTCCCAGAAGCCGTGCGCGCCGGCGCCGCCGTCGTCCGCATCGGGAACCGCATGGCTCGAACCCTGCGATGGCTGCTGCTTGGAATGCGCGGTCTGCCGCCGCAGCGAAGCCGTCAGCATGGCCGGCTTCGCGCGGCGCACCGCGGCTTCGAGCACGTCGGGCGACGGGTAGCGCGCGGTGCCGAGCAGCAGTCGGCTCTGGAAGGTCTGGCCGTAGAGGACCAGCGGGTCGGGGGTGGGGGTGTGGAATGACATGGTCGCTTTCAGCCTCCGGTGACGGGGCGGATCACCTCGACGCGATCGCCCGGTTGCAGCACATGCGCTTCGTGCTGGGAGCGTGGCACGAACTGCTGGTTGACGGCCGCGGCATACGGCGGCGTCGCGTCGATCAGGGCGATGGCCTGCGCCAGCGTGGCCTGTTCGGGCAGCGCATGCGGCGTGTCGTTGATGAGGATCTTCATGATGTCGGCCCAAGGGTAGCCGGGACGGACCCGGATGCGGAATCGAGCGTCGGGGCGAGGCCGAAGCGCGCCGCCAGCGCCGAGCGTTGGCTGCAGAGCAGCTCCAGCGCCACGTCGAGGATCGCAGGCGCGATCATGAAGCCGTGTCGGTAGAGGCCGTTGATTTGGAGCACGCCGGGCCGCGGCATGCGAAGCGAGGGCAGGTTGTCGGGCAGGGTCGGGCGGCATTGGGTCGCGATCTCGAGGATGCGAGCTTCGCCGAAGCCGCTGTGCACCGCATAGGCTGCGCTCAACAGCTCCAGCGTGGAGCGCACGCTCGGCGGCGATCGGTCTTCGGATTCGATCTCCGTGGCACCGATCACGAAGAGGCCGTCGGGCTTCGGTGCGATGTAGAGCGGATAGCGCGGATGCACCAGGCGGGTGGGTCGTGCCAGGCTGACATCGGGTGCATGCACGCGGATCACCTCGCCCCGAACGCCGCGCACCTGTTCCCACTGCCTTCGAACACCGAGGCCGCGGCAGTCGATCACGCGCTGCGGTTGCCCCGGCCGGCCGGGTTCGAAGTCGTCGAGGGTTCGAGGCGACTGCCAATGGAGCCGAACCTTCGGCATCGATTGCAGCGTCGCCAGCAAGGCGGACAGCAGGCCGCGGTTGTCGAGCTGTCCTTCGCCGGGCAGCAGCAGGCCGGCCGCGAAACGATGGCCGAGCGCAGGCTCGACTGCGGCGATCGCCGCGGCGTCGAGTCGCTGCATCGCCGGCAGCTCGGGTACCTGCTCGGCGGTGTGCGCAAGAACCCGGCCGAGCCGCGCAGCCTCGGTCGCATCCTGCCGATGCCAGACCACCAGGGTGCCTTCGCGCTGGAAGAACACCGGCGTCGCGAGCTCACCTAGCAACTGCGGCCAGCGGTCGAGCGCGTAGTGGCCCATGCGAACCACCGGCGCCGGCGCGACCGCCGACTCGGCCAGGGGTGCCAGCATGGCGGCGGCCACCCGCGCGGCGGCGCCTTCGGCTTCGGCGGAGCCGGCTTCGTACACGTCGACGCTGCAACCCCGCTGCGCGAGCGCCACGGCCATGAGCCGGCCCATGAGGCCCGCGCCGAGAACGGCAGCTTGTTCGAAGGGCAGAGTCCGATCGGCGGTCATCGGCATGCGAAGGCGAGTCGAGCCCTGGGCTGGGCGCGTGGTCGATAATTTTCAGGATGACCTCGACCTCTTCCCGATACGCCCGCGTGCTTTCGATCGCCGGTTCCGACAGCGGCGGCGGCGCCGGCATCCAGGCCGACCTGAAGACCTTCGCGGCCCTCGGCTGCTACGGCATGACCGCGGTCACCGCGCTCACGGCGCAGAACACGCTGGGCGTTGCCGGCATCCATCCGGTGCCGTCCGAGTTCCTCAAGGCGCAGATCCGGGCGGTGGTCGAGGACATCGGGGTCGACGCGGTCAAGCTCGGCATGCTGCATGCGCCCGAGATCGTCGAGGTGGTGGCCTGGGCCATCGATCATTACCGCCTGCCGAACGTGGTGCTCGACCCGGTGATGGTCGCGACCAGTGGCGATCGTTTGATTGCCAAGGAGACGGTCGAGGTGATGGTGCGCGAGTTGTTCCCCCGCGCGATCGTCATCACGCCGAACCTCGACGAGGCGGCCTTGCTGATCGGCCGCGAGATCCGCGGCGAGGCTGAACTCGACGATGCGGCGACCGAGCTGCTGGCGCTCGGCGCCCGCGCAGTGCTGCTCAAGGGCGGCCACCTGCCGGGCAAGGACGTGGTCGACCTGCTGGCCGAAGCAGGCGGCGAGCGCCTCCGGCTCGCCTCCGAACGCATCGCGAGCCAGAACCTGCATGGCACCGGCTGTACCCTGTCGTCCGCGATCGCGGCGCACCTGGCGCTCGGCAGCGACCTGCCGCAAGCGGTGGAACGGGCGCGCGGCTATGTGGTGGCTGCGATGCAGGCCGGCGCGGGCTTCAAGGTCGGGCACGGACACGGTCCCCTCAACCACGGCTTTGCGCCAGTGCCGAGCGTCCGCCTGCCGTCGTAGCCCGGGTCGACCAGGCGAGGGCGAACGTCAGGGCCAGGGTCGGCAGGGCGGAGCCGAACTGCGGCGCCCACTTGGCCGAGGCGTGGTACACGCCGATGCCCACGATCCAGATGCCGGCCGCGAGCCAATCGACGCGGCTCGTCGCCGGCGTCACCGCGGCGCTGGTGCCGAGCCGCCCGAGGATCACGCCGTAGAGCGGCACGAAGACCGAGCTCAGCAGCAGCAGGAACGGCTCCAGCGAGTGCATCGGCAGCACCAGCGCCAGGGCGATGCAGGCTACCGCCAGGCACAGGCCCCAGCGCCGCACGCTCCACTTCGGCTGCAGGCTGTGCGCCGAAACCGAGCCGGAGTAGACGTCGCCATACGCGTTGTCGAGTTCGTCGACGAGGATCAAGCCGAGCGCGACCAGTCCGCCCTGCGCGAGCAACAGCGCCGCGACGAGATTCGCGCCGGGCTCGGCCACGCTCACCACCATCACGCCGAGCGCGTAGCACCACACGTTGGCCAGCAGATAGCCGATCCAGGTGCCGCCGAACGCACCCCCGAGGCCTTTGCCGCTCCGCCGGCCGTGCCTTGCGTAGTCGGCGACCAGCGGCAGCCACGAGACCGGCATCGCGATCACGAGGTCGAGCGCGCCGAACATGCCCATGCTGCCGTCGCCCGCGCGGGACCAGAAGGCTTCGAAGCCCTTGGCGTGCAGCTGGGCTGCGAATTGCCAGGTCAGCCAGACGAGGGAGAGCACGACCAGTGGCAGCCCGAAGCGGCTGACGAAGCGGCGCACCAGCTTCACCATCGAGCCTGCCAGCAGGGCCAGCAGCACCGCGCCCCACAGCGCTGTCGTCAGGGCGATGCCCAGCGGGCCGTCCCAGGCCAGCCCGAAGGCTTGCTTGGCGATGGCTTGCGTGCCTTCGCGCATGATCACGATCTCGAAGGTGGTCCAGCCGATGAGCTGCACGATGTTGAGCACCACCGGCAAGCGCGCAAAGGCACTGCCGTAGGTGGCGTGCATCAGCCCGGCGCTGGCCAGCCCGCTTTGGCAGCCCAGCCTGGCGGTCCAGGCCAGCAGCCCTGCACCGATGCAGGAGCCCAGCACGATCGCGAAGACGGCATCGCGGGTGCCGACCGCGGGCACCAGGTAGGCACCGATCTGCATCACCAGCAGGCCGACGCCCAGGCTGAACCACAGCGCCGCATGGTCATGCCAGCCGAAGACGCGGGCCGCGTCGGGCAGGGGCGTCAGCGCTTCATTGGCGCCGCGCGGCAGGCGGACGTCCGAAGAAGTCGTGGAAGAAGTCGTTGCCATCCATTTGCTCCGTTGCAAAGTGCTGGCAGGTGGGCAGGGTTCGACGACAGATGAGGCACGCGAGATCACGTGACGGCGCCGGACCGGCTTCCCTGCGCGAGGATTACCTCAATCAGGTTCAAAGGGACTCTCTCAGCGTTCCTGCCGGCAAGCCGGCGGGTCGGCACCCCTAGCGATGATTTGCCTCGCGAGCGAGGCAGCCCGGATTCTAGATTCAATGCGCCACGCCGAGCAGCTGGTGCAGGCGGGTGCTGGTGGTCGTGTATTGCAGCGGAATCGCCTTGCCCGGGAACACGAGCGCGGCTGCGGCCCAGGCGGCCAAGGTGGCTTCGTGGAAGCCGCAGACGATCAGCTTCTTCTTGCCTGGATAGGTGTTGATGTCGCCGACCGCGAAGATGCCGGGCTCGCTGGTCTGGAACTTCTCGGTGTCGACGGCGAGCTGCTTGCGTTCGAGCGCGAGGCCCCAGTCGGCGACGGGGCCGAGTCGCGGCGAGATGCCGAGGCAGGCGATCAGCGCGTCGATGGGCAACGGCGCGCTGCCGCCATCCGGCGTGGTGACCTGGAGCTGGGTTCCATCGAACGCGTTGGGCTGGCCGATGAGCAGGTCGAGCTTGTTCGAAGCCACCTGGCTGCGCATCTCGGCAAGGATGTGATCCTCGGCCTGGAACACGTCACGGCGATGGAGCAGGGTCACCCGCCTGGCAATCGGCAACAGCGCCAGCGCGGTCTGCACCGCTGCATCGTCGCCGCCATTCACCACGACCTGCTGGCCGCTGAACGACTCAAGCGCTTCGGGGTGATAGAAAAGCCGGCTGCCTTCGAGCGGCTCGATGCCGGCGATCGCGAGCCGCTTGGGAACGAAGGCGCCGACGCCCGCCGCGATGAAGACCGTCTTCGCGAGCCACCGGGTGCCGCCCGCGGCCCACACCTCGAACCGATCGTCCGATTGCCGCTGCAGGCCGGCGACCTGTTCGCCGAAGTGGAAGCTCGGGTCGAAGGGCGCGACCTGCTGCAGCAAGGAGTCGGCCAAGTCGCGCCCGGTGGTGCGGGGCAGGCCCGGGATGTCGTAGATCGGCTTGTCGCCGTACAGCTGCACACACTGGCCGCCGGCGCGGGGCAGGGCATCGACGACGTGACAGCGGATTTCGAGCAGCCCGAGCTGGAAGGCCTGGAACAGGCCGACCGGTCCGGCGCCGATGATCAGGGCATCGGTCTCGATCACGCCGGAGGACATGAGGTCGCTCGAACGTCGTACCGAAAGGTCTTGCCGAGGGCCTGACGAATCATCAGCGGATCAGCTGATCCACCTTGTCCTTCTTGTCCTTCCACTCCTCCGCATCAGGCAACGCCGGCTTGCGCTTGGTGATGCTCTTCCAGCCGTCGGCCAGGGCCAGTTCCGCATTGATCTTGATGAAGGCCAGCTGGTCGGCCGGCAGGTCTTCTTCGGCGTAGATCGCGTTCACCGGGCATTCGGGGATGCAGACCGCGCAATCGATGCATTCGTCCGGGTCGATGACCAGCATGTTCGGGCCTTCGCGGAAGCAATCGACAGGGCACACGTCCACGCAATCGGTGTATTTGCAGCGGATACAGGATTCGGAGACGACGTGGGTCATGGTCTGGCTGACGAAGGGAAGGAAGGAGAGAGAAGAAGGTTCGGGGAGCCGGCGATTTTAGGGCTTTGCCGATGCCTGGGTTACCAGCACGGCTGCGGCGGTCTTGTGGGTGGCGGTATCCACCAGCACCAGCGAGCCGAGCGTGCGCGATCGGCTGAAGGGCAGCACCGCCAGGGGCTGCTGCAGGGTCAGCACCACGTTGCCGATCGAATTGGCTTCGAGCTGCGTCGCCGGCTTGCTTTCGAGCGTATGGATATCCAGCCGATCCACCACCCGCGCGACCTTGGCCTTGACCCAGCGATGTCCCTGCAATGCCCAGTAGATGCGGCCCGCTGCCAGTGCTTCGTCGTCGAGCCAGGCCACCGTCGCCGTGATTTCGCGGGTCGTCTTGAAGGCGCCCGGCGCCAGCAGCCAGTCGCCGCGCGACACATCCACCTCGCGGTCGAGCACGACGCCGGCGCTGTGCCCTGCGTCGACCGTCTTCGGCTCGCGCGTGTGGCTCAGAACCCGCGCCACGGTCGCTTCCTGTCCGCTCGGCAGGATGGCCACCTTCTGTCCGGCTGCGACCTGCCCGCCGGCCACCCGGCCCCAGAAGATCCGCCGTCCCTGCGAGGTGTCGGAGGACGAGGAAAACTTCTCGACCCATTGCACCGGAAAGGCGAGGGGAACATGCGAATCTTCCGAAGACTGCGAGATGGCAGGCAAGGTCTCGAGCAACTCGATCAGGCTCGGCCCCTGGTAGCCGCACCAATCCGGCCGACGCGAGGCCACGTTCCAGCCTTCGAGTGCCGAAAGCGGCACCGTCGCCACCACCGCCACCCCCGCAGCCTCGGCAAAAGCGGACAGCGCATCGGCGATGCGTTCGAACGCGAGCCGGGCATCCGGCACCGCGTCCAGCTTGTTCACCGCGAACACCACCGACGGCACCCGGAGCAGCCGGCACAGCAGCGTATGGCGGCGGGTCTGCGGCAGCAACTGGCCTTTGCCGCCGGCGCCGCCTTCGTCGACTTCGCTTGCCCAGCCCAGCTTGGTCGCGTCCACCAGCACCACCGCCGCATCGGCGCTCGAAGCCGCCGTCACCATGTTGCGGGTGTACTGCTCGTGCCCTGGTGCGTCCCCGATGATGAACTTGCGCCGAGCCGTCGAGAAATAGCGATACGCCACGTCGATCGTGATCCCTTGCTCCCGCTCCGCCGACAGCCCGTCCGTCAGCAGTGCCAGGTCGGTAGCGCCTCCGCGCTGCACCCCTGCCAACTGGTCCTGCAGCACCGCCTTGCTGTCGACCAGCATCCGCCCGATCAACGTGCTCTTGCCATCGTCCACGCTCCCGCAGGTAATGAATCGAAGCGCAGTGCCCCCGTCCCCCGAAGCCTCTGCCACCGCCCCCGCAGACCGCGCCTCATCGACATTCATGCTCATGATCTCTCCCGCGCAACGCGCCAAAAAACAAACCGATTCGCTGGCCCCCGCCACCCCCGCGCACACGCGAAGCCCTCGGAAAACATCACAGCGGCCGCACCCTGCGCGGGACTCCCCGCGATGCAATGCGCCACCCTTCCGACGCCACGCCCGGCTCCCCAGCCCCCCAGCCAGCAGGCACCGCGGAACTGGCTCCGCCAGGCCGCAGGTGCCGCCCCCGGCAGGGGGGTTGGCGAAGCACACGAAGTGAGCGCAGCCTGGGGGCGAGCTAAAAGTACCCGTCCTGCTTGCGCCGCTCCATCGAAGCATCGGATGTCTTGTCGTCCATCCGGGTTGCGCCGCGTTCGCTCACGTCCGCGGCCAGCGTCTCGACCACCACTTCCGCCGCGCTCGCGGCCAGGCTTTCGACCGGGCAGGTGCAGGTGATGTCGCCCACGGTGCGAAAACGCACATCGCGCCACTCTGCCGCTTCGCCGTCGCGCGGCGGCGTCAGTTCGGTCACCGGCACCAGCAAGCCGCGGCGTTCGACCACCTCGCGCCGGTGCGTGTAGTAGATCGACGGCAACTCGATCGCCTCGCGGTCGATGTATTGCCAGACATCGAGTTCGGTCCAGTTCGAGATCGGGAACACACGAAAGTGTTCGCCGGGCGCGAGCCGCGTGTTGAACAAGGTCCAGAGTTCCGGCCGCTGATCCTTCGGCTGCCACTGGCCGAAGGCATCGCGGTGCGAAAAGATCCGTTCCTTCGCGCGTGCCTTTTCTTCGTCGCGGCGCGCGCCGCCGATCAGTGCGTCGAAGCGAAATTCCTCGATCGCCTCCAGCAGCGTCACCGATTGATGCACGTTGCGCGACTCGCCCGGGTGCGCCAGGCGCACCGTGCCGCGTGCCATCGAGTCCTCGACGCTGCGCACGATCAGTTCGGCGCCGAGTTCCATCGCGCGTCGGTCGCGAAAGGCCGTCACCTCCGGAAAGTTGTGGCCGGTGTCGATCATCAACAGCGGATACGGGATGCGTCCGGCGCCGAAGGCCTTCTCCGCGCATCGGAGCAGCACCAATGAATCCTTGCCGCCGGAGAAGAGAAGGGTCGGCCGCTCGAACGAGGCGGCGACTTCTCGCAGGATGAAGATCGTCTCTTCTTCCAGCGCATCGAGCTGCCCGTTCGACAAGACGGTGGAGCCGGCGCCAAACTGGAGCAGAGCGGGTTCGGTACGGGCGTTCATGGCGTTGGCGGATGAAGGGGAGTGAAGAAAGAGGGATGGGGAAAAAAGGGGAGGAAAGATCAGGATGAGGGCGCGGCTCGATCGCAATGGGGCCGGCAGCCCGCCGCGCGCGAACCGTCGTCCCAACCGATCAGCGCTCCAATGCGCGAATCGGAATCACCGATACCGGAGCCGACACAGCGGCGGAAGCAGCCCGCCGCAGCGGCTCGAACGCCGGCGGCTCTTCGGCATCGTGGGTGTGATCGACAGCGGAGACAACATGGGCGCCAGCATCAGCATCAGCATCCGCGCCGACCACATGCAACCCGCATTCTTTCGCGCTCTCCTGCTCCCACCACCAGCGCCCCGAACGAAAGTCCTCGCCCAGGCTCACCGCACGGGTGCAGGGCGCGCAGCCGATGCTCGGAAAGAACGCGTCGTGCAGCGGGTTGTAGGGCACGTCGTTGCTGGCGATGTAGTGCCAGACGTCGCCCCAGGTCCAGTCGGCCAACGGATTGACCTTGGCGCGCCCGGGCTGTCGCTCGATCGCATCGACCTCGGCACGCGCACCCGACTGCTCGCGGCGCAGGCCGGTGATCCAGCCGCGCTTGCCGGCGAGCGCACGTTCGAGCGGTTCCATCTTGCGGATGTGGCAGCAGCCCTTGCGCAGCTCGAGGCTGCGATACATCGCGTCCTCGCCGTTCGCTGCAACGAAGGCTGCGGCAGCCTCGGCATCGGGTCGGTACACATCGACCTGCCGCCCGTAATGCGCCTGCAGGCGATCGAGCAGGTCCAGCGTCTCCGGGTGCAGCTTGCCGGTTTCGAGCACGAAGATGCCGCTTTCGATGTCGAAGCGCTGCAGCAGGTCGGTCACCACCATGTCCTCGGCCCCCAGGCTGGAAGCCTGCGTGATCGGCGCGAACTCCATGGCGGCGCGGCGCATCAGTGCGACGCTCGCCTCGACCTTCGCCTCGAAGTCACGGGAAGGCCGCGCGTGCAGCGAGATCGCATTCATCCTCGGTCGGCCTTGTCGCCGTTGCGCCGGAAGCGGGGCAGGGCCGTGACCGCATCGCCCTGGTAGAAGGCTGCGAAGCGCTCGAACTGGCGCCGCGCTGCCGATGCATCGACGCCTTCCTTCAGCACCGCGCTCGAAAAGCCCATTCGCTCCATCTGCACCAGCTGGTCGATCAGCACGTCGCCGGTCGCGCGGATGTCGCCCCTGAAGCCCAGCCGCCGCCGCAGCAGGAAGGCCTGGCTGTACGCCCGGCCGTCGGTGAACTTCGGAAAGTCGAGGTCGATGCGCTCCACGTCGCCCAGGCATTGCTCGATCGCCATCGGATCGGCGTCGTTGGCCAGTTGCAGCACGCTGGGATCGCCGTCGTCGCGATGTTCCTCGGAAGACAGGATGCGCAGCGCGATGGTCGGTGCTCCGGCCGCTTGGGCAGCGTTCGCACCTTCGACCAGGGTCGGTTGATGTCCTTGGAAGGTCACGGTGCTCATGCCGCCTCCTCGACCTTGAAGCGCGCACCGTTCGCTGCGGCCTTGAAGGGCTCGATGCCGACCCGGCGGAGCGCGTCGATGAAGGTCTCGCCGGCTGCGCGCTGGTCGCGGTAGGTGCCGAGCACTGCTTCGATGACATCGGGCACCTCGGCCGCCGAGAAGGACGGGCCGACCACCTTGCCGGCCTGGGCGTTGCCGGAGAGCGCGGACCCGTCCGAGCCGCCGAGCGTCACCTGGTACCACTCCTTGCCGTCCTTGTCGACGCCGAGGATGCCGATATGGCCGCTGTGATGGTGGCCGCAGGAATTGATGCAGCCGCTGATGTGCAGGTCGATTTCGCCGAGGTCGTCGAGTTCGTCCAGGTCCTGGTAGCGCTCGGTGATCGCCTCGGCGATCGGGATCGAGCGCGCATTGGCCAGGGCGCAGAAATCGCCGCCCGGGCAGGCGATCATGTCGGTGAGCAGATGCACGTTGGCGCTCGCGAAGCCGCAGGCACGGGCCGCCAGCCACAGCGCATGGAGGTCTTCGGCATGCACCCAGGGCAGCACCAGGTTCTGGTCGTGGGTGACGCGGGCCTCGCCGGCGCTGAAGCGCTCGGCCAGCTGCGCGGCCGCATCGAGCTGGTCGGCGTTGGCATCGCCGGGCGCCTGGCCGAGGCGCTTGAAGGACAGCGTGACCGCCCGAAGCGCCGGATTCTGATGCGGCGCCACGTTGCGGTGCAGCCAGCGCGCGAACATCACGTCGTCGTCCGCATGGCGGCGGAGGTCCGCGTCGGTCTGCTCGGCGCTCTGGAACACGCGGCTCGCGAGCGTCGGCGGCACGAAGGAGGCGGCGACCCGGTCGTATTCGGCCTGGGTGATGGTGTGCGGCGCGCCGTCGTGCTCGACGATCTGCCGGTACTCGGCCTCGACATCGTCGATGTAGCGCTGGCCCTCGGCCTTGACCAGGATCTTGATGCGGGCCTTGTAGATGTTGTCTCGACGGCCGTAGCGGTTGTAGACCCGGATCACCGCCTCGAGGTAGTTCATGACCTGGTTCCACGGCAGGAACTCGCGCAGCACCGTGCCGACGATCGGCGTGCGACCCATGCCGCCGCCAACCTGCACCCGAAAGCCGAGTTCGCCAGCTTCGTTCTTGAGCAGCTTGAGGCCGACGTCGTGCCAGCCGATGGCGGCTCGATCCTCGGCGGCGCCGGTGATCGCGATCTTGAACTTGCGCGGCAGGAAGGCGAACTCGGGATGCAGCGTGCTCCACTGCCGCATGATTTCGGCGAAGGGGCGCGGATCGGCCACCTCGTCGACCGCGACGCCGGCACGCTCGTCGGTGGTGATGTTGCGGATGCAGTTGCCGCTGGTCTGGATGCCGTGCATGTCGACCGAGGCCAGCAGGTCCATCACGTCGGCCGACTTCGAAAGCGGGATCCAGTTGAACTGGACGTTCTGGCGGGTGGAGAAATGCCCGTAATGGGTGGGCAGCTTTTGGCTTCCGAGCTTGCCCTGGATCTTGAGGGCGTTCTGGTAGACCTCGGCCTCGGGCTCGTCGTATTCGCGGGCGATGCGCGCAAGCACCCGAAGCTGGGCGCTGGAGATCTCGCCGTAGGGCACCGCGACCCGCAGCATGGGCGCGTAGCGCTGCACGTACCAGCCGTTCTGCAGGCGGAGAGGCCGGAACTCTTCTTCGGCCAGCTGACCGGACTGCCAGCGCTCGAGCTGGTCCCTGAACTGGGCAGCGCGCTGGCGCACGAACTGCCGATCGAAATCTGTGTATTGGTACATCGTGAATCTTCTCTCTCGGCCACGCGTCCGTGACCTTTCCAATGGAGCCGGGAATGTAGGCGCGCTGCTTATGAAAACAAACTAACTTTTGGTTCGCGCTTCATGCGGATAAGCATATGCACCAGTCTCCATGCGGGCTGGCGGCCGATCGGAGGCCAAAGCTGGATAAGGCGGTAGGCAGGCGCCGACGCGGCGGTCTGCTGCAATCGGTGCGTGCCGGTCAGTCGATCGCAAGGTGGCCGAGCCGATCGACCACCAGGTCCTGCAGCGCCTGAGCAGCCACCGAGAGGCTGCCGTCGCGCCGCTGCACCACCACCACCGTGCGGCGCAGCCCCGGCACCGAGAAAGGCCGGGTGACCAGTGTCGGCCGCTTGAAATGAAAGAGGGTGAGGGCGGGTACCAGGCTGATGCCGAGGCCCGCTTCGACCAGGCCCATCACGGTCGCGAGATGCTCGACCTCGAATCGCGAATCGAGCCGTTGCGGATGAAGCGCGGCGTCGAGCGCCTGCCGCACGCTGCTGTCGCGCGCCATCTGGATGAAGGGCCAGGGCGCGATCTTCTTCAGCGTCAAGCGAGCCTCCTTCGCCAACGGATGGTCGCTGCGGCAGACCAGGTGGAAGCCGTCGCTGCACAGCTTGCGGGCGCGCAGGTCGCCGGCCGGAGAGGCATGCGCGCCGGCGGCGGCCAATGCGAAGTCGGCCCGCCCGGCCCGCACGCTCGCGATGCAGGCATCGGAGAGCGCATCCTCCAGGTCGATCCGGATGCCGGGCCAGGCCTGCATGAATTCGCCGAAGATGCCCGGAAGCCAACCCGCCGCCAACGAGGGCAGGGCGGCGACCCGCACGCGGCCGGTCCGGCGTTCGACGTGATCGGCGAGATCCTTGACGGCGCTGCCCATGTCGTCGAGCAGGCGCCGGGCCGGCCCTTCGAAGAGGCGCCCCTCGGGCGTGGCCATGACGCTTCGGGTATCGCGATCGAACAGGCGGGTGCCGAGGCTTTCCTCGAGCGTGCGAATTAATGCGCTGAAGGCGGGCTGCGACAGGTGGCAGGCCTGTGCGGCACGCGTGAAGCTGCGCCGTTCGAAGAGCGCGAGGAACGCGCGCAGCTGGCGCGCCGACAATTCAGGTGGCTTGGAAGTCATTCGATCCTTGATTCAATCCATCCGGATTTTCGATTTTACGAATCGCACCGTCCGGCCTAGAGTGCAGCCTTGCACCGACCTCCTCGCCAGGAGGCCGGGCCTCTCGACCCATCCACCCAGCCATCCGAGCCCAGCCGATGAACGCCCACACAGCCCCGTCGCGCACGCCCTTGCTGGTGGGCTGCGCGGCCGGCTTCTCGGGCGATCGCACCGATGCCGCCGGTCCGGTGGTCGACACGCTGATCGCACGCCTTTCGAGCGGTCCGGCCGACCAGCGCGCCTTCCTGATCTTCGAAACCCTGGCAGAGCGAACCCTGGCCCTGGCCCAGCTGCGCCGGCGCAGCGATCCGGAGGCCGGCTACGAACCCTTGCTGGATGCCTTGCTGCGGCCAGTGCTGGCGCGCTGCCTCCAGCACGGCATCCGGATCGTGAGCAACTTCGGCGCCGCCAATCCGCCGGCGGCCGCGCGCTACATCCGGAAGCTCGCGGCCGAGCTGGGTGCCCGTGCGCCACGGGTTGCGGCAGTCGAAGGCGACGACCTGTCGTCCCCCGACCAGCTGGCCTTGCTGCACCAGCAGCTCGGATCCCGCATGGATCGCGGGCGCCTGGTCAGTGCCAATGCCTACATCGGCGCCGAACCGATCGCTGCGGCATTGAATGCAGGTGCGGACATCGTGGTCTGCGGGCGGGTTGCGGACCCATCCCTCACGGTCGGTCCCGCCATGTCGCACTTCGGCTGGCGCCCCGACGACTGGCAGCGGCTCGGCCGGGCGACCATGGCCGGTCATCTGCTCGAGTGCGGCGCGCAGGTCTGCGGCGGCTATTTCGCCGATCCGGGCTTCAAGGACGTACCGGGCCTCGCCGAAGTCGGGTTCCCGATCGTCGATATCGATGCCGATGGCGGCTGCACCGTCGGCAAGTCCGAAGGCACCGGCGGCCTGGTGACCGAGGCGACCGTCAAGGAACAACTGCTCTACGAAGTACACGATCCCGCGGCCTACCTGACACCCGACGTGGTCGCCGACATCGTGGGCGCCGAGGTGCGAAGCGACGGCGACCGACCGAACCGCGTGCGCCTTGAAGGCGTTCGCGGCCACCCGCGGCCGACCCACTACAAGGTCAACGTCTGCACCGAAGGCGGCTGGTTGGCGGAGGGCGAGATCTCCTACGCCGGGCCGCGAGCCGAAGCGCGGGCTCGGCTCGCGGCGGACATCTTGCGCACCCGTCTGCAAGGCCTCGACTTGCGGGTCGACCTCATCGGCGCGCTCAGCATCCTGGGCGACGACGCCGGCAACGCCTTGGCCGCGACCCCTGACCGGGGCTTGCGCGACGTGCGCCTGCGGGTCGCTGCCACGCACGAAGACCGCGCAGCAGCCGAGCGCCTGGGCCGCGAGGTGATGGCGCTCTACACCTGCGGCCCGGCCGGCGGCGGCGGCGTGCGGACGGCGCTCACGCCGCGGCTCAACACCGTGTCCTGCCTGCTCGCGCGCGATGCCGTCCCGGTCGGCTTCCGCATGATCGAGGAGGGCTCGGAATGATCGCGACCTCGTCCAGCCCGGCACGGCCGGTGCCGCTCTACCGCGCGGCGCACGGGCGCACCGGCGACAAGGGCGACCGGTCGAACATCAGCGTGATCGCCTGGCACCCGGCGCTTTATCCGCTGTTGGTCGAGCAGGTCACGCCCGAACGCGTGGCCGAGCAATTTCGCCACCGCGGCCCTTCCAAGGTCGAGCGCTTCCTGCTGCCGAAGCTGCATGCGATGAACTTCGTGCTCGACCAGGTGCTGGATGGCGGCGTCAACGACGCCCTCAACCTCGACACCCATGGCAAGGCGCTGTCCTTCCTGTTGCTCGACCTGCCGATCGAGGTGCCGGCGGCGCTCGTCGGCTGGCTGCGAGGGCCGGGCGAAGCCTGAGCCTGGGTTGGCCACGTTCGCGAAGCCTTTCACTTTTTCTTTGACTGGAGACAAGACCATGAAACCTGGCGTTCTACTTGCAATCGGCACCGCTCTCACCGGCGTGCTGTCCCTGGCACCCGGGCCGGCACAGTCCCAAGGCGCCTTCCCGGACAAGCCGATCACCTTCGTGGTGCCTTTCGCCGCGGGCACGGCCACCGACCAGATCGCGCGTGCGCTCGCCACCCAGGTCACCGCCGAGACCAGGCAGCCGGTGGTGATCGACAACAAGGCCGGCGCCAGCGGCTTCATCGCATCGCAGCAGGTCGCCAAGGCGCCTGCCGACGGCTACACGGTGCTGATCACCACCAACACCACGCATGCGGCCAACGAGCACCTGTTCAAGAAGCTGCCCTACGACCCGGTCAAGGACTTCTCGCCGGTGGCGGCGCTGGGCAAGGGCGGCCAGATCATGGTGGTGACGCCTGCCTTTCCGGCGAAGAGCGTGGCGGAGTTCGTCGCGCTCGCGAAGAAGGAGCCGGGCAAGTACAGCTTCGGCAGCGGCAGCTCGTCGAGCCGGATGGCGGGCGAGCTGTTGCAGCAGATGGCCGACATCAAGCTGCTGCACGTTCCTTACAAGAGCAACACGCTCGCAGTCACCGATCTGCTGGGCGGGCAGATCGACATGATGATCACGGACGCGGCGACCGGGCTGCCGCAGGTCAAGGCCGGCAAGCTGCGGGCGCTGGGCGTGTCGAGTTCGGCACGCTCGCCGCTCGCGCCCGAGGTGCCGACCATCGCCGAAGCCGGCGTCAAGGGTTACGAGATGGGCTACTGGTTCGCGGCCTACGCCCCGGCCAAGACGCCGCCAGCCGTGGTCAAGCGCTTGAACGAAGTCCTGGTGAAGGCCGCGAAGAGCGAAGCCGCGAAGACCGCGTTCTATGGCCCGACCGGCACGGAAGTCTTCACCGGGTCGCCGGAGGACCTGGCGACCTTCCAGACGGCCGAGTCGGCCAAGTGGGGCCGCATCGTGAAGGCGGCCGGCATCGAAGCCGAGTAGCAAGGAACGCGGCTACCACGGGCGGCCGATCGAGGAATCGCCCGCCGGCCGGCGCCGCTTCGATCGGCGACCGCTCCTTCAACGGCAGCTGGACCAGCCGCCGACCTCCAGGTGCAGATGGTCCGCATGCACCGCGTTGTAGTCCGGTCCCAGCACGCCCTTGAAGTACCGGCACGCGCCCTGGTGGACATCGTGCAGGAACATCGCCTGCGGGTCGCTGCCCTGCCAGTCGCGCCGGACGGTGATGCGCGAGCCTCGCTGCGGCGAGAAGCCCGCGATGTCGAAGGCATCGGCCGTGGAATGCATGCTGCGGCGGCCGGTCCGCGATCCCTGCGTCGCACCTTCGCCGGTGTTGACGTTGCGGCAGGCATAGCTTCCGAGGTGCTCGATCGATGCGATCGGCGTGCCGAGCCGCTCCCATGCGGCCGGCTGCAAGGCATGGCGCTCCCACATCGCGAAGGACAGCGCCATGCGGCAGCTGAGCACCGCCGGCGAGCCGAGCGCGATCGACGAACCCTTGCGCAGCCGCACGGCGTTCTCGAAGCCGCAGCCCTCGCCGGTGACCCGGTCTGGAACCGGCTCGTAGCTCAAGCCGCTATCGGCCAAGGCGGCCTGGCACAGCGGGGCCTCGCGACGTGCCCGGTCGAGCTTGAAGGCAGTCAGCCAGTTCGGCTCGGCTGACACGTCGAGCGGTGCCCACGGGTTGTAGCGGTCGGGAACCTGGAGGCGTCCTTCCCGGATCGCCCAACCGCAGGCCGCTGCCGCCAGCACCACGGCCAGGAACGCGGTCCGGAGAAACCAGCGGCGCGGGCCGCCCTCGACACGGTCGGGTGGCAAGCGATTCAGGTCCGGGTGCGCCTGACCTGGACCGTGGCCTCGAGGTCCTCGTAGGCGTCTGCCTTTCCGTACCAGCTTCCGCTGATCGGGGCGGCCTGCGAGGGGTCGCGCGCCACGCCGACCCGGATCAGCTGGCCGCTGCCCATCAGGTTGTTGGTCGGGTCGAAGGAGACCCAGCCGGCACCCGGGAGGTAGGCATGCAGCCAGGCGTGGGTGCTGCCCGCGCCGGTGACTTCTTGCGCGGGTGCGCCGCCCGCCGGTCCCTGGTCCAGCGCG
The DNA here is from genome assembly GCA_902506565.1 of Burkholderiales bacterium 8X. GTDB lineage: Bacteria > Pseudomonadota > Gammaproteobacteria > Burkholderiales > Burkholderiaceae_C > Variovorax. Next base: position 2,379,161 of record LR732703.1, on the reverse strand, counting down.
GCGTCGTAGATGTAGCCGGAGACGAACCGGGTCGCGACGCCCAGGCGCCGTGCAGCCTCCATCATCAGGAGCGCGTAGTCCCTGCAGCTGCCGCTGCCGAGGGCCAGCGTGACCAGCGGCGTCTGGGTGCCTTCCTCGTCGCGCGCGGTGTAGGTGAGGCTCTGCCCGATGTGCGCGTTCATCCGGGTCAGCACCTCGCGGGTGCTGTTCGGCTTGTCGGTGTGCAGGAACTGGTGCGCCCAGCGGATCAGCTCGCCCTTCGGGTCGTCGTGATGCGGCCGAAGATAGTGCTCCAGGTCGAGCCGTTCCTGCACCGAATAGGCGAACGGCAGGTATTCGGCCGACGGTTCGAGCATCAGCTGGTCGACCGCGGAAATGACCTGCTCGATCGTGAACGAGCAGACGATGCGCAGCTCGGTGGCCTCGCCCATCGGCTGGACCAGCGCCACCGAGTTGGAATGCGGATCCTGGATCATGCGGACATAGGCCTCGGGGCTCACCTTGAGGTCGGTGGCCAGCACCCTCAGGTCGTGGCTGTCGCGCGGCCGGAACATCACGCGATGCAGGCCGAAGGTCACCGGCCGGTTGTATCGGTAGACGGTGGTGTGGGTGATCTCGTAGCGGGTGGCCATTCCGCATTCTGCGTCCCTGGCCGAAGCCTTCGTGTGTCCAGAGAATTCGCGAGCCGATCGGCAAGCGGCAACGGCTCGTCATGCCAGCGTGCGGCGAGCAGCTCGGCGCACAGGGCGGCGAAGCTGAGGCCACGCGAGCCCATCGCGGTGCAGACCCACGGGCTGCCCGGGATCGTGGGGTCGACCGGCCCGACCAGCGGGCGCCGATCCGCCGAGGCGCAGCGTACGCCCGCCCAGGCGCGGACCTGGCCGGACTCGAAAAAGCTCTCCAGCAAGCGGCCGGCGGCGGGATGCAGGTCCGTCAGGCGTTGCCGGATCGCGTGGGTGTCGGCGGGGTCGATGCGGCTGTCGCTGCGCTCGCGGTCGAAGGTGGCGCCGGCGACCCAGACGGGGGTGGCTTCCGCCGGGACATGGGCGAGCAGGTGCCCGTTTCCGTTGACCGGCACGCGTGGCAATTCGGCGACCTGGGCGGTCATCGGTGCCCATGCCAACTGGCCGCGCACCGGCTGCAGCGGCATGGACGGTGCGAGCCGGATGCTTTCGTGCCCCGCTGCGATGACGACGCGGTCGGCAACGACGAGATCGCGTCCGTCCTTGGCCAGCAGCCGCCAGCCGGCTTCGGCGAGAACGATGCCGTCGACTGGCTGGCCGGTCACCATTCGGATGCCGGGCCGATCGAGCCACGCTTGCACCAGCCGCGACGGTCGGACCCAGCCGGCGCGAGCGTGGTACAGCGCCGGCGTGCCGGGCGAGAGGCCCGCAGCCTCCAGATCGTCGTCGCTCGCCAGGCGGCTCTCCGCCATCGTTTCGCCGTCGCCCGCATGCGTCCAATCCACCGGCAGTCGCCAATCGTCGGCAGCTCGCCGCTCGATGGCGCCGGTGGCCTGCCAATCGGTGCCGCGTTGCAGGAGTTCTTCGAGTGCCTGCCAGGTGATGCGGATGCCGGCACGGGTCAGCCGGGAAAGCAGGGCCTCGTCCGGCGAGACATGCGGCGCGAGCAGGCCCGCCGGCAGGCTCGACGCGCCGGCGGCGGCGTGTCCGGCGGCATCGATCACGGTGACTCGCCATCCGCGGCGCGCGAGGCTTGCCGCGACCGCCGCGCCGGCGAGACCGGCACCGACCACGGCGCAATGCCCCGGACGGTCCACCGGATCGCGTAGCGGATCGACGCGCTTTCGAGCCTTCCAGCTCGGCGCGAAGACGCCTTCGAGCCGGTCGCGCTTGGGTGGAACGCCTGCGGTCTTGCGTACGCTGAAGCCGTTCTGGACCAGCCCGTCGATCACCGCCCGTGCCACCGTCCAGGTGGCGATGCGCGTTCCTTCGCGCGCGAACCGGCTGACGGCGCGCAGCGTTTCAGGCGACCACATCGCGGGATTGCGCGCCGGACTGAAGCCGTCCAGGAAGATGCTGTCGGCCTCGAAGCGCTGGGCTCGCAGCATCGACTGCACGTCGCCGATGCAAAGCGTGAGCAGCACTCGGCCGCCTTCGAAGGCGAGCCGATGAAAGCCGTTCAGCAGCCCGTGCCATTGCGCAGCCAGCAACTCGGCGAGTTCGGCCACCTCGGGATCGGTGCGCGCGGCACGCAGCAGGTCGTCGCGCGCCACCGGATGGGCCTCGATCGAAACGTAGTGCAGCATCCGCGGCCGGCGCGGATCGCGCCGCCAGGCCTGCCAGGTCGCGAGGAAGTCGAGGCCGAGACCGAATCCGGTTTCGAGCACCCGCCATCGGTCCCGGTCGGCCCAGGCCTCGGGCAGCGCGCAGCCGCGCAGAAAGACCTGCTTGGCCTGCGTCAGCGCGCCGGACTCCGAGTGATAGATGTCGTCGAACCGGGCGCTTCGAGGCGTGCCGTCGGCACGCCATTCGACCGGCTCGGCCGATGCGGGCATCGCGGCTTGCGCGGGCTCAGGCCGTGGGCGGCGTACCGGCTGCCGGCGGCGGCACGTAGCCTTGTGCCTGGTCGGCGCCTTCGCCGAAGAAGTGCTTTTCCATCTGGCGCGCCAGGTACTGGCGGGCGCGCGCGTCTGCGAGATTGAGGCGGTTCTCGTTGACCAGCATGGTCTGGTGCTTGAGCCAGGCGGCCCAGGCTTCCTTGCTCACGCCTTCCCAGATGCGCTTGCCGAGTTCGCCGGGGTAGGGCGGGAAGTCGAGTCCTTCGGCTTCTTTGCCGAGCTTGATGCACTGGACCATGCGTGCCATAGGAATGCCTTTTTTTGTGGGTGGGGTTGCTTAGGTGATCTGGCTATTTAGAACTGACAACTCTGTCGTTCTCGTTCGGAGCCGCGCTGATCAGAATTCGCCGCTTCATCGTTATGCCGCTCAGCAGCACCAAGACCATGCGTATTCGCCGCGACTTTATCAAGCTTTCCCTCTCTGGCGCGGCATGGGCGGCCATGGCCTTGCAGGCCGTGCCCGCCTTCGCACAGGGCGTGACCCTCCTCAATGTTTCGTACGACCCGACCCGCGAGCTGTACGCCGACTACAACAAGGCATTCGCGAAACACTGGAAGCAGAAAACCGGGCAGGACGTCACCATCAAGCAGTCGCACGGCGGCTCGGGCAAGCAGGCCCGATCGATCATCGACGGCATCGATGCCGACGTCGCCACGCTGGCGCTGGCAGGGGACACCGATGCACTGGTCAGCCATGGCGGTTTGGTCAAGCCCGACTGGCAGAAGCGTCTTCCGCAAAACTCCGCGCCCTACACCTCGACCATCGTGTTCCTCGTGAAGAAGGGCAACCCGAAGAAGCTGAAGGATTGGGACGACCTCATCAAGCCGGGCGTGCAGGTGATCACGCCCAATCCGAAGACCTCGGGTGGCGCACGCTGGAACTACCTGGCAGCCTGGGAATTCGCCAAGCGCAAGTACGGCAGCGACGACCAAGCCAGGACCTTCGTCGCCGGCCTCTACAAGAACGTGCCGGTACTCGACACCGGCGCTCGGGGTTCGACCATCACCTTCGTGCAGCGCGGCGTGGGCGACGTGCTGCTGGCCTGGGAGAACGAGGCCTACCTGGCGCAGAAGGAGTTCGGCGCCGACCAATTCGACATCGTGGCGCCGTCGATCAGCATCCTGGCCGAGCCGACCGTCGCGGTGGTGGACAAGGTGGTCGATCGAAAGGGCACGCGTGCGGTGGCAGAGGAATACCTTCGCTACCTGTACTCGGACGAAGGGCAGGACATCGCCGGGCGGAACTTCTACCGGCCGACGTCGGAGAAGGCGAAGGCGAAGTACGACAGGCAGTTTCCGAAGCTGACCTTGTTCACGATCGACCAGGCGTTCGGCGGGTGGGCGAAGGCGGACAAGGCGCACTTCGCCGATGGGGCGATCTTCGACAGCCTGTATAGGTAGTTGCTCGCCCCCAGGCTCCGCGCACTTCGTGTCGCTTCTCCACCCCCTGCCGGGGGCAACACCGACGGCCCGGCGGAGCCGGTTCCGTGGTGTTCGCTTGGTGAAAGCCTTCGTTTCGTGTTGTGTTCTGGGTTAGTGCTTGGCGGGGGGGGCGGACATCAGCTTGTCGGTGTAGGCGATGGCCATGGCGGAGAGGAGGAAGGTGATGTGGATGACCGTCTGGGCGATGAGGACGCGGTCGGTGTAGTTGTCGGCGTTGATGAAGGTCTTGAGGAGGTGGATGGAGCTGATACCGATGATGGCGGTGGCGAGCTTGACCTTGAGAACGGACGCATTGACATGGCTGAGCCACTCGGGCTGGTCGCGGTGGCCTTCGAGGTTCATGCGGCTCACGAAGGTCTCGTAGCCGCCGACGATGACCATGATCAAGAGGTTGGAGATCATCACGACGTCGATCAATGCGAGCACCACCAGCATGATGACGGTCTCGTTGAGGGTGGTGATGGGGGCCGTGGTCTTGTAGCCGATGCTGGTGATGAGGGACTGGAGCGCCTCCTTGCTGCCGAATGCGGCCTCGACCAGGTGGAACAACTCGACCAGGAAATGCACCACGTAGACGGCCTGCGCAACGATCAATCCCAGGTACAGAGGCAGTTGCAGCCAGCGGCTCGCGAAGATCAGGTTGGGAAGCGGGCGCAAGGGAGAGACCTTTCCGGTGGACGGCGGGGTGGGATCGAAGTTGGACATGGCGAGCGGGAGGCTGGGTGGCGATGCAGGCCTTGCAGGCTTTGCGGACGTTACGGGGCGCGGTCGGGCAGGCACCGCAAGGTACCGGCAGGCGGGCGGATTCTAGGATCAGGCCCGGCGGCAAAGCCAAATGGAGGTCGAGGCCCGCGACTCTTGCGGGTTAATATTTTCGTCATCCGGGCGCGTTTCGAGCGTCAGTCGTCCGTAAGTGCCGACGCAGACATTAGCGCCGAACCGAGCCTTTCCACGGTCCAGGAGACAAGCATGACCAAGACATCCAACATCGAATCCACGCTGGTCGAAAACCGCGTGTTCCCGCCCGACGCGCGAGCGAGACAGGGCGCCCGCATCGCGAGCATGGCCGCCTACGAGGCGCTCTGCAAGGAAGCGGCGGACGATGGCGATGCCTTCTGGAGTCGCCTGGCCAAGGACAACCTGCAATGGATGCGGCCCTTCACCCGCACGCTGGACGAATCGAAGGCGCCTTTCTATACCTGGTTCGACGACGGCGAACTCAACGCCTCGGCCAATTGCCTCGACAGGCACATCGGGACGCCGGTCGAGAACAAGACCGCGATCGTGTTCGAGGCGGACGACGGCAAGGTCACCACGGTCAGCTACAAGGAGCTGCTCGCCCGCGTCTCGCAATTCGCCAATGCGCTCAAGGCCAGGGGCATCCAGAAGGGCGACCGGGTCATCGTCTACATGCCGATGACCATCGAAGGCGTGGTCGCGATGCAGGCTTGCGCGCGCATCGGCGCCACCCACAGCGTGGTGTTCGGCGGCTTCTCCGCCAAGGCGCTGCAGGAACGGATCATCGATGCCGGCGCGGTGGCGGTGATCACGGCCAACTCGCAGCTGCGCGGCGGCAAGGAGCTGCCGCTCAAGTCGATCGTCGACGACGGCATTGCCCTGGGCGGTTGCGAATCGATCAAGACGGTGTTCGTCTACCGGCGCACGCCCACTGCCTGCAACATGGTCGAAGGCCGCGACATCGGCTTTGCCGAGGCGCTCGCGGGACAAGGCACCGAATGCCCGCCGGTGGCCGTCGGCGCGGAGCATCCGCTCTTCATCCTCTACACCTCGGGCTCCACCGGCAAGCCCAAGGGCGTGCAGCATTCCACCGGCGGCTACCTGCTGTGGGCCAAGCTCACGATGGACTGGACCTTCGATCTCCGGCCGGAGGACGTGTTCTGGTGTACCGCGGACATCGGCTGGATCACCGGCCACAGCTACGTCGCCTACGGACCGCTGGCCGCCGGCGCGACCCAGGTGGTGTTCGAAGGCATCCCGACCTTTCCGCATGCAGGGCGCTTCTGGCAGATGATCGAGAAGCACAAGGTCAGCATCTTCTACACCGCGCCGACCGCGATCCGATCGCTCATCAAGGCGGCCGACAGCGACGAGAAGGTGCATCCGAAGAACTGGGATCTTTCTTCGCTTCGCATCCTGGGCACGGTCGGCGAGCCGATCAATCCCGAAGCCTGGATGTGGTACCACCGGAACGTCGGCGGCGAGAAGTGCCCGGTGGTCGACACCTTCTGGCAGACCGAGACCGGCGGCCATGTCATCACCCCGCTGCCGGGCGCGACCCCGCTGGTGCCCGGCTCCTGCACGCTGCCACTGCCGGGCATCGCGGCCGCGATCGTCGACGAGACCGGCAAGGACCTTCCGAACGGCGCCGGCGGCATGCTGGTCATCAAGCGTCCGTGGCCGTCGATGATCCGCACCATCTGGAACGATCCGGAGCGCTTCAAGAAAAGCTACTTTCCCGAGGAGATGGGCGGCACCATCTACCTGGCAGGCGACGGCGCGGTGCGGTCCGAGGATCGCGGCTACTTCCGCATCACCGGCCGCATCGACGACGTGCTCAATGTCTCCGGACATCGGCTCGGCACGATGGAGATCGAGTCGGCGCTGGTGGCCAAGACCGACCTCGTGGCCGAGGCGGCGGTGGTCGGCCGACCGGACGACATGACCGGCGAAGCGGTCTGCGCCTTCGTGGTGCTCAAGCGGGGCCGGCCCGAAGGCGACGAGGCTGCCCGAATCGCCGCCGAGCTGCGCAGCTGGGTCGCCAAGGAGATCGGGCCGATCGCCAAGCCGAAGGACATCCGCTTCGGCGAGAACCTCCCCAAGACCCGCAGCGGCAAGATCATGCGGCGCCTGCTGCGCAGCATCGCCAAGGGCGAGGCGATCACGCAGGACACCTCGACCCTCGAGAACCCCGCGATCCTCGAGCAGTTGGGGCAGGCCTACTGAGGACGAGACGGTCGGCCGGCCGGTCCGGTCCGACGGGATGAGTACCTTTTCTCGCAGGCATCGCGGGGATGGTGAAGCCGCGCCGCGGCCTGCATATTCGTCGACACCACGAAGCACGGATCGCTTCGCCTGGCGTCGCCATCGGCATCGCCATCCACTCCGGGAGCGAGTCGATGTTCTATGTTCTCTTCCTCGACGGTCAAACGAAGGTTCTCAAGTTCAAGGCCTGGTTTCCGCGTTTCGAGATCGATTCGAAACCGCCACCCGATCACCTGGAGATCACCGGCCGGTTCATCACGGCGCCTGGGCTCGGCCCGTTGGCCACCCACGCCGAGTTCCTGGCGGATCTGCAAGCCGTCGCGAAGTACCAGGTTGCGGAAGGCCTCGACTTTTCGCTCCGGATGCTCCTTGCCCACTGGCGCCTCGATGCCCCGCAGCGCCTGAAGCGCGAGCACGCGATCGACCGCGCCCTGGCGCGCTTCTACGGCCCGGCGCTGCAGACCGGCTACGCAGAATGCGACAGCCTGGTGCAGGACCTCCGGCGCGTGCTCAAGATCGTTCCGGACGCCAGCCTCATCGAAGAAGCCAAGGATTGCTGCGTCCGGATCAACTTCCGGATGTACGACATCTATCGCTCGACCGTCGGCCGCGCGATGCCTGCGAGCGATTGGCGCAGCGAGGGCCTGCTTCACTTCCATGAAGCCCTTCACCGGGACCGGGCAGAGGTCGACCCGGCGCTCCTGGGAAAGCTGACACCGGTGTTGTTCGCGATCGCGGACCGCCCGACCTTCATGCACATCACCGGCTGGCTGCTTCGATGGTGGCCCGATCGCATGACCACGCCGCTCCTGGCGCTGCTGCTGGAGACACCGCTGCAAGAGCCGCGGATCCATTCGTACCATGGTTCCCTGGGCGAATGCCTGGCCGCCTGCAGCGAGCTCACGGAGCCCGCTCTGTGGGAAGCCAGGGCCGAGAACTTCTTCGAGATCCGTGACTGGATCAACGCGACCATCGTCGCTCGGACGATCATGCACACGCAACACGCCTTGCATGACATGTCGGTCGACATGGGTGCGGCCTTGAAACCGAGCCTCGACGTCCAGATCGAAATCCTGCAAACGCAACGGGTCGTCGACGGCGAGTTGCTGCATCGGGCGAGGTTGCGTTACATCCGGTTGACGCTCGCCCGGCCGGATCGAGTCATCCCGCGTTCCCCCAGGCGCGTTCGAAGGCAGGATGCATACGACCGCGAACTGGAGTCGCACCTGTCCTGGGCGCTCTGCCGATGGTTCGAGTGGCTGCAAGCGCCGCTCATCCACACCCAGGTCGAACTCGCCAACATCGCGAAGCTGGCGCCGCCGCATCCGCAGCTGAGCGAGGATCAAGTGCGATGGGTCTTGCACGAGGCTTGCCACGCCACCGTCGAGTCTTTTGCCGAAGAGCTCGACGACCTGCTGAAGGTGGCAGACAGGCTGGGGCCGACGAACGCCCGCGAGGCCGCGAAGACCGCGGTCCTCGACCTCGAGAGCCTGCGGACGATTGCGGAAGTACCGAGCCCTTCGGTCGCTCGCTTCGTCTGCATCCATGCCAGCCAGGTCATCACGGACTTGCGCTCAGAAATCAAGCGGCAACCGCGACTGCCTCCGCCCCCTATGCTGCTGGTCGAGTGCATTCGCGCGCTCACGGGCCTGTTCGCGACCGCGACCATGACCATGGACCGGGCGCGCCGCAGTCTCCTGTTGCTGCCCAGGGTGCGGCCGATCGATCACTGGGCGTTCCTCGAGCAGGAACTCCACCTGCGCTTCATACCGCATGTCCGGCGGATCGAGGAGGCCGGTCGATCGCGGCTCCTGTCCTGGGACGAGGCGCTGGCCCTGCACGTCGATGGAAGCAGGGACGGAGAAGGATTCATCATCTCGGTTCATCTCTGGCGCCATGTGTCGGGTTCCTGGACTTCTCCTGTGCGCGCGGGCACGCCTTTCATGAACCCTGTGGGTTGGTTCGACACGCGGGTCTCCTGCCACGAGATCGAGTTGCGTGAGGAATAGGGCGGTCGCCCGGGCGTCGTTCGATGTTCTTCGTCTTCCATACCGGCGGCTCGGCCAAGTCGCTGCGATATGTCGTGTGCCGGCCGGACGGCGTCGCCCATTCGGACGAGCTTCCGACACGCGCTCGCCTGTTGCAGGACGCCGTCGCTTCGACCCGGGCTGCAGCGGCGCACCACCCCGAGGCTGAGACCTTGCTGCCGGCGCTGCTGCGCGACCTTCGAACCTTGTCGCTTCACTTCAGGCTCGAATGGGTGGAGGCTGCACTGAACGCCTGCCTTGCGCATTGGCGGCGTTCACCGATCGAGCATGCGCTGCAAGAACGGCGGATCGACGAGTTGCTGCGCCGGCAGTTCGGCGTCGCGCAGGGCACCGGGATCGAGGCGATCGATGGGCCGGTCGAGCGGCTTCGGTGCTTCGCTCGCATCACGCCTGATGCTTGCCTGGCATCGGCGATCGAAGAGCAGGCGTTGGCGCTTCACGACATCCTGTGGGCATCGATCGACGGCAGCGACGAACTGGCCGCCTTCTACGCGAATCTGCGTCCGCAAGCGCTGCGGCTGCACCGCTACCTGCAGGGCCTGGCCTTCGAGATTCCGGCGCTCGAATGCCGGCAGCTGGTGCTTGCCGCGGTGTCCGAGCCCGACCCGGCGGATGCGCAGCGCTTCGTCGACGCCGTGATCGAATGGATCGAGCGACAGCCGATCGGCCCGGCGGGGCTGGTGCGCCTGGTCCGTCGCTTCGAAGCATGCAGAGACGAGGTCGACGCCCGAGCCTTGCAGCTCGGCGGATTGCGGCGGGCCGTGCTCGCCCGCTTTGATGCGGCATGGACGAATCCGCGAAGCCGCGAGGCGGCACTTGCCAAGTGGGAGTTCGAGGCAGCGGAGCGGGCAGGGCTGGCCATTCGCGACGCATGTGTGGCTTCCTGGAAGGACTTCAGATCGGGTGCGACGGATCTCGGCGCGGCCAACCATGCGCGAGCGAATGCCGCGCTGCGCTGGACGAAGCTCCAACAGGCGACCGTCGCGACGGTGATGCGGCGGCTGCATGCAGAAGCATCCACGGCATCGATCGAGGCCGAGGCGCCGGGGCAGGCATCGTGTCGCGACCCTGGCTTGCCAGGCCATGGCGCTCGGATCGGCGCCGCGCGGCTCGAAGGCGTCGCCGCGATGCTGGCCGCCACGCCGGCGCAGCTGCACGACGCACTCTCGGGCTGGTGCCTGCGGCAACTGGGTCGGTGGCTCGGCGGGCCGGTCGCCACCACGGCCGCCCCGGGCAATGCGGCGACGATCGCGAGCCGCTACAACCAGTGCAAGAAGAGGGCGGCGATCGGCCTCGGGCCGCATCCGATCGGCTTGGCAGCACTGCCGAATCCGCTCGAAGAAGCCGATATCTCGGCGGCCGAGGTTCGCTCGATCATGCAGGCCGGGTTCGCGGCTGCGGCGGACTTCTTCATCGTGCAGCTTCGCCATGCGATCGCAGCTTCGGAGCAACCGCGCGTGGATTTCGAGCCGGCCGCCGCCAGGCGAATCGTTGACGGGCTGGCGCCATTGCGCGAAGGTGCCGCCTGCATCGACGAAGCGCTCGCACGCGGCCTGTTCGAGCAAGCTCAGGCACTTCTGCAAGCGCCTTGCGACGACGCGCGGGTGCGACGGGAAGACTCGTTCGACGCCGACGCCGACGCCGACGCCGACGCCGATGCCCTCCTGCCGCGCCTGCGCGCTGCCATGAGCGCCGAGCGGCTGGCCATCGGCCGGCAGCAGGGCGCGGCGGTGCCGATCCGTGCCAGCGATCCGATTGCCTTGGGCGCAGCGCTCGGTCGGCGGCTACAAGGCCGGCTGCTGCCGTTCCTGCACGTCGAGGAGGCAGGCCTCTGCCGACCGCTCGCGGAAGACGAAGCCCTGGCCTGGCACGTCGGCGCGGGTGGCTCGTCAGGCAGCGACCTCGCCGTCGCCGTCCATCTGTGGCAGCGCCGACCGGGTTTCGAAGAGCGCCCACCGGCAGCCGATGGCGGCAGGTTCATGGACCGGGAAGCCTGGTACGACACGCTGGTTGCCTGCGCCGTCCTGTCGGTGCAGGTCGGCCCGGCAGCTGCGGCCGAGCCTTGCGCGCCGGTGTCCGACAGGCCGTGCGGGTGCAATGCGGTACAACCGTGCGATTCGCACAAGGAGAACTGCTGATGGGACTCAGAACCGGCGTACTGCTCTTGCTCGTGCTGCTGATCGCCGCACTGGCCGCCTTGAACTGGGGAACGCTGGCGGCGCCGGTTCCGATGTCGCTCGGCGTCACCGAGGTCAGCGCACCCTTCGGCCTGATCATGCTCGGCCTCACGGTGCTGCTCGCGATCTTCTTCGTGGCCTACATCGTCTACTTGCAGACCACGGTCTTGATGGAGACCCGGCGCCACACCAAGGAAATGCAGGCCCAGCGCGACCTGGCCGATCGTGCCGAGGCGTCACGCTTCACCGAATTGCGCAACTTTCTCGAAACCCAGGAAAACGCGCACATGGCGAGCAACGCCGAGCGCCATGCGGCGCTGCTGGCACGGGTCGAATCGCTGGAGGCGACGCTGCGGGCGCGCGCCGAGCAGAGCGACAACACCATGGCGGCGCACCTCGGTCAACTCGAAGACCGATTCGATCGGCGCCAGCCCGATGCGCTTGCGCCGCGCGACGTCCGGCCGGTGGACCTGCCGCCGCAGTTCTGAGCGGCGGCCCCGGCGATCAGGGCTTGGTTGCCAGGATCCAGGCCACCAGCTTCTTGGCCTCGGCATCGCTCACCTGCGTATTGGCCGGCATCGGCACCGGCCCCCATACGCCCGAGCCACCCTTGATCACCTTCGCGCTGAGCTTGTCCGGCGCCGCCTTGTCGTCCTTGTACTTGCTGGCCACGTCCTTGAACGACGGCCCGAGCACCTTGCGATCGACCGCATGGCAGCTCATGCAATTCTTCGAAGTCGCCAAGGCCAGGTCGGCCAGGGCAGAAGTCGCAGAACCGAGGGCCAATGCGGCCAATGCGATCGGGAGGAGCTTGCTTTTCATGGGTGGGACGCCGGAGCTGCGTTAAAGTCGTTTTCGAGTTCCGATTCTAGGTAGCCGACCTGAAGCGATGCGGTTCGAGGGCTCATTCCAAAGGGGATTCGCATGTGGTTTCTGATGTTGGGCCTGCTGGGTGTCGCCCTCAAATACCTGGAGATCGGTCCGGTCGCCACGTGGAGCTGGTGGATCGTCTTGATTCCGTTCGCGCTGGCGATCGCCTGGTGGGCCTGGGCCGACGCGTCCGGCTACACCAAGCAAAAGGTGGTGGAGCGCGAGAACCGTCGGCGCGACGAGCGCATCGAGCGGCAGCGCAGCCGGCTCGGAATGTTGAGCAGCAGCAAGAATTCGCGGCGCCGGCGCTGAGCCGAACGTGCTCGCAAGATCGATCGGCGCGCCCCTTTCCGCATCGGATTTGCATTCCTCGCCTGCTCGAGGCTAAGGGTTCTTCCTGACGATTCCGCAGGCGCAGCGACCCTGAACGCCCTCCCGGGGGACTGAGAATCTGGCGTTCGCTGGAAGCCAGCAGATTCAAACCCCGATGGAGACAAACAGGATGAACAAGCCCGCCTCGAAAGGCGTTCGACGACTCGCCTTCGCCATGCTGCTCGGTGGCTTCGCCACGCTTTCCGGCGCGCAGGAAGTCACCCTGCGCCTCGTGAGCGCCTTCGCCGAGAACGGCATCTACGTGCAGCGCATGCAGCCGTGGATCAACAAGGTGAACGCCGAAGGCAAGGGCGTGCTGCAGATCAACTTCATCGGCGGGCCCAAGGCGATTCCGACATTCGAGGCCGGCAACGCGGTCAAGACCGGCGTGGTCGACATGGCGCTCAACACCGGCGCCTTCTATACCAACGTGATGCCCGAGGCGGACTTCCTCAAGCTCACCCAGGTGCCGGTGGCCGAGCAGCGCAAGAACGGCGCCTTCGATGCGATCAACAAGGTCTGGAACGAGAAGGGCAACATGCAGTATCTCGCCCGGATGGTCGAGAACCAGCCCTTTCACGTCTACACCAACAAGAAGATCGACAAGCCCGACCTCACCGGGCAGAAGATCCGCATCACGCCGGTGTATCGCGATTTCTTCCAGGCGCTCAACGCCAACGTCATCACCACGCCGCCGGGCGAGGTCTACACCGCGCTCGAGCGCGGCGTGGTCGACGGCTACGGCTGGCCGATCGGCGGCATCTTCGACCTGAACTGGCACGAGAAGACCAAGTTCCGCGTCGACCCCGGCTTCTACGATGCCGAGGTGTCGCTGATCATGAACCTGCCCGCCTACAAGAAGCTCACCGACACCCAGCGCAACTACCTGCAGAAGCAGTTGCTCGCGCTCGAGGCGGAGAACACCTTCTGGACCCAATACGCCACCGAGGAAACCGCGCGCCAGGAAAAGGCCGGCATCCAGGCCATCCGCTTCGACGCGGCGACCGCCAAGGGCTTTCGCGACAAGGCCTATGAAGTCGGCTGGGCCAGCGCCACCAAGCAAAGCCCCGAGATCGCGGCCCGCTTCAAGTCGCTGTTCTCCAAGTGAGCGGCGGCGGTCCGGCCGGCGGCCCGGTGGGCGACGGCGGCCTTGCTCGCGGCTACGGCCGCTTCCTGTCCGCGCTGGCCTTCGTCGGCTGCCTGATCCTGCTGGCGATGATGCTGGTGATCGTGGCCGACGTCCTGCTGCGGAACCTGCCCGTTCCCGGGCTGCCCCGCGGGCTCGCGTGGAGCAACGAAGTCTCCGAGCTGATGCTCTACCTCATCACGATGTGCGTCGCGCCGTGGTTGCTGCGGCAGGGCCAGCACATCCGGGTCGACATCGTGCTGCAGGCGCTGCCGCCGCGCTTGGCCTGGACGCTCGAATGGATCGGCGATGCGATCGGCCTGGCCTGCTGCCTGGTGATCGCCTGGTATGGCAGCCAGGCCGCGTGGGCCAGCTTCCAGTCGGGCTCGGTCAACATCAAGACGCTGGTCACGCCCGAATGGTGGGGGCTGGCACCGTTGCCGATCGTCTTCGTGCTGCTGGCCATCGAGATGGTGTTCCGCATGGTTCGCCTGGCGCATGCCGAGCGCGGGCCGCGCCACGATGCGGTGAGCGCGGCATGAGGCGGGCCCCGTCATGAGTTCGTGGGCATTGGCAGCCTGGCTGATGCTGGGCGGATCGACCGTGCTGCTCTTCATCGGCATGCCGGTGGCGCTCACCTTCATCACGGTCAACATCGTCGGCGCCTGGCTCTACATGGGCGGCGAGGCCGGCCTCATGCAGCTGGCGCGCAGCAGCGTGAGCTCGGTCACCGCGTTCTCGCTGACGCCGATCCCGCTCTTCGTCCTGATGGGCGAGGTGCTGTTCCACACCGGCCTCGCGCTCAAGGTGATCGAGGGCGTCGAACGGCTGATCCGCCGCGTACCCGGACGGCTGGCCGTGGTGGCGGTCGTCGCCGGCACCGTGTTCTCGGCCATTTCGGGCTCGACCATCGCCACCACCGCGATGCTCGGCTCGCTGATGCTCCCGGTGATGCTGGCGCGCGGCTACCACCCGACCCTCGCCACCGGACCGATCATGGCGATCGGCGCGGTCGACATGCTGATCCCGCCCTCGGCCCTGACGGTGCTGCTCGGCTCGCTTTCAGGCATTTCGATCTCGAAGCTCCTGGTCGGCGGCGTGATGCCGGGCGTGATCCTGTCGATCGCCTTCGTCGCCTGGATCGTGCTGCGGGTCAAGATCACCCCGTCGCTCGCGCCCGCGGACGAGGAGGGCGCAGGCCATGTCGGCTGGGCCCGGTGGCAACCCTTCTTCGCCTACGTGCTGCCGACCTTGTCGATCTTCGGCGTGGTGGTGGGCGCCTTGGCCAACGGCTGGGCAACCCCGACCGAATGCGCCGCGCTCGGCGCCTTCGCGACGATGGTGCTGGCGGCGGGCTACCGGGTGCTGACCGTCGAAGCGGTGATGAAGTCGCTGCGCGGAACGGCGGGCATCTCGGGAATGATCCTCTTCATCATCCTGGGCGCAACGACGTTTGCGCAGATCCTGTCGTTCTCTGGAGCGAGCAATGGCCTGGTACAGATGATCACCGGCCAGGGCCTTTCGACCGGAATGATCATTGCCGGAATGATGCTGATGCTGATCTTCCTCGGCATCTTCGTCGACCAGATCAGCATGATGATGATCACCTTGCCGATCTTCATGCCGATCGTTCAGACGCTGGGCATCGATCCGGTCTGGTTCGGCGTGATGTTCCTGATCTGCATGCAGCTCGGCCTGCTGTTGCCGCCGCACGGTTTGCTCCTGATGACGATGCGGGGCGTCGCGCCGCCTGCGGTGACGATGGGGCACATCTTCAAGGCGGTGGTGCCTTACGTTGTCATGAGTTTGCTGCTATTGGCTGCGGTCTTTTTCGTTCCATCCATTGCTACCTGGTTGCCTCGGTTGATCGGATAGCGGGTGGGTTCGGCTTCTTCCGTGTTGGGGTCCGCCCGGTACGCGGTACGGGCCGGTCGATCCCACTGCGCGTGACCCCGTCGCTTCGCTCGGGGCAACCTGCGGTGCTCGCGTTTCGCGGGGTCCGCATGAACTCGCTTCGCTCAAACAGCATGCGGCCCTGATCCGCGAAACACTGCGCGCGGCGGCGTCGGTGCGGGAGTGGGCGGCGGCGTGGGTGCCACCGCGCGAGGCGCGGCCTGCTGGACGGTGCTCGACCACAGTTCGGCCTCGACCGCGTCGTTCTCGGCTTCGCGCTTCCAGCTCACGCCCCAGGTCAGCAGCACGATCAGCAAGGCGTGCGCGAACAGCGCCATCAGCACGGCGCGGGTGGTGCCGCGCTGCGGCGGCGGTGCGAACTCGGGGCGGTCGGCGGCGAGCGACATCGCTCAGCGACCTCCGGTGGTGGTGACCGACAGCCCGACCCGCTCGACGCCGCGCTGCTTGAGCTGGTTCATGGCCTTGACCACGGTCTCGTACTTGACCGACTTGTCGGCGCTGATGATGACCGGGCGCTGGTCGTCGCCGCCCTGCGCCTGGCGCGCGGCCTCGCCGATCTGCGTCATCGGGATCGAGGTGCCGCCGCTGCCGGTGGACGGGTCCTTCTTGATCTGCACTTCGTCATCGCTCTTGATGACGATCTCGATCGGCTTGTCCGGCTGCTTGTTGGCGCGGTCGACCGAAGGCAGGTTGATGACGCTCGGCGTGATGAGCGGGGCGGTGACCATGAAGATGATCAACAGCACCAGCATCACGTCGATGAACGGGACCATGTTGATCTCGTTGATGGTTCGGCGGCCGCGGCCGCGGGACGACATGGCGGGCATGGCGGGCCTTTCTGGGGTTCAGCGGCCGGGGGCCGCGGAAACCGTTGCCGGGTTGACGTGCGCAGTCAGGTTGCGCTGCAGGATGTTGGAGAACTCTTCGATGAAGGTCTCCAGCGCGATCGCGATCTTGTCGATTTCGCGGGCGAAGCGGTTGTAGGCGACGACGGCCGGGATTGCGGCGAAGAGGCCGATCGCGGTGGCGACCAGCGCCTCGGCGATGCCGGGTGCAACGGTCGAGAGCGTCACTTGCGCCAGCGCCGCGAGGCCGGTGAAGGCATGCATGATCCCCCAGACCGTGCCGAAGAGGCCGACGTAGGGCGAGACCGAACCCACGGTCGCGAGGAAGGACAGGTTCTGTTCCACCGCATCGAGTTCGCGCTGGAAGCTCGCCCGCATCGCCCGGCGGGCGCCGTCGAGCAGCGTGCCGGCGTCGGACACCTGCCGTTCGCGCAGCTTTTGGTATTCGCGCATGCCCGAGGCGAAGATGCGTTCCATCGGGCCGGCGAACTTGGCGTTCTGCGCGGCGGAGGAGAAGAGTTCGTTCAGGCTGGTGCCCGACCAGAACTCGCGCTCGAACTCGTCGTTGAGGGCGCGGGTTCGCTTGAGCGAGAAGAACTTGCGAAAGATCGCGGCCCAGCTCGCGACCGACACCACGATGAGGAGCAACACCACCAGCTGCACCGGAATGCTGGCATGGAGCAGGAGGGAAATGATCGACAGTTCTTGATTCATGGTCTTGGAGTTTGAGACATGGAGCCCGCATGAGGCGCCAAGGTTCCCGTGATCTGCGGCGGGATGCGTGCGGGCCGAAGCGTGGTGGCATCGACCCAGCCGATCCGGATGGTGCCCTCGCACAGCAGCAATGCCGTGTCGGATGAAGGCGGTTCGGCATCCGGCGCGAGCAACACGCGCTGGGCGATTATGAGCGAGGCCGAACCCAGCTGACGGAGTTCGGCGGT
Source organism: Burkholderiales bacterium 8X (assembly GCA_902506565.1). Taxonomy (GTDB): domain Bacteria; phylum Pseudomonadota; class Gammaproteobacteria; order Burkholderiales; family Burkholderiaceae_C; genus Variovorax. The sequence continues at coordinate 2,361,841 of LR732703.1, read as the reverse complement.
GACCTGGAGCTGGTCGTCGAGCCGGGCGGGCCGGTGGTACTTGAGCTGGGTTTCGCTCACCACGAAGATGCCGTTGCATTCTTCGCGCAGCCGCTGCTGGGCGACGCCGAGCGAGCGCAGCCATTCGGTGCGGGCACGCTCCATGAACTTCAGGTAGTTGGCATAGAAGACGATGCCGCCCGCATCGGTGTCTTCCCAATAGACCCGCACCGGATGCGTGAAGCTCATGCGGCCTTCGAGCCTTCGGCCCAGCCCCGCAGCCTGGCGACCGCTTCTTCGAGATGCGCCATCGAGCTCGCGGTCGAGAAGCGGATGAAGCGGCTGGTCTCGGCGCTGCCGAAATCGCGGCCGGGCGTGAGCGCCACGTGGGCCTTGTTCATGGCCTCGAATGCGAAGTCCCAGCTGCCAAAAATGCCCAGCTTGCCCGCGAACCCGGTGCAATCGGCCCAGGCATAGAACGCGCCGTCAGGCATGACCGGCACGGTGAGGCCGAGCGCGTCGAGCTGCGGAATGAACCAATCCCGCCTGGCCTTGAACTGGGCGCGGCGCCGTTCGTACTCGGCCAGGCTCTCCGGCTCGAAGCAGGCAAGGGCCGCGTGCTGCGAAACCGTGCTCGCGCAGATGAAGAGGTTCTGCGCGAGGCGCTCGACCGCGGGCACGATCGAATCCGGCACCACCAGCCAACCGAGCCGCCAGCCGGTCATGTTGAAGTACTTGCTGAAGCTGTTGATGCTGATGACCTGGTCGTCGATGGCGAGCGCCGTGCGGCCGAAGTTGTCGTCGTAGGACAGGCCCAGGTAGATCTCGTCGACCAGGGTGATGCCGCCGCGGCGCGACACCACCTCGTGGATTCGCCGGAGCTCGCCCGGCGCGATGGAGGTGCCGGTCGGGTTCGATGGCGACGCCAGCAGCACGCCGCGGGTGCGCTCGCCCCACGCCGCCTCGACCTTGGCCGCGCTCAGCTGGAAGCGCTCGGCCGCGGTGGTCGGCACCAGCACCGGCTTGCCGTCCGCTGCCGTCACGAAGTGCCGGTTGCAGGCGTAGCTCGGGTCGGGCAGGAGCATTTCGTCGCCCGCTTCGATCAGGGCCAGGCAAGCGAGCTGCAGCGCGGCCGAGGCGCCAGCCGTGATGACGATGCGCCGCGCCGGCACGTCGACACCGAAGCGGCTCGCATACCAGGCGCTGATGCGCTCGCGCAGCAGGTCGAGCCCGGTGGCGGGCGTGTACTGGGTGGCGCCGGCGCGGACGGCACGAATGGCGGCTTCTTGCACCAGGGGCGGCGCGGTGAAGTCGGGCTCGCCGATGTTGAGGTAGATCATCGGCCGATCGGTGTTCGCCACCTCGCGGCCGATGCGGGCGGCGGCCTTGGCCACCTCCATCACGTAGAAGGGTTCGATTCGCTCGGCGCGCGCCGTGATCCTCATGCGCGGCCCTTGCCCTGGGCACGGTCGGCTTCGACCTCGGCCGCCCGCAACTGCGGCGCCAGGCCGTTGAGCACCGCATTCACGTACTTGTGGCCGTCGGTACCACCGAATTCCTTGGCGAGCTCGATGCATTCGTTCAGCACAACCCGCCACGGCACGTCCAGGCAGTTCTGGAACTCGTACACGCCGATCCACATCACGGCGCGCTCGATCGGCGAGATCTCCTCGAGCTTGCGGTCGAGCAGCGGCACGATCAGCGCGTCGAGCGCGGCTGCGTGCTCGATCGATCCATGCAGCAAGGCGTCGTAATGCACCGCGTCGGCCTTGTGGAAGCCGGACAGGTCGCGGGTGAACGCGTCGATCGAGGCCGCATCGTTGCGGCCCACGATGTGCTGGTACAGGGCCTGCAGGGCGAACTCTCGGGCCCGGCTGCGCGGTGCCTTGGCAGAAGCCTTGCGCGCGCCGGTGCTGGTGAGCTTGCTGCGGATCGGGCGGTTCGGGCCGGTAGAGCGGGTAGGTCCGCCGCCGTCCGGCGTGTCGTCGGGCGCGCTCATTCGGCGCCGGCCACGAGGCGCGCCATCTCGACCGCGACTCGGGCGGCATCGCGGCCCTTGTCGGTCTGCCGCTCGACGGCCTGGGCGAGGTTCTCGGTGGTGAGGATGGCGTTGGCGATCGGCAGCCGATGGTCGAGCGCGACCCGGCTCACGCCGGCGCCCGATTCGTTCGCGACCAGCTCGAAGTGATAGGTCTCGCCGCGGATGATGCAGCCGAGCGCGACCAGCGCCTGGTAGCGCCTGGACGACGCCATGGCCTGCAGCGCGGTGGGCACTTCGAGCGCGCCCGGCACGCTCCAGTGGTCGATGTCCGACTCGGCGACGCCGAGTGCCAGCAGTTCGGTCCGGCACGCGTCGGCCAGCGCATCGGTCACGTTTTCGTTGAAGCGGGCCTGCACGATGCCGATGCGCAGGCCCTTGCCGTCCAGCGAGGCAGCGGTTCCTTGATTGGCGTTGCGCATCAGGCGCCTCGCTTTCGGCGTTGGTCGATCTTCATTTCTGTTCTTTCGTGATGTAGCCGGCGATCTCGAGCCCGTAGCCCTGCGCCATGCTGGGCATCCGGCGGGGAGCGCCTAGAAGGTTCATGCGCTGCACGCCGCATTCGCGCAGGATCTGGGCGCCGATGCCGTAGCTGCGCAAATCCATGCGGCCGCGTTCGGGCGCTTGAGCGGGGCGCGCGGTGCCGGCGAACTGCGCCAGCAGCTCGTCGCCTGATTCGCCGCAGTTCAAGAGCACCGCGACGCCCTTGCCCTGCCGTGCGATGTGCGTGAGGCTGGCATCCAGGCTCCAGCTGTGCAGCGGCCGATCGACTTCGAGCGCGTCGAGCAGCGACAGCGGTTCGTGTACGCGCACGTCGATGGTTTCGTCCGAAGTCCAGCTGCCGTGCACCAGCGCCAAATGGACCCCGCCGCTCGGCTTGTCGCGGAAGGCCTGCGCGGTGAACAGGCCGAAGGGCGTGCGCATTTCGCGCGAGCCCACCTTCTCGACCAGGGATTCGTGATGGCTGCGGTGCTCGATGAGGGCGGCGATGGTGCCGATCTTGATGCCGTGTTCGGCCGCGAAGACCTGCAGGTCGGGCAGGCGGGCCATGGTGCCGTCCTCGTTCATCACCTCGCAGATCACCGAGGCGGGCGAGCAGCCCGCCATGGCGGCCAGGTCGCAGCCGGCCTCGGTATGGCCGGCACGCATGAGCACGCCGCCGTCGACCGCTTGAAGCGGGAAGATATGGCCGGGCTGCACCAGGTCGCTGGCCTTGGCATCGCGGGCCACGGCGGCCTGCACCGTGCGGGCCCGATCGGCCGCCGAGATGCCGGTGGTCACGCCCTCGGCGGCTTCGATCGACACCGTGAACGCGGTCGAGTGCTTGGCGCCGTTGCGGGCCACCATCGGCGGCAGCTGCAGCCGTTCGCACATGTCGCGCGACAGGGTGAGGCAGATCAGGCCGCGGGCATGGCGCGCCATGAAGTTGATGGCCTCGGGCGTCACGTGGTCGGCCGCCAGCACGATGTCGCCTTCGTTCTCGCGATCTTCCTCGTCGACCAGGATGACCATCCGGCCGGCACGCAGTTCGGCGACGATGTCCTCGACCGGCGAGATGGGCGCCGGCGTTCGGCCGTCGCGGGGCGCGGCGATGGAGGTGACGGAGGCATTCATGGGTGGATGGCTTTCTGTGGGGTCGGGAGGGCGCCGGCCTGGAGCATTCGCTCGACATAGCGCGCCACGGTATCGATCTCGAGGTTGACCCGGCTGCCCTCGGCCAGAGCGCCGAGCGAGGTGTTCTGGACCGTGTGGGGGATCAGGTTGATGCTGACCTCGCTGCCTGCCGCGATGTCCTCGACGCTGTTCACGGTGAGGCTCACGCCGTTGACGGTGATCGAACCCTTGTAGGCCAGGAAGCGGGCCAGCTCCGGCGGCGCGACGATCCGAAGCTCGTAGCTCTCGCCGACCGGCGCGAATCGGCTGACCCGCCCGATGCCGTCGACATGGCCGGAGACGATGTGTCCGCCGAGCCGGTCGTTGGCGCGCAGGGCCTTCTCGAGGTTGATGCGCGCCGAAGGTTCTGCGAGGCCGGCGGTCTTGTCGAGGGACTCGACCGAGATGTCGATGCTGAAGCGGTGCTGGGGGAGATCGACCTGGGTGACCGTCATGCAGGCGCCGTTGAGTGCGATGCTGTCACCGAGGCCCACGTCGTCGAGGTAGCCGGGCGGTGCCGCGATGTCGAGACGCTTGCCGTGGGATGAAGAGCCGCCGAGGTCGTGGACTGCGGCGATGCGCCCCACGCCGGTGATGATTCCGGTGAACATCGCGGCATTTTAGGCGCGGCGGCAGAGTCCCCCGCCGTGTGCCGGCGATCCCGGAACGATACCGGGCGATCCTTTCAGAATCGATCGCGACCTTGCACGCGGGCCACCACCCGGAAGTCGGGCGGCAAGACCTCGATCGACTTGAACTCGAGCGGCAGCGCGTTGGCGAGCGACGTCAGTGCACCGTGCGGCATCGGCTGGCTCGCGAGTCCGAGGCCCTCGCCGATGAACTTGGGCGCGAAATAGAAAAGCAGCTCGTCGACCAGGCCTTCGCGCATCAGCGAACCGTTGAGCTTGTGGCCGGCTTCGACATGCACCTCGTTGACTTCGCGCAGGGCCAGGTCGCGCAGCAGGGCCGCGAGGTCGACCTTGCCGGCGGCGTTGGCGAACACCGTGACGCTCGCACCGGCCCGCTCGAGCGCGGCCTTGCGTTTGGCGTCCGCCTCTGCCGCGTAGATCCAGACCGACCGGCCGGGGGTGAAGATGCGGGCCGAAGGCGGCGTCTGCAGGCGACTGTCGACCACGACCAGCGGCGGCTGCCGGTCGGTCGGGACCCGCCGCACGTCCAGCAGCGGATCGTCTTCGATGATGGTGCCGACGCCGCTCAGGATGGCGCCGGCCCGTGCGCGCCAGGCATGGCCGTCGGTGCGCGCCGCGTCCGAGGTGATCCATTGGCTGGTGCCGTCGAGGAGGGCGGTCTTGCCGTCGATCGATGCCGCCGCCTTGAGGCGAACCCAAGGCGTGCGGCGCAGCATGCGGCTGAAGAAACCGATGTTGAGCTCGCGCGAGAACTCGGCGCCCGGCCCGACCTCGACCTCGACGCCGGCTGCCTGAAGGCGCCTGAAGCCTTCGCCGGCGACCAGCGGATTGGGGTCGGCGATCGAGGCGACGACCCGTGCGATGCCGGCATCCGCCAGGGCGTCGCAGCACGGGCCGGTTCGGCCGTGGTGCGAGCATGGTTCCAGGGTGACATACGCGATGGCGCCGACGGTGGAGTGCCCGCGGGCCGCGGCATCGCGCAGCGCCATGATCTCGGCATGCGGCCCGCCGGTGCGTTGGGTGGAACCCATGCCGAGCAGCTCGCCCTCGTCCGATGTGAGGACGCAGCCGACCGCCGGATTCGGCGGTGCCGAATGGCTAGCGGCCAGCGCGCACCGCTGCGCGAGCGCCATCGCCTCGGCCGGAGGCAGCAGGACCGATCGGTCGAACGAAGGAATTGACCAGGGCGAGGACAACGGGAAAACCGGGAGCGAAGGTTCGTTGAAAGGAAGGCGGCTGGCGATCCGAGGCGCTAGATGTCCTTCAGGAGCTGCCTGAACTCGTCGACGTCCTCGAAGCTCCGGTACACCGAAGCGAAGCGCACATAGGCCACCTTGTCGAGGCGCTTGAGTTCGTGCATGACCAGTTCGCCGACCTGGTTCGACTCGATTTCGCGGACGCCCCGAAGCAGCAGCGCCTGCTCGATGCGGAAAAGCGCCGTATCGATCTGCGCGATGCTGACCGGCCGCTTGCGCAGCGCCAGCATCATCGAAGCCCGCACCTTGGCGGTGTCGAAGTCCGCGCGGCTTCCATCCTTCTTGACGATGACCGGGAAATTGACGTCGGGCCGCTCGTAGGTCGTGAAGCGCTTGTCGCAGCTGCCGCACTGGCGGCGGCGGCGCACGAAATCGGCGTCTTCCGAAACCCGGGTCTCGACCACCTGGGTCTCGACATGGCCGCAGAACGGGCATTTCATCGGGCAAAGCCTTCGAAGCGCCGGCGCCGCGGGCACTCGGCCCTGCCGCTACCGGCAGCGGACGACGAGGGGCTCGCGCGGCGGGCGGTCATGGCTTCAGCGATAGACCGGGAAACGGCTGGTGAGCGCATGCACCTTGGCACGCACCGCGTCGATGTTGGCGCTGTCGTGCGGGTTGTCCAGCACGTCGGCCACCAGGTTGGCGGTCATCCGCGCCTCTTCGTCCTTGAAGCCGCGGGTGGTGAGCGCCGGGGTGCCGATGCGCACGCCGCTGGTCACCATCGGCTTCTCGGGGTCCTTCGGGATCGCGTTCTTGTTGATGGTCATGTGCGCGCTGCCGAGCACCGACTCGGCGAGCTTGCCGGTGATGCCTTTGCCGCGCAGGTCGACCAGCATCACGTGGCTCTCGGTGCGGCCGCTCACGATCCGGAGTCCGCGGCTGGTCAGCGTTTCGGCGATGACCTGCGCATTGCGGACCACCTGCTGCTGGTAGCTCTTGAACTCGGGCGCCAGCGCTTCCTTGAAGGCGACCGCCTTGGCGGCGATCACGTGCATCAGCGGGCCGCCCTGCAGCCCGGGGAAGATCGCGCTGTTGATCGCCTTCTCGTGCTGAGCCTTCATGAGGATGATGCCGCCGCGCGGACCGCGCAGGCTCTTGTGGGTGGTGGAGGTCACCACGTCGGCATGCGGCACCGGGTTCGGGTAGACGCCCGCGGCGACCAGTCCGGCGTAGTGCGCGATGTCGACCATGAAGATCGCGCCGACATCCTTCGCGACCTTGGCGAAGCGCTCGAAGTCGATGCGAAGCGAATAGGCCGAGGCGCCGGCGATGATCAGCTTGGGCATCGATTCGTGCGCCAGGCGTTCCATCGCGTCGTAGTCGATCTCTTCCTTGGCGTCGAGGCCGTAGCTCACCACGTTGAACCACTTGCCGCTCATGTTGAGCGGCATGCCGTGGGTGAGGTGGCCGCCTTCGGCGAGGCTCATCCCCATGATGGTGTCGCCCGGCTTCAAGAACGCCAGCATCACGGCCTCGTTGGCCGAGGCGCCGCAGTGCGGCTGGACGTTGGCGGCATCGGCGCCGAAGATCTGCTTGACCCGGTCGATCGCCAGTTGTTCGGCAACGTCGACATGCTCGCAGCCGCCGTAGTAGCGCTTGCCAGGGTAGCCCTCGGCGTACTTGTTGGTCAGTTGGGAGCCCTGCGCGGCCATGACCGCGGGCGAGGCGTAGTTTTCGCTCGCGATGAGCTCGATGTGATGTTCCTGGCGCTCGGTCTCGGCCACGATGGCGGCCCAGAGTTCGGGATCGGTTTGCTCGACCAGGTGTTGGCGGTGGTACATGCGGCAGTCCTTCAAGACGATGGTCCTTGCTCTGCAACAAACAAGGGCTGCCCAGGCGAACGGCTGATCGCTCCGCATGCCGGTCGGCGCAGGGAGCGGCACGCTTCCCAGTGGTATTCCACTTCAGCGCCGAGCTCCGAAGGATGACTCTCGCTTATCGCCAGTCGCGTGCGCGGAAAGTGTAGCTGAGAGGCATTGTCACCACGGGCTCAAAGCGCATCGACATCCGCCAAGGCGACCTTCTGCGGCTCGGCCTCGGGCTTGGCCGGCGCGACCACCGGAAGCGGCTGGGCACGCATGCCGGGCGGCGTCGGCGCCGGGGCGCGGCCCGCTGCCACCTGGCGAAGGCGCTCGTGCTCGGCCAGTACCTTGCTCGCGTAGCCGCCATCGTCCGGCAGGTTGGCGGCGCCCACGTAGTAGCGAAGCCCGCCTTCGAGGCTGCCGGCACGTGCCACGCATTCCTGCAGAACCTTGACGCCGACCCGCATGTTGGTCACGGGATCGAAGGCGGCCAACGTGCCGCCTGCGCTCTGATACTTCTCGCCGTGGATATGGGTCATGACCTGCATCAGGCCCTGTGCGCCGACGTGGCTTTGCGCGAACGGATTGAAGCTGGACTCGACCGCGACGATCGCGAGGATCAGGGTCGGGTCGAGCTTGGTGCCTTTGCCAAGTGAATACGCCTCGGCAACCAGGACGCTGAGCGGTTCGACGGCAACGCGGTATTTCTTGCTTAACCAGTAGGCGACGGCGGCTTGCTGCTGCGGCAACTCCTGCGGGCTGGCCGCCGTGGCCCGCTCGATGGCGTTGGGCTTGAGGGACGTCACTTCAGGCGGCGGCTTGCGGGATTCGAGCCAGCCGACCAGCTCCTGTTCGCCGGCGTGGCGGAGGTCGGGGCGTGCGACGAGCGCGATGACGGCGAATGCGATGGTCAGTCCGACCAGGGCGAAGCCGTTGTGCATGATTTCGAAGAATCCGTCCACGACGTCGGACACGAATGTCCGAAGCGCTTGGCCGGTGGCCTGCAAAGCCTCTTTCATCGTTCTTTTTCCTTTCAGTGCCTCGCTGTCGAACCTTCGTCCGATGAAGGCTGGAAACAAGGCTGTCGACGGACAGGCGCCGGATGACTCGCGCTCGAACAGCCAGCGAATCAGCGAAGGTGAACCTAGCGGAGCGACTACGAAAGTACTCCTTTCGTGCGTCACGAACAGGTGCCGCCGGATTTTAAAAGTGCCTAAATACCTGGTCAAGCATAAGCGCTTGCGGCTTTATGTCTTTGGAAGCTATTGCACAGAAGCATTGGCGAACGAAATCAGCTGGTTCGTGGCGATAAAAAATGCCACTTTGCCAGGCGCAGGCGAGGCGAATAGTCTGGCGCTTGCCTGAGGGATCAGGCGATTTACCGAAGCCCGACGGCGCATCCGTGTGCCCGGCGGCGAAGGTAATAACGGTGGCAATCTGTTGCTGCCAGCTTGGCGGAACATCCTACTTCCGTTCAAGCGAATGGATGGCATGGGTGTTCACCCGCCATCGAGCCCGGTGATGCGACGCTGTCGAATCACCGGGCTTTCTTTATCCCGGATGAGGTCACGAGCCTTTGGTGCACACTCGCTTTCGATGAATGCTGCTTCGTTGATGCGCAACCGATGGACCCGGCGGGTTGCGGTCACGCTGCTGGTCGTCCTGCTTCTGTGGCTGGTCGCGTGGTTGGCTGTACCACCGATCGCCAAGAGCCAGCTCCAGAAGATCGCGAGCGAAAAACTGGGACGGCAGGTGACGGTCGGCAAGATCGACTTCAAACCCTGGACGCTCGAACTCGCGCTGGACGACCTGAAGATCGCCGGCGCAGATGGTGGAGAGCCGCAGGCGTCCGTGGCTCGCATCTATGTCGACGCCGAACTCCAGTCGATCCTCCGCCTGGCGCCCGTGATCGACGCGGTGCAGATCGAATCGCCCGCTTTCCGACTCAGCCATCTCGGCGACGGCAAGTACGACATCGACGACATCCTCGCTCGACTGAAAGCGAATGCGGCGCCAGAGACCGATACCAGCAAGAAGGATCCGCCCCGCTTCGCGGTCTACAACATCGTCATCTCGAACGGGCGCTTCGATTTCGACGACCGGACGGTGAAGCGCAAGCACGAGCTCCGCGACCTGACCTTCAAGGTGCCGTTCCTGAGCAACCTGGCTTCGCAGCGCGAAGTCAAGACCGAGCCGAAGCTGGCGTTCGTCCTGAACGGCAGCCGATTCGATTCATCCGCATCGACAACGCCTTTTGCCGACAACCGCAAGACCAACCTGCAGTTCCAGTTCGCCGACCTGGATCTCGCGCCCTATCTGGGTTACCTGCCCGGAGGGCTTCCGATCGGGCTCAAGGCCGGGCGACTCGACGCGAACATCCAACTCGACTTCGAGCAAGCCGCCACCGCCGGGCTCAAGCTCAGCGGCTCGGTGGCGGCGCGCGGTGTCCAGGTGGCGGACAGCCGCAATGCCGACCTGCTGGCCTTCGACGCGCTCGAGGTCGCGGTGCTGGACGCCAGACCCTTGGAACGGAACATCCACCTGGGTGCGATCCGGCTCGACGCTCCGAAGATGGTGGTCGCGCGCGATGCGGCAGGCAAGCTCAACCTGATCCCCGCGGACTCGGCCGCCAAGGCTCCCGCGCCCGAAGCGAGCGCGCCGGCGGCACCAGCAGCGACGACGGCCCCGGTGCCGTGGCAGGTCAAGGTCGATCGCTTCTCGCTGACCGGCGGCAATGTCGGCTGGCGCGATGCGAGCATCCAGCCATCGGCCGCCATCGATGCCGAGCAGCTCGCGTTCGAAGCCAGCGACATCGCCTGGCCGCTGGAAAAACCAGTGCCATTCAGCGGATCGAGCCGCGTGGGTGGTGCGAGGCTCGGCTTCAAGGGCCAGGCCACCGACAAGGCCGCACGACTGCAAGCCGAGGTCGAGGCGCTGCCGCTGTCCCTGGCTGCGCCGTATCTGGCCAAGAGCCTGTCGCCGACGGTGGATGGCAAGTTGAGCGGCCAGGTCGAAGTCGACTGGGCGCAGCCCGACCTCAAGTTCCGCGCCAGCCGCGTGGCCATCGACGGACTTGCATTGACGGAAGAGAAGTCCTCGCTCGCGAGCATCGGCCGCTTCGAACTGCTGGGCGCCGAGGTCGACATGACGCGCCATACGCTGGCCATCGGCACGCTTTCGGCGACCCAGCCGAAGATCGCGGTGGAGCGCGGTGCCGACAAGCGCTGGATGTTCGAGCGTTGGCTGAAGGCGCCTGCAGCGGCTGGCGGTGCCGCAGCCGAGGCCGAAGGCGCAGCCGGCGCTGGCGACGGGGGCGGCGAGAAACGCGTCGCGCAGACGGCCGCGGCGCCGGCGAGTGCAGCCAGCGCTTCCAAGGCAGCCAGCGCGGCCGGGCCAACCACCGAAGCCACCGCGGTAAACGCCGCAAACGCGGCAACAGCGCCTTCGAACACGCGCCCCTGGGCCCTGTCGATCGGCACGCTCGCCATCGACAACGGGAGCGTGTCGTATGCGGACAAATCCGGCGCAGCGCCGGTCGCCTTCGACATCAGTGCGCTCAAGGTGAACGCGCAGAAGATTTCTCCGGATAGCCCCAATCCCTCGCCGCTCGCGCTCTCCGGCCGAATCTCGTCGGGCAGGGCGGATGCCGGCCGCTTCGACTACAAGGGCAGCATCGCGCTCAAGCCGCTGGCGGCCGAAGGCCAGGTGGAGCTGGTTTCGATTCCGGCGCATGCCTTCAAGGCCTATTACGCCGACGCACTCAACATCGACATTCGCCGCGCCTTCGCCAACTTCAAGGGCACGGTCAAATACGCGGGAACCCCGGCCGGCATGAACCTCGCCCTCTCAGGCGATTCGGCGCTGGAGGATTTCCGGGCCAACAATCCTTCGGGCGCGCAAGCCACCGGCAGCCGCGACCGGGGCAACCAGGTCCTGCGCTGGAAGGCGCTGAGCCTGCGGGCCTTGAAGCTCGACATGGTGCCGAAGAAGCCCGTGTCGGTGAGCGTGAGGGAAACCACCCTGACCGACTTCTTCGCCCGGGTCATCGTCGATCCGACGGGGCGGCTCAACTTGCAGGATCTCGCACGCAAGCCGGGCGACCCGCCGGTAGCCGGCGGCGCGACCGAGCCAGGCGGTGCAATCGGCGCGACCGCAGCCGCCGATGCGACGAAGACAGCCGGGGCGCCCGAGACCACCACCCGCCGCAATTTGGGTGGCAGCCGGACCACCGTCGCGGCGGCGCCTGCGGCTGCAGCCCGAGGCGGCCGCTCGATCTCGTCCGAGGAAATGGTCGGCGGGGCAGCCGAGCAGCGGCCGACTGCCGCCGCGAGACCTGCCGCCTCGTCGGCCGAAATCGATCCGAACGCACCGGTGATCGACTTCGGACCGATGAACATGGTCAACGGCCGAATCGATTTCACCGATCTCTTCGTCAAGCCCAACTACTCGGCCGACCTGAGCGAACTCAACGGCAAGCTGAGCGCCTTCTCGTCGCAGCCCAGAGGCGACAAGCCGGCGCTGGCCGAGCTCGAGTTGCGGGGCAAGGCCCAGCAGACCGCGGCGCTCGAAATCACCGGTCGAGTCAACCCGCTTGCCAAGCCGCTGGAGCTCGACATCACCGCGAAGATGCGCGACCTCGACCTGCCGCCGCTTTCACCGTATTCGGTTCGCTACGCCGGCCATGGCATCGAGCGGGGCAAGCTCAGCATGGAGGTGAACTACCAGATCGCGCCGGACGGCCGATTGACCGCCACCAACAAGCTGGTGCTCAACCAGCTGCAGTTCGGCGATCCGGTCGAAGGCGCGCCGAACAGCCTGCCGGTGCGGCTTGCGGTTGCGCTACTGGCCGACCGCAATGGCGTCATCGACATCGACTTTCCGATCAGCGGTTCGCTCAACGATCCGCAATTCAGCATCGGGCCGCTGATCTTCAAGGCGATCGCCAACCTGATCGTCAAGGCGGTGACCTCGCCGTTCTCGCTCCTGACCGGCGGGCTCGGCGGTGGCGGCGCAGGGGATTCGAGCGCCATCACCTTCTCGCCCGGAAGCGCGAGCTTGACGCCGGAGGCCAGGGAGAACCTCGACAAGGTGGCCAAGGCGCTCGCGGAGCGGGAGACGCTTCGCCTGACGATCAGCGGAATGGCCAGCCTCGAGCAGGAAAAGGAGGCCTACCAGCGAAGGCGCCTGCGCGAACTCGCGCAGAGCGAAAAGCGCCGGGCCGCGGTCCGCGGCAACCAGGATGCGGCTGCGGTGTCGCCAGTGACCGATGCCGAATATCCCGAGTTGCTGGCGGCCGTCTACAAGCGAACCGAGATCGAGAAGCCGCGCAACCTCATCGGCCTTGCCAAGGACTTGCCCGTCAAGGACATGGAAGACCTGCTCTTGCCGACCATCCAGGTCGACGAGGAAACCATGCGCCAGCTGGCGGTTGCGCGCGGGGCCGCGGTGCGCGACTACCTGCTGGCTCAGAAGCTGCCGAGCGAGCGGATCTTCCTCGGTGCGGTGCGCAGCAAGGCGAGCGGAGCCGACTGGAAACCGGGCGCCGACCTTAATCTGTCCGCGCGATGACCAAGGCCGCTGCAAGTCGGTGAAAATGTCGGGCGCGCCGGCCCCTGCCGGCGCCTTCGCTTTTTCTATCTGCTTTCCTGACCACGATCCTCGCGCAGTGACTTCCAACTCATCCAAGCCTCACGACATCCCCTCCCTCGACGCGCTGACCGGCGGTGCCTTCACGGCGCCGACCTCGGGCGAAAGGGCCCAGCGGATCCGCGACTGGCTCGCTACCCAACCTGCAGTCGAGCAGCTGCAGGATGTCTTCAAGGAACTCAGCAGCCGCGACAAGGGCGCGGCCCGGCTGCTGCGCGAAAAGCTCGACGAAATCAAGCGCGCCAAGGGCCAGGAGGCGATCGCCGCCGAATGGGCTCAGAAGGCGGAGGCGCTGCTCGCGCAACCCAAGCTCAACATCGCGGATGCGCTCGCCTGGCAGCGCGATGCGGCCAAGGCCGGTGCGCCGTTGTCGCGCGAGCCGCTCGCGGGCTTCAAGGCGCAGCTTTCCGAACGCATCAAGGGCATCGAGGACCTGCAGCATCGGGCCCAGGTGCATCGCGAGGCGGCGGTGCTGCTGGCGCAGCGCTTCGAGGTGCTGTCGACCAAGGGCTGGCGCGACGCCCAAGCGGCCGAGGAAGCCTTGCGCACCGATGTGGCGCATTGGCAGCAGCAGGCCCTCGACATCACCGCCGATCCCAACTGGAACAGCCTCGACGCCAAGTTCGCGCCGCAGCTCGAATCCTCCAAGTCGCAATTGCTGGTGGTGTCCGATGCGTTCCACCAGGCCCTGACCCAGGCCACCGCCGCGGCCGCCGATGCCGAGGCGCCGTTGCCGCCGGTGCCGGTGTGGGCCGACGAGCTTCGCGTGGCGCGGGGCGGTGCGCCCGAGGCGCCGAGCGCGCCGGCACCTCGGCAGGCGCCCAAGGCCGATCCCGGCAAGCGCGCCACCGCGCAGGCCGCCGTCGAGGCGGCGCTTGCCAAGCTCGAGCAAGAAACCTCCGAAGGTCATGGCAAGGCCAGCGCCGGTGCGGCCGCCGCCTTGCGCGCGGTATTGAAGGAACACGGCAAGCTGGTCGATGCGCCGCTCGAGGCGCGGGTGCATGCGGCGCTGGTCGCCGCGGGCGAACTCGAAGGCTGGCAGCGATGGGGTGCGGACAAGGTTCGCGAAGAGCTGGTGGCCAAGGCCGAGGGCCTCTTGAAGCGGCCCGAGGGCCAGGCGCTGGGTGGACGAAAGATCCAGGAGAGCCTTCGCAACCTGCGCGAACAATGGAAGCAGACCGACCAGGGCGGCGTGCCGAACCATGCGCTCTGGAAGCGTTTCGACGAAGCCTGCAACGAAGCGCACAAGGTGGTCGAGGCCTGGCTCGAAAAGGTGCGTGCCGATGCCGCGGAGCATCGCGCGCAACGCCTCGCCTTGATCGCCGAGGTCAAGGCCTGGGCCGAGGCCCATGCCGATGCGTCCGACCTGAAGGCGCACAACCGGGCGCTGCATCAGTTCGCCGATCGTTGGCGTGATGCAGGCCATGTCGGCGAGAAGTTGTTCGCCGAACTCCAACCGCAATGGAACGAGGCCTTCGGCCTGGCGCGTGCGCCGCTCGAAAACGCCCAGAAGGCCAGCGTGGAACGCCGGCAGGCCATGATCGAGGAAGCCGTTGCCTTGGGTGCGGCGCCGATGCTGCGCATCGATGCGGTCAAGGCGCTGCAGCAGCGCTGGCAACAGGAGGCGCAGGGCGTGCCGCTGGACCGCCGCTACGAGCAGAAGCTGTGGGACGCCTTCCGCGCGCCGATCGACGAGGCCTTCAACCGCAAGACTGCGGAACGCGAAAAGGCCTCTTCCGCCATGAGCGAGCACGATCGTCGGGTGCTCGATGCCTCCAAGGCAGTCGACGCGGCCAATGCGAGTGGCGACGCGCAAAGGATTCGGTCCGCGATTGCGCAACTCGAGGCGGCGATCCGCGGCGAAGCACCTCCGCCCGCGCCGGCAGATGGCGTGAAGCCGGCATCGGCATCGCCGCCGATGGTTCACACCGACGGTCCCGCGGTCGGGGCCACCGAGCAAGTGGCGCCGGGCCAGGCTGCGGCTGAATTCGGCGAGAGTGCCGAGCAGGCGCCGGCGTCGAGCGATGCCGAAGTCCTGCCGGCGGAAGCGCCGGCTGGCGAAACCGACCCTGATCAAGGCACCACGGCGACCGAAGACTTGACGGCACCGGCGGACACTGCCGACGTACGCGCCCGAACCGATGCCGCCCCTCATGATCCGGAGCCGACCCCCTTGGCTCCGCCGAAGCCGGCACCCAAGCCGGTCATCGCCGTGCGCGGCGACGATCGGCCCGGCAACCGCAAGGCCGAAGCCGCGCCGTCGCGAGGCGGCCGCTTCGGCGATCGCAAGGATTCGCGCGACGGTCGGGATGGCCGTGGTGGGCCGGGCGGACCTGGCCGCCCTGGCGATCGGGGAGGGCGACCCTCCGATCGCGGCGCTGGCGGACCTGGCGGTCCGGGCCGCTTCGGCGATCGCCCGCCGCGCTTCGAGGATCGCGGCCCGCGGCTGGGCGACGCCGCCTTCCGCGCGCAGCGCGAGGCGCTCGAACGCGCCGACATGGCGTTGCGCAAGCTCGCGGCGCAAGCCCATGGCGAGGCGTTGACGCAGGTCCTCGGCGCCTGGGAGCAGCGGGATGCATCCCGTCTGCCGAGCGTGCAGGAACTCGGCCGCGTGGTGACGCCGGCGGTTCGCGGCGGCTGGTCGCAGGCGCTCTCGAACGCGCCGAGCGCGAAGCCCGATGAAGCTGCCGAAGCCTTGCTGCGTCTCGAGATGGCGGCCGAGGTGCCGACCCCTGCAGAGCAGCTGGATGCGCGCCGGGCCTTGCAGCTCAAGCTGCTGACCCGCCGCGGCGATCCGGCGCCGGCGCAGACCTGGGGGCAGGATGCCGGCAAGGTGCTGTCCTCGGCGCACGACGCAGCGGCGGCACGACGGCTGCAGAACGCGTTGAAGGCGTTGCTGCGCAAGCAGGGCTGAGGCATCGAGCCCGGGAAACCGGGCTTGGCGAATCGGGCCGGCAGAGGCAGCGAGACAGATCGCGCAGCGCCGAGGCCTGCGGCGAGCCGCTAGCTGGTCTTGCCTGGCCGGAAGAACGAGTCGAACAAGACCGTCAGCTCCGCGAATTCGTTCGCCATGCGCGGCCGGTTCACGAAGTACCCCTCGCAGGCGACCGCGAAGAATTCGCCGATCGATTCGGCAGCGTAGATGTCGAGCCAGGGCGGCTCGCCGCCGAAACGCTCGGCAATGGTCGCCAGCTCGCGAAAACCCTCGAAGGCCGGTTGAATGACCGCCATCCACGCCTCGCGTGCCTCGCGCGCATTTCGGCTTCCGGCGAAGCCGGGCGGGAGCGGAGGGCAGCCGTCCGCTTCGCCCGCGCGCATGTCGAGCTTGTGGGCGAATTCATGGATCACCACGTTGTAGCCGTCGTCCTGGGTGACGCTTCCGGCCAATACGTCCTGCCAGCTGAGCATCACCGGCCCGCGGTCCATGGCTTCGCCGGCCACGGTTTCCTCGTATTCGTGTACCACGCCGGTCTCGTCGGTGATCTTGCGCAAGGCGACGGCCTCGGACGGATGCACCACGATCCCGACGAAATCGTCGTACCAGTCGAGCCCGCCCGGCAGATGCAGGATCGGCAGCACCGCCTGCGCCGCGATGGCCAGCGCCACCTCGTCCGTGATCACGAAACCATGCGCGCCGTGGAACTCCTTGTCGCGCAAGAAGGTGGCGGCGAGTCGGCGGAGGTGCTCGAGTTCGGCCGCGGGACGATCGCGCAAGAACGAATAGCGCGCCAGCGTCGCCTGCCACGGCTCGTCGGGAAGGACGGGCGGCGCCAGCCGGGTTCGCAGCCAACCGAACATCAGGACAGGTCGACGCGCTGCGCGCCGGCGCCCGAAAGACACAGCACCTGGGCACGCGGTGGATGCGCCGTCGCGTCCCAGTCGCTCAACACGATCCGCTCCATGCCGTCTCCGAGGTCGTGGCGCCCGGGGCGATGGGTGTGGCCATGGACGAGGACGCTCGCGTCCGCGCGGCGAAGCCAATCGCGCGCCGCGGCCGCGTCGACATCGGCCCAGATGCGTCCCGGCGTCTGCTTGCGATCCTCGCTTTCGGCGCGCATGGCACGGCCGAGCGCGCGGCGTTCGGCAAGCGGCTTGGCAAGGAACGCGGACTGCCATTCGGCGGTGCGGACCTGTGCGCGAAAGCGGAGGTAATCGACGTCGTCCAGGCAGAGCTGGTCGCCGTGCGTCAGCAACCAGCGAATGCCTTGAAGAACCAGCACCACCGGATCGGGCAGCAGCATCATGCCGGTCGCGCCGGCGAAGTCGGCACCCAGCAGGAAGTCGCGGTTGCCATGCATGAAATAGATGGGTCGGCGTTCGCTGGCGCGGCGCAGCACCTCGGCGCAGATCGACTCGAAGTCGGGGTCGCCGGCCGCATCGTTCCGGGAGGCGAGGGCCGCATCGTGGGCCGCGTCATCGCCGACCCACACTTCGAACAAGTCACCGAGGATGAAAATCGCATCTGCCGGCGAGGTGTCGAGATAACCCTGCCACTTGTCGAAGGTCGCTACATCCGAGGCCTGCAGATGCAGGTCCGAAATGAGGTCGACCGAGCGCCACTCGGGCGGCGCGATCAGTTCGTCGCCCGCAGCCGGCGTCGGTCGGGCTGCAGGGCGACCCATGCGTCAGGCCTTGACCACGGCCTTTTCGATCACCACGTCTTCGAGCGGCACGTCGTCGTGGAAGCCCTTGCGGCCGGTCTTGACGGCCTTGATCCGGTCGACCACTTCCTTGCCCTCGACGACCTTGCCGAAGACCGCGTAGCCCCATCCTTGCGCGGTGGGTGCGGTGTGGTTCAGGAAGCCGTTGTCGGCGACGTTGATGAAGAACTGCGCGGTGGCCGAATGCGGATCGCTGGTGCGTGCCATGGCGACCGTGTAGTTGTCGTTCTTGAGACCGTTGTTGGCTTCGTTCTTGACGCCGGCGCCGGTCGCCTTCTGCGACATGCCCGGCTCGAAGCCGCCGCCTTGCACCATGAAGCCGGGAATGACGCGGTGGAACACGGTGTTGTCGTAGTGGCCCTTGTTCACGTAGTCGAGGAAGTTCTTGACCGAATCGGGTGCTTTCTCGGCATCGAGTTCGAGCGTGATCGCGCCGTAGCCCTTGATCGTGAGTTCGACTTGCGGTTTGCCTTGGGAATTGCTCATGAGAGGGCTCCTTGTTGTGTGAGACGAAATGCGAATGGCCTCGGCGGCCTCGGCGGCCTTACTTGACCAGGGTGGCAGATCGGATGGTGACGGCTTCGAGCGGCACGTCGCCCATGCCGTTCTTCATGCCCGTGCGCACCGCGCGGATTTTGTCGACCACCTCGGTGCCGGCGACCACCTTGCCGAACACCGCGTAGCCGTAGCCGTCGGGTTCGGGCGCATTGAGGCGCGGGTTGTCCTGGACGTTGATGAAGAACTGCGAAGTGGCCGAATTCGGATTGCCGGTGCGCGCCATGGCGACCGTGTACTTGTTGTTCTTGAGGCCGTTGCCTGCTTCAAGCGGAATGGGCGAGCGGGTCGGCTTTTGTTGCAGGTCGGGCGTGAAACCGCCGCCCTGGATCATGAAGCCGTTGATGACGCGGTGGAAGACCGTGCCGTCGTAGTGCTTGTCCTTTACGTATTGCAGGAAGTTCTGCACCGACTTGGGCGCCTTGTCGGGGGCGAGTTCGATCACGATGTCGCCGGCCGAGGTGTCGAGCTTGACGCGCTGCGCGGGTTGCGCTGCTGCCGTGCCCATGGTGAATACCGCGAATGCGGCGACCGTGGCGAGAAGCCCGGCGCGGCGCGAGATGGCGTGAATCTTCATTGGAATCTCCCTTGATGCGAACGATGGTGAAAGGCTGGCGGCGCAGCCTTCGAGCGGCGTGCGGCTACTTGCCGACCCGGCGCCGATTGCCCGATTGCGCCGGCGCGAGGCTCGCGTCGCCCGGGCTGTTGAAGATCTGCCGGATCAAGGCGATCTTGGGCGCGACGGTGGTGTTGCCCGCCTCGAGTTGCACCGTGCGGCCATAGGACTGCGCGGCGAGTCGGGCATACACGTCGCCCAGGTTCTCGTGGGCGGTGGCGTAGTTGGGGTTGAGCTTGATGGCCATTTCGAGCGCGGCGCGGGCCTTGTCGAACTGGCTCTGGCTGGCATAGAGCGCGGCCAGGTTGTTGTAGGGCTCCGGCAACTCGGGGAAGTCTTGCGTGAGCTGGGTGAAGACGGCCGTCGCGTCCGACTGCTTGCCTTGTTCGGTGAGGATCACACCGCGCAAGAAGCGCATCTGCGGATCGCGTGGCTTGCCTGCAATGTAGGCATCTGCCTTGACCAGCGCCTCGTCGGCCTTGCCCTGGCGCAAAAGGGTATTGACGTCGCCGTATTCGTCCGCGTGGACCGGGGCGATCACGAGGAGGAAGGCTGCTGCTGCGAGCGATCGGAGGACCATGGAAGACGAACGGATCGGGGTACGGGTCACAGCGGCGTGCTTCATGGAGCCTCTTGAAAAGGGGAAGAAGACGGGCCTCGAAAGTTGCGGGTTCTCACCCGGGAGCGGCCGTTTATACTGGCGCGGATTGTAGCCGAGGGGCCTTCTCGAACCCTTTGCCGACATCGCTTCCACCACCTGAACAATGACGGTCGCCAGCTGTTCGCCAACAGCCTGGAGCGACGCTTTCCGCATCTCATGAGCCTTCGCATCTACAACACGCTTGCTCGTGAGCTGGAAGAGTTTTCGCCGCTGCTGCCGGGCCACGTCCGCATGTACGTCTGCGGCATGACCGTCTACGACTTCTGCCATCTCGGGCACGCGCGCTCGATGATCGCCTTCGACATCGTGCAGCGCTGGCTGCGGCAGTCGGGCTTCGAGGTCGAGTACGTGCGCAACATCACCGACATCGACGACAAGATCATCCGCCGGGCGGTCGAGAACGGGGAGGGCATTCGCGACCTCACCGATCGCATGATCGACGCGCTGCACGAGGACGCCGACGCGCTCGGCATCGAACGGCCTACACACGAGCCCCGTGCGACCGACTTCATTCCCCAGATGCTCTCCATGATCGGCCAGCTCGAACGCAAGGGCCTCGCCTACCGCGCGGCCAATGGCGACGTCAACTTTGCGGTTCGCAAGTTTCCGGGCTACGGCAAGTTGAGCGGCAAGACCATCGACGAACTTCATGCCGGCGAACGCGTGGCCGTGTTGGGCGGCAAGGACGATCCGCTCGATCCGGTGCTCTGGAAAAGCGCCAAGGCCGATGAGCCGGCAGAGGTCAAGTGGGCGAGCGACTTCGGGCCGGGTCGACCCGGCTGGCACATCGAATGCTCGGCGATGGCCTGCGAACTCCTCGGCGAAACCCTGGACATCCATGGCGGCGGCGCCGACCTCCAGTTTCCGCATCACGAGAACGAGATCGCGCAAAGCGAGGGCGCCAGCGGCCAGCCGCTCGCGCGCATCTGGATGCACAACGGCTTCATCAACATCGACGACGAGAAGATGTCGAAGAGCCTCGGCAACTTCTTCCTGATCCGCGACGTGCTCAAGAAGTTCGACGCGGAGACCATTCGCTTCTTCGTGGCCCGGGCGCATTACCGCAGCCCGCTCAACTACAGCGACGTACATCTTGGCGATGCGAGATCGTCCCTGAAGCGGCTCTACACGGCGCTGCAGTCGGTGCCGCCTGCGGGCCCGGTGCAGATCGACTGGACCCAGCCGCATGCAGCCCGCTTCAAGGCCGCGATGGACGAGGACTTCGGCACGCCCGAAGCGGTCTCGGTGCTGTTCGAGCTGGCCGGAGAAGTGAATCGCACAGGCTCTGCCGAAACGTCGGGTCTGCTTCGGGCCCTGGGCGGCTGCATCGGGCTGTTGCAAGGCGATCCGGAAGCCTTCCTTCGAGCCGGCGCCACGCTGGACGAGGCTTCGATCCTGGCCCAGATCGCCTCGCGTGCGGAGGCCAAGGCACGCAAGGATTTTGCGGAGGCCGATCGCATTCGCCAGGCCTTGCTGGCGCAAGGCATCGTGCTCAAGGACTCGGCCTCGGGTACCACCTGGGCCGCCGCGCACTGAAGACATCGAGAGAACGAGAACATGCCGCCCGCCAAGAAGAAGCCTGCCGTCGAGATCTTCACGCCCGACTATTGGGAAGAGGCTTGCAAGCACCTGGCCAAGAAGGACCGGGTGATGCGCCGGCTGATCCCGAAGTTCGGCGATGCCTGCCTCGAATCGCGGGGTGATGCGTTCACAACCTTGGCGCGCAGCATCGTGGGGCAGCAGATCTCGGTGAAGGCGGCGCAGGCCGTCTGGGATCGCTTCGCGGCGCTCCCGAGGAGCATCACCCCGGCCAATGTCCTGCGCCTCAAGGTCGACGACATGCGGGCGGCCGGCCTGTCCGCGCGGAAGGTCGAGTACCTGGTCGACCTGGCCTTGCATTTCGACTCGGGCGCGGTGCATGTCGACGCCTGGAAGGACATGTCGGACGAGATGATCATCGCGGAGCTGGTTGCGATCCGCGGCATCGGCCGCTGGACCGCCGAGATGTTCCTCATCTTCCACCTGATGCGCCCCAACGTCCTGCCGCTGGACGACGTCGGACTCATCAACGGCATCAGCCTCAGCTATTTTTCGGGCGACCCGGTGAGCCGCAGCGACGCCCGCGAAGTGGCGGTCGCATGGGCACCTTTCTGCAGCGTCGCGACTTGGTATATTTGGCGATCGCTCGACCCGGTCCCGGTCGCATACTGACAACAGGAGAAGACGTTGGCGAAACGAACCTTCCTCGACTTCGAACAACCGGTTGCCGAACTCGAATCCAAGATCGAAGAACTGAGATACGTGCAGACCGAGTCTGCGGTCGACATCTCCGAAGAGATCGACCAGCTCGGCAAGAAGAGCCTTCAGCTCACCAAGGAAATCTACAGCGAACTGTCGCCGTGGCAGATCACCAAGATCGCCCGGCATCCGGAACGCCCGTACACGCTCGACTACGTCAACGAGATCTTCACCGACTTCGTCGAGCTGCATGGCGATCGCCATTTCTCGGACGACCTGTCGATCGTGGGCGGCCTGGCACGCTTCAACGGCGTTCCGTGCATGGTGCTCGGCCACCAGAAAGGCCGCGATACCAAGGAGCGCACCGCGCGCAATTTCGGCATGAGCAAGCCGGAGGGCTATCGCAAGGCGCTGCGGCTCATGAAGACCGCCGAGAAGTTCAAGCTCCCGGTCTTCACCTTCGTCGACACGCCCGGCGCCTATCCCGGCATCGATGCCGAGGAACGCGGCCAATCCGAAGCCATCGGGCGCAACATCTTCGAGATGGCGCAGCTCGAGGTGCCGATCATCGTCACGATCATCGGCGAAGGCGGCTCGGGTGGTGCGCTGGCGATTTCGGTCGGCGACCAGGTGCTGATGCTGCAGTATTCGGTGTACTCGGTCATCAGTCCCGAAGGTTGCGCCTCGATCCTTTGGAAAACCAGCGACAAGGCGCAGGAAGCGGCCGATGCCTTGGGCATCACGGCGCATCGGCTGAAGGCACTCGGCCTGGTCGACAAGATCGTCAACGAACCGGTCGGTGGCGCCCACCGGGATCACCGCCAGATGGCGGCCTTCCTGAAGCGCGCACTGAACGACGCCTTCCGCCAGGTCAATGACCTGCGCCCCAAGGAGCTGCTCGACCGTCGCTACGAGCGTCTGCAAGGCTATGGCCGCTTTGCCGACACCAAGGCCGACGCCGGCAAGTAGCCGGGTCCGGCGCTGAGCCGGGTTCGGGCTTCATTCGTCCACCATGCTCAACCCGGCGGTACCGCTGCTCGCTTCGTGGGCAGCGCCGCTGCCGGTGGGCGTGGCATTCAGCGGCGGTGTCGATTCGACCGCCTTGCTCCATGCAGCGGTTCAACTCTGGCCGGGTCGGGTGCAGGCCCTGCACGTCCATCATGGCCTGCAGGCATCTGCAGACGACTTCGTGCGCCATTGCGAAGACGTTTGCCGTGCGCTGGGCGTTTCATTGCACGTCGGGCGGGTCGATGCGCGTCACGCCCTCGGCGAGAGCCCCGAGGATGCAGCCCGCCGTGCGCGCTACCGAACGCTGGCCGCGCTCGCGGCCGAACACCGGCTGCAGCACGTGCTGCTGGCCCAGCATGCCGACGACCAGGTCGAGACCTTGCTGATCGCGCTCGGCCGGGGCGCGGGACCGGACGGGCTTGCCGGCATGCCGCGGCAGATGCAACGACACGGCGTCGATTTCCACCGGCCGCTGCTCGACCTGCCGGCAGCATCGCTCCGGGATTGGGTGCTTGCGACCGGCACGCCGCATATCGAGGATCCGAGCAATTCCGACCCGCGCTTCACCCGCAACCGAATCCGGTTGCAGGTTCTTCCGGCGCTGGCCGAAGCGCTGCCGCAGTTCCGGGAAACCTTCGCCCGCTCGGCCCGCAATGCGAAGCGGGCGTCGATGCTGCTGAACGAACTGGCCGCGGTCGACCTGCAGTCGACCGGTGTTCCGCCCAGCATCGGCGGACTGCGGGCCTTGTCCCGCGAGCGGCGTGCCAATGCTTTGCGCAGCTGGCTTCGTCAGGCGCATGACGCGGTGCCGAGCGAAGCCCAGCTGGCCGAGCTGAACGACCAGCTCGAGGCCTGCGCGACGCGGGGGCATCGCATCCGCCTGAAGGTCGCGAGCGGCTTCGTCGAGCGAGAGGGCGACCACCTCGGTTGGTACAATTCGCGGCCCCCGTAGCCCGCCACGGACCTCCGTTCGGCAGGCGACCCGTGGCCAACGGATGCCACCGGCGGCGTCCGCATCTTCTCTTTCATTTCACCGATGGCATTGATCGTTCATAAATACGGCGGCACGTCGATGGGCTCGACCGAGCGCATCCGGAATGTCGCCAAGCGCGTGGCCAAGTGGGCGCGAGCCGGCCACCAGATGGTGGTGGTTCCGAGTGCCATGAGCGGCGAGACCAATCGCCTGCTGGGCCTCGCCAAGGAACTGGCACCGAGCCAACCCGGCGACAGCCACCACCGCGAACTCGACATGCTGGCCTCGACCGGCGAGCAGGCGTCGTCGGCCTTGCTGGCCATCGCGCTGCAGGCCGAGGGCATGGAGGCGGTGAGCTATGCCGGGTGGCAGGTGCAGGTCCGGACCGACAGCGCCTTCACCAAGGCCCGCATCGAAAGCATCGACGATGTCCGCGTGCGGGCCGACCTCGACGCCGGCAGGGTGGTCGTCATCACCGGCTTCCAGGGTGTCGACGAAGCCGGCAACATCACCACGCTCGGCCGCGGAGGCAGCGACACCTCGGCCGTCGCGATCGCCGCGGCGCTGAAGGCCAACGAGTGCCTGATCTACACCGACGTCGACGGCGTCTACACCACCGACCCCCGGGTCGAACCCGACGCCCGGCGCCTGGGCACGGTGAGCTTCGAGGAAATGCTCGAGATGGCGAGCCTCGGCTCCAAGGTGCTGCAGATTCGCTCGGTCGAATTTGCCGGCAAGTACAAGGTGCCGCTGCGCGTGCTGTCGAGCTTCACGCCCTGGGACATCGACATCGACGAAGAAGCCCGTTCGGGCACGCTGATCACTTTCGAGGAAGACGAGAACATGGAACAAGCCGTCGTATCCGGCATTGCCTTCAACAAGGACGAGGCCAAGATCTCGGTGCTGGGCGTGCCCGACAAGCCGGGCATCGCGTACCACATCCTGGGCGCCATCGCCGACGCGAACATCGAGGTCGACGTCATCATCCAGAACCTGAGCAAGGATGGCCGCACCGACTTCAGCTTCACGGTGCATCGCAACGACTACGCCCGTGCGGTCGACCTGCTCAAGGCCAAGGTGCTGCCGACGCTCGGTGCCGCCGAGATCGTGGGCGACACCAAGATCTGCAAGGTCAGCATCGTCGGCATCGGCATGCGAAGCCATGTCGGCGTGGCCAGCAAGATGTTCCGCGTGCTGAGCGAGGAGGGCATCAACATCCAGATGATCTCGACCAGCGAGATCAAGACCTCGGTCGTGATCGACGAGAAGTACATGGAACTCGCCGTGCGAGCGCTGCACAAGGCCTTCGATCTGGATCAGACGGCCGCCTAGCTGGCATAATCTCGGCTTTCTGGAAACGTGACCGAGTGGCCGAAGGTGCTCCCCTGCTAAGGGAGTATGGGGTGTAGAGCCTCATCGAGGGTTCGAATCCCTCCGTTTCCGCCAGACAGTGCTTTCAGGTCGCTTCACGGCGCATCGAAAAGCCCAGGAAAGCCCCGCTTGTCGGGGCTTTTTTGCGTCTGGAGCATTTACGCCTTCGCGGTGTCGCTTGCGGCGGTTGATAGAACCCGCAGCGGGCACGCAACTTGCCATGTCCTGTGCATGGAAGATCCCAAGCACCACCGTCGCGTCGACCAGCAGCCCACTCAGCAAGCGTTGCCACGCACTCCCGCCGCGCAGGGAACGTCGTCTGCAACCAAGGCACCGCACCTGCCATCGCTTCGCCAAGATGTCGCGGTCATGCAAGCTGCCCTGCAGCGCAGGAAGTCGTCAGGCATCGTGGTACGGCCCCGGCCGCGAGTTCTTCAGTAGCAAGACCTTGCGCCAGCCTGCCGCGGCGTGTCCCCGAACTAACTCATCCATAGCAGATCGTGCTGCCTATGTAGCCTTAAGGTTTAGGTGCGTGAGATATGCACGCATACTTTACGTAACGTTCTGCGACACTTTGACGCATGCACTCGGCGTCGCTTCACCTGGAGATTCGCAGACCTCGTCTACGAGTTGATTCGGGGCTTTTTCAGGCGTGGCGCGAGACGGCGGCGGCCTGCGCCGCCAAGCGGAAGAAGACACGCTGATGCAGGTCGCGTGTCCGAAGTGCAGCACCATGAACCGGGCAGCGGCCCGCTTCTGCGTTCGATGCGTCACTTCTCTCCAGCCGGCTTTGGCTGGCGATTTCGAGGATTCCCGCTTCGAGGACGAAGGCACGGTGCAGGTCGACCTTTCGACCGCCCGCGTAGACGCCTCGGATAGCGCACGAACGCTGAAACTCGCGGGCGCTTCCGGGCTGACCAAACCCGAAGATGTGTTCGCGGACATCGCGCTTCCCGGCGGCACGCTGATCGAAGGCTTTCGCATCGTGCGTGCGATTGGCAAGGGCGGCTTCGGCATCGTCTACCTGGCCTGGGATGCGGCGCTCGAACGGCATGTTGCGATCAAGGAGTACATGCCCTCATCGCTCGCGGTGCGATCGACACCGTCCTTCGAGCTCACCATGAGTTCGGGCGAGGACCGCGACATCTTCGAGGCGGGGCTCAAGAGCTTCGTCAACGAGGCGCGCCTCCTGGCTCGCTTCGATCATCCGGCGCTGGTCAAGGTGTTCAGGTTCTGGGAGTCGAATCGCACGGCGTACATGGCCATGCCGTACTACCAGGGTCCGACCCTCAAGGCAGCCCTGGCCGAGCTCGGCGTGCCGCCATCCGAGGCGCAGATGAAGCTCTGGCTGCATCCGGTGCTGGACGCGCTTTCGGCGCTGCACCGCGAGAACTGCTACCACCGGGACGTGTCGCCAGACAACATCCTGCTGACGCGAACCGGCCCTTTGCTGCTCGACTTCGGCGCGGCACGGCGGGTGATCTCGGATCGCACCCAGGCGCTGACCGCGGTGCTCAAGCCCGGCTTCGCGCCGATCGAGCAATACGGCGGAACGCAGGACCAGGGCCCGTGGACCGACCTGTATGCGCTGGGCGGCGTGGTGCACTACGCGATCACCGGACGCCCGCCGGTCGCTTCGGCTGCCCGCGTGATCAAGGACACCCTGAAGCCGCTGGCAGAGACCCATGCGGGGCGCTACAGCGCCGCCTTCCTGAAGGCGATCGATGCGGCGCTCGCGCTCCGTCCCGATGCGCGCCCGCAGGATGTCGCGCAGTTCCGCGCGATGCTGGAGGCGAGCAGCGCGCCGGTGCCGGCGCCGGTGCCGAACGGCGTCGCGACGGACTTCGAGGAATTGGGCGAAGAGACCGAGGCGGATCGTTGGCCGACCGCGCCGGACGCCGCGTTTGCCAAGACGCTGCGCGCCAAGGAGCTGTCATCGACTTCGACTGCGGGCGGGCTGGGCTTGGGCAGGGTGGATACGGTCTTGTCGGAACGGGTTGCTGCAACCGTTTCAACGAAGCCATCGACAACCCGTTCGACCTCGTTCGCTGCGTGGGCCGGCGCAGCCTTGCTGGCGGCGGCCGTGGGCGGAGGAACTTGGTGGGCTGCCGGGCCAGAACCGGGATCGGCTGCGCCGACGACGGCGATGTCGGCAGCTTCGGCCACCACGGCAGTTGCGGCGACCGCGGCGACCGCGGCGACCGCGGCGACTGCGGCGGCTACGGTCACTCCGCAAGCGCAGATGCCGAATCATCAGGAGCCCGAGTCGATCCCACCGAGCGCCACGACGGCTTCGACACCCGATGAGAAGGCGATGGCGAACCGGGCCGACGCGCTGCAGCAGGCTGCCGGCACTTCCTCGGCGCCGATCATCGACGTGGCGGTCGCACGCTCCGCGCCGGCGCCGACCTCATCGACCTCGCCGAACACGCCGAACACGCCGAACACGCCGAACACGCCGAATCCGCAGAACTCGCCAAAACAGCCGATCGTCGCGACCGCTGTCGCCAAGGCGAGCCCCGCCGCATTCACGCAGAGCGCTCCCGCCGCCCGAACCCCCAAGACGAGAACCTCACCGCCTTCTTCCGCTGCGAAGCTGGCGGACGCGTCGGGCGTGCAAGCACCATTTTCCGCGCCGACCCTCCGCAGCGAGCGAGCCGAACGCGCGGACCCGGATACCGCGCCGCGCAGTTCGCCCCTTCCCGCGCGCTGCAGCGAATTGATCCTGAAAGCCTCGCTGGACAGCTTGCGTCCGGACGAGGTCGCCTACCTGAAGAAAGACTGTCGATGATGCGTTCCCCGTTCCGCCTGCGTTTGCTTTCCGGCTTGCTGTTGACCGCCGTCCTCGCGGGCGGCCTGGCCGGCTGCAGCACGCCGCCACCGCCTCCGGTGGCGGTCAGCACCGAGGCCATGCCTTTCGACCGGGCCGTGCAGGTGGCGGTCGATGCGCTCTTCGCGCAGCTACCGAAGCAGGAGGGCTTGATGGCCAAGCTCGAGAACAGCCGCACCAAGCGCAGCGTGCTGCTCGACCCGACCATCGACGCGACCACCGGCCAGCAGACCACCGCCACCCAGCTGCTCGACCGCCGCATCGCCGAACGCGCAGGCACGATGTCCGAGCGGATCGTGCTGCTGCCGTTCGAGGCCGCGAACGTCGCCAAGACCGACTACCTGATGACCGGCACCCTGGCGCGCTCGAAGGGCGCCTACAAGCTCAACCTGGCGCTGGTCGACATCAAGACCGGTACCGTGGCCGCGCAAACGCCGGTGCAAGTGATGGAGGAAGGCGTCGACATGAGTCCGCTGCCGTTCTACCGCGACAGCCCCATCCTCACCAAGGACACCGTCATGGACGGCTATGTCCGCACCAGCGCGGCCGAGGCCGGTCAGAAAGCCGACGCCGGCTACCTGGCGCGCATCGCCACCGCCAGCGTCATCGCCGATGCCAACATGCTCTACAACGCCGGCAACTACCAGGAGGCGCTCGCCCGCTACAGCGCGGCGCTCGACATGCCGGCCGGCGACCAGCTCCGGGTGCTCAACGGCATCTACCTCGCCAGCGTCAAGCTGGGGCAGGGCGGCAAGGCCGAGGATGCGTTCGGTCGCATCGTCGCGCACGGCCTGGCCAACAAGCAGCTCGGCGTGAAGTTTCTCTTCAACCCGGGCAGCACCGAGTTCTGGTCGGACCCGAAGGTGAGCAGCGCCTACGGCATGTGGCTGCGCCAGATCGTTCGCCAGGCCAGCTCGGCCAAGGTCTGCATGGACGTGGTTGGCCACACCAGCGCGACCGGAACCGAAGCCATCAACGACGCGCTCTCGCTCAAGCGGGCCCGCTTCATTCGCCAGCGCATGAGCGTCGAATCGGCGGACTTCGCCAACCGCGCACGCCCGGTCGGCATGGGATCTAGGCAGAACATCGTGGGCAGCGGCACGGACGACGTGGTCGACGCGCCGGATCGCCGCGTGGAGTTCGCGATCGTCAACTGCGAGCGACCGAAGAACCAGGTGGCGAACAGCCAGTAGGCCGCGACGCGCTCACTGCAATCGACCAACATGATCCTGCTATCCGACAAGCTGCAAGGGGTCGAGAAGGCACTGGCCGAACTCGACCGGCTGCTGGGTTCGTCGACCCCGAGCGGCGACCAGATTCCGTACTACGGCCCGACCTTGCTGGCATCGATGGCCGAGAAGGACCGCGAGATGGCGCTCAAGGCGGAGCAAGCCCGTTACGAAGCCAATCGCGAGGAGTCGGCGCTGCACTTCTGCCTGACAGCGGCGGTCGCGCTGCTGGAGGTGAGCCAGGCGCTGTTGACGCAGAGCGCGGAGCCGTCGCCGCAGGATCGGCTGCGGCAGTGGAAGACCTTGGTGGCTTATACGAAGACGGCCGGGCGCTCGGCGTATCGAGCGGCTTCGATCCTGACGGATCAGCAGGATTAGCGCAGAAGCGGCAGTTGCAATAGCGCAGTGCAACCAGCGTATTCAATCGATCGGAGTAAGACCTTATATTGAGTTTGAGCTGATAGACAGCTCAAGTAATCAGGAGGCTTACATGATTTCGGATCTGAACAACCCCGATGGGTTGAGCGACAAGTTCTTCGCAGGCTATCAACAAGCGTTTCCAGATTGGTTCGACGCGGCGAGCCGTGCCGCAAGCGTGAAAGAGCTCAAAAGCAGACTGGCGAACGCGAGCTCGGTGGACGACATGCGCCGGATCCTGAATCTTTACGTTTCGGTTCAGATTTGCGAAGAATATGTGCCATTTGTCAATTCAGCTCAGCTGGAAGGCCAGGTCGACGAATTCAACAAATTCATTCAGCCACTGAAAACCGAACTCAAGTTGATTTCGACCGAACCCGAGCGCTCCGCACTGATTGCGCGGACTGGCGAACAGATGCTCGGACATTTTCGCGACATCTATCGCCATCGCTACAACGCGTTCCAGCTTGAAAGAGTTTCACCCGCCATCGGCAATTACCTCGAAAAGATCAAGTTCAACCATTCGAGCCTCGGCGTCGGCCTCCTGCGCGATTCCAGCGATCCGGACTGCCGTCAAATCATGGAGATTCTCGCGCGCGAGTTCGAGGGCTTCGCACTCATGTTCGTTCGCACGGCAGAGCGCGAAATCTGCAATCTGCAAACCTCCAAGCGCATTCACGATGCCGATGAATTGGCAACGATGCCGGCAGCCAAGTTCGATGTCTTTCTGAAGATCGCCCGAAATGGGCTTCAGATCATGAAAAGATACCCAATCGACGACCTGGCGCAGGAAATCGTCTACCGGTTGTTCGATGGATTGCAGATGGCAAGCACCGCGGCCTTGAAAAACGGAATGAGTCCAGGAGAGGCGTCTTCGCTTCTTCTAAAGTTCAAGAGAGTGGCGGTCTGCGCTGTCTACTTCAATGGGGTTGTGAGGCTCTTGGGCCAGCTGGCGAGCGAAGACCGCAAAGATGACGGCAACGCCAGCGAGGGAAGCGATGACCATCGAAAGCAACTCGCCTTTGTCGTGCAGGCGTTCGGTGTCGGTCTCGCCAACGCGGCCGCCAACGGTCATCGGCGAATTGGCGAATCGTCGAGCTATGCCGACAAGCTGCGCTGCGTTCACTGGCCATCCAAGTTCGTCAGCAAGCTGGATCTTGAACTGGGCAACTACGCGACCTACCTGGACGACAGCATCCAGGCCATCGAGAGCAGGCGGTACTGACGCTCACGCTCGCGGGCAACGCTCGTAGACGAGCGACAAATACTCCGTCCTGCGTTTCAACGCTTCGAGTTGCTGAAGCGAAGTTCCGCGAAGCCGGTCGCTCGGGTCGAGCCGAACCGTTCCGTCGGGCAAGGCGATGAAATGCGTCTGAGGCGGATGGGGCGATGCGGCGGCAGTGACGAACCCGCAGGCGGTCCGGGTGTCGCGGTTGTATGTCAGTTTGGAAATCCGGACATCCTTGGCGCCCGCGAGCCGCGCCTGGACCTGCCATTCGGCCTGAACCACCGGCCAATAGAACCACCAGGCCGCCATGCAGGCTGCCGAGGTCAGCAGTCCGCCCAGGACGCAGATCAGGATCCTCATGGCTTTCCTTTCGGATCGGGCTGCACGAATTGCATTGCGATACGACCGACGTTGGTCAATTCGGTCACCGTGGCCGTGGTCTTGCCACGCCGACCCGGCGCTTTAACAAAATTGGCCTTGATCCAGCCGCCATCCTTGAAGATCCGGAGCGCATCGATGTCTTCGTCGCGCGTAAAGATCATGGGCAGGGGACCCTGCGCAATCTGGTGGAGCAGCTGGTAGGACATGCCGGTCAGCTCTTGGAAAGCCTTGAGGCGAGTGTCACTGCCCTTGAGAACGCCCCGGTCCGCGCGCCATCGGCGTCGGCGACAGCAGACCATTCGCACAAGGTGTCAAAAGGTACTTTCATGTAGCGAATTGTAGCTACTTGTAATACTTACTCCCTACTGCTACCTGTGACCCACTCCACGATTTGTAACGTTAATAGCTCATTGAACGATGATTTTTTCCACGCCCTCGGCGTTGGGGGCCGGCTTCAAGTCCATCGATTTCAATGTCCGGATCACCAATCCGGCAACCACCAAGTTGCGGTGCAGCTTGTCGTCGGCTGGAACCACCCACCAAGGCGCGATCGGCGTCGAGGTCGCCTGCATCAGCTTCTCGTAGGCGTCCTGGTAGGCATCCCATTGCTTTCGGACGTCCAGATCGCCGAGCCTGAATTTCCAGCGTTTCTCCGGGTCGTCGATGCGCGCCTGAAGCCGTTGGCGCTGCTCTTCCTTGCCGATATGGAGCATGCATTTCAGGACCACGGTGCCGGTTTCGGTCAAGAGGCGCTCGAAGTCGTTGATCTGCTGCTGCCGCTCGCGAATCTCGGCCTTGGCAAGGCTGCCTGCGACGACCGGCACCAGCAGGTCTTCGTAATGGCTGCGGTTCCAGATCATGATTTCTCCGCTTCGCGGCACCACGGCGTGGCAGCGCCACAAAAAGTCGCGTGCGCGCTCGTCTTCGGTCGGCGCCTTGAAGGGCGTGACCCGGACGCCGAGCGGCGAGGTCCGCGAGAACACCCAGCGGATGCAGCCATCCTTGCCGCTGGTGTCCATGCCTTGCAGCACCAGCAGCAGCTTGCGGCGACCTTCTGCGTGCAGCAGGTTCTGCAGGCGGTCGAGCTCGTCGGCGTGTTCTTCGAGCAGGGCCTTGCCGGAGGCCTCGTCCTCGAGGAAGGGCGTTGCGGCCGGATCGAAATCCTCGAGCTTGTTCTTGCGGTGGAACTTGAACTTCTTGAAAGCGGACATGGTGCGGCGAGCTCTTGCGTAAAGGCTGGAGGCTACGCCATGTGGCGGTCGACCTCGCCAGCCTATTCGTCGTCCGGCAACGAGGCGCTCCAGCGGCTGTCCCACGCATTCGATCGAACCCCTTCGAGGTCGCGTCGGTCGCGCTTGGTCGGTCGGCCCTGCGTGATGCTGAGCGCCGGCTCGCTGCCCATCCGGCGCTGCTCGCGGGCGGCAGCCAGCGCTTCGATGCTCTGCGGGGTTTCCTCGTAGAGCTGCTGGGCCACCGGCGCCGGCCCGCGCATGCGGCTCAGCCCACGCACCACGACCGAGCGGATTGTTCCGCTGAATTTGATGGCCACGCTGTCGCCCGGCTTGATCTCTCGCGAGGCCTTGGCGATTTCACCGTTGACCTGGACGCGGTGCTTCGCGATCTCTTCCGCAGCCAGCGTCCGCGTCTTGAAGAAGCGTGCCGCCCAGAGCCATTTGTCAATGCGCTGTCGTTCCATGTTCGAGATCATTTTGCGGCGCGAGCGCAAGGGTGACGACGGCGTCGAGGCCGACTGTGTGTCCGTCCGTGTCCCGGTCGATCAGCTCGAGCCGTCCGCCCAGGGCCAGCACGATCTCGCGGCAGATCGCAAGGCCGAGTCCGGAGCCGCCCTTCAACTCACCGGAGGCGAAGGGCGTGAAGAGACGTTGGCGCAACTCATCCGGAATGCCGGCGCCATCGTTCCGGATGCGCAGGCGGACGGCGCGCCGTTCGAGCTCCACCCGCACTTCGAGCAGGCCGTGCTCGGGTGTGTGCTTGATCGCGTTGTGCAGCAGGTTGCGGGTGAGTTCCTGCAGCATCCAGCGGTGCGCCTGGACCCTCACGGGCGTCGGCGGAACGATCAGCTCGAAGTCGAGCATCTTGTCCGCGACCAGCGGCGAAAGATCGAGCGCCACCTGGCGTACCGCCGAGCTCAGGTCCTCGGCACCGGACTCGGGCTGCTGCCGCAACTGCTCGACCTTGGCCAGCGAGAGCATCTGGTTGGCCAGCAGCGTGGCGCGGTCGACCGTCTGGTTGATCTCCGCCAAAGCCTGCGGCGCCGGAATGTCGCCACGCTGCGCCGACTGCACCTGCGCCTTGAGCACCGCGAGCGGCGTGCGCAGCTGGTGGGCGCTGTCGCGCACGAAGCGCTTCTGGTGCTCGACCAGGCGCTTCAGGCGCCCCATGACGCGGGTGGTCGCATCCACCAGCGGCCGAAGTTCGCGGGGCGCATCGGGCGCATCGATGGGCGACAGGTCGTCCGGCTCTCGGGCCTCGATCGCCTCGCCGAGATTCCGTACCGAGCGGGTGGTGCGCTCCACCACGTACACGGTGACCAGTGCGACCACCGCCATCAGCACCAGCTGCCGCCAGAGGGTGTCCAGGAGCAGCTTGCGTGCGAGCGTCTGCCGAAGCTCCAGGGTTTCCGCGACCTGCACCACCGCCATGGCCCGGCCCTGCGCGCTGGCCACCGGCTGCAGCAGCACCGCGACCCGCACCGGCTGATCGCGAAAGATCGCGTCGTAGAAGTCGACCAGTGCCGCGTACGGTGGGCGGCTCGGAAGCTGCCCCCGCCAGAAGGGCAGCTCGGCAAAACCCGACACCATCTCGCCGTCGAGCGCGGAGACCCGGTAGAACATGCGGCTCTGGTTGTCCGCCTCGAAGGCTTCGAGGGCGGAGTAGGGCACCACCGAGCGCAGCCGGGCCTGGTCGTCGTAGCCGGTCACGTCGAGCTGCTCGCCGATGGTCTTGGCCGAGGCGAGCAGCGTGCGGTCGTAGGCCGTGGTCGCGGCCGCGAGGCTCTGGCGATAGAGGCTCACGCTGTTGATCACGATCAGGATGGCGACCGGCACCAGGATGCCGACCAGGAGCCGGGCTCGCAGCGAGCGCAGGCGGATCATCGTTCCTCGCGCAGGAGGTAGCCGAGCCCGCGCAGGGTCACGAGGCCGGCGCCGGTGCCCGCGAGTTTCTTGCGCAATCGGTAGACCACCACTTCGATCGCCTCATAGTGCACACCGGGTTCACCGGCGAACACCAGTTCGAAGAGCCGCTCCTTGGCGACCGCCTGGCCGGGCCGAACCATCAGCGCCCGCAGCAGCGAGAACTCGCGCGGCGTGAGCTCGAGGACCTGGCCGCGGCAGTACACCGCGCCGCCCGCGGCTTCGCAGTGCAGGTTCCCGACCTGCAGGATCGAGGGCGGGCTGTCCGGCTTGCGACGATGGAGGGCGCGCAGCCGCGCCTCGAGTTCGTCCAGGTCGAAGGGCTTGGGCAGGTAGTCGTCGGCTCCGGCATTCAGGCCGACGATGCGATCGCCCACCGTGCCGCGCGCGGTGAGCAGCAGCACCGGCGTGCGCAGCCCGGCGCTGCGGGCTTCGGCCAGCACCTCGAGGCCGTCCTTGTGGGGCAGGCTCAGGTCGAGCGCCACGACATCCGGCTCGATCGCCTGCCAGCTCGCGAGGGCCTCGGCGCCGTCGCCGCACAGCCGGACGTCGATCATCCGGCGCCCCAGGGTGCGCTGGAGCGTGGTTTGCATGGAAGGATCGTCTTCGACGAGCAGCAGCTTCATGGCCGGATTCGGTGTTTACCCCAGTGTGTCGGACAGCCAACTGACAGCGCGGCGGCGCATCATAGCGGCGTCCAGCTTTCATGATCCCAAGGAGAAGCGATGCGTCGAGATACCTTTCTGAAGTCCATGGCCGCTTTGGCAGCCACCGGTGCCCTCCCGATGTCCGCTTGGGCGGCGGCGAGCAACATCAAGATGATGATTCCGGCGAACCCGGGCGGCGGGTGGGACACCACCGGTCGTGCGCTCGGCAAGGCGCTCACCGACGGCAAGCTGGCCGAAACGGTCACCTACGACAACAAGGGCGGCGCCGCCGGCGCCTTGGGCCTGGCGCAGTTCGTCACCGGTTCCAAGAACGACCCGAACGCCTTGATGGTGATGGGCGCCGTGATGCTCGGCGGCATCATCACCGGCAAGCCGCCGGTCAAGCTCGAGCAGGCCACGCCGATCGCCCGCATTACGAGCGAATACAACGTCTTCGTGCTGCCGGCCAATTCGCCGCTGAAGAGCATGAAGGACGTGGTCGAGCAGCTCAAGAAGGACCCGGGCAGCGTGAAGTGGGGCGGCGGATCGCGCGGTTCCACCGAGCACATCGCGGCGGCCATGATCGCGCAGAACGTCGGCGCCGATCCGGCCAAGATCAACTACGTGGCCTTCCGCGGAGGCGGCGAGGCTACCGCCGCCATCCTGGGCGGCAACGTCACGGTGGGCGGCAGCGGCTACAGCGAGTTCGCCGAATACATCAACAGCGGCAAGATGAAGGCGATCGCGGTCACTTCGGCCACCCGCCTGCCCGGCATCAACGTGCCGACGCTCAAGGAGCAGGGCATCGATGTCGAGATCGGCAACTGGCGCGGCGTCTACGGCGCGCCCGGCATCGCCGCCGAGCAGCGCAAGGCGTTGACCGACATGGTGCTGGCGGCGCTCAAGACGCCCAGCTGGAGCGAGGCCATGAAGAAGAACGATTGGACGCCTGCCGTGCTGGCCGGCGAGCCCTTCGCCAAGTTCGTCGACGACGAGTTCTCCAGGCTGCGCGCGACCATGACCAAGTCCGGCATGGTCTGAGTACCGGCGAGCCCCGGGCGGCGCACGCGTTAGTGCCGGCCTTCCTTCCGCCCGGGCCTTTCCGCCGAGCTGCCTCGGGGCTCGCTCGTCGACACGGATGGTGAAGGCCGATCCTGCGGAACATCAAGATGACAACAAGCAACCCTTCGCGCGATCCCGACCCCTCCCATGGCCTTTCGAACGATCCGGCACTCGGCGCCGGCGCGACCACCAAGGCCACGCCGTGGACCCAGACGGTGGTCGGCATCGGCGTCCTGCTGACCGGGCTGGCGCTCGCCTTCGGCGCCATCGGCATTTCTTCCGAGGCCGGCTATGGCGGCGTCGGGCCCAACTTCCTGCCGTGGCTGGTCTCGATCGCGCTCACGCTATGCGGCGGCTGGATCATCTGGGAAGCACGCACCGGCGGTTTTCGCGACCTGGACGAGCCATCGGGCGCCGCCACCAGCTACTGGAGCGGCTTCGCCTGGGTCTCGGCCGGCTTGCTGCTCAACGCGGCCCTCATCACCACGATCGGCTTCATCCTCAGCTGCACGCTTTGCTACCTGCTGGCGGTGCAGGGCCTTCGGCGAGCAGCCGGGCAGTCCGCGGCCAGCGCGCCGGGCACCTGGGCCATCGACCTCCTGACCGGCCTCCTGATTTCTGCGCCCGTCTTCTGGCTCTTCACCAAGTTCCTCGCCATCAACCTGCCAGGCCTGACCGCCACCGGATGGATCTGACATGGAAATCTTCAATGCATTGATGCAGGGCTTCGGCGCGGCGATCACGCCCGCCAATCTGCTCTGGTGCCTGGTCGGCTGCGCGCTGGGCACGGCCGTCGGCGTGTTGCCAGGCATCGGCCCGGCAGTCGCGGTGGCCATGCTGCTGCCCATTACCGGCAAGGTCGACGTGACCGCCTCGATGATCTTTTTCTCGGGCATCTACTACGGCGCGATGTACGGCGGCTCGACCACTTCGATCCTGCTGAACACCCCGGGCGAAACCGCCAGCATGGTCACGGCCATGGAGGGCAACAAGATGGCCAAGAGCGGGCGGGCCGGCGCGGCGCTGGCCACCGCCGCCATCGGCTCCTTCGTCGCCGGCAGCATTGCGACCGTGATCGTCACGCTGTTCGCGCCTTTCGTGGCCGAGTTCGCGGTCAAGCTCGGGCCGCCCGAGTATTTCCTCTTGATGCTGCTCGCCTTCACGACCGTCAGCGCGGTGCTCGGCAAGAGCACGCTGCGCGGGATGACCGCGCTCTTCATCGGGCTCGCTGCAGGCTGCGTCGGGCTCGACCAGATCTCGGGACAGGGCCGCTACACCGGCGGCGTGCCCGAGCTGCTGGACGGCATCGAGATCGTGCTGGTGGCGGTCGGTCTCTTCGCTGTGGCCGAGGTGCTGTATGCGGTGCTGTACGAAGGCCGTGTCGTCGAAAGCCAGAACAAGCTGAGCCGGGTCCACATGACGGCCCGCGACTGGAAGCGCTCGATACCGGCCTGGCTGCGCGGCACCGCCATCGGAACGCCCTTCGGCTGCATACCGGCCGGCGGCACCGAGATCCCGACCTTCTTGAGCTATGCGATGGAGAAGAAGCTGGTCAAGGATCCGGCCGACAAGGCCGAGTTCGGCAACCAGGGCGCGATCGAAGGCGTCGCCGGACCCGAGGCCGCCAACAACGCGACCGTCACGGCCGCCTTGATCCCGCTCTTGACGCTGGGCATCCCGACGTCGAACACGACCGCGATCCTGCTCGGCGCCTTCCAGAACTATGGCATTCAGCCGGGTCCGCAGCTCTTCACCACCTCGGCAGCGCTGGTGTGGGCGTTGATCGCCTCGCTCTATATCGGCAACGTGATGCTGCTGGTGCTCAACCTGCCGATGGTGGGCCTCTGGGTCAAGCTGCTCAAGATCCCGAAGCCGCAGCTCTATGCCGGCATCCTGATCTTCGCGACCGTGGGCGCCTACGGCATGCGGCAGAGCGCGTTCGACCTGTACCTGCTCTATGGCATCGGCCTCCTGGGCGTGGTGATGCGCCGCTTCGACTTCCCGACCGCGCCGGTGGTGGTCGGCATGATCCTCGGCCCGTTGGCCGAAGCCCAGCTGCGCAATGCGATGTCGATCGGCGAGGGCAGTGCGGCGGTGTTCTTCCAAAGGCCGATGTCGATCGTCCTGATCGTCGTCGTGCTCGCGGTGCTGATCCTGCCTCGCGTCGCCAAGGCCAGGGCCGAGCGGCGCATGCGCGCCGAGGCGATCGCGGGCTGAATAGGTCCACGGTCGAGCAGGTCGAGTCTTTACCGCGCTGTCGGTCCGGCCTAGAGTGACTGCAGCAAGGGCGGCCAGGTCGGCCGGCCCCGATACGCGCAGGAAGGGGATGGCGTGACGCTCGCTGCACCCGGTTCGACCGGCCCGTCCGGCCTGACACGCTCAACCGGCTCTACGACCGCGACGGGCTCACCGGGCCCTACAGGCTCAGCCGGCCTGACCAGTGCCGGCTCAGGCGCTGCGACCCTTCCGTACCGCAATCGAGCCGAGGCGGGCGAGCATCTCGCGCCGCTGCTGGAAGGCCTGCGCGGCGCCGCGAACACGATCGTGCTGGCGCTGCCCCGAGGCGGCGTGCCGGTCGCGGCGCCACTCGCACGCGAACTCGGCCTGCCGCTCGACATCCTGCTGGTTCGCAAGCTTGGCATGCCGGGGCATCCCGAGTACGCGATCGGTGCCATCGGGAGCGGCGGGATGAGGGTCATGAGCGAGAGCGCGCCGGCAACCTCGGTGTCGCCGGAGCAGATCGAAGCGGTGCTGCACCGCGAGACGCAGGAACTGGTTCGTCGCGAGGCGCAGTACCGGGCTGGCCGCGCACCGCGCAGCCTGCGCGGCTGGGAGGTGGTGCTGGTGGACGACGGTCTCGCCACCGGTGCGTCGATGCGCGTGGCGGTTGCGGCGAGTCGCGCCCAGGGCGCAGACCGGGTGGTGGTCGCCGTGCCGGTCGGCAGCGCACAAGCTTGCGCCGACCTGATGTCGGTGCGGATTCCTGTCGAGCAACGCGCCGACGAGGTGGTCTGCGCGAACACGCCATCGCCTTTCGGTGCGGTCGGCGCCTGGTACCAGGACTTCGAGCAAGTCGGGGACGAGGAGGTCATCCGGATCCTGGAGCAACACCGCCATGCCTGAGACATCGAAGCTCGAAGCAGAAGATGTGGCCGCGAACTCGCCCGAGGACCAGGAAGCCATCGCTGCGATTCGGCGAGCCGCCGCGCCGGTGGACGCACGGAGGCTTCATGAAGAGCCGCTCCTTCGGGCGATTGCGAATGCGCGCTTCGTCCTGCTGGGCGAAGCCTCGCATGGCACCGAGGACTTCTATCGCGAACGGGCCTCGCTCACGCGGGCACTGATCGTGCAAAAGGGATTCCGAGCGGTCGCGGTCGAGGCCGACTGGCCGGATGCGCTGCGAGTGAATCGCTACGTGCGTGGGCAGTCGGACGACCGTTCGGCGGCTGAGGCCTTGTCGAGCTTCACGCGCTTCCCGACCTGGATGTGGCGCAACCATGCGACGGCGGAATTCATCGAGTGGGTTCGGCAGCACAACGCCGAAAGCTCGCCGGACGATCAGGTCGGCTTCTACGGCATCGATCTGTACAGCCTTTACGGCTCGATCGAGGCGGTGCTGGCGTATCTCGACGAGGTCGATCCCGAGGCTGCGAAAAGGGCACGCTATCGGTACGGCTGCTTCGAGCAGTTCGCCGAGAACCTGCAGGCGTACGGCTACGCTGCAGCCTTCGACCTGACGGCGAGTTGCGAGAAGGCGGCCGTTGCGCAGCTTCGTGAGTTGATGGAGCGATCCGGCGAATTGGCGCGGCGCGATGGCGAGAACACGGCGATGACTGCAAGTTCACGCGGCTCGAACGGCCCCATCGCGGCGGATGCGCATTTCTATGCCGAGCAGAACGCCCGATTGGTGCGCAATGCGGAGCGCTACTACCGATCGATGTTCGGCGGCCGCATCCCCTCATGGAATGTGCGGGACACGCACATGGCCGACACCCTCGACGCGCTGGATGGCCATCTCTCACGCGATCGTCCTGCGCCGGCGCGAATCGCAATCTGGGCTCACAACTCGCACCTGGGCGACGCGCGGGCGACCGAGATGAGCAGCCTCGGAGAACTCAACGTCGGACAGCTGATGCGGGAGCGGCACGGAGACGAATGCTTTTCAGTGGGCTTCACGACTTACGACGGGCAAGTGACGGCGGCGCCAGCTTGGGATCGGCGGGCAGAAATACAAAACATGCGGCCGGGGCTCGAGGGAAGCGTCGAAGCGCTGATGCACGACAGCGGGATCGGGATCGGGCGATTTCAGTTGATCTTCGGCACGGACGATGACTTGAAGAAGGCGCTCGCCGCAAGGCGACTGGAGCGCGCAATCGGCGTCATCTATGCGCCCGCAACAGAGCGGCAAAGTCATTACTTCGAAGCAAGTTTGAGTTCCCAATTCGATGCCTTGATTCATATGGATCGCACGGGTGCGTTGATGCAGTTGTGAGCAGCGAGGATCCATTTGGCTGTGCTGAAAGAAGAGCTTTGAGCTTCAGTTCACTGCGGCATCTTATTTAGATGAACCTGAGGAACTCGTTGGCGCATTTCCATCGACTAAAAGCGCTGCTAGAGCGAGCCACCGCCGACGGCGTGCAGGTCGAGCCGGGGAGGCGTCTGCTGCGGAACCGGAGGCGGCACATAAGTTCGTGCCGCCCTGATCAACGCCTCGGCATCCTGGTCCGAAGCCAAGTTCAAGGATCCGCCCGTCGTAAACAGGTAGCTGGGGAGCTTCAGCAGGTTGACGGCGATCATCTGCGACAGGACATCCTTGGCGAAGTTCGTATCGACCTCGTAGGTCAGCTCTTGTGCTTGGAGAAGGTCGTCGATCGGCTTTGCAAGCAACGTCGAGAAGATAGTGATGCGGCCTCGCACGCGATCCAGACGGATCAAACCCCAGTCGTCCAGTACGCCTGAATTCGGCAGCACGTCCTTGAACTTGTCCCGCTGCCTTAGCCGAGCTTTGACCGAGATGAAGTTCTGGTACGCATAGCCCAGGCCCATGGCGATCACGGAGCCCAGGATCTGCAGTGAATTCTGCGCATAGCCGATTGCCGAAATGAGGTCTTCCGCGTCTTCATCGCCGACCAGCAGCAAGCATCCGCTGGCAAGATTGAAGATCGCCTTGATCGTGTTCGGGCCTGCCGATCCGGCAAAGCCGATGGCGTAGGCCTGACCGAGCTTTTGCGCAGCTTGGTGGATCGATCGAACGTTGGTACGCGATTCGGTATAGCCCTTGTACTCGGACAAAGTGTCGTCACAAGCTTGCTTGGCCTCCGAGGTATCGCGCCCGCTTGCGAACTCGAGTGCACCCAGCACGACTTGGTGACTGGCTCCAGCAAGGGCAGCGTGCGCCAGAAAATTCGCAAGCATGTCCTTGCTCGGCGTAGCCAGCACGGTGAGTAGAGCCGAAAGTTCCTCGACACGCGCGTGCACCTGCTGGATTTGCCGGGCATAGCCGGGCGCCATATCCGTCAGGGCTTTGTGCCCGTGTGCCAACCAAGCGCTGTTGATCTCCGCATAACTTTTTGCCGGTGAAGTTGCCGCTTGGATGAAGGGGTGTGTGCCTAGCTCGACGTCGTAGCCTGCCTCGAGCGCTTCCATGTCTTCGGCCGGACTGGATGTCAAGCTGCGCGAACCCTTTTGCGCAAAGGCGAACATGGCCGTGAGATAAACCGACTTGTCATATTCAAGGACGGACTTCACGTACTCGAGACGCACCGCAATCGGTCCCTTCATGATCGCGTTCAGCTTCGATGGCTCGATCTGGCCATTGGCGTCGATCAGTCTGCCCAAGCCAGTCATGACGACGATCTTGAACATGGTCGCGATCTTCGAGAGATGGTCCCGCCCTGCGGCCTTGCCCTGGAGCAAACTGTAGAGAATCGGCTGCGCAACCAACAACGACAAGCTCACCGCCGTCAGTCCCGCGGTGAAGAACGACCTCATTCCACCCGCCTCGGAGTACATCTTGGCAAGGCCATGCGAATAGAGCCCGATCGCAGCCGGTGCGATGTTCATCGTCGTACGAAGCAAACGGTTGTCACCTTGCGACTGGACGACGACCAACTGCTTGTAAAGCAAGAGGACGTATAGCTCCATCTTCAATCGAGCAACCGCGTCGAAGGCTGTCCTGTCGTTCGGCGCAGTTTTCAAGAGCTGCTGCTGTTGGGCGAGTTCGGCCCTGACCGCCTTCTTCTTTCTCAGCGCGATCTCTTTACCTTGTTCGTCCTTGAGTGAATCCGACTTGACGGCTGGCATTTCCAACGGCCCATAGGTTCCTTGCAAGGCCACGGCCTGGCTTTGTGCGTTGGCATTCCAGAGCGCGAGGTAGGGGTTCAGCAGCAATTGCGTCGCTGCATAGGTGACGAACATTCCACCCTGGAACACTGTGAGGTACGACGCAGGCATCAGCTCGCCACCAATTTCCAGGCCCAGGAGAATCGCTGATCGGACAATGCCCGGAATGGCCGCTACCGTGTTCGATTTGACAGAAGGCTCGGCGTACTTCATGCCGGCAAGCATGCTTCTTTCGTGAACTTCGTCGGTCCAGGTTCGGGTCGTTCGATCAACCATGCCGAATGCAATCGCCAGGTCTGTCGCCAGGGCAGACACGGCTCGGTCTCGCTCCTCCTCGTTCCCCTGATCGGCAGCGAACATCGCCATCAAGTTGGCCCGAGTCGCCGCGAATCTATCGATCCGCCGC
The DNA here is from genome assembly GCA_902506565.1 of Burkholderiales bacterium 8X. GTDB lineage: Bacteria > Pseudomonadota > Gammaproteobacteria > Burkholderiales > Burkholderiaceae_C > Variovorax. The sequence continues at coordinate 2,319,037 of LR732703.1, read as the reverse complement.
TTGAACTTGCGGTCGGTCGCGTAGCGGTTGCTCCACTTGGTCTTCTCTGCGATCCGATCGGCGTCAAGGGCGGCACCCACCGTCGCCGCGCTGCTGCTGTCGGCGGAACCGATGCTGGTGGTCGTCGTCGTGACCGAGGTGGTGGTGACATTCGACCCGGTGGTGCCTGTACTTGCATCTTTGGTCGGGTCAAGCGCACCGGTCTGAGGTGCGGTGTCTTCGGTTTTCGAATCTGGTTCGTCCATCTCGTTCTCCCTGGGTCGTCGTTTTTTGCAATTTGCAGGCAGCGGTCACTCTTCATTGCTCGTTGTTCCTGGCACCGTCTGGATCATTTCCACCCGATCCCGCTCCGCCAAGATGCGACCAGCGCAGCGCGAGCCTTCATCCGAAGCAAGAGGTCCGCTGCGCCGGTCTCGCGGATTGACAACGACTCCGAGAACACCAGGTCGTCTGCGGCGTCGACACAGAAGCACTGACGCCCGATCGGCGCGATCTCGGCAGTCATCACCAGGACTTTGGACATGGCAGCAAGGTCGTGGCCGGTCGGGAGGGCGCCGTAGCGGCAATCGAGGTTGAAGAGGTCGGGGCGATGGTCGAAGTCGTGCCCCATCGAAAAGTCGATGCCGTTGATGACGAATCGGAGACTGCAACTCGGCGCGGTACCGGCGCTTGCAGGCCATTCTTCGATCGGCAGCGAAGCAGCAAGGGCCTTGCGAACATCGCTTGCGAAAGCAAACAAGGTGTTGCGGTAGTCGGTGAAGGTGTATTCGGGCATCGGTTGCTCCTACTGTTCGCTCATACGCAGACCAGGCCTGCTTGGCGCCATTCAGCTGCATGTCGGGCCAGCTTGGTCATGGATTCGACGAGATCCTCTGGCGTGATCCCGCTCAGCTCATCGTTTGTGATGTAGACCAGTTCCTGGGTACCGGGATCGATTCCGAAGCTCGCGGCGTGCACGCGCGCGAGCCGCGAGTTCGCTCGCAAGGCGTGCATGAGCGACTCGCGGCGCCGATCAGGGGGGATCTTTCCGAAACGACTGCAGACAACGAGGCCGGCAATCTCTTCGGCGAGGTGGACAAGGTCGAAGCCGACATCGTCGACAACGAGACGAACCCTCAGGGGCTCGCCGGCCGTCGGGTCCGGTTGCGGCGCCGACACATGTGCCAGTTCGCACGTCCGGAGGACAAGGTCGACGAAGCGGGTGCGGGGCAAGGTTGGCGTGCTCATCGGTCTCCTCCCTTGGTAGACGAAGATGAGTAACCTGCCGAGCCGGTTCGTTGCTAGTTGTTTTCCCTTCGGGCGAATGCCCTACGACGAGGCGGCGCGTCGCTGGTCCTGCGGCCGCATGAGGAAGTCATCGGACTACCTGGCAGCAGGCATCCGCGCCACGTCAGCGCGGCGCGGTCCGATCGGCCGGCAGCACGATCGTGGCCCGCCCATCCCGCGACGTCGTCGCATCCGATCCACCGGAGGGCGTTGTCGATCCGGCCGGGCTGATTACCGTCGCTCGCCCGTCGGCCGACGGAACCGCGACATCCGACGGCGGGCCGCCCCTTGCGGCATCCAGTTCGACGCCAGCCGCACGCAAGCAAGCCTCCCGCGCCGGCGCAGCCAGGGCGCCGCTGTTGCATCCGGCCATTTCCCGTTCGTAGCGCTGCTGGGCGGCCGCCGGCGTGAGGGTCGGCTGTGCGAAGGCCGCGGGCACGGCGAAGAAGGCAAGGCAGGTCGCGATGAGCCTCGAGACATTCCGGTTGCGGTCCGGTGCTGGGCTCAGACTCCGGCCGCCGCGCGACGACGAATGATTCATGGCGGTCTCCTCGATGTCGATTGGGTGAGCCGATGCTCATCCGCGGATCGCGGGACCGCTGTGCGCCGACACAGGCAGGCGCGGTAGGCGAACGGCGCGCTCGGCCGGCGGAACCAGTCTTCGAGCAGCGGGCCTGCGGCTCAGGAATTCACCGAGCCTGGCTCGCCCGTCGACCGACCGGCTGCAGCTTTGTGCCCGACCGCCGGCGGCCCGTCCTTGGCATCGGCCGGATCGGCAGGCCGCCCACGCAACCGGGCCACCGTCCGCTTGATCCAATGCTCGATGTCGTCGATGTAGGTGAACACGGCCGGCACCACCAGCAGGCTCAGCACGGTCGAGGTGATCAATCCGCCGATCACCGCCATCGCCATCGGCGAGCGAAAGCTCGAATCCGCCGCGCTCAAGCCGAACGCGATCGGCGCCATGCCCGCGCCCATTGCCAGCGTGGTCATGATGATCGGCCGCGCCCGCTTGTGGCAGGCGTCGCGAAGCGCGTCCCAGCGGCTCATGCCGTGCTCCCGGCGCGCGACGATGGCGTATTCCACCAGCAGGATCGAGTTCTTGGTGGCGATGCCCATCAGCATGATGAGCCCGATCAAGGACGGCATCGACAACGCCTTCTGCCCGATCAGCAGCCCGACGAACGCGCCGCCGAGCGCGAGCGGCAGGGCGCACAAGATGGTCACCGGATGCAGGAAGTCCTTGAAGAGCAGCACCAGCACGATGTAGATGCACAGCACGCCGGTCAGCATCGCGAGGCCGAAGCTGGCGAAGAGTTCGGTCATGACTTCGGCGTCGCCCACCTCGGTCACGCGCACACCCGGCGGCAGGTTGCGGATCGACGGCATGGCCATCGCGGCGGTCTTGGCATCGCCGAGGCCGACGCCCGACAGCTCGATCTCGAAGTTGACGTTGCGCGCCCGGTCGTAGCGGTCGATGACCGCCGGGCCGCCTTCGACGCTGAGCGTGGCGACCTGGCCGAGCATCACCGGGCCGCGTGCGCCCGGCACCGACAGCCGCTCCAACAGCGACAGGTCCTGCCTTGCCGAGTCGGCGAGCTTGACCACGATCGGCACCTGGCGCTGCGCCAGGTTGAGCTTGGCCAGCGCCTGGTCGTAGTCGCCGAGCGTCGCGACCCGCAAGGTCTCGGCGATGGCGGAGCTGGTCACACCCAAATCGGCGGCGCGCGCGAAGTCCGGCCGAACCGCGATCTCGGGGCGGATGAGGCTGGCGGTCGAGGTGATGTTGCCGAGGCCCGGGATGGTGCGAAGGTCGCGCTCGACCGCGCGCGCCGCGGTGGTCAGTGCGTTCGGGTCGTCGCCGCTCAGCGCCAGCACGTACTTCTCGCCGGAGCCGCCGAGTCCGACGGTGGTGCGGGCGCCGGGCAGGGTTTCGAGCGCGCTGCGGATGCGGCCCTCGATCACCTGCTTGCGCGGGCGATCGCCGCGCGGCGACAGCTGGATGGTCAGCGTGGCCTTGCGGGTCTCGGGCGTGCCGAAGTTGGCGAACGGATCTCCGCCGGCGCTGCCGCCGGCCACCGTGGTGTAGACGCTCTTCACGTGATCGAGCGCCATGAGCCGCCGTCGGATCTCCTCGGACGTGGCGGTGGTCTGGGCCAGCGTCGAGCCGGGCGCGAGCGTCAGGTAGACCTGGGTCTGCGAGTTGTCGTCCGGCGGGATGAAGCCGGTCTTGAGCAGCGGGATCATCGCCACCGAGCCGAAGAAGAAGAGCGTCGCCAGCACCATCGTGACCAGGCGGTGCCTCATGCACCACTCGGCCATGCGCATGTACATCGCCAGCCAGCGCGGCTCCTTCTCGGCGCCGACGATCGGCTTCAGGATGTAGGCCGCCATCATCGGCGTGAGCACCCGGGCCACCACCAGCGAGGCGAAGACGGCGAGCGACGCGGTCCAGCCGAACTGCTTGAAGAACTTGCCTGCGATGCCGCTCATGAAGGCGGTCGGCAGGAACACCGCGATCAGCGTGAAGGTGGTGGCGATGACCGCCAGCCCGATCTCGTCGGCCGCTTCCATGGCAGCCTGGTAGGGCGTCTTGCCCATCCGCAGGTGGCGCACGATGTTCTCGACCTCGACGATCGCGTCGTCGACCAATATGCCGACCACCAGCGACAGCGCCAGGAGCGAGATCACGTTGACCGAGAAGTCGAGCAGGTACATGCCGGCGAACGCCGGGATCACCGACATCGGCAGCGCCACCGCCGATACGAAGGTCGCCCGCCAGTCGCGCAGGAACAGCCACACCACGATCACCGCCAGGATCGCGCCCTCGTACAGGAGGTGCAGCGAGCCGTCGTACTCCTCCTTGACCGGGTCGACGAAGTTGAAGGCCTCGGTCAAGGTGATGTCGGGTCGTTGCTGCCGCAGCTCGGCCAGCGTCTTCTGGATCGCGGCGCCGACCTCGACCTCGCTCGCGCCGCGGCTCCTCGCCACCTCGAAGCCGACCACCGGCTTGCCGTCGAGCAGGGCGGCGGCCCGCGGCTCGGCGATGGTGTCGCTGATGGTCGCGACTTCGTCCAGCCGGATGCGGCGGCCATCGGACAGCGCGATCTGCATCTCGCGCAATTGGTCGGCCGACTGCACGGTGGCGAGCGTGCGCACCGGCTGCTCGCTGCCGCTCAGGTCGGCCCGGCCGCCGGCGCTTTCGGTCTGTACCGCCCGCAATTGCCGCGAGATGTCGGCCGCGGTCGCGCCCAGCCCCTGCAGCTTGTAGGGGTCGAGGTCGACGTGTACCTGCCGCGTGACGCCGCCGACCCGGTTGACCGCGCCGACGCCAGGCAGCGCCAGCAGTCGCTTGGTGATGTCGTTGTCGACGTACCAGGACAGCGCTTCGCCGTCCATGCGGGTGGAGGCGATCGTGAAGGCCAGCACCGGCTGCGCCGCGAAGTCGAGCTTGGTGACCACCGGGTCGCGCAGGTCGGCCGGCAGGTCGGCACGCACCCGCTGAACGGCGGAGCGCACATCGTCGACCGCTTCCTGTACCGGCTTTTCGAGGCGGAACTCGATGATCAGCGTGGCCGCGCCGTCCTGCACCTTGCTGGTGATGTGCTTCAGGCCCTGGATGGTCGCGATCGAGTTCTCGAGCTTGCGCGCCACGTCGGTCTCGAGCTGCGAGGGCGCCGCGCCCGGCAGCGCCGCCGAGACGGTCACCGTCGGCAGGTCGATGTCCGGAAAGTTCTGCACCTTCATCGCGTTGAACGAAAGCAGCCCCGCGAAGGTGAGCAGCACGAACAGCATCACCGCCGGAATCGGATTGCGGATGGACCAGGCTGAGACGTTCATTTGGGCGCTCCCGCGGAGGAGGCGGCAGGCGCCGGAGCCGGGGCCGAAGCAGCAGCTGGCGGATTCGCGGCCGGTGCATTGACCACCCGGACCAGGTCGCCGTCGTTCAGGAACCCGGCTCCCTGCACCACGACCCGGGCGCCTTCCGGCAGCCGAGTCTTGATCTCGACCCGCTCGCCGACCCGGCGACCGGTCTCCACCTTTTGCTGGACCACGCGGTTGTCCTGCTGCAGCAGCATCAGGTGATTGAAGCCGTCGCGCGGCACGATCGCGGCCTGCGGCACGGTCGAAGCAGCGCTGCGGCCGAGCCGGAACTCGCCACGCGCAAACATGCCGGCCTTGACCCCGGTGTTGGCCAGCACGTTCGGGATGTCGACATAGACCAGGGCGTTGCGGGTCTGCGGATCGACGGTCGGCGCGATGCTGCGGACCTTGCCGGTGACCTCGGCGCCGCTCGCGCTGATGATGGTGGCCGGCATGCCGATCGCGATGCGGCCGAGTTCCGACGACGTGACTTCGGCCCGCCATTCGAGCCGGCCCTGGCGGATCAGCCTGAAGAGCTCGGTGCCGGCAGCCACCACGCTGCCGACGGTCGCAGCGCGGCCGGAGATCACGCCGTCGTCCGGTGCCAGCACCTGCGTGTTGCGACCGCGTACCTGCTGCGCGGCGAGCGCGGCTTCGGCCGCCTGCACCCGCGCCCTGGCGGTCTGCTCGGCGGTCTGGTACTGGTTGATCTGCTGCTGGCTGAGCGCGCCGGTCTGCGCCAGCGTGCGCGCACGAGCCGCATTGCCGGCTGCATCGGCGGCCGTGGCGCGGGCTTCGGCGACCGAGGCCCTGGCCTGCGCCACGTCGGCCTGGATCGTCTCGGGCGAGAAGGTGGCCAGCACCTGGCCGCGCTTCACGACATCGCCGACGTTCACCCGCACCTCCGCCAGCCGCAGCCCGTTGGATTCGGAACCGACGATCGCTTCCTGCCAGGCCGCGACATTGCCGTTGGCCGCGAGCGTTACGTCGAGTTCGCTGCTTTGCGGCGCCGCGACCGTGACCGTCAAGGTCGGACGGGCCTCGGCTGCTGCCTTGGCGGAGTCGGACGGCTTCGCATCCGGTTTGCCGCGGGTGAAGAAGAACACGGCCACGCCCGCGAGCAGCAGGACGGCGAGCAGCACGAAGACGGTGGAGCGCTTGATTCTGGTCATGGTGTCGAAGGAGAAGATTCGGTGGTGGACATCGCGGCGGTATCGGTCGGCCGTTCCCAGCCGCCGCCCATCGCCCGGTACAGCGAAACCCACGCTTGCGCGCGCTCGCGTTGCAGCGCGACCCGGGCGGTCTGGGCCGAGAACAACGTGCGGCGTGCGTCCTCGAGTTCGAACAGGCTGGCCAGGCCGCTGTCGTAGCGGGCCTGGGTGGCGCTGAAAGAGGACTGGTAGTTCTGCACCGCGGTATCCGCGTCCGTGGCCCTGGCGTCGGTGCTCTGCAGGTTGATCAAGGCCTCCTCGACTTCGCGCACGGCCTGGCGGACGCTGCCCCGGTACGCCGACACGGCCTCGTCGTAGCGCGCCTTGGCCGCTTCCTCGTTGGCGGCGAGGGCACCGCCATCGAAGATCGGAACGGTGAGCGCGACCGGGCCGATCGACCAGCTGTCGAGCGTGGCGCGAAAGCCGGAGGTGCGCAGCTGGAGCCGGCCGATCGAGCCCTGCAGCGACAGGCGCGGGAATCGCTGCGCGCGAGCGGCGCCGGCATCGGCGCTCGCGGCCGCGACGTTGAGCTCGGCAGAGAAGACGTCCGGCCGTTGGGCCAGCGCCTGGGCCGGAACGCTCGCCACGGCCTGGATGGCCGGCAGCGGCCGATCGAGCGGCGCGCCGGCCAGCTTGCCTTCGAGCGTGGCGCCGTCGATGCCGGTGAGCGCGGCCAGGGCTTGCTGGAGCAGGGCGCATTGCGCGCGCTGCTGGGTCAGCCGGGCGGCGGCATCGGCCGAGCCGGCACGTGCCAGCGCAGCATCGGCCGGGGCGGTGAAGCCGGCCTGCGCGGACAGGTCGGTCAAGCGCGCGGTTTCGGAGCGCGAGCGCGTGTCGGTGATGGCGACCGCCAGCTGCCTCTGGCAGGCCCGCTCGCCGAGATAGCTGTTCGCGACCTCCGCCGCCACCGAGACCCGCGCGTCGTGCCACCTGGCTTCGGCGCCGGCGAGCCGGGCACCGGCCGCATCGCGATTGGCGCGCAGGTTGCCGAACAGGTCGACCTCCCAGCTCGATTGGAGCCCCGCCTGGATGGTGGTGATCGGCGGCACGCTCGATAGCGATCCGGCGCCGGTCGCAGCGCCCGTGGCACCGGTCGTGCCGCTCGCACCGGTCGCACCGGTCGCATCCACCGCGGTGCTTCCGGCCGGCGCGCCGGTCCCGAAACCGCCGCCGGTCGGCGAGTTGCTGCGGGTTGCGCTCAACGAGCCGTTCAGGTTCGGCGCGAGCGCGGCGCCGGCCGCGACCCGGCTGGCCCTGGCTTCGGCGATGCGCGCGGCGGCGCTGGCGATGTTCGGACTGGCGGACTGGGCGGCGTCGATCAGCTCGACCAGGAGCGGATCGTCGAGCCGGCGCCACCACTCTGCCATCGACGGCAGCGAGCCCTGGTGCGGCAACTGGGCAGAACCACCGGGCAGCGGCGTCTGCCACCGGGCGGGTATCGAAGCCGCGACCTCGGCCGGCGGCCGCGTCACGCCGCAGCCGACCATCGCCCAGGCCAGCGGCAGGCAAAGAACGGCACGTGAAAGTTGCATGGATCTCATGTCACTCGAATGGGCTGTGCTGCGGGATCGCCGCGGGTTGGATGCAGGCCTTGTGGGCGAGGTATTTTGACCTCGTCGACAGGCGTGGGGCGTGGGGCCCGGTGTCGCTGGGTATCCTGACGAACAGCTCGACGGATACCTCGATGGCTGCAAGCGACCGAAGCGTACACGCAAACCGGGGCGCTCCGGCCGATGGCCACGCTACGATCGCGCCCCATGCCACCGACCGCCAAGCCTTCCTCGCTGCCCCTCGATGCCGACGGCATCCTGGCCCTGGCGGCGCGCTCGATGTTCCATCTCTTCTCCAGCATCAGCCAGGGCATGTTCCTGGTGGACCGCGGTGGGCGCATCGTGTGGGTCAACGAAGGCTATCGCCGCTTCCTGCCAGCGCTCGGCTTCTCGTCGATCGACCAGTTCCTCGGCCACCAGGTGGAGGACGTGGTGCCCAACACCCAGATGCGCCGCGTGCTGGAAACCGGCGAGCCGATCCTGGTGGACCTGCTCACCAACAAGGCCGGCACCTTCGTCGTGAGCCGCATTCCGCTGCGGGCCGAACAGGAAGGGCGGGCCGGCGAGGTCATCGGCGCGATCGGCATCGTGCTGTTCGATCATCCCGAGACTACGCTGCAGCCGCTGATCAGCAAGTTCGCGCTGCTGCAGCGCGAGCTGGACGATGCCAAGCGCGAACTCGCCAGCCAGCGCAACAACCCGATCTACCAGCAGTCGGCCGACGGGCAGCGCCGCTCCAAATACACCTTCGCGAGCTTCATCGGCAGCAGCCCGGCGGCGGTGGAGGTCAAGCGGCACGCCCGGCGGGCCGCGCGATCGTCCAGCCCGGTGCTGCTGCTCGGCGAGACCGGGACGGGGAAGGAATTGCTGGCGCATGCGATCCATGCTTCGTCGGCGCGCGCGCAGGGTCCGTTCGTCAGCGTCAACATCGCGGCGGTGCCCGACACCTTGCTCGAGGCCGAGTTCTTCGGCGTCGCGCCGGGCGCCTTCACCGGCGCGGATCGCAAGGCGCGGGAAGGCAAGTTCAAGCTGGCCGATGGCGGAACCCTGTTTCTGGACGAGATCGGCGACATGCCGCTCGGCCTGCAAGCCAAGTTGCTGCGAGCCTTGCAGGAAGGCGAGATCGAACCGCTCGGCTCCAACAAGCTGGTCCCTTTCGACGCCCGGGTCATCGCTGCGACCTCGCGCGACCTCGCCGCATCGGTTCGCGAAGGACGCTTTCGGGAAGACCTCTATTACCGGCTCAACGTGCTGCCGGTGCGCGTGCCGCCGCTTCGGGATCGACGCTCGGACATTCCGGCACTGGTCGAGGCGCTGGGCGAGGACATGGCGCTTCGCATCGGCGAGGCGCCGCCTGAACTCACGCCCGGCGCGCTGGCGCTGCTCGGCGGCCAGCATTGGCGCGGCAATATCCGCGAGCTGCGAAACGTGCTGGAGCAGCTTGCCATGCGTAGCGATACGCAGCGAATCGATGCCGTCGACGTCGAACGCATCCTGCGCGAAACCGGTCAGGACCAGATCGCTCCACCGGCGCGGACGCCGGATCGGACGAGCGAGCCGGCCGATGGCGCCGACCTGCTGCGGCCGTTGGCGGAGCAGATCGCCGAGGTCGAGCGGCGGGCCATCGATGCCGCCATGGCGGCCACCGGCGGCAACAAGCAGGCGGCGTCGCGGCTCCTCGGGATTTCGCGGGCGACGCTCTATGGGCGTCTGGAAAACCCTGATCGGCCGCCGGACATGTGACTGAATTTCAGACGCTCGGGTGCCTGATGTTCAGGCAACTCGAGGCCCATGGGATTTGCCTGAGTCGCTAGAAGAACACGACGTACGAGGGCAGCCGGGGGCGTGCGAAGCGCCGGTACGGCTTCTTGGCGGCTGGCATGAACTGTGCAACATTTGGTCATCCCAAACCAGGAGACAAAGAATGCACCGCCGCCATCTCGTCGCGCTCGCCGCCCTCGCAACCATCGCCTCCGCCAGTTTCGCGACCGCCGCATTCGCCCAGTCGGGCGAGATCCGCATCGCCCACATCTACAGCAAGACCGGCCCGCTCGAGGCCTATGGCAAGCAGACCCAGACCGGCCTGATGATGGGCCTCGACTACGCGACCGGCGGCACCATGATGGTCAACGGCAAGAAGATCGTCCTCATCGAGAAAGACGACCAGGGCAAGCCGGACCTCGGCAAGTCGCTGCTGGCCGCCGCCTATGCGGACGACAAGGCGGCCCTCGCCATCGGGCCGACCTCGTCCGGCGTGGCGCTCGCCATGCTCCCGGTGGCCGAGGAATACAAGAAGATCCTGCTGGTCGAGCCGGCGGTCGCGGATTCGATCACCGGCGACAAGTGGAACAAGTACATCTTCCGCACCGGCCGCAACAGCTCGCAGGACGCGATCTCGAATGCGGTGGCGGTCGACAAGGAAGGCGTCACCGTGGCCACGCTGGCCCAGGACAACGCCTTCGGCCGCGACGGCGTGAAGGCGTTCAAGGACGCGATCAAGAAGGCCAAGGTCGCCCACGAGGAATACCTGCCGCCCGCCACCACCGACTTCACCGCCGGTGCGCAGCGCCTCATCGACAAGCTCAAGGACCAGCCGGGCCGCAAGGTGATCTGGATCGTGTGGGCCGGTGCGGGCAACCCGTTCAAGATCGTCGACCTCGACCTCAAGCGCTACAACATCGAGATCTCCACCGGCGGCAACATCCTGCCGGCCATGGCCGCCTACAAGAACCTGCCGGGCATGGAAGGCGCGGCCTACTACTACTTCGGCATCCCGAAGAACCCGGTCAACGAGGCGATGGTCGCGGCCCACTACAAGGAGTTCAAGACCCCGCCGGACTTCTTCACCGCCGGCGGCTTCTCGGCCGCGATGGCCGCCGTCACCGCGCTCAAGAAGACCGGCGGCGACACCGGCACCAACAAGCTGATCTCGACCATGGAAGGCATGAGCTTCGACACGCCCAAGGGAAAGATGACCTTCCGCAAGGAAGACCACCAGGCGATGCAGAGCATGTACCACTTCAAGATCAAGAACGACCCGGCTTTCGCCTGGGGCGTGCCGGAGCTGGTCCGCGAGATCAAGCCGGAAGAAATGGACGTTCCGATCCGCAACAAGCGCTGAGCCGGCGCCGGACCCGACCCATCCTCGATCGATGCTCGAAACTCGCGACCTGACGATCCGTTTTGGTGGCCATGTGGCCGTCAACGCGGTCAGCTGCTCCTTCGCACCCGGCACGCTGACCGCCATCGTCGGGCCGAACGGCGCCGGCAAGACGACCTACTTCAACCTGATCTCGGGGCAGTTGAAGGCGAGTGCCGGCACGGTCTCGCTCGACGGGCAGCCGTTGTCCGGGCTGTCGGCGTCGGCGCGCACCCGTGCGGGCCTCGGCCGGGCCTTCCAGCTCACGAACCTGTTCCCGCACCTCACGGTGCTCGAGAACGTGCGGCTCGCCGTGCAGGCGACCCGCGAGGGCAGGCATCGACGCGGGCTCAACCTCTGGAGCATCTGGAGCGACCACCGTTCGCTGACCGAGCGAGCCGACCGCATCCTCTCGGACATCGCGCTCAAGTCGAAGCAACACGCCACCGTGGCGAGCCTTCCGCACGGCGACCAGCGCAAGCTCGAAGTCGCGCTCCTGATCGCGCTCGAGCCCAAGGTCTTCATGTTCGACGAACCCACCGCCGGCATGAACAGCGCCGAGGCGCCGGTGATCCTCGACCTGATCCGCGAACTGAAGAAAGACAAGACCAAGACCATCCTGCTGGTGGAACACAAGATGGACGTGGTGCGCGAACTGGCCGACCGCATCATCGTGCTGCACAACGGCCAGCTGGTGGCCGACGGCGAGCCGGCCGAGGTGATCGCCTCGCCGATCGTGCAGGAGGCCTACCTCGGCATCGCGAAGGAGGCCGCATGAGGCCCGAGCTTTCGGCCGACACGGCCCGCACGTCGAGGAGCGCCTTGCTGGCGTTGCGCGACGTCCATACCCACATCGGCGCCTACCACATCCTGCACGGGGTCGACCTCGTGGTGCCGCGCGGGCAGCTCACCATGCTGCTCGGCCGAAACGGCGCCGGCAAGACCACGACGCTCCGGACCATCATGGGCCTGTGGCATCCGTCCGAAGGCAGCGTCGAGTTCGACGGAAGGCCGATCGGCGAGCTCGCGACGCCGCAGATCGCCGCGCTCGGCATCGCCTACGTGCCCGAGACGATGGGCATCTTCTCGGACCTGACGGTCAAGGAGAACATGCTGCTCGCCGCCCGCAGCGCCAAGCGGGCCGAGCAGATGGACACCGCCCGACTCGAATGGATCTTCAAGCTGTTCCCGGCGGTCGAGAAGTTCTGGAACCATCCGGCCGGCAAGCTCTCGGGCGGGCAGAAGCAGATGCTGGCGGTGTCGCGGGCCATCGTCGAGCCGCGCGAGCTGCTCATCATCGACGAGCCGAGCAAGGGTCTCGCGCCCGCCATCATCAACAACATGATCGACGCCTTCGCCGAGCTGAAGCGAAGCGGCGTCACCATCCTGCTGGTCGAGCAGAACATCCATTTCGCCGAGCGCCTGGGCGACACGGTCGCGGTCATGGACAACGGCCGCGTGGTGCATGCCGGCGGCATGGCCGAGTTCGCCGCCGACGAAGCGTTGCAGCAAAGCCTGCTGGGACTTGCCCTGTGAAGATCGAATTCGACTGGAAGCCGATGGCGCTGGTGCCGGTACTCGCGCTCGTCGCGCTGCCGCTCACCGGCTCGTTCTCGACCTGGCTCACGCTGACGGTCGCCGGCCTCGCGATGGGGATGATCATCTTCATCATCGCGTCCGGCCTCACGCTGGTGTTCGGCTTGATGGACGTGCTCAACTTCGGCCACGGCGTCTTCATCGCGCTCGGCGCCTTCGTCGCGAGTTCGGTGCTCGGCGGCATGGGCGACTGGACCGGCTCGCAAGACCTGCTGCGCAACCTGGCGGCGGTGTTCCCGGCGATGCTGGCCGCGATGGCGGTGGCCGGCGCGGTCGGCCTCGCCTTCGAGCGTTTCATCGTCCGGCCGGTCTACGGCCAGCACCTGAAGCAGATCCTGATCACGATGGGCGGCATGATCATCGGCGAGGAACTGATCAAGGTGATCTGGGGCCCGGCCCAGGTGCCGCTGCCTTTGCCGGATGCGCTGCGCGGCTCGCTCCTGGTCGGCGATGCGGCCATCAGCAAGTACCGCATCCTGGCGGTCATCGTCGGCGTGTTCGTCTTCGGCTTGCTCGCCTGGACGCTCGGGCGCACCAAGATCGGCCTCCTGATCCGTGCCGGCGTGCAGGACCGCGAGATGGTCGAGTCGCTCGGCTACCGGATCGGCCGGCTTTTTGTCGGCGTGTTCGTGGTGGGCAGTGCGCTCGCCGGCCTCGGCGGCGTGATGTGGGGCTTGTTCCAGCAGAACCTGATCCCGCAGATGGGCGCCCAGGTCAACGTGCTGATCTTCATCGTGATCATCATCGGCGGACTGGGTTCGACCACTGGCGCCTTGATCGGCGCGTTGCTGGTCGGCCTGATGACCAACTACACCGGCTTCCTGCTGCCGACCGCCACGCAGTTCGCGAGCATCGCGCTGATGGTGGCGGTGCTGCTGTGGCGTCCGCAAGGCGTCTATCCGGTGGCGAGCAGCCGCTGACAAGGCCCGACCCAGACCTGATTGCGATGTTGAAACGCCTTCTCTCGAACGACACGCCGAGGAGCCGCATCCTTGCGCTCCTGCTGGCGCTCCTGGTGCTGGGCCTTGCCTTCGCGCCCTTCATCTTCCCGGGCGTCAAGGCGCTCAGCGTGGCCGCGAAGATCCTGGTCTTCATCGTGCTGGTCGCGAGCTTCGACCTGCTGCTCGGCTACACCGGCATCGTGAGCTTCGCGCACACGATGTTCTTCGGCATCGGCGCCTATGGCATCGCGATCTCGGCCACGCGCCTGGGTGCCGGCTGGGACGCCATCGGGCTCGGGCTGGTCGCGGCGCTCGGGGTGTCGCTGGTCCTGTCGCTCGCGATCGGGCTGTTCTCGCTCCGGGTGCGGGCCATCTTCTTCGCGATGATCACGCTCGCGGTGGCATCGGCTTTCCAGACCCTGGCATCGCAGCTGTCGGACTTCACCGGCGGCGAGGACGGCCTCACCTTCAAGCTGCCCGAGTTGATCTCGCCCAGCTTCGAGTTCGCCGAGGAGCCGTTCCTCGGCGTGTCGCTCGACGGCCGCCTGCTTTGCTATTACCTGCTCTTCGCGAGCACGGTGGTGCTGGTGCTGGCCTTGCTTCGCATCGTCAATTCGCCGTTCGGCAGGGTGCTGCAGGCGATTCGCGAGAACGAGTTCCGGGCCGAGGCGATCGGCTACCGGGTGGTGGTGTATCGCACCACCGCCTCGGTGCTGTCCGCGCTCTTTGCCACGCTGGCCGGCGCGATGCTCGCGATCTGGCTTCGCTACAACGGACCCGACACCTCGCTCAGCTTCGAAATCATGATCGACGTGCTGCTGATCGTGGTGATCGGCGGCATGGGCACGATCTACGGCGCCGTCATCGGCGCGGTGATCTTCGTGATCGCGCAGAGCTACCTGCAAGACCTGCTTCGGATCGCGAGCGATGCCGCGAGCAGCCTGCCGTGGCTGGCGGCGCTGCTGTCGCCCGACCGGTGGCTGCTGTGGCTGGGCCTCTTGTTCGTGCTGTCCGTCTATTACTTTCCGACCGGCATCGTCGGCCGGCTTCGCGCGAGGGCCCTGCGATGACTGCTCCCACCTCCCACTATGCCCAGCTCGCGGGCCGCGAGATCCACTGGATGGACTGGGGACCGCGCGACGGCACCACGGTGATCGCCTGGCACGGCCTGGCCCGCACCGGCCGCGACATGGACGAGCTGGCCGAGCATCTTTCGGCACAGGGTTGCCGAGTGATCTGCCCCGACACCATCGGTCGGGGCCTGAGCCAGTGGAGCCGCGAACCCGATCGCGAGTATTGCCATGCCTTCTACGCCGAACTCGCGATGGCGCTCTTCGACGAGCTTCGGATCGAGCGCGCGCATTGGGTCGGCACCTCGATGGGCGGTGCGATCGGCCTGGTCTGCGCCGGCGGGCTGCTGCAGCCGAAGATCAAGGCGCGCATCGCGAGCCTGGTCTTGAACGACATGGCGCCGCGCATCGCGGACGCCGCGGTGCAACGGATCCGGGCGTATGCGGGCAAGCCGCCGGCCTTCGACACGGTGCGCGAGCTGGAGGATTTCTTCCGGACGGTCTACAAGCCCTACGGCTGGTTGAGCGATGCACAGTGGCGCCGCCTCACCGAGACCTCGACCCGGCGCTTGCCGGACGGGCGGGTCACGCCGCATTACGACCCCGCGATGGTGCGGCAGTTCGAAGTGCATCCGGAAGACTTCGACCTGTGGTCGCACTACGACGCGATCGAGGTCCCGGTGCTGTGCCTGCGCGGCGCCGAGTCCGACCTGGTCCTGCCCGAGGTCATCGAGCAGATGCGGGTCCGCGGCCCCGGCGCGGATCGGCGGCTGTCGGTACTCGAGGTCGAGGGCTGCGGCCATGCGCCGGCGCTCAATACGCCGGCGCACCTACAGCCGATCGAGCAGCACATTCGAGCGGCTGGTTTCTAGAGAGGCCGCGGCACACAATCGTTCTCCGATCCTGGGAGGACACATGCCGACTTCGACTACGCTTTCGCTCTACAACGCCTCGATCCCCGTGTTCGTCCGCGGGCTGAACCAGCTGTCTTACGTGCTCGACAAGGGCGACTCGCATGCGCGATCCGCCGGCACGGGCGTGGAGCGGCTCTACGACGCGAAGCTGGCGCCGGACATGCTGTCGCTGGCCGGGCAGGTGCAGGCCGCGACCGACATCGCACGTGCCGCCACGGCCCGGATCTGCAGCGGAATGCAGCCGTCGCCGATGTCCGCGACGAAGACCTATGCCGACCTGAAATCGCGCATCGCCAAGACCTTGACCTACCTGGAGCAAGTCGACCGGGCGGCCGTCGACGACGCCGGTGAACAGTCGATCGCGGTCACGCTGCCCGACCGGACGCTCAACTACACCGCCTTGCGGTACGTCCAGGAATTCGCGGTGCCGAATTTCTACTTCCACCTGATCGCGGCCTACTGCCTGCTGCGAAGCAACGCGGTTCCGCTGCAGAAGCTCGACCTGATCGGCGCGAACTGACCGGCGACGGGCTCGGTCGGCCCGGCGGGCTCGCGGAGGCTCAAGCCGCCCGGGTCGGCCAGCCTTGCAGGTGGCGTTCGGCAATTCCCGAGAGGGCGGTGATCCATTCCGGGCTGTCGTTGAGGCAGGGGATGTAGTTGAACTCGCTGCCGCCCGAATGCAGGAAGGCCTCGCGTGCCTCCATCGCGATTTCCTCCAGCGTCTCGAGGCAGTCGGCCGGAAAGCCCGGGCACATGATGTCGACCCGCTTCACGCCCTGCGAGCCGAGTTCGCGCAGGGTCGGCTCGGTGTAGGGCTCGAGCCATTTGGCGCGGCCGAAGCGCGATTGGAACGTGACCCGGTGCTGGTCCGGCCGGAGCTGCAGCCGCTCGGCCAGCAGCCCGGCGGTGGCGAGGCACTGCGCCTGGTACGGGTCGCCGAGCCGGATGTTGCGCTCCGGGATGCCGTGGAAGCTCAGGACCAGTTGATCGGGCCTGCCGCGATGCTGCCAATGGCGTGTCACGCTCTGCGCCAAGGCCTCGATATAGAGCGGGTCGTCGTGATACTGGTTCACGAAGCGGAACTCCGGAAGGCGCCTCGCCTTGGCACCCCAGGCGTTGATCGCATCGATCACGCTCGCCGTGGTGGTCGCCGAATACTGCGGGTAGGCCTGCAGCACCAGGATGCGGGTCGTGCCGTCCTTCTGCAGTTCGTCCAGCCGCTGCTCGATCGAAGGATTGCCGTAGCGCATCGCATCGAACACCGACACCCGGTGGCCCCGCTCGCCGAGCCAGCCCTGCAGCATCTGCGCCTGCCTCAGGGTCCAGACCTTGAGCGGCGAGCCTTCGGCAAGCCAGATGCTGGCGTACTTGGCAGCCGACTTGGCCGGGCGGATCCGCAGGATGATGCCGTGCAGGATCGGCCACCAGACCGCCTTCGGAATCTCCACCACGCGCGGATCGCCGAGAAAGTCCGCCAGATAGGGCCGCACCGCCGCCGCCGTGGGCTCGTCCGGGGAGCCCAGGTTGCACCAGAGGACGGCCGTGCGTGGAGGGGTGGCGATAGGCGGTTCGGTACGAAAAGGCATGGGGTATTCTCAATCATGAACATCGCGCACCCTGGATCGGACACGCTCGACGTGGCACGCGTCGCAGCCATCTCGCTCGACCTCGACGACACCCTCTGGCCGATCTGGCCGACCATCGAGCGTGCGGAGCGCGCCCTGCACGAATGGCTGCTGCGCGAGGCACCCCGCACGGCAGAACTGCTGATCACCCCGGGCGTGCTGCGCGAGCTGCGCGAAGCCACGGCGAAGGAACGCTCGGACTTGGCGCATGACCTGAGTGCGCTCAGGCGCGAGTCGATCCGCGGCGCCTTGCGGCGGGCGGAAGAAGACCCGGACCTCGCGGAGCCGGCCTTCGACGTGTTCTTCGCCGAACGCCAGCGGGTCGAGCTGTACGAAGACGCGCTGCCCGCCTTGAAGTGGCTGAGCGAGCGATATCCGCTGGTCGCCGTCTCGAACGGCAATGCCGACATCCACCTGGCGGGGGTCGGTCCGTGGTTTCGCACGGCTTTCAGCGCCCGCGAGTTCGGCAAGGGCAAGCCCGAGGCGCCGATCTTCGAGGCCGCCGCGGCATCGGTGGGCGTGGCGCCCGAAGCGGTGCTGCACGTCGGCGACGATGCGGCGCTGGACGTGGTGGGCGCCTTGAATGCGGGCATGCAGGCCGCGTGGCTGGTACGAGACGAGCGGCCCTGGGTACACGGCGCGCGGCCGCAGCTGATCGTGTCCGACCTGCTGGGGCTGTGCGAGCGGCTCGGCAAGGCTGGCTAGCGACTCGGTTCGGGTCCGCACCGGCTCGGCTGCTGTCCTTGCGGATGGCGCGCCGCGGCCAGGCCGCTACGCACCGCGCCTTCGAGCGTCGCGGGGTAGGGGCCATCGACATAGTCTCCGCATGCCAGCAGTCCGGGCGCGACGACCGCGCCGGGGCGCACCAGGCCCGGCGTGCAGGCGAAGGTCGCACGCCGCTCGACCACGGTCTTGACGGGCTGCAGTTCGCGCAACCCGAGCTGGTCGGCCGCCTGCCGCATCACCTGCTGCTGCAAGAGTTCGCGATCAGAGGGGCTTGCGCTGACGACGAAGGCCAGCAGCCCGTCCGGACCGCCGAGCCATGATCGATCGAAGACGAACTGAGCCGGCGCTTCTGCGTTCGTTCGCAGGGCGATGAGGGGTGCGGGCAGGCGAACCCCGCCGCGGGCGTAGACGGTCGCGATGGCTTCGTGTTCGAGTGCGTCGGCCCGCGCCGACCACGCCTCTGCCGACGCAGAACCCGCCGCCGCCGCGAGCCTTGCGGCCTCCCATGGCGGACAAGCCAGGATCACGCGATCGAAGCGTTCTTCGTCGACCTCCCAGGATCCTTCGGCCGCAGCGATCGCCTGCACGCGGGTACCCGTGCGCAGCCGGGCGCCGTGTGCTTCGAGCCAGGTCGATGCCGGGTCCGGCAACAGTGCGCCGAGGTCGACCCGCGGCAGCAGCAGGTCGGCGCCGCCGGCACCGGCGAAGAGCGCGTCGTGCAGCACTCGCAGGAACACGGCGCCGCTCGCGCGTTCGATCGGTGTGTTCAGCGCAGAAACGCAGAGCGGCTCGACCAGATCGCGAACGACCCGGGCGCCGAGCGGGGCGCAGAGTTCGGCGACCGTGGTTTCGGGCGCACATCGAAAGCCCTGCCGGCGCCACCCGGCCGCGATGCGGATCAGGCGGGCCTTGTCGCCCCAGCTCCAGCCGGTTGCGCGGAAGATGCCCGCCAGCAGGTCGAGCGGTGGCGGCAGGCGTGGCGTCTCGATGCCGCCGCCATCCGGAAAGCGCAGCACGAGCGGCATCCGGTGCAGCGCCTTGCCAAGGTCGATGCCGAGTTCCTGCATCAAGCCCAGCGTGGCGGCATAGGCGCCGATCAGGATGTGCTGGCCGTTGTCCAGCAGCAGCGGCGATTGGCCAACCGGATGCACTTCGAGCGCTCGCGCACGGCCGCCCAGGGTTCGGCTGGCTTCGAAGAGCGTGACCCGGTGACCCGCGCGGACGCTTTCGATGGCGCAGGCGAGGCCGGCCCAGCCGGCGCCGACGATCGCGAGCTTCATCGGCCGAGCCTTTCCACGCTCGTCGAAGCTGCCTCGGCCGACGCCCGATCGCGCACTAGAGCCTGCCGAGCGCCTGCACGCGCCACGCCAGCCAGAACTTGCGCAGGGGCGTCAGGCTGACCCGCTGGTGCAGCACCTGGAAATCATCCGATTCGATCTCTCGAAGCAGCGTGCGGTAGATGCTCGCCATCATCAGGCCGGGCTTTTGGGCGCGGCGATCGGCGGGCGGCAGGAGGGCGAGGGCTTCGTCGTAGGCCGCATGTGCGCGCGCCGCCTGGAACTTCATCAACTCGACGAAGCGGGGCGAGTGAATGCGGTTGAGGATCTCGTGCGCCTTGACGTCGAACTGCTGCAACTCGTTCACCGGCAGGTAGATGCGGCCACGCAGCGCGTCCTCGCCGACGTCGCGAATGATGTTGGTGAGCTGAAGTGCGAGGCCGAGCCGGTGCGCGTAGGCCGTGGTCTGTGGATCCGTCTGCCCGAAGATGCGCGCCGCGCCTTCGCCGACCACGCCGGCGACCAGATGGCAATAGCGCTTGAGCGCCGGAAAGTCGAGGTAGCGGGTCTGCTGCAGGTCCATGTCGCAGCCATCGATCACTTCCTGCAGCAGGCGTTCTTCGACGCCGAAGGCGGCAGCATGCGGCATCAAGGCCTTCATCAGCGGATGGTGCGGCTCGCCGGCGAAGGACTGCGCGACCTCGCTGCGCCACCAGGCCAGCTTGGTCGCGGCGACGCCGGGATCGCTGACCTCGTCCACCACGTCGTCGATCTCGCGGCAGAACGCATAGAACGCCGTGATGGCCGCGCGCCTCGGCTTCGGCAGGAAAAGGAACGCGTAATAGAAGCTGCTGCCCGAAGCAGCCGCCTTGTCTTCGACGTATTGCTCGGGTGTCATCGATGCGGGCTCGTCATGGCCGGCGATTGTCTCCGCATCCAGAGTGCGGCCCAGCTCATCCGGATCACATCAGGCTTGCCGATCGTGGGCCGCGTCGAGAAGCTGTCGAAGCCGAGCGCCTCGATCTTGTCGAGGATCCGCAGGCCGCCCTGCACCACCAGGCGCAGCTCCCAGCCGGCACGGCCCGGGAGCCGGTGGACCAAGGGCGCACCCCGTTGCATGAGGCCCCGGGCCCACTCGACTTCGTGAGCCACCAAGGCCAGGGCGGCGGCAGGAGGCGGCGCTGCGGCGAGCGGCCGGAACTGCGAGAGGCTGCCGGCGTCGAGGTCGTGCAGGCCGAGGTCGGACGTCGGCAGATAGAAGCGGCGGCGGGGCAGATCGACGCTCAGGTCTTGCCAGAAGTTGATCAGCTGCAGGGCCGAGCAGATGGCGTCGCTCCTGGCGAGCGACTCGGCATCGCCGACGCCGTACAGATGGAGCAACAGCCGTCCCACCGGGTTGGCGGACCGGCGGCAGTAGTCGAGCAACTCGGCGCGGTCCCGGTAGTGCCTGCCGTGCCGCGTGTACTCGATGTCCTGCACGAAGGCGTCAAGCAGGTCGGCAAGCAGCGCCTCCGGCAAGCGGTGGCGCTCTATCGCTTGCGCCAGCGGTGCGAAGACCTGCGGCCAGCGGCCGGCATCGACCCTGCCCAGCGCAGCCTGGAACAAGTGGGCACGAAACTCGCAAAGCAGCGCCAGGCGCTCGGTCGGCGTAGCCGCACCTTCGTCGGCGATGTCGTCCGCCGTTCGCGCGAACCCGTAGATGGCCGCGATCGGCTGCCGGAGCGCTGGCGGACAAAGCCACGAGGCCACGGGGAAGTTTTCGTAGTGCGCCGGGGTGGATGCGGACTCGGACGCGGACGCGGGCGCGACGCTGGAAGAGGATGAGGAGGGCGACTGCACAGCGCAAGATTGTCGCCCGGCGACCATGGCAATCGAGCGTGTGCGCCGCCCCACGCTCAATTGACACCGTTTCTCGATTAACCTAGATTACTAACCGGCTGGTCAGTAGTGGCCCCGTTTCTTGCAAGGGCGTTTTTGATGACCACGTCGATTTCCTCGTTTCCAGCTCCCTGGTCCGCCTCGCGTGCCGCACGCATGGCAGCCGCCGCTCTTGCCATGACCTTGATGGCGGCCTGCAGCAAGCCTCCCCCTCCCGAAGAACCGATCCGCGCCGTCAAGGTGACGACCATCTCGACCAGCGCCTACGAAAGCGCGCCGGAGTTCTCCGGCGAAGTGCGGGCCCGGGTCGAATCTCGGCTGGGCTTCCGCGTCGCCGGCAAGATCACCCGGCGCCAGGCCGAGGTCGGCCAGCACGTGCAGCCGGGCCAGGTGCTGGCGCAACTCGATCCGCAGGACTACCGGCTGGCTGCCGACGCCGCCCGGGCTCAGCTGGCAGCGGCCCGCACGAGCCGTGACCTGGCCGACGCCGATCTCAAGCGATACCGCGGCCTTCGCGAGCAGAACTTCATCAGCGCGGCCGAACTCGAAAGGCGCGAGTCGACCTACCGCTCCTCGCAGGCCCAGCTCGAGCAAGCCCAGGCGCAGCTCGCGTCGCAAGGCAACCAGGCCAACTACACGACGCTGGTCGCGGATGTCGCCGGCATCGTGACCGCGGTCGAGGCCGAGCCGGGTCAGGTGGTCAGCGCTGGCTCGCCGGTGGTTCGCATCGCGCAGGACGGCGCGCGGGATGTCGTGTTCGCGGTGCCGGAAGACCGGGCCGCCCGCATCACGACCGGCTCGCCGGTTTCGGTGCGCGGCTGGTCGGGCGGCGCCGAACTGCAGGGCAAGGTTCGCGAGGTCGCGGCCAGCGCCGATGCCGTGACCCGCACCTTCGCGGTCAAGGTGGCGATCGATGCCGCAAGCTCGCCGCCCCTTGGCGCGACCGTGTATGCCAGTCCCAAGGCCCTGTCGCACAGCGGCGCGCCGGTCATCAAGCTGCCGACCAGCGCCTTGCGCCAGGAAGGCAACGGAACCGCGGTCTGGGTGGTCGACAGGAACACCATGACCGTGCGCTCGCAACCGGTGCAGGTGACCACGGCCGACGGCAACGAGGCGGTGGTCGACGCCGGCCTGGCGCCGGGCGCCACGGTGGTGGTGGCCGGCGTGCATGTGCTGTCGCCTGGCCAGAAGGTGTCGCTCTTCAAGGATCACGGAGGCGCTGCCCCGAAGCAGAGCGCCGAGGCGCCGCAATCGGTTCCGGCGCCGACGCCGGTGGTCCAGCGCTAGGACCCGGCCGATGACACCGCAGGACCACGATGCCGGCAAGGCCGGCTTCAATCTCTCGAAGTGGGCGCTCGACCATTCGGCGCTGACGCGCTACCTGATGATCGTGCTGATGGTGCTGGGCTTCGCGGCCTACTTCCAGCTCGGGCAGGACGAGGACCCGCCATTCACCTTCCGTGCGATGGTGGTGCGAACCTACTGGCCCGGCGCCACGGCGCAGCAGGTGGCCGAGCAGGTCACCGACAAGCTCGAGCGCACCCTGCAGGAGGTGCCCTACGCGGACAAGATCCGCAGTTATTCGAAGCCGGGCGAGTCGCAGATCATCTTCCAGATCAAGGACTCCTCGAAGGCGGCGGACGTGCCCAACGTCTGGTACACGGTGCGCAAGAAGGTCGCCGATATCCGCGGCACCTTGCCCGGCGGCGTGCAGGGGCCTTTCTTCAACGACGACTTCGGCGACGTGTACGGCGTGATCTACGCGCTCGAGAGCGACGGCTTCAGCTATGCCGAGCTCAAGGTGTTCGCGGACGACGTGCGCCAGCAGCTGCTGCGGGTCAAGGACGTCGCCAAGGTCGAGCAGTTCGGCGTCCAGGACGAGAAGGTCTACATCGAGGTCTCGCAGAAGCGGCTCGCGCAGCTCGGCCTCGACTTCAACGCGGTGCTTCAGCAGATCGGCGCGCAGAACGCGGTCGAGAGCGCCGGCGTGATCCAGTCGCCGCTCGAGATGGTGCAGGTGCGGGTCGGCGGCCAGTTCACCGATGTCGAGCAGCTGCGCGCCATGCCGATCCGGGGCAGTTCGGGCAGCCAGTTGCGGCTGGGCGACATCGCCGAGATCCGGCGCGGCTACGTCGATCCGCCGGCGGTCAAGGTCCGGCACCAGGGCAAGGAAGTGATCGCGCTCGGTGTCTCGATGGCCAAGGGCGGTGACATCATCGCGCTCGGCAAGGCCTTGCGCACGGCGACATCCCACATCGACGACACGCTGCCTGCCGGCATCAAGCTGGCGCAGGTGCAGGACCAGCCGGTGTCGGTCGCGACCTCGGTCAACGAATTCGTGAGCGTGCTGATCGAAGCCGTCGCGATCGTGCTGGCGGTGAGCTTCATCGCGCTCGGGCTGCACAAGGGCGGACGCTTCGGCTGGTATGTCGACATACGGCCCGGGCTGGTGGTGGCGATCACCATTCCCCTGGTGCTGGCGGTCACCTTCCTGGCGATGAACTACTTCGGGATCGGGCTGCACAAGATCTCGCTGGGTTCGCTCATCATCGCGCTCGGCCTCCTGGTCGACGACGCGATCATCGCGGTCGAGATGATGGTGCGGAAGATGGAGGAGGGCTACGACAAGGTTCGCGCCGCCACCTTCGCCTACGACGTCACCGCCAAGCCGATGCTCACCGGCACCTTGATCACCGCAGCCGGCTTCTTGCCGATCGGGCTCGCGAAGTCGGTCACCGGCGAATACACCTTTGCGATCTTCGCGGTCACGGTTATCGCGCTGGTGCTGAGCTGGGTGGTCTCGGTGTACTTCGTGCCTTACCTCGGAACCTTGCTGCTCAAGGTCAAGCCGCACGATCCGAACGCGCCGCCGCACGAGCTTTTCGACACGCCGTTCTACAACGCCTTCCGGCGCACCGTGAACTGGTGCGTGGCGCACCGCTGGCTGACCATCGGCGCCACGGTGCTGATCTTCGGGCTCGGCATCGTCGGCATGGGCAAGGTCCAGCAGCAGTTCTTCCCGGATTCGAGCCGGCCGGAAATCATGGTCGACCTGTGGTTCCCGGAAGGCACCTCGATCACGGCCAACGAGGAAGTCGCCAAGCGGGTGGAACAGCGCCTGATGAAGGAGCCGGGCGTCGGCAGCGTCACCACCTGGGTCGGTTCCGGCGTGCCGCGCTTCTACCTGCCGCTCGACCAGGTCTTCCCGCAGTCGAACGTCTCGCAGCTGATCGTGCTGGCGAAGGACCTCAAGGTGCGCGAGAGCCTGCGGATCAAGTTGCCGGCCCTGCTGTCGCAGGAGTTTCCGGAGATCCGGGGGCGGGTCAAGCTGCTGCCCAACGGGCCGCCGGTGCCGTATCCGGTGCAGTTCCGGGTGATCGGCGCCGACCCGATCGAGCTGCGGGTCAGGGCCGACGAGGTCAAGGCCGTGATGCGGCAGAACGCCAACATGCGCGGCGTCAACGACAACTGGAACGAGGCGGTCAAGGTGATCCGGCTCGAGGTGGACCAGGCCAAGGCGCGTGCGCTCGGCGTCACCAGCCAGGCGATCGCGCAGGCAGCCCGGACCATGTTCACCGGCACCAACGTCGGCCAGTACCGCGAGAACGATCGGCTGATCGACATCGTGCTGCGGCAGTCGCCGGACGAGCGGGAAGCCATCTCCGACATCGGCAACGCGTACCTGCCCACGGCCTCCGGTCGCTCGATTCCGCTCACCCAGATCGCTCGCCCGGTGTTCAGCTGGGAGCCCGGCGTGATGTGGCGGGAGAACCGCGACTACGCCATCACCGTGCAAGGCGACATCATCGAGGGGCTGCAGGGCGCGACCGTGACCGCGCAGCTGTTGCCGGCCCTGCGCGAACTCGAGGCGAAATGGAAGTCGGCGGGAAGCGGCGCCTATCGAATCGAGGTGGCGGGCGCGGTCGAGGAAAGCAGCAAGGGCTCGGATTCGATCGTCGCCGGCGTCCCGATCATGCTGTTCCTGACCTTTACCCTGCTCATGCTCCAGCTGCACAGCTTCAGCCGCTCGGTGCTGGTGTTCATCACCGGGCCGCTCGGCATCGCCGGCGTGGCCGGAGCGCTCCTGGTGCTCAACCGTCCGTTCGGGTTCGTCGCGCTGCTGGGCGTGATCGCGTTGATGGGCATGATCCAGCGCAATGCGGTGATCCTGATCGACCAGATCGAGCTCGACCGCGCGGCAGGTGTTCCGGCGTGGGACGCGATCGTCGAATCGGCCGTGCGGCGGCTCCGGCCGATCGTGCTGACGGCGGCTGCAGCGGTGCTGGCGATGATCCCGCTGTCCCGCAGCGTGTTCTGGGGCCCGATGGCGGTGGCGATCATGGGCGGCCTCATCGTCGCCACCGTGCTCACGCTGCTCGCGTTGCCGGCCATGTATGCGGCCTGGTTCCGCATCCGGCGTGATCCCGATCCTGCGCCGCCGGCGGAGCCCTCTCCCGATCGCCAACCCGGCGCAGGAGGGGCATCGCCGATGGCGCCCGCGTCGGCTTGAAAAAGCCGCCTGTCCCCCGGCCGGAAGCGCCGGGGCTTCCGTCTAAAATGCGCGGTTGACCGATTTCAGGTGGGCCGCTTTCGACCGGCTGCCTGCCTCGAATTGCCGCAATGACCCTGCGGCATCACCTTTCAACTGGAACCGCGCGGGTGGCGAAATCGGTAGACGCACCAGGTTTAGGTCCTGACGTTCGCAAGAACGTGCCGGTTCGAGTCCGGCCCCGCGCACCAGCACTAGATAAGCCCCTCTGAAGGAACAAGCAAATGACCGTGAACGTTGAAACCCTCGACAAGCTCGAGCGCAAGATCACCCTGACCTTGCCGGCCGATACCATCAAGTCCGAGGTCGATACGCGCCTCAAGAAGCTGGCCCGCACCGTCAAGATGGATGGCTTTCGCCCGGGCAAGGTTCCGATGACGGTCGTGACCCAGCGTTACGGCTATTCGGTGCACTACGAGGTGATGAACGACAAGGTCGGCGAAGCCTTCTCCCAGGCGGCCAACGAAGCCAAGCTGCGTGTCGCCGGCCAGCCCCGCATCACCGAGAAGGACGATTCGCCCGAAGGCCAGCTGGCTTTCGACGCGGTGTTCGAAGTGTTCCCCGAGGTCAAGATCAACGACCTCTCCAGCGCCGAAGTCGAGAAGCTGAGCGCTGAGGTCGGCGACGACGCGATCGACAAGACCCTCGAGATCCTGCGCAAGCAGCGCCGCACCTTCGCCCAGCGCGCTCAAGACGCGGCGGCCGCCGACGGCGACCGGGTCACGGTCGACTTCGAAGGCAAGATCGAGGGCGAGACCTTCCAGGGCGGCAAGGCCGAGGACTTCCAGTTCGTGATCGGCGAAGGCCAGATGCTGAAGGAGTTCGAGGACGCGGTGCGCGGCCTCAAGTCGGGCGACAGCCGAACCTTCCCGCTGTCGTTCCCGGCCGACTACCACGGCAAGGAAGTTGCCGGCAAGCAGGCCGACTTCATGGTGACCGTCAAGAAGATCGAAGCGACGCACCTGCCCGAAGTCAACGAACAACTGGCCAAGTCGCTCGGCATCGCCGATGCAACGGTCGAGGGGTTGCGCGCCGACATCAAGCGCAATCTCGAGCGCGAAGTGAAGTTCCGCCTGCTGGCCCGCAACAAGAACGCGGTGATGGACGCACTGGTGGCCAACGCCGAGCTCGATCTGCCCAAGTCGAGCGTGCAGGCCGAAATGGACCGCATGGTCGAAGGCGCCCGCGCCGAACTCAAGCAGCGCGGCATCAAGGATGCCGACAAGGCGCCGATCCCCGAGGAAGTCTTCCGCCCGCAGGCCGAGCGCCGCGTGCGCCTCGGATTGGTGGTCGCCGAACTGGTGCGCGCCAACAACCTGCAGGCCCGGCCCGAGCAGATCAAGGCGCATGTCGACGAGCTGGCTGCCAGCTACGAAAAGCCGGCCGACGTGGTGCGCTGGTATTACAGCGACAACCGCCAGCTGGCCGAGGTCGAGGCGGTCGTCATCGAGAACAACGTGACCGAATTCGTGCTCGGCAAGGTGAAGGTCAACGAGAAAGCGGTGAGCTTCGACGAGCTGATGGCGCAGCAAGGTTGAGCCGAGACCCTCTCGCGCTCGCTGGGGCTTGTGCTTTGCGGCGCAAGCCCCATTTCGTCTGTGTACAGTACATCCTCCTTGGAGAGCAAACATGAGCGCACAACCCATTCAAAACCTCGGCATGGTGCCGATGGTCATCGAGCAGTCCGGCCGCGGCGAGCGGTCCTATGACATCTATTCGCGACTGCTGAAGGAGCGGGTGATCTTCCTGGTCGGCGAGGTGAACGACCAGACGGCCAACCTGGTGGTGGCCCAGTTGCTCTTCCTCGAGAGCGAAAACCCGGACAAGGACATCTCGTTCTACATCAACTCGCCCGGCGGCAGCGTGAGCGCCGGCATGGCGATCTACGACACGATGCAGTTCATCAAGCCGTCGGTTTCGACGCTGTGCATCGGCTTCGCGGCCAGCATGGGCGCCTTCCTGCTGGCGGCCGGCGAAAAAGGCAAGCGTTTCTGCCTGCCGAACTCGAAGGTCATGATTCACCAGGTGCTCGGCGGCGCCCGCGGCCAGGCCACCGATATCGAGATCCATGCGCGCGACATCCTCAAGACCCGCGAGCAGATGAACAAGATCCTGGCCGAGCGCACCGGCCAGCCGCTCGAGAAGATCGCGCGCGACACGGAGCGCGACTACTTCCTGACGGCGCAGGAATCGCTCGACTACGGCCTGATCGACAAGGTCATCGCCAAGCGCGACTGAGCGGTTGCGCCCCGGCGGCGCCTACATCGGAACTGGCGGCGTTTTTCTATTCGGAAAACGCCGTTTTTGTTCCGGTTTTCTACGGAAAGCGGGGTTTCTATCTTCGCTATCATTGCTTTTCCCCTTTACGAGGCATTTGCCCATGGCCGAGAAAAAAGGCTCCTCCAGCGAAAAGACGCTCTATTGCTCGTTCTGCGGCAAGAGCCAGCATGAGGTCAAGAAGCTGATCGCAGGACCTTCGGTGTTCATCTGCGACGAGTGCATCGACCTCTGTAACGAAATCATCCGTGACGAGCTTCCCGGCGGCGAAGAGTCCAAGGAAGCCCGCAGCGACCTGCCGACACCGCTCGAGATCAAGGCGAATCTCGACAACTACGTGATCGGGCAGGAACCCGCCAAGCGCATGCTGTCGGTGGCGGTCTACAACCACTACAAGCGGCTTCGCCACAAGGAGAAGTCGAAGGGCGACGATGTCGAACTCAGCAAGAGCAACATTCTGCTGATCGGCCCCACCGGCTCGGGCAAGACCCTCCTGGCCCAGACGCTCGCCCGCATGCTCGACGTGCCCTTCGTGATGGCCGACGCCACCACCCTGACCGAGGCCGGCTATGTCGGCGAAGACGTCGAGAACATCATCCAGAAGCTGCTGCAAAGCTGCAATTACGAAGTCGAGCGTGCCCAGCGCGGCATCGTGTACATCGACGAGATCGACAAGATCTCGCGCAAGAGCGACAACCCCTCGATCACCCGCGACGTATCGGGCGAGGGCGTGCAGCAGGCCTTGCTGAAGCTCATCGAGGGCACGATGGCGAGCGTGCCGCCGCAGGGCGGGCGCAAGCATCCGAACCAGGACTTCCTGCAGATCGACACCACCAACATCCTCTTCATCTGCGGCGGCGCATTCGCCGGGCTCGAGAAGGTGATCGAGAACCGCACCGAGGCCTCGGGCATCGGTTTCGGCGCATCGGTCAAGAGCAAGAAGCAACGCAGCATCACCGAGGTGTTCCGCGAAGTCGAGCCCGAGGACCTGATCAAGTTCGGCCTGATCCCCGAACTGGTTGGCCGCATGCCGGTGGTCGCATCGCTCGCCGAGCTGAGCGAGGACGCCTTGGTGCAGATCCTGACCGAGCCGAAGAACGCGGTGGTCAAGCAGTTCACCAAGCTGCTGCAGATGGAAGGCGTCGACCTCGAGATTCGTCCGGCGGCCTTGAAGGCGATCGCACGCAAGGCGCTCGCGCGCAAGACCGGTGCGCGCGGCCTGCGCTCGATCCTCGAGCAGTCGCTGATCGACACCATGTTCGAGTTGCCGAATGCCGCCAATGTCGACAAGGTCGTGGTCGAGGAATCCACCATCGACGAGAACAAGCCGCCGCTCCTGGTCTACCGCGAGGCGGCCAAGAAGGCCTGAGTGGCGCATGACGGGCTCGCGCTTTCATTCATGAAGATGGCCGTGCTTCGCATGAACCTTCTTGCGAAGCGCGCATCGTCAAGGGCTGGCCGATGCCCCGGTTTCGCATCGCCGCACCCAAGCCTTGAAAAGCACGGCTGGGCCACCCATCTTTCGTGATCAACCAAAGGATTTCCATGTCTGGTCATACCCCTCTACCTGCTGTCGAGCTCGACCTGCCGCTGCTTCCGCTGCGCGACGTGGTCGTGTTCCCGCACATGGTGATTCCGCTTTTCGTCGGCCGGCCCAAGAGCATCAAGGCGCTCGAACTCGCCATGGAGGCGGAGCGACGGATCATGCTGGTGGCGCAGAAGGCCGCCGCCAAGGACGAGCCCTCGGTCGAGGACATGTTCGAGGTCGGCTGCGTCTCGACCATCCTGCAGATGCTCAAGCTGCCCGATGGCACCGTGAAGGTGCTGGTCGAGGGGCAGCAACGCGCCCGCGTCAATCGCATCGACGACGGCGAAACCCATTTCTCTGCCAACGTCACGCCGGTCGAAGCCGTGGAGGCTGCCCAGAAGGGCACCGAGGTCGAGGCACTCCGGCGTGCCGTGATGCAGCAGTTCGACCAGTACGTCAAGCTCAACAAGAAGATCCCGCCCGAGATCCTCACCTCCATCGCGAGCATCGACGATCCGGGTCGGCTCGCCGACACCATCGCCGCGCACCTTCCGCTCAAGCTCGAGAACAAGCAGGCGGTGCTCGATCTCGACGACATCAAGGCACGGCTCGAGAACCTCTTCGGGCAACTCGAGCGCGAGGTCGACATCCTCAACGTCGACAAGAAGATCCGCGGCCGCGTGAAGCGGCAGATGGAAAAGAACCAGCGCGACTTCTACCTGAACGAACAGGTCAAGGCGATCCAGAAGGAGCTGGGCGAAGGCGAGGAGGGCGCTGACATCGAGGAGATCGAGAAGAAGATCCGCCTCGCCAAGATGCCCAAGGAAGCGCTCAAGAAGGCGGAAGGCGAGCTCAAGAAGCTCAAGCTGATGTCGCCGATGTCGGCCGAGGCGACCGTGGTTCGCAACTACATCGACGTGCTGATCGGCCTGCCCTGGAGCAAGAAGACCAAGATCAAGCACGACCTCGCCCATGCCGAGGCGGTGCTCAACGAAGACCACTACGGCCTCGAGAAGGTCAAGGACCGCATCCTGGAATATCTCGCGGTCCAGCAACGCGTCGACAAGGTGAAGGCGCCGATCCTGTGCCTGGTCGGCCCACCGGGGGTCGGCAAGACCTCGCTCGGGCAGTCGATCGCCAAGGCGACCGGCCGCAAGTACACGCGGATGGCGCTCGGCGGCATGCGCGACGAGGCGGAGATCCGCGGGCACCGCCGCACCTACATCGGCGCGCTGCCGGGCAAGGTGCTGCAAAGCCTCAACAAGGTCGGAACGCGCAATCCGCTCTTCCTGCTGGACGAGATCGACAAGCTCGGCACCGACTTCCGCGGCGATCCGTCGAGTGCGCTGCTCGAAGTGCTCGATCCCGAGCAGAACCATACCTTCGGCGATCACTACGTCGAGGTCGACTTCGACCTGTCGGACGTGATGTTCGTGGCGACCTCGAATTCGATGAACATCCCGCCAGCGTTGCTCGACCGGATGGAAGTCATTCGCCTCGCCGGATATACCGAGGACGAGAAGACGCACATCGCGCTCAAGTACCTGCTTCCCAAGCAGATGAAGAACAACGGCGTTCAGGAAGACGAGTTGCTCATCACCGAGGAAGCGGTGCGGGACATCGTTCGGTACTACACCCGCGAAGCCGGCGTGCGGTCGCTCGAACGCGAGCTGTCCAAGATCTGCCGCAAGGTGGTGAAGGGGCTGCTGCTGAAGAAGATGGAGCCGAAGGTGGTCGTGAAGGGCGAGAACCTCAACGACTTCCTCGGCGTGCGCAAGTACAGCTTCGGCCTGGCCGAGAAGCAGAACCAGGTCGGCCAGGTGGTCGGTCTGGCCTGGACCGAAGTCGGCGGCGACCTGCTCACCATCGAGGCCGTGACGATGCCCGGCAAGGGCGTCATCAGCCGTACCGGATCGCTCGGCGACGTGATGAAGGAGTCGGTCGAGGCGGCGCGCACCGTGGTGCGCAGCCGCGCGCAGCGGCTCGGCATCAAGGACGAGATCTTCGAGAAGCGCGACATCCACATCCACGTGCCCGACGGCGCGACGCCCAAGGATGGTCCGAGCGCCGGTGCGGCGATGACGACCGCGTTCGTGTCGGCCTTGACCGGCATCCCGGTGCGTGGCGACGTCGCCATGACCGGCGAGATCACGCTCCGCGGCGAGGTGACCGCCATCGGCGGCCTGAAGGAAAAGTTGCTCGCGGCCTTGCGCGGCGGCATCAAGACCGTGCTGATCCCGGAGGAGAACGCGAAGGACCTACAGGACATCCCCGAGAACGTGAAGAACGGCCTCGAGATCGTGCCGGTCAAGTGGATCGACAAGGTGCTGGAGATCGCGCTCGAGAAGGCGCCGACGCCGCTCTCCGACGAGGAGGCCGCAGCCTCGGCGGCGGCAGTGGCCGAGCTGGCGCGCCGGCGTGCGGCGGATCCGGATTCGGAGCGTTCGGTCAAGCACTGACCCGCTTCAAAAACCAGGGGCCACGTTGCCGATCGAGCCAAAAAACTGTTCTATAATTCGAGGCTCGAAACGCGGGAATAGCTCAGTTGGTAGAGCGCAACCTTGCCAAGGTTGAGGTCGAGAGTTCGAGACTCTTTTCCCGCTCCAGTTCTTTAAAAAGGGAAGCACATGCTTCCCTTTTTTCTGCGGTCAAAAGTGCGGCGCGATAGCAAAGCGGTTATGCAACGGATTGCAAATCCGTCTAGCCCGGTTCGACTCCGGGTCGCGCCTCCACCCTCTGACTGCAGGTCCTCCTCCACACCCGACCTAGTGCCGAATGCACCCCGACCTTCGTTGTTGCCGGGGCGCTCGCGTTTCAGCTATCGTCGACGGATTGCGCTCGCCCGGATGGTGAAATTGGTAGACACATCGGACTTAAAATCCGCCGCTTCCTGCATAAGGGGCGTACCGGTTCGACCCCGGTTCCGGGCACCACTCAACTTCTAGGGAGCAAGAATGAGCCTCAGTAACGCTCCACTCGAAATCCATGTTCACGGCGACGTGCCGCTGCGGCCCGACGTCCAGTTCGAGCAGATCCAGGAAGCGCTCAAACCCCTCTGGAAATACGGCGGCGCACGATCGCTCGCCGGTGCTGCCCAGAGCATCTACGAGGAAGAGCCCGGCATCCGCTTCGAGAAGAAGGAGCACGTGCTCCAGATCTGCTGGACCGTTGCCGGCGATGAAGACTTCCGCCAGGCGCTCGACGAGATGTGCATGGGCTTGAACGAACTGGCCCAGGAAGGCGCCGCCATCGAAGTCACGTTCTACGACGTCGACTTCGATGAAGAGGAGGGCGACCCCGAAGAAGACTCCCGCGACGACTTCGCGATGCTGTTCGTCGGACCGAACCCGGCGGCGATCATGCAGGTGCAGCGCAACCTGCTGGTCGAAGACGTGGTCAACCTGATGGAGCGTCATTTCGACGGTTCCGAGCTGAGCGGTGTCGTCGCCGAAATCGACAAGCTCTTCGGCGATCGCTTCGATGCCTTGGTCAGTTCGCTCGAGATCGGCAAGCGGCCGCGCGGCGGAACCGGCGGCGGCGCCGGCGGAAGCCACGGCGGTCGGCGCCCGCGCCACCTCCATTAGCGAACAAAGCGCGGCATCGATCCGCGCTTCTTGCCGAGTCTGCGTTTCTGCGCGCTGCTGCCCGGCCGTGCTGCCGCCCGATCGCGGCTGCGCCAACCGCGCCGCTGTCATCCTGCTTCGATATGCTGCGAGCTCCACTTCGAGGAGTTCTCGCTTGGCCCTTTTCGCTCGTTCTGCACTGCGCGACGGTGTTCGCAAGCGCGAAGTCTTCGGCTGGGCCATGTACGACTTCGCCAACTCAGGCTACACCACCGTCGTGATCACGGCGGTGTTCGCCGCCTATTTCGTCGGCGGCATCGCGAAGGGCGCACCCTGGGCAACCTTCGCGTGGACCTCGGCCCTCAGCATCTCGTACGCGATCGTGATGGCGACCATGCCGGCGATCGGTGCCTGGGCCGACCGGCACGCAGCCAAGAAGCGGATGCTGGCCGTCGCCACCCTCGGCTGCGTCGCCGGTACCGCGCTGCTGGCGATCACGCCCGCCCTTCATGGCTCTGCGGCGTTGATTGGGGCGATGGCATTGATCGTCGTGTCCAACACCTTCTATTCCTACGGCGAGTCGCTCACGGGTGCCTTCCTGCCCGAACTCGCCAACCCGGAAGGCATGGGAAAGGTCAGCGGCTGGGGCTGGGGCTTCGGCTACGTGGGCGGCATGCTCACGCTCGGGCTGTGCCTGGCGTACGTGCTCTGGTCGCAAGCCCGGGGACTTCCGGCCGCTCACTTCGTGCCGGTCACGATGCTGATCACGGCGGTCATCTACGGGGTTGCGGCGTGCGCGACGTTCGCATTGCTGCCGGAAAGGGCGTCGCCTTCGATCAGCGACAAGAGCGAGGCCGGCACCTGGCGCCTGATGCGACAGACATTCACCGACGCACGCCGGCATCGCGACTTCATGTGGCTGCTCGGCTGCACCGTGTGCTTCCAGGGCGGCGTCGCGGTGGCGATCACGCTGGCCGCCATCTACGCCGAGCAGGTCATCGGCTTCGTCGCGAGCGAGACCATGGTGTTGATCTTCGTCCTGAACATCGCGGCGGCCATTGGTGCCTTCGGCTTCGGCTACCTGCAGGATCGGATCGGTCATCGTCCAGCCCTGGCGCTCACACTTCTCGCATGGATCGCGGTCTGCGTGATCGCCGCATCGGTCACGACGAAGCAGGGTTTCTGGTGGGCCGCCGCGATCGCCGGCCTGTCGATGGGTTCAAGCCAATCCGCGGGCCGCGCCATGACCGCCTACCTCGCGCCCTTGCAGCGCTCGGCCGAGTTCTTCGGCTTGTGGAGCTTCGCGACTCGCCTGGCAAGCATCATCGGTCCGCTCAGCTTCGGCGCGATCACCTGGATGACGGGCGGCAACCAGCGCATCGCGATCCTCTCGACGGCCGTGCTGTTCATCGGCGCGCTGCTGGCGCTCTGGCCGGTGAACATGCAGCGCGGACGCGAGCTGGCGCTTCGGAGCTGACCGCGGCACCGCCGGGCATCTACTCGGCGCTGCCCGACGCCCGGTAGCGCAAACCGTCGAAGCGCAGCAGGACCTGCGATGAGCGCAGCGGCCGATCGGTCGTCTGGCATTGGTCGCCGACCGGAGTCGATCGTTTTTCGAGCCGGGAACGGCGAAGCGCGAGGTCGGCGAGGCCGTTGCTGGATTGGCCGAGCAGCGACAGGCTGCCGCGAACGGTTTCGAAGACGCCCGTGCAGTTGCTGTCCCACTCGCCATGCTCCAAGAGGATCTCCTGGCCGTCGAGCACCTTCGCGAGGCGCGCACCCCGTGGCAGGTAGAGATCGAGCGTTTCGCTCGCATACGGCGCCACCCGCGACGGGCCCTGGCGCAGCACCCGGATGCCGAAGGCGCGCGAGTCCTTGGCCAGCACATAGCGCCCGGTGTCGATTCGAATCTCGGTGATGCGAACGGCATCCTCGCTCAGCGCCGAAGTCTGGAACAGGCGGCTCACGATGCTGGTTCGCTCGGTGTTGCCGTTGTCCGCTTGCTCGACCACCATCACGTCGAGGTCGAACTCCGCCGCATCCGGCTCGGCGCCAGGGCGCAGCAATGGCAGCACCACGATGAATCGATTGGGCGTGCCGCGCCAGGCCTTGCAGGCGGCGCGCTCGTGATCCAGCGTACGGCTGGGGTGCAGCTTGGCGCTCATGCGCTCCGCGAGGCCGGTGTCGCAGGCCGCATGCGAGGACGGATGCGCGAGCGTCAGCGCGAGGCCCAGCGCGATCGATGCGATGCGTGCGATGCGTGCGGTACCTGCGATACCAGCGATATGCCGGGTACGCCGGGTGATCCCGCTGAGCGCGGCGACAAGGCTGGCCATGCTCAGCGGCCTTCGGCGGGAACTTGGACCTGCTGGGCCTGCCCGTGGTAACCGCTCTTGAGCCAGCGCCCCGCGGCCTGCTCGATCGCAGCCGTCGAGCCGCTGCACCGCAGAAGCAGCGATCCGGCCGTCGGAACGCCAGGCAGCGAAGAGCCTGCAGCGGCGAGCAAGCGCCTGGTCTGCTGTGCCACCGGCAAACCGGTGTCGACGAAGCGAACATCGTCGCCGGTGAACGTCCGGAGGGTGTCCGCGATGAACGGGTAGTGCGTGCATCCGAGCACCAGCGTATCGATCTGCCCCGGGCCGCTCCCGAAGCGCCCCGCCGCGGCCACATAGCGCGCGGAAAGCGATTCGATCTCGGCAAAGTCCGCGCTTTCGATCGCGCCGGCCAAGCCGTCGCAAGCCACCACGTGGAACGCGGCTCGATCCGCGAGCGAATCGCGCAACGCGGCGAACTTGCGGCTTTCAACGGTCATCCGGGTCGCCAATACCGCCACGTGCCCGGTCTTGCTGAAGCCGACCGCCGGCTTGAGCGCAGGTTCGATGCCGACCACCGGCAAGCCCGCGAAGGTCTCCCTGACCACATGCACCGCCGCGGCCGTGGCGCTGTTGCAGGCGACCACCAGCGCCCCGATGCCTTCTGCCTCGACCAGGTGGCGCGCGATGGCCAGGGTGCGGTCCAGCACGAAGGCGTCGCCGCGTTCTCCGTAGGGCGCGAAGCCGTTGTCGGCGAAGTAGACGAAATCGGAGGCGGGCAGCTCGGCAAGCAGCGCATCCAGCACGCTCAAGCCGCCGATGCCGCTGTCGAATACCCCGATCCGCGTCGACCTGGCCGGTGCCGGCGCAGCCACCCTTGCAGGTGGCTGCGCCGAGCCGGAGGGAAGGCTGCCTTGGACGATGACCGGGGAGCCGCTCAAGCGGCTTCCATCATGATGGTCTTGAACTCGCCGCTCGCGATGCGCTTCTGCCACTCGGCGGGTCCGGTGATGTGTACGCTGGTACCGCCCGCGTCGACCGCCACGGTGACCGGCATGTCGACCACCTCGAACTCGTAGATCGCTTCCATCCCGAGGTCTTCGAAGCCGACCACCTTGGCGGTCTTGATCGCCTTGCTGACCAGGTAGGCCGCGCCGCCGACCGCCATCAGGTAGGCGCTCTGGTGCTTCTTGATGGCCTCGATCGCGATCGGCCCGCGCTCGGCCTTGCCGATCATCGCGATCAAGCCGGTCTTGGCCAGCATCATCTCGGTGAAGCCGTCCATGCGGGTGGCCGTGGTCGGGCCGGCGGGGCCGACCGCTTCGCTTCCCACCGGATCGACCGGGCCGACGTAGTAGATGACGCGGTTGGTGAAATCAACCGGCAGCGACTCGCCGCGCGCGAGCATGTCCGCGATGCGCTTGTGCGCCGCGTCGCGCCCGGTGAGCATCTTGCCGTTGAGGAGCAGGGTCTCGCCGGGCTTCCAGCTGGCGACCTCGGCCGGGGTCAGCCGGTCGAGGTCGACCCGGCGGCTCTTGTTCGCATCGGGCGCCCAGTCGATCTTCGGCCAGAGGTCGAGCGAGGGCGCCTCGAGGTACGCCGGCCCCGAACCATCGAGCGTGAAATGCGCATGCCGGGTGGCCGCGCAGTTGGGGATCATCGCCACCGGCTTGCTCGCCGCATGCGTCGGGTACATCTTGATCTTCACGTCGAGCACGGTGGCAAGTCCGCCGAGGCCCTGCGCACCGATGCCGAGCGCATTGACCTTTTCGTACAGCTCGATGCGCAAGGCCTCGACCTTGTCGAGTGCGGCGCCCGATGCCTTCTTGGCCTGCAGCTCGTGCATGTCGAGATCGTCCATCAGGCTTTCCTTGGCCATCAGCGCCGCCTTCTCCGCGGTGCCGCCGATGCCGATGCCCAGCATGCCGGGCGGACACCAGCCGGCGCCCATCGTCGGCACCGTCTTCAACACCCAGTCGACCACGCTGTCGCCGGGGTTGAGCATCACCAGCTTGCTCTTGTTCTCGCTGCCGCCGCCCTTGGCCGCGACCGTGACCTCGACGGTGTTGCCCGGGACGATCTCGGTGAAGATGACCGCGGGCGTGTTGTCCTTGGTGTTCTTGCGATCGAACTGCGGATCCGCCACCACCGACGCCCGCAGCGTGTTGTCCGGATGGTTGTAGCCGCGGCGCACGCCTTCGTTGATCGCATCGTCGAGCGATCCGGTGAAGCCTTCCCAGCGC
Organism: Burkholderiales bacterium 8X; assembly: GCA_902506565.1. Lineage (GTDB taxonomy): Bacteria > Pseudomonadota > Gammaproteobacteria > Burkholderiales > Burkholderiaceae_C > Variovorax. Next base: position 2,281,508 of record LR732703.1, on the reverse strand, counting down.
ACGTCCATGCCCACCTTCAGGAACACGTTGACGATGCCGGTGTCCTGGCAGATCGGTCGGTGGCCGATCGCGCTCATCTTGCTGTTGGTGAGGATCTGCGCCATCGCGTCCTTGGCCGACGGGCTCTGCTCGCGCTCGTAGGCCTTGGCGAGGTGGGCGATGTAGTCGGCGGGATGGTAGTAGCTGATGTACTGCAGCGCGGCGGCGACCGATTCGATCAGGTCGGCCTGTTGGATGATGGTCATGTCGTGTCGTGGGGATGAGGCTCGAAGGCGGCAATTATCCCTGGCGCAAGGGCCAATTCCCGCCGCCTGCGGGCGTATCCGGCCTGGACGATACTGACCTTCGCCCCGATCGCGCCTTCGTCCGCGCGGTCGCATCGTTCAGTGATTTCAGTGATCTTGCGGAGTCCCCTCATGAGTTCCACCCCCGCCCACCGCGTCGAGCGCGACACTTTCGGCCCGATCGAGGTTCCTGCCGATCGCCTCTGGGGCGCGCAGACCCAGCGCTCGCTGCAGAACTTCGACATTTCCGGCGAGAAGCAGCCGCTCGAGATCATCCGGGCCCTGGCCCAGGTCAAGCGCGCATCCGCGGTGGTGAACCATGCGCTCGGCCTGCAGGACGAGAAGAAGACGAAGGCCATCGTGGAGGCCGCCGACGAAGTCGTCGCCGGCAAGCATCCCGCGGAGTTCCCGCTGGTGGTGTGGCAGACCGGCTCGGGCACCCAGACCAACATGAACGTGAACGAGGTGCTGGCCAATCGCGCCTCGGAGCTGCTCGGCGGCGAACGGGGCGAGGGCCGCCTCGTGCATCCGAACGACGACGTCAACCGAAGCCAGTCGTCCAACGACGTGTTCCCGACTGCCATGCACGTGGCCGCCGTCGATGCGATCACCAACCGGCTGCTGCCCGCCATCGCGCTGCTGCGCGGCACGCTCGACAGGAAGTCGAAGGAATTCGCCGGCATCGTCAAGATCGGCCGGACTCACCTGCAGGACGCGACGCCCCTGACGCTCGGCCAGGAGTTCTCGGGCTACGTGGCGCAGCTCGCACACGGCGAGAAGCATGTGCGCGATGCCTTGCCCCACCTGTGCGAACTGGCGCTCGGCGGCACGGCGGTCGGCACCGGGCTCAACGCACCGAAGGGCTATGCCGAACAGGTCGCGGCCGAGCTGGCGAAGCTGACCGGCCTGCCGTTCGTCACGGCGCCGAGCAAATTCGAGGCGATGGCCAGCGTCGACGCCCTGGTGCATGCGCACGGCTCGCTCAAGACCCTGGCGGCCAGCATGATGAAGATCGCCAACGACGTGCGCTGGCTGGCGAGCGGCCCGCGCAGCGGCATCGGCGAGCTGAGCATTCCGGAGAACGAGCCGGGTTCCTCGATCATGCCGGGCAAGGTCAACCCGACCCAGAGCGAAGCCGTGACGATGCTCGCGGCGCAGGTCTTCGGCAACGATGTCGCGATCAACTTCGGCGGCGCGTCCGGCAACTTCGAGCTCAACGTGTTCCGGCCGATGGTGGCCCACAACTTCCTGCAGAGCGTGCGGCTGCTCGCAGACGGCATGCGCAGCTTCAACGATCACTGCGCCGTCGGCATCGAGCCCAACCGCGAACGCATCGACGAACTCGTGCAGCGCTCGCTGATGCTGGTGACCGCGCTCAATACCCACATCGGCTACGACAAGGCGGCGTTCATCGCCAAGAAGGCGCACAAGGAAGGCACCAGCCTCCGCGAAGCGGCGGTGGCCTCGGGGCATCTCACGGCCGAGCAGTTCGACCAATGGGTGGTTCCGGGCAACATGATCTGAAACGACCAGCGGGAGGAAGCAACATGTCCCTCTTCGACGTGAGCCATACCGTCGCGGCGCTGCACGCGGCACGCGACGAATGGCGCGATTCGCAGAACCGCTCGCGCGACCCGATCGGGCGCGAATTTCCGTCGCGCGACGCGATCGCGCTGGCGCTGGAGTCGCTCAAGGGGGCGCTCTTCCCGATGCGGCTCGGACCGCCGGACCTCCGGCACGAGAGCGAGGACTACTACGTCGGCTACACGCTCGATGCCGCGCTGCAATCCTTGTGGACCCAGGCTCGGCTCGAACTCAACTACAGCGCCCGCCACCAGCCGCACGAAGCCGAGGACATCGACCGGCAGGCGACCGAAGCCATCCGGAGCTTCGCCTCGGCGTTGCCGGATATTCGCCGGATGCTCGACGGCGACGTGCTCGCAGCCTTCGAGGGCGACCCGGCGGCGCGCAGCGTGGACGAAGTGCTGCTCTGCTATCCGGGCATCCTCGCGATGATCCATCACCGCCTGGCGCACCAGCTGTACACGCATGGTTTGCCGCTCCTGGCGCGCATCACCTCGGAGCTTGCGCATTCGCAGACCGGCATCGACATCCATCCGGGCGCGCGCATCGATACCGGCTTCTTCATCGACCACGGCACCGGCGTCGTGATCGGCGAAACCGCGGTCATCGGCAAGCGGGTGCGGATCTACCAGGCGGTCACGCTCGGCGCCAAGCGCTTCCCGACCGATGCCGAAGGCAATCTGCAGAAGGGCCTGCCGCGGCATCCGGTGGTCGAGGACGATGTCGTGATCTATGCCGGCGCGACGATCCTGGGGCGCGTCACGCTCGGGAAAGGCGCCGTCATCGGCGGCAACGTGTGGATCACCGACGACGTGCCGCCCGGCGCGAACGTGACCCAGGCCAGCCTGCAGAACGCGCCACATCGCCCGCACCGCTGAGCGGTTTCCGAGACAAAGCGGCGTCCGCACATTCACTTCAAGGAGTTTTCATGGACACGTTCCGAATTGCAGTGGTCGTCGGCAGCCTTCGGGCCGACTCGTTCAACCGTCGGCTCGCGCTCGCGCTGGCCAAGCTGGCGCCGGAGGATTTCAGCTTCGAGCATCTTCGGATCGACGACCTGCCGCCCTACAACCAGGATGACGATGCCAACCAGCCGCCCGCCGTGAAGCGACTCAAGACGGAGATCGTGAACGCGCAAGGCCTGCTCTTCGTCACGCCCGAATACAACCGCTCGATTCCCGGTGTGCTCAAGAACGCGATCGACCATGCCTCGCGTCCCTACGGGCAGAGCGCCTGGGCCGGCAAGCCGGCAGGCGTGATCGGGGTGTCGGTGGGCGCGATCGGCACGGCGACCGCGCAGCAGCACCTGCGCAACGTGCTGGCCTACCTCGACGTGCCGACCCTCGGCCAGCCCGAAGCTTTCATCCAGAACAAGGATGGACTCTTCGACGAGCAAGGCAACATCGGCGATGCCTCGACCCAGAAGTTCCTGCAGACCTGGATGGACAAGTACCTGGCCTGGGTCAAGGCGCACGCGGACTGAGTTCAGGCCCTCGGCGCCGGCCCGCTGTTCAGGCGGCCAGCGCGGCCTTGTCCTGGTTGGCGGCTTCGCGGGTCACCTTGGCGATCTCGGCGCGGGCGGCGGCCAGCGCAGACGCCTTGGCCGCCTCGCCCATCGCCAGGCCTTCGGCGCGCACGAAGCGGACATCGGTGATGCCGAAGAAGCCGAAGATCACCTTCAGGTAGCTCTCCTGATGTTCCGCGGCCTGTCCGCTCTCGGTGGCCGAATACACGCCGCCGCGGCTCGCAGCCACGATCACGGTCTTGCCGCCAGCGAGGCCGACGGGGCCTTTCTCGGTGTACTTGAAGGTGCGGCCGGCCTGAGCGAGCCGGTCGATCCAGGCCTTGAGCTGGGTCGGGATCGAGAAGTTGTACATCGGCGCGCCGATCACGATCACGTCTGCCGCCAGGAACTGCGTCACCAGCTGCTCGGACACCTGGTTTTCCTTGCGCTGCGCCTCGGTCGGCTCGGCTTGCATGCCGAGCTTGATGCCGAGGGAATCGGCGCTGAAGTGGTTGGGCGCGTCGGTCGCCAGGTCGAGGTAGTCGACCTGCGTTCCCGGATGGTTTTGCTGCCACGCCTGGACCAGCTCCGCCGAGAGGAGGCGGGAAGTGGATTGGGCACCGAGCACGCTCGAATCGACATGAAGAAGTTTCATCACCAGCTTTCGTTGAGTCGTCGGACCGAGACGGTCCGGCATGTCGTTGATTCTATTTTTGCGACCAATCATTGATAAGTAGTCCTATGCAGGTTAGTTCGTTCCATCCGTAGGACAATCGAACGATGCTAGACCTGAACGACATGCTGTTTTTTGCCGAGGTTGCAGAGCGAGGCGGCTTCGCTGCCGCCAGCCGCGCGCTGTCGATACCCAAGTCCCGCCTGTCGCGCCGGGTCGCCGAGCTGGAAGCCGAACTCGGCGTGCAACTGATGCAGCGCAGCACCCGCCGGATCTCCCTCACACCGGCGGGCGAGCTCTACCTGCGGCACTGCATCGCCATGCGCGACACCGCACAGGCCGCAGCCGAAGCGGTGTCGCAGGTGCAGACGGAGCCCCGCGGCCTGGTCAGGCTGAGCTGCCCGATCACGTTGGCGCAGAGCGGGGTGGGCCGGCTGGTGCCGGCTTTCATGGCGCTCTACCCGGCGGTGCAGGTGGAGATGAAGGTCGTCAACCGGCCGGTCGACCTGGTGGAGGAGGGCATCGACATCGCCTTGCGAGTTCGGCCGGTCATCGAAGACAGCGCCACGCTGGTTGCCAAGACTTTCGGAGCGAGCCGCGGAATCCTGGTCGCGAGCCCGGCACTGCTCGATCGGCAGGGGCCGGTCGCGACGACCGACGACCTCGCCCGGCTCGACACGGTTGCCATGTCCGCAACCGATGGCCGCAGCGACTGGCGACTCGAAGGACCGGGCGGCCGGGTGTTCGTCCAGAACCACCGCCCCCGCTACCTGGCGGACGACCTCCTGACCCTCAAGTTCGCCGTCGTCCAAGGAACCGGCGCCTCGGTACTGCCCGACTACATGTGCTCCGCCGAATTGCGCGCGGGCACCTTGCAGGAGGTCTTGCCCGGATGGGGGCCGGCGCCGGGCATCGTGCACGCCATGTTTCCCGCGCGCCGAGCCTTGGTGCCGGCCGTGCGCCGGCTGATCGACTTCCTGGCGGAGCACCTCGACGGCGACGAAGCGGTCGAAGCCGCCGGTTGACGACGGCTGCAACAGGCCATATGCGATCGCGGCCATATCCAAAGAAGCAGATGTTCGTTTGTCGCAGCGCTCGGTGTGCGCAGAATCGCCGGCTCACTTGTTTGGAGGAAGAACCATGGCAACCCTGCGACTCGGCGATACCGCCCCCGACTTCACCCAGGACTCGAGCGAAGGCGTCATCCATTTCCATCAATGGGCCGGCGATTCGTGGGTGGTCTTCTTCTCGCACCCGGCCGACTTCACCCCTGTCTGCACCACCGAGCTCGGCAAGACCGCGGCGCTCGCCACCGAGTTTGCGAAGCGCGGCGTGAAGCCGATCGCGATCAGCGTCGACCCCGCGGACAAGCACAAGGAATGGATCCGCGACATCGACGCGACCCAGAACACCACCGTCGACTTCCCGATCGTCGCCGACCCGGATCGCAAGGTGGCCGACCTGTACGACCTGATTCATCCCAACGCATCGACCACCGCCACCGTGCGAAGCGTCTTCATCATCGATCCGAAGAAGGTCATTCGCACCACCATCACCTATCCGGCGAGCACCGGACGCAACTTCGACGAGATCCTGCGTGTCATCGACTCGCTGCAGCTCACGGACAGCCACAAGGTCGCGACCCCGGCGAACTGGAAGGACGGCGACGACGTGGTCATCCTTCCCAGCCTGCAGGATCCGGCTGAGCTCGAGCAGCGCTTTCCGAAGGGTTTCAAGACGGTTCGTCCTTACCTGCGCGTGACGCCGCAGCCCAACAAGTAACCGGGCCGGCAGCCCGCTTCGGCGCTCGCTCGGCGCCATGACCGCAGAGGGCGAAGCGAATGCGTTCGGATGCAAAATGCCGGGCGTACCGATGTCGACCTGCCATCGCGCATGGCGTGGCTTTGTCAGCCGAGTCCGTCCAACTCCCCGTTGCTGCCAGCAAGCGCTCGTCGCCGCTGGCAGCAGGCCCACCTCATTCGAAACCTTGGCCCGCTCATGACCTTCCTCAAAACCAAGACGATCCTCGGCGCGTTGCTCGTCGCCGCCAGTACCGCGTCGTCGGCGCAGACGCTCCTCAACGTGTCTTACGACGTGGCGCGCGAGTTCTACAAGGACTACAACACCGCCTTCGTCGCCCACTACAAGAAGACCACCGGCAAGGACATCAAGATCGACCAGTCGCATGCCGGCTCCAGCGCACAGGCACGGGCCGTGGCCGACGGCCTCGATGCCGACGTGGTCACCATGAACACCACCACCGACATCGAATTCCTCGCCAATGCCGGCGTGGTCGCCAAGGACTGGGCCAAGCGCTTCCCGAACAATGCTTCGCCGACCACCTCGACGATGCTGTTCCTTACCCGCAACGGCAATCCCAAGGGCATCAAGGATTGGGACGACCTGATCAAGCCGGGCGTGCAGGTGGTGGTCGTCAATCCGAAGACCGGCGGCAACGGCCGCTATGCCTACCTGGCGGCCTGGGGCTACGTCAAGAAGAAGGGCGGAAGCGACGCGCAGGCCGCCGAATTCGTCGGCAAGCTCTTCAAGAACGTGCCCATCCTCGCGCGTGGCGGCCGTGACGCGACCACCGCCTTCCTGCAGCGCAACATCGGCGACGTGCTGATTACCTTTGAGTCGGAGGTGGTCTCGATCGATCGCGAATTCGGCGCCGGCAAGGCGACCGCGGTGTACCCGTCGATCAGCGTGTTGGCCGAGAACCCGGTCGCGGTGGTCGAGCGCACCGTCGCCAAGAAAGGCACCGGCGAACTGGCCAAGGCCTACCTCGACTACCTGTACTCGGACGAGGCGCAGGAAATCGCCGCCAGGCACGCGATGCGGCCGCGCAGCGAGGCCGTGCTAAAGAAGAACGCCGCCACCTTCAAGCCGCTGCAGCTCTTCACCGTGCAAGAGCTGTTCGGCAGCCTGAGCGATGCGCAGAAGGTCCACTTCAACGATGGTGGACAGTTCGACAAGCTCTACACGCCCGGCGCGAAATGACGCCTTCGTCCGTGGGGCGCGCCGGCGGCACCGGCGTCTCGCGACGCGTGCTGCCGGGCTTCCAGCTCACGCTCGGCTTCTCGATCTTCTATCTCTGCCTGATCGTCTTGATCCCGCTCTCGGCGCTGGTCTTCAAGACCTTCGGCATGAGCTGGGACCAGTTCGTTGCCGCGGTGGCCGCGCCCCGGGTCATGGCGTCGTACCGGCTCACCTTCGGCGCCTCGCTGATCGCGGCGCTCGTCAATCTCTTCGCCGGACTGCTGGTGGCGTGGGTGCTGGTGCGCTACAGCTTTCCAGGCAAGCGCATCGTCGATGCGCTGGTCGACCTGCCGTTCGCGCTGCCCACGGCCGTCGCCGGCATCTCGCTCACTGCCTTGCTCGCCGGCAACGGCTGGATCGGCCAGTACCTCGAGCCGCTCGGCATCAAGCTCGCGTTCACGCCGGCGGGGATCGTGATCGCCTTGATCTTCATCGGGCTGCCCTTCGTGGTCCGCACCGTGCAACCGGTGCTGGAAGACACCGAGAAGGAACTCGAAGAAGCCGCGACCAGCCTCGGCGCGACCCGGCTGCAGACCTTTCTGCGGGTGATCCTGCCGTCCATCGCGCCGGCCCTGCTCACCGGCTTCGCGATGGCGTTTGCGCGCGCCATCGGCGAGTACGGCTCGGTGATCTTCATCGCCGGCAACATGCCGATGATCTCGGAGATCACGCCACTCATCATCATCGGCAAGCTCGAACAGTACGACTACACCGGCGCCACCGCGGTCGCGCTGGTGATGCTGGTCATCTCGTTCGTGCTGCTGCTGGTCATCAACTCGCTGCAGGCCTGGCAGCGGCGCCGTGCCGGAGCGTCGTCATGAGCGGCGCCGCCACCCGTCCCGTGCCTGCCGCCGTGCAACAAAGGCGCCGTGCCCGCTCCGGAACCACCGAGTCCGCCTGGGTGCGCTGGCTGCTGATCGGGCTGGCGCTGGGCTTCATGTTCCTGTTCCTGGTCCTGCCGCTCGCCGCAGTCGCGACCGAGGCCCTGCGCAAGGGCTGGGGCGCGTACGTCGACGCCCTGAAGGAGCCGGATGCCTGGAGCGCGATCCGGCTGACGCTCGTCACGGCCGCCATCGCCGTGCCGCTGAACCTCGTCTTCGGCGTGGCGGCGGCCTGGGCCATCGCCAAGTTCGACTTCCGCGGCAAGTCGGTCCTCACGACGCTGGTCGACCTGCCGTTCGCGGTCTCGCCGGTGGTGGCGGGGCTGATCTACGTGCTGGTGTTCGGCGCCCAAGGCTGGTTCGGCCCCTGGCTGCAGGCGCACGACATCAAGTTCATCTTCGCGGTGCCCGGCATCGTGCTGGCCACGGTGTTCGTGACCTTCCCCTTCATCGCCCGCGAACTCATTCCGCTGATGCAGGCGCAGGGCACCGAGGAGGAGCAGGCCGCCATCGTGCTGGGCGCGACCGGCTGGCAGACCTTCTGGCGGGTGACGCTGCCCAACATCAAGTGGGGCTTGCTCTACGGCGTGATCCTTTGCAACGCCCGCGCCATGGGCGAGTTCGGCGCCGTGTCGGTGGTGTCCGGCCATATTCGAGGCCAGACCAACACCATGCCGCTGCATGTCGAAGTTCTGTACAACGAATACCAATCGGTCGCGGCCTTCGCCGTGGCATCGCTTCTCGCCATCCTGGCTTTGGTCACGCTGGTGATCAAGACCGTGATCGAGTGGCGCCACGAACGCGAGATGAAGGCTATCGCCGAGCTTCCGCCCGAAAGGCCCCAAGGAAACCCATGAGCATCGAAATCCGAAAGGTCAGCAAGCGCTTCGGCGACTTTCATGCGTTGCGCGACGTGAACCTCGACGTGGCGTCCGGCGAACTGGTCGCGCTGCTCGGCCCCTCGGGCTGCGGCAAGACCACCTTGCTGCGCATCATCGCCGGGCTCGAGACCGCCGACGCGGGCAGCATTCTCTTCTCGGGCGAGGACACCACCGACGTGCATGTGCGCGAACGGCAGGTGGGCTTCGTGTTCCAGCACTACGCGCTCTTCAGGCACATGACGGTGTTCGAGAACGTGGCGTTCGGCCTGCGGGTCAAGCCGCGCTCGGTGCGGCCTTCCGAAGCGGTGATCAAGTCCAAGGTTCACGAACTGCTCGGGCTGGTGCAGCTCGACTGGCTGGCCGATCGCTATCCGGCGCAGCTTTCCGGCGGCCAGCGGCAGCGCATCGCGCTCGCCCGGGCCCTCGCGGTCGAGCCGAAGGTGCTGCTGCTCGACGAGCCCTTCGGCGCGCTCGATGCCAAGGTCCGCAAGGAGCTTCGCCGGTGGCTTCGCCGACTGCATGACGAGTTGCATGTCACCAGCATCTTCGTGACGCACGACCAGGAAGAGGCGCTCGAGGTGGCCGACCGCGTGGTGCTGATGAACGGCGGCCGCATCGAGCAGGTCGGCTCGCCGCAGGAAGTCTGGGACCAGCCGGCCAGCCCCTTCGTCTACGGCTTCCTCGGCGACGTCAACCTGTTCCATGGCCGGGCCCACGAAGGCGAGGTCATGGTCGAGGGCCTGCGCATCGATTCGCCCGAAAACCGCGGCGCGCAGAACGCCAAGGCACTGGCCTACGTGCGACCGCACGACCTGAGCGTGGTGCCGTACCAGGCCGCGGCCGGCGGCGAGCACCCGCAAGGCATCGTGGCGGTGTTGAGCCGTGCCATCGTGGTCGGGCCGATCGCGCGGCTGGAACTCGAGCCGGTCAACCCGAATCCAGATAATCCGGGCTCCGGAACCATCATCGAGGCGCAACTTCCTGCGCAACAGTTCCGGGACCTGGGCCTGGCGGAAGGCGACACCGTGCTCGCCACGCCGCGCAAGGCCCGGGTGTTCGTCGAAGAAGATTGGGTATCGCCGTGATCGATTGGTATTTCGGGTTTCCTCGCCGTGCGCTCGCGCTGATCTGCGCAGCCTGCATCGGCATGCTGGCCTTCGGGCTCTACCTGCAACACGGGGTCGGCCTCGAGCCGTGCCCGATGTGCATCGTGCAGCGCTATGCGTTGATGCTGGTCGCGCTGTTCACGGGCCTCGGTGCCTTGTTCTCGCGGCCGGCGCTGCAAAAGACCGGCGCTTTCCTCGCGCTGGTCTTCGCGGTCGGCGGGGCCTACACGGCAGCGCGGCAGAGCTGGCTCCAGTGGTATCCACCCGAGGTCGTCTCTTGCGGCCGGGACCTCTACGGAATGATCGAGACCTTCCCGCTGAAGCGGGCGTTGCCGATGATCTTCAGGGGTGGCGGCGACTGCACGCAGATCGACTGGACCTTCCTCGGCCTGTCGATCGCGAACTGGTCATTTATCGCGTTCACGGTGTTCGGCCTGCTGCTCGTGGTGCTGGTCTTCAAGCCGGCGCGCCGGAAGCAGGGCTGGGTTCACAGCGGCAAGGTGTCGAAGGCGGCGTAGGCCGTCCCGAGCCAGCTCTTCACGCGCTGGCGTTCGAGCAAGCCGAGGGCGTGAGGGCCCTCGCGGTCGTTCACCGCTTTCCAGAAGCTGATGTTGTTGGAGTCGATCCGGCGCATGGTCGCGTCGTGCAGTCGCGGCATCGCGATCACGCGGGCGCCTTTTTGCGTGGCCTTGCCGAGCGACTGCGAGGACAGCAGCATGCCGAAGTCGTTTCCGCGGCCGTAGTTCTGCACCACGATGTAATTGGGCCGATCGCCGAAGGTGTCGACCAGGGTGCCGAGCAGGTCGGTCGAATCCTTGCCGTCGTCCAGCACGTGCCAGAAGTTCACCGTCACGCCCAGCTGGGCGAAGACGTCGAACAGGTCCGAATCCTTGATCCAGCGCGCGAGCGGCGCCAGGGTTTGCGCCGCCAGGTCGACGATCACGCTTTGCTGCGGGTTGTTCTCGAAGCCGTTCACCACCGTGTCGAGCCCTTCGTAGCTGTCGACCACCACCGGCGAGGCGAAGCCCTCGTAGAAACGGGTGAAGGAGCTGTGGGAGCGATCCGTGTCGAAGCCGACGAAGGGCTTGCTGTGATCGATGAAGTACTGCGCGAGGACGCGCGAGGTGACCGACTTGCCGACCCCGCCTTTTTCACCGCCGATGAAGTTGAGGGAACTCATAAGGACCGTGTGTTGAAGGGTTAGTGCAAAAGCGCGGGACGATTCTAGGGGCGTGACCAGCGGGCCACCGGGTCGGATGGCTCCCAGGTCAAGTCAGAAGAATGCACCAGATTCTTTACGCGCGGCGGTGATTCAAGTGAAGAGGCGGTCTCTACGCTGATCGCACGAATCCGATCGCGCTGCGCCAGACACTTGCGTTCTCGATCGGTTCGCCTCGCTTCGCGGTCGCAGTCATTCGAGCGGATGGTGCCCCGCATCCGTCGGCAAGAAGATCGAGCAGCCGGCGCTGGCGTCGGGCACCTCGACGCGGTCGAGTTCGAAAGTGCAATGACAAGGGGAGGGCAGGCGATGCAAGACGAGCTTCAGGTTCGAAGTGCGCTCGACGAGCGCGGCGGCGGGTCGTCCCGGTGTCCTGGCATCGAGCGGGTCGGGCGCCGGGTTGCGGTGGCACTGGCGTTCTGCACGCTGGTCGCGTCCTGCGGCGGCGGTGGCAGCGGAGGTGGCGGAGGTGGCGGAGGCGGAGGCTTCTTCCTTGCATCGGAAACCCCGCCGACATCGCCGACGGATAGCGCGGTCACGCCAACGCCGTCTGGTTCGAACACCGAAACGCCGCCTGCCAACCCGCCCGGTGCGCCCGTCCCGACGGTTCCCGGGCAGGACTACAAGATCGGCGGCAGCGTCGGCGGTCTCCTCGGCGACGGCCTCACGCTTCAGCTCAACGGCGGCATGGCGCTGTCGATCGCCGCCAATGGCAATTTCGTGTTCGACACGCCGGTGCCGGGAGGTGCGGATTTCACTGTCGCGATCCTGAGCCAGCCGCGCAACCTGACGCGCGTCTGCAGCTTGAGCAACCGCGGGCCGGTCCAGGCGGGTGCCTCTTCGGCAACCGATCTGCTCATCGACTGTTCGGCGCCGCCGGCGCGCTTTGCTTACGTCGCGAGCAGCACGGGCGTCGCCCAGTACACGATCGACCCGGCGACCGGTTCGCTGTCGGCCTTGTCCGTGCCGCTGGTTCCTGCCGGCACCGGCCCCGTGTCGATCGCCGTGCATCCGGCCGGGCGCTTCGCCTATGTCGCCAACCTGAATTCGAACGACGTGTCCGCATTCGCCATCGACCCCAACGGCGGTGCGCTGGTGGCCATCGGGTCCGCTGTTCCGGCGGGCGCCGGCGCGATCTTCGCCGCCGTCGAGCCGACCGGCCGTTTCCTCTATGTCGCGAATGTGGCGGACAGCACGATCAGCGGCTTTCGCATCGATGCGGCGACCGGCGGCTTGAGCGCGATTGCCGGGAGTCCGTTCGCAACCGCAGGCAGCGGCCCGCGGTTCATCGCGATCGACCCCACCGGGCGCTTCGCCCACGTCGTCAACAACGGATCCAACAGCGCTGCGAGCTTCGCGATCGACTCGACCACCGGTGCGCTCGCGCCTCGCGGATCGATCCCGACCGGCGTGCGGCCGTTCGCAATGGCGCTCGAGCCCGGTGGGCGATTCGCGTACCTCACCGCGGAGATTTCGCAGGTCGTGAGCGGCTTTGCGGTCGACGCGACTTCGGGACTTCTCTCGTCGACCGGCGGCGCTGCCTCGCCCGGCCTGCCGGAGGGCTTGGCCTTGGCACCCGGCGGGCGCTTCGCCTATGCGACGGACGCGCTGGGCGGCACGGTCTCGGTCTTCGCCATCGAGGCGGGCACGGGCAGCCTGGCCAGGTTGCCGGCGTTGTCCGCAGCGACGATCGAGTTCCCGAGCTTCGCGGCGATCGCGCCGGATGGCCGCGCGCTCTACGTGGCGGGAAGCGCGCAGGGTGTCGGCGCCATTTCGCAGTTCGCGCTCGATGCATCGACCGGTGCAGTGACGCCGATGGCCACGCCGAGCCTCGTCACCGGCGCCAGCGTGGCGCGATCGATCGCGCTCTCGCGGTAGTCGAAGTGGGGCGAACCGACCGCGACCTTCAGGCCGGTGCCGCCGGTAGCACGCTTGGCGTCGGCACGAGCCCCGCTCGCAAGGCTACTTGCGGACCAGCGCGAAGAACGGCCCCATGTTGCCCATCAGCCAGTTCTGGCTGAACTCCAGCGCCGCACGGCGGTATTTCTCGTCGGCTTGGGCGGCCATCAGGTCGAGCCGTGCGACCACCTTCGACAGTTCGCGGTCCACCAGCAGGTTGCGACCCCGCTCGCTGATCTCGGTGGACAGCAGCAGCGGCTGTCCGTCGGCCGCGGTCTTCGAAGTGATCAGCCACAGCGAGATTTCGAAATTGCGAGCGGCCCGATAGCTGTTCTCCGCGTCGACGCCGTCGAGCATGGTCTGCGACCAGGTATTGCCGTTGGCTTCTTTCAGCATCGAGGCCCAGCCGACCACCAGCGCGGCCACCCGGTCGCCTTCGTAGTTGCGCGGCTGCGTCTCGAAGGCCACCCGCACGGCGTCGATGCCGGTCGCGCCGTTCAGTTCCGGAAGACTCGCCTGCCGTTCGATCGAGTCCCAGGTCTTGCGGATGGCATCGTCCGCGCTCGCGGACCACTTGCGCCACTCGCGTGGATTGCGGCGGTAGAGCGACAACTGCACGCGCCGCACCGAAGTCAGGTTGTCGCGCAAGGACAGGTTGGCGATCCGGTTCGCGCCGGACTGGATCCACTCGTCGTTGGCGTAGGGCTCGGCCCGTTCAGTGGACGAGCAGCCGGCGAGTCCGAGGGCGGCCGCGGCACTCGCGGCCACGGTGCCGAGCAGCCATTCGCGGCGCCGCGGGCACTGGAAGCTGGGGGATTCACGCATGGGCCGCACGTTATCATTCGCACCGTCTTGGTGGCAGCCGGTCCACAGGGTGCGGGCCAGCGAAATTTCTCCTTACAGATCAACATCTTGGCCCCTGGGCCTTGCTTGCAGTGCGTCTCAACTCCATCAAGCTTTCCGGCTTCAAGTCGTTCGCCGAACCCACCAACTTCCTCTTGCCCGGGCAGCTCGTCGGCGTGGTCGGGCCGAACGGTTGCGGCAAGTCGAACATCATGGATGCGGTGCGCTGGGTGCTCGGTGAATCGCGGGCTTCCGAGCTGCGCGGCGAGTCGATGCAGGACGTCATCTTCAACGGCACCACCAGCCGCAAGCAGGCCAGCCGGTCGAGCGTCGAACTGGTCTTCGACAACGCGGACCACCGCGCCGGCGGCCAGTGGGCCCAGTTCGCCGAGATCGCGGTCAAGCGGGTGCTGACCCGAGACGGCAACTCCAGCTACTACATCAACAACCAGCCGGTGCGCCGCCGCGACGTGCAGGACGTGTTCCTCGGCACCGGCCTCGGTCCGCGTGCCTACGCGATCATCGGGCAGGGCACGATCTCCCGGATCATCGAATCCAAACCCGAGGAGCTGCGCCTGTTCCTCGAAGAGGCCGCCGGCGTTTCGAAGTACAAGGAACGCCGCCGCGAAACCGAGAACCGCCTCGGCGATACCCGCGAGAACCTCACCCGGGTCGAGGACATCCTGCGCGAGCTGAACAGCAACCTCGAAAAGCTCGAGAAGCAGGCCGAGGTGGCCGCCCGCTACAACAGCCTGCAGGCCGACGCCACCCGCAAGCAGCACCAGCTGTGGTTCCTGAGGCGCAGCGAGAGCGAAGCCGACCAGGGCAAGGTCAAGGCCGATGCGGAGCGTGCCCGCAACGACCTCGAATCCCGGCTGGCCGACCTGCGCCATGTCGAGGCCGAACTCGAGACCGTGCGCCAGGCCCACTACGGCGCCGGCGACGAGGTCAACCAGTCACAAGGCAAGCTTTACGAGGCCAGCGCCGAAGTCGGCCGGCTCGAAGGCGAGATCCGCTTCGTGGTCGAGGGCCGGCAGCGAGTCGAGCAGCGCCTTCGCCAGCTCGACGAACAGATCGCGCAGTGGAAAACCCGCCGCGAGGACGCCGAATCCGAAATGGAAACCCTGGCCGGGCAGGGAGTCGATGCCGAAGAGCAGGCCGAGCTTCTGGCCGCGCAGCTCGAGGAGCACGATGCCCGCCTGCCCGCGCTCGAGGATGCGCAGCAACGCGCTCAGGACGAGGCGGAGGCCCAGCGCTCGCGCGTGGTGCAGGTGCAGCAGCAGATCCAGGTGCTCGCCGCCGACCAGCGCAACATCGAGGAGCAAAGCCGGCAGCTCAACCAGCGGGCCGAGCGCCTGCAGGGCGACCGCAACGCACTGGCGGCGCCGGACGAGCGCCGCCTGGTCGAGCTGCAGCAGCAGCTGACCGAGGCCGAGGCGCTGGCCGGCGAGACCGAGGCGCGGCTGGCCGACCTGCAGGACCAGGTTCCGCAGCTCGACGACGAAAGGCGCCGCCAGCAGCAGTCGGTCAATGCCGAAGGCTCCCGCCATGCCGAGCTTTCGGCCCGGCTCGATGCGCTCCGGACGCTGCAGGAAAAGGTCAAGACCGACGGCAAGCTCGCGCCCTGGCTCGCCAGGCACGGGCTCGATGGCATGCAGGGCCTCTGGAGCCGCATCCATATCGAGCAGGGTTGGGAGAACGCGCTCGAATCCGCTCTTCGCGAACGGCTCGGCGCGCTCGAAGTCAGCCGGCTCGACATGGTTCGCGCCTTCGGCAGCGATGCGCCGCCTGCCAAGCTGGCTTTCTTCAGTCCGCCGGACGCGGGCAAGTCCGCCGCGCCTGCCAGCGGCTTGCCGCGCCTGTCCGACCTGCTGCGGCTCGGCGACGCCGGCCTGCAGGCCTTGCTCACCGATTGGCTGCACGGCTGCCTGACCGCGGCCAGCCTCGAAGAAGCGCTGACCGAGCGCGGCCGGCTCGGGCCGGGCGAGGCCATCTTCGTCAAGGACGGCCATGCGGTCACGGCGCATGGTGTCAGCTTCTATGCGCCCGACTCCGAGCAGGCCGGTCTGCTGGCGCGCCAGCAGGAAATCGAAAACCTCGAACGCCAGGTCCGCGCACAAGCCTTGATCGCCGACGAGTCGCGCACCGCGCTGGCTCGCGCCGAAGCGGCCTACGCCGATGCGTCCCAGCGGCTGGTGTCGGCGCGCCGCGAGGCCGCTGAGAGTCGATCGCGCGCCCACGAGCTGCAGGTCGAGACCTTGCGCCTTTCGCAGCTCGCCGAGCAGACCCGGGCCCGCAGCGAGCAGTTGGCCGGCGACCTGGCGGAGGTCGAATCCCAACTCGAAGCGCTGGAAGAGCGCCGCATCGCCGCCGAAGGCCGCTTCGAGGAACTCGACATGCAGCTGGCCGACAGCCAGGAGCGCCATGCGCAATTGGACGAACGCGTGATCGAAGCTGTGCGCGCCCTTGCGGCCAGCCGCGAACAACATCGCAGCCTGGAGCGGCAGGCCCAGGAGGCGACCTTCAGCCAGCGCACGCTGGAAGCCCGACGCGGCGAACTGGGCCGCGCGATCGACACGGCGGTGCAGCAGGTCGCGGCCCTGGTCGACGAAGAGGAGCGTGCCCGCGGCGAACTCGGTCGCTTGTCCGATGCGGCGGCGCAGGCCGGGCTGCAGGATGCGCTGGCCATCAAGCTCGAACGCGAGGCGACCTTGGGCGCGGCCCGCAGCCGCTACGACGACCTCACGCTCAAGCTCCGCGCCAGCGACGAGCGGCGGCTGCAGCTGGAGCGCGAACTCGATCCCCTGCGCCAGCGCATCACCGATTTCCAGCTCAAGGAGCAGGCCGCCCGGCTCGGCTTCGAACAGTACGAGCAATTGCTCGCCGACGCGCATGCCGACCTCGCCGCGGTCGCCGAGTCCATCGAGGTCGACAAGGTGCGGCTGACCGGCTTGCAGGCCGAGATCGACCGGCTCAATCGCGAGGTCGCCGGACTCGGCGCGGTCAACCTCGCAGCCTTGGACGAACTCACGATCGCCAGCGAGCGCAAGACCTTCCTGGACGCCCAGTCGGCCGACCTGAACGAGGCGATCAACACGCTCGAGGACGCGATCCGCACCATCGACAGCGAAACCCGCGACCTGCTCGGCGGTACCTTCAAGATCGTCAACGAGCATTTCGGACGCATGTTCCCCGAGCTTTTCGGCGGCGGCACGGCCAAGCTCATGATGACCGGCGACGAGATCCTCGACTCGGGCGTGCAGGTGATGGCGCAGCCGCCCGGCAAGAAGAACCAGACCATCCACCTGCTCTCCGGCGGCGAGAAGGCGCTCACCGCGATCGCATTGGTGTTTGCCATCTTCCAGCTCAACCCGGCACCGTTCTGCTTGCTCGACGAGGTCGATGCGCCACTCGACGACGCGAACACCGAGCGCTATGCCAAACTCGTCACCGCCATGAGCCGCGAGACCCAGTTCCTCTTCATCAGCCACAACAAGATCGCGATGGAGATGGCCGAACAGCTGATCGGCGTGACCATGCAGGAGCAGGGCGTCTCGCGCATCGTCGCGGTCGACATGGAGTCCGCCATCTCGATGGTCGAGGCATGAGCCTCACCGTCGCACTCGCCATCCTGGGCGGCCTCGTGCTGGCCGCGATCGTCGGCTACAACGCCTGGATGTCGCGCCGCAATGCGCCGCGGCAACCCGACGCCTTGCCGGACGAGCCGGTCGCCGCGCCGACGGGGCCACGCAACGATCGCGAGCCGGTCTTGCATCAGGATGCCGCGGCCGCCGGCACCGAGCGGCACGAACCGCTCTTCGATCCCGACCTGCCGGCGCCCAGCGCCTCGCCCCTGGCGTCGACCGATCGCCGCGGCGGACTCGATCCGTTGATCGACGTGATCGCGCCGATCTCGCTCGAAGGCCTGGTGTCCGGCGACGCCGCGATCGCCGCCATGCCGGCCACCCGCCGCGCAGGCAGCAAGCCGGTCGCCATCGAAGGCCTCAACGAACACACCGGCGGCTGGGAGCTGCCGGCGCCGGGCCAGCGCTATGGCGCCTTCCAGGTCGGCGTGCAGTTGGCCAACCGCACCGGCGCATTGAACGAGATCGAATATTCGGAATTCGTCGTCAAGGCCCAGGCTTTTGCGGATGCGATCAACGGCGCGCCGGAGTTCCCGGAGATGCTCGACGAGGTTGCGCGAGGCCGTGAACTCGACCAGTTCGCGGGCGCGCACGATGCGCAGCTCGGCTTCGTGCTGCGTGCCCTGCATGCGGCATGGAGCCCCGGCTACGTCCAGCAGACGGCGGCTCGGCTGGGATTCGTGCAGGGCATGATCCCGGGCCGGATGGTGCTGCCGGCGAGCGAGGCCGGGCTGCCGCCGATCCTCGGCCTGTCGTTCGATACCCAGGCCGCGCTCGCTGACGATCCGGCGCAGTCGGCGATTCGGGAACTCACCTTGAGCCTGGACGTGCCGCAAGTGGAACGCGGCGAGCGGCCCTTCGGTCGCATGCGCGAGATCGCGCAGGCGCTCGCCAAGGAGATGGACGGCACCGTGACCGATGGCGACGGCCAGCCGCTGCGGGAGGAAACCATGGACGCGATCGGCGCCGACCTCGAGCAGCTCTACGACACGCTGGACACGCGCGACCTGTCGGCCGGATCGCCGCTGGCCCGGCGCCTCTTCAGCTAGCCCGTTCATCGGCCGGAAGACCCCATGACGAAGCGCGACCCAGCGGCCAGCGACTCCGCCGCTCGCGATTCCGCCACGCCGGCAAGCGCGGCACGCGAAGCGGCTGCCCTGGGCGAACAGCTCCGGCGCCATGCCCATCTCTACTACGTCCTCGATTCGCCAGAGATACCGGACGCCGAGTACGACCGGCTCTTCCGCCGCCTTGAGGAAATCGAGGCAGCGCATCCGGCGCTTCGCACACCCGATTCGCCGACCCAGCGCGTGGGCGGCAAGGCGCTCGAATCGTTCGCCAAGGTCCGCCACAAGGTGCCGATGCTGTCGATTCGCACCGAGACCGACATCACGCCCGCCGGCGCCAGCGCCTTCGATTCGCGAGTCCGGCGCGAGCTGGGCCTGGCCGAGGACGCGCCGCAGGTCGAATACGTCTGCGAACTCAAGTTCGACGGGCTGGCGCTCAATCTGCGCTACGAAGCCGGCGTCCTGGTGCAGGCCGCCACGCGAGGCGACGGCCAGGTCGGCGAAGACGTCACGCAGAGCATTCGCACCGTGCAGCAGATACCGCTGCGCCTGCTGGGCGAGGTGCCGCCGGTGGTCGAGGTGCGCGGCGAGGTGTACATGCGCCGGGATGCCTTCGAGAAACTCAACGAGCGCCAGCGCGAGAAGATCGCCGCCGGCCGCAAGAACGAGAAGGTTTTCGTCAACCCTCGCAATGCGGCTGCCGGCGCGGTGCGCCAGCTCGACCCCGCCATCGCCGCGAGCCGGCCGCTCGCCTTCTTCGCCTACGGTCTCGGCGAGGTGACGCCGCCTGACCAGGGCGGGCCGGATTGGGCAACCCAGTTCGAGTGGCTGCAGCAGTTCCATGCCTGGGGCTTTCCGGTGGCCAGCCAGACGCAGCGCGCCCGCGGTGCGATCGAGCTGATCGCCTTCCACGAAACCGTCGGCCGCCTGCGCGATACCTTGCCCTACGACATCGACGGCGTGGTCTACAAGGTCGATAGCCTGGCGCTGCAGCAACGGCTCGGCTTCGTCTCGCGGGAGCCCCGCTGGGCGGTGGCGCACAAGTTTCCGGCGCAGGAGCAGATCACCGAGGTGCTGGCGATCGAGGTACAGGTCGGCCGCACCGGCAAGCTCACGCCGGTCGCCAAGCTGGCGCCGATCTTCGTCGGCGGCGTGACCGTGACCAACGCCACTCTGCACAACGAGGACGAGACCCGGCGCAAGGATGTTCGGGTCGGCGACCAGGTCATCGTGCGGCGGGCCGGCGACGTGATCCCCGAGGTGGTCGGCGTGCTGCCCGAGAGCGCAGCCCGGCCGGAGGGCGAGCGCGGCCCGGTTTTCAGCATGCCGCGCCAGTGCCCGGTGTGCGGCTCGGAAGCGTTGCGCGAAGAGGGCGAGGCCGACTACCGCTGTACCGGCGGCCTGTTCTGCGCAGCGCAGCGCAAGGAGGCGATCCTGCACTTCGCTGCCCGCCGTGCAATGGACATCGAAGGGCTCGGCGACAGGCTGGTCGAGCAGATGGTCGATGCGCAGATCGTGCGGACCTTGCCCGACCTGTACAAGCTCGGCTTGAGCACGCTGGCGGCACTCGAACGGATGGCCGACAAGTCGGCGAAGAAGCTGGTGGATGCCTTGGAAGCTTCGAAGAAGACGACGCTTCCGCGCTTCCTGTTCGGCCTCGGCATCCGCCACGTCGGCGAAAGCACTGCGCGCGACCTGGCGCTGCATTTCGGCAAGCTCGACGCGATCATGGATGCGGACGAGGCGCAGCTTCTCGAGGTGAACGATATCGGGCCGGTGGTCGCGACCAGCGTGCATGCATTCTTCGCGCAGCCGCACAACCGCGAAGTGGTCGAGCAGCTCAGGGCTTCCGGCGTGCGGTGGGACGAGGCGGAGCCGGCCGCCCGTGCGCCGAAACCCCTGGCGGGAAAGACTTTCGTCATCACCGGCACTCTTCCTACCCTGACCCGCGACGAGGCCAAGGACAAACTCGAGACGGCCGGCGCCAAGGTGGCGGGCTCGGTGAGCAAGAAGACCGATTACGTGGTCGCGGGCGAAGAAGCAGGCAGCAAGCTCGACAAGGCCCAGGCGCTCGGGGTGCCGGTCATCGACGAAGCAGGGCTGCTGCGGATCCTGCAGGGCGAGGCCGGGTAGGCTCCGCCACCGGGCTTTACCGTGCGTTACCTCGCGGACACAAACCGGTGCCCGCCGCGCGCTACAACCGAACGGTCGAACACAAGGGTCTCCGGACCCAGGAGTGCATCATGAACAGAATTCGGTGGGTAGGAAGCTGCGTCGCCATCGGTGGCGCGGCCCTCCTGAGCGGTTGCGTGGCCGGGCCGGGCTATGGCACCTATGGCTACAGCGACCCGTATTACGTCGATCCGGGTCCGGTGGTGGTGCCGGGCCCCACCGTCTACATCGATGGCGGCGGCTACTACGGCGGTCGCCCGTACTACGGTCGCCGCGGATACGACGGCGATTACCGCGGCCCGCGCGGCGGCTATCGCCAGGGCTATCCGCATCCGCCGAACGCCGGTCCGCTGCCACGCGGCGCGCGTCCACCGGTGGTGGGTGTTCCCGGACGGCCGAGAGGCGAGCCGCCGTTGGCCGGCTCGGTGATGCGGCCACCGCCGGGCGTCCCGGCGCAGACCGGTCCGGCGCTCGCCGACCGACCCTGAACGCAGCGCCGGGCTCGGGCTTTACGAGCCGTCTGCGCCCAGTAGCTGGAGCCGGTTAACCTCTGCTCATGGCTATCCACGAGATCTTGAAGATGGGCGATCCGCGCTTGCTGCGCGTCGCCCAGCCCGTGTCCGAATTCGACACGGACGAACTCCACCTGCTGGTTCGCGACATGTTCGAGACCATGCATTCGGTCAACGGCGCGGGCCTGGCGGCTCCGCAGATCGGTATCGATCGCCAACTGGTGATCTTCGGCACCGATACCGTCAATCCTCGCTATCCGGACGCGCCCATCGTGCCGCGCACCGTGCTGGTCAATCCGGTCATCACGCCGGTCGGCGACGACGAGGAAGAGGGATGGGAAGGTTGCCTTTCGGTGCCGGGCCTGCGGGGTGTCGTGCCCCGCTTCTCGCGCGTTCGCTATACCGGTTTCGATCCGTACGGCGAGCCGATCGACCGGACGGTCGACGGCTTCCATGCACGGGTGGTGCAACACGAGGTCGACCACCTGCTCGGCAAGCTTTACCCGATGCGGATTCGCGACTTCTCGCGCTTCGGCTTCACCGCGGTGCTGTTTCCCGGCCTGGACGCTTCGGACGACGACTAGCCCGCGCCTGGGCCGGCGCTTCATCGCTGGCGCGCTGCGACGCGCTGCCGGCGAACTCGAGACCGCCTAGTTCAGCTTGCTGGTGCCGCCCAAGCTGATTCGCCCCGCGCCCAACAGCGCGATCGCCACTGCCGCGAACAGGAACATGCCCTGCAGTTCGAGGGCCCAGCCGCCGCTCTTGCCGATGGCGGTGAGATCCTTCATGTGCACGAGCCAGATCGCGACCAGCATGTTGATGACCACGATCCAGGCCGCCGGCCGGGTGAAGAGGCCGACGATCAACAGGATCGGCGCCACCACTTCGCCCACGTACACCGCATAGCCGAAGGCGGGCGGCAGGCCGTGCGAAGCCAGCATCCCCGAAATGCCGCCGATGCCGCCGGTCACCTTGGCGATGCCGTGCATCAGGATGAGGATGCCTACTGCCAGCCGGAGTACGAGTTTGCCGAAATCGTCGGAACGGGTCATGTCGATGCCTTTCGTTTGAAAAATGGGGATTGTGGTCGAAGCCGGCGGCCGGCTCTGCAATGTTCGCACGCAAGTCCTTCCGGACGATCGTCCGGCACCCGCCAGCCGCGCGCCAAGCGGCTCGTAAACTCGCTTGCTGCCAGCAGCAAAGACCGACCTCGTGCGCGCCGAACCGACCTCCGCCTTGACTGATTCCGACGGCCGCATCTCCCGCCTGCGCGGATGGATGGCCGCCTTCAAGCCGGCCCCGGTTCACGTGAGCGGCAAGGAGCGCTGGCGGGCGCTGATCGGCGCCGGCCTGGGCATCCTGTTCACGGGCCTGGTCAGCCGCTGGTGGGCTGGCGCCGTTGGCAGCACCGAGCCTTGGCTGGTCGCGCCGCTCGGCGCCAGTGCCGTGCTGGTGTTCGCCGTGCCCACCAGTCCGTTGGCGCAGCCGTGGGCCGTGATCGGGGGCAATACGTTGTCGGCGCTGGTCGGCACCTTGTGCGCCATGTTCATCCCGGACCCGGCTTGGGCCGGCGCCGGCGCGGTCGCGCTGGCCATCGCATTGATGCTGGCCTTGCGCTGCCTGCATCCACCCGGCGGCGCCACCGCGCTCCTGGCCGCCCTCGGCGCCGCGAGCTTCGACTTCGCGGTGTTCCCGATGCTGTTCAACTCGGTGTTGCTGACCCTGGCCGGCGTCGCCTACAACAGCCTCACCGGTCGGCGCTATCCGCCGGCACCGGCCCGCCCGCCGACGCCCTCGGCTTCGGACCGATTCAGCACCGCCGACCTGGATGCGGCATTGGCGCACTACAACCAGGTGCTCGACGTGAGCCGAGACGATCTGGAGCAGTTGCTGCACCACGCCGAGGCCTCCGCGTACCAACGCAACTTCGGCGACCTGCGCTGCAGCGACATCATGTCGCGCCATCCGATCACGGTCCAGTTCGGAACCTCGCTTCGCGAGGCCTGGCAACTGATGCGGAGCCGGCGCATCAAGGCCCTGCCGGTCACGGATCGGGGCGGCTTCATCGTCGGCATCGTGACGGTGGCCGACTTCATGCGAACGGCCGACATCGATCGGCACGAAGGCGTCGGCGAGCGGCTGCGAGCACTGATCCGGCAGAGCGGCCTCACGCACACCGACAAGCCCGAAGTGGTCGGCCAGATCATGACGCGCGAGGTGCGGGTGGCCACGGAGTCTCGGCCCGCCATGGCGCTGGTGCCGCTGTTTTCGGAGGGCGGGCATCACCACATACCGATCATCGATGCGGACCGCCGGGTGGTCGGGATCATCACCGAGTCGGACGTGGTGCGGGCCTTGCACCGTGCGGTGCAGCAGGGAAGGCCGGCGGTTGCGAGCTCGGCCTGACGCCGATGATCTTGCCGAGAAACCGAACGCGTGCCCTCAAGCCGCCAGCGCGGCGAGCAGCTCGGTCTCGATCGCAAGCTGCGCCCGCTGACCCTGAAGTTCGGGGCCGCTGATGAGGAACGTGTCCTCGACCCGCTCGCCGAGCGTGGTCACCTTGGCGAGCTGCAGGTTGAGGTGGTGGTTGGCCAGGACCCGCGCCACGGAGTAGAGCAGCCCGGCCCGGTCGCTGGCCGAGATGCTGAGCAGCCAGCGCTGCGCCTTGTCGTCCGGCAGCAGGCTGATGCGCGGCTTGATCGGAAAGCTGCGCACCCTTCGCGATACCCGGCCCTTGCTGGGCATCGGCAGCGGGCCGGCCTCGTTCAGCGTCTTGGCGAGCCCGGTCTCGACCATGCTGATCAGGTCGCGGTAGTGATCCGGAACGAAGGTGGTCACCACCTGGAAGGTGTCGAGCGCGTAGCCGTTGCTGGCGGTGTGTACCTTCGCATCCAGGATGCTGAACGACGATTGGTCGAAGTAGCCGCAGATCCGCGCGAAAAGATCCGGCTGGTCGGGCGTGTAGACCACCACCTGCAATCCTTCGCCGACCGGCGAGATGCGGGCCCGCACGATGGCGGCGGCACGGGGATCGATCGGAACGCCCTGGTGCGGAACGTGCCGCGACAGCTGCTTGGCATGCCAGGCGATCTCGGAGGCCTCGTGCCGCATGAAATAGCCGACGTCGAGCGACTCCCACAAGGTCTTGTGGGCCTCGAAGGGCTGTGCATGCAGTGCCAGCTGCACCAACGCATCGCGCTTGCGGGCCTCGACCTCGGCGCCAGGGTCCGGCATGCGACCGCCGAGGGCGCGCAGGGTGTAGCGGTACAGGTCTTCGAGCAGCTTGCCCTTCCAGGCGTTCCAGACGCGCGGCGAGGTGCCGCGGATGTCCGCGACCGTGAGCAGGTAGAGCGCCGTCAGGTAGCGCTCGTTGCCCACCCGCTTGGCGAAGGCGCCGATCACCTCCGGGTCGCTCAGGTCCTGCTTCTGCGCGATCTGGCTCATGACCAGGTGCTCCAGCACCAGAAACTCGATCAGCTTGGCGTCTTCGCGCTCGATGTCGTGCTGGCGGCAGAAGCGCCTTACATCGCGCGAGCCCAGTTCGGAGTGATCGCCGCCCCGGCCCTTGGCGATGTCGTGGAAGAGGGCGGCCACGTACAGGATCCAGGGCTTGTCCCAGCCCGCCGCCAGCTGCGAGCAGAACGGATACTCGTGCGCATGCTCGGCGATGAAGAAGCGCCGCACATTGCGAAGCACCATCAGGATGTGCTGGTCGACCGTGTACACGTGGAACAGGTCGTGCTGCATCTGGCCCACGATGCTTCGAAACACGCGCAGGTAGCGTCCCAGCACCGAGGTCTGGTTCATCAACCTGAAGGCATGCGTGATGCCGCGCGGCTCCAGCAGCATCCGCATGAAGGTCACGTGGTTGACCCGGTCGTTGCGGAACTTGCTGTCCATCACGTGGCGCGCGTTATAGAGCGCCCGAAGCGTGCGCGCCGAGAGCCCGTTCACGCCGATGGTCTTCTGGTACAGCAGGAAGGTCTCGAGGATCGCGTGCGGATCCTTGGTGTACAGATCGTCGCTCGCGACCTCGATCATCCCGGCCTTCTCGTAGAACCGGTCGTTGATGCGGGTCGGTTCCTCGGCCTGCGGCTGCAGCCGGTCGGCGATGTTGAGCAGCAGGATCTGGTTGAGCTGGGTCACCGCCTTGGCCGCCCAGTAGTAGCGCCGCATCAGGGCTTCGCTCGCCTTGCGCTGCGATTCGCCGGCGTAGCCGAAGGTGGCCGCCACGGCGGTCTGCAGGTCGAACACCAGGCGGTCTTCGCGCCGGTTGGCGGTGACATGCAGGCGCGCCCGGATCAGGCTCAGGAGCGCCTCGTTGCGCTTGATCTGCTGCACCTCGAAGGGCGTGGCGAGGCCATTGCGGGCAAGGTCGTCCCAGCGCTTGCCGAAGCCCGCGGCCTTGGTCATCCACAACACGGTCTGCAGGTCGCGCAGGCCTCCAGGCGATTCCTTGCAATTGGGCTCGAGCGCATAGGGCGTGTTGTCGAACTTCTGATGGCGGTGCCGCATTTCCTGCGACTTGGCGGCGAAGAACGCCTGCGGATCGAGCGCCGCCGTAAAGCGCTTGCCGAAGCTGGCATGCAGCTTCTTGTCGCCGGCCACCAGGCGCGATTCGAGCAGCGAGGTCTGTACGGTGACGTCCTTGGCCGCCTCGGCCAGGCATTCGTCGACCGTGCGGACGCTCGAGCCGATCTCGAGGCCGGCATCCCAGCAATGCCCGATGAAGGCTTCGAGCCGCGAGGGGTCGATGTCCGCCGCATGGTCCTCGGGCAGGAGCAGCAAGACGTCGACATCCGAGTACGGGAACAGCTCGCCGCGGCCGAATCCGCCGACCGCCACGAGCGCCAGCTGGCTGCCGAAGCCGGCATCTGCCCAGAGGCTTCGCAGCGTCTCGTCCGCCAAGGCCGAGAGCGCCCGCAGAACGGTGTGGACACTGCGAGTCGGCGCGCGGGCGCTTCGGAGCTGGTCGAAAAGCGCGAGCTTGCGGCCTCGATAGGCTTCGCGCAGGGCGGCGATGTCCGCACCCGGTCGCTTCGGCAGGTCGACCGCGCCGGTGGCCGCCGAGGGCGGCGCTTCGCGGGTCGAGGCGCCGTCCGCGCCCGGATCAGGCAGGAACGCTTGCGGCACCGCTCTGGGCATTCGCGCCGGCCGACTCATTCGCAGCGACGAACGCCGGCGGCGGCGGGCTTCCGGCGGAGAGCGTCAGCACCTCGTAGCCGGTTTCGGTGACCAGCACGGTGTGCTCCCATTGCGCGGACAGCGAGTGGTCGCGGGTGACGATGGTCCAGCCGTCGTACTTGCCGCCCTTGGCGTCTTCCTTGATGTCGCGCTTGCCGGCATTGATCATCGGCTCGATGGTGAAGGTCATGCCCGGCTTCAGCTCGTCGAGGGTGCCGGGCCTGCCGTAGTGCAGCACCTGGGGCTCCTCGTGGAAGCCGCGGCCGATGCCGTGTCCGCAGAACTCCCGGACGATCGAGAAACCCTGGCCTTCGGCAAAGCGCTGGATCGCGAAACCGATGTCGCCCAGGAACGCGCCCGGCTTCACCTTGACGATGCCGTGCCACATCGCCTCGTAGGTCACGCTGCAGAGGCGCTTGGCCGCGATGGATGCGTCGCCCACGATGAACATGCGGCTGGTGTCGCCGTGCCAGCCGTCCTTGATGACCGTGATGTCGCAGTTGAGGATGTCGCCCTTCTTGAGCGGCTTGTCGTTCGGGATGCCGTGGCAGACCACGTGGTTGACCGAGGTGCAGATCGACTTGGGATACGGAACGCTGCTGGCACCCAGGTAGTTGAGCGGCGCCGGAATCGCGCCTTGCACCTTGGTGATGAAGTCGTGCGCGAGCTGGTCGATCTGGTTGGTGGTTGCGCCAGGGACGATGTGCGGCGTGATGTAGTCCAGCACTTCGGAGGCGAGCCGGCAGGCGGTTCGCATGCCGGCCACGCCCGCGGCGTCTTTAAAGGTGATGCTCATGGCGCGAATTATCCCATCGGGCCCAGCCGGGCGGGGCAGCCCCAAAGCCTAGCCCCTACGGCCGCCGGGCCGCCTTCAGCCGGACGGAACCGGCGATCGGCTCGCCTAAAATTCGCGCTCCTGCAAGGGCCCCAGTCAGCGGTCCTTGCCTGCCATCCTAGTTTCTACGCGGCCTCTGGGCCGACCCATCGTGACGCTGTCCGTGAACCAGACTCCCCCTCCCGCCGTGTCCCCGCAGGTGAGCTTCTTCGAGGGCGGGAGCGCCTTGAGCGACTTTCGCGCCGCCCAGCTGCTGCCCCGCCTCCGCGAAGTGGAGCCGCGCGTCGATTCGGTGCGTGCCCGGTTCGTGCACCTGGTGGTCACCGATGCGCCGCTTTCGAGCGAGGAGCGAGCCCGCTTCGCGGCCTTGCTGACCTATGGCGAGCCCTTCGATGCCGTGCCCGGCAAGGCACGGGACGGTGGTTCCAGCCCGGCGCCGACGGTGATCGTGACCCCGCGCCTGGGCACCGTTTCGCCGTGGGCCTCCAAGGCAACCGACATCGCGCACAACTGCGGCCTGGCGGTGCGGCGGATCGAACGGGTCACGCAGTACCGGTTCGGGCTCAAGTCCTCGCTCCTCGGCAAGACCCCGCGCCTCGAGGCCGACCAATTGGCCGCGCTGGCCGCATTGCTGCACGATCGCATGACCGAATCGGTGCTGGCCCAGCTCGACCAGGCGGCCAGCCTGTTCGCGGAGTTGCCCGCACAGCCGATGCAGAAGGTGGACGTGCTGCAGGGCGGCCGCGCGGCGCTGGTCGATGCCAACGCCGCTTTCGGGCTGGCACTCGCCGACGACGAGATCGACTACCTGGTGGAGGCCTTTGCACGACTCGGCCGCAACCCGAGCGATGTCGAACTCATGATGTTCGCGCAGGCCAACAGCGAGCATTGCCGGCACAAGATCTTCAATGCCGAATTCGTGATCGACGGGGTTGCACAGCCGCACAGCCTGTTCTCGATGATTCGCCACACCGAGAAGCAGAATCCGCAGCACACCATCGTCGCCTACGCCGACAACGCCTCGATCATGGAAGGCCACCGGATCGAACGCTTCGCCGCCGATCCGGATGCCGGCGTCTATACGGGTCGCGAAGCCTTGTCGCATGTGTTGATGAAGGTCGAGACCCACAACCACCCGACCGCGATCTCGCCTTTTCCGGGAGCGTCGACCGGTGCCGGCGGCGAGATTCGGGACGAAGGCGCCACCGGCC
The DNA here is from genome assembly GCA_902506565.1 of Burkholderiales bacterium 8X. Lineage (GTDB taxonomy): Bacteria > Pseudomonadota > Gammaproteobacteria > Burkholderiales > Burkholderiaceae_C > Variovorax. The sequence goes on along the minus strand of LR732703.1, from coordinate 2,252,970 downwards.
GGGGCTCCAAGCCCAAGGCCGGCCTCACCGGCTTCACCGTCTCGAAGCTGTGGCCCGGCGAAGGCAGCTACGGCAGGCCGGCCCACATCGCGAGCCCGCTGCAGATCATGACCGAGGGCCCGCTGGGCGGCGCCGCCTTCAACAACGAATTCGGCCGACCCAACCTGCTGGGCTACTTCCGCGAATACGAACAGCGCATCGAGAGCGACCGCGACACCCTGCAGCGCGGCTACCACAAGCCGATCATGATCGCCGGCGGCCTCGGCGCGATCGATGCGGGGCAGACCGCGAAGGTGCGCTTCCCAGCCGGATCGCTCCTGATCCAGCTCGGCGGTCCGGGCATGCGGATCGGCATGGGCGGAAGCGCTGCCAGCTCGATGGCGACCGGTCAGAACGCGGCCGAACTCGACTTCGACTCGGTACAGCGTGGCAACCCGGAGATCGAGCGCCGGGCGCAGGAGGTCATCAACCATTGCTGGCAGCAGGGCGACGCCAACCCGATCCTGGCGATCCACGATGTCGGCGCCGGTGGCCTGAGCAATGCCTTCCCGGAACTCACCAACGATGCAGGCCGTGGCGCGCGCTTCGAACTCGAAGCGGTGCCGCTCGAGGAATCCGGCCTGGCGCCGAAGGAGATCTGGTGCAACGAGAGCCAGGAGCGCTACGTGCTGGCGATTGCGCCGGAGTCGCTCGAGCGCTTCCGCGGCTTCTGCGAACGCGAACGCTGCCCGTTCGCGGTGGTCGGGGTCGCCACCGAGGATCGCCAGCTGGTCGTCGCGACCGAAGCCGGGCCTCTGCCGGTCGACATGCCGATGGACGTGCTGCTCGGCAAGCCGCCCAAGATGCGGCGAGACGTGCAGAGCGTCGCCAGACGCTTCAAACCGCTCGACCTCACCGGCGTTGCCTTGCAGCAGGCCGCAATCGACGTGCTGTCGCATCCCACGGTCGCGTCCAAGCGCTTCCTGGTCACCATCGGCGATCGCACCGTCGGCGGCTTGAGCCATCGCGACCAGATGGTCGGACCCTGGCAGGTACCAGTCGCCGACTGCGCGGTGACGCTGGCCGACTACCAGGGCTTCGCCGGCGAGGCCATGAGCATGGGCGAGCGCACGCCGCTCGCCGCGATCGATGCGCCGGCGTCCGGCCGCATGGCGGTGGCCGAGGCGATCACGAACCTGCTGGCCGCTCCGATCGAACTGTCACGGGTCAAGCTCTCCGCCAACTGGATGGCGGCCTGCGGCGAGCCGGGCGAGGATGCCGCGCTCTACGAAACGGTCAAGGCGGTCGGGCTCGAGTTGTGTCCGGCGCTCGGGGTGTCGATCCCGGTCGGCAAGGATTCCTTGTCGATGCGCACGCAATGGCACGAACCGCAGGGCTCGCAGGATTCGCCTGATCCGAAGATTGCCCAGCGCAAGGTGAGCTCTCCGGTGAGCCTGGTGGTGAGCGCATTCGCCACGATCGACGACGTGCGCGGCACCTTGACGCCGCAGCTCGACGCATCGGAAGCCGATTCGACGCTGGTGCTGATCGACCTCGGGCGCGGCCGTCACCGCATGGCGGGCAGCATCCTGGCGCAAACCTTGTCGCAGAGCGGCGATGTGGTGCCCGACCTGGACGATCCGCAGGACCTGGTCCGGCTGGTCGCAGCCGTCAACGAACTGCGGGCGCAGGGCCGCATCTTGGCGATGCACGATCGCAGCGACGGCGGGTTGTTCGCGACAGCCTGCGAAATGGCTTTCGCCGGGCATGTCGGCCTGGCGCTCAACGTCGACCTGCTGGTCACCGAGGGCGACGGCATCAGCGACAGCCGTGCCGAGTACGGCGACGCGAAGAACTGGGCCGGGCAGGTGAGCGCCCGTCGCGAAGAACTCACGCTGAAGGCGCTCTTCAACGAAGAGCTCGGCATGCTGCTGCAAGTGCGCACCGCCGAGCGCAACGAAGTCATGCAGACGCTGCGAAAGCACGGGCTGAGTGCGCACAGCCATTTCGTCGGCAAGACCCGGCCGGACAGTTCGCCGATCGAGGCCGGCAAGGGCAAGCTGGAAATCTGGCGGGATGCCAAGGCGGTCTTCAGTGCGAGCCTGGCGGACCTGCAGCAGGTCTGGGATTCGGTCAGCTGGAAGATCTGCCAGCAGCGCGACAACCCCGCCTGCGCCGACGCCGAGCACGAGGCGGGCGCCGATTTTGCCGATCCGGGCCTCCATCTCGCGCTTGCGCCCGGCCTGCTGGACGACGTTGCCGCGCCGTACCTCAATCTGGCCCGGCCGAAGGTCGCCATCCTCCGCGAGCAGGGCGTCAATTCGCATGTCGAGATGGCCTACGCCTTCACGACGGCGGGATTCGAGGCGGTCGACGTTCACATGACCGACCTGCAGGCCGGCAGGGCCGACCTCGCCGACTTCAAGGGCGTGGTCGCCTGCGGCGGTTTCAGTTATGGCGACACGCTGGGCGCCGGCATCGGCTGGGCGCGCAGCATCACCTTCAATCCGCGGCTGGCGGAGGGCTTCGGCCGGTTCTTCGCCCGCAGCGACACCTTCGGCCTGGGCGTCTGCAACGGTTGCCAGATGTTCGCCGAGCTGGCCGACATCATTCCGGGTGCCGAGGCATGGCCGCGCTTCTCGACCAATCGGAGCGAGCGCTTCGAGGCTCGGCTGTCGATGGTCGAGGTGCTCGAATCGCCGAGCCTGTTCCTGGCCGGCATGGCGGGCAGCCGCCTGCCGATCGCGGTCGCGCACGGCGAGGGGTACGCCGACTTCGCGCTCCGAGGCGATTCGACCCAGGCGATCGCGGCGATGCGCTTCGTCGACAACCACGGCGAGGCGACCGAGCGCTATCCCTTCAATCCGAACGGCAGTCCAGGCGGGCTGACTGCGGTAACCACGCCGGACGGGCGATTTACAGCGCTGATGCCGCATCCGGAGCGCGTCTTCCGCAACATCCAGATGAGTTGGACCGATGGCGACCGGAGCGCATTCAGCCCGTGGATCCGGATCTGGCGCAACGCACGGAAGTGGATCGGCTGAAAAGGCAAAAGGGCGCGATGCCAATTTGCATCGCGCCCTTCTTGCGGTCTCCCCGGGGCGGGGTTGTTCGACCGAGGCTTTATTCGACCTTGGCCTTGGCCCGCAGGTCTTCCTGGTACTTCTGAAGCCGCTGCTGCTGCAGCTGCTGCAAGACCTGCGGCTTCACTTCCTCGAAGGCCGGGATCTTGGCTTCGCGAATGTCGTCTACGCGGATCACGTGGTAGCCGAACTGCGACTTGACCGGCTTGGGTGAGGTCTGGCCTTTCTGCAGGGCCAGCATGCCTTCGGAAAACTCGGGCACGAAGCTGGCCGGGGTCGCCCAATCGAGATCGCCGCCATTGGCGCCCGAACCCGGGTCCTTGCTCTGCTTCTTGGCCAGGTCTTCGAACTTCGCGCCTTTCTTCAAGGCATCGATGATCTTGGCGGCCTCGTCTTCCTTCTCGACCAGGATGTGGCGAGCCTTGTATTCCTTGCCTGCGCTGGCCGCCTTGACCTTGTCGTATTCGGCCTGCACCTCGGCGTCGGTGACTTCGTTCTTCTTGCGTTCGAACAGCTGGCGAATCAGGATGGCCTGGCGGGCGAGTTCGAGCTGGTTCCGGTAGTCGTCCGTGGCGTCGAGGCCTTGCTTCTGGGCCTCTTGCATGAAGATCTCGCGCGCCACGACTTCTTCGCGCAACTGGCCTTGCATTTCGGGCGGAACCGGCCGGCCTGCAGCGGCAAGCTGGGCCGCCAGCACGTCCATGCGAGCCTTGGGAACCGGCTTGCCGTTCACGATGGCGGCGTTCTGCGCGAAGGCCACCAGCGGCACGGCGGGGAGGGCGCCTGCCAGGACGGCAGCGGCGAAGGTTTGCAAGAGTTGTTTTTTCATGGCGTGGACCTCCTTGGGAGTCGCGCAGGATGCAGCGCGTTGGACGAGTGACTCGTTGTGGAACAAAGCGGGTGGGCGGGAAAGCCGGGAAAGCTGAAAGAAGGGTTGGCGGCGGGTTTGCGGCAGAACCCTTCAGAGCGTCTCGATCGCGATGGCATGAACGCCCTGGGCGATGAAAAGTTGCAGCGCATCATACACAAGCCGATGCCTGGCAACGCGTGACTTCCCGTCGAAGAGCGGGGAGGCCACGCGCACCCGGAAATGAGTGCCCCAGCCCTCCGGACGCGCACCCGAATGCCCGGCGTGCTGGCTGCTTTCGTCGATCACTTCCAGCTGCGTGGGCTGCAAGGCGTCATGCAGCACCCGCTCGAGTTCTGCGGCGCGGGGCAAGCCGGCCGGCTGCGGCGATCGGTCGGTCGAACTCATGCTGCGGGCTTGTCCGATTTGAGGTAGGGCGAGATGTAGAGCCCCTGCGCGATCAGGAAGACGATCGGGAACGCGTAGCCCCAGAGCTTGAAGTTGACCCATGCCTCGGTGCTGAAGGACGCGGCGACGTAGCCGTTGACCACCGCCATGAAGAGGCAATAGCCGATCCATGCGATGTTGAGGCGGGTCCACACCGGCGCCGGAAGCTCCAGCTGCTTGCCGAGCATCATCCGCAGGAAGTTCTTCTTGAAGCCCCAGAAGGCGATTGCCAGGGCCAGCGCCATGGCGCCGTAGAGCACCGTCGGCTTCCACTTGATGAACCGATCGTCGTGCAGCAGCAGCGTGAGCGAACCGAACAGCAGGATCAGCACCAGCGTGGCCTTCTGCATCGGCTGCAGGCGCTTTTCGGTGAGCCACACGATGCCCATCTGCACCACGGTGGCTGCCATCAGCACACCGGTCGCCATATAGATGTCGTAGAGCTTGTAGGCGCCGAAGAACAGCAGGATCGGGAAGAAATCGAGCAGCAGCTTCATGACGCCTCGCCGCCCGCCTTCTTGAAATCGAGCGAAGCCGAATTCATGCAATAGCGCAGGCCGGTCTCGGTCGGGCCGTCCGGAAACACATGGCCGAGGTGCGCACCGCAATTGGCGCAAACATTCTCTGTTCGCACCATACCGTGCGACCGGTCGACGATGTTGCGGATCGCGCCGGGTACGGCCTCCTGCGAGAAGCTGGGCCAACCGCAGCCGGCATCGAACTTGGTCGCGGCCTCGAACAGCTTGGCGCCGCAGCAGATGCAGTGGTAGGTCCCGTCTTCCCAGTGCGCTTCGTACTTGCCGGTGTAGGGGCGTTCGGTCGCCGCATGGCGGGTGACCTCGAAGGCGGCGGGTTCGGCGCCTTTTTCGGCCAGGATGGCTTTCCATTCGGCGTCGGTCTTTTGCACGGGGGTGGTCATGATGGAGGGGCCTTGATTGATGGATGCCGAAAGTGATGCCGAAAGTCATGTCGAAAGTCATGCCGACGGCGGCTGGAGGAAGGCGGTGCGTCGACGGGCCTCGCGAGCGGTTGTGCAAGGTGGGCCGGTCGAGCCTTGCCGAAAATAATAGCAGCCGCATCGAGCCCCCATCACCGGCACGGCCACCCGCCTGCACGGTCGCCCCCAGGCTTTCTCTTGCGGGCATTCCCCCAAACGGTTGCGCCACTTGCTGGGCAATACTGCGCGCAGCCATGTTTTCACCAATCCAAGGAGCTTCCCCATGCTGGGCCTGATGCAAGACCAACCTCTCCTGATCTCGTCGCTGATCGAGTTCGCCGAGCGCCATCATGGCGATGCCGAGATCGTCTCGCGCCGGGCCGAGGGCGACATCCACCGCACCACCTGGCGCGAGGTCGCGGTGCGGTCGCGGCAGGTGGCGAATGCGCTCGAAGCAGAGCAGCTACTGTTCAGCGACCGGATCGCGACCCTGGCCTGGAACGGCTACCGGCACCTGGAGCTTTACTACGGCGTAAGCGGCAGCGGCAAGGTGCTGCACACCATCAATCCACGGCTGCATCCGGACCAGATCGCCTGGATCGCCAACCACGCCGAAGACCAGATCCTGTGCTTCGACCTCAACTTCCTGCCCCTGGTCCAGGCGGTGCACGCCAAGTGCGGCACCATCAAGAAGTACGTCGCTCTCTGCGATGCGGACAAGCTTCCGGTGGACAGCGGCATTCCCAACCTGGTGAGCTACGAAAGCTGGATGGGGAGCCGGCCCGGCACCTATGCATGGCCGACTTTCGACGAGAACTCGGCCTCGAGCATGTGCTACACGAGCGGCACCACGGGCAATCCGAAGGCAGCGCTCTACAGCCACCGCTCGACCATCCTCCACGCCTATGCCGCCGCGCTACCCGACGTGATGGCCTTGTCCGCTCGCGACTCGGTGCTGCCGGTGGTGCCCATGTTCCACGTCAACGCCTGGGGCATTCCGTATTCGGCAGCGCTGACCGGCGCCAAGCTGGTGTTTCCGGGGCCGGCACTCGACGGCAAATCGGTCTTCGAATTGATCGAGGCCGAGAAGGTCAGCTTCGCGGCCGGCGTGCCGACGGTCTGGCAGATGATGCTCGGCCACATGCAGGCGAACGGCTTGAAGTTCTCCACGCTCAAGCGCACCGTCATCGGGGGCTCGGCCTGTCCGCCCGCCATGATCAATGCTTTCCAGCAGCTCTACGGCGTCGACGTGCTGCATGCGTGGGGCATGACCGAGATGAGCCCGCTCGGCACGCTCTGCACCCTCAAGAACAAGCACCTGTCGCTTCCGTCCGAGGCGCAAACCGCCATCCGGATGAAGCAGGGCCGCGCGATATTCGGCGTCGACATGAAGATCGTCGACGGCGATGGCAACGAACTCCCTTGGGACGGCAAGGCCTACGGCGACCTCCTGGTCAAGGGGCCGTGGATCGTCAAGGAGTACTTCAAGGGCGAGGGCGGCGATCCGCTCCTTCCGGACGCAGAAGGTCGCGGCTGGTTCCCGACCGGCGATGTGGCGACCATCGACGCCGACGGCTTTCTCCAGATCACCGACCGCAGCAAGGATGTCATCAAGTCCGGCGGCGAATGGATCAGCTCGATCGACATCGAGAACATCGCCATGGCGCACCCGGCGGTCGCGATGGCGGCCTGCGTCGGCGTCGCGCACCCGAAGTGGGACGAACGCCCGATCGTGGTCGTTGTGAAGAAGCCGAACGGCGAGGTCAGCCGCGAAGAGCTGCTCGCGTTCTATCAAGGCAAGACCGCCAAGTGGCAGATCCCGGACGACGTCGTGTTCGTCGAAGCCATCCCCCTGGGTGCCACCGGCAAGATCCTCAAGACTCGCCTGCGCGAGCAGTTGCGCGGCTACCAGCTGCCGCAGTCCGCTTGAGGTAATGCCGCCAGCGGGGGCCGCGTCGGCCCCCGCTCTTGCACTGCGCTTTCGCTCCGATTGGCAAGCGCACCGGGCCTCGTCAAAGTCCACCGGTGGCTGATCGAACCGGCAGCGAGCGTACCGCCACAGCGCCATTGCACAGCCGGGCCGACAGGAGTGGCTGATGCACGCGTTTCCTTTCATGACCGAGCACGGGCCGTGGTTTCTTTTTTCCGAGTCCGAGAGCTATCCAAAAGACCAAACCGCCGATGAACTGCGCGACCGCCTGGGGCGAGTGAAGGTTTGGCTGGATGACGCCGAATTCCGCGAATTCCGCAACATTCCTGCATTTCGGAACGATCTCACCGCCGTTGCCCAATGGGCTCACCGGGAAATCCTTGATTGCGCCGGCTGGGCGGTTCTCAATCACTGGCGCCTGCCCGAGGCCGTGCAGAAATATCGGGAGGCCATCGTCGAACGTGAAATCTCGAACGTCTTCGATTACAGCGGCGAGGTCGGGCTGATCGACTCGGAGCCTGCCAAGGTGGACAAGATCAGGAGCTACATGAAGTCGGTGCCCACGCCCATCCTGCGGGAAAAGGCGAAGGCCATGTGCTGGTGCGTCAAGACCTGGATCGCTTCGGTGGCATTGGAATCGCTCCAGAGCCGAAGCTTGCCATCGATGCACGGTCCAGCCGAGATCCGGTCGATCTACCAGCGCCTCAGGACCTGCGGGGCGGAGGTCATGGAACTTGAGTTCTTTCTGGGCTGTGCGATGTCGAAGCGCACCAGGGTGATTCAATGGGCGCTTCTCTACGGCTGCGCCTTCGGACGGGCTGACTCGGAGACTTTTCTCTCTGCGCTGGCCGCTCTTGCCTCCAGCGAACAGGGCGTCGAGTGGCTCCTGCAATTGGCGAGTGACTATGAGGCCGCGTATTCGAAGTTCGGCCTGAAAAGCGGCCTGGATCCCGAAACGGTGCTGGTCGTGCTGGGCTTGCTGAAATCGATCCCGACCGATGCAGCCCCTCGAGACTCAGCCGAGCTGGCCGCATTGGTCGACGAGCAGACGCGGCTCCATCAGCAAGGCAGCGCGGTCCGCCGCGACGTTGCAGTAATGGAAACCCTGGAGATGCTGGTCGATCACCAGATCAGGCTTCCGCGTGACCGGGCAGCGGACGCCGAAGCCGTCTTGGCATTCTTTTACGCGCAGAACGTCCGCATTGCGAACGACGCACTCGAGAGTCGGCCTTCTGGTCGCGAAGACGAGCTTTCGGGGCCGGCGACAAGAGGGCGCGGAGGTCGCGGGCGACAACCTCAAGGTCGTGGACATTCACGTTCGTCGCCGCTCGCATCCGAGGAAACGACTCGGTCGACTCGCGCCGCGTGGAGCATCGATCAATACGTCGAATGGATCGAGGGGCCGGTCGCCAGCAAGTCGCGCAAGCCCATGAATGCGGAAGCCGCTGCGAAGGCCTACAACGCGCAGGTCCAAGCTCGTCACGAGGAGGAGCTTCGAGCCCTGGGAAGCCAGCCGGGCAGCTCGGGCGCCCGCCGTGCGCTGGACAAGCCGTCGGTCATGGACACGCGCGAAGCGGAGCGGATCATCCAGGAAGCGCTGCACCAGACGCTGGATTTCATCGACGGATCCATCGCCGACTTGCTCGCCCTGGAAGGCAAAGATGGCATCCTGTTCGATGTGTCCGAGTTGGAGAACGATCGAAAGAAGCTCCAAGCCTTGAAGTCGCAGCCTTCGATGGACGAATCTGCGGCACGCGCCTGCTTTCACGATGCCTGGACCCGCATCGAGACGCTGCGAGCGGCCATCGAGTCCGAGCGCATGGCTCGCCCGCCGCAACTCTCCGAGCAGGTTTACCGGAACTTCAAACAGGCCTTCTGGAAGACACTCGAGAAAGAGGAACTCGCGCTCGGCAACCATGCCGGCGGCAAGGTCCTGATCGAGGCAGATCCGATGCGGTATTGGGCACGCATCGCCAGGGAGCTGCACGGCCGACTGGTGATTCTGCCGAACGCACAGCATGTGATCCGGCAAGACCAGCAGCGCAACCATGCATTGGCGTTGTACGTGACCCTCGGAAGTTGCACGAAAGACGTCTCCTTCTGCATTTCGGTGCATCGGTGGCGGCGCAACCCGGGTTCGACTGCGCCGCCGGCCGACCCCGAAACCATGATGATGGACCGGGCGAATTGGATTGACACCCTCGATGCCTGCTGCGTGCTGCATGTGATGTCGGCTGCGCTCGCAAGCAAGGGTGAGCGCGCAGAAAGTACGGTGACGAGCAGCAAGTCTGCACATTGAGTGGCCTGGCCTCCCCATTGCACTGCGCTCTCGCTCCGATTGGCAAGTGCCTCAGGCCTGTTCAAAGTCCGTGGGCGTCTGGCACGCGTGCGAGCCTGGCTGGCCGACGAAGAGTTCAGTGAGTTCTGCAACATTCCGGCATTTCGAAACGACCTCACCGCCGTCGCCCAATGGGTTGTCCCGGAGTCTCTGGATGACGTCGGTTGGGCAGTCCTGAATGACTGGTTGCTACCCGAGGCCAAGCGAAAAGAGCGGGACGCCATCGTCGAACTGGAAATAGCAAACGTCTTTGGATTCGACGGCACGGTCGTGCTCGTCGGTCCGGAGCCCGCCAAGCTCGACAAGATTCGTAGCATCATGAAGACAGTGCCTGACTCCCTGTTGCGGAGGGACGCAAGCAAGATGTGCTGGAGCGTCCGAGGTCGCGGCCGCCAACCCGGCGGGCGTGGAGCCACCGGCTATGCAAAGACGGCTTCATCGGATGAAATCGTGTCGGATGCTCATCGCTCCGGGTGGAGCATCGACCGGTATGTCGAGTGGATCGAAGGCCCGATCGTGCGCAAGGCGCGCGCCGCCACCGATGCCGCTGCCGCAGCCGCAGCCGAAGTCTTCAATCGGGAAGCGCAGGCGCGGCACGAGGAACTCCGTCGGACCCTGGTGACCCAGTCGACTCTGTCGAACCAGGCGCCCGCGCCGGAGGGAGTTCCGTCGATGGCTGTCAGTCAAGCCGAGGCCATCATCCAGGAGGCCTTGCAGCGAGCAATCGGCTTCATCGCCGGTTCGCTCGATGACCTGATCGAACTGCTCACGAGGCGCGGTAACCAGACCGAACCGGATGTGGCGCGGTATCGATCGGATCTTCGCCGCTTGAGGGGTTTGGAAGCCTCGACGCCGATCGACGAAGTCTCCGCGCGCGCTGTCTTTGCCGAGATCTGGGCAAGTGTGGAGGCCGCACGGGCGAGCATCGAAGCCGAGCAGTCGGCGCGGCCGCCGAAGCTTTCCGAGAATGTCTATCGGCGATTCAAGGAGAGTCTCGCCCGGACGCTCGATTCCGAGAGACTTGAACTGGACAATTGCACCGGCAGCGACGTCCTGATCGAGGCCGATCCGTTGCAATTCTGGTCTCGCATCGTGCGCGACTTCCACAACCGCCGGGTTGTCCTGCCCAACTCGGAACATGTCATTCCACCGGGCCAAGAGCGGAAAAATGCGCTGGCGCTCTATGTAACCCTCGGAAGCTGCACGAAAGACGTCGCCTTCTGCATCTCTGTTCATCGCTGGCGGCAGAATCGCGGCTCGAACGCGAGCCCATCCGAACCAGACACGCTCGCGATGGACGAAGCCAACTGGACGGACACCTTCACCAGTTGCTGCGTGCTGCACGTGAAGTCGGCCGCGCTGTCGAGCGGCAAGAAGTAGACACCAAGCCGCCAGGCATGATCGCCGGCAGCCGATTTCTACCCGCAGGTAGGAATCACGACCTCGCGCTGTCACCTGCGCGATAAAAGCGACCTTCTGCGGGGCGGTGGTACGGGCATTCCCTGACCGTCCCGGGCGTAAAGGCTTGTAATCTCGTCGCGATCGATGCAGCCAACGTCCAGGAGACACCGCATGAAGTTCGCTAAGAAGATTGCCGCCACCGCCATCCTGGCGGCTTGCGCCACCGGCGCCTTCGCCCAAAAGGGCGAAACCGTCAAGATCGCCTGGCTCGACCCGCTCTCGGGTTTGATGGCTGCGGTCGGCACCAACCAGCTCAAGACCTTCCAGTTCCTGGCGGAGGAGTTCAACAAGAAGAACGCGGCGGGCGTCAAGTTCGAGATCATCGGCATCGACAACAAGCTGAGCCCGCAGGAAACCACCAGCGCGCTGCGCTCGGCGATGGACCAGGGTGCCCGCTACGTGGTGCAGGGCAACGGCTCCGGGCCGGCGCTCGCGATCATCGACGCGCTCGAAAAGCACAATGCCCGCAACCCCGGCAAGGAAGTGCTCTACATCAACTACGCCGCGGTCGACCCCGACCTGACCAACAGCAAGTGCAGCTACTGGCACTTCCGGCTGGATGCAGATACGTCGATGAAGATGGAGGCGCTCACCACTTTCATGAAGGAGCAATCCGACATCAAGAAGGTGTACCTCATCAACCAGAACTATTCGCACGGCCAGCAGGTCTCGAAGTTCGCCAAAGAAAACCTCAAGGCCAAGCGGCCTGACGTCGAGATCGTCGGCGACGACCTCCATCCGCTGGCCCAGGTCCGTGACTTCGCGCCGTACATCGCCAAGATCAAGCAGTCCGGCGCCGACACGGTGATCACCGGCAACTGGGGTTCGGACCTCGCGCTCCTGATCAAGGCCTCGAACGACTCCGGCCTGAACGTCAAGTTCTATACCTATTACGCAGTCACCACCGGCACGCCGACCGCCATGGGAGCGGCTTCGGACGGCAAGGTCTTCCAGGTCGGCTACAGCCACTACAACGCACCCGGGCCGATTCAGCCGCTCATGGGCGAATACAAGAAGCGCTTCAACGACGACATGTACACCACCGACATCTACACCGTATACGCGATGTTGAGCGAAGCCTTCGTCAAGACGAAGTCGACCGAACCGGTCAAGGTGGCTGCCGCGCTCGAGGGCATGAAGTTCAAGAGCTTCAACGGCGACGTCGAGATGCGCAAGTCCGACCACCAATTGCAGCAGGGCCTGTGGATCACGCAATGGAAGAAGGCCGATGCCAAGAACCCCTACAGCCCCGAGAACACCGGCTACACCCTGGCGCCGGTCAAGTTCTACGAGGCCTACGTGGCCAGCACGCCGACCTCGTGCCAGATGAAGCGCCCCAGCTCCTGAAAGCAGCCCGGGTAGCAAGCCCCGCCGAGGCCCGACCTTCACCAGCGGGCCTTTTTCTTTTTCTTTCTTCCAGCATTTCCAGGGAACGATGAACGTCGAATTCTTCGTGATCTCGCTCTTGAACGGCGTCAGCTACGGGCTGCTGCTGTTCATGCTGAGCTCGGGCCTCACGCTGATCTTCAGCATGATGGGCGTGCTCAACTTCGCGCACACCAGCTTCTACATGCTGGGCGCCTATGTCGCCTACACGCTCTCCGGCATCGTCGGTTTCTGGCCGGCGCTTTTCATCGCGCCGCTGCTGGTCGGCGCGCTGGGTGCGGGCTTCGAGCGCTACAGCCTTCGCCGGGTCCACAAGTTCGGCCACGTGCCCGAGTTGCTGGTGACCTTCGGACTTTCGTACCTGATCCTCGAACTGGTGCAGCTGGTCTGGGGTCGCTCCACCGTGCCTTACGGGTTGCCGCCGCAGCTGCAGGGGCCGCTTTTCACGCTCTACGGCACGCAGTTTCCCAAGTCGCGCTCGTTCATCATGCTGGTCGCGTTGCTGATGCTGCTGTCGGTGTGGCTGCTGCTCACCCGCACCCGCATCGGTCTGGTCATCCAGGCCGCGCTCAAGCACCCGGAGATGGTCGAGGCGCTCGGGCACAACGTGCCGCGCGTCTTCATGCTGGTGTTCGGCGGCGGCGCCGCGCTGGCGGCCCTGGCCGGCGTGGTCGGCGGCAACACCTATGTCACCGAACCGGCCATGGCGGCCTCGGTCGGCTCGATCATCTTCGTGGTGGTGGTGGTCGGCGGCATGGGCTCGCTGGCGGGCGCGTTCCTGGCGTCGCTCCTGATCGGCATCATCCAGACCTTCGCCGTGGCAATGGACCAATCGATCGCGACCGGCCTGCGCGCCGTCGGCGTCGCGGTCAGCGAACAGACCTTCGGCTACGAAATCATGAAGCTCACCATTTCGCAGGTGGCACCGATCCTGCCGTACCTGTTCCTGGTGCTGATCCTCATCTTCAGGCCCAAGGGCCTGCTCGGAACGCGGGAGGACTGACGCCATGACCACACCGCAAGGCGCAGAAGCGCTCGAAGGCCGCAACAACGGCCTCGCCATGCAGCCGACCCTGGCGGGCGACGCGCAAGAAAGCCGCGCCACCGGCAGCAGCCGGCGCTACTACCGCTTCAAGCCCTGGAACATCGGCCGCTACCTGATCTGGTCGGTGTTCGCCATCGCATTGATCGTGCTGCCGCATCTCTTCAAGAGCAGCCTCGCGCTCACCATGCTGTCGCAGATGGGCTATCTCATCATCATCTGCCTGAGCTACAACATCCTGCTCGGCCAGGGCGGCATGCTGAGCTTCGGCCACGCGGTCTACACCGGGCTCGGCTCGTTCATCGCGATTCACGCCATCAACCTCGCCAGCGCCGGCAAGCTGCCGATACCGCTGGTCTTCATGCCGCTGGTCGGCGGGTTGGCCGGCATGTTCTTCGCGATGCTGTTCGGCTTCGTCACCACCAAGAAGTCGGGCACCACCTTCGCGATGATCACGCTCGGCATCGGCGAACTGGTCGCCTCGATGGCGCTGATGTTCCCGACCTTCTTCGGCGGCGAGGGCGGCATCACCATGAATCGGGTCTACGGCCAGCCCTTCATGGGCATCACCTTCGGCCCTCAGATCCAGGTGTACTACCTGATCGCGGTGTATTGCTTCGTCTGCACCGGCCTCATGTATGCCTTCACCGGCACGCCGCTCGGACGCATCCTGAATGCGGTGCGCGACAACCCCGAGCGGGTCGAGTTCATCGGCTACAACACCCAGCGGGTGCGCTACTTCGCCTTCATCATCGCCGGCTTTTTCGCCGGCATCGGTGGCGGGCTGGCCGCCATCAATTTCGAGATCGTGAACGCGGCCGACAGCCTCAACGCGATCCGCTCCGGCGGCTACCTGCTCTTTACGTTCCTCGGCGGCGCGGTGTTCTTCTTCGGGCCGATCATCGGTGCGGTGCTGCTGGTGTTCGCCTCGGTGCTGCTCTCGGAGTTGTCGAAGGCCTGGCAGCTCTACTTCGGGCTGGTGTTCGTCTTCATGGTGATGTTCGCGCCCGGCGGCATCGCAAGCCTGATCATGATGAACCTGCGGGTCGCCAAGTACGGCAAGTTCCAGCGCTTCTGGGGCCTTTATGCGGGCTTGATCGCGGCGCTGGTGCCGGTCGTCGTGGGCGCCGCGGCCGTGATCGAGATGATCTATCACATCCAGCTCAATTCGGCGCTCGGCCCGGAGCTCCGGTTCTTCGGCGTCACGCTCAACACCGATGGCGCGGTGAGCTGGGTCGGCGCGATCGCGCTGTTCGCGGTCGGCATGGGCGCATTCGAGCTGGTGCGCCGCCGCTTCGTCAAGACCTGGGGTCGCGCGCAGGAAGAGATCGAGACCGAGATCAAGCGGAGGGAAGCGGCATGACCTACGCCCTCGAACTCAAGGGCCTGCGCAAGAATTTCGGCAAGACCGAGATCATCCGCGGCGTCGACCTGGCAGTCGAAGCCGGCGAGCGGGTCGGCATCATCGGACCGAACGGCGCCGGCAAGTCGACGCTCTTCAACCTGATCAGCGGGCGGCTCGCGCCCAGCAGCGGCGAGGTGCTGCTGCACGGGCAGCGCATCGACGGCAAGAAGCCGTTCGAGGTCAACCGGCTCGGCCTCTCGCGCAGCTTCCAGATCACCAACATCTTTCCGAAGCTGAGCGTGTTCGAGAACCTGCGCTGCGGCGTGCTGTGGAGCCTCGGCTACCGCTACACGTTCCTGCGCTTCCTCTCCAACCTGGACGACGCCAACGAGCGGGCCGAATTGCTGGTGCGCCAGGTCGGCCTCGAGAAAAAGCGGGACGTGCAGGCGGTCAACCTGACCTATGCCGAGCAGCGCGCGCTCGAGATCGGCATCACCATCGCCGGCGGCGCGCAGGTGATCCTGCTCGACGAGCCGACCGCCGGCATGAGCAAGACCGAAACCGCGCACTTCATCGCGCTGATCAAGCAGGTGACGGTCGGCAAGACCCTGCTCACCGTCGAGCACGACATGGGCGTGGTGTTCGGCCTCGCCGACAAGATCGCGGTGGTGGTGTACGGCGAAATCATCGCCTTCGACACGCCCGCGGCCGTGCGCGCCAATTCGCGGGTGCAGGAGGCCTATCTCGGCTCGGCCGTGGCGGACGCGCAGGGCGGAGGCCACTGAAATGCCGTCTCCTTCCTCATTTCTTCATGGGCAGCCGACATGCTGAAGCTCCAGGACATCCACGCCTATTACGGCAAGAGCCATGTGCTGCATGGCGTCAGTTTCGAGGTCGGCAAGGGCGAGATCGTGGCCTTGCTCGGCCGCAACGGCTCCGGCCGGTCGACCACCGCCAAGGCGATCATGGGCCTGGTGCACGCCGAAGGCGGCCTGCACTGGCAAGGCCAGGACATCCTGCGCCGCAAGGCCTACGAGATCGCGCACCAAGGCATCGGGTACGTGCCCGAGAACCGCGACATCTTCCCCAAGCTCACGGTGCACCAGAACCTCCTGCTCGGGCAGAAGGGCAAGGGGCAGGGGAGCCGCTGGCAGTTCGACGACATGTACACGATGTTCCCGCGGCTCAAGGAGCGGCAGCACACCGAGGCCGGCGTGCTGTCGGGCGGCGAGCAGCAGATGCTGACCCTGTGCCGCACGCTCATGGGCGACCCCGACCTGATCATCATCGACGAGCCGACCGAGGGCCTCGCGCCCAAGATCGTCGAGCTGGTCGGCCAGTACCTTCGCACCCTCAAGGACAAGGGCATCTCGGTGCTGCTGATCGAGCAGAAGCTGACCATCGCGATGCAGATCTCCGATCGGGCGCTGGTCATGGGGCACGGCAGCATCGTCTTCGACGGCACGCCCGACCAGCTGCGCGCCGATGCGTCGACCCGCAAGGAGTGGCTCGAGGTCTGAGCCTGCCCGCGAGTTGCGCGGCCTGTCCCTACAGCGACTAAGCTGCGTTGTCCTGTCGCTCGAAATGCCTAGAATTTCACAAAAAAACGAACGTCCGTGCTTTTCGGCATGGGCTTCCGTCGATCACCTCCCATCCATAAGGAACGCAGCATGACCGCTGAATACAAAGTGCTTGGCGACGTCGCCGTCGTCACCCTCGCGAATCCGCCGGTCAACGGCCTCGGGCATGCGACCCGCCTCGGCATCACCGACGGCCTTTCCAAGGCGATCGACGATCCGGCCATCAAGGCGATCGTGATCACCGGTGCGGGCAAGGCCTTCTCGGGCGGCGCCGACATCAAGGAATTCGGCACGCCCAAGGCCATCCAGGAGCCGAACCTGCTGAGCGTGATCCTGGCGCTCGAAGCCTCTCCCAAGCCGGTGGTCGCCGCCATGCATTCGGTCGCGATGGGCGGTGGGCTCGAATTGGCGATGGGTTGCCACTACCGCGTGGTCGCGCCGGGCACCAGCATCGCACTGCCCGAAGTCAAGCTCGGCCTGATCCCCGGCGCAGGCGGCACGCAGCGGCTGCCGCGTCTCCTGGGCGTCGAAACCGCGCTCAACATGATCGTGAGCGGCGAAGCGGTCAAGAGCGAAGTGCTGGCAGGCATCCCGGGGCAAAAGCTCTTCGACAAGATGGCGCAATCGCAGGAATCGGTGCTGGACGAGGCCGTCGAGTTCGCCCGGCTCGCGGCCAAGGGCGGCGAATTGCCGCTGGTGCGCAACCTGCCTTGCAAGCATCCGCAGGGCGATGCGTACTTTGCCTTCGCCCGCAACATGGTCGGCGGCATGTCGAAGAACTACCCGGCGCCGCTCAAGTGCGTCGAGGCGGTCGAGGCCGCCACCAAGATGAAGTTCGACCAGGGCATGATCCACGAGCGCAGCACCTTCATGGCGCTGATGTTCACGCCCGAGTCGTCGGCCCTGCGTCATCTCTTCATGGCCGAGCGCGCCGCGTCCCGCATTCCGGACGTGCCCGAGGACACGCCCAAGCGCGAGATCAAGTCGGTCGGCGTCATCGGCGCCGGCACCATGGGCGGCGGCATCTCGATGAACTTCCTCAACGCCGGCATCCCGGTCAAGATCCTCGAGATGAAGCAAGAGGCGCTCGATCGCGGCATCGGCACCATCCAGAAGAACTACGAGTCGCAGGTCAAGAAGGGCAAGCTCAAGCAGGACAAGTACGAGCAGCGCATGGCCTTGCTGAGCACCACGCTGGACTACGCCGACCTGAAGGACTGCGACCTCATCATCGAAGCCGTGTTCGAGGAACTGGGCGTGAAAGAGAAGGTCTTCAAGCAGCTCGACGAGATCGCCAAGCAGGGCGCCATCCTGGCGTCGAACACCTCGACGCTCGACGTCGACAAGATCGCAGCCTTCACCAAGCGGCCGCAGGACGTGGTCGGCATGCACTTCTTCAGCCCGGCCAACGTCATGAAGCTGCTCGAAGTGGTTCGCGGCAAGGAGACCGGCAAGGACGTGCTCGCCACCGTCATGGCCCTGGCCAAGAAGATCAAGAAGACGGCCGTGGTCTCGGGCGTCTGCGACGGCTTCATCGGCAATCGCATGATCGAGCAGTATTCGCGGCAGGCCGGCTTCCTGCTGGACGAAGGCGCCACGCCGCAGCAGGTCGACAAGGCGATCGAGAAGTTCGGTTTCGCGATGGGTCCGTTCCGCATGGGCGACCTGGCCGGCAACGACATCGGCTGGGCGATTCGCAAGCGCCGATCGGTCGAGCGTGCCGACATGAAGTACAGCCGCACCGCCGACAAGCTCTGCGAACTCGGCCGCTTCGGCCAGAAGACCGGCGCCGGCTGGTACGACTACCAGGCCGGCAAGCGCGATGCGATCCCGAGCCAGGTCGTGCTCGACCTGATCGAGCAGCATCGCAAGGACGAAGGCATCACCCCGCGCAAGATCTCGGACGACGAGATCGTGCAGCGCCTGGTGTATGCGCTCGTCAACGAAGGCGCCCACATCCTCGAAGACGGCATCGCGTCCAAGGCGGGTGACATCGACATGGTGTACCTGACCGGCTACGGTTTCCCGATCTGGCGCGGCGGCCCGATGCACTATGCCAACCAGGTCGGCCTCTTCAACGTGGCGCAGGCCATGAAGCGCTTCGCCAAGAACCCGCATGACGATGCGAACTTCTGGAAGCCGGCGCCGCTCGTCGAAACCCTGGCCGCCGAAGGCAAGGGCTTCCAGTGAGCGGGCTGGGCTTTTTCGGCTCTGGTCGAAGCTAGGAAGCCGACCATGCGGCGAGGCTTGCTGGGCGTTCTCGGTTTGGTCGGGTTGCTCGTCGTGGCGATCGCGGTCGCGCTCGGCATCGGTACCTGGCGCTCGTCGCCGCGGCCGGTGGCGGTCGCGCCGGCAGACGCCGCGAGCATCGACTCGGAAGCCGTGGCAGGGCGGCTGGCGGGTGCGATCGGGTTTCGCACCGTGTCCAGCCTGGAAGACGTCGCCGCGAACGAAGCCGAATTCGACAAGCTGCATGCCTACATGGCCCAGCACTACCCGCTGCTGCACGCCAACCTGAAGCGCGAAGTCGTCGGGCGCAAGGCGCTGCTCTACACCTGGGCGGGCAGCGACCCTGCGGCCAAGCCGATCGCGCTGATGGCGCACCAGGACATGGTGCCGATCGCACCGGGCACCGAAGGGGCCTGGGGTGTCGACCCCTTCGCCGGCACCATCAAGGACGGCTTCGTCTGGGGCCGCGGCGCACTGGACAACAAGGGCAACCTGTTCGCCCAGCTCGAAGCCATCGAAATGCTGCTCGCGGGCGGCTTCAAGCCCCAGCGCACCATCTATCTCGTGATGGGCGACGACGAGGAAGTGAGCGGACTGCGCGGCGCGCAGCCGATCGCGCAGCTGCTGCAATCGCGTGGCGTCCGCCTCGACTGGGTGCTGGACGAGGGCCTGCTGGTGCTCGATGGCGTCTTGCCCGGTCTGAATCGTCCGGCCGCCTTGATCGGCCTCGCCGAAAAAGGCTACGCCACCTTCTTCCTGACGCTCGACACGGCGCCCGGCCATTCGTCGATGCCGCCCGCGCGCAGCGCCATCGGCCAGATGTCGGCGGCGCTCGCGCGGCTGGAGGCGACGCCGATGCCCGGCGGAATCCGCGGCGTCGCTCGCGAGATGTTCGGCGCCCTGGCGCCCGAGATGAGCGGCATCAACCGGGTCATGCTGTCCAACCTGTGGCTGACCGAGCCGCTGGTGCGCAGCCAGATCGAGAAGAGCCCGAGCAGCAACGCGATGCTGCGGACCACCACGGCGCTCACGATCGTGCGGGCCGGCAACAAGGACAACGTGCTGCCCGGCCGGGCCGAGGCGGCGGTCAACTTCCGGGTGCTGCCCGGGGACAGCATCGACCAGGTCGAGGCGCACCTGCGCAAGGCGCTGGGCGACGACGCGATCCAGGTCAAGCGCTATCCCGGCAACTCCGAGCCGTCGCCGATCTCGCCGACCGACAGCGCCGGCTACCGTTCGATCCAGGAAGCCGTTCGCCAGACCTTCCCCGACGCGGTGGTGGCGCCCGGCCTCATGACCGCGGCCACCGATTCGCGGCATTTCTCGATCCTGAGCGATTCGGTGTATCGCTTCTCGCCGTTCCGGGTGAAGGCCGAGGACCTGCCGCGCTTCCACGGCACCAACGAACGCATCGCGATATCCAACTACGTCGAGGCGATCCGCTTCTATCGGCAACTGCTGCGCAATTCCGCCCAGGCTGCGCAGGGCGTGCAAGGCACGCAATAAGGCGGTACGGCAACAAAGCTCACCTGCCCATCGATTTCTTTCTTCCCACAGCACAAGGACATCCATCATGACCAGCGCCGTCATCGTTTCCACCGCCCGCACGCCGCTCGCCAAGAGCTGGAAGGGCGCCTTCAACATGACCCATGGCGCCACGCTCGGCGGCCATGCGGTGCAGCATGCGGTGCAGCGCGCCGGCATCGACCCGGCCAGCGTCGACGACGTGATCATGGGCTGCGCCAATCCCGAAGGTGCCACCGGCGCCAACATCGCCCGCCAGATCGCGCTGCGGGCGGGCCTGCCGGTCACCACCTCGGGCATGACGGTGAACCGTTTCTGTTCGTCCGGCCTGCAGACCATCGCAATGGCCGCGCAGCGGATCATTGCCGGCGAGGGCGACATCTACGTGGCGGGCGGCGTCGAAAGCATCTCGTGCGTGCAGAACGAGATGAACAAACACATGCTGGCCGATCCGGCGCTGGTCAAGGCCAAGCCCGAGATCTACTGGAACATGCTGCAGACCGCCGAGCAGGTCGCCAAGCGATACGACATCTCGCGCGAGCGAATGGACGAATACGGCGCGGCCAGCCAGCAGAGGGCGACCGCGGCGCTCGAAGCCGGCAAGTTCAAGGACGAGATCGCGCCGATCACCGTGCTGGCCGGCGTGGCCGATGCGGTCATGGGCCTGCGCACCAAGGAAGTCACGGTCGAGAACGACGAAGGCATCCGTCCCGGCACCACCGCCGAAGGCATCAGCGGCATCCGCCCGGCAATTCCGGGCGGCGTGATCTCGGCAGGCAACGCGAGCCAGTTCTCGGACGGCGGCGGCGCCTGCGTGGTGACCGACGAAAAATATGCCGAGCAGAAAGGCCTGAAGCCGCTCGGCCGCTTCCTCGGCTTCGCGGTGGCCGGCTGCGAGCCGGACGAGATGGGCATCGGCCCCGTGTTCGCGATCCCGAAGGTGCTCAAGAAGCTCGGTTTGGGCATCGACGACATCGACCTCTGGGAATTGAACGAGGCCTTTGCCGTGCAAGTCATCTATTGCCGCGACAAGCTCGGCATTCCGGGCGACCGGCTCAACGTCAACGGCGGCGCCATCGCGGTCGGGCATCCCTACGGCGTGAGCGGCCAGCGCCTCACCGGCCATGCCTTGATCGAGGGCCGTCGCCGCGGCGCCAAGAAGGTGGTGGTCACGATGTGCATCGGCGGCGGCATGGGCGCGGCCGGCGTGTTTGAAGTCATCTGACTCGCCCCCAGGCTTCGCTCACTTCGTGTGCTTCGCCTCCCCCCTGCCGGGGGCAAGCCCTGCGGCCCGGCGGAGCCGGTTCCGCGGGGTTCTGGCGGGGGAGCAGCAGTCGAAAAGCCGGCCGTTCACGTCAAGGGTTGAGATTCACCAATGAGCCTTCGTTCCACCATCGATTTCCTGCTGTACGACTGGCTGGACGCAGCCTCGCTTGCCGAGCGCACGCGATTCGCCGATCACTCGCGCGAGACCTTCGATGCGGTGCTCGACACCTCCGAACGCATCGCACGCGAGAAGTACGCGCCGCACAACCGCACGGTCGACACCCAGGAACCGCACTTCGACGGCGAAAAGGTGGTGCTGCCGCAGGCCACGCACGATGCGCACAAGGCCTTCGCCGAGTCCGGGCTGCTGAGCGCCGCGCAGGACTACGAGATCGGCGGCATGCAGCTGCCGTACACGGTGCAGGCGGCTGCCAACAGCTTCTTCGCGATGGCTTCGGTCAGCATCGGCTCCAACATGCTGACCAGCGGCAACGCGAACCTGCTCATGGTGCATGGCACGCCGATGCAGCAGGCGGTGTTCGCGCTCAACGAGTTCTCGGGCCGCTGGGCCGGCACCATGTGCCTGTCGGAGCCGCAGGCCGGCAGCAGCCTGAGCGACGTGGCGACCCGCGCCGTACCCGATGGTCCGGGCTTCGAAAACGATCCGCTCGGTCCGCGCTATCGCCTCACCGGCAACAAGATGTGGATCTCGTCCGGCGATCACGAACTGACCGAGAACATCGTGCACATCGTGCTCGCCAAGATCCCGGACGAGAACGGCAAGCTGGTGCCGGGTACCCGCGGCATCTCGCTCTTCATCGTGCCGAAGTGGACGTTGGAGGTCGAGCGACGGGCGGGCAGCAGCGAGGAGGGCGGCCGGCCCGAAGTGGACGTCAGGCTCGGGCCGCGCAACGACATCGCGCTGGCCGGGCTCAACCACAAGCTGGGTTGGCGCGGCACCACCAACACGCTCCTCAACTTCGGCGAAGGCAGGTTTCCGGTCGATGGCAAGCCGGGTGCAGTCGGCTGGCTGGTCGGCGAGCCGGGCAAGGGCCTGCACTGCATGTTCCACATGATGAACGAGGCGCGCATCGGCGTCGGCACGGCTGCCACCATGCTCGGCATGGCCGGCTACTACGCCTCGCTCGACTACGCCAAGGCGCGGCCGCAGGGCCGACCGGCCGGCCCCGCGGGCAAGGATGCGACCCGGCCGCAGGTTCGCATCATCGAACACGCCGACGTGCGCCGGATGCTGCTGGCGCAGAAGGCGTACTGCGAAGGCGCGCTGGCGCTGGAGCTTTACTGCGCGCTCCTGGTCGACCAGCAGAAAACCTCGGATGCGAAGACCGCCGATGACGCCCGCCTGCTGCTGGAGGTGCTGACGCCGATCGCCAAGAGCTGGCCGAGCGAATGGTGCCTGGAGGCGAATTCGCTCGCCATCCAGGTGCATGGCGGCTACGGCTACACGCGCGACTTTCCGGTGGAACAGTACTGGCGGGACAACCGCCTCAACATGATCCACGAGGGCACCCATGGCATCCAGGCGGCCGACTTGCTCGGGCGCAAGGTATTGATGGAGGAAGGCCGCGGCCTCCAGCTCCTGGCCGGGCGAATCCACGACACCATCGCGCGTGCCCTGATGCATCCGGTGCTGGCCGCTCACGGCGAGGCCTTGCGCGCGGCGCTCGATCGAATTGCCGCCGCCACCCGCGAAGCCTGGGCCACCGGCAATCCGCAAGAGGCGCTGGCCAATGCCGTGCCCTACATGCAGGCCTTCGGTCACACCGTGATCGCCTGGAGGTGGCTCGACGTCGCGGCCAAGGCGCTGTCGATCGACCCCGAGAGAGCCCGGCCGGCCACCGTCGGCCGCCTGGGTGCAACCGACTTCTTCTTCCGCTACGAGTTGCCGAAGATCGGCGCCTGGCTCAACGTGGTCGAAAGCCGCGACCCGACCTGCGCGGTCCTGCCCGAGGAGGCCTTCTGATGAAGCCGGCACGACCGAAATCGCGGCACGCCCGGCTCGACGCCTGGATCTGGACGCTGATCTATGGCGGGCTCTTCGCGCTCATCCTCGGCATCGCGACCGGCCGCATCGACGAAGCGCTCGGCTGGGCGATGGCCGTGCCCGGCGTGGTGATCGCGGTGGTCGGCGTGGTGCTGATCTTCGTGCGCTCCCGCCTCGCCGACGGCCCCCTCGACAACCCGGAGAAATCATGACCCCCCGCAAGATCAACGAACTCTTCGACCTGCGCGGCAAGACGGCGCTCGTCACCGGCGGCTCTCGCGGCCTCGGTCTCCAGATGGCGCATGCGCTCGGCGAGGCCGGCGCCCGCATCATGCTGAGCTCGCGCAAGGCGGACGACCTCGAGCAGGCGACCGGCGACCTGCAGGCGGCCGGCATCGACGCCCGCTGGATCGCGGCCGACTGCTCGAAGGAAGAAGACATCCGCCGGCTGGCGGACGACACCCTGCAGCGCATGGGCGCGGTCGACATCCTGGTCAACAACGCCGGCGCCAGTTGGGGTGCGCCGGCCGAAGATCATCCGGTCGAGGCCTGGGACAAGGTCATGAACCTCAACGTGCGCGGCTACTTCATCCTGTCGCAACAGGTGGCGCGCGGCTACATGATCCCGAAGAAGTCGGGCCGCATCATCAACATCGCCTCGATCGCGGGACTCAACGGCAATCCGCCGGAGATGAAGACCCTGGCCTATAACACCTCCAAGACCGCGGTGCTCGGCTTCACCCAGACGCTGGCGGCCGAGTGGGGCCGCTACGGCATCAACGTGAACGCCATCTGCCCGGGCTTCTTCATGACCAAGCTGGCAGCCGGCCTCATCAAGTCGCTCGGCGAGGAGAAGATGGCCTCGCATGCGCCGCTCGGCCGGCTCGGCGACGAAGAAGACCTGAAGGGCGTCACCTTGCTGTTCGCAAGCCCCGCGGGCAAGCACATCACCGGGCAGTGGCTGGCGGTCGATGGCGGCGTCAGCGTGGTGAGCGGTGCCTGAGTCGACCCGCGGCGCGCCAAAGGAGACGGATCGATGAGCAGCGACGATTCGCAATCGAAGGGCACCGAGGCGAGTCCGGCCGACGAGCGCATCGACCGGCTTTCGTACCTGAGCCAGATTCCGTTCGCCCGGCACCTCGGCTTCAAGCTGGTGAAGTTCGAAGGCGGCGAATCCGAACTGCACTACACCGCAAAAGCGGAGCACCTCAATACCTTCGACGTGACGCACGGCGGCGCCTGCATGACGATGCTCGACATTGCAATGGCTGCGGCCGCGCGGAGCTTTGCACCCGAAATCGGCGTCGTCACGATCGAGATGAAGACCATCTTCATGCGGCCGTCGGTCGGTCCGCTGCACGCGCGCGGCCGGGTGATGCACCGCACCGCCACCATGGCCTTCACCGAAGCCACGATCTACGACGCGCAGGAACAGGCTTGCGCGCACGCGACCGGCACCTTCAAATACGTGAAGCGGCGACTGCCGACCGGACCGGCGAGCGCGAACGCCATGCGCCCGCCTTCGACGGATTGACCGGCCGACCTAGACCAACGCGGTTGCGCCCAGCGCATCCGACCATCGACCCCCGCTGCAGGAGCTCCCATGCCCACCAACCGCCAACAGATCCTCGACAACCGCCCAGAAGGCGAGGCCGTCGCCGCCAATTTCAAGCTGGTCAGCACCGAGACCCCGCCCCTCCAGGACAACCAGGTCCTGGTGCGCCATCACTTCATGAGCCTCGACCCGTACATGCGTGGCCGCATGAACGACGCCAAGAGCTATGCCAAGCCGCAGCCGCTCGGCGAGGTGATGCAGGGCGGAACCGCCGGCGAAGTCGTCGAAAGCCGGCATCCCAAGTTCAAGCCCGGCGACAAGGTGGTGGGTTTCGGCGGCTGGCAGGAATACAGCGTGGTCGATGCGTCGCAGCCCGGCAGCCTGAAGAAGGTCGACACCAGCCGCGTGCCGCTTTCGCACTATCTCGGCGCGGTCGGAATGCCGGGCGTGACCGCCTGGTACGGCCTGGTCAAGATCATCCAGCCGAAGGCCGGCGAGACCATGGTGGTGACCGCGGCCAGCGGCGCCGTCGGCAGCGCTTTCGGCGCATTGGCCAAGGCGCGCGGTTGCCGGGTCGTGGGCATCGCTGGCGGGCTCGACAAGTGCGCCTACGTGGTCGGCGAGCTCGGCTTCGATGCCTGCATCGACTACCGCCAGCATGCTGACGCCAAGAGCATGAGCGCGGCGCTGAAGGAAGCCTGCCCGGACGGCATCGACGGCTACTTCGAGAACGTCGGCGGCTACATCTTCGATGCGGTGCTGATGCGCACCAACGCCTTCGCGCGAGTCGCGCTGTGCGGAATGATCGCGGGCTACGACGGCCAGCCCTTGCCGCTCTCGAACCCGGCGCTGTTCCTGATGAACCGCATCAAGCTCGAAGGCTTCATCGTCAGCGAGCACATGGACGTCTGGCCCGAGGCCTTGGCCGAGCTGGGCGAACTGGTCGCGTCCGGCAAGCTCAAGCCGCGCGAATCGATCGCCGAAGGCATCGAGTCGGCGCCCGAAGCGTTCTTGGGACTGCTCAAGGGCCGGAACTTCGGCAAGCAGCTGGTGAAGCTGGCCTGAAGGCAAGGGCCTGAATACGAGGCGCCCGGGCATGGCCGGCATCGACACGCACGAAGTGCTCAACCAGCCGACACGGCTGGCCGACTACGACCTGCTGGCGGCACACCGGCCCTTGCAGGATGCGCTCCGCTTCAACGCGCCGGAGCTGCCACTCGATGCGCTGACCCGCCTGGGCCTGCTCGCCGGCTCCGCGCGAATGCAGGATCATGCGCGGCTCGCGAATGTGCATCCGCCGCAGCTGCACACGCATGACCGCGTCGGGCGCCGCACCGACGAGGTCGAGTTCCATCCGAGCTATCACGAGCTCATGCGGGCCGCAATCGGCGCCGGACTGCACGGGTCGCCCTGGACCGGCAGCATCAGCCACGTGGAGCGCGCCGCCGGCTTCATGCTGTTTACCGAGCTCGAGCCTTCGATCCTCTGCCCGATCTCGATGAGCTATGCCGCGACCCCGGCGCTCCGCGGCAACGCGGCGATCGAGCGCGACATCGCGCCCTTGCTCGGCACGCGCGACTACGACGGCGCGCTCAAGCCGTGGCGCGACAAGCCCGGACTCACGATGGGCATGGGCATGACCGAGAAGCAGGGAGGCTCGGATGTTCGGGCCAATACGACTCGGGCCGTGCGCGTCGCAAGCGACGCTTGGGGCGAGCGCTACGAGCTCACCGGGCACAAATGGTTCTTCTCGGCGCCGATGTGCGATGCCTTCCTGGTGCTGGCCCAGGCGCCAGCCGGGCTCAGCTGCTTCTTCCTGCCACGCGTCCTCGCCGACGGCAGCCGCAACACGGTCCGCATCCAGCGGCTCAAGGACAAGCTGGGCAACAAGGCCAATGCGAGTTCCGAGGTCGAGTTTCACCAGGCGAGCGCCTGGCTGGTCGGCGAAGAAGGCCGTGGCATTCCTCAGATCCTCGAGATGGGCACCATGACCCGGCTCGACTGCGCTCTGGGCACCAGCGGCCTGATGCGGCAGGCATTGAGCCTCGCGCTGCATCACGCATCCGAACGGAAGGCCTTCGGCAAGGCGTTGATCGAGCAGCCCTTGATGAAGAACGTGCTGGCCGACCTGGCTCTCGAAAGCGAGGCCGCGACGGCGCTGTCGATCCGGCTCGCCCGAGCCTTCGATCGCCAGCAGGAGCCGCACGAGCGCTTCATGGCCCGGCTGCTCACGCCGGTGGCCAAGTTCTGGATCTGCAAGCGCGGCAGCTCGTTTGCCCAGGAGGCCATGGAGTGCCTTGGTGGCAACGGCTACGTGGAGGAGGGCGGCGAAGGCGTCATGGCCCGCATCTATCGCGAAATGCCGCTCAACTCGATCTGGGAGGGCGCCGGCAACATCATGGCGCTCGACCTGCTGCGGGGCCTGCGCAAGGGCGATGCGGTCGCTGCGCTCCGGCAAGAGCTGGGGGACGCACGTGGCCTGCATGCCGGCCTCGACCGGCTTGCCGATGCCCTGCCGGATCGCATCGAATCGATGACTACCGAAGGCGAGGCGCGCCGGCTCGCACAGGATGTCGCACTGGCCGCGCAGGCGGCGCTGCTCGTGCGGACGGCACCGGCAGCGGTCGCCGATGCCTTTTGCGCCTCGCGCATCGGGGGCGATTGGGGCCATGCCTTCGGTACGCTTTCGCCCCGATGCGACTTCGATGCGATCATCGATCGCGCCATGCCCACCTGAGCATCAACCTGGAACCCACCGATGGCAGACCTGATCCTTCACCACTACGCCACCTCGCCTTTCTCCGAGAAGGTGCGCCTCATCCTCGGCTACAAGAAGCTGGCCTGGAAGTCGGTGATCATTCCGCAGATCATGCCCAAGCCCGACCTGATGGCGCTGACCGGCGGCTACCGCAAGACGCCGGTGCTGCAGGTGGGCGCGGACATCTATTGCGATACCGCGCTCATCTGCGACGTGCTCGAGCATCTGGCGCCGATGCCGTCGATCTACCCCGAGCCCGGCAAGGGCCTCGCCAGGACCATTGCGCAGTGGGGCGACAACGCGGTCTTCTGGGCAGCCATGGCCTACAACTTCGGCGGCACCGGCGCGGCGGACCTGTTCGGCAAGGCGCCACCCGAAGCGGGCAAGGCCTTTGCAGAAGATCGCAAGGCGATGAGCGTCAACATGGTGAGGCATCGCCCGGCCGACGCCGCGGCAGCCTACAAGTCGTACCTGCGCCGCATGTCCGACATGCTGGACGACGGCGACTATCTACTCGGCGCGCTGCCGACGGTGGCCGACTTCGCCTGCTATCACCCGCTGTGGTTCACCCGCAAGCGCACGCCTTCGCGAGCGGGCGTTTTGCAGCTGACGCCGGCCGTGGTCGACTGGATGGATCGGATGGCCGCGATCGGCCACGGCGAGATGGTGGTGAGCGATGCAAACCATGCGATCGAGGTTGCCAAGAGTTCGCAGCCGCAGAGCCTGCTGTCGGACAGCGCCTTCCAGGACGAGCACGGCCTGCCGCTCGGCTCGATGGTGAGCATCGTGTCCGAGAGCTTCGGACCCGAGCCGACCGAAGGCGAGCTGGTCGCCGCCACCCGCACGCACTACAGCCTGCGCCGCACCGACGAGCGAGCGGGAACGGTGCAGGTGCACTTTCCGCGGATCGGGTATTCGATGCGGGCGGCGGGTTGAGGCGGGTGAAGGGATCGTGCTTGTCGTGGCTTCCGTGCGGAGAAGCCGCCCGCGCGAACACAGGCCGCAAGTCAGCCGAGTAGCTGCGTCAACTGCGAACGTTTCAGCCGGATCGCCAATTGACGCGGCGTTTCACCCTCCAGATCGGGAAGCATCGCGCGGGCGCCATGCCGCAGGAGCAAGGGGACCAGTTCCGGCCAGTCCGCGTCGACCGCGGTGTGAAGAGGCGTGTGCCCCGTGCGACTCGGCACGATCGCGCTGGCGCCGAGCTGGAGCAGCAGCTTCACGAGCGGACCTTCGTTGCGATGGATGGCGAAGTTGAGCGCGGTCCAGTTGAGCGGTACGCGGCAAAGGCACTTCAAGCTTCTTCGCGCACGATCGAACGCCTCCGTCATTCCCGCATCGTTCAACGCTTCCATCAGATCGGTTTCGGGGTCGACCGGACCATCACCAGGCGCTTTCATCTCGAACCGATGTCCCCCAACTCGGTCGGTCTCCAGGTCGAGCGCGGCCAGGCTGTACAGCAAGGCTTGGCGGTGTGCTGCCGGCCAACCCGGGACTCGTTCGGAAATCAGCCGTTCGAGGGAGGACGCATCGTAGGCATCGGCGCAGATGCTCCTGCAGACTTGGCCGAGCGACAGCGATGCAAGCGGAAGCAAGCTGGCCGTGCTTCTGGAATCGGCATCTTCGACCAGGTACCGAATCAGCCGATCCGCTGTCAGCTGGTAGTCGAGCTGCCTCCGGGATCGCGGCGACCTCAAGGTATTCGGAGCAGCAAGCAGGCTCTTCAGCAAAGCGGCATCGTAGGTGGCACCTGCCTGCACCAGCATCCACTGCACGCCACGTTCGTTCGACGGCATCAGCATCAAGGGCGTCCGTCCTGCCTCGTCGATCGCGTCGACCGGTGCGCCATGGCGGAGCAGGGTTGCGACTGCTTCGGGTCGATCGTGCAGTGTCGCCAGGTGAAGCGCGGTCGCGCCGCCGTTGTCGGCCTCCCGAACATCACAACCTCTGCGAATCAACACGTCGATCGCTGGCGCACAGCCCAATTTGGCGGCGCGATGAAGCGGCGTGCGGCCTCCCGTGCTCCTGCGAATGCGGGCGCCTCGATCCATGAGCCAATCCAGCAAGGCCGGACTCGTGCAGGCGTAATGCAATCCGGAGCGACCTCGGCCATCCAGCTGCTCGATGTCGACTTTGTAGTCATCCAGCAGCAGACCTGCCACTGCCTGGTGGTTGAAGGTCAACGCCAGGTGAAAAGCCGTTCTGCCCTTGAGGGAGGGCGCGTCGACCTCGGCCCCGTGCTTCGCGAGCAATGCCACCATCGCTGCACGGCCGAATACGGCGGCACAGTGAAGCGCATGGCGTTGGTAGAAGTGGTCTGCTGCGTCGATCCGAGCACCATTTGCCAGCAAGAGTTCGGCGATCGCGCCATGGCCCTCGCTGGCTGCGCGCATCAGCGCATTGACGCCTTGATGGTCGCAGGCATGCACATCCGCCTTCCAAGCAAGCAACGCACGAACAACGGCTTCGTGGTTCTCTGCCGCGGCATCGCTGAGCGCCGTCGTTCCGAAGAAGTCCGAGGCATCGGGATCTGCGCCCCTCTTGAACAAGAGCTCGAGCATCGCGATGTCGCCCTTGATCGCGGCGACGTGGAGTGGTGTCCGGCCGATATCGTCTCGTGTCTCGATGTCTGCGCCGCCACTCAGCAACGTCTCGACTTGCCGAAGGTCATTTTGGTCGACGAAACGCAGCAATCGCGGTGGACTCTCCACCCCGGTTTCGCGCAGGACTTTTTGCCAGCAGGCCTCGCTTCCGTAAAGCGCATGAACCACCTGATGGTTCGGATCTCGAGCAACTTCATCCATGGCGCCAACTACCCGTGATGCACGACCCCTTCGGCAGAGATGTCCTCAGGCCGTGGTCGACAAGGCGCCATCGGACATGAGCACGGCCGACAGGAGTTGCGTCGAGAGCTGCCGATCGCTTGATTGACGTTCATCATCCATTTCGTGTCTCCCCGATGAATGGCGCCGCTTGCACTCGCGGCACCTGGTGATCGATGGACGATGCTGCTGCAAAGGGGTGCGTCGCACAGCCCCCACGATGCGCTAGGGCGGCTTCGAAAGCCGCGAGCGTGTGCCGCCACCCATCGACTGCTCAGAGGACCCGACGCGATGACTTGCCGGGTCAGTCACTTAAACGACGCCCCGCACTCCGCAAAACGCTTCTAATCCGACCTGCAGGCCAAACCCGGGCGCGTCCTCGCGCACCCCATCAGGAGACTCGATGATTCAGGATTTCAAAGGTACGACCGCCGTGCTGACCGGCGCCGGCTCGGGCTTCGGCCTCGAATGCGCCCGCATCGGCGCCCGGCTGGGGATGAACCTGGTGCTGGTCGACGTGCAGCAGGATGCGCTCGAAGCCGCTCGTCGCGAGATGGAGGCCGCCGGCGCGGCGGTGCTCGCGCGCCAGGTCGACGTGGCCGATGCCGCGCAGATGGAACAACTCGCGCGAGATGTCGAGCAACGCTTCGGCGCACCTCATTTCGTCTTCAACAATGCCGGGGTGGGGGCGGGCGGACTGGTCTGGGAGAACTCGGTCGCCGATTGGGAGTGGGTCTTGGGCGTGGACCTGTGGGGCGTGGTGCACGGCGTGCGCCTCTTCACGCCGATGATGCTCGAAGCCGCCGCCAAGGACCCGGCATACCGGGGCCACATCGTCAACACTTCGAGCATGGCCGGCTTGCTGACCCCGCCCAACATGGGCATCTACAACACCGCGAAGGCAGCGGTGGTCAGCTTGACCGAGACCCTCTATCAAGACCTCAAGCTGGTGACCGACCAGGTCGGCGCGAGCCTGTTGTGTCCGTACTTCGTGCCGACCGGCATCACGCAGAGCGACCGCAATCGTCCGAGCGCCCTGGCGAGCGGCGCACCGACCAAGTCGCAGCTCATCGGCCAGGCCATGAGCGAAAAGGCGGTGAGCAGCGGCAAGGTCTCGGCGGCGCAGGTCGCCGAGATGGTGTTCGACGGGATTCGCAGCAACCGCTTCTACATCTTCAGCCACCCGAAGGCGCTCGGCAACGTCAAGAGCCGGATGGAAAGCATCTTGGCGATCGAGAACCCGGCCGATCCGTTTGCGGAACGGCCGGACATCGGCGAAAAGCTGCGCGGCCAGTTGCGGAGCTGATCGGGGCAATCACGGGCTCGACGCCGCCCGGCAGCCGAACGCGCGGATCGGCTCCGGGCCGTCGCACCGGCGGACCGTCAGCCGCGCGAAGGAATGTTCAGCCCGCGTTCGACAGCCGGCCGGGCCTTGAACATTTCAAGCGTGCGTGCGACTCGCGGAAAGTCCTCGAACCCGACCAGCTCGCCGGCTTCGTAGAAGCCGACCAGGTTGCGAATCCACGGAAAGACCGCGATATCGGCAATCGTGAACTCGCTTCCCATGATCCAGTCCCGATCGGCGAGCCGACCTTCGACCACGCCGAGCAGGCGCTTCGATTCGGCCACGTAGCGGTCGCGCGGACGCTTGTCCTCGTAGTCCTTGCCGGCGAATTTGTTGAAGAAGCCGAGCTGCCCGAACATCGGTCCGATGCCGCCCATCTGGAACATCAGCCATTGGATGGTCTCGTAGCGCGCGGCCGGGTCTTTCGGGATCAAACGGCCGGTCTTGTCCGCCAGGTAGAGCAGGATGGCACCGGATTCCCACAGGGCGAGCGGCTTGCCGCCGGGGCCGTCCGGATCGAGGATCGCCGGAATCTTGTTGTTCGGGTTGAGCGACATGAATTCGGGCGAGGTCTGGTCGTTGTTGCCGAAGTCGACCAGGTGAACCTCGTAGGGCAAGCCGGTCTCCTCCAGCATGATCGACGCCTTGACGCCGTTGGGTGTCGGCAGCGAGTAAAGCTGCAGTCTTTCGGGATGGCGAGCGGGCCACTTGCGGGTGATCGGGAAGGCCGAGAGATCTGACATGTCGAGCTGTCCTTTTGCTTTGGAAACGATGATCGGTGCTGCGCATGATGACGCAGCTTGCCGGACGCTGCTGCGGCGCTATATTGACGGGCGCCTGCGCCCGGGCGCGCCGACCTTCACAAGGAGCTTTCGATGGCCTATGTCGATGGATACGTGGTTCCGGTCCCGTCCGCCAAGCTGGACGCCTACCGTGAGATGGCCAGCAAGGCCGGTGCGATCTGGCGGGAGCATGGGGCTCTCGAATATCGCGAATGCGTGGCCGACGACGTGAAGGCCGGCGAGCTCACCTCGTTCCCGCAGAGCGTGCAGTTGAAGGAAGGCGAGGTGGTGATCTTCTCGTACATCGTCTTCGAATCGCGCGACCATCGGGACGAGGTCAACGGCAAGGTCATGACCGATCCGCGGCTCGCCGACATGATGGACGCGGGCAAGATGGTTTTCGACGGCAAGCGGATGTTCTTCGGCGGCTTCGAGCCCCTGGTCTGGCTCTGATGGACCGCCCGCCTCAGGCGCCGCGCCTGGGGTGCGCCAGAAAGAACCTCAGCATCTCGGCACTCGCGTCGACGCCTCGCGCGTCGGTGTAGCTGCCGCTGGCACTGCCGCCGGCCCAGGCATGGCCGGCACCGTGCAATCGCCAATGCTCGACGGCCGCTTGACCGGTCGACTCGCCGTAGGTGGTTCGCGTGTAGGACTGGCCCCGTGGCGAGCGGCCGTCGGTCACCTGCGGCGGGCTTGCAGCCGATCGGTCTTCGTGGCCTCGCGCCGCGCCGGCCACCGCCGTGCCGTTCGACGGATGCACGGTCGCATCGGCATCGCCGTGGAACACGATGGTCGGTGGCAGGGGGCCGCTGCCAGCTGCGGGCGAAGACGATGAACTGCCTTGCGGGCCGCTCCGCATCACCGAGAGCGCCGAGACCACGTCCTTGGCCGCGCCCGCCGGCAGGCCCGAATGGACACCGACCGCCGCGAAGAGGTCGGGGTATGCCCGGCCCATGATGTCGGCCATCGCACCGCCGGCCGACAGGCCTGCGATGTAGACCCGCGCAGGATCGACCCGATGCGCTTCGGCAATCGATCGGGTCATGGCCGCCAGCACCGCCGGCTCGCCGCGTCCGCGTTTCTGATGCTGCGGCTTGAACCAGTTCCAGCAGCGCTGCGGATTGGCGCGCTGCGCTTGTTCGGGATAAAGAACGAGCAGGTCGTGCGCCGCGGCCAGCTCGTTCATCCGGGTTCCCGCGGCGAAGTCCGCCGCGTTCTGGGTGCAACCATGGAGCATGACGACCAGCCCTCGCGGCGATTCGTTCGAACCTGCACGGCGGGCCGGCACGAAGAGCTTGTAGGCGAGGGCGCGGCCCTGGTGGCTGAAGCTGCCATCGACAAAGCGTTCGGGCTCGGCCGCTGCGGGCTCCGATTTCGGCTCGGTGGTCTCGGTCGCAGTGCGGGGCGAGCTCACTGGGTCGGCGGCCAGTGGCTCGGCGCCTGCGGAGACGACCCGGCTTTCGACATCGAGCACCATGTCGCGCGCGTTCGGCGACACCTTGCGACCGGCGATGTGCGCGGCGGCATCCTCCGGCCACCGACGGTCTTGGGGTGCGTCCGAGCTCGCACCGGTATCTTGCTTGCCGAGCAGCGCTCGCTGGATCAGCTCGGTCGCGCCCTGCAGGTCGCCACCCTGCGTCAGGCGAGTGGCATCGCCCATCAGGCGGTTGAAATCGAGGTTCATGGGTTCCTTGTCTGGATCTAGTGGATGCGGTCCGAGAGGGCCGCCTTGACGGCAGGGCTGGCGTGCAAGGCACCCAGCACCGTGATGGATTCGATGGTTGCGAGGGCCAGCTCGGCCGTCACGGCCGGGTCGATCGACGCCATGCCCAGCACCCGAATGCTGAGGCGCTCGCCCGCGGCTCGAACGGCTTCCAGGTCTTGCAGCGAGAAATGCTGCAGACCGAGCACCAGCGTCTTGCGCGCGACGACCTGCTTCAGGATCTCGCCATGGGTCGACAGCTGGTTGCGGATGGCCGTTCGGATGAAATCCGAACGGTTCGAGTAGAAGCCTTCGGCCACCAGCAGGTCGACGTTGCCGAGGTCGATGAAGCCCATGTTGAGGGTGATCTTCTCGGATTCGGGAAGCTTGGGCTTGATGGGAGTGACCGCGTTTTGAGGCATGCGCCATCCTAACACCATCCATATGGATGGTTATGGGATGGTTTGATTGAAATGCGTTCATTTGTAAGCACGGGAAACACGCTGACGCGCGAACGCGCAACAAGCGAAGCAGCGCTCCACGGGCGTAGCGGACAATGCCGCCGTTCCATGAAAGAAATTCCCAACGCCATCGTTTGCGAAGGTTGCGACGCGGTCTACGCCCGCATCCCGCTCAAGCGCCGGCAGGTTTCCAACTGCAGCCGCTGCGGCTCCGAACTCGACCGTCATGCCGGCGACCAGAACGATCGCATCCTGCCGCTGACGATCGCCAGCCTGGTCCTGTTCGCCATCGCCAATCTTTTTCCGATCGTCGAGATCGAGCTCCAGGGGCTTCGCAGCCAGACCACCTTGATCGGCGCGATCCAGGTGCTGGCCGGGGAGGGGATGTCGGTGGTCGCGGTGCTGGTGCTGTCGACGACGCTGCTCTTTCCGCTGCTCCAGCTCTGCATCCTCTTCTACCTGCTGCTGCCGCTGCAGCGCTCCCGCCGGCCGGTCGGCTTCGGCATGCTGGTCAAGCTGATGCAACGGCTTCGGCCGTGGGGAATGATCGAGGTGTTCCTGCTCGGCGTGCTGGTGGCGATCGTCAAGCTGTCGAGCATGGCGCAGGTCGTTGCCGGCCCGGCCCTCTGGGCCTTCGTGGGGTTGACGGTGTTGTTGACCGCGGTCCTGTCCTTCGATCCGCGCGCCTTCTGGGACATGGCCTTCGAGCCCAAAGAGGAACAGGCCGCATGAGCAGCAGCGCATCGCGCGTCGAGCGCGCGCAACGGGCAGTCGACCAGGGCAAAACCGCCAACGTCGCGGAAGTGGTCGCCGACGCCGAGGTCGCGACCGCGGCACCACTCGGCTACCTCGCCTGCCACCACTGCACCGCCGTGTGGCAGGGCGTCGAGCCCGGCGAGCCGTGCGGCCGATGCGGTACGCACCTGCATCGCCGCAAGCCGGACAGCCTCAAGCGAACCTGGGCGCTCCTGATTGCCGCCTGCATCATGTACGTGCCGGCCAACCTGCTGCCGGTGATGGTCACCACCAGCCTGCTGGGCTCGCAGCAGGACACCATCCTGAGCGGCATCATCTACTTCTGGGTCACCGGTGCCTACGGCCTGGCGGCGATCATCTTCGTGGCGAGCTTCCTGGTACCGCTCTTCAAGCTGACGGCATTGATCCTGCTTGCCTGGCTGGCGCAGCGGCACAGCAGCTGGCGGCAGCGCGAACGTGCCACGCTCTACCGGGTGCTCGAGGTGATCGGACGCTGGTCGATGCTCGACGTGTTCGTGGTCGCATTGCTGGCGGGGCTGGTCCGCATCCAGGGTTTTGCCGAGGTCACTGCCGGCGTCGGAATCGGCGCTTTCGGCGCCGTGGTGGTCCTCACGATGATGGCTTCGATCAGCTTCGACCCGCGCCTGACCTGGGATCCTCCGCCCGAGCGGCGCCCGGCGCCCAACCCGAGAAAGACGTTTGCATGAGCGCGGCAGAAGACGAACAGCAGCAGCAGCAACCCGCCCTGGCGCGGCCGGCGGTCAAGCGCCGGCGCAACTGGCTGCCCTCTCTGATCTGGCTGATCCCGATCGTGGCGGCCCTGGTGGGCATCTCGCTGGTGGTGCGGATCCTGATGGAACGCGGGCCTGAGGTTGTGCTCACCTTCAAGACCGCCGAGGGCCTCGAGGCCGGCAAGACGGCCGTCAAGTACAAGGATGTGCAGATCGGCACGGTGCAGACCATCCGCCTTGCCAAGGACCGCTCGCATGTGCGCGTGACCGTGCAGCTCAAGAAGGAAGCCGACGGATTCACGGCATCGGACACCCGCTTCTGGGTGGTGCGGCCGCGACTCGACACCTCGGGCATCTCCGGGCTCGGCACTTTGCTTTCGGGCGCGTACATCGGCGCCGATGCGGGCAGCAGCGAAGAGACTCGGGACGAGTTCACCGGGCTCGAAGTGCCGCCGATCGTCACGCGCGATGCCTCGGGCCGGCAGTTCTTGCTGCGGGCGCGCGACGTGGGCTCGCTCGACATCGGCTCTCCGGTCTACTTCCGCCGCATCAAGGTGGGGCAGCTGGCCGCGTTCGAGCTGGATGCGGACGGGCGCGGCGTCACGCTGCGGGTCTTCGTCAATGCACCCTACGACAGCCTGGTCGGCGCCAACACCCGGTTCTGGCATGCGAGCGGCGTGGACGTGCAGGTGGGCGCGAACGGCCTCAAGCTGCGGACCCAGTCGCTCGCCACGGTGCTTCTCGGCGGCATCGCCTTCCAGGCGCCGGACGACCGGAACGGCCCGGTTGCGCAGGAGAACACCCAGTTCACGCTGGCGGAGGACGAGACCACGGCCATGAAAGAGCCGGACGGACCTTCGCAAACCCTGCTGCTCTATTTCAATCAGTCGTTGCGGGGCCTGGTGCCCGGCGCGGTGGTCGACTTCCGCGGCGTCGAGATCGGCGAGGTCAAGTCGATCGGCGTGCAGTTCGATCGCGAGGAGCGCGAGTTCAAGATGCCGGTGCTGGTGCAGATCTATCCCGACCGCCTCAACCGCGGTGCCGGCGCCGCGCCGCGGGAATCGCGCTTCACGCAGACCGAGCGGCTCAAGTTCCTGGTCGGCAAGGGCCTGCGTGCGCAGCTCAAGACCGGCAACCTGCTGACCGGCCAGCTCTACGTGGCTTTCGATTTCTTCCCGAAGGCGCCGGCCGCCGGCATCGACATCGCCCGCAGCCCGATCGAGGTGCCGACCGTGCCGAACAGCCTGGACGAGATCCAGGCGCAGGTCTCGGACATCGCGCGCAAGCTGAACAAGGTTCCGTTCGAGGAGATCGGCGCCGACCTTCGCACCGCGCTCGGCACGCTGAACAAGACGCTCGCAAGCGCCGAACAGGTCGCCAAAACGCTCAACAACGATGTCGCACCCGAGATGACGGCGGCGATGAAGGACGTGCGCAAGACGCTCGATTCGGCGCAGAAGACCATCGCAGACGACTCGCCGGTGCAGCAGGACCTGCGCCAGACGCTGCGCGAGGTGACGCGTGCCGCGGGGTCGCTGCGGATCCTGACCGATTACCTGGAGCGGCATCCCGAGTCGCTCCTGCGGGGCAAGCCCGAGGACAAGCAGAAATGAAGAAGACGATCTACCGCGGCATCCTGCTGGCCGGCTGCGTGATGCTGGCCGCCTGCAGTTCGCCGCCCACCCGCTACTACAGCCTGGCCGAGAACGTGATGGCCGACGGCGCGGTGCAGGGCGCGGCCAACGCCACGGCGCCGGCCGCAGCGGCGCCCGCCGGGTTGCCCGCAGCGACAGCGATGCTCTACGTCGAACTGGCGCCGGTCGCCATGCCGGAGCGTTTTGCACGACCGCAGATGGTGGTGCGCCAGAAAGGCTCGTCGGGTCCCGAGGTCGACGTGCTGGAGCAGCACCGCTGGGCGTCGTCGTTCGAAAACGAATTGCGCGACGCGCTTTCGAGCGGTGTCGCGGCGCGCCTCGGCGCGGTCGACGCCACCCGTGCGCCTCGGCCGCGCGGGCAGTCGGCGCTTCGGATCTCGGTGCAGATGCTGCAGTTCGACGCCTCCCCCGGGCGAAGCGTCGATGCGGTGTTCAGCTGGACGCTGCGCCGGCTCGACGACGAGGCCGGCGCATCCTGCCGCGTCGCGCTGACCGAGCCGGTCGGTGGCGATGTCGACGCGATCGCGGCCGGCGCCCGGCGGGTGACCAGCCGGCTCTCGGACGCCATCGCGGCCAGCGCCAGGACCTTGCAGGCGGGACGCGGCGGCGCTTCGTGCAGCGCCATGGCCCTCAACGCACCCTGACCCTCGCGCGGGGCAGCCTCGGCTAGCACAAGCCGGGGCGGCATGCTGGCCACGGTCCATGCCCGGCTTCGCGACAATGCTGCCAATGCAATCTTCTAGCTTCTTCAAGCTGGCCCTCGTGCTGGGCCTGCTGTCGGCCATCGGGCCTTTCGCGATCGACATGTACCTCCCGGCGCTGCCCGAGATCGGCGCCAGCCTGGGTGCCGGCATCGGCCCGGTGCAGATGAGCCTCACGGCCTTCTTCATCTCGCTCGGCGTCGGGCAGCTGTTCTACGGCCCGATCTCGGACATGTTCGGCCGCCGGCTGCCCATGGTGCTGGGCCTCGCGGTATTCGCCCTGGCGAGCGTCGGCTGCGCGCTCGCACGAGACATCGAGACGCTCATCGCGCTGCGCTTCATCCAGGGCCTGGGCGCCGCGGCTGGCATGGCGATTCCGCGCGCGGTGGTGCGCGACCTGCACACCGGCAGCGATGCCGCCCGGTTGATGTCGATGCTGATGCTGGTCTTCAGCATCTCGCCGATCCTGGCGCCGCTCGCGGGCAGCGCGGTGATCGCTTTCACCGGATGGCGCGGCGTCTTCTGGGCGGTGACGCTGGCTGCGCTCGCAGGCATCGGCTTGATCTGGTCGACCCTGAAGGAGACCCGACCGCGCGAGCAGCGGGTCGAAAGCAGCCTGGGCAGCGCACTGTCCGCCTACGGCCTCCTGCTGCGCGACCCGCACTACCTCGGGCTGGTCTTCATTGGCGCTTTCGCGATGGCGGGCTTCTTCACCTTCCTCGCGAATTCGTCCTTCGTGATGATCGACCACTACGGGCTGACGCCGACCGTCTACAGCATGGCCTTCGGCATCAACGCCGCCGCCTTCTTCGCCGCCGCGCAGCTCAA
This sequence comes from Burkholderiales bacterium 8X, assembly GCA_902506565.1. Classification (GTDB taxonomy): domain Bacteria; phylum Pseudomonadota; class Gammaproteobacteria; order Burkholderiales; family Burkholderiaceae_C; genus Variovorax. The sequence continues at coordinate 2,213,475 of LR732703.1, read as the reverse complement.
CGGCATGCTGTGCGACCGCTTCGGCATCGTGCGGGTCGTCAAGGCGAGCGTCACGGCCTGCGGAGCGGTGATGCTCCTGATGCTCGGCTATTTCTGGAGCGGCAGCGACAGCATCGCGATGCTGGTGGTGCCGTACTTCATCGCAAGCGGCCTGATGGGCCTCGTGATCCCGACGACGTCGGTGCTGGCGCTCGAGCAGCATGGCGCCATCGCCGGCACCGCCTCGGCGCTGCTCGGCACGCTCCAGATGCTGACCGGCGCGGTCGTGATGGCGGTGGTCGGCCTCTTCACCGACGGCCGGCCGCTGCCGATGGTGGCCGGCATGGCCGCCGGCCCGCTGATCGCGGTCGCGATGGCCTATGTCACGCTGGGCGGCCGGGCGTCCGGCAGGCTCACGGCCAGCTGACGCGGTGGCCGCCACCCCGATCTCCCTGCAAGCGCAGGACGGCCTGCCCAAGCCGCAGCGCGTGCGCGCGATGCTGGTCATCCTGCTCGGCATCGCGGTGTCGGTGATCGACGGCACGATCGTCAACCTCGCGCTTCCCGGCATCGCGCAACAGCTTCGTGCCGAGGCCGCGCATGCGATCTGGGTGGTCAATGCCTACCAGATCGCGATCCTGGTCATGCTGCTGCCGCTTGCCTCGCTCGGCGACCGCATCGGCTACCGCCGCGTGTACCTGGTCGGCATGACCTTGTTCGCGCTGTCGTCGATCGCCGCGATGCTCGCCCACTCGCTTCCGATGCTGATCGCCGCACGCGCCGTGCAGGGCCTGGGCGCGGCCGGGTTGATGAGCGTCAACGCGGCGCTGGTGCGCCTCATCTACCCGTCGGAGCAGCTCGGCCGGGGCATGGCGCTCAACTCGGTGGTGGTCGCGACCGCGTCGGTGGCGGGCCCGAGCGTCGCGGCAGCCATCCTCTCGGTCGCGAGCTGGCCGTGGCTCTTCGCGCTCAACATCCCGCTCGGGCTGCTGGTCGTCACGCTCGGCAGGCTGGCGCTGCCCGCCAATCGTTCAGCGGCCGGTTCCCGAGGCTCGAGCTTTTCGGCGGTCGACGTGCTGCTCAACGTGGCGATGTTCGCGCTGATCTTCATCGGCGCAGACCGGCTCGGCGTGCGCGACCCGGGGCAGGGCGCTCCGGCTGCGAGTGCCTGGCTGCTGCTGCTGGCGGGCGTCGCGGTCGGCTTCGTCTACATCCGCCGGCAGCTCGGGCTGGCCTTGCCGTTGTTCCCGGTGGACCTGCTGCGCATTCCGGTCTTCGCGCTTTCGATGGGCACCTCGGTGACCGCGTTCTGTGCGCAGATGTTGTCGCTCATCGCATTGCCCTTCCTGCTGCTGGAGACCTACGGCCGCACGCACGTCGAGGCCGGCCTGCTGATCACCGCCTGGCCGCTTTCGATCGTGGTGATGGCGCCCATCGCCGGCCGATTGATCGGCCGCATTCCGGATGGCTTGCTGGGCGGCATCGGCCTCACGATGCTGGCCTGCGGGCTCGCGGCCCTGGCCATGCTGCCGAGCCATCCGTCCAATGCGGACATCGTCTGGCGGATGGCGCTCTGCGGCATGGGCTTCGGCCTTTTCCAGTCGCCGAACAACCACACGATCGTGAGCTCGCCGCCGCCGCACCGCAGCGGCGCCGCGAGCGGGATGCTCGGCACCGCCCGCCTGACGGGGCAGACGCTGGGCGCGGTCGTGCTGGCCGGCATCTTCAGCGCCTGGGGCTCGCACGACGGCCGGGGCCAGGTCATCGCGCTCTCGCTGGCGGCGGGCTTCGCGGCCGTGGCGGCGGTGTGCAGCATGCTGCGCACGCGGGACGCCCAGAAGGCCGCAGCGGGTTGAAACCTGGCGGTCCCTCGGCCGGGCGACCGAAGCGAGCAGCTCTCGCGCCCGGGCAAGCCGCGCGATTGCGGTCGATACTCGCGCCCATGACCCAGCTCGGAAAGCCTCCCGGAGACGATTCGTCGATCACCCATGGTTGCGACGCGGCGCCGTGCCCACCGGCTTCCAAGCCGTGGGTGCTGGCGGCGGCGGTCATCGGGTCGAGCATGGCCTTCATCGACGGCACCGTGGTCAACGTGGCGCTGCCGGCCATCCAGGCCGATCTGCGGGCGACCGCCTTCCAGGCGCAGTGGGTGGTCGAGGCCTATGCGCTGTTCCTCGCGGCGCTGCTCCTGGTCGGCGGCTCGTTGGGCGACCACTTCGGCCGCCGGCGCATCTTCTCGATCGGCGTCGCGATCTTCGCGATCGCCTCGGTCGGCTGCGCCATCGCCGGCAGCGTGCAGCACCTGATCGCCGCCCGCGCGGTGCAGGGCGTCGGTGCCGCCTTGCTGGTGCCGGGCAGCCTGGCCTTGATCAGCGCCGCCTTTCCCGAGAACGAACGCGGCAAGGCGATCGGCACCTGGTCCGGCTTCAGCGGCATCACCGCCGCCATCGGGCCGGTCGTGGGCGGCTTCCTGGTCGATCGCTATTCGTGGACCTGGGCTTTCCTGGTGAACGTGCCGATGGCCATCGCGGTGCTCGCGATCGCCTGGCGGCACGTGCCCGAGAGCCGGGGCGGCGAGGGCGCCCGCGGTGGCCTGGACGTGGCCGGTGCCTTGCTCGCCACCCTGGCCCTCGGCGGCGTGGTCTACGCCTTCATCGAGGCGCCGACGCAAGGATGGTCGGCGCCGGCGGTGTGGATCGCGATGGCGACCGGCCTCGCGGCCGCGGTTGCGTTCGTGTGGGTGGAGCTTCGCGTGGCCAAGCCGATGCTGCCGCTCGGCTTGTTCCGGATCGGCAACTTCGCCGGCGCCAACCTGCTCACGCTGCTGCTCTATGCGGCGCTCGGCGGCGGCCTGTACTTCTTTCCGCTCAATCTGATCCAGGTGCAGGGCTACTCGGCCACGGCGGCGGGGGCGGCGCTGTTGCCCTTCATCCTGATCATGTTCGCGCTTTCGCGCTGGGCCGGCACGCTGGTCGATCGATACGGGCCGCGGCTGCCGCTGGTGCTCGGACCCGCCATCGCGGGCGTCGGCTTCGCGATGATCGCGCTGCCGGGCGTGCAGGTGGACTATTGGACGGGTTTCTTCCCGGCGGTCGTCGTGCTCGGCTTCGGCATGACGATCACCGTGGCGCCGCTGACCACTACCGTCATGAACGCGGTCGGCGAGGAATTGGCGGGCGTGGCGTCGGGCGTCAACAACGCGGTCTCGCGTACCGCCTCCGTGCTGGCCATCGCGGTGTTCGGGCTCGGGATGGCATGGGTGTTCGATTGGGCGCTGGCGGACGGCCTGCGTGCGGCCGGAGCTTCGCCCGAAGTCACGCAATTCATCGAGGCGCAGCGCAGCCGCTTGGCTGCCGCCGAGATGCCGCCGGGGCTGGACGCGGTGACCGCGGCCACGTTGAAGGGCGCGGTGGCGGAGGCCTACGTGGCGGGCTTTCGCTGGGTGATGCTGATCAGTGCATCGCTCGCTTTCCTGAGCGGGCTGAGCGCCTGGTGGATGATCGAACGGCGCCTGCGCCAGGGTCGCTGACCCTTGTCGTCGGCGGTGCGCTGCGGCCCCCGCGTGCGGCCTGGCCCCGGTCGATACGCCTTCTCGTCACTTGGCGCGATTGCCGGTGCCTGGCCTGCCTGGAACCATCGAGGTTTTGCAGGGAGATGCTCATGGAGCAAGACGGCGACTGGTTCTCGAGTTTGATTCAGAACGAAAAGAAGATCATCGATGATCGGTCGTGGCTTCGATGCCTCGACGGCACGATGAAGTGGGACGGCCGCGGCTACGGCGTGGGTCGCTTCGGCCTGCTGACCCTGAAGACCTTGAAGCATCGCGCACAGTCCATCGACCTCGGAAAGCGGCCGCAACTCGCGATCAGTGTCATCTCCGAAGACATCGTCGGACTGCATCGCAACACCGAATACGACGATGCGGTTTTCCAGGTCGCCGGCAATTTCGACTGCAGCGCGGACGACAACAAGGAACGCGCGCTGGCCGTCTACGCCAACAAGCGAAGCCAGGCGGTGCTGTGCGCCAAGACGACCGGGGCTGCGACGATCTACCGCAAGTACTATCACCGAGACAAGCCGTTCGCTCTGGCGAAAGACAAGGCATACGACCTGCTGGAACGATTCCAAGGGTTCCTCGCGGGCGTGATGCACAGGGAGCCCTCGTCCCTCTGGATGCCCGGTGTACCGCAACCCATGCTCAAGGCGCAAGCAATGAGCGAGATCGACACGCGATTGCGCAGTCTCGACGAGGACCAGTTGCGGGAACTGGGCGAACAGCTTTTCGTGGGCGTGCAGTCCGGAGCCGAAGTGACGGTGCGCGGCTCCACCTCGATCGGAGAGGTGACGCACGTGCTGTGTGCCGCCCTGCAGAATCGCGAGCGCGATCCGAAGAGCGCCTTGCTGCGTTCCGTATTGCTCGAAGCCAGCTACGAGGCGACCCTGCTTGCCGCGCTGCTGCATGCCGAGGGCGGAGGCTCGCCGATCGTCGTCTTGACCTTGCTCGGTACCGGCGTGCTCCAGGTACCGAAGCAGGTCTGCTATGACGCGATCCAGGTGGCCTTGAAGCGAGTCGGCATGGTCGGATTGGACATTCGCATCAATGATTTCGACCGCAACAAGGAACTCGCGGCCGGCATCGATCGCCTGGCCCCCCTGCAGGCGACCGTCGATGCGCTCAACGCCGAGAAGCAGGCTTCACCGCCGTGGCGGAAGCCGGACGACTGGGTGGAGCGACTATTTGCGATGCCCGAATCGAGGCTGGTGGCCCTGGAGCCAAATTTTTCCCCTGAAGTCGGCGACGTGCGAAGCGCGCAGGGTCACTTCCAGTTCCTCCCGCTGAAGGATCTCGCCGCCGGGGCCGTCGGTGCCGAATACGACGAAGGCAACACACTCGATGCGGAGCCCCAGGATGCGAAAGCCCTGTTTCGTTGGCGGCACCCGCACGGCGCCGTGGTGCAGGTTCGTTCGAAGTTCGATCTGCTGCTCGACGTCGAGCCGGGGCGTGGCGTTTCGGACTATGCGAAGCTGCCAGGGGTCGATGCGATCTGCGCAGTCGCAGCCGGCGTCGCAACGACCACCCGTGCTTGCCTCCCGGCTCTGCTCGGCGCGCGTTCGACGAACGGCCGCATCGGCTTCGACGCACTCTTCGGCGTTCGCTCGGAACTTGCCCGGATCATGGGTCGTCCCGAGGCGTCGCTGTGGACACTGGTCGATGGACAACCGTCCATTCCCGGCGAACAGGGAGGAAAGATCGCAGATTGCCTGAGCAAAGCCGATCAAGCGCAGAGACGGACGATCAAGGACGCCTTTCATGTCGGCGTGCATTGGGATACCGAGATCACCGAAAGCGATGCGCTGGTCCGCCCCAAGGTGATTCAGGTGATCTGCGGCGACATCGCCGCGCCGAAGGAGCAGGAGTCCAAGGGCGTGCGGGATGACCTGATCGCGCTGGCCGAGCTGCTTCGCGAAGCCGCCGATGAAGCCGTGCTGCTGGTCGGTGTCCTGAACGTGAACCGCGGCATGTCGCGCACGGTCTACATGGCACCTTCGGGCGGCGAGGATGACACGGCCGTGGCCCGGACCCGTGAGCGAATCGAGACGCTGCTCGGCCGGGTGCCGAATGCGCGCTTGCAGGTCAAGTTGATGTCGGCGGCGCAAGAGGCTCTCGAGAACATGCCAGGGCCGGAACAAGCGGAGTCGCCGAAGCAGGAAGATGCAGGCTTGCCGCGGGTCGAGTCCACGGGTGATCGCGGGCCAGTCCATCATGACTCGCTCGCGGAACCGACCGATGCACCATTCACGGTTAAAGAGCCGAGCCCGGTCAAACCGGGATCGGGCATCGTCGCCGAACACTTCACGGGCCATGTGTTTCTTCGTCAGACCGGCAAAGCGCTGCCGCCCGAGCAGCAGACCAACTGGTTCCAGAAGCTGACAGGATTCACCGAGTTTTCCGCGGTCGGCCGGAGCGACCCGGAGGCCTATCGAAAGACCCAGCAGCTTCTTGCGCGGACCCCGCACACCGTGGCCTCGCTCGTGAACGCATGCGAGTATCGATGCGGCCCGCTGACCACGCCTTCGCTCGCAAAACTTCGGAAGCGTGCGAGCCAGCTGCCGGCAAGCCCGAGCAGGACGAGCTTCAAGGTCTTGCAGGCCGATGTCAGGGTGCTGCTGAACGCGCCGGAAAGCGCGGGATCGTTGTTCCAGGTCGCATCCCAATTCAACCTGCTCGAGATGGTCAGTCATCACGTGACGCCCGAACATGGGGTGACCGAATACCGGAAGGACATGACGCAGGGGCCGATCTGCGCCATCGCCACCGGTGCTGCGACGCTGTTCCGCAACTACCTCGTACCCATGGCAGGCGGCCAATTCGGGCAGACCGCAGACCGGCAGATCAACACCTTCGCCGATCTGGACGCTCGGCTGCACCAGGCCCTGGACCTCCCCGGCGGGCGACGGCTCTGGAGCGTGAAGAACGGGTGGCTGATGACCGACTCGCTCAGCGCCTTGAACCAGGCTTCGACCAAAGAGAAACTCGGCGCACTCCTTGGCGACCCGAACCAGGTCGATTCGCTCGCGCAGTCGTTGCGCATCGGCCTGCACGCGGGTGTCGAGGTGACCACCAGCCCGACAAGGCACCTGGTCTCCCTGGCACTTTGCTCGGCCATTCCGATCAACGCCCAGTCGCGAGAACTCGAGAAGCCGTTGGCACCGCTGGCCCGGCTGGTCTTGCGTGCCTTGTACGAAGCCACCCTGCTGGAGAGCGCATGCCGGGCGGCGCTGCAGCACGCCGGATCGAATCGGGTCTACCTGACGATGGTGGGAGGCGGCGCCTTCGGAAACGACGAGGCCTGGATCCTCGAGGCCATCCGCGCGGCACTGAAGGTTGTCGAGTACCGCGGGCTCGAGGTCATCCTCGTGAGTTACGCGCAACCGTCCGGCGGATTGCTGCAGCTCGAAAAAGACTGGATCGAAGCGGTCTAGCCGAACGACATCGCGGAGCTCGCCGAGTTCGTGCGCCAGACCGGATGCTTGGCCATGGCCTGCGCGAACACTGGCGACTGCAGCCGCTCCGCCAACCATCCGGCCAGGTGCCGCCATGGCTGCGCGTCGAACCAGTCCCGGTCGACCTGCGCGAACTGCCGCACGAAAGGCGCGATGGCGATGTCCGCCAGGGTGGTGCGATCGGCCATCAAGCCTGCGCGCGTCGCGAGCCGCGCGTCGAGCTCTTCGAGAAAGCCCGCTCCGGCGTTCCGGCTCGACGACGCATCGAGGCCGGGCAGGCGCCCCGGGTACTTGTACCCGTCGAGATGCCGTTTGAACTCGCCGTCGCACCGGGCGATCAGCGCCAGCGACGCCGCCGTTTCGTCTCCTTCGGCAGGCAGCCAGCGCTCGGGGTCGCTGCGCCGCAATGCCCACAGCATGATGTCCAGGCTCTCGTCGATCACGCGCCCGTCGACCTCCACCAGCACCGGCACCGTGCCCTTGGGCGAGGCCGCGAGGAACTCCGGCGGCTTGTCGCGCAGCAGCACCTCGCGCAACTCGCAGCGCTGGCCACTCGCCAGGATCGCCATCCGGGCACGCATCGCGAACGGACAGCGACGGAACGAATAGAGCACCGGCAAGGAGGGCGCCGCGGCAGCGCCTTCCGGATGGGGCACCAGGCTCAGATCAGCCTCCGGATCGTCTTCTTGCGCCACACGAGCCGGTAGTAGCTCGCCTGCAGCACCAGCATCGCGACGAAGGCGACCGGATAGGCCGCCCAGATGCCGTTCAGCCCGAAGCGGTGGCTGGCCCACCACGCGAAAGGCACTTCGATCAGCACGATGCACAGCACCGAGATCAGGGTCGGCACCAGCACCGATCCGCTGGCGCGCATGATTCCGGAGAGCGCCGCGCTCATGCCGAAGATGACCGTGCTCCACAGCATGATGTGCAGCAGCGCTTGCGCGACTTCGATCACCGGCGCGCTGGTGATGAAGAAGCCCATCAGCGGCCGCGAGAACAGGTAGCCGAGCAGCACCAGTCCGCCGGTCAGCACCAGGTTCATCATCAGCGCGGTGCGGGTGATCGCGCCCAGCCGAGCGCTGTTGCCGGCGCCGATCGACTGCGCGCCCAGGATCGAAGCGGTGATCGCGATCGAGATGGCCGGGAACTGCACGTAGGCGACCACCTGGTTCACCGCGCCGTAGGCCGCGGTCGCACTCGAGCCGTAGCGGTTGACGAAGGACAGCAGCGCCAGCTCGGCGAAGGACACCACGATCATCTGCACGCCGGTCGGCACGCCCACCTTGAGGACGGCCTTGAGGATCGCCGGGCGCACCCGCAGGTGGCGCACGAAGTCGGCATCCGGCGCCAGCGGACTCTTCTTGCGCCGAAGATGCATCGCCAGCCAGGCCGTCGCGACCACGAAGGACACCACGGTGGCCCAGGCGCCGCTTGCGACGCCCATCTGCGGCAACCCGAACCAGCCGCGAATCAGCGCCGGCGTGATCATCAAGCCCAGCACGGTCGAGATGGAGAGCGTGTAGAGCGGCGTCACGGTGTCGCCAATGCCGCGCAGCATCGCGGTGGCGAGCAGGAACACGAAAAGCCCCGGCATCGCGATCAGCACGATGCGCGCGTAGCGCGTCGCGTCGGCCAGGATGTCGGGCGGGGTGCCGAGCGCGGCGAGCATCGGCTGCGTGAAGACGCCGCCGAACACCGCCACGCACAGCCCGAACAGCACGCCGACCGTGAGCGCCGTTCCGGCCACCGCGCGCGCCTTCTCCGGCTCATTGGCGCCCCAGGCCTGTCCGATCAGCACCGAGGCGCCGGCGCCGAGGCCGATCATGAAGGCGATGAAGAAGAACATCATCGGGAAGAAGCTCGACACCGCGGCGAGCGCGCTCACCCCGATCATCTGGCCCAGGTAGACGTTGTTCAGCGTGCCCGAGAGCGATTGCAGGATGTTGCTGAGCAACATCGGCGCGAGGAAGAAGAGGAAGGTTTTCCAGAGCGGTCGCACATCGGACGTGCTCGGTGCGGCCAGCGGCGCCGAGGCGGATGCGGCGACCGGCAGCACAGGCGCATCGGTATCGATGACCTCGGCGGGGGGCGTGCGCAAGGACGTGCGCAAGGACGTGCTCATGGCGTGCCCCAGGCTGCGGAGGCCAGGCGCTGCAGGTGGGCGCGCACGTCGTGAGGCCAGTTCGCGATGCGTGCCTCGAAGGCGACGCGTTCGCCGGCGAAGAGGGCACGCGCGGCTTCCTCGAAGCCGGCGAGGTCGCCCGCGATCACCGACATGAACTTGTACGCTGCCTCGCGTGAAGCCCGCTCGGCATCGCGATCGGCATGCACGCGTCGCGCTTCGTCCACCAAACGGCGCAAGGCCACCGATGCGCCGCCGGGTTGGCGGGCGAGCCAGTCCCAGTGCCGCGGCAGCAGCGTGACTTCGCGCGCGACGACGCCGAGTCGCGGCCTTCCGACTGCACGGGTGGCCGGAGCGAGCGTCGCGGTCGGCTCCGAGCCTGGCGGGGGTTCGTGCAGCGGCAGGTCGATTCGTTCGCCGGTGTCGTTGTCGAAAACCAGTGGCGGGTTCTCGTCAATTTCGGCCCAGGAATGACGCAAGTAAGTCAGAACCTCGTTGCGCGCACCGGAGATGACTTGTTGAAAACCCGAAAAAACCGTCAATGTCGGCTCGGGTGCAAGGTTGGCATCGATCATGCGCCGAATAATACCCGGAGGAAAACTGTTGAGCAATTTGTCCGGGTGAAATAAAGCCCGCGTCGCTCAGTTCGGCCCGACTTGCCGGCGCCACCAACGGCGAGCGCGCGCCCGGATCGCGCCGGCCACCCGCCAGGCCGCGCTTGCCCGCACGACCGCAAGCACTTCGTCCTTCCATCCCTTCCAGCGCGGATACCAGCGCGCGAACAGCGGAATCCGCATCAGCGCAGGCTCCACCAATTGAAACAGCCGCGCGACGATGGCCGTGCCGACCAGCTTCGCGCCGACCAGCAAGCCCAAGGCGGCGCCGGGATGCCCGCGGCCGAGCAGGAACAAGCCCAGCAACTTGACCGGCAGCAACATCAGCACCGGCACGAAGAACACCAGCACCGCGCCCCAAGGCGGCAACGATCGCAGCCACTGCTCGACGCGCGCCCAGATCGGAAGGCGTGCCAGCCGTGCCGCCAACGCGGCGAGCGGCTCCCAGCCCCATTCCTCGAAGAGCAGCAGCGGCACGAGCAGGGCCGCGGCGAAAGCGCGAAAAAAGCGGCGCAGGGTGGGCATGGGTGATGCGGATTCTGCGGCATGCGACCTTGGCCCGGAGCCGCCGGGCCGGTGCCGGGGCCTATGGCAAACTCCCGCGCTCGTCGCCCAAGACGCCGGTTCGCGGCGCTGTTTTCAGGGACCCAATCGCCCATGCAAAAAATCATTCGCCAGCTCGCGGCCGAGATCAAGGTTGCCGAGCGCCAGGTCAAGGCGGCCGTCGACCTGCTCGACGGCGGCGCCACCGTCCCCTTCATCGCGCGCTATCGCAAGGAAGCCACCGACGGCCTGGACGATATCCAGCTGCGCGAACTGGAAGCGCGCCTTTCGTACCTGCGAGAGCTCGAAGATCGCCGCGAAGCCGTGCTGAAAAGCATCGACGAGCAAGGCAAGCTGACGCCCGAACTGCGATCGGCGATCGAGTTCGCGCCGACCAAGCAGGAACTCGAAGACCTCTACCTGCCTTTCAAGCCCCGGCGCCGGACCAAGGGCCAGATGGCGCGCGAAGCCGGCATCGAGCCGCTCGCGGACCTGCTTTTCGAAGACCCGATGCGGGTGCCGGCCGAGGAGGCCTTGGCCTTCGTCAAGCCGGCCGCCGACGGCCTCGATTTCTCGAGCGTGGCGGCGGTGCTCGACGGTGTGCGCGACATCCTGAGCGAGCGCTGGGCCGAGGATGCGGCGTTGCTGCAGAACCTGCGCGGCTGGCTGTGGAGCGAAGGTCTCTTCAAGTCGACCGTTGCAACCGGCAAGGATGCCAACCATCCGGATGTCGCCAAGTTCCGCGACTACTTCGATTACGCCGAGCCGATCGGGCGCGTGCCGTCGCACCGTGCGTTGGCCGTGTTCCGGGGACGCACGCTCGAAATCCTCGATGCCAGGCTGGCGCTGCCGGTCGAGCCCGAGCCGGGCAAGCCGTCGATCGCCGAGGGCCGCATCGCGATTCATCTCGGCTGGAGCCACGCGGGGCGCCCGGCCGACGACCTCATCCGCAAGAGCGTGGCCTGGGCCTGGCGGGTCAAGCTGTCGCTTTCGACCGAGCGCGACCTGTTCACCCGGCTGCGCGAAGAGGCCGAGAAGACCGCGATCAAGGTCTTCGCCGACAACCTGCGCGACCTGCTGCTGGCCGCTCCGGCCGGGCCGCGCGTGGTGATGGGGCTCGACCCCGGGATTCGGACCGGCGTGAAGGTGGCGGTGGTCGACGCCACCGGCAAGCTGGTCGAGACCGCGACCGTGTTCCCGCAAGAACCCCGCAAGGACTGGGAAGGTTCGCTGCACACCCTGGGCAAGCTGTGCGCCAAGCACGGCGTGAACCTGATCGCGATCGGCAACGGCACCGCCAGCCGCGAGACCGACAAGCTGGCCGCCGACCTCATCAAGCTGGTCGGCAAGATGTCCGCGCAGGCCGGCGCAACGGAGGCCGCCCCGATCGACAAGGTGGTGGTCAGCGAAGCCGGCGCATCGGTCTATTCGGCCAGCGAGTTCGCCTCGCAAGAAATGCCGGACGTGGACGTGAGCCTTCGCGGCGCCGCCAGCATCGCGCGTCGGCTGCAGGATCCGCTGGCCGAGTTGGTGAAAATCGATCCCAAGAGCATCGGCGTCGGGCAGTACCAACACGACGTCAACCAGGGTGAGCTGGCGCGCATGCTGCACGCGGTGGTCGAGGATTGCGTGAACTCGGTCGGGGTCGACCTCAACACCGCCAGCGTTCCGCTCCTGAGCCGCGTCTCTGGACTCTCGGCCAACGTGGCCAAGGCGGTGGTTCGTTGGCGGGAGGCGCATGGCGCTTTCGCGACCCGCCGGCAATTGCTGGAAGTGACCGGATTCGGTCCGAAGGCCTTCGAGCAAAGCGCCGGATTCCTCCGGGTGCGCGGCGGCAGCAATCCGCTCGACATCACCGGGGTCCATCCGGAAACCTATCCCTTGGTCGAGCAGATCATGGTCAAGACCGGCAAGCCGATCGCCGAACTGATGGGCCGTGCGGAGATGCTCAAGACGCTCAAGCCCGAGCTGTTCGCGAACGAGCGCTTCGGCGTCATCACCGTGAAGGACATCCTCGGCGAACTCGAGAAGCCCGGACGCGATCCGCGGCCCCACTTCAAGGTGGCGCGCTTCAACGAGGGTGTGGAAGACATCAAGGACCTGGTGGAGGGCATGGTGCTCGAAGGCACGGTCAGCAACGTGGCGCAGTTCGGTGCCTTCGTCGACCTGGGCGTCCACCAGGACGGCCTGGTGCATGTCAGCCAGCTGAGCCACAAGTTCGTCAACGATGCCCGTGAAGTGGTCAAGACCGGCGACATCGTCCGCGTGAAGGTGATGGAGGTCGACGTCGCGCGCAAGCGGATCGGGCTTTCGATGAAGCTCGATGCCGCGCCCAGCCGCCGCGACGGCCCGCGCGAGAACCGCTTCGAAGGAGCAGGCCGTGGGCAGCAGGGGCCGCGGCGAGACTCGGCGCCGCAGCCGGCAGGCCAGATGGCATCCGCCTTCGCCAAGCTGCAGGGCCTGCGCAAGTAGCCGGTGAAGGCGCTGCAGATCCTGGCCGGGCCGCTGGCGCGCGAGCATCTCTCGCGGCAGGGGCTCGGGCCGGCGGATGTGCGGAGCATCCCGGGTGCGGCCGGCGGGCCGAAGGGATTGGTCCTCGGTCCGCTCGATCGCTTCATCTTCAACGAGTGGCTCACCGGTTCGCAGCAGCCCGTCGACCTGGTCGGTGCCTCGATCGGTGCCTGGCGGCTCGCCAACGCCTGCCTCGCCGATTCGCGCCAAGCTTTCGAAGAGTTCGAAACGGGCTACATCCAGCAGCGCTACGACCTGCCGCCGGGGCAGAAGCGGATGACGGCGCGGCAGGTCAGCCTGCAGTTCGCCGAAGGTCTGCGTACCTTCTACGGTGGCCGGGCGAAGGAAGTCCTCGCGCATCCACGCTTTCGGCTGCACGTCATCGCGGCCCGCGGACGGCACCTGCTCGGCCGCGAAGGCCGGGCTCGCACGCCGATCGGCTACCTGGGTGCCTTCGTGAGCAACACGGTTCATCGCAGGGGCCTGGGTGCCTGGCTCGAACGGGTGGTGTTCTCGACGCCGGGCGCGGCGCTGCCCTTCGATGCACGCGATCTCCGCACCCGCCAGGTGGATCTCACCGAAGCCAACTTCGAGCTCGCATTGCAGGCGTCCTGCTCGATCCCCTTCATGCTGGAGGCCGTACACGACATCCCGGGCGCTCCGCGCGGCGCCTACTGGGATGGCGGCATCACCGACTACCACCTTCACCTCGATTACGCGAACACCGACGGCATCGTGCTGTATCCGCACTTCCAGAAGGCGGTGGTGCCGGGCTGGCTCGACAAGGGCCTCAAGTGGCGGCACAAGCCCAGCCGGTTTCTCGATCGCATGGTGGTGCTGGCGCCGCGAGCCGAGTGGGTGGCGAGCTTGCCCGGCGGCAAGCTGCCGGATCGCAACGATTTCGTGCGCTACGCAAGCGACGCCGAAGGGCGCATCGCGGCCTGGACCACCGCCGCCAGCGCCGCGACACAGCTTTCGGACGAGTTCGCGGAGTGGCTGCACCAGACCCGGCGAACGGGGCAGGCGGCGGAGGTCGCCGCGCTCTGAACGCGGCTACATTCGCCTTTTCGAACCGCAACTGTTCCTGTCAGGAGACCATTACATGAACGCAACCCGCATCGTCGGCATCCTCCTGATCGTGGCTGGCATCGCCGCCATCGGCATCGGTGGCTTCAGCTTCACCAAGGAGACCCACCAGGCCAAGATCGGCCCGCTGGAGTTGTCGGTGAAGGAGAAGGAAAACGTCAACATCCCCGGCTGGGCCGGCGTCGCCGCGATCGTGGTGGGCGGCGCGCTGCTGGTGTTCGGCGGGCGCAAGGGCTGAACCCGCCGCCCGGCGCTTCGCGACGCTTCGGTCTACATCGAGTCCTGCAGCATCTGCCGATAGTCCTCGCGGCTCGCGAGCCGTGGGTTGGTGAGGTGGCAGTGATCCGCCATCGCGCCGTCGATCACCTTGTCGAAGATCGCCGGCGTGACGCCGAGTTCGGCCAGGCCGACCGGTAGCCCCAGGCGCGCGCTCATGTCGCGGATCGCCTCGCCCAGGTCGCCGGGCGAATCGAGGTTCATCGCGCGGGCCATGCGCTGGAGGCGTTGTTCCTTCTGAACCGACTCTGCGCCCGCGTTGAAGCGGATCACCGCCGGCAGGAAGAGGGCGTTGAGCGTGCCGTGATGGAGCCGCGGATCGGCACCGCCGAGGCTGTGGCTGAGCGAATGCACGCAACCCAGGCCCTTCTGGAAGGCCATCGCGCCCTGCATCGAGGCGCTCATGAGGTTGAGTCGCGCCTCGCGATCGCTGCCGTCGTGGGTGGCGCGCTCGATGAACTTCCAGGCGCGCTCCAAGCCGTCGAGCGCGATGCCGTCCGCCGGCGGGTTGAAGGCCGACGACATGAAGGTCTCCATGCAATGCGCAATCGCGTCCATGCCGGTGGCGGCCGTCAGGCGCGGCGGCAAACCCAGCGTGAGGTCGGGGTCGCAGATCGCCGCCTTGGGCATCAGGAACCAGCTGTGGAAGCCGAGCTTGCGCCGGTCGTCGACGATCACGATCGCGCCGCGGGCGACTTCGCTGCCGGTGCCGCTGGTGGTCGGGACCGCGATCAGCGGCGCCACCCGGTCGGTGATCTTGGGCGAGCCGCCTTCGATGGTGGCGTAGGTCTTGAGCGGTCCATCGTGCGTGGCGGCGATCGCGACGCCCTTGGCGCAGTCGATGGCCGAGCCGCCGCCGACCGCGATCAGGCCGTCGCAGCCGTCCTGCTTGTAGATGGCGACGGCTTCGCGCACGGCAGCCTCGGTCGGGTTTGAGGGCGTCTGGTCGTAGACGGAGGAGGGCAGGTCGCCGAGCGCCTCCAGCGCCTTCGACAGGATGCCGGCGGCACGCACGCCGGCGTCGGTCACGATGAGCGGGCGGCTGATGCCGATGCGGGCGCACTCGGCGCGCAGCAGCTTGATGGCGCCGAAGTCGAACTGGATCTGGGTCAGGTAGTTGATGAGTGCCATGGATGTGGCCGGCGGGACGCCGGAGGGGAACGTTAGGATTCGAAGCTTCAAATCTAACAAGCGCCTAACGCCTTGCCCACCCACAAAACCCTTGCGCCGCCGCTTTCCGCGAAGACTGCCGGCGTGGTCGAGCGCATGGCCCGCGCCGGACATCCGCCGCTCCACCAATTGACGCCGGACGAAGCCAAGGCCGCTTACGAAAAAGGCGCCGGCGTGCTCGAAGTCGCGAAGCCGCAGCTGGAACGCATCGAAGACCTGTTCGTGCCTGCGCGCGACGGCGAGACGCAGCTTCCGGTCCGGCTCTACGCGCCGTCTCGCGACAAGCTGCCGGTGCTGTTGTACTTTCACGGCGGCGGCTTCACCGTCGGCAGCATCGCCACGCACGACACGCTTTGCCGGGTGCTGAGCCAGAAGAGCGGCTGCGCGGTGGTGTCGGTGGAATACCGGCTCGCCCCCGCCCATCGCTTTCCGACCGCGTCGGACGATGCCTGGGATGCCCTCGCGCACCTGGCCGCGCACGCCGCCGACTGGGGCCTGGACGGCAGCCGGATCGCGGTCGGCGGCGACAGCGCCGGTGGCACGCTGGCGGCGGTCTGCGCCCTCCTGGCGAGAGATGCCGGCTTGCCGGTCGCGCTGCAGATGCTGTTCTACCCGGGGACGACCGCCCGCCAGGACACGCCCTCGCATCGCCTGTTCGCCAAGGGGCCGCTGCTCGACCAGGCGCTGATCAGCTGGTTCTTCGGCCAATACGTTCGCACCGACGCCGATCGCGACGACTGGCGCTTCGCCCCACTCGACGCAGACGATGTCGAAGGCGTCGCGCCGGCCTGGATCGGTCTGGCCGAATGCGACCCTCTGGTGGACGAAGGCATCGCCTATGCCGACAAGCTCCGCAGCGCAGGCGTCTCGGTCGAGCTGGAAATCTACCGCGGCGTCATTCACGAATTCATCAAGATGGGACGCGCGATTCCAGAGGCGCTGAAGGCGCACGAGGACGCGGCCCGCGCACTCAGGGAAGCCTTGCGACCATGATTTCTTCTCCCGTCACCGCCGCCGCGTCGAGCGTCCACCAGAAGAGCGATTTCCGCTTCTTTCACCGCCTGCGGGTGCGCTGGGCCGAAGTCGACATGCAGAAGATCGTCTTCAACGCGCACTACCTGATGTACTTCGACACCGCCATCGCGGACTACTGGCGCGCGCTCGGCCTGCCCTACGAAGATGCGATGGCCGGGCTCCAAGGCGACCTCTACGTGCGCAAGGCGACCATCGAGTTCAACGCGTCTGCCCGCATCGACGATCGGCTCGACATCGGCATGACCTGCGTGCGGGTCGGCAAGTCCTCGATCGTGTTCCACGGTGGCCTCTTCCGCGGCAACGATCTGCTGGTGAGTTGCGAGCTGGTGTACGTGTTCGCCGATCCGAAGACGCAGAGCTCGCGTCCGGTGCCACCCGCGCTGCGCGATGTGTTCTCGGCTTATGAAGCCGGCGAGAACATGGTCGAGGTGCGGGTCGGCAGCTGGAGCGATCTGGGCGAGGGCGCCAGCCAGCTGCGGGCTGCCGTCTTCATCGAGGAACAGCGGATTCCGAAGGAGCTCGAATGGGACGAAGGCGACGCGGTGGCGCTGCACGCCGTCGCGCGCAACCGCCTGGGGCAAGTCATCGCGACCGGGCGGCTGGTCGAGGACGAACATCCGGGCCGTGCCCGCATCGGTCGCATGGCGGTGCATCGGATCCTGCGCGGCGAAGGTCATGGCGCGGCGGTGCTGACCGCGCTCGAAGCCGCAGCACGGTCGCGCGGCAAGCGCGACATCGCGCTGCATGCCCAGCGGAGCGCCGAAGGCTTCTACGCGGGATTGGGCTACGAGGTGAGCGGCGAGCCGTTCGAAGAAGCCGGCATTCCGCACATCGAGATGTGCAAGGCGCTCTGAACCGTTCGCCCTGGAAAAAGCGACACCCACCTGTGCCGGCTTTTGCTGGAGATCGTCAGATGTCTTCGAGCAGCGCGTAGGGCAGCGGCTCCACCGTCAACACCGGGCCTTCAGCCGAAATCGCCCGCAGGCCGCCGGCTTCGAGCGCGGCGATCTGGATCGAGATCAATGCCGCCGTACCGCCGTGCGGCGCAGGCGCTGCCTGGGCCACGGTGCCGACCGCCTGTTCGGGGTCGTTGGCCGCGAACACCTCCTGCCCCGCTTCGAGCGGCGCGTCGGCCTGAACCAGGTAGGTGCGGCGCTTGAGGGTTCCGCGGAACTGGCTGCGGGCCACCACCTCCTGGCCCGGATAGCAGCCCTTCTTGAAATTGACGCCGCCGACCGATTCGAAGTTGATCATCTGCGGCACGAAGGCTTCCACCACCGGCGACGTCAGCGTGACCACCCCGCTGCGGACCTCGCTCCACTGCCACAGCGCCAGGTCGAGTTCGTCGCCAAGAGGCCGGGCAGCGGTCGAAGCCGCGATCCAAAGTGCGCGTGGCACGCCATCGGCAGGGTAGAGCGATACCGCCCAACCTGGCTCGGAGCCTTCCGAGCCGGCGGCTCTTGCGTCGATCCGGGCGGGTACGCTTTGCCCCGGTTGGGCGCCGGCATCGAGGCCGTTGGCGGCGAGGGCGGTGCCCGCGAGGCCATGCACCGCGAACTCGTCGCTCGCATCGCTCAGCTTGACCTTTGCCCGCAGCACATACATCGACAACCGCTTGAGCGTCGCCGCCAGGATGTCGCGGCTGCAGACCAGCAGGATGAGGTCCGGGCGCGGCCGGATGCCGATAAAGCTGGCAATCGCCCGGCCCTTGGCGGTACAGAGCGCTGCAAGCCGGGCCTCGCCGGCTCCGAGCTGCAGGAAATCCTGCGTCAGCTGGCCGTTGATGAAGCTGGCGGCATCGGGGCCGTCCGCCTTGATCACGCCGAGCGTGCCGTTTTGCCCGGGCCGGGACAAGGGGGTCACGCCGTTCAAGATGACTGGGTTCATCGCTGAATTATCATGGCCGGCCTGCTTTCCACCCGAGCGAAAGGCCTTGCGGGCCCGCTCCGTTGCTCCGTTTTCCGACCCCTTTTTTTCTCATCGACCCGTGCGGCGCTTCTTCCTGACCGTCTTCCTGCTGGCTGCGTTCGTGGTGCTCGGCACCGGCGCTGCGGCGCTGTGGTGGGTGCAGCATCCGATCCGGCTGTCGGCACCGACGCTCGACCTGCCGATCGAGCCCGGCACCACGCCGCGCGGCGTGGCGCAGGCGGTGGCCGATGCCGGCGCGGACGTGTCGCCGAGCCTCCTGTATTGGTGGTTCCGGTTCTCGGGGCAAGACCGGCAGATCCGCGCCGGCAGCTACGAACTCGAACGCGGCGTCACACCCAAGTTGCTGCTCAACGCACTGGTGCGCGGCGAGGAAGCCACCCGCAGCCTGGTGCTGGTCGAGGGCTGGAACTTTCGCCAGGTGCGGGCAGCGCTCGCCAAGGCCGAACAACTCAAGCCGGAGTCGCTCGGCTTCAGCGACGACGAACTGATGAACCACCTCGGGCGTCCCGGCCAGCATCCCGAGGGGCGGTTCTTTCCGGATACCTACACCTACTCCAAGGGGTCCAGCGACATCGCGCTGCTTCAGCGCGCCATGCGGGCGATGGACAAGAAGCTGGAGGCCGCCTGGGCCGCACGCGCGCCCGACCTGCCGGTCAAGACGCCGGACGAGGCGCTGGTCCTCGCCAGCATCGTCGAAAAGGAAACCGGCAAGGCCGAGGATCGCACCCAGGTGGCGGCGGTCTTCGCCAATCGGCTCCGGGTCGGCATGCCGCTGCAGACCGATCCGACCGTCATCTACGGCCTCGGTCCCAAGTTCGACGGCAATCTTCGCAAGAAGGACCTGCAGGCGGACACGCCGTGGAACACGTATCTGCGCACCGGGCTTCCGCCCACGCCGATCGCGATGCCAGGCAAGGCGGCGCTGCTGGCGGCGGTGCAGCCGGCGCAGAGTTCGTCGCTCTACTTCGTTTCGCGCGGCGACGGCAGCAGCCAGTTCAGCAATTCGCTCGACGAGCACAACCGGGCCGTCAACCGCTACCAGCGCGGCGGCAATGCCGGCAGCCGGAGCGGCTCATGAAAGGCTTGTTCGTCACCCTGGAGGGCATCGACGGGGCCGGCAAGTCCAGCCATCTCGATGCGATCGAAGCCGCTTTTCGGGTCGAGGGCCGCGCCGTGACCCGCACCCGCGAACCCGGCGGTACGGCGCTCGCCGAAAAGCTGCGCGAGCTGATCCTGAACGATGCGATGGACCCGTTGACCGAGGCCTTGCTGGTGTTCGCGGCGCGGCGGGACCATGTCGTGCAGGTCATCCTGCCGGCGCTCGCGCGGGGCGACGTGGTGCTGTGCGACCGCTTTACCGATGCCACCTTCGCCTACCAGGGCGCGGGCCGCGGCTTCGATGTCGATCAATTGAAAACCCTCGAAGCCTGGGTCCAAGCGCTGGACGGCATCGGTGATGCCGCGTCCGGCCGGAGCGCCTCGCCAGGTGCCTTCCGCCTGTTGCAGCCGGACCTGACCTTATGGTTCGACCTGCCGCCGACGCTCGCCGCCGAACGGCTGGCCGGGGCGCGGCTTCCCGATCGCTTCGAATCCGAGCCGGTCGATTTTTTCAGCCGGGTGGCGTCCGGCTATGCCGATCGCGCGGCCGGCAGCGATCGCTTCGTCCGAATCGACGCAGCGCAGGCACGCGACCAGGTCTGGCAACAGGTCGCCTCGGCGCTGGTCGGGCGGGGCTGGGTCGCTGCATCGTCGATCGTTCCGGCGGCTCTGGGTCCGGGGGCAGGGCGTCTTCCGCTGGACGGGGTCGCATGAACGCTGCTTCCTTGTCACCCTGGCTTCGCCCCGCGCTCACCGGCTTGCTCCGCCAACGAGGCCACGCCTGGCTGCTGCAGGGCCCCTCGGGCCTCGGGCAGTACGAACTGGCGCTGGCGATGGCCGCGGCCTGGCTGTGCGAGCAGCCGGCCGAAGCCAAGCAGGACGGCGCCTGCGGCCATTGCGCGAGCTGCCACGCCATCCAGGTTCGCACCCATGCCGACCTGTGCGTGCTGATGCCCGAGGTCGCGATGCAGGAACTCGGCTGGCCGCTCGATGAAAAAAGCCAGTCCGACATCGACGACAAGAAGCGCAAGCCCAGCCGCGAGATCCGGGTCGAGGCGATGCGCGATGCGGTCGCCTTCGCCCAGCGCACCAGCGCCCGAGGCCTCGGCAAGGTCGTGCTGGTGTATCCGGCCGAGCGCATGAACCACATCACCGCGAATGCCCTGCTCAAGACGCTCGAGGAGCCGGCCGGCGACGTGCGTTTCGTGCTCGCGAGCGAAGCGGCCTGGCAGCTGCTGCCGACCATTCGCAGCCGCTGCCTCGGCTTCGCACTGCCTTGGCCGGCCGAGGGCGAGGCGATCGAATGGATGGAGGCGCAAGGCGTGCCGCCGGCCGATGCCGCGGCCTTCCTGCGGGCAGCCGGCGGCAGGCCGTCCGATGCCTTGCGGCTGGCGGCCTCCGGTCGGCCGGCCAAGGCCTGGCGCCTGATGCCCAAGGCCGTTGCGCGAGGCGATGTCGCGGCCGTGGCCGACCAGGCGCCGGCGCAGGTCATCGCCGCGCTCCAGAAGATCTGCCACGACCTGCTGGCGACCTCGGTCGGCGCCGCGCCCCGCTTCTTCGAGCCGGACGACCTGCCGGCCGCGCCTTCGGTACGGTCGCTCGCCCGATGGTCCCGATCTCTGGGACAGTCGGCCCGAACCGCCGAGCATCCGTTCAATCCGGGGCTGATGGTCGAGGCGCTTGTGAGCGAAGCCAGAAGCACCCTAAACTCGGCAGCCTCCAATCCATGAACACCCCAGCAGCCAACCCTCCTACTGCGCCGGCGCGGCCGAGCGTCATTCAGCTCGCCATCAAGGAAAAGGGCGCGCTCTACGCCGCCTACATCCCGCTTTTCGTCGAGGGCGGCATCTTCATTCCGACCTCGCGCGAATACCGGCTCGGCGACGACGTCTACGTGCTGCTCACGCTGCCGGACGATCCGCAGCGCTATCCGGTCGCCGGCAAGGTGGCCTGGATCACGCCGGCAAGGGCCGCGGGCAACCGCGCACCGGGCGTCGGCATTCGATTCCCATCCGACGAAAAGTCTCGCCAGCTCAAGTCGCGCATCGAGGAATTGCTCGGCGGCACCATGGCCTCGGACCGGCCGACCCAGACCATTTGAGCCTCCCCGGCGCCTGACAAGCGAGTTCGACCGAGTCACCCGGTTCGTGCCGAGCGATACCCCGAAGCCGCCGTCCGCGAGACACGACACGCTGCAAGCCCTTGCGGCCTGCGCCAAACTCGCGGCTTCACCGCTTCACCGCTTCACTGCTTTTGCCGGCTACAGGCCGCGCCGCCCATGTTCACCGATTCCCACTGCCACCTGAGTTTTCCCGAGTTCGCCGACCAGCTGCCGCAGATCCGCGAGGCCATGGCTGAAGCCCGGGTCGATCGGGCGCTCTGCATCTGCACGCGGTTGGAAGAATTCGACGAGGTACAGGGCCTCGCGGCTCGTTTCGACAACTTCTGGGCGAGCGTCGGCGTGCATCCGGACAACGAGGACATCGCCGAGCCGTCGATCGACGACCTGGTCACCCGCTCGGCCCGGCCGAAGGTGGTGGCGATCGGCGAGACCGGACTCGACTACTACCAGATGGACGAGCGCAAGGGCGGCCGAACCGTGGCCGACATGGAATGGCAGCGGGATCGCTTCCGGGTCCATATCCGCGCAGCCCGGCAGGTGCGCAAACCCCTGGTGATCCATACCCGCTCGGCTTCCGCCGACACCCTGGCCATCCTGCGGGAAGAAGGCGAAACCGGCGGGGCCGATGCAGCCGGCGGCGTGTTCCATTGCTTCACCGAAACTGCCGAAGTCGCGCGGGCAGCGCTCGACCTCGGCTTCTACATTTCGTTTTCGGGCATCCTGACCTTCAAGAAGGCGCAGGACCTGCGCGACGTGGCGAGCTTCGTGCCGCTCGACCGGATGCTGATCGAGACCGACAGCCCCTACCTGGCGCCGGTGCCGTACCGCGGCAAGACCAACAACCCGTCCTATGTGCCCTACGTGGCGCGCCAGATCGCCGAACTGCGGCAACTGACCGCCGAGGAGGTGGGCGAGGCCACCACCGCCAATTTCCTAGCGCTCTTCAAGGGCGTCGCATCATGATCAATCACATCAAAAAAGCGCTGTATCTCCTTGTTTTTACTGCTTCTTTTTCGGCAGTCGCAACGCCTTCCGACGATTACTTCCGCGCCATCAAGAGCGACAACGACGATTCGTTGATCAAGCTCTTCAACCGCGGCTTCGACCCCAACACCAAGGACTCGCAGGGCCAGCCCGGCCTGCTGCTCGCCATCAAGGAGCCGTCGCCGAAGGTCACGAAGGTGTTCCTGGACTTCTCGAAGACGAACGTCGAAGCGCGCAACCCGAAGGACGAGAGCCCTCTGATGATGGCGGCGCTCAAGGGCCAGCAGGACGTGGTCGCGCGGCTGGTTGCCCGTGACGCGGATGTCAACAAGCCGGGCTGGACGCCGCTTCACTACGCGGCGACCAACGGCCATGTGGCGATCATCAAGCTGCTCCTCGACAAGTACGCCTTCATCGACGCGCAGTCTCCGAACGGCACGACGCCGCTGATGATGGCCGCGATGTACGGCTCGACCGACGCGGTCAAGCTGCTGATCGAGGAGGGCGCCGACGTGCTGATGAAGAACGAGCAGGGCATGACCGCCGCCGATTTCGCCGAGCGAGGCAAGCGGCCGGATGCGATCCAGCTGCTCGGTGCCGCGATGCGCGCCAAGCGCCCGCCGAGCGACGGCAAATGGTGATTTCGCAGCCCTTCAGGCGGGCGTAGAACCCGCGCTCGCAGCCAGCCGGCCTGCCGCGAACTCGACGTACCAGCCGAGGCATTCGGCGTTGGCCATCGCTTCCTTGTTGACGACCTTCTCGAGCGGCTGACCGAGCAGCAGCTTCTTGATCGGCAGCTCCTGCTTCTTGCCGGTGAGCGTGCGCGGAACCTGCGCCACCTGGAAGATGTCGTTCGGCACGAACCGCGGCGACAGCTGGGTCTTGATCGCATCCGCGATGCGGCGACGCAGCGGCGCATCGAGTTCGAGGCCATCCCGCAGCACCACGAAAAGCGGCATGTAGCTTTCGCGCCCGAGGTATTCGAGGTCGACCACCATCGAATCGATCACCTCCGGCAAGCCCTCGACCGCGCTGTAGATTTCGCTGGTGCCCATCCGGAGGCCCTGGCGATTGATGGTGGCGTCGCTCCGGCCGTAGATGACGCAGCCGCCGTCGCTGCCGATCTTGAGCCAGTCGCCGTGGCGCCAGACGCCGGGATAGGTGTCGAAGTAGCTCGACAGGTAGCGGGCGTTGCCTTCGTCGCACCAGAAGTAGAGCGGCATCGACGGAATCGGCCGGGTGCAGACCAGCTCGCCGACCTGGTCGATGACGGGTTCGCCTTGCTCGTTCCAGGCTTCGACCGCGTTGCCGAGCAGCCGGCATTGCATCTGCCCGGGTACCTCCGGCAGCTCTCGGTTGCCGCCGATGAAGGCGCCGCAGAAGTCGGTGCCGCCCGAAATGTTGTACCACCAGACGTCGGCGCCGAGCTTCTTCAGTTGCTCGGTGCCCCAGCGCTGCACCTCGGCCGGAAGCGGCGAGCCGGTGCTGCCGAGCGTGCGCACGGCCGACAGGTCGCCGCATGCGCCGAGGTCGATTTCGGCCTTCATGCAGCTCGAGAAGTACGCGGCCCCCGCGCCGAAGGTGGTGATGCGATGCCGCGCCACGAAGCGCCACAGCACGCCCCAGTCGGGACGGTCCTTGCTGCCGGCCGGATGGCCGTCGTAGATGCAGATCGTGCAGCCGGACAAGAGGCCGGACATCTGCGCGTTCCACATCACCCAGCCGGTCGAGCTGTACCAGTGGTAGCGCTCGTTCCGGTTGTCGGCCGAATAGCTCGGTCCGAGGTCGCTGTGCAGCGATGCGGCATGGGTGTTGATCAGGATGCCGCCATGACCGTGGACGATCGGCTTCGGAAGGCCGGTGGTGCCACTCGAATAGACGATCCAGAGCGGATGGTCGAAGGGCAGCCACTCGGGCTCGAAAGCGTCGACCTCGGCGCCGTGCCGGGCGACGGCATCGGTCCAGTCGACCTCGGCGTCGAGCCGCTCGGAGGCATGCGGCGTTCGAAGCAGCAGCAGCTTGCGTACGCTCGGCAACTGAGATCGAAGCTCGCGGATCACGGCGCTGCGGTCGATCGCCTTGGCGCCGTAATGCAGGCCGTCCGCCGCCAGCAGCAGCACCGGCTCGATCTGCCGGAAGCGCTCCAACACCGCCGCCGTTCCCATGTCCGGCGCGCAAACGCTCCAGACCGCGCCGATGCTCGCGCAGGCGAGGAAGGCGACGATGGTTTCGGGCACGTTCGGCATGTACGCCGCGACGCGGTCGCCGCGGCCGACGCCGGAGTCCTTCAAGGTCAACGCTGCCGAGGCAACCTGGCGGCGCAGTTCTGGCCAGTCGAGTTCGCGGACTTCGCCGGCTTCGTTGTCGCTGACGATGGCGAGCATGCCGGCGGCGTGCGCGGGTTGCACATGCCTCAGCAGGTCACGCACGAAATTGACCTGGGCGCCAGGGAACCAGCTGGCTCCCGGCAGGCGATCGTCTGCCAGCACGGCGCTGTACGGCGTCGGTGAATGCATGCCGTGAAAGTCCCAGATGCTCTGCCAGAACGCGTCGAGGTCGCGCACCGACCATTCGTGCAATGCGGCGTAGTCGGCGAAGCGCAGGCCGCGGGTCTCGGCCAGCCAATCCTGGTAGCGGCGGATGCGCGGAACGGCGTGCGCTTCGGCTTCGGCGGTCGCGGCATTCGAATGGGCTGCGATGGGATTCGTCGGGTGCGCTGCGGTGAGGTCTTGCGCGGCCGCGCTGGCATTCGGCGCGGGGTCGGCGGGCGTGTCTCGGCTCGTCATCTGCGTGTCTCGTCGGTTTGTCGTTGTGCGGAAATTATTCCAGTCTTGCTCGTCCGCAGGGATATGGCGAACCCCTTCATAATCGCGGCCGATGAATCGCCTGCGCCACGCCCGCATCCTTGCCTGCTTCGTGCTGGCCTGGTTCATGTCGTCGCTCGGCGTCGCGATCGCCTCGCCGCTGGTGTCGCCGCAATCGATGCAGGTGGTCTGCTCCAGCGTCGGTACGGTCAAGCTCGTGGTGCAGTCGGGCGACGGCGAGGCGCAGGACCTGGGCGCCGCCCAGCAGCTCGATTGCCCCTTGTGCGTGCTCATGGGCGCGCCACCGCCGCCGCCGGTCGCGGTGGGCGTTCCGCCGCTGCAGCCACTGGGCCGGATCGCACAGGCCATCCCGGCGGCACGGCTGGCTGCGGCCACCCGCGCGCCCTTGCCCGCGCGCGGGCCTCCCGCTCTCTTCTGATCGTCTTCGTTCGCCTGCGGCGGCAGCCCTGATCGGGCCTGCGCGCCCACGCGATCCCATCGACATCGGAACGGCGCCTGCCGAGCAGGGCCGAGGAGCAATTTTCATGAAGAGAACCATGGCGCGGCGTGCTGCAGCCGTAGTTGTCGCCGCGACCGGACCCTGGCTGGCGGCGTCGATCGCCGCACAGCCTGCGCAGGAATCCGGCGATGCCGATCGCCGGCAGGCGTCGCCCAAACCCGAACCGGAGCGCAGCAAGTCGCTCGGCGTGGTGACGGTGACCGGCGGACGCCCGAGCTCGCTGCCGACGCAGATCCCGACCACGATCGAGGGCGTTACCCGCGAGGAGATCGAGACCCGCATCAACGCGACCGACAGCGAGGATGCGCTCAAGTACCTGCCGAGCCTGCTGGTGCGCAAGCGCTACATCGGCGACTACAACCACGCCATCCTGTCGAGCCGGGCATCGGGCACCGGCAACAGCGCGCGTTCGGCGGTGTATGCGGACGGCATCCTGCTGTCCAACTACCTCGGCAACGGCATCGCCAACGGCACCAACTTCGCACCGCGCTGGGGCCTCGTGACGCCGGAAGAAATCGACCGGGTCGACGTGATGTACGGACCGTTCTCGGCGGCCTATCCCGGCAACTCGGCCGGCGCGGTGGTCGACTTCGTGACCCGCATGCCGACCCGGTTGGAGGCCCATGCCAAGGTCGGCTACGCCTCGCAGCCGAGCCGGCTCTACAACACGCGGGACACCTTCGACAGCTGGCAGGCCAGCGCTTCGATCGGCGGCCGCAGCGGCACCGGCTTCGAAAAAAGCGAAGGCGGGGGCGACGCCAAGGATGGCAGCGGGGAGGGCGGCAAGGTGGAAAGCCCAGGGCCGTGGTCCTGGTGGATCGACCTCCATCGAACCAAGAGCAGTAGCCAGCCGCTCACCTTCACCACCGCCTTGATCGGCTCCGGCGCGCCCGGCAGCGCCGGTGTTCCGGTGAGCGGCTACGTGCCCGGGCTCAACACCACCAACACGCCCTGGTACATCCTCGGAACCGGCACCGCCTATCGCACCGAGCAAGACCACGGCAAGCTCAAGCTGGCCTACGATTTCTCGCCGACGCTCACCGCCACCTACGTCCTGGGCTGGTGGCAGAACAGGGCGGAGGCGCGGCCCGAAAGCTATCTGCGCAACGCGGCCGGCGTTCCGGTCTACAGCGGCCCGATCAACATCGCCGGCCGCAGCTACAACCTGGCGCCGACCGCCTTTCCGCTCGCCAACGACGAGCAGCTGCACGTCATGCAGGGCCTCTCGCTCAAGAGCAACACCCGCGGCGAGTTCGACTGGGAGCTGTCCGCCAGCCACTACGACTACGCCAAGGACCGCCAACGCGCGCCGACGGTGGCGCTGCCACTCGCGGCGTACGGCGGCGCCGGTACCTTGCAGGACCAGGACGGCACGGGCTGGAACACGGTCGCGGCCAAGGGTACCTGGCGGCCCGGCGGCGTGAACGGTGCGCACATCGTCGAGTTCGGTGCCGGACGCGCCGGCTATCGATTGGCCATCCTCAAGACCAACGTGCTCGACAACTGGCTCGGCGGCGCGCCGGCTTCGCTTTCGAGCAACGTCGGCGGCCGCACCGAGACGCTCAACGCCTGGTTGCAGGACAGCTGGACCCTCTCGCCGCGATGGAAGGCGGTGCTGGGCATTCGGTACGAGAACTGGAAGGCGCAGGACGGCTTCACCGCGACCGGCTCGGCATCGCAGGCGTATGCGGCGCGAAGCGAGTCGGACCTGTCGCCGAAGGCCGCGCTGGCCTTTCAGCTGTCGACGGACACCTTGCTGAAGGCATCGGTGGGAAGGGCGGTGCGCTATCCGACGGTCGGCGAGCTGTACGGCGCGACTTCCGGCGGCGCGCTGTCGTTCATCAACGATCCGACCCTGCGCCCGGAAAAATCATGGACCGCCGAGCTGTCGGCCGAAAAGGACCTGGGACATGGCCTGGCCCGCGCCACGCTCTTCCACGAGACCACGGAGGACGCGCTTTTCAGCCAGCTGATCCCGAACTCGACCGTCTCGCGCGTGCAGAACGTCGACAAGGTCCGCACCTCGGGTATCGAGCTGGCCTATACCGGTCAGGACGTGTGGATGCGCGGCCTCGACCTGGGCGGAAGCCTCACCTATGCGCATTCGCGAACAGTCGCCAACGCCAACCTGCCGGCGAGCGTCGGCAAGTGGCAGCCGCGTGTACCCGAATGGCGCTCGACCGCCTTCGCGTCCTATCGACCGGACGATCGATGGACCCTGACCGTCGCCGGGCGCTACAGCGGACGCCAGTATTCCAACCTGGACAACAGCGACGTCAACGGCTTCGCATACTTCGGTGCCAGCAAGTACTTCACGGTGGATCTTCGTGTTCACTACCGCTTCAATCGGCAGGTATCGGCGGCCTTCGGCATCGACAACGCCAACAACTATCCATACTGGAACTTCCACCCGTACCCGCAACGCACCTACACCGCCGAACTGCGGGTGGACCTGTGATGCATTCGATCTTTCAAGGAAACGACATGAATTCGACGCGCCTTCAATCCCTCGGTCGCCAACTCGACTTGGCGGTAGCCCCGGCCCCGCATGTCGGCGCCGCATTGCCGACGAGGCGGTGCACCGCAAGTGTTCTGGTCGGCAGCCTGGTCGCGCTGGGCGCCACCTCGGTCTTTGCTCACGTCACGCTGCCGCCGGGTGGTGCGACCGCCGGCGCCGACTACGAAGCCGCGTTCCGCGTCGGCCATGCCTGCAAGGACACGAAAGCGACGACCGGCTTGACCGTGCGCCTGCCGAAAGGCTTCACGCTGGTCGACGTGCCCGCGCGCCGCGGCTGGAAAACGGAGATCCGCAAGGCCGGCGACGGCGAAGTGCAATGGACGGCGGAAAGCCCTTCGACGGCTTTGCCGGCGAGCGAAAAAACCGAGTTCCTGCTGCGCGGAAAGCTGCCGGTCACGCCCGGGCCGCTGTACTTCAAGGTGCTGCAAAGCTGCGACCAGGGCTCGGCCGACTGGGCCCAGCTTCCGGCCGGCGGCGCCGACGAGAAGCTGGAATATCCGGCAGCTCGGCTGGACGTTCTCGCGCCCGGCGTCGCTGCGGTCGACATCCGGGATGCATGGGTTCGCCAGACGGTGCCGGGTCAAAGCGGCACGGGCGCGTTCATGAAGCTCAGCGCGCCTTCCGGTGCCAAGCTGGTCGGCGCATCGACGCCCGCTGCCGGCGTGGCCGAGGTGCACGAGATGAAGATGGATGGCGACACCATGCGGATGCGGGAAGTGAAGGGCGGGCTTTCGCTGCCGCCGCGGGAGGTGGTCGAGCTCAAGCCGAGCGGCTACCACCTGATGCTGATGGACTTGAAGCAGCCGATGACCAAGGGCGGTCGCATCGCGCTCACCTTGCAGTTCGAGGATGCGAAGGGCGTGAAGAGCTCCCGCGCGCTCGAGGTGCCGGTCGGCGCGCCTGCCGGTGCGGCGGCGGATGGGCACAAGCATTGAGTCAAGGGAACGCGATCGCGATTGCGATTACGAAGGCGATTGCGATTGCGATTGCGATTGCAAGCGCGAATGCAGGGCCGTCGTGGCGGACGGTCACGGTTAGCGGGTGCGATCACAGGGTGCCCGGAGCGAACCACCATCCATGGTTCAGGGCTCCGGCGATCTGCTGCTGCATCACATAATTAACATAATGCGCATTGCATTCATTTTGAGTGGGTCTCCACCAGCTCACTTGTCCCGCCGCCGGTAAGCCCCGCAGTGCTGCCCGGTCCAACGCTTGAACGCCCGCTGGAACGCCGCGCTGTCGCTGAACCCCAGCTCGCTCGCCAACTGCACCAGCGAAACGCGCGACCACAACAGCCGCGAGATCGCCAGATCCCGCCGCAGGTCGTCCTTCAACCACTGCAAGGACGTTTGCTCGGCCGCCAGGTGCCGCTGCAGGCGCGACGGCGCGGTATGCAACTGGGCCGCGACTTCTTCCAGCGATGGCCAGTGCGGATAGTTGCGCATCAGGCAGTTGCGCACCTTGCCGCCGACCGCGCCGAACGCGCGCGGCGGCGAAATGATCTGCGTATAGGCGTCGGTCAGGAAAACGCGCAATGCGTGCTCGTCGCGGCTCACCGGCGTCTCCAGTTCGGACACCTTGAACCAGTAGCCGAAAGACTTCTGGCCGTACCGCCGAGGCGCCGGAAACACCAGCCCGTAGCCTTGCTGGCTTTCCGGCGCGGCGTAGGCGAAATCGAAGTGCCGGATCGGCAACGGCACGTTCAGGAGCCAGGCCGAGAGTCGCCACAGCACGCGAATCACGGTCTCCTGCTGCCATGATCCTAAGGTTTTCAGCTATCGCGGCGGGATGTTACGCGGCCTAGCATCGGCCCCGTTGCGGGTACGAACCGCGAGGCCTTTTTCGAAACGAGAGACAAAGGATTGCCATGAAGCAGGACGTTTATGTCGCCGGCGTCGGCATGGTGCCGTTCGCCAAGCCGGGCGCCAGCGAGCCCTACCCCGTGATGGCGGCCAAGGCGCTGCGAGCCGCGCTGGCCGATGCGGGCAATCTCGACTACGCGCGCATCCAGCAGGCTTACGTCGGCTACGTGTACGGCGACTCGACCGCTGGCCAACGCGCGCTCTACGAAGTCGGCATGACCGGTATCCCGGTCGTCAACGTCAACAACAACTGCTCGACCGGTTCCTCCGCCCTCTTCCTGGCGCGCCAGGCCGTGATGAGCGGCGCAGCCGATTGCGTGCTCGCGCTCGGCTTCGAGGAAATGAAGCCCGGCGCACTCGGTACCGTGTTCGCCGATCGGCCGAGCCCCTTCGAGCGCTTCGACGAGGCGACCGACGAGCTGGTCGGGCGCGGCGACATTCCGCTCGCGCTGCGCTACTTCGGCGGCGCCGGCCTTGCCCACATGGAGGAGTTCGGAACGCCGATGTCGACCTTCGCGAAGATCCGCGCCAAGGCCAGCCGGCATGCGGCCAACAACCCGGTCGCGCTGTTCCGCAAGGTGGTCACCGAAGAAGAAGTGATGGCGGCGCCGGTGATGTGGCCCGGCGTCATGACCCGCCTCATGGCCTGCCCGCCGACCTGCGGCGCGGCGGCGGCCATCGTCTGCTCCGAGACCTTCGCCAAACGCCACGGCCTCAGCACCGCGGTGCGCATCCGGGCCCAGGCGATGACCACCGACTTCCCCGAGACCTTCGCCGCCCGCGACATGCGCGAGGTGGTCGGCTACGGCATGGCCGAGGCGGCGGCCCGCCAGGTGTACGCCGAAGCCGGGCTCGGTCCCGAGGATCTCGACGTGGTCGAGCTGCACGACTGCTTCGCGCACAACGAGCTCCTGAGCTACGAGGCGCTGGGCCTTTGCGAGCGCGGCGGCGCGCAGAAATTCGTCGAGGACGGCGACAACACCTACGGCGGCCGGGTGGTCACCAATCCGTCGGGCGGGCTGCTGTCGAAGGGCCATCCGCTCGGCGCGACCGGGCTTGCGCAATGCACCGAGCTGGTCCAGCAGCTGCGCGGCACGGCAGCCGAACGGCAGGTCGAGGGCGCGCGCATCGCGCTGCAGCACAACCTCGGACTTGGCGGCGCCTGCGTCGTCACCGTCTACGAAAGGACCGGCGCGTGATCGACAAGAAATGGATCGGGCATCGGCTCGAGCCCTCGGTGTTGACGATCCACCGGACCCGCCTGCAGTTCTTTGCCAAGGCGATCGGCGAGCAGAACCCGGTGTACCTGGACCCGGCTGCAGCCAAGGCCGCCGGCTATGCCGACCTGCCAGCGCCGCCGACTTTCCTGTTCGCAGCCGAGCTGGACAGCGGCGCCACCGACCGTTTGCTGGCCGACCTCGAGATACCGCTCGCCAAGCTGCTGCACGGCGAACAGTCGTTCCGCTACCACCGCACGGCCTGCGCCGGCGACACGATCACGGTCGAATCCGGCATCAGCGACATCTACGACAAGAAGAACGGCCAGCTCGAGTTCGCGGTGAAGGATTCGCGCGCCACCAATCAGCATGGCGAACTGGTGGCCGAGCTTCGCACCGTGCTGGTGGTGCGGCACTGAAAAAGAACTGCGACAACCAACACCATGCAGACTTCCATCCAGGTGGGCGACCGGCTGCCCGCCCTTGCACTCCCAGCGGTCGACCGCACCACGCTCGCGCTTCTCGCCGGCATCACCCACCTCGGCAACGCGATGAGCTGCAGCGGTGAAGTGGTCGAGCTGCTGGATTTCGAAGGCGAGGCTTGCGCACGGGTCGCGCTGCGCTCTGCCAATCAATACGGTCAACCCAAGCTGCTCGGCGAGGCCATCGTGGCCCTGGCAACTCACAAGAGGACATAGACACATGAGCCATTCCAAGCTGAGCGGCAAGGTCGCCCTGGTCACCGGTTCCGGCCGCGGCATCGGCCGCTCGATCGCGATGAAGCTCGCCGGCGACGGCGCGCGGCTGGTCATTGCACGCAAGGTGGTCGGCTGATGAAGCCGCTCGCTTCCATCCGGGTGGTCGAGTTCGAGGGCATCGGCCCCGGCCCGTTGTGCGGCCGCATGCTGGCCGACATGGGCGCCGAAGTCACCGTGATCGCGCGGCCCGTCGCCGGCGTGGTGACCGAGCGCTTGTCCAATGGTGCGCCGCCGCCGCTGCGCGAAGGCAAGCGGGTCGTGACGCTCGATCTCAAGCAACCGGCCGACAAACAGCAGGCGCTGGCCCTGGTGGCCGAAAGCGATGGGCTGATCGAAGGCAACCGCCCCGGCGTGATGGAACGGCTCGGCCTCGGCCCGGCCGACTGCGCGGCGCTCAACCCACGACTGGTCTACGGACGCATGACCGGCTGGGGCCAGAGCGGCCCGTTGGCGCAGGCTGCCGGCCACGATCTCAACTATGTCGCCTTGAGCGGCGCGCTGTCGCTGGCCGCGGTTGACGGTCAGCGGCCGATCGTGCCACCGACCGTGCTCGGCGACGCGGGCGGCGCGCTCGGGCTCGCCTTCGGCATGGTCTCGGGCCTGCTGCAGGCGCGGCTGACCGGCAGGGGCTGCGTGGTGGACGCTGCCATCGTCGACGTGGTCGCGATGCTGGGCGGCATCGCGCAGTGGGTCGCCGCATCCGGCGGGCTCGCGGGCACGGCGCCGAGCGTGTTCCACGACTCGCCGTTCTACGACACCTATCGCTGCGTGGACGGCGGCTTCGTCACGGTCGGCGCGATCGAGCCGCAGTTCTATCGGGTCTTGCTCGATCGGCTGGGCCTGCACGACGTCGACCCGGCCGCGCAGTACGACACCGCCGCATGGCCTGCTCTCAAGCAACGCTTTCAAGAGCTGTTCCTGTCGCGGTCGCGCCAGCATTGGTGCGACCTGCTCGAAGGCACGGACGCGTGCTTCGCGCCGGTGCTGACGCTGGCCGAGGCCGTTGGGCATCCGCACAACCAGGCGCGCGGCATCTTCGGCGCGGCAGGCCATGGGGGTTTGCGGGGGCTGTCTGCGCCGCGCTTCGATGCGCTGCCGGAAATGCCACCGAAGCAAAGCTGATCACACGGCAAAGCCGAAGGCGGCCGCCCTACTTCGCCATCATCGCCTGCACGCGAGCACGCAACTCCGTACCTTCTTCCACCGCGACCCGCTTGAAGGCCTCTGCCGATCGCGCCCCGGAAGGCTCGTAGCCGAGTCCGGCGAGTTTCTCGACGAGCGCTGCATCCGCCAACGCCGCCGTGGTCGCGTCGAAAAGCTTGCGAACCACGTCCTCGGGCAAGCCCGCCGGCCCGGCGAGGCCGTACCAGAAGTTCATCTTGAAGCCCGGCAGTCCGTCTTCGGCGATCGGCGGAATGCCGGGCGTCAACGACGAGGGCTTGTCGTTGGTGGTGCCCACCGCGGTGATCTTGCCCTCGCGCACCAGCGGCAGCACGGCGCCCGGCGCCATCAGCGTGAGCTGCGCATCGCCGGCCATCACCGCCAAGGCGGCCGGTGCGCCGCCGCGGTAAGGCACCTCGTCGAACTGCACGCCGGCACGCTTCAGGTCGGCGGTGATCACCTGCAGGTAGGTGCCGCCCGGCGAGGCCATGAAGAGCGGCTTGCCCGGCTGCTTGCTGCGCGCGGCCAGTTCCGAAAAGCGCTTGATGCCGGCGTCGTTGTTCGCGGCCAGCACGAAATAGGTGCTCGCGATCTTGTTGATCGGCGTGAAGTGGGTCTCGTCGTACTTGACGGTCGAGAACATCAGCTTGTCGGCGCCGTAGATCGCGTCCGGGGCGAGCAGCAGCGTGTAGCCGTCAGGCGGCGCAGCCACCACCGCCGCCGGCGCCAGCGTGGTGTTGGCGCCCGGCCGGTTCTCCACCAGCACCGGCTGCTTGAGCGTGCGCGACAGGTGGTCGGCCAGAAGGCGCGCGATGGCGTCCGCCCCGCCGCCCGGCGCGAAGCCCACGAAGATGCGGATCGGCTTGTTCGGGAACGGATCCGCCGCAACCGCCGGCGCCGAGGCGGCGATCGAGCAGGCGCAGATCAGCAAGGCGAGGATGCGTTTCATGGTTGTCTCCAGGTGGCGGTGCGGCGATTCTGGGTCGGCCCCTCGCCGGGCCATGTCGTACGCGGACAGGACATCCGCCGGGCTTCTCGATCTCGCGTGTCCTGCTTGCGCATGACAGCGGGCCGCCACCGGATGCCTATGCTGGCGGGACCCTAGAGGCACACGAAAGAAAGACTTGACCTTCCAACCCGAACCCCAAGACCCGCCCGCACTCCGTTTCGCCTTCGCGATGCGAGTGCGCTTCGGCAAGCGCACCAAGATCGGCAGGCTCCCGAGCGGCTTCACCCGCGGCTTCACGGACGCGGTCGGCGGCGACATCGCCGGCCCGATGCTCAATGGCACGGTGGTCGCCAACACCGGCGGCGACTGGCCGGCCTACTGGCCGAACGGTGCGGTCGAGTTCACCGCGCAGTACATGCTTCAGGCCGACGACGGCACGCTGATCATGATCAAGAACCGCGGCTTCCGATATGCATCGCCGGATGTCACGGCACGGATGGAGCGGCTCGATCCGGTCGACCCGGGCGAGTACTACATGCGGCTCTCGCCGAGCTTCGAGGCGCCCGAAGGCAAGTACGACTGGATGAACCGCAGCGTCTTCATCGGCAACGCGAACCGCCAGGCCGACCATTCGGTGTTTCGCTTCTGGCGGGTCGAGTGAGCTGACGCGTAGCCTGCAAGCCTCGGCTTGCCGGGCTGCGCGACAGTTCGCCTACCGGCGGTCTATCGGCGGTCCACAGGCGATCTAGAAGCGACCTAGAGGCGGATCGAATCCGCGCCGAAGACCGGCTTGCGCTTTTCGTCGAAGGCTCGAAGCCCTTCGGCAAGGTCTTGCGAGAAGCCGAGTTCAACCGCCCACTCGTTGGCGACCGCCAGGGCATCGGCTTCCGCCATGTCCATCGCCGCATCGAGCGCCGCCTTGCAGCCTTGCTGCGCCAACGCAGGTCCCGTCGCAAGCCGCCCGGCCAGGCCGAGCGCTTCGGACACGGCTTGGCCGTCGTCGCAAATCTCGTCCACCAGGCCCCAGGCCAGCGCCGTGTCGGCAGCGATCGAATCGCCGAGCAGCATCATCCGGCGCGCCCGGGCAGCGCCGATGCGGCGAGTGACCCGCACGGTGCCGCCGCTGCCGGGGAAGACGCCGAGGCGGACCTCCGGCAGCCCGAGCTTGGCCGAGCGCGCCGCGACCACCAAGTCGCAGCAAACCGCGAGTTCGAGCCCGCCGCCGATCGCCGCACCTTCGATGGCGGCGACCGTCGGTTTCGGAAAGTGCGCGAGCGCGCCGAAGACGCCTTCGTCCTGAGCGAACTTGGCTGCCAGGGCCTCGCGGCCGGAAGCGATCAAGGCGCGCAACTCGGCCAGGTCCGACCCGGCGCTGAAGGCGCGGCTGCCGGCACCGCGCAGCACCAGGCTACGAACCTTGGGATTCAGCCGGCATTCGGACAAACGCTCTTCGAGCCGCGACACCATGCCGCGGTCCATCGGGTTCATCGGCGGCGAATCGAGCGTGAGGGTCGCGACCGCGTCTTGCAGGTCGAGATGGACGGTTCCGGTTCCCATGTGTTTTCAATCCGCCTTGATGGAGGCCTGCGCGATCAGTTGCGACCAGACCTGCGTTTGCGATGCCAGGTTTGCCTGCAGCGACTCCGCCGTACCGGCTTCGACCGCCAGGCCGAGGTTGGCGAAGCTCGTCCGGGTCTCCGGTTGGGCCAAGGCTGCATTCACCGCCTGATTGAGTTGAGCGATCGCTTCCTTGGGCGTGCCCTGCGGCGCGAACAGCGCGGTCCAGGCGCCGAAGTCGGTATCCGGCATCGCGAGGCCAGCCTCTGCGAAGGTCGGCACGCCCGGGAAGCCGGCCCCCGCCGCATCCTTGCCGGTGACGGCCAGCGCGCGGAGCGTTCCGGCCGCGACCAATTGCCGCACGCTGGCGGTGCCCGCCATCATCATCGTCACTTGCCCGCCCTGCAGGTCGGTCAACGCCGGCGCGGCGCCGCGATAGGGCACGTGGCGCAAGTCGACGCCGGCCGCCCGCTTGAAGATTTCACCGAACAGATGGGTCACGTTGCCGTTGCCGGCCGAGGCGAAGGTGAGCCCGCCCGGTTGCGACTTTGCGAGCGCCACCAGCTCGCGCAGCGAAGCCACGGAGGTCTTCTGCGAATTCACGACCAGCACCAGCGGACCGATCGAGAGCGGCGCCACCGCCGCCAGGTCGCGCGTCGGGACGAAGGCCTTCTGCCCCACCAGGCTGGGTGCCGTCGCCAGCTCCAGCCCGCCGAGCAGCAGCGTGAGGCCGTCGGCCGGCGCGGCAGCGACATACGCACCGCCGATCGTCCCGCCGCCACCCGGCTTGTTCTCGATCAGCACCGGTTGGCCCAGCATCTCGGCAAGCCGGGCGGCGACCTGCCGGCCCAGGATGTCGGTGGTGCCGCCCGGAGCGTAGGGCACCACGATCCGGACCGGCTTCGCCGCCGGCAGCTTCTGTGCAGGCACGTGCGGGGCAGCGGCGCTCGCAAGCGTCATCACGAGCAGGGTTCGACGTGAAAAGCGCAAGGTGCTTGTCTCCGGTGGTGGGCATCCGCACGATAGCCATCAGCCGCGCGCCAGGCTGTCCTTCGAAAAGACGACAGGGCGATGCAGTCGGCAGCGCCGGACGGCGATTGCCGGCGCTCTTGCCGGCTTCTCTGCCGGGTTCCCCTGCCGGCGCATCTTGCCGGCTGCCCTCGCCGCTGTCCTTGCCGAATACGACATGCGCACCCGGCCGCCGTCACTATCCTGCGGGCCATGTCTTCTTCCAACGACCCCTTGTTCCCCGCCCTCGAATTCGCGTTCGAGACCCGGCTCAGCCTCGCCCCGCGCCTTCGCATGGAGAACCCGCCGGTCGGCGGTGCGCGCCTTTCGGTACCTGTCGTGGACGGCACGTTCGAAGGGCCGAAGCTCAAGGGCCGCGTCTTGAACCACGGCGGCGAGTTCCCGCACGTGCGCACGGACGGCGTGTTCTGCTTCGACGCCCGCTACTTCATGCAGGAAGACGACGGCACGCTGATCTACATCCAGAACCGCGGCTTCCGGCACGGGCCGCCCGAGGTGATGGAGCAGCTCTACAAGCTGCCGCCCGGCATGAGCATCGACCCCAAGAGCTACTACTTTCGGTGCTCGCCAACCTTCGAGACGCCGCCCGGCCCGCACGACTGGCTGACCCGGCACCTCTTCATCGGCGTGGGCGCGCGGCTCGAGACCGGCAACGTGATCCGGTATTACACGGTGCTCTGAAGGCTGGCAGCCGTCCGCGCCCGATACACCTCCGGCGCGGATGGCTCGGTATAGAGCCGCGCCACCAGCTCGTTTCGATTCGAGAGAAAGGCCCGCTGGTTGATCGAGCCCTTGTCGGTCAGCTCGCCGGCAGCCGCGCTCGGGCCGTCTTCCAGCACCAGCGCGCGCGCGACGAAGGTCGAGCTGCCGGTGCCGCGCGCGGCCAGCCGGTCGAGCACCTGCTGCACCCGCGCGCGCAGACGCGGGTGGGCCAGCACCTCGGGCCACGGGCCGTCGCTCGCCAGGCCGCAACAAGCCGCAGCGACCGCCCGGTCGGCCACCAGGAAGGCGCCGACCTCGTCATGGCCTTCGCCGGCGATCACCGCGTCCAGCAACAGGCCGTCGCCCTCCTC
Source organism: Burkholderiales bacterium 8X (assembly GCA_902506565.1). GTDB lineage: Bacteria > Pseudomonadota > Gammaproteobacteria > Burkholderiales > Burkholderiaceae_C > Variovorax. The sequence goes on along the minus strand of LR732703.1, from coordinate 2,175,550 downwards.
GATCAGCCTGGCGCGAAGCGTGCCGGCGCCGACCCAGGTGCCGGTGGTCAGCTTGAAGTCTTCCGCGATCCGGCCATCGAAGGCGAAGCCCTGCGCAACGTCACCCGGCACCACGAACGAGAGCGCGTCTCCCATGCAGGCGAAGCCCTCGTCGTCGAAAAGGCGCGCGCTCAGCTCCGGCTGCGCCCAGTAGCCGGGCGTCACGTTCGGGCCGCGCAGCCGGGCTTCGTACTTGCCCGATCCGAGCGGCGCCAGCTTCAGTTCGCAGCCCGGCATCGGCAGGCCCGCAAGGCCGGTCCGCTCGGTGATCCAGTTGGCCGCGACCGCGGCGGGTGCGGTTTCGGTGGCGCCGTAGCCGGACATCATCGGGATGCGCTCGCCGACGGCCTGCACCGCCAACTCGTCCAGGTCGCGCACCAGCGAGGCACCCAGCGCCGAGCCGGAGTAGTAGAGCAGCGAGAGCCGCGAGAAGAACTTGCGCCGCAAGGCCTCGTCAGCCCGCAGGAACGGGATCAGCGCCGCGAAGCCGCGCGGCACGCTGAAGTAGACGGTCGGCGCGATCTGATGGAGGTTGGCGACGGTCTTCTCGACCTCGGCCGGCAAGGGCTTGCCATCGTCCACGTAGAACGAGCCGGCACAGTGGATCGTGAGGCCGAGCATCTGGTTGCCGCCCGAGACGTGATGCCAGGGCAGCCAGCTCAGGATGACCGGCGGCTCCTCCGCCAGGCACGGGAAGGACTGCACGAACATCTGCTGGTTGCAGGCCACCATGCGCTGCGTGTTGACGACGCCTTTCGGCAGCCCGGTGGAGCCCGAGGTGAACAGCACCTTGGCAACCGAATCCGGCTCCACGGCGCGGCTCGCCGCCTCGACCGCCGGAGTGGTCGCGGTCGCGAGCAGTTCGGCGAAAGGCGTGCTCGATCGCAACGCGGCGGGCTGGGTCGAATGCACGATTTCGACGTCCGGGCCGACGGTGCTTTCGATCGCGTTTCCGAAGGCCGTGCCGTCGTCGACGAACACCAGGCCCGGCTTCAAGAGCCCGATCACGTGGGCCAGCTTCACATGATCGGTGGACAGCAGCGAATAGGCCGGCGTCACCGCGCAGGAAGGGATGCCGACATGCATGGCGCCCAAAGCCAGCAAAGCGTGCTCGATGCCGCTTCCGGACAGGATCGCGACCGGTCTTTGCTGCGAAAGGCCTCTGTCCAGCAGGGCCTGGCCGATGCGCTGCACGCGTTCCCAGGCGTCGGCATAGCGCAGCTCTCGCCAACGCCCCGGCGCAGCGTCGTCGCGCACCGCGAGGAAGACCCGGTCGGGGAAGTCGCGCGCCACTTCGGCGAGCCGCTCGGTAAGAAGGCGTGGATACGGCGCCAACGGCTCGGTGGCGCGCACCAGGATGCTGCCGTCCGCAAGATGGTCGGCCACGACCTCGCGCGAGCCCAGCGCGATCCGCCGATAGCGCGGCGTCGATATCTCTGTCATCGGCGCATGCTAGGTCGAGGCCCCCGTCGCGGCTGTCCTGCGCCGATACGACATGGATCGCCGGCCTGAGGGTTTTCCTTCATGCAGCGCCCGAGCCACCTGTTGAATACTGTTAACCAGGTTAACTGTGAAACTGGTTAACGAAATTTCACAACGACAACCCGGAGACACCGCATGCAAACATGGATCGTGGAAGCTTCGTCCTCGCACCGCCTGGTTGACGCCACGTCGGTCGCCGCGCTGGTCGATGCGATCGGGAGCCAAGACCCAGAGCGGCTCGCGACCTGCATCCTCGATGCGGTCGAGCCGATGGTCGGCGCCCGGCAATGCACGGTGTTCGCGCACGAGGCCCAGCGCAATCCGCGGCTCCTGTCGGCGGCTGCAACCGACGGCCCGTGGACTGCTTTCCGTACCGGCGCCGTGCATGCGCGCGAGTTCGAAAGCCAGGATGCGCTGCGCCAGATCCTCGACCGCAAGCCGGCGGTCGGACCGGTCGGCGTGATGCTGGTCGCTCGCCAGCGTGCCGACGAGATGCCGATCGCATCGCTGCGGCTCGAATGCATGGACGCGATCGACCTGGTGGACCGCCTGACGCTCCTGGTGCGCACCGGCGAATCGAGCTGGGTGGCGGCGCATCTCTACGCCGACCGTCGGCACGGCAGCTTCGATGACGAGGAGATCGACGGCCTGATCGGTGTCGCCACCCTGCTCGCCCGCTGCATCGGCCGCCACTACGCCTCCGATGCCGATGGCGTGGCCTCCTTCCGCGGCAGCGTGAGCCAGGGCGTGGCCGAGCTCGGCGAGCGCCTGACCGTCCGCGAACGCGAAGTGCTGACCCGCATCCTCGACGGCGTCACGGTCAACCGGATCGCCGAAGACCTGAAGCTGCGCCCCACCACCGTGGCCACCTATCGCATGCGGGCCTACGAGAAGCTCGGCGTCGCATCGCGGCAGGAGCTGTTCGCCACGGTGCTGCGGCGGCGCGCGGCGAACTCGCCGGCTGTCGCGGCCGCGGCGAACGCCTCGCCGCTGCTCGGCGTGCAGGGCCGGCCGGCGCAGAACAACGCCACGCTGCTGCACATCGCCTGAAGCGCGCAGGCCCCCGAGACCCTCACATGAACGACGACCGCAACGCCGCCGTGCGCAAGCCGCGCGCCGGATCCATCAAGCCGCAGGCATCCGCGCCCTCCGCCGCATCGGCGGCAGCCAAGCGAACCATGGTCGGGCATGGCGGGGTCATCGACCTGCATGCCTACTCGGCGCCGTCGATGCTCAGCACGGCCCACATGGAGGACTATTTCGGCTACCTGGTGCGACGGCTCGACAACAAGATCTACGCCAGCTTCCTGCGCACCCTGGCCGAGGAAGAAATCACGCCCGCCCGGTTCACGGCGCTCTCCATCATCGGCAGCAATCCCGGCGTGCGCCAGGTCGACATCGCGCGCGCGCTCGACATCGCGCGGCCCGCGGCGCTCAAGATCGTGAACCACCTGGTCGACATGGGGCTGGTCGAGATCCATCCGATTCCGAGCGACAAGCGGATCGGCGCGCTGGCCTTGTCCGAGAAGGGCCAGGCCAAGCTCGCGGAATACGAAGAGGCGGTGCACCAGCACGAGGCCCGCATCTGCGAGCGCCTGCCCGAAGCCGAGCGAGCCCAGCTCACGCGGCTGCTGCGCAAGCTGCTCGAGCTCTGAGGCGATGCCGCTCTCGCTCGAACTCGCGTCGCATGCGGTGCGGACCGGCTTCGGCGATCTGCCGGCGGCCACGGTCTCTGCGGTCAAGCGCAGCCTGCTCGATGCGCTCGGCGTGGCGCTGGCGGCCGGCACCCAGGGACAGGCAACCAGCGCCTTCGTCGACCTTGCGCGCGTGTCCGGCGGCGGGCCCTGCAAGATCATCGGCCACCCGCTCCATGCCGCGCCGGCGGTGGCGGCGCTGGTCAACGGTGCGATGTCGCACGCGCTCGACTACGAGGACACGCACGATGCCGGGCTGGTGCATCCGAACGGCACCGCCCTGCCGGCCGCGCTGGCGGCGGCGCAGCTTCGCGGCGATGTCGGCGGCGCCGAGTTCATCGCGGCGATGGCGGTCGGCGCCGATCTCACCTGCCGCCTCGGCATGGCGATGGGCGACGACGATACGCCCCGCGGCTGGGTCATCCGTCCGCTGCTCGGCACCTATGGCGCGGTCGCCGCTGCCGGCAAGCTGCTGGGGCTCGATGAGCGCCAGATGGTGGAGGCTTTCGCGCTCGCCTTCAGCCAGGTGACCTGTAGCAAGGGCTTCTTCGGCTACGCAGCCTCGCACATGCGCGAGATCCGCGACGGGCTCGCCGCACAGGCCGCCGTGACGGCCGTGCTTCTCGCCGCCCGCGGCGTGCGGTGCTACGACCAGCCGCTGGAGGGCGCATATGGCCTCTTCGCGATGTACACCGGCGGGCGCTTCGACGAGGCCCGGCTGATGCAGGGCATCGGCCGCAGCTTCGAAGTCGAGAACCTCAGCTTCAAGCCCTGGCCTTCCTGCCGCGGCACGCATGCCTTCGTCGAGGCCGCCCTGGTGCTTCGAACCCGCCATGCGCTGGACGCGGCCGAGATCGACCAGCTGGTGGTCGACGTCAGCCCGACCTTCGAGATGCTGTGCACGCCGGCGGCGCAGAAGCAGCGCCCCGGTACCGCCAACGATGCCAAGTTCAGCGTCCCGTTCGTGACGGCGGCGGCATTGGTTCATGGCCGGCTCGGCCTGGCGGACTTCAACCCGGCGGCGCTCGCGGACGAACGGGTGTTGTCGCTCGCGGCACGCACCGAATGCGTCATTCGGCCGGCGCAGAGCGGTCGTGGGCTGGACGATGCCTTGCGCGGAAGCCTGCGGGTGGTGCTGCGCGACGGCCGGGCTTTCTCGGAATCGGTGGAGCGCCCGAGAGGCGATCCGCTTCGCCCCATGACCGAGACCGAACTCGCAGGCAAATTCGCGGATTGCGCCGGCTACGCAGCATCGCCACTCAATCCGGATCAGGCGCGAGCGGCGGCCGAACGAATCGCGCAGCTCGACGGCGCAGCCGACCTTTCAGCGCTCCTGCTCTGATGGAGCCCGTTCAGAGCGCCGCCTGACGGCCTGCGCAGCAGGATCGATGGGATCGATCCCGCTGCCGTCGCTCAGCTCCCCTTGATGCCGAGCGTTTCCACCACCTTGCGCAATGCCGCGCCGTCCTGCACGGCCTGCTTGCGGAAGTCGGCCATCGATCGCGACGGCGCGGGTTCGTAGCCGAGCGATTGCAGCTTGGTGCGCACGGCGGGGTCGGCGAGCGCCTCTGCACTCGCGTCGAAGAGCTTCTGCGCGATCTCGTTCGGAAGCCCGGCCGGCCCGGCCAGCCCGAACCAGTAGCCGACATCGAAATCCTTCAAGCCAGATTCCGCCAGCGTCGGCACGCCTTCGGCGAGCGCAGACCGTTTCGGGCTGGTGATCGCCAAGGCGTGCAGCTTGCCGTCTTTGACCATCGGCATCACCGAGCTGGGCACCGCGAAAGTGACCGGCACCTCGCCGCCGACCACTGCCATGACGGCCGGCGCACCGCCCTTGTACGGCACCTGGTTGAGCTTGATGCCGGTCGAGCGGTTGAAGTTCTCGAGGATCAGCGCCGGATAGAGGCCCTGGGTCGAGCCGACGAACAGCTCGCCGTTGCCTGCCTTGGCCTTGGCCAGCAGCTCCGCGACGCTCCTGACACCGTAGTCCTTGTTCGCCGCGAGCACGAAGAAGGTGCTGGCCCAGCGGCCGATCGGCGTGAAGCTGGTCTCGTCGTATTTGAGGTTGGGCGCCCACATCGCCTTGTCGGGGCCGAACACCGAGTCGGGTGCCAGCAGCAGCGTGTAGCCGTCCGGCGCCGCCGCGGCCACCGCCGCCGGTGCCAGCGTGGTGCCGGCGCCGGGCTTGTTCTCGATGATGACCTGCTGCTTGAGCGTGCGCGACAGGTGATCGGCCATCACGCGGGCCACGCTGTCGCCGCCGCCGCCGGGTGCGAAGCCGACGACGAGCTTGATCGGTCGCGTGGGATAGGCTTCCTGAGCCATCGCGAAGTGGGCGGCATGGGTTGCGGCAACCGCCAGCAAGGTACCGAAGGCGCGGCGTGTCAGCTTGTTCATCTTGTCTCCTTCCGGATCGCTTCTCGATTCTTCGAAGCGGCCGGTCGAGGCATTGTGGGCACCGGCACGCCTCGTCGATGTCCTAGCAAAAGAGGACGTGTCGTAGTTCGAAACGACAGCCCTCGCGGTGCGCTTTCCGTATCGTCGAAGCCATGACTGATGCCTACATCTACGATGCGGTGCGCACCCCGCGAGGCGCCGGCCGGCCGACCGGTTCGCTGCATACGCTTTCGCCGATCGATCTCGGCGCCACCGTGCTCAGGGCCCTCCGGCAGCGCACCGGCTTCGAACGCGAACCCGTCGAAGACGTGATCTTCGGCGTCGGCGACGCGGTCGACGACCAGGGCGCCAACCTGGCCCGCTCGGCTGCCCTGCACGCCGGGCTCGACATCGGGACGCCGGGCAGCGTCATCAGCCGCTTCTGCGCCTCCGGGCTCGATGCCGTCAATCTGGCCGCAGCCAAGGTCGGCGCCGGTCATGGCGACCTGTTGATCGCGGGCGGGGTCGAGATGATGTCGCTGATACCGATCGCCGGCACCGGCGGCCCGTGGGGCACGGACGCGGCTTTCAACACGCTCAGCAACTTCACGCCGCTCGGCGTGGCGGCCGACCTGCTCGGCACGCTCGAAGGCCACGACCGCGCACAGGTCGATGCCTACGCCGCCGAATCGCAGGCACGGGCGGCACGAGCCTGGGACGAAGGCCGCTTCGCGCGTTCGATCGTGCCGGTGCATGATTTCAACGGCGATCTCTGCCTGGACCGGGACGAGCACATGCGCCCAGGCAGCACCGCCGAGTCGCTCGCCAAGCTCAAGCCCGCCTTCGCCGACATGGCGACCAAGGGCGGCTTCGGCGAGATCGTCAAGAAGCGCTATCCGGAAGTGAACCGGTTGCAGCACCTTCACACCGGCGGCAATTCGTCGGGCGTGGTGGATGGCGCCAGTGCGCTCCTGATCGGCTCCGCCGCGGCCGGCGAGCGGCTGGGCCTTGCGCCCCGCGCCCGCATCACCTCGAGCGCCACCACCGCCTGCGACCCGTGCCTGATGCTGGTGGCACCGGCCGAGGCCGCGCGCCGTGCGGCCGAGCGCGGCGGCTACACGCTCGACCAGATCGACCTCTTCGAAGTGAACGAGGCATTCGCATCGGTGGTGCTGCGCTTCATGCGCGAGACCGGCGTGCCGCACGACAAGGTGAACGTCAATGGCGGCGCGATCGCCATGGGCCACCCGATCGGCGCGACCGGCGGCATCCTGGTCGGCACCCTACTCGACGAGATGGAGCGGCGCGGCGCGCGCACCGGCATCGTCACCCTTTGTGCCGGGCTCGGGCTCGGCGTGGCCACGTTGATCGAACTCGTCGAATGAATCCCGAAAACATGCTGACTCGACAAGACCTCGGCGATGGCGTCGTCGCCCTGATGCTGGACAGCACCGGCAGCGTCAACACGCTGGATGCCGCGCTCAACCAGGCGCTCCTCGACCAGGCCACGCAGCTCGCCGGCGACCACACGGTCAAGGGCATCGTCATCGGCTCGCGCAAGGACGACTTCGTGGCCGGCGGCGACCTGAAGCAACTGCAGGAGGCCGCCACGCCCGCGGCAGTGCGCTCGATCGTGACGCCGTTCCTGTCGGCGCTGCGGCTCCTGGAGCGCAGCGGCAAGCCGATGGTGGCGGCTCTGACCGGCACGGCGCTCGGCGGCGGCCTGGAACTGGCGCTGGCCTGCCACCGGCGCATCGCCGCCGACAACCCGGGCGCCCGCTTCGGCTTCCCGGAAGCCACGCTCGGGCTCATGCCCGGCGCCGGCGGCACGCAGCGGCTGCCGCGCCTCATCGGCATCGCGGCCGCGGCGCCGTTGATCCTCGAAGGCCGGCGGCTCGCGCTCGACGAGGCGGTCAAGCTCGGCATCGTCGACCAGGTGGTCCCGGCGGATCGGCTGCTGGCCGCTGCCAAGGAATGGGCGCTCGCGAATCCCGAGGCATCCCAGCCCTGGGATCGCAAGGGCTTCGCGCTGCCCGGCTTCGGCGTGCAATCGCAGGCCGGTCGGCATTTCTTCACCGGCGCCTGGGCGAGGAACAAGAAGGCCGCCGGCGGCAACCAGCTCGCGGCCGAAACCATCCTCCAGGTGCTGCAACAGGGTTTGGAACGCGGGCTCGACGCCGGCATCGCGATCGAGACGCGGCACTTCGCGCGGCTCGCTTCGGGCAACGATGCCAAGAACAAGATCCGGACGCTCTTCAACGGCGTGCAGCGCGCCAAGTCCATGAAGATGCGCCCGGCCGGACTGCCGCCCTCGAAGGTGACGCGGCTCGGCGTGGTGGGTGGCGGCGTGATGGGCCGCGGCATCGCGCAGGTCGCCGCGTCGGCCGGCATCGAGGTCATCCTGCTCGACATCGACGAGCAGGCCGCTCGCAGAAGCGTCGACGCGATCCGCTCGCATGTCGCGAAGGAGGCCGAGAAGGGCCGGCTTCGCAGCTCGCCGGACGAACTGATGGCGCGCATCACGCCGAGCGCGGACTACCCGTCGCTCGCCGGGGTCGACTTCGTGCTCGAGGCGGTGTTCGAGAAGGCGGAAGTCAAGCATGCGGTGCTGGCGCAGGTGGCGGCCGCGGTCGGCGGCGAGGTGCCGATCGCGAGCAACACCTCGACCATGCCGATCGGCGGCCTGGCCGAAGCCGCGAAGCATCCGGAGCGCGTGATCGGGCTGCACTTCTTCTCGCCGGTCGACCGGATGCCGCTGGTCGAGGTGATCCGCGGCGCGAAGACCGACGACGCGACGCTCGCCCGCGCGCTCGACTTCATGAAGCAGCTCGGCAAGACGCCGATCGTGGTGAACGACGGCCTCGGCTTCTACACCAGCCGCATCGTGACCACCTATTCGAGCGAGACGCTGAACCTGATCGGCGAAGGCACATCGGCCGAGCTGATCGACAACGCGGCCGTGAACGCCGGCTTCGCGATCGGCGGCGCATCGCTCGCCGAACTCACCACCCTGTCGCTGCTGTCCGACATCCTGCGGTCGATGCGCGGCGATGGCGAGCGCATCGCCAACGCGGACAACATCGCCGAGCCCACGGTGGAGCGCCTGCTGGCTGCGGGCCGCGTCGGCAAGGCGGGCGGCGGCGGGTTGTACGACTACGGCGAACACGGCAGGAGCGTCTGGCCAGGTCTCGCCGAACTGTTCCCGGCCAAGGTCGCGCTCGACGCGGAGACGGTTCGCAGGCGGCTCTTGAACGTGCAATCGCTCGAGGCGGTTCGATGCCTGGACGACGGCATCCTGAGCGAGCCGCTCGATGGCGACGTGGCGGCCGTGCTCGGCTGGGGCTACCCCGGTCATCTCGGTGGACCGTTCGCCTACATCGATCGCATCGGGGTCGCAGCCTTCATCGCCGAGTGCGAGGATCTGGCCAGCCGCTTCGGCCGACGTTTCACCCCGCCGCCGCGCCTCTACCGCATGGCCGAGGCCGGTCAAGTTTTCTACAGCTGAGAGGAGCATCCATGAAAGCCATGGTGATGGAGTCCGTGGGTCTCGACAACCTGCGATTGAAAGAGCTGCCGGACCCAAAGCCCGGGCCCGGCGAGGTGCTGGTGCGGCTCAAGGCCGCGTCGATCAACTATCGCGACGTGCTGGCGCTCCAGGGCGGCTACGGCTCGCGCCAGAAGTCGAGCAACCTGATTCCGCTGTCGGACGGCGCAGGCGAGGTGGTCGAGGTCGGCCCGGGCGCCAGGCGCTTCAAGCCGGGCGACCGGGTGGTCAATACCTTCTTCCCGAACTGGCTGGCCGGCCCGCCCGACCCGCGCTTCCTGATGCGAGATCTCGGCGGGCTGGAGGACGGCGTGGCCTGCGAGCTGCGGGTGTTTTCCGAGGACGCGGTGCTGCCGATCCCGCCGTCGATGTCCTTCGTGCAGGCGTCCACCCTGCCCTGCGCGGCGGTCACCGCATGGAGCGCGGTGCGCAGCCATGCGCAGATCGGCCCGGAGCACACCGTGCTGACCCAGGGCTCGGGCGGCGTCGCGATCTTCGCGCTGCAGTTCGCGCATGCCGCGGGCGCGCGGGTGATCGCGATTTCGTCGGCTGCCGAGAAGCTGGAGCGCCTGCGGTCGCTGGGCGCGCAGGACGGCATCAACTACCGGGAGGATCCGGAGTGGGGCAAGACCGCGCAGAAGCTCACCGGCAACGTCGGGGTCGACCTGGTGGTCGAGACGGCCGGTGCCGAGACCCTCAAGCAGTCGATCCGTGCCACCCGGCTGGGCGGCATGATCACGCTGATCGGCATGGTGAGCGGCAGCAAGGCCGAGCTGAACCTGCCGATCCTGTCGATGAGCAGCCTGCGCCTGCACGGCATCGCGGTCGGCAGCCGCCAGCATCTGCAAGAGGTGCTGGCCGCCTGCGCGACCCACCGGATCGAGCCGGTGATCGACCGGGTGGTTCCGCTCGCGCAGCTGCCGGAGGCGATCCGCCATGTGCAGAGCGGCGCGCAGTTCGGCAAGGTCTGCATCGAGATCGACTGACGCCGCGGCCATGCTGGACCTGCAGACTTCCGACACTGGCGTCGCGACCCTGACGCTCGACCGGCCGGACGTGCTCAATGCGCTGAGCACGCCGATGATCGACGCGCTGCTGGACACCTTGGCACGGCTCGCAGCCGATACGGCGGTCCGCGTGCTGCTGCTGACCGGCCGCGGACGCGCCTTCTGCGCCGGAGCCGACCTGCGCGACCCGATGATGTCGGTGGACCATCCGCCGGCCGAGCGTGGGCGGCGCTTCGTCGAAGGCGCCGATGCGCGCATCCATGCGCTGGCGCGCGCGCTGGCAAGGCTCGATAAGCCGATCGTCTCGGCGATCAACGGGCCGGCGGTCGGCGGCGGCAGCTCGCTCGCGCTGCTGGCCGACATCGTGGTGGCCGGGCGCTCGGCCTACTTCCAGCAGCCGTTCACCGCGCAGCTGGGCCTGGTGCCGGACATGGGCGGCAGCTTCCAGCTGATGCATCGGCTGGGGCCCGCGAGGGCCATGGCGCTCGCGATGCTCGGCGACCGACTGCCCGCGCAGCAGGCGGCCGACTGGGGCCTCATCTGGCAGTGCGTCGACGACGACCTGCTCGGCAGCACCGCGATGGCGATCGCCGAGCGGCTGGCAGCGGGCGCGCCGCGTGCGCTCTCGACCCTGCGTTCGGTCATGTGGGCCGCACGCGGCAACGACCTGGATGCGCAACTCGATCGCGAGCGCGACGCGCAGGCGCAGCTGGTACAGACCGAGGATTTCCTCGAAGCCGTCGCCGCCTTCCGCGAGAAGCGCAAGCCGACCTTCGGCGGCAGCTAGCAACGACCATCCTGGAGACGACATGAACGAACGCCTGACCCAGAGCCTCAAGCGGGCCGCACAGGTACGCCCGGACGCAAGCGCCACGCTTTGCGCCGGCCGCCGCAGAAGCTGGTCCGAATGCAAGGACCGGGTGGCCCGGGCGGCCGCCGGATTGCAAGCGCTCGGCGTGGCACCGGGCGACCGGGTCGGCATTCTGGCACTCAACAGCGACCGCTACCTCGAGGCCTACTACGCGGTGCCGTGGGCCGGCGGGGTGATGCTGCCGCTCAACACCCGGCTTACCGCCTCCGACCTCGAATACATGCTGAACGACGCCGAGGCGGTGGCGCTGTGCCTCGACGAAGCCTTCGTGCATCTCCTGCCCGGCTTGCGCGAGCGCTGCCCGCAGCTGCGGCAGCTGGTGTACCTGGGCGACGGTGCACCGCCTGCCGACGACCTGGCGAGCTGGGACGAACTCGTGGCTCGCAACCAGCCCGCTGCCGACGCCGATCGCCACGGCGAAGACATCGCCGGCATCTTCTACACCGGCGGCAGCACCGGCCGGCCGAAGGGCGTGATGCTGTCGCACGGCAACCTGGTCGCGAACGCGGTCAACGCGATCACCATGATCGGGTATGACACGAGCAGCATCTTCTTGCATGCGGCGCCGATGTGCCACCTGACCGACGGCATGTCGACTGTCGCGATCACCATGGCGGCAGGCACCCATACCTTCATCCCGAAATTCGACGCGGCCCAGGTGCTGCAGCAGATCGCCGAGCACAAGGTGACCAACGTGACGCTGGTGCCGACCATGATCGCGATGATGCTGGAGGTGCCCGGCATCGAGACCATGCCGCTCGAAAGCCTGCGCCAGTTCATGTTCGGCTCGGCACCGATGCCGGACGCCACCCTGCAGCGGGCGGTGAAGATCTGGCCCGACATGCGCTTCCTGCACGGCTGGGGCATGACCGAGCTGTCGCCGATCGGCACCATGCTGCCGCACTCGATGCGCAAGCCCGGCATCGCGGGCGACCGGCTGCGCTCCTGCGGCCAGGCGATGCCGAACGTCGAGCTGCAGGTGGTGGACGAAAGCGGCGTCGAGGTGCCGCGCGGCACCACCGGCGAGATCGTCGTGCGCGGCCCGATCGTGATGAAGGGCTACTGGAAGAAACCGGCCGAGACCGCCGCGGCGATGCAGGGCGGCTGGTTCCATACCGGCGATGCCGCGGTGATGGACCAGGACGGCTATGTCTACATCGTCGACCGGCTGAAGGACATGATCATCAGCGGTGGCGAGAACATCTATTCGACCGAGGTGGAGAACGCGATCTCGCTGATGCCGGGCGTGGCCGAGGTCGCCGTGATTGGCATCCCGGACGACAAGTGGGGCGAACGTGTCCACGCGATCGTGGTGCCGCAGGCGGGCGCGGCCATCACGGCCGATGCGGTTCAAGCCTGGGCTCGCGAGAAGATCGCGGGCTACAAGGTGCCGCGCAGCGTCGAGCTGCGCAGCGACCGGCTGCCGCTCTCGGGTGCCGGCAAGGTGCTCAAGAACGAGTTGCGCGCGCCCTACTGGGTGGGCCGGGGCCAAAAAATCTGATGGCCGGCGGCAATCCGGACCAGCTGCTGCTGCAGCGCTTCATGGCAGCGCCTTCGGTGGCGATGTTGGTCGACACCAACCCGGTTGCGGTCGATGTCGGCATGGTGCTGGTGGGTTGGAACGATGCAGACCAGAGCCTCGCGCTTCGGTTCAGGGCCGAGCCTCGGCACGTGCAGGGCAACGGCGCGGTACACGGCGGCGTGGTGAGCACGATGCTGGATTTCGCGCTGGTCTTCGCCGTGCTCGCGCGCATCGAAGCGCCGAGAGTGGCCGTGACTGCATCGCTCAACGTGCACTTCGAGCGGGCGGTGCTGCCCGGCGAATTGCAGGGCATTGGCCGCATCCACCGACTCGGCGGACGGATGGCATTCGCATCGGCCGATCTGCTGGATGCGGCCGGAAGCCAAGTGCTGGCCCGGGCGACTGCGGCGCTCGCGGTCGTCGGCTGACCTCGCGGCTTGGGTCGATGCGCGGCGCTCCTAGCGCAGCATCGCGGACATTGCCGAGCAGCAGTTGAGCATGCGCACTGCCGCCTCAATGGTCGCTGCCTCGAAGCGAAGGCTGCAGCCATCCAGCCGCTCAAACTGCGGCCACTGGCAGAACAGGTCGGCCATTGCCGGCGCCTGCGTCCGCAGGGTCACGACGAGTGGCTCCGGCCAACACAGCGGCTGCGGCCGGTCCGGCTGCCGCAGCGCCCTCGTCACGCCGTCGCGAATGGCGGCGCAGGCTTCCAGGGGCGAAAGCGAGATGCCGCTGTTCTGCCCGGTCGCGCGCTTGGTCTCGACGAAGACGGCTTGCGGAAAGAGCGCCTCGTTCTCGCGCGCCAGCTGGTCGTCGCCGCTCAGCATCAGAACCGGCGCACCGTAGGCGCCGGCAAGCGCGCCATACAAGGCGGCCTCGCCCACCGGCTTTCCATCGAGCTCGATGGCGGCGAACGCAAAGCTGTTGATGGTGTGCGCGAGGATGCCGCGGCCTTGCGCCCGGGAGTGATAGCCGACCATGCACACGCCATCCATGCCCTCCTCGACCCCGCTCACCATGCTGAGGTAGCGAGGCTTGCCCTGCACGACGCGGGCACGCGGATCGAGCAGGTCGGGCGGCATGTTGCGAAAGTCGCCGTGCGAATCGTTGACCCAGACCTCGCGCGCACCAACGGCGAAGGCGCCTTCGACGGCGGCGTTGGCCTCGTCAGTCATCAGCCGCCGTGCTCGCTCGTATTCCGGGTTGCCGGCACGCACCTGCTGGGCGTGGAGCACGCCGGCCACGCCTTCGATGTCGACCGAGATCAGGATCTTCATGAGCAGCCTCCGCTGGCGGACTCGATGCCTGCGGGCGGCATCAGAGCCGGTCGATCTTCGGGTCGAGCGCGTCGCGCAGCCCATCGCCCAGGAGATTGAAGGCCAGCACGGTAAAGAAGATCGCGAGCGACGGGAACAGCGCCACGTGCGGCGCGTTGACCATGTCGGCGCGGGCTTCGTTCAGCATCGCACCCCACTCGGGCAGCGGCGGCTGCGCGCCCATGCCGAGAAAGGACAGGCTGGCCGCCGTGATGATCGAGGTGCCGAGCCGCATCGTGAAGTACACGACGATGGCCGAGATGGTGCCGGGCAGGATGTGCCGAAGCACGATCGTGCGGTCGTTCGCGCCGATGCTGCGGGTGGCCTCGATGTAGGTGAGGTTCTTGAGCGCGAGCGTGTTGCCGCGCACCAGGCGCGCGAATGCGGGCACGCTGAAGACCGACACCGCGACCACCACGTTGGTCATGCTGCTGCCGAGGATCGCCACAACGCCAAGGGCGAGCAGGATGCCCGGAAACGCGAACAGCACGTCGGAGATCCGCATCACGATCCGGTCCCACCAGCCGCCGTAGTAGCCGGCCAGGAGCCCGAGCCCGGTGCCGACGATGGCGCCGATGACGACCGAGAAGAAGCCGGCGGCGAGCGAGATCCGCGCACCCATCAGGATGCGGCTGAAGATGTCGCGGCCGAGCGGATCGACGCCGAACCAGTGCATCGCCGAGGGGCCCTGGTTGATGCGGTCGTAGTCGAAGAAATTCTCGGCGTCGAAGGGTGCGATCCAGGGAGCGGCCACCGCGACCAGCACCAGCAGCAACACGAAGATCAGCGCCCCGAGCGCGACATGCTGCTTGCGGAACTTGCGCCAGAACTCGGACCACGGCGTGCGCACCCGTCCGGTGTCGGCTGCCACGTCGGTTGCTGCGATCGGCGGCGCGGGTTCGCCGGTGCCGGTGGCGGCGGCGACCACGGCGCCGGACGCGTCACTTGTAGCGGATGGTGGGATTGATGTAGCCATAGAGCACATCGACGACCAGGTTGATGAGGATGAATTCAAGCGAGAACAAGAGCACCAGCGCCTGGATGATCGGGTAGTCGCGCATCTCGACCGCGTCCACCAGCAGCCGGCCGAGCCCGGGCCAGTTGAACACCGCCTCGACCACGATCGAGCCGCCCAGCAGGAAGCCGAACTGCAATCCCATCATGGTGACCACCGGTATCAGCGCATTGCGGAGGCAGTGCTTGAGCACCACCAGCCGCTCGGGCACGCCCTTGGCGCGCGCGGTGCGAACGAAATCTTCCTGGATGACCTCGATGAAGGACGCGCGGGTGAAGCGCGCCATCACCGCCGCCACCGCCGCGCCCAGCGTGAGCGAAGGCAGCACGTAATGCCGCCAGCTGTCGGCACCGACCGTGGGAAGCCAGCCGAGCTGCACCGAGAACACCTGCATCAGCAGCATGCCGAGGGCGAACGCCGGAAACGAGATGCCCGAGACCGCGAGCGTCATGCCGAGTCGATCGGGCCACCGGTTGCGATACACCGCCGAAACGATGCCGATGCCCATGCCGAACACCACGGCCCAGCCCATGCTCGCAAGGGTCAGCAAGAGCGTCGGCATGAAGCGCTCGGCGATCTCGGTCGACACCGGCCGCTTGGATCGCAAGGACCGCCCGAAATCGCCCTGGAGCATGTTGCCGAAGAAGGCGAGGAATTGCTGTGGCAGCGGCTTGTCGAGACCGAGGTCCTTGCGGACCAGCTCCACCGTTTCGGGACCCGCATCCGGGCCTGCCGCCAACCGCGCCGGATCGCCCGGCAGCATGTGGACGAACAGGAACACCAGCACCGCCACGATCGCAAGCGTCGGCAGCAGCCCAAGCAGGCGCTTGAGGATGTACTGACTCATGAGTTTTTGAAGGGCTCGATGTTCACAGTGCTTGCACCCCCTCCATTCCGGCCGCTCATCAACCTGCCGCGAGGCGGAATTCCCCGCGAGAACACCGCGGAACCGGCTTCGCCGGGCCGCCGGTGTTGCCCCCGGCAGGGGGTTGGCGAAGCGACACGAAGTGCGCGAAGCCTGGGGGCGAGCCTCATTTCAATTCGACTTCGTCGAAGTTGAAGCTGCCGTCCGGGATCACGTAGAAGCCGCTCAGGTTGCGCGCTCGCACCGACAGCAGTTGCTCGGTGACCAGGAAGGCCCAGGGCGCGTCCTTCCAGATGCGCTGCTGCGCGTCGGCATAGAGCTTGGCCTTGGCGGCCGGGTCGGTGGTGACCAGCGCCTTCTTGATGTCGCCGTCCACCGCTTCGTTCTTGTAGTAGGCGGTGTTGAAGAGCTTCGGCGGGAACGATTCGGACGACAGCAGCGGACGCATCGCCCAGTCGGCTTCGCCGGTGGAAGACGACCAGCCGACGTAGTACATCCGCACCGGCGCGGTGGCCGGGTCTTGCGCGCTTTCGACCCGCTCGACCCGCTGGCCGGCTTCGAGCGCCTGCACCTGGACCTTGATGCCGACCTGCGCCAATTGCTGCTGCACGAACTGGATCACCTTCTGAGCGGTGGTGTAGTTGTAGGCCGACCAGAGCTGGGACTCGAAGCCGTTCGGGTAGCCGGCTTCCTTCAGGAGCTCGCGCGCCTTGGCCGGGTCATACGGCCAGGGGCCGAGCTTGGTGGCGCCTTCGATGCCCTTGGGCAACACGCCCTCGGCCGGTACCGCATAGCCCGAGAAAGCCACCTTGGCCAGCGCCTCCTTGTTGATCGCGTAGTTGATCGCTTCGCGAACCTTCGGGTTGTCGAACGGCTTCTGCTGCACGTTCATCGAGATGTAGCGCTGGATGATCGATGGCGCGCTGGTGACCTCCAGGCTCGGCTTGCCCTTGAGGTTCTGCGCGGCCTCGGGCGGCATCGGGAAGGCGAACTGCGCCTCGTTGGTCTGCATGATCGCGGCGCGGGTGTTGTTGTCGACCACCGGGCGCCAGGTGATGCTGTCGATCTTGGGGTAGCCCTTCTTCCAGTAGCCGTCGAACTTGGCGACCTTCAGGTAGTCGGTGGCCTTCCATTCGACGAACTTGAAGGGGCCGGTGCCGACCGGGTTCTGCGCGATGCCCTTGCTGCCGTGCTTGGCGAGCGCCGCCGGCGAGATGATCACCGCCGACGGGTGGGCCAGGTTGTTGATGAAGGGCGAGAACGGCTCGGTCAGGGTGAAACGCACCGTGGTCGCGTCGACCGCCTCGGTCTTGGCGATGTTCTTGTAGAGGTTGTGCCGCTTGAGCTTGTTCTCGGGGTTCGTGACCCGGTCGAAGTTGACCTTGACCGCCTCGGCATTGAAGGGCGTGCCATCGTGGAACTGGACGCCGGTGCGCAGCTTCACGGTGTAGACCAGGCCATCCTTGCTGACCGTGTGGCCGGTGGCGAGCACCGGCACCATCTTCATGTCCTTGTCGAAGCCGTAGAGGCCTTGGTAGAAGGACTTGGCCACGGCCTGCGACAGCGTGTCGTTGGCGTCGTACGGGTCGGTCGTCGTGAAGCCGGACTGCACCGCGACCGTGATGTCCTTGGCGGCATGGGCCTGGAGCGCGGCGCCCGCAAGGCCGGCGAAAGCCAGTGCGGCCACCAGGCGGGAGTGGGGGTTGAGGTTCATCGAGGACTCCTTGGGATGGATGGAAAGATCATTGGACAGGATGGCGCGCCACGAAATGCCCGGGGCCGACCTCGACCAGCGGCTGCACGTCGGGCTCGTAGCCGACCGGGCGGACCGGGCTCGGTATCTCGCCCGAGAGAAGCGGCCGGTTTCGATCGCGCCGCGTCGGGTCGGCCACCGGCACCGCGGCCATCAGCTTGCGGGTGTAGGGATGCTGCGGATTCTCGAAGATCGCGCGGCGAGGGCCGATCTCGACGATCTGCCCCAAATACATCACGGCGACCCGGTGGCTGATGCGCTCGACCACCGCCATGTCGTGCGAGATGAAGAGGAAGGACACGCCCAGCTCGCGCTGCAGGTCGAGCATCAGGTTGACGATCTGCGCCTGGATCGAGACGTCGAGCGCCGAGACCGATTCGTCGGCGACCACCACCTTCGGCTCGAGCGCCAGCGCACGCGCGATGGCCACCCGTTGCCGCTGGCCGCCGGAGAACTCGTGCGGATAGCGTTCTCCATGGTCCGGCGGCAGGCCGACCATCTCGAGCAGCGCACGCACCCGCTGCTGCGCTTGGCGGCCGCTCGCGATCTTGTGGACCAGGAGCGGCTCCATGATCGAGAAGCCGACCGTCAGCCGAGGGTCGAGCGAAGCGAACGGATCCTGGAAGATGAACTGGATGTCGCGCCGGAGCCGCTGCACTTCGCCGCTCGGCAGGTCGAGGATGTTACGGCCCTGGAACTCGATGCTGCCGCGCTGGCTGTCGACCAGCCGCAGCAGCGAACGGCCGGTGGTCGACTTGCCGCAACCCGACTCGCCGACCAGGGCGAGCGTCTCGCCTGGGTAGAGATCGAAGCTGATCTTCTCGACCGCATGCACCTCGCTGGTCACCCGGCTCAGGAGGCCGCTGCGGATCTCGAAGCGGGTGACGAGATCCTTGACGCGCAGTACCGGCGGCAGGTCGTAGCGCGCGGTGTCGTGCGGAGCCGGATCGACCGGAATGGCGGTCGGCCTGGCATCGAGCGGCGCCGGCTCGGCAAGCAGAAGTTCGAAGCGCGCCGGCCGGTCGGTGCCGGTCATGGCACCGAGATGCGGCACCGCCGCCAGCAGCGCGCGGGTGTAGGGCTCGCGCGGCGCAGCGAAGAGCCGGGTCGATTCGCCCTCTTCCACCTTGTCGCCGCGGCGCATCACCAGCACGCGGTCGGCCACTTCGGCCACCACGCCCATGTCGTGCGTGATGAAGACGACGCCCATCTGCATCTCGCGCTGCAGCTCGCGGATCAATTGCAGGATCTGCGCCTGGATGGTGACGTCGAGCGCGGTGGTGGGCTCGTCGGCAATCAGGAGCGACGGCCGGCACGAGAGCGCCATCGCGATCATCACGCGCTGCCGCATGCCGCCCGAAAGCTGATGCGGGAAGCGCTGCAACACGCTGCGCGCCTCCGGAATCCGCACCAGTTCGAGCATGCGCAGCGCCTCGGCACGCGCCGCGGCGTGATTCTTGCGCTGGTGGATGGCGATCGCCTCGGCGATCTGGTCGCCGGCCGTGAAGACCGGGTTCAGCGATGTCATCGGCTCCTGGAAGATCATCGCGATGTCGGCGCCGCGCACGCCGCGCATGGTGGCGTCGGAAGCCTGCGCCAGATCGATGACCTGCTGGTCGCGCCGCCTGAAAAGCAGCCGGCCGTCCGTGATGTGGCCGCCGCCGTATTCGACCAGCCGCATGAGCGCGAGGGACGTGACCGACTTGCCCGAGCCGGATTCGCCGACGATGGCCAGCGTCTCGCCCCGATCGACATGGAAGCCGAGCGAGCGGACCGCATCGACCGTGCGCTCGGAGGTCGCGAAGCGCACGGTCAAGCGCTCGACCGACAGCACGCGGTTCTCGGCCATCGAGTCTTTCGATACCGGGCGCGATGTGTCGTCGGGCGCTCGGTCGATCACGGGTTCGGGCATCGGTTCTTCAGCTTCAAGATGGAACGGGAGCAAGGCGCGGCCTGTGCGCTAGCGGAAGATCGCAGTCTGCGGCAGCTCGCCGCCGCGTGCATGGGCGCGGTACATGCCCTCGGTATTGAAGCAGAGACTGAGGTTGCCCGCGCGATCGACCGCGATCAGGCCGCCGCTTCCGCCGATGGCGGGCAGGCTCTCCATCACCACCGCTTCGGCGGCCTGCTGTAGCGATTGGCCGGCATGGCGCATGCGGGCCGTGATGTCGTAGGCGGCTGCGATGCGGATGAACATCTCGCCGCTCCCGGTACAGGACACCGCGGCGCCGCGATCGTCCGCGTAGGTGCCTGCCCCGATCAAGGGCGTGTCGCCGATGCGTCCGACCCGCTTGTTGGTCATGCCGCCGGTCGAAGTGGCAGCGGCCAGATGGCCGTGCAGGTCGAGCGCGACCGCCCCCACCGTGCCGAACTTCTTGTCCTCGGCCAGTGGCGAGCCGTCATGGTCGAGCGCCACCCGATGTTGCTCGCGGGCCCGCAGCAATTGCTGGCGCCGGAAGTCGGTGGAGAAAAACGAGGGATCGACCGCCTCCAGCCCGCGCTGGAACGCGAAAGCCTCGGCGCCGGCGCCGCCCAGCAGCACATGCGCGCCGTCGTCCATCACCGCCCGTGCGGCATGAACCGGATGACGGATCCGCGAGACGCCGGCCACCGCGCCCGCGCGCAGGTCGCTGCCATTCATGACGGCCGCATCGAGCTCGTGGGTTTCCTGGTCGGTGAAGACCGCGCCATGGCCTGCATTGAAGAGCGGGCAGTCCTCGAGCAGCTCGACCGCCTTGCCACAGGCGTCGAGCGCGCTCGCACCTTGGAGGAGCATGGCCTGCGCGGCAGAAACGATGTCGTGCAGGGCCGCGTGATAGCGGGCTTCGGCAGCCGTGTCGAGCGAGGCTCGGTTGATGGTGCCGGCACCGCCATGGATGGCGATGACGGGAATGTGATCTGTCATGTGTCTTCCGGCACCTTCAGCGGGTGCTTGCCTACGCGAACGAGTCTGGGGTCCAGTGAGCTTTATAACAATTGAAACACCCGAGCGGACATGTGCATGTTGAGTCCCCTGACCGAAGAATCCGAACGATGCGAGGAAACCAGGGACGCCGACCCGCGCCCTGCCCTGTCGCACCCGCCACTGGCGCGGATCGAATGCAGGCCGGGACTGCCTTACTTCGTGACCAGCACCGGGGAGGCCTGGACGCCGATCGGCCACAACGACGCGATCGACTGGCCGGAACTGAAGGGGCTTTTTCGCCGCCGCGACATCGAAGGCGTCAGGCGTCATCTGCAGGACCTGCGCGATCGCGGCGTGACCTGCATCCGGCTGATGCTCGAGTACGCGCAGGGACGCCATCGCTTTCTCGAACGGCCGGCCGGCACTTTCGCTCGCAACATGGTGCAGCTCTGGGACGACCTCTTCCGGCTTTGCGAAGAAACGGGCATGCGGCTCCTCGTGACGCCCTTCGACACCTTCTTCACCTGGCGGCACTGGAGGCACCATCCGTACAACCGCGTGAATGGCGGACCGACCGCCGACCGGCGCCAGCTGATCACGTGTCCGCAAACCCGGGATGCGATCAAGCGCCGCTTCGAGTTCGCGACCCGGCGCTGGGGCGCGAGCCCGGCGCTGTTCGCCTGGGACCTGTGGAACGAACTTCATCCGGCGCATGGCGGCGACGATCCGGCCGCCTGCATCGACTTCGTTTCCGACATCTCCCGCTTCCTTCGCGATCTGGAGCAACGGGTGCATGGCCGCGGCAACCTGCAGACCGTCTCGGTGTTCGGACCCGAGCTGCTGCGCTCGCCCGCCCTCTGCGAACCGGTGTTCAGGCATCCCGGGCTCGACTTCGTCAACACCCATCTGTACGAAAAGGACACGATCGACAACCCGCGCGACACGGTTGCGCCGGCCATCGCGGCCGGGCGGCTGATGCGCGAGGCGCTCGCCGAGACGAGGGACCAACGGCCGGTGTTCGACTCCGAGCATGGCCCGATCCATTCGTTCATCGACCTGCATCGCACCCTGCCGGAACCGTTCGACGACGAGTACTTTCGCCACATCCAGTGGGCACACCTGGCAAGCGGCGGCGCCGGCGGCGGCATGCGCTGGCCGAACCGGCATCCGCACGTGCTGACCCGCGGCATGCGACGGGCGCAGAAGGCGTTGGCGGACTTCCTGCCGCTGGTGGACTGGACCGGCTTCGGGCGGCGCAACCTCAACCAGGAAGGGGAGGTGTTCGCCGCCGGGGCCTACTTCGCGGTGTTCGCTTGCGGCGACGAAACGCAGGCGATCGCCTGGTTGCTGCGCTCCGGCCGTGAAAGCCTCGCGCCGGGCGGCATGCTGCGCAGCGAACTCGCCCCGGTGCAGGTGTCGATCGCCTTGCCTGGCCTCTGCGCCGGCCGATATCGCGTGACACGTTTCGACACGCGCGAGGGCCGCATCCTCGAAGCCACCGAACACGCACATCCCGGCGGAAGGCTCTCGATCGAGGTCGGCGCGGTCGGCCGCGACATCGCGATCGCGCTGCGGCGGCTGCCGGCCGCGAGCTAGCTGTCGCGGGAGCGGGTACGCCGTTTGCCGTGGGAAGGACGTGGCGCTTCGCCATGTCACCGGCTTCTTTCATGTCCTTCGATTCATCTTCGCTTCGACACCGCGCCTACGACACCCTGGTCGTCGGCGGTGGTTTCGCAGGCTCGGTCCTGGCGGAACGCCTGGCCAGCCAACTCGGCCAGCGCGTCCTCGTCATCGATCGGCGCGATCACATCGGCGGCAACGCCTTCGACTTCCATGACGAAGCCGGCGTGCTGGTGCACCGCTACGGACCGCATATCTTTCACACCAACGCGCCGAAGGTGGTGGAGTACCTGTCGCAGTTCACCGACTGGCGGCCGTACGAGCATCGGGTGCTGGCGCAGGTCGACGGCAAGCTGCTGCCGATACCGATCAACCTGACCACGATCAACGAGCTCTACGGCCTCGACCTCGATTCGGCGGGTGCGGCCGAATTCCTTGCCGAACGGGCCACGCCGGGGCTGGAGATCAAGAGCTCGCGCGACGTGGTGATCAGCCAGGTCGGAGAAGACCTTTACCGCAAATTTTTCGAGGGCTACACCCGCAAGCAATGGGGCATCGACGCGTCGCAGCTGGACAAGGCGGTGACGGCGCGGGTGCCGACCCGCACGACGACCGACGACCGCTACTTCCAGGACAAGTTCCAGATGAT
This sequence comes from Burkholderiales bacterium 8X, assembly GCA_902506565.1. GTDB lineage: Bacteria > Pseudomonadota > Gammaproteobacteria > Burkholderiales > Burkholderiaceae_C > Variovorax. The sequence continues at coordinate 2,152,892 of LR732703.1, read as the reverse complement.
GCCGGCGGAGGGCTACACCCGGATGTTCGAGCGGATGATCGCGCACCCGAACATCGACTTCCTGCCTTCGGTCGACTTCGCCGAAGTGCGCGAGCGGGTTGCGTATTCGCACCTGGTCTACACCGGTCCGGTGGACGAGTACTTCGGCCACTGCTACGGCAAGCTTCCGTACCGGTCGCTGCGTTTCGAACATCGGAGCTTCGATCAGCCGCACTACCAGCCGGTGGCGGTGGTCAACTATCCGTCTCCGAACGTGCCATGGACCCGCATCACCGAGTACAAGCACCTGACGGGGCAGGTCTGCGCCAAGACCAGCATTACGCACGAATACCCGTCGGCCGAGGGCGACCCGTACTACCCGATCCCGACACCCGAGAACGCCGAGCTGTACCGGCGCTACGAAGCGCTCGCGGAGGCCACGCCCGCCGTCACGTTCACCGGACGGCTCGGCACCTACCGCTACTACAACATGGACCAGGTCGTGGCGCAGAGCCTGGCGGTGTTCGCCCGAATGGCGGAGCGCAGCCGAAGCAGCGAGGGCCAGACGCGGGGCGAAAGCAGCAGCGACAGCGGCTGGCGTGTCGCCGCCTGAAGCCGTGTCCCTGCCGCGACAGCCGAACGCTGCCGCCGCCGGGATGCCCGAGAGGGCGCCGGTGCAAGCGGCGGAACCGGAGCGATCATCGGCCGGAAGCGCCGCACGCGAAGCCATGGCCGAGCCGCTTCCGCGCAGCCCGGGGCGGCTGCTCGCGGCTCTCGCCCGCAAGCGCGCCGGCCACTTCACCGGCCTCTGGACCCTCATCATCGTGGCCGCATCGTTCGGCGTCGGTGCGCAGTACGGCATCAAGCTCATCGTCGATGCGATGGCGGACGACAGCCACAGCAACGTCATCTGGGGTTGGCTCGCGCTCTACATCGGCCTCGTGGCGGGCGAAAGCATCTTCTGGCGCCTGAGCGGCTGGCTCGGCTGCAACACGGTGGTCGCGGTCGGCATCGACGTCCGAATGCGGCTCTTCGCCTACCTGAGCGGCCACTCGACCGACTACGTGACCCGGAACAGCTCGGGCGCGCTCGGCGGGCGCATCACCGCCACCGCGGGTGCGGCCGGCGCCCTGGTGGCCACCCTCACCTGGAAGATCGCGCCGCCTTGCGTCGACTTCATCGGCGCCGCGATCGTGCTGCTGACGATCAGCCCCTGGATGGCCGCGACCTTGAGCCTGTTCGTGGTGATCGTCGCGACCATCATCGTCGCCTTCGGCCGGCGCGGAAGGCCGCTGCACCAGGAATACGCGACACAGAACGCGAAGGTCACCGGCGAGCTGGTCGACCTGGTCAGCAATCTCTGGACCGTGAAGGCATTCGCGGCCCGCGAGCGCGAGTACCAGCGGGTCGGCGCGTTGATCGATCGTGAAGCCACCGCCCAGCGGCGCAGCTGGCTCTATCTGGAAAAGGCGCGGGTGCTGCACGACCTGTGCCTCTGGATCATGGCCGGCACCATGATGATCTGGGCGATCCAGAAATGGCTGGACGGTACGGGGAGCGCCGGCGACGTGGTGGTGGTCAACGCGCTCACCTTCCGGATCCTGCTCGGCTCGCGCGAACTGGCGCTGTCGCTGGTCGAGGCCTCGCAGCAGGTGGGCGTGGTGCGCGAGATGCTGCAGGTGATCGCGGTTCCGCAGAACCCGGCCGACAAGCCGGACGCGGCCGAGTTCGAGCCCGGTGCCGGCAGCATCCGTTTCGAGAACGTCGGCTTTCGGTATCCCGAGGGCACGCAGGTGCTGGAGCACTTCGACCTGCAGGTACCGGCCGGGCAGCGGCTCGGCATCGTCGGGCCGTCGGGCTCCGGCAAGACCACCTTGCTCGCGCTGATCCAGCGGCTGCACGACGTGCAGTCCGGCCGCATCTCGATCGACGATCAGGACATCCGCGAGGTGCGACAGGATTCGCTGCGCGCCGCCATCGCGGTGGTGCCGCAGGACATCTCGCTGCTGCACCGGACGATCGAGGACAACCTGCGCTACGGCCGGCCGGATGCGAGCGAGGAAGCGCTGCATCGCGCCTCCGCCGGCGCGCATTGCAAGGAATTCATCGCCCACCTGCCGCAGGGCTACGAGACCATCGTCGGAGAACGCGGCGCCTGGTTGTCGGGCGGCCAGCGCCAGCGCGTGGGCATCGCGCGGGCGATGCTCAAGGATGCGCCGATCCTGCTGATGGACGAAGCCACGTCGGCGCTGGACAGCGCCTCGGAGCGCAAGATCCAGATGGCGCTCGGCCGGCTGATGCGCGGCCGGACCGTGGTCGCGGTCGCGCATCGGCTCTCGACGGTGGCGGCGTTCGACCGGGTCATCGTGATGGACCGCGGCCGCATCGTCGAGGACGGCCCGCCGTCACGCCTGCAGCGTGCGGGCGGCATGTACCAGCGGCTCTGGGTAGCCCAGTCCGCCGGGCAGGAGACGGCCTGAGCGACGCGCCTGGGCGTCCCGCATCAAGGCCGTCATCGACGCTGCGGTTCGATCCCAGGAAGTCGCCGCCACGACCTCGGCGCGAGCCATCGAGCTTCGCGCCCGTTCCTCGGGCGACTGGTCGAGCGCTGCCTGGCAGGCGTCGATGAAACCCTGGTGGTCGCCCGCGATCGACACCACGCCCGTGTAGCCGCGCACCACGTCGTGGATCGGCGTGCTCACCGCGGGGCGGTCGGCCGCCAGGTATTCGAGCGTCTTGGTGGGGCTGATGAAGCGGGTGGATTCGTTGAGCGCGAATGGCAGCAGGCACACATCCCAACCGGCCACCAGGTCCGGCAGCTCGGCGTAGCTGCGCTGGCCGAGCCATTGGATGTTTTGCCGTTGCGGCAACGAAGCCGGATCGATCTTGACGACCGGGCCGACCATGATGAGCTGCCATTCGGGCCGTGCATCCGCGATGGCCGCGATCAGGTCCAGGTCGATGCGTTCGTCGATCACGCCGAAGAAGCCGAGCCGCGGCCGTCCGACGTGGGCTTGCGCGGGATGCTCTTCGTCGTTGGCCGGGAGCGGCCGCCCGGCGCGCGAGAAATGCGCCGCATCCACGCTGCTCGGAAAGCAATGCACATCCGGATGTCGACCGCACTTGGCTTCGTAGAGGCTCGCACCGCCGGTGAAGACCAGGTCGGCCTCCTTGAGCAAGGCGCTCTCGCGCTGCAGCAACTGCTTGGGCGCATGCCTGAAAGCCGACAGCTCGTCCATGCAGTCGTAGACCGTGCCGAGCGGATCGAGCCCGGCGGCCAGGGGCAGCGCCATGGGCGTGTAGTACCAGGTCCAGTAGTCCTCGATCGCTTCTTCGGCCACGTAGGCCTCGAGCAATTGCCGCAGCTTGGGGATGTGCTCGTCGTGGAAACCGTGGGCCTCGCCGGTGAGATGCGGTCGGAGCACGCGCACGTTCGGCGCCGGGTCGATTCGTTCCAGGCGATCTTCTTTTGCATGGGGAATGGGCTCTTCGAGGACCACCACCTCGAAGTGGCTGGCGAGCCGGCTCAAGAGGTGTTGCGGGCGCTGGTAGACGAAGTCCCAGCGAAGATGCGAGAAGACGATGAGGTGGATCATGGGGCGTTCTGCCTGTCGGGTTGATGAAGAGTGACGCGGGGGTTGCCCCTGCCCCCGCCATTGGCCTGGCCGATCGCGTGCGCCATCGGCTCGTGCAGGATGCGCCGCGCATCGCCCGGCGCGCCGGGAAGATCCCAGAGGCCGCAGCGATGCCAGTGCGACGGGTCTTCCCAGTCGTGTCGATCGACGATGGGGTAAAGACAGACGCCTTCGATCGGCATCCCGCGCTCGCCGCAGCGATCGACCGCCGAAGCGATTTCGGAGATCCATTCCGCACGGCCTTCGCCCACGTGGCCGGTCTCGGCGATGAAGACCGGCCGCGCATAGCGCTCCTGCAGGTCGCCGAGCATGTCGGCGAGATCGCGTCGCCGGGGATCGTTTCGGTGCCAGTGCAGCCGCTCGTTGCTCGGATGCTCCCACTGGTTGGCGTGGTAGTAGTTGGCGCCCAGGATGTCGAGGTAGCGAGGATGGCCGCCGAGTGCAGGCTCGATGCGGCCGGCGATCATGTCCCAGGCCTGGAACTGGCTCGTCGAGATGTCCTCGGCTTCGCTGCAGCCGATCGGGCCCGAGCCGTCCGTCGGTATGACATGAATGATCGGGTCGGTATGGACCATGCGTGCATCGGGCGCCATCGACCACAGAGCGTCGCAGCCGCGCACGGCCGCTTGCGCCAGCCTGCATTTCAATTCGTAGCCGCGCGTCGGAGAACTCGCTCGATACGGGTGGATCGCATCGGTCGAACTGGCGGCCCAGCTCAGGAACGAGATCTCGTTGATCGGCTGGAAGATCGGCGGGCCGTCGGTCCACGGCAGGATGCAGCGGGCAGCCCGCTCGCAGAAGGAGGCAAAGCTTGCAGCAAAGTCGTCTGCGAAGAAATCGACGCCCGGTGGCAAGCCGTAGTGATGCAAGGTCCAGATGACCTGGAGGCCGTGCCGCTGCGCCATGGCAGCCTGGCGAGCCAGCCGGGCCGGGCCGTCCGGGTCCTGGTCGAAGACCCTCCAGCCGACGCTCTCGCGAACCGTGCGGATGCCGAAGCGCTCCAGCCGTGCGTAGTCTTCCTCGAGCAGCTTCCAGTGCGAGGTCGCCTCGTTCATCGACAACGGCATACCGCGGCTGTTGACATGGTCGGCGCCTTCGAAGCCACCCATCCAGAAGCTGCGAAAGATTGAACTCATGGGGTGTCACGTGGCAACCGGCGTGCCCGCTGGCGAGCGCCCTTGGCATGCTTGCCGCAGCTCATCGTCGGCTGCAAGCCGAGCCGTCCCCCGTGTGCGGCGCATTCCTACAGGATTCGTAAAACCGATCTCGAAAGCTCGTGACGAGTAGCGGCACTGCCGACCCCAACCATCTCGCATCGCAAGGACCCATTCGATGACCGATCCGAAGAACGCAGGCGCCAAGCCGCCGTTTCCCGAACAGCCGCAACAGCCGCCAGGCCGCGAGTCCCGCATGGAACCAAGGCCCGACTACGGTGAAGCGAGCTATGTCGGCTCCGGCAAGCTCGAAGGCAAGGTGGCGCTCATCACCGGTGGCGACAGCGGCATCGGCCGCGCGGTCGCACTGGCCTTCGCACGCGAAGGTGCCGATGTCCTGATCGCCTACCTGGACGAGGACGACGATGCGAATGAAACCCGCGAGGTCGTGGAGCGATGCGGCCGGCGCTGCATCACGATGCCCGGCGACATCCGGGACGAATCGCACTGCAAGGCCTTGGTGGATGCGGCTGTTCGAGAGCTGGGGCGCATCGACATCCTGGTCAACAACGCGGCCTACCAGATGGCCCACCAGAGCCTGGACGAGATCAGCTCCGAGGAATTCGACCGCACCTTCCGCACCAACATCTACGCGAACTTCTTCCTGTGCAAGGCCGCGGTGCCGCACATGAAACCAGGCTCGTCGATCATCAACACGGCTTCGGTGAATGCCGACAAGCCCAACGCAAGCCTGGTCGCCTATGCCGCGACCAAGGGTGCCATCCAGAACCTCTCGGGTGGCATGGCGCAACTGCTGGCAGACAAAGGCATCCGCGTGAACTGCGTGGCGCCGGGCCCGATCTGGACACCGCTCATCCCCTCGACGATGCCGCCGGAACAGGTCGCGCATTTCGGCGAGCAGACGCCGATGAAGCGGCCGGGGCAGCCGGCCGAACTGCAGGCGGCCTATGTGCTGCTCGCCTCGGAACAGGCGAGCTACATCTCCGGTGCGACGATCGCGGTCACCGGAGGCGTACCGATCATCTAGCGCCGACGCGAGGGCGACTCGCGCCCCTTCATCGGCTGGTCAGCGTACGGGCTATCGATGCATGGCGCGCTGCCGACTGCAATCATCAGTTCGCAAGCCGCTCATGGAGGAAGAGCTTCGCGGTCGACCACTCGCGCTTGACGGTCGCCGGCGATATCGAGAGAGCGGCTGCGGTCTCTTCGATCGACAAGCCGACGAAGTAGCGCAATTCGACGATCTGCGCCTGTCGCGGATCGAGCGAACCCAATTCACTCAATGCTTCCGACAAGGCCAGCACATCGATCGACTCGGCCTCCTGCGGGATCGGCCCGGCATCGTCCAGCGATGTCGCCGCCACGCCGTGCCCGCGCTTGGCTGTCTTTCGGCTCAAGGCGTGATTGACCAGGATGCGCCGCATCATCTGTGCGGCCAGGGCCACGAAGTGACCGCTGTCCCGGGGGCCGGCCCGCTGCTCCAGCATGCGAAGGTAGGCCTCGTGGACCAATCCGGTTGGCTCCAACGTGTGGCCGTGGCGCTCGCCGCGCAGGTAGAAGCGCGCCAGGCTGCGAAGCTGCGAGTAGGTGCGGGGAAGCGGTTCCATGCCGGGTTGGGCAGTAGCGATTTCGGTCATTTTTCCTCGTGGAGCGGGTTCCACCAGGCGCGAGAAGGCGATCGATCTGTCCGCCTCGGACGCTCGTTCTGCGGACCACTCTAGGCGTGGAGGCTCGCCGCCGCTTTGCCGCGGATGACGCATATTTCTGATCAATTGTTGCGTTGGAGCCATTGCATGGAACGCTCGTGGAGACCATGGCGGCTCTCCAACTTGCAGCGGCGGCCGCCTGCGGCCTGCCCACCCCACCGTGGAAGCAGCGACCTGGCGGCAGATGAAGGCCATCCTCTCGCAGGCGCTCGGCCAGCCATCCGCCGAGCGCGCGGCTTTCCTCGATCGAGCTTGCGGAACGGACGGTGCGCTGCGCCTTCGGGTCGAGTCCATGCTGCAACGAGCCGACATCGTTCCCGAGGATTTTCTGGAGACGCCGCCGCCCGAAGTGTCGGCACCGGTCCATGTCGAGCCCGAATGGCGAGGCCGCACGCTGGGCGACTACCAGATCCTTCGCCGAATCGGCCTCGGCGGCATGGGACAGGTTTACCTCGCAGAGCGAAGTCGCGGGCCGAGGTCCGATCGGATCGCGATCAAGGCGCTTCGCCACGACGTCGACACGCCGACGCTCCGCTTGCGATTCGAGCAAGAGGGCCGCTTGCAGGCACGACTTCGGCATGAAGGCGTGACCCGGTGGCTTGGCCAGGATGCGATCGATGGCGCCCCGTGCCTCTTGATGGAACACGTCGACGGCCTGGCCATCGACCGTCATTGCCGGCGCTTCGAGCTCGGTTTGCGAAGCCGCATCGAGCTGGTCGCCAAGCTTGCAGGTGCGGTACAGCACGCGCACGACCACGGCATCGTCCATGGCGATATCAAGGCATCGAACGTGTTGGTCGCGCCAAGCGGCATGCCGAAGCTGCTCGACTTCGGCATCGCGCAAGAGGTGCATGGCAAGCCAAACCCGGCGCAGGGTCCTGCGGCCTCCGCCCTCCTCTTCACGCCCGAGTGCGCAGCGCCGGAACAGTTGGAGGGTCGGGAGCCGACGTTGCGAACCGACGTGTACGCGCTCGGCTTGCTGCTGTATCGGCTGCTGACACCGTCCGGCTCCCAGACCCGGTCGACCGCCTCCGGCTTGCCGAAGCCTTCGTGGCCTTCGAGCGGCGCCGAGCTGTGCCTTGCCAGCGAATATGCGGCTCGCTATCCGCCTGACTTGCTCTCTGGGCTTCCACCGGGCGAACGACTGGCGAGTCTCCTGCGCGGCGCCATCGACGCTGCATTGCAGCGCGCGTTGTCTTGCGATCCGGCGGCCCGCCAGGACAGCCCCGACTCCCTCTCCCTCGAACTGCGACGCTGCATCGGCCGGCTGCCCGCCTGGGTCTAGCCTGGGCTCTGAATGGCCGGCTTGGCCGGGGATGCGCTGCTGCGGCTAGTCCCGCGGCTTCTGCCGAGGCAGGACCGGCTTTCCGTGTTCGTCGACCAGCCGAAGATCGTCTTCGTCGACGTACATGCAGTCCAGAAAGGCCTGGCGCGCCGATTCGATGTCGTGCTGTTCGTCAACATCGGCCGCATGCGACTCACCGAAATAGAAGAAGCTGCGCCGGTCTTCCTCGGCCGCGCTTCGATAGTTGAGCGGCATGAAGCCGATGCGCTGCAGCGCTCGAAGCGAACGCAGGTTGTGGTCGAAGACGGCCGCGAAAAGCCAGTCGAATCCGTTGCGAAGCGCGAACTGGCACAAGGCGAGACCCGCCTGGACCGCATGGCCCTGGCCCTGGAAGTCGACCCCGGTCCAGAAGCCGAAATGCGCGGCCGAGCCGGACGGACGCAGGCTCACGTAGCCGACCAGGCCGGAGTCCTCGTGCATCACGACGAAGCGCATCCGGTTGGATGCGAGCGACACCTTGCGAATCCAGCGCTGCAGGTCTTCGATGCTCGAGAAGCGCGGCAGCCGCGTCATGGCGGCGATCTGCGGATCGCGGTACTGGCGGAAGAAGGCTTCGGCATGGTCGACGTCCAGCGGCTCCAGCACCAAGGGCGTTCCGGGCACGGGCAGGCTCCGGCGCCACAACCTGTCCATGCGGTCGATGCGGTTTCGAAGCCGATGGATGAGGTCGAGCGTGCGGGCCTCGCCACCCTTCGCCCGGTCGGACCGTTCGGCCAGGTCGAGCGCCGATTCGAGCCGGCCGGTGTTCGCCTCGCAGTTGGCCAGCATCGAAAGGTCTCCGGCCTGCTCGCCGTGCGCTCGCAGGCCGTCCTGCAGGACGCGGCGCGCGAGCGACCAGGAACCCAGCGCGGTCGCCGCGGCGGCAATGTGGCGGTGCAACTCGAACTCGCCAGGTGCCGCCAGATGATGGTCCCAGACCCGGGACAGGGCTTCCACCCAGGCGCTCCGGTCGCAGTCCGGCTGCGCCAGGTGCCCGAGCAGCCCGGCGCCGGCGGCCATGAAGACCAGGGGATCGTGGTCGGCGTGGCGCAGGATGCCCAGCACGTCTTCGCCGCGCCCATGCAGCACGATCGTCTTCATGACGTGGGCCAGATCCTCGCTGTCGCCGCCGGCACCGAGTTCGAGCGGCGCGATCACTTCGTCGAGCATGCTGCCGGGATCGTCGCCTCCCGCGAGCGCGACCTGGAGCACGCGATCCCGCGAGCCGGTGCGCTGCCAGACCGCAGCGCCGGTCTGCTCCACGAACTCGTTGAGGAGATGGAAGTTGACCGGCAGCGTCGGGTCGTGCCGGAAGCGCTCGACCAGTTTGTCGAGGTTGCAGAGGCGCATCGCCTTCTCGGAGGCATGCCCGCGGTCGGTGGCGAGCATCAGGTAGCCCTGCGGCAACAGGGTTTCGAATTGCCCGATCACCCGCATCGCCCCGATCGAGAGCACCACCGGCGCGCTGTTGAGGCGCTTGACGTAGCCCTCCATCGCGGCCTCGGCAGCCTGTCCGCCGGGCGCCTGCCGAACCGGGCTCCAGGCCACCTCGGGATCGGATTCGATGTTCGCGCCGGCCGGGCTCTGGAACCTCGCCTCGAACAGGCGCCCGTGGTGCACCGCGAAGAGCTGCTGGTCGAGTTGCCGCCACACATCCCGCGCGACGATCGCGCACGGATTGGTCGACGGCCGTTCGCCCATCAGGTTGGCGGTCGGACGTTCCGCAACGCCGTACTGGAGATCCCAGGAAAGAGCGGCGAGGCTTCCGTCCTGGAGGTAGGGCTTGAGTTCGGCGGTGTTCTTCCAGCCGCCGGGCAGCTTGCCGCTGGGCGTGCAAAGCAGGTAGCGAAGCCGGGCGCCGGGGCCGAGCTGGCCGATGCGCTCCTGCAGCGAACGCAGCAAGAGGCGCACTGCGCTCGCTCGCGGCAGGCTGAGGTCGAGCAGTTCGAACGGCTGGTCCAGCCGAACCTGACCGCGCGACTGGGCGAGCCGCCAGTACCGGATGATCAAATCAGCCCACTTGGTGGCTGCTGCAGGACCGAGGGCTCCCAGCCCGAGGTCTTCGATGTCCGGCGTTCCGCGGCCAGAGGGTTGGTTGTCGTCTTGGATGGCAGTTTCCGAAGCAAGCGGCGGTTGATCGATCATTGAAGGAAGGTCCAGGTGGCACGCCGCAGACGGGACGCCTGCATGGGTAACCGCTGGCGGACGACAGTTCCTTCGATTCCTGTTTCTTTTGTACTTCGGACCATTGACCTAGCAGGTCGAAATTTCGGATTTTGTTGAGCCGCTCGGGAGCGCAGCCGTGCGTTTGATAGGGTGACTGCCACCGATCAAACCCGCCCGCAACCACTGCCAGACCCGGAGCCGCCCGACGCCTCCCGCGCCGAGCGCCAAAGGCAGTTCGAGCGCCTTTTTGCCCAACACCGGATTCGACTGCATCGGATGATAGTTCGTCGGATCGGGCATTTCGACGAGGCTGAAGACATTGCTCAGCAAGCGTTCTTCGAAGCAGCCCGAACCTTGGATCAATTCCGCGGAGAGTCGGAACTTTCGACTTGGCTCTACGGCATTGCGATGAATCTGATTCGCAACTATCTGAACCGCGCGCCGTACAAAACCTGCCGTTTCGAGCCGGAACACGTCCTCGACTCGCGGCCGTCGAATCATGGTGACCCGGAAAGCGCGCTCGAGCTGCGCCAGCTCCTGGCAGAGGTCACGAGCGCAATGGACCAGCTGCCAGCCGAGATGCGAGAAGTGCTGCTGTTGGTCGGCGTCCACCAGTTGAGCTACGAAGCGGCTGCGAGCCGGCTGGATGTGCCGATCGGCACGGTTCGAAGCCGCCTGTCGCGTGCCAGAGCCGCGCTCAAGCTCAAGTTGGGCGCCACCCGGATGCCGCCGGCGTCCGCGACCGCAACCGAGCACGCCGACGCGTCGCTCAGCGCTCCAGAAAGGTATCGCGGCGGGCGAGAGAAAGATTTCCGCCCGACGTATTGAAGGTGATCGTGGGCGCGCTGAAATCGCTCAAGGGGGCGCCCAACCCGATCTCGCCGCTGCCATGCAGCACGCATTCGTCGCGCCGGAGCGCAATCTCGCTGCTCGGACCGGCGCTGCCGTGGAAGCGAACCCAGGTGCCGTAGGTGCTGACATCCACCAGCACGCAGCTTCCCTGCCGGGCCTCGATGCGGGCGTGCAGCCGGGAAACACGAGGATCGTTGACGACGAATTCGGCCTCGTCCACGCGGCCGAGGTGGATCGGAAGATCCGCGGCACGGAACAGCGAGCGGACGTCCAGCCAGGCAAGTTCGATCTGGCCGAAGCTCGAATCCTGCGCGCGACCGGTGGCCACCAGCGCGGCAGGCATGGTCAGGAACTCGGTGATCTCGTCCTGCCAGTCGATGCGATGGACCGTCGGCATCTCGCTCTTGCCGCGAATGTTGATCGGTCCGAGATTGCGATGACGGACTTCGCCCTCGCGGAGCTGCTCGATGACCGAGGCCGTCGCCCAGATCTGTCCGGGACCCGCCAGGTCGCTGAGCCGTGACGCCAGGTTGACGGCGTCCCCGTAGCAATCGCCGTCGACCTCGACCACCTCGCCGCTCGCCACGCCGATCTGCAGTTCCATGCGCAGCGGCGCCGGCCAGGTCTGCAGCCGCTTCTGATGATTTCGTTGGAGTTCGAGCACGGCACGGGTGGCGGTCCCGCCGTCGCCGAATATCGCAAAGACGCCATCGCCCAGCGATTTGACGACACGCCCCTGGTGCGATTCGCAGATGCCGCCGATCCACTGGATCAGCCGGGTGACGGTATCGGTTGCCTTCGCATTGCCCATGGCCTCGAAGACGCGGGTACTGCCGGTGAGATCGGCGAACACGACAGTGGGATAGCCGCTCATTGTGAAATTCTTGTATAGCCGGTGCGCAAGGATTATGGCAAATGCCGCTAATCCTGACGCTCAAGGCATTCGAATCGAGCGGTGGCCTATGACAACACGTTGCTTTGGCGCCAGCGCCGGCCGCGGCTTCAAGCCTCCAGGCAAAGAAGTAAAACTTAGGTGTTCATTGCTTGCAAACAACTTAAACTTAAGCGTGAAGTATGTTGTTTTTCAACAAGAAGTTTGACACGAGTACTTGTGACTGCATTGCTCAGCGCTTAACGTCTGCACGTAGGCATTTCTATCTAAGTACAAGTTTCATGCGCACCCCCAGCCGCTTGCTTCGTTTTCTCGCCTTTCCGGCCCTCGGCTTCCGCCGGTCCGCGGATCGCCAGATCAGCCGCATCCGGACTGCCATGCTGGGCCTGCTGCAGGTTCATGGCGGGCACTCGACCCAACGCATCGCGCAGCGGGTCCGCTTCGCCGGCGATCTCGAAACCTTGTGGTACCTGCGCCAGGACGTGCTGACTGCCCTGAGCGAAATCGACGGCGAGCTGAACGCGCGGAACAAGATGCGCGGCATCAACCGCTTGTTCAAGGGTGGACTGCCGACCGCCCTCGAACCGCGATCGCATCACCGCTACACGACCTGAGCAGCCGGCTTGCCGGAGATTCGAAAGGCGGCTGCGGGCCGCCTTTTTTGTCGGCGCGACTCGTTGGGCATCGATGCTTGTCGACGCGGGTCAATGCGCGTGGTGGGCGTGGGTCGCGTGTCCGGCATCGCCTGCCGCATGGCGATGGCCCCACACCATGACGACGTCCCTTTCCTCGAACGCCATCTCGATCTTGGCGCCAACGGGCAACAGCACCTTGGTCGTCACATGGCCGAAAGGCAACCCGGTCAACACCGGCGTCTTGATCAGTTCGCGCAGCCGCGCGACGACCGTTTGCATGCCGAAGCCCTTGTCGTGCGGCGCCTTGCGGATGCCGGTGAACTGACCGAAGACGATCGCCTTCTGGCGTCCGAGCACGCCGGCCTGGCGCAGCTGGTCGAGCATGCGTTCGACCCGGTAGGGATGTTCGTTCACGTCCTCGAAGAACAGGACCCCGCCGTCGACGGCGGGGAAGTACGGCGTGCCGAGCAGGCTGGTCAGCACGCACAGGTTGCCGCCCCACAGCACGGCGTCGCGAATCGCCCGCTTCTGTACCGGCGAGCCGGCACGCTCGCGGGCCGGAATCTGCCAACCTGCGCCCTCCCCCTGACCCGTGAGAAGGTCTTCGAAGCAGGCCTGCATGATGTCGTCGGGGCCGTCTTCGGCGCCGAAGTCTTCGCCGAGCGCAGGCCCGGCCCAGGTGGTGGCGCCGGTTCGGGCGAGCAGTGCCGTCTGCAGCGCCGTGAAGTCACTGAGGCCGATGAAGGCGGTGCCCCGTTCGGTTGCACGCGCGACGGCCTTGTACGGGATGGCGTCGAGGATGCGGGTCAGGCCGTAGCCGCCGCGCGAGATCAGCGCCACGTCGGCGCCGCTGGCCGCCGCGCGGCCGATGGCGGCGACACGGACTTCGTCGCTGCCGGCGAAGCGTTGATGCGATGCGAGTGCGGCTTCGTCGAGTTCGACTTCGCAGCCGATCGCCTGCAGCCGCTTGACGCCGCGCCGGAAGGCCGCCCGGTCGCGCACGACGCTGGACGGCGAATAGATGTAGACGTGCTTCTTTTTCACCGCGCCGAGTATCCCATCGCCATTCGAGCCGACTCCACGAGTTGCTGCGCCTGATGCAGATCGGGGCCGGACAGGTTTTGTGCGATCGGGCCGAACGCGCGCAGCGCCGCCTCGTGACCACGATCCGGAAACGGTGCACGCCAGGCTGCATCCTGCGAATCGCCCGCAGCGTTCTTTCCAGCGTCCGGTGCGACCAGGATGGCGTCGTACCGATCGGGGGCGGATCGTTGCAACTCGTCTGCCCAGATCCCGGCCGCAGGACTCGCCACCAGCACCAGCGGACCGGGCTGCAACCGGTCGACCCATTCGTTCAATGCGCGCAGATGCCACCCGATTCGATGGACATCCTCGCGCTTCGGCTTGTCGCTGCGGCCGAATCCCACGAGATCGGGAGCCAGGAAGCGAAAGCCGGACAGCTCGGCAAGCCCCGCCAGGTTCCTGAAGAAGTAGCTCCACTCGCCCGGCCCATGCAAGCCGAGCATCGTGACGGCGGCGTCCTTCGGGCCGATGTCGATGTAGTGCAAGCGAAGCCCGTCCAGCGAAGGCAGGTCGCGGGCATAGTGCGGCGGCGCGGACCATTCGGCCAACGCATCGAAATACGCATCGGGCGTGCGTAGCGCGTCGGCACGGAGCGGTTCGGCAAGATGGCGCGCGATTTCGCGCCGGCGCCTGAAGAAATCCTGCAGCAACGCGCCGGCCTCCGCTGCCAGCACGTTTCCTTGCACGCCTGTTCGATGATTGAGCCGCTTCTCGCCGAACAGATCGAGGACCGAGCCGGCTGCGCCCGTCCTGGGATCGAAGGCGCCGAAGACGACTCGGTCGAGGCGGGCATGCAGGATGGCGGCGGCGCACATCGCGCAAGGCTCCAGCGTGACGAAGAGCTGGCAGCCCTCCAGCCGATAGTTGCCGAGCGCCCTGCCCGCGGCGCGCAGGGCCAGGATTTCGGCATGGGCGCTCGGGTCGTGCAAGGCGATCGGCGCGTTGCGTCCGCTTGCGACCAGCACGCCGTCCTTGACCACGACCGCGCCGACCGGAACCTCGCCCTCTGCCGCTGCCTGCGCCGCCTCGGACAGCGCCAGTTGCATCCAATGCTCGTCGTTATTCATCCGGCATGGGACGCGGCGTCTGCAAGGCGGCGTCGAGTGCCTCCTTGTACTGTTGCTGGATCGGCTTGGCTTGGCCTGGTGCGCTGATTGCCGAGCCATTCGCGGCCGCGTTTCCGCTGCCAGGACCGGTGGTTGCCGGTTGCGCTGGAACGACCGCCGGCAGCGTCGCAGACAACTGGTTCTTCGCGAGCAAGGCGACGATGACCAGGGCCAGGAGCAATGCGGCGTAGCCGAAGATCCGCATCACTTGGGCTCCCGGATCGGCGATCCGATGAATCTTGCGGGTTCGGCCGATTCGGCGGCTGCGACGAAGCCGTCGGAGAGCCCCAGCCGGATCATCCACTCGGCCAATGCCCGTTCGTCCGGAGAGCCCTGTTTGTAGACCGCATGCATCGCCGCGTGCGACTCCTTGCGATGCTGATTGAGCTTGAGCTTGCACTGGAGCTCGACCACCTGCAGCTCGAATCCGACGATGCCGTTCAGCATCTTGAGCTGGAAGTCTTCGCCCAGCCTGCGCCACTGCTCGGCATAGGCCGGCTCGTGTTGCGCGATCAGACGTTTGAGCAGCGCGTCCTTGGCCTCGGGCGACTCCAGCAGCCTTGCCTCGACCGTGCATTGGACGGCCAGGTAGTTCCAGGTCGGAACCCTCGCGAGGTCCGGATAGACCGACGGCGAAAGGTAGGCATGAGGGCCGAGGAAGCTGACGACTGCACGGGGACGCGACGCGAGGTACCGCCAGTGTGGGTTGGGCTTGGCGCAGTGACCGTGCAGCATCAGCACGTCGCCTCGTTCTTCGAGCACCAGTGGCAGGTGCGTCAGGAACGGCAGGCCGTCGTCGTCGGTCGAGATCAGGGTCGCGAAGCCATGTGCTCGCATCAGCTCGATGGCAATGGTCCGATCTCGGCTGTCGAAGGTTGCGGGCAGGTACATGGCTCGTCGGTGGAGAGAGGCGCTGATTGTCCCTTGAGTGCCGGACGATGCGAAAGCGGCTCTTGCTGTCGGCCTCGAATCGAATGTTGAAGAAGTACCTGAACTTTGCGTGAGATGGTTATGTTGTGTAACGGCGCCTAACAACCAAAGACATAGATCGAAAGGCTTAGCGGAAGGCCTCGTACAAGGGGAACAAAGCCGGTTTGGCGTGCCGCCGACCTCGGTTTGGGTGGCGACAGGAAAAAACTTTGAAACGTTCGGCCGGTGCTTTCGGCGCATGCTGGCTGCACATCCAACAAAAGCTCGCCATCCAAGGGTGGAAACGGAGACCGAATGACCGACTCAGCACAACTTACCGACCGGGTGCAGCGCATCATGCAGCAGGTGGACTACTACCTCCATTGCGAACTGGACGCCGAATATGTCCACGACCAGCCGATGGACGCCCGCGAGCGCCTCGAGCTTGCATTGAAGGAAGAGCTGGCGCGCAACATGGCGCTCGAGACGCACTGACGGCGCGACGCTTCGACGCCTCGCGGCGTCTATCCAGGTTTCGATGGATCGCTGCAGGTCGGCGGTTCTGCTTCGATCGACGCTGCCCATCGGCAGCGTTTTTTCTTGGGCGCGGCTGGTTCAGCCCGCAAGGCGGAATGCCGGCGCCATCCGCTCCTGCTCCCGGGCGGCGATCTTCAGGTTGTTCGCGATCTTCGGCCATTGCCTCACCACACCCTGGCTGCGAACCAGGATGTCGTCCGCCGCTTTGCGTGAGACCCTGAAATACGGCGCCACCGAACGCGCCAGGTCGAGATCCAATGCGTTGTCGGCTTCGCTGATGTTGAGCTTCAGGCCCTCTGCGCCTGGCACCGGATTCATGTCATAGGCCTCCGACAAGCGCCAGCCCTTTCCCGGCTCGAGGATGAAGCCGTGGTTGCGAAGATGGTCGTCGGTGTTGGAGACCAGCAGGTTGAAGACGATGCGCGACCACAGTTCGCGCAGATCGGGGGCCGTGCGCGATCCATGATCGACCAGCACGCGGGCGAGTTCGAGGTAGCTGGCGCCGGTGGATGCATCGTCGCCATCCTGATGACCGGTGAGCGTCATGGCCGAAGCGAAATGGAGCCGGCCTGAAGGCGTTCGGTCGAAGCGCTTCACCAGGAAGGTGTGTTGCCGGCTTCCGAAGCGGCGAGCCAGGCTTGGCGGGACCGACAACCCGCAGCCCTTGGCCAGGGTCTGCACCACGAGTTCCCACGCGCCCACATCGTGCTCGTCCCGGGTGCTCGGAAACTTGGCGATCCAGAGCTGTCCGTCCGGATCGACAACGCTCGCCTTCGGCCGTGCGCCGCCGAGCGATCCGCCCGGCGCGATCAAGAGGCGCAGCCAGTCGTCCGCAGCGGTGGCGGTGTTGTCCTTGTCGCGCTCCAATGCCAGGCTGGCGGCTTCGAGTTCGCGCAGCTGAACGAAAGGCGGCGCCGCCGCGTCATGCTGGTTGTCGAGAAAGTCGCCGACGTCGTCGATTCGAAAGCGCAGCGCCCCGGATCGATAGAGATCGTGCACGCCCAGCAGGTAGTCGGATTCGTGCAGGCGCGCCGTCTTGGAGGCGAGGCCTGCACGTTGGGCGCGTTCGAGCCGCCGCCGCATCAGCAACCGGCCCCAGCGATCGGGGCTTGCGTCGGCAAACACGCCGAAGCTCTCATGACCTTGCGGTGGATGCTGTCGGCCTTCGAAGAGGCCCAGCCTCGCGTCGAGATGCAGGTTTCGCGTGGCCGCATGGCGAAGCGCGGCGGTGTCGTAGCCGAACTCGAAAACCTCGCGCCCGGCGCCGCGCCGCGCATGCAGCCAGCCCAGGCGCAACGGACCCTCGAGGCTGACCCAGTCGGCGTAGACGGCGATGGCGGCGCTCATCCGGAACGGCGTTGGCGCTTCTTCGGTGGCGCCGGCGACTCGATGAGGCCTGCCAGCGCGTCGGCATCGGCGAAGCCGCTTTGCGCGATCCAGTCCTGGTCGCTGTTGCGAGCCGATCGCTTTTTCTGCGAACCCCCGGTGGGTACCGGGCGGAGGCGCACCGGAGCGGTAGCTTGCTCGGGCTTTCGCAATGTCGACCGTGCTGGGGAAACTTCTGCCACGGCGCGACGCTGGGTTCGAGCGTGAGCCGGCAAGTGGGCATCCTGCAGTTCGCGCCCGACCGGATCTGCCTTGCCGATCAGGTCGAGATCCTTCTCGATGCCCAGCACTTGCATGACGGCCAGGTAGGCGCCCATCGTCACGCCGGACCCGCCCCGTTCGAGGCTGCGCAAGGTCATGGGCGCCATGCCGGCGCGCTCGCAAACCTGTTGGGCCGTCAGGCGCCGCCGCAGCCTGGCGAGTCGAAGCCGATCACCGAGCTGGTGAAGAAGGTCCTCGGTGGACGGGAGCAAAGCGGCGGTCTTCTTGGCCATATGCTGATATTACAGCGATCAAGGCCTGATTTCGCCAGAATAATTACAACAGCCTCATTCCCATTCGATCGTCGCCGGCGGCTTGCTGCTCACGTCGTAGGTCACCCGATTGATGCCGCGAACCTCGTTGATGATGCGGCTCGACACCTTTTTCAGGAGCGGATACGGAAGCTCGGCCCAGTCGGCGGTCATGAAGTCGCTGGTCTGGACCGCGCGCAATGCGACGACGTAGTCGTAGGTGCGGCCATCCCCCATTACGCCCACGCTCTTGACCGGCAAGAAAACCGCGAAGGCTTGGCTGGTGAGGTCGTACCAGTTCTTGCCCGAGTTCGGCTCGACGAAGTTGCGCAGTTCCTCGATGAAGATCGCATCGGCGCGGCGAAGCAGGTCCGCGTACTCCTTCTTGACCTCGCCGAGGATGCGCACGCCCAGGCCCGGGCCCGGGAACGGATGCCGGTACACCATCTCGTGCGGCAGGCCCAGCTCGACGCCGAGCTCGCGCACCTCGTCCTTGAACAGGTCGCGCAAAGGTTCGAGCAGCTTGAGCCCAAGCTGCTCGGGCAAGCCGCCGACGTTGTGGTGGCTCTTGATGGTGACGGCCTTCTTGCTCTTGGCGCCGCCCGACTCGATCACGTCCGGATAGATCGTGCCCTGGGCCAGCCACTTGGCGCCGAGTGCGCCCGCCGCCTGGAGCTTGGCCGCCTCCTGCTTGAACACGGTGACGAACTCGCCGCCGATGATCTTGCGCTTGGCTTCCGGATCGCTCACGCCGGCCAGCTTGCCGAGGAACAGCTCGCTGGCGTCGACCCTGATGACCTTGGCATGCAGCTTGCCGACGAACATGTCCATCACCATGTCGCCTTCGCCCAGCCGCAAGAGGCCGTGGTCGACGAAGACGCAGGTCAGCTGGTCGCCGATCGCCTTGTGGATCAGCGCGGCGGCAACCGAAGAATCGACGCCGCCCGAGAGCCCGAGGATGACTTCCTCGTCGCCGACCTGCGCGCGGATGGCCTCGACCGCCTCGGCGATGTGGTTGCGCATGATCCAGTCGGGCCGCGCCTCGCAGATCTCCAGCACGAACCGATCGATGATCGCCTTGCCCTGCGGCGTGTGCGTGACCTCGGGGTGGAACTGCAAGCCGTAGAAGCGCCGATCCTCGTCGGCCATGCCGGCGATCGGGCAGCTGGGCGTCGATGCCATCAGCTTGAAGCCGGGCGGCAGGTCGGTCACCTTGTCGCCGTGGCTCATCCAGACATTCAGCATGCCATGGCCTTCGGCCGTGGTGAAGTCCGCGATCTCGCGCAGCAACCGCGTATGGCCATGCGCACGAATGGCGGCGAAACCGAATTCGCGCTCGTGCCCCATCTCGACCTTGCCGCCGAGCTGATGCGCCATGGTCTGCATGCCGTAGCAGATGCCCAGCACCGGAACACCCAGCTCGAACACCGCCTGCGGCGCCTTGTCGGTGGTTTCTTCGTAGACGCTCGCGTGGCTGCCCGAAAGGATGACGCCGACCACCGAGCCGTCCCGGGTGTAGTCGCGGATCCATTCGTCGGTGACGTCGCAGGGGTGTACCTCGGAGAGGACATGCGCCTCGCGCACCCGGCGGGCAATGAGTTGGGTCACTTGCGACCCGAAGTCGAGGATCAGGATTTTCTTGTGCATCTTGCTTGCTTGGCGAGGCCGGAAGCCGGCGTCGGCCGGCCGCTCAGTCGGCTCGGTAATTGGGCGCTTCCTTGGTGATCTGCACGTCGTGCACATGGCTCTCGCGAATGCCGGCGGTCGTGATCTCGACGAATTCGGCCTTGGCCTTCATGTCGTCGATGGTGGCGCAGCCGCAGTAGCCCATGCTGGCACGAAGCCCGCCGGCCATCTGGTAGACGATCGAGACCATCGACCCCTTGTAGGGCACGCGGCCTTCGATGCCCTCGGGGACCAGCTTGTCGGCATTGGGGTTGCCGGTGGTGGATTCCTGGAAGTAGCGGTCGGCGCTGCCCTGCTGCATGGCGCCGATCGAGCCCATGCCTCGGTAGCTCTTGTAGCTGCGTCCCTGGAACAGCACGATTTCGCCGGGCGCCTCCTCGGTGCCGGCGAACATGCCGCCCATCATCACGGTGCTGGCACCGGCGGCGATCGCCTTGGCGATATCGCCCGAATACCGGATGCCGCCGTCCGCGATCAACGGTACGCCGCTTCCCTGCAGGGCAGTGGCCACGTTGTCGATCGCCATGATCTGCGGCACGCCGACACCCGCCACGATGCGGGTGGTGCAGATCGAGCCCGGCCCGATGCCGACCTTGACCGCGTCCGCGCCGGCATCGGTCAAGGCGCGGGCCGCAGCGCCGGTCGCGATGTTGCCGCCGATGACGTCGACCTGGGGATAGTTCTTCTTGACCCAGCGCACCCGCTCGATGACACCGGCGCTGTGGCCGTGCGCCGTATCGACAACGATCGCATCGACGCCGGCCTTCACCAGCGCCTCGACCCGTTCCTCGGTGCCTTCGCCGACGCCCACGGCCGCCCCCACGCGGAGACGCCCGCTCGGGTCGCGAGCAGCGTTCGGAAAGCTGGTCTGCTTGGTGATGTCCTTGACGGTGATCAGGCCCTTCAGCTCCCAATCCTGGTTGATGACCAGGAGCCGTTCGAGCTTGTGCTTGTTGAGGAGGGCCTTGGCCTCCGCGAGCGTGGTGCCGTCGGGTACGGTGATGAGCTTCTCGCGGCGGGTCATGATTTCGCTGACCGGCACGTCGTAGCGATTCTCGAAACGCAGGTCGCGCCCGGTCACGATGCCGATCACCTTGCCCGCGTCGACCACCGGAAAGCCGGAGATGCCGAGTTGCTCCGAAAGCGCCATCACTTCGCGAACCGTGTGGGTCGGCGTGATGACGACCGGATCGCGCAACACCCCCGACTCGTAGCGCTTGACCTTGGCGACCTGCGCTGCCTGCTCAGTGGCGGTGAGGTTCTTGTGCACGATGCCCATGCCGCCCTCTTGCGCGATGGCGATCGCGAGGCGGGCCTCCGTGACGGTGTCCATCGCGGCGGAAACCAGCGGCAGATTGAGCGAGATGTTGCGGGAAAGTTTGGTAGCGAGCGAAGTGTCCTTGGGCAGGACCTGGGAGTACGCGGGCACCAGCAACACGTCGTCGAAGGTGAGCGCTTTGCCAAGGAGGCGCATGGGTGAAGCTCCAAAAGGCGGATTGTAACGAGGGCTAAGTGGTTACCCGAACCCGGGGATTAGAGGCAGAAACGGTTGCCTCGGGCCAATCGGTACCGAAGGTTGCAAATATGCCGAATCGTTAATGTTGCAAAACGTAAGGCAGCGCTAAACTGCCGCCCATGAAACTCGCTCGATACCTCTTACTCGCGTCCCTCTGCTTGTCGCCCGCCCTCGCCGCGGCTCAGTGGCAATGGATCGACAAGGACAACAAGAAGGTATTCAGCGACACGGCGCCGCCGCCCGAGGTGCCCGACAAGAACATCATGCGCCGGCCCGGCGGCAATCCGAGTCGAGCGAATCTCGGCCAGCCCACAGCGGCGGCGGTGGCGGCCGCTGCGGCTGCGGCCGAGCCCACGAGGACCGTGGCGGCCGCTGCGGCGCCTCCGTCCGGGCCCGGCGTCAAGCCGACCGGCGTCGACAAGGAACTCGAAGAAAAGACCCGCAAGGCCGAGGAAGCAGAAAAAGCCCGCAAGGACGCCGAAGCCCAGCGCGTCGCGCAAGCCAAGATGGAGAACTGCAACCGTGCTCGCCAGGGCTTGGCCACTTTCGACAGCGGCATTCGGGTGGCACGGCTCAACGCACAGGGCGAGCGCGAGGTCATGGACGACAAGGCGCGGTCAGCGGAGCAGCAACGTCTTCAGGGCGTCGTCGCGACGGATTGCAGGGCTACTCAGTAAGCCGAACCGTCAGGCGGTGCCAACGGCTTGTTGCCGGTTTGTAACCGCCACCCCGTGGCTGGTAGCTGGTGGCTGGTAGTTCGTAGCTGGCAGCTAGTACCCGGCTTTCCCGCCCCTGCGTTGCCGAGCGAAGAGTCCGGTTCCGCGCGAGCCTTGGCTCTTGAATCGTTCACGTCGTGCCACCTTGGGGTCGACCAGCAGGGGTCGGCAGAGCTCGACTCGGTCGCCGTCCTGCAAAGCTGCATCCCATGCTGCCGCCCTGCCCCAGATGCCCGGCTGCAATGCCGCCCACTGCCCAGGCGGCACCTCGGCCTCGAATCGACTCTCCGCGATCGCCCGTGAAATCGTTGCCCCCGCTTCCAGCTCAACGACCCGTTCGAGAACTTGACGCGGCGCCAGGGCGACCGCGACCGTGATCCTGATCATCGGCTAGCTGCCGTAGACCTGCTCCGCACGCTTCACGAAGGCCTCGACCAGGTTGCTCGCGATCTTGTCGAACACCGGGCCGACCAGCGCCTGCAGCGCGAAGTTGCTGAAGCTGTAGCTCAGGTCGAGCTCGACCCGGCAAGCGCTCTCGCCGGCAGCGCCGACCGGCGAGAACTTCCAGACGCCGTCCAGGTTGGAGAAGGGCCCGCTCACCAGCTTGAGCTGCACCTCGCGCCCGGCCACGTGCGTATTGCGGGTCGTGAAGCTTTGATGGAAGCCGCTGAAGGCCAGGCCGATCTCGGCCGTCATGCCGGTCTCGCTGCGTTCGATGACCTTGGAGCGATCGCACCAGGGCAGGAACTCGGGATACTTCTCGACGTCCGTGACGAGCGCGTACATTTCCTCGGCGCTGTACCAGATCAGGATGGACTTGTGAACGGTTTTCATAGAATCGGCACGGCGTGCGCGACGGATTGTATTGAAGCCATGCCCCCTCACCTGACCTGCCATGGCCACCAAAAAACAAGATATCTCCACTCGAATCGCGGACAACAAGAAGGCCGCCTACAACTACTTCTTCGAAGAACGTTTCGAGGCCGGCATGGTGCTCGAAGGCTGGGAAGTCAAGTCGCTGCGCGAGGGCAAGGTGCAGCTGACCGACGGCTACGTGGTGATCCGCGACGGCGAGCTTTTCGTGATCGGCTGCCAGATCAACCCGCTGAAGTCCGCCTCGACCCATGTCAATCCGGATTCGGTCCGCACCAAGAAGCTCCTTTTGCACAAGGAGCAGATTCGCCGCCTCATCGGCAAGATCGAGCAGAAGGGCTACACGCTGGTGCCGCTCAACCTGCACTGGAAGGCCGGCAAGGTGAAGTGCGAGATCGCCCTCGCCAAGGGCAAGGCAGAGCATGACAAGCGCGACACCATCAAGGACCGCGAAGGCAAGCGCGAGGTCGAGCGCGCGATGAAGAGCCGCAGCCGCTAGACAAAGGACGATTCGACAACATGGCCATCAAGCCCCTCGACGCCAAGCAGGTCAATTCGCTCGAAGGCGGACCGAGCTTCACCCTGGCCAACCGCCTGCAGCGAGCTGCCTGGAACGTGGCCTGGGCGGTATTCGCCTCCTGGACGCCGCCGCAGATGCGATTCGTGCGTCGCTTTCTCCTCAAGCTCTTCGGCGCGAAGCTGGGCGACAACTGCGACGTCCGCGGCAGCGCCCGGGTCTGGTATCCGCCCCACCTTCACCTGGAAGACCGCGCGCTGCTGGCCGAGCGGGTCAACTGCTACAACATGGCGCCGATCACGCTCGGGCGCGGCGCCCTGGTCTCGCAGGGTGCGCATCTTTGCGCCGGCAGCCACGACATCGCCTCGGCCCGGTTCCAGTTGATATCGAGCCCGATCGTGATCGGTGCCGGTGCATGGATCGCCGCAGAAGCCTTCGTCGGACCGGGCGTGGTGGTGGGCGAAGGTGCGGTGCTCGGCGCGCGGGCCGTCGCCTTTCGCTCGCTCGAACCCTGGTCGGTGTACGGCGGCAACCCGGCCAAGCGCATCAAGGACCGGGTGCTTCGACCCGAGCACGGCGCCGAAGCCAATGCCGAAGCCGCCGAGCCGATGCAATAAGCTGCGCATTCCAGCAAGGAACATCGTTTTTTTTAACCGAAGGAGAAATCTTCATGAAATTGCTCAGCGCTTCGATTCTGGCCCTCGCCCTGCTCGGCGGCTGCGGCAGCATGTCGCAGATGGGATCGTCACCCGACACGCCTACCCGCACCGCCGACGGCGTGCTGATCGGCCCGACCGGCATGACGCTCTACACCTTCGATCGGGACGCCGCCAACAGCGGCAAGTCGGTGTGCAACGGCCCGTGCTCGACCAACTGGCCCCCGCTGATGGCGCCCGAGGCTGCCAAGCCGATGGGCCCGTATTCGGTCGTGATGCGCGATGACGGCAAGAAGCAGTGGGCCTACAAGGGCTGGCCGCTCTACTACTGGTCGAAGGACGCCAAGGCAGGCGACAAGACCGGCGACGGCTTCAACGGCGTCTGGAAGGTCGCCCGACCCTGATCGGGAAGATTCGGCAGGACGGCAAGTGCTGCTCAAGAAAAAGCCGGCCTCGTGGCCGGCTTTTTTCATGGCACGTCGGTCAGTGGGAAAGCGGCACCGAGGGCGGTCGAGACAGGGCCGAACGACGGCCCCTGAGGCCCAGCCATTCGTTCGCCACCAGCGCGCCGATGACCAGGGCACCGCCGAGCAGGACGCTCCGGGCCGGCGTCTCCCCGGCACCGAGCCAGGCGAGCGCGATGCCGAAAATGACCTCGAGCAATGCGAGTAGCGCGACCTCGGGCGCCTTGAGCACCCGTGCGCAGATCACCGACAACACGCACGGGATCGCCAGCTGGAACAAGCCGAGAAACGCAAGCCACGCCAGGTCGCGCGAAGTGGCTGCGAAGGGCCAGGCGAGCGGCAGCGTGGCGAGCGTGGAGATCAGCGCGCCGATGAGCACCGCCGGCACCAGGTCGATCTGCCGCCCTTCGGCCTGGGCATGCTGCACGAGCGTCCAGTTCACCGCGGCCGCCAGCGGGACGCAGAGCGCCACCACTGTCCCGAGCCAGAGCCCCTCGCCCATCTGGGTGCCGTACATCCAGCCGATGCCCAGCGCCGCAACCACGATCGCGCCCCAGGTGCGCATCGGGAGCCGCTGACCGATGAAGATGCGGGCGACCAGGGCGGTGAGCAGCGGGCCGAGCGCCATCGTGACCAGCACGTTCGCCACTTCGGTCAGCGTCAGCGCCAGCATGAAAGCCGTGAACATCACGGCCCAGCAGATGCCGGAGGCCCAGAGTGCCCTGCCACCCCGAGCCGCCTGCGCGAAGACGGCAGGGCCCCGCCAGATCGGCAGGATGACGAGCAGCGCCAGCAGCGTGAACGCGCTGCGCCAGAACGTGATCTCGAAACTGCGAGCGCTCGCGAGCTGGCGAGTCACGACGCCGGCGGTTGCCCACATCAGCGTCACCAGCACCATGAGCCACACGGCGCGCCCGTGCGTCAGCCCCCGGACGACCGCGCTTGCCAAGGTCAGGCGCTTTCGCGGCTCGCGCGCTTGCGCTCGTGTTCCTTCAGGTGACGCTTGCGGAGGCGCACGCTTTTCGGCGTGATCTCGACCAGTTCGTCGTCCTCGATGAACTCGACGCCGTATTCGAGCGTGAGGTCGATCGGCGGCGTGATCTTGATGGCGTCTTCCTTGCCGGAGACCCGGAAGTTGGTGAGCTGCTTGGTGCGGGTCGCATTCACCACCAGGTCGTTGTCCCGGCTGTGGATGCCGACGATCATGCCCTCGTAGACCGGGTCGTTGGCACGCACGAACATGCGGCCGCGGTCGTCCAGCTTGCCGAGCGCGTAGGTGAAGATTTCACCGTCGTCCATCGAGATCAGCACGCCGTTCTTGCGGCTGCCGATCTCGCCCTTGTGCGCCTCGTAGCTGTCGAAGATGTTCGAGATCAGCCCCGAGCCGCGGGTCAGGTTCAGGAACTCGTTGGTGAAGCCGATCAGGCCCCGCGCCGGAATGCGGTACTCGAGGCGAACCCGCCCGCGGCCGTCCGGCTCCATGTTCACGAGTTCGCCCTTGCGCTCGCCGAGCGCCTGCATCACGCCGCCCTGGTGCTGGTCCTCGATGTCGGCGGTGACCAGCTCGATCGGCTCGTGCTTGACGCCGTCGACTTCGCGGAACACCACGCGCGGCTTCGACACGGCCAGCTCGTAGCCCTCGCGCCGCATGTTCTCCAGCAGGATGGTCAGGTGCAGTTCGCCGCGGCCCATGACCTCGAAGATGCCTTCCTCGTCGGTTTCCTTCACGCGCAGCGCGACGTTGTGCTGCAGCTCCTTTTGCAGGCGATCCCAGATCTGCCGGCTGGTGACGAACTTGCCCTCGCGGCCCGCCAGCGGGCTGGTGTTGACGCAGAAGTTCATGGTGAGGGTCGGCTCGTCGACCCGCAGCATCGGCAACGGCGCCGGCTTGAGCGGATCGGTGACGGTGACGCCGATGCCGATTTCCGGAATGCCGTTGATCAGCACGATCTCGCCCGGACCCGCCTCGGTGGCCTGCACCCGATCGAGGCCCTGGAAGGTCAGCACCTGGTTGACGCGGCCTTTGACGGTCTTGCCGTCGGGTCCTTCCATCACCACCACATCCATCATCGGCTTGATGGTGCCGGCGCTGATGCGGCCGACGCCGATGCGGCCGACGAAGGTCGAGAAGTCGAGCGCCGAGATCTGCAGCTGCAGCGGCGCCGCCGGATCGCCGCTTTGCGACGGCACGTGCTTGAGGATGGTGTCGAAGAGCGCCGACATGTCGGGGCCCCACTGCTCGCCCGGTGCGCCCTCTTCGAGCGACGACCAGCCGTTGATGCCGGAGGCGTAGACCACCGGGAAGTCGAGCTGCTCGTCGGTTGCGCCGAGCTTGTCGAAAAGGTCGAACGCGGCATTGACCACGTAGTCCGGACGCGCGCCCGGCTTGTCGACCTTGTTCACCACCAGGATCGGCTTCAGGCCGAGCGCCAGCGCCTTCTTGGTGACGAAGCGGGTCTGCGGCATCGGGCCCTCTTGCGCGTCGATCAGCAGCACCACGCCGTCGACCATGCTGAGCGCACGCTCGACCTCGCCGCCGAAGTCCGCGTGGCCGGGCGTGTCGACGATGTTG
This sequence comes from Burkholderiales bacterium 8X, assembly GCA_902506565.1. Lineage (GTDB taxonomy): Bacteria > Pseudomonadota > Gammaproteobacteria > Burkholderiales > Burkholderiaceae_C > Variovorax. Next base: position 2,125,995 of record LR732703.1, on the reverse strand, counting down.
ATGTGCGTGCCCTGCCAGGTCACGGCGCAATTCTTGGCCAGGATGGTGATGCCGCGTTCTTTTTCGATCGCGTTGTTGTCCATCACCGTGTCGACCACCTTCTCGTGCTCGGAGAAGGTGCCGGACTGGCGCAGCAATTGGTCGACCATGGTGGTCTTCCCATGGTCCACGTGGGCAATGATGGCGATGTTGCGAATCTGTTTGGTACTCATGGTGTCGCTTCGGTCAAAAGTGTCTGCTGTATTTCGATCGGGCTCAGCAAGCGCCCTGGGATGAGTTCGCCGGCCACCACATGGGCGGTGCCGAGGAAGGCGGAAGGCTCGCGTCCGAACACTGCCACCGCCGCGGCGTCCGGCCAATCGCCGCGACGCCGGAGGCCCGACAGGAAGCGGCCGGCATCGTCCGCGTCGAGCAGGATGCGTGCGTGGCCTGCCACCAGGCTTTCGGCCGGCAGCAGGGCCGCGAGGCGTTCTTCTTCGGGAAGGGCCTCCAGCTGCAGCAGCGTGATGCAGCCCGACAGGTCGAAGCCGCCGGTGGCAGTCCGGCGGAGCGAGGCCAGGTGGGCGCCACAACCGAGCGCCTCGCCGATGTCTTCGCCGAGCGTACGGATGTAGGTGCCTTTGCTGACTTCGGCGCGGATGCCGATGTGCGAGGCGTCGATGCGCGTCAAGGTCAAGGCCCGCACCGTCACGTCGCGGGGCGCACGGTCGACCTCGATGCCCTCGCGAGCGTATTCGTAGAGCGCCTTGCCGTCCTTCTTGAGCGCGCTGTGCATCGGCGGTACCTGCCGGAGTGCGCCGGTGAACGCCGCCTCGACTCGCGCGAGATCCTCGTCCGAAACCTCGACCGGGCGCTCCGCCAGCACGTCGCCCTCGGCATCGCCGGTGGAAGTCTTCACGCCGAGGCGGGCGACGGCTGCGTAGATCTTGTCCGCGTCGAGATGCAACTGGCTGAACTTGGTCGCAGCGCCGAAGCACAGCGGCAGCACGCCGCTCGCGAGCGGATCGAGCGTGCCGGTATGCCCCGCTTTTTCGGCGCGCAGCAGCCACTTGGCCTTCTGCAAGGCCTGGTTGCTGGAGAGTCCCAGCGGTTTGTCGAGCAACAGCACCCCATGCACAGGGCGCCGCTGCACCCTTGTGCGTGGCGCGTGCATGTTCAGTCGTCTTTGGAGCGCGAAGCGACAGCCTGCGCAATGAGCGCATTCATGTCGGCTGCCCGCTCGGTGGTGCGGTCGAACTGGAAGTGCAGGGTCGGCACGGTGTGGATGTGGAGGCGCTTGAAAAGCCCCGCCCGCAGGAACCCCGCCGCCTGGTTGAGCGCCTGGGTGGTCTCCTCCGGATCGCCGACCAGCAGGCTGAAGAACACCTTGGCGTGTGCGTAATCCGCGCTCACCTCGACCGCCTGGATGGTCACCATGCCGACCCGCGGATCCTTCAGCTCGCGCGCGATCAGCTCGGTCAGATCCCGCTGGATCTGATCGGCGACCTTGAAGGCGCGGTTGGGCGCTGCAGCTTTGCGTTTCGGCATGTCCGGATCGGCTCGGTACGCTTCTTACAGCGTCCGCGCGATTTCCTTGACCTCGAAGAACTCCAGCTGATCACCTTCCTTGATGTCGTTGTAGTTCTTGAGCTTGATACCGCACTCGAAGCCTTCGCGCACTTCGCGGACATCGTCCTTCATGCGCTTGAGCGAATCGATCTCGCCGGTATAGATGACCACGTTGTCGCGCAGCAGCCGGAAATGCGCATTGCGATTGACCGAACCGGCGGTGACATAGCTGCCCGCCACCGTGCCGATCTTCGAGGCCACGAACACCGTCCGGATCTCGGCCGAGCCGATGACTTCCTCGCGGCGCTCCGGTGCCAGCATGCCCGACATCGCGACCTTGATCTCGTCGACCGCGTCGTAAATGATGCTGTAGTAGTTCAGCTGGACGCCATTGCCCTCGGCCAGCTTCCGTGCACCGGCATCCGCCCGCACATTGAAGCCGATCACCACCGCCTTCGAGGCGATCGCGAGGTTGATGTCGCTTTCGCTGATGCCGCCGACGCCGGCGTACACCACCTGCACCTTGACCTCCTCGGTCGCGAGCTTCAGCAGCGACTGGGCCAGCGCCTCCTGCGAACCCTGCACATCGGCCTTGATGATGATGCGCAGCGTCTGCACCTCGCCCGCCGACAGGTCGGTGAACATGCTCTGCATGTTCGATGCCTGCTGCTTCGCGAGCTTGGTGTTGCGGAACTTGCCGGCACGGTAGGTCGCGATTTCGCGCGCACGGCGCTCGTCGCTCATCACCATGAACTCGTCGCCCGCTTGCGGGACTTCGGTCAGGCCCTGGATCTCGACCGGGATCGACGGACCCGCGCTCTTGATCGTGCGGCCGTCTTCGTCGAGCATCGCGCGGACCCGGCCGTAGGTCGAGCCGGCCAGCACCACGTCACCAGTCTTCAGCGTGCCGGATTGCACCAGCACAGTGGCGACCGGGCCGCGGCCCTTGTCGAGTTGCGCTTCGATCACCAGGCCCTTGGCCGCAGCATCGACCGGCGCCTTGAGCTCCAGCACTTCGGCCTGCAGCAAGACCTGTTCGAGCAGGTCGTCCACGCCCTGGCCGGTCTTGGCCGACACCGGAACGAACGGCGTCTCGCCGCCGTATTCCTCGGGAACGACCTCTTCGGCGACCAGTTCCTGCTTCACCCGTTCGAGGTTGGCATCCGGCTTGTCGACCTTGTTGATCGCGACCACGATCGGCACACCCGCCGCCTTCGCGTGCTTGATGGCTTCCTTGGTCTGCGGCATCACGCCGTCGTCCGCCGCGACCACCAGGATCACGATGTCGGTCGCCTGGGCGCCGCGTGCCCGCATGGCGGTGAACGCCTCGTGGCCAGGGGTGTCCAGGAAGGACACCATGCCGCGCTCGGTCTCGACGTGATAGGCGCCGATGTGCTGGGTGATGCCGCCGGCTTCGCCTGCAGCCACCTTGGCGCGGCGGATGTAGTCGAGCAGCGAGGTCTTGCCGTGGTCGACGTGACCCATCACGGTCACGACCGGCGCCCGCGGCAGCGATTCGGCCGTTTGTGCCTGTGCGTCGTCGTCGATGAAGGCTTCCGGATCGTCCAGTGCGGCAACCACCGCGTTGTGACCCATTTCTTCCACGATGATCATCGCGGTGTCCTGGTCGAGCGACTGGTTGATGGTCGCCATCTGGCCGAGCTTCATCAGGTGCTTGATGACCTCGTTGGCCTTGACCGACATCTTGTGAGCGAGCTCCGAGACCGTGATGGTCTCGGGCACGTGAACCTCGATGACGCGGGCCTCGACCGGCGCTGCCGGCATGCGCTCTTCCTGCGCACCTCGATCATTGCCGCGGCGGCCGCGCGGGCCTCCCCGCCAATTGCCGCGACCGACGCCGCCGCTGGCATCGCCGCGGGTCTTGATTTCCTTCTTTTTCGCGGTATCGCCGGCCCAGCTCGACGAGAGCTTGGCTGACTTGACTTCCTTGCCGGCACCGGGCGCAGCCGGTGCGCCGGCAGCCCCCGGGGCGCCGGGGCGAGCCGGTGGAGCCGTCGGCTTGTGCAGCGTGCCCTTGACGGCTGCCTTGGCTTCGGGCGCGGGCTTCTCGGGCGCCTTGTGCGGCACCAGCACGCGTGCCGGTGCGTTCATCATGGCGCGGATCGCCTCGGCCTCGGCCAGGGCCTTGCGACGACGCTCGTCCAGGTCCTTGGCACGCGCGGCTTCTTCGTCGGCACGGGCCTTCGATTCGGCAGCAGCCTTGGCCTTGGCATCGTCCTTGGCCTGCGCGGCGGCCGCCTCGGCGGCAGCCTTCTGGTCGGCAGCCGCCGTGGACTCGCGGCTGGTCTCCGGCGCACCCTCGGTCACGACGGCTGGCGCTTCCGCCGCCTTCTTGCTCGCGGCCTTGGCCGCTTGCTCGGCCTTTTCGGCGCGCTCGGCCTTCTCGCGCTCGCGGGCTTCGGTTTCCTCGCGCACCCGGCGCTTCTCGGCCAACTCTTCTTCCTGGCGGCGAATCAGCTCGGCCTGGCGGCGCGCTTCTTCTTCGCGTCGGCCGAGTTCGGCTTCGTCGATGCGCGGGGCAGCGGGGGCTGCAGCCGGCGCCTCGACCGTCGCGGCTTCGGCCGCAGCCGGGGTTTCGTCGCGCTGGACGAAGGTGCGCTTCTTGCGCACTTCGACGTGGATGGTGCGCGCACGACCCATCGCGTCGGCCTGCTTGATCTCGCTGGTCGACTTCTTGGTGAGCGTGATCTTCCTGCGCTCAGGCTCGGCGCTGCCATGGCTGGCCTTCAGGAAACCGAGCAGGCGCTGCTTGTCCGCCTCGGTCAGCGCATCGGTGGGCGCGGCCTTGGCGACGCCTGCGCTCTTGAGCTGGTCAAGCAGGGTTTCGGGGGTCTTCTTGAGCTCGTGCGCGAACTCGGCGACAGTGGTACTGGACATATTGGTTCCGGGCCTCCATACCGTCACTCTTGGCCAGCGAACCAGTGTTCGCGGGCCTTCAAGATGAGGTTCGTGGCTTCATCGGCGCTCTGGCCGGTGATAAGTGTGAGTTCATCGACCGCAAGGTCGGCGAGGTCGTCGCGGGTATGGACACCCGCCTCGGCCAGCTTGGGAATCAGCTCGGGATCGAGTCCTTCGAGGTCGCGCAGGTTCTGCGACACACCCTCGGCGTTCTCTTCCTTGGCGATCTCCATGGTGAGCAGCGCATCCTTGGCACGCGAGCGCAGCTCGTTGACGGTGTCTTCGTCCAGCGCCTCGATATCCAGCATCTCGGAAATCGGCACGTAGGCGACTTCTTCGAGGCTGGTGAAACCTTCGGAGATCAGGATGTCGGCGATTTCCTGGTCGACATCGAGCTTTTCCATGAAAAGCGCGCGGCTCGCGTCCGACTCGATCGCCTGTTTCTCGGCCGACTCGTTGGCGTCCATGATGTTGATCTTCCAACCGGTGAGGTCGGAGGCGAGCCTGACGTTCTGGCCGCCGCGGCCGATCGCGATGGCGAGGTTTTCCTCGTCCACGACCACGTCCATGGCATGCTTTTCTTCGTCGACCACGATCGAGGAAACGTTCGCGGGCGCCAGGGCGCCGATCACGAACTGCGCCGGATCCTCGCTCCACAACACGATGTCGACCCGCTCGCCCGCCAACTCGTTGGTGACCGCGTTGACACGGGTACCGCGGACGCCGACGCAGGTGCCGATCGGATCGACGCGCTTGTCGTGCGACAGCACGGCGATCTTGGCGCGCGAACCGGGGTCGCGGGCGCAGCTCTTGATTTCGAGCAGGCCCTGCTCGATCTCGGGCACTTCGTTGCGAAACAGCTCGATCATGAACTCGGGCGCGGAGCGCGACAGGATGATCGGCGCGCCGCGGAGCGTGAGGTCGACCTCCATGATCATGGCCCGCACGCGGTCGCCATTGCGGAGGTTCTCCTTGGAGATCATTTCGCTGCGCCGAAGGCGTCCCTCGACGCGGCCGGCCTCGACGATGATGTCGCCCTTGTCGAGGCGCTTGACCGTGCCGGTGAAGATCTTCTCGCCACGCGACATGAAGTCGTTGAGCAGCATTTCGCGCTCTGCGTCGCGGATCTTCTGCAGGATGACCTGCTTGGCCGCCATCGCGCCGATGCGGCCGATCGGCACCGAATCCACCGCTTCCTCGATGTATTCGTCGACCTCGATGTCCGGCATTTCTTCCTTGGCTTCGAACAGCAGGATTTCCTGGTCGGGCAACTGGAGGCCGGCCTCGTCCGGCACCACGTGCCAGCGACGGAAGGTTTCGTAATCACCGCTATCGCGGTCCACGGCGACACGGATGTCCACGTCGCCCTGGTAGAGCTTCTTGGTGGCTTGCGCCAGGGCAGACTCGACCGCACCGAAGACCACGTCGCGCTCGACGTTCTTCTCGCGCGAGATCGCATCCACCAACATCAACATTTCGCGATTCATGCAACCACTCTCCTCGTTCAATCCGACACCGGTGTGTCAGGTTTGGGCCTGCGACCCTTGAAATCCACGATCGGGGCAAGCCGCGCTTCGCGCAGCTCGTCCAGAGAAAACCCGAGCGCCTGCAGCGGTGCCGGCGCGCGCTTCTTGCTGATCTTTTGACCGGGCTTCGGCTCGGGTGCATCGCTCCAGACGATCTGCCAGCCGGCGGAACCCTGCGCGCCTTCCGCGCTTTCCGCGCCTTCCGCACCGGCCACCCGTTCCAGCGTGCCGCGAAACTTCTTGCGACTGGCGGACACCTGGCCGGCCGCCGCCGTTCCCATCGGCGCCTTCAAGGTGATGTCGATCACCTGGCCGGCAAAACGTTCGAAATCCTGTTCGTTGCGAAGCGGCCGATCGATACCGGGCGAGGACACCTCGAGCCGCTTGTACTCGGCGCCATCGACCTCCAGCGCGAACTGCAGCTGGCGGGTCACCTTTTCGCAATCTTCCACCGTGACCTGCGGCTCGGGCAATTCGCCGGCCCCGGCTTCTGAATTGGGGCCGCTCCAGGGAATGTCAATCGTGACGCGCAGCAATCCGCCTGCCGAGCGCTCGATCTCGACCAGGTCGTAACCGAGCCCGGCGACGGTTTGTTCCACTGTTTGCTGCAAAGCCACGTGTTCGAAAAAGCCCTTGGTCAAAAACGCCTGATGCAAGAGCGCCGCACGCCTGGCGTCCTTGCTGCTGCCGCTACCCTTGCCAAATTCCTTGCTGCTTTCGAGGCCTCGGAATTCGCGCTGGGCGACTCGGACCTTGAAATGCATCGACCAATAAAAAACGGGCGGTTGGTACCCGCCCGTTTGGTCGTGAGCCTCGGATTATATGCCAATCGCGTCACATTTCACGCGCTTCCGCGGCGCGCCCGGCCTCTGGCGGCTTGCCAAACTCCGACGAAGAGGATCGATCCCAATGCCAGCGCGGCGGCAGCTCCCAGCAGCGGCACCGAGAACGAGCCGGTGCGTTGCGCAAGCGGCGCGGCGAAGAGCGGTCCGAGGATCTGCCCGATGCCATACGAAGCGGTCGCGAAGCCGATCAGTCCGGCCGCCGAATTGCCGCGCAGCCGACGGGCCTCCCGCATGGCGAAGAGCGTGATCGCGGTGAACGGCAGTCCCAGCATCAGGCTTCCGAGCAGGAACCCGACGATCGAAGGCCAAACCACCGACAGCAGCACCCCGGCCGCCTGCATCGCGTAGGCCCAGGCCAGCAACAGGCGGTTGTCCCAATGCACGGGCGCCGATGCGGCGACCAGCGCGCCCGGAATGACGGCCAGCCCGAAAAGCGGCCAGAAAAGGTCGGGCCACGGCGAGCCCGGCAGCGCTTGCCGGGCGATCACCGGGAGGAAGGTGGCGGTGATGATGTAGCCGAATCCTGCCAACCCGTACAAGCCGATCAACCAGTTCGCGTCGGCGCGGGCTCTTCGCGGATCAGGGCCGGCGCCGGAACCTGCGCCGGACGGCGGGTTTGGCGCCGCACCGGCCGGCGCCGCCGCCTGGCCTGGCTGGGTTGCGACATCGCCGTGGGCGCCGTCGTCGAACACTCGCCACACCACCGCGACCAGGGCCGCCGACAGCAGCCCCAATCCGATCCAACCCGCTTCGGACCCCCAGCGCCCGATCGCCCCGCCCAGCAAGCCGGTGGCGGCGATGCCGATGCCGGGACCCGTGTAGATCACGCCCTGCAGGCGCGGCGCACCGGTTTCGGCCAATCGTCGCAAGCCCCAGCCGGAAGCGAACACGAAGACCCAGGCGCTCATCACGCCGGCAGCGCCGCGTAGCAAGCCCCATCCGGTGAATCCATCGACCAGGCCCATGCCCAGCAACAACGCGGCCGTCGCGGCCAAGGCGCCGCGAACCATGGTTGCTGCCCGCACCTTGATGAACACGCAAACCAGCGCACCCGCGAAGTAGCCGAGATAGTTGAGCGACGCCAGCAAACCGCCGGCCTGCAGGTCCAACTTGCCCTCGTGCAGCATCACGGGAAGCATCGGGGTGAAGGCGAAGCGCCCCATTCCCATCGCCACCGCGAGGCCCACCATGCCTGCGAGGGCGGCGCGCCATGCAGGCTGCAGCCCGCCTCTTGATGGGGTCGTCGAGGTACTACGAATCATTCGAGCAAGGCGGCTTCGACCAGCCGCCGGGTATAGGGATGCGAAGGCCGTTCCAGGATCTCGTCGACCGGCCCGGTCTCCACGATCGTGCCGTCCTTCATCACGATCACCTGGTGCGCCATGGCACGGATCACCTCGACGTCGTGGGTGATCAGCAGATAGCTGAGACCCCGCTCGCGCTGCAGCCGCTGCAGGAGGCGGAGCACCTGCTTCTGGACCGTCACGTCCAGTGCGCTGGTCGGCTCGTCCAGGACGAGCAGTTCGGGGTCGACGATCAGCGCCCTGGCAATCGCCAGGCGCTGCCGCTGGCCACCTGAAAACTCGTGCGGATAGCGATCGAGCAACGAAGGGAACTGCGCTTCGGTCAAGCCGACATCCGCAAGCGCCGACAAGGCGCGCAGCCGCCTGGCAGCGGTGTCGAGCTCGGGCGCGTGCACGGTCAGGCCTTCGCCGACGATCTGTTCCACGGTCATGCGTGGCGACAGTGAGGAAAACGGATCCTGGAACACGACCTGCATCCGGCGCCGCAATGCCTTGTCGCTCGCGCCGCCCGCTGCCCATTGCTGCCCCGAAACGCGCAGCATGCCGCCGTGCCTGAGCAGGCCGAGCGCGGCCAGCGCCAGGGTCGACTTGCCCGATCCGGACTCGCCGACCACGCCCAGCGTCTCGCCGGGTCGGAGGCTGAATGCCGCGTCTTGCACCGCGACGAACTCGCCTTTCTTGAACCAGCCGGCGACGCCGGCTTTCGCGACCGGGTAGGCGACCCGGAGGCCCGAAGCCTCCAGCACCGGCGGCCGATCGCCCGCCGGCGGCACCGCCGAAACATCGCGACTCGGCCGGCTGTCGATCAACTTGCGGGTGTACGGATGGGATGGCGAATCGAAGACCTGCCCGACCTCGCCCTGCTCCACGATCCGACCGTCCTCCATCACGGCGACCCGTTCGGCGAATCGTCGAACCAGGTTGAGGTCGTGCGTGATCAGCAGAACGGCCATGCCGTACCTGCGCTGCAGATCGCCGAGCAGGTCGAGGATCTGCGCCCGGACCGTTACGTCGAGCGCCGTGGTGGGTTCGTCGGCGAGCAACAGCCGCGGACGGCAGGCGAGCGCCATCGCGATCATCGCCCGCTGCCGCTGGCCGCCCGAGAGCTGATGCGGGAAGGCGCCGGCCCGGCGCGCCGGTTCCGGTATGCCAGTGTCGGCCAGCAGCTGGACGGCAGCAGCCCGCGCCTGGTTCGCGGAAAGGCCTTCGTGCAACTCCAGCACCTCGGCGACCTGGTCGCCCACCGTATAGAGCGCATTGAGCGCGGTCATCGGCTCCTGGAAGATCATCGCGATTTCCTTGCCCCGAATGCCGCGCAGTTCGCGCTCGGGCAAGGCCAGCAGGTTGCGCGGCGCACCACCGGCCGGCGCCTCGGCTGCGAAGTTCGCCTGGCCCGAGACCTCGGCATTCAAGACCAGCTTGAGCAGGCTGAGCGCCGTGACGGTCTTGCCGGAACCCGATTCACCGACCAGCGCGAGCTTCTCGCCCTGCCCGATCCGGAAGTCGATGGCGTGCACCACCTCCTTGGCGCCGAAAGCCACCCGCAGGCCTCGGACGTCCAGCAACGGCGAACCGCTCACGCGTCGATCCGTTCCGGCGCTCATCGCTGCGCCTTTCGCGGATCGAGCGCGTCTCGCAGCGCATCGCCCATGAAGGTCAACAACATCAAGGTCAGGACGAGCACCCCGAAGGTGGAGAGCGAAATCCACCAGGCGTCGATGTTGGCCTTGCCCTGGCTCAGCAACTCGCCGAGCGACGGCGTGCCGGGCGGAACGCCGAGCCCCAGAAAGTCCAGCGAGGTCAACGCGAGGATCGCCGCGCTCATCCGGAACGGCAAGAACGTGACGACCGGCACCATGCTGTTCGGCAGGATGTGCCGCCACATGATCTGCAGGTTGCTCACGCCGAGCGCCCGGGCGGCCCGGACGTAATCCATCTGCCGGTTTCGCAGGAACTCGGCCCGCACATAGTCCGACAGGCCCATCCAGCCGAAGAGGCTCAGCAGGATCAACAGCAGCGCCACGCTGGGCGCGAAGATGGCGCTGAAGATGATCAGCAGGTAGAGCTCCGGCATCGAGCCCCAGATCTCGATGAAACGCTGGAAGGCGAGATCGGTCTTGCCGCCGAAATAGCCTTGCACCGCACCGGTCGCGATGCCGACCAACACGCCGATGACCGTGAGCGCGAGCGCGAACAGCACGCTGACCCTGAAGCCGTAGATCAGCTGGGCCAGCAGGTCGCGCCCGCGATCGTCGGTGCCGAGCAGGTTCTCGCGCGAGGGCGCAGCCGGATTCGGCGAGGTGGCGAAGTAATTGAGCGTGCGCGGACCGTAGGGATTGGGCGCGTAGATCGCCCAGTTGCCACCTTGCGTGATCCGGTCGCGGATGAAAGGGTCGAGGTAGTCCGCCGGGGTCTCGAAGTCGCCGCCGAAAGTCTTTTCGGAATAGTCGCGCAGCACCGGGAAGTAGGTCTGGCCCTGGTAGTGCACGGCGAGCGGTTTGTCGGTCGACAGCACCTCGGCAAACAGGCTCAGCACCACCAGCACCACGAACACCAGCAGGCTCACGACCCCCAGCCGGTTGCTGCGGAACCGTCGCAAGGCCCGCCGTGCCGGACTGGGCGACACCGTCGCAGGCGCTGCGTGGTCGATGGCCGGCGCCCTCATTCGAACTTCACGCGCGGGTCGACCAGCACGTACGAGAGGTCCGAGATCAGCTTGGTCACCAGGCCGATCAAGGTGAAGAGATACAGCGTCCCGAGCACCACCGGGTAATCGCGGCGGATCACGCTTTCATAACTGAGGAGCCCGAGCCCGTCGAGCGAGAACAAGGTCTCGATCAGCAGCGAGCCTGCGAAGAAGGCACCGATGAACGCGGCCGGAAAGCCCGTGATGATCGGGATCAAGGCGTTGCGGAACACGTGCTTCCAGAGCACCTGCCGCTCGGTCAAGCCCTTGGCGCGCGCGGTCAACACATATTGCTTTCGGATTTCTTCGAGGAAAGAGTTCTTGGTCAGCATGGCCGTGACCGCGAAGCTGCCCAGCACCATCGCCGTGATCGGCAATGCGATATGCCAAAGGTAATCGATGATCTTCGCGCCCCAGCCGAGACTCTCCCAATTCGACGACGTGAGTCCGCGCAGCGGAAACCATTGGAGCTGGCCGCCGAAGATCACCAGGAGCGCCACCCCGAGCACGAAGCCGGGTATCGCGTAGCCGATCAACACGATCAGGGTCGTCAGGAAGTCGAAGCGCGACCCGGCCCTCACCGCTTTCGCGACGCCGAGCGGCACCGCGATCAGGTAGCTGATGAAGAAGGTCCAGAGGCCGAGGCTGATCGACACCGGCAGCTTTTCCTTGACCAGTTCCCACACCGCCTTGCGTTGGTAGAAGCTGGTGCCGAGGTCGAAGGTGGCATAGGACTTGAGCATCTGCCAGAAGCGCACCAGCGGCGGCTTGTCGAAGCCGTACATCTTCTTGATTTCCTCGATGCGCTGCGGATCGAGCCCCTGGCGCCCGCGGTAGCCGGCGCCGCTGGCAGCGGCTCGCTCGCCGCCGGAGTCGCGGCCCTGCAACTGCGCGACCATCTGTTCCACCGGTCCGCCCGGCACGAACTGGATCACCGCGAAGGTGAGCAGCAGCACGCCGAAGAGGGTCGGCACCATGAGCAGGAGTCGCTTGAGGATGTAGCTGGTCATGGTCGGCCGGGCTCGAATCGCGTCATCGGTTGGAGGGCGATGCCCACCAGGTGCTCATGGCCCAGGTGTCGGCTTGGTAGTACGGCGGAATCACCTCCGGCAACACGAAGGCGCCCGGCCGAAAGCCGATCAGGAACGCATCGCCGTAGTACTGCGGCACCGAATAGTGGCCATGGGACAGCACCCGGTCGAGCGCACGCATCGCACTCGCGAGTTCGGGCCGGGTGGTGGCGCCGACCACTTTCTGCAGCAAGGCATCGACCGCCGGGTCGGCGATGCCCCAGGTGTTGTTCGAACCGGGTGTCGCTGCCGCCTTGGATCCGAACAGCTCGAGCAGCTCGCCGCCCGGCGCGGTACTGCCTGGGAGCCGAGTAGTCGTCATCTCGAAATCGAAGTTCTCCATCCGTTGCTGCGCCAACGAAAAATCGACCGTACGAAAGGTCATCTGGATGCCGAGCTTCTGCAATGCCGTCTGGAACGGCGTCGTGACCCGGACCAGCGAAGGCTGGTCGTTCAGGAGCTCGATGGTGAAGGCCTCGTTCCTGGCGTTTCGCAGCGCGCCGTCGCGGTAGGTCCATCCGGCCTCCGCAAGCAGGTTGCGGGCTTGCCGCAGGTTCTCTCGAAGACTGGCCGGCGGGGCGGTGCTGGCCGGTATCGGGGCCGGACCGAACACCTCGGGCCGGAGCTGTGCGCGCAATGGCTCGAGCAGCGCCAGCTCGTCCGGCTTCGGCAGGCCCTCAGCATGGAATTCGCTATTGGGAAAGTAGCCGGCGACCCGCTTGTAGAGGCCGTAGAACAGTTGCTTGTTCAACCACTCGAAGTCCATCGCGAGGCCGATCGCCTGCCGAACCCGGATGTCCTTGAACTTGTCCTTGCGCAGATTGAAGACGTAGCCCTGGAAGTCGCCGGGGTTCTTGTTCTCGAACGCCCGCTTCTTCAATTCACCCGACGCGAATTGCTTGCCGGTGTATTGCCGAGCCCAGTTGCGCGAAGTGAACTCGCGCATGAAGTCGTACTCGCCGGCTTTCAGTCCTTCGAAGCGCGACGTGTCGTCCAGGTAGATCTTGAAGGTGACCCGATCGAAATTGAAGAAGCCCTTGCGGACCGGCAATCCCGCACCCCAATACTTCGTATCGCGAACATAGGTGATGTCCCGGCCCATGCGCGGATTGCCGATCTTGTAGGGCCCCGACGAAACGGGTGGCTCTGTCGTGATCTGGTCGAAAGGCTTGCCGGCGCCCCATTGCCGCCCGAACACCGCCATGCCGCCGACCACCAATGGAAGCTCGGGATTCGGCCGCGCGAAATCGAAGCGGACGGTGCGCTCGTCCAGCGCGACAGCCTGCTTCACCTCCGCGTAGATGGTGCGGAACTGCGGCGCTGCCAAGGTGCTCGTCAAGGTGCGAAACGAATGCACCACATCGGCGGCCTGCACCGGGGAGCCGTCGTTGAAGCGTGCCTGCGGATGAAGCCGAAAGGTCGCCGAGAGCTTGTCGTCGGCCACGGTCACGTCGTCGGCAAGCAGGCCATAGGCGGTGGTGGGCTCTTCGGAATTTCCGGTCAGCAGGCTCTCGAACAGCAGGCCGCCCATGCCGTACGGCGCCGTTCCCTTGAGCGTGAACGGATTGAACTTGTCGAAGTTGGTAGGCCGCGTCGGCGGCACCATGCGGATCTCGCCGCCCTTCGGCGCATCGGGGTTCACGTACGAAAAATGCGTGAACCCCGGCGGGTACTTGATGTCGCCGAATTGCGCGTACGCGTGGGCAGCCCAGGAGGGGGCTGCCACGAGCGTCAACACACAGAGCAGCCAACATCGCATGCGAGAATTCTGCACAAGATTCATTCGGGGCAAATATATGGTCTTTCCGACGAGCAACGGCACCGGTTTTCTGAGCGGCAAGAAGCTGCTCATTACCGGCGTCCTCAGCAACCGAAGCATCGCCTATGGCATCGCCAAGGCCTGCCACCAGCAAGGTGCCGAGCTCGCCTTCGGCTACGTGGGCGAACGTTTCAAGGAGCGCATCACCCAGTTCGCGGCCGACTTCGGCTCGAACCTCATCTTCGATTGCGACGTGGGCGACGACGCCCAGATCGAAAAGATGTTCGGCGACCTCTCGCAGACCTGGCCGAAGTTCGACGGCTTCGTCCACAGCATCGGCTTCGCACCGCGCGAAGCCATCGCCGGCGATTTTCTCGACGGCCTGTCGCGCGAGGGCTTCCGAATTGCGCACGACATCAGCGCGTACAGCTTTCCGGCCATGGCCAAGGCCGCCCTTCCCTTCCTCAACGAGAAATCGGCGCTCCTGACGCTCACCTATCTGGGCTCTGAACGGGTCTTGTCCAACTACAACACCATGGGCCTTGCCAAGGCCAGCCTCGAGGCTTCGGTGCGGTACACGGCCGCCTCGCTCGGCCCGCGAGGCATTCGGGTCAACGGCATCAGCGCCGGTCCGATCAAGACGTTGGCTGCGAGCGGCATCAAGGACTTCGGCAAGATCCTTTCAGCCGTCGCGCAGGCAGCGCCGCTGCGGCGAAACGTCACCATCGAAGACGTTGGCAATGTCGCCGCCTTTCTCCTGAGCGATCTTGCCGCCGGGGTCACCGCGGAAATCACGTTCGTGGATGGCGGGTTCAGCCAGGTGGTGGGGTCGATTCAGGACAGCGCTGTCTGAGCTTTTCATGGCGCGCAATTGCGCGCTTCAACCTGAGCATTGCCTCGCCTCGCCTGGTCGGGGCTGTTCCTTTTTGACCGAAACCGGCGACGCATCGGGTTCAACACGGAAATCGCCTACGCCTCAATGCCAAGGCAATAAGCGTATTGCCGCAGATAATTGATCCTCTCACACTATTCGAAGGCAAATTTCCTCACGAGGAGACTTCGGATGAGAGACCGCATTTCTGACAGGCGGGCATTTTGCGAGCTGGTGGAGAAAACCGCTCAGCTTCTCTGCCTGGAACAAGTTCCTCTCGATGCAGCGACGGAAATTCTGGGCGTTGCGATCGAGATACGGAACCAAACCATTTGGCTGATCCACGAGATCTCCGAGGACATCTTCGTCGCCAGGGCCGTGATCGACGATCACGCCAATGCGCTACCCCCGGAAATCCTGGTTCGAAGGCTGCAGGCCAATTGGCCTCTCGCTTGCATGCACATGCCATTGATCGGACTGAGCGCCAAGGACAACCAGCTCGTCTATACGGTTCAACAGGTCATCTCCGAAGCGGATCCGGCTACTTTGGCCAGCACCATCGAGCACCTTCTGAAAATGACAGAAAGACTGCAACATGGCCAATGAGTCGTCGCCCCTTCAGGAGAACCCATGAAAACGGATCACCCAACAGATCGACGCGGCCAGTTTATCGCACTGATCGAGAAAACAGTTGCCAGCTTGCCTCGGAGCCTGCCGAGTTCGGATCAATATCAACCCGCCAGCATCGAACAAAAAGATGAAAATGAATCAGCCTGGCGATTGGTATTCGGATCAGTGGAAGTTCTGTTGCTGCACAACCGCGCGCACTCGCCAGCAAACTTCCGGGCGTTCTTTTGCATTGGCCGCCCTTCGCCGGAAAGGCTAAAGCTCCTGCTGCGAAGCCTGCTCGTATCCAACTTCAATTTAGGTGCTCGCAGTCTTTCCGGGTATTGCCTGGATGCAGACGGCAACATCCATTTTTCAGAGTCGTTTGCGCTTGATTCCACGAGCCCCGGAGATCTGATCGCCGCGATCGAGGCGCGCCATGTTTCGGCGCTTCTGTTGCAAGACGAATTTGAAGCACATTGCGAACCGGCGAGGAGGCCATGATGGAATCCAAGAAACCCGAAATCGACGAGCCAGAGAGAGAAGACCAAAAAGGAAAGGAGAAAGAAAGCATCGACATCGAAGAACTGCAAAAACGAACCGACGCTCTTTTGAAAAGCCGCCTGCCGCAGAGACCGCAACGCTTCAAGCGACTTGCAGAACAGATGAGCGTCGCCGCCATCAAGAATTTCGTGAATAACACGAAAGCATTCGAAACCGCGGTCGAGAACGATAGAACCAAGTGGCGACGGGAATATGTCAATGACGTATTGTTCCAAAAGAGGATCGACGAATATACCCTCAAGCGCAGATTCGTCCTCGATCAGTACGCAGCCGGGAAGTTGAGCATTGCCGAGTTGCGGAGCGCGGTCGAACTGCTGGCCACCGACCTCGCTGTCGCCTTTGGTTTTGCCACCCCGCCCAGCGAGGGCCTCGGGGATTGGAAGGACGAGATTTCCGACCGGGCGAAGTTGGCCAGCAAGTACTACGCGCACGCAACCATACAGGGCAACGCCATCAACTCTGCCTTCTCGGCGTTCGCGATCGTCCTGACCACGTTGTTGTCGGTCCCGATCTTCAAGATCATCACCGGAGAGGAACAAGATTCGCCGAGCGGCCATCTGAATCCTCTCGGCGTCGCGCCGCTGCTCCTCGGCTTCGCCACGCTGGCCACCATCATCTACGTCGCCGTCTGGGTCGGCAAATACGAGGGAATCGGCCTCGCAAGGCAAACCAACCTGGCGCCGGATTTCGCCCCGGACATCAAGTCCGATCTCTGGAAGAAGCTCGACGGAAGCGCGGGCCAATTGCGGCTTCGTGTCGATATCGAAGCCGAACTTGCAAAGGCCGACGCCCCGGGTGCGAACCGGCTGGACCTACAGCTCGAACTGCTGACCAAGCTTCTTTATGATCAATTCTTGAAGCAAGAGCATTCCACGCAGACAAGGCTGGTCAGGAACAGCTTGAACATGATGGTCCCTGTTGCGGGGCTGATCGGGGGCGCCTACGCATTTCATACGGGCTCTGCATTTCCGGGGGTGGTCATCGGAAGCGGACTGGGGTTGCTGTTTACCATTCTGCAGCCGATCGTTTATGCCGGAATGCATACTGCGCAATTCGGACGCGACAACAAGCAGAAGATCATCACGGCGTTTCAAATTGCCGTCGTTACCGGCCGCGGAGAATTCACCGGTGCCGATCCGCATCGGGTCGACCCGACGAAGATCGACCAGTTGATGAAGGGCCCGATCTGTCTTGCCTTGGACAACTTCCGCGCCCTGATCGATCATGATCTGCTGGTTTACCAGGCTGCCATGTGCGGCATCATCCAAAGAAATTTTTCGGACCAATCGATCGAAGCGGTCTGCCGACAACTGGTGACCCCGTGGCGGCCGGAGGCGGAACGTGATGCAGACAACCCGATGTGGGAGTTGTCTCCGCTCTGGGAGCTGTTTCACCGGGGACGCAGTCGCTTCGATGAGTTGCAGCTGGCAATTGCCACTCTTCTCGAACCGGAACACGCACAAGACGCGGCGTTTCTCGAAGAGATGTTGCATCACTTCGAGAAACTGCGAACGACGAGCGTGGAATTGGCGCAATACAAGGTCGAAGCGCTGCTCAAGAACATCGACAGCTTTCGACCTGTCGAATTCATCATGCTCAAAGGCATCATCGATCATCCGGAAAACCTCGATGATCGCAAGCGACTTGTCAAACGCAGGGCTCATGCCGAGGCAGCGACCAACCTCACGTCGATACAGCAGACTGCGCACAAGATCGGCGTGAATTTCACAAAGGCGCTCCTCGGCAGCGCAAACACTTTTACCATCAAGGCGGGTACGTCGATTGCCACCGGCGCCCTGATCTGCATCAATGCGAGTGATTACGCGAAGGTGGTGTCGATCGTCAACATGTCGGGCAACGTCTTGAATTTGTTTGCATGCCTGGCTTCCTTTCTCGTCGTGCGGTCGGCGCACGAATTCATCGCCATGAAGGCATTGCAGCGAAAACGAGATGATGCCAAGAACATCAAGTTGCCTCATTCGAGCATCCTGAACGACTCGGACCTCATTCGTCTCGACAGACTGTTGTCGAACGTGACGATCTTCAAGACCTTCGTCGCAAAAGAATTGGACGAGACACGCACCGCCGGCCTCGTCTTCCACTACAAGGACCAAACCACCGTGCACCGCGACAACCAGGAGCAGATGCTGCACTCCTTTCTGGTATCGCGGTGGCGTGAGTACCTCGTCGTCGAAGGCGGCAATTTCTATTTCGACACGACGAAGTCCGGGCAAATGTTGAAAGACGCCAGGCAGCAACTCGACGCACTGGTCCAATTGCCCGAACTTCCGGGTACGGAAGAAGACAGCGATATCGCGGATGACCAGCCGACGAAGGTTGGAACGAGCACGACCGCCACCGACACCGGCACTGCCGCCACGACGGCCGCCAGCACCACACCCAAGACCACCAGGCTTTCGAGTACGCAACCGCGCACGAAGACCGGGCCCGACCGTTTGCTCCGCCTCGCCGAACCCGAACTGGTTGCAGCCTGTCCAGCCTTGGTGCTGGCCAACATGATCTGGAACCACGAGGACTCTCGGCATCTCCCCATCGACCCGCCGCCGGAGTCGCGCCTCCGATCGTTCAAGGCGCTGCTGGCGTGGCTCCAGTCGATCGAGGTTCGCTCGCCGGATGCGAATGCGCCGAGCCCCCTCTTCCGGCTGACGCTTCAACGGCCCGATCGTTCCGCGCCCTGGCCCGACTTCTACGCGCAAATGCAGGCGCTGGGTATCGAGTCGCCCAGTGCAGAGGCCGTGGGTCTTCAGTTCCCGGCCGACGATGCCGAGCCGTCGACGTACAGCTTCGTGATGGTCAGCCAGACGTCATCATGGATTGCGCCCGACCGGCGTGGTTACCTGTTCCACTGCACCGACCTCGCGCGCGGCAAGGTCGAGCAGCTTCGATCCACCCGTCTGCCGGAAGCCGTTCAGGAAGCGTTGTCCCGCACCGAGGCGCTCGAATGCGAAGTGTTGATGCGATATCGATTTGCGACGTTGAAACCCGCGGCGACACCAGCGCCCGGAATGCGCTGCCTCTACCACGCCAGGACGGCGCCCGAGGGCGCGCCCTTCGTGTCTGCTGCAGAAATGCTGCTGATGGCCCTGCGAGGCAATCGACCGGTCGACCTCGCCAGCTTCCCCGCGAAGTCGGGTGCGGATGCGTTCTTCCAGGCCCTGGCAGCCGACCCATCGTTGCCCGAGGGCTTGCGCCTGAGGTACGACACCTTGACGCCCCGCCAGAGCAAGAAAGGATGGAGCTGGTCCGGTGGGCTGGCAGGCCTCGACCAGGCTCCCGCGATCGTGGTGATGCTGGCGGGCTTCACGATCGACGAGCTTGCCTTGCTTCAGAAACGCCCGACGAGCAAGCAGGTGCCTCATGAGCGCTTCCTGCTGTTGGCGTACACACCTGTCTATCGGCAGTACCTCGTTCTGGATCCCATGCAGGATGACGTCGAAAGCATTCCGCGAGTTGCCACGATGACGCAGGCACTTTCAGCGCTTCTCGCGACTCACGCCTTGGGTCCGAAGGTCAGCGTGCTGTCACCGGCCGGGTCGCTCACGATCAGCAGCCAAACTCCAGCTCTTTCAGCCCTGTCGACCGCGAGCGTCGACTTCGACGAGCGCTCGGCGTTGTTCGTTCCGTACGGTGCCAGTCCGCCTGCGAAGTGGCAGGTGGCTCCGCCGGCCGTTGCCGGCCAGGCCGGCGGCGTCGGGCTTCGCGGCGACGAGCCGGCCATCGGGCATATCTGCCACCAATCGCAGGCCGGGGCCTGGTGCGGCCTGCATGCAAGCCAGACCATGTTGTGGCGCAACGGCTTCGCCTACCGGTTGACCCCAAGCCGGTTCAAGAAGCGATTCGGCGATGACGCGACGCGCGCAGAGTTGCCGGACATCAGGACGCTGCTGAACGAAGAACTGGCTGCCACGCCGGGCTTCGCCATCGGAACGGCCAGCTTGAAGAACACCGGGAACCTGGCCTGGACCACGCTCCCGCCTCCGTTCGGACTGAAGCTGACATCGGTGGTCTTCACTTACCAGGGGGCAGAGCGAGCTTCCGGATCGATCGATGCGGGAGATCAGCCGTACTACCTTGCCCAGCACAGCGTCTGCGTCGTTCGGGACAATCTCTCGGCCAATGTGTTCTACCTGATCGACTCGCTCGACCAGACCGGCTGGCAGCTCTCCGCCGACAACATCCGCGATGCACTGGCCGAGGCGATTGCAGGCAAGTGCAAGTTCAGCAGCGTCGAACTGCTTTTCATGTTCAAGCTCGATGACCGTCAGGTGCCCGTCGTCTTTCGGCTCGTCGAAGAGGCATTGCACACCCTCGAGGATGAGGCAGCTGCGCGGAGGTCCGACAAGACACGACGGCATTTCGCCAGGCTTGCGGGATCCGGCTATTCGAAGAGCAAGTTGCTGGCTGAGTATTCCTGTCTGTACTGGGGTCTGGAAAGTGTCGCAAGCCAACTCCAGGATGACGAGCAGATTCGCTTCCAGATTCTCGAACGCGCGCGCTGGCTACTCTGGGATGCCATGCGCAGCGCGATGGCGGCAGCCAGCAAAGCCGTGCCCATGCTGCTCGAATCGCTTGAGCAGCCTGAGCTAGCCCGCACTTGGCTGCCCCTGCCCACGGCCACGGCCACGACCACGACCACGATCAAGAGCAAGGCGGCGAGAAGCACGACCATGAACATGAACAAGTCGACCACCACGACCACCTCCGGAACGAAACCAGCGCCCGAGTTGTCACCGGCGTCCGGCTCCAAGGATCCATTCGACCTCGCGAGGTTCGCAGCCGCACACGATCACGGCTGCAACCTGGATCGCGTCGGGCAGCCCTACCGCAACGCCATCGACGAGCTGAAGGCCGGCCTCAAGACCGGCCATTGGATCTGGTACGTCTTCCCGCAACTGAAGGGCCTGGGATCGAGCCAGACCGCGGATCGATTCGGAATCACCGGCCTGGCCGAAGCCAAGGCGTACCTGGCGGATCCGACGCTCGGGCAACTGCGGCTCGTGGAATGCACGCAGGCCGTGCTGGACGCCCGGGAACAAAGAAATATCAGTCCTGCCAGGCTGTTCGGCGGTCGAGGCGACGTCGACAAGTTCAGCGCCTGCATGACGCTGTTCGCGCAGGCTTCGGACGACCCGAATTCGATCTTCGCTCGCTGCCTGAAAGAGCTGGAGGGCGTTCGTCCTCACCAGGCGACGCTGGACAAGTTGGCTGTTTCGGCGAGTCCAGGCACCTGAAAGGGCAGGCCGCGCTCGACGCGTGGCAGGTTCGAGAACCGGGAGAATAGGCCGACTCGAAACAAGGGAAGAACGAAATGAAGAAGCGAAGAACGCTCGTGCGGGCGCTTGCCGTCTCGTGCATGTTGATTGGCGTGTTAGGCCGAGCAGCCGAAGCCGCGCCCGCCGCGGCAGCATCGAGCCCACCCGCCGTGATGCTGGCAGCCGTCTACCAGCGCGGCATGTCCCTGGACGACTACTGGATCAGCGAGAAATTTGACGGCGTCCGCGGCTATTGGGACGGGCGGCAACTTTGGACCCGCGGCGGACACAAGGTGATGGCACCCCCGTGGTTCACCGCGGCATTCCCATCGATTCCGATGGACGGCGAACTCTGGGTCGGCCGCGGCAAGTTCGAGACCACGGTGTCGATCGTCCGCAGCCAGCAACCTTCGGATGCTGCGTGGCGCGAGCTCAAGTTCATGGTGTTCGACCTGCCCTCCTCTCCCGGCGACTTCACCACCCGCCTCGAAGCCCTCAAGAAGCTGCTGCCGATTCCGGCCGCGCCTTGGCTGCTCGCCGTTCCGCAGTCGCGTGCAACCCATCATGAAGAGCTGCAAGCGCTCCTCGGCAAGACGGTCAAGCTCGGCGGCGAGGGCCTGATGCTCCATCGCGGCGCATCGCTCTATCGCGGCGAGCGCAGCAACGACCTCCTCAAGGTCAAGCCGCATGACGATGCGGATGCACGCGTCGTCGGCATCGTTCCCGGCAAAGGCCGCCACGCCGGCCGCATGGGGGCGATCTGGGTCGATACACCGGAAGGCAGGCGCTTCAAGATCGGCTCGGGTTTCAGCGACTCGCAGCGGGAGGCGCCGCCGCCGGTCGGCAGCTGGATCAGCTACCGGTTCAATGGGACCAACGCGAGCGGCCTGCCCCGCTTCGCCCGGTTCCTGCGGCTGCGCGAGGACCTCGGCGGCTGAGGTCGCACGCCGCCCGGGCTCAATCCACCTTCACGCAGTCGGCGTAGTACCGCTTCTTGCCGGATTCGTCGACCTTGCCGACCAGGCCGTGGATGTCGGTTTCGAAGCCCGGGCATTCGGCATTGAACTGCCTGGCGAACTTCAGGTAGTCGACGATCTTCTTGTTGAAGACCTCGCCCGGGATCAGCAGCGGAATGCCCGGCGGATAGGGCGTGATGAGGCTGGTGGTAATGCGGCCTTCGAGCTGGTCGATCTCGACGCGCTCGGTCTTCCGGTGCGCGATGTGTGCATAGGCGTCGCTCGGCTTCATCGCCGGCGTCAGGTCGCTCAGGTACATCTCGGTGGTGAGGCGGGCCACGTCGTGGCGCGCGTAGAGCTCATGGATGTGCTGGCACAGATCGCGCAGCCCGAGCCGTTCGTAGCCACTGTGGCTCTGGCAGAACTCCGGCATGATCCGCCACATCGGCTGGTTGCGGGCGTAGTCGTCCTTGAACTGCTGCAGCGCGGTCAGCAGCGTGTTCCATCGACCCTTGGTGATGCCGATGGTGAACATGATGAAGAAGCTGTAGAGCCCGGTCTTCTCGACGATCACCCCGTGCTCGGCGAGGAACTTGGTCACGATGCTGGCAGGAATGCCGGTCGGCGCGAACTTGCCGTTGAGATCGAGCCCCGGCGTCACCACGGTCGACTTGATCGGATCGAGCATGTTGAAGCCGTCCGCCAGCTTGCCGAAGCCGTGCCAGTTGCGCAGCGCGCTCTTGGCCTTCGATCCGGTCTTGCTCTCGCCCTGCATGATCCAGTCGGCCGCGCGGCCGATGCCTTCGTCGACCAGGTGCTCCGGACCCCAGACGGTGAACCACCATTCGTCCTTGCCGAATTCCTCCTCGACCTTGCGCATGGCACGCCGGAAGTCGAGCGCCTCGAGGATGCTTTCTTCGACCAGCGCGGTGCCGCCGGGCGGCTCCATCATCGCGGCCGCCACGTCGCAGCTCGCGATGATCGCGTACTGCGGGCTGGTGGACGAATGCATCAGGTACGCCTCGTTGAAGAGGTCGCGGTCGAGCGCCCGGTTCTGCGAATCCTGCACCAGCACATGGCTGGCCTGGCTGATGCCCGCGAGCAGCTTGTGGGTGGACTGGGTTGCGAAGACCAGGGACTCCTTCGGACGAACCCTGCGCTTCCCCATTGCGTGGTAGGCGCCGTAGAACGGGTGGAAGGCAGCGTGAGGCAGCCAGGCCTCGTCGAAGTGCAGCGTGTCGACGTAGCCGTCCAGCATGCCCTTGATGGTCTCGGTGTTGTAGATCACGCCGTCGTAGGTCGACTGGGTGAGCGTCATCACGCGCGGCTTCACCTTGTCGGCCTCGACATGGGCGAGCAGCGGGTTGGCCTTGATCTTGGCCTTGATCGCCGCGGGCTCGAATTCGCTCTTGGGAATCGGGCCGATGATGCCGAAGTGGTTGCGGGTCGGCTTCATGAAGACCGGAATCGCGCCGGTCATGATGATCGCGTGCAGCACCGACTTGTGGCAGTTTCGATCGACCACCACCACGTCGTCGGGCGCGACCGTGTGGTGCCAGACCATCTTGTTGCTGGTGCTGGTGCCGTTGGTCACGAAGAAGCAATGATCCGCATTGAAGATGCGAGCCGCATTGCGTTCGCTGGCCGCGACCGGGCCGGTGTGGTCCAGCAGCTGGCCGAGTTCCTCGACCGCGTTGCACACGTCGGCGCGCAGCATGTTCTCGCCGAAGAACTGGTGGAACATCTGGCCGACCGGGCTCTTGAGGAACGCGACGCCGCCGGAGTGCCCCGGGCAGTGCCACGAATACGAACCGTCTTCGGCGTAGTCGATCAGGGCCTTGAAGAACGGCGGCTGCACGCTCTCGAGGTAGCTCTTGGCCTCGCGGATGATGTGCCTCGCCACGAACTCCGGCGTGTCCTCGAACATGTGGATGAAGCCGTGCAGTTCGCGCAGGATGTCGTTCGGGATGTGGCGCGAGGTCTTGGTCTCGCCGTAGATGTAGATCGGTACGTCCGCGTTCTTGCGCCGGACCTCGCCGATGAAGTTGCGAAGGTTGAGCACCGCCGGATCGAGGTCGGGCCCGACCGTGAACTCCTCGTCGTCGATCGAGAGGATGAAGGCGCTGGCGCGGCTTTGCTGCTGCGCGAACTGGCTCAGGTCGCCGTAACTGGTGACGCCGAGCACCTCGAAGCCTTCGCTTTCGAAGGCCTGGGCCAGCGCACGGATGCCGAGACCGGAAGTGTTCTCGGAGCGGAAATCCTCGTCGATGATGACGATCGGAAAGCGAAATTTCATGGGAGGTAGCTCCGGGGGTCGGCGAACGGAAGGCGCGAAGTGTACGTAATCTGAGCCGACATTCGAGTCAGCTATAGACTCGGGCCGGCATTCAACCTGGAAGGAGGATGGGCATGGCGGATTCGACGGTCTGGTGGTTGATCGCAGGCGCGGTGGTCGTCCTCGAGCTTTTGTCGGGAACGGTCTACTTGTTGCTGCTGGGCGCAGGCTTCGCGGCGGCTGCGATCTCGGCGCATGCGGGCTTCGGGCTCACCACTCAACTCATCGTCGCGGCGGTCGTCGGCGCGAGCGGCGTGCTCGTCTGGCACTCGATCCGGCGCAAGCAGCCAGCCGAGCCGCCGACCGGCTCCAACCGCAACGTCAACCTCGACATCGGCGAGAGCGTGAACGTCGACGGCTGGAACCCCGACGGCACGACCCAGGTGCGCTATCGGGGCGCGCAATGGACGGCAGTGGCACGCAGCGGCACGCTGCCGGCGGTCGGCGAACACAAGGTGGTCGAGGTGATCGGCAACCGGCTCGTCGTCGACAAGGCCTGAGATCGAACCGACGAGCAACGAGCAACGAGTAAGCAACCCAGCAAGGAAGGAACCCATGGAATTCGCAGTCCCTCTCGTGATCCTGGTGATCGCCATCATCTTCATCAGCCAATCGATCAAGTTCGTGCCCCAGCAGAATGCCTGGGTGCGCGAACGGCTCGGCAAGTACCACGGCACGATGACGCCCGGGCCGAACTTCCTCATTCCCTTCATCGACCGGGTCGCCTACAAGCACAGTCTCAAGGAAATCCCGCTCGACGTGCCGAGCCAGATCTGCATCACGCGCGACAACACGCAGCTGCAGGTCGACGGCATCCTTTACTTCCAGGTCACCGATCCGATGCGGGCGAGCTACGGCTCGTCCAACTACATCGTCGCCGTCACCCAGCTCGCGCAAACGTCCCTGCGCAGCGTGATCGGCAAGCTCGAACTCGACAAGACCTTCGAGGAGCGCGACATCATCAATGCGCAGGTGGTCGCGGCGATCGACGAGGCGGCTCTCAACTGGGGCGTGAAGGTGCTTCGCTACGAGATCAAGGATCTCACCCCGCCCAAGGAAATCCTGCAGGCGATGCAGCGGCAGATCACGGCCGAACGAGAAAAGCGCGCGCTCATCGCGGCTTCCGAAGGTCGTCGGCAGGAGCAGATCAACATCGCGACCGGCGAGCGCGAAGCCTTCATCGCACGGTCCGAAGGCGAGAAGCAGGCGCAGATCAACAATGCCCAGGGCGAAGCGGCCGCGATCGAGGCCGTCGCCATGGCAACCGCCGGAGCCATCGAACGAATCGCTGCTGCGATCCGCCAGCCGGGCGGCGATCAGGCGGTCCAGTTGCGGGTAGCCGAACAGGCGGTCGATGCCTACAGCAAGGTCGCTTCGGACGCGACCACCACGTTGATCGTCCCGAGCAACATGACCGATACCGCAGCGCTCATCAGCTCCGCTTTCAGGATGCTGCAGACCGGACGTGCTGGCGGCACGACGGGCAGCGCCTGAACTGCCATCACGGACATCGTCGTGCAAGTTCGAGCAGCCTTTGCGAACCATGGCCAAAGGCCACATCGCAGGCTCCGACCCGCTGCTAGAATCCGTCGCTTCGGAGCGGTGGATGAGCGGTTTAAGTCGCACGCCTGGAAAGCGTGTGAGGGTTAATAGCCCTCCGCGGGTTCGAATCCCGCCTGCTCCGCCAAAGACAAGAGATGCGTCGCTCGCCTCTTGAACCAATGAGGCGCAAACAAAGCCCCGCCACACGGGGCTTTTTTCATGGTTGCGAGATTCGTCCGGTCGTCCTGCACGCGAATGAAGGAATAAGAGATGGTCGAGAAAATCGTTGCCGAGACCGCCCAACCGGCACTCGGCCAGACCTTGAAGAAAACCGAGAAGGTCGCGTCCGAGGTGCAGAGCGCGTCGGACAACCTGGCGGTGGTCAGCACCGTGCTCGAGCAGGAAATTCCGGAAGTGCTCCAGGTCGGCGAAGTCGCGCAGGCGCTCGAGCATGCAGCCGAACTCGAGAAGAAGCTCGCTCGCTCCGCCGAGAAGCTGGCCGAGGTCAAGGCCGATCTCGCGCGCGAAATCGAAAACAAGAACACAGGCTCGGCGGCGTGAGGGATTCGCGTCCCGGCCGCTCTGACTAGCCTCGTAGCGATGCCACTTGCAGCGTTCCTGGTCGAAGACAGCCAGACCATCCGCGACAACCTTGTGCCCGCGCTGGTGGACCTTGCCGATGCCGAGGTCCTCGGCTATGCCGAATCCGAGGAAGAAGCAGTCGACTGGCTGCAGTCGAACCCGGCAACCTGGCAATTGCTCATCGTCGACCTCTTCCTCAAGGTCGGTTCGGGCCTCGGCATTTTGAGACGCTGCCAAAGACGACAGCCCGGACAACGCGTCGTGGTGCTGAGCAACTACGTCAACTCCGAAATCCGCTCGCGCTGCCTTGCGCTTGGCGCCGACGCCGTGTTCGACAAGTCGGGCCAGCTGGACGACTTCTTCGACTTCTGCAACGCGTTGGGCGAGGCCAACCGGTAGCGGCGCGATTCGCCGCAGTCTGCCGTTCGCCGACCCCCATTCATGAAAAAAGGGCCCGAAGGCCCTTTTTTCGATTGCCGCTCGGAAGCGATCAACGAACCACGGCGATCTGCGTGCGTGCACCACCCTTGTAGGTGTAGATCGTCAGGGCACCGTTCTTGATGTCGCCCTTTTCGTCGAACGCGATCGGACCGGTCACACCCTTGTACTGGAGCTTGCCGATTTCGGGCAGGTACTTCTCGGGGTCGGACGAGCCGGCCTTGACCATGGCTTCGGCCAGGACGTTCACGGCGTCATACACATAGGGTGCATAGATCTGCACGTCAACGCCGTTCTTGGTCTTGAACCGGGCCTTGAAATCGTCGAGCGGCTGCTTGAAGTCGCCATCGACGCCGCCGGCTTCGGCACAGACCACCATCTCTTCACCGATGGCGTCGCCGGCCAGCTTGGCCAGCTCGCCGGTGCACAGGCCGTCGCCGCCCATGAACTTGACCTGCATGCCGAGCTGCTTGACCTGCTTGAGCATCGGGCCGCCGACGGCGTCCATCCCGCCGAAGAACAGCACGTCAGGCTTGGTGCCCTTCAGCTTGGTCAGGATGGCGTTGAAGTCGGTCGACTTGTCGGTGGTGAACTCATGGCCGACGATGGTCGCGCCGGCTGCCTTGGCTGCCTTCTCGAACTCTTCGGCAACGCCCTGGCCGTAAGCGGTACGGTCGTCGATGACGGCGATGTTCTTGCCCTTCAGGGTGTCGACCGCGTACTTGCCGAGCGTGCCGCCCAGCTGGGTGTCGTCGGCCACCACGCGGAACGTGGTCTTGAAGCCTTGGCGGGTGTACTTCGGATTGGTGGCCGATGGCGAGACCTGCGGAATGCCGGCGTCGCTGTACAGCTTGGAGGCCGGGATGGTGGTGCCCGAATTGAGGTGACCCACGATGCCGTTGACCTTGCTGTCAACCAGCTTCTGTGCCACCGCGGTGCCCTGCTTCGGATCGCCGGCGTCGTCTTCGGCCAGCAGTTCGAACTTGGCAACCTTGTCGCCGATCTTCAGGCCCTTGGCGTTGAGGTCCTCGATGGCCATCTTGGCGCCGAATTCGTTGTCCTTGCCGAGGTGGGCGATGGCGCCGCTGGTCGGGCCGACGTGGCCGATCTTGACGACCAGCGCGTCGGCAGGAGGTGCGGCAGGGGCCGGAGCCGCTGCAGTCGGGGCCGGTGCCGCAGCGGGTGCCGCCGGCTCTTCTTTCTTGCCGCAGGCCACGAGCGTGAGAGCAGCCAGAGCGACCGCAGTCCATTTCAATTGCATGGGAAACCTCCTAAAACATTGATAAGCAGGAATAACAAACCGGTCTCGTGAACCGGGTACACCGCTAGAGCAAGATTCGCACCGTTGCTGCGCAGCGCCCTAGCGCCATCGACCCGGCGCGGAGTTTAGCCCAAGGATCGGGCATCGCCGGGTGGCACAGACCCTGGGTTTTCCGAAAGTTCGCTGGCCAATGCCTCGATCACCAAGGCCCTCAAAACCGTCTCGATTTCGGAGCGAAGCCGCGGAATCATGGCGTCGAGTTGATGCTGCACCGCCTCGGCGACGGTGTCGCTCAACTGCGCTTCGAGCGAGGCGTCGACCCGTTGCAGAACGCGATGGAGCAACTGTTCTTCGAGGCGAAACGACTCGGCCTCGGAGAAGCGGGTGGCGGGATCGAGCGCAATGAAGCTCACGGCCTCCCGGTCTTTGTCGGGGGGCTGCGCCTTAGGCTCCGCTTGGTCCGCGGCATGGGCCGAGTCGGCCGAGTTGGCCGAATTCGCCGAACCTGCATCCTCCGCACCTTCGAGCGGCGGCGCCTGCACCATGGTCGACACGACTGGCCGCGTGACTGGCGCCGCTGGAGTCTCGGTCGGTGTCTCGGTCGGTGTCGGTGTCGGTGCCGGTGCCGGTGCCGGTACCAATTTTTCCGCGGGTGCTGCCGGCGCCGGTTCGCTCTCCTCCGCGACCAGGGTCAAGGTCGGCACGAAGCGCGGCGGGATGCGAGGAGGTTCGCCGGCCATCAGCGGGAGCTTGCGAAATCGTGACGCTTGATCGCATAGCCGCGATCGGCGTAATGACGCCAGCGACGCCGGCCTTCGGAACGATCGTTCTCCTCGCTTCCGACCAATTCGATCAAGCGCTCGAAACGCTCGAAGCCTTCGGGCAGCGAACTGCCGAGATTGACCAACACCTGTTGATGCGGCAGCGGCGCCGCCGAGCCGCCGGCCGCCTCGATCTCGCACAGCACCACCGGCGATCGCGCCAGCACCTGCGGGTCGGCGTCGGCCTTGCAATGCGCGACGAATTCGGTCGGCCAAAGCGACCAGAGCGCCGAGTCGATCACTTCGAGGCTTTCCGCATCGCCGCGGACCACCAGGCACGCTCCCTTGCCGCCGACCGCCTTCCTCAGCAGGCGACAGGCGTAGTCGAGCTTGTCGGGCATGTTGAAGTGGAAGTCGATCTCGGTCACGGCGCGCAGCGCTTCAATGATGGATGGCGGGCGCGAGCGGCGATCAGCGCGGCTGGCGCACGGCCCGCTTCCGGGCTGGCGAATCGGACACCGTCTTTGCAGCACCGCGGCGGCTGGTCCTTGCGGCGCTTTCGGCCGGCGTCGAAGCAGGCGGCGGCACGCGCGCAGCGTCGAGCAGGTAATTGAGGAGCAAGCCGACCGGCCGCCCGGTCGAGCCCTTGCCGGCTCCACCTTTCCAGGCGACACCCGCGATATCCAGGTGCGCCCAGCGGAACTCGCCCGCGAACCGCTGCAGGAACTTGGCGGCCGTGACCGCACCGCCGGCTCTGCCGGCCACGTTGGCCACATCGGCAAAGTTCGTCTTGAGGCCTTCGCCATATTCGTCGTCCAGCGGCAGGCGCCAGCAACGATCCTGCGCCGACTCGCCGGCCTTCAGCAGGGCATCGGCCAGCTCGTCGTCCGGGCTGAAGAGGCCGCTTCGCACGCCGCCGAGGGCCACCACGCAGGCACCGGTCAGGGTCGCGATGTCGATCACCGCGGCTGGCTCGAAACGCTTGGCGTAGGTCAGCGCGTCACACAGGATCAGGCGGCCTTCGGCGTCGGTGTTCAGGACCTCGATGGTCTGGCCGCTCATGCTGGTGATGACGTCGCCCGGCTTGAGCGCCTTGCCGTCCGGCATGTTCTCGCAGCTCGGGATGAGGCCGACCACGTTGACCGAGGGCTGCAGTTCGCCGAGGGCGCGGAACACGCCGAGCACGCTGGCAGCGCCGCACATGTCCCACTTCATTTCGTCCATCTCGGAGGCGGGCTTGATCGAGATGCCGCCGGTGTCGAAGGTGATGCCCTTGCCGACCAGCACCACCGGAGCCTGGCTCTTGGCAGCGCCCTGGTAGCGCAACACCACGAAACGCAGCGGCTCCGACGAACCCTTGGCAACCGCGGCGAAGGAGCCCATGCCGAGCTTGTCGACCTCCTTCGGCCCGAGCACCTCGCAGCGAACGCGCGGGAGCGAAGCCAGTTCGGCCGCGGCTTCCGCCAGCAAGGTCGGCGTGCAGTAGTTGCCGGGGCGATTGCCCCATTCCTTGGCAAGCTCGATGCCGGCCACCGTGGCTGCCGCTTGTTCGAATGCCTCGCGCAGGGGATTCGCATCGGCCACCGCGACCGTGACCTGGCGCAGGCTCCGCGGCTCGGGTTTCGATTTGGTCGAGGTGTAGACATAAGTCGCCTCGGCGGCGGCCAGCATCGCGGAGCGCAAGGCTGCCGGATCGACATCTTGGGCGAACATCAAGGTCATGCGCTTCGGGTTCGAGCCCTTGGCCGCGTTCACCGCTGCCAGCACGCCGGTGCGCACCGCCGCCGTCATTCCGTCGCCGATGGACGCCAGCAGCACCCGGACGGCGGCCACGCCGGGCGGACGGTAGAGAGAAAGAAGCTTGCCCGGCTTGTCGGCCAGGTCGCCCGACTTGCGGGCCGCGGCGATCGTGGGCGCCAGGCCCTCGTCGCCGGAAATGGGAGTGCTGGAGATCAACACGACCAGGACATCCGACTTGTGATCGGCAACCTGAGCATGGGTGAGGGTCTTGAGTTGAAAGTCCATAATCCTTTTTTTCCTCGACGATGTTATTCCATTCCTCTCTTCGCAAGGAGCTGTCGCGCAGCTTCGGGGCCACGCTGGTGGTGCTGGTCACCATCGTGATGACCATGATGCTGATTCGCACCCTGGGCCTTGCGTCCAAGGGCAGCGTGAATCCCTCCGAGGTGTTCCTGGTGATGGCCTATACAGTGCTCGGCTACATGCCGACCGTGCTCAGCCTCTGCCTCTTCATCTCGATCGTCGGCACGCTCTCGCGGATGTACCGCGACAGCGAAATGGTGATCTGGTTCGCGAGCGGCCGCGGCCTCGGCGATTTCGCCGTTCCGCTCCTTCGATTCGCATGGCCGGTGCTGCTGTTGATCGCGGCGTTCGCGCTGGTCGGCTGGCCATGGGCCAATTCGCAGACCCTCGGAATGCGGGCCCAGTACGAGCAGCGAAGCGACATCGAGCGGGTCGCACCCGGTGAATTCCGCGAGTCGGCCGGCCGCTATCGGGTGTTCTTCATCGACAAGGACACGCCCGACAGCGCCACTGCCAACAACGTCTTCATCTCGTCGGTCGAGCGCAACACGCACATCATCACCTCGGCCAAGACCGGCCGCATCGAGGACCACGAAGGCGCGCGCTTCCTGATGCTTCGCAACGGCCAGCGCGTGGAGCGCCCGCTGGCCCCCACCGGTCTCAAGATCAGCGAATTCGAGACCTACGGCGCCAGGGTCGGCAGCAACATCGACACCGCCGGCGACACCACGCCGGTCCGCGCCCGCACCACGCTGACGCTGCTGCGCGACCTGAACAACGTGAGCCGCGGCGAACTCGCATGGCGCATCGGCATGCTGTTCGCGGGCATGAACTTCGTGCTGCTCGGCTTGACGCTTTCCAGCGTGAACCCTCGGGTGGGCCGGAGCGGCAACCTGCTGTTCGCGCTGTTCGCCTTCGTCATCTACTACAACCTGCTCAACCTGGGCCAGAACTGGGTGGGCGGCGGCCGCGTCGGCATGCTCTCCTTCATGCTCGCCTTGCACGGCGGGGTGTTCGTGCTCGGGCTGTTGTGGCTGGTCAAGCGGCACCACAACTGGAGCCCCTTCCGGCGCAGGCGTGGCCTTGCGAGCAAAGCGTCGGGCCATTCATGAAAACCATCCGCCGGCTCATCTACGCCGAAGTCCTCAAGTCGGTGGCCTTCGTCACGCTCGGGTTCCTGAGTCTTTTCTTCTTCTTCGACTTCGTCGACGAGTTGCAGTCCATCGGCAAGCCCAATACGCCCGGCTACGGCGCGCCCCAGGCGCTCGGCTTCGTGGCCCTGCAGGTTCCGAATCATCTCTATGAGTTGCTGCCGATCGCCGTGCTGATCGGCACGATCTTCGTCATGGCGCGGCTCGCGCAAAGCTCCGAATACACCATCCTTCGCACCAGCGGGCTCGGGCCCTGGCGGGCCTTGCGCACGCTGTTGCTGCTTGGCGTCGGCTTCGTGGTGCTGACCTTCGCTGTGGGCGACTACGTCTCGCCCGCCGCCGACCGCGTCGCGCAATTGCTCAAGGCGCGGTATCAAGGCGGCATGTCCCTGGTCGGCAACACCGGCGCCTGGCTCAAGGAGAAGCAGGGCAACATGTCCTACGCCGTCAACGTGATGTCGATGGCCCGCAACGGCACGCTGCGCGATCCGCGCATCTTCGAATTCGACGCGGACGGCTTCGTGGCTTCGCAGATCGTCGCTTCGTCGGCACGGGTCGCCGATGGCAAATGGACGCTCTTCTCGGTCGAGCGCCAGCAGTACGAAACCCGCAAGGGCAGCGAGAACGCCCGCATCGTGACCACCCGCATCCCGGTGGTCGAATGGCCGACCTCGCTGACCACCGAGATGGTGTCGGTCGCGTTGCTCCGCCCCGACCGCATGCGCACCATCGACCTCTTCAACTACATCCGCCACCTGGATGCGAACGGGCAGACCTCGCAGCGCTACGAAATCGAGTTCTGGCGCAAGGTGTTCTACCCGCTCTCCTGCCTGGTGATGGTGGTGCTGGCCCTGCCCTTCGCCTACCTTCACTTTCGGCAAGCCGGCATCACGACCTATGTGTTCGGCGGGGTGATGATCGGCATCAGCTTCTTCCTGTTGAACAACGTGTTCGGCTACCTTGGCAATTTGAGCAACTGGTCGCCCTGGATCACGGCCGCGGCGCCGGGCTTCATCTATTCGCTGATGTCGTTGGCAGCCTTCAGTTGGCTGGTGCTTCGGCGCTAGCGACGTCCGCCATCGACCAAAGACACGCATGACGCACGATCGCCTCGGCTTCCTCCTGTTCGCGCACGGTTCGCGCGACGAGCGTTGGCGCGCACCGGTCGAAGCCGTGGCAGCGCGCATCGCTGCCTTGCAGCCGGGCGCCAGGGTGCGGGCGGCGTACCTCGAATTCGTCAAGCCGACCTTGGCCGGCGCGGCTGCCGAATTGGTGGCGGCCGGCGCCGAGGAAATCCGCATCGTCCCGCTCTTCCTCGGCGTCGGAAAGCACTTGCGTGAAGACCTGCCGACGCTCGTCGACGCGCTTTGCGCCGAGCATCCCGGCGTTCGCTTCGTCCTGCGCGAGGCCGTCGGCGAAGCACCCGAAGTGGTCGATCTGCTGGCCCGCCTCGCCCTTCGCGACTAGGCCATCGCCGGCTCGTCGATAGACGCGAGCGGGCATAATAAATTCCGAATTAAGACGGAATCTGTTATGAATTTGCACCAGTTCAAGTTTGTCCAGGAAGCGGTTCGCCGCAACCTCAACTTGACCGAGGCGGCCAAGGCGCTCCACACCTCGCAACCGGGGGTCTCCAAGGCCATCATCGAACTCGAGGAAGAACTCGGGGTCGAGATCTTCGCGCGGCACGGCAAGCGCCTGAAGCGTGTCACCGAACCCGGCGAGCACGTGCTGGCCAGCATCGGGCTCATCATGCGGGAGGTCGGCAACCTCAAGCGCATCGGCGAACAGTTCAGTGCCCAGGACAGCGGCACGCTGTCGATCGCCACCACGCACACCCAGGCGCGCTACGTGCTGCCGGTGCCGGTGGTCCGGCTGCGCGAGGCCTATCCCAAGGTCAACGTCAGCCTGCATCAGGGCTCGCCCGAGCAGGTCGCCCGGATGGTCATCGACGAGATCGCCGAGATCGGTATCGCCACCGAATCGCTCGATGCCTACGCCGAGCTGGTCACCCTGCCCTGCTACGAATGGCAGCACGTGCTGGTGCTGCCCAAGGATCACGCGCTGGCCGGCAAGGAGCGCGTGTCGCTCGAAGACCTGGCCGCCGAGCCGATCATCACCTACCACCCGTCGTTCACCGGCCGCACGCGCATCGACCATGCCTTCGCGCAGAAGAAGCTGGCGCCGCGCATCGCGCTCGAGGCGATCGACTCCGACGTCATCAAGACCTATGTGCGGCTCGGCCTGGGCGTCGGCATCGTGGCCGAGATGGCCGTGCGCGACGACACCAACGCCGACCTGGTGGTCAAGCCGATGGGCCACGTCTTCGGAACCAACATTGCGCGGGTCGCGTTCAAGCGGAGTGCCTACCTCCGCAATTTCGTCTTCAAGTTTGCCGAACTGCTCTCGGATCGGCTGGATCGCAACCTGATCGCCAAAGCCTTGAGCGGTCATAGCCAGGACTACGAACTGTGAACACTGTCGCCACGAGCGCCGAAGTCGCCGCACCCCGCACACCGCACATCGAAACCAAGCTGCCGCATGTCGGCACCACGATCTTCACGGTCATGTCGGCCTTGGCCGCCGAGAGGAACGCGGTCAACCTCGGCCAGGGCTTCCCGGACTTCGACTGCGACCCGCAGCTGCTGCAGGCCGTCACCGACGCGATGGCCGCGGGACACAACCAGTACCCGCCGATGCCCGGCGTCCCGGCGCTCCGGCAGGCCGTGGCCGACAAGATCGAATCGCTCTACGGCCATCGCTACGATCCGGCCAGCGAGATCACCATCACGGCCGGCGCCACCCAGGCCATCATCACGGCCATCCTTGCCGTCGTGCGGCCCGGCGACGAGGTGATCGTGCTGGAGCCCTGCTACGACAGCTACGCGCCCAATATCGAACTCGCCGGCGGCAGCATCGTGCGGGTTCCGCTCACGGCCGGCAGCTTCAGGCCGGACTTCGACCGGATCGCCGCCGCCCTGTCGCCGCGGACCCGCGCCATCATCATCAATACGCCCCACAACCCCAGCGCCACCATCTGGGCCGCGGCCGAGATGCGCCGGCTCGAGGAGCTGCTGGCACCCACCGAGGTGCTGGTGATCAGCGACGAGGTGTATGAGCACATGGTCTACGCGCCGGCGCGCCACGAAAGCGCAGCGCGCCTGCGGAATCTCGCCGCGCGCAGCTTCATCGTCAGCAGCTTCGGCAAGACCTATCACGTCACCGGCTGGAAGGTCGGCTACGTGGCGGCACCGGCCGCGCTCATGGCCGAGTTCCGGAAGGTGCATCAGTTCAACGTGTTCACGGTCAACACGCCGATGCAGCACGCGCTGGCACGCTTCATGTCGGATCCGGCGCCCTATCAAGACTTGCCGGCCTTCTATCAGCGCAAGCGCGACCTCTTCGCCGAGGGTCTGCGCAAGACGCGGCTACGGCTGCTTCCGAGCGAAGGCAGCTACTTCCAGTGCGTAGACATCAGCGCCGTCAGCGACCTGGGCGAGGCGGCGTTCTGCCAATGGCTCACGACCGAGGTCGGGGTGGCCGCGATACCGCTCTCGGCCTTCTATGCCGATGGCTTCGACCAGCGGGTGGTGCGCTTCTGCTTCGCCAAGAAGGATGAGACCCTGCAGGCCGCACTCGGCAGGCTGGCGCAACTCTGACACGCTTTATAGGACAGGCCTGACCGGCCGAGGGCGCGGATTCCCTCGGTGCTCAGCTGCATGGGCATCGAACATCGAGACTTCATAACAGCAAGTCTTTAGGAGAAGTCCATGTCCCTTTCACTCATCCTGCTGGTCATCCTCATCTTGCTGCTGGTCGGCGCATTGCCGACCTGGGGTCACAGCCGCAGCTGGGGATATGGTCCGAGCGGCGGCCTGGGCCTGGTGCTGATCGTCGTGATCGTGCTGCTGGTCATGGGCCGCATATAGCCCGCTGCCATCGCTCTTCGAAAAACCCGCCGCCGGCGGGTTTTTTTGTGGCTGGCGCTGCCGAGAGGACGCTCAAGCGTCCAGCTGTGCCCAGAGCTTCTCGAGCCGCTTCACGCTCACCGGCTGCGGGGTACGCAGTTCCTGGGCGAAGAAGCTGATCCGCAGTTCTTCGAGCAAGTAGCGAAAGTCCAGCATCCGGTCGTCGATCGCGCCCTTGCGCTCTGCCACCAGCCGCCAGAATTTCTGCTCGTAAGGGCGCAGCTCGGCCATGCGCTGCGCGTCCCGGGCCGGGTCGGCGCGCAGCTTGTCGAAGCGCAGTGCGATGCCCTTCAGGTAGCGGACGAAGTGCTGCAGCCGAGGCCAAGGGGTTTCGGCGATGAAGCGCTTGCCGACCAAACGCTGGAGTTGCTGCGAGGCGTCGGCCGCAGCCTCTGCGTGCGACTTGCCGTCCTTGATTTTCCGGAGCGCCGCCGCGTACTCGACCAGGATGCTGCCCGCCAGCCGCCCGACCTCGTTGGCGATCAAGGTGAGTCGTCCGCGGCCTTCCTCCAGCCGGCGCTTGAACGATGGCTCGTCCGCCGGCAACGGCTCCTGGAGAAACGCCCGATCGATCGCGACCTGGACGATCTGCGACCGAAGTTCCTCGGCCGTGCCGAGCGGCATGAAGGCAACCGCGCTTTTCTGCAGGTCGGGAATGTTTTTTTCCAGGTATTTGATGGCGTCCTTGATCTGCAGCGCGAACAGCCGCCCGAGGCCGCCTCGATGCCGCTCCGCGGCCACTGCCGGTTCGTCGAACACCTCGATCCCCACCGAGTCGCCGTGATCGATCAGCGCCGGGAAGCCCACCAGCGACTGCGCGCCGCGCCGGACTTCCATCAGCTCCGGCAGCTCGCCGAAGGTCCATGCGGTATGGCGTTCGGCTGTCGCGACCGCCGGACTCGACGCGCGGGGCGCCGGTGTCGATTTCGCCTGCTGCGGCTCTGCGGCCGCGGCGCCCGGTGCGGGTTGCGCCCTACTGGTGCCGCCCTCCATCTTGAGCCCCGCCAGCGCCTGGAAGGCGCCGCGCGCCTGGGCGCCGAGCTCGGCTTTCAGCGCGCCGAGGCTGCGCCCCATGCCGAGTTGGCGGCCGTGTTCGTCCACCACCCGAAGGTTCATGAAGAGATGCGGCGGCAGCATGTCGAGCTTGAAGTCGGCGCGCTTCACGTCGAGCCCGGTTTCTTCGCGCACCCGCTTCAACAGGACGTCCACCAGGGAACCGGCGCCGAAGACCTCGGGCGCGGACAGCGCCTCGGCCAGCCTCGCAGCAGATTCGGGCAGCGGCACCAAGCGGGCCCGCGGCTTCTGCGGCAGGCTCTTTAACAGCGCCTGGATCTTGTCCTTCAGCATGCCGCTCACCAGCCACTCGCCGCGGTCCTCGCTCACCTGGTTGAGGACGAAGATCGGCACCGTCACCGTCAGCCCGTCCTTCGGGTCGCCGGGCTCGTGCAGGTAGGTGGCGGCGCAGTCGACGCCACCCAGGCGCACCGTCGGCGGAAACGACTGGGTCGTGATGCCGGCGGCCGTGTGGCGCATCAGCTCGTCGCGGGTCAGGTACAGGAGCCGGGGCTGGCCGGCAGACTGGGTGCGGTACCAATGCTCGAAGGTCGTGCCGCTCCACACTTCGGGCGGCAGCTGGGCATCGTAGAAGGCGTAGATCAGTTCGTCGTCCACCAGCACGTCCTGGCGGCGCGACTTGTGCTCGAGCCCTTCGACCTCGCGCACCAGCTTGCGATTGGCCGCCAGGAACGGCAGCCGGCTTTCCCACTGCCCCCCGACCAGCGCTTCGCGGATGAAGAGCTCGCGCGCCGCGATCGGATCGACCCGGCTGAAGTCGACCCGTCGTCCGCTGTAGACCACCAGTCCGTAAAGCGTGGCGCGCTCCAGCGCCATGACCTGCGCGCTCTTCTTTTCCCAGTGCGGGTCGAGCAACTGCTTCTTCAGGAGGTGGCCCGCGACGTCTTCGAGCCACTGCGGTTCGATGTTGGCGATGCCCCGGCCGAAGAGCCGCGTGGTTTCGACCAGCTCGGCCGCCACGATCCAGCGTCCCGGCTTCTTGCGCAGGTGCGCACCCGGATGCCGGTAGAACTTGATGCCGCGCGCGCCGAGGTAGGCATCGTCGTCCTCCGGCTTCCAGCCGATATTGCCGAGCAAGCCGGCCAGCATCGAAAGGTGGATGGCCTCGTAGCTCGCCGCCGGCGCATCGATCCGCCAGCGGTGCTCGGTCACCACCGTGAGCAGCTGCGAATGGATGTCGCGCCATTCGCGAACGCGCCGCACGTTGATGAAGTTGGCCCGCAGCAGCTGCTCGTACTGGCGGTTGCTGAGCTTGTGGCCGCTCGCCCCTTCGGGCGTCGGGGCCGCCGGGGCCGGCACGGCCGGGACCGGCTTCTGCATGCGCTGCGCCACCGGCAGCACTGCGGCATTCGCGCGCCGCGGCCCGGAACTCGCCGCCTGCATCTCGCGCCGATTGGCGGGCGCGTGTCCGCCGCGGGCATCCTGCAGCCACTTCCAAAGCGTCAGGTAGCCGCTGAACTCGCTTTTTTCATCGTCGAACTTGGCGTGCGCCTGGTCGGCCTGCTGCTGCGCCTCCAGCGGGCGATCGCGAACATCCTGCACGCTCAATGCACTGGCGATCACCAGCACCTCGTCGAGCGCCCGGCGCTCCCGTGCCTCCAGGATCATCCGGCCGACCCGCGGATCGAGCGGCAGCTTGGCAAGCTCGCGTCCGGTGTCGGTCAGCTCGTTGGCATCGTCCACCGCACCCAGTTCGTTCAAGAGCTGGTAGCCGTCCGCGATCGCCCGGCGCTGCGGCGGCTCCAGGAACGGAAAGCGCTCGACATCGCCGAGGTGCAGCGATTTCATCCGCAGGATCACGCCGGCGAGCGACGAGCGCAGGATTTCCGGATCGGTGAAGCGCGGCCGCTTCGCGAAGTCTTCCTCGTCGTAGAGCCGGATGCAGATGCCGTTGGCGACCCGGCCGCAGCGGCCGGCGCGCTGGTTGGCGGCGGCCTGGCTGACCGGCTCGACCAGCAGCTGCTCCACCTTGCTGCGGAAGCTGTAGCGCTTGACCCGTGCGGTGCCGGTGTCGATCACGTAGCGGATGCCCGGAACCGTGAGCGAGGTCTCGGCCACGTTGGTGGCCAGCACGATCCGGCGGCCCGAATGGCCGTCGAAGATGCGATCCTGCTCGGCCTGCGACAGGCGCGCAAACAGCGGCAGCACCTCGGCGTTGCGCAGCACCGGTTGATGACTCAGATGCCGCCGGAGATGATCCGCCGCCTCGCGGATTTCGCGCTCGCCCGGCAGGAAGACCAGGATGTCGCCCGCGTTGTGCGGATCGCGCCACAGCTCGTCGACCGCATCGGCGATGGCGTCGTTCAGGTCGTGGTCTCGCGATTCCTCGAACGGCCGCCAGCGCTGCTCGACCGGAAAGGTGCGGCCCGATACGTAGATGATCGGCGCCGGCCCGCGGGCGGATGCGAAATGCTGGGCGAAGCGGTCGGCATCGATCGTCGCCGAGGTCACCACCACCTTGAGGTCCGGCCGCCTCGGCAGGATTTCGCGCAGGTAACCCAGCAGGAAATCGATGTTGAGCGAACGCTCGTGCGCCTCGTCGATGATGAGCGTGTCGTAGGCCTTCAACAGCGGATCGGTCTGGGTCTCGGCGAGCAGGATGCCGTCGGTCATGAGCTTGACCGAGGCATCGCGCGAGAGGCGATCCTGGAAGCGGACCTTAAAGCCGACGACGTCGCCGAGCGGCGTCTTCAGCTCTTCCGCGATTCGCTTGGCGACCGACGACGCGGCGATGCGACGCGGCTGGGTGTGGCCGATGAGCCGGCCCTTGCCCGGCGCGGCGTTGAGCTTGCCGCGGCCGAGCGACAGCGCGATCTTCGGCAGCTGGGTGGTCTTGCCCGAGCCGGTCTCGCCGCAGACGATGACCACCTGGTGCGCCTGGATCGCATCCATGATCTCCTGCCGCCGGGCCGAGACCGGCAGCCCCTCCGGAAAGGTGATGTCGAGTGCAGGACCGGGTCCGGGAACGGGCGAGGCGCTTCGCGTTGGAATGGAACTCATGAACCTGCCGATTATTCGCCGAGAATTCGCCTTTTCCGCCCGGGCGCTACCGTTTTCCCCTTCATGAACACCCCCGTTTTCAACTTCACCTTCGTCCCGTGGTTTCGCTCGGTGGCGCCCTACATCCACATGCATCGCGGCAAGACCTTCGTGGTCGCGATCGCCGGCGAAGCGATCGCGGCAGGCAAGCTGCAGAACATCGCGCAGGACCTGGCGCTGATCCAGAGCATGGGCGTGCAGGTGGTGCTGGTCCACGGCTTCCGGCCGCAGGTCAACGAGCAACTTCGCGCCAAGGGCCACCAGGCGCGCTATTCGCACGGCATGCGGATCACCGACGAAGTCGCGCTCGATTGCGCGCAAGAGGCCGCCGGCCAGCTGCGCTACGAAATCGAGGCCGCCTTCAGCCAGGGCCTGCCGAACACCCCGATGGCCGGCTCCACAGTGCGGATGATCTCCGGCAACTTCATCACCGCGCGGCCGGTCGGCGTGGTCGACGGCATCGACTTCCAGCATTCCGGCCTGGTGCGCAAGGTCGATGCGGCCGGCATCCGGCGAGCACTCGACTTCGGCGCGATGGTGCTGATGTCGCCCTTCGGCTTTTCGCCGACCGGCGAAGCCTTCAACCTCACCATGGAAGAAGTCGCGACCAGCGTCGCCATCTCGATCCAGGCGGACAAGCTGATTTTCCTGACGGAGGTTCCGGGCATTCCGCTCGATACCGCCCATCCGATCTCGGAAGACAACCCGATCGACACCGAGCTTCCGCTCGACACCGCCAAAAAGCTGCTCGAAGCGCTGCCGCCGGCCCAACGGCCGACCGACACCGCGTTCTACCTGCAGCATTGCGTGAAGGCCTGCGAGGGCGGCGTCGAGCGCAGCCACATCCTGCCGTTCGCGGTGGATGGCTCGCTGCTGCTCGAGGTCTACGTGCACGACGGCATCGGCACCATGGTCATCGACGAGAAGCTCGAGTCGCTGCGCGAAGCGACGGCGGACGATATCGGCGGCATCCTGCAGCTGATCGAACCGTTCGAGCGAGACGGAACGCTGGTGAAGCGCAGCCGCACCGAGATCGAGCGCGACATCGGCCAGTACACCGTGATCGAGCACGACGGCGTGATCTTCGGCTGCGCGGCCCTCTATCCGTACCCGGAGGCGAGGACCGCGGAGATGGCGGCGCTCACCGTATCGCCGCAGTCGCAATCGCAAGGCGATGGCGAGCGGATCCTGAAGCGCATCGAGCAGCGCGCCAAGGCGAGCGGCTTCGAAAGCATCTTCGTGCTGACCACCCGCACCATGCACTGGTTCCTGCGGCGTGGCTTCCAGCAGGTCAACCCGGATTGGCTGCCCGAAGCCCGCAAGCGAAAGTACAACTGGGATCGAAAGAGCCAGGTGCTGGTCAAGAAGTTGTAGGGACTTCGGACGGCATCGAAGGGTCGCGCGCGAGGGCGCTTCGAGGTGCCAGGCGCAAGAAGGATTCGGTCAGGCCAACCGCGATGCCGGTGACGGCCACCAGGCTCAGCATCGAGGCAAGTCCCGCGGGCTCGAAGATCGATGGATGCCCGAGCCACTGTCCGGTCGCCAGCTTCGCGACCAGCACGGTCGGCAGCCAGGCGAGCCACGATAGCAGCGCCGCCACTGCCCATTCGGCCAGCCCGAGACCGCGCCCCTGGGTTCGCCTCAGATCGAGGCTGGCGGCGAGCATCATCGACACGATGGCCAGATGCAGGAAAAGCGGCCGGGGGTCTCGGGCGTGGGGTGTGGTCTCCTGCATGGCGGCCAGGATCGCCGCGGAGGCGCCGATCACCAGCGTCAGCCGCCAAAGGTACTGGCCGACCATCGATCGGGTCGATCGGGTCGGGGCCTCGCTGTTCGGCCCGTCCCGTTCCTCGGCCAGACGATCCTCGGCATGCCGACGGCGAAGCAGGCATTCCGTCGCGGCCAGAACGAAGGCACTCAACAGGCCGAAAAACGCCATGGCGTCCCAGATGTCGAGCGCGCCGAGTTCGCCATTCGTTCGCCAGAGCAACACGCGGTCGAAGACGAGGCCCTGCAGCGCGAGCGACAGCAGCAACACCCACCAGAACTCGACCGGTTGCAGGGCGCGCCGCCGAAACCGGGCGCCGACCACCGACACGATGGCGAGCGACGCCGGCTGCAGCAGGCCTCCGAACAGGTAGAGCGCCGGGCCGATCTGGAGGCGGCTCGACGCCAGCCAAGAAGCGAGGCCCGCAAGGGCGACGAAGGCCAGGACGCTGCCCGACACGGTCCAGAGCCGCTGTACGCGCAATGTATTCATGCGCTTCTTTCTTCGCGCAGCCGGTCGTGATGTACGGCCTCCCCTCTGCGCGTCGGCGGACTCTACGCCATGGCGGCAACGAATGGCGCGCCGGCGCACGCAAGCACCGCGACGGCGACGAAGGCTCGATCAGCCCATCGGCGGTTGCCCGTTCGATGCGGTCAGGCCGCCGTCGACCGGCAACATCACGCCATGC
The DNA here is from genome assembly GCA_902506565.1 of Burkholderiales bacterium 8X. Lineage (GTDB taxonomy): Bacteria > Pseudomonadota > Gammaproteobacteria > Burkholderiales > Burkholderiaceae_C > Variovorax. The sequence goes on along the minus strand of LR732703.1, from coordinate 2,083,418 downwards.
ACGAAGCTCGCGTCGTCGCTCGCAAGGAAGGCGATGACGGCCGCGATTTCGGACGGCTCCGCACCGCGGCCGAGCGGAATGCGCTCCTTGAACTTGGCCATCAGCTTGCGGTTGCCCTTCATGTCGGCGGTCATCGGCGTGAAGGTCAAGCTCGGGCAGACGGCGTTGACGCGGACGCCGCGCGGCCCGAAATCCAGGGCCATCGATCGGGTGAGGTTGACGATCGCGCCCTTCGAGGCGTTGTAGCAGGCGAGCGACCAGTCGCCGCCCAGCCCCGACACCGAGGCCGTGTTGACGATCGAGCCGCCCCGCTCGATCAGGTGCGGCATGGCGGCCCGTGCACCGTGGAAGACACCACCGGCGTTGACGGCCAGCGTGCGCTCCCAGTCGTCGACGCTCGCCTCCACGACCGAGCCTTCCGGCGCGACCCCGGCATTGCTGACCAGCACATCGAGCCCGCCGAAGCGCTTGATTGCGGACGCGACCATGGCTTCGACCTGGCGCGGCTTGGACACGTCGCAGCGCGCCACCAGCGTTCGTTCGGCCGGCAGCTGTTCGGCGAGCGCATCCAGCTTGGCGCGCTGGTCCCCGACCAGCACCACCGATGCGCCCTCGGCCGAGAAGCGGCGGGCAGTGGCCTCGCCGATGCCGGACCCGGCTCCGGTGACGATCACGACACGGTCGACAAAACGTTGCTCCATGGGATGGACTCCTCTGGTTGATGGATGGATCTCTCCGACGCTCGCGCAACGGCGAATCGGCGGATGTAGTCGGTCGAGCCTCGCTGCGGACGGCGGCCGCCGATGCCCGGCCGCGGATAATCCCGCCTCATGAATCCCCTGCTCGACCAACTGCAGCCCTACCCTTTCGAGCGGCTGCGCAGGCTTTTTGCCGACGTGGCGCCGAACCCCGACCTGGCGCCGATCAGCCTCGGCATCGGCGAACCCAAGCACCCCACGCCCGAATTCATCAAGCAAGCCCTATCGAGCAACCTCGATGCGCTGGCCGCCTATCCGGCCACCGCGGGCACGCCGGCGCTGCGCCGCGCTTTCAGCGCATGGCTCGAAAAGCGTTACGGGCTGGCGGTCGATGCGGCCACGCAGGTGCTGCCGGTCAATGGTTCGCGCGAAGCCCTTTTTGCCTTGGCGCAGGCCGTGGTCGACCGCGATGCCGACGCGCCGGTGGTTCTTTCCCCCAACCCGTTCTATCAAATCTACGAAGGTGCGGCGCTGCTCGCGGGTGCGCGGCCCAGCTATGTACCGAGCGTCGCCGAGCGCAATTTCGCGGTCGATTGGGACGGGGTTTCGGAAGAGACCTGGAGGCACACGCAGCTGGTGTTCGTGTGCTCGCCGGGCAACCCGACCGGCGCCGTGATGCCGATCGAAGAATGGCAGAAGCTCTTCGCCTTGTCCGATCGCTACGGGTTCGTGATCGCGGCGGACGAGTGCTACAGCGAGATCTACTTTCGGGACGATGCCCCGCTCGGGAGCCTCGCAGCAGCCGTGAAGCTCGGCCGGAGCGACTTCAAGAACCTGATCGCCCTCACCTCGCTTTCCAAGCGCAGCAACGTGCCTGGCCTTCGAAGCGGCTTCGTCGCGGGCGATGCGGCCATCATCCAGTCGTTCCTCCTGTATCGCACCTACCACGGAAGCGCCATGAGCGGCAGCGTGGCTGCCGCCAGCATCGCGGCCTGGGGCGATGAAGCCCATGTCGTCGAGAACCGGGCGCTCTACCGGGCCAAGTTCGCGGCGGTCACGCCATTGCTCGAACCGGTGCTCGATGTCCGGCTGCCCGACGCCGGCTTCTACCTGTGGGCCGGCGTGCCGGAGGTCTGGCAAGGCGACGACGAAGCCTTCGCTCGCGCGCTTTACGCTCAATACAATGTGACGGTGCTGCCCGGCAGCTACCTGGCCCGCGAATCGAATGGCGTCAATCCGGGCCGCGGCCGCATCCGCATGGCGCTCGTGGCCGACACCGCCGAATGCACCGAGGCCGCGCGGCGCATCGTGAACTTCACCCAGGAACGAGCCTTTTCATGACCGAACCCGTGATCCAGCAAACCATCGAAGCCGCGTGGGAAGACCGCGCCAACCTCTCCGCGGACGCAGCTCCCAAGGAAATCCGCGACGCCGTCGAGCATGTGATCGCCGAACTCAACAACGGCAAGCTCCGGGTCGCGACCCGCGAAAGCGTCGGCCAATGGACGGTCCACCAGTGGATCAAGAAAGCCGTGCTGCTGTCGTTTCGCCTGCGCGACAACGAGCAGATCCAGGCCGGCTCGCTCGGCTTCTACGACAAGGTGCCGACCAAGTTCTCGCATCTGTCGGCCGCCGAACTCAAGGAAGCAGGCGTGCGCATCGTGCCGCCGGCCGTCGCCCGCCGCGGCAGCTACATCGCCAAGGGCGCGATCCTGATGCCGTCGTACGTCAACATCGGCGCCTATGTCGGCGAAGGCACCATGGTCGACACCTGGGCCACCGTCGGCTCCTGCGCGCAGATCGGCGCCAACGTCCACCTTTCGGGCGGCGTCGGCATCGGCGGCGTGCTGGAGCCGCTCCAGGCCGGCCCGACCATCATCGAGGACAACTGCTTCATCGGCGCCCGCTCCGAGGTGGTCGAGGGCGTGGTGGTCGAGGAGAACTCGGTTCTCTCGATGGGCGTCTATATCGGCCAGAGCACCCCCATCTACGACCGCGCCACCGGCGAGGTGAGCTACGGACGCGTGCCAGCGGGCTCGGTGGTCATCAGCGGCACCCTGCCCAAGGACGGCGGCAAGTACAGCCTGTACGCGGCGATCATCGTGAAGCGGGTCGACGCGCAGACGCGCAAGAAGACCTCGCTCAACGACCTGCTGCGCGACTGAGACGATTCTTTTCAACCGAAGGAAGACCCCGATGGCCACTCAGACCACGCAGACCACATCGCCGACCATGAAGACCATGGAACGCATCCTGCGACTGATGGCCGAGCGCAAGGCATCGGATATCTACCTTTCGGCCCATTCGCCGGCCCTGATCCGCATCAACGGGAACTGCGTCCCGATCAACGGCCAGGTGCTGCCGGCCGAGGCGCCGCTGGCGCTCCTGGCCGAAGTGGTCGAGCCCGACCGCATCGCCGAGCTGCAACGAACCGGCGAACTCAACACGGCCATCGCGCTCTCCGGCTCGGGCAACTTCCGGATCAGCGCGATGCGCCAGCGCGGCAGCTACGCCGTGGTGGTTCGCCACATCGCATCCACCATTCCATCGCTCGACGAGCTGAACCTGCCCGAGATCCTGAAGACGCTGGTCATGGAAAAGCGCGGCCTGATCCTGATGGTCGGTGCGACCGGTGCCGGCAAGAGCACCACGCTGGCCTCGATGCTCGACTACCGCAACGAGCACAGCACCAGCCACATCCTGACGGTGGAGGAGCCGATCGAGTTCACCTTCACCAACAAGAAGTCGATGGTGAACCAGCGCGATGTCGGCAGCGACACCGAATCGCTGCAAATCGCGCTGAAGAACGCGCTGCGCCAGGCGCCCGACGTGATCCAGATCGGCGAGATCCGCGATCGCGAGACCATGACGGCAGCGATCTCGTACGCGCAATCGGGGCACCTGTGCCTGGCCACGCTGCATGCCAACAACAGCTACCGGGCGCTCAATCGCATCCTGAGCTTCTATCCGGTGGAGGTGCGGGCATCGCTCCTGAGCGACCTCGGCGGCGGCTTGCGCGCCATCGTCGCGCAGCGGCTCCTGCGCACGCCGCACGGCGAGCGGCTGCCCGCACTGGAGGTGCTGCTCAATACCTCGCTGGTGGCCGAGCTGATCGGCAAGGGCGACTTCTCGGGCGTCAAGGAGGCGATGGAGCAATCGATGGCCGAGGGCTCCCAGACCTTCGAGGAAGACATCGCCCGCATGGTCGACGAGAACATCGTCACCCGCGAAGAAGGCCTGCTGCAAGCGGATTCGCCCACCAACCTCATGTGGCGCCTCCAGAACCGCCAGGCCGCGCCGGCGCGCGCCGCCGAAGAACGCTCCTTCATGGAGCAATCCGACGAACCCACCTTTACCGAAATCACGCTGGACGTGCGTTCCTGATCCGTCCCGCCATGCCTCGATGTCCCGCACCCTCCAACTCGCCGAACAACTGATCGCCCGCCCCTCCGTCACGCCGGACGACGCAGGCTGCCAACGGATCCTCGGCGATCGACTCGCCCGCCTCGGCTTCGAGCTGGAGACCTTCGAGGGCGGGCCGCAGGGCGCCACCGTCACCAACCTGTGGGCTCGCCGGCGCGGGCGAGCGGCGCCAGGACAGGGCAAGACCATGGTCTTCGCCGGGCACACCGATGTCGTGCCGACCGGTCCGGCCGACAAGTGGACCACGCCGCCATTCGCGCCGACCCACCGCGATGGGCGGCTCTACGGCCGCGGCGCCTGCGACATGAAGACCTCGCTAGCGGCCTTCGTGGTCGCGATCGAGGAGTTCCTCGCTGGCACGCCTTCGCCAAAGCTCGACCTGGCCTTGCTCCTCACCAGCGACGAGGAAGGCCCCGCCCTCGACGGAACGGTGGCAGTATGCAACGCGCTGGCGGCGCGTGGCGATCGGATCGACTATTGCATCGTCGGCGAACCCACCTCGGTCGCACGCTGCGGCGACACCATCAAGAACGGTCGCCGCGGCACCATGAGCGGCAAGCTCACGGTCAAGGGCCTGCAGGGCCACATCGCCTACCCGCAGCTCGCCCGCAACCCGGTCCACCAGCTGGCGCCGGCGCTGGCCGAACTGGTCGCGATCAACGCGGCCGGCGGCTGGGACGTCCGACCGAATCCGCACTTCCAGCCGACCAGCTGGCAGGTCAGCAACATTCATTCGGGCACCGGCGCGAGCAACGTGATTCCTGGCGAGGCGGTGGTCGACTTCAACTTCCGCTTCTCCACCGAATCGACGCCGGAATCCCTCCAGACGATGCTGGCGGCCGTGCTCGATCGGCACGGCCTCGACTACACGCTCGCCTGGACGGTCGGTGGCCTGCCCTTCCTCACGCTCCCCGGCGAACTGGTCGACGCGGTGCGCGAGGCGGTTCGCGAGGTCACCGATATCGAGACGGAGCTGTCGACCAGCGGCGGCACCAGCGATGCCCGCTTCATCGCCAAGATCTGCAAGCAGGTGGTGGAGCTCGGACCGGTGAACGCCAGCATTCACCAGATCGACGAGCACATCGCCCTGCCCGAGATCGACCTGCTCACCGCCATCTACCGCCGGACGCTGGACAAGCTCGAAGCGCTCCAGCCATGAGCACCGTGATCGAGCTGATCGAAGCCGGCGCCGCGCGGCTCGAGCAAGCCGGCGTGGCCTTCGGCCATGGCACCGACAACGCGTTCGACGAGGCCGCGTGGCTGGTGCTGTGGCGCCTCAAGCTGCCCTTCGGCGAACTCGATTCGGTCGCCGACCGCGAGGTTTCGCCGGGCGATGCGGCAAAGGTCGAGGCCCTGGTGGCGGAGCGCATCGCAACCCGCAAGCCTGCTGCCTACCTGACGCGGGAGGCCTGGCTCATGGGCGTGCCCTTCTATGTCGACGAACGGTCGATCGTGCCGCGCAGCTTCATTGCCGAGTTGCTCGACGAAGGCAGCATCGACCCCTGGCTGTCCGAGCGAACCCGACGGGTGCTCGATCTTTGTACCGGCAACGGCAGCCTGGCCGTGCTGGCCGCGATGGCCTACCCGGACATCGAAGTCGATGCGGCCGACCTCTCGCGCGAGGCGCTCGAGGTTGCCGCCATCAACGTCACCCGGCATTCGCTGGACGGCCGGATCCGGCTGTTGGAATCCGATGGCCTCGCGAAGACGCCCGGGCCCTACGACCTCATCCTGTGCAACCCGCCCTACGTCAACGCGCGCAGCCTGGCGGCCCTGCCGGCGGAATACCGCGCCGAGCCCGAGCTGGCGCTCGCCGGCGGCGAGGACGGCATGGACTTCGTCCGCCGGCTGATCGCCGAGGCACCGGCCCGCATGAACCCCGGCGGCGTGCTGGTGCTGGAGATCGGCAACGAGCGCGAGCACTTCGAAGCAGCCTTTCCGAGGCTCGAAGTGACCTGGCTCGCCACCAGCGCCGGCGACGACCAGGTGCTGATCTGGGCGCCGGACGCGCCTGAAAAAACACCATGATCCAACTCAAGAACGTCGTACTCCGGCGCAGCGCCAAGGTCCTGCTGGACAGCGCCAGCGTCACCATCAATCCCGGCGAGAAGGTCGGGCTGGTCGGCCGCAACGGGGCCGGCAAATCGACCCTCTTCGCGCTTCTCAACGGCACGCTGCACGAGGACGGCGGCGACTTCAGCGTGCCGGCGCACTGGCGCCTGGCCCAGGTGGCGCAGAACATGCCCGAGACCGACGAGCCGGCCACCGACTTCGTGGTGGCAGGCGACACCCGGCTGGCCGAGCTGCGCGCCCGATTGGCCGAAATCGAATCGGCGCACGAGGCCGCGCCCGACGACCACGACCTCGGCATGGCGCTGGCGCATGCCTACACCGACCTGGCGGATGCCGGCGAGCATGACGCCGTGCCGCGGGCCCAGGCGCTGATCCTCGGGCTCGGCTTCAAGGCGCACGAACTGGAGCAGCCGGTCGACAGCTTCTCGGGCGGATGGCGAATGCGCCTCCAGCTGGCGAGGGCCCTGATGTGCCCGAGCGACCTGATGCTGCTCGACGAGCCGACCAACCACCTGGATCTGGACGCGCTCGTCTGGCTCGAAGCCTGGCTGCAGAAATATGCCGGCACCATGCTCGTGATCAGCCACGACCGCGAGTTTCTGGACGCGGTGACCGACGTCACGCTGCACATCGAGCATGCCAAGCTGAATCGCTACGGCGGCAACTACAGCGCCTTCGAAACCTTGCGGGCCCAGCAGCTCGAGCTGCAGCAGTCGGCCTTCGCCAAGCAGCAGGACAAGATCGCCCACCTGCAGAAGTTCATCGATCGCTTCAAGGCCAAGGCCAGCAAGGCCAAGCAGGCGCAAAGCCGGGTCAAGGCGCTGGAGCGGATGGAAAAGGTCGCGCCGCTCCTGGCCGAAGCGGATTTCAGCTTCGAGTTCAAGGAGCCGGGCAACATCCCCAATCCGATGCTCACCATCGGCGACGCCAGCTTCGGCTACCAGGCCGAGGGCGAGCCGCCGAAAACCATCCTGCGCGGCGTCAATCGCTCGGTGCTGGCAGGCCAGCGGATCGGCATCCTGGGCGCCAACGGCCAAGGCAAGTCGACCCTGGTCAAGACCATCGCCCGCGAAATGGGCGCCCTCGCGGGCACGGTGACCGAGGGCAAGGGCCTCAACATCGGCTACTTCGCGCAGCAGGAACTCGACGTGCTGCGGCCGCAGGACACGCCGCTCGAACACATGGTGCGGCTCGCGCGCGAGGCCGGCTCGAACTCGCGGGAGCGAACCGGCGAACAAGACCTGCGCGGCTTTCTCGGCAGCTTCAACTTCAGTGGCGACATGGTGAAGCAGTCGGTCGGCACCATGAGCGGCGGCGAGAAGGCACGGCTGGTGCTGGCGATGATGGTCTGGCAGCGGCCCAACCTGCTCCTTCTGGACGAGCCCACCAACCACCTCGACCTCGCGACCCGCGAGGCCCTGGCCGTCGCCCTCAACGAGTTCGAAGGCACGCTGATGCTGGTGAGCCACGACCGCGCCCTGCTGCGTTCGGTCTGCGACGAGTTCTGGCTGGTCGGCCGCGGCGTGGTCGCCGATTTCGACGGCGACCTGGACGACTACCAGCGCTATCTGCTCGACGAAGCCAAGCGGCTTCGCGAAGAAGCGCGAATCGCCAACCGCGACACGGCGGCTGCGTCGGCTGCCAGCGGCGCGGCCAGTGTCGCCAATGCAGTCACCCCGGCAGCGCCGAAGGCAGCCACGGCTCGGCCCTCCGCCGAAGAGCGGCAGCGCCGGAGCGACCAGGTTCGGCCGCTCAAGCGCGAACTCGACGAGGTCGACGCCAGCCTGGCAAAGGCCGCCGCCGAGAAGAACGCGATCGAGGCGCGCATGGCGTCGCCGCTGCCACCCGCAGAAATCGCCGAAGCCGGCAAGCGCCTGAAAGCCCTCAACGACCAGATCGAGAGCCTCGAGGAACGCTGGCTTTCGCTCTCGGGCCAGCTCGAACTCCTCTGTGCGTGATAGCCTGAATCGCCATGCCTTCGGCCATCGAACTCGCCCGCGGGGATCCTGAACTGGTTGCCGCCATCCAGCGCGCACGGCGCCTGCTCGGGCGCAAGGCGCTGATCGGTGCGGCTGCGAGCGCGGTGCCGATCCCGGGCATCGACTGGGCAGCCGATGCGGCCTTGCTCTCCCGGCTGGTGCCGCAGATCAGCGCCGAGTTCGGCCTCTCGGTGGCCCAGATCGAGCGCCTCGGCCCGCAGCAGCGCGACCGCATCCAGCAGGCGGCATCCGCGGTGGGTGCGCTCCTGGTCGGCAGGCTGGTCACGCGGGAGCTGCTGGTGACGCTCGCCAAGCATGCGGGACTTCGTCTGACCGCCAAGCAGGCCAGCAAGTACGTGCCGGTCGCGGGCCAGGTGGTGTCGGCCGCGCTCGGCTACACCGCGATGCGGGCGTTGGGCGAGCTGCACATCCGCGACTGCGTCAAGGTGGCGCATTCGATTCGGCATGGCCTGCCGGCACCCGAACGCGAACTGTTGCAGCCTGTCGCGCCAGACAAGAAGAACTCTCGCTTTTTGCTTTTTCGATCGGCTTGGCCGCGATTGCGAAGCTAAGGTGTTAATCCCTTTGCATTCACTCTAAAAAGGCGAATTGCAAGGCGCACGCAGGGGCGTTCCAAATGGTCATAATGACTTGCAAGATCCCCGCCAATGCAGCAATACCGCACCGCAACGCATTCAGAACCGGCCCGAGGTGGTTGCCAACCTCGTGCCCGCAGGAGCACATCATGAAAGAGACGGATCTGGCAGCGTCCATCGAGCGAATCATGCGGCAGGTGGACTACTACCTGCATTGCGAGCTCGACGAAGAGTACGACCGGGACCTTCCGGAACTCGCCCGTCAACTGCTCGAGGACGCCTTGCGCGCCGAGCTCCAGCGCGCCGGCGCCATCGGCATGGTGTCTTCGCTTTCCGCCATTCCCTCCGTGGTCCAGGACGCGGCAGCCGTTCCGCGCGGGCCGTTCAAGGCGGTCTGATTCCGGGGCGCGATTCCGGGCCCCCCGGGTCGATACCGATCGCGACCCGTCCTTTGCCGCTGCTGCGGCCGGCGCGACTCCTTTGCTGGTCGAAGGCCACCGGCATCGTGCATTGCTTCATTGCATTGGCGGGAATTCCACTATTGCCAATTGCCTGACGCCCGGGCAAATCCGCGTCTCCCCCAATTGGGATAGGCAATATTGCAAACCATTGTTTGACAGCGAGGAAGCGGTATAAACGGCGGATCGAAGCCTGCACGGAAAGGATGTGACGATGTCGATGCGAGATACCGACTGGACCGACCAAGGGTCCGACGACCTCGAGCGACGCATCACCCGGCTGGTTTCCGCGACCGCGGACGGCGGCGATACCCGAATCGATCGCGCGGTGCGGGAAGTCCTCCGATTGGTCCGCGACCATCTGCAGATGGAAGTCGCCTTCGTCTCCGAAGTCACCGAGGGCCGCCGCATCTTTCGCCATGTCGACACCGAACCGGGCAAGGAATTGATCGCGGTCGGCGCCTCCGATCCGCTGGCGCTGAGCTTCTGCCAGCGGGTGCTGGATGGGCGGATGCCGCAGATGGTGCGGGATGTTTCCAAGCTGCCCGACTTCGACGAACTCCCCCAGACGCCCTGGCCGATCGGCGCGCACCTCAGTACACCGATCGTCCTGGCGAGCGGCCAGGTCTACGGAACGCTCTGCGCGTTCAGCCGCGCCCCCAACGAAGATCTCACCCAACGCGACCTCAAGCGCCTGCAGATGAGCGCGCAAATGGTCGCTCGCCTGATCGACCAGCAGCGGCTTCGGGATCGCGGCGCCGCTTAACCGGCGGTTGTTTCCAGGCAGATTTCGAGCAGGCGCGCATAGCGTTCGACCTGCTCTCGAAGCCGATCGGCATCGGCCGCCCCGCAAGGCATGTGCTCGCCCGATCCGGCCGCCGAATGCGCCATGTCGTAGGCGCCGAGCTGGAACGCCAGGTAGCAAGCCTTGAGAAACTGAAGCAACTCGGCATCGACAAGGTATCCGCTGCTCCGCGCCAGCTCGACGACCAGGCGCGCCTCCTGCGCCTCGGAAAAGCCGAGCTCGATCGCGGCGCCGGCTACGTCCCAGCCAGGGTCCTGGCAGCCGACCAGGTCATGTGTGGCATGGTGGTCGAGCGCGTCGGCCTTGAGGATTCGCGTGGCGTCGAACAGCCATTCCCAGGCGTGCATCCGGCCGTCGATCTCGATGCGGTGCACCTTTCGCGACATCGCGTCGAGGCGCGGCAGCCAGCGAGTCCAGGCATCGGCCGCTCGCGGCCCAAGCAACTCACGGCTGTTGTGCAATCCCATGGCGTGAAGCGCCTGCAGCGAGGCGCCGGCTTCCGGCTCGGCCGCGAAGTTGCGGGTGCGAAAAGCGATGTACGCCGCCGCCCGGTCGGCCAACCGCTCTCGCAGCGCATCGTCCAGACGGCCATGAACCGGAACCAGGTCGTCTCGCCAGCGCTCCAGCAGGAAGCCGTGGCAAAGCGCCATCGGCTCCGGCACGAATCCGGCCGCGGCCAAGGCGCGCGCCCGCGACAGCTTTCGCTCGCCGATGCCTGCAAGGCCCGCGAACTTGAGCAGCCATCGACCGTCGGTCGTGTTCGCAAGAAACTTCCGGCGCTCTTGCCAGGGATGCACCGGCGGCATCTCGGCTGACGATGGAGCCTGGAGGCCGCGCCAGGCACCACCCGTGATGTCGCGAAGCGGCTCGGTCAGCGGCCCCAGCACCGGGGCGAGCCACGCCTCCGGCTGTCGGATGGGTTTCGACGCACCGTCTCCAGAGGGCAAGAGGAAGACTTCGTCGAAGCTCCGCACCTGAAGCCGCACCCGCGACCAGAGAGCACGCGTCGATGCGCTCGCCTGGGCGCCCGGACCGTGGGCGTGTCCCGGGAAAAAGTCGATGGCCGCTTCGTCGACGCCCGCGGCGCGCAGCCAGTTCGCGGCAGCCGCCATTGACGAGCCGGACAGCCCCGGCCCTTCGTCCACCACCGCGTACCGGTCTGCCGAAAGATCGATGCATGTCGAGTCGCAAGCCACTTCGCGTTCGAAAGGATGGCCGACGGGCCGCAGCGTGAGCGGCGTGGCCGCGCCCAAGCCATCCGCGACCATGGCCGCGAGGCTGGTGCCGATGCTGCGCAAGCCGATCACCTGCCATCGACAGCCGGGCGTCTGCATCGCCAGCTCTCTTGCAGCCTGCCAGTGGCATTCGGGATAGAGCGCATAGAAGGCGTAGCCCTCGGGTTCCTTCTGCGTGAGCTGCTCGCTTTCGCCTTGTGCCCAGTGCTCGCACGCCGCCAGGCTTTCGTGGGGCAGTTCGCCCAGGTCTTCGAATCCGCTCTGCCACGATCGTCCGCAGCACCTCGCCATATCTCGCGTCAGTTGCATGCACAGCTCTGTGGCGATCGACGGACCGTCTCGTTCGCCCGCGCGATGAAAGCTCGCATCCGCCACGGCCTGCGCGAGCTGCCCGCATTCGATCAGCGCCGAGATCGCCTCGGCATGCCGGTCGAGCCCTGCCGCCAGGCCGGACAGCCGAAGCCAGCGGCTGCGAATCGCGGCAAGGGCTCGCATGGCGGTCGTGCGGCGCGCCGCGTCGCCATGAACCCACATCAGCGTTGAGTCGCCAGATGCCGGTAGGCGATTCTTCCGAAGGCGTCGAAGCTCGGACTTTCCCAATCGGCCGGCTGGCTGGCGCGATGCCGTTCGAGCCATGCGGTCCAGCAGGCAAATTGCGAGGGCGAAGGCGATACGCGCGAGCGCCGGTCCTTCATGCGCTCCAAGGCCGCCATCGGCGCCCAGCCCTGCCGGACCATCACGCACAAGGCCAGCGTCGCGGATCGCCCGATGCCGAACTCGCAGTGGATCAGCACCCGGTGGCCGCGCTCCAGCCAATCGAGCGCGAACTCGATGCCGCGCTCGAGATGCGCCTCGTCGACGCCGCACATGTCTTCGGTCGGCAGGTGCAGCAGCGTGATGCCGTGCGATCGCAGCAACGCCTCGTCATCACGGGCCTCGCCGCGCAGGTCGACCACCGCGGCAATGCCGTGCTCCCCCGCCAGCGCTTCGGCGCGCTCGCCCGGGAAGCTGCCGCCGACCGCGAGCGTGTCGGTGATCCAGTCGAAAGTAGGTTGCCAAGCCGTCATCGCATTCCGTTCGTTTTCAAGAAGTGTCCGCGCCACGCCAGGAAGATATCGACGCGCCGCGGGCATTGCAGGCTCGCTCACCATGCCCGCTCATCAATGGGGTCAACCCTGCCGCTGCCCGATGTCCTGCTTGTCGGGATCAGCTTTCCTGCTAGGTTTTTTTCCATCGTCACTACCTGCAAGAAAGAAAGCCTCGACCATGCGCATCTACAACGCCCAGCGCCGCATCCTCGTCACCGGCGGCGCCGGATTCCTCGGAAGCCATTTGTGCGAACGCCTGCTCGACGAGGGGCATGAAGTGCTCGCGGTCGACAACTTCTTTACCGGCACCAAGCGCAACGTCGAGCACCTGCTGGACCATCCGCGCTTCGAGCTGATGCGGCACGACGTGACCTTCCCGCTCTATGTCGAGGTCGACCAGATCTACAACCTGGCGTGCCCGGCTTCCCCGGTGCACTACCAGCACGATCCGGTGCAGACCACCAAGACCAGCGTACACGGCGCGATCAACATGCTTGGGCTCGCCAAGCGGCTGCGCGCCCGCATCCTCCAGGCTTCGACCAGCGAGGTGTACGGCGATCCCGACGTGCATCCGCAGCCCGAGGGCTACTGGGGCCGCGTGAACCCGATCGGCATCCGGAGCTGCTACGACGAAGGCAAGCGCTGCGCCGAAACGCTGTTCTTCGACTACCACCGCCAGCATGGCTTGGACATCCGGGTCGCGCGCATCTTCAACACCTACGGCCCGCGCATGCATCCGAACGATGGCCGGGTGGTGTCGAACTTCATCGTGCAGGCCCTGCGAGGCGAGAACATCACGATCTACGGCGAAGGCCAGCAGACCCGCAGCTTCTGCTACGTGGACGACCTCATCGACGGTCTGCACGGCTTCATGGAATCCGATGCCGCCGGCACCGGGCCGCTCAACATCGGGAACCCCGGCGAGTTCACCATCCGCCAGCTGGCGGAGATGGTGATCCGCCTGACCGGCTCGCGTTCGAAGCTGAGCTTCGCGCCCCTTCCCTCGGACGATCCGATGCAGCGCAAGCCGGACATCGACGCGGTGCGCGAGGCGATCGGCTGGCAGCCGCGCATCGCCCTCGAACAGGGTCTCGAGAAGACCATCGACTACTTCGACCGGCTGCTCGCCGAATCGCGCGGGGCGCTCGACATGGGTGGGACAGGCGAGGCGACGACGACGGCCGACCTGCAGCGGCGCGGCACCGCCGGGCCTGCGCTTTCCGCGCGCATCACGACGCGCGAGCCGGGCAGTCAAAGCATCGGCGATGCCGCAGCCAGCGCGGTCGAACGCATCAGCTCGCCCGCACCGGGCGGCGCCGCAGCTCCGGGCGCATAACGCCTCACCATCCGCGCGCAGAACTCGGCGAACTCGCCGACGACCTGCGGCGGACTCGTGTGATGCGGCTCGATGCCGCGGTGCTCCGGCGTGAAGCAGAAGGTCACCGTCAGGTCGAAGTCCGCCAGCGCCTTCATCTGCCGATCGAACCAGCGATCGGCATCCGGCCGGAAACTGTCGGCCCAGCTGAGTCCGGTGCGCAGCTTGCGCACGCCCAGCCGGTGCAGCCAGGCGACCGCCTCGTCCAGCCGATGGTCCTCGAAGTGGAACCACTGGCAGATGCCGAGGTCCGGCGTGTAGTCGGCAAATTTCTCGCAGGCCAGCTTGGGGCTGCCGTCCTCGCGCAGCAATCCCATGTGGAAGTGCCGGTAGTAGCTCGAACCTTCGGCCTCGCGATGCCGGGTGGTGGCGGGCCAGGCCTTGGGCAGGTCGTAGAGCGAATACCAGAAGATGCGCGGCACCCGCCCGATCAGGAGCTCGGCGGTGCGCTGCAGGCCGAACTGCTGCACCTCCTCGGCGCCGAAGGTGGAGACGCCCACCTCCGTCACCCAGACCGGCAAGTGCACCACCGCCTCGATCTCGGCGATGCGATCCGGCCATTCGCCGATCTGCCAGTTGTTCCAGTCCAGCGGAAAACCATGCACCGCGACCGCGTCGAGCCCGTTGAGCACGCCGGCTTCGTGCAGCCGCCTCATGAAATGCGCATCGATCGGCGAGATGCCGCCCAGCACCTGCGTCAGGTTGCCCGCTTCGGCGCGCACCGCGGCGGAGGCCAGCTTGACCATCTCGGCATAGGCCTTCCACTCGGGATCGAGCGCGAGGTCCCAGTGCGATTTGTTGTTGGGTTCGTTCCAGAACTTGACCGCCTCGATCATGCCTGCCTGCTCCGCTTGGCCGCACGCGCCGGCGCCTCGTTGCTGCGGGCCGCCTGGCCACCCACCACCTTGCGAGCGGGCGGCGCACTGGCTTCGGCGTCGCCGCGGATGAAGGCCTCGACCAGTTCATGCGCCTCGTCGTCGGTGAATTGCTGCGGCGGCGATTTCATGAAATAGCTCGACGGCGCCAGCACCGGCCCGCCGATGCCGCGGTCGAGCGCCAGCTTGGCGCAGCGCACCGCATCGATGACCACGCCGGCGGAATTCGGCGAATCCCACACTTCCAGCTTGAGCTCGCAGTTGAGCGGCACGTTGCCGAAGGTGGTGCCTTCCATGCGGATGTAGCACCACTTGCGGTCTGCCAGCCACGGCACGTGGTCGCTCGGCCCCACGTGCGTATCGCTCGCCTTCATCGGGTTGCCCAGCTGGCTGGTGACGGCCTGCGTCTTGGAGATCTTCTTGGATTCCAGCCGCTCGCGCTCCAGCATGTTCTGGAAGTCGGTGTTGCCGCCGAAGTTGAGCTGGTAGGTGCGGTCGAGGCGCACGCCGCGCTTCTTGAAGAGGTCGGTCAGGATGCGGTGGACGATGGTCGCGCCGACCTGCGACTTGATGTCGTCGCCAATGATCGGCAAGCCCTTGTCGGCGAAGCGCTTCTGCCAGACCGGGTCGGACGCGATGAAGACCGGCACGCAGTTGACGAAGGCGCAGCCGGCTTCGAGCACCTGCTCCGCGTACCACCGGGTGGCCTGTTCCGAACCCACCGGCAGGTACGAGACCACCACGTCGGTCCGGGTGTCGCGCAGCACTTGCGCCACGTTGCAGGCCTTGCCGCGGGCCTTGGGCACCAGGTGCCGGACGTACTTGCCGATGCCGTCGAGCGGCTCGCCGCGAAGCACCGTCACGCCCGAGGCCGGCACGTCCGCGAAACGGATCGTGTTGTTCGGCGGCGCGAAGATCGCCTCGCTCAGGTCCCGGCCGACCTTGTCCGCATGCACGTCGAAAGCGGCGCTGAACTCGATGTCGCCCGGCCGGTAGCCGGCGAGATCCGGATGCATCAGGCCGGGTATGAACCCGGGCTCATCGACGTCCGAATAGAACCGGACCCCCTGTACCAGCGACGAGGCGCAATTGCCCACTCCGACGATCGCGACGCGAATTTTTTCCATGTTCGAACCTTGTGATGAATGACGCGCGCGAAGCGGCAGAGCACGCCGCGCTCGACACGATCATCGGGGCGCTTTGTACCTAACAGAACTCAACAGTGTCGTAACGAAGCTAAGTTCCTACATTTGCGTCAGTTGGGGCGGACAGTTCGACGGCTCGAATTCACGCAAGTTCGGCTCTTCGCCAGTGTTCACGGCACTGCAATTCGCGTCTTCCATCCACAACAGCACAACAAGGAGTTCCATGTCGCAACACGTGCTCATCACCGGCGGCGCCGGCTTCATCGGTTCCCACCTCGCGGACGAATTGCTGGCCAAGGGCTATCGCGTCCGCGTCCTGGACAACCTCGCGCCGCAGGTGCATGGCGAGGATGCACGCCGTCCCGACTATCTCGATCCGCAGGTCGAACTCCTGATCGGCGATGTCTGCGACCCGGCAGCGGTACGCAACGCGCTGCGCGGCATCGACGCGGTCTACCACTTCGCTTCGGCGGTGGGCGTCGGCCAGAGCATGTACGAGGTGGTTCACTACACCCGCGTCAACAACATCGGCACCGCGGTGCTGCTCGAAGCGCTGATCGAGAAGCCGGTCGAGCAGCTGGTGGTGGCTTCGAGCATGAGCCTCTACGGCGAAGGCCTCTACCGCAACCCGGCGGGCGAAACCCGCATCGTTGGCGAACGATCGCTGGAGCAGCTCAAGCGTGGCGAATGGGAATGGAAGGACACCGACGGCTCGGTGCTTCAGCCGGCGCCGACGCCCGAAAGCAAGGCCCCGGCGCTGGCATCGGTGTACGCACTCTCCAAGCTCGACCAGGAACGGCTCTGCCTGATGATCGGCCGGGCCTACGGCATCAAGACCTCGGCGCTGCGCTTCTTCAATGCCTACGGGCCGCGGCAGGCGCTGTCGAATCCGTACACCGGCGTGCTGGCGATCTTCGCGTCGCGCCTCATCAACGACAGCCCGCCGCGGATCTTCGAGGACGGCTGGCAGCAACGCGATTTCGTGAGCGTCTACGACATCGCGCGAGCTTGCCGGCTGGCGCTCGAGACACCCGCCGCCGCCGGCGAGGTGTTCAATATCGGTAGCGGCCAGGCCTACACGGTTCGCGACATCGCGCAGCGGGTCGCCGACGTGATGGGCAAGGAACAGCTGGCGCCCGAGATCACCGGCAAGTACCGGGTCGGCGACATCCGGCATTGCTACGCCGACATCACCAAGGCCCGCAGCGTGCTCGGCTATTCGCCGCAGGTCACGCTCGACCAGGGCCTGGCCGAGCTGGCTGCCTGGCTCGAAGGCCAGGCCGCGGTCGATCGCGTGGCGCAGGCCAGCGCCGAACTCAGCGCACGGGGGTTGGCGCTGTGAATGGATTCAACGGAAACGGTTCTCGTTCGATCGGCGTCGCGGATGCGGACGGCCCGACCCTCATCACCGGCGGCGCCGGCTTCGTCGGCTCGAACCTGGCGCACCGCCTGATGAGCGCCGGCCGGCCGGTGTTGGTGTTCGACAACCTGTCGCGCCCCGGGGTCGAGCGCAACCTGGCCTGGCTGCGAGAGACGCATGGCGACCACCTGCAGGTCGCGCTCGAGGACGTGCGCGATGCCGAAGCGGTGAACCGGGCGGTCGCGCGTTCGAAGCGGGTCTTCCACTTCGCCGCGCAGGTGGCGGTGACCACCAGTCTGGTCGATCCGCGTACCGACTTCGCGATCAACGCGCAAGGCACGCTGAACGTGCTGGAGGCCGCGCGGGCACAGGCCGAGCCACCCATGGTGGTGATGACGTCCACCAACAAGGTCTACGGCGGCCTGGAGGACGTCGCGCTCGAGCTGCGCGGCCAGCGCTACACGCCGCAAAGCGACGAAGCCCGGGCGCACGGCGTCTCGGAGGACCGTGCGCTCGACTTCCACAGCCCCTACGGCTGCTCCAAGGGAACGGCCGACCAGTACGTTCACGACTACGCCCGCAGCTACGGCATGAAGACCGTGGTGTTCCGCATGAGCTGCATCTACGGCCAGCGGCAATTCGGCACCGAGGACCAGGGCTGGGTCGCGCACTTCCTGATGCGGGCGCTGCGGGGCGAGACGATCACGCTCTTCGGCGACGGCAAGCAGGTTCGCGACATTCTGTACGTAGACGACCTAATCGACGCCTTCCTGCTGGCCGAGCGCCACATCGACCGGCTGTCGGGCCAGGCCTTCAACATCGGCGGCGGACCGGGCAACGTGATCAGCCTGCTCGACCTGCTGGACCGCATCGAGGCCTTGACCGGACGGCGGCCCGACGTCGAGTTCGAGGATTGGCGCACCGGCGATCAGCGCTACTACGTGTCCGACACGCGGCGCTTCCAGGCCGCGACCGGTTGGCGTCCGGAGATCGATGCGGTCGAAGGCATCAACCGGCTGCACGAATGGCTGCAACAGGCCGAAGCGGAAAGCGCCACGGGCCGCCTCCATGGGCCATCCGGGCACCAAGCGGCGGGCGCCGAAGAGCTGGCCTCGGCCGGAGGCGCGCGGTGATGCTCGCGAGCGTCATCGACAAGCCCCAGAGTGCCACCCTCGCGCAGGTCGAAGTCCCGGAACCCGGACCGGGCCAGGTGCTGCTGCGCCTCGAAGGCTCGGGCGTCTGCGCTTCCAGCCTGCCGCTCTGGGAAGGCCGCGAGTGGTTCCAGTATCCGCAGGCCGCCGGAGCGCCGGGTCATGAAGGCTGGGGCCGGATCGCCGCGCTCGGCGAGGGCGTCGCCGGTCTCGAAGTCGGCCAGCGGGTGGCGGCACTCACCTATCGCGCCCATGCCGAATACGACCTGGCCGATGCCGGCGCGATCGTGCCGCTGCCGCCGGTCCTGGGCGACATGCCGATGCCGGGCGAGCCGCTCGGCTGCGCGGTCAACATCTTCCGGCGCAGCGGCATCGAGGCCGGACAAACGGTGGCGATCGTCGGCATCGGCTTCCTGGGCGCCTTGCTGACCCGGCTGGCGGTGCAGGCCGGCGCCCGGGTGATCGCCATCTCGCGCCGCCCCTTCGCGCTCGACGTGGCGCGGCAGGCCGGCGCCCAACACACCATCCTGATGGCCGACCACTGGAAGATCCTGGAGGAGGTCAAGCGCCTGACCGAAGGCCGCTGGTGCGAGCGCACCATCGAGGCGGTCGGGCTTCAATGGCCGCTCGACCTGGCAGGCGAGATCACCGGCGAGCGCGGACGCCTCGTCATCGCCGGCTACCACCAGGATGGCCCTCGGCAGGTCAACCTGCAGATGTGGAACTGGCGCGGCATCGACGTCATCAATGCGCACGAGCGCGATCCGAAGCAGTACGTGGCGGGCATCCGGGATGCGGTCGACCTGATGGCGGCCGGCGTGCTCGACCCGCGGCCGCTCTTCACGCATCGCTTTCCGCTCGATCGGCTCGGCGAGGCACTGGAACTCACGCGAACCCGACCCGACGGCTTCCTCAAGGCCGTTGTCACGACCTGAGGCGGAGCGAAACATGTCCGCACTCGAATATTCGACCGCCCTGCGCGAACCCGTTGCCGAGCCTCGCCGTGCGAGCGTCGACGCAAGCGCCGCCGCTTCGGCTCGTCCGCGCCTGGGCTTTCTCGGTGCCGGCTGGATCGGCCGGCACCGGCTGATGGCCATCGCTTCGTCGGGCCTCGCCGAGCCGGTGGCCGTGTCCGACCCGAGCGCCGAGGCGCTGGCGGAAATCCAGGGCCAGCTGCCCGGGATCGCCGCGGCCGATTCGCTCGACGCCTTGTTCGCGCACGAGCTCGATGGGCTGGTCATCGCCACGCCAAGCGCCTTGCATGCCGCGCAAGCCGAGGCCGCGCTCGAACGCGGCATCGCGGTGTTCTGCCAGAAGCCACTTGCACGGAATCGCGCCGAAACGGCTCGCGTGCTCGATGCCGCCCGACGCGCCGACCTGCTGTTGGGCGTCGACCTGTCCTACCGCCATACCGCCGCCGCGCGCTGCATCCAGCAGCTGATCTCGACTGGCGAACTCGGCGAGGTGTATGCGGTCGACCTCGTCTTCCACAACGCCTACGGCCCGGACAAGGCCTGGTTCCGAGATCCGAAGCTTTCGGGCGGCGGATGCGTGATCGACCTCGGCATCCACATGGTCGACCTGGCGCTCTGGATGCTGGGCTTTCCGGAGGTGCGCACGACGAGCGGTCGGCTCTGGTCGAAGGGGCGGCGGCTCGCGCCGGGCTCCGCCGAAGCTGCCGCCGAGGTCGAGGACTTCGCCACGGCGGAGATCGAGCTGGCCAACGGCACCATGCTGCGGCTGGCCTGCTCGTGGAATCTTCCGGCCGGGCGCGATGCGGTGATCGAGGCGCAGTTCCACGGTACCCGGGCCGGCGCCGCGATGCGCAATCTCGGCGGCAGCTTCTACGACTTCGCCGCCGAACGCTACGACGGCACCCGCACCACCCGGCTGGTGGAGCCGCCGGACGACTGGGGCGGACGCGCCGCGGTGAGCTGGGCCGAACGCCTGGCCAGCCGGCCGGGCTTCGATCCGGAAATCGACAGCGCCCTGCAGGTGGCCGCGGTACTGGATGCGATCTATGGCCGCGGCTGAGGCACCGGGCAAGGTCCTGATCACGGCGGACACCGTGGGCGGCGTCTGGACCCACGTGCTCGAACTGGCCCAGCTGCTGGGTGCGCGCGGCATCGAGGTGGCGATCGCCGCGATGGGCGATCCGGTCAGTGCGTCGCAGCAGGCGCAGGTCGCGGCCTTGCGCACGCGGCGGCCGGTGCGGCTGCATGCGCGGCCCTTGCGGCTCGAATGGATGGAAGACCCTTGGCCGGACCTGCAGCGGGCCGGCGACTGGCTGCTTGCGATCGAGCGGCAATGGAAGCCGGACGTGGTTCACCTCAACCAGTTCGCCTTCGGCGCCCTGCCCTTTGCCGCGCCGAAACTGGTGGTGGCGCATTCCTGCGTGCTGTCGTGGTGGCGGGCGGTACACGGCAAGGCCGCGCCTTCGACCACCGATCGCTATCGCGCGCTGGTGGCAGAGGGGCTGGCCGGCGCTTCGCTGGTCGGCGCACCGACCCGCGCCATGCTCGCCACGCTGACGCAGAACTACGGCTATGCCGGGCCTGGCGTGGTGCTGCCGAATGCTCGCAGCCCCGAGGTCTACGCGCCGGCGCCCAAGGAGCCGCTGGTGCTGTCGGCCGGCCGGCTGTGGGATGCGGCCAAGAACCTGGCCGCGCTCGAATCGGTGGCGCCGCGGCTGCGCTGGCCGGTGGCGGTGGCCGGGCAGACCGCGCAGCCGACCGGCGGCGTGCGCAAGCCTTGCGGGGTGCGGGCCCTCGGCGAACTCGCGCCCACGGCCCTTGCGGAGTACCTGGCCCGCGCCGCCATCTATGCCCTGCCCGCGCGCTACGAACCCTTCGGCCAGAGCGCTTTGGAAGCCGGCATGTGCGGCTGCGCGCTGGTGCTCGGCGACATCGAGAGCCTGCGCGAAGTCTGGGGCCGGGCTGCGCTCTACGTACCGCCGGACGACCACGAGGCACTGCATGCAGCGCTGCAGCGCCTGATGGGTGACGAGCCGCTGCGCCGGCGCATGGGTCGCAAGGCCATGGCGCGTGCAGCCCTTTATTCGCCCAAGCGCATGACCGACGCCTACCTGGCCGCCTATGCCACCGTGCAAGAGGCGGCATCGAAAGAATCCGCCTCGCGCCGGCTGCCGGCCCGCATGCGCGGAACCAGCCTGGAGACGTTGTGCGCATCGTGATCTTCTGCCATTCGCTGGTTTCGGACTGGAACCACGGCAACGCCCACTTCCTGCGGGGCATTTGCAGCGAGCTGATCGCCCGCGGGCATGCGGTCGAGGTGTTCGAGCCGCGGGATGCATGGAGCCGCGCCAACCTGGTGGCAGCCCATGGCGAGGCACCGATCGCCGGTTTCGCGGCTGCCTATCCGATGCTGTCGAGCCGTACATACGACGACGCCACGCTCGACCTCGACCAGGCGCTGGACGGCGCCGACCTGGTGCTGGTGCACGAATGGAGCCCGCATGCGCTGGTCCAGCGCATCGGCCAGCACCGGCGCGACGTGGGAGGCTACCGGCTGCTGTTCCACGACACCCATCATCGAAGCGTCACCGAGCCGGATAGCATGGCCGCTTACGACCTGTCCCACTACGACGGCGTGCTGGCGTTCGGGCAGGTGATCCGCGACCTGTACCTGTCGCGCGGCTGGACCGCGCATGCCTGGACCTGGCACGAGGCCGCCGACCTGCGCCGCTTCCATCCGATCGAAGGCGAACGCAAGGAAGGCGACCTGGTCTGGATCGGCAACTGGGGCGACGACGAACGCGAGGCCGAGCTGGACGAGTTCCTGCTGCAGCCGGTGCACGACTTGGGGTTGAAAGCGCGCATCCATGGCGTGCGCTACCCCGAACATGCGCTTCGCAAGCTGGCCGAGGCCGGCATTGCGTTTGCGGGCTGGCTGCCGAACTACCAGGCGCCGCAGGTTTTCGCACGCCATCGGGTCACGGTACACGTACCGCGCCGGCCGTATGTCGAGGCCTTGCCCGGCATTCCGACGATTCGCGTGTTCGAGGCGCTGGCCTGCGGCATTCCGCTGGTCAGCGCGCCGTGGAACGACGCCGAAGGATTGTTCGAGCCGGGCCGCGATTTCCTGGTGGCGCCGAACGGCGAGGCGATGCGCCGCCACCTTCGCGACCTGCTCGGCGATGCCGCCATGGCCGCCGAGCTCGCACGCCATGGCCGCGAAACCATCCTGGCGCGGCACAGCTGTGCGCACCGCGTGGACGAGCTGCTCGCCATCCACGCCGCCTTCGACGAAAGCTCGCAACCGAACCGATCCTTGCCACAAGGCCTACCCGCATGACAAAGCCCCTCGACATCGCCTTCTTCGCCTCGAGCCTGGTCTCCGCCTACTGGAACGGCGCGGCCACGTACTACCGCGGCATCGTCCGCGCCTTGCACGAACGCGGTCACAAGGTCCGCTTCTACGAACCGGACGCCTTCGGCCGCCAGCAGCATCGCGACATGGCCGACCCGGATTGGGCCGAGGTCATCGTCTACCCGGGCGAAGGCGACGACAACGCCTTGCGGATGGTCGAACACGCGCGCGGCGCGGACCTGGTGATCAAGGCGAGCGGCGTCGGCGTCTTCGACGAGCTGCTCGAGAAAGCGGTGCTCGACCTGCAGGGACCGGGCACTCGCGTGGTGTTCTGGGATGTCGATGCGCCGGCCACGCTCGACCGCATGGCCGCGAATCCGCAGGACCCTTTCAGGCACTGCGTGCCGCGCTACGACCTGATCCTGACCTATGGCGGCGGCGACCCGGTGGTCGAAGCCTACGAAAGCTTCGGCGCGCGCCACTGCGTGCCGATCTACAACGCGCTCGATCCGTCGACCCATCATCCGGTCGATCCGCAGCCGAGCTTCGAGGCCGACCTGGGCTTCCTCGGCAACCGGCTGCCCGACCGCGAGGCGCGGGTCAACCAGTTCTTCCTGCATGCGGCCTCGCTGCTGCCCGAGAAGCGGTTCCTGCTCGGCGGCAGCGGTTGGGGGGATAAGGAGATGCCGACCAACGTCAAGTACATGGGCCATGTCTATACCGGCGACCACAACGCCTTCAACGGCACGCCGATGGCGGTGCTCAACGTCAGCCGCGACAGCATGGCCCGATACGGCTTCTCGCCCGCGACCCGGGTCTTCGAAGCCGCCGGCGCCGGTGCATGCCTCATCACCGATGCATGGAAAGGCATCGAGATGTTCCTGGAGCCTGGCCGCGAAGTGCTGGTGGCCGAGAACGGCGACCAGGTGGCGGAGCACCTGAAGCAACTCGACCGCCCGACCGCCCACCGCATCGGGCAGGCTGCCTTGAAGCGGGTGCTGGCCGAGCACACCTACGCGCATCGCGTGTTGCAGCTCGAAGCCCTGCTCGAAGGGCGCGAGGTGCGTGCATTGGCGGAGGGAACGGCATGAACCGGGCGCCGCTCGATCCGGACGCCGCGGACTCCGCGGTGGCCGAGCCCTTGCGCATCGTGGTGCTGGGCTTGTCGATCACCTCGTCCTGGGGCAACGGCCACGCGACCACCTATCGCGGACTGATCCGCGAACTGGCGAAGCGCGGTCACCAGGTGCTGTTCCTGGAGCGCGACGTGCCCTGGTATGCGTCGCACCGCGACCTGCCGGAGCCGCCCTGGTGCCGAACCGCGCTCTACCCCGACCTGGAGGCGCTCCGCACGCGCCATGCCGCGGAGGTCGCCGACGCCGACCTGGTGATCGTCGGCTCGTACGTGCCGGAAGGCATCGCGGTCGGCGACTGGGTCCAGTCGACGGCCCGAGGGCTCGCGGCCTTCTACGACATCGATACCCCGATCACGCTGGCGAGGTTGGCAGCCGCGCCGCGGCCGGATGCCTACATCGAGGCGAGGCAGATCCCCGGCTACGACCTCTACCTGTCGTTCACCGGCGGCCCGACCCTCGACCGGCTGGAGCAAGAGTTCGGCTCGCCCGCCGCGCGGGTGCTCTATTGCTCGGTCGACCCGACCCTCTACTACCCCGAGGCGCCTTCGCAAGAACCGTGGGACCTCGGCTACATGGGCACCTACAGCGACGACCGACAGCCCACGGTCGATGCCTTGCTGGTCGAGCCGGCCAGGCGCTGGCACCAGGGCCGCTTCGCGGTGGCAGGCCCGCAATATCCGGCCGAGCTGCGATGGCCGGCCAACGTTCACTACACGGCTCACCTGCCGCCGGCCGAGCATCGTGCCTTCTACAACCGCCAGCGCTTCACCTTGAACGTGACCCGGGCCGACATGATCGCCGCGGGCTGGTCGCCGAGCGTGCGCCTGTTCGAGGCGGCCGCCTGCGGCACGCCGATCATCAGCGACCGCTGGACCGGCATCGAATCGCTGCTGGTCCCCGGGCGGGAAATCTTCCTTGCCGATTCGCCGGACGAGGTGCTGCGGCTCTTGAAGGCGTTGCCCGAAGAGGAGCGTCGCGCGGTCGGCGAGCGCGCCCGAGAGCGCATCCTGCGCGAGCACACCGCGGCGCACCGCGCGCAGGAACTCGAAGCCTATGCGTTGTCGTCGATGGCGGGCAGCATCGCATGACGGACGACATCCAGCGCAGCATCGCGCGGCTTGCGCCCTGGTTCCACAACCTGCATCTGCCGGGCGGCGTGCAGACCTTGCCGCAGCACTTCCTGGGCGGCGACTTTCCGGCCTTCAAGTGGCGTGAGATCGCGCCCTGCATCCCGGAAGACCTGGCGGGATGGCGGGTGCTCGACGTCGGCTGCAACGCGGGCTTCTACAGCTTCGAACTGGCGCGCCGCGGAGCCTCGGTGCTCGGCATCGATGTCGACGAGCATTACCTCGCGCAGGCGCGTTGGGCATGCGGACAGCTCGGGCTGGAAAAGCAGGTCGAGTTTCGCCGGATGGAGGTGTACGAACTCGCGCGGAATGACGAGCGCTTCGACCTGGTCTGGTTCATGGGCGTCTTCTATCACCTGCGCTATCCGCTTCTGGCGCTCGACTTGCTGGCCGAGCGCACGCGTCGGCTCCTGATGTTCCAGACCCTCACCATGCCGGGCGACTCGGTCTTCGAGGACACGCAGGATTGCTCGATCGAAGATCGCAGGCCGCTGCTCGAATCCGGCTGGCCGCGAATGGCCTTCATCGAACATCGGCTGGCCGGCGACCCGACCAACTGGTGGGCCGCCAACCATGCCGGCGTGGAGGCGATGCTGCGATCGAGCGGCCTTCGGATCACGGCCCGGCCCGGTCACGAAATCTACCTGTGCGAGCCGGACGCCGAGTTGGCAGGACGCCGGTCGATGTACGCCTCGCAGTTCGAGGCGGCGACCCGCGTCATCCGCGGCGGCGTCGGCAGCTCTTGAAACGAACCCCCTGAGCCCCGCGAGCCCGCATGACCCCGACCGACCCAGGCCGCGACCGGCCGAAGGACCCGACAGCGGCTGAAGGCCTTCCCGGAACGCCGCCTCGCTCGGCCCAACCGCCGAACGAGAACGGCGAGATGGCGAGCCTGATCAACCGCAACATCGACGCGCTGGTCAGGCAGCGGGAGCGCGACCGCCAACGCACCGGCCTCGAGGAACGGGTGGCCGACCGCATCACCGGCTTTGCCGGCAGCATGAAATTCGTCTACCTGCACCTGGCGGTCTTCGGTGCCTGGATCGTCATCAACCTGGGCTGGGTTCCCGCGATTCCGCAGTTCGACGAAAGCTTCGTGGTGCTCGCGATGGTGGCCTCGGTCGAGGCGATCTTCATCTCGACCTTCGTCCTCGTGAGCCAGAACCGGATGGCGGCCTTGGCGGACGAGCGCGCCGACCTCGACCTGCAGGTCAGCCTGCTGGCCGAGCACGAGATCACCCGGCTGGTGACCTTGGTCACCGAGATCGCCAAGCTGATGAAAGTGCCGGCCGCGCACGATCCGGAACTCGACGAGCTGGCCCGGGACGTGGCGCCCGAGCACGTGCTCGACCGCCTCCGCGACCGAGCCGGGCCGGACCGCTAGCGTTCGAGCCGGTAGGAACGCCGGTTGCCGAGCCACCCGGTCAGGCAGGCGCCGGCCGCCGCGGCGCCCATCGCCAGCACCCAGGTACTCGCCGGCACCGAGCGCGCCATGTCGACCACGATCTCGCCGGTGCGCGGCAAGGTGAGTTCCATGCGGCGGCGCATCATGCGTCGACCCAGGTCGCTCAGGCTGTCGGCGAGCATCCGCTCGGCATCCGGCAACACGATGGTTTCCTCGTCGGCCACGTGGTGCAGCACGTCGCGCATCAGCTCCATGAAGGTTTCGTCGTAGGCCGGATCCTCGGGCTCCATGCCGCGCAGCACCGAAATCAGCCGCTTCATCTCGTTGTGCTCCGGCACGGCCTTCTTCAAGGCTTCGTTCTCGGTGACCGCCCGCACGGCCGGATAGAAGATTTCTTCCTCCAGCTGCGCGTGGATCTCGAGCGCGGTACAGGCGGTATCGACCAGGCCCTTCTTGACGCTCGGCCGGGTGTCGATCTCGTACTGGTGGAAGGTCGCCATCACGTGCGTGTGGTCGAACCGGATCATGTTCGTGGCGGTGGGCGCCAGGGTATCTGCCAGGGATCGCATGCGTCGTTCCTTTCATCGTGGACATGCACCTTCGATGCACTTCCAATGGCTGGGCAAACGGGGTGCCTGCAGTCCCGGCTGCGCTCGGCAGCGCTCGGCAGCGCTCGGCGACGATGCCTCTGGCGCGCCATCTCGACCGTGGGCCGGGTCGCATAATCTTTCGCGAGCGCCAGAACGCAACGACATTCAACGCATGACCGAACCGACGCCCGATCACCTCGAGGAAGAACTCGCCGACCAGATGGACGATGCCGTGCCGTCTCGCGGCTACCAGATGACGCCGCTGGTCGGACTTGGAGGCTCGGCCGGCGCCATCGGCGGGCTGCGGACCTTTTTCGAGACGGTCGAACCCGACACCGGCCTGGCCTTCGTGGTGGTGATCCACCTGGCCGCCGAACAGGAGAGCAAGGTCGCCGAGGTGCTGCAGCGCTGCACCGACATGCCCGTGGTCCAGGTGCAAGAGACCTGCAAGGTCGAGCCGAACTGCGTGTACGTCATTCCACCAGGCCAGGCGATCAAGTCGGCCAACGGCTACCTCCGCCTGCAGCAGATCCAGCCCGGCCCGCAAAGCCGGATGACGGTCGACCTGTTCTTTCGCGCACTCGCCGACACGCACGGGCCGCATGCCGCCGCGGTGGTGCTTTCCGGCGGCAACGGCGACGGCGCGGTCGGCCTCAAGCGCATCAAGGAGCGTGGCGGCCTGACCGTCGCGCAGGACCCGGCCGAGGCCGAGCATTCGACGATGCCGGCAGCCGCCATCGCGACCGGCATGGTCGACTGGATCCTGCCGTTGAAGGACATCGCGGCACGGCTTCGCGAGTACTTCAAGATCGAGAAAAGCCTTCGGCTCCCTTCCGAGCAGGGACCGCAGCCGGCGGTTTCGTCACTGGCGGAGGGCGGCGAAGAAGCCGCGCTGCGCGACGTGCTCACCTTCCTGCGTGCCCGCACCGGACGCGACTTCAGCTACTACAAGCGTGCCACCATCGTGCGCCGCATCGCGCGCCGCATGCAGGTGAACGGCGTCGCCGAGCTTCCCGCCTATCTCGACTGTTTGCGCGTGCGACCCGGAGAGGCCGGCGCGCTGCTGCAGGACCTCCTGATCAGCGTCACCAACTTCTTTCGCGACTCGGAATGCTTCGGGGCGCTGACCGCCCACATCCCGGTGCTGTTCCAGGGCAAGTCGCCGAACGACAGCGTGCGGGTCTGGGTGGCGGCCTGCGCCACCGGCGAGGAGGCCTATTCGATCGCCATGCTGCTGATCGAGCACGCCCGCACGCTGGACGCGCCGCCGACCCTGCAGGTGTTCGCGACCGACCTCGATGCCGAGTCGATCCAGGTGGCGCGGGACGGCTTCTATCCGGACGCGATCCAGGCCGACGTATCGCCCGAACGACTGTCGCGCTTCTTCACCAAGGAACCCGGCGGCTACCGGGTGCGGCGCGAGGTCCGCGAGATGGTGCTGTTCGCGAGCCATGACCTGCTGCGGGATTCGCCCTTCTCGCGGCTCGACCTGGTGACCTGCCGCAACCTCCTCATCTATCTCGACCCCGAAGCGCAGCGCCGGGCGTTCCAGATCTTCAACTTCGGCCTGCTGCCGCAGGGCCTGCTGTTCCTCGGCGCGTCGGAATCGGTCGAAGACGGCAATCCGCACTTCAGCGCCATCGACAAGAAGCACCGGCTCTATGTGCAACGGTCGGCGCCACGGGTCGCGTCCGTTCTCGCCAGCAGCCTCGGCAACCTGCCGATGCCGTTCAACGTCCCTGCCGCGCTGCAGGAAGCACCGGTGGTGGCGGGCCGCGGCTTCTTGCCGGCCGGCTCGAGCGGCAGGCCGTTTCCGCTCGGCACGCCGCGAGGCAGCAGCTGGTCGGAGCTGCATCTGCGCTTGCTCGAAACCCTGGGTCCGCCTTCGGTGCTGGTGGATGGCGAAGGCGACGTGGTGCATATCTCGCCGAGCGCCGGGCGCTATCTCCAGCACGCGGGCGGCGAGCCGACCCGCAACCTGCTGCGCATGATCGTGCCGGCGCTGCGCATCGAGCTTCGCGCTGCCTTGCACCAGGCGGCGCAGACCGACGATCCGGTCGCCGCCGGACCGGTGCTGGTGCCGATCGACGACGAACACCGCACCATGACGCTGCGCGTGGTCAAGCTGCGCGAAGCCAGCATGGAGCTGATGCTGGTCACCTTCGAGACGGTGCATTCGGCCGTGGCCGACCCGGTCGACCCCGCCGCGTCGCGCGAGGAGTCCGGTGGAGCCGATCCGCTTGTCAACCAGCTCGACCAGGAACTCGAGCGGCTTCGCATGCAGCTGCGCGACACAGTCGAGCAATACGAGATCTCGACCCAGGAACTCAAGGCCAGCAACGAGGAGCTGCAGGCCATCAACGAAGAGCTTCGCTCGGCCACCGAGGAGCTGGAAACCAGCCGCGAGGAACTGCAGTCGATCAACGAGGAGCTGACCACGGTCAACCACGAGCTGAAGGCCAAGGTCGACGAGCTGGCGCATGCCAACGCCGACATGCAGAACCTGATCAACGCGACCGCGATCGCGACCGTGTTCCTCGACCGGGAGCTTCGCATCACGCGCTACACGCCGGCGTCGGTGCGGATCTTCAACTTCATTCCGGGCGACCTCGGGCGGCCGTTGAGCGACCTGACGCCGCAGCTCAATTACCGTGAGCTCGGCGAAGATGCGGCCCGGGTGCTGGAACGGCTGGCGCCGATCGAGCGCGAGGTCGGGCGGGAGGACGGCGGCTGGTTCCTGGCGCGGCTCCTGCCCTACCGCACGGCCGAGGACCGGATCGCCGGCGTGGTGATCTCCTTCATCGACATCACCGACAGGAAGCATGCCGAGGAGGTCAGCCAATGGCTCTCGGCAGTCGTGGCTTCGTCGATGGACGCGATCATCAGCTTCTCGCTCGACGGCACCATCCTGAGCTGGAACGGCGGCGCCGAACGCACCTTCGGCTACAAGGCGTCCGACGCGGTCGGACAGCCGATCCGCATGATCGAGCTGGCTGCGCCGCACGACCAGCTCGACCTGGTGCAGGCGGTCATCGACGGCCGCAGCATCGAGCAGCTGCAGGCGGTGCATCGCGGAAGAAACGGCGACGAGATCCACGTGGCGCTCAGCGTCTCGCCGATCGGCGATGCCCATCGCCGGGTGGTCGGCGGCACCGCGACCGCGCGCGATGTCGGCGATGCACGCCGCGCCGAGCAGGCCCTAAGAGCGAGCGAGGAGCGCCTGCGGCTGGTCATCGAGAACGCGCGCGACTACGCGATCTTCTCGTCGGACATCGGTCGCCGGGTCACCAGCTGGAACCCGGGAGCCGAGCGCCTGCTCGGCTACACCGAAGCCGAGGTGCTGGGCAAGTCGGGCGACGTCATCTTCACCGAAGAGGATCGCATCGCGGGCGCGCCGCAAGCAGAAGCGGAGGTCGCCATGACCAAGGAGCGGGCCGCCGACGAGCGCTTCCACGTTCGCAAGGACGGCAGCCGCTTCTGGGGCAGCGGCGTGCTGATGCGCATGCACGACAGCACCGGCGGCGCGGTCGGCTTCGTCAAGATCCTGCGGGACGAGACCGCGGCGCGGGCTGCGCAGGCTGCGCTGGAACAAAGCCAGGCCGAACTGTTGCTGGCGCTCAATCAGAACGAGCAGGCACGGCTCGAACTCGAGGCCGCGGACGTGGCCAAGGACCGCTTCATCGCGGTGCTGTCGCACGAGTTGCGCAATCCGCTCGCCTCGGTCAGCAGCGCGGCCGGCCTCCTGACCGGCGCCGATGCGAGCCCGCCTGAACGCGCCCATGCGGCGCAGATCGTGCAGCGCCAGGCGCGCACGATGAAGGCACTGGTGGACGACCTGCTCGATGTCTCGCGGCTGGCGGTCGGAAGGCTCGAGCTCAACACCGCCGAGGTGACGCTCCAGAGCGTGATCGAGGTGGCGCTCGAAACCGCACGGCCGCTGCTGGAGGATGCCAAGCACCACCTCTCGGTCCGGCTGCCGAACGTGCCGGTCATGCTGGAGATCGACTCGCTTCGCATCAGCCAGGCGCTGGTCAACCTCTTGACCAATGCCGCCAAGTACACCCCGCCGGGCGGCAAGCTGAGCCTCGTCGCCGAGGTCGAGGGCGACGAAGCCGTGATCCTGGTCAGCGACAACGGCGTCGGCATGGCGCAGGAGACCATCGAGCGGATGTTCGACCTGTACACACAGGGGCCGGCCACGGCGCATCGCAACAACGAAGGGCTGGGCGTGGGCTTGGCGCTGGTGCGCAACATCGTCAAGCTGCACGGCGGGCAGGTGGATGCCTGGAGCGATGGGCCCGGCCACGGCAGCCATTTCCGGGTTCGCCTGCCCCTGGCACGAGCGCCCGAGGCGCCGATCACGCTGCTGCCGCCCGCCGATGCGGTCGCCGGAAAGCAAGGTGCGCTGGTCTTGATCGCCGACGACAACACCGACGCCTCCTGGGCGCTCGGTCGGCTGCTGCAGGCGGCCGGCCACCGGGTCCTGAGCGCCGCGGACGGCATCGAGGCGCTGGCGGTGGCGCAAAAAGAGAAGCCCGATTTCGCGATCCTCGACATCGGCATGCCCGGCCTGAGCGGCCTCGAGGTCGCCCGGAGCCTTCGGGCCCTGCCGGAGCACGACGAGCTGGTACTGATCGCACTGACCGGATGGGGCGGCGGTCCGAGCAACTCGCAATCGTTGCAGGAAGATTTCGACGCCCACCTCACCAAGCCGGTCGAATTGGCCGACCTGCAGCGCACCATGGCCGAGGCCGAAGCCCGCCGACGGCAGCGCGGCGAGGTCTGAGGCACGAGGGCCGAGGCCCTGAGGCCGATTGCGGACGTCCACGGGGTCGATCCTGGACGTTCGAGGCCAACGCGGCAAGAGTTGCCGCAAAGCTTGCGTCCCTGCTCAAAACCGGTCCCGCGCCCTTCGATGCGCGCGGGCATGCCGGTTGCCGTTCTCCATCGCAGCTGCATCCACGCGGCGGCCCGGCGCACCACGCGGCACGCCGGACTACAACTTTGGAGTTCTTGCATGCTTAACGACATCGACGAAAACAACTTCGGCGCTCGCCGCCGCGGCTTTGCGGCCCTCGACCCGGCACGTCGCAGCGCGATTGCCCGCGAAGGCGGACGGGCGGCCCACGAAAAAGGCACCGCCCACCAATTCAGCTCGGACGAGGCGCGCGCCGCCGGCCTCAAGAGCCGCGCCTCGCGTCGACGCGAAGCTCCCGCAGTCGCCGACGGCGCGACCGGCGCACCGGTCAGCGCTGCCGGCGCGAGCGAATCGGTGGAATAACCGCCCTGCCGCCCTGCCGCCCCTGCCACGAGGCGAGGCAGGCGCGGCCACCCACCCAGCCGAGGTCGACGCGGACCTCGGCTGGTGCCCGATGACGGCGCTTAATTCACCGCCGCCGTCCGGGAAAACGCTGTGGCTCCAATTCACGCCAAGGTGAATTATCCGGGGCATGTCGAGCTTCCAGCATGTCGATGAGGGCCGGTCACCGGCCGACGCCAGCACCCCCGCCCCAGCCCCAGCCCCGACCGAACTGCGCGGCCGCAATGCCGACCGCACCCAGGCCGAAATCCTGCAGGCGGCGACCCGCGAGTTCGCCGCATTCGGCCTGGGCGGCGCGCGCATGGAGCGCATCGCCACCAGCGCAGGGGTCAACAAGCGGCTCGTCTACTACTACTTCGAGAGCAAAGAACTGCTGTTCCTCTCGGTGCTCGAGGAGGCGTATGCGCGCATTCGCGAAGCCGAGCAGAAGCTGCACCTGGGCGACCTCGACGCCGCGACCGCCGTCCGCCGCCTGGTCGAATTCACCTGGCAGTACTACCTCGACAACCCCGAGTTCCTGACGCTCCTCAACAGCGAGAACCTGCACCGCGCGCGGCACCTGCAGCGCTCCTCTCGCATCCAGGAAATGAATTCGCCACTGGTCGCGCTGCTGCGGGACGTGGTCGAGCGCGGCCAGCGCGAAGGGCTTTTCAGGGGTGGCGTCGACCCGGTGCAGCTCTACATCTCGATCGCGAGCCTCTGCTATTTCTACCTGTCGAACAACGCCACGCTGTCGACGATCTTCGGCCGCGACCTCCTGGCGCCGACTGCACTGTCGGAGCGGCTTTCGCACATGACCGATGTCGTCATGGGGTATCTGCTGCGCAAATAGGGCCCCCACCTATTCACCCGATCGTTAATTACCAACCATCACAACCAACGGAGACAAACCATGCGCATCCCATCCAATCCCACTGCCTTCGCGCGCCGGGGCCTGCTCGTCGCGGTGCTCGCCCTCGCCTGTCCGGTGGCGGCCTTCGCCCAGGGCGGTCCCTATCCGAACAAGCCGATCCGCGTGATCGTGCCCTTCGCCGCAGGCAGCACCACCGACATCATTGCGCGCGCCATCGCCGACAAGATGGGCGCGAGCATGGGCCAGACCCTGGTCATCGACAACCGCGGCGGCGCGAGCGGCACCATCGGCCAGCAGGCGGTGGCGACCGCGGCGCCGGACGGCTACACGATCATGATCCACTCGTCCTCGCACACGGTCAGCCCGTCGACCTTCGCCAAGCTGCCGTTCGACACGGTTGGCGACTTCGCCGCGGTGACGCCGATCTCGTCGCTGCCGAACGCGCTGGTGATCTCGCCGTCGAAGAACATCAAGACCTTGAAGGACCTGGTGGCAGCGGCCAAGGCCAAGCCCGGCACGATCAACTTCGCATCGGCCGGCCAGGGCAGCGCGACGCACCTCAATGCCGAAAAGTTCAAGATGGCCGCCAACATTGATGCGACCAACATCCCGTTCAAGGGTTCGGCCGAGGCGGTGACCGAGGTGCTCTCGGGCCGGGTCGACTACTACTTCTCGCCGATCGCACCGGTCATCGGCCAGATCAAGGAAGGCCAGCTGCTGGCCCTCGCGGTCGGCTCGCCCAAGCGCGCCGCGGCCCTCCCCGACGTGCCCACCACCGCCGAAGCCGGCGTGCCGGGGTCGGAGTTCAATTTCTGGATCGGGATGATGGCGCCGGCCAAGACGCCGCGCGACATCGTCAACCGGCTGCACGACGAGGTCGAGAAGGCCTTGGCGAGCCCGGAGGTCAAGGAGCGCTTCCTGAAACTCGGCGCCGACGCCTGGACGCTCAAGCCCGAGCAGTTCGATGCCTACATCAAGGAAGAAATCACGAGCAACGCCAAGCTCGTGAAGGCCGCGGGCCTCGCACCGGTGCAATGAAGGAGATCCCCGACATGGCCATTCAACGACTCGGAATCATCATGCACGGCGTCACCGGACGCATGGGCATGAACCAGCATTTGATCCGCTCGATCGTCGCGATCAGGCGGCAAGGCGGCGTCACGCTGTCGAACGGCGACCGGGTCATGCCCGATGCGATCCTGGTCGGGCGCAATGCCGAGAAGATCGAGGCGCTCGCCAAGGCGCACGGCATCGAGCGCTGGACCACCGACCTCGACCGCGCACTGGAGAACCCGGACGACACCGTCTTCTTCGATGCCGGCACCACCCAGATGCGGCCGACCCTGCTGGCCAAGGCGATTCGAAAGGGCAAGCACGTCTACTGCGAAAAGCCGATCGCCACCAACCTGAACGAGGCGGTCGAGATCGCCAGGCTGGCCGAAGCCTCCGGCCTCAAGCACGGCGCGGTGCAGGACAAGCTGTTCCTGCCGGGCCTGCGCAAGCTCGACATGCTACGAAAGGCCGGCTTCTTCGGACGCATGCTGTCGGTGCGGCTCGAGTTCGGCTACTGGGTCTTCGAAGGCGACCTGCAACCGATCCAGCGACCGTCGTGGAACTACCGCAAGGAAGACGGCGGCGGCATGATCCTCGACATGATGTGCCACTGGCGCTACGTGCTGGACAACCTGTTCGGCGAGGTGCAGTCGGTATCGTGCCTCGGTACCACGCACATCCCGAAGCGCTGGGACGAGGACGGCCAGCCCTACGAAGCCACCGCGGACGATGCGGCCTATGCCACCTGCGAGCTCAAGGGCCACCAGGGCGAGCCGGTGATCGCGCAGATCAACATGAGCTGGGTGACGCGCGTGCGGCGGGACGACCTGGTCACCTTCCACGTGGACGGCACCCACGGTTCGGCGGTGGCGGGGCTTTCGAGCTGCAGGGCGCAGTCGCGGGTCGCGACGCCGCGGCCGGTCTGGAACCCGGACGAGAAGCAAACCATGAACTTCTTCGACCAGTGGCAGGAAATTCCGGATTCGCAGGTGTACGACAACGGCTTCAAGATCCAGTGGGAGCATTTCATCCGCCACGTGGTGGAAGACGCGCCCTACCGCTGGACCTTGCCCGAAGGCGCCAAGGGCGTGCAGCTGGTCGAGGCGGCGCTCGAATCCTGGCGCGACCGGCGCTGGGTCGATGTCGAACCCCTCAACGTCTGAAACCGCCCGACATGGCCCTCACACTCCAGCTCCCCACGACCGCCGGCACGCTGGCGCCCTACACGCTGCGCGCGCAACCGCTGGCCCGACCGGCACGAGGCATCGCCTTCGATCGCATCGCCTACTCGGCAGCACACGTGGTGGCCGATCCGATGGCGGTCTGCGATCCGTGGCTGCAATGCGCGATCGACTGGGACGCGACCATCGACTACCGGCGTCATCTCTGGTCGCTCGGGCTCGGCGTCGCCGAGGCAATGGACACCGCGCAGCGCGGCATGGGACTCGACTGGCCGACCTCGCTGGAGCTGATCCGCCGCTCGCTCGACGCCGCCAAGGACGTGCCCGGTGCCCGCATCGCGTCCGGCTGCGGCACCGATCACCTGCCCCTCGACCAGGTCGACAGCGTCGACGACGTGATCCGAGGCTACGAAGAGCAGATGGAAGCCATCGAGGCGCTCGGCGGCCAGCTGATCGTGATGGCGAGCCGTGCCCTGGCGAGGGTGGCGCGCAATGCCGGCGACTACGAGCGCGTCTACGACCGCATCCTGCGGCAGGCGCGCCAGCCGGTGGTGCTGCATTGGCTGGGCGACATGTTCGATCCGGCGCTTGCGGGCTATTGGGGCAGCGCCGATGTCGACACCGCGATGGAGACCGCGCTGACCGTTATCGCGGCCCATCCGGACAAGGTGGACGGCATCAAGATCTCGCTCCTCGACAAGGACAAGGAAATCGCGATGCGCCGGCGCCTCCCGAAGGGCGTGCGCATGTACACCGGCGACGACTTCAACTATGCGGAACTGATCGCCGGCGACGGCGTCGGCAGCGAACCGACCCACGGCAAGAGCGACGCGCTGCTCGGCATCTTCGATGCGATCGCGCCTGCTGCCAGCGCGGCGCTCGGCGAGCTGGCGGCCGGCAGGCTCGAACGCTTCCATGCGATCCTGGGGCCGACGGTGCCGCTGTCGCGCCACATCTTTGCGGCGCCGACCCGGTTCTACAAGACCGGCGTGGTCTTCATGGCCTGGCTCAACGGACACCAGACGCATTTCACGATGGTCGGCGGGCAGCAGAGCACGCGGTCGCTGCAGCACCTGGCAGAACTTTTCAGGTTGGCGGATGCCGCCGACGTGCTGGAGAGGCCCGACCTGGCTTGCTCGCGGATGAAAACCTTGATGGCGATCCATGGCATCGGCAACTGATCACGCAAACCCGCCCGCCATGCGCGACTTCTCGGGTGGCCACGAGTGGCTTTCGATCAACACGGCGACCGTTCGCAAGCAGCACGGGCAGGAGGTGCCGCTCGACCGCATCGTCGATCAATGCGCCGAGCGCGGCATCCGCGCGATCAGCCCGTGGCGCGACCAGGTTGCAGCGCTCGGCATCGAGCGCTTGGCCCGGCAATTGACGGCGCACGGCATCGGACTCTCCGGCTATTGCCGCGGCGGGTTCTTTCCGGCGGTCGATGCGGCGGGGCTGCAGGCGGCGCTGGACGACAACCGCCGCGCCATCGACGAGGCCAAGCTGCTGGGCGCACCTTGCGTCGTGCTGGTGGTCGGCGCGCTGCCTGGCGCGCTCGACGGGCGCGCGCTCTACAAGGACATCGGCCGGGCGAGGGGAGAAGTTCGCGACGGCATCGCGGCCTCGCTCGACCACGCCCGCGAAGTCGGCATGCCGCTCGCCATCGAGCCGCTGCATCCGATGCAAGCGGCCGACCGGGCCTGCATCAACACGCTCGAACAGGCGCTCGATCTGTGCGACGAACTCGACCCGGAGCGAGGCGGCATGCTCGGCGTTGCCGTGGACGTCTATCACGTCTGGTGGGATCCGAAGCTGCGAGAACAGATCGAACGTGCGGGCGCCGAGCGGCTGCTGGCGTACCACGTCTGCGACTGGCTGACGCCGACGCGCGACCTCCTGAGCGACCGCGGCATGATGGGCGACGGCGTGGTCGAGCTGAAGAAGATCCGGGGCTGGGTCGAGGCAGCTGGCTACCGTGGGTTCAGCGAGGTCGAGATCTTCTCGGCGCTGGATTGGTGGCAGCGCAGCGGCGAGGACGTCCTGGATGCCTGCATCGAGCGGCATCGAAGCCAGGTGTAGTTGCGCGGCGGCTTGTAGCGCGGATAGGGGCGACTGAGCTACCAAACGCAGTTCCTTGCACCCCGCGGGAAAGCTAACGTCCCTTTTCCTTGAAGACAGAATCGAGGAGACGGGCTAAACTTCGCATCGAAATGGGTTGCGACTACGCGGCCGGCGTTGGGTCACCGAAAGGTGGCCCTTCTGCTTTCTGCGTCACGGAAACACCTTGAGGCCCCATCCAGCATAAGAGCCGCGCCAGCTGACCGCCAGCTTCTTTTCGATCACCTCGTAGGCTTTGTTGGGCTGCTCCGGGTTCAACACGTGCCGACCGATCGGCCGTGCAACCAAATCGGAAATCTGCAGCCCTTCCGAATTGCATTTCTTGTCGGCCATCACAATGTCGAAGCACAAACGCTGCCCTGAGGCGTTTTGTCCGTCACAAACACGACGGAAGGCAAGCTCCAGTTCGGCATCCTCCCTCTCACCTCGGCGTTCACAGACCACATGAGTGAGCCGATCCCGCTGCCCCACGGCTTCCATATGGCTGTGCAGGCGCTCCAAACCATACTGCATGGCAAGGTGATAGGGGTGCGCCGGCGCCTTGTACCTCGCGGCGTGCTTTTGTTTGTGGATGGCAATCGCAATGATCGTCATGTCTGCGCCACGAATGATCTCGCCAAGCTTGGACATGAGATCGTTGCGCTGAACTTCCCCGATCGATGCGAAGGCCTTGCGCCGTCGAACGATGTCGGTCTCATGGAGAACCACCGTGTCATGGCCAAACAGATCGAACTTGAGCTTGCGGATCGCCGGTGAAATTATTTCGTTGTACGCCGCGAATGGCATTACACAGAAGGCCAACACGAACATGGGATACGCAGGGTCGATCTTATCGAGGCTGTGATCGCCACTTTCGTCCACGAACGCTATGTAGTCGCTGTGCATTTCGGTCTTGGGCTCACAAGGTCTGGGCGGCTAAGCATTGAACCATGCAAACCAAGCGCAGTGACCATCGTCGACGACACGCGAGCCGGCTACTCCTCGCTTGGAAGCGAGGTCCTGTCCTTCCGTACTTTCAGGCGGGCTTAAACGGTCGGCTGAGGAAGACGGAGCCCTTTTCTCCGAACCGCCACGGTGCCTCGACGGCTTGCGAAATCCCGATGCGGGGGCCCACCAGAATCTCGATCGGGCCGTGCGGAACCCGCGTGTCGAGCAGCTCGAACGGCGGCGCATCCAACGCTTTGCCGTCCAGGCGCAGATCGATGCCGAGTGCCTGCCCCACTCGCCCCGGGCCGGCGCAAAGCAGCCGCCTTGCATCGAGCCGCCGCCGCTTGCACATCGCTTCGATGCCATGGGTCGGCTCCAAGGCGCGGATCAACACGCCGGCGCCATGGCCGGCCTCGCGGCACACGAAATTCAGGCACCAGTGAATGCCGTACGACCGGTACACGTACGCATGACCCGGCGGCCCGAACATCGATGCGTTGCGAGGCGTCGGGCCGCGGTAGCTGTGCGAGGCCGCGTCCTCGGCATCGTAGGCCTCGGTTTCGACGATGCGGCCGCCCACGCCGTCCACCACCAGCGTGATGCCGATGAGGTCGGCCGCGACTTCCTCGGACGACCGTCGGAAGTCGATCGGCGGCCTGCGCTTGGCCACGATGTCTTCGATGGCGTGCTGCCCGGCCTTGCTACTTGGCCGTCTTGCCGTCGATCACCACCGGATTGCCCTGCGAGGCTTCCTGCTTCAGCCGTTCGCCCTCCTTGTTGCCGAGGATGAAGTTGGCCGCGAGGGCGCCCAGCACCAGCACGATGACGGCGATGACGCCCCAGCGGAAGGCGCGCTTGCTGTCTCGCGAATCGTTCTTGCGTTGCTCGATGTCCATGCTTGTTCCTTTAACGGGGCAACGCTAAATCCGGCGCTGAAGCCTTGCGCGTCGGACGGATTCGATAGAAGGACCGGCGTTTGCGCGACACAATGGCGCCGCACCGCAGGCGCCTGCCGCGGCTCATCCATACCTCGAGGGAATCCATGATCGAACTGCTGACCCAACCCGAAGCCTGGATCGCATTCGCGACGCTCACCGCTCTTGAGCTCGTTTTGGGCATCGACAACATCATCTTCATCTCGATCCTGGTCGACAAGTTGCCGCTTGCACAGCGCGAGTTGGGTCGCCGCATCGGCCTCTTCATGGCGATGTTCATGCGCATCGGCCTCTTGCTGGTGCTGGCCTGGATCGTCGGGCTCGTCACCCCGCTCTTCACCATCTTCCAGCAGGAGATTTCGGGACGGGACCTGATCCTGATCCTCGGCGGCTTGTTCCTGATCTGGAAGAGCACCAGCGAGGTTCATCAGTCGCTCGAAGGCGAGGAATCGCACGCGCCGAGTGCGGTCAAGGCCACGATGACCTCGGTCATCCTCCAGATCATGCTGATCGACCTGGTGTTCTCGCTGGACTCGATCATCACCGCCGTCGGGATGGTCGACGACGTTCGCATCATGATCGCCGCGGTCATCGTCTCGGTGCTGCTGATGATGCTGTTCGCCGGCCCGATCGGCCGCTTCGTGTCGGCGCACCCGACCATCAAGATGCTGGCGCTGTCGTTCCTGGTGGTGGTCGGCGTGGTGCTGGTGGCGGAAGGATTCGACCACCACGTGCCGAAGGGCTACGTGTACTTCGCAATGGCGTTCTCGGTGGCCGTGGAGATGCTCAACATCCGGATGCGCAAGAAGGCGAAGCAACCGGTGGCCTTGCATGGGCCTCATATTCCGGGGGAGTAAAAGCCACGGGCGGCGCCTGTTGCGTGCGTGCATGGGCGTCGCCGTGAAACGTATTTGATTAATGGGCTGTGGTCCGCAAAAGCCGAAAAAGGCGGCAAGGGCGGCAAAGCGCAAAGGCGCCAATGCAAATTTTCTAA
This sequence comes from Burkholderiales bacterium 8X, assembly GCA_902506565.1. GTDB lineage: Bacteria > Pseudomonadota > Gammaproteobacteria > Burkholderiales > Burkholderiaceae_C > Variovorax. Next base: position 2,043,189 of record LR732703.1, on the reverse strand, counting down.
TTGGTTGCCCAATTAGCTGTTGAGTTGCGCGGCGTGTTGGCGCGCGAAAGATTTTGCGCCGCAACACGAGTTATGGCCTAATTTCAATCCGCGTCGGCCATGCATTGAGTATTTGAAAAACATCCTGGCAATGGCGACGCCTGCAACTAGGAGGCTCAGCATGACGGAGTTGGAGCGCGCATTGATTTCGGCAGTTCTCGACCTCTTCGATGCGAGCGGGAGCCCGGCTTTCTGCTTGGAGATTCCAGGCACCGTCCCACCGATCTACATTGCCTGCGGCGAGGCCGGCTCGGTCAATATCATGGTCCCGACGCCTACCAGCGACCATCCATTGATCCTCGACGCCAGCAACCAGCGATTCAGCGACGATGCCGGACTCAGAACCTGGCATGAGTGAAAACACTGTCGAACACTGACGCGCCACTCGGCAATTCTGGATCCGATTTCGGATACAAGCTAGACTGCAGCGGCAGGAACTTGCAAGAAGAGCCCATGAACATCGACGCATCCGCTCCAGAAGCCGGCCTGTCCGCGGACACGATCACCGCGTCATTGCGGGACATGATTCTCTCCGGTGCCGTCGGCATCGGAGTGCAGCTCAAGCAGGAAGCGCTCGCCAAGAAATTCGGCGTCAGCCGAATCCCGGTGCGCGAAGCATTGAAGCGTCTGCAAGCCGAAGGCTTGATCGTTCATACACCGCATCAGGGCTCCACCGTCGCCAGCCAGTCGGTCGAGGAGCTTCTGGAGACACTGGACATTCGAATCGGCTTGGAAACGCGGGCACTCAAACTGGCGATTCCCCAGATGAATGCGGGCGACTACAAAGCGGCTCGCGGCATCATTGCGAGATACGACGCCAGTGAATCACCGCTCGAATGGTCGGAATTGAATCTCGAGTTTCACCTGTGCCTATACCGCCCTTGCGGTCGACCCAAGCTCCTGAAGATGATCGAAGAAATGGTCCGCGGCATCGGCATGCACATGCGAAGTCAACAGTCCTATAAGGTCGGTCGAAAATCCCCGCAATCGGAACATCGAGAGCTCCTCAAGGCATGCATCGCCAAGGACATCACCTTGGCTGTCGGCCTGCTCGAGGCACATATCGAACACACCCAGACCGCGCTCAAGAACGAGTGATGCGAGCACGCCACCGGCTTTTCTGCGCTCTCAAGAGCTTGCCCTCGATCAGGCTTGCTTGAAGTAAAGATGGGCCCCACAGGCGTGCAGCGGATCGACCGCCAGCATCTCTCGGGCCTCGCGAAAATCGATGCCGTTCCGCTCGAAGACCCGGGCGGTCTTCTGGAGGTCCGTTACGAGCAGCGTTGCAGAAGCGATGTACGCGTCGCCGCGAAGCGGTTGCGCATCACCCCTGCTGGCTGCCTCCGCGGGCGTGATCAGTTCGATGTCGGCGCCCTCTTCCAGGGTCAGGACGATCCGACCGGACACATGCTCGACATGTGCTGCACCGAGAAGGCGCCGATACGTTCCCGCCGCCCCCTCCATATCCGTGACGACGCCGACAAGACGACCGAAAGCCACGACGCCGTTGGGATGATCCATCCAGCCGGGCTGGCGAAGCTGATCCGCGCTCAAGTGTTCGACCAGATTGGCGTGGGTCAGGCCAGGATGGAGATCGTGCGCCAGCATCACGGTCTCGAAATGCAGGTCGAGCGTCTTGTCCTCGAGGACCAGGCGGCGATTCAGGTGCTTCGGCGGGGCGATGCCAAGTCCGGATGCACGGCCAGCTTCGTAGCTCTCGGCCGCTGACTTTGCGTTGAACGCGACACCGCTGAGACCCTCGCCATGAACCAGGAACTCGTCCAGGCCCGCCAGGAACCTGGTCGGATCGCCAACCCCGCGAATTTCGAGGTAGTCACCCGGGAACATGATGCAGATATTGGCCGTGCCCCATTCCCGATGCTTGCCGATCGGCGGCACGACGAACCCGAGCCGGGTGTATTGCTCGCTGGTTTTTTCCAGGTTGTGAACTGCGACCACGGGGTGGTCGACTCTTCCGACTTTCGCTGACATGAATGCTCCTGGGATGGTGAATGTCCGACTTCGCGCAGTCTTCGCGGTCATCGGATGATGGCGACGCGCCGCTGGAGTCGACGCACGAGTCGAGAAAGCGTGATGCAGGCGACCAGATAGATTAGGGCGACCACGAGGTACATCTCGTGCGGTCGACCGTCTCGCTTGGCGACGAAATCGGCCGCTCCGAAGAAGTCCTTGATCGAAAGCACGGACACCAGCGAGACGTCCTGGAACAGAACGATGGTCTGGCTGAGCATGATGGGGAGCATGTTCCGCACGGCCTGCGGCACGACGATCTGTCCCATCAAGGTCCAATAGCCCATGCCCAGCGCTCTTCCGGCAGCGAGCTGACCGGGAGGAATCGATTGAATGCCCGCGCGCATGATTTCGCAGAAGTAGCACGACTCGAAAAGAACGAATGTCACGACGCACGATGTGAGCGGACTGATCTCGATCGGCTGCTTCGCACCAATGATCCAGGCGCCGATGTAGGGCACCAGGAAGTAGAACCAGAAGATGACCAACAGCAGCGGAATGGATCGAATGCCATTGACATAGGTGCCGACGATGGTCGAGAGCGCCTTGAACCGGGACAGCCGCACGAGGGCCAGAAGCGTGCCGAGCACGGCGCCGCCCACCGATGCGATCGCCGTCAGCTTCAGCGTGAACCAGAAGCCCTGAACGAGGAGCGGCCAAGAACGCCGGACAACGTCGAAATCGAAATCCATCAATGATCCCTAGCGGCGGCCATGGCCCGGGATTTCGATGCGGCGCTCGATCATGCCCATCGCCTTGACGATGATCAGGTTGACCAAGAGGTAGACCAGCGTCGCGACAGTGAAGGCCTCGAAGATCTGGAACGTCATCTCCTGCATCGTTCGGGTGGCCGCCATCAACTCCACCACTGCAATCGTGAATGCCACCGATGTGTTCTTGATGATGTTCAGGAACTCGTTCGTGAGGGCCGGCAGGATCTTTCGGACCGCTGTCGGGATGAGCACATACCGATAGACCTGGGGCGGCTGCATCCCGAGTGCACGGGCCGCGTTGAGCTGCCCGGTGGGAATCGCCTGGATGCCGGCTCTCACCTGTTCGGCGACGCGGGCCGAGGTGAACAAGGCGAGGCAAAGGATCGCGGCAAGAACGTTGTAGCGGTCCCATTCCTTCAAGACCAACGCCATGCGTTCGGGCAGCACATCCGGCGCGACGTAGAACCAGATGAACATCTGGACAATCAACGGAACACTCCGCAGCACTTCGACGTAACCGTCCGCCAGGCGTGCAACCGTGCCAGCCTCGAGGGTTCTTGCGATACCCACTGCCGTACCGATCGCAAGTGCCAGGATCCATGCAGACAGCCCGACCAGCAACGTCCATCCCAAGCCGTGGACGAGCGTCATGGCAAAGGATGTGGTGCCGTCCGACGAAGGGGTCCAGATCACGGACCAGTTCCAGTTGTACATGTCGGGCCCCTGCAGCTTCCGAAGTGCGGATTACTCGATGCCGCGGTCGTTGGGCGACGCGAGCGCATCCTTGAGCGCGTGGGTCATCGGAAAACTGAGATTGACGTTCTTCGGCGGGATCGGAGCTTCGAACCACTTCGAGTAGATCTTCTGATACTCGCCCGACTTCGTGAGTGCAAGCAAGGTCTTGTCGACTGCAGCCTTGAATTGCGGGTCGTCCTTGCGCATGACCAGGCCGTACGGCTCGGCACGCAGCGCATCGTCGATGATCTTGAAGTCCGAAGGCCGCGGCGAATTGGCGATCATCGATGCCAGCAGGATGTCATCCATCACGAAAGCCTGGGCGCGGCCCGTGCTCAGCATCAAGAACGACTGGGCATGGTCTGGACTCGTCACCTTCTTCGTCTCGAACTTGTTGTCCTGTTCATACTTGGTCAGGAGGGCGATCGACGTGGACGCGGCGGTCAGCGCGGCGGTCTTGCCGCCGAGTTCCGAGAACTTGTTGATGCCGCCGTCTGCCTTGACGACTGCACGGATGCTCGAAACGAAGATCGTGTTGCTGAACGCGACCTGCTTCTGCCGTTCCAGCGTATTGGTCGCAGGACCGCAGACGATGTCGACGCTCTGGTTCTGCAGCAGCGGGATCTGCGTGCTGAGATTGACCGGACGAAGCACCGCCTTGATGTCGGGCTTCTTGAGATCGGCCTTGATCGTTTCGACGACCTTCGCGCAGAGATCCATGGCGAACCCGACGGGCTTGCCGTCATCCAGGAGATAAGAGAACGGAACCGACGATTCCCGATGGCCGATGCGGATCTCGCCCGTCTCCTGAATTCGCTGGAGCGTGCCGGTCGGCGCTTGCGCATGAACGCTCACGACCGATGCAAGGGCGCAGAGCCCGATGAGATGACGAACTACTTTCATGCTGACTCCTGAATGGGCAAGGCCCGGGTTGGGTGAGAGATTGAGATCGAGGTTGAAGAAGACGCTGAACAGGACGGAGCGGTCGGGCGCGGCTCGCTGATGGCCATCAGCGAGCCTGCGCGTCGATCCGGTCGCGCAGGCCGTGGTATCGCGTCGCCGCGGCAACACCCACATGGCGGAACGCGTGGAATGCGAACGGCTTCATCGGCGTCGGGCGCAAAGGCATTTCTGCCGGCGACTGACCGAGCTGCCGCTCGGCAAGCAGCGCGCCGATCACGGATGAAACCGCGATGCCTCGGCCGTTGCATCCCAAGGCGCAGATCACGCCGTCCCCGGTCTCGTGGATGTGCGGGATGTGGTCGTTGGTGACCGCGAAAAAGCCGCTCCATGCAAAGTCCCATTCGAGTGTCCCCAGATGGCCCCACATTTCATGGGCGGCAGCATGTAGACGTCGAACGATCGAGGCGTGATCGAGCGTGGCGGTCGCTCCCGATCCGCCCATGACGAGACGGTTGTCGGGCGACAGTCGAAACGATGTCAATAGCCGGCGCGTGTCCGAAGCACATTGCCGCCCCGGAAGAATGGTGTTGAGCATCGTCGGGCCGAGTGGCGCAGTGGCCACCTGGGCAGTCCGCACGGGGACCATCGCGCGCTTCAGGCCGGGCACGAGATCGTCGGCGTAAGCCGCGGTTGCGACGATCACCTGCCGGGCCCGCACGGTGGCGCCTTCCGAGCACCTGACAAGCCAGGTCGCACCATCGCGCTCCATGCTGAGGGCCGAGGTTCCGACATACACCTTCGCACCCAGCTTGACGGCTGCGCTTGCAAGACCGCGGGCATAGGCCAACGGGTTGATGCTGCCGCCGCGTCGATCGATCCAGGCTGCTCGGAAGATCGGTGTTCCCAAGACCGCCGGCAGTGTCGTCGGATCCAGCATCTCGACCGGCGCGCCTCGCGCTGCCCATTGGGCGAATCGCCGCTCGATGCGCTTGGCGCCGATGGGCGTGTAGGCAGGTTGAATCCAGCCGTTTCGCACTGGAGAACACTCGATGTCGTGCTTGGCGATCATCTCGAAGACAAAGTCGGGGGCACTGCCGCCCAGCTTTGCAAGCCTCTTGCCGACCTCCTGCCCGAGATGCAGTTCGAGCTCGTCAGGGTCCCACTTGAAGCCCGGTATCACCTGACCATTGTTGCGACCGGAGGCGCCCCAACCCGGCTCGGTCGCATCGACGACGACCACCTCGACGCCCGCTTCGCGCAGGCGGATGGCGGCGTTCAAGCCCATGAAGCCGCCGCCGATGACGACCACCTGGGTCTCTTCGTTTCCGCTCAGTGACGCAAGCGGCGGCAACTCCGGCGCGGTCAGGCGCCAGACGGTTTCGGGCAAGTGGGGCCGTTCACCGGCCAAAGGAGCGGTTTGCTTCATATCGATCTGTCATGTGTCACAAGCGCGTGTTTCGCCAACCCTGTCGCGCAATGCAATCTCGAAGCCATGTGATTGGGGCAATGAACGCAAGAAGTGATCCAGGATTGGATCCATTCAATGTCCTACTTTTTGCCGCCGAGAGCAACCGGGGTGTTGCCCGGGTTGCCGAACTCGTTCGAAAGTTCGAAAGCACGAGCCTGGGCGGCCTCTACGGCCGCACCTAGCGCGTGCGGCCATCCTGCGCCCTCGAGCACCGCCAGAGCCGCCTCGGTCGTCCCGCGTTGCGACGTGACCTTCTCGCGCAGTGTCGAGAAGCCCGCGTCGTTCTGCTTCGCTTGCGCCACGGCCCCGCTGACTGTCCTCAACACCAGGTCTCGCGCCTGCGCGCTGTCGAAACCAGCGCGTTCCGCCGCTTTTTGAAACGCCTCCATGAAGTAGAAAACATAGGCCGGCCCACTGCCGCTGATGGCGGTCACGGCGTCGAGGCGATCCTCGGAATCGACCCAGAAGCTGAAGCCGGTGGGTCGAAGGATCCGCTCGACCAGGGCCTTGTCGACATTGCCGACCCCGTCGAGCGCAAGGAGCCCGGCGACGCCCGCCCCGACCGTGGCGGACATGTTCGGCATGACGCGCACCACTCGGCTGGACGCTGCCCAGATCGCGATATCCGAAGCTCGGACGCCTGCCGCGATGCTGATGTGCAGAGGCGTTGAAAGAAACGGGACGGTCTCGCTGATCGCTTGGCGAAGAACCTGCGGCTTGACGGCCCAGACAACCACCTCCGCATCGCAGAGCTCCGTGGAGCCGGCGGGAATCGCCTTGACCTGCAGTGTGCTGCGAAGCCGATCGCGTTGCGATTCGTCCGGCTCGACCACGGTGATGCGATCGGCAGGCCAGCCCGCCGCCAGCAGGCCTTTGATGAGGGCGCCAGCCATTTGGCCACCGCCCACGAAGGCCAGCCTGAGATCCGTCGAGTCTGGATTCGAATTCAATTGCAGCTCCAAGTTGGAGGCCATTGTCAGAGATCGATCACCGACGAATCGTTCGTAGTTCGACGGGCCGGTCGAGCTTTCCACTACCGGAATGACCCCTGTGTGGTGCAGCATCGGCACCAAAGAAGGGCTCTGCGCGACGCCGCTCGTCTCACGCACGAGGCCTTCGACTAACCGTGCAGATGAAGGTGCGTCGAAATCTTGACTTCTTCCATGACCGCATAGGTGCGTGTCTCCCGCACGCCCGGCAGTTGCCACAGGACCGTACCTGCGAACTGCCGGTAGTCGGTCATGTCCGCGCTCCGGGTTTTCAGCAGGTAGTCGAAGCCGCCCGCGACCATGTGGCATTCCATGATCGCGGGCTGCGCCTGCACGGCGGCCTTGAATTCGTCGAAGACATTGGGCGTGGTCCGATCGAGCAACACTTCGACGAACACCAGCATTCCGGCGCCCAATTTCAGCGGATTGAGTCTGGCCTCGTACCCGAGGATGTACGCGTCGCGAGTGAGTCGCTGCACGCGAGCGAGCACTGCGGTTGCAGAAAGCCCGATCGACTCCGCGAGCTTGAGATTGGTGATTCGCCCGTCTTGCTGAAGCGCCATCAGGATCCGAAGATCGAGTCGATCCAACTCGTGTTCGCGATCGACCTCCCCTAGTGATTTGTTCAGCATGGAGGGCAATCTTCCGTACAAAGTTTTGACAAGCGAGCGGCAATATTCTCATATTCGCCACGCACCGACACCATGACCGAAATTGCTCTTCCACCGCCATTTGTCCATCCGTTCTCGCAGATCGCGGACGCACTTCAGCCTGCGACTGCTTTCCGCCAGCGCATCACCGCGGCCTATCGCCTCCGCGAAGACGCTGCGATTCCAGCGCTGGTCGCGGAAGCAAGGATGACGCCGGAGCGCAATGCGCGCGTGGACGCACTCGCTCGGCAACTTGCCGAAAGATTGCGCAATCGCAGGAGCGCCGCGGGTCGCGCCGGCCTCGTGCAGGGGCTGCTGCAAGAGTACGCCCTGTCGTCCCAGGAAGGCGTGGCATTGATGTGCCTGGCCGAAGCGCTCTTGCGCATTCCGGACGCGGGCACGCGAGACGCACTCATCAGGGACAAGATCGCCGACGGCCAGTGGGAAGCCCACGCCGGCCGAAGCCCGTCGGTGTTCGTGAATGCCGCGACCTGGGGACTCCTCCTGACGGGCAAGCTGGTCGCCACGCACAGCGAGACCGGCCTCTCGAGGACGTTGACGCGTCTCATCGGCAAGGGCGGCGAGCCGCTGATACGCAAGGGCGTGGACCTGGCGATGCGGATGATGGGTGAGCAGTTCGTGACCGGCGAGTCCATCCTGGAGGCGCTGGAAAACGCCCGCAGGCAAGAAGCGCTGGGCTTTCGCTACTCGTACGACATGCTCGGCGAAGCGGCGTTGACTGCATTCGATGCGCGACGCTATCGCGCGTCCTACGAGCAGGCGATTCATGCCATCGGCAAGGCATCCCAAGGCAGAGGTGTCTACGAAGGGCCCGGCATCTCCATCAAGCTTTCTGCCTTGCATCCCAGGTATTCGAGGGCCCAGCACGGCCGCGTGATGGACGAGCTGTACCCGGTCTTGCGTGACCTGACATTGCTTGCCCGGCGCTACGACATCGGACTCAACATCGATGCGGAAGAAGCAGATCGTCTCGAGCTGTCGCTGGACCTCCTCGAAAGGCTTTGCTTCGAGCCGGCGCTGGCGCGTTGGAACGGCATCGGCTTCGTGATCCAGGCCTACCAGAAGCGCTGCCCTGCCACGATCGACCATGTCGTGGACCTTGCGCGACGGAGCGGCCACCGGCTCATGGTGCGCCTCGTCAAGGGCGCCTACTGGGACAGTGAAATCAAGCGTGCTCAGCTCGAGGGTCTCGAAGACTATCCGGTCTACACGCGCAAGGTGTACACCGATGTCTCCTACCTGGCTTGTGCCCGGCGCCTTCTTGCCGCGCCGGATCAGATCTATCCGCAGTTCGCCACCCACAACGCGCACACGATGGCCGCGATCTACGAGTTGGCCGAGCCCGCCGATTACACCGTGGACCAATACGAGTTCCAGTGTCTGCACGGCATGGGAGAACCCTTGTACGAGCAGGTCGTCGGAGATCGGGCCGCGGGCAAACTCGGACGTCCCTGCCGCATCTATGCGCCGGTGGGCACGCACGAGACCTTGTTGGCCTACCTGGTCCGGCGACTGCTCGAGAACGGTGCGAACACTTCATTCGTCAATCGCATCGCAGATCCGGCGATCGCCATCGCCACGCTGGTCGAGGACCCGGTTGCAGCGGTCGAACGCCTCGGCATGCAAGAAGGCCGAACAGGCTTGCCGCATGTTGCGATTCCATTGCCTGTCGACCTCTACGGCCTGGCCCGCAAGAATTCACCGGGATTGGATTTGTCGAATGACGACAGCCTGCGAAACCTGTCCGAGACTCTTCGACGCGAGACAGTGAACGAGTGGCGCGCAGAACCGATGATCGATGGCAGCAGAGACGTGCCAGGTGCGGCGATTCCACTTCGAAACCCGGCCGACCACAGAGACCTCGTCGGCGAGGTGATCGAAGCCACGGTGCGGGATGTCGATCGCGCCATCACCGCCGCGGCGCGCTTTGCGCCGGCCTGGGCCGACACCCTGCCAGCCGACCGCGCCGACTGCCTGGATCGTGCGGCGCAATCGTTGGAACAACAGATGCCGCAGCTGCTGGGCCTGTTGTCTCGGGAAGCGGGGAAGACTTTTGCGAACGGCATTGCCGAGGTCCGCGAAGCCGTCGACTTCCTGCGCTTCTATGCGGCCCAGGCTCGCGAACACTTCACTGTCGAATCGCATCGACCGTTGGGTCCGGTTGCCTGTATCAGCCCGTGGAACTTCCCTCTCGCGATCTTCGTCGGACAAATCGCTGCCGCGCTCGCTGCGGGCAACCCGGCTCTCGCCAAACCGGCCGAACAAACGCCGCTGGTCGCTGCGCAGGCGGTTCGCTTGCTCTGGGAGGGGGGCGTCCCACGCGCGGCACTGCAATTGCTGCCCGGCCGCGGCGAGACGGTCGGCAGAGCGCTGACCGCCGACCCGCGCATCCAGGGTGTGATGTTCACCGGCTCGACCGACGTCGCGCGCATCTTGCAGCGCACCTTGTCCGAGCGCTTGACGCCGGGCGGTCAGCCCGTTCCGCTGATCGCGGAGACCGGGGGCCAGAACGCGATGATCGTCGACTCGTCCGCACTGGTGGAACAGGTGGTCATCGACGTGCTCGCATCGGCCTTCGACAGCGCCGGACAGCGTTGCTCCGCACTTCGAGTCCTTTGCGTGCAGGAGGACATCGCCGACCGCGTCATCGAGATGCTGAAGGGCGCGATGGCCGAGATGCGCATCGGCGACCCGGCGATGCTCGCGGTGGATGTCGGTCCGGTGATCGACGCCGATGCTCGCGAGAGCATCGAGCGACATGTTGCCGCCATGCAGATGCGTGGCCGCAAGGTCTTCCGCGAGGCGCGCGACGTCGACCGGGCAACGACCCACGGCACTTTCGTGATGCCGACACTGATCGAGTTGGAGCGCATCGCGGAGCTCGATCGCGAAATCTTCGGTCCGGTCCTTCATGTGGTTCGCTTTCGCCGCCAGGATCTCGATGCGCTGCTGGGTCAGATCAACGGCACCGGCTATGGCTTGACGCTCGGCGTGCACACGCGCATCGACGAGACGATCACGAAGGTGGTCGAACAAGTGCATGCAGGCAATGTCTACGTGAACCGCAACATCGTCGGGGCCGTCGTCGGCGTCCAGCCGTTCGGCGGCGAAGGACTTTCCGGTACCGGTCCCAAGGCGGGCGGCCCGCTCTACATGTTCCGCATGCTCGCTGCGCGGCCGGACAGCGTGCTCGTCGATGCGATGGCCAGTGCAGGCCCTGCCGATGCTTCCGAACCTACCGAAGAGCCTGGTTCGGAACTTCTCGATCCTCTCGCCTCGTTGGAGCACTGGCTGCGACATGAAGGCAACGAGGCGCTTGCACGTCGATGCGCAGCGCTGCGAGCGCTTTCGCGCAGCGGCCACGCGCGGACACTCGTCGGTCCGACCGGCGAGCGCAACGTGTATTCGCTACGCGCCAGAGAGGCTGTCTTGTGCCTTCCGGCCGACATCGATGACGCACTCATCCAGTTGGCAGCAGTGCTGGCTGTCGGCAGCCGTGCGGTTTGGGAAGGCGGAGGGTTTGCCGAAGCGCTGCTGGCAAGGCTGCCCGTCGACGTCCGGCAGAGGATCACCGTTGCAAGAGACTGGCGGTCGCCCACCGTTTCGTTCGATGCCGTTCTCCATCATGGGGAAGCAAGGTCGCTCCGCGAAGCGGCTGGTGTGCTGTCGGCCCGCAAAGGCCCGATCGTCGGGATGCGGGTTCTGTCCTCGAGAAGCAAGGAGCTTCCCTTGGAGGCGCTGGTGGTCGAGCGGGCGCTGAGCATCAACACCGCAGCAGCGGGCGGCAATGCCAGCCTGATGACCATCGGCTAGGGCGCGCCCGGCGATTCGATGGCGTCTGCCAAAGAAAAAGGGTCAGCCGGCAATTGCAGGCTAACCCTCGGGTTGCTGGTAGGACGTACAAGATTCGAACTTGTGACCAACGGATTAAAAGTCCGGCAGAAATATTATTCCGGGGTGTTCCGAAGTGTTGATAGAATGCAACGAAATCAACAACTTAGACCATTTTCCACCGTGTTGTCGATGACCGAGTGTTGATCTTAATTCCTCAAAACATCATCAATTTGGCTACATGGTGGCTACATGATGGCTAAACCGGAGAGAAGATGGCACGACCGCGCAAGGATCAGGCTCCAGACCTTGGACAGTCCATCGATCTAACTAACGGCGTCATCGAGCGCCTGACCTGTCCACCGGACAAGGACCAAGCGTTCCTTCGGGATGCCAAGGCACCGGGCTTGCGAGTACGGGTCACAGCCTCCGGAGCCAAGTCGTTCGTCTTCGAGGGGAAGCTTGACCGGAAGACCATCCGCAAGACCATCGGTGACGTTCGAGCCTGGCAGATCGACGATGCACGAATCGAGGCACGCCGCCTGCGCGTGATCGTTGACGGCGGACAAGATCCCCGGCACCTAGACCAACTTCAGAAGGCACAGAACACCGAACGCACGGCAACGGCTCTCCGAGCACAAGCGACGGTGAACGATGCTTGGACGGCGTATCTGGCCGCACGAAAAGACCACTGGGGCGATCGTCACTATGCCGACCACGAGAACCTAGCGAAGGCTGGAGGCAAGGAATCGGCGCGCGGGACCAGAGGCACCGGTAAGACGTTGCCCGGTCCGATCTATCCCTTGCTCTCTCTCCGATTGGACGAACTGACACCGGCCAAGGTAGAGGCATGGGCGCTCGAACAGGGAAAGGCGCGGCCAACGTATGGACGGCTCGCCTGGCGCTGTCTGAAGGCGTTCTTAGCGTGGTGCGGAGAGGAAGACGAGTACAAGGCCCACGTTGTCGTTGAAGCGGCCAAGACCCGGAGAACGCGCGATGCATTCGGGAAAGCCGGACAGAAGAAGGACGTACTCCTGAAGGAACAGCTACCGGCATGGTTTGACGCCGTGACGAAGCTACCAAACGCGACCATTGCCGCCTACCTGCAAACCTTGCTTCTGATCGGATCTCGGCGCGGTGAGCTGCTGGCCCTCAAGTGGACCGACATAAACACCCAGTGGAAAGGGATGACGATCCGCGACAAGGTGGAAGGCGACCGACAGATTCCCCTGACTCCGTATGTATGGCACCTCATCAGCGCCCTGCCCCGCAAGAATGTGTTTGTCTTCGCCAGCCCACGTAAGAACGACCAGGCTCTGAGCGACCCAAACAGCGCGATGGAAGCTGCCTGCATAACAGCCGGTGTGAAGGGGTTGACCCTGCATGGCCTGCGACGGTCCTTCAAGAGCCTTACCGAATGGTTAGAAATTCCTGCCGGTGTTGTCGCTCAGATCATGGGCCACAAGCCATCCGCCACGGCGGAGAAGCACTACACCGTTAGGCCGCTGGATCTGGTCCGCGTTCATCACGAACGTATCGAGGCTTGGATACTGGAGCAAGCCAAAGTGGCCATCAAGCCCGGGAACAGCGGAAAGCTCGTCGCCGTGGCCTAAGCATCAGGCGACCTGGAGACCAGCGAAGCCATTTCCCGAGCGTTTTTCGGCCCGTTGCTACTGCTACTCTTGCTACAGTTGCTACACTTCGCGCCCCACGCAGGGCCGATGGCTCAGCACTGCGGGATTTCATCCCCTTTTTCTGCAGCTCTCGCGCGCTTCCATACTCGCCTTCGCGGCACAAGCAAGCGCTACACGTCCACGCCGTATACCTTCATGGCTGTTAGCGCTCGGCGACGTTCAGGCCAGCTGGTCTGGATGCGACTTCCAACGTCAGCACGCCTAGGCAGTGTTGTCGCGCAACCGCATTGGAGCCTCCGTAAAGGCCGACAATCGGCAAGGGCGCCAAGTTTGCGCGTGGACGACGCTTTGATGTGACTGATCACGGACGCACAAAAAGGTCCGGCTGCAGCTTGCTCGAGCGGTGTAAGCGTACGGCGGACGAGCTTGGCGCCACCGGATGACTGACGCATTTCTGCCTGAGCTTGTTTGACGAAAGGTGGCAGACTGGAAAGTCAATGCGAGCCATCCTTCGAGATGCGACACGACCGAGGGACCGACGGGCCTAGACGAACGCCAAAAGACGACGAGCGTCGGCGATGGCCTGATGCATGTCCGCGGCATCTAAGTCGTGCGTTAGGTGATAGTCCGCGGTGACTCGAAGCGGATGGAACGACCGCAGCGCGTACCCGCGTTGCTTCGATTTCATACGAACATCTATCTCGAGCGTAGGGTCCGGATTGGTTAATCGGGCAGATAGCTGAGCGTGGTTGCCACCCACGCCCGAAGGTGCATGCCCACGCAGGCGCAACGTGCTCTCCCAGGCAAGTGAGTCGTGGAACGCAGAGTAGTAGGCTCTACTGATAGAGGCACGAATAAAAGCCTCGGTCAGCGGCGCGGTGACAGCACAATGGTCAGCGCATTCCAAGAAATCCAGTGGGGCAACGCTCAATGCTTAGTCCCTACGAAATTGACCAGCAAGGGCGATACATCCAACCCTTCGCTGACAAGCCTGTCAACCAAGACCCCCGTCAACACGCTAGCTTCGTCTGGCGTAAGGTCAACACGGAATCGCAAGACCACCTCCCCCGCCGCTTCACTAAGCAATAGGCGCGGGGAAGATTCGGTCCAAAACAGCTGATGCTCACGAAGCAAGCTGCCGGCGACGTCAACCACCTTGGCGCAGTCCTCATCTGATAACGAGCGGTCACGTAGGATTTGAGCCGCCCTGATCCACTCAGGCAGCAGTTTGATGCCTGACAGATCAATTTTCGCGTTTGCTGCCTGCGTGGCCAACTCTTCAATCCTTTGAAACGCTCCCAAAGATACACCTAAGCCGATCAGCCGCCCAACATTCAGACGAGCTATGTCAACTAATCGCCGAAAAACTTCATAGCCTTTTGTCGCATAGCTGAGGTTGGCATAACCCACCACTTGAGTTTCAAAGACCGCGTCCCAAGGGGCATCATTTCGTCGCGCTACCGCAATCCACTCTTCGAACCGCGCAGTGTCACCCATCATGTGGTAAATATTGGCTTGGCAGAGGGCTTCCAGTGCCGGTGAGGCAGCCCTTACCTTGGGCATTTGGTCGAGCCACTGGATGATCTGCGGGTCGTCAGAGCGGAGATGATGGTCCATAGCCCCCATCCGGCGGTTCATCTCAGTTGACAAAACCGCTCCTAGCGGCAATGGCTCAGGCGCACTCATGGCTGTAAGGATAACAGTCGCTGGGCTTCGATCGTTAGGGCAGGTCAGGCAGGCGACTGGAGTCAGCGGTATGGCAGCGCGTTAGCTTAGAGGGATGGTTTGACGCTTCTTGCTGTTACAAGCCGCCTTGGACAGCGGTGCCACGCCTTGTGGTGCTAGCCGCGGAGACAATCTTGGACGCAGCAGCGCACAGTTCTTGACCCCTGAGGGGATCTGCTTTCTTCGCCGGCCGCGCCCAAAGCCTCGCAAAAGAACGCAACTGACTGAACTGTCTCTCCAGTAAACGGTCAGCAGCCTTCCTATGCAGGGCTGCTCCGAGTGGTACAGCGCCAGCGCGTTGCGGTCTAGATGCAATGGAGCTAGTCGCGCTTGCGGGACTCTCGGGACGCCTAAGCGCTGATCGGAGCTGCCAGGTCCCGTGTTGCGCGGGCCTGGAGGTTGCCAGCTTGGCTTTCACGGAACACGAATTACGGTCACTTGTCTGAGATCAGAGCATCGCGCAAGGGGTGACTGTATATTCGTACAGCTATGCGGGCCCGCATGAAGAAGCATTTTTCGGAGAGGACTTGGCCTCACTGCTGGCCCTCGCAGTAGCTTCCGTCATAGCCTGGCTTAAGTGGCACAGACTTCAACTGCGGCGTTCGCGCTCTGGACTATTCGGCTGCTGTATCCTGCTGCGCGCCAGGCTTTCGCGTCAAAACTTTACGACGGAATGCCCTGCCGACTTCCTTCTGCCTGGCCACTCGCCGCCCGCACTGAGCACCTGACTTCTTTTCGAGCAGTGGTGGTTATCGAAGGTACGATCGCCGTCGCGCTCGCGCGCAGGAGGAAAGCAACATGAAGACCAATCTAGCCGCCAAGGCTGTGAAGCACAGTCTTGTAGCCGCAGCACTGATGCTGTCAGGCGTTTACGCGTCCGCACAACAAGCTTCTTCAACTGGCGCAATGGACTATGTAACGACAATCACGGGGCAGCCGGGAGTGAGGTGCGGCTACCAGTACAACGGGCAGCCATTCAGTCGGGTATTCAGGGGCACCACTTGCCCGCGAGTGGTCGATGTAGAAGTTCCGCAATCAGCTTCATCAACGCTCGCGGACTGCGAGGGCATCAGCCCATCGTTGTACCAGCAGTGCGTCCGAGCAGCCGGGCCGACTCCGCTCTCTCAATGCGAAGGACTGAGCTTCGATTTGTACCAAGTGTGCGTCCAGCGGGCCGGCCGTCGCTAGGCCAATGCACGGGCAGACTGCCCGATCCAGGTCCTGCGACACTTGGGCGCATGACCTTCCTTGGCTTCAATCGCCTCTACGTGATCGAATCACTTGAAGCGCACGAAGTTCCCACGGCACGATCCTGTCCAACTACCTACAGCCGGTGGTCGAGGCAGCGGACTTCGAGCTGCCTATGAGCCTATACGCGTGTCAAGACGCACAAGGCTGCATTGGGCCGAAGCGATCCGTCGGAAGGGCAGAATACGGCCAGAAGCTGACGCCTGGACGCTAAGCTGGCCAACCAAGCCGTCGCAGCGCCGCGGCCTTGAAGAATGGGCAGTGTTCGAGGGTGTCGATGACTGCATTTCAGCCGATAGACCGCCAGACATGGCTCCTTCTTGCCCTGCACATTGCAAGCTCATCGGCTGGACCAAGAAGGCTGATCGCGCTACGGTGCTCTTCGTCAGTCTGTGCACCAACCACAACGGCCTCGCAGGTACCGTCGCTGTAGTAAGTCCATCTTGCAAGGGGCTCTGGCTTGGCTCCCGCAGCTATGGCTTCAAGTAGCGCCTGCTCAAGCTCGACAACGGTCCGATAGCGAAGAACAAACTTTTCCATCATCTGGCCTCCTGCTTTGGCGTGAAGATAACTGATCTAGACGCGCCCAGAAGAAAAGCAGTGGCTTCGCGTCAGTGCCCTACCGCTTGAATCGCTCCGGTGGAATAGCTCCCTTGCGTTTCACCTTCACCCAGTCAGCCGATCGCAGGCCCGGCGTGTAGACGCTTTCGGTCCGCTTGGCTACTAGCCCCTCAAGCTTTAGCGGCAGCACGGCCACCTGGAAAATGGTCGAACCATCTTCGAGGAAGTAGCCGACGGGCAGGATGCTCGGCAGCTTGGCGGTGAACAGCTTGGACAGAGCCGCCTTGCGCTTCAGGAGCGGCTGCTGCGCGATGTCCTTGCCCTTGTTCACCAGCAGATCGAAGACGCAGTAGACAACCGCGTCGGCCCCTTCGTACCAACGGCGCCGCTTGGCCCGATCCTGCAGCCGCTCAAAGTCGCTGCGGCCCTGGTCGTCCAGCACGCAGACCTCGCCGTCCGTGACGTACGGCCCGCCCTTCACCGTGGCAAGGCTTTTCACCACCTCTGGAAACCATTTGGTAGCGTCCGCGCCGTTTCTCGTCCTGAGCTCGCACTTGCCTGCACCGAACTCCGCTAGCAGCCTGTACCCGTCGTACTTGATCTCATAGATCCAGCCAGGCTCTTCCAGATCGAACGGGCGCTCGTCGAGCAGCATCGGTTTGAACTCACGGAACTTAGTCATGCGTAGCTTTAAGACTTCAGCAGCCTCGTGTCCACAGATCGACGCAACCGCTATTCCCAAGCATTCTTGGAGACCAATGGCTCAGCATCCGACCTGCGCGCTGAGCGCTCTTGAATTGGACCGACCGGAGCGGCTGCCGTTCCACGGCTTTGCCGCAGCTCCGACGTGAGCGCTTCGATCAGCCGATTGTTCTGATGTTGAGCCTCGAGCAGCTCACGTATGAGCGGCTTCGCACCAAAAACCGCGAATGGTAGAAATGACCACAAGACAGCGAGCACGATCAAAACTAAAACAACAAACACCCCAAACCCGCCGCTAAAGAAGTAAATATTGTTGTTCATATGGAGCCTTTTGATGGTTGTTACGAGGCCGAGAAGCCGAAGCGTTCAGGAGTCAAGCTCTGGCTTTTGGTAAACAAGCATACCGCTCTCTGCGACAAACCTTCGGACATTCGGGGTAGTAAGGTCGTAAAGCTCGAGGTCCAAAGTTATTGGCAGTAGAGGCGCTAGGCTTCCACTTAACTCCTTTTCCACAAACATCCATGTCACCCAGCCTTCTTCCCCGTTGCCGAGGGTCGAATCCAGCTCGACGGCCACATCTAGATCACTATCGAGGCGGTGGTCCATCCGGACGCGGCTGCCAAAGAGAAAAGCCTTCCTCACGATCGCCTGCTTGCTAGCCCAGCCGACAACGACGGCAATCAGGCTCTCTAACGACGGCTGGCTCAAGGCAATACTTTCTTTCATGCGGCTGCCAACTTCTCTGCAAAGCAACTTACGGATTCGACCTCGCGAGCGCGAGTGTGAAGCTAATTAGTCGTGACCGACTCAACCCGATAAAAGGCGGGCGTGCCAGGTGTACCGGGATCGACCTTCGATGTCTGCACTACGAAGAAGGTGCCATCGCAGTTGATGCGAAAGCTAAGATTCGGAAAGTACTCGATCTTGTTAAAGTTCTTGTCCTGAAGAGCTGAGATGTCTTTGCTCTCAAACGTCTTCCCCGCAGGAAACAGAACCGCTGGGCTTGCTTTGCAGTTCTCGGCGTTCCTCTTGTTGAAGGCGGCCTCCCGCGCTGCGAAAGCCGCCGCCCTTTCGCGCTCATGCTTGGCTGCGACGATTTGATAACTGACGAAGATCAACAAAGGAATGCCGATAATCACCGCGACGAAAAACTTCCTGTGCTTTGCAGTAGTCTTGTTCCGCTTTGGAGCCGTCGCGGCTTCTACAGCGCTTCCGCAATTCGGGCAGATGGTGGCTGCCGAGAACAGCGTTCTGCCGCAGCTCGCACATTTTTTTGTGTTCATAGATCGTTGTCGGCGGATCGTAAGGCGGATTACTCGCGCCTGCCGGACGTAACTGCTCTATAGGGGATATGCCTCCGACGAGACGTGCAGTATGTCCTCTTTAACGAGCAACACCGACACCGCTACCAACCCGACGTCCGCCACGTATTAAGTTTGGGGCTTCCTCAGCGAACTGAAGCTCGGTCCGTTGATCAACTTTTCCCTGCCCTAGCCACCGAAGGCGCCTTGGATGTGTCAATAGTCAGGGCCTTCCCGAGCGAACAGAAACCCTGCGCAGGTGATGCGCCAAGCGAAACGCTGTACATTTATACAGTCATGAAGCGAGTCGAGATGTACCGATGGAAAACCCTCTGGCTTGGAAAGCTGTCGCCTACGAGGTATCACACCACCGAAGAAGAAATTCGGAAGACTCACCCCGAGGCCGTCCGCATAGAAGGCACGCTAGTCGTTCGGATGGTCCCGGAGACCGACAACGAGCGGACGCCGCTGCACTCGTCGCCGCCGATGCCCAACAAGTAGCTGCTAAGGCGCCCGATCAAGACCTAGGCGTTCAACCAGGCGTCCCACCACGAACTCCGCGCCGGTTCTGTTGAGGTGAACCTGATCCAAGTAGTACGGCTCCCCCTTCTTCGTAGACGCCCTAACTAAGCAACGCCGGGCCTCACACATCAAATCAAAGGCCGAGACGTACTCAACGCTTGCTCGCGCTGCGAGCTGCGACATTTCCGGTTCCAGACTCTCAGAGCGCGCTGCCAACGGGTTGGATAGAGGCTGTCCTGCAAACATGCCCTCTGCGTCGTAGTTCAAGCGATCGGAAGGCACAAGATGCAACGGATCTTCTTTCCAAAGCCGAAAAACGGTTCTCGAAGGCGGCTCCTTCCACGCCGGAACTGCGCCGACGACCACTACTCGAGCAACGCCAGCGCTCTTTAGGAATTCGATCGTCCCTACCAGCTGACTGGCGTCGTAGTTCGCCCATATCGCCGTGAGCACCACAATTTGAGGGGCTTGGCTTTGAACAAGCGCCCGCGCTTTCTGATTGTTGACTCTGCACCCGGCGCTGACCTGTCCGGCGTAGTCGAGGATAGGAGGACATGCCGACGACGTGACCTGCGCAACCCTGTACTTGCGATCCGAAGGAAAACCGGGATAGATCGAGGCCGCGCCGGAGTCGCCCCACAGCATTACCAACGGGCCTGTTCCTTCGTCGATACAGCCGGGTTGGATTTCAGGGGCGGTTTGATCCGCATCCGTGAAGCAATGACCGGCGCGAATGCCAGCGCGATAACCTTCTAGGTCATAGTGCGTCGCCGTCCGGATGAACTCCGGATAACGCGAGGGATAGCCCGCTTGCTTGAAGATCAATGCGGCGGAGAGCCCAACGAGAACTAACAGTCCGCTCAGAGCAAACGTCTTCACGCCGCTCCTGCCGCCGAAACGAAGCGGCTTTTCGAGATACTGGTATGTGAGCCATGCAAATAGCACGCTGGTCATAAGCAGAGCGACCCGACCCAAGTCCGTGTCTGGTGCAGCCGCGCGGCCAAACGTCAGCAGCGGCCAATGCCAAAGGTACAGAGGGAAGCTAATCAGTCCGATACCGACCATCGCTCGGCTGGATAGCAAGCTTCGGTTTATCAACGCGCCAGGACCAGCGGCAATGATCAGGCATGTCCCCAGCACGGGCAGCAAGGCCCACCACCCAGGAAAACGGCTCCCCCCACTTATAAAGACATACGTGAACGCGATGAGCCCGATACCGGCAACAGAAGCTACGTCCCGCTGTACCTCATTGATCTTCGGAAAGGGCTTACGATAGGCGAGCGCCGCGCCAAAGAGCAACTCCCAGGCACGAGATGCTGGAGAGTAGAACGCTGCTGTTTGGTCTGTTCCGACGGTCAAGACGTTCCACAAGAACGATGCAAGGATGGCCGACCCGATCAGCACTAAAGGCGGAACGCGGCGCCAGCCAAGCCATAGAAGGACAGGCCATACAACATAAAACTGCTCTTCGATACCAAGCGACCACAAGTGCAGCAGCGGCTTGCTTTCCGAAGCTTTGTCGAAGTATCCCGCCTCCTGCCAAAGCAAAATATTCGACGAGAACGTTGCTCCGCCGAAAACGTGCTTAGCCAGTTGGGTCAGATCTTCGGCGAGCAACGTTTTCCAGCCAAAGCCCAGGCACACCGCAAGAAGTAAGACGAGCGCCGGGAAAATCCGGCGCACCCGTCGAGCGTAAAAATCTCGAACGGTGAAAGTTCCACGCTCCAGGTTCGACCGAATCACCTTGGTGATCAGAAAACCAGAGATAACGAAGAAGACATCGACCCCAACAAAGCCTCCAGGCAGGTACTGCGGGAAAGCATGGAAGATCAGTACAGCAAGAACAGCAACGGCCCGCAGGCCGTCGATGTCAGCTCGATAGGCGATATGGCTCGGTAGCGGTGCTGTACCGCTGCGCTCTAAGGCAATGGCGCTCATGGACCTCGGGATCTAGTTTTTTGAAACAGTGAACTTGGGCAGCCCAGCATTTTCGCAGTACTGCCTGCCCTGACGGCTAAGGGCGACGGCGAGGCTCGTGAAGCCAGCTTTAGCGTCTGAGATTCGCGCTGGCAAAAGGGGAACTTTCAGCTGCTCCTACGGCAACGCCAAGCGCGCAGCGGCCTTCACAGATTGCGGAGCTTCGATCCAGCCGATCAAAAATGCACCGATGCACAGTTCATTTCGCGGTTGAGTGGGCCGGACGCGACGTCCAGCAGCGGGTAGCAGCGTAAGCTGACCGGATGGATCTGCATGCATCACGGCAACATCTGTTTTCGGTTTGGAAGAGCAGAGCGCCTGGCCGGCGCGGCTCAAGCTTCGTTGTTCAACGCTACTCTGAACCGGCGTCTAAGGTCTGAGCTTGCTGCCATCAGCGACGTTGTATGCCAAGCCCGTCTACATGCATCGGCCGGATTAACTGCCTACTTAGGAGCTTGCGAGCTATCGGAGGCAGCCATCATGCCGCCGCTTGAACGCCATGCTGCCTCCCCGGCAGCAGCCAAGTAGTCCATCAGCAGTCCCGACGCTATTCGACGAGCGTTGGTGACGTTCAGGGCTGCTGCTGCCATCGCCGGCGCATCGAACACTACCCTTGAAAGGGCCATCAGGAAAAGCAGGCTTTCCGCTGCCCTAGCCGTGCGCTCGGCCCGTCGCCAAAGCTGCACGGCGATGCGAGCTTGGACGCGGGGGACGAACTCATCCATAACTCTCATTCGCGGACTCTATACCCCTTCCACAGCCGCGCGACGCTTTCAAGCAGCTATTTGTACTGTAGGCATGTCGAAGGCGACCGTAAGGTGCTCCAAAAGCTTCTAAACCACAAGCGGAAAATGCTCGCAGTACGTCTGAACGGCTTGTTGATTTGAAGCTGGCGGTCCCGGGCTGACCAACCCTGAACCAGATGCTGAAAGCTCTTCGGAGCCGGAGCAAACCGCCCTGCCGACCAGTCAGAGCAAACAAGCGGGCTGCCGCATGTCAACACTTCAGATCGAAAAAGGCTTTGCGGGCTTGATAGAGGACGGAATCTGCTCCGGCTTGATCTCCGGGCGTGGCGATCGCCGCGGCTCTCTCCATCACGGGGAGCTGAGCATCCAGTCTGCTACACGATGCCTGATCGTTTGAAGCCAACCGCACTCTGCGTCGAAGAACATCCATTTGATCCCGGTCCCTGCCCGTGGGGGGTTGCAGCGCGTCGTCCATCGAGTGATTGATCTCTCGACGTTGCAACTCAGGGCTTTTCCGACTTCGCCCTGACATCTTGTCGGCACCCTGCGTCGGCACGATGTCCACCGGCCTGGATCGAGATCGAAGCGATTCAGCGTCTTGACGATTCAGATGCACGGGCGCGCCGGCAACCGAAGCACAGGCCTAGTTGCTAACCGTCCAGCGAGCGCAGCGGCAATCGGTCAATCCGTCATCATACTTGGCGGTGAGTGCTTAACAAATGCGGCAAGCAACGCCTTCAGCTCCATCACCTCCGCCTCCAGTTGCTCGATTCGCTTGGGCAGGTCGTGAATGCTCATGGTGCTTGTTTCGGTGGTCATGGTTCTCTTTCAGTTGCATTAACGGGGTTGTTTCTTCGTCGCCGGCTTCTGGGGCACCTTGGCGAGCTTTTTCAGTGCCTTCTTAACGCGGAAGTCCAGCAGGCCAGGAACTTGCGCGGTCGATCGCTGACCGGGAGGCGCTTCCCTAAACATGGTTAGCCCCCGTAGTTGCTCCAACGAAATTCACGACAAGCAGGTCCACACCTGAGGCTCTGAGAGCCGCGTGCTCCGCTTGTTCTTCAGGCGTACCGCCATCGTCCATAAACCTCACCGTGAGCGAACTTGCCGCCTTTACGGAATCGGCTTCGAGAGCCGTAAGCCGCCGTTCAAGATTACTTGTCATGCCCTACCCTTCAATGGAACGAGCTGGATAAAGAAAGCGTCTTGATGCTCGCTCAGACCTAGACGCTTGCGGGCCTGAAATTCGCTCTCCGCCGCGATGAGATATGCACGCACCACCGGCCGGGGCTGCGCCTGTTCGATTAGCGAAAGCCGATGCTTAAGACTTTGCATGAGTCGCCTCCAAAGCTTCGATCCGACGTGCCAGGTCGTCCACCTCGGCCACCTTGGCAAGACCGCCGATCGCCGTCATCAGCGCAGAGGCATGGCTTACTGGGATCAGGCCATTCGCCGCAGCACGCAGAACGGCGCTCCCCTTCTCCGTAAGGCTTCCAGCTTCGGGAATGTCGATCTCTATCGGTTCGTCCGAGGCCTTCACCGGGGGTAGCACCCGTTCGAGCAGCAAGCGAGCCGCAGCCACATCCCCGCCTTTTGCTTGTTCAGCGAGCTTTCGAATGATCTCTTCAACGCCGTCCCCGATGGCCTGACGGAGCTTCGTTGCAGCACTGGCGCCCTTCGGCCGGCCCGCGGGATTGCCCGATTGCCCAGGCTTGAACAGATATTCCCGTCCGCCTGTTTTTTCGCCTGCAGTTTCAGTTTCTGGTTTCTTCGTCATTTCGCGCCCATTTCAGGTGCTATGTCGTTCGTTAAGCTAGGCAAGTAGAGGCCGTCTGCATACCATCGGTTAATGGAAATCTTTGGGCTCACCTTCACCGCTTTCATGTTCTGGAAGCTTGTGGCACTGGCCGTTCTGGCGTTTGTGGTGAACTTCATTTACACGCTCAAGACCGGCCGTGATCTCACTGACGCCCGGAACCAGCTATCGCCGCAGGAGCGGACCGAAGCAACCCAAGTGAAGCAGGCGAAAGCAATCCGATAGGCTCTCCGCGAGACAGCACGAGCTGTTGCAGCAGTGCGCTGTTCAGGGCTTCGGGGTCGGCCAGCAGACCACCAAGCTTCTCCACCTTGCCGCGCTTCGCCGTCTCTCTGAGGCCATCCAGGATCGGGCCGGTGAATTTGCCCACGAATGGGATACGGTTCGCCAGGATGTTCACCCCCTTGTTATCCAGCAGCCCAAGGCTCATCGCGTTCTGGACGTTCTGCGCCGTGTTGGAGCCTTGAGCCGTCCCAAGTGATCGCGCAGCATCCGCCCTCGCAAGATCTGCTGCCACCCCTCGAAACTGCGCACGCTCGGCATCGGTCAGTAGTCCCTCCATCGCGCCACTACGAGCTTTTATCCACTTCTGGAACTTGGCATTTGAGAGCACCCCAAGCCGGTCGGTTTGATCTGCTGCGTCGGTGGTCGCGTAGTTTTTCAGAGCTGCCGCCGTCTCCGCGTCAGCGATCTTGTTGAACGATGCAATGTCCGACGACTGCGAGCCGCGAGGATTGAAGAACTTCGGCGCCAGCTCCGCGCCTTGTGCCTGAGGCAGCCCATCACCGGCATTGCGGAACATCGACGCTTGCGGGCCGGTATAAAACTTGTCCATCTTGTCGGCGTGCAGCTTCACGGCGTTCTGCCAGGCTTCAACAATATCGGTCGGGAAGTGTTCGCCTTGCGCGCCCTTGCCTGAAGCTACAGCTTGCGTCCGCTCGTCCAGCGCCGCGATCATCTGGCGCAGCGCTGCAGCTTCCTTATTTGCTCCCTTGTCGCTGGCTTGCTGTGCAGCCTCACCGAGGGACGAACGCATGTTCTGCATTTCACGGAAGGCAACCGTCTTCGGCATCGTCATTGCACCAGGTGCATCCCCCATGGACGATTCAAGGCCGGCGCGGAAGAGACTCCCCGCATCGGCGCTTGTCGGCATGACTCGATCACCGGAGCGCAGCGCATTGAGTAGGGTTGCTGGGTCTGCATCCTCGATATAGCCAGAGGCATGCATTTGCTCTGCCAACTTATCCAGCGACTGCCCGCCCTTGTTGTTCAGAAGCCGGCCCATGCCGGGACCTTGCCGAAGGTCTTTCAACTCACCAGCGAATGCACGGCCCGAGACGCTATCAGCACGGATACCGCTTGCACGCTTTACCGCCGCGAGCAAATCCGTTTCCTTGCCGCTGCCTGTAACCGCCTCAATGCCTGGCACGGTCTCTTGCCCGATCCTGCGCGCTTCTGCCAGCGCCGCATCGGCTTTGCTGCCAGACCCGAACGTCCCGGCGCCAAGAAATTTGTCCTTCGCCGCCTGCATCTGATCGATAGGCAGGTTGAAGCGCGTTTCATTCATCGGGTCTACCGCATCGAATGCAGCGTTCACGCGCCGGGAAGCTTGGGCTTCGGCCGGCATCACCGAACCACTCAGAGCGTTGCCGAAGTTTTCCGCCGACTGTTGCACCGTGCCTGCGACAGGCGAGACGCGATCGAGGGTGGCGAACCGGGCCGCATCTTGTGCTACCTCGCGCTGAAGAATGGGCGTTTCGCCGCTGTTGCGCAAGGTGCGCTGCAGTTGGCTCACCCCCGGGTTTTGCAGGATCTGCGGAACCGTGGGAGCCTCGCCGGTGATATGCGGGCCTTGTTGAGCGAGAGCAGCACGTACAGCCGCGATCTCTTCGGGCGACTTGTATCCTCCGGCTTGGAGGATCGCTTCCGCGCTCTTTACTTCGTCGGGGGTCATGAACGACCGGACACGCGAAGCCAGCATACCGGCCCCCTTGCCGACACCCAGCAGGACAGGACCAGCAGCTGCGCCGATAACGCCTCCAGTGTTTGCTGTGGATGGATCGATCAGTCCAGCACTCGCATAGCCGTTGATGCCACCGCCGAGAGCACGCACGCCGAGGTTCCCGACCTGCCCCGCGATGGACGCCGGCGCTAGACCGGTGGATAGGCCACCGCTCCCGATAGACGTTCCAATTGCACTGACGGTCGGAGCCACTCGCGAGAGCATCGGCAAGGCCGCAGCACTCTTCACAACACTACCGATGGCACCGCCTACCGGCATCGTCACTGCGATGTTCCCGCCTACTCGCCCCAGACCGAATGCGGTCGAAGCGTTCTCCCGGTTGTAGTCATCCATGCTCGCTTGACGATCTGCGAGCGGCGGAGTGATCCTCAAGCGTCCAAGCGTCGATTGCTTCGGATCCTGCACACCTAGCCCGATTGCGTCTGCCAGCTTGGCGCCGCCGTTGATGATGGTATTGCCCACATCCGCTACACCACTCCCGAAACCTTTGAGCATGTCGCGTTCATAGCCTGGCCGCGTGAGACCGTTCACCACCATCCCGATCGGGTTGGCATTGGCTGCAACGCGGCTGAATGTGTCCAGCACTCCGCCGCCTCGCTCTGGTTGTGCGGTCTGAGCTTGTCGAGGAGCTTGCATGCGGGCTGCAGGCGTTTGCTTGAACTGATTCACCAGCGCGTCCATGGGATCCGCTGCGGGCGCGTTCTCCGCTTGCCCCTGGTCCTTCTGCGAAAACGCATTTACCAGCTCCGACATTTCAGGCGACAGATCAGCCATATTCCTCCCTTGCGCATTAGCCGAGGGCAACATGCCGCCAACCACCTTCCCTACCGCGTTCATTGCCGGGCCAGGAGCTTGATTGACCATCCTGGCCGCTTGAGCGATCTTGTCGGAGTAGCGCGGATCCTCTGCATAGCCCTGCAGGCCAGCCGCGAACTTCACAGGGTCAGCGCCAGCACCCAAAGCGCCCGGGTACCGCCGTTGAACGAGGCTCACGTAATCGGCAGCGAACGCATCAGGACTCGGATAGGCCCTGTACCTGTCGCGGCTCCCGGTCATGTTGTCGGTAGCTGCGACGCCACCGCCTGCAAAGTCTTTGACGTTGCCCAGATTGTTCGTCCCCGGAATCACGGAACGACCCCACCCGGTTTCCAGCCCCCACTGACCAAGGATCACCGAAGGGTCCACACCGAGTGCAGCACCAGCACGCGAGGCTGCATCACCGTAGAGCGCAGCAAACTCGGTAGGAGAGGCCATTACTTCTTGCTCCAGGGTTGAAGGATCGGATCCGACCAGACCGAATAACCCACCTTGCGCCAGGCGCGATCGACGGCGGTGAGGTCTCCGGCCTTCTGCGCGAGAGGCAAAGCTTGTTCATAGAACGCCGCCTTCTTCTGGTCCGCGTTGGCCTTGGCCTGCGCAAAGTCCAGAATGAACTGGTTTGCCTCGGGCGTGTTCTTCAGAGCTGCGAAGGTCTGTCCTGCGCGCTGTGCATCGCCTTCGGTCTGCGTGCCCTTCTGGGCAATTAGGGACGTCTGCAGCCGATCCATCGCGATAGATTGGAACTTCTGCGAGTTCGCCGCGTACAGCTTCGCGCTAGCCGGCGCAAGGCCAAGCCCTTCGAGCATCGCAGCGCCCTGCGCCTTCTGGTCAGCGCCCCAACCGGTGGACATATCAATGTTGCGCACCGCCTGAATGCTGTTCTGCAGATCGGCAGCCGTCTTTCCTGCGTCAATGGTTGGCTGATATGCCGACTTCAGGAAGTTGTCATTGATCGCGATCGCAGACTGCTGATTGATCGGGTTGCGCCCGCTCTGATATGCGCCAGGGAAGGCCGCAGGAGCGCCACCAGACACACCGACTTGTCCACCGGCCCCAGGAGTACCGCCCTGCCCTTGCGCGAGGTTGTACAGCGGAACTTCATAGGAGTTGCCATCCGTGCCAATAATCGTCTTGGTCTGCAACTGCGCGCCCGTGACTTGTCGAGCACGGTCCGCCGCAACGTCATAAGGCATCTTTGCACTTGCAACCGCGCCCGCCTCTTGGCCCTTGATCTGTGCGTTTGACGCAGAGTAGCCAGCCAGCGGAGCGACCGCGCCGTTAACCATGCCCATCCCGTTGTCAAGCTTGGGGATGTACCGTTCAACACCTGTGACCGGATCGCGGTAGGTGCTCCCGGCTTCCATCTTTACGCCGTCATTGGCGTACTTGAACTGATCGAAGAGAGCGGGTGCGTTCTTGTATCCGAGCGCGGTTAGCCCGGTGATGTCGTTCATGCTGAAGGGGAAGCCTTGAGCAGATCTCGCCACGTTTTGGAAATGCATAGGCTGACCGTTTGCACCCATCGGCGCCGAAGGTGCGTTTGCGTCAGCTGGAGACCAGGCACCGCCAGCAGCTGCAGAGCCATTCGGCTGCACCGGGAAGCTTGCAGCGCCCGAGAGACCGCCGACCGCTGGCTGCATGCCCTGAGGTTGCGCCCCACCCTGCATGCGGGAAATGACGAGAGCCTGAATCTGCGCGTCTCTTTGCGCCTGAAGGTTGCGAGCGGCAATCTGTTGCGTGTTTTCGTCCATTTGAGACTTCACGAACGCGCGTTTCAGCTCGGCATCCTTTTGCGCGTCAACCCCCTGCATGGCACCCGCTATCCGCTGGCCGAGGCCCGCACGGTTCGGATCGGTTGTCGGACCACCGGCAGCGAGAAGGCCAACGCCTAGCTGAGCGTCGGGAGAGTTGAGGAATTCGAGTAAGCCCATATAGCCCTCAGTGCATGGTTTCGTGAGGCTCGGCCCACGGGAGGAAGTTCAGACGCCCAGCGATCTCAGGGACATCGACCCATTGACCAGGCGAAGTAGAGAAGGCGAAGAAATGCGTTCCGGCGAGCACCTTTGCATCCGCAGCATTGAGAAAAGTGAGCAGGCTTGGCAGCGACCTTTCCACCACTTCGAGCGCAAAAGCCGCATAGGTGGTGTGCCTTTCCAGATCCACGACTGTCTGTGGATCAATCGGATCGCTCCATTCGGTGTGGACTTGGAGCATGTCTAGACGCGCACCGAGGAAAGTCGCAGACTTTTCATTGGTCAGCCTTGGATGACACCGGACATCACACAGCGAGTGGAAAGAGAGCCGTTACCGGTATAGGTCGATGTCGCCGTAGTGTTCTGCAAGGTATAGGGCGTCGCGTAGTGGTAGCCCTCGGTCTGCCCAGCCTGCACTTGCAGAGCAAC
Organism: Burkholderiales bacterium 8X; assembly: GCA_902506565.1. Lineage (GTDB taxonomy): Bacteria > Pseudomonadota > Gammaproteobacteria > Burkholderiales > Burkholderiaceae_C > Variovorax. The sequence continues at coordinate 2,014,336 of LR732703.1, read as the reverse complement.
GCTGATCGGGATGATCGCGTTCGTTATGTAATGCGCGCCTGCGCTGTGCGAGTCGCCCGTCACGCCGTCAAGCGCGATGGTCGTGTACGTGACCGCATTGGTCACGTTGTTGGAAGCCGACCCTTGAAAGCCGAAGTTTGCGTAGTCACTCGACCAGATCAGAAACTCGTTCCGAAGGGACGTGCTTATCTCGGCGAAAGACAAACTGAAGATTGAAGCGTTGGAACCGAGGACAGCACCTGTATTAATCGGCCGCCGATTGAACCAGCTCAACACGAACCGCTGATTTGTGGCATCCACCCATGCAGGCCCTGCGATGGTGCGCGCCATGCCAACCAAAGTACGGGTCGGATCACCGGTCTTGATCTCTACACCCGTGGCCGTGTCGGTCGAATGCCCCGTGGCGGAAGCTTCAAGAGAACTGACAGCGGTTCCGGTTGCCACCGCATAGATGAAATACGTCGTTGCGACAGCAAGCGCGGTCGGAGCGAGCGTCAGCCCCGCCGATGGGATCTTGCAGACCACCCCGTTGATCGTCAGACCGTTGCCGTTGAGCGGCGAGAGCAGAAGGTTCGCCCCGCTCTTTGTTAGCCTGCACTGTCCGAGGTTTCCAAGACCGGTCGTGAAACCGTTGCCGTCCCGCAGTTGCGCAATGAACGCAGCGAGCAGATTGGTCTGCTGATCCACCGTACTTGGCGCATCAGAAGAACCGTCAGCGGCATTGCTTCCGGGCGTTTGCGAGAGCGAGGCGAGGTTGCTATATAAAGGCATGTAGATAGGCTATTTGCCGATCTACGCCCTATCTATGGCAGCGGATGCCGTGTTTCTCCTTTTGATCCCGCCGTGTGTCCTTGCTACCAACCCTCTCGCCGTTCCTCTAACCAGGCTGCAAGATCCATCAGCCGATAGCTCACCCTCGATCCATTGACTGGACGCAAGTAGTGAATCGGTGCTTGACCAGCTTGCCGAAGATTCTTGAGCGACCCAGGATGCTTGTAGCCCAGCAGAACAGCCGCATCTTTTTCACTGACCCTCTGATCGGCGCTGATGAAAACGTGGCTGTCAGTCGCGCTCTTAAAAATCATCCGCATCGTGTTCTCGACCAGCCGCTGCTTTTCTTCTGTTGATCTTTGGGGATTGCTCATTGTGCTTCTCCAAAGCTAGGGCAGTGCTGCGGCATCCTCGCCAAGGCCTCTACGTGCCTCCCTGCGCCCGCCACGTCCCAAGCACCGCACTGCATACCTCGGAGCAGCTTGGAGCATTCAAGGCAGGTTCGACGGTCGTCTAGGTCTCGGTCTCGCACCACCATGGAATCGGCAAGCACTTCGGCATCAATGGGACGGATACCGCGCCGCGTGAATATCGCAATGCGCTTCTGCATCGCCGCGATCTCTGCGCCGTTCATGGCGGATGAATGCGGCCAGCAGTCCCGGTCAAGATCCGGAATGATCGACGGGGCGAGAACTGGAGCAGCGTTTGGCCCGTTTGCTACTGCTACAGTTGCTACTCTTGCTACAGTTAGAGCCGCTAAGGGCTCATGTGTAGCAACTGTAGCAAGAGTAGCAGTAGCAGATGCGCGCAAACCGCCCTTTTTGAGTAGGTTAGCGAGGCTCATACTGCACCCCCCAGGACTTCCGGGTTGATCTGGAGCAATCGCTTCCGACCATCCATCACGGTCCGCAGTCGTCCAAGTTCCTGCAGTTCTTGAACCGCCTGAAGCATCGATGCGCGGTCGCGCAAACCACTGGGGCCGAATTGCTGCACGGATCGCGTAGGCACCTTGTCGGTATGCTCACGGCGGCAGTAGTCCAGAAGCCACGCCTCCAGCCTCAGTGGGTTTGCCAGTTCAGCAGGCATCGCAAGTTCCCCAAGGAAACGGCGTGCCTCGTTCAAGTGCCACACCGCGATACGCGCCCCTGCCTCCATGGAGTCGATCCCGATCGGACCAGCATGGCCCTCGAACACATGGAACAGCGCAGCCAGGCGAGCAGCGTTGTCAGCGATCTTGCTTGCCACGTCCCGAACGTCATACAGCTCACCGCCAGTCGGAAGAAGTTCTTCGATCTGATCGTGGAACGACACCCATGCGGCTTTCGCCTCAGGTGACAGCGTGAGCATTGCAGGCGACAACGCACCCTCTTCATCAATCGGAACGTCCCGGTTGAGGATCACTGACATGCGCTCGTTGAAGGCCGCGAGTGCAGGCCAGTTCGTCGGCGCTTCGGTGAAGGGGCGCATGCCCTGCGTCGAGAGCGGCCACGCTACAAGGAACCGAGCCAGGAAGCCAGTTCCACGGGCAAGCCCCTTCGTGCTGTCAAAGAACGATCGCAACGTGGCTTCCTGAACCTGTAGGGCCATCGTCAGCCGCGCACCTCGAACAACGTAGCTCTCCGAGCTGCGACGTTCCACCGGAAGCGTTGCGCCGTCCCAAAGCTGATTGAGCGCGGCAAGGTTGCGCATCACCGATTCCTTGCCCATGCCGTGACTGCCAAACACGCTTCCGGCCTCACTACTCACCACACCACCAGAGGGCCACCGCTTGGCGAGGGAGTGCTGCAGAGCTTCAGGCGTTGCATCGCCGTAGATGAGGCGAGGCACGCGCGGCGCCCTAGGTTCTGCCTTGTCGTGGTCGTGAAGCTCGCGCTCCTGGGCGGTGCTCGGCTTCCCTTCTTTCGCAAGGGACTTGATCCTTTCCTTCAGCCCGGAACGTTGCGCATCCCAGATTTCATGGTCGGTTTCAAACTCTTGGATCAGTGGCTTTGCCGCCTCTTGCTCAGCGGCCTCGTATTCACGGATGCTCTTCGTAAAGAAGCCATCGCAAGTGGATTTGCGCTCGCCAGAATCAGCGATTGCCAGCAGGAACAGGCCGCAAGGCCCATCGAGCCGAACCGCGCGTTCAACGTCATGATGAGCCTGGACAGCCAGCGACAGAGCAGCGAGAGCGGATACCGCGATCAGCGGCATAGGGGCCTTCACAAAGCCCGATACCTCCTGCACGGCATTTCGCACAACCAAGGGCAGAGCGTCGGTCGGGTACTCCTGCGCATCGACCCGCGCTATCAGCGATTGAACCTCCGCCCATGGGTCGGAAACACTGCAGGCTGCATCAATCGAATCGCGCAGCGTGTCTAGGGCTTGCTTAGGAATCGCGCTCATGCGGACACCTCCACATTCACGGCGCCAGCCAGGCAAGCAAGATCGTTGAAGTCGTTATGCCCTGGCCCTCTCTCAAGCCCTGTGAAGTCGGGCACCGCCAACAAGCCCCCTACAGCAGCCGCAGCAGCACGCGCAGCAATGAGACCGGTATTCGACGGCTCGCCAGTCCTTGGGTTGGTAGTAAGGTGGTCATCGTCTGCACAGATCGTGATCTGCATGTCGGCGAACTTCGCTCGCAATCCACGCGCCACCGGTTCGAGGTTCCCGGCGTTAAAGGCGCAGGCCACAGCATCGCCCGTCGCCTCAGCAATCGTCGCAGCAGTAGCCAGACCTTCGCAGATCAGGAGACGCCCCGAAGGACGACCCATCGAGTGATAGAGGCCAGTGACGCGGCCACCGGGTAGGAACCGCTTTACGCCGCTCTCGTCGATACCCTGCAGGTTCAACAGATCCCCCGAGGTATCGCGCATTGGGACGAGAAGCACGTTTTCCAGCGTCGTGATCTCGCCGGTCTCATGGTCCCACTTCGACCACTTTCCAACGCGCAGACCGTAGGCCTTCACACGCTTGCGGGTCAGGTAAGGATGTCCAGCAGTGGGAACCGACGCCGCCCACAGCGTATTGGCACGTTCCGCCGCAAGACAGTTCCGCTTCAGGGTTTCAATCTCGCGCTGACGCTGGGCTTCCCTGATGCGGTCCCTGATTGCTTGTCGCTCAAAATGCGTGAGGTCGCGGTCCGACTTCGCGCACCATGTTTGCGATTCGCTGGTCCGCCAGTTACCGAAACTGCCCGCAGGGATGCCGTCTAGGTGGACAACATACCAAGCCGCATCATCACGTTTCTTGCCCGAAGGCGAGAAGCGATGAATGCGACCATCCGCGATGATCTCTCCCGGTGCGGTCATACCCGCTGATTCGATGGCTTCGATGAAGGAGATGATTGGATCGTTCATTTGTTCTTGTTCCCTGAAATTTGATGGAGGAAGCAGCGGGCTTCATCGAGGCTCTTGAGTGACTTGGTATGACCCCAGCGGGCCACTTGAAAACCACCGTGTGCGCCGCTGATGCGGGTTAAGGTGTGGCCTTCCCTTGCGAACAGCGCAGCCAGGTAGGCGAATGCGTTTTCACCGGTCATTGGCATACCCCCTACTCACGAGCGATCCGACGTAGATCAGCAGGGCGCCGATGGTCAGAATTGCCAATCCGGGGATCAAGCCGAGCACCGCGCCCAGGAACAAGGAAAGAAGCAGGTTTGCGGCTGAATAGGCGCCGAGTTGTCCGAACGTCATTTCTTGCCTCCTTGGATCTTCTTAAAGGCCTCGGACGCATAGAAGGCGTCCGCCACTTCAGTCCAAGGCGTGCGGGCAGCCTGTTGACGGTCAACAGCGGCAGCAAGGCGACTGCGCAGCGTGGAAGGGCTTCCTAGCGGCCTCCGCATGGGAGGCACGCAGTAGGAGCAGCGGTGGACGTGGAGTTGCAACGGAGAGCCGCAACCATCACAGGTCACCGAATAGAGGTCGGAGTCGAGCGCTGCCGGAACGGCAGAATGTCTGGCAATTGGCATTTAGCGCTCCCCCGCCGGCGACCAATGGTCTGCAGGTTCATTGAGCGTGTAGAGCGCCATCTTCCGCAACCTTCCGTCAATTCCTACGACTCGAACCAAGTCAGTGCGAACGGATATGCCGAAGGAGCGAATTTCATGAATTCTGGAATTAGGCATGAACACGCCAAGCGCGCGCAGCATGTCAGTAGTCTTTGGACTAACACGCAGCTCCCGCAAGATCAATTGATGTTGCTGCTTGCGAGCCAGAAACATTAGCGGTTGCGGGCTGGTCGCGGTAAAATCAAGACCTTCCGAGCCTTGTTGATCCCCCGAGCGCCGTTGTGTCAAAGCAGCGGCGTTCTTCATTTGGCTGTCCTCTTGAACCAAGTGGAGGGCGAGAGCAGCCAGAGGCGCAGCGAGAGGGTTTGAAGCGCGCCGATCATTGCGAAACACCTAAGACGGATTTCAAATCGGACACCGACCAATAGAGACGCCCATTGATCCGGCGTGGCTTGATTGGACCGGGACGCGAGCCACAAGCCCAAAGTCTTAGAGTCTGCTGTGACCTCGAAAGCAAGAAAGCTGCTGTGGCAGTATCTACGGAATGCCGCGTCTCGCACTCAATTTTCGTAAAGGCCTTCTGTTCCATCTATTCACTCCTTGAGGAGTTGTGCTTTCCGGTGTGGAATGCAACAACGTGGAGCGAGTAGAAATCCTTTGATCTGAAACGAGTAACTTACGAGATCTAATCGGTTCTCGTATCGCGTTCTCGTACTAAATCTTGCGCTTCCAGGCGGTGAATACGTTGAATGGCTGATCTGGCATTGCTGGGGCAGCACCATATTCTGCGGCTCGCGTCGCTGCGGCTTCTGGATAGGTCATGCTCAGGTGCTTTTCAACTTTGGAGAGCATCCACCCCCGGCCCCTTCCCATGCCTGCTGCCTCTCGAAGTGTCTGGGTGGTCAATGTTCCGTCGTTGAAGATTGTTTTCCCTTGAGAAAGAATAGACCGAACTGTTGGGTAACGCCCCTCTAGCGCTTCTATTACCTTCTTCTTTGAAACCATCTGTTCCTTTGCAGCCGGTGGAGCAGCCTCTTCTTGCGTACGCGTTGATGGTTCCTCTTCAAATCCCATATCCGATAGGAGCGCCATAACGTCTGCAACGCGGACACCAGTACGCCAAATAGCTTCGCCGTGAACGTTGGGTTGCGTTAGGCCTGTACCCATACTGCGCAGTTGAAGCGTACCTCTCTTGATAGAAAGGCGGATTGCATCTTCAACTTCAGATGCGTTCACGTACCTTGCCAGATGATCTTCGATGCCTTCACCCGGGCGCAACGCGAATACCAGACGATCCGTAAACTCATCCAGGGAGATCATCCCAGGCCAGGTTTCGAGACGGTGAGTTGTTGTCATACGCACTCCCTAAGTGCAAGCCCTGAGGAAAAAGGTAAGCGCAGATCCAGCAGGGAACCAGACTTTTCGAGCGGCCACTCTAGCGCTACCAAACCCATGATACGCAACCGCTATTCGGTGTCGATCATCCTGAAGGCGTGGCCGAGAGCCGTCACGAAGCCAAAGCCCGCCAGGAGGCTCCAGAACACGCTCACTAGCCTGCAGAACTGCGGAGTGCCATCCACTCCAGCAATCACCGTGAAAGAGCCGAGAAGAGTGATAGCCATAAGCAGCGCATAGCCGAGCGTCTTGCGACTATTGGCGGGACGGTTGTAAACCGCATGGGGAGCAACGTTCTTCATGCGCTTTCCCCTTCCAGCTGGGGCTTGACCCGCATCAGCTGCACACGGGCCTCCATCTTCGTGCTCTCGGGGGCTCTCATAACTCGCCTCCCTGATCTTCGGAAAGGCCGCGGCCGATAATGAAATTGATCAGTGAATTCCGGCTTGGGCCTTCATCACTGGCATCCACCGCTGCGACGAGCTGCAAATATGCCTGAGGGACAAACGAGGCCACTATTCCACCACCCTGGATACAGGACTGGTGCTCCGGATCAGGGTCGGTCTGCCGTATTCCCACCTCAGCAGCAAAACTGGAGCCTGCACCCATATAGACGACGTAGAGGCGATTTGCACGGAGCCAATCAGTAGGCGTCCTCAGCAACACCAGATCTCCCGCCCTAAACAGTCGTTTTTTTTGAATACGAACTGCGACGCGCTCCGCTGCTTCGTTCGTGATAGCCCGGATGGGCAATGTTGCTGCGCCACTTGAGGGCGGTAAAATTCGCTTAGCCATTTTGTGATGTTCCTTGTAGGGGTCACGATTGGTCAGGTCGGTCCGATGTAATCACCATCGTTCCGACCGCCTGTCTATCAATCCTCAGGCCTCGGCCTGGGCGTCTTCTTCGCCTCCTTTCTTCACCGGATCTGTGTACTTCGCCGCCAGGCGGCGAATGTCCAACATCGAACCGAGGTAGGCATCTACCCATTCCGGAATCGGGAAGACGCCTTGCGCCCACCGTGAAGGCGTGTTCTTCGCCAGCCCAGCCTTCACGCATAGATCACGCTGGGACCATCCGAGCTCAGCCAGCGCCTCTCGAAACTCTTGCGGCGTCATGTCGCTCCTTCTGTGTTATGCACAGTGGTTTCTGCGCATGTAGTCATTATGACATATCCCCTTCAGGGGTACAACAAACGTTATTTTGTACCCTTATAGGTTAACACAACGCCCGTTGTACATAGGACGCCGAATGAACAACTTTGGACCACCTGACCTGAATCATCAATGAATTCAACATGTTAGGCCAGCGCGCTCCTATGCCTACAATTTAAGCATTCTGTCTTCGGTGGAATCGAGCGAGGTTATCCACAGGCCACCGCGCCGGGATGTAGCCTTTTCCGAGGTAGGACCATCCTCGAACAGTCGCGAGATGCGGACACCGCGCCCGATGGGCGGGTGGTGCGGAAACGAAAAACGGCCCGCTCGGGGCCGCTATGTGTAGCAAGAGTAGCAACTGTAGCAGTAGCAGCGACGCGAAAACCTAGTTCTAGCGGGTTGGCTAGATCACCTCTCACGACACGAAATGGATTGATCGCCAGTTCAATTACTGCCGCGCCAACTCATTCGAGGGCCGGGGAGATCCGATCAGCCAGCATGTGAGCTTGTGCAGGGCGAAGAACGCGCACAGACCACCGATCGCCAAGGCCAAGTCGTGCAGTTGCTCCGCAGCGGGCAGGGACGCGCTGTAGAACGATCCAATGAGGAATAGCCAGCACAGAGCAGCGAAGCCCCAGCCCACCGCACTGAGACGCTTGAGACCATCACGCATAGAGACTCCGCTTGTTGAAGTCTCAGATTGTCCCGGACGGTTGCAGGATCACCTAGGCCACCAAGTCGGCGAAACCATGTGCCGCGGCTACATGGTGGCTACATGGACCGATTTCAGCGCAAAAAACAAAAATGGCGCTATTAAACTGGTAGCGCCATCTTCAGTACCCGCGGGGTCTAGCGTGGTAGGACGTACTGGATTCGAACCAGTGACCAACGGATTAAAAGTCCGCTGCTCTACCAACTGAGCTAACGTCCCACGCTCTATTCACTCACTGCTGCTTGCACCTTGCGGCAGCCGCCAGGCGGCGTCAGCAAAGCCAAAAATTATAGCCTGCGGCCGGTGGCGATCCGGTCGAGGACCCAGCCCGCGGCACATTGCCCGAAGGTCGCGGTCACGCTGACGACCGATCCGAAGCCGTGGCAATTGAGCGTGCCATCGCCGGTACCCAGGTCGCAAGACGCATCCGGCTGCGCGACCGGTTCGCGGCTGAACACGCAGGCGACGCCGAGCTTGCGGCCCTCTCGCGGAGCGCCGTGTTCCTTGCGCAGGCGATGCCTCACCTGCGCCATCAAGGGGTCATGGGTGACCGCGGACAAGTCATCAATGTCGACCTGGTGCGCAAGGCGCTTTCCACCTGCCGCCCCCGACGCGATGAAGCTCCACCGCGGCTCCGTGCGTGCGTGCGCGGCGAGCGCCACCTTGGCCTTGACCTGATCGCATGCATCGATCACCGCCAGCAACGGACCCTGCTCCGTCTCCGCGCGGCCGAGCAACGCCAGCCAGTTCTCGGGCTCGACGAAATCATCGATCGCCGTCACGCTGCAGCTCGGATTGATCTGCGCGATGCGTTCGCGCATGGCCTCGACCTTCGCCTGTCCGACCGTGGCGCTCAAGGCGTGGATCTGCCGGTTGATGTTGGACTCGGACACATGGTCCATGTCGATCATGGTGATGCGTCCGGTGCCGCTCCGCGCCAATGCCTCGACCGCCCACGAGCCGACGCCGCCGATGCCGACGACCATGACGTGCGCTTGGCGAATGCGAGCCCCGCCGTCGACGCCATACAAGCGCTCGAGGCCGCTGAAGCGGCGCTCGAGGTCTGCATCGGCGCCCGTAGAGGGCGCGTTGGCCAGGGTGGAGTCGGCAGCGCTTTGCACCGCGCCCGCCGAAATCAGCGGAGGCGAGCCAGCCGCTCGCGACCTGCCTGCGCCGCTTCGGATTGCGGATAGGCCTTGGTGAGGTCCTGCAGCGTCTGCCGAGCCGCGCGGGTGTCTTTCAGCTCGATCTGGCAATTCGCGATCGACAGCACCGCCTCCGGCGCCTTTGCATGATCGGGCGCGAGCGACAGCATCGACCGGAAATTCGCGATCGCCTCGTTGTAGTTGCGAGTCGCGTACTGCGCATTGCCGAGCCAGAACAGCGCGGACGCGTTGTAGCCGCTTTGCGGGTAGCGCTTGACGAAGTCGGCGAAGGCCGTTTGCGCCTGCGCAAACTGGCCGCCGCGGAAGACGCCGAGCGCAGCATCGAAATCCGCCTTTTCGCGGGGGTCGGCATTGAACTCGCGGCCATCGACGCTTACCTTGGCCGGCTCGCTCTTCTTGAGCTTGTCGTCCAGGTCGGTTTGCACCTTCTGGAGGTCGCTGATGGTGCGGGTGAGCTGTTCGTTCTGCCCGGTCATGCGCTGCATGTCGGCGCGCATCTGTTCGATCTGCGTCTGCAGGTCGAGCAGGCTGCGGCGAAGCTGCGCGTTTTCATCGTTCTGTCGCTGCTCGGACGCCACGCGCATCGCCTCGACCCGCTGGCGCAAGTCGAGGATGGCACGCCGCGCCTCTTCGTCCTCGAACAACGCAGCCTGCGCGCCGAGGGACGAACAGAGCAAGGCGGCCGCAAGGGCTGCCCCTCGAAAGGAGAAGCAGCGCATGATCAACGGTAGGCGATTTCAGCGCGACGGTTTTGCGCCCAGGCATCTTCGCCCGAGCCGGTGGCTGCCGGCTTTTCCTTGCCGAAGCTCACCGCTTCGACCTGGCTGTCGGTCACGCCCAGCAGGCCGAGCGACCGACGCACGGCTTCGGAGCGCTTCTGGCCCAGTGCCAGGTTGTACTCGCGACCACCGCGTTCGTCGGTGTGGCCTTCGATGGACACGCGGCGATTCGGGTTGGCCTTCAGGAAGCGGGCATGGCCATCGATGAGCTGCTGGAACTCGGGCTTGATGGTGTAGCTGTCGTAGTCGAAATAGATGATGCGAGCCACGCCGACCGGGCCTTGCGCATTGCGGGCATTGGGGTCGATGGTGACCGGTGCGACGCCGCTGGCAGCGCCACCGGAACCCGCGCCGGCACCGCCGCTGCGGTCGACGACGGGTGCATCGTTGAGCTTGGTGCCCGACGAGCAGCCGGCGATGAAGGCCACGATGGCCAGCGAATAGATGGTGCGTTTCAACATTTTCGAACTACTCCTCAAGTGAATCATTGCTTTTGAAACGGACCCCAGTCCGGTTCACGAATATCGCCAGCCTGCCCGCCCAGGCGTGCCTTGATCTTTCCATCAAGGGTGGTGGTCATGAGCGCCTCGCGCCCGCCGAGCCGAGTCGCATAGACGATCAGCTTGCTGTTGGGTGCGAAGCTCGGACTTTCGTCGGCCGTGGTGTCGGTGATGGCATTCACGGTGCCGCTCGCAAGTTCCATGACATGCAATTTGAAGGCACCGCCCACCCGCGAGATGTAGGCCAACCACCGGCCATCGGCGCTGACCGACGGAGAGATGTTGTAGGTTCCGCTGAAGGTCACCCGGGTCGGGTTGCCGCCGCCGGCGCCCATCTTGTAGATCTGAGGCGCGCCGCCGCGATCGCTCACGAAGAAGATGGTGCCGCCATCGGCCGAATAGACCGGCTCGGTGTCGATGCTGTTGCTCTGCGTGAGCCGGCGAGGCTCGCCGCCGCTCGACGAGATCGTGTAGAGCTGCGAACCGCCATCACGGCTGAGCGTGACCGCGAGCGTGCTGCCGTCGGGCGCCCACGCCGGCGCGCTGTTGGAGCCGCGGAAGTTGGCCACGAGACGGCGCTGTCCGCTTGCGACGCTGTGCACGTACACCACGGGCTTGCGCGACTCGAAGGACACGTAGGCGAGTTGCGATCCGTTGGACGACCAGACGGGCGAGATGATCGGCTCGGGGCTCGCCAGCGCGGCCTGTGCGTTCTCGCCATCGGAGTCGGCAACCCAGAGGCTGTATCGGCTGCCACCCTTGGTCACATAGGCGATGCGGGTCGAGAAGATGCCCTTCTCGCCGGTGAGCTTCTCGTAGACATAGTCTGCGATGCGGTGCGATGCGAGACGCAAGTCGCCTTGCGGCACCGTATAGCTCTGGCCGCCGAGATCCTGTCCGCGAACCACGTCCCACAAACGAAAACGAACGTCGTAGCGGCCGTCCGCCAGACGAGTCACGCTGCCGACGGTGAGCGCATCCGCGGTGCGCTGCCGCCACAGGCTGAGATCGGGCCTGGAAGCCTCGTCGAGCGACTGGCCGGAGGCATCGACGCCGCGGAACTGGCCGCTGCGTTCGAGGTCGGCCTGCACGATGGCGGAGATCTTTTGCGGAGACGCGTCTTCACCCTTGAACGGCGCCAGCGCGATCGGCAGTTGGGTCAACCCGACGCCCGACACCTCGACCCGGAACTGGGCAAGTGCAGGAATCGCAGGGGAGGCAGCCAATGCCGCGAGCAGCGTGCGGCGTACAGAGAACGATGAAGAAGGGGTCGGGGGATGGGCGTGCAACGGCTTTTTCATGCAGTTCGGAGAGGATTTCGAGGTTGAAGTTCAGCCTCGATGCATCGAGGCGCAATGGTACACACAGCGCAGGCGGGTTCGTGACAAAACGTGAATCTGCCGGCTCGGTCCTACAGTGCCTTCGCATCGAGGCGCGCCGAGAACCAATCCGTAGAATCCGCGCACATGCAGCCTACCCCCGTCGCCGAGCCCGCGCGCCCTCCCCTCATGCGCCGGCTGGCACGGTTGATGACCTGGTTCGGCGGCTCGCGCCAATGGTGGACCATCGGCATCGTCGCTGCCCTGCTGGCCGCATTGACCGAACCCCTGATGCCGGCGCTGCTCAAGCCCCTGCTCGACCGCGGCTTCACGCGCGGACAGCTCGCGCTGTGGACCGTGCCAGCGGCGATCATCCTGCTCTTTGCGGTGCGGGGCGTGGCGCAATTCGTTTCGCAATACGCGCTGGCCCGCATCGCCAACGAAGGCATGCAGCGCCTTCGCCGCGTGTTGTTCGAGCGGCTGCTGCAGGCCGAACTCGCGCTCTTTTCTCGCCAGTCCGCCAGCACGCTGTCGAACACGGTGGTGTACGAGGTGCAGACCGGCGCCATGCTGCTGGTGCAGGCATTGCTGGGTTTGTCGCGGGACGGCTTCACGCTGATCGCGCTGCTGGTGTACCTGGTCTACCTGAACTGGAAGCTTACCCTGATCGTCGCGGTGCTGGTGCCGGGGGTCGCGTGGATCATGAAGGTGCTGTCCAAGCGGCTCTATCACCTCACCCGGCTCGGCCAGAAGGCCACCGACGATCTCGCCTACGTGGTCGAAGAAAACGTGCTCGCACATCGCATGGTTCGGCTGCACAACGCCGAGCCGTCGCAGACCGACCGCTTCGAGCGGCTCAGCCACACGCTCAATCGCCTGGCCGTGAAGTCGACCATCGCGTCGGCTGCGATGACGCCGCTCACGCAATTGCTGGCGGCGGTCGCTCTGTCGGTGGTCGTGATGATCGCCCTGTGGCAAAGCGGCGAACAAGGTCTGACCGTGGGCGGCTTCGTGGCGTACATCACGGCGATGCTGATGCTGATTGCGCCGATCCGCCGACTCGCCGACATGGCCAATCCGATCACCCGCGGCCTGGCGGCGCTCGAACGGGGCCTGGCCCTGGTCGACGAGGTTGCGCCCGAAAGCCAGGGTGGCTTCGAGCTGCAGCGCGCCGAGGGCCGCATCCAGCTGCGCCAGGTGCGCGTCAACTACCGCGGCGAGGACGAGGGCCGCGCGCTCGACGGCGTCACGCTGGACATCCGGCCCGGCGAGGTGGTGGCCTTCGTCGGCCCTTCAGGCTCCGGCAAGACCACGCTGGTCAACCTGCTGCCTCGATTCGTCTTGCCGAGTGCCGGCGAGGTGCTGCTCGACGGCCACGAGCTGCGCGAATGGCGGCTCGGGAGCCTTCGCAGCCAATTCGCGATGGTGAGCCAGGACGTGGTGATGCTCAACGACACCCTGGCGGCCAACGTGGCGCTCGGCGCCCAGATCGACCGCGAACGCGTGGCCGAGGCCGTGGCCGCGGCCAACCTGGCGGTGCATGTCGAATCGCTTCCGCAGGGCATCGACACGGTGCTGGGTCACAACGCCGCGCAACTGTCCGGCGGCCAGCGCCAGCGCCTGGCCATCGCGCGTGCGCTCTACAAGAATGCGCCGATCCTCCTGCTCGACGAAGCGACCTCGGCGCTGGATACCGAATCCGAGCGGCAGGTGCAGGAAGCCCTGCAGCGCCTGATGCGAGGCCGCACCACCTTGATCGTCGCCCATCGCCTGTCGACCATCCAGCATGCGGATCGCATCGTCGTGATGGATCATGGCCGCATCGCGGAGCAAGGCAACCACGCAGCGCTGATGGCGCTCGACGGGCTGTATGCGCGGCTGCAGACGCACGCGGTGAGGTCGGCGCCCGAGGGCGAGGAGACGATGCTGTAGCTTGTGCGGTCTCGCCGGCGGCCTGGACCGCCGCCGCTCGACCTCAGAGCAGCACGATGTCGTACTGACCCTGCCCCATCGCCGGCTCCGCCTGCAGCGAGATCGGCTTGCCGATGAAGTCGCTCAGGCCCGCCAGATGCTGGCTTTCCTCGTCCAGGAACAGCTCGATCACCTGCGGCGACGAGACGATCCTGAACTCGCGCGGCGTGAACTGCCTGGCCTCGCGCAGGATCTCGCGCAGCACTTCGTAGGCGACGCTGCGCGCGGTCTTGACGATGCCCTGCCCGCCGCAGGCCAGGCACGGCTCGCACAGCATGTGGGCCAGCGATTCGCGCGTCCGCTTGCGTGTCATCTCGACCAGGCCGAGTTGCGAGAAGCCGCCCGCCGTGGTCTTGACCCGGTCCCGGGCAAGCTGCTTCCTGAACTCGGCCAGCACCTGTTCGCGATGGTCCAGGCGCGACATGTCGATGAAGTCCACGATGATGATGCCGCCCAGGTTGCGCAGGCGCAGCTGCCGCGCGATGGCCTGCGCGGCTTCGAGGTTGGTCTTGAACACGGTGTCGTCGAAGCTTCGAGCGCCGACGAAGCCGCCGGTGTTCACGTCGACCGTGGTCAAGGCCTCGGTCTGGTCGACCACCAGGTAGCCGCCGGACTTGAGGTCGACCCGGCGGCCGAGCGCCTTGGCGATTTCCTCGTCGATCGAGTACAGATCGAAGATCGGCCGCTCGCCGCGATACAGCTGCAGCTTGCCCGCGGCTTGCGGCATGAACTCGAGCCCGAACTTGTGCAGCAGGTCGAACTGCTCGCGCGAGTCGATGCGGATGGTCTGCGTGTCCTCGACCGTCATGTCGCGCAGCACCCGCTGCAACAGGCTCAGGTCCTGGTGCAGCAGCGAGGGCGGCGCCCTGCGCGTGGACAGCTCGCGAATGCGGGACCAGGTCTTGCGCAGGTAGGCGATGTCCTCGGCCAGTTCGGCATCGGTCGAATCCTCGCCGTTGGTGCGCAGGATGAAGCCTCCGGTATTCACCGGCACGGCGCCGCCCGCATCCGCCGCCACGGCGGCATCGATCAGCACCTGCATCCGGGCCCGCAGCGCATCGCGCAGGTCGAGCGGGATCTTCTGCGAAACGCCGATGTGGTTGTCCTGCGGCAAGTAGACGAGCAACCGCCCGGCGATGCTGATCTGGGTGGAAAGCCGCGCGCCCTTGGTGCCGAGCGGGTCCTTGATGACCTGCACCAGGAGGGCCTGGCCTTCGAACACCTGGCGCTCGATCGGCACGATCGGCCCGCCCCGATGATCCCGGTCGGCGCTGGCCGCGGCGCTCGAACTCGGCCGCGACCCTGGCGTGAAAGGCGCCACGAGGTCGGCCACGTGGAGAAAAGCGGTGCGGTCGAGACCGATGTCGATGAAGGCCGACTGCATGCCCGGCAGCACGCGGGACACCTTGCCGAGATAGATATTGCCGACCAGGCCTCGCTCGAGGGTTCGCTCGACATGCAGTTCCTGCACGGCGCCCTGCTCGACGACTGCCACGCGGGTTTCCTGGGGCGACCAGTTGATCAATATGTCTTGCATGGTCTGGAAGGAGTCGGAGCGCTCAGATCGAGAAACCGACCTGGCGAAGAAGCCCTGCCGTCTCGAACGCCGCCAGGCCCATGATGCCCGAATGCGAGCCACTGATGTGTTGGACGAAGGCGGCCGCCCGACCCTGGATGGCATAGGCGCCGGCCTTGCCCATCGGCTCGCCGGTGGCGACATAGGCCGCGATGCGGGGTGGACGCAATTCGTCGAAACGCACCCGCGAAACGTTGAGCGCGGCAAGCCGCTTGCGTCCGGCCTGGAGCGCGACCGCGGTCATCACGCGATGAGTCTTGCCGGCCAGCTCCGCGAGCATGCGCTCGGCGTCGGCCGCATCCTGGGGCTTGCCGAGGATCCGCCGCCCCAGCGCCACGGTCGTGTCCGCGCAAAGGATCGGTGCCGCCGGCAGGCCCAGGCGCCGATGCCGGGCCACCGCGGCATCCAGCTTGAGCCCGGTCACGCGCTGGACATAGGCGGTGGGGCTTTCTCCGCCCAGGCGCTGCTCCAGTGCTTCAGCATCCTCTTCGGGACCGGGCAAGAGCAGTTGGTGCCGAACACCGATCTGGTCGAGCAACTGCGAACGGCGCGGGCTCTGCGAGGCCAGGTAGATGAAATCGGCTGTCATTCGCGGTGATACGGATGGCCGGCGTTGACCGACCACGCGCGGTACAGCTGCTCGACCAGCAGCACGCGGGCCATGGCATGCGGCAAGGTCAAATCGGAGAGACGGATCCGCTCGTGGGCAGCCGCCTTGAATGCGGGGTCGAGACCGTCCGGGCCGCCGATGACCAGCGCCACGTCGTCACCCTCGCCTTGCCAGGACTGCAGTCGAGCCGCCAGCTGGCGGGTGGTGAGGGACGTTCCGCGTTCGTCGAGCGCGACGATTCGCATGCCCCGCTCGATCGCGGCCTCGATGCGTTCGCGCTCGGCGGCATACAGGGTTTCGATGGTCTTGGAGCCACGCGGCTCGGTCTTGACCGCGCGCAGCTCGAGCTTCAGCTCGGGCGGGAAGCGCTTGGCATAGTCGTCCCAGGCGGTCTGCGCCCAGTCGGGCATTCGTTGCCCGACCGCGACCACCCTGAGCTTCATGCGCGTGTCGCTGCAGTCTTGCGGCTTGCCTTGCGAGCCGGTGCTTTCTTGGCGGCGGGCGCCTTCTTGGCGGCGGCCTTGTTCACCACGACCGTCTTGACGGGTGACTTGGCAGCCGCCTTCTTGGCAGCGGTCTTGCCGGCCGTCCGGGCCGGTGACTTGCGCGTGGCGGGCTTCGCCTTGGCAGCCTTGGCTTCCTGCTCGGCAGCGCGAATGGCGGTCTTGGCCGCGCTGCTGCGTCGCAGCGAGGTCGGCTGGCGGCTCGCCTTGGGCGCCTTCTCGTCGTCGGCCTGCGCCTCCGGCTTGGCCGGCTTGCTCGCGCCGAGCCGTGTGCGCATCGGCTTCTCGCCCCAGATTTCCTCGAGGTGGTAGTACTGGCGAATGGCGGGCTGCATGATGTGCGCGACCGCCGCGCCGCAGTCCACGATGATCCACTCGCCGTTGTCCTCGCCTTCGATTCGCGGCTTGTTGAAGCCGGCTTCCTTGACCGCATCGCGCACGCTGGCCGCGAGCGCCTTGGTCTGCCGGTTGGAGGTGCCCGAGGCCACGATCACGCGCTCGAAAAGCGGCGAGAGATGTTCCGTGTCGAAGACCTGGATGTCCTGCGCCTTGACGTCCTCCAGCCCGTCGATGATGGCTCGCTGGAGCTTCTGGGTGTCTTTCTTGGCGGCGGCTTCAGTGGTCATCAGGTGGGGCGGTAGAGATGGTGTTGGTCAATATAGCGCGCAACCGCTGGCGGAACCAGAGCGCCGAGGTCCTCGCCTCGGGCGGCGCGTTGTCGAACTTGCGTGGCACTGGTGTCCGTCGGTTCGAGCTCGATGCTCTCGAAACGGACGCCGGGCGGCGGAGAGGGCAGGATTCTAGGTGCCGACGGCGATGCGCTGCCCGAAGTGGCCGGCCGCCAGGCCACGGCAATAGCCGCCAGCCCGACGATGTCCTGCCAGCCATGCCAATGGATGAGCGAGCCTGCCTGGTCCGCGCCCATCACCAGTACCAATTGCGCGCCGGGACGCTCGGCATGGAGCTCCCGCAGCGTGTCGAGGGTATAGGTCGGCCCCGGCCGCAGCATCTCGCGAGCATCGACCACGGTCTGCGGCAGGTCGCCGAAAGCCAACTGCGCCATGGCCAGGCGGTCTTGCGCCGAGTTGAGCGCGCGCTCCTTGTGCCAGGCTTCGCCGGTCGGGAAGATGCGCAACTCGATGAGGTCGAGCTGCGCCACGGCTGCGCGCGCCAGCGCGACGTGCGCGTTGTGCGGCGGATCGAACGCCCCGCCGAAAACCCCGATGCGCGGCAGCTTCACAACCATTCGCGGCGCACGATGAAATCGCTGTAGAGCCTGGCCTCGGGGCTGCCCGGCTCGGGCTCGCGGCGGTAGGCCCAGCTCGCGAGCGGCGGCATCGACAAGAGGATCGATTCGGTACGCCCGCCCGACTGCAGGCCGAAATGCGTGCCGCGGTCCCAGACCAGGTTGAACTCGACATAGCGCCCGCGCCGGTACAGCTGGAACTCGCGCTCGCGTTCGCCGTAGGCCGTGGCACGCCGGCGCTCCACGATTGGAAAGTACGCCGGCACGAAAGCATCGCCGACCGCACGCAACATGCCGAAGCTCCGCTCGAAGCCGAGTTCCGAAAAATCGTCGAAGAAGATGCCGCCGATGCCGCGCTGCTCGCCGCGGTGCTTGAGACTGAAGTAGTCGTCGCACCAGGTCTTGAAGCGCGGGTACTTGTCGTCGCCGAAGGGCGCGAGCGCATCGCGGCAGCTGCGGTGGAAATGCACCGCGTCGTCCTCGAAGCCGTAGATCGGCGTGAGGTCCATGCCGCCGCCGAACCAGGAGACCGGTTCGGACGCGGGCGGCAAGGCAGCCAGCATCCGGACGTTCATGTGTACGGTCGGCACGTACGGATTGCGCGGATGGAACACCAGCGAAACGCCCATCGCCTCGAACGGCGCGCCGGCCAGTTCGGGGCGATGCTGGGTCGCCGAAGGCGGAAGACGCGGCCCGCGCACCCGCGAGAAGCCGCAGCCCGCCCGCTCGAACAGTTCGCCGCCTTCGAGGATGCAGGTGAGCCCGCTCCCCTGCAGCGGCTCGCCGGGCTCCTTCTGCCAGGCGTCGCGGACCGAACGCCCGCCATCGGCCTGCTCGACCGCGCCCATGATGCGTTGCTGCAGCCCCTGCAGCCAGATGCCGACCGCCTCGAAATCCGTGGTCGTCATCCGGAATGCGGGTTGCGCGCCTGCACGGCGCGGTGGCCGATGTCCTTGCGGTATTGCACGCCGTCGAACTGGATGCGCGCAGCCAAGGGATAGACGCGCTGCTGGGCCTGCTTGACGCTGTCCGCCAGCACGGTGACGCACAGGACGCGGCCGCCGCTGGTCTGCAGCTGGCCGTCCGCCAGCGTGGTTCCGGCATGGAACACCATCGCATCCGGCGCCTCGGCCGGCAGGCCGTGGATCGCATCGCCCTTGCGCGGCGCGAGCGGATAGCCATGCGCCGCCAACACCACGCCGAGCGCCACGCGCCGGTCCCATTCGAGTTCAACCTGGTCCAGCGTGCCGTCGGTGGCATGCCAGAACACTTCGAACAGGTCCGACTTGAGCCGCATCATGATCGGCTGGGTCTCCGGGTCGCCCATGCGGCAGTTGAATTCGAGCGTCTTCGGATGACCGGTCGAGTCGATCATCAGGCCCGCATAC
Source organism: Burkholderiales bacterium 8X (assembly GCA_902506565.1). GTDB lineage: Bacteria > Pseudomonadota > Gammaproteobacteria > Burkholderiales > Burkholderiaceae_C > Variovorax. The sequence goes on along the minus strand of LR732703.1, from coordinate 1,995,257 downwards.
AGGAAGCCGGTGAACGGAATGCCGTCCTTTTCCATGCCGCGAATGGTCGGCAGGATGATCTCGCGCATGGCCTTGGCATGCACTTCGGCCGTGACGACCGGCGCGGGCGAATAGGCGCCCATGCCGCCGGTATTCGGTCCCTGGTCGCCATCCTGCAGGCGCTTGTGGTCCTGGCTGGTGGCGAGCGCGGTGACGTTCCTGCCGTCGCACAGGACGATGAAGCTGGCTTCCTCGCCCGAAAGGAATTCCTCGATCACGACCCGGGCGCCGCCCGCGTTGTGCATGACGCCGAACTTGTTGTCGTCCTGCAGCATGAAGTCGATGGCGGCATGCGCCTCCTCGAGCGTCATGGCGACCACCACGCCCTTGCCGGCTGCCAGGCCGTCGGCCTTGACCACGATCGGTGCGCCGCGAGCCTCGACATAGGCATGCGCCGCCGCCGGGTCGGTAAAGGTATCGAACTCAGCCGTCGGGATGCGATGCCGCTGCATGAAGGCCTTCGAAAAAGCCTTGGAGCTTTCGAGCTGCGCAGCCGCACGGGTCGGGCCGAAGATCCGCATGCCGTGCGCGCGAAATTCGTCGACCACGCCGGCTGCGAGCGGCGCCTCGGGGCCGACCACCGTCAGCGCGATCTTCTCGGCGGCAGCCCATTCGCGCAGCGCGGCGATGTCGGTGATGTCGATGCAGGCGAGGCGCGAGTCGAGCCGCATGCCGCCATTGCCCGGGGCAACGAAGACCTTGCTGACCCGGTCGGACTGGCACAGGCGCCAGGCCAATGCATGCTCGCGGCCGCCGCCGCCGATGACCAGGACTTTCATGCGGAGGCTTTCGGCAGGAAGAAGGAAACGGCTCGCATCGGCTCATCCACGGGACGGCTCGTCCGCATCGACGATGGCGGCGTTGTGATAGACCTCCTGCACGTCGTCGAGGTCCTCGAGCACGTCGAGCAGCCGCTGCATCTTGGCGCCGTCCTCGCCGGCGAGCTCGATCGTGTTCTCGGCCCGCATGGTCACCTCGGCCACCTCGGGCTCGAGGCCGGCGGCCTCCAGGGCCTTCTTGACGGCTTCGAAATCTCCGACGGAGGTCAGCACCTCGATCGCGCCGTCTTCGCCGGTGACCACGTCATCGGCACCGGCTTCGAGCGCGGACTCCATCACCTTGTCCTCGTCGGTGCCCGGCGCCAAGATCAACTGGCCGCAATGCTTGAACTGGAAGGCGACCGAGCCTTCGGTGCCCATGTTGCCGCCGTGCTTGGCGAAGGCGTGGCGAATCTCGGCTACGGTGCGGACCCGGTTGTCGGTCATGGTGTCCACGATGATGGCGGCACCGCCGATGCCGTAGCCCTCGTAGCGGATCTCTTCGTAGTTGACCCCTTCGAGGTTCCCGGTGGCCTTGTCGATGTTGCGCTTGACGGTTTCGGCCGGCAGGTTGACCGCCTTGGCTTTTTCGATCGCCAGCCGCAGCCGCGGATTGGCGGTGGGATCGCCGCCGCCTTCCCTCGCGGCAACCATGATTTCGCGGATGACACGGGTCCAGGCCTTGCCTCGCTTTTCGTCCTGCCGGCCCTTTCGGTGCTGGATGTTCGCCCATTTGCTGTGTCCGGCCATCGCTCGTTCTCTCTCTGTACGTGTTTTCGAAGCAGGAGGCGAGTTTACTGTTAGCGCTTTGCGCAACACACCACGAAAGCCATGGCTCAGCTCGCGATTCGCGCGCACGCTTTTGGAGATAATCCGCGCCTGATGCGTTACGACGTTACGAGCATCCCACCGTGATCCAACGAGCCCGCGCATGAACATTTCCGATTCCGCACCGACCGCCACGGCGCCAGACCTGCCCCTTGCCACCGAGTGCGACGTCCTCGTCATCGGGGGCGGTCCGGCCGGCGCCACCGCCGCGGCCCTGCTGGCACGGCAAGGTCGCAAGGTGGTGGTTCTCGAGAAGGCGCATCACCCGCGCTTCCACATCGGCGAATCGTTGTTGCCGGCCAACGTCGCCCTCTTCGACCAGCTGGGCCTGCGCGACGAGCTCGAGCGCATCGGCATGCCGAAGTACGGCGTCGAATTCGTCTCGCCCGACCACGAGCATGTGCAGATGGTCGAATTCGGCGACGCCTGGGACAAGTCCATGCCCTATGCCTGGCAGGTACGCCGCTCCGAGATGGACGAGCTGCTGTTCCGCAACGCGACACGCCAGGGCGCGGAAACCATCGAGGGCTGCCGGGTCCGCGACGTCGCCTTCGACGATGAAGGCGCGACCGTGCAGGCGGTGCTCGACGACGGCGCCCAACGCAGCTGGCGGGCCCGCTTCGTGATCGACGCGTCCGGCCGCGACACCTTCCTGTCGAACAAGCTCAAGGCCAAGCAGAAGAATCCGCGGCACAACAGCTCTGCCCTCTTCGGCCACTTCGTCAACGCCGAACGCCTGCCGGGCAAGCTCGAAGGCAACATCACCATCTTCTGGTTCGCCCACGGATGGTTCTGGTACATCCCGCTCGCGGACGGCACCACCAGCGTGGGCGCGGTGTGCTGGCCTTACTACCTCAAGTCGCGCACCAAGCCGCTCAAGGACTTCTTCGCCGACACCATCGCGCTCTGCCCGCAGCTCGCCGAGCGCCTCCAGAATGCGACCCTGGTCGACGAAGCCACCTACGCGACCGGCAACTATTCGTACACCAGCACGCACAGCAGCGGCGAGCGCTACCTGATGCTCGGCGACGCCTATACGTTCGTCGACCCGGTGTTCTCGTCCGGCGTCTACCTGGCGATGCACAACGCCTTCGAGGGCAGCAAGCTGGTCGCCGCGGCGCTCGACCAGCCGGCGCGGGTGGCCGCGATGCGGCGGTCCTTCGAGCGCTACATGCGCAAGGGCCCGCGCGAGTTCTCGTGGTTCATCTTCCGGGTCACCAACCCGACCATCCGCGACTTCTTCATGTATCCGGAGAATCCGTTCCGGGTCAAGGAAGCGCTGCTGTCGCTGCTGGCGGGCGACATCTACGGCAAGACCCCCATCTGGAAATCGCTGCGCGTCCTGAAGGGGCTCTACTACCTGGTGTCGGCCGGGCATCCGCGCCGCACCTGGACCGCATGGGCCCGGCGGCGCAGCAACGTCCGCGACCTCGGCCCGCTCCGCGGCGAGAACGTGGTCGAGGCCCGGTGAGCGCGCGCGATCTGCTCCAGCTACCGCCCCTGCGGGTCGAGCGGCTGTCGCTCGAACGCAGCCTGGCGCTGGTGTCGGACGGCCATCCGCCGTTCGCGGCACTCGGCTACGGCACGCCGGAGCAGCTGCCCTGGATGCCGTCGGTCGATGCACGCGTGCTGTCGGCGGGCGGCGCGATGGCAGATGTCTGGCATGCAAGCGAACAGATCGAGTCAGGCACCACCGGCGCGGTGCGTTGGCGCTGCGACGGCCACTGGATGCTGGGCGCGATCGAACTCGACGAATCGGTCGAGAAGGTCGGCCTTGCGGAACTGGCGCACCGCGCCTACCACGACATCTTCGATTCGCTTCGCCAGACCGGCTGCGACCAGTTGCTCCGGCTCTGGAACTACCTGCCCCAGATCAACGGCGACGGCGGCGGCATGGAACGGTACCGGCAATTCAACGCCGGCCGCCAGCAGGCGTTCGTCGAGGCTGGCCAGGCCGCCTTCGACGGTGCGCCCGCCGCCTGCGCACTCGGCATCCACCAGGGCGCGCTGTGCATCCGCTTTCTGGCGGGCCGCCGGTCGCCGGTGCCGGTCGAGAACCCGCGCCAGGTGTCCGCTTATCGCTATCCGCCCGCCTACGGGCCGCGCTCGCCGACCTTCTCGCGTGCGGCGTTGGCGGACATCGGCGGCGGCAACATCGCGCTCTTCATCTCCGGCACCGCCAGCATCGTCGGCCACGAGACGGTTCATCTGGACGACGTGCGGGCACAGACCGAGGAAACGCTGCGCAACCTGGGCGCGGTGGTCGACGCCGCCAATGCGAAAACCACGGCTCGATTCGAGCTGCCGCGGCTCGATTGCGTGGCCTATGTGCGGCATGCCGCCGATGCCGCCGTGGTGAGCCAAGTGATCGACACCGTGCTGGGCGCCGGCTCGCACTTCGCGACCCATGCGGTCTACCTGGAGGCCGACATCTGCCGCCAGGACCTCCTGGTCGAGATCGAGGCTCATGCGGTCGCGAGCGGCGCGCTTTCGTGATCGCTCGCGGCCGCCACCCATCTCTCGACCGCAAGCCATGATGTCCCTGCTTCGTGCGCTGCTGTACCTGCCGCTGGCGGTCACGCTGTATGCGCTGCTGCTGCTGCTCGGCACCATCTCGCTGGCCTGGAACCTGGCCTCGATGGTGCTGCGTCCGCTGCTGCCGGAGCCGACTGCAAGACGAATCGGCCGAAGCGCCATCGCGCTGGCCTACCGCTGGTTCTGGGCCACCGCCTCGGCGCTCGGAATGATGCGGATCGATGCCGATTGCCTCGACGAGCTGCGCGACGAGCGCGGCGTGATCTTCGTCGCCAACCATCCGACCATGCTCGACGCCCTGCTGCTGGTGGCGAGGCTTCCGCGCAGCGCCTGCATCATGAAGGCCGAGCTGATGCGGAACGTCTTCCTTGGCGCGGGTGCGCGGCTGGCGGGCTATATCCGCAACGATTCGGCGCGCACGATGGTCCGGCTGGCGGTCGAGGACCTCAAGTCCGGCGGCCAGCTCGTGATCTTTCCGGAGGGCACCCGCACGGTGAAGCCGCCGCTCGACGCCTTTCGCCCCGGCATCACGCTGATCGCCAAGCTGGCCCAGGCACCGATCCAGACCGTGTTCATCGAAACCGATACGCCTTACCTCGGCAAGGGCTGGCCGATCTGGCGGGTCCCGCCGCTGCCCATCGTCTTCAAGCTGCGGCTCGGCCGCCGCTTTGCTCCCCAACCGGACAGCGATGCGCTGATGGGCGAGATCGAACAATACTTTCGCCACTCCATGGAACAGCGCGCGCCCGACGCGCAGCCCGAATGCCAGACGTCTCGCGCACCCACCTTGTCCTGATTCCCAGCTACAACACGGGCGAACGCCTGTTCTCGACGGTGGCAGCCGCGCGGTCCCAATGGAACCCCGTCTGGGTGGTGATCGACGGAAGCACCGACGGCACCGGCGAAAAGCTCCAAGCCATGGCTGCCCAGGACCCGGGCTTGAAGGTGTTCGTGCTGCCCGAAAACCAGGGCAAGGGCGCCGCCGTGCTGCATGGCCTGCAGGCCGCACGCGATGCCGGCTTCACGCACGCTCTCACCATGGATTCGGACGGCCAGCATCCGACCGACCTGATACCCACCTTCATGCAGGCCTCGCAGCGGCGGCCCGAGACGATGGTGCTCGGCCAGCCGGTCTTCGATGCCAGCGCGCCGCTGGTGCGGGTACTGGGAAGACGGCTTTCGAACGGCTGGACGCAGATCGAGACGCTCTGGTGCGGTGTCGCCGATTCGCTCTACGGATTCCGCATCTACCCGATCGCCGGCCTGATCGAGATCATGGAAAGCCAGCCGTGGATGCGCCGCTTCGATTTCGATACCGAAGCCGTGGTGCGCCTCGCCTGGAACGGCGTCAAGCCGGTCAACATCGATGCGCCGGTCAAGTACCTGACGGCGGACGAAGGCGGCGTCTCGCATTTCAACTACGTGCGGGACAACCTGCTCCTGAGCGGCATGCACGCCCGGCTGATGTGGCAGTTCTTGCTGCGCTTGCCGGGCTTGATCCGCTTGAAAAGCCGCAAGGCGCCGCCGTTCCAGCCCTGATCGGGCGGCTCGATTGAGCCGGCTCGATCTGCCTGGCTAGACCATCCCGCCGTTGATCGAGATCACCTGGCCGGTGATGTAGCCGGCCTCCTTGCTGGCGAGGAACCCAGCGAGGTCGGCCACCTCTTCGGGCGTTCCGGCCCGCTTGACCGGCACCATCCGCTCGATCATGGCCGCGTCGAAGCTACCCTCTGCCATCGGCGAAGCGATGATGCCGGGGGCGATCGCGTTCACGGTCACGCCGCGCGAGGCCACCTCGAGCGAGAGGGCCTTGGTCGCGCTGTTGAGCGCGCCCTTGGCGGCGGCGTAGTTCACCTGCCCCCGGTTGCCGGTGATCGCGGCCACCGACGAAATATTGAGGATGCGCCCCCAGCGCGTTCGCAGCATCGGCATCAGCAAGGGTTGCGTGACCCGGAAGAAGCCGTTGAGCGAGACGTCGATGACCTTGTGCCACTTCTCGGCGCTCATGCCGCCGAGCGGCACGTCGTCATGAATGCCGGCGTTGTTGACCAGCACCTGCACGGCCCCGGCTTCGAGGATGCGCCGGGTGGCCTCGGCCGCGGCTTCGTCGCTGCACAAGTCGAAGACATGGCACTCGGCCCGGCCGCCGGCTTCGGAAATTTCGGCGGCCAGCGCCTCGACCGCGGCCGGCCGCGAGTTCGCATGCAGCAGCACGGTCGCACCGTCACGTGCCAGGCGGCGGCTGATGGCTGCGCCCAGGGCGCCGCTGGCGCCGGTGACGAGGGCGCGCTTGCCCGACAACGGCAGGCTCGATGGATCGACGGTGGGGTTCATGGATCAGGCGGTGGATCAGGCGTTGGATGAAAGCGGCGTATTGAGGACCACGATCGCGCGGCCCTCGGCCAGCACTCGGCGACCGTCGTCGCGGACGGCGAACTCGTAGAGGATCTGCGTGGCATCGCCAGAGACCCGGGTGGCATGAACCTGCAGCGCGCCCTGCACGTCGTCGAGCCGCTCGATCGCAAGCCGCACGTTGCGCGCACTCGCGAGGAAGCCGGCGGAAGGCTCGCTGCCCTCGGGCGCGAGCAACCCGCCATGGAGCGCCATGGCCTGCGCGGCGTATTCGATGAGGTTGGGTGCGAGCAAGCCGCTCGCGGTACGCAGCGGGTTGTCCGCCCGCGCATGGCTGCTGGTGGTGCAGTGGATGTCGCGCTCGTCCCAGGCCACCAGCCGGTCGAGCAGGCACATGCTGCCGCTGTGCGGGATGCGGCTCGCGATGCCTTCGCGATCGAGGGTCTGCGGTGCGGTCATGGTGTTGGCTGGGTGTCTGGCAGGTCGGCGACCAGCAGCACGTTCGCAAACGGCGTGCCTTCGCTCATCGGGAGGCTCTGCACCTCGAAGCCGAGGCCCTCGAGCAGCGCCTTCCAGTCCGGCAGCGTCCGGCCCCAGGTCGGCGAGACGCGGTGGCCGCGGATGCGGGTCACGGTGCGATCCACCCATTGGCTGATGGCGAAGCCTCGCCGGCTGCCGGCATCGCCGATGCGCAGCAGGAGCCGTCCACGCGGCTTGAGCGCATTGCGCACGCGCCGCAGCAGCGCCTCCTGCGCGGCATGGTCGACGTAGTGCAGCACGTCGAGGATCACGACCAGGTCGCAGGCCGGAAGCGCGGTCGAGCACATGTCGGCGCAGATGAAGTGCGGCCTCGGCTGCAGGTGCCCGATCGAGGCCTCGGCCCGATCGACGTCGCGCGACATCAGTTCGATGCCGGTATAGGCCACCTGCGCCGGCGCCTTGCCCCAGCTTGCAGGCCATTGCCCGGGCCGGGACTGCATCACGCCCATGCTCGCGAGCAGGCTCGCGAAGATGCCCTGGCCGCAGCCGATGTCGACCACGCGGCGATGCCGCTCGTCGATCAGCCCGCGCTCGATCAGGCCCCGGAACACCGGATCGCGGCCCAGCTTGCCGCGAGCGAAGCGCCAGGCGAATTGCCCGGCTGTCTTGTAGGGGGCGGTTGCCGCCTCGTGCAAGCGGCGCCAGGCGGCGTCGGCTTTGACTTCAATGCTCATGGACGGTCGGCAGGTCTGAGGGGTTGAGTGCTTCCGGCAAGGTGACCGGTCGAAGGCCCGCGGCCCGGAGCCGGGCCACCAGCGGCGGCAGCACTTCGAGCAGCACCGGCTGGCCGGCAGCGGTTCGTGCTGCATTGCCGTCGTGAAGCAGCAGGATGTCTCCGGCTGCAAGGTCGCGACCGAGACGCGCGGCCACGGTGGCTGCATCGCCTTCGCGCGTGTCAAAGCCGCGGCGGGTCCAGCTGACCAGCGACAGCTGCAGCCGATGCAGCACGGGCGCAAGAAATGGATTGCGCAGGCCTGCCGGTGCCCGGAAGCAGCTCGGACGCTGGCCGGTGACCTGCTCGATCAGGTCTTGCGCCAGCTGGATTTCCTTGGCGAGGGCGCGTGCGCCGCGCAGCGAGAAGTCATGGCGATGGTGCGCGGTGTGGTTCTGGATGCTGTGGCCGCGCGCCACGATGTCGAGTGCCAGCGCCGGCTGGTCGCGCACCTTCTCCGCGATGCAGAAGAAGGTGGCCCGGACGTCGAGCCGGTCGAGCAGTTCGAGCACCTGCGGCGTGACCACCGGGTCGGGCCCGTCGTCGATCGTGATCGCGACCTCGCCGCGCGCAGCAGATGCTGCAGGCAGGCGCGTGATGTTGGCGCCCAGCAAGCTGCTGCGCGGCGTGAGGCCGGCAGCGGTGATCAGCACGTGATTGAGCACGATGGCGCCGATCGCCCACGGCGCCGCGCCGGGCACCAGCACACCGGCCGCCACTGCCGCCACGTGCCAGCCGATGCTGGCGCGAAGCAGCGGCGGCCAGGGCCATGCGGCGGTCGAGGCAGGAGCGGCGGTTGTTGAGGTCATCGAACTGGAGGTATGGAACGGCAGCGCGGATTCTCAACCGGCCGTCGGCTTGGTCGTCGAGGCCCGTCCGAAAGCGGCTGAAAGCAGCAACGCGAGCAACGCGCCGGGCGCGACCACCCGGCCGATCGCCGACAGCGCCGGGATGTCCGAGATCGCGATCAGGCCGAACGAGATCACGGTGGTCAGGTTGGCGAAGATCAGCGAAGCCAGGGTGTCCTCGTCCGCCCTGCCCGCTTGCCGGAGCTGGTCGAAGAAGAGCGCGTAGTTCGAACCCACCGCCACCACCAGCAGCAAGCCCACCAGGTGCAGGATGCCGAGCGGGACCTGCAGCACCGCCAGCCCGCCCAAGGTGAGGATGACGGCGACCACCAGCGGCTGGCAGACGGCGACCAGGCGCCGCCCGGAGCGAAGGTAGATCCCGAGCAGCACGACCACTGCCAACGCGCCCAGCATCACCTGCACGAAGGCTTCGTGCAGGTAGCGCGTGTAGAGCCCGCGCAGTTCGTCACCGACGTTGATCACCTGCACCTCGGGCAGCGGCGCCAGCGCCTCGGCCAGTTGCGCGGCATCGAAGCCGGGACCGGGATGCAGCGAGACCAGCGTCGACCAGCCACCGCCCGGCCGTTCGAACATCAGGGCGCCGACCACCGCGCCCAGCGGTCCGGCCTGCAGCTCGGCGCGCTGGATCATCGGCTGGGTGCGCGCGGTCTCGACATCCTTCAAGAAAGCCTGGAGCCGAGCCGCCGGCAGCGGCAGGCCCTCCGTGGCCTGGGCAAGGCGCGCGCTCAAGGTGGCAGCGTCGGGCAGGCTCGCGACCCTTGCGGCCTGTGCGGCTTCGCTCGGCAGCATCCGGGTCACGGTCTCGTAGCCGGCCAGTCTTCCTTGGTCGACGAGCGCATCGAGCCGCGCGGCAGCCGCCTCGGTATTTCGCAGCGCCGCCTGCTCGTCGGCGCCGCGCACCACCACCAGCGTGCCGCCGTCGCTCGCACCGATATCGTTGCGCAGGTTCTCGTCCAGGAGCTGCGCCGACTTGGGCACCGGGCTCATGTCGCCGAGCTGCGCCCGCCACAGATGGTCGCCCTGCCAGAACACCAGCGCCAGCGCGCCGATGCCGAGGCCGACCAGCACCAGCCGAAGGCGGGGCAGCGTGCGAACGACAAGGCCGGCGACCTGCGCCATCTGCCGCCGCATGCCCATGCCGGTCGCGCCGTCCGGCGCCAGCACCGGCAGGACGAAGCGCGCGACCAGGGCGGCCGCGATCAGGCCGGCGAGCGAGAAGACGCCCAGTTGCGCGAGGCCCGGAAAGCCCGAGAACACCAGCGCCGCGAAGCCGCAGACCGAGGTCAAGAGGCCGATGCGCACGGTGGGCCAATGGATGTCGCGCCAGCGCGCCCATCCGGTGCCCGGCGCCGCGGCGCCGCGTGCCTGGATCAGGTAGTAGATGGCGTAGTCGACGGTCTCCCCGATCAGCGTGCTGCCGAAGCCCATCGTCATGCCGTGCACGTTGCCGAACACGAGCGCGACCGCCGCGGTTCCGCCGACGACGCCGGTCGCGACCGGCAACACCGCGAACAGCAAGGCCCGCGGCGAAGCGAAGGCCAGCAGCAGCAGCAGGCTCATCACGATGCCGCCGACCACGGCCAGCTGGATGGCCTCGCCCTTGATCTGGTCGCGGCTTTGTACGGAGAACACCGGCGCGCCGGTCATCTGCAGACGAGGGCCGGCAAGCGTCGGGTTTTCTTGCGTCGCCTTGGCGAACGCACTCTGGACCAGGGCGACGGCCTGGGCCTGGCCGTCGAGATCGCCGCCGGCCGCATGCGTGGTGGCGAGGATGACGGCGCGCGGCGACGTTCGCGACACCCAGACGCCCTGCTCCGTCCGTGGCGAGCTGGCGGGAATCAAGCCCTCGGCGATTCGTTGGGTCTCGCCGGTCGGATCGCGATCGAGCAAGGGCTTGATCAGGTTGCCGGCCGGGGTACCGAGCATCGAGAGCGTGTCGACGATTGCCTCGCGCAGGCCGTCGACGCCGAAGCGTTCCGGCGTGACCGCAGGAGACAGGCGATAGCGGTGGTCGAACACCCAGGTTCCGGCATCCTTCCATTCGCTGGTATCGCCGTTCTGCACCTGGTCGAAGAGCTTGCTCTCGCGCATCGCGCCGGCGACCGCCCGCGACAGCTCTGCCCGCTGCGCGGCATCGCGGCCGCCTTCGAGGCCGATGAAGACGGTGCGCGAGGCGATGCCGCTTTGCAGCTGCTCGATCAGCACCCGTTGCCGTGCATCGGGGCTTTCGGGCAGGAAGGCCGAAAGATCGGCGCTGAAATGGGTTCGCGAGATGACCGCGATGCCGGCGGCCAGCGCCAGCAGCCAGATCCCGATCGCCAGGACGATGCGACGGCGATCGAGCGTGGCGGAACGAAGGCTCACGGCGCGCTGCGGGTCGGCGTGATGTTCATCACCGAGCGATCGCCGCCGATGAACTCCATGTCGATGCCGAGCACTTCGCCGCGCCGGCCGGTGAGCCGCAGCGACCGCACCTGCGCGGCCAGCCGCGCATCGAGCGGCTCGAGGCCGAGCTGCCAGTCGTCGGCCGTGCCGGTCACGGTGCTCTTGAAGTAGCGCTGCAGGCCCTGGGTGTTGCCGCTCAGGGTGCCGCGCATGGCTTCGACCAGGCCGAGCAGCTCGGGCATGCTGTCGAGCGTCAGCGTGCGGGTGCGGCCGCCACGCGACAGGGTCAGCGTGTTGCCGTCGACCGACATGGTCTCGATGCGCGGCGACAAGGTCTTGCGGGTCAGCCGGTCGGGCGCCTGGAAGCTCAGGGTGCCGCTGGCATCGAGCGGGCCTTCGAGGCCGCGCACGAAGCGCTGCTCGGTGAAGCGGGCCTCGCCGTTCTGCTGCTTGGCGAGCAGGCCCATGAGTTCGGTGAAGTCGAAGGCCCAGGCTGCGGGCGCGACCAGGACCAGCGCGAATGCGAGCAAGGCGGCCTTGAATCCGCGGGCCATCTGGGTCGCCGACGTTGTCAGGCGGTGCCGGTTGTGTCGCTCACGCATCTTCGAGCCAGTAATCATGAAAGTTGAACCAGTTGTACGGATAGGCCCGGCACAGCGCTTCGAGCCGTGCCACGTAGCTTTCGAGTGCCGCGCGGATGCGTCGTTCCCGTTCGGCCGGATCCGAGATCCGTTCGCTCAAGTCCGCCAACGGCTCGAACAGGACATCGTAGCGGGCGCCTCCGACGTAGAGCCCGGCCATGAAGAAGACCTTGCGACGAAGCAGCGCCGCCAGCCGGAACGGTCCGTCGTTGAACACCGCCGGATGGCCGAGGAAATCGATCTGGATGCTGTTGCCGCGTTGCTGCCCCGCGTCTTCGGAACCCGGCAGGGTGCGGTCGGCCAGCAGGCCGGCAAGGCCGCCGGTATCCAGCCAGTCGCGCAGCGCCAGCATCGAATGGGGCCGGCCGAGCGCCACGATGTGGGGCCGCAGGCCGGGCAAGGCGATGGCATCGAGCGCCGCATTGATCTGCCGGGCGTTGTCCGGATACATCAGCATCGCGATCCGAAGGTTCTCGGGCCGCGGGCTCTGGCTCTTGCAAGCGCCCATCGCCTCGAAGCTGCCGACGTGCGCGCCGATCAGGAAGGCGCCGCGCCCGCTCGCGGCCTCGGCCTCCACCGGGACCGCCCCACGGACCTCGACATCGAACAGATCCATGCGGCCGCGCAGGAAATAGATGCGGTCGAGCACGGTCGACGCGAAGGCGTGCAGCAGCTTGTAGCCGTCCGCCCAGCCGGCTTTCGGCCCGATCGCGCGGAACAGGTAGCGCTTGATGTTCTTGCGCGGCCCGGGCGAGAACAGCAGAAAGTAGAGACAGACCGGATGCAGCACCAGCCGCGAGATCGGGCGACCGCAGGTGAGCGCGATCCAGCACGCCACCTTGAGCGCGACCATGTTGCTGCGCTCGGGCATCCGCGCCCAGTCCGCGGAGCTCGGCTTGGCGGTGCGCGCTTCGGGCGACGCATCGGCGGCCGGCGCTTCCGGCGCTTTCGGCGCCGAACCGGCGTTCGGGCCGTTCGAGGGATGGCCGGGCGCAGCGCTCATGCGACATCGACTCCGGTGCCGGCTTCGCTTGCCGGCGTCGGCAACCATCGGCCACTGAGCGCGACCGTGCTTTCGCAGCGCACTTCGAACTTGAGGCCGCGCTGTGCACCGCTTTCCGGCAGCAGGTCGATCACCAGACTTGCCCCAGGCCTGACCGGCGACAGAAACTTGGCAGCCGCCAGGGTCGGCATGCGGCCGAGGCGCGCAGCCAGCGCCGGCACCGACCGGGCGGCTTCGAGAACCTCGGACACCAGGAGCGCGCCCGGCAGCAGCGGCTGACCGGGAAAGTGCCCCGGAAAAGCCGGATGGTCCGCCGGGACCTCGAGCGTCAGCTGCACCGGCGTTCCGTCCGACGCGAGCTGCGCGAGCGCGAACTCGCGCAGCGACCGGGCCGTGAGCTTGCCGGTGCCTTCCCGCGGAAAAGCCTCGACATGCACCACGCGGCGCGGCACGAACACGGCTTCGAGACGTTGCCGCAGCGCTGCGATCACCGCCGATGCATCGAGCGTCGGCGCGACCACGAAGGCGATCGGTCGGACCACGCCATCGGTCACGTCGTCCGGCAGCCAGAACGCGCCGTCGATCACGCCCGGGATGCTGTTGAGATGATGGTTGAGATAGCCGAGCGAGCTGCGCCGGCCGGCCACGTGGATCAGATCGTTGGATCGTCCGAGCAGGCGGAAATTGCGGTCGTCGACGAGTTCGAGCACATCGGACATCGGCGTCGGCTCGGGGATGAAGTCGCCAAAGAAGACGAAGCGTTCGGCATCGCCGGAAGCCGCGGCGCTGCTGCCCCCCGTGCTGGTGCCGGCGTCGCTGCTGGCACCGACGCCGCGGTGAGCTTCCATGCCGTCAATCGCGTTGCCCGCCTCGCCCGCCCCGCACGCTTCGCCGACGAGCTCGCGGCGAACCCGGATGTCGCCGAAGGTGGTCCAGACCTCGCTCTGCGTCGGCCGACGCGTCGCGACCTGCCCCGACTCGGTGCTGCCGTAGATTTCGACCAGCATGCCCTGCATGGCCTCCTCGGCCTGCAAGGCGAGCTGCGGCGAAAGCGGCGCCGTCGCCGAGAGGATCAACGCCACCCGCGGCAGTTCGATGCCGGCGAGCAGCAGCGTCTTCAGGTGGAAGGGCGTGGTGACCAGCGCCCGCGGCTCCGGCACCGATGCCAGTGCCTTGGCGACATCCGCCGGAAAGAACGGCCTGCCGGCATCGAAGGCCGCACCGCCCAGGAGCGCGAGCAAGGCAGACGATTCGAGGCCGTAGCTGTGCTGGACCGGCACCGTTGCGACCAGGGTGAGGCCTTCGAGCGATGGCCGGCCGAGCATCTCGGCCAGCCGACCGACCGCCGCCCGAACGTCGCCGACCAGCGTGCCCCAGCGCTTGGCATGCGGCGTCGGCGTGCCGGTGGAGCCGGAGGTGAGCAGGCTGACCGCATGCAGGTCGGCGGCAAACCGGGGCACCGGGGTCGCTTCGACGTCGGCGGCGGACATGCGGTCTTCGATGCGGATGCAAGGCAGGCCGCCCGGCTCGTTCGGCAGCGTGTCGATGACGCCATAGGTCGCATCGCCGACCTGGTGCAGCCGGGCGATGGTGTCCGGCCGCGCATCCGGCGGCAGCAGGCTGGTCTGGCCGCGCAGCAAGGCGGCCGCCAGCGCCACCGAGAACGCATAGCGGTCTTCGCACAGGTTGATGACCGGTCCGCCATCGCGGAGCGCCGATGCGAAGTGCGCGACATCGGCCAGGAATTGCCGACCGCTCACCGGCCGTCCCTGGCGCCAGGCCAGCGGCTGGTCGAGGTCGCGTGCCGCGAGCAGCGGCAATGCCGGGGCTGGAGCCGTGGCCGGAGTTGGAGCCGATGTCGATGCAGGAGTCATGTCAGGGTTCGCCGCGAGGCTTGATGGGCGCGCCGTAGAACGCGCGCACCGCATCGACCAGGCGGGTTCGCTCGAATTCGGGATGCAATTGATAGCGCAGCAGGTGCTCGCCGACAAAAAGCGCGCCCACGCAAACCGGGCTCACCAGGTTGGCCAGCACCGACCATGCCGCGAAGGAAAGGCTCAGGTAGACACCGATCGACGCGATCACCATCAGCGCGAAATAGGCGGTCCAGACGCGGGTCACGTTGGCGGTGTAGCTGCGCATCGTCGGCGTGATCGGATGGACGCGCGACGCGAATTGCCCGATCAGCGACAAGCCGTCGCCACGCAAGGACAGGCCGAACCAGCCGCACAAAAGCGCATTGATCGCCGCATGCTGGAACACGTAGAGGCGGTTCGGGTCGCCAGCCTCGCCGGCCAGCACCAATGCAAAGCCCGCGACTCCCACGGCGCCCGCCAGGAACACGCCCCACTTGCCGAAGCGGCTACCCGCCAGGGCGAGCGCGGTGAGCCACAACGGGCCGAGCAACACCACCACCGCCCACGGGGCGGTAGGGTGGTAGAGCATCATCCAATGGGAAGCAACTGCATAAGCGACTCCCGCCAGCAGCAGGAGCGCCATGCGCCAGCGGGACATGGCCTCAGGTGGCGCCGCGGTTTTGCGCGACGTGGGTCGCCAGGCTGCGCAGCGACTGGAAGATTTGCTGGTTGCGCTCGTCGTCCGAACGCAGCTGGAAGCCGTACTTGCGAGAGACCTCGAGCGCGACTTCGAGAATGTCGATCGAATCGAGGCCCAGGCCTTCGCCGTAGAGGGGAGCCGTCGGCACGATCTCGGAAGGCTTCACCTCGAGGTTCAGGGAATCCACCAGAAGCACGGCCAGCTCATTTTCGAGGGGCGACTGTTCGGGGCTGTCGCCGACGTCGGCGTTTTGGGTCTGTGCAGTCGAAGACAAATGGAACTCCGGGGATTTTTGGGAACGATGGCGCGGGCGGAATTATAGGAGCCGCCATTCGCTAGACTGCCGCACCGATTCCTTTGGGGTAAACATGGCCGAGCCACTTCTGATCGCGCGCCGAGACCAGACCGAATGCGCCCTGCTGCCGGGTCTGGCCAACCGCCACGGCCTCATCACCGGCGCCACCGGGACCGGCAAGACGGTGACGCTGCAGACCATCGCCGAGAAGCTGTCGGGCATCGGCGTGCCGGTCTTCATGGCGGACGTGAAGGGCGACCTCACCGGCACCAGCCAGGCCGGCAGCATCGGCGGCAAGATGGCCGCGACCCTCAAGGAACGCGGCATCGAGCTGCCGCCGCGGATCGCCTGCCCGGTCACGCTCTGGGATGTCTTCGGCGAGCAGGGCCATCCGGTCAGGGCCACCGTCTCCGACATGGGTCCGCTCCTGCTCGGCCGCATGCTGAACCTCAACGACACGCAGGCCGGCGTGCTGAACATGGTGTTCAAGATCGCGGACGACAACGGCCTCCTGCTGCTCGACCTCAAGGACCTGCGCGCGATGCTCCAGCATGTCGGCGAGAACGCGCGCGAATTCACCACCGAGTACGGCAACATCAGCGCGGCCAGCGTGGGCGCCATCCAGCGCGGATTGCTGCAGGTCGAGACCCAGGGCGGCGACAAGTTCTTCGGCGAGCCGATGCTCGACATCGCGGACTTCATGCAGACGGTGGACGGCAAGGGCGTGGTCAACATCCTGGCGGCCGACAAGCTGATGAAGTCGCCCCGGCTGTACGCCACCTTCCTCCTCTGGCTCCTGTCCGAACTGTTCGAGCAGCTGCCCGAGATCGGCGACCCGGAGCAGCCGAAGCTGGTCTTCTTCTTCGACGAGGCCCACCTGCTGTTCAACGAGGCACCGAAGGCGCTGGTCGAGCGGATCGAGTTGGTCGTGAGGCTGGTGCGATCGAAGGGCGTCGGCGTCTTTTTCGTGACGCAGAACCCGCTCGACATCCCGGACACCGTGCTCGCCCAGCTTGGCAACCGCGTGCAGCACGCCCTGCGCGCCTTCACGCCGCGCGACCAGAAGGCGGTCAAGGCGACCGCGAGCACCATGCGGCAGAAGCCCGGGCTCGATATCGAGGCTGCGATCACCGAGCTGGCGGTCGGCGAGGCGCTGGTGAGCTTGCTCGACGAGAAGGGCCGGCCGAGCATCACCGAGCGGGTGTACGTGCTGCCGCCCGGCAGCCAGATTGGACCGATCACGCCGGCCCAGCGGCAGGCGCTGCTCGCCCAGTCGCTGGTTGCGGGTGTCTACGAGAAGACGGTCGATCGCGAATCCGCCTACGAGAAGTTGCGCGGCCGCGCCGCCACCGCCCCCGACGCCGGCGAGGTTGCGCAAGCCGGCAAGACGGCGGTCGTCAAGCCGGGTGCCACCGGCACGGCGACGGCGGAATCGGGCGGCGGCATGATGGGCAGCCTGAACGAAATCCTGTTCGGCTCTACAGGTCCGCGCGGCGGCAAGCGCGACGGTCTGGCGCAGACCATGGCGAAGTCGGCGGTGCGGACCATGGGTACCACCGTGGGCCGCGAGATCCTGCGCGGCGTGCTGGGCGGGATCTTCGGCGGCAAGAAGCGCTGATCGCCGGCGGCGCCCTGCCGGCGAATGCGTCACGCCCAGCGCAGCAGCCTCGAACCGATCGACGCCCCGACGGCTGCGGGCAGCAGCATGCCGATGACATACCAGACCGCCAGGAACGGCGCCGCCAACTCAGGGCAGTGCAAGGCATAGACCGCGGCGCCGGCACCGCTCGCCATCAGCCCGGCAGCCGCGCCCGCCAGCGATGGCGAGGTGGGCGCGAGGCCCTTCATCGCGATCATCGCGGCAACGAAGATCGGCAGCGAGATGGCCGCGATGTTGAAGACGCAGGACCGCCAGGTCTGCCCGAGCACCAGCGCCGGCCGCTCGGTGCTGGGCGCCGCCAGCCAGGCGCCGAGGCCGAGCAGGACCATCAGCACGAAGGGCGTCGCCGTCGCGACGATCGAGCGCGACACCGGCGCACCGGGCCGCGCCGCGCGCTGGGCCCAGACGAACGCCGCAAAGGCGACCGAAATCGGGAACAGCAGCTTGATCCAGAACATCGGATAGAACATCGACTGGATCAGGTCGCGGCGGATGCCGTACTCGAACAGCATCCAGCCGACCGCGAGCGGCAGGCCGACCAGCAGCGACGCCGCCAGGCGCCGACTCGCCGCACCGGGCCGCACCGGCTCGACGCCGGTCGCCAGCATCTCGATCAGGCGATCGGTCTTCATCGATGGGTCTTTCCGATGCGCGCCGACAGCGCCTTCAAGCCGCGATGGATACCGATCTTGACTGCCGATTCGGACATGCCGGTGCGTTTGGAAGCCTCGGCGATCGAGAGGCCCTCGAGCTTGACGTGCACGATCGGCAGGCGGTGCCGGTCGGGCAAGGTGCCCAGCAGGCTGCCGAGATCGCGCCTCGCGTCGCTCGATTCGGTGGCGCTATCGGCGAAGACGGCCAGGTCGTCGGTCAGGGGGTCGTGCAGGGCTTCGCGTCCGGACTTGGCGCGAAGCAGGTCGATCATCTTGTAGCGCGCGATGGCGTGGACCCAGGCGGTCAGGGGCTGATCGGGCTGGTAGGTATGGCGCTGGTTGTGCATGGCAAGGAGGCACTCCTGTACGAGATCTTCGACTTCGTCCGGCCACCCGAACAGTCGCCTGCCCAGGAATGCACGGAGATGAAGGCTGAGCTTTTTCAGGAACTCCTGGTAGGCCGCAGCATCGCCCGCAAGCCCGCGCACGAACAGGTCGTGCAACAGTAATTCCGCTTCGCTCTTCGCCATCGGACTCCCCTTGTTCATTCGTTCTTTCGAAGGGCCCGGTTACGGGCGGCCAGAAAGTTGGTCGAGCGGATTGTGCCGCCTGCTGTAACCGCAGCTTCGTCCGGGCCGAAGTCAATGCGACCGCCATGTCGGCAGTCGCGACAAACCCCTTCATTCCACAGGAGTCTTCCATGCAAACTCGCAAACTCGCCATCGCCGCCCTCGCCCTCGGCGCCTTCACGGCCGGTTCCGCCATGGCGCAAACCACGCCCAAGGCGGGCGACATGGCCAAGGTCGAGAAGTGCTACGGCGTCTCGATGGCCGGCAAGAACGACTGCGCAGCCGGCGCCGGCACCACCTGCGCGGGCACCTCCAAGTCCGACTACCAGGGCAACGCCTGGATGAACGTGCCAGCCGGCACCTGCACCAGCATCAAGACCCCCAAGGGCACCGGCTCGCTGACGCCGATCAAGGCCTAAACCCGGCAAGACCCCGGCAAGACCCCGACCCGCCCCGTCACCATGTCCGCCCTGCTGTCCTGCGGCCTGGGCCTGAAGCCCCAGCACTACCACCCCGCACTGCAAGCCGCCGAAGCGTCCTGCGCTTCGCACGACGGCCTGTGGTTCGAGGTTCATGCAGAGAACTACATGGTCGAAGGCGGGCCGCGACTGGCCTGGCTCCATGCGATCCGCGAGCACCGTCCGGTGTCGCTGCATGGCGTATCGCTTTCCCTCGCTGCAGATGCGCCGCCGGATCCGGCCCACCTGCAGCGGTTGGCGAGCCTCGATCGGCGCATCGAACCCGCACTGGTCTCCGAGCACCTGGCGTGGTCGTCCTTCGATGGCCTTCACTTTCCCGACCTGCTGCCCTTTCCGCGCAGCACCGCGGCGCTTCGGCGCATCGCGGACAACATCGATCGGGCACAAACGGCCCTCGGTCGCCAGATCGCCATCGAGAACCCCTCGCACTATTTGCAGATGCCCGGCCATGAGTGGGACGAGATCCAGTTCCTCACCGAGCTGGCGCGGCGCACAGGCTGCACGCTGCTGCTCGACATCAACAACGTCCACGTGTCGAGCCGCAACCTTGGCTTCGACGCCGACGCGTACCTGGCGCGCTTTCCGGCCTGGTTCGTGAGCGAAGTTCACCTGGCCGGCCACTCGGCCGACGCCGTGCTCGGCCGGAGCCTCCTGATCGATTCGCACGATGCGCCGATCGCGCCCGAGGTCTGGCGGCTCTATCGCAACTTCATCGCCGCCGCCGGCGCCAAGCCGACGCTGATCGAACGCGATGGCAACCTGCCGGAGTTCGATGCGCTCATGGCGGAGCGAGGCCTGGCGCAGGACGTCCTTGCCGCGGCGAACGGCGCGGACGCGATACCTGCCGCACGCAAGGCGAGCCGCACATGAGCGCGGCGCCGCCCGAACGTCCGGCCCGTATGCCGGGTGCCCAGCGTTCTTCGCGTTCGCGCATTTCCAGCTCGCCGGTCGAGTCGCTCAGCGACTTTCAGCGGGCATTCGCGAACGCGCTTCGGGCAGCGTCCCAGGCTCCGGCCCCGGGCGATTCGACCTTCGCGCTGGTGCAGCAACCTGCTTTCGAGGTGTACCGAAACACGGTGGCCAAGGCCTGCATCGATGCGCTCGCTGCCAACTTCCCCACGGTGCTGCGGCTGGTCGGCGATGCGTGGTTCCGGCAGGCGGCCGCGCTGCACGTGCAAGCCTCGCCGCCGATCGACGGTCGGCTGCTTTTCTACGGCGCAGCGTTTCCGTCCTTCCTCGATTCGTTCGAACCGGCAGCCGAGCTCGGCTATCTGGCAGGCGTCGCCCGCGTCGATGCAGCCTGGATCGATTCGCACACCGCGCCATCCGCGCCTGCTCTCGATGCAGCGCTGCTCGCCCGGATATCGCAGGAAGAGTTGGCTGAACGCAGTCTCAGGCCTCATCCGGCCGCCCGCTGGCTCTGGTTCGACGGCCAGCCGATCGCGAGCATCTGGTCTCGAAACCGAACGGGCCCAGCCTCTGAAATGGACGCTCCGGCAGAGCTGAGCTGGCAACCCGAGGGCATCTTGCTGACCCGGCCGCAAGACGCGGTCGTCGCGACAGCGCTGGCTCTCCCCGACCACTTGTTCCTCGCGCAATGCGCCTCGGGCCGCGTTCTGGGCGAAGTGGCCGAGACCGTGCTCGACACTCATCCCGAGGCAGACCTCGCCGGCATCTTCGAACGCTTGCTGCTTGCCGGCGCCTTCGAGGCGTCGCCCTGCGCTGCCGCCATCGACGCCCTCGCCAGCCCCGACTGGACTCCCTAGTTTTCCCACGACAGCCAAGGCAGCCATGACCTCATCCACCACTTCATTGCCGTCGTCCTCCGACACGGCTCAGCGCTCGGGCATCGTCGCTCGCTGGAACCGAATCGCGGACCGCCTCGACCGGCTGGTGCCGCACGACCTGCTCGCCCTTGCAGTCCGCGTGGCGATCGCCGCGATCTTCTTCCTCTCGGGTCGTACCAAGGTGACCGGCTTCCTGACCGTGACCGACGGCGCCTACGAACTGTTCCGCAGCGAATACAAGCTGCCGCTGGTGCCGCCCGAGATCGCCGCCCACCTCGCTGCCTACGCCGAGCACTTCTTCCCACTGCTCCTGCTGCTCGGTCTTTTGACCCGGCTCTCCGCGCTGGCGCTCGTCGGCATGACGCTGGTGATCCAGCTCTTCGTCTATCCGGATGCGTGGCCGACCCATCTGTCGTGGACGGCACTGCTCCTGTACCTGGTGGGACGAGGCGGCGGCGCGCTCTCTGCAGACCGGGTCGCCGGGCTTCGCTGAGGCCCTGCCGATCCGCCGCGCGAATACGATGCGACCCGGAGGCAGCGGACACGACCAGCAGGCAAGCCGGCGGCCTGTCCGCTGACTTGCCAGTTGAAAGAGGCATCGGTACATTGCGGTTTTTGAGGGTCCTTCATGTCCGTCGATACCGTTCCGAGCGTTCCGATTCCGTCTTCTCCTCCCGCCCCGGCTTCTTCCCCACAACCCCTCATCGACGACTTGTCGGCATTGCCGCCGGCCGCACTTGCCGCGCCCACGCCGCAACGGCCGCACATCCGGCTGACATCGCACGCGGGCGGCTTCGGCGCTCTGCCGATCGTGTGGGGCGCAGCAACCGCCCAGGAACGCGGCCCGGTCGTCGGCACCACCACCAAGCGGGCGCACCGCAACGTGATCGGCACCCACAGCGGCTCCTACAGCGTCTATCGGGCCCTGGCCGTGGCGGCCGGCGCGCTCAAGCGCGAACACAAGGCCGATCTCACCAATACCGCCCCGACCGATGTGATCGGGCCGTATCCGCAGTGGAGCGACCCGGATCGCATCGTGTCGCTCGACCCGTGGGGTGCGCTGGTGGCCGACGCCTTCTCCACCGAGCTGGCCGCGGGCTACGACATCCGCCCGACCATCGCGGTCACCAAGGCGCACGTGATCCTCCCCGAGGTGATCGAGGCGCTGCAGACCGGCCGGCTGGTCGCCGATGGCAAGTTCCTCACGGCCGGCGGCGCCGCGATGGTGACCAAGGCCGCGATCGAACCGGTCTGGTACCTGCCGCAGGTCGCCAAGCGCTTCGGCTGCTCCGAGACCGACCTGCGCCGCGTGCTCTTCGAGGAAACCGGCGGCATGTACCCGGAACTCGTCACCCGGTCCGACCTGGAGGTCTTCCTGCCGCCCATCGGCGGACAGACCATCTACATCTTCGGCAACCCCAAGGACCTCGCCAATCCGGAGGTCGAGCTCACCGCCCGCATCCATGACGAGTGCAACGGCTCGGACGTTTTCGGCTCGGACATCTGCACCTGCCGTCCGTATCTCACCCACGCGATCGAGGAATGCATCCGCGGCGCCCAGCGCGGCGGAGTCGGGCTGATCGCCTACTCGCGCAAGGAAGGCCGCGCCCTCGGCGAGGTGACCAAGTTCCTGGTCTACAACGCCCGCAAGCGGCAGGTCGGCGGCGATACGGCCGACCAGTACTTCGCGCGGACCGAATGCGTGGCCGGCGTGCAGGACATGCGCTTCCAGGAGCTGATGCCGGACATCTTCCATTGGCTCGGCATCCGCAAGATCCATCGGCTGGTGTCGATGAGCAACATGAAGTTCGACGCCATCACCGGCTCGGGCATCGAGATCGGCGAGCGCATCAACATTCCGGACGAGCTGATCCCTGCCGACGCCCGGGTCGAGATGGATGCCAAGATGGCGGCGGGCTATTTCACGCCCGGCGTGGTGCCGGGTGCCGATGAACTCAAGAAACCCAAGGGCCGCAAGCTGGACCAGTGACCATGAGCAAGGACGACAACCAAGGCAACCGTTCGACGGATCCCGCCGAGCACTCCGCCCGCGCCACCGGCTACGCCGATCCGGCAGCCGAATTCGAGCCGGACACCGGCAACCCGCGAGGCGCGGTCGCGCTGCTGCGCACCACCCATGCGATTCGCGAGCGCGCCAACTTCCTGCTGGCACGCGCCCGGCGCGGCGAGTCGCGCTGGTTCGACATCGGCTCCGACCAGGCGCTGGACGACGCCGCGTCGACCATCGCCGAGACGACCCGCGAACGGTACGCCGGCAAGCCGATCCCGTATCACAGCCGCTGGCGGCATTTCGAGGCCGGCGGTATCGACCGCAAGGCCGAACTCGATCGACTATTGGGCGATGCCGATGCCCGAGAACGGGCTCGGACCTACATCGATCTGGTAGTGGTCAGCGTCCTGCTCGATGCCGGCGCCGGACCCGATTGGCGATATCACGAATCTGCGAGCGACCAGCGCTTCACCCGATCGGAAGGTCTGGCGGTCGCCAGCTTCCACGCCTTCACCGCCGGGCTTTTTTCTTCGGACCCGTCGCGGCCGCTGCAGGTGGATGCCGGCGGCCTGCGGGCGCTGGTCACCGACCGGCTCGAACAGGCGATGCAGGTCCACGGCGGCAACCCGATGGTCGGGCTCGGCGGCCGGGCCACGCTGTTGCGGCGTTTGGGCGAAGTCATCCAGGAACAGCCCGAAGTGTTCGGCGATCGCGGACGGCCGGGCGGACTGTTCGACATGCTGGTCGGCCCCTACGGTCCGGCCGTGCCGCCGACCGCCGAGGTGACGGCGCATGAAATCCTCTCGTTGCTGCTCGATTCGATGTCCGGCATCTGGCCGCATGCGAATGCCATCGACAGCATCGCGGCGGATGGCAGCGACCTGCTGGGCGGCATCGGCTCCGGCGATCCGGCTTTCGCGCTCGGCGACTGCTGGCGGCACAGCGCGGTCACGGGGCCGGGGCTGACCAACGGCTGGATGCCGTTCCACAAGCTTTCGCAGTGGCTCGCTTATTCGTTGCTCGAACCCTTCGAGTGGGCCGGCGTCAAGGTGCGGAGCGTCGACGTGCTCACGGCGTTGCCGGAGTACCGCAACGGCGGCCTCCTGATCGACGCCGGCGTCATCGTGCCGAAGGATGCGGCCTTGCTCGAGCAGAGCTGGAAGGTCGGCGACGAGTTCATCGTCGAATGGCGGGCCCTCACCGTCGCCCTGATGGACGAAATGCTGCCCCATGTGGGTCGCGCGCTCGGGCGGGAGCCGGCCGATTGGCCGCTTGCGCGAATGCTCGAAGGCGGTACCTGGGCAGCCGGACGGGTCTTGGCCCAGCGCTTGAGGGATGGTGCGCCTCCGATCCGGGTGGAGAGCGACGGCACCGTGTTCTAGGGTGCGGCGGTTCGTCTTCTTTCGCTTGCTTCTATCCTTCCTCCCTTGCTCCCTCCCTTCCTTCCTTCCTTCCTTCCTTCTTCGTCTTTTTTTCAATCTCCTGCTTCCATGAACCCTTCGTCCGTGCATCTCGTCGACCATCCCCTCGTCCAGCACAAGCTCACGCTGATGCGCCGGCAAGAGGCCAGCACCAACAGCTTTCGGCGCCTGTTGAACGAGATCAGCATGCTGATGGCATACGAAGTGACACGCGACATGCCGATGCAGGACATCGAGGTGCAGACGCCGCTCGAGACCATGCAGGCCAAGGTGATCGACGGCAAGAAGCTGGTGCTGGTGTCGATTCTTCGGGCCGGCACCGGCATCCTGGACGGCATGCTGAGCGTGGTGCCCGGCGCCCGGGTCGGCCACATCGGGCTGTACCGCGATCCCAAGACGCTGACCGCGGTGGAGTACTACTTCAAGATGCCGGGCGGCATGGAAGAACGCGATTGCATCGTGGTGGATCCGATGCTCGCCACCGGCAATTCGGCAGTCGCGGCAGTGGAGCGGTTGAAGGAATTGAATCCGAAGTCGATCAAGTTCGTGTGCCTCCTGACCTGCCCGGAAGGCGTGAAGACGTTTTCGGAAGCGCATCCGGACGTGCCGATCTATACGGCGGCGGTCGATCGCGAATTGAACGACCACGGCTACATCCTTCCGGGACTCGGCGATGCTGGCGACCGGATCTTTGGGACGAAATAAGGCTCGCCCCCAGGCTCGCGCACTTCGTGTCGCTCTCCACCCCCTACCGGGGGCAACCCCAGCGGCCCGGCGGAGCCGGTTCCGCGGGGTTTGCTGGTTGATACCGTCAGGGCGGCGGGATTGGGGCTGCGGTCGGTCGCGCGTGGCTCCCCGGTTTGGGGCGGATCGGTTTTTGCTTTGGGGTTGGTCTAACTTTTTGGAGTCGCACTTGAATGCAAAACGGTTGTTCCTGATTCGGTGGGTGTCGGTGGTGGGGGTGGCGCTGGCGGCGGGGC